>NZ_JACRTC010000001.1 GCF_014385095.1 Zongyangia hominis
CGACTGGAAGTGGCCGGAAGGCAGCGGTTCTGGTTCCGACTCCGGCAAGAAAAACCCGAACTCCGGTGACAGCAGCATGCTGCCCATCGCTCTGGCCGTTCTGGCTGCGAGCGCTGGCGCTGTGGTTCTGACCCGTAAAAAGAAATAAGGCTTTATCATCCTAGAAACTGGATGGAAACAAAAACAGCCGCCGCAAGGCGGCTGTTTTTTTGCGCAACAGTGGTGGAGCGCTGAAAGCGCGGATGCCCGGCGCATCAAATCCAAGCGCACCTGCCAGTGCGGGTTGCCGCGACGGAGTGCGTGTGGAGCTGAAAGCACATGCAGAAAAAGCACAAAAGGAGGGGCCTTCTAGGGAAGGTCCCTCCTTTTGTAAGGCGTCGATAATAATAACTGGTTTACTGTACGTAAACAATGGTGAGATCCTAAATTTGGACAAAAAAATGCCGCCCCCGCTATTGCAGGAACAGCACCCCTGGTGGACGATGAGGAACTCGAATCCCCGACCTTCCGCACGTCAAGCGGAAGCTCTACCAGCTGAGCTAATCGTCCATGTTTTCTGAAGATGTTACATATTATAGCGGATAAAAACAAAAAAATCAAGCTCTCTTTTCAGATTTGACGTTATTCATAAAAATTAATCAGAAATTCATTCGAATCAGACAAAATCTATCAAAAATGCCCCGACCCTTTGGAGGGAAAAGCAAATCCGTGAAAAAGAGGGGTTCCTTTGTAACGAAGAAGTGAACATTTTCCCGTCTGCTTGCGATGATTTTGGTCCTATGGTATAATTATTTGAATATAATGTGAGGGGTATGCCCGAAAATAAGGATGTCCTACGGAAACGGAGAAAAAGAATGATTGTCATGGGAATCGACCCCGGCTATGCTATTGTGGGCTATGGGGTTTTGGATTATCAGCGGGGGAATTTCCGCACCCTGGGTTATGGCGCCATCACGACCCCGGCGGATATGCCGTTTGAATCCCGGCTGGAGGTCATTTATGATGAACTCAGCTTTCTCTTAAACAAATACCGTCCCGAATCCATGGCGGTGGAGCAGCTGTTTTTTACCAGTAACCAAAAGACCGTCATCGCTGTGGGCCAGGCGCGGGGCGTCATTGTGCTGGCGGGGAAGAAGGCCCATGTCCCCATCTATGAATACACCCCTTTGCAAGTCAAACAATCGGTGGTAGGCTATGGCCGGGCGGTCAAAAAGCAGGTCATGGAGATGACCCGGGTCATGCTAGGGCTGGAAAAGGTCCCCAAACCCGACGACACGGCCGACGCGCTGGCCATCGCCATCTGCCACGCCCACAGTGCCGGCTCCTTACTCAATAAGGACCTGCTCCGTCGGCAGGGCTAGAAATGTCCCGGCAGGAAGGAAATAAAGGAAGGAAAATCGCCTCATGATATACAGCATCCGCGGCACCGTGGTGCATACCGAACCCAATCTCATCGTGGTGGAATGCGGCGGCGTGGGCTACCAGTGCCTGACCACCAACCAGACCATCGCAAAGCTGCCCAAGGAGCAAAAAAGCGTTCTGATCTACACCTATTTGCAGGTCAGGGAGGACGCGCTGACCCTATTCGGGTTTTATGACCGCAACGAGCTTCGCTTTTTCAAAATGCTCATCTCCGTGTCGGGGGTGGGTCCCAAAGCGGCGCTCTCCATTTTGTCGGACAACAGCCCCGAGCGCTTCGCTTTATGCGTGGCGTCGGGTGACTATAAGACCCTGACCCGCAGCCCGGGCATCGGCCCCAAAATCGCCCAGCGGATTGTACTGGAACTCAAAGATAAAATATCCAACGAACAGCTCTCCCAGGTCGTCAGCGAGAGCGCGGCCCCGGTGGACTTCGGTTCCTCCAATGTGGCGGAGGCCATCGGCGCGCTGGTGGTCCTCGGGTACAGCCAGTCGGAAGCGGCGTCGGCGGTGGCAAAGCTGGACGGCAGTCTCCCAGTGGAGGAGCTCATCAAGGGCGCGCTCAAAAAACTGGCCATGGGCTGAGTGCGGGAATGAAGAAAGATAGAGGGGTAGTAACGCGGTGATCAACGATTTTGAAATGGATTTTGAAAACCGGATTGTAGCGCCGGAGAGCGTAAAAGAGGACAGCGACATTGAAGCCTCTCTGCGCCCCAAAACGCTGGAAGAATACATTGGACAGGAGAAAGTCAAGGAAAACCTGACCGTCTTCATCGAGGCGGCCAAACGCCGGGGCGAGGCGCTGGACCACTGCCTGCTTTACGGCCCGCCGGGACTGGGCAAGACGACCCTCTCCGGCATCATCGCCAACGAGATGAACGTCAATATCCGCATCACTTCGGGCCCGGCGGTGGAAAAGCCGGGGGATTTAGCGGCGCTACTGACAAACCTGAGCGAAAACGACATCCTCTTCATCGACGAAATTCACCGCCTACCCCGCACGGTGGAAGAGGTTCTGTATCCGGCCATGGAAGACTACGCGCTGGACATCATCATCGGCAAGGGCCCGTCGGCCCGGTCCATCCGCATCGACCTGCCCAAGTTTACCCTCATCGGCGCCACCACTCGGGCGGGCCAGCTCACGTCCCCACTGCGGGACCGGTTCGGCGTTATGATGCGTTTGGAACTCTACACCCCCGAGGAGCTTTCCCAGATCATCCTGCGCTCGGCGGCCATTTTGGAAATCCCCTGCGATAGGGAAGGGGCCGTAGAACTTGCCCGGCGCTCGCGAGGAACGCCCCGCATCGCCAACCGCTTCTTAAAGCGGGTACGGGATTTTGCCCAGGTCATCGGCGACGGCACCATCACCAAGGAGCTGGCGGCGCTGGCGCTGGATAAACTGGAAGTGGATCCGCTGGGTCTCGACAGCATTGACCGGCGGATGTTAAGGACCATCATCCGTAACTATAACGGCGGTCCGGTGGGGCTCGATACCCTGGCGGCGGCCATCGGGGAGGAATCCATCACCTTGGAGGACGTCTATGAGCCGTATCTAATGCAGATCGGCTTTCTCAGCCGGACGCCCCGGGGCCGGTGCGCTACCCAGCGCGCCTACGACCATCTGGGCATTCCCAGAGCCGGGACAGAGAAGAACGCGGAACAGATGCATCTGATGGATTTGGACGTGGAATAGCCCTGGCAACACCGAAAGTCGGTCAAAAGAGGCGCGGCGGCATCAGCCGGGACGGCCGCGAAAAGCCTGCCGGCAGGGAGCTCTTTTATCAAAGACAAAAGCGTGACCATGAAATTTTGGAGGGCCGGGCCCCGTGACGGGCACACCGGTTCCATCACAATAGAGGAGGACCACTATGGGGAGAATATTCGGTACAGACGGCGCCAGAGGCGTCGCCAATCAGGAGCTCAGCTGTGAGCTTGCCATGAACATCGGCCGGTGCGCGGCCACGGTGCTGACCAGCCACACCCATCACAAGCCCAAGGTGCTCATTGGCAAGGACACTCGCATTTCCTCCGATATGCTGGAGGCGGCGCTGGTGGCGGGGCTGTGCTCTGTGGGCGCGGACGTAATGATCATCGGCGTGGTTCCCACCCCGGCGGTGGCGTTCCTTGTGCAGGAGTACGAAGCGGATGCAGGCATCATGATTTCCGCTTCCCACAACCCTGTGGAATTTAACGGCATCAAGATCTTTAACGAAAACGGTTATAAGCTCTCGGACAGCATTGAAAACGAGATCGAAGCCCTCCTGCAAAACGGCGTTCCCCCGGAGGCTCTCAAGCAGGGCGGGGAGATCGGCTCGGTCATCCGGGTCAAGACCGCGACCAAGGACTACATCAGCCACATCCGCTCCACCGTCCAGGGGGACTTAAGCGGTCTGACGGTGGCCATTGACTGCGCCAACGGCAGCGCCAGCACCACGGCCCAGACCTTGTTTGAGTCCTTGGGGGCCAAGTGCCTGCTCATCAACGACGTGCCCGACGGCATCAACATTAACGACAACTGCGGCTCCACCCACATCGAGGTGCTCTCCAAATATGTGGTGGAAAACGGTTGTGATGTGGGCGTCGCTTTCGACGGGGATGCCGACCGGTGTCTGGCGGTGGATGAACACGGCGTCATTTTGGACGGCGACCGGCTCATGGCCATGTTTGCCTATGACATGAAGAAAAACGGCACCCTCAAAAACGACACGGTGGTGGCCACCATCATGTCGAATCTGGGTTTCTATAAATTTTGTGAAAGATACGGTATCCAGGCCGCTTCCACCAAGGTGGGGGACCGGTATGTGCTGGAAAATATGCTGGAAAACGGCCACAATTTGGGCGGCGAGCAGTCGGGCCACATCATCTTCCTCGACTACATGACCACCGGCGACGGCCAGCTTTCGGCGGTGCAGTTACTCAGCCTCCTTCACAAAAGCGGCGGCAAGATGAGCGATCTGGCCGAGATTATGGAGCGCTACCCCCAGACGCTGGTCAACGTCCGGGTGGCCAACGACGCCAAGGATCGCCTCGAGGGCGACGAGGAAATCTGGAACGCCATCCGCCGTCATGAGGACACATTGGCGGGGGACGGCAGGATTTTGGTGCGCTGTTCGGGCACCGAGCCCCTCATCCGTGTGATGGTCGAGGGCAAGGAAAGCGAGCAAATCGGCGCTATGGCGGCGGACATCGCCGGAAAAATCAAAGAAAGACTGGGATAGATGAGAGCAGCGAAGGATTGGAAAGACTATCAGATTCTGGACGCGTCAAACGGGGAAAAGCTGGAGCAGTGGGACGGCATCGTCCTCATCCGCCCCGATCCCCAGATCATCTGGAACACGCCCCGGGACGCGAAACTTTGGAATAAAGCCAACGCCCGCTATTTACGCTCGAGCTCCGGGGGCGGGCGCTGGGAAAACCGGGACATGCCCCGGGACCAGTGGCAGATTTCGTATAAAGGGCTTCGTTTTCACATTCGGCCCACCGGCTTTAAGCACACGGGGCTTTTTCCCGAACAGGCGGTCAACTGGGACTGGATGGCGGAAAAGATTCAGGGCGCCGGGCGTCCCGTCAAGGTGCTCAATCTCTTTGCCTATACCGGCGGGGCGACCCTCGCCTGCGCCAAGGCGGGAGCGAGCGTTTGCCACGTGGATGCGTCCAAGGGCATGGTGAGCTGGGCCAGGGAGAACGCCGGTTTAAGCGGCCTGGCGGACAAGCCTATCCGCTGGATTGTGGACGACTGCAAGAAGTTTGTGGAGCGGGAAATCCGCCGGGGCAACCGGTACGACGCCATCATCATGGACCCGCCCTCCTATGGACGGGGGCCGGGCGGCGAGGTCTGGAAGCTGGAAAGCGAAATTCATAGCCTGGTGGAGCTGTGCGCCGGGGTCTTAAGCGACCGGCCCCTCTTCTTCCTGCTCAATTCCTACACCACCGGACTTTCCCCTTCCGTGATGCAGTACCTGTTGGGGGTGACGGTGGGCGCCCGGTTCGGCGGTAAGGTCTCCTCCGACGAAATTGGACTGCCGGTGAAGGCGTCGGGATTCACGCTCCCCTGCGGTTCTACGGCCATCTGGGAAAGCGGTGAACCGAACCTGTCACGATAAACAAAGCGGCCCTAGGGAACGGCATGAGATAGAAAAAACGCCCACAGTGCGGCGGACGCCATGAAGGGCGGCGGGGACCCTGCCCGGGGCGGCCGGTAGAGCGCTTCGGAAATGACAGCGCCGCAATTGGAAGAGAAACGCGATCTCCCGGCGGCAGCCGGCAAATGGAGGTTTTTGCTAAATTGGAAAACATCATCAAAGTACAGGATGTATCCTATGCCTATACGGCGGAGGGCAACGCGGCCAACGTGCTCGAACACGTGAGCCTGGCAGTGCCCCGAGGCCAGTTTGTGGCGGTTTTGGGCCACAACGGGTCGGGCAAATCGACGCTCGCCAAGCTATGTAACGCCATCCTCACCCCCTCCGAAGGCGTTGTCTATGTGGATGGGGTTGACACCCGGGACGAGGAAATGATTTATGAAATCAGGCAGAATGTGGGCATGGTCTTCCAGAACCCGGACAACCAGATCGTGGCCACCATCGTCGAGGAGGACGTGGCCTTCGCTCTGGAAAACCTGGGCGTGGAGCCCAAAGAGATGAGAAAACGGGTGGACGACGCCCTCAAAGAGGTGGGGATGTACGACTACCGGGAGCATGCGCCCCATCAGCTCTCGGGCGGGCAGAAGCAGCGGGTGGCCATCGCGGGCATCATCGCCATGCGCCCGGCGTGCATCGTCCTTGACGAACCCACCGCCATGCTGGATCCCAAAGGACGGCGGGAGGTCCTCAAAACCATCCGGGGACTCAATCGTGACTACGGCATTACGGTGGTCCTCATCACCCACTACATGGACGAGGCCGCCAAGGCCGACCGGGTGGTGGTGGTGGACAACGGCCGCGTCATCCTGGACGATACCCCCAAAAACGTGTTCTCCCATGTGGAAAAGCTCAAGGGCGTGGGACTGGATGTGCCCCAGTCCACCGAGCTCATCTACGAACTGAGGAAAGCGGGCTATCCCGTGGACAGCCATATCATCGACGAAGAGGCGTGTGTCAACGAGATTCTGCGCCTTTTGGAGGAATGAACATTTGTCAGTGATCAAAACCGAACATCTCACCTATACCTATAACGGCGGCTCCCCGTTTGAAAAGGTGGCCGTCGACGACGTCAATCTGGAAATCGAGCAGGGGGAGCTTGTGGGCATCATCGGCCACACGGGCTCAGGCAAGTCCACCCTGATTCAGCACTTTAACGGTCTGGTTAAACCCACCGCGGGAAAGGTCTACATCGACGGCAGGGACATCTGGGAAAACCCCAAGGACATTCGCCGCATCCGCTTTCAGGTGGGACTGGTGTTCCAGTACCCCGAGTATCAGCTCTTTGAGGAGACCGTCTACAAGGACATCGCCTACGGCCCGACCAACATCGGGCTTTCCAAAGAGGAGATCGACGAGCGGGTGAGAGAGGCCGCCATGTTTGTGGGGCTCAGGGAATCCACCCTGGAAAAGTCCCCCTTCGAGCTTTCGGGCGGACAGAAGCGCCGGGTGGCCATTGCCGGCGTTATCGCCATGCGCCCCGAGGTCCTCATCCTGGACGAGCCCACGGCGGGGCTCGACCCCAAGGGCCGGGACAAGATTCTGGGCCAGATCAAGCAGTATCACGAGGCCCAAAAGAACACCGTCCTCATCGTCTCCCACAGTATGGAAGACGTGGCCAAGTACTGTCAGAAGGCGCTGGTCATGAACCAGTCGAAGGTGTTTCTCTATGACACCATCGAAAACGTCTTCTCCCACACTGAGGAGCTCTCTGCTATGGGGCTGGCGGTGCCCCAGGTCACGCGGATTTTCCATGCGCTGGGAGCGCGGGGCGTGGAAGTAAACCCCGATATTTTTACCGTGGAGGCGGGCAGGGAGGAGCTCTTAAAGCTCCTGGCCGCCCACCACGTGCGGAAGGGGGGCGCGGCCCGTGCTTAAAGACATCACCATCGGCCAGTATTACCCGGGCAAATCCCCCATCCATCACATGGACCCGCGGATGAAGATCGTCATCACCTTTGCCTATATCGTCATGCTCTTTGTGGCCAAGAACGCCTGGGGCTTCGGGGTGGGCATCGCCTTTTTGATCGCGGCCTATCTCATTTCCGGCGTGCCGGGCAAAATGGCCCTCAAAAGCCTTAAGCCCATCATCCCCATCGTCGTCTTCACCACCGTCCTCAATATGTTCTTTATCGACGGCAATCCCCTGTGGCAGTGGGGCTTTCTCAAAATCACCGACAAGGGCATCTCCATGGCTATCATGATGGCCATCCGCATCGTCTGTCTGATCGCGGGGACGTCGCTACTGACCTACACCACCTCCCCCATCGTATTGACCGACGGGTTGGAGCGGCTCATGAGCCCGCTCAAAAGGATCAAGGTGCCGGTGCATGAGCTTGCCATGATGATGACCATCGCCCTGCGCTTTATCCCCACCCTCATCGAGGAAACCGACAAGATCATGAACGCCCAGAAGGCAAGGGGCGCGGACTTGGAATCCGGGAAGCTCCTGCAGCGGGTCAAGGCCCTCATTCCGGTGCTCATCCCCCTCTTTGTCTCAGCCTTTCGTCGGGCGGACGAGCTGGCCCTCGCCATGGAATGCCGCTGCTATCGGGGCGGCGAGGGCAGGACCCGGATGAAGCAGCTCAAGATGCACGGACGGGACGTTGTTTCCGCGCTGGTGACCACCGTCTGTATCGCTGGGGTCATCGTCCTCAACATCTTCATTCGCCCCATCTTCTAGCGGGGGACGCCATGAGAAATTTGCGGATCACCTTGGCCTTCCGAGGCTGCGCCTACCACGGCACCCAGGTGCAGAAAAATGCCCTGACGGTGACGGAGGTCTTCCAGGACGCCTTAGAAAAGGTACTGGGCGTGCGGGAGGACATCAAAAACTGTTCCCGGCTGGATGCCGGCGTCCACGCAAACCAGTTCGATTTGAATATCAAGACCCAGAGCGCCATCCCTTGCGACGGCCTTTTGCGGGGGCTCAACGCCTGCTTGACCGGGGACATGGCGGTCCTTGCAGTGCGGGAAGTGCCGGAGGATTTCCACGCCCGATACAGCTGTCTGGGCAAGGAGTACCTCTACAAGGTCCACAACGCTCCTATACGGGACCCCTTTGGGGCTGGACTCGTCTGCGAGTATCCTTTCCCCTTAGACGAAGGAACGCTTCACAGGGCCGCCCAGGCCTTTGTGGGGCGCCATGACTTTGCCGCCTTTTGCAGTGCGGGCAGCTCCGTGGAGGATACGGTGCGCACCATCCATTCCTTTTCTGTCTGCAGAGAGGGAGAAATGGTCCTCTTCACTGTGGCGGGGGACGGCTTTTTGTACAACATGGTGCGGATTCTGGTGGGCACCCTTCTGGACGTGGCCGCCGGGAAAATACCGGTGGAAGCATTGCCCGAGATCATCGCGTCCCGGGACCGGGTCCGCGCGGGAAAGACTGCGCCCGCCTGTGGGCTCTATCTCAACCGCGTCTTCTACCAGCTCCCGCTGGAGGATGACGCGCCATAGGTTTTATTTGTGACATCGTCGCGGCACACGCGGCAAAGGTTCCAACAGCGCCACAGCGCGGTGTCCTCCGCCGGCAAGCGGCGGTCCCTGCCGGGACGGGACGACGCGCCATAGGTTTCGTTTGCGACATCGTCGCGTTGCACGCGGCTAAGATTCCAATAGTGCCGCAGCGCGGTTTCCTCCGCCGGCAGACGGTCCTTGTCGGGACGGGACGACGCGCCATAAGATTTGTTTGCGACATCGTCGCGTTGCACGCGGCTAAGGTTCCAATAGTGCCACAGCGCGGCATCCTCCGCCGGCAGGCGGTCCTTGTCGGGACGGGACGACGCGCCATAGGTTTTATTTGTGACATCGTCGCGGCACACGCGGCTAAGGTTCCAATAGTGCCACAGCGCGGTATCCTCCGCCGGCAGGCGGAATGTAAAAGAAGGAAGGTGAAAGCCGATGTCCAAGGTACAGGATATTTCCGAGGTGCGGAAAAAATACAAGAAAAAGAGCATTGTCAAGCGCATCATCCTTTTGCTGCTCATCTTTCTCCTGGTGCTGGTGGCGCTGTCTTTCACTAACGAGACGGTGCGCAACCGCGTCAACGACTGGATTTCCACCGTGGCGGCGGAGTTTGGCGGCGGCAGCGGCTTCCCGGTTAGCCTGGCGGGCGCCAATCCGGTGGAGCTCGCTTCCATGAGCAATGACCTGGGTGTGCTCACCGACACCAATTTCTATGTCTATAACCAAAACGGAAAGGAAATCGGCAACATCAAGCACGGCTTTACGAACCCCAAAGTGGTCGTCAACAGCTCCATGAGCGCCATCTACGACCGGGGAGGAAAGAAGCTGGTCCTTTCCTCCAAGACCAAAGAGATCCTCACCCAGACCTATGAGTTTTCTATATTGACGGCGGACCTTGCCAAAAACGGCTACCTGGCGGTGGCCACCGGGTCCCAGCGGTACACCTCCCAGCTGACGGTGTACGACAACAGCCAGAAGGAGTTTATGCACTGGTATTCCGCCCAAAACCACATTGTCTCCCTGTCCATCCTCAGCGACGGCTCCGGCATCGCGGTGGGCACCTTGGGAGCGGAAAACGGCAGCCTTAAATCTACCCTGCACCTGCTCTCCTTTAGCTCGGAGGAACCCATCGCCACCCTGGACTTTCCGGGGGAGGCCATCTACGCGGTGGACTGCAAGGAGGGGGGCAACATCTTCGTCCTCACCGACAAGGCGGCCCGGGTCGTCAGCGCCAAGGGCAAGGTGGAGGGCGAATACATCTACGGCGCCACCAACCTGGTCAGCTTTTCCACCGAGGGAAGCAAGCAGGTGGTGCTTGTCTTCGGCGACTACAACCAGTACCAGCAGGCCACCGTGGTCATGCTCAACCAAAAGGGCGAGAAGACCGGGGAAGTCAGCTTACAGGAGTCGGTTAAGGGCCTGTCCGTTTCCGGGGACAAGGTAGCCCTTCTACTCCAGCGGCAGGCGGTCGTTTACAGCATGTCCGGGGAACAGATCCGCACGGTCCCGGTGGAGCGGGGGAGCATCGGCGTTCAAATGGCGGGCTCCGGGGTCTATGTGTCCATGACCGGAGAGATTCGGAAAGGATAAGGACAAAAACTGTAAAAAACTGAGGTTAAAATACACCTAAATTGTAAACTTTTTTTGGCGTCCCTTGACGGAATCGCTTTGACGAGTAATAATTCTATTGTATATTTCTATCCATCGCCAAGCGAATGAAATGTGAGAAAGGGAGGAATGCATGATCGACTGGATTCCACTGATCTATGACCTATGTGTCGTGGGATTGGTTGTCTATTTTGTTTCAATTTCGGCGCACCGCGGTTTTGTCCGCACCGTGATTGAATTTATCGGATATTTTCTGTCCCTGATGGCGGCAAATTATGGCGCCAAGTTTTTTTCCTCGGCCATTTTTGAAAAGCTACTGCGCCCCACGGTCTTGGACACCGTGGCCAAAAAGCTCACCGAGGCCGGAATCACGGATATCGCTTCCGATGTGCAGACCATTCTGGCCAAAGTGCCGGACATGCTGGAGGATTTTCTCGCAAAATATGGGGTAAAGGAGGATGTGCTGGGCAACTTTAAGGCCCTGGCTAATCCCTCCCAGCCTCTCCCTGAGGCCATCACCGACCATGTGGTGGGACCCATCGTTGTCAGCGTGGTGGAGCTCATCCTGTTCCTCATCTTGATTTCGCTGTGCTTTTTCCTGGTCCGCAAGTTTTCCTGGACCCTGGGAGGATTGCGGAAGATTCCCATCATCGGTCCTGCCAACACCATTTTGGGCGGGGTTGTGGGGGCGCTGGAAGGCCTCCTCACCGTGGCACTCATCGCCAATCTTTTAAACCTGATTATCACGGCCACAGCGGGCGGTTTTCAGTATCTCAACAGTGGCATTATTGATCAGACAGTTTTATTTCGAAGATTTCTGCTATAAATACAGTGTGATAGATAGATTTCCCAACGCCGCGACCGGGTAGGCGGTTGGGAATTTCCCGGTTTTTTCCGGAGCATGCCCGGCAGGAGGAAAGTGATACGTATGTTATGTTCCCGATGCAAAAGAAGACCGGCCGTCGTCTATATGACCCGGCTGGAGAACGGTGAAACGATCAATGAAGGTCTGTGCCTGGTGTGCGCCAAGGAGCTGGGGCTCAAGCCTGTGGACGATATGATGAAGCAGATGGGCATCAGCGACGAGGATTTGGAAGACATGAGCAGCCAGCTGATGGACATCATGGGCGGGGAAGAGGAAAACGGCTTTGAGCCGGGCGGTTCCCAGACCTTCCCCTTTTTGCAGAACCTCTTTGGAGACCAAGCGGCCAAAGGTCAGGAGAGCGCTCCCGGCCGGCCCGGCCCCGCTCAGCGGGAGAAAGCGCCCAAAAAGGAAAAGAAGCGCAAATATTTGGACAACTACTGTGAAAACCTGACCCAGAAGGCCAAGGAAGGACGCCTTGACCGGATTGTGGGCCGGGACAACGAAATTTATAGGGTCGTGCAGATACTCAACCGACGCACCAAGAATAACCCCTGCCTGATCGGTGAGCCCGGCGTGGGCAAGACTGCCATCGCCGAGGGTATCGCTCTGCGCATCGCCCAGGGCAACGTCCCCGCCAAGCTCATGGACAAGGAAATCCATCTGCTGGACCTGACCGCCCTGGTGGCCGGGACCCAGTTCCGGGGCCAGTTTGAAAGCCGGGTCAAGGGGCTGGTGGAGGAAGTAAAGTCCTGCGGTAACATCATCCTCTTTATTGACGAGGTCCACAACCTGGTGGGCGCGGGCGATTCCGAGGGCTCTATGAACGCGGCCAACATTCTCAAACCTGCCCTCTCCCGGGGAGAAATTCAGGTCATCGGCGCCACCACTTTCAACGAATACCGCAAGTACATTGAAAAGGACAGCGCTTTGGAGCGCCGGTTCCAGCCGGTAACGGTGAATGAACCCTCCATCGCCGACACCATCGAGGTCCTACAGGGCGTCAAGGAATACTACGAAAGTTATCACCACGTCAAGGTGCCCGACGCTATTGTTCGCTCGGCTGCCATGCTTTCCGAGCGTTACATCAACGACCGCTTCCTCCCCGACAAGGCCATCGACCTGCTCGACGAGGCCTGTTCCTGCGCGTCTTTGGCGAGCAAGGAGCTGGCGGAGTACGAGAGCTTATCCAAGAGCCTCACCGATCTGCTCATCAAACAGGAGGAGATTAACGCAGCCACCGACAGCGTGGATTACGAGGCGCTGGCCGAGACCAAGGCGGACATTCTGCGGGTGGAAGCGAAGCGGGGCGAGCTGCAGGACAAGGTGGATGGACTCACCGTGACCCAGGACGACCTGGCCAAGGTCATTGAGCTTTGGACCGGGATTCCCGCAAGCAAAATCAGAGAAAACGAGCTGCGCCGGGTGGCGGGCTTGGAGGAAGCGCTGAAAAAGAAGATTATCGGCCAGGACGAAGCGGTGGAGCTGGTAGCGGCCGCCGTGCGCCGCTCCCGGGTGCAGCTAAGCCCCCGCCGCCGGCCGGCCTCCTTTATCTTTGTCGGTCCCACCGGCGTGGGAAAGACGGAGCTTGTCAAGGTGCTGGCCCGGGAGCTCTTCGACACCGCCGACCCCCTCATCCGGCTGGATATGAGCGAATTTATGGAGAAGCACTCGGTCTCTCGGATTGTGGGCTCCCCTCCGGGCTATGTGGGTTACGACGAGGCGGGACAGCTCACCGAGAAGGTGCGCCGCCGCCCCTATTCGGTGGTGCTCTTTGACGAAATTGAGAAGGCCCATCCCGATGTGCTCAATGTCCTGTTGCAGATTTTGGACGAGGGCCGGATCACCGACGCCCACGGCCGGACGGTATCCTTTGAAAACACGGTGCTGGTGATGACCTCCAACGCGGGTAGCAACCTCAAGGAGAACGCGCTGGGCTTTAACCGCGACGAAGGGGAAGTGGCCAAGGATCGGGTGATGAAGGCACTGGGCGACTTTTTGCGGCCCGAGTTTTTGGGGCGTGTGGACGAAGTGGTCGTCTTCCGGCAGCTGAGCCAGGAGGACTTCGAGAAGATCGCCGCCCTGCTCCTCGATGAGTTTAAGGACCCGATGAAAGAAAAGGGCATCGAGTTTGGCTATGACGACGCGGCACTGCGTCTAATTGCGCAGAAGGCCTACGGCCACAAGAGCGGGGCCCGAGACATCCGGCGGATCATCCGCAAGGAAGTGGAGGACAAAATCGCCCTGCTGCTCATACAAAAGGGGGAGGAAAACGTCTCCCAGATCATGAAGCTCACGGCCAAGGACGGCGAATTTGTATTGTTAGAGGCGTAAATAAGGGGGCCGGGAGGAGATTACCGGCCCTTTTATACGAGGAAAAGAGAGCGACGGACTTTTTATTCTCCATCTATTGACAAAAGTTCATGCAGATGGTAAAATATAATCCGTCGCTAGATAAGCGGGTGTAGTTCAATGGTAGAATCCCAGCCTTCCAAGCTGGTCGCGTGGGTTCGATTCCCATCACCCGCTCCAATTTATTCCGTCACACAGCATATTGCGCTAGGAAGAGTTGGGCGGCGGGCATGTTACAATGCGCCAGTAGCTCAGCTGGATAGAGCAACTGCCTTCTAAGCAGTAGGTCAGGGGTTCGAGTCCCTTCTGGCGCGCCATTGTGGTGGGTATAGCTCAGTTGGTTAGAGCGCCAGATTGTGGCTCTGGAGGTCGTGAGTTCGACTCTCATTACCCACCCCACTTTACTAATAAAAGGCGAAAGCCTTTTTTTTATACCATCAGCTGGACAGAAGAGGTTTTTCTGTACCTGATGGGCTGTAGCCAAGCGGTAAGGCACCAGACTTTGACTCTGGCATCCCGTGGGTTCGAATCCCGCCAGCCCAGCCAGCGGCAAGTTGCCGCTCCCAAATGACACACCCCACTTTGTGGGGTGTGTTTTCTTTTGTACTTGCGTCTAGATGGGCGCCATTATGTAGCGCTTTCCACAGATAGGGCCTGGAGCATTTGCGCTCCAGGCCCTATCGAATGCGGCATATCTTTATTCTGCCATAGCATCATAGGTGATGCTTCCGTTATAAATTTTGAGCAGTATGTCTTCAAAATTGATATCGTCAAGGATGGTGATGTCCAAGTTGAGGTCATTGCCTCCCTTGCGGTTCATCGCGTCTCTGGTGGTGGAAGATAGATACAAAAACTTGTCGCATGTTGTGTGCCACGCCTGCAACAGCTCCGGTTGACGGATGGCCTTGGTCACTTTGATAGCATCCGAAATACCTTCATATGCCACTTCGATCACAATGGTGTCGTTAGATGCGTCAAAGTATAGATTGCTGTAATACTGAAAGCTTTGCTCCACGATGGGCCGCATTTGGCTGAGGATGCTCTCGGCTATGGCGTTTTTCTCGGACATACGGCCGGCGGTGGTGGTAGTGACAGGAGGCTTGGTTGTGGTGGGAGGAGTCGTCGTGACGGGAGTTGTTGTTGCCGGTTTGTCTTTTTGGGGCGGCTGATTTCCACCGCCCGTTCCGTTGGAGACGGCGCCGGTGGTGACGATGACGTCCAGAGGTACGGATTTGACCAGGCCGTCTGAAGAAGAGGCGATCACGCGGGTTGATCCCTGGCCGGCAGCCACAATTTTGACTTCCAATTCATCCGAGGTATGGGAAGCGATTTCCACCGTTGCCACGGTGGTATCCCCACTTTCCAGAAGGATGTTACCCGGCTCAAAGAATTCGGGTCCCACCTGGAGAACCGTTGTCACGCTCTGTCCAGGAGTGGTTATTTGAACGGGGGAGGCATCCTCCCAGCGCAGAAGGGAAATGCCGCTGGGGGAGAGGATGGGGGTGGCTTTGGGCGTAGAGAACGCCAAAACGGCAAGCCCCACAATGCCGATGATAAGGAGGGGCAGCAGGCACAGCAGCACTTTCTTGGGAAACTTACGCTTGGTCGAAGACGTTTCTTTTTCGGAGGAAGGGGGAGCCGCTGTTTCCTCTTGGGGGGAGGGCTCCTCTGTGGTAGGGGGTGCTGGAATGGGTTTCGGCGAAACTGGGGGCTGCCAGTTCGCGGGTTTTCCACAACGGGGACAGAAATTCCCCTCAAATTCTGTCGAACAGTTTGCACATTTCATACAAAAGACCTCTTCTTCCCGGCACCGCAATCTTGCTGTACCGCCATATTCCGTCGCCTTTTGTCGGATGACGTCTTATCTATTTTATACCATAATTTGGCGTCCCTTGGAACAGGATCCTATGGAATTTGTAGAGATGATGGAATGAGCAGCTGCAAATTTGTATATTATTTTGGAGAAATGAGGAAATCAGAGAAAATTCCCAAAGTGATGATTAAATTTCCTTTACAAAATCCCAGAAGTCTTGTGAATTTGTGACTGATTTGCTATGATAAACAAAGAACATCTATTGCGTGAAGGACAAAAAGACGAAAGGGGAGATTAGCGTATGAAACAGAATAAATGGATCTCCTTTTTTTCATTGCTTTTGGCCATGGTGATGCTCGCCAGCCTTTGTGTCACGGCGGATGCAAAACAGGAAAAGGGCCGCGTAGTCCGAGTGGGCTACCCTATCCAGTGGGGCCTCACGGAGATAGATGAAGACGGCAACTATAGGGGATACACCTACGAATATTTACAGGAAATCGCCCAATACACCGGATGGACCTATGAATTTGTCCAGGTGCCCGGCGATACCGATCAGAGCCTGGGGACGCTGATGGATATGCTGGATAAAGGCGAAATTGACCTGATGGGGGGCACCCTATACAGTCAGGCACTGGCGGAGACCTATAACTATTCCGCATTTAGCTACGGTACGGTGGATACAGTGCTCCAGGTGCTCCATGACGATCCGCGGGATATTGTCATTGATTCCCAGTCCAACCAGAAGATCCGCATCGCGATCATCGAGACGAGCAAAATGCGGCGCCAGGAGCTGGAGGAATACTGCAAATTAAATTTGATTGAGCCGGAATATATCCTATGTAAAAGTGGTGAAGAACAGCTCCACGCGCTCAAAAGTGGGCGGGCCGACGCCCTACTCAACACCAGTCTCAACCTGTTTCCGGGGGTGCGGACCATCGCCAAATTTTCGCCCAAGCCCTTCTATTTTATCATGTCCAAAAATAACGGCCAGGGACTGATGCAAGAGCTCAACTCCGCCATCTCCAGCATTGAGCAGGCGGACCCCTATTTTTTCCACCACCTTGTATGAGAAATACTTTGTCCCCGAGTATAACGAGATCCTGCTCTCGGATGCGGAGAGCGCCTATGTCGGGGAAGGCCGCACCTTACGAGTGGGAGTGGTGACGAATCGGCCGCCCTATCAGTTTATGGACAAAAAAGGATTTGCGGGTATTTCGGTGGATTTTCTCCAGTATATCGCCGAGAACACAGGGCTCCAGTTTGAGCTGGTACCCGTTACGGGGACGCAACAGCAGGAGCAGTTAATTGAGAGCGGCGCATTGGATATGATGGCGGGGATTACCTACGACTATCAGCTCGCTCAGACCTTGGGAGTCGCCATGACCCGGCCCTATCTTTCCACCCAATACGTGCTGATCCTCAACGATGCTGTCAACGAGCAGGAAATGTCGGGCAGACGTCTGGCAGTGGTCAAAAATCTCGGTGTGCAACCGGGGGATGCAGAAAATTTGGTCTACTTTGACACCATCGACGAATGTATCCGCGCAGTCAACCGGGGGGAAGCGGATGCGACTTATGTGGACGCTTCCACCGCTCAATACTATATCAATCACCCGGAATACAATCAGCTCAAGGTGATCTCCCAGATTCATGACCAATGGCAGCTCTGCTTTGGCGTAGCAAAGTCGCAGACCCGCCATCTGTTGAGTATCCTCAACAAAGCCATTGCCTCCGTTCCGGCGGATCAAATGCAGGCCTTCGTTTACGATAACACCATGTATCAGCAGCAAATCACCCTGTGGTCGTTTATTCAGTCCCACCCGGCGGAAGTCGTCGCGGTGGTATTGGCGTTTTTACTGTGCATTGTGGCGCTGTTGCTCATTTGGATGCGTCAGAGGGTGAAGGCCAATCGGAAGATGGCGCTGGATCTGAAAAAGCATTTGCAGATTTACAGCCTGGTCAATGACTATTTTATCGAATATGATTTTCAGGCCGATACCCTGATGGTAACCAGTCCCGCCACAGATCAGGAGGACAGTGTCAAGATCCATACCTACAGTTGTGGCGACGCGGGCGAGGACATCGTGGGGGGCGGCATTTTGGATTATATCCGCGCCCACGATCAAGGCGTGGTGGAGATGGAGCAGCGATGGCTGGATGGACAGAACCACTGGCTGCGGCTGGCGGTGAAGACGGTCCACGACGACGAGGGCAACCCGGCCTATACCATCGGCAAGGTTACCATGATCGACGAGGAAAAGCGGGAGCAGGAACTGCTCATAGAGCAGGCCCAACAGGATGGCCTGACCGGTGTTCTCAATGCTAGAGCGGTCCGGCTGCAGGTGGAACAGAATTTGGCGGAGCTTTCGGGGCAGGAGTCCGGCGCGCTGCTCCTGATCGATATAGACAATTTTAAATCCATCAACGATACTTTCGGCCATATGCGGGGAGACGAGATTCTTAAGAAAGTGGCCGGCCTGCTTGCCCGGAGTTTCCGTTCCAACGATGTGGTGGGGCGTCCCGGCGGCGATGAATTTATCGTCTATATGCGCAATGTCAGGGATCTGCGGGACCTTCAGGATAAGTGCGGGGACCTGTGCGGCAAGGTCCGCAAAATTAAAATCGCCTCCGGGCGGTATGCCACCATTAGCCTGGGCGCGGCGCTGGCCTGCTCCGGCTCCGATTATGTGGAAGTATATGAACGGGCGGACAAAGCGCTGTACCAGGCCAAGGAGAAGGGCAGGGACCGGTATGAGATCGCGCTGCCGGAAAGCGTCTCCGAAGCGGCGGGACCAAAGGAAGATGCCGGCGGTCGGGGGTTAGAGAGCTGACCTTGACAGCCAAGCCCAATGTTGATATCATAAAACCATCGAAAGGATGAGATTCATGGGATATTCTGATACGCAGCAAATGCAGAGGAAACTTTGCTCCGCACAAGGGAATGCGATGAGACATTGTACGGAGCTTTAAACACCTTCTCATCGGCAAGAGTGACAAGGAAGCGTGGAACCCACGCTTGGTTTGTTGCACCCATTTGCCGGTGAAACAAGGATAAAGAAAGCCGCGGACATGTCTTGTCCGCGGCTTTTTGTTTTCCCCGGCCTCCTTTGGTAAGGCGTGGGGCTGGCGCACGTTTGTGCCCGGAAGATAGCAGAAGGCCGCCTGGCGGCCTTCTGTTTTTTTGTCCATCGCGTTTTGTAAAGCTCCGTCAAACTGCCTTTAAAGGAGATCGTTATCATGATAGAAAAAGAAAATCGGTTGGGCACTGGAAGCATCGGGGGACTCATCGCCCGGTATGCCATCCCCAGCGTGATCGCCATGCTGGTGGGCGCCCTTTACAATATTGTCGACCAAGTCTTCATCGGCCACAGCGTAGGTTACCTGGGTAACGGAGCTGCCAATGTGGTGGGACTCCTCACCCTGTCGGGGCTGGCGGTGGCCGTCCTGCTGGGGGACGGCACGGCGGCCGATTACAGCCTGAACCTCGGCAAAGGGGATAAGGGGGCCGCCGCCGAGGCGGTGGGCAGCATGGCGGTAGCGCTATTTGTCCTTAGCGCCGCGGTGCTGGTGGTGGGAAGCGTGTTTCTTACCCCCATCTTGCGGCTCTTTGGCGGTACCGACGCCATCCTGCCCCTCGCTCTACGCTACGGCCGCATCATTGTACTGGGCCTGCCCCTCGCCATCATCAGCACGGCCCTCAATGCCGTCATACGGGCCGACGGCAGTCCCCGGTATGCCATGACCTCCATGATTGCCGGCGCGGTGGCCAACACCTGCATGGACCCCCTCTTTATTTTTGGTTTTGGGTGGGGTATCGAGGGCGCGGCTCTCTCCACAGTGCTGGCCCAGCTTTTGTCCTTCTTCATCTCACTGTCCTATTTCCGCCACTTCCAAGAGATTAAGGTGACCCGGGATATTTTTCACGTGAGCCGACGGACGCTGGGGAGAATCGCGGCCTTAGGCATCCCTACATTCCTCGATCAGGTCACCTTTACCCTCGTCATGGCGGTCAGCAACAACTTAATCGTCCACTACGGCGCCCTATCCCCCTACGGCAGGGAGATCCCGCTGACCGCCTTTGGGCTGGCGATGAAGGTCCAGGAAATCCTCTTCACCGTCATTCTGGGCATCGCTATCGGCATGCAGCCGGTGGTAGGCTATAACTACGGCGCCAAAAAATTCCCTCGTGTCCGGCAGGCTTACCGCGTGGCGGTAACCGCCGCCATTGTGTTGTCCATTGCCGCTACGGTGGTGTTCGTCTTCTTTCCAGAGCCGTTGGTGCGCATCTTCGGCTCCCAGGAAGAGACCCTCTATCTGGAATTTTCCAAGAAATTCTTCCAGACCTATTTTTGCATGTACATCTTTTTTGGCTTTGAAATGGTGACGGGCATCCTGTTCCAGGCCATGGGAAAACCCCGGCAGGCTGCCGCCATCTCCTTACTCTACCAGGTGGTGTTTAAAATCGGCTCCGCGCTCCTTTTAACCGCCGCGGTGGGGCTCGACGGCGTCCTGCTTTCCGGCCCGGTGTCGGACATCCTCATCTTTTTGGTTTGCCTTGTGATGCTCGATATCCAGCTCAAAGCGCTGCGGAAAGAAGAGGGGCGGATAGAAATGGTATCCGTCCAAGAAGAAAAAAGGACCTAGCCGCTGTGCTGTGGCAAGAGGCTTTTACAGGGATAAGGGAAACGGGTCCATGCAAAAGCGGGGTCCGAACAAAAGAAAGAGGACCGAGCCGTCGCTCGGTCCTCTTTTATTGACATCAGGGGTTATTTTTTCTTGCGGGAGAGGAAGGTCACGGTGCCCATGGCCCCTGCCAGAAGCAGCATGGCAATGGGAAGGGAAGAGGCGTCGCCCGATTTCGGATTCTCTTTGCCGGAGGTGCCGGAAGAGCTGCCGTCGCCGGAAGGCCACTTCCAGTCAGAGCCGCCGCCCGGGATGACGGGTTTCGCCGTCGAGCCGGATTTCTGACGGGTGACCACAATCTGGTAGGCGTTCTCTTCGCCGTCCAGGGTGAGGGTGACGTCGATGACGTTCTCGCCCACTTTGAGCGGAATATCGCCGGAATAGATGCCGCTTTGGACCACTTCGCCGTTGACCTTAACTTCGATACCGTCGGCAAAGAAGGTCTTGACCTGGACTTTGTCCACGCTGCCTGCGACCGTGGCGGTGTATTTGTTGACGGTGGAGGAGAAGTCGGGCTTGAGTGTGCCCTTGGAGAGTTCCAGACCGTCCAGCACCGGCTTATCGCCAGGCTGCGGTTTTTCCTCGTCTTCGCGGGTGACCACGATCTGATAGGTCTTATCGCCCGCCACCACGGTGATGGTGTTTTCGCCCACTTTGAGCGCGATGTCGCCGGAGGCTTCGCCGGAAGCGACTGCCGTGCCATTGACGGTGACGGCGGTGTCACCGGTGTAAGTGGGTGTAACTTTGACAGAAGTGACGGTGTTTGCAACCTTCGCGGCATACTGGAGGGTGTCGGCTGCAAACGCCGGGTCCAGCGTGCCGGTGGAGAGACTCAGACCGGACAGCACAGTGGGCGTGGGCTGCGGGGTCTGCCCTTTCCAGGCGGAGTTCATGGCATAGATGTTCATTTCATCGATGGTGACATCGCCGCCGACAGTATAGAATGTGAGGCCTGTGCTGTCGAGATCCGGGAAGAAGGCGGTGGTGATGGGCGCCACGCCGTCGTTGCCGAAGGCCTCGATGATGGAGGAGTCGGCCAGGATTCTAAACTTGACCTGATTGCCGGCAAGGGGCTGCATCTCCATGGAGGGAGTGCCGGTGTAAGCTTTTCCGGATTTGCTCTTATCGAGGATGAATTTGCCGTTCACCTCGTCATATTTGACCACGGTTTCTTGGCCCGCACCGTTCTGCCGGAGCTTGAGGCCAAACTCAGTGACGCCGTTGCCCAGGGTGAAGGTGCCCTCGATGTCCATCAGGACGCCCTGTTTGCCGGCGAGAATGTTTTCACTGTCGGGGGTGACTTTCACATCGGTGCCCGAATAGATCAGGTCGCCCCGGAGAGATTTGACTTCCTCGATGGGATAGTTGACCAGCTTGAGCTTCCCATCCACCGTCCGGAGGGATGCCTCGTGGGGGAGGGACTGGGAGCCGTTCCAGGTCTTGGTGGGATCGATGGAGGCATTGGTGCTCTCGCGAATCCAGCTGACGTTCAGCCGGCGACCGGAGGCGTCGTTAAAATAGGACTGGGTCGCGTAGGAAAGACTGTCTCCCTGCTGGGGGAAGTAATCAGTGCGGTACTGGTTGGCGTCGCCGTCGTAGACCTGGGGGTCCGTTTCCGCTTTAAAGGTCAGTTTTCCATCGGCGTCCTTGGTGATGTCGCCGATGAGATAGAAGGACCCGGCCGCACTGTAAACCCATTTGAGATTGTTTTTGTCGCCGTCCACCGGCAGCTGATAGAGGTCCGGGCACTCCCAACCGTAGAGGGCGGTGCCGTCCTTAAACTGGACGTTGCTGTGATAGGTCCAGTCTTTGAGATTCGGAGAAGTGTAAAGGCCTACGCCGGTGGTGATCATGAGCCAGCAACCGCCGTGGGGCTGCATCTCCTCGTCCTCATACCAGATGACTTTCGGGTCACCCACATTGTTGATGACCGCCTTGCCGCCCTGATATTTGGTCCAGGTGTAGCCGTTATCGGTGGAGTAGGCCAGCATGACGCCGGAGCCCACCTTCTCATTGTTCATGGGAACCGCCACCATCCGGGCCTCGGGGGGGACGCTCTCGTCAAAGAAGCCGGTGGTGTTGTGATAGTCAATGACGCCGGAGCCCGACCACTTGGTACCGAACTCGTCGGGGAAGAGAGCCACCGGCAGCTCGGTCCAGTGAATGAGGTCTTTGGAGACCGCATGGCCCCAGCTCATGTTGCCCCAGCCGATGCCGTAGGGGTTGTGCTGATAGAACATGTGGTACTCGCCGGTGACGGCGTTATACATCAGACCATTGGGGTCGTTCATCCAGTTGAGCTGGGGAGAGAAGTGGAACTGAGGACGATAGCCGCCGTCATAGATGGTCTCCATGTCAGGAGAACGTTTGACGTTGACGGTGATGGTCTTGGAAATGCCGCTTGCGGTGTCCTTGACCACGATGGCGATGGGGTTGGAGCCCACGTTCAAAGCTATGTTGACTTCGCTACCGCTCTGTACCACCTTGGAATTGATGAACAGCTGGAAGTCGTCGGCCGCGGATGCCTTAACTTTGACAGATTCGACATCGGTGGCCACTTCTGCGGTGTAGGCGTCCCGAGTCTCTTCAAAGGGCTCGACAAGGGTAGCGCCGATGAGCTCTAAGCCGGTGAGCTTGGGACTCTTGACCTCGTAGTAATTGACGTTATTGAAGGTCACGTCGCCCAGGCAGGTCATGACGCCGAAATAGCCGCCGGAGAAGTCGGGTTCCCGGTGGGTTCCGGCCAAGACGTTGTCCATGTAGAAATTCATGGTACCGTCATCGAGTAGCTCCACCCGCACATGGTAGTTTTTCTTGGCTTTTTCCGCTTCGGTGAGGACGCGCTGTTCGCCCCACTTCTGCTCACTGTTCATATTTTTAAAGAGCTTGGTGATATTGCCCCACTTTTTGTCCACATTGATGCAATACCATTTTTCGTTGGGATTGTCGGGGTTTTCCACGCCGAAGACCAAGCCGCCGATGCCGTCGGCGTTTTCGATGTGCATGTCCCCTTCGAAGACAAAGGAGGAGCCGGCGGGGAGGGAGACGTCGGACATGGAGAAAAGGTCGCCGCCCGACGCGTTGTCGCCGTGGTAGCCGCTATCGGTCATGCTCCAATTGTCAAATTCCTTCCAGCCGGTCAGGTTGGTGATAAAGCCTTTAGGATCGTTGCTGGTGAACTTAATGTTGGAGAATTTGGCCTCGGTACGATAAGAGCACAGCCCCACATAGCCGCCCTCGTAGGTGTCCTGTTTGACGGAAATCTTGAGAACGTCGTTGATATAGGCTTTAAAGTTACCCTCAGCGTCCACTTCCAGTTTGAGCTTGATGGTACCGCTCACACCGGATAGTGGAACGATTTCGTTGAGGCCGTCGGTTTGATTCCAGGTGGACTCGCAGAACAGACGCGCGTCGCTACCGCCGCCACGGATATGCAGGGCGTTCCATTTGAGGCCCAGGTCGGTGGGGGAGGAGGTGGCCGCCGCGAACAGCAGTCCCGCGGTCCCGCCGGCGGGCAGGGTCATGTCCGCTTCGTAGACAAACGCCTTGGAGCGGATGTCGGCAACCACGTAGTTGTTGCCCTGATTGTTGTTGACGATGATGGAGCCGTCGGTATCTGCCTTATAATCACCGGTCCAGCCGCTGAGCTGGCTCTCTTCGGGCGGCTCATAGGGAGCAACCTCGGTGGAGAAGGTGATGTTTTCAAAGGTAGTGTTGGTGTACCAGTCAATAAAGCCGATGTTCATCTCTTCCATGGCGTCGAATTTGTAGTCGATGAGCGCCTTTTTGCCGCCATTGACAAAGACACGGACATTTTTATCCGCGTCCACGGTCAGCTTGAGATGAATGCTTTTGTCCCGGACGCCGTCGGGGAGAGCGGCCGTCTGCTCGGCCAGGCCCATATCATGGTCGCTGAAAAGCCGCAGTCCGCCGCCATTGACATGCAGCGCGGCCCATTTTCCATCGGCCCGCTTGAGGGCGATGCCGCCGGTTTTCTCTCCGTCTTTGAGTGTCATGTCTGTTTCCAGCGTAAAGACGCTGGCCTTGGTGTCCGAATAGACGGTGTTGTTGGCGCCAGAGTTAAGCGTTAATACACCGGTATCCTCATTGTAACTGTACTGCCCTTCCGTGCCGGTCCAGCCGCCCAGATCACTGGCAGCGGCGAAGACGGTCAGTCCTGCCGGCAGCGCCATGGTCATTACAATGGCCAGGGCAAGGATCAGGGAAAGCAGTTTGGTCTTTCCTTTGCGTCGATTGGTTTGCATAGCTTCTTACACTCCTTTTCTTCTTCATTCTCGCGGTGGTATAACCTCGATTTCACCCAAAATCATACCAATTTTCATTTTCTATCATATCAGCTTTCAATAATGGTTGCAAGTGCGCAATGGGTTGTTTATAAATTCTGTGAAGGTAGACAAAATCATGTGAGACAGATTGGACAAGGTGTGAAGAAAAGCTCCATCCGCAAAAGGAATTTCAAATTCATACGTACAACTAACTAAAGTGGCCAAAAGAGGGGAAATATGGTATCCTGAAAAAAAGGGGGCGGTATTGGTGAAGGAAACCATCGCGTTCATCGAGCGGGTTTATAATTTGGTGGAGGAGATTCCCCAGGGAACGGTGGCCACCTATGGACAGTTGGCCTTTTTGCTGGGCGCGCCCAACCGCTCCAGGCTGGTGGGCCGGGCCCTCTCCCATGCGCCGGAAGAACGAAACCTCCCCTGCCATCGGGTGGTCAACTGCCAGGGCAGGACCGCGCCCCACTGGATAGAGCAGCGGCGGCTGCTTGAAGAGGAAGGCGTGGGCTTTCGTGATAACGGCTGTGTCAATCTGAAAAAATATTGTTGGAAGCCCCTTTGAGATGTACGATGGCGCGATACCCGGTCTCCCGCTTTTAAAAGCGGGAGACCGGGTATTTGTTTTGCTGGGGACTGGCTGGGTGAAGACGTGAAAAGAGCCATTCGCCGTTGCCTTGGCCCTCCACTGCGAGGATAGCCTTTTCAGTAGCGAGGGGGCGGTACAGGATTCGAGTAACGCCGCTGGCCTCCACCGCTGGGAAAGCCCTCTCGGTGAGTGCCGGCGGACAGTTGGTGGCCCGACAAGTTTTGTAACGCCGCGGCATGGCCGTTTGATCACGCCGCCGCGGCTGTCCGTTGCGCGGGTTTTTCTCCCTCAATGGACTAAGCGGCTTCTTTTTCTCATATTTATTGATGAATGAAGGAAAGGAGGGACGTGCCATGTGGAGGACCAAGACGCTGGGAGATCTCAGACCGGGCCAGAGCGGCGTGGTGCTGCGGGTGTCCGGCCAGGGCGCGCTCAAAAGGCGGCTGGTGGATATGGGCATCACGCCGGGGGTTGCCATCTTCGTACGAAAAAAGGCGCCGCTGGGGGATCCGATTGAAGTCAATCTCCGGGGCTTTGCGCTGTCGCTGCGCCGGGACGACGCGGTCAAAATTGAGATGGAATAGGAGGGAACGTAATGGGAGCGCCGGACGGCAAGGTCATCGCCCTGGTGGGCAACCCCAACTGTGGTAAGACCACCCTGTTTAACGCCCTGACCGGGAGCCAGCAGTATGTGGGAAACTGGCCCGGGGTGACGGTAGAAAAAAAGGAGGGGCGGATGAAGGAGGGCGGCCTTCGGGTGATGGATCTGCCGGGCATTTACTCCCTGTCCCCCTACACCATGGAGGAGATCATCGCCCGGGACTATATCCTGGACGGCGGCCCCGATCTCCTGCTCAACATCGTCGACGGCACCAATTTGGAGCGCAACCTGTACCTGAGCCTCCAGCTGTTGGAGCTGGGCCTCCCCACCGTCATCGCGGTCAACATGATGGACGATGTCCGCGCCAAAGGGGACCAGATCGACTGCGGGATGCTCTCCCAGGGGCTGGGGGTGCCGGTGATACCAATCACGGCCAGGCGGGGGGAGAATCTCCCCGCGCTACTCTCGGCGGTGGAGGACTGCCTCCAAAGGGGACGAGGCCCCGCCCGGCGTATCAGGTACGACGACGCCACCGAAAGGGCCATGGGGCGCATGGAACGGATGCTAAACCAACAGGGGGTGGACTTTGGCGGAAGGAATCGCTTTTATCTGCCGAAGCTTCTGGAAGACGACGGGGAAATCAAGGACAGGCTCGCCCTTTCGGAGGAAGCGCGCCGGCAGATGGAACAGATTGTCCAGGACTACGAGGCCACCAGCCGGTACGGGGACCGGGAAACCATGGTGGCCGACGCCCGGTACCGGGCCATCACGGAGCTATGCGGAGAGGCGGTGATCAAAAACCAGCGCCCCGGGGCCATGACCCTCTCCGACAAGATCGACCGGATTGCCACCAGCCGGATTTTTGCCCTGCCGGTTTTTTTGTTTCTCATGTTCCTCATGTTCTCCCTCACCTTCGGGCCGGTGGGCCGGGTGCTGGGGGAGGGGGTGGAAGCGCTGATGGCGGCCGTGGGGAACGGCGTGCGGACCTTGCTCGACGCGGCCTGCGCCTCCCCCTGGACTTACAGCCTGCTGCTGGACGCGGTGGTC
Source organism: Zongyangia hominis (assembly GCF_014385095.1). Classification (GTDB taxonomy): domain Bacteria; phylum Bacillota; class Clostridia; order Oscillospirales; family Ruminococcaceae; genus Zongyangia; species Zongyangia hominis. The sequence continues at coordinate 26,874 of NZ_JACRTC010000001.1, forward strand.
GCCGGAGTGGGGGCGGTGCTCTCCTTCCTGCCTCAGATCATGCTGCTGTTTTTCTTCCTTTCTCTATTGGAGGACAGCGGCTATATGGCCCGGGCCGCCTTTATCATGGACCGGCTGCTGCGCAAGCTGGGCCTCTCGGGCAAGAGCTTTATCCCCATGCTCATGGGTTTTGGCTGTACCACCCCCGCCGTCATGGCGGCGCGGACCATGGAAAACGAGAAGGAGCGCAGGATGACCATCATGCTCACCCCGTTTATGTCCTGTAGCGCCCGCCTTCCCATCTATGCCCTCTTCGCTTCCATCTTTTTTCCCCGCTACACGGGGCTTGTCATCTTCGCCATGTACCTGACCGGCATGCTGGTGGCCATCCTCTGCGGCCTCCTGCTCAAAAAAACGGTGCTCAAGGAAGACAACTCCACCTTTGTCATGGAACTGCCTCCCTACCGGCTACCCACCCTCAAGAGCATGGGGCTGCACATGTGGGACAAATGCAAGGGCTTCCTCATCCGAGCGGGCACCCTGATCTTTCTCATGACGGTGCTCATCTGGCTCTTGCAGCACTTCGACTTTCATCTGCGGATGGTGGACGACATGTCCCAGAGCATCTTCGCCGTGGCCGGCAGCACTCTGGCGCCCGTCTTCGCGCCGCTGGGTTTCGGATTCTGGCAGGCGTCGGTGGCCCTCCTTACCGGCCTGGTGGCAAAGGAGACGGTGGTTTCCTCCTTCATGCTCCTCTACGGCTGCGCGGACAAAGCGGCTCTGGGTGGCATCCTCGCCACCGCCTTTACGCCCCTGTCCGCCCTCTCCTTCTTAGTGTTTGTCCTCCTTTATATGCCTTGCGTCTCCGCCTTCGCCTCCATCTGCCGGGAGATGAACTCTTTCAAATGGGCCGGGGCCACAGTGGCCCTGCAAATGGGCGCCGCCTACCTGGGGAGTCTCCTGGTATTTCAGGTGGGATCGCTGCTTCTGTAAACAAGAAAAGAGACGGGATTTTCCCGTCTCTTTTCTTGTTTGCCGCTCGTGCTTTACGGCGGCGTCATCGCGGCTTCTGCCAAGGCTTGACAATGGTGCCAACGGTGCTTGGGCTTTGCGCTCATGCCGCGCAGGCACATCCTTTCCCTTGCCGGAAAGGATGCAAAGGGCACCGAAAGAGGGGGTACCCCCCTTTCGATAATCCCCCCAAGGATCGCGCACTAGGCCCTAGTTAAGTGACGGCCTCTCTCCACGCGAAATGTTTGCGGAGTATCGGTACCAGTGGCTCGCTCGCCGCTCGAAAGGGGCTCACGCCCCGCGGCGTACGAGACTACCAGCACAATTGCCCGCCGGGGATCGTGGGCGGCTGCCGCCCATGCTGATGGGTTGCCATGCGGCCGCACAAGCGGGGTTTTCGAAGGGGTGTCCCCTTCGATCACTTTTGCATCCTTTTCTTGAGAGAAAAGGATGTGCCCGCGCGGCATGAGCGCAGGGCCGCCGTCCCCGACGGCGCTTGTGCCCGCGCGGCATGAGCGCACGCCTACCGGCGAGGATGCAGGACAGTCGCGGCGGTCACGCCGCCTCAAAGCACGCACGAGGGGTAGGGCCGCCGGTCTCACCGGTGTAAGGTCACAATTGTAAAAAAATAAAAAAGCGGAAGGATTTTCCTCCTTCCGCTTTTTCCTATTATATAGGTACAACCCGGAACAGCCGGTGCTTTTTGATGCAACATAAAATGGTGCTGCGTGTCCCTGGGGACTTGGCGTCCCAAAAGGCCAGCACATAGTCGGCATAGTCCACAATCTGCTCATTGCGCACAATGGGCGCCCGTTTGCCGTAGCGCTCGTAGTCAGGGGCAAAGCAGGTGAACTTGAGACCCAACTCCTGCGCCAGCTTTTGACCGAGGGTGTCCACGCCCTTGGCGCCGCCGCTGATAATCTCCGACGCGCCTTGGGGCACATAGGGCAAAATCTCCTCAATGCCGAGCGTATTGAGGCTGCGGGACCCGACTATGGCTACCTTCATCTGTCCTTCCCTCCCGGTTCCATGCTGTCATGCTGGGCGATATTTTAGCAAATTTACGACGATTTGCTATGATTTTAATCATATCACCTTTTAAAACTAAAACAAGGGGAATTTGCCTGCTATATAAAAATGACATCTGGACAAAGTAATATCGTCGGTCTTCCATCGACGAATACTTTTACGGGAGGTGTCAAAGTTGATAAAAAAACTATCAAAATTTATTTTTGTTTTATCAGCGGTCATGGCCACGGCCCTTGTGGCGATGACGTTTTATAGTAAGTATGCATTGCCAGATCAATTTTATGTATCCAAAGGACAATCCTTACACATAGATTCCAAATACTGCGTGGAGCCGGTCTCCACCGGCGCCGCCAGAGGGAATACATCCCAGGCCAGTGCCAGTGAAAACGCCAGCTACCGCATGGAGCTGCGCCTTTTTGGTCTGATCCCTGTCAAACAGGTGCAGGTCAATGTGGTGGATCAGTCCGAAGTGGTGGTATGCGGAACGCCCTTCGGTATTAAGATGTTTACCGACGGGGTGCTGGTCATCGGTGCCAGCGACGTCATGTGCGACGGAAGTGCAGTGAACCCCGCCAAAAACGCGGGTATCAAGGTCGGGGACGTCATCGTCAAGATGAACGGCGCCCGGGTCTATACCAACGAGGATGTGGGCAAGATCGTCTCCGGCAGCGCCGGGGAGAGCGTCTCGGTCACTTACAAGCGCAACGGCCAGACCCTCTATACCGACTTGAGCCCCGCCCTCTCCGACGAGGACAAGGGATACAAGGCGGGCATCTGGGTCCGTGATTCCACCGCGGGCATCGGCACCATGACCTTCTACGACCCGGCGGCCGGCGTCTTCGGCGGCCTTGGCCACGCCATCTGCGACGTAGACACCGGCAAGCTCATGCCCCTTTCCTCCGGCGATATTGTGGGCGTGACCATCACCGGGGTCAAAAAGGGAGAAGCAGGAACGCCGGGCGAACTGAAGGGCGGTTTTGTGGAAAGCCAGCACATGGGCACCCTTTGCGCCAACGGGGAGACGGGCGTCTATGGCACCATTGAAAACGCGGGGCCCATCCAAGGCAAGGCGATGCCGGTGGCGTTTAAGCAGGAGATCAAGGAGGGCAAGGCCAAGGTGATCACCACCCTGGACGGCCAGACGGCCCAGGAATACGAAGTCATGATTGAAAAGGTCAACTATAACGATGGGACTCCCACCAAAAATATGATCGTTAAAATTACCGATCCTCAGCTTTTGTCAAAAGCCGGCGGTATCGTCCAGGGTATGAGCGGCAGCCCACTGGTCCAGGACGGCAAGCTCATCGGCGCTGTCACCCACGTCTTTGTCAACGATCCGACAAAAGGATATGCAATATTTGCTGAAAACATGCTGTCCAGCGCTAAAAATGTTGAAAATTCTGTATCAAATGCTGCGTAAGAATTGACTTTATCCCACTTTAAATTTATAATAAAGATAAAATTAGAAATATTTGGTAGTCATTTTGTGAAAAACCCTTGCAAAATCTGGAATTATATGGTAATCTAGGCTCATGGAAAAAACTGGTAAATAAAAAGGGGAGATATGACAATGCAGAGTAAATTGAAAATTTTAATCGCGGACGACAGCAAGGAATTCATCGACCTTTGTAGTGAAGAATTTGCCAAGTATGGATTTGAGCTGCATACCTCAGCCAAGGATGGACAAAAGCTGTTGGATAAGATTACCTTAGTGGAGCCCGACGTAGTCTTGATGGATCTTTTCATGCCAAGGCTCGACGCTCTTGGCGTCATGGGAGCGGCGGCGGAGCTTCCCTTGGGAAAACGCCCCGTTTTCATGATCATGAGCAGCTTTGATAACGCCGACTTTGAGCGCCGGATCATGCAGGCGGGCGCGGCCTACTATTTCCTCAAGCCCTTCGATGTGGCGATGATGGCCGAGCGGATCAACCAAATCATCGGGTTTGCCGGTGGATTGGAGGCCCCGGCGATTGCTACCCGCGCGCCGCTGCGCAAGGAGCCGGACCTGGAAGTTATGGTCACCGAAATCATCCATCAGATCGGCGTGCCCGCTCACATCAAAGGCTACCATTATTTGCGTGAGTCCATCATGCTGGCGGTTCAGAATCCGGATATCATCAACTCCGTGACCAAACAGCTGTATCCCACGGTAGCTAAGAAATTCGACACCACCTCTTCCCGGGTGGAGCGCGCCATCCGTCACGCCATTGAAGTGGCTTGGGACCGGGGCGATGTGGATACCCTCAACGCTTATTTCGGCTATACCATCCACAACGGCAGAGGCAAGCCCACCAACTCCGAATTTATCGCTATGATTTCGGATAAACTGCGCCTGAAGCTCAAAAATGCCAACTAAATTCCTTGATTTTGCGGGCGGCTCCTTGTTGGGGAGCCGCCCTTTTATAGTTTATTTTATTAAAGTGCCACAAAAAAATGTGAAAAATTACTCGATTTTTCTGTTGTATACTGGTAAAGCGTCCGTTGTGAGAGCGGGCCAAAAGTGATATAATATGCATTATACCCGGCACAGAACGCCGGGTCAATGAAGAACTGAGGTGAGAGTTTGTCAAATAACGAAAAACAACTCCACATCATTGTCGGACATTACGGCAGCGGCAAGACCAATTTTGCCGTGAACCTGGCCCTCGAACTGCAAAAGCAGGGCAATCAGGTGGCGCTGGCGGATATGGACATTGTCAATCCCTACTTCCGGTCGGCGGATTTTACCGATATGCTGACGCAAAAAGGCATCCGAGTGGTGACGCCTCCCTTTGCCAATACCAATTTGGATATTCCCTCGGTAACGGCGGAGATCGACGCGCTGCTGGAACTAAAGGACACCCATATTATCCTGGATATCGGCGGGGACGACGCGGGCGCCGCGGTGCTCGGACGATACTCCCAGAAGATCAAGGACCGCGGGGACTACGAAATCCTCTATGTCATCAACCGCAGTCGGTATCTGACCCAGGAAGCGGACGACACGGTGCAGGTGCTTCGTGAAATCGAAATGGCTTCCCGGCTAAAGGGTACGGGTCTTGTCAACAACACCCATCTTTCCGAGGAGACGACGCCGGAGATTGTGGAAAATTCCTTCGCTTACGCCGACGCCATCGCCCAAAAGACAGGGCTTCCCATTTTGTACACTGCGGTGCGGCGGGATTTACTTCCAAAAATTGACGCCAAAGGGCGGGAGCTTTTCCCGGTGGACATCTATGTCAAAACGCCATGGCAAAATTTTTAGCGCAATTTTAACGAGAATATAAGGGCGGTCTGGGGCCGCTTACATATATTATCAGATCTTTCATAGAGAGGAATGTGAGCGAATATGGCGAAGATTACCGTCAATGAAAACAAGTGTAAGGGCTGTGGTCTATGCACCACCGCCTGCCCCAAAAAAATTATTATCCTATCCAAGGATAAGCTCAACGCCAAGGGTTACCACCCGGCGGTTTGCATTGATTTGGAAAAATGTATTGGATGCGCGATGTGTGCGACCATGTGTCCGGACGTTGCCATCGTAGTGGAAAGGTAGGGAACGACATTGGCAGAGAGAGTACTCATGAAGGGAAACGAAGCGCTGGGCGAAGCCGCGTTGCGTGCGGGCTGCCGTCATTTCTTCGGTTACCCGATCACCCCGCAGACCGAGTTGTCTGCATATCTTTCGAAGGTCATGCCCAAGGTGGGCGGCACCTTCCTCCAGGCGGAGAGCGAAATCGCCGCCATCAACATGGTGCTGGGAGCGGCCAGCGCCGGCGTGCGCGCCATGACCAGCTCCTCCTCCCCGGGCATTTCCCTCAAATGTGAAGGCATTTCCTACATAGCGGGCTCCGACCTGCCCTGCGTCATCGTCAACGTACAGCGCGGCGGCCCGGGCCTCGGCGGCATCCAGCCCTCCCAGGCCGACTATTGGCAGGCCACCAGAGCGCCGGGCCACGGCGACCTTCACGCCATCGTCTTCGCCCCCTCCACCGTCCAGGAGATGGTGGACATCGTCTTCCGCGCCTTCGACAAGGCCGACGAATACCGGATGCCGTCCATGATTCTGGCCGACGGCATGCTGGGCCAGATGATGGAGCCGGTGGAATTTCCCGAGCGGGAAGTCCACAAGGTGGAAAAGCCCTGGGCCACCAACGGCCACAAGGGCGAGCGTAAACACAATATCGTCAACTCCCTCTTCCTGCAGCCGCAGCAGCTGGAGGATAAGGTCAAAGAGCGCTTTGCCAGATATGATCTTGTCAAACAAAACGAGGTCCTGGCAGAGGAATACCTGACGGAAGATGCGGATATCGTGTTGGTGGCCTATGGCGCTTCCTCCCGTATCTCCAGAAGTGCGGTCAACTCCGCCCGCGAAAAGGGCATCAAGGCCGGCCTCATCCGTCCCATCACCCTGTGGCCCTTCCCGGAGAAGAACATCCAGGCCGCCTGCAAGACCGCTAAGGCGTTCCTCACCGTGGAGATGAGCATGGGCCAGATGGTGGACGACGTCCGCTTGGCAGTGAATGGCGCCCGTCCGGTCTACTTCTATGGCCGTACCGGCGGCATCATCCCGTCCCCGGCCGAGGTTCTGGGACAAATCGAAGAAATTTCAGGGGGTGTAAAATAATGGCAGTCGTTTTTGAAAAGCCCCATGCACTTGCAGATATCACCTTCCATTATTGCCCGGGTTGTACCCACGGCATCATCCACCGGCTGGTGGCTGAGGTCATGGATGAACTGGGAATCGAAGGCAAGACCGTCGGCGTCTGCCCGGTGGGCTGCTCGGTCATGGCATACGATTATTTTAACTGTGATATGATTGAGGCGGCCCACGGCCGTGCGCCCGCGGTGGCCACCGGCGTCAAGCGTGCGCTGCCCGACAACGTGGTCTTCACCTACCAGGGCGACGGCGACCTGGCCGCCATCGGCACCGCCGAGACGGTCCACTCCGCCACCAGAGGCGAGAACATCACCGTCATCTTCGTCAATAACGCCATTTACGGCATGACCGGCGGCCAGATGGCGCCCACCACCCTGCCCGGCCAGGTCACCCAGACGACCCCCTATGGCCGCGACACCAACACCGCCGGTTATCCGGTGAGAGTGTGCGAGATGCTCTCCACCCTCTCCGGCGTGGCGCTGGCGCAGCGGGTGGCGGTGGACACCGTCCCCCACATCAACGAGGCGAAGAAAGCCATCAAAAAAGCGTTCCAGAATCAGCTGGACGGCAAGGGCTTTTCCATTGTCGAGGTGCTTTCCACCTGCCCGACCAACTGGGGTCTGACCCCGGTGGAGGCCCTGCAGTGGCTGCGTGATAACATGATGCCCTACTATCCGCTGGGCGTCTACAAAGACGTGGAAGAGGGGGTAAAAAAATAATGGCAGGAATCAACATGGTTTTTGCAGGCTTCGGCGGACAGGGCATTCTGTTCACGGGCAAGGTCTGCGCTTACAGCGGTCTGATGGAAGAAAAGGAAGTTTCCTGGCTGCCCTCTTACGGCCCGGAAATGCGCGGCGGTACGGCCAACTGCAGCGTGTGCATCTCGGATGAGCCCATCGGCTCCCCGCTGGTGCTCACCCCCGACGCGCTCATCGCCATGAACATCCAGTCCTACGACAAGTTCATCGGCGCGGTGGTCCCCGGCGGCGTTGCTGTCGTCGACAGCACCCTGGTGGACAAAAAGACTGACCGGGACGACATCAAAGCCTTTTATGTCCCGGCCACCCAGATGGCAAACGACCTGCAGCTGCAGGGCCTTGCCAACATCATCCTTTTAGGCAAGCTCCTCAAAGAGACCGGCTTTGCCTCGATGGAAGCGGTGGAAAAGGCTCTGGCCAAATGCGTGCCCCCGAGAAAACAGCACCTGCTCGAGCCCAACATGCGGGCCATCAAAGCGGGTATGGAAGCATAAGGAGCGCATCATCTCTCTGATAAAATCCCCTCTGCTCGAAAGGGCAGAGGGAATTTTTGGTTGGGGCGTCCGCTTTCCTTTGGGGGACGGATATGATAAAATGAAAAAAGATTACGATAGAAAGGAGGCGCCACTTGTGCTGTATCTCATTATGGGCCCGTCGGGTACGGGCAAGACCAGCTTCCTGCTCCACAAGGCCGAAGAATTTTCCCGCGGGGGAAAACGGGTCTTTCTGATCGTCCCCGAGCAGTATTCCTTCGAGACGGAAAAGGCGGTGAGCGCCTTTTTGTCCGGCGGCGGGGAAAAGGTGGAGGCCGTCAGCTTCTCCCGGCTATCTAACCTCATCTTCCGGGAGTTTGGCGGGCTTTCGGGGGATACCCTCAGCGACAGCGGACGGACCATGCTCATGAGCATGGTCCTCGACGAGGTGGGGGAGACTCTTTCGGTCTATGACCGGCACGCCAAAAGCGTCCCGTTTGCCTCCAAGGCCCTCGCCATGCTCGACGAATTTAAAAACTCCGCCCTTTCCCCCGAGACGGTGGCATCCCTTTCGGAGGAACTTTCCGACGGTCCCATCGGGGAAAAGCTGGGGGACCTTTCCCTCATTTACAGCACTTATGAGGCCATGCTTCAAAAGGGGCGCCACGACGCCCGGGACGATCTGATGCGGGCCCTGGCGCTGGTGCGGGACACCGGCTTTTTTGCCGGTGCCGTCGTCATGCTCGACGGCTTTTTCTCCTTCCCCAAGGCGGAGCTCCTCCTCATTGCCTGCGCGCTGCAAGAGGCGGAGGAGGTCTACGTCTCCCTGTGCTGCGACGGGCTGGGGGCGTCCCAGGCCCGGGCCTTTGACGTGGGCCGGGATACCGCGCGGAAGCTTCTGCGCATCGCCCGGGAAAACGGAGCGGCCGCCGCCCCGCCCGTCCTTCTCACCGAGCCATACCGCTTCCAGGCGGCGACCCTCTCCCATGTGGCCGGACAGATTCCCTACGCCGCATGTGGGAAGACAAAAATCAACGACGGCTCGGTTTTGGTGGCCCAGGCCGGGAGCCGGTACGAGGAGGTGCGCTTTGTGGCAGCCTCCATCCGCCGGATGGTCCGGGAGGAGGGGCTGCGCTACCGGGACATGGTGGTCATCGCCCGGAGCGTGGAGGACTACCAAACCGCCTTGGAGGACGTCTTCGCGCGGTACGGCATCCCCTGCTTTATGGACGAGAGGATTGAGGTCCAGCACATGCCCCTCATGACCCTGGTCACCTCCTTAGTGGACGTCGCACGGAGCAATTTTTCTACCGAGGACATCCTGCGCCACTTAAAGACGGGCCTTTTGGACCTCGATCCCGACGCCATCTATCTGCTAGAGGGCTACTGCGGGCTGTGGGGCGTCGACCGGGCGGGTTGGACCCGGCCCTTCCAGCAAAACCCCGCCGGGATGAAAACCCGGATGGAGGAGGAAGACAAGGCGCGCCTGGAAGAGCTGGAAGCATGGCGGCAGGCGGTGATGGAACCCCTCGCCGCCTTCAAAGACCAGGTGCGGGGAAGCCTCGACGGCGAGCGCTTTGCCCGGGCCATCTTCGATTATCTGGAGCAGACGGGCGTGCCCGGCAGAATCGAGAATCTTTCCGCCCAATATGAGCGGGCGGGGGAAAAGGCCCGGGCCGACGAGCTCTACGCCTGTTGGGACCTGCTCATGGGGCTGCTCGAGCAGTTTTCAGCGGTGCTGGGCCGGCGGACGCTGGGGCTCAAACGCCTCGGGGAGTTGCTCAGCCTGGCGGTAGCCGACAGCGACCTGGGGCATATCCCCCAGACCCTCGACCAGGTGACGGTGGGGGCCGCCGACCGCATACGGCCAAGCGGGCCCAAGGTGACGGTGATTCTCGGCGCCAACGAGGGGAGCTTTCCGCTGTCCGTCCCGCCCCAGAGCCTTATTTCCCAGTCCGAGCGCCTTAAAATCAACCGTCTGGGCGAGCAGGTCTTCGAGACCTTGGAGGACCGGTTTTATAAAGAGTTTACTTATATTTATACGGCGGTGACGTCTCCCTCCCACAAGCTGATGGTCACCTATCCCACCCAGGACACCGACGGCAAGCCCCTTTTCCCGGCGCCCTTTGTCAGCCAGCTCTGCGCCATGGTGGAGGGGCTGCGCCCGGTGGAGGTGGGCACCCTTTCCCCCGAGATGCTGGTGGAAAACGAGGCGTCGGCCATGGACACCCTGGCCGAACACCTGAGAGAGGACACGGCCCTGACCGCCTCTTTGGCCCAGGTGGTGGAGCGAAGGGAGCCGCTCCAGGTCCAGAACCTCTTTGCCATCGCCGAAAACCGGCCCTATCTGTTGGAGGATGAGGAGACCGCCCGAAAGCTGCTGGGACATCGCCTGCGGCTGAGCCCGTCGCGGCTCGAGCGGTTTTACCGCTGTCCCTTCCAGTACTTTTGTAGGGACATGCTCCGCCTGGAGCCCAAAAAGCGGGCGGAATTTTCCCCGGTCCAGTCGGGGACGCTCATCCACTACGTCCTCGAACAGATGGTGTCGGCCCACGGGGCCAGGGGACTCAAAAACTTAAGCCGCGCGCAGCTCAGGGAGGAGTCGGAGGGGCTTTTGCGAGAATATCTGCACACCGTGTTCGGGGAGGAAATCCCCAAGCGGATGCAGTACCTCTTCCTGCGCCTCTCCGACACCCTGGTGCGCCTGCTCAGGCAGCTTTCCCGGGAGTTTGCCCAGAGCGCGTTTGAACCGGCGGATTTTGAGCTGCCCATCAGCGAGCACAGCGAGAACAAGCCCGTCGAGCTCGTCTCCAAGACCGGCGAGCGGGTGCTGGTGGAAGGGGTGGTGGACCGGGTGGACATCGCGGACATCCGGGGGAGAAAGTATGTGCGGGTGGTGGACTATAAGTCGGGGGTCAAGCAGTTTTCCCTGTCCGACGTGGCCCATGGCCTCAACATGCAGATGCTCATCTACCTCTTCTCCCTCTGGGAAAACGGGGCGGGGAAATATAAAGACTGCTATCCCGCCGGGGTCCTCTACCTGCCCGCCAAAAGCGAGATCATCGCCGCCGACCGCCACGTCTCGGACGAGGAGATGGAGGCCGAGCACCAGAAGACCATGAAGATGAACGGGCTCATTTTAGAGGATGAAGCGGTGGTCGAGGCCATGGAGGAGGACGTCCGCGGGGTGTTCATCCCGGCCAAGAAAAAGAAGGACGGCTCCTTTGACAAGGCGTCCTCTCTGGCGAGCTTGGCTCGCTTTGGCAAGCTCAGCCGGTATGTGGACGACCAGATCACCGCCATGGCCGACGCCCTGCGGGGCGGCAAGATTCAGGCGAGCCCCACCGAGGACAACGGGCTAAACGCCTGCGCATTCTGCGACTATCAGGCGGTTTGCAAGCACGAGCGAGAGGACGGCAGACGCAGCCTCGCCGCCGTGGACAAAGATCAGTTTTACAGCGCTCTCGACGAGCGCTATGGGGAGGGGGAGTAACTCGTGGCAGTCAATTGGACGCCCATGCAGCACCTGGCCATCACAGCCGGGGGCGGACCCCTCCTCGTTTCCGCCGCCGCAGGCAGCGGGAAGACGGCGGTCTTAGTCCAGCGCATTATCGAAAAAATCACCGATTCGGAACACCCGGTAGATGTGGACCGGCTACTGGTGGTCACTTTTTCGAACGCCGCGGCGGCCGAGATGCGCGCCCGCATCGGCGCGAGAATCAGCGAGCTGCTGGCTCTCGACGGGACCAATCCCCTCCTTTTGCGCCAGCAGACGCTCCTGTCTGGGGCCCACATCAGCACGGTCCACGCCTTCTGTCTGGAGCTCATCCGCCAGAACTTCATGCGCCTCGACCTGCCCGCCGATTTTCGCATCGCCGACGAGTACGAGCTGACGGCCCTGCGGGCCGACGCCCTCTCCGATGTGATGGAACGGTACTACGAGGAAGAGGGCCAGCCGTTTTACGACTTGGTGGAACTCTTTTCCTCCACCAAAAACGACAGCCGCCTCCAGGAGATTGTGGGCCGGCTTTACAACTTCGTCATTTCCCATCCCTTTTATGAGGACTGGCTGGATGAAAAGCTCCGCTACTACGAGGACGCCCCGGCGGCGTCGGACAGCGTGTGGGGTAAAATTATCCTCTCCCACGCCAAGGAGACGGTGGAGCGGTGCGGACGGCTCACCCGCCGGGCCATCGAGAGGATGGCGGGGATCGAAGCCATGGAAAAGGCCTATCTCCCGGCCTTTTTAAGCGACGCGGCACAGCTGGAAGAACTGGAAAAGACGATGGAAACGGCCGCCTGGGACGAGATCATCGCCGCCCTTTCCAATGTGAAGTTCCAGAAGCTGGGACAACTCCGCGGCTTTGAGGACGCCGCCTGCAAGGACTGGGTCCAAGGGGTGCGCAAGTCGGTCAAGGAGGACATTTCCACCCTGCTGCAAAAGCAGTTTTGCGCCAGCGAAAAGGAGTTTCAGGAGGACTTAAGGGAGCTTGCGCCCCATGTGCGGCTTTTGTTTGCCCTCGTCAAAGACTTTGGCAGGCGTTTTTCTGAGCGCAAGCTCCAAAGAAACCTCATCGACTTTTCCGACATCGAGCAGATGACCCTGCGCCTGCTGACGGAGCGGACTCCCGACGGCTTTCAAAGGACCGATACGGCCAAAGAGCTTTCGGAAGCCTTCGACGAAATCCTGGTGGACGAATACCAGGACACCAGCGGCATCCAGGACATGATCTTCCGCTACCTCTCCCGGGAGGAGACAAACCTCTTTATGGTGGGGGACGTCAAGCAGAGCATCTACCGCTTCCGCCAGGCCATGCCGGAGCTCTTTTTGCGGCGCAAGAACCAATACGCCGACATCTCCCAGGGGGAGCGCCCGGCCAAAATCATCTTGCAGCACAACTTCCGCAGCCGCAAGGGCGTCACCGACGGGGTCAACTTCCTCTTTACCCAGCTCATGAGCGAGCGGGTGGGGGAGCTTGACTACGGCGGGGAGGACGCCCTGACCCCCGGGGCCTCCTTCGTCCTGCCCGACGAAGCCCAGGTGGAACTGCATGTCTTCGACCTCTCCGCCTGTATAAATGGGGAGGAGCGGCTGCTCACCGAGGCCGAGCAAGTGGCCGGGCGCATCGCCGCCATGATTCGGGACGGGGTGCTCGTCGAAGAAAAGGGCGTCCCCCGGCCCTGCAAGCCCTCCGATTTCTGCATCCTGCTGCGCTCCCCCAAGGAGCGGGCGGAAATCTACCGGGACGCCCTCCTCCGGGCCGGGGTGGGGGCCGGGTGCGACACGGGCGGCGGCTTTTTTGCCTCCAAGGAGATCGCCTGCATCCTGTCGGTGCTGCGGGTCATCGACAACCCCCACAACGACGTGGCGCTGGCGGGGGCGCTATTGTCCCCGGCCTTCATGATGACCGCCGGGGACCTGGCCCGTATCCGCTGCTATGAGAAAAACGCCTCCTATTATATGGCCCTGCGGGCCGGGGTGGAGGCGGGGGACAATAGCTGCCGGGAGGCGGTGGCGCTCATTGAGGAGCTGCGCTCCTTCGGCGTGTCGACTCCCCTTTACCGCCTGGTCCAAAAGATCTATGACCGGACGGGGCTCATCTCCAAGGTAATGGCCTATCCCAGCCCACGCAAGCGCCGGGACAACCTCCATCTTTTTATCAGTTACTGTCGCCAGTACGAGGCAGGGGGTTACCAGGGACTGGGTGCCTTTTTGCGGCTGATGGACCGGCTCATCGAAGAGGGGAGCGATCTGCCCGGGGCCCAGAGCTCGGGGGACGGCGGGGAGACGGTGCGGATAATGAGCATCCACAAGTCCAAGGGGCTGGAATTTCCGGTGGTCTTTTTGTGCGACACCGCCCGGCAGTTCAATAAATCCGACCTGCGAAGCTCCGCCCTCACCCATTCCCAACTGGGCTTTTCCTGTGTGCGGCGGGACCTTTCCACCCTCAAGCAGTTTACCACCGTCCCCCACGAGGCGCTTAAGCTGGAGACTTCCCGCGCCCAGCTCTCGGAGGAGATGCGGGTGCTCTATGTGGCGCTGACCAGAGCCAAAGAGCGCCTCGTCCTGACGGCGGGGCTTTCCGAACCCGAGCGGACCCTGCGCCGTCTGGGGGCGGCTATCGAGGAGGGCGCGGCCCTGCCCGCCCACGCCGTCATGGGGGCGGCCTCCTATGCCGAGTGGGTCTTGCTGGCGGCCCTGCGTCACCCCGACGCCGGAAAGCTGCGGCTGCTGGCGGGGCTGCCCTCGGGAATGAGCGCCGTCATCGACGGCAGCGAGAGCCGGTGGCGGGTGGAGATCGAGGCCGCCGCACCGGGGGAGGAAAAGCCTCCCGCGCCGGTGGAGCGAAAGGCGTGCGCCGACCCGGCCCTCACCGCGGCCCTCATCAGCCGGGTGGACTTTGTCTACCCCTACGAGCGGGCTTCCGTCATCCCCTCCAAGCTCTCGGTGTCCCAGGTGGTGCGGGAGGGCCCGGGCCACCGGTTTTTGCGCCGGCCCTCCTTCCTGCGCCACGACGAGCTCTCCCCGGCCCAGCGGGGCAACGCCATCCACAAGTTCATGCAGTTTGCCGACTTTTTGAGGGCTTCCCAGGCTCCGGAAGAGGAGATCGAGCGGCTGACTCGGCTGCAGTTTATTTCCGAGCAGGAGGCAAAATGGGTGGACCCGGAGAAGGTCCGGCGCTTTTTTGCAAGCGGCATCGGGAAGCGAATGCTCGCGTCTCCGCGGCTCATGCGGGAATACCGCTTTCTCGGGGAGGTGTCCGCCCAGGTGGCTGGGGGTGAAGAGGACGAGGAGCCCATCGCCATCCAGGGCGTCATGGACTGCCTGTTTTACGAGGGGGACGAGGTCGTCATCGTCGACTACAAGACCGACCGGGTGCAGGCCCCGGAGGAGCTCTGCGAGCGCTATGAAGGCCAGCTCTCCCTCTACGAGCAGATCGCCCGGCAGCGGCTGGGATGTAAGGTGAAGGAAAAGGTGATCTATTCCTTCCACCTGAACCGGGAAATACCGTTATCGAGCCGGTAAACCCGGCAAAAAAGCGTGATTTCACGCAAAAAACAGGGGGAAACGTGTTGACATGGGCCCTGTGATTTGATAAGATAGATAAGACAACAAAGAAGAACTAGTAAACCGTTCTCACCTTTTCGCCTTCTTCCATGCGGGAGGAAGTGTGCATCAGGTCAATACGACAGCAGGCGGGCAATTTAGGCCGTCTGGAAAGATGTGTATTGAGCGTGGATGGTTTGCCGTCCACGCTTTGTATTTATTTTGGGCTTTGGAGGTGCTTTACAATTAGCAACAAGGAACTGCAGATCAATGAGGAGATCAGAGACAAAGAGGTAAGAGTGGTCGACGCTGACGGCAGCCAGCTGGGAATCCTTCCCGGCAGAGAGGCGCAGCGCATCGCTATGGAAAAAAACCTGGACCTTGTCAAAATTGCTCCCCAGGCGAAACCGCCTGTTTGCCGCATCATGGACTATGGGAAATTCCGTTTTGAACAGTCCAAGCGTGATAAGGAAGCGAAGAAAAATCAAAAGGTCATCGACATCAAAGAGGTGCGCCTTTCCTTGAACATCGATACCAACGATTTTAACACAAAAGTGAATCATGCGATTAAATTCCTGCAAGCCGGCAACAAGGTCAAAGTTTCGATCCGGTTCCGCGGACGCGAGATGGCCCACGCCCATCTGGGCACAGGGATCATGCAGCGCTTTGCAGATGCTTGTAGCGAGTACGGAAACGTTGAAAAAATGCCGAAAATAGAGGGACGCAGCATGACAATGTTTGTTTCGTCCAAGCCCACAAAGTGATTTTTTAGGAGGAACTATAAAATGCCTAAGATTAAAACACATACCGGTGCGAAAAAACGCTTCAAACTGACCAAAAACGGTAAAGTGAAACGCGCCCATGCTTTTAAATCCCACATTCTCAACAAGAAATCCACCAAACGCAAAAGAGGTCTGCGGAAAGCTACCTATGCCGACAAGACCAATATGAAGCAGATCAAGCTGCTGGTTCCTTATAAATAAGGACCGAACACCAAAAATACTGGGAATTAAAAACAAAAGCGGATTGTCGAAACCGGCATCCTGCGCTTTACTATTGGAGGTAACGAAACTATGGCACGTATTAAAGGTGCAATGATGACCCGCAAGAGAAGAAAAAAAGTACTCAAACTTGCCAAGGGCTACTATGGAGCCAAGAGCAAACTCTTTAAAACCGCCAAACAAGCGGTCATGAAATCCGGCAACTATGCCTACATCGGCCGCAAACAGAAAAAACGCAACTTCAGAAGCCTGTGGATCACCCGCATTTCCGCGGCCTGCCGCCTCAACGGCGTCAACTACTCCACCTTCATGAACGGACTGAAAAAGGCGGAGATTAACCTCAACCGCAAAATGCTCTCCGAAATCGCCATCAGCGATCCGGCCGCGTTTACCGCGCTGGTTGAAAAAGCAAAAGCGGCTCTCTAAGAGTTTAGAAATATGCCCGCGTCGGATGACCCGGGCATATTTTTTCATATCCGGCCGCAAAGGGAGGTTGGGCTCATGCAAGTGCTCGAAAGCAGGGACAACCCTGTAATCAAGCGCCTGTGCCGGCTGATGCAGAAGAAAAGCGCTCGCCGGGAACAGGGGCTTTTTGTGGCGGAGGGCGTCCGGCTGTGCCGGGAAGCGGCCCTTTCGGGCGTCGTGATCGAACAGGCCTTTTTTACACGGGAGGCCGCGGAAAAGTACCCGGAAGACATCAATTTCCTCATAAGCCAAAGCAAGGGTGCGGCGGAAATTTCCCCGGCGGCGGCCAGAAAAATCTCCGACACCCCCTCGCCCCAGGGCGTATTTTGTTTGTGCGCCCTGCTTGACAATGAAAAAACCCTTGCTACAATAAACAGTGACGGGAAGTACCTGGCGCTGTGCTCCCTCCAGGACCCGGGCAATATCGGCACCATTGTGCGCACCGCCGAGGCCTTCGGCGTCGACGGGCTCATCCTCACAGGAGACTGCCCCGATATTTACAGCCCCAAGGTGCTGCGCTCCACCATGGGCAGCGCCTTTCGCCTGCCCATCGCGGTGACCGGCGATCTTTTTAGCGTGATTGCGCGGATGAGGGAAGCGGGGGTGGCGGTTTACGGCGCGGCGCTTACCGACCGAAGCGTCCCCATCACCGGCCTTGATTTTTCCCGCGGGGCCATGACCCTCATCGGCAACGAGGGCAGCGGCCTGCCGCCCGATCTGCTGGCGGCGTGCGACCAAACCGTGCGCATCCCCATGAAGGGGCGCGCCGAGTCCCTCAACGCCGCGGTGGCCGCCGCGGTGGCGCTGTGGGAGATGACCCGATAAAATTGCGCTTGTGTGACGGCGCGGGGAGGGAAGAACATGGTTCCTGTTTCCTATTGGATATGGCTGCAAAGCTGCCTTTCCCAGGGCAGCGGTCTTATTTCCGATATTTTGGAGGCCTACGGCGACCCGAAAGCCTTTTACGAGGCGGTGCACGCGTGTGACCCGGAGGTGGGACTCGCTGGTCTGCCTACGCTCACCCATGCCCAGCTCTCAAAATGCGCCAAAACGCCTCTTTCCGTTTCCGACCCCATCCTTGAGCGCTGTCAAAAGGCGGGGTGCACGGCTATTGGCTGTGACCATCCCGATTATCCGGATCGGCTGCGGTATATTTACGCGCCTCCCGCCGTACTCTATTACCGTGGAGCCCTGGCGGGGCTGGACGAAATTCCCATCATCACGGTGGTGGGTACGAGAAAGATGACAGAGTACGGCAGAAAAGCCGCCGTCGAGTTCGGCACGGCCCTGGCCCAAGCGGGCATCGGCGTGGTCAGCGGTATGGCGGTGGGCGTGGATATCACGGCCATGAAGGCGGCGCTCAAACAGGGCGGCTATGTCATCGGCGTCACTGGTTGCGGCATCGATGTCAACTACCCGGTAGAAAACGAGAAGATGCGCCATCTGGTGGCCAAATACGGCTGTCTCATCAGTGAATACCCGCCGGGCACCGGGGTGAGGAAGGGACATTTCCCCGTCCGCAACCGGATTTTGGCGGGCCTCGGCCTGGGTGCGCTGGTGATTCAGGCCCCGGGCCACAGCGGTTCGCTCATCACGGCCGACTATGCCCTCGAGCAGGGCAAGGATTTATTCGTGGTGCCGGGGAATCTCTACGACCCCACCGTGGCGGGTAATCTCAGGATGCTCCGGGATGGCTGTACCCCAGCCACCGAGCCGTCCGACGTGGTGGACACCTACCGCTTCCCCTATGAGGATGTGCTGCGCCGGGAGCGGCTCAAAAACAAAGAGCGAAGGGCCGGACGGCCTCTCCCACCCGCGGAGGAAGCGGAGACACCGGCAAATCTGCCCAACGGGGAATCCGGGACGGCGCCGCCCCGGCCTACGGAGGACTTGACGGGGAAAGCCGGGCTACCCCAGGACAAGCAGGCGCCGCCTGCGCCGGTAGCTTTGACGGCGCCACCGGAACCCAAGGTGTCGCAGCCGGCGCTGGAGGTCTTTCGTCTGCTGGGGGAAGCGCCCATGCACATGGATGAGATCGCCGGGGCGCTGGAAATGAGAATATCCGAAGTGCTCTGCGCGCTGACCGAGCTCGAAATTGTCGGCGCTATCCGCACCTATTCGGGAAGACGCTATGGAAAGAAAGGGGAAACCCCATAAGGGGGCCCATTGACCATAGAGGCGCGATCTAGCGCCCCTCTTTTAAAGTTTAGCAATCTGGAGGTATTCATGTCGAATTTAGTGATTGTGGAGTCGCCGGCCAAGGCGAAGACCATACAAAAGTATTTGGGCAAGGATTTCGATGTCATCGCGTCCATGGGACATATTCGGGACTTGCCCAAAAGCCGCCTCGGCGTGGATGTGGACAACAATTTTGAACCCCATTACATCGCCATCAAGGGCAAAGAGGAAATCATCCGCAACTTAAAAGCCAAAGCCAAAAAGAGCGACCAGATCTATCTGGCCACCGACCCCGACCGCGAGGGAGAGGCCATCTCCTGGCATCTGGCTCATCTGTTAAAAATCCCCACCGACGACCAGAACCGGGTGACCTTCAACGAGATCACCAAATCCGGCGTCCAGTCGGGGATGGACCATCCGCGCAAGATCGACCAGGACTTGGTGGACGCCCAGCAGGCCCGCCGGATTCTCGACCGGATTGTGGGCTACAAGATCTCCCCCTTCCTCTGGAAGAAGATCAAGAGCGGCCTGTCCGGCGGGCGCGTCCAGTCGGTGGCGGTGCGGATGATCGTGGACCGGGAGGAGGAAATCCGCGCGTTTAAGGCGGAGGAGTATTGGAGCATCGACGCCAAGCTCACCGCCAAGGGCTCCCGGAAGGTCTTCGCGTCCAAGCTTCACTCCAAAGACGGGGAAAAGGTGGAGATCAAAAACGAGGAGCAGGCAAACGCCATCCTGGCTGATCTCAAAGACGCCCCGTTTATCGTGGCCAACGTCAAAAAGGGCGTGCGGAAAAAGACCCCGGCGCCTCCCTTTATCACCTCCACCCTCCAGCAGGAGGCTTCCCGGAGGCTGGGCTTCCAGGCCAGACGGACCATGAAGGCGGCCCAGGAGCTCTACGAAGGCGTGGATGTGGAGGGGATGGGCCCGACGGGTCTCATCACCTACATGAGAACCGACTCCCTGCGCATCTCCGACGAGGCCAGAGCCGAGTCCGAGGCCTTTATCGTGGAAAAATACGGCAAGCAGTACCTGCCCCAGACCCGCCGGGTCTTCAAGACCAAAAGTAGCGCCCAGGACGCCCATGAGGCCATTCGGCCCTCTATGCCCGCCCTGACGCCGGACCGGGTCAAGGGGAGCCTGACTTCCGACCAATTTAAACTCTATAAGCTCATCTGGGAGCGCTTCATCGCCAGCCAGATGGCAAACGCCCTCTTGGACACCGTTTCGGCGGACATCAGCGCCAATAACTACACCTTTAAGTCATCCGGTTATTCGGTGAAGTTCGACGGCTTCACGGTGCTCTATGAGGAGAGCAAGGACGGTAGCGAGGACAGCGAGGAGAGCGGTGTCCTGCCGCCGCTGACCGTGGGCGACCCGCTCAAGGTCAAATCCCTCGACGGCTCCCAGCACTTCACCCAGCCGCCGCCACGCTACACCGAGGCGTCCATCATCAAGGCGCTGGAGGAAAACGAGATCGGGCGGCCGAGCACCTACGCGCCCACCATCTCTACCATCCTCACCCGCGGGTATATCGAGCGGGAAGCAAAGCAGCTGAAACCCACCGCCCTGGGGGAGATCACCACCAAGGTCCTCAGCGAAAACTTTGCCAACATTGTGGACGTGGCCTTCACCGCCAAGATGGAGAAGGACTTGGACCGGGTGGAATTGGGCAAGGCCAACTGGGTCAAGACCCTGGACCACTTCTATAAGGACTTCGCCAAGACCTTAGAGGCTGCGGAAAAGACCCTGGACGGCACCAAGATTAAGGTCCCCGACGAGGAGACCGACGTGGTCTGCGAGCTGTGCGGACGCAAGATGGTGATCAAAAACGGCCGGTACGGCAAGTTCCTGGCCTGCCCCGGCTTCCCCGAATGCCGCAACACCAAGAAAATCGTCCAGGAAACCCCGGGCGTCTGCCCGATTTGTAAGGGCAAGGTGCTGGCCAAGAAATCGAAAAACGGCAAGTCTTACTTCGGCTGTGAAAATAACCCCAAGTGTTCCTTTATGACTTGGGACGAACCGCTGGCGGAGAAGTGCCCCAAATGCGACGCATCCTTGTTTAAAAAGCGGGGCAAAAACGGAAAAATCTACTGCGGCAACGAAAACTGCGACTATGAGCGGGGGCTCAAGGACTGATGCGGGTGACAGTCATCGGCGCGGGGCTCGCCGGGTGTGAAGCCGCCTGGCAGCTCGCCCGCTTTGGAATCGAAGTCACCCTCTATGAGATGAAGCCCAAAAAGTACACCCCCGCCCACCACTATCCCGGCATGGCGGAGCTCATCTGCTCCAATTCACTCAAAGCCATGCGGCTGGAATCGGCCGCGGGGCTCCTCAAAGAGGAAATGAGCCGTCTCGGTTCCCTGCTCGTGCCCTGCGCCAAGGCGTGCGCGGTGGCGGCGGGCGGGGCGCTGGCGGTGGACCGGGAGGCATTTTCGGACCTGGTGACGGATAAAATCCGGCGGGAGGGCCATATTGAAGTTGTGGAGGAAGAACTGACCGCTATCCCCGAAGGACCGGTCATCGTGGCCACCGGGCCCTTGACCTCCGACGCCCTCTCCGACGCCATCCGGAAAAAACTGGGGGAGGAGTACCTGAGCTTTTTCGACGCGGCGGCCCCCATCGTCACAGCCGAAAGCCTCGACAAAGAGCGCTGTTTCTTTGCCGCCCGGTATGGACGGGGGGACGACGATTATATCAACTGTCCCTTTTCCAAGGAGGAATACGTGGCCTTTTACGAGGCTCTCGTCCACGCCCAGTCGGTGCAGCTCAAAGCCTTCGAAAAGGAAGGGCTCAAGGTCTACGAGGGGTGCATGCCGGTGGAGGTGTTAGCAAAGCGGGGGCCCGACACCCTGCGCTTCGGCCCTCTCAAACCGGTGGGGCTGCGGGACCCGAGGACGGGACACCGCCCCTGGGCGGTGGTGCAGCTCAGACGGGAGAACGCGGCGGGGAGCCTCTATAACCTGGTGGGCTTTCAGACCAACCTCTTGTTCGGGGAGCAAAAGCGAGTCTTTTCCATGATCCCAGGGCTCGAAAACGCCGAGTTTGTCCGCTATGGGGTCATGCACCGCAACACCTTCCTCGATTCTCCCCGGCTCCTCGACCAGTATTTCCGTCTGAAAAAAGAGCCGCGCATCTTCTTTGCCGGACAGATGACCGGCGTGGAGGGGTATATGGAGTCGGCCGCGTCGGGCCTGCTCGCCGGGGTCAACATGGCTCTGACGCTTACGGGGAAGGAGCCGCTTACCCTGCCCTTTGACACCATGACCGGCGCGCTCTCCCGCTACATCAGCGACGGGAGCGTCAAGGACTTCCAGCCCATGGGCGCCAATATGGGGCTTTTGCCTCCGCCGCTCAAACGGGAGCGGGACAAGGTCAAGCGCTACGCCCAGGTGTCCGAGCGGGCGCTGGGGAGCCTCGACGCCGCCCTAAAAGAGCGCCGGGGCGACCTGCCGGGGTAAGGCGGCGCGCCCGCGGATTTGGACCGTCCGCTCCGCCGGACTTGTGCTTTTTCGCGGGGCGCGGCCATCGGTTTCGGGTGTCCTGCGGCGGCCTCTATGCCTTTTAGAAAACCCACAGCCTGTTTTCGTCCCCGTGTGCGGCGAAAACAGGCGTCAAGATCCAACCGCACGGAGAAATGGAGCGAACATGAAAATTATTGTGGACGCTTTCGGCGGGGACAACGCGCCGCTGGAAGTGCTCAAAGGCTGCGCCATGGCGGTGCAGGAGTATCATCTGACGGTTGTGCTGACCGGCGATGAGGAGATCATCAAAAAAACAGCGGAGGAAAACGGCGTAACGCTCACGGGGATGGAGATCGTCCACGCCCCGGATGTGGTGATGGTGGAGGACGACCCCGCCGCCGTCATCAAAAACCACGGGGATTCCTCCCTTGTCAAGGGCCTCAGCCTGCTCGCCCAGGGCGAGGGCGACGCCTTTGTCAGCGCCGGGTCCACCGGCGCGCTGGTGGTGGGTTCCTCCTTGCTTGTCAAGCGCATCAAAGGCATCAAACGGGCGGCGCTGGCCCCCATCATCCCCTCCAACACCGGCTGCTATATGCTCATGGACGCCGGCGCCAACTTAGAATGCCGCCCCGAGATGCTCTTGCAGTTCGGCATCATGGGCAGCGCCTATATGAATAAGATCGTCAAGGTCAATTCCCCCCGGGTGGGGCTGCTCAACGTGGGCGCCGAGGAAACCAAGGGCACCGTCCTGCAAAAGGAAGCTTTTGCCCTGTTAAAAAGCGCGCCGGTCAACTTTACCGGCAACATCGAGCCCCGGGACGTGCCCATGGGGGACTGCGAGGTGGTGGTTTGCGACGGATTTTCCGGCAACATCGTCTTAAAGCTCACCGAGGGGCTGGCCTCGGCCATGATGGGCAATATCAAGAACATCCTCTATAAGAACACCCTGACCAAGCTGGCCGCGGCCAGCATCAAGGGGGGACTGATGGAGTTAAAAAAGAAGATGGACTACACCGAACACGGCGGCGCGCCGCTCATGGGCATCGCCAAACCCGTCATCAAGGCCCACGGCAGCTCCAACGCCAACGCCTTCAAAAACGCCATTCGCCAGGCCCGGGATTTCGTGGAACACGACGTCATCGGGGAGATCGAGCGGTCCTTGGAGGAGCTCAAGCGGACGGCGCAGTAGCGCTTCCTTCCTTTGGGGCCGGAAAGACGGCCAGATTCGGCAGCGATGCCAAGCGAAAGGTTATCAGACGATATGAAAGAAAAAGAACTGGAAAAAGTCATTGGATATTCTTTTGAAAATGCCAAATACCTACAAATTGCCCTCTCCCACACCTCCTATGTCAACGAGGTGAAGAAGGGGGCGGTCAGCAACGAGCGGCAGGAGTTTTTGGGGGACGCGGTGCTCTCCATCGTGGTCTCCGACTACCTGTTTAAGCACTACTCCCACCTGCCCGAGGGGGAGCTGACCAAGCTGCGGGCGTCCCTGGTGTGTGAAAAAAGCCTGTGTGAATTCGCCCATATGATCGGTCTTGGCCAGTATCTCTATCTGGGCCGGGGGGAGGAGCTCATGGGCGGCCGGGAACGGCCCTCCATCCTGGCCGACGCCTTCGAGGCCCTCATCGCCGCCATCTATCTGGACGGCGGGATGGAGCACGCCAAGCGCTTCATCCTCGGCTTTGTGAAAAAGCAGGTGGAAAAGGAAAAGAAAGTCTTCTTTAAGGACTATAAGACCACCTTGCAGGAGATCATCCAGCAGAACAAGGAGGAACAGCTCTCCTATGTGTTGGTGCAGGAGAGCGGGCCCGACCACGACAAGCACTTCGTGGTGGAGGTACATCTCAACTCCAACGTCATCGGCAAGGGCGAGGGGCGCAGCAAAAAGGACGCCGAGCAGATGGCGGCCAAAGAAGCATTGGAGCTGATGGGGGAATGAGGCACGCCAATGTGTCCATCTTCGTCCCCCACGCGGGCTGCCCCCACCGGTGCAGCTTTTGCGACCAGCGGGCCATCTCGGGGGAGGAACACGCGCCCACCCCACAGGAGGTCCGCCGCATCTGCCAGGGGGCGCTTTCCGATTTGGGGGAAAACGCGAAAACGAGCGAGATCGCCTTTTTTGGCGGCAGCTTTACCGCCATCGAGCGGGACTATATGGTTTCTCTTTTGGAAGCGGCCCAACCCTTTGTGGGGAAGGGCGGATTTGGCGGCATCCGCATTTCCACCCGCCCCGACGCGGTGGGGGAGGAAATGCTCTCCCTGCTTTCGTCCTACGGGGTCACCGCCATCGAGCTGGGGGCCCAGTCCATGGAAGACCGGGTGCTCCTGTTAAACGAGCGGGGCCACACGGCCGCCGACGTGGCCGACGCGTCCCGGCGCATCAAGGCCCGGGGCTTCTCCCTGGGGTTGCAAATGATGGTGGGGCTCTATGGCGACACGCCCCAGGGCGCCTTCGAGACGGCCAAGAAGCTGGCGGCGCTCTCCCCGGACGCGGTGCGGATTTATCCGGTGGTGGTCCTCGAGGGGACAAAACTGGGAGAACTCTACGCTCGGGGCATCTACCGTCTGCCTGGATTTGAGCGGGTGGTGGAATACTGCGCCCAGATGCTCTTACTCTTTGAGGGACGGGGCATTCCGGTCATCCGGCTGGGGCTCCACGCCTCCCCGGAGCTGGAAGAAAAGATATTGGCCGGGTTTTACCATCCGGCGTTCCGGGAACTGTGCGAGGGACGGATATACTACAACAATGCGGCCGAGGCGCTGGGACGCCAGAAGATCTTCGGCGGCGATGTTGTGTTCTATGTGTCCCCGGGAAGCGCCTCGAAGATGGCGGGGCAAAAGCGGGAGAATCTGCGCAAGCTGGAGGAACAGGGCTACCGCGTCAAGATCTGCGAGCGGGCGGGCCTTCCCCTTTACGGGGTGGAAGTGGAACAGATGGTGAGAGGGGAAGTGATCGGTTGCATTTAAAATCATTGGAGCTGCATGGATTTAAATCCTTTCCCGACAAAATTAAACTCACCTTCAACAAGGGCCTGACCGCAGTGGTGGGCCCCAACGGCAGCGGCAAGAGCAACATCAGCGACGCCATCCGCTGGGTCATGGGCGAGCAGTCCACCAAGAATTTGCGGGGGGCCAAGATGGAGGACGTCATCTTCGGCGGCACCCAGATGCGCAAGCCCCAGGGCTTCGCCCAGGTCTCCATCACCATCGACAACAGCGAGCGGCGCATCGACATGGACTGCGACGAGGTCACCGTGACCCGCAAGCTCTACCGCAGCGGCGAGAGCGAGTACCGCATCAACGGCAACCATGTCCGGCTCAAGGACATCCACGAGATGTTCATGGACACGGGGCTCGGCCGGGACGGCTACTCCATCATCGGGCAGGGTAAGATCGCCGAGATCATCTCTTCCAAGAGCACCCAGCGCCGGGAGATCTTCGAGGAAGCGGCCGGTATCTCCAAATACCGCTACCGCAAGGCGGAGGCCCAGAAACAGCTGGATTTGGCCTATGAAAACCTGCTGCGGCTCAGAGACATCCTCTCGGAACTGGAGGGGAGAATCGGGCCGCTGGAAATCCAGTCCCAAAAGGCCCAGGAGTTTCTGCGTCTCTCGGAGGAAAAGCGGGAAATTGAAATCAGCCTGTGGGACTTACAGCTCAGAAGCCTCTCGTCCAACATGAGGGCCCAGGACGAAAAAATCCTCATCGCCCAGGGCCACTACGACGACGTCCAGCGCCAGATCGACGCGCTGGAAGCCCAGGTGGAATCCCTCTTCACCGCGGCCCAGCAGCTCCTCGTCCAGATCGACGGGGAGAAGGCCCAGATGCAGCGGCTGCAAACGCAGATTGGGGAGGAGCGCTCCCAGATCGCGGTCAAGGAAAACGACATCGCCCACCACGTTTCCGACATCGCCTCCCTCAAGGAGAGCATCGCCCTTTCCGAGCGGGACAGCGAAAGCGCCCTTTCCGAGCGGGCGGCCATGGCCGGGCGCATCGAGGAAAAGAAGGCCGCGCTGGAGGAAAGCGAGCGGGAATTTGCCGCGAAGACCCAGGAGCTCACCGCCCTCGACGGGGAGCAGGAGAACTTGGAACAGACCATGGCGGCCCTTTCCGGCGACGTGGGACAGGCCTATCGGGACCTCTCCCGCCTGGAATTGGAGGAGGCGTCGGGCAAGTCCACCCTGGAGGAGCACAAGGCCCGGCTGCAAAACGCGGCGCTGGTCCGGCAAGCCAAGGAGCGGGAGCTTTCCGCTACAAAGGCCCAGCGGGAGGACTGCGAAGGCGTCCTCGCCGGCATCACCGAGGAGATTGCTTCGCTTAAAAACGCGGTGGCGGGCTATGAATATAAGCTCCAATCCAGGACCGGCAAGCTCGAAAGCGAAACGGCCAAATTGGAGCAGAAAAAGAACCGGCACCGGGATTTGACCGCCAGGATTCGGCTGCTGGAAGATTTGGAAAAGAACATGGAGGGCTTCGCTTACAGCGTCAAGTTCGTCATGAACCGGGCGCGCGGCGGCCAGCTCTCCGGCGTGGTGGGACCGGTGTCCAGCGTCATCAGCGTGGACAGCGATTACGCCGTGGCGGTGGAGACGGTGCTGGGCGGAAGCCTACAAAATATCATCGTGGAAAATGAGAATGTGGCCAAGCGGGCCATCGCCCTGCTCAAGGAGCAGAAGGCGGGCCGGACCACCTTCTATCCGTTGAGCGCCATCAAGGGCAGCCGTCTCAAAGAGCAGGGGCTCGAAAGCTGCGGCGGCTTTGTGGCGCTGGCGGCCGACCTTGTGGAGTGCGACAGCCGCTATCAGGGGATTGTGGACAACCTGCTCGGGCGCATTGTGGTGGTGGAGGACCTGGACGACGCGGTGCGCATGGCCCGCAGCTACGGACACCGCTTCCGCATCGTCACCCTGGACGGCCAGATGGTCAACACCGGCGGCTCCATGACCGGCGGTTCGGTGGGGAAAAATATCGGCATCCTCAGCCGCAAAAACGAGATACATACCCTCACACGGCAGGCCGAAGCCCTGGAAAAGGAATTTGGACCGGTGGAGGAGCAGCTCGACCGCTACCGGCAGGCGGTGGAGGAGCTGCGGGCCATGCTGACGGGGGTCAACAGCGAAATCATCACCCGGGGCGAAGACAAAATCCGGATGGAATCCCAGCTCATTGCCTTAGAAAGCCGCCGGGATCAGCTCACAGCAGAGCTCGCCGCCCTCGACGGGGACGGCAGCGACTTAGGCGCGTCCATCGAGGCGCTGGAACAAAGGCTCGGGGAGCTCGCTGTCAAACGAACTGAGCAAAAAGAGCAGATCGACGGCCTGGAAAAGCGACAGGAGGCCACCTCCTCCCAAATGAAAGCACTGGAAGAGCGCCGGGCGGCTCTGTCGGGAAAGCTCGGGGAAATGCGCCTGCACATCTTAGGGGAGGAAAAGGACATCCAGATGCTCGAGCAGACCCTTTCCCAAATGCAGCAGCGCTTCGACGACCAGGAGGAGCGCCGGAACGCAAGCCGGGAGCAGATCGCCGCAAAACAAGCGGCCATCGAAGCGATCCGCGGGGAAATCGCCGCCATCGAAACCGGATGCGCCGGGATGCAGGAGCAGATCGCCGCGCTGGAAGCCCAGGTTTTGGAGCACACCAAGCAGCGCCAGGCGTCCGAGATGGAATCGACCCGGATGCGCACCCAGGTCAGAGAGCTTTCGGTGGAACGGGAAAACCACGCCGGAGAGCTCATCCGGCTCAAAGAGCGGGGGACGTCGCTGCAAAGCGAATACGACGCCATCATTGCGAAACTCTGGGACGAATACGAGCTCACCCGCTCGGAGGCCCAGGCACAAGCGAAGGAAATTGACAAGGCCGCCGGGCAAAAGCGGCTGCATGAAATCAAATCGAGAATCAAGGCCCTGGGCTCGGTCAACGTGGGGGCTATTGAAGAATACAAGGAAGTCAGCGAGCGCTATCAGTTCATGAAGGCGCAGATCACCGACGTGGAGCGCTCGAGAGAGGAGCTCATCCGGCTCATCGACGGGCTCACCGAGGACATGAAGCGCCAGTTTCTCCAGAGCTTCCAGGAAATTAACCGCAACTTTTCCCGAATTTTTGTGGAGCTTTTCGGCGGGGGCAAGGCAAGCCTCTCCCTCACCGACGAAAGCGACGTACTCGAGTGCGGCATCGACATATTTGTCCAGCCGCCGGGCAAAATCATTAAGAATCTAGCCGCCCTCTCCGGCGGCGAACAGGCCTTTGTGGCCATCGCCATCTATTTTGCCATCCTAAAGGTCCGGCCGTCGCCCTTTTGCGTCCTCGATGAGATCGAGGCGGCGCTCGACGACGTCAACGTGGCCAAATACGCGGGATATCTGCGGGGCATCTGCGACAAGACCCAGTTTATCCTCATCACCCATCGCCGGGGCACCATGGAGGAAGCCGACGTGCTCTACGGGGTGACCATGCAGGAGGAGGGCGTCTCGAAGCTGCTCTCCATCGACGTCAGCGAGATCGAGAACAAGCTGGGGATGAAGGCGAACACCTAAATTTTTATCCTGTTGAGGAAAGGAAAGAACTGCCATGGGCTTTTTTGAAAAGATCAGCAAGGGGCTGAAAAAAACAAAGGATTCGGTCATCCGCCAGATGGACCAGATGTTCAGCTCCTTTACCAAGGTGGACGAGGAGCTCTTTGAGGAACTCGAGGAGCTGCTGGTCATGGGCGACGTAGGGGTCCACACCTCTGAGAAGATCTGTTCCCGGCTGCGGGAGAAGGTCAAACGCGAGAAAATCACCGATGCGGCAAAGGTCAAGGAGGCTCTCAAGGAGATCATCACCGAGCTTATGGAGGGCGGGGAGGAACTCAACCTCTCCTCCAAGCCGTCGGTGATCTTGGTCATCGGGGTCAACGGCGTGGGCAAGACCACCACCATCGGCAAGATGGCGGCGGATCTGAAGGCGTCGGGCAAGCGGGTGCTGATGGTGGCGGCGGACACCTTCCGCGCGGCGGCCATCGACCAGCTGCAGATCTGGGCCGACCGGGCCGGTGTGGACATTATCAAGCACGGCGAGGGGGCTGACCCCGCCGCTGTGGTCTTCGACGGGATGCAGGCGGCCAAGGCACGGGGCGTGGACGTGGTCATCTGCGACACCGCCGGACGGCTGCACAACAAAAAGAACCTGATGGACGAGCTGTCCAAAATCTCCCGGGTCATCCAGCGGGAAATCGGGGACAACGACATGGAAGTGCTCCTTGTCCTCGACGCCACCACCGGGCAAAACGCCGTCAACCAGGCCCGCCAGTTCAAAGAGGCCGCGGGGCTCACCGGCATCGTGCTCACCAAGCTCGACGGCACGGCCCGGGGCGGCGTGGTCATCTCCATCAAGGACGATCTGGGCATCCCCATCAAATATATCGGCGTGGGCGAGCAGATCGACGATCTCCAGCCCTTTGACGCCAAAGGCTTTGTGGACGCGCTGTTCGATGGGGAGGAAGTACGATGAAAGTGGTCATCGCCACCGGCAATCCGGGAAAGCTCAAGGAATTCAAACGGATTCTTTCCCCCTACGGGGTGGAGGTCCTCTCCCAGTCCCAGGCGGGCGTTCAACTGGACGTGGAAGAAACCGGAACCACCTTTGAGGAAAACGCACTTCTCAAGGCCCAGGCGGTGTTTGCCGCCACCGGGCTTCCCGCCATCGCCGACGATTCGGGCCTCGTGGTGGACGCCCTGGACGGCGCGCCGGGGGTCTATACCGCCCGCTACGCCGGGGAGCACGCCACCGACGATGAAAACATCCAAAAGCTCCTGGCGAACATGCAGGGAGTAGGGGAACGCTCGGCCCGGTTTGTTTCGGCCATCTGCTACGTGTGGGGGGAGGAAAAGAGCCTCACCACCCGGGGCGAGTGCGAGGGGAGCATCGGCTTTACAAAGCGGGGGGACGGCGGCTTTGGCTACGACCCCATCTTTATGGTGGGAGAAAAGAGCTTCGCCCAGCTTTCCGCAGAAGAAAAGGATGCCATTAGCCACCGGGGAAAGGCGCTGCGGCTGTTTCTCGAGGCATTTGGCCGGCTGATGGAAGAAAAATAGCCCGCCTATTTTTGGCGGGACAACAAATACGAAAAGGAGCCATCCATTGATTACAAGCAAACAAAGAGCAAAGCTCAAAGGAATCGCCAACTCCATCGACACTATTTTGCAGGTGGGCAAGGGCGGCATCGAGGAAAATCTGGTGACCCAGGTGTCCGACGCCCTCAAAGCCCGGGAGATCATCAAAATGCGGGTGCTGGAAACCGCCCCTATGGACGCCAGAGAGGCGGCCCAGACTCTGGCGGAGCTCACCAAATCGGAAGTGGTGCAGGTCATCGGCACCCGGTTCATCCTTTATAAGCGCAACGAGAAAAAACCGGTCATCGAGCTCAAATAGCCGAGATCCATTTGTCCCGCTGATGGCCCGGCTTTCCGTCAAAGGGCAAGGCCCTATGGGAGGCCTTTGAGGCCAATAGCGGCGGTTATTTCCTGAGACGGCCGCCGCAAATATCACAGACCGGAGCTGGAGCGGCCTTGGGCGGGCCTTCGACATTTGGGCAAGGGGTGCGAAGAGGGAAAGCAGCGGCTCCAGCGGCCAAAAGGGCGGCTGCTTCCTGAGATCACCGCCCTGAGACCGGAACCAGGACGCCTTTGCGCCTATCGGGCAAGGGGCCGCGGCGGAGCACCGGGACACCAAAGAGCGCGGGAGCGCGAAGCGTTCCGGCGCATGGGACGTTTCACGCGCGCAGCAAAACGGCATATCGCAAAAATTCAGTTGGGCCACAGGCAATGAGGAGGAAAAACGTTTGCGAAAGATCGGCATTTTTGGCGGGACGTTTAATCCCATCCATCGGGGGCATATTCATATTGCTAGGGCCTTTTTTGAGCACCTGCACCTGGACAGCGTCCTCATCATCCCCACCCAGGTCCCGGTCCACAAGGCGCCGCAAGGCCTCATTTCCGGGGAGGAGCGGCTGGAAATGTGCCGGATCGCGGCCCGGAACGACCCACATTTTTTCGTCAGCGCCATTGAGGTGGAGCGAAAGGAAAAAAGCTACACTTATCTCACCATCCAAAGGCTGCGGGAGCGCTATCCCGACGCCGCGCTTTATCTCATCATGGGCAGCGACATGTTCCTCTCCTTTACCACTTGGTACCGTTATCGCGATATTTTGCAGGAGGCAACGCTGTGCGCTGCGGCCCGCAAAAACCGCCAGCAGGAAGAGCTTGCGGCGTGCGCCCGCCGTCTGCGGGAAGAGGGGGGCCGCTGCGTGGTGCTGGATCTTAATGTGGTGGACATTTCTTCCACCGAGCTCAGAGCCCGCATCCAGGCGGGAGACGATGTCAGCGGTTATCTTGACGGCGCCGTGGAAGACTATATCCGGGAGAGGGGGCTGTATGGGCATGGGGCTCAAAGCGGAAAATGAACAATATGTAAAACTTGCGAAAACAATGCTTGACGACTACCGTTACCACCACAGCCTATGTGTGGCAAAAGAGGCGGTTCGTTTGGTGAAAAAGTACGGAGGAGACGAGCAAAAGGCCTATATTGCGGGCATATTGCACGATATTTTAAAAAACACCCCCCTTTCCGACCAGTTGCATTGGATAAAAAAGTCTGGTATAATTTTTGACAGCATTCAACTGGCTTCACCTCCCATCTGGCATGGGTTCGCGGCCAGCGCCTTCATCAAAGAAGAGCTTCAGATCGCGGATGAGGACATCCTTCTGGCGGTGCGCTATCACACCACCGGCCGGGCGGGGATGACCCATCTGGAAAAAATCATCTATATGGCGGATATGACGTCCGCCGACCGGAGCTACAAAGATGTCGATGCAATGAGAAAAAAGGTCAACAAGAACCTGGATGAAGCGCTTTTGGACTCGCTGAAATTTTCCGTATCCAGTCTTGCAAAGAAGGGACTGCCCATTCCCTATGACACCATCATGGCATACAACGAGCTTTGTGTCGCAAAACGGGAGGAATCAAATTGAACGATCTCAGGAAAAAGAAATCATCCGGCAAGAAAAAGACCATTGTGGTCATCTCCATTCTTGCCGTGCTTTGTATTTTGGCCGTCGGCGCGGTAGCCCTGCTCAAAAACTACCGCCCTTTAGAGCAGAAACCGGCCACCACGGCGGACCCGTCGGAGAGCACCTCTAAGCCGCTGGAAAACAGCGCCGAAATTAAGGAAAAGAGCGTCAACATCCTGGTGTGCGGCCTGGATGAGAGCGAGATTCTCACCGACGTCATCATGCTGGTGAGCTTTGACATCGAGAACAAGCAGGCCCAGGTGCTTCAAATTCCCCGGGACTCCTACATCGGTGACGAATATATCTCGGGCAAGATTAACACCCGGTACGGCCACCCCAAGGACGGCCAGACCAAGATCGGCGCCCTCATTGAAATTATTAATCAGCAGTATAAGCTTCCCATCGACCACTATGTCACCGTCACCATCCCGGGTTTTCGGGATATCGTGGACTCCATGGGCGGAGTCAAGGTGGACATCCCCCAGCAGATCAACTACCTGCCGGGCAAGGTCCTCTATCCGGGCGAACAGGTCCTGGACGGGGAGAAGGCGGAGTGGTTTGTCCGCTACCGGGCCGGTTACGCCAACGCCGATATCGGCCGTGTGGGAGCGCAGAAGCTCTTCTTAAAGGGGCTGATGGACGCGGTCAAGGAAAAGGGTAGGATGGCCATGACTGGCATCCTGACCCAGAACATGAACAATATCACCACTGATATGTCCGTATCCGAAATTCTCGCCTACGCCGGCGTGGGCTTTGACCTCAACTCCGATGACATCGACTTTTATGTGGTGCCCGGCGAGGGACTCATGCACAACGGCTATGCGGTTTACGCGGTGGACGTGGAGGGAGTCGCCGACATCCTCAACGAGCATTTTCGCGACTACACCGACAAGGTCCCGGCAAGCGAATTAGAGATTCCGAAAGTGGAAAAGCAGCAAAGCTACAATAACGGTGGAGGCGGCAATGGGACGGACAATCAGTCCGACGACCCATCGGAGAGCACCGGAGGTTATACGGAGGAAGAGGAGCCCAGCGGCCAGGATGATAACAGCGGCGGCACGCCCTGGTGGAAGGCCTAGCGATGGGCAGCACAAGGAGGTAGCGCATGGAGCCTTTAGCACTGACTAAAAAAGTAGCAAAGATTCTCGACGATAAAAAGGCGGTGGACATCAAGGCCATCAAAATTAAAGACCTGTCCATCATCGCCGACTATTTCATCATCGCCACCGGCACCAGCACCACCCAGGTCAAGGCGCTGGCCGACGAGGTGGAGTATCAGCTTTCTCAAATGGGTCTCGAGCCCAATAAAACCGACGGCTATCAAAGTTCCACCTGGGTGGTGCTCGATTACTACGACGTGATGGTCCATGTCTTCTGCGGCGACCAGCGGGAGTTTTACTCCTTGGAGCGGCTGTGGGCCGACGGCGAGCCGGTGGATCTGTCCGACGTGGTGACGGGATAGCTTTGTTTTATGGAAAAGACAGGTGTTCCGGCGTGAGCTGGAACACCTGACCTGCGTAAATTTATAAAGGGGTTGACAAGGTTGAAATATGATTTTGCCGGTATAGAGAAAAAATGGCAGGACATCTGGGACAAAAATAATACGTTTGCGGCGAAAAACGACTACACGAAGCCGAAGTTTTATGCGCTGGTGGAGTTTCCCTATCCTTCGGGCCAGGGACTGCACGTGGGGCATCCCCGCTCCTATACGGCGCTGGACATCGTGGCCAGAAAGCGCCGCTTACAGGGCTATAACGTGCTCTATCCCATGGGATGGGACGCCTTTGGCCTGCCCACCGAGAATTTTGCCATCAAAAACCACATCCATCCGGAGATTGTAACCAAAAACAATGTGGCCCGTTTTAAGCAGCAGCTCAAGAGCCTGGGCCTCTCCTTTGACTGGAACCGGGAAATCAACACCACCGACCCTGACTATTACAAATGGACCCAGTGGATTTTCATCCAGCTGTTTAAAAAGGGACTGGCCTACAAAAAAGAGATGGCCGTCAACTGGTGCACCTCCTGTAAGGTGGTGCTGGCCAACGAAGAGGTGGTCGGCGGCGTCTGCGAGCGGTGCGGCGGGGAAGTCATCCGCAAGGTCAAGAGCCAGTGGATGCTCAAAATCACCGAGTACGCCCAGCGCCTCATCGACGACCTGGATTTGGTCGACTACATGGACAAGATCAAGATCAGCCAGAAAAACTGGATTGGACGCTCCACCGGCGCGGAGGTGGACTTCGGTACCACCGCCGGCGACGTTTTAAAAGTTTACACCACCCGCCCGGATACCCTGTTCGGCGCCACCTACATGGTCATTTCCCCGGAGCATCCGTACTTAGCGCAGTGGGCCGACCGGATTCATAACATGGACGACATCCGCGCCTATCAGGCGGAGGCGGCCAAAAAGTCCGACTTTGAGCGCACCGAGGTGGTCAAGGAGAAGACCGGCGTCAAAATCGACGGGGTCTGCGGCGTCAATCCCGTCAATGGGAAGGAAATCCCCATCTTCGTTTCCGACTATGTCCTGATGACCTACGGCACCGGCGCCATCATGGCGGTTCCGGCCCACGACACCCGGGACTGGGAGTTCGCCAAGAAGTTTAACCTGCCCATCATCGAGGTGGTGAGGGGCGGCGACGTGGAGAAGGAAGCCTTCACCGACTGCGAGACCGGCGTCATGGTCAACTCCGACTTTTTAGACGGTCTGAGCGTGGAGGAAGCCAAAGAAAAGATTAAAGACTGGCTCTCGGAGACCGGCAAGGGCCATCCGAAGGTCAATTACAAGCTGCGCGACTGGGTCTTCTCCCGTCAGCGCTACTGGGGCGAGCCGATTCCGCTGGTCTACTGCGAGAAGTGCGGCTGGGTGCCCCTGCCCGAGTCCGAACTGCCTTTGCGCCTGCCCGAGGTGGAGTCCTACGAACCCACCGGCGACGGCGAATCGCCGCTGGCGGCCATGGACGAGTGGGTGAACACCACCTGCCCCCATTGCGGCGGACCGGCCAAGCGGGAGACGGACACCATGCCCCAGTGGGCGGGTTCCTCCTGGTACTTCCTGCGCTACTGCGACCCCCACAACGACGAGGCGCTGGCCTCCAAGGAGGCGCTGGATTACTGGATGCCGGTGGACTGGTATAACGGCGGCATGGAGCACACCACCCTCCACCTGCTCTACTCCCGGTTCTGGAGCAAGTTCCTCTACGACCTGGGCATCCTCAGTAAACCCGAGCCCTATCAGAAGCGGACCAGCCACGGCATGATTCTGGGCGAAAACGGCGAGAAGATGAGTAAATCCAGAGGCAACGTGGTCAATCCCGACGAAATTGTCGGGGAGTACGGCGCGGACACCATGCGCCTCTACGAAATGTTCATCGGCGACTTCGAGAAGGCCGCGCCCTGGAGCTCCAGCTCCATCAAGGGCTGCAAGCGCTTCTTAGACCGCATCTGGGCGCTGCAGGAGAACGTCATCCCCGGCGAAGGCTACCGCAAGGAGCTGGAGACCGCGTTCCATCAGACCATCAAGAAGGTGAGCGAGGACATCGAGGCCCTCAAGTTTAACACCGCCATCGCGGCCATGATGAGCCTGCTCAACGATATTTCCGCCACCGGCTCCATCACCCGCGGCGAATATAAGACTCTGCTTATCCTCTTAAACCCCTTCGCGCCCCACATCAGCGAGGAAATTTGGGAGGCCCAGCAGATGGGCGGCATGGTGAATGAGGCCCAGTGGGTTTCCTACGACGAGGACAAGTGCAAGGAGAGCACCATTGAAATCGCGGTGCAGATCTGCGGAAAAATCCGCGCGAGAATCACCGTACCCGCCGACATCGACAAGGACAGCGTCCTGGTCCAGGCCAAAGCGGACCCGGCCGTCGCCCCGCTCCTTTCCGGCAAGCAGATCGTCAAGGAAATTTATGTGCCCGGAAAACTTGTCAACATCGTGGCCAAATAAAATTGTGGAATCTGACCAAATCAGAACCGAGAGATATTACTTGACATAGGCAACTATGTTATTGTATAATAAATGTTGTTACACTTTGTGTAAAAAACTCCTGTCGCGTGGCGGAGGGAGGGAATGAGTAAATGGCTGAAATTCGCATTAAAGATAATGAATCTCTTGACAGCGCTCTGAGACGTTTTAAAAGACAGTGCGCCAGAGCTGGCGTATTAGCGGAGGTCCGCAAAAGAGAGCATTACGAGAAGCCTTCTGTCAAACGGAAAAAGAAGTCAGAGGCAGCACGCAAACGCAAATTCAAATAAGTCTTTGCGGTGTGCTACTCCAAAAGACGATGAAAGCGGACAGTTTTGTCCGCTTTTTTCATTTGGCATGAAAAATAGGCCCGCTGGGGAATTTCCCCAGCGGGCCTATTTTTGTGCGCGTTCTTATCTTCTGCGCCCTTTTGGACCGAGCACAGGATCCTCCGCCTTTTTCTTATTGGACTTATAAAAGAAGTGGAACAAAACCGCCCACAAAAAGGCCACGATGCCCCAGACGGCGGTGCTGGTCTGCCGGTCGTAAACAAAAGCGAGCATCAGCGCCACACAGGCGGCGCAGAAGATGAGGGAGAGCCATTTGAAGATATTGGTTTTATTTTGCATGGAGTTTTTCCTCCTTTCAGGGAAAATCAAAATGTGAGAAAGCGAGCCGGGCATGTGGCACGCTAGGTCCCGGCGGGGGTGCGGATGGAGATTTCCCCCGAGCGCAGGGCGGCGACGGACCCGTCGTCCCGTTTGACCAAAAGAGCCCCGTTAGCATCCACATCCAACGCCACCCCTTCATAGGTCTCACGGGCAGAGAGGACCTCCACCCGCTCCCCCAGCATGCACAGCCGCTGACGGTAGTCGGAGAGAAGTGCGGCGGTGTCCATCTGGGCGAGGAAAGCGTCGTAGCGGGGCCAGAAGGCGTCTAAGAGGGCCGCGCAGAGGGCGCAGCGGGAAATGGGCTTGTCCGTCACTTCGCGCAGGGAAGCGGCCCTGGAAGCGATTTCGGGAGGGAAGACGGATTCCCCGCAGTTGAGGCCGATGCCCACCACGGCAAATTCCAGCGAACCGCTCTCCCCGTCCAGGGACGCTTCGGTCAGGATGCCGCTGAGCTTGCGCCGGTCATAGAGGATGTCGTTGACCCACTTGATGGAAAGCTCCACCCCATAAAGCCCGCGGATGGCGTCGGTGACGCTCAGCGCGGCGATCATGGTGAGAAAGAGTAGATGCTCCGCGTCCATGGGCGGGCGCAAAAGGATACTCAGATAGACCCCACCCCGGGGGGAAAGGAAGGCGCGGCCCATCCGTCCGCGGCCCTCGCTCTGCTCCTGAGCCACCAGGACCGTGCCCTCGGGCGCGCCTTCCATGGCCAGCTGGCGCAGGAGGGTGTTGGTGGAAGTGACGCACTCCTCCACGACGATGCGCTGGGCGGGGGCGCCGTGCGCACATTGGGCGGCGATCTTTTGCGGAGTGATGAGGTCCAGGTCCCGGCCTAAGGCGTAGCCGCTGTTTGTCTTGCTGCGGATGTCGTAGCCCTCCTCCCGCAGCTGCTTGATGCCCTTCCAGACGGCGGCCCGGGTGACCCCCATGCGGGAAGCAAGCTCCTCGCCGGAGACATAGCCGCCGCCCGCTTCGTCCAAGATTTCCAGCAGTCTCTGTCTGCGCATGGCGTCCCTCCTCTCCGTAAAGTCTCTGCTCCTATTATAAACGCCGGGGCGGACGATTGGCAATAGGGAGTTATAAAAGGCGCAAAGAGGCGGATATGTAAAAAGCGCCGCCCGACGGGGCGGCGCTTCGATGACGATAAAAGAGTGTCATATCTTTAGTTTTGTGAAGAGAAGGGGCCAAACGCCCAGAGCGAAGAAGGAGACGCATCCATACTCGACGATGTGGACGACGGCGCTGTCCCCGAGCATTCCCAGGCCCAGCTTGATGACGCCCAACAGGACAAGGCCCACCAGGAACCGGACGGCTTTTGTGAGAAGGCTGCCCTGGACCTCGAAGTTGACGAAGCGCTCCTCAAAGAGCACTCCCAGTACAAAACCGACGTAGAGCCCCAACACTTTGCAGTAATGTGCGGAGTCGGGGAGAAAGAGACCGGAGAGCAAAGGCAGGAGGGTGATGCAATAGAGAAGCCAACGGTTTTGTACCTGCCGGTAGAGGAAGAGGGCCAGCATGGGAAGCAGGATACCCAACACAAGTCCCGCCCCCACATCCCGGGGCCAGTGGACGCCCAGATAGAGCCGGGAGACCGCCACCAGGAGGGAAACGATCCCGGCAGTCACGTAGAGCCACCGCGTTTTGGCCCAGGAGGCCAGAGAGAACCAGAAGGTGGCGGCGGATTGGGTGTGGCCGCTGGGGAAGGAGTAGCCGCCCGCCGTCTCCACCCGCAGGCTGCGGATGCCCTCCACCCCGATGGGACGGGGGGACTGGACGGCGGATTTGATGACGCCGTTGACACACAGGCTCAAGCAGAGGGAATAACACAGATATTTCCCCATCTCCTTGTTGAGCGTCCAGTAAATGAGCGCCACCACGGCCACGATGAAGAGCTCTTCGCCCAGCATGGTGATGAGCTCGAACAGTTGGTCGAAAAAGGGATTGGCAAATGATTGTATCCACTGGATGATAGCTGTTTCCATATTCCTCCGATCTGCGCCGGACGCGCGGTGATGATTTTGTCAACGATGCAAGAAAGCGTACTGAATTGCCCCGTTTTCATTGTCCCTCAGCGTCCCCCAGCGGAATCCCAGGAGAGCAGGGACAACCCATCGACCGCTCCAGGGAAACGGTAGGGAGGGGAAGCTTGCAGACTTGTAATTTTTATGCGTCCATGCCCCCCGTTTATGCCGGGAAAGGGAACGGCTGCCGCCGGGGTCCGTGGGACCCGGCGCATAAAAAAAGGGATATCCGGCCCCAAAAACCGAATATCCCGCGCTGCACATTCATTATGCCAGCTTACGCTGTTTTGACATGCTGCTTGCCGCTGTTTTTTAAGGACAGGGTGGCGATGACCGGGTAATGGTCGGAAGGATACCGGCCGTCAATCATACTGGTGTCGATCTTGACATCCTCAATCTCGATGTCGTCGGTGACAAAGATGTAGTCGATGGGGTTTTTCCCCAGTTTACCCTTGAACCCGTGGTAGGTGTTCATGGGGGACTGATCCTGTTTATCAAAGTGGGAATAGACGTCGACGAATTTAAGATCCGGGTAGCCGTGGGTATTTTCTCTGAGCATCCGCACACATTTGCTGTGGGGCCTGGCGTTAAAGTCGCCCATGATGATGGCGGGCAGGGGGTCGGTCTGGTTATATTCGTGGATATAGCGCAGAATAATTTCTACGCCCAGGGTGCGGGCCAGTCCGCAGACATGGTCGAAGTGGGTGTTAAATACCCGGACCCGCTGGTTTTCCGCGCCCTTCAAATAGATTTCCGCCACCGTACAGATGCGGGGAAACACCGCGAAATAGGCGCGGCTTCCGGGAATTTCCGGATGCTTGGAGAGCCAGATAGTTTTATGAAAGACAACGTCCGCATCCTTGTTGCGGATGATAATGTCGGAGTGCTCGCTCTGCCGTGTTTTGCTGCGGCCCCAGCCGAACATGCTGTAACCCTGCAGCATCTCCTGTAAGTCTTGGCGCATCTGAGGCAAGGCTTCCTGGACACCGATGACGCAAGCGCCGGACCGACGAATGACCTCCATGGCCAGCTGTTTGCGGTATTCCCAACGGTTGTAGTGATCGGCACGGCTGTCAATGCGCAGATTAAAGGAAGCCACCGTAAAGCTGTCGTTGGGATGGATGGATTTTGCTTGTATCAAGGATTTTCACCTCTGTACTAATTTTTACAAATAAAAAATGACGAATATCATTGGTACTTGTACCGTGTTCTTATAGTACCACACTTTGCCCCAAGATAAAAGTACGGATTGCTTAAACTTTTCTTAAAAAAGAAGCTGTTTTATGAACATTGATGACAGAAATAGCAAATTGTTCTGTGAAACCCATCCAAATTCCAGAAATTATTATGAAAAAACGGATGGAATTTCTTGTGTGGGATGCTGTCATCGTGTAGAATAGGGGATGACAGCGGACTTACAATAACTACGATGGACGGAGGGCCTTGTTATGCAATACGCATCACTCACCAGTGGAAAAGATAGCCTCAATATGAGCAAAATCGTTCTGGGCACCATGATTTTCGGTACCAGGCTCACCGAAAAGGCGTCCTTTGAGATGCTGGACTACTTCTTGGCACAGGGTGGCAACTGTATCGATACCGCCAGAGCCTATGTCAACGACTATCCCGGCGGCGAAGGGCTCAGCGAGACCATCATCGGCCGCTGGTTGCGGGACCGGGGCAACCGGGACAAGGTCATCCTCTCCACCAAGGGCGGCCACCCATCCGCCAAGGACAAAAAGACCATCCGCCTGGGCCGGGAGGAAGTGGCCTCCGATTTGGAGGAGAGCCTGCGGAATTTGGGCGTGGAGTGTGTGGATATCTATTGGCTCCACCGGGATGACCCCAATCGCAGCGTATCTTATATCGTAGATTATTTGGATGAATTTGTGAAAGCGGGCAAGATTAGATTCCCGGCGGTTTCCAACTGGAGCGCACGCCGCATCGCTGAGGCCAACGCCTACGCGGCCCAGGCGGGGAAGACCCCCATCGCCATGAGCCAGATCCAGTGGAGCCTGGCCGCCACCACCAAAGAGCAGTACGGCGATCCCACCATGGAGACCATGACCCCGGAAGAATACGCCTGGTATCGGGAAAGCGGCATGCCGGTGATGGCTTACTGCCCCCAGGCCAAGGGCTTTTTCTCCAAGTATTTAACCGGCGGGGAAGAAGCGCTGAACGAAAAGGCACGCAAGCGCTTTTTAAGCCCCCAGAATATTGCACGGGCTGGTCGTGTCCAGGCCCTTTCTGAAAAAACCGGCCTCTCCCCGGCGGCGGTGGCCCTCTCCTACATCACCTCCAACCCCGTGCCGGGCTTTGCCATCGTGGGCTGCTCCAATATGGAGCAACTGGCCGACTCCCTGTCGGGCGCTGA
Source organism: Zongyangia hominis (assembly GCF_014385095.1). Lineage (GTDB taxonomy): Bacteria > Bacillota > Clostridia > Oscillospirales > Ruminococcaceae > Zongyangia > Zongyangia hominis. The sequence goes on from NZ_JACRTC010000001.1 coordinate 67,998, forward strand.
CCTGGTGCTCGATGAGGCCCAGGTGGCCGCCCTTTGCGGCGAATAAATGGAATAAACAAATCCGCCCTGAGAAAGGGCGGATTTTCTGTGGAGGAACCAGTGGAACAGATTACCTACCGGCTGGCCCGGGAGGCGGACGCCGGGCGTTTAGCGGAAATTTACGCGCCCTATGTCCGCCAGACGGCCATCACATTTGAATACGAAGCGCCCGATGTCGATGAATTTGCCAGGCGCATCAAAACGATTGGGGTGAAGTATCCTTATCTAGTCTGCGAGACTGAGGGGGAGATAGCCGGCTATGCCTATGCGTCGGCGTACCGGGACCGGACGGCCTTTCAGTGGAGCGCGGAACTTTCGGTCTATCTCGACCCCCGCTTTCACCGGAAGGGCATTGCCACCGGGCTCTATAGACGCTTGCTCGCTCTGATGGAGATGCTGGGTTATTACACGGTCTATGGGGTCATCACCCTGCCCAATGAAGGAAGCCTCAAACTTCATGAGAACTTTGGATTTTCCAATGCGGGCGTCTGGCATAACTGCGGCTATAAGCTGGGCCATTGGCGGGACGTCATCTGCTTGGAACGGCATTTGCGCCCCTTTGGAACCGATCCGAGAACGCCGCTTCGCATGGAGGAGCTCTCCCCCGATAAGGTGAGTGCCCTGCTGCAATAGAGAAGAAGGGGCGGAAAGAAAAAACGCCGTGCCGTGCGGGCACAGGGGAGAAATTTGGGCAGCGAAAATTTGGACAGAAAAAGGCACCGTCCCAAGAAGCGGCGGGATTAAAAAAGAGGTTTTCCTAGAATTCTTATAGGGTTCAGCCTTTCTTCATACGGCTGTCACAATTGTTCCCTATACTAAAACTAGCATCAAGAAACGATGCGGTTGTTCTTCTTTTTCATTTATTTCTTCCTTACTCTTCTCTTCTTCTCACTGGATGCCATCCTCCTCCTTACGGTGGTATTCAGGCACCTACCAAGCCCTGTGGCTGCAAAGCCACAGGGCTTTTCCGCGCTTGTTTTGCCCTATGTGAAGAACAGGCGATCATCTTTTCAGCCTTTCTTCATACGGCCATCACACAAGCGGGATAAAATCATGTATAATAAGTTTAATTGTGAAGGACGCCTGCACCGGGTGGACACGGCCCATCGGGAATGACGGCGAGGGCCCCAATGGCCATAGGTCATTTGAATGCAAGGGGGCGGCGCGCGGATGCCCCCGCATGGTGGGTTTCGTGGCAGGTCCCTAAACCGCGGGTATTTTAGGACGCAAAGGGGCGGCGGTGTCCCGGGTGGGAATCCCCGTGTACGGATTTTGCAGCAAAAGCATGAAAAAAGGTGAGAAAACCAATCATCTATACAGGCTAATGGAGGGGACTATGTACAGAATACTGGTAGTGGACGACGAGGAACGGATTCGGCAGATGATCAAAAAATACGCCAACTTCGAGGGCCATGAGGTGGTGGAGGCCGCCGACGGTATGGAGGCGGTGCAGATCTGCCGGGAGCAGGACTTTGACATCATCGTCATGGACGTGATGATGCCTGAGCTCGACGGGTTTTCCGCCTGCCGGGAAATTCGGAGACTGAAAAATATCCCCGTGCTCATGCTCTCCGCCCGGGGGGAGGAATATGACAAAATCCACGGATTTGAACTGGGCATCGACGACTATGTGGTCAAGCCCTTTTCCCCCAAGGAGCTGATGATGCGTGTGGCCGCCATCGTCAAGCGCAGCGCCGGGGAGGCGCACAAGGAGACGGTGCGCTTTGAGGGGTTGACGGTGGACTTTACGGGCAGGCTTGTCTATGTGGACGGGGAAAAGGTGGATATGTCCCCCAAGGAATATGATTTATTTTTCTACATGGTCAAAAATAGGGGCATCGCCCTGACGAGGGAAAAGCTCATCAGCGACGTGTGGGGCTACGACTTTTTCGGCGACGACCGGACGCTGGACACCCATATCAAGCTCCTGCGCAAGAGCCTGGGGCCGTACAGCAAATTTATCGCGACGCTGCGAGGGGTGGGGTACCGCTTTGAAACTGAATAAACGGGGGGATAAAATCAGCATCAAATGGAAGCTCTTTTTTTATCTGGTGGTCTTTGTGGGCGTGATGCTGGTGCTGTTATGGCTGTTCCAGACCGTATTTTTGGAAAGTTTCTACAAGGCCATCAAGACCCAGAATATCAAATCCACCGCCGAAAACATCACCACCAACATCAATAACGAGAATTTGGACACCCTGCTCTCCACCTTGGCCCAGCGCAACGATACCTGCATTCGGATTGTGGACGAGAACTTCGCCAATCTTTACAGCTACGAGACCACCTTTGAGTGTACCATCCACAAGATGGGCGTCGGGGAGATGGAGGCCTTCCGGCAGAAGGCCCGGCAGGAGGGCGGCACCGCCTTTGAACTCATTTCTCGGGACGTGATGCAGGAGTTTCGTGGCAAGGTGGAGAAAAAAGGTTGGAATATGCCGCCGCCCGGAGGCAACATGCGGGTGGAAAACATGGTGTACGTCCGGCTGGTGGAGCGGGCCGACGGGTCCCAGGTGATGGTGATGCTCAACTCCACCATTACGCCGGTGGGCGCTACGGTGGAGACGCTGCGGATTCAGCTCATCTACGTCACCGTGATTCTGCTGGTGCTGTGCGTGGGGCTGGCGCTATTATTGTCCCGGCAGATTTCCAAGCCCATCATCCGCATCAACCGCTCGGCCAAAGAGCTGGCCAAGGGCCAGTATGACACCACCTTCTCCGGCGGCGGCTACCGGGAGATATCGGAATTGACCGATACCCTCAACTACGCCGCCAAGGAGCTCTCCAAGGTGGAGGGGCTGCGCCGGGAGCTCATCGCCAACATCTCCCACGACCTGCGCACGCCGTTGACCATGATCACCGGCTATGCCGAGGTCATGCGGGACATCCCCGGCGAGAACACGCCGGAGAATGTACAGATCATCATCGACGAGGCCAAGCGCCTGACGGACCTGGTCAACGACCTGATGGACATCTCCAAGCTCCAATCGGGGGCCATGACCCTGAGCCTGTCCGAATGCAATCTGACCGAGACGGTGCGGGACATCATGGCGCGGTATATGAAGCTGACCGAGCAGGACGGATATCACATCAAGTTTATCTGCGACGGGGAGGCCATGGTCAGCGCCGACGAGATCAAGATTTCCCAGGTGATCTATAACCTGATCAACAACGCGATTAACTACACCGGCCCCGACAAGAACGTCACCGTCTGCCAGAGCGTGCGGGACGGCTTTGTCAAGCTGGAGATCATCGACACCGGTGACGGCATTGCGCCGGAGGAGATTCCCTACATCTGGGACCGGTACTACAAGGTGGACAAAGCGCACAAGCGGGCCATGATCGGCACGGGGCTGGGGCTCTCCATTGTGAAGAATATCTTGGACCTCCACGGCGGCGCCTACGGCGTCATCAGCACGGTGGGGCAGGGGAGCATCTTCTGGTTTGAGCTCAACACCTTGGAACCCAAAAAACTCAAATAGCGAAGGACAAGGGGCGGCCGTTTCTGACGGCCGCCCCTTTTTACCGGACAAAAACCGAATGGTTCGGCGTGCAAACCGTTCGTTTTCGTTCTTATTTTCGGTTACTATTCATGCGGCCTTCAAACAGCCATCACATTGCCCCTTTAAACTTGGGGATAGAACGAAAAGGGAAAGGATGGTTGACATGGAAGAGCCAAAATTTCGCCACGAGCTCAAGCACATGGTGAGCCAGAGCGACGCCATCGCATTGCGACAGCGTCTGCGCGCGGTGGCAAGTCCCGACACATACGCGGGAGGCGACGGCAGATATCTGGTGCGCAGCCTCTACTTTGACAATATCCAGGACAAGGCGCTGCGGGAAAAGATCGACGGGGTCAACCGCCGAGAAAAATTCCGCATCCGCTGCTACAATTATCAGCCCGGCCCTATCAAGGTGGAAAAAAAGAGCAAGGTGGCGGGGCTGTGCGCCAAGGAATCCGCCCTCATCACCAGAGGCCAGTGCGAGGCGCTGCTTTCGGGGGATACCGAATGGATGCTCGAGTGCGGCAGCCCGCTGCTGGTGGAGCTTTACGCCAAAATGAAATACCAGCAACTGCGGCCCAAAACGGTGGTGGATTACACCCGGGAGGCCTTTGTTTATGCCCCGGGCAATGTGCGCGTCACGTTGGACAGCGGGATTATGACGGGAATACACAGCACGGATTTCTTTAACCCGCGACTTCCCACCCTGCCCGCCGGCACCCAGGGCGCGCCCATCCTGGAAGTGAAATTCGACGAGTTTTTGCCCAGCGTCATCGCCGGCATGGTGCAGATGAAGCACCGGGAACCCTGCGCCTTTTCCAAATACGCCGTGTGCAGAATCTACGGTTGATAAAACCGATATAAGGAGTCAATGAATTTATGCTTACTTTTCAAGATATCTTCAAGTCCAGCTTTTTAGAGAACACCGCCTCTTTTTCCGCCCTGGACATGGTCATCGCTATGGGGCTCGCCTTTGTGCTGGGACTCTTCATCTTCTTTGTCTATAAAAAGACCTTCAAGGGCGTCATGTATTCCGCCAGCTTCGGCGTCTCCCTGATGGCCATGACCCTCATTACCACCCTCATCATCCTGGCCGTGACCTCCAATGTGGTGCTCTCGCTGGGCATGGTGGGCGCGCTCTCCATCGTGCGCTTTCGCACCGCCATCAAGGAGCCCATGGACATCGCCTTCCTCTTTTGGGCCATTTCGGCGGGCATCGTCACCGGCGCTGGGCTCATCCCCCTGTCGGTGCTCGGCTCTTTGTTCATCGGCATCATCTTGCTCCTCTTCGTCAACAAAAAGAGCGGGGACAGTCCCTATATCCTGGTCATCAACTGCGACGGGGACGACGCGGAAAAGGGCACCTTGGACACCATCGGGCACAGCGTCAAACGCCACTGCATCAAGTCCAAAAGCATCTCCCCCAGCGGCATCGAGCTGACGGTGGAGGTGCGGCTCAAAGGGGCCACCACCGAGTTTGTCAACAGCGTCGCCGCCCTGCCCGGGGTGAGCAACGCGGTGCTGGTCAGCTATAACGGCGACTATATGGGATAGGGTGGTGATCAATTGATAACCAGCAGATTGATCGGTAAAATCACCGCCGCGTTCATGGCGGCCGCCGTGGTGTTCACCCTATTTTTCACCTACGCGCCCCAGATGATGCCCATCACCGCGGCGGCAGCGGCCCCCGCCTATGCCACCAAGCTCTTTGATAAAGACGCCTTAATGACCATCGACATTCAGGTAGAGGAGGACCAGTGGCAGGAGATGCTCGATAACGCCACGGCCGAGGAATATGTCCCCTGCGACCTTGTCATCAACGGCACCACTTTTTCCACCGTCGGGGTGCGGCCCAAGGGCAACACCAGCCTTTCCCAGGTGGCCAGCTCCGACTCGGACCGGTACAGCTTCAAATTTGAATTCGACCACTATATCGACGGGCAGACCTGCTACGGTCTGGATAAGCTCGTCGTCAACAATCTGATTTCCGACGCCACTTATATGAAGGAGTACCTCTCCTATGACCTGATGAGTTTTATCGGCGTGGACACGCCGCTGTATGCCTTTGCGAAGATCAGCGTCAACGGCGAATACTGGGGAATTTATCTGGCCCTGGAAGCCGTCGAGGAATCCTTTGTGGAGCGGGTCTACGGCAGTCTCAATGGCAACCTCTATAAGCCCGACAGTATGGATATGGGTGGCGGAGGCATGCCGGGCGGAGACCGCGACGAGGATAAGGATGCCTTCGGCGCTTTCCAGAAAGAGGACGGCGGCCGGGAGGAAAAGGGAGACACGGAAGGGACGGGGGATACGCTCCAGACCCAGTCCCAGGCATCGGGAAGCCCGCCGGAAACCGGCGGCAACCAGGGGGAATCCACCCAACCGTCCCCCGGAACGCCTCCGGGAAACCGGGGGGACGGAGTAGTCCCGGCGGGGGAATCGGACGATCAAAACGCGCCGCCGGGGAACTTCCCCGGCGGGGGGATGCCGAACGGCACGCCTCCCAGTGAGAGCGGCGGGCAGGAAGATAAAGCGCCGCCCGCCGCCGCTTCGCCCCAAAACGGCGGCACGTCGGAAAGTGACAGCACACTGGAAAGTGACGCCACATCCGAACATAACGATACGGACGCAAGCGGCAATACGTCCAGTCCTGCGGCAGGAGAGAGCCCGACACCTCCCAGCGGCGGACAGGGTTTCCCCGGTATGGCCGACACGGAGAAGGACGGAAACTTCGGCGGTAGAGGGGGCGCCGGCGCGGACCTTGTCTACACCGACGACGAGATCGATAGCTATTCCACCATCTTTGACAGCGCCGTTTTCGACTCCGATGAGGCCGACTACGAGCGGGTGATCGAGGCGCTTAAACAGCTCAATGAGGGCGCGGATTTGGAAAGCGCGGTGGACGTGGACAGCACCCTGCGCTACATCGCGGCCAACGCGGTGCTCGTCAACCTGGATAGCTACTTCGGCACCATGCTGCACAACTACTACCTCTATGAGGAGGACGGCCGGCTCTCCGTCCTGCCCTGGGACTATAACTTATCCTTCGGTGGGTTCCAATCGGGGGACGCCTCCGCCGCCGTCAACTTCCCCATCGACACCCCGGTGTCCGGCGCCACCCTCGCTGAACGGCCCCTCATCGGCAAGCTGCTGGAGGTGGAGGAGTATCAGGAGACTTACCACAGCTATCTCAGGCAGATAGTGGACGGCTACTTTTTGAACGGCACCTTTGCGAACACCATCAAAATGATCGACAGCCTCATCGGCGACTATGTCAGAACTGACCCCACCGCCTTTTATACCTACGACGAATACGTGGAGGCCACCGGGATGCTCGAGGACTTCGGACAGCTGCGGGCCCTGAGCGTGGACGGCCAGTTAAACGGCACCATCCCCTCCACCACCGACGGGCAGAAAGAAGATAGCGCATCCCTCATCGACGCCTCCTCCATCAACCTGGCCGTCATGGGGACCCAGGGCGGCATGGGAGGCGGCCGCGCAGAAATGGGCATGGGCCGCCCCGACGGGATGGGAAATGATACCGCCAGTCAGGCGGGAGAATCGTCCGGGCAGTCCGGGGAAGCAGCTGGCCAGCCCGGAGAGTCGACCGGACAGCCGGGAGAAGCAGCCGTTAAGACCGACGGCGCAACTGATCAGACCGGAGATGTCCCCGGTCAACCGCCCGGCGGCACGGACACACCGGATGGGGAGGGCCCCTCTGGCTTCCCCGGCGGCGGACAGGATGTCCAGATGCCCGATGCGGACACCATCGCCAAGGCGCTGGAAATCGTCGGGGAAGATGCAGACAAACTCAGCGGGGAACAAAAGGCCCGGCTTTTGGAGCTGGGGCTGAGCGAGGAACAGATCGCCATGGTCCAGCAGATGCTTTTAGGCGGCGGCAATTTCCCCGGCGGGGGAAAGATATTGCGCACAGGCAGCATGCCAGGCGCAGGGCAGGACAGCGATAGCGCCCTCATCGAGCTTGCGATTGCGGGGGGTGGCGCGGCGCTCCTTCTTCTTGCCACCGCCTTCGCCGCACTCAAAAAAAGGCGGCGCGATGTGCGCAGATAGATGACTTTATTCATCACGGACTCCAGAGCCCGGAGTCCGTTTGATCATTTTCCATGGAAAGGGGTGATTTTTATAAGACAACTTGGGATGCCTTGTAAGCTTTACCCTTACCGCGGCATCCTGTGCACTGCTTTGCGAAAATGACCGTGTTCTTGAGGCGGCCATGGAAAGCCATTGGCCCGTCCAAGCAGGCGGATATCGGGACAATGGCTTTCGCCCATTGTCCGCGAGCGCCGGTATGACCGGCGCTAAGAAAAAAGTGAAACCATCCGGCAAAATATTGAAAACTAACTAACCATCCCTACAAGGGGAAAACCCCAAAAAAGCGCCGCGCTCTCAAAGAACGCGGCGCTTTTTTCGATTGAATGGCGCTATACGGGGCGGCCTTCCCAAGGCCGCCCCGTATAGCTGGCGTTGGGATCGATAGAAAAGGGAGAGGAGCCTATTTCAAAACGCCATGCCCGTTATCCGATTGCGTGCATTGCGCTATCTACTCAGAGAGCCTCCAATACCAGCTCCCCGATGGCGAAGACCTCCCGCAGCCAGTAGCAGGGAAGGAGCCCCCAAGGGGGAAGGGAGGAGAGCCCGCTGGGGGAAAGCCCCGCCTCCCGGGCCCGGTAGAGGGAGCGGAACATGTGGAAATCGTCGGTGACAACGGCCACCTGGGTGGAAAGCCCCTCCCGCCGGATGAGCCTGGCGCTGTATGCCAAGTTTTCCTGGGTATCGGAAGAATCCGCTTCTTGATAAATTCGCGCCGGGTCGACGCCCCGCCCGATTAGGTATTGGGCCATCACGTGGGCCTCGGTATAGTCCTCGTTGGGGCCCTGCCCGCCGGACACCACGCAGACGGCGTCGGGGTGGTCCTGAAGATAGGAAAGGGCCCGGTCCAGCCGTCCCTGGAGCATCCTGGAGGGGGAGTCGCCCCGCACAAGGCAGCCGAGGACGACAACGGTCTGGGCTTCGTTGGGGGGAGTTAAGTAGGCGGCGTGGATCATCATGGCGATGACGCCGAGGACGCAGATGCATCCTGCCCCGCACAGGATGGCCGCCGCGTCAAAGAGCCGCCGGGTCCACCGCCCTCGGGACGAGCGATGCCAAGCGGCAATTTTCTCCCAGAAAAACATAAGTCCCAGCAGGAGTGCCCCCGCCGGGAACAGTAAAATCGCGCCGATATTGAAAATGCCGTAAATGAGCATGGGAATCAGGGAAAAAACGAGGCAGAAAGCGCCCAATACGCCTATAACGCCCCGAAGGATTTTGGAAAACATAGGGGACTCCTTTCCCTCACTTGAGCAGCAGCATCTGCAGAAATACCCAGCATAGCCCCGCGTCGGCCAGAATCAGGACCAACAGATAGAGGGCTTTTCGCCAGAAGCCCAGCAGCCGCTCCTTGAGGATGACCTGGGCAATGAGACAGATGACAAAAACCACGGCGAAATAAATATAAGAAAAATCGTTGGCGCTCACCCCCGGCACCACTGAGGTGGTGAGGGAGTCGCCGAAGTTGGGGGCTAAGACATAGGTAAATAGCGGATAATAGAGGGCGAAGAGGATGGGCGGAATCCACAGGGGCATGGAGAGGGATAAAAAGCCGCGCAGACGCGATTCCTTTTCGATGCGCATAGTTCCACCGCCTTCTTTGCAGTTATGGAATCTCTCTTATTATATATGCCCACTTGCGCGCCGTTTTTTCAAAGCGTTGAGCGGCGAACAGCGCGAAAGAGCCGATGTCCTAACGATTCTATTATAACAACTGACAAAAGAAAACGCAATTTGACATTCTGCTTAAAACTCAACCAGCAATTCTGTCAAAAAGATGTTCATAGAATTGTTACAAATGTCATAGAATGTGGAAGAATCAAGCATATCTTTGCCCTTACCGGCAAGGATAACCATAGGAATATCAGGCGCTCAGAAGCGCTTAGAGGAGGATCTATGATGAAAAAACAATTTCGTTGGGGCCCATTTTTGGTGTTCGTGCTCCTTACCCTGGGCATCGGCACCGCCGTCGGTATGATCACCAACCCCGCCCAGGCCTATGGAGAATTCGTCCAGCCGCCGCTTTCGCCGCCCAACTGGGTCTTTCCTGTGGCGTGGACCATCCTGTACTTGCTCTTGGCGCTGGCCGCTACCCTGGTCTATTGCTCCGACGCGCCGCGGGAACAAAAGCGTAACGCCCTGATCTGGTACGGCATCAATTTACTGCTCAACTTCTCCTGGACACCGGTTTTCTTCGGCCTCAGACAGCCGCTGACCGCCTTTGTCATCCTGGTGCTGCTTCTCATTGTCACCGTGGTGCTCCTCGTCTCCTTCTACCGTATCCGCCCAGCGGCCGGTTATCTGCTGATTCCCTATCTCGCTTGGCTGCTCTTTGCGGGATATCTCAACTTTGGCATTTATCTGCTCAACCGATAAAAGGAAAGACCCCGGAAAGAAAGCTCCGGGGTCTTTTGCATAAATATTTTGTTAAGAAACCAAAAAGAGAGGACTTCCTTCCTGTTTTTGTGCTATAATTACCGCAAGCAGGCGGTCACGGCACTGCGGCGGGGGAGATCCTCCGGCCTAGCCGGCCCATGGCCTGTATCCTTTGCGCAGGCGCGCTTCCGGATGGGGGTGGAAGACGGCGCGAGGGAGCATCCTTGACTCAGATTGTCGTGCCCCACCACGGGCACAGGGAAAGGAAGGAAACCTTTGAAGAAAAAAGTAATCGTTTACGGCGTGATCACCCTACTCATCGGGCTGTATGTTTTTATCCAGGCGCCGGTGCTCAACCCTCTCTATTTTGATGGGGCCTTTTTCTACTGCGCGGTGATCACCATTTACATTCTGGCGGCCGCCGTGCTCAAATTCAGCAAGATCACGGTGGAAAAACCCTCGCAGGAGCGGCCTCTCAACGTGGTCCCCAAACTCAACTTCCCCAAGAAGGTCATCTTCATCGCGGCGGCCCCCTGGGTGCTGCTCATCCTCTGTTCCATTGCCTCCTCCGTCCTCTTTAACGTCTCGGCCTTCCGGGACCAGCTGGGCGAGCCGGAGACCCGTGTCTTTGAATCGGACATGCAAGCGGTGGACACCAGACAGATCCCCATTGTGGACGTGGAGCTGGCCGCAAAGCTGGCCGACAAGAAGCTGGGCGAGCGTCCCGCCTTGGGCAGCCAGGTGGTCTTGGGCGAACCCACCATCCAGATGGTGGACGGGAAGCTGGTATGGGTCGTGCCTTTGCAGCACTCCGGCTTCTTTAAATGGATTACAAACTTGGACGGCACGCCGGGCTATATCGTGGTTTCGGCTACCAACATGACCGACGTCCAATATGTGGAGGGCCACAAGATCAAATATCAGCCCAGCGCGTTCCTGCTTCAAAATTTGCACCGGTATCTGCGCTTTCACTCCGCACTCTTTACCGGTATCACCGACTATTCCTTTGAGCTCAATGACGACGGCGTTCCCTACTGGGTGGCGACCACCTACCGCAACCGGCGGTTCTTCAGCCTCCCCGAAGCCACCGGCGTCATCCTCCTCAACGCCACCACCGGCGAAGCTACACAGTATGCCATCGACGACGTCCCCGAATGGGTGGACCGCGTCCAGCCCGAGGACTTCGTCACCACCCAGATCAACAACAAGGGCGAGTATGTCCACGGCATTTTTAACTTCGCCAACAAGGACAAATACCGCACCTCCGAGGGACATATCATCGTCTACAACGAGGGCAAATGCTACCTCTTCACAGGACTGACCAGCGTCGGCGGCGACGACAGCGCCATCGGCTTTATTATGGTGGACATGGTCACCAAGGAATCCCACCTTTACCAGATGGCCGGCGCCACAGAGAAGGCGGCCCAGCAGTCGGCAGAGGGCAAGGTGCAGCATTTGGCCTATAAGGCCTCCTTCCCGCTAATTATCAACGTGGAGGGACAGCCCACCTACTTTATGACCCTCAAAGATAACGCCGGCCTTGTCAAGCAGTACGCCATGGTCAACGTCAGCGACTACTCGGTGGTGGGCGTGGGCGAGACCATCAGTGCCACGGTGAAAAACTATGAGCAGACCCTGCGCAATTCCAGCGGCTCGGCCAGCTTCGACAATACCGCAGAAAAGGAGGAGCTCACCGGTAAGGTGCTGCGCATCGCCTCCGAATTCGACGGCAGCTCCACCGTCTACAAGATCATCCTGGAGGAGCATGCCAACATGATTTTCTTGGTACCCGCAGACCTGAGCAATGAGCTGGCCCTCACGAGAGAAGGGGACGGCGTCAGCATCGAGTACGCTAAAGGGGAAGAGGAAGGCGGCATTTATACCGCGCTCTCCTTTGATAACACTGAATTCCGCCAGTCATAAGAGCATAGAAAGAGGGACACGCAAACGGCGTGTCCCTCTTTTTTTACGTCCGGCCCGAAAGTCACAACAGCATGAATAAAAATACATATCGTGACTATTTTGTGACCAGAGATCAATGGGAAAGAAAAAAGAGGAAACACGAGAAAACACGAGTTTTTACACAATTTGACAAATATGACGAAAATGTAGAAAAACCCATGTTTTTTTCCTACTTTCCTTGATTTTTTTGCATAAAACCGGTATAAATATAATGAGAACTGTAAGACAACTTTTGGTAATTGACGTAATAGTTTCCGTATCTTTGAAAAAAGGATGGCACTTTTGTGACTAAACTGTATAAGCAAGGCGATGGTTTTGCACTATCCATGAGCCAGAGAAACATCTGGGATTTGGAATGCGCTTACCCGGAAACCTCAATGAACAATATCAGTACCACGATTCGCATTGAAGGACGAGTCGACTTTGTTGTCCTACAAAAAAGTATCCAATTGGCCCTTCAAAGGGACCCCTCCCTGCGCACCCGGCTCTTTGTCCGGGATGGGGAGCCCATGCAGTATCACGCCCCGTTTGAGGCCGAGTCCTTCCCCGTCTACGATTTTTCCCGGACCAGCGCCGAGGGCATTGAGAACTGGGAAAACGCTGTCACCCGGGAGCTCATCCCTCTGACGGGGGGACCGCTCTACCGCTTTGTCCTCTTTCGCAGGGGAGAGCATGAGGGCGGGCTGCTTATCAAAATCCACCACATCATCTCGGACGGCTGGTCCCAGGTGCTTCTCTGCAACCGCATCGCTCAGACTTATTTGGAGCTTCTTTCAGGGAATGAGCCGACCATAGAGGAGAGCCCCAGCTACCGTCTGCACGTGGAAGAGGAGCAAAGTTATCTCGCTTCGGGGGCGTACCGGCGGGATTTGGCCTATTGGGAGGGGATGACCAAGGAGGCGGGGGAGCCGTCGGTCATCAAGAGCGTGCCCAGCGCGGCGGTGAGCCCGGTGGGCTACCGGGCGAGCTTTCAGCTGCCGGAAGTCCTCAACCACGCCATCTATTCCTTTTGCTTACAAAACCGGGTGGCCCCCTTCGCCGTCTTTTATATGGCCCTGGCCATCTATTTTAAACGCATCGGCGGGGCCGACCGCTTCACCATCGGCGTCCCCATCTTCAATCGGACCAGCTTCCTCATGAAGCAGATGACCGGCATGTTTGTCAGCACCCTGCCGTTTTTTAACGACATCAGCGAGGAGTGGAGTCTCGCCCAGTTTAATGAGCGTCTGGCCGAGTCCTGGTATGAGCTATTGCGCCACCAGCGCTTCCCCTTCTCCCACATCAGCCGTCTGATGGAAGAACAGGGGCGGCTTTTCGACATTGTGCTCTCCTATCAAGACAGCAAAATCTATGAGAGCAAGGACGCGTCGGTCCTCTTTTCCGGCCGGTGGCATTACAGCGGCTATCAGGCCGAACAGCTCTGCATCCATCTGAGCAACATGGAAAACCACCGCCGCTATGCGGTGGATTACGACTATCTGACCCAGTTTTTTTCCCGGCAGGAAATCGAAGGGCTGCACCACCGGCTGATGAACATCCTCTCCGAGGCCCTGGCATTGCCGGACAAGCCCCTGCGCTCCCTGTCGGTCCTCAGTGCCCAGGAGCTCGAGCAGGTGGTCTATGGTTTTAACCAGACCGCCCGGCCCGTCCATGAAAAGAGTCTGGCCGGGCGCTTTGCCCAGGTGGTGCGGGAGCATCCGGCCCGGGCGGCGGTCATCTGTGGCGGGGTGCGGACCACCTATGGGGAACTCGATGGGACGGCCCGGCGGGTCTGCGCCGCCATCCGGCAGTCCGCTGCCGCGAAAAACGGCTTGGCCGCCGTCCTCCTGCCCCGGGAATGCGCGCTCTTCGCAGCCTTGGCGGGCATCATGGAGGCGGGATGGGCCCATCTCCTCCTTTCCCCCGACTTGCCGAGTAAGCGCATCGAGGAACTCATCATTCAGAGCGGGGCGGAAGTGCTCATCACCGAAGAGCGGGTGCTCCGGCAGTGCGGGGCGCTCAGTACCGGGATGCCCGTCGTGGAGATGGACCATCTGCCCGAGGCGGGGGAAGAGCCGGTGGAGGAGGGGGACCCAAACGCGCTTGCCTATGTGGTCTACACCTCCGGTTCCACCGGCACGCCCAAAGGGGTGGAAATTAGCCAAGGGAGTCTCCTCAACCTGGTCACGGCCATGGAGGGCGTTTACGGCAAGGGGGCGGTGCTGTCGGTATGCAGCATCGGCTTCGACGCCTTTTTGCTTGAAAGCGCGGTGGCGCTTCTCAATGCCCGGACCATTGTCCTGCCCTCCGACGAGGATTTGGAGTCCCCGGCGGCCCTGGCGGGGCTCATCACCGGCTACGCGGTGGGCTTTCTCTCCCTCACACCGTCCCGGCTTTCGGCCTTTCTCAAAAATTCCGCTTTCCTTTCCGCCATGCGGGGGATGGAGAGCGTTGTCTGCGGCGGGGAGCCCTTCCCCGGGGAATTGCTCGGGCGATTACAAGCGAGCAGCAACGCCCGCATCTATAATCAATACGGCCCCTCCGAAACCACGGTGGGAGTCAGCCTCAAGCTCCTCAATCGGGCCCCCGCCATCACCGCCGGAGCGCCCATGCAAAACTGTCGCCTCTATGTCCTCGACCGCTGGATGAATCCGCTGCCGGTGGGGGTGGCGGGTGATCTCTACATCGGCGGCGTCTGCGTGGGAAAGGGTTACCGCGCCGCGCCGGAACTGACAGAAGCGTCCTTTCTCCCCAGTCCCTTTGAGGCAGGGGAAAGGATCTACCGCACCGGCGACACGGCCTTGTGGAACGAGGCGGGTGAAATTGTGCTGGCGGGGAGAAGCGACCGGCAGGTGAAGCTGCGGGGGGTGCGCATCGAGCCCCAGGAGATCGCCGCGGCGCTCCAAAGCCATCCCCTCGTCCGGGCGGCGGCCGTCCGGGTCTGGAAAGAAGAAACGGGCAGCTTCTTGGCCGCCTACTACACGGCGGAAAGGGAGCTGCCGGAGGGGGAAGTGCTCTCCTTCCTGGCGGACTTTTTGCCCCGGACCATGCTGCCCAGTTTTGCTGTCTATCTGGAGCGCCTGCCCATGACGCCAAACGGAAAGGTGGACGAAAGTGGTCTGCCCTTCCCCAACGCCATGGACGGCGGCCCGGAAGCACCCCAAAACACCTGGGAAGAATTGGTGCTGGACGTCTTCCGCCGGGTGTTAGAGCGCCCCGACATGGCGGTGGAGGGGGACTACTTCCTCCACGGGGGCAATTCCCTCAACGCCATGGAGGTTATCGGCGAGATCGAGGAACGCTGTGGCCGGCGGCTCAGGGTGGCGGAACTCTACGCCTGCCGCACGGCCCGCCGTCTGGCGGAGCATCTGGCCCCCCAGGCCGCCGCGCCTTCCCTCCCGCGGCTCCTGCCCGCGCCGGAGATGGAGGATTACCCCTTAAGCCCCATGCAGGAAAGCTTATATGTCCAGTCCCATCTGGACCCCACGGGCCTTGCCTACCACATGGCGGGGGCCTTCCGTCTGTGGAGTAGTCCGGACCTGCCCCGTTTGGAGGAGGCCTTCCGGAAGCTCATCGAAGAAAATAAGCTGTTGCGCACCCAATTTGTGCAGGGTCCGGGCGGCGTGTCCGCCAGGGTCCGCGAGAGCGCTCCCTTTTCCCTCCCCGTTTTGACGGGAGCGGATTTTGAAGAAGTGTGCGGCCAGTTTTTGCGCCCCTTCGATTTGTCGAAGGCCCCGCTTTTGCGGGCGGCGGTCTGGGAGGAAGCGGAGGACCGTTGGGTTTTGCTCCTCGACACCCACCACATGATCGGCGACGGCCTGGGCACCCCGGTGGTCATGGAGCGCCTCGACGCCCTTTACCGGGGCCTTTCTCCCGAGGCGCCAAGTCTTACCTATCTCGACTATGCTTACGATATATCTAAGCGCGGCGGCGGGGAGGGGGAGGATCTCTCCTACTGGAAATCGCTCCTCACCCCGCTGCCCGAGCCGCTGGAGCTGCCCACCGATTTCCCCCGGCCCCATATCTTCGACTTTCGCGGGGACATCTGTCGCTTCGCCCTTTCCGCCGAGTTAAGCCGAGCCTGCGACGGGCTGTGCGAGAAGGCGGGCGTCTCGTCCTTCGTGCTCTTTGCCGCCGCCATCGGCATCCTTTTGATGCATATCTCCGGCAAAGAGGACTTCGTCCTCGGCGTCCCGGTGTCCCGCAGACAGCGCCCGGAGCTTAAAAAAATGCTGGGCCCCCTCATCGGGACCCTGCCGCTGCGCCTTTCGCCCCGGCGGAAGGAAGGGGTGCGGGCGTATCTCGACCGGTTGCGGGAGACGGTGGCGGAAATGCTCGACCACCAAGAGACTACCCTCGAAGAGATCCTCTCCCAGCTCGCCCTGCCGCGAAGCCTGTCCCAGACGCCGCTTTATCAGGTGATGTTCTCCCAGCGTCCGGTGGAGCAAAACGCCTTCACGTTGGACGGGGAGAGGATGGACTACCTTCCCATTCCCACCAAGACCGCCAAGATGGACCTCAATTTCGAGGCGGGCAGGGAAGGGGACCACTATGAATTTTCCCTGGAGTATGCCTCCAGTTTGTTTACCGGGGACACCGCCCGGTTTTATACCCGCTGTCTGGAAGCGGTTCTGCGCTCCCTGACGGAGAATCCTGAGCAAAAGGTGGGGGAGGTCTGCGCCCTTTCGGTGCGCGACCGCATCGCCCTCATCGACACCCCCAATCATCTCTTTACCCCCTATCTCAACCAGCCCATCCAGGGGCTCTGCGGCAACGAAATCGCCCTGCACCCCGATGCGCCTGCGGTCATCTTCCACGGCCGGGTCACCACCTACCGGCAGTTGGGGGAGCGGGCCAACCAGATGGCCCACGCCCTCACCCGAGCCGGGGCCAAGCCCGGGGACTGTGTCGGATTGGCCCTGCGCCGTACCCCCGACCTCATCGCGGGGATGCTGGGCATCCTTAAAGCGGGCTGCGCCTATGTGCCGCTGCTGTCCTCCTTCCCGGAGGAGCGGCTGCGCAGCATGATGGAGACAGGCCGGGTCCATTTGTGCCTATGCGACAAGGAGACCGCCTCCATCCTGCCCGAAGCCCTGCCCTGTCAAAAGGTGGTGGCACAGGACAACCTTCCCACCCGGTTTCTGGATGTGCCGGTCAAGGGCGGCGACATCATCCACGTCCTCTTCACCTCCGGTTCCACCGGCAGCCCCAAGGGGGTTATGCTCAAACACAGCTCCATCTCCAACCTTTTTGAAGTCATGCGCCGGATGATGGACCCGGTGGAGGGGCCCCTCCTTTGCACCACCAACCTGATCTTCGACACCTTTATCAGCGAGACCCTCTACCCCCTGGCCATGGGTAAGACTATCGTCTTGGCCGACGAGGAGGAAATGCTCCTGCCCTTCCAGATGGCCCGCCTCATGGAGGAAACGGGGGTGGAAATGATGCAGTTTACCCCCTCCCGGCTTCAGATGTGTATGGCGAGCGACGATTTCCGCCGGGCGGCCGGGCGGCTCAAATTCACCATCGTCTGCGGCGAGGTGCTTCCTCCTGCCCTGGTGGAGCAGTTTAAAGCCGTCTGCCCCGGCCGGCTGGTGACCATGTACGGGCCCACCGAGGTCACCGTCTATATGACCACCACCGAGGTTTTCCCCGGGGAGCCCATCACCTTGGGCAGACCCATGCAGAACTGCCGGGTTTATGTCCTGGACGAGGAGCGCAGACCGGTACTGCCCACTGCCGCCGGAGAAATTTATGTGGCGGGGGAATGCGTGTCTGCGGGCTATATCTCCCGGCCCGATCTGACGGAAAAGACCTTCCTCCCCGACCCGTTTTTCCCCGGGGAGATCATGTATCAGACCGGCGACCGCGGCAGGCTCCGCCTGGACGGCTCCTACGACTTTTTGGGCCGCAAGGACGCCCAAGTCAAGCTCAACGGCCAGCGGGTGGAGCTCGACGAGATCACCGGCGCCATCCTGGCTACCGGCCTTGCGGAACAGGCGGCTACCCTGCCTCTGTCGGGGCCGGGGGGCTCCATGGAGCTTTGCGCCTTTTACCTGCCCCGGCAGGGGCGGGAGGCGGGGCCCAAAGAACTGCGCGCTTGTCTGGCAAAGACCCTGCCCGCCTATATGATTCCCTCCAGCCTCCGTCCGCTGGCCCAAATGCCCTACACTCCCACCGGCAAAATTGACCGCCAGACGCTTCTTGCCATGGCGCGAGAGGGCGGGACAGCGCCGGGAAGCGGGGAAAGCCCTCTCCCGGCGGCGGAGGAAGTGTCCGATGCGGCATCGCCCCGCCTGACTTGGCGGGAGGTGCCAGAAAAGGAGGCCACATCGGGCCCCATCCCCTCCTGGCAGCCGGAGGAAATGGCGGCGGAGACGTCAGATTTGGCTGATTTATCTTCCATCCGCCTTGGCGTCGGGACCGGCGCGAAAGAGATAAAAGCGCCCGCCCCGCCCACAGTGAGCGGGCCGCCCGCTTCCGCGCCCAAGGATGCCGCGGAGTCGGAAAGGCCGCCCGCTTCCAGGACCGTGGAAACCGCACAAGCGCTTACAAGGGGAAGCGCCTCCGCGCCCGACTTTTTTGGCTGCGAGACGTCTGCACCCAGCCGCGCGGCGGCCTCCCAAACGTGCGCTAAGGTACCAGCGGAGCATTTGCTCCCGCCGGATGAAAAACTCGCGGCCGCACCGCCCACAGCGGTGACGGGATATGATATTCTAACGATTTGGAAGGGGATTTTGGGGCGGGATAATCTCTCCCCGGAGCGCTCCTTCTTCGAGCAGGGGGGTACCTCCCTGGCGGCGCTGAACGCTTTGAGCCAGTATTATAACCACCGCTGGGAGATGAGCTTGGCCCAGTTTTATGAGCATCCCACCGCCTGTGCGCAGGCGCAGCTTCTCTCCCCCCAAGGGGAGGGAGAAAATACGGCGGCTTACAGGGAGGAAATCCCGCTACCTCGAAAGGTACCCCTATTGCCCTATCACCCGCTTCGGCCTAGCCGCACCGTGCTTCTCACCGGCGGCACCGGATTTTTCGGGGTGCACCTGCTGCGCTCCCTGCTGGACGCCGGCGTTTCCCTCATCGTATGCCTGACCAGAGACGGGGAGAAACGGCGGCTTGTAGACGTGCTGGCCTGGTATTTCGGCAGCGGCTGGGCCGCCAGCGCGGCGGGCCGGATCGAGACAATGGCGGGGGATGTGCGCGAGGAGCGCCTGGGGCTGAGCGAAGAAGCCTACCGGGACTTAGCGGAGAAGATCGACGCCATCTACCACTGCGCCGCCGATGTCCGCCACTACATGGCGGCGGAGGAAGAGGCGCTGGAAACGAATATCACCGGCACCCAAGTGGCGCTGGATTTGGCCCGCAGGACGGGCGTGCCGCTGCACTACATGTCCACCACTAGTATCAGCGGCGAGTATCTCACCGAAGCGCCGGAAAAAGCGGTGGAGTTTACCGAAAACGATTTTGCCATCGGGCAAAACTGGCGGGAAAACGTCTATCTGCGGACCAAGTTTCTGGCGGAAGCCAAGGTCATCCAGGCCATCGGGGAAGGGGTTCAGGCGAGAATTTACCGCCTGGGGCGTCTGGTAGGGCGGATGAGCGACGGCGTCTTCCAGAGAAATCCGGAACAAAACGCCTTTTATCTCCTCCTGCGGGGCTTGGGAGCCCTGGGGGTTCTGCCCCAGAGCTTGGCCGGCGCGCCGGTGGATTTGACCCCCGTCGACTACGCCGCCGACGCGGTGGCGGCGCTGGGGAAAGCGCCCCTGAGCGTCTATCACATCACCCACCCCGCGCCGCCCAACATGGGGGAAGTGGCCGCGGCCGTCTTCCCCGGCATCCAAACCGTTTCGGACGAGGCGTTTGAGAGCTTCCTTTCCCGGATCCCACCGGGGAAAGAGGAGGCCGTGGGCCCGCTCCTCGACTTTTGGAACCACGTTAAAAAGCATCCGCCCCAAATACGGCTTTCCAGCGCCCAGACCTTGGAGCAGCTGCAAAAACTGGGGTTTGACCGGCGGATGCCGCCTCCCAGCCGGCTGCTTTGCGGTTTACACTTTGATTCATGACCCCATGTCAAGGAAAGGATGATCTCTATGGTTTCCGATTTATCCGCCGCCATCTTTGCCGTTTGTTTAATTGCCATCGGCCTCTTTTGCGTTTGGAGCGTCAAAACAGGCCGGATGCAGCTTATACACAAGCTCTATCTCATGATCTCCCTCTCCTTTGCCATTTGGGCGCTGGCTATGCTGGGTATCAAGTTCACTGACCTTGGCAACACGCCGGTCCTCTTTCTCTTCGATGCCCTGACTTATGTGGGCGGAGCTTTTGCCCCGGTGTTCACCTTGTGCATCGCCTTGGTTTTCGCCAAGGGCTATGAGAGGATGCCCAAGTGGAGTTGGGTTCTCTTCATCATGCCGGCGATCACCACCCTGATCGTCTGGACCAATCCCTGGCACCATCTGATGTACAAGGTCTTTTCCGTCATCAAAAGTGAAATCGTCTTTGGGCCTTACATGTATGTAGCGGGACTTTGCAGCTATGTCTATCTGACGGTGAGCCTTGTCATGATGATCACTTTCGCTGTCAAAAACAGCAGCCGGCTTTACCGGATGCAGTGTCTGCTCTTTTCCCTGGGCGGGCTCTGCCCGCTGGCGGTGAGTATGATCGCCACCTTTTCCCCGGTGGATATGCCCATCAGCGCCACCCCCCTCAGCTTTATTCCCACCATCATCTTTAACGGCATCGCCATCTACCAGCTCCACCTCTTCGACATCAAGCCCATCGCCCTCCAGCACATCCTGGACTGGATTCCCGACTGCTATCTCATCCTCAGCGAAAAGGGGCTGGTCATCAGCTTCAATAAGCCCTTTGAGAAATACTTCGCCTCGGTCTACGGCATCCGGGAGAACAAATATCTCTCCGACTGCGCCCGCGAGGAGGACGTCTCGGGCAAGACGGCCATCTATAACATGATCACTGCCGTGGACGCCTGCCGGGAATCGGGCTCGGGCATCTCCTACGAACAGGCGGTGACGGTGAAAAAGGACGACGGCCCGGTGCGGAAAAACTACTACGTCACCGACGTCTCCCCGCTGGACATCAAGGAGAAGCGCTCGGGGTATGTGGTCATCTTTAAGGACATCACGCCCCTCAAAAAGAGCATGCAGCAGCTCCAGGACAGCCAGACCCGCATGATGGAGCAGGAGCGCTTCGCGTTCTTGGGCCAGATGATGGGGGGATTGGCCCACAATCTGAAGACGCCCATCATGAGCATTTCCGGATGTATTTCCGCGGCGGACACTTTGGTGCAGGAGTGTTACGATAGCCTCGACGACCCCCAGGTGGAGCCGGATGACTACCGGGAAATCTACGGGGAAATCCGGGGCTGGTTTGACAAGGTGCGGGAGTCCTCGGCCTACATGTCGGACATCATCACCGCCATCAAGGGCCAGGCCAACAGTGTCAGCGCCTTTGACGACGCGGATTTCACCTTGGAGGAACTCATCAAGCGCACCAACCTCCTCATGCGCCACGAGCTGATGAGCTCGGGCTGCCGGCTGATTTATGAATATGACCCCGACAAGATGATCACCCTCCACGGGGATATCAATAACTTAATTCAGGTGATGAATAACCTGCTCTCCAACGCCATCTACGCTCAAAAGCAGGCGGGCGGCGGCATCATCACCATTGGCATCGGCCAAAAGGACGACCAGCTTCGCATTTTTGTCAAGGACACCGGTCCCGGAGTGGATGAAAAGGTGAGAAACCGGCTCTTCAAAGAAATGATCACCAGCAAGGGAACCATGGGAAGCGGGCTGGGACTGTATATCTCCAACGCCGTAGTGCGCGCCAAGTTCGGCGGCAGCATGTGGGTGGAAGAAAATCCCGGCGGCGGGTCCATCTTTGGATTGTCGCTGCCCATGGATTCCATACGAATTACCGACAAAGATACCCCGAAAGGAGGTGACCGCCAGTGAGACAGCATAAACGCGCTGCCACGACCAATTCCTACTCCATCCTGACCTTGGACGACGATCCCATCATGACCAGTACCCTCCAAGCCTATTTCCAGCGGTCCGGCTACCAGGTGGATGTGGAAAACGACCCCTACCAGGCCATTGAACGGGTGCGGGAGGGCCACTACGACATCCTGCTTCTCGATTTTTTGATGACGCCCATCTGCGGCGATCAGGTGGTGGAGGAAATCCGCAAGTTTAACGGGGAGCTCTTCATCATCCTGCTCACCGGCCACAAGAGTATGGCCCCGCCCCTCAAAACCATCCGGGAACTGGACATCCAGGGCTACTACGAAAAAAGCGACCGGTTCGACCAGCTGGAGCTGCTGGTGGAGTCCTGCGTCAAGGCCATCAAGCAAAACCGAACCATCCGTAGTTATAAAAACGGGCTTTCTTCCATCGTGGAGTCCCTGCCCCAGATCTATCAGCTGCGCTCGGTGGAGGACATCGCCGACAGCATCATCAATAAGGCGGTGGAATTGTTGGGATGTTCCCGGGCCTTTTTGGGGCTCGACGCCCCGCTGACCGGGCTTCTTAACGGGACTGCCGGCCACGAGTTGTTCCGCTGTTTTGGGGTGGCTCCCAGCGGTGAAGAGCTTATGAAGGCGGTGGAGGCGGCCAAAGGCTGCCAGGGCGCCTCGAGACATGAAAAGAAAATCGCCATGCTCGTCCCTGATGAAAAGGAGCGCGCCATGGGCATCATGGGGGTGGAGCTGGAGGAGGAACCCCGCTTTGACCAGGTACAGCTCTTTGAGATCTTTGTCCGGCAGGCGTCGGCCGCCCTCCACAACGCCAGGCTCCACGCCCTGGTTTCCCAGAAAAACAAGGAGCTCACCGAAGCCTACGCCCGTCTGCGGGACGGCTATATGGAGACGGTCAGCGCCATCCGTTCCCTGGTGGACGCCAAGGATATCTATACCCGCGGCCATTCCGACCGGGTATCCCAATATGCCTGCCAGATCGCCAAAGCCATGGGCAAACCCGATGAATACTGCGAGCGGCTGCGGATTGCGGGACTTTTCCACGATATCGGCAAGATCGGCATCCCCGACGAAATCCTGCACCGGGAGGGGAAGCTGGAGCCGGAAGAATATGAGGAAGTGAAAAACCACACTGTCCGGGGCGCTCAAATATTGGCCAATGTTTCCTTTTTCAGCGACGTTGTCCCCATAGTCCGCGCCCACCACGAATGGGTGGACGGCAAAGGTTATCCGGATGGACTTAAGGGGGAAGAGATTCCCGAGGAAGCGCGGATGATCGGGGTGGTGGACGCCTTTGACGCCATGACCTCCCACCGGCAATACCGCAAGAACTTAGATATGCAAATGGCAAGGCAAGAGCTAATCAACGGAAAAGGAACCCAATTCGATGCCGCTATGGTCGACATCTTCTTGGACATCCTGAGCAAAGAGAACCCGGAGGGAAAATAGCACGGGGACGCTGACGTATCACATCAAAAAGCAGGGGGGCTCCTTTTTATGAAAAAATTCCACCTCAACCAGGTCGATTATTATGAAACTTTTCCCGCCTTTTTAGAGGGCATCCGCAACCGCTTTGGAGAAAAGCCGGCGCTATCCTATTTCACCCGCAAAAAGGAAGAGGTCCGGCACAGCTACACTGAACTTGTCCGTGACGTCCATGCCCTGTGCGAGGCCCTGTGCGCCATGGACCTTGACGGCCAGCATGTGGCGCTGGTGGGGGAAAACAGCTACGAGTGGATTGTGGCCTATCTCGCCATCACAGCCACCGGCGGCGTGGCGGTGTGCATCGATATTGAACAGCCCGACGAAAGTATCCGCCAGATGCTCATAACAGCGGGAGTCAAAGCCGCCTTTGTCAGCGAGACCTACCTGCCCATCTGTAAGCCCCTGATAAAAGAGGACGCCTGCCTGCGCCAGCTCATGTTGATGGCGGTGCCGGAGGGGGACGGCCAGTTCCCGAGCCTCACCGAGCTTTGCGCCATCGGCCGGGAGAAAGAGGCGGGGGAAAATTCATTGCGCGGCCGGGTGCAGGTGGACCCGGACCAAACGGCGGCCATCGTTTTTACCTCCGGCACCACCAGCCGCCCGAAGCTCGTCATGCTCACCCAGAAAAACATCCTGCAAAACACCAGCGACGCCATCCTGTATATCTCCGCGGAGGAGAAGGTGTTTACCTCCCTTCCCTTTTATCATACCTACGGTATGACCTGCGCCGTGCTGGGAACCTTGGTGCGTGGGGCGCATCTCTACTTAAACGGGGACTTAAAGACCATGATGCGGGATTTGCATTTGGCCCAACCCGATTCCATCGTCACGGTGCCGCTTATTGTGGAGGCCATCTATAACCAAATCTGGCTGGGGGCCGAAAAGCAGGGCAAGGCCCGGCAGCTGAGACGGCTTCTCAAAATAAACGGCTTGGTCCGGCGGCTGGGGATCCCCTGGCAGAGCAAGACCCTCCTTGGTATCCGGGAAAAGATTGTGGGAAATCTCCACATCGCCGTCAGCGGCGGCGCCCATCTGAGTAAGGAGATTACCAAGGACATGGCCCTCTTTGGCATCTTCATCCTGCAGGGCTACGGCATCACCGAATGTTCGCCGCTGGTGAGCGTCAACTGCAACTACTCCTACCGGATGGGCTCGGTGGGTCATGTGCTGCCCAGCTGCCAGTTAAAGATGGTGGACGGAGAAATCTGGGTCAAGGGTCCCTCGGTGATGAAGGGCTACTACCGGGACGACGAGGCGACAAAGCAGGTGCTGGAAGACGGCTGGTTTAAAACCGGGGACCTGGGGTACCAGGACAAGGACGGCTTCCTCTTTTTGACCGGACGAAAAAAGAACCTCATCGTTTTTAAAAATGGAAAGAAGCTCTCCCCGGAGAAGATTGAGGAGATGATCGGGCGGATACCGCTTGTCAAGGATGTGCTCATCCACGGCATCAAGAGCGGCAACTCGGCCGACGACGTCAAGGTGGCCGCCAGCATCTACCCCGACCCGGAGCGGGCCCGGCAGATGAGCTCCTATGAGATTTTGGAGGAGCTGCAAAAGGAAATTGACCGCATCAACGCCACGCTGCCCCTCTATCAGCAGGTGCAGATGATCAACATCCGGGAGAAGGAGTTTGCAAAGACCGCCTCGCAGAAGATCAAACGGCACATGGTCTAGTCCGGCAAGAGGAAGAAGGAGAATCGCAATGCTTGAACTGATACAGAATATCATCTACCAGGTGACCGGCAAGAGCGGCATCACCTACGACACCGACTTTATCCAGGATTTGGAGCTCAACTCCTTTGACATCATGAACATCATCTGCGCCTTTGAGGACCACTTTGACACCACCATCCCCACCCGGGAGGTCTGGCAGCTCCATCAGGTGCGGGACGTCATCGAGTACATGCGCCAAAAAGGCATTACGGAGCCTTAAGATGGCAGACTTCACCATCATCTATTACCCGCCTGAGAGCGTCTGTCCGCCTGCAATGCGGCTTTCCCGGGCGGCGGCCCTGCTTTTAGACCGGGAGCCGGAGGAGGACGAGGCGCTTTATGAGACAAAGCGGGGCGTGGGGGGAAAGCCTTATTTTGTCAACATGCCGGGGCTTCATTTTTCCCTCTCCCACAGCGGCGGCCACTGGATGTGCGCCTTTGGGAGCGAGCCGGTGGGCCTCGATCTGCAGCGAAAACAGACCTGCGACCGCGCCCGGATTTCCCGCCGCTTTTTCCACCCGGAGGAGGACGATTACCTGCGCCGCACCGGCTACCGGGACTTCTTTTGTGTCTGGGCGGCCAAGGAGAGCTTCGTCAAGCTGACGGGCCAGGGCGTGGGGGATGAAATGCGCCTGTTTTCGGTGGCGGGGGAGGCGGGCATCCGACCGTCGGTGGAGGGGATGCGGCTTTTCTTTCCCCCCTTTGACGAAGACTTTGCCCTGTGTCTTTGCGCCCGAGAGATCGGGCAGGTGAAGATCCTCTACGGCCGGTAGGAAACGGGAGAGGGTCTCGCTTGACAGCGCAAATAAATTCGATTACACTAAATGTACAACGTCCAGGTGCGCCGATGTGGCGCGGACAGGGGAAGCTGGGTGAAATTCCCACGCAAGGCCGTTACTGTGATGGGCGGAAAGACGGCGGGCGATGGTCCGCCCCGTCTGGGAAACCGGACGGGCTTTCCGCCCCAAGCCAGAAGACCTGCCTGAGACGATGCATGCGGCTCTGCGGACGCTGGGGCCGGCGTGACATAGGGCGCGTGGCTGGCAACGCCCTCCTTTTCAAAGGGGTGGAAAGCATCGGCCGCGCATTGATGAGGAAAGATCACGCCGCTCCGGGCATTTGTTACATTTGCCTGGAGCGGTTTTTGTTTTGCCGCCCCTTGCGGACATGGAAGGCGGGAGGAAAGTATGGGAAAGCTCGACTACTACATCTATCAGAACGGCGAGCGCCTGCGCTGCGGTTACACCACCGGATCCTGTGCCGCGGGGGCGGCGGCCGCCGCCGTACAGATGTTATTGGGATTGGGCCGACCGGCGCAGGTGGGGATCAAGACGCCCAAGGGCATCCCGCTCACGCTGGATATCGAGGACATCCACCTCGCCGAAGGGGCTGCGTCCTGCGCCGTGCGCAAGGACGGGGGCGACGACATTGACGCCACCGACGGCCTATGCATCTACGCCACGGCCCGAAAACGGGAGACGGGCTTTCTCCTCACCGGCGGGGCGGGCATCGGCACCGTCACCCGGCCGGGGCTCGAATGTGCGGTGGGAGAGGCGGCCATCAACCGGGTTCCCCGGCGGATGATCCGGGAGGCGGT
This sequence comes from Zongyangia hominis, assembly GCF_014385095.1. Taxonomy (GTDB): domain Bacteria; phylum Bacillota; class Clostridia; order Oscillospirales; family Ruminococcaceae; genus Zongyangia; species Zongyangia hominis. The sequence goes on from NZ_JACRTC010000001.1 coordinate 94,759, forward strand.
GGAGCGCGTCTGCGTCGAGGCCGGTTATGAAGGGGGCATCTGGGTGGAAATTTCGGTGCCGGGCGGGGAAGAGATCGCCAGGCGGACCTTCAACCCCCGCCTGGGCATCGAAGGGGGCATCTCCATCCTGGGCACCAGCGGCATTGTGGAGCCCATGAGCGAAAAGGCCCTCATCGCCACCATAGAAGCCGAGATGGACGTCATCCGGGCCGCCGGGCGCCGTGAAATCGTCCTGACTCCCGGCAACTACGGCGCTGATTTTATCGCGGGGCACACCCGCATCGACCCCGGCCGGACGGTCAAATGCAGCAATTTTCTTGGGGAGGCGCTGGACTACGCCGCCCGGTGCGGCTTTCGTCAGGTCCTGCTCATCGGGCACGCCGGGAAGCTCATCAAGGTGGCGGCGGGCGTCATGAACACCCACTCCCGGACGGCGGACTGCCGGATGGAGGTGCTCACGGCCCATGCGGCGCTGTGCGGCGCCGGGAAAGAAACCGCCGCCCGGCTGATGGGGTGCGTGACGGTGGACGACGCGGTGAGTGTTTTGCGGGAAGAAGGCCTGCTTGCTCACGTGATGGCGAGCGTCATGGAGCGGGTGGCGTTTTATCTGGAAGCCCGGGCCAAGGGCGCGTTTGAAACGGGGGCCATCCTCTTCTCCAACCGCTTCGGCGTCCTGGGACAGACGGAAAACGCGGAAAAACTGCGAAAGGAAATGGAGGGAAAAGCAAAGTGAAAGGGACACTGTACGGCGTGGGCGTGGGGCCCGGGGCCCCGGAACTTGTCACCAAAAAGGCGGTGCGCGTCATGGAGGAATCGGACGTGATCGCCCTGCCCGCGTCGGGGGCCGGGGACTGCGCGGCCCTTCGTATCGCCCGGCGGGCGGCGGACATTGAGGGCAAGGAGCTCCTCTTCCTCCCCCTGCCCATGGTCCGCGATGGCCGCGCCCTCCGGCAAAGCCGGGAAGAGGCGGCAAAGCGGCTGTGCCGGGAGCTCGAGAAGGGCAGGCAGGCGGCCTTCCTCACCCTGGGGGACCCCACGGTGTATTCCACCTACCTCTATCTTCACCGGCTGGTGGAAGAGGCGGGATATCCGGCCTATATCATCCCCGGCGTGCCCTCCTTCTGCGCGGCGGCGGCCCGGCTGGGGGAGAGTCTCTGCGAAAACGGGGAAATGCTCCACATCGTCCCCGCCTCCTACGACGGGGCCCTGGACGCCCTCTCCCTGCCCGGCACCAAGGTGCTGATGAAGGCGGGAAGGACGGCGGCGGGACTGAGAGACACCCTGGAAAAGCGGGACCTGCTCTCCCGGACCCGGCTGGTCGTCGACTGCGGGATGGAGGGGGAGAAGGTCTACCCCACCCTGGAGGGGCAGGAAATACCGGAGAGCTATTTTTCCCTTTATATTATTAAAGACGAGGAGGACTGACGATGGTACATTTTGTAGGGGCCGGGCCCGGCGCCGTGGACCTCATCACCGTGCGGGGGATGCGGCTTCTCTCCCAGGCGGACGTGATTATCTATGCGGGTTCCCTCGTCAACCCCCAGCTTCTCTCCTATGCGAAGAAGGGCTGCGAAATCCACAACAGCGCCGCCATGACGCTGGAAGAGACCTTCGCCGTGATGCAAGAAGCTGAGCGGGAGGGGAAGACGACCGTGCGCCTGCACACCGGGGACCCCAGCCTCTACGGGGCCATTCGGGAGCAGATCGAGCTCTTAGAGGAAGCGGGTATTTCCAGCGACGTGACGCCGGGGGTCAGCTCCTTTTGCGCCGCGGCGTCCGCGTTGCAGGCGGAATACACCCTGCCCGGGATCTCCCAGTCGGTGATCATCACCCGATTGGCCGGGCGCACGCCGGTGCCCGAGCGGGAGAAAATCGAGAGCCTCAGCGCCCATGGGGCCACCATGGTGATCTTTTTGAGCGCCGGGATGCTCCCCGAACTGCGCCGGCGTCTCTTGGAGGGGGGCTGCCGGGAGGACACCCCGGCGGCCATCGTCTATAAGGCCTCCTGGCCCGAGGAGCAGGTCGTGCGGGGCCGGGTGGGGGACCTGCCCGAGATGGCCCGCCGTCACGGCATCGAGCGGACGGCCCTCATTTTGGTGGGGGAGTTCTTAGACGGCAAGCGGGAGCGCTCCAAGCTCTACGACCCGGCCTTCGGCCACGGCTACCGGGAGGCAAAACAGTGAGGATTGCGGTCATTGCCTTTACGGCCCGGGGCGGCAAGCTGGCCTTGCGGCTCTGCAAGGCCCTCGAAGAACAGGGTCACGGCTGCGCGGGATACATCAAGATGAAAGACCTGCCGCCTCTCCCCCTGCGTCCGGTGAACGCCCCCTGCGCCCAGTGGGCGGGGGAGAGGTTCGGGGAATGTGACGCCCTTATCTTTGTCGGTGCCTGCGGCATCGCGGTACGGGCCGTCGCCCCCTGGGTCAAAGATAAGGCCCGGGACCCGGCCGTGTTGGTCTTAGACGAAGGGGGAAAGTATGTCATTTCCCTTCTCTCCGGGCACCTGGGCGGGGCCAACGAACTCGCCCGTTTGATCGCCCGGATCACCGGCGGGGAACCGGTGATCACCACCGCCACCGACGGCCGGGGCGTGCTGGCCGTGGACCGCTGGGCCCAAGAGCACGGCTTTGCGCTGGGGGACCTGAAAGCGGCCAAGGCGGTCTCGGCGGCGCTGTTGGCCGGAAAGCCGGTGGGAGTGTATAGCGATTTACCTCTGCCGCTCCTCTTGCCCCGGGGCATGGAGAAAGCGGAGGGGGGAGAAGTGGGCGTCGCCTTTTCCCTCGACGAGGGGGTGCGGCCTTTTGACGTGACCCTCCCGTTAATTCCCCGGGCGGTGATCTTAGGGATTGGGTGCCGCAGAGGAACCCAGGCGTCCGCCGTCGAAGAGGCTGTCAACGCGGCGCTCGCGGAGGCGGGCGTCTCGAAAAAGAGCGTGTGCGGGGTAGCCACCATTGACCTGAAGGCGGGCGAGCCGGGGCTCCTCTGCTTCTGCGAAAGCTGGGGCGTGCCGCTCACGGCTTTTTCCGCCGGGGAACTGGCGGGAGTGCCGGGGGAGTATACGGCCTCGGCATTTGTGAAGGAAATGGTGGGGGTCGACAATGTCTGCGAGCGGGCCGCGGTCCTCGCAAGCGGTGGGAAGCTTCTCTTCCCCAAGCGCGGGATGGACGGGGTTACGGTGGCGGCGGCGCTACAAAAGATAGAAATTACGTTTGAGGAGTAAAGGCATGAAGATTGCGGTAGTGGGCATGGGTCCCGGCGGCTGGGACAAGATGACGGTGGAAGCCCAAAGGGCTTTGGAGGACTGCGACGTCATCGCGGGGTACAGCGTCTATATCGCCCTTTTGCAGGGGCGTTTCCCCGAAAAAGAGATCATCACCACCCCCATGCGCCGGGAGGAGGAGCGCTGCCGCCGGGCGGTGGAAACGGCGCTCACCGGGAAACGGGTGGCCATGATTTCCAGCGGGGACGCGGGGGTGTACGGCATGGCGGCCCTCCTCTATGAGGTGGCGGGAGACTATCCGCCCATCGAAATCGAGGTCATCCCCGGCGTGACGGCGGCGTGCAGCGGCGGGGCGCTCTTGGGGGCCCCCCTCACCCACGACTTTGCCGTGGTGAGCCTCAGCGACCTGCTCACCCCCTGGGAGCGCATTGAAAAGCGGCTCTCCCTGGCGGCTGAGGCCGACTTTGTGCTGTGCCTCTATAACCCCGCCAGCCATCGGCGGCCCGATTATCTGGCCAGGGCCTGCGAGATCGTTCTGCGCCACCGCTCCCCCGAAACTGTGTGCGGTATGGTCCGCAACATCGGCCGGGAAGGGGAAAATGCCCAAATCCTCACCCTATCAGAGCTCAAAGACGCCCAGGCGGATATGTTCACCACCGTCTTTATCGGAAGCACCGCCACCCGGGTCATCGGCGGAAAGATGGTGACGCCCCGGGGCTATCTGCAAAGGGAGGCCAGGCCGTGAATTTTCTAGTCTTTGGCGGCACCAGCGAGGGCCGCGCCGTCTGCCGGTGGCTCATCCGCCGGGGCGTTTCGGTGACGGTGAGCGTGGCCACCGATTACGGCGGCACTCTCATGGAAGCTAGCGGCTGCCGGGTTTTCACCGGACGGCTGGACGAAGAAGAGATGGTCTCACGCATGGAGAGAGAGTCCTTCGACTGCGTCATCGACGCCACTCACCCCTATGCGGAGGAGGTCTCCCGCAATATCCGGGCGGCCTGTGAGCGGGTGCGTCTTCCCCGCTATCGTCTTGGCCGGAAGGGGGAGGAAATGGCGGACTGTCAACTGGCGCCCGGCCCGACCGAATCGGCCGAGCTCTTAACAGACACCTCGGGCAATATCCTGCTCACCACCGGGGTCAAGGAACTGCATTTCTTTGGGAAGATTCCCCGGGAGCGGCTCTATGTCCGAATCCTGCCCAGCGTAGAGTCCCTGCAAATGGCGGAAGAAGCGGGCGTTATGTCAAGCCATCTCATCTGTATGCAGGGGCCCTTTTCCAAAGCGCTCAACGCCGCCCTTTTGCGTCAGTGGGACATCCGCTTTTTGGTGACCAAGTGTTCGGGGAAAGCCGGGGGCTTCTCCGAAAAGCTGGAGGCCGCCAAGGAGACGGGGGTCCAAGTCATCGCCATCGGGCGGCCCGCGGGAGACGAGGGCATGGACTGGGAGACGCTTGTGCGTCTGTTGGAAGAAGACTATGGACTATGCGAGGAGGAACAGCGATGAAACGCCGCGTTATTCTTGTGGGAACCGGGATGGGACACCCGAGCCAGCTCACCGTGGAAGCCAAAGAGGCCCTTGGGGGCTGCCGGCTTCTCATCGGCGCGCCCCGGCTCCTGGAAGAATGGCGCGGATGGGAGGGGGAGAAGTGCGCCGCCTCCCTCTCCGAGGACGTGCTGCGCGCCATCGAGGCCCACCCTGAATGCGACCCGGTGGGGGTGCTCCTCTCGGGGGACGTGGGCTTTTATAGCGGCGCCAAAAAGCTGCGGAAGCTGTTGGGAGACCGCTTTGTCGTGTCCTCCCTGGCGGGGGTCAGCGCCCCTATCTACTTCTGCGCGAAGCTTGGCATCCCCTGGGAGGACGTCCGCCTTTGCAGCGCCCACGGCCGGGACTTTCACCCGGTGGGGGAACTGCTGACCCACCGGCGGGTCTTCTGTCTCACCGGCGGGAAGACGAAGGTGGGGGACCTCTGCGAGACCCTCTGCCGGTGGCACATGGGGGAATGCCGGGTGTGGGTGGGGGAACGCCTTTCTTACCCGGACGAGCGGATTACTTCGGGCACCGCAAAGGAATTTGCAAAGCGGGACTTCGACCCGCTGGCGGTGCTGCTCATGGAAAACACCCTGCCCCGGCCGGAGCTTTCGGCGCCGGGGCTCCCCGACGGCTTTTTTCACCGGGGCAAGACACCCATGACCAAGTCGGAGGTGCGCTGCGTCGTCCTCTCCCGGCTGCGGCTAAAGGAGCGGGACATCATTTGGGACGTCGGCGCGGGGACCGGCTCGGTGAGCGTGGAAGCCGCGCTGACGGCCCGCCGGGGCTTCGTCTACGCGGTGGAAAGAAACCCCGAGGCGGCGGGCCTCATTAGGAAAAACCGGGAGAAGGCGGGTGCGTGGAATCTGCGGGTGGTGGAAGGGGAGGCCCCCGGGGCCCTCTCCTCCCTCCCGGCCCCGGACAAGGTCTTCATCGGCGGCAGCGGCGGCAATCTGCCGGAGATTCTCGCGCTGATCAAACAGCGCAATCCCCGGGCGCGGGTGGTTTTCACCGCCATTACCTTGGAGACCCTTTCCGCCGGGCTGGAAGCCCTCGAACGTCTGGACTTTGGGGATGTGGAAGTATCCCAGCTCTCGGTAGCTAGGACCGAGCGGGTGGGACGCACCCATATGCTCAAAGGCCAAAACCCCGTCTTTATTCTCAGCGGCGAGGGACGGACAGAAGAGGAGGCGCGCCATGACTGAGCGGCAGCTTCCCCGGGTGATGATCGCGGGGACGGGCAGCGGCACGGGCAAGACCACGATAACCTGCGCCCTCCTGCGGGCGCTTCTCTCCCGGGGAAAAAAGGTCGTATCAATGAAGTGCGGGCCCGACTACATCGACCCCATGTTTCACCGGGAGGTGTTGGGGACCAAATCCGGGAATTTGGATTTGTTCCTGTTGGGGGAGGCGGGGGCGCGCTCGCTGTTGGGACACAGTGCCACCGGGGCCGATCTGGCGGTGCTGGAAGGGGTCATGGGCTATTACGACGGCATCGGCACCACCACGGACGCCAGCAGCTACCAGGCGGCCCGGGTCACCGGTACGCCGGTCATCCTGGCGGTGAACGCCGCGGGCATGTCCCTGTCGGTGGCGGCATTGGTCCGGGGCTTTGGGGCGTTTCGCCCCGACAGCGGGATTGCCGGGGTGATTTTTAACCGCCTGCCGCCCGCTCTCTACCCGGAGATCAAAGCCCGGGTGGAGGCGGAAACGGGCATCCCGGTGCTGGGATATCTCCCCAAGCTGCCCGACTGTGCGCTGGAAAGCCGCCATTTGGGGCTCATCACCGCCGGGGAGGTCGCCCATCTGCGGGAAAAACTGGACGCCCTGGGCCGGGCTTTCCTCGAGACGGTGGATATAGGGCGCATCGAGCGCATCGCCCAGAGCGCGCCGCCCCTCTCCTTCGACGAACCGGCGCGTCCCGTCCGGATACCGGCCACTATCGCGGTGGCAAGGGACAAGGCCTTTTGCTTTTATTACGAGGACGCCCTCGAAGCGCTCGAGCGGATGGGGGCCAAACTTTCCCCCTTTTCGCCGCTGGAAGACAAGACGCTGCCGCTACAGGCGGGGGGACTCCTGTTGGGCGGCGGCTACCCGGAGCTCTACGCCAAGGCGCTTTCGGAAAACGCCGCCATGCTCGATAGCATCAGGGCGGCCCTTCAAAACGGGATGCCCTGTGTGGCCGAGTGCGGCGGATTTCTCTACCTTGGAAAAGGGATCACGACGGAGGAGGGGGAAAGATACCCCATGGCGGGCGTCCTCCCCATGGAGGCCCATCCCACCCGGCGGCTTCGGCGATTTGGCTACCTGACCCTTACGGCCCGGCGGGACAACCTTCTGTGCCGGGCCGGGGAGCGGATTCCCGCCCATGAGTTTCATTATTACGACACCGACCAAAACGGCGCGGATTTCTTGGCCGAAAAGGCGTCGCGTCCGGAGCGGTGGGAATGCGGGTACGCGAGCGACACCCTCTACGCGGGCTTTCCCCACTTCCACTTCGGCGGCAGCGGGGAGATGGCGGCCCGGTTTCTCCAAAAATGCGCGGCATATGAAAGGACGATGGGACGATGACAATGGAAGAGACAATTAAATGCATCCGTCCGCTGGATGAGGGGGCCATGGAGGCCGCCAAGGACCGGTGGGACGCCATCGCCAAGCCCCTGCACAGCCTGGGGCTTTTGGAGGACGCCATTGTCAAGATCGCGGGGATGACGGGCAGCGTCCGGGTGACCCTCGACAAACGGGCCGTCATCGTCATGTGCGCGGACAACGGCGTGGTGGCCGAGGGGGTCACCCAAACGGGCAACGAGGTGACGGGCATCGTGGCGGAAAACATGACCCGGGGGGAAACGAGCGTCTGCCAGATGGCCCGTGTGGCCAGGGCCCAGGTCATCCCCGTGGACATCGGTGTTGCCGGGACGGTGGAGGGCCCGGGGCTCATCCGCGCTAAGGTGTCCCCGGGCACGGCCAACATGGCGAGGGGGCCGGCCATGACCCGGGCCCAGGCGGTACAAGCCGTCGAAACGGGCATCCGGGTGGCCTGCGACTGTGTCCGCTCCGGGTGCCGGATCTTAGCCACCGGGGAAATGGGCATCGGCAACACCACCACCAGCAGCGCACTGGCCTCCGTTTTCTTGGGCAGACCGCCGGAGGAGGTGACCGGCCGGGGGGCCGGGCTCTCCGACGCGGGGCTTTCAAAGAAGGTGGCGGCCATCCGACGGGCCATCGCTGTCAACCGCCCCGACCCGGCCGACCCGTTGGATACGCTCTCCAAGGTGGGGGGACTGGACATCGCGGGGCTTGCCGGTGTGTTTTTGGGCGGGGCGGCCTGCCGGGTCCCGGTGCTCTTGGATGGATTCATCTCAGGGGCCGCGGCCCTGACCGCCGCCCGCCTCTGTCCTCCGGCGGCCGGGTATATGCTGGCCTCCCATGTCTCCAAGGAGGCGGCGGCCCATTGGATTTTGGAGGAGCTGGGCCTCTCCCCCTTCCTCACCGCCCAGATGTGTCTGGGGGAGGGGACGGGCGCGGTGGCGGCCCTGCCAATCCTGGACATGGCGCTGGCGGTCTACGGGGGCATGAGCACCTTTGCGGACATCGAGATGGAGGCCTATGAGCCGCTGTCCGACTAACGAGATACAAAAAGGAGGGCGGCGCGGATGCTGACGCTCATCATCGGCGGCGCGGGCAGCGGCAAGTCCGCCTTTGCCGAGGCGCTGCTGGCAAAGTCCGGCTGTCTTGACAAAATCTACATCGCCACCATGGATCCATGGGGGGAGGAAGCGAAGGCGCGCATCCGCCGCCACCGGGCCATGCGCCGGGACAAGGGCTTTGCCACTGTCGAGCGCTTTGTGTCCCTTTCCGGTCTGCGGGTGCCTAAGGGGGCGGCGGTCCTTCTGGAATGTGTGGGGAACCTGGCGGCCAACGAGCTTTTTTCCCCCGGCGGCGCGGGCAAGGACGCCGTCGCCGCCATCGTGGGCGGTGTTGACGCCCTGTGCGCCCGGGCGGGGGACGTGATCGTGGTGGCAAACGACGTCTTTTCCGACGGCGTCGAGTACGACGGGGAAACCGAAACCTACCGGCGGGTGATGGCGGAGGCCACCGCCCAGATTTCCCACCGGGCCGACCGGGTAGCGGAAGTGGTCTGCGGGATTCCCATTGTCCACAAGGGGGAATTTTGATGAAGCGGTGGTTCCAGTCTTTCGTTGTGGCCTTTTCCATGTACAGCGCCCTGCCCATGCCCCGGGTGGAGTGGAACAAGGAAAACATGCGCTACGCCCTGTGCTTTTTCCCCCTCATCGGCGTGGTGACCGGCCTTCTCATGGAGGGCTGGGGACTGCTGTGCGGCTGGGCGGGGCTGGGGCGTGTCCTCTTTGCGGCGGTGGCGTGCGTCCTGCCCGTGGCAGTTTCCGGCGGCATCCACCTTGACGGCTTCTGCGACACCTGCGACGCGCTGGGCTCCCACCAAAGCCGGGAGAAAAAGCTCGAAATCCTCAAGGACCCCCACACCGGGGCTTTTGCCCTCATCGGATGCGTCCTCTATTTTCTTTTGTCCTTCGGCCTTTGGAGCGAACTAAAGCCGGATGTCCGGGCCCTGGGAGTCGTCGGACTGGGCTTTGTGTTATCCCGGGTACTCAGCGGTCTGTCGGTGGTCACCTTCCCCTGTGTGAGCACGGGACTGCTGGCGGCCTTTTCCACCGCCGCGCAGAAAAAGCGGGTGGCGGCGGTGGAAATCCTGCTGGGTCTTCTCTGCGCCGCGGGGATGGTGTGCCTCCGCCCCGCAGTGGGAAGCCTGGCGGTGCTGGCGGCGGGAGTGACGTTTGCCTATTACTTTCGGATGAGCCGCCGCCAGTTTGGGGGCATCACCGGGGACCTGGCGGGCTATTTTTTACAGCTGTGCGAAATAGCAATGCTCCTTGCCGTGGCGGCGGGACAGAAGATCTTTTGAGGAGGGATGACCCATGCGTCTGATCGTGGGAGGAAAGGGACAGGGAAAGCGAGCCTATGCGCTCACAGCCTGCCCGTCCGGCGGGGTGGCCGACGGGGAAAACTGCGACGCGGAAGACCTTACAAGCTGTCGGATTTTTGACAACCTCCACCTGTGGGTCCGGCGGGAAATGGAGGAGGGCCGGGACCCGTGGCCTACCCTGGAACAGGTGCTGGAAGAAAACCCGGACATGATCATCTTGTGCGATGAAATCGGGTGCGGCATCGTGCCGATGGACCCCAGTGAGCGGGAATGGCGGGAGAAGACCGGCCGCATCTGCTGCGCGCTAGCCGGGCGTGCCCAGCGTGTGGAACGGGTGATCTGCGGCTGCGTCCAGGTCATCAAGGGGGACAAAGAATGAGAATCTATCTACTGCGCCACGGCGCGACCCAGGGCAACCTGGAACAAAGGTATGTGGGGAGGACCGACGAGCCTTTGTGCGAGCAGGGCAGACTGCCGGCACAAAGGCTTGGGAAGCGGCTGGAAGGCGAACAGATCGAGGCCGTTTTGACAAGCCCCCTCCTGCGCTGCCGTCAGACGGCGGCGCTCCTATTCCCCGGGAAAACGATAGCGCTCATCGACGGGCTCGAGGAGTGCGACTTCGGGGAATTTGAGTACAAAAATTACGAGGAACTCGCCGCAAACGAAGCATATCAGCGCTGGCTGGATGCGGGCGGGACCACCGGCTTCCCCGGCGGGGAAAGCCGGGACGCGTTTATTTTCCGCTGTGCCGACGCCTTTCAAAAGTCGGTGGAGGCGCTGGAAGAAAGAGGCGTCAAAACGGCGGCCTATGTGGTCCATGGCGGCACCATCATGGCCGTCCTCTCCCGCTTCGCCCGCCCGGAGGAGGACTACTTTCATTGGCAGGTGGGGGCCTGCGGCGGGTTTTTGGTGGAGACCGTGGGAACGGGTCTCCGGGACGGCTGTCGGGTGCTGCAAAAATTGGAGGGGGAAAGGGCATGACGACCGAATGGCTCTGCGCGCTGGGAGTGGGCGTCCTCTTGGACCTGTGTCTGGGGGATCCCCACTGGATGCCCCACCCGGTGCGGCTAATGGGTACGCTCATCGGGGCGCTGGAAAAGGGGCTGCGCTCCCTGTTTCCCGCCACACCGGCGGGGGAAAAAAGAGCGGGAGTTGTGCTGGTGACGGCGGTCTTGGTTCTCAGTACCGGCGCGCCCGCCCTCCTCTTGTGGATATGCGGCCTTTTTTCCACCGTTCTGCGCTTTGTGGTGGAAAGCTGGATGTGCTACCAGCTCATGGCGGCCAAGAGCTTATATGTGGAGAGCGCCCGGGTGCAAAGGGCGCTGGAAGCGGGGGACCTGCCCCTCGCCAGACGCCGGGTTTCCATGATTGTGGGCCGGGACACCGAAAAGCTCGATGAAGCCGGGGTGGCCAAAGCCGCGGTGGAGACGGTGGCGGAAAACACCTCCGACGGGGTGATCGCCCCCCTCTTTTATATGGCGCTGGGCGGGCCGGTGCTTGGCTTTTTCTATAAGGCGGTCAACACCATGGATTCCATGGTGGGCTATCAAAACGAGAAATACCTCCATTTTGGCAGGTGCGCGGCCAAACTCGACGACGTGATGAACTTTATCCCCGCCCGGCTTTCGGCTCTCCTCATGATCCTGGCGGCGGGGCTCACCGGGCATTCCCCCCGGCGGGCCGCCCGCATTTGGCGGCGGGACCGGAGAAAGCACAAAAGCCCCAACAGCGCCCAGACCGAGGCGGTGTGCGCCGGGGCCTTGGGGCTGGAGCTGGCCGGGGACGCCTATTATTTCGGCAAGCGGGTCAAAAAGCCCGCCATCGGGGACCCGGTGCGGCCCATTGAGCCCAAAGACATCGGCCGGGCGGGCAGGCTCATGTTTGTGACGGAACTGCTGTCCCTCCTTGTCTGCGGGGGCGGCATGGCGCTTCTCATCCTGTCAATGGGCCAGCGGTAACTTCTCAGGAAAGGGGGAAATAAGATGGAAAAGCTCGTCCACGGCGGCGACATCTATGCGGCGCGGCAGGAATATGCCGGGGAGATTTTGGATTTTTCGGCCAACATCAATCCCCTGGGTGTGCCGAAGGGGGTCCTGCTGGCGGCCCGGGAGGCGGTGGGAGAATGCGCCCACTACCCCGACCCGCTCTGCCGGGAACTGCGGGAAGCCCTTTCCCAAGCGCTGGGTGTGCCCGAGGACTGGATCCTCTGCGGCAACGGGGCGGCGGACCTCATCTTCCGATTGGCGCTGGCCGTAAGGCCAAAGCGGGCCCTCACCCTGGCCCCCACCTTCGCCGAATACGCCCAGGCCCTTTCCCTGGTGGACTGTCAGGTGCGCTTTCACCCGCTCAGGCGGGAGGAGGGCTTCGTCCTCACGTCCTCCTTTTTGGAGAAATTGACCTCGGATCTCGACCTTGTCGTTTTGTGCAACCCCAACAATCCCACGGGGGAAGTGATCGCCCCAAAGCTGCTCGAAGAGATTGTGGGCACCTGTGCCAAACGGGGGATCACGCTTCTGCTCGACGAGTGCTTTGTGGACTTTCTCGATGAGCCCGAGCGCCACACCCTCTTAGAAAAGCTGCGGGAATATCCGGGGCTGCTTCTTCTGAGGGCGTTTACCAAGCTCTACGCCATGGCGGGGCTGCGGCTGGGGTACACCCTGTGTTCGGACACAGCGCTGCTTGAGAAAATGAGCCGGTGCGCCCAGCCGTGGAGTGTGAGCATCCCGGCCCAGGCGGCGGGTATGGCGGCGCTCAGGGAAAGGGAGTACGTCGCCCGCAGCCGGGCGCTCATCCGGGAGGAGCGAGCCTTTTTAAAAGAGGGTCTGCAAGCGCTGGGATGTGAAGTCTTCGGTTCCAAAGCGAACTTCGTGTTTTTCCAGACGCCCTGTCCCGATCTGTGCGGGCGGCTGAGGAAAAGGGGCATCCTTTTGCGGGGGTGCGGGAATTATCCGGGCCTGGACGACAGCTACTATCGCGCCGCCGTACGGACGAGAGAAGAGAATGAGCGGCTTCTCGCCGCTTTGCGGGAAGAGATGCGGCTTTAGAGGAAAGGGGGGAGTGATATTGGGGAAGATCATGGTCATCATCGACGGCATGGGGGACAGCCCCGACTTTTTCCCCCGGGAGCTCATGCAGATGGGCCGGGCGGGGGCCTATGGGACCCTGCTCACCCGCCCGGCCTCCCACCCGGCGGACAGCCTCCCCTGCATCGCCACCCTCCTGGGCGTCCCGGCCTGTCAGATTCCAAGAGGCCGGGCGGGGGTGGAGGCCCTCTCCCGGGGCCTCGACCTCACCGGGAAGCTTGCCTTCCGCTGCAATCTCGTCACCTGCGACGGGGACGGACGGATTCTTTCCTCCTGCGGCGCGGGCCTCTCCCCCCGGGAGAAGGCGGAGGCGTTCAGGAGGGCCGCCCCTCTGTTCGCGGCGCGGGGGATGTCGCTTTTTTATCTGGGTGACTACCGGGGCCTGATCCTGACGGAGGGGACAAGACGAGAGCTTTGCTCCCTGCGGACAAGCGCGCCTCACGCCCATCTGGGGGAAGACTGGAAAAGCCTTCTGCCCCGGGGTACCGCGCTGGGGAAGACCCTTTCCCTCATCGCCCGGGAAAGCGCCCGGGTACTGGGAAAGGCGGCGCTCCTTCCCTGGGACGGGGCGGGGGCGCCGGCGCTCCCCGCTTTTGCGTCTCTCCACGGGCTGACAGGCGCCGCCGTCTGCGCCGCCGACGTGGTGCGGGGCCTTGTCCGGGGCATGGGGATGGATTTGCCCGATGTGCCGGGCGCCACCGGGGACATTGACACCGATCTGCGCGCCAAGGCCCGGGCGGCGCTGGATGCGGCCAAAGATCACGACTTTGTCCTTTTGCACCTGGGCGGCGCAGACGAGGCGGCCCATCGGAAGGATGGACAAGCGAAGAGGTCCTTCCTCTGCCGGGTGGGGAAGGAAGTGATTGCTCCCTTAGTAAGAAGGGAGGACTTGGAGCTTCTCGTGTGCGGGGACCACAGCACCCTGTGGAGAACCGGGTCCCACGTCTCGTTTCCTCAGCCCTTTTTCCTGAGGAAAAGGGACGTGGGGGGCAATTTGGGAATCAGAGGCGGCCGGGACGCGGTGCGGCTGTTATGCGGAGAAGGAGGGAACGGATGATGGCAAAGGCAATCATGGTGCAGGGGACCATGTCAAACGCGGGGAAAAGCCTGGTGGCGGCGGGGCTCTGCCGGATTTTTCACCAGGACGGCTACCGGGTGGCGCCTTTTAAGTCCCAGAACATGGCGCTTAACTCCTATATCACCGCCGAGGGCCTGGAGATGGGCCGGGCCCAAGTGATGCAGGCCCAGGCGGCGGGCATCGCCCCCACCGCCGCCATGAACCCCATCCTGCTCAAACCCACCGGGGAGATGGGCTCCCAGGTCATTGTGGGGGGCCGGGTGCTGGGCAACATGACGGCGGCCGAATACTACCGCCGCAAACAGGAGATGATCCCCCCCATCATGGCGGCCTATGATCAGCTTTCGAGAGATTATGACATCATCGTTTTGGAGGGGGCGGGCAGCCCGGCGGAAATTAACCTGAAAGACAACGACATCGTCAACATGGGGATGGCGCGGATGGCCGGGGCCCCCGTCCTGCTGGTGGGGGACATCGACCGGGGCGGCGTCTTCGCGTCCCTCGTGGGGACCATGGCGCTGTTAGAACCCTGGGAGCAAGAGATGGTCAAGGCGGTCGTCATCAACAAGTTCCGAGGGGACAAGGACATCTTGGCTCCCGGACTCGCCATGCTGGAAGAGCGCATCCACCGGCCGGTGGCCGGGGTGCTGCCCTATCTGCGGCTGGACCTCGACGACGAGGACAGCCTCTCCGACCGGCTGGACGCGCGGGAAAAGGCGCTCATCGATGTGGCGGTGCTCCGCCTGCCCAGGATATCAAACTTCACCGACTTTAACGGCCTTTCCCGTCTACCCGGCGTGGGGGTGCGGTATGTGGCCTCTCCCGCCGGCCTGGGATGCCCCGATCTCATCATCCTGCCCGGGACCAAGAACACCATGGAGGACCTCCTCTGGCTGCGCCAAAACGGCCTGGAAGCGGCAATCAAGAAGTTTGCGGCTTTGGGCGGCCCGGTCTTTGGCATCTGCGGCGGCTATCAGATGCTGGGGGCCGTCCTCCGGGACCCGGAGAGCATCGAGCACGGCGGGGAGATTTTCGGCATGGGCCTTCTCCCCGTGGAAACGGTCTTTACAAGGGAAAAGACCCGCACCCAGGTTTCGGGCCGGTTCATGCAGATGGAGGGGCCGCTGTCGGCCCTCGGCGGCCGTCCGGTGGAGGGGTATGAAATTCACATGGGGCAAACACGGCTAAAAAATGGCGCGAAGGCGCTCTGCATGCTCCACCAGTGCAACGGCCGGGCGGTGTATCAGCCCGACGGGTGCCAGCGGGGGACGGTGTACGGCACCTACCTCCACGGCGTCTTCGATAACGCCGAAGCGGCCCAGGGGCTGTTGGAGGCGCTGTGTCTCTCCAAAGGCCTTCAGGTGGACGAAACGCCGGTGATGGAGATGGAGCGCTACCGGGAGGAACAGTACGACCGGCTGGCCGACGCCATGCGGGAGCACCTGGACATGAAGCTCATCTATCGGATTTTGGAGGAGGGGGTAAGCCTATGAAAATCGAACTGGAAAAGGTGCTGCCCCAGGACATCGAGCGCCGGAGTATGGAGATCATCGCCCGGGAGCTGGGGGACCGGCGGCTGGAAGAGGAAAACGCCGATGTAATCAAACGGGTCATCCACACCACCGCCGACTTTGATTACGCGGAGAATCTCATCTTTTCCCCCGGCGCGGTGGAGCGGGGCCGGGCCGCCCTCCGGGCGGGGTGCCATATCGTCACCGACACCCAGATGGCCAAGGCGGGCATCAACAAGGGGCGGCTGGCCCGGTTGGGCGGGGAGGTTCACTGCTTTATGTCCGACGAGGACGTGGCAAAGAGCGCCAAAGAGCATGGCACCACCCGGGCCGCCGCCAGCATGGACAAGGCCCTCTCCCTGCCCGGGCCGATCATCTATGCCATCGGCAACGCGCCCACCGCTCTCGTTAGTCTCTATGAGCAGATGGAGGAGGGGCTCGTCCGGCCCGCTCTCGTCATCGGCGTGCCGGTGGGCTTTGTCAATGTTATCCCCGCCAAGGAGCTCATGCTCGGCGCATCCGTCCCCTATATCGTAGCCCGGGGGCGCAAGGGCGGTTCCAACGTGGCGGCGGCCATCTGCAACGCCCTGCTCTACGGCATCGGGGAGCGATAAAAGGGTTGTCACCATGGAGAAAACATGCTATGATAACCCTAGAGTACCCACAATTGGATAAAAAACGACGAAAGCGATTTGGGAAGCCGGGTGAAAGTCCCGCACAGTCGCCGCTGCTGTAACTGCCGCGAGGAGAGCCACGCATTCATGCCACTGGACCATGGGTCTGGGAAGGCGCGGGCTTTGGGCAGAAGTCAGAAGACCGGCTTTGGTTGTTTTGGAAGCGTCTTTCGGTGAAAAAGAGCTCGCCAGCGTATAAGGGCTGTGGTCCGTGAACCGGCAGCTTTGTTTTCTGGCGCCCCGCTTTGATCGAAGCGGGGCCTTTTTATTTGGGGAAATCCCTGTCCGTCCGCCCATTTCAGTGGCAAAACGGCGTCCCTCCCCCCACCGTCTCCCTGCGGATGCGGTGGAGGCCGAGTGGAGGAGCGCCCCGGACGATAAGGCCGGTGCGGAAGCGCCTTCGGGCGATAGGCCGATGAAAGAGCCCTTGAGACGATGAAGGCCGGGTGCGGGAGCTCCTCAGGGCGGTATTCATTTCGAGAGCTCCGCTATGGAGAGTGAAGCCGATGCGGGAAGACGTAGACGGCAGTTCCGGCGGGTGCCGGTTCGTTGGCCCGCTCGACCAGCGGGGAGGGGAAAAGCGCCCAAAATGCGGGAAGGAAAGGAACTCACATCATGGAAAGAGTGCGGACCAAACAGAATCGACCGGCGGCGGATCTGAGTATCCGCCACTACCGCTATCGGAAGCGGCGCTGCTTTATCATCGGCGGAGTGCTCTTGGCGGCCATTGTCCTCACCCTGGTGGCCTTTGTGGGGATGGGGGCCATGCGCCTGGGCTTTTTAAAGACCTGGGGCATCCTCTGGGCGAAGCTGACCGGGAATGCGGTGCGGCTTTCGGCCTTTGCCGCCAACGAGGCGGCCATCGTCTGGGACATCCGTCTGCCCCGCATCCTCTGCGGCATTTTGGTGGGCATGGGCCTTTCGGTGGCGGGGGTCATCTTCCAGTCCCTGCTGCGCAATCCCCTGGCCGACCCCTATACCTTGGGCGTCTCCACGGGAGCGGCCTTCGGCGCGTCCTTGGCCATCCTCATGGGACTGGCGGCCGGTATTGTGCTCTCCACCACGGCCATGGCCTTCCTCTTCGCTTTTTTGACGCTGGTGCTGGTTATCTTCATCGCACGGCGGGGGGGCGGCATCGCGTCGTCCAACCTGGTGATCTCCGGCATCATCGTCAGCGCCATTCTCTCCTCCGGCCTCAGCTTTCTCAAGATGGTGGCCGGGGAGGATGTGGGCGCCATCGTCTTCTGGCTGATGGGGAGCCTCTCCTCCAAGCAGTGGGGGGATGTGGCGATTGTGGCGCCGGTGGTCCTCATCGGGAGCGCCGTGGCCATCATTTTTGCCAACGACCTCAATGTGATGGTGCTCGGGGAGAAAAGCGCCCGGAATTTGGGCGTCAACACGGGCAGAATTCGGATGCTCTATTTGATTCTCGGCTCGTGCATCACCGCCGCCTGCGTGGCGGTCAGCGGCGTCATCGGCTTTGTGGGGCTGGTCATCCCCCACATCCTCCGCTTCTGGCTGACGCCGGATAACCGGATGCTGCTGCCCCTGTCCGGGCTCTTGGGGGGACTGCTCCTGAGCGCCGCGGACAACGCCACAAGGCTCCTCTTCACCAGTGAAATCCCGGTGGGCGTGCTCACCACCCTCATCGGCGGCCCCTTCTTTATCTATGTCTTCGTCAAGCGGCGGGGCGGACAGGGGGTATTCTGATGGAAGAGAAACGCGCGGACCTCCTCCGGGCAGAGGGCCTCTCCTTTTCCTATGGGGACAGGCGGGTGCTCCACGACGTGAGCTTCACCCTCCCCCAGGGGGAATACCTTTCCATCATCGGTCCCAACGGCAGCGGAAAGAGCACCCTGTTCGAGATTTTGTGTGGCAACGCAAGACCCGAAAGGGGACAGGTCATCTATAAGGGCCGGGACGTCCACACCATGGACATCCGGGGGAGGGCCCGCCACTTCGCGGTCATCCACCAAAACGAGCAGGTGGATTTTCCCTACACCTGCATGGAGATGGTTATTTTGGGGCTCCATCCCCACCGGGCGCGGTTTGAGCGGCTGGGGGAGGAGGCGCTTTACGAGGTGCGCCGGATCATGGAGAAGACCGACACCCTGGCCTTTGCCGACAAGCTCATCACCCAGCTTTCGGGCGGGGAGCGCCAGCGGGTGGCCTTGGCCCGGGCTCTCAGCCAGCGCCCCCGCATCCTCTGGATGGACGAGGCCATGTCCGATTTGGACGTCAGCGCAAAAATCCAGATGATTGAACTGCTGCGCAATCTCACCAAAGAGGGGCTCACGGTAGTGGGCGTCAACCACGACCTCAACACCGCCTACCGCTTCAGCGACCGGATTTTGGCGCTCTCCCACGGCAGTCTCTACGCCATGGGGGCCCCGGATGAAGTGATGAATGAGCGCCTTTTTGAAGAGGTGTTCGGAGTGCGAGCGGAGATTTATCCGGGCAAGGGCTTTTTTATCACCGGAGAATCGGTATCCCGGACCGCACCGGCGGTTTTTTGAGAGATACAACAAAGGAGATATGTATGAAAAAGATAACAGCACTCATACTCAGCGTTCTTTTATGCGCCGGCGTTTTTACCGGCTGCGGGGAGAAGGGACTTTCCGAGACGCCCGATTCCTTCTCCAGTATTTCCAGCGGAGAAAGCCAAAAGGAGAGCGAAACCCCGGTCAAGAAGGGGGACCCCGGCAAGAAGGCCATCCTGGTGGTCAGCTTCGGCACCAGCTACAACGACACCCGGGAGGCCACCATCGGCGCCATTGAAAAAGAGATCGCCGACGCCTTCCCCGACTATGAGGTGCGCCGGGCTTTTACCAGCCAGACCATCATCGACAAATTAAAAGACCGGGACGGCTTGGAGATCGACAACGTGACCCAGGCGGTAGAGCGGCTCATCGCCGACGGCTTCGGCACCGTGATCTGCCAGCCCACCCACGTCATGCACGGCTTGGAGTACGACGACATGATGGCGGAGGTAGGGGCCTACGCCGACAGCTTTGAGATGCTGCGCTTCGGCGAGCCGCTGTTGAGTTCCGCGGAGGACTACAAGGAGATGGCCGAAGCGCTCGTGGCAAACATCCCTTCTTCCGGTGGGGACGAAGCGGTGGTGGTCATGGGCCACGGTACCGAGCACTTTGCCAACGCCACCTATGCGGCGCTTGACTATACGCTTAAGGACCTGGGCCATTCCCGCTACTTTGTGGGGACGGTGGAGGCCTATCCGAGGCTGGACAGCGTCGTCAAGGGGGTGGAGGCCATGGGAGCCAAAAAGGTCATCCTGGCGCCGCTGATGATCGTGGCGGGAGATCACGCCACCAAGGATATGGCCAGCGACGAGGAAGGCTCCTGGAAGATGGAGTTTAAAAAGCGGGGCTATGAGGTGGATATCGTCATGAAGGGCCTGGGCGAGTATCCGCAGGTGCGCGCGCTCTATGTCAGCCATGTCCGGGCGGCCATCGACGGGGAAGAAAAGTAGCAGACTCGAAAGAAAGTCAGGAGAAAACATGATGCAGATAGGAAAACAACTGACGGCCTTCCTTTTGTCCACCTGTCTCTGTCTGGGGCTATTGGCCGGGTGCGGCAAGCCCCCCGCGCCGGGGGAGGGCGGCTCCCTCTCCGCAAGCGGGAACACGGCCATCCGGTTTACCGACGACGAGGGGCGGGAGATTCGTCTGGATGGGCCCTGCCGGCGGATCATCTCCCTTTACAGCGCCCACACCGAAAACCTCTTCACTCTGGGTGCGGGGGAGCAGATCATCGGCGTGTCCGATACCTCCATCTATCCGCCGGAGGCGGCCGCCTTGGACATCTATGACTACCAGTCCGATCCGGAGAAGGTCATCGCCGCCCAGCCGGACCTGGTCCTCATCCGCCCCTTTATCACCGACAAGGCTCCTGATTTTGTCAAAGCCATCGAAAACGCGGGGATTCCCGTCGTCTCCCTCTACCCGGAGAAGTTCGAGCTCTTTGACGAATATATCGCCCATCTGGGGTCCCTTGTGGGGAAGGAAGAGGAAGCCAAGGAAAAGCTCGCCGAATTTCACAGGAACCTGGATGCCATCGGGGAACTGACGGCCCAGGTGAAGACGAAGCAGCGGGTCTTCTTTGAGTCGACGGAAGTCAATCTTCGCACCATCACCGCCGATTCCATGCCGGCCCACGCCATCGCCCTGGCGGGCGGGGAAAACGTGGCGGGGGACGTAAGCCCCGTCAAAGCGGGCAGCTCCATCGCCCCGTTTGGAGAAGAGAAGGTGCTTTCTCTGGCCGACTCCATTGACGTCTACGTCTCCCAGAGCGGGGCCATGAACGCGGGGGGGAGCGTCCACGGCATCTCCATCCGGCCGGGCTTTGACACCATCCAGGCCGTCAAGGACGGACGGGTTTATCTCATCAACGAAAAGATTATCTCCTCCCCCACCTTCCGCTTTTATAAGGGGGTGCGGGAGCTGGCGCGGTATCTCTACCCCGAGATCATGGACGACCTCGCGGCCTATGAAAACGACGAGGCCGCCACCCGCCGGGATTTGGCCAACATCATGGTGAAGGCGGCCCATCTGCCCATCTATGTCACCTCCTCGTCCAAGTATTATAAGCAGGATCACAAGGGCCACGTCTACGGCTGGTTTGAGGACGTGGCCTGGACCGATCCCGATTTCGACGCCATCGAAACGGTGGTGACTTCCGGCTACCTCGATTGGGAGAAGGACGGGATAAAGCAGCTCTTCCATCCGGAGGACCCGGTGACCCGGGAGGAGCTGGCGCAGGCCATCTTCCTCATGGGCGATTATGAGCGGGGGGCGGGCGCCGCCATCGCGGACCTGGACGCGTGTGAAAACAAAAATATCGTGCAGATCATGGTGGATAACGGCGTCTTTGCCCTCATTGACGGCAAATTTGAGCCCGAGCGCGCCGTGACTCAGCGGGAGATCGTGGAGGCCTTTGCCAAAGCGGGACCGCTGGGACGGGAAGCATGACCGCTGGGACGGGAAGCATGACCGCCGGCGCGGGAAGCATGACGCTGGCGCAGGAAGCATAAGCCGGGCGTCAACCGGCCCGATGAGGTCCTGCCGGCGGGATGCTAGGGTCCGGGCCGCCAAAGCGGCCGTCTGCGCGGGCACAAGTGGGTAACAATACTTTGATAGATCCCTCAAAAGCGGGACGGATTTCGGAAAACTCCGAAGTCCGTCCCGCTTTCTTTCATATCGGCTGACAGCTTCTCATATATTTCTACAAGAAAATAAGAGGAAACGGTGGAAATATATGAAGAGACTCCGGGCCTTTTTACTCAACGGCCTCATTTTGACCATCACGTCGCTGCTCATGAGCAGTATCAGCGTCTGGTTTAACGTCTATTTGGGCAACAAGATCGGCAACGAGATGATGGGCGTCTTCCAGCTGATCATGTCGGTCTACGGCTTTGCCATCACCTTGGCCACCTCCGGCATCAACCTGGCCACCACCCGGCTGGTGGCGGAGGAGATGGGGAGGACCGAGCGGCCGAACCTAAAAAAAATCCTGCGCAAGTGCCTCATTTACAGCATCTCCTTCGGCACGGTGACAGCGGTGCTGCTCTATACCCTGGCCCCCGATATCGGGCTGCGCCTTTTGCAAAACAGCCAGACGGTGCTGCCGCTCAAGACCTTGGCCATCAGTCTGCCCTGCATCGCCATGTCCTCGGTGCTCTCCGGCTACTTTACCGCCGTGCGCCGGGTGGTGAAAAACGCGTCGATACGCATCGCCGAGCAGTTTGTCAAAATCTTCCTCACCATTGTGGGGCTCACCATCCTCGCCCCCGATGGGTTGGAGCAGACCTGCCTCTCCATCGTCTGGGCCGGGGTCATCTCGGAGATCTTTTCCTTCCTCTTTTCTTTTCTCCTTTACGAGGTGGACGCCCGGCGCTACCGCCGCAGCGATAAGGCGTCGCCCGGCATCACCCGGAAGCTCTTTGGCATCGCCCTGCCGGTGGCCATGAGCGCCAACCTGCGCTCGGGCATCCTGACGGTGAAAAACCTACTGGTCCCCATCCAGCTGCGGAAATTCGGCGTCTCGGAAAGCGAGGCCTACGCCGCCTTCGGGGCCATCCATGGTATCGTACTGCCAGTGATTTTGTTTCCCTCCGCTTTCCTCTTCTCCTTCTGTGACCTAATTGTACCGGAGCTGGCCGAGTGCTTCGCCGTCACCGACAGCCTCAAGGACAACGTCCGCATCAACTACATGGTCACCCGCATGTCCCAGATGACCCTCCTTTTCTCCATGGGGGTGGCGGGGATCATGTTCTGCTTTTCGGGCCAGGTGGGGGAGCTGCTCTCCCGCAGCGACGAGATCGGCCTCTATGCCGGCTATATCCGCCTGTTTGCCCTCATCATCCCCATCATGTACTTTGACCACGCCGTGGACGCCATGCTCAAGGGCCTGGACGAACAGCGCAGCTCCATGCGCTACAACATCATCGACTCCACCGGCACCCTGATTTTGGTGTGGTTTTTGCTGCCGGTGTCAGGCATCCAGGGGTATGTGTTCGTCCTTTACATGAGCGAGATCATCAATTTTGCCCTGAGCCTTCACCGGCTTGTGAAGGTCACCAGCTTCCGTGTGAACATCGCGGATACCATCCTAAAGCCCGCTTTGTGCATCGCACTGGCGGTGGCCCTGCCCGCCCTTGGCATCCAGCTCATGCCCGCCCTGGACGCGCCCATCTTTTTGATCGCGTCCTCCACCTTCCTCTATGTCATCCTTTTGTGCGTCACCGGATGTCTGACGCCGGAGGATATCCGGTGGGTGAAGAGCATCTTTGCAAAGTAATGGCCGTACCGCGGCTGCCTTGACCGGCCAGATTCGCGCTGAGAATGCCGGAGACTTCTGCGGTTCGTAAATGCGGATAGAAATATCGAAAACAAAAAAAGAGCCCAATCGGGCTCTTTTTTATGGCGGCGACTTAGACGTCCACATAGGCGGCGTTGGCGAAGCCGGTGACGCCGTTAAAATTCACCGAATACCAGTCTTGCCACTGGCCGTAGATGGTGATGGGATCGCCGTTATAGGCCCTGGCGACCACGGCCGAATCGGTGGAGGGGCGGGAGCGGATATTGAGGGAACCCCTGCCCACCGATACGGTTCCCTGGCGCACCGGCCCGGGGGTGATGAAGGGCAGGCCAAAGTATTCGGTCAGGGAAAGCACCACATTGCGGGCGATGGCGCCGATATTGTTTTTGATCCAGTTGGCGTCCTCCACATTGTCGTGATAGGCAAATTCGATGAGGACGGCCGGGGCGCGGGTCTTGGTGACTTCGCCTAGCGTCGTGGTGGGCAGAGCCCGGACCCGGTCTGGCAGGGGATAGATGGTTTTTAGGTTGTTAGCGATAATTTCGGCGGCCCGCTGTCCTTTGACGCTGCCGGGAGCGTAGTATACCTCCGTGCCTCGGATGGTGCCCGCCGTAGCGGGTGGTGCGGCGTTGGAGTGCAGGGCAAGGTGGAGGTCATAGTTGCCTGCGTTGGAGGCCTTGATGGAGGACGCGGCCGTCATATCGGGGGTATTGCGGGAAAAGGCGATGCCGTTGGCCCTGAGATAGGGCTCCATGGCGTCGGCCACCAGGTTCATGTAATATTCCTCGGTCCCTCCGGTGACATAGGGGTTCCATTCCTGGGTGGAAGGACTTAAGTAGATGATGGGCATTCAGTATTCTCCATTCTGCCGCCGCGCACCGGCATGAGATGGAAGGGGCGGGCCTCCGGCCCGCGCGGACAGCCGGAGGAAAAAGACGCGGGAAGAATCCAGCCGCGAGTTCCGCCTGTCTCATTTTATGCCGCTGCCCGGGTCTGGGTGAACCGAAGGAAAAGGGTATAGAAAAAGGGCCCCGAGGGGGGCCCAGCAGGGGAAAAGACTGTGAGAGAGTTACTGTTTGGGTCTAAAGGATTTGCAGTCGGTGCACTGATCCATGGTGGGGTTCATCTCATGGGTGCCCACGGTGATGCAGTCGAGAGAACAATAATCCTGGTTCTGGCAGTGGTACTCGCACTGCTGGACAGTACATTTGATACATTCATTGGCATGACACTGGTTCATAATGACGGCCTCCTTCAATTGAATGCTGGAATCACAGGAAATTCCACGGGGTCCGTGGACAGTCCTTTGGCTTCCAGCTCGTCATTATTGTACCCGCTGTGCCGCTGCCTATGCATCTGGAAAGCGTTTGCCGCTACGCATATGATTGTCAATTTTGGGTATCCGCATCGGGCAGGGAAGTGATGCGGATCACTTCTAAAGTGGCGATCAGTTCATTGGGATCCGCCTGCCAATGTACAGGAGCGTCCAGCCGCAGAGAGAGCTTGGCGGGGGAGTGAACCGGAAAGATGCACTGGCCGCAGATACAGGGTGCTGTTCCACCCGGTTCCTTTTCAATTTTGACCCGGGAGCCCGCGAGAGGCGCATCGTCTAAATAGAGGGCGGCGACTGTCTGAGCTTCGGCAGTGGCAGGCGGATAGAGGAGAAAACAGGCGCGGTAAGTCCCGCAAGCGGTCAGGACCAGGGAGCCGTCTTCCAACCGAAAATCAGGCGAACATGGGCCGCCGGGCACAAACTCCACAATAGCGCCGGGGTCACTCAGTTGTAAGCCGCCATTTTTCCATAAAAATCCGTAATGATTCTTTTCCGAATCCCGCAGCCTGTTGACAATCTCTTCGATAAATTCAAACAGGGTCATGGAAACACTTTCTTTCTGGGGGAAGAAGCTCTTCCCATTTACAGTTTTGTTCGTTCTAATCTATGCAAAGGACATGGATCCGGTGACCGTTGTCCGCACCAAACGGAAAGGGAGCGCATAGTGATAAAAGGGGAGTTTCCCCACAGGAAGGAAGAGGCCCAATGATACAAGGAATTGACGTATCACAGTACCAGGGGGAGATCCGCTGGCAGGATGTCAAAGACGAGGGTGTAGAATTCGCCATCGTCAGGACGACGCTTAGGCTCACCGACGGAACTCTGGCCACCGACCCCAACGCTATCGCCAACATTACCGGCGCTCAAAGTGCCGGGGTTTACGCGGGCGCTTACCATTATACCCGTGCCAGAACTGTGGCGGAGGCTGAGGAAGAGGCCCGTTATTTTCTGTCTGTCATCGAGCCTTACCGTTTGGAATACCCGGTAGCGCTGGATTTGGAGGACAATTCGCTGACGGGGCTGGGTAAGGAAAATTTAACGAACATCGCCAATGCTTTTTTAGAAACAGT
This sequence comes from Zongyangia hominis, assembly GCF_014385095.1. Lineage (GTDB taxonomy): Bacteria > Bacillota > Clostridia > Oscillospirales > Ruminococcaceae > Zongyangia > Zongyangia hominis. The sequence continues at coordinate 120,058 of NZ_JACRTC010000001.1, forward strand.
ACAGGACGCCGGCTACTATGTGATGCTTTACTCCAATAAGTACTGGCTGACCACACTGCTCGACGTCGACGAACTGCGTCAGTATGATGTCTGGCTGGCGCAGTATCCCACCGTCACCTACACGGGTCCTTATGGGATCTGGCAGTATACACCGGCCGGCCGTGTCAACGGCATTTCCACCAATGTGGACATGGACTATGCTTACCAAGACTATGCCCAAATTATCCGGGATGCGGGGCTCAACGGTTTTCCGAAGCCGGGTTGCCCGGAGGATCCCTGCGGGAACGATAAGCCGGAGGGGCCCGATCACCCGGGAAAACCAGAGGGACCCGGCGGCTCGGATAAGCCGGAGAAACCGGGCCGCTGCCCGATTCTCTTATGGCTTAAAAAACTAGCTCAACTTTTCCGGCGGGTTGTGGATGCTGTGAGAAACTGGTTTGGATGATTATAAAAGAAAGCGGGGGAGCACCCCCGCTTTCTTTTATAATCAAAACTACTGCTGACTTTGAGTCAGATTGGCGGCACATTGCTGAAGCTCTGCCAAGGAACAGAATTTAGCGCCGCTTTGCTTGATGTTTTCCTGCACATATTTTGGCAGGGTATCGAAATACTGCTGCATCTGGGGGTCATTTTCCAGAGGGTTTTGCTGGTTCATCTGTAAAGGATTCTGCATTAACTTACACTCCATTCCGCCGCTGCGCCCGGCCTGAAAATTTTACAAAGAAACTGCGCAGATAGCCTCGACTATTGGATTCGGTTCACAGTTGTATTGTTTGCAATCGGAAGAAAAAAACCACAGGAAATTGCTGGAAGGGATGTTGGAAAGATTGTCGAAAAATGTAGTAAAGACATCGGACTACCTATGGTGTGAAATTAAAATCATGGCAATATTTAGAAGAATGAGTATTGATATGAAAGAAAGATTCATGAATATTTAAAAAAGTGTGACCAAAAGATTGTGCAAGGCTACAATTTATCTCCAAATTTGTCAGGGAAAGATTGACAATGATTGCCAAGCATATTACTATATGTACATTCATTACGGACAGTATTAAAAGGACGAAGGAGGAGAAAGCCATGTGCCGGTATAGCGTCATGAAAAAAGCTTTAAAAAACGAAGAGATCGGACATTACATATCCTACGGAGTCGTTATGCAGCAGGACAAAGGAGAAGACATTTGTCTGCATGATGTCACCAGCAATCAAGCAATTATCAACCATTTTATAGAACTGCTCAATCACTACCAGGTATCCGCCGCCCATTTTGAGGACGTATTTGCCGATTTTTTGTGTACGGGTGAGATCCTTCGCTTTTATCCGGAGCTCGCTTATTGAGCACGGGAGGTCCGGTTCCATAATAAATTCATAAATTTTGAAAATTTTACTTGCTTTTTTCTGAAAGATCATATATACTGTTAAAGGTAATTCCGGGTGTAGCGCAGCTTGGTAGCGCGCTTGAATGGGGTTCAAGAGGCCGCAGGTTCGACTCCTGTCACTCGGACCAACCAAAAGTCCTAAAAATGGCTCAAACAAGCCGCTTTTGGGACTTTTCTTTTTTGCAGAAAAAGAGTGGGAAACAGAAAAATTTTTTTCTATTACGTAACAGGAGTAGATCGGCAACAAATCAGACAAATTAACAAAAATCGGAGAATGCTTTATAGCTAGCTTGATTTTGACAGCAAAATGTTGAAGTTACTTGATTTGCCTTTTTATGGATAAAGGAATATAATAAAAATAGCCGCAAAGCGGCTATTTTTTGCGCCTAGAGGGAGGAACACGAAAGTGCGAAGCCCCGCGCATCCTTCGTTTCTTACGAAACCAAGAAAAGCAATTTTGAATTTCGATGGCCGTCCTCGGGACCAAGGCTCATTTATAGATACCGGAGACAATCTATAAAGGGAAGAAAGGAGATCCTATTTATTGGAAAAACTGCGGTTGGTGGGAATGCGTATGAAGGAGAGTTTTACCAAGAACTTTCGCCATGCGACCCTTAATTTTATTTTCATCGTCCTCTTTGTCAATGTGTTCCAGTACATTTTTGGTATGGAAAATTCCATTGTCGGCGTCATCTTCACCATCATGATGTCGGCCTCCATGGTGCGGGACCTGACCGCCACGCCGGTCAAACATCTGTGCATCCAAACCGGCGTCCTATTCCTCATGGCAGTGGCCGCCTGCTTTGTCACCAGTGTCCCCCCGATGCTGGCGCTGCCGGTCAATCTCTCCATGATCTTTCTCATCTTGTATGCCTTTACCTATGAGTACGTCAGCCATCTGTATTTTCCCTATATCCTCTCCTACCTATTTTTGGTGTTCATCTCCCCGGTGACGCCCGCCCAGCTACCTAAACGGCTCTTGGGCGTGTTTGTGGGGGCGGTGTGCATCATCCTCTATCAGCTGGTCAATGGGAGAAACCGGGTGGTGGAGACGGCGCGGGATGTGCTTGTCTCCATGATCGACGAGGCCGATGGATGCATCCGGTGCCTGCTCTCTGCCAAAGGGGTGCCCCGCAACCCGGAGCAGCTGCGCGCGGAACTTTGTAAACTGAGCAAAATCGTCTACGACCGGCGCAAAAGTGCGCTGTGTATTTCCGACGCCAGCTTCTCCATGATCGACGCTGGAAGAGGGTTGGAAAATCTGGTCCTGCTGCTCTATGAGATGGAGGGGACAGTCACAGAAGAGCGGGCCAAGATGTTAAGAAAGCTCAGCGCCAGTCTAACCACATTTCGATCCTATATGCTGCGGGAGACGTCGGAGATACCGGCTTTCAGCCGCCTGGACTTCGGGCCCCAGGACAGCGGGGAAGCCGAGCAGTTTTATCAGTGCCTTGTCTATATCCGAGGCCAAATGCTCCAAATGACCCGTCCGGAAAAACAAAAACACTACCGCAGAACCCTACTCTCCTTATCTACCCGTCTCAAAGCGGCCCTGCGTGTAAGCCCTGTGAGGGTGATTTACGCCCTGCGGGTGTCCTGTTTGCTGGCTCTTTGTACATTGGCAGTGCAGCTACTCGCCCTTCCTCATGGGAAATGGCTTCTCTTTACCGTCGCCTCCGTCTCCCTGCCCTACGCCGACGACGTGGGAACCAAGGCGAAAAAGCGGATGCGCGCCACCCTCATCGGGGGCGCGTGCAGCATCGCGGTCTTTTCCCTCATCTCTTCTATGACGGGGCGGACCATCGTCATGATGCTATCGGGCTACCTTTCGTTTTATTTCACCGACTATTCCGGAACCTTCGCCTGTTCGACGGTGGGCGCTCTCGGCGGCGCCGTTATTATGAGCGCCTTCGGCTGGGGCCCGGTGGGCTATCTGTCCCTGGTGCGCTTAGGCTATATCGTCCTTGGCGTCCTCATTGCCTTCCTGGCAAACGATGTGTTCTTCCCCTTTAAGCGCGCGGTGGCGACCCGCCAACTTGTCCAAAAGTATGTATCTACAACAGAGTTCTTGTCAAGGGTGTGCAAAGAGCCCGACACGGATCCACAGCTCTACTACGGGTTGGTCATCCAGGCGCATTTGCAGGAGGAGAAGCTCCGGCAAAACGCAGAGGAACTCAGTTGGGACGGCGCCAAGGAACTGCTGGAACGGTGCCGGCAGGCGGTGCGGCAGGCCCATCGGTCCAGGCCTGCTTCTTGCTCTATGAGCTAACGATAAAAATACCCCCCTGCATCGGGCTGTCTGCCAGATGCAGGGGGGTATTTTTTGCCTAACAAAGGCGGATAAAGAATTTTGCAAAAGGCCTTGACAAAAATAACTGTAATAATTATAATTACAGTTAGAGGGAGGGTTATACCTCTTAGAAGCTGTCAGTAGCGATGGAAACACAGAAAGGAATGGGATGTGCAGATGAATCGACTGATACGAACCGGCGTCCTGCTGGCGGCGGCGCTCACTTTGCTGCTAGCGGGGTGCGGCGGGAAGGAAGCGGCCTCCGGGTCACACAGCGGGAGCGGTTCCCCCCAGGAGTCCAGTGTTTTAGCCTATCATAAAATTACCGCGGAGGAAGGGAAGCGGATGATGGACGAGGGGAATGTGACGGTGGTGGATGTCCGGAGAACCGACGAATACCAAGCGGGGCACATCCCCGGGGCCATTTGTGTGCCCAACGAGGGAATCGGGTCCGAGCAACCCGAAGCGCTGCCCGATCTGGACGGGGTGTTGGTGGTGTACTGCCACACCGGTGTGCGGAGCAAGCAGGCGTCGGATAAGCTGGTGGAGATCGGCTACCGGAACGTCTACGACATGGGCGGCATTGTGGATTGGCCCTATGATATCGCCAAGGGGGATGAGGCGGATGAACAGTGATTTTAATATCGCGGTGCACGCCTTGGTCTATTTGAGCCACAAAGGATGCACCCTTTCCAGCGAAGCGCTGGCGGAAAACATCTGCACCAACCCCGCCCGTGTGCGCAAAGTGCTGGCAAAGCTCAGCCGGGCGGGCCTTGTAGCAACCAAGGAAGGCGGACGCGGCGGTTGTGCCATCGCCCGAGAGGCCGGTAAGATCACTCTCAGGCAGGTCAGCGAAGCGGTGGAAGCCTGCTTTGTCTCCACTTCCTGGAAAAGCGGCGATCCCCATATGGAATGCCTGGTGGCCTCCGGGATGGCGCGGCTCATGGATGGCATTTATGCCCAATTGGATAGTCAGTGCAAACAGCATCTGGAAACGATGACAATTCGGGACCTGGAAGAGCAGATCTTCCGCACCAAACAGCCAACACACCGAGAGCAGACGGCCATGAAAGCCGCAGAAAGGACAATATGATGAAAAAGACAGAGGCAGTGGTCATTGGCTTTGGCAAGGGAGGAAAAACATTAGCGGGAGCGCTGGCGGCAGCGGGTAAAAAAGTGGTAATGGTGGAGCGCTCCGACAAAATGTACGGCGGCACCTGTATCAACGTGGCCTGCCTTCCCACCAAGTCTTTGGTGCACAGCGCCATGCTCTCCGCGGCCATGGGCGGCTCCTTTGAGGAAAAAGCCCGGCGCTATCAGATGGCCATCGAGCAAAAGAACCGGATGACGCAAATGTTGCGGGGCAAAAATTACCACAAACTGGCCGATCATCCCAATATCACTGTTTTGACTGGCGAGGGTTCCTTCCTGGACGCCCACCACGTGGCGGTCGCCCTCCAGGACGGGGGGAAGGAGGAGCTGGAAGCGGATCAAATCTTCATCAACACCGGCGCCCGCCCCTTTGTCCCGCCCATTCCAGGGCTCAAAGAAAGCCGCTATGTTTATCTGAGCGAGACAATGCTGGACCTTGAGCGCCTGCCAGAGCGTCTGATCATCATCGGCGGCGGTTACATCGGTATGGAGTTTGCCTCCATGTATGCAAACTTCGGCTCCCAGGTCACCGTCGTTCAGGACGGCGCAGCCTTCCTACCCCGCGAGGACGAGGAGGTGGCAGCCGCCGTGTTGGAAAGCCTGGAAAAGCGGGGGATTCAGGTGCTTCGCCGTGTCCAGGTGGAAAGCGTCACCGACGGGGACGGCCACGCGGAGGTATCCCTCTCCACTTCGGACGGGGAGCGGACCCTTTCAGCCGAAGCGGTCCTGGTGGCCACCGGACGGCGTCCCAACGTGGCGGGATTGCATCTGGAAGCCGCGGGTGTGGAATTGACGGAACGGGGCGCTGTCAAAACCGACGAGCATCTGCGCACCACAGCCCCCAACATTTGGGCCATGGGCGATGTGGCCGGGGGATTACAGTTTACCTACATCTCATTGGACGACTACCGCATCGTCAAATCCCAGCTCTTGGGAGATGGGAGCCGCACCACCGCCAACCGGGGCGCGGTGCCTTACAGTGTCTTCCTCGACCCGCCCTTCTCCCGGGTGGGGCTCAGCGAGAAGGAGGCCAGGGCCCAAGGGTATGCCGTTAAGATCGCTAAGCTCCCGGTGGCCGCCATCCCCAAGGCCCAGGTGCTCCAAAAGCCGGTGGGACTGCTTAAGGCGGTCATCGACGCGGACACCAATCGGATATTGGGGGCCCATCTGTTTTGCGAGGAGTCGTACGAGGTGATCAATATCCTCAAGCTCGCCATGGATGCGGGACTGCCTTACACGGTGCTCCGCGACAATATTTACACCCACCCGACCATGAGCGAAGCGCTCAACGACCTGTTTAACGCGATCCAGGAATAGGATTGTTTCGATCTCGAATCTTGTCGGAAAAGAAAATCCCCGACGGCTGCCTGCGGGAGCTGCCGGGGATTTTTCTGTTGCAGTTTTGTATGCAACGGCGCGGGAGTTTGTAGGGGTGGGATAAGTCCTAGTGAAGGGCGAGAAAATCTACGACAACATCAAGGAGATGCACAGGGTAAAGTTGCCCTTTCGTCAAAAGTACGGCGAGATTTTTAACAAAGTCGGCATCAGGGGAGACGTCTGGAAGAGAGACAACCAGTTTACGCGACAGGGGACCGCATGCAAAACAGTGGAGGCCAAAACTCCGATAGCAACCGATATCGGGATCCTCAAACTGCCCATCAGTCACGAGGTAAAGAAACCGCATCCAAATTCACCTCTTTTTTCAGAGAATCTAAGCTAAAATCCAGAACAATTGCCAACTGAATCGCATGGGGCAGAGTTGGCAGACAATCTCCTTTTTCCCAGGCCTGATATTGCCGAGCGCTAATATTACATTTTTCGGCAACATGTTCCTGTGTGTAACCGAGTTCGGAGCGGCGCCGTACTAGCATGGGATGGATGATTATGTCGCAATTTTCCCTTTTTCTAGTCATAAAATCACTCCTTTTAGAGAAATTCTATGCTATTCTTACAAGAATATCCACGAAGAAGACTTCATATTTGTGACTTTAGACAGAAATCGACAAAATTAAACAAAAAGAGCTTGCGTGAATTTTTTTATAAAATCGATTTACTAGGCATTTGCTAGTGCTCTCAAAGAATCATCAATGCGCATATCTCGGTTGCTACTATGAAAGACGGACTGGAGATGCCGGGGTGCGTAAAGCACCCCATATTGGAAAGCATTCCTACCAAAATGAATGGAATACTACTGTAAATGATTGGGAGAACCCAGTGGCGTTATGCTATAATTTATTGTAAAAATGGGACCGCCTCCCTCTTAGGAAAAATTAAAAACAAAGCTGCGAAAAATGGACAACTGTCTGTCATTACTGGGACGAATCGATGAAAATGTGATAAGTTTTAGGGTAAGTTTGAGAAGGACGTTTGCGGGCGGTGGGAACAAAAAGCAAGGGGAATTTGGGGGGAATCCCCATCGGTTGCCCCATCCGCCACCTGACTGAATTTTTGTCCGGAAGGAGGGGCGTCCCACGAATTGAGCAGTAACCGGCGACAAGGGGCTCGACCGATCCGAACCCCCAGCGCCTGTTTGGGGAAACCGGGGGTTTAGCGCATGGCCGGAAGTTCCGTACGTGGCGCTTCAGGGCGCTTCATAGCCCGCATGACTGCTTTGGTAGCGGCGTCGGTACACTGGGACTCCACAATTTTTTGCAAAGCCTTGTTGTATGTAAAATTGTCTAGATCACCCTGGCGCAAAAAAGCAAGGGTTTTCTCGGGAAAGTGGAGATAACAAATGGATAGTGCCCAAGCTACCGCCATCCGGGCGTAGTATCCCTGGGCGGGAACTGCCCCCAACAAAGGGAGAACCTGGCCGATGTGGGCCTCGTCAACGAAGTAATTGAGCAGCATGACCGCCCCGAAGCGGGCCTCGAACTCCTTGGGGCTTTCAAGATAAGGCTTGAGAAAGGACCAAACCTCTTCCGGATACGTGCGGGCCATCTTGAGCCCGCTGCAAAAGCTGTCGCAAACCGACCAGTTGTCAATTTTGGGCAGAAAGGCGGCAATAGAGGATAGGAGCTCCTCCACAGGAGCGCTGGCAGCACCGATGACCATGCCCTGGAGCATAATTTCTTCGAATGAGGATGTGCCGGCGGTGTCGAGATAGGCCCGCCAGTCCCCCCGGGCAATTTCCTTGGCTAGCCGGCGTAAGGCGGGCAGACGTACTCCCAGGATATTGCCCACCCCAGGCAGGAGACGGCTGGTAAAACGCTGAAAATCCGGCTCCGAAAGCGCCAGCAGACGCTCTCGTATCTGTTGATGCATCATGATGCCCCCCAAAAACTTTTTACTGTTTATTATACCATGGGGAGAGGCATACGGAAACTGCTGAAAAGCAGGAAAAAATAATAGAATCGTGGAGTACGTTAGAAACGATCTATACGTTACGACAAATCAATGGTATAATAAGACTGATATCGGTGGGAAGGGGTGAAGCGTTGTATCAAAAAGTGGAGCGGCTGGTCTATGCCTTAGAAAATAATTCCGTGTTGTCCTCCATCAAAAAAGGATTCATTCTCTTGATTCCCATCCTCATTTCCGGCTCGTTGGCCCTGCTGATCCGCAGTTTTCCGCTGCCTCAGATGCAGGCGTTTTTGACTACCTTCGCCGGCGGCTTCCTCGATAAGCTGCTGCTTTATATTTTCGATGCCACCATTGGCTTTATGTCGGGATATTTGGTGCTGAGCATCAGCTATTATTATTCTTCCCTCTTTGCCAATCAGAACCTCACCCTGCAAATCATGGCCATGGTCACCTCCTTTGCCTGCTTTGTGGGCTCCTTCGGCGGGGTGGATGGGTCCTTGACGGTGGCAAGCTTCGGTTCCATCGGCGTCTTTACCGCCATGGTCAGCGCCATTCTGGCCACCCGGCTTTTCTTTGCGTTGAGCGACCACATGTCCCAGAGCTACCGCAGCTATACGGCGGGGTCGGACATGAGCTACCGGCTTTCCATCGCCGCGATTATGCCGCTGCTCATTTGCGTGATGGCTTTTATTTTAGCCAATTTGCTTTTAACCTCCATGTTCGGCATCGACAACTTTAATGACCTGATTTCCGGCGCTCTGCTGGGCCTGTTCGGTCATATCCAGGGCGAGCTTGCCGCAGGAACCCTTTTTGTGTTCCTGCTCAACTTTTTGTGGGTGCTGGGTGTCCATGGCGGGAACGCCCTGGATCAGGTGGCCCAGGCGCTGCTTGTCCCCGCCAACACCAATCCTACCGCCATCATTTCCAAATCTTTTTTGGATAACTTCGTGATGATGGGCGGCAGCGGCACCACCATCTGCCTGGTGGTGGCCCTGCTCATCGCCTCCCGATACCGCGACAACCGGCGGCTCGCCAAATCCGCGGCGCCGCTGGTGCTTTTTAATGTCAACGAGGTGGTGGTCTTCGGACTGCCCATTGTCCTCAATCCCATCCTGCTCATCCCCTTCATTGCGGTGCCCCTTTTGTCCCTGATGATTTCCTACGGCGCCACGGTGCTGGGGCTCATCCCCATTGTCAACACCACGGTAACCTGGACCACCCCCATTTTTTTCAGCGGCTATGTGGCCACCGGCACACTGATGGGGTCGTTGGTACAGCTGGTTACATTGGTGGTCGGTACCGCTGTTTATCTGCCCTTTGTCCGGCTTTCGGAAAAGCTGCAAAGGGGACACGAATCCTTTATGCTGGCGGAGCTGACCGAGCACTTTAAAAAAGACGTGACAGAGGGGCGGGATACCGACTATCTTTCCCGCCACGACAATTTGGGCGTCATTGCCAAGACCCTCGTCAGCCGTTTGCGCCGGGATATCAGCGACGGGATTATCCCCATGTACTATCAGCCCCAGGTCAACGCTGACGGCCAGGTGACCGGGGGGGAGGCGCTGCTGCGCTGGAAATATGGGGGACAGGCGGTGTATCCGCCCCTTCTCATTGCCTTAGCCCAGAAGGACGGCTGTTTCGACCAGCTGACATGGTGTATTTTTGACGTCGTCTGCCGTGACATGGAGTTCATGCGGTCCCATCTGCCGCCGGGTGCCCTCATCTCCGTCAATATTTCGGGGGAACAGCTGGGGAGCACCCCGTTTGTCCGTCATGTGGTGGCGATGGCCGAGCAATACGGCGTCAAGGACCTGCTCTCTTTAGAGGTGACGGAAGAATCCTCGGTGGAGCATATTTCCACCATCGGGGAAAATATTGAATGGCTGCGGGAAAACCAGATTTTCATGGCCATCGACGACTTCAGTATGGGACAGACATCCCTCAACTATTTGAAAAACAACAGTTTTCGCTTTGTCAAGCTCGACGGCAGCTTAGTGCGCCAGGTGGTCCGCAATCCCCGCTGCTGCGACATCATTTCCTCGGTAATTTCCCTCGGGGAAAATTTGGGCTTTACCGTCATCGCCGAATTTGTGGAAAACGAAGAAATCCGGGATATTCTCCTTGGCCTGGGCTGCCGCTCCTATCAGGGATACCTCTATAGCCCCGCCCTTCCCCGGGAGGAGTTCGCCGCCTATTGCGACCGAATGGCGGCCCACAAAGAGATTTGATCATGCAAGATCCTTGGAATAAAAGGGCCGCCGGCTTCTACCGGCGGCCCTCTTTTTTTGCAATTTTGGAACATAAACGCTTTCTCCACACTATATTGTAGTATATGTGCACTTGGAGGGACGACAATGGAAAATATGCAATTTGAGAGAATGGTCGAGCAATATAAACAACAAATGATGGATATGGCGGCCAAACAGCCCAGATCCGCCGCGGCCCAGCCGATCCAGGCGATCCAGCCGGTTCAAGCGGTCCAGCCGGTTCAAGCGGTCCAGCCAGTTCAAGCGGTACAGCCGGTTCAAGCGGTCCAGCCGATTCAGCCGGTCCAGCCGACGCGCGTGGCCCAGCCGATACAATCAGCGCAACCGGTGCAGACAAACCGTCCGATCCAGACGACGGCTCCTGTCCGGCCCCCGCAAGCGACGCCGGATCCTCAACCGCCATCGCAGACAAACGGCGGGCGCAATCCCGCGGGCCAGCCGGAATCGCAGGCGGGAAGTCAGACCCAGCAGGGCGCCGCCATGATAAGGCAGGAAAACCCGGATCCGTCATCGCAGTCTCCCACGGCTTCTCAGGCCGCGCCACAGGCAGGGGTGAGGATTACGATGCCCGCTCCGCAAGTCGCCGCGTCGGCCCCCATCCCGGAGATGGGGCAAAACAGCAAGGAGGCGGGTTCCAACCCCGTCAGTGAAACGATGACCTACCAGGAGTTTTTGGAGCGAAACAAAGACTGGGGCAGCCTAAAAGTGCAGGTGTTCACCGGTCGGATGGCCCTCCCGGTCCAGGGCGTACAGATTTCGGTGGACCGCTCCTTCAGCGATGGAGAGCAGAATTTCTATCTGCTCACCACCGATGCCGACGGCATTGCCGATAATATCAACCTGCCGGCGCCGGACAAATCCCTGTCCCAGTACCCGTCGTCCGAGCAGCCCTTCTCCACCTACGATATCACAGCCACCCATCCGGACTTTCATCAGCAAATCTATCAGAACACGCCGGTTTTCGACGGCGTCAAGTCCATCCTACCGGTGCGCCTGATTCCCAACAATTTGCCGGTGGATTAGGGGGGATATGCATGCCGACCTATTCCATACCCACGATACCCACCAACATCATCGTCCATTTGGGCCGGCCGGACCAGCCCGCCCGCAATATCACCGTCCCCTTTATTGAATATATCAAAAACGTGGCTTCCAGTGAAATTTATCCCACCTGGCCCGAAAGCGCTATCCGGGCCAATATTCTGTCCCAGATTACCTTTGCCCTCAACCGGGTCTATACCGAGTGGTACCGCAGCCGGGGTTATGACTTTGACATTACCAACTCCACCCAGTACGACCAGTTTTTTGTGGAGAACCGGGACATTTTTGACAACATCAGCAAAATTGTCGACGATATTTTCAATAACTACGTGGTCCGGCAGGGAAGCATCGCCCCTTATTTCACCCAGTATTGCAACGGCACGACCAGCACCTGTGACGGTCTGTCCCAGTGGGGGACGGTAGAGCTGGCCAACCGGGGAATGGTGCCTTACGAGATCTTGCAGTATTACTACGGGGACGATATCAACATTGTTTTTAACGCCCCGGTCCAGGAGAATATCCCTTCTTATCCCGGGGTCCCGTTGCGGCTAGGTAGCGCGGGGGAGGATGTGCGCACCATCCAGCGCCAACTCAACCGCATCGGCGACAATTATCCCGCCATCCCCCGGGTTTCTCCCACCGACGGCATCTTTAATTTGCAGACCGACGCGGCGGTGCGCAAGTTTCAGCAAATTTTCAACTTGACTGCGGATGGCATTGTGGGCAAAGCCACCTGGTACAAGATCAAATATATTTATAACGGCGTCAAGAATTTAGGGGAGCTCACTTCCGAGGGGGTCAGCCTGTCGGAGGCGGACCGGATTTACGCCACCGAGCTAAAGGAGGGGGACAGCGGCAACCAGGTCAGGGCCATCCAGTACTACCTGGCGGTCATCGGCTACTTCGACGATCGGTTCCCGTTCATTACCCCCGATGGTTTCTTTGGCCCCGAGACGGCGGGCGCGGTGCGCACCTTTCAGCAGGCTTTCGGTATGGAGCCCACCGGCGTTGTCGACCGGGACACCTGGTACAAAATCAGCCAAGTTTACGACGATATCATCCACAATCTGCCCCAGGAGGTCCTTTCTGAAAGCGACGAAATCTACCCGGGGCGGAACCTGTCCCTTGGGATGACGGGAGACGATGTCCAGGCGCTCCAGCGATTTTTGGTGGTCATCTCCCAGAATGATCCTGCCATCTCGCCAGTGACGGTCACCGGCACTTTTGACAGCGCCACCGAGGCGGCGGTCCGGGAAATCCAGCGGGAACGCGGCCTGCCGGTCAACGGCGTGGTGGGGCCTCTGACCTGGGCGCGGGTGGTAGCGCTCTATCAGCAATACGAGGAATAGCGTACAATCCGAGAAAAAGCGCCCCGGTTTATTGCCGGGGCGCTTATTGCATCATCTGCCCGTAGATGCGGTAAAGCTCGTTTAGCTGGAGCTTTCGTTCCTTGTCCTGAGGTACAAAGCTGCGCACCAGGGTGTGGAAATCGGGACTGTGGTTGGGGATGAGGGTGTGGCAGAATTCGTGGATGATGACATATTCGATGCACTCCTGAGGCATAAGAATTAAACGCTTATTGAGGGTGATGCGGTTTTTGGTATGGTTGCAGTTTCCGAAACTGGCCGTCATCATCCGCAGACGTAGCTCAGGTGTCGCACGACCACCGGTAAAGAAGAGTTGAGCCGCTTGATCATAGAGGCTTTTGAGCACCATTTGGGCTTGGGCCTCATACCACCGCCGCACAGCGCTGTCAATAGAGTCCGGGTCGGAAGCGTTGGGGACAAACACTTGTAGGAGCCCGCCCGAGAGCCGGGCCCCAGGCCTTTTATATACGGTGACGACCAGGGGATATCGCTTCCCCAGATAAAAGGCGAAGCCGCAGTCGGCAGGGCTTGTAAACTGCTCGGTTTGGGTGTGAAAGCGGGTGTGGAGGAGAAGCCAGTCAAATTTGAGGGCAAGAAAACTTTCAATGGAGGCAAAGGGCAACCGCTTGGGCGCGGAAACAAAGACCTGTCCGTCGCTCGTGATCCGCACGTTGATGTTCTTGACTTTTTTGCGCTCCAAGGTGTACGGAATTTCGTCAGCGCCCCGCCGGATGATGAGCTGTTCCAATTGTATCGCCTCCTTTAACCATAAGAATGCGCGGGAACAAGGACTTTGTCCCTATTATAGTACAGCAAATGAAAGAAAAACAGAGGGTAACGGCACTATGAAAATAGTGTGTCCTAATTTTGCCATCTGGCGTCGTCGGGAAGGGCGGCTGTTTTCCATCATGAAAGAGAGGAACAAAAGCGTAAGGAAAATTTAAGAAGATTATTCATTTTCTATTAACAATTGGGTGGGAAGCAAAGGTTAAGATGGTTAAGTAAATGGGTAAATTTTGGAAGGGGGCAAGAGCTTGAAGCCAATCATCGAGGTAAAAAATCTCCGCAAAGTGTACCGCATTGGAACGGAAAAAGTGGTGGCCCTCCAAAAAATTGACCTGGAAATCCAGAAGGGGGAAGTCTGCTGTATCCTCGGCACGTCAGGAAGCGGAAAATCCACCTTGCTCAACATGCTGGCGGGGCTGGAAAAGCCCACAAGGGGCCAGGCGCTGCTCAGCGGCGTGGACGTAACCCAGCTCAGCGAGCGGAAATTAGCGAAGTTCCGCCAGCGCAACGTGGGCTTTGTCTTTCAGTCCTACAACCTGATGGGGGGGCTCACGGCGCTGGAAAATGTGGCCATGCCTTTGACCTATCAGGGGGTCTCCCGCGCCAAACGGAACAAGCGGGCGAGAGCGATGCTCAAAGCGGTGGGCCTTGGCAACCGCATCTATCACAAGCCGACCCAGATGTCCGGCGGCCAGCAGCAGCGGGTGGGTATCGCCCGGGCCTTTGTGGCAAAGCCCAAGATCGTGTTCGCCGACGAACCGACGGGCAACCTGGACACCAAGACCACCATGGAGGTCATGGAGCTGATGGTTAAGATGGCAAGAAAGAATAACCAGACGCTGGTCATTGTCACCCACGACCCGGAAATCTCAGTTTTCGCCGACCGGATTGTCCACATCACCGATGGGCTGATCGATTCGGACAAGCCCAATGTTTCCATTGTGCCCCCTCTGGCGGAGGGGGATGACCAGGCGGCAAAGCAGGGGTCAGAAAGCGGGCTTTTGCAGGCAACAGCTGACACAGAAGCAATACAGGCAAAGGAGAATGTACAATGAAAAGATGTTTGAGCGCGCTCGTGGCGCTGATGATGGCACTGATGGTCCTCTTTTCCGCCATGCCGACGGCGTTTGCCGCTGAGGGCGGGGAACCCAATCCTCCCGCAACTGATACCCCTTCTGGAACAGAGGATGTATTTATTGAATCCGTTATGTTTTCTCAGACTCCAACAGTGACTAAAGATAAAAATGGCAATATGACCTCCAATACCTTCGATGTCTATTTGACAATCGCTGATTATATGGCATTTAACGGATATAAAACAGAAGAACAGTGGCTGAGTGCTCTGAGTGATTTTTTAGAGAGTGATACATACATTCAATCTCTTGATCTCACTTTGTCGGCAGGAGAATTTTATGTGAATGGTGAAACAGAAGCATCACTGGTCGCTTGGAATGAGGGAAATTATAAAGATAAATTTTACAATTTAGACGAATTATTATCCAAAGGAAAAGTAAAGTTCAAAATTAAAATTTCCAAAGTCCAATTCAGCGGGACAGAACCGGCTTCTCTGGGTGTGGATGTTCGCTACAAATTCCCGAAAATTGATGAGGACGGTACCATGAATAAGGGAATAGATGTGATGTATTCCCACTCCTTATCTAGGGTTATTAGAAATGTCAAGGTTCCAAATGAAACCCCAGATGATGATAATCCCAATGATTCCGAGGAGCCGGATAAGGAGCAGTCCATCCCCAAGCCCTATCTGATGATTGACAGCTATGTTTTCGGCGGCGGCCAGGCTGTAGAGGCTGGCAATGAGTTTTCCTTGACCCTTAATTTTGTCAACACCAGCGGCGCCACCCTCAAAAATGTCATGGTCACCCTGGACGGAGACACCTCCTTCATCCCCGTCAACACCAGCAGCTCCTTCTACATACCCGAAGTCAAAGGAAAAGGCCGCTATACCAAGGTCATCAAATTCTATACCGACGTCTCTGTGGAGCCCAAGCCCCAGAAGGTCAACGTCAAGATGGACTATGAGTATTTCCTCAACGATAAATACAACGAGATGTCCAACGCCCAGGTGCTGACCATCTCCACCATTCAGCCCGACCGCTTCACCGTGGCCAAGGCGGAAATTCCCACCGAGGTGTATATCGGGCAGGAGACGGAGGCCTCCGTGACCTTTAAGAACATGGGCAAAAGCGACATCGTGAACATTTCCGCCGAAGTCCAGGGCGACATCCAGAATCCCGGACAGCTGGCCCTCTTCGACAACATGCAGGCGGGCAAAAGCGACACCTTTGAATTCAACATCTCCCCCTTAAACGAGGGCGTTTGCAATCTCAAAGTCATCATCAAGTATGAGGACGCCATGGGCAAGCAATATGAGATTTCCCAGGACTACCAGACCACCGCCATGGCGGCCGAACCCGGCATGGAGCCCATGCCCCCCACCGACCCGACCATCGGAGAACAGCCGGAGGAGCCCCAAAAGGGCGTCAATTTCTGGCTTATCGGCGGCATCGCCGTGGCGGTGATCATTATCGCGGTGGTGGCCACCAAGATTATACGAAAGAAACTCCAGGAGAAGCGGGAAAAGGAGCTGGATGATGAGGATATTTGACCTAATCTCCATGTGCCTGCGCAACCTCTTCCGCCGGAAGGCGCGCACCCTGTTGACGGTGGCGGGCGTCATCATCGGCACCTGTTCCATCGTGGTGATGATTTCTCTGGGCGTGGGCATGTCCAACAGCCAGGACGAAATGCTCAAACAGATGGGAGATTTGACGCTGATCTACGTCAATAACTACGGCGCGGGCCAGAATGATGTGAAACTCAACGACGAGGCTGTGGAATCGTTTAAATCTATGGAGCATGTGGCGGCGGTCACCCCCCATATTGAGGAATATGACCTGGTGGAGATTGTCAGCGGGAAAAAGGAGCGCTACATGTTCCAGGGGAGTATCACCGGAATTGACGTGAACGCCATGGAAGCCTTCGGCTATAAGCTCTCGGAAGGTCGTTATTTACAGCCAAACGACAAGGAGGCCACGGTCTGGGTGGGCCAAAATGCCGCTTATCAGTTTGTCGACACCAAGAAAAAGGGCAATAACAACATGGTGTGGCCCGAACCGGACGCCAACGGCAACATCCCCAAGCCCTTTGTGGACATGTTAAACGATTCGCTCCTCATGCGGGTCAAAACCTATGACGACGAATCCAGCTCCGGCGGCGACGTAATGGTGGGGGGCGGCATGGTAATGTACGGCAGCCCCAAGCTGACGGTATCGCCCCTTTCCCTGGACCCGGGGGAATCCTCCTCCGGCTCGGGGGAGGATTCCGGCTCCACCAAGCCGAAGACAAAAAAGAAGAACGAATATAAGCTTAATGTGATCGGCGTCATGGAGGAGGACTTTAACAAGGGTTCCGAAACGGGTTACGGCATCCTGATGGACATCAAACTCCTCAAAAAGCTCCAGGACGAGCGGGACAAGCTCAACAAGGTCCCAGCCAAGGACAGAGCCTCCGAAAAAGGCTATACCACCGTCTGGGTCAAGGCCGACGACATCGACCACGTGGCGGAAATTGAGCAGGCCATCAAGGACATGGGCTACAACGACACCTGGAGCCTCTCCTCGAGCCGGGAAGCCATGCAGGATTACACCCGGAACATCCAGATGGTTTTGGGCGGCCTGGGCGCCATCTCCATGCTGGTGGCGGCGCTTGGCATCGCCAACACCATGATCATGTCCATCTACGAGCGGACCCGCGAAATCGGCATCATGAAGGTGCTGGGCTGCCAGGTGGGCAACATCCGCAGCCTCTTCCTGATGGAAGCGGGGAGCATCGGACTCATGGGGGGCATCCTGGGAGTCGGCATCAGCTACGGACTCTCCTTTGCCCTCAACCATTTCCTGGCGGGCACCATGGGCGGCATGGATGCCCAAGGCGCTATGATGGACATCTCCGTCATCCCGCCCTGGCTGGTGCTGCTGGGTATGGCGTTTGCCGTGGGCGTGGGCCTCGTGTCCGGGTTCTACCCGGCCAACCGGGCGGTCAAGATCAGCGCCCTGGAAGCCATCAAGCACGACTGACACAGAAACAAAAAAGCGGAAGGCGATCTGCCTTCCGCTTTTTGCATGAATTGTCTGTCTATTTGTCTCCGCCTTCGCCTTCGGATTTGCTTTCTATCACCAGGGTGGCGGTGTCGCCCTTCTTGACATTGTCTTTGAGCAGGGCCTTAACCAGCTCTTTAAAGCTGACGGTGGAGTTGGTGGCGCCGGCCACTTTGTCAACCTTGTCGATATCCTGGGTGTCCATCAGTTTCTGGGCCAGCTCCGGGTAGAATTTCGCCGGATAGGTGCCGCTGACAGGCTCCATGGAAGCTTTGTATTCTTCGTCGTCGGTCTTGAGTCCGCCGGCCTCATTGACAGCGTTAAAGTTTACGTCGGTAAACTTGCCGTCCTTGACGGTCAGCTCCACATACTCTTTGTAGCCATGGGAATAGGCGCTGTACTCCGCCTTGTAGGTGCCGTCCTTCATAGATGCGCCACAGCTGGTGAAGACGGTGGCAATCATGAGTGCGCCAAGCAGCGATGCGATGATCTTTTTCATGAAAATACCCTCCTTAGGATTCTTGCATGGAAATGTTGCCTTGTTTTATACGGTTTCAGTATACAATAAAAAGAAGGAAAAAGCAAGATGATTCTGATCCTTTTTTCGCGAACCTTCTTTTAATTTATGAATATTTTACGCCGGCGCAGCAAAAATATACCGTTTTCACTAAAAATCAGAAGGCGGCCGGCACGGGAAGTTGGCGGAGGGAAAATTTGTTCAAAGTTTTCTCATAAATGATGTAAAAAAAATTGAAATCAAACCAAGAATAGTATAAAATAAGGGTTATGACTGGACCACTTAGGGCTGGTGACCGAATCAAGAGAGGAATATGCGCTTGAGTAAAAACAGGAGAATCTGGGCCTATCTCGTGGCGGGTGTGACGCTGGCGGCCATTGTTGCCTTCGGCTGGATTTATAGTGCCCGCAAAGGGGAAGCCGCCAACTCAGAGCGGTTCATGATGGACACCATCATCAGTCAGACCGTATACGGCCCTAAGGCACAGGAGACGGTGAATTTGGTCAACGACCAGCTCAGCCGTTTTGAGAATCTCATTTCCATGCACTTGGACGGCTCGGAGGTTGCCCAAATTAATAAAAACGCGGGCATGGGATATGTGAAGGTTTCTAAGGAGACCTTTGACCTTATCAGTGTGGCCAAGACCATGTCGGAGCAATCGGGCGGCCTGTTTGACATCACCATCGCGCCGCTGACAAACCTCTGGGGTATTACCTCCGGCAATACCCGCATCCCGTCCCAGCAGGAGATCGACGAGGCCAAGGCATTGGTCGACTACCGCGACATTTTGTTAAACGAAGAGGAGACGTCGATTATGCTCCGGAGAAAGGGGCAAGCGCTGGACTTGGGGGGAATCGCCAAGGGGATGGCCAGCGATATGGTCCGGGAAATCTATGGGGAGCAGAAGATCACCTCCGCCGACATCTCTTTGGGTGGCAATGTGCTGGTCATCGGGAAGAACCCCCAGGGCAAGGACTTCTCCATCGGTATCCGCGACCCCAGGGGGACGGCCAACGAGATGATCGCCGCCATCACCATGGAAAACAAGGTGGAGGCCACCACCGGCGACTATGAACGTTACTTCGAGAAGGACGGCAAGCGCTATCACCATGTGATTGACCCGCGCACCGGCTACCCATGTGAGACCGATCTCATCCAGGCGACCGTTGTTTGTGAAAACGGCATGATGGCGGATTTCCTCTCCACCACCCTGTTTATGATGGGGCGGGACCAGGTGCTCAAATACGCGGACAACGGGGTCTTCGACTTCATCATTGTGGACAAGGATAAAAACGTATATGTCTCCCCGGGGCTTCAAGACTCCTTCCGGCAAAATGGGGAAAAGGGTGAGTACACCTTTTATGAGGCAAAAGCCGATGGATGAGGGGATGCAGATGCAAAAACATGGCAGCGCGGCATATAACGTGGCCTTTACCGGCCTATTATTCGCCCTGGCGGTGGTATTGGCCTTTTTGGAGGGCCTCCTTCCGACAGCGGCTTTTTTGCCGCCCGGAGTAAAATTGGGACTATCCAACATCATCACCATGTACGCCCTTTTCTTTGTGGGCGGAAAGCGCGCGACGGCGGTTGCGGTGCTCAAATCCTTGTTTGTCTTTCTTACCCGGGGTTTTACCGCCAGCGTGTTGAGTTTGTGCGGGGGACTGTTGTCCCTGGGCGTCATGCTTTTGCTCATCCGGCTGAAGAAAGTGAAGCTCCATTATTTGACGGTGAGCATCTTCGGCGCGGTATTCCACAACCTGGGGCAGATCGCGGCGGCCTCCCTGCTTTTGGAGACGGCGCTGGTCTTTTACTACCTGCCAGTGATCATCCTATCCGGCATTGTGATGGGTGTGGTCACGGGAATTACTTTACGGATTGTCATGCCTGCCCTTGACAGGCTGCAACATAAAGTCAACGAAACCTGAGATAAAAACTATGGATATGGAGGAAAACGACGTGTCAAAGTTTGTAGCAAAGCCTTTGCACTCCATTTCAGTGCCCCACTACAAAAACACCATGGACAGTGGGACTGAAATCATGCCGGTGCCGGAGAAGGTGCTGCTGCCCATGATTCAGCATATGGGCGCGCCCTGCGAGCCGGTCGTCAAGGTGGGAGATCTTGTGAAGGTGGGACAACTCATCGGGGACACCGATGCGTTTATGTCCGCGCCCATTTATTCCAGCGTGTCCGGCAAGGTCACGTCCATCAGCGAGTTTATCAATCCCATGGGTATGCGCACCCCGGCCATTGCCATTGAAAGCGACGGGGAGCAAGCCATCAGCGAGGACGTCCGGCCGCCGGAAGTCCACTCTAAAGAGGATTTCCTCAAAGCCGTGCGCAAAAGCGGGCTGGTGGGTCTTGGCGGCGCCGGCTTCCCGACCCATGTCAAATTAAACCCCAAGGACCCCGACAAGGTGGACACCCTCATCGTCAACGCCGCCGAGTGCGAGCCCTTCATCACCGCCGACTACCGGGAGATGATGGAGAACCCCGACGACATCATGGACGGCATCAAGCTGGTGATGCATTACCTGAACATCAAAAAATGCATCATCGGCATCGAAAACAACAAGCCCCGGGCCATTAAGCTGCTCTCCAAGATGGCGGAAAAGGAGCGGGGCATCGAGGTCATGACCCTCAAATCCGTCTACCCCCAGGGCGCTGAAAAGGTGCTCATCTACAATTCCACCAAGCGGGTGGTGGGAGAAGGCATGATTCCCGCCGACGTGGGCGTCATCCCCATGAACGTCAGCTCCGTGGCCTTTGTGGCCCGGTATATAAAGACGGGCATGCCCCTCATTTCCCGCAGGCTCACCGTGGACGGCAGCGCCGTGCAGACCCCCAAAAACGTGATGGTGCCCCTGGGCGCTTCCTTCCAGAGCGTCATCGACTTCTGCGGCGGCTTTAAGGCCGAGCCCAAGGAGGTCTTTATGGGCGGGCCCATGATGGGCATCGACGTCTTTAATTTGGAATATCCGGTCATCAAAAACAACAACGCCATCATCGCTTTTGACGAGCGCCAGGCGGTCCACGCCAAGGAATCCAACTGCATCCGGTGCGGACGGTGCGTCGCGGCCTGTCCGTTTAACCTGATGCCCGCGGCCATCGAGAAGGCCTACCACCTCAAGCAGGTGGACGCCCTTAAAGGACCGCTCAAAGTCATGCTGTGCATGGAGTGCGGCTGCTGCTCCTATGTATGTCCGGCCAAGCGGCAGCTGGTGGCCACCAATAAGCTGGCCAAAAATCTGGTCAGAAAAGCGACGACAAAAAAGTAAGGGGTGAACGCATTGAGTAACAAATTGATGGTAGCATCTTCTCCGCATATCAAGGATGCCATGACAACGCAGAAAATCATGCTGAATGTGATCATCGCTTTGACACCGGCACTGATTGCCTCGGTCATCATCTTCGGCTTCCGGGCGCTACTTGTCACCGCCGTGTGCGCGGTGTCCTGCGTTATGTTTGAATATCTCTACCGGGCGCTGCTCAAAAAGGACAACACCACCTCGGACCTCTCCGCGGTGGTGACCGGCATGCTGCTGGCCTTTAACCTGCCGGTTACCATCCCCATTTGGATGGCGGTCATCGGCTCCTTTGTCTCCATTGTGGTGGTCAAGCAGCTCTTCGGCGGCATCGGCCAGAACTTTGCCAACCCCGCCATCGTGGGGCGCATCGTGCTGTTTTTGTCCTTCTCCAGCGCCATGTCCACCTGGGTGGAGCCGTTTTATTACCGCAGCGCCGACGTGGTGGCCACCGCCACCCCGCTGGCCCTGCTTTCCGACCCGGCGGCCGCCATCCCCAGCAACATGGAGCTGTTCCTGGGACTCACCGGCGGCTGCCTGGGCGAGACCTGCGCTTTGGCGCTCCTCATCGGCGGCGTCTATCTGGTGGCGCGCAGAATCATTAATCCCATGGCGCCGGTAGCTTTCATCGGCACCGTCTTTGTGGGCAGCTTCCTGCTGGGGCTCGACCCCGTGGCCCAGATCCTCTCCGGCGGCCTCATGCTGGGCGCCATCTTTATGGCCACCGACTACGCCACCTCCCCGGTCACCTTCTGGGGCAAATGCATCTTCGGCGTGGGCTGCGGACTGATCACCCTGCTCATTCGCAACTTTGCTTCCTATCCCGAAGGCGTATCCTTCGCCATTTTACTGATGAACATACTGACCCCCTATATTGAGAAGCTCACCAGACCCCGTGTGTTTGGAGGTGCGAAGGCATGAATATTGTAAGAGAAATCATCAAACCCACCGCGGTGCTGCTCATCATCTGTCTGGTGGTCACCGCCTGCCTGGTGGGCACTTATCAGCTCACCGCCCCCATCATCGCGGCCCAGGGCGACGCGGCCTCCAACGAGGCGCGCAAGGAGGTCCTGCCCGACGCGGACGGCTTTGAAAAACTGGATGTGGACGAGGCGCTCGCCGGTACGGGCATCCTGGAAATCCACAAGGCCAAAAACGGGGCCGGCGTCACCGTCAAAGCCGTCGGCAAGGGTTATGGCGGCGACATCACCGTCATGACCGGACTGGACGGCGAGGGCGCCGTAGTCGCGGTCAAGGTGCTGGAAGCCAGCGAGACGCCGGGACTTGGCAGCAAGACGGCGGAGCCCGACTTCCTAAACCGCTTTACCGGCAAGAGCGGCAACGTGGACGACGTGCAGACCATTGCCGGCGCCACCATCTCCTCCACCGCCATGAAGGGCATTTTGAACGCCACCCTGGCCGCCTATGATCAGATAAAGGGGGAACTCTAAGATGAACAGAATGAAAATTTTGATGAACGGCATCATCAAGGAGAACCCGGTTCTGGTCCTGTTGTTGGGCACCTGCCCGACCCTAGCCGTCACCACCATGGCCAAGAACGGCCTGGGCATGGGACTGGCCGCGACCTTCGTTCTCATCGGCTCCAACGTGGTCATCTCCTTACTCAAAAAAGTGATTCCCGACAAGGTCCGCATCCCCGCCTATATCGTGGTTATCGCGGGCTTCGTCACCATCATCCAGCTGCTCGTCAAGGCCCTTGTGCCGTTTCTCGACAAGGAGCTGGGCATCTTCCTGCCGCTGATTGTCGTTAACTGCATCATTCTGGCCCGGGCGGAGCTTTTCGCCAGCAAGAACACGGTGCTCAACAGCCTCCTGGACGGCGTGGGCATGGGTCTCGGGTTTACCATGGCGCTGCTCATCATCGGCTCCATTCGTGAGATCATCGGCGCGGGCACTTGGTTCGGCATCACCTTGCTGCCGGCGGGCGTGGAGCCCATGAAGATTTTCGCGTCGGCGCCGGGCGGCTTCTTCGTCTTCGGCTGCGTCATCGCGGCGGTCAACTTCATCTCCCGCAAGCGGGGCAAGACCGTCAAGAAATCCACCGGCTGCGCCGCCTGCCCCATGGCGGAACAGTGCGGAAAAACCAACGAGGGAGGATGCTAAACCATGAAAGAAATATTTATGATCTTGGTCAGCGCCATCCTGGTCGACAACTTCGTCCTTTCCAAATTTATGGGCGTATGTCCCTTCCTGGGCGTCTCTAAGAAGCTGGACTCCGCCGTGGGCATGGGCCTGGCGGTCACCTTCGTCATGGTCATGGCGTCGGCCGTCACCTATCCCATCTATAAATACCTACTGCTGGAATATGACCTGACCTATCTCAACACCATTGTCTTTATCCTGGTCATCGCCGCCTTTGTGCAGTTAGTAGAAATTGTACTCAAGAAGTTTATCCCCGCCCTGCACAAATCCCTGGGCGTCTACCTGCCGCTGATTACCACCAACTGCGCGGTGCTGGGCGTGACGCTGCTCAACGTGGACAATAGCTACAACTTTTTAAATTCCATCGTCAACGGCGCAGGCGCGGGCCTCGGCTTTTTGCTGGCCATGGTCCTCTTCTCCGGCGTCCGGCAGCGGATGGAAGGCTGCGATATTCCCGATTCGTTCAAGGGGATGCCCATCACCCTGGTGGCGGCGTCCCTGGTATCCCTGTCCTTCGGCGGCTTTATGGGCGTCGTGGACGGGCTGTTCAAATAGGCCAAAGAGGAAAGGGAGGTTGCCATGTTTACAACAATTGTATTGCCAATTCTCATCCTGACGGCTCTCGGTTTGCTCGCTGGCCTGCTGCTTGCGCTGGCCGCCAAGTTTATGGCGGTCAAGACCGATCCGAAATTCGATCAGATCCGGGAGGTGCTGCCCGGCGCTAACTGCGGCGCCTGCGGATATGCCGGCTGTGACGCCTACGCCAAGGCGTTGGCCGGGACCCCGGGCATCAAGACAAATCTGTGCGTCCCCGGCGGCGACAAGACGTCCCGCGCCATCAGCGCGGTCTTGGGCGTGGACTTTGCCGACGTGGAGGAAGTTTCCGCCATGGTCAAATGCGGCGGTGACTGCGACGCCACCGACTATATCATGGAGTATCGGGGCCCTCAGACCTGTTCGGCCTGCAACACCTTCTACCAGGGCCGGGGCAAGTGCAGCCATGCCTGCCTGGGCTTCGGCGACTGCGTGGCGGTGTGCATGTTCGACGCCATCCACATCGTAAACGGCGTGGCGGTGGTGGACAAAGAGAAATGCACCGGCTGTGGCATGTGTTCCCGCGAGTGCCCCAACGCCCTCATTGAGATGCGCCCGGCGGGCAACGTGGTCTTTGTGGGATGCTCCTCCCACGACAAGGGCGCGTTCACTCGAAAGGTATGCGCCAACGGCTGCATCGGATGCAAGAAGTGCGAAAAGGTCTGTCCCACCGGGGCGGCCAAGGTCACCGACAATCTGGCGGCCATCGACCCCAAGACCTGCATCAACTGCCGGGCCTGCGAGGAGGCTTGTCCCACCGGGGCCATCCGCTCCTACCCGCTGAAAAAATAAAGAGAAACAGCCGCCATAAGCGGCTGTTTTTTTGCGGGCAAATCTATGGTTGGCAATTTAGTGAACGCAGTGCTATTTATTTCATGCATTTCCAAATTGTTCACAAATTGTTCTTTCGCAAGTTACGAATTTTGCGGGAGATTGCGATAAAATAATTATGTAGTTTCAATATTTTGCCGGCAAATATTAGGAGCGTGAACAGATGTCTGATCAAGAGACAGCCCAGCGCCTGGTAGAATTGCTGGCCCTGTTTGGAAGGGCAAACACTTCCAAAATTAAGTTTCCGGGAATCAAAACAACCGAGCTCAATGCCATTGTGTGCATCAAATCCCAGGAGGACGAGCATCAGGAGGGAATTAAAACCTCCGACATCGGCCGCCTGTTGGGTGTGACGCCGCCCAGTATTACGCCGGTCATTAACTCCTTGGAGGAGCAGGGTTACGTCACCCGCCTCTATTCCAAGCTGGACCGCCGGGTCGTCAGGGTAAAGCTGACCGATCGGGGGGAAGCAGTGTACGAAGAGGCCAGGGAGCTGATGATTCAAAAAAATCGGGGACTGATGGAATATCTGGGGCACGACGACAGCCGTCAGTTTGTCAGAA
Organism: Zongyangia hominis; assembly: GCF_014385095.1. Classification (GTDB taxonomy): domain Bacteria; phylum Bacillota; class Clostridia; order Oscillospirales; family Ruminococcaceae; genus Zongyangia; species Zongyangia hominis. The sequence goes on from NZ_JACRTC010000001.1 coordinate 145,729, forward strand.
TTTTGCAAAATGCCTTGGGGTACATGAGCAGGAAAAACTGAAAACCGAAAAGATGAGAGCGGAGGCACTTTCCCATGAAGGACATGAGGAAATTGCCTCCTATCGATTTTTTTCAACTATTTCACCGGGTGAAATAGTTGGCCGTCCTGACTAAACGGCACAAAAGAAGAGAAAAATATCCCAGAGAACTGGGAAGACAACCGCATAGGGGGGTATTTATGACAAAACTTTTGAGGTATTTGCGGCCTTTTACCAAGGGGATTGTTCTGGTCGTGCTGCTGACTTTCGTCAGCGGCTTTGCAGATTTGTCCCTGCCGGCGCTGATGTCCAACATCATTGACAAGGGCGTGGCCACCGGCAACACCGGCTATATCTTTACCATGGGCGCTCTGATGCTGGCGCTGGCCCTGTTGGGCATGGCGGCCACCATCGTGGTGGGCTATTTTGCCGCCCGGATTTCCACCGGCCTCGGCCGGGACCTGCGCAAGGGCATCTTTCGCAAGGTGGAGGAATTTGCTTTGGCAGAGTTCGACACCTTCGGCACTTCATCCCTCATCACCCGCACCACCAACGACGTCCAGCAGCTCCAGATGTTCCTGATGATGCTCCTAAGGGTAGTCATCATGGCGCCGATCCTCTGTGTGGGCGGCATCATCATGACACTTGCCAAGAGCGCGTCTCTCTCCTTAGTGGTGGTGGTAGCCGTCCCGTTTTTGATCTTTATGGTCATGATGATTGCCAACCGGGCGTTACCTCTCTCCAAATCCATGCAGAGAAAGTTAGACCGGGTCAACATGGTCATGCGGGAAAAGCTGACCGGCATCCGGGTCATCAAGGCGTTTAACAACACCGAGTATGAAAAGGGGCGCTTTGATGAGGCAAACAAAGACTTGACCCAGACCACCGTCAAGATGCAGCGGACCATGGCCCTGCTCATGCCGGCGGTCATGGTCATCCTCAATTTTTCCACCATCGGGCTGATGTGGTTCGGCGGCCTGCGCATCCAGGCGGGGGCCATGATGGTGGGCGACGTGATGGCGGTGGTGCAGTACGTCATGCAGATCATGATGTCCTTTGTCATGATGTCCATGGTCTTCGTCATGATGCCCAGAGCCTCCGCCTCGGCGGAGCGCATCATGGAGGTCATCGACTCCCAGATCACCGTCACCGACCCCGAACAGCCCCGGCGGGCCCCGGAGGATGTCAAGGGCAGCGTCGAGTTTCGCCATGTGACCTTCTCCTATCCCGGCGCGCCGGAGCCTGTCATCAAGGACATTTCCTTTGCCACGGCCAAGGGGGAGACCACCGCCATCATCGGCAGCACCGGCAGCGGCAAATCCACCATCATCAAGCTCATTCCCCGGCTCTACGATGTGACCGAGGGCGAAGTATTGGTGGATGGAATCAATGTCCGGGACTATGCCCAGAAGGATCTGCGGGCGAAGATCGGCTATATCCCTCAAAAGGCGGTGCTCTTTTCGGGGACCATCCGTTCCAACATCCTTTCGGGGAAGGAGGACGCCACCGAGGAAGACATGCGGGCGGCGGCCATCCTCTCCCAGTCCATGGAGTTTATCGAGCAGAAGGAGGAGCAGTTTGACTCCCCCATCGCCCAGGGCGGAACCAACGTTTCAGGCGGACAGAAGCAGCGCCTCTCCATTGCCCGGGCGGCGGTGCGGGAGCCGGAAATCTATATTTTCGACGACAGCTTCTCAGCGCTGGACTTTAAGACCGACGCCGCTTTGCGGGCGGCGCTCAAAAAGAAGACGCAGGATGCGGCGGTCATCATTGTGGCCCAGCGCATCAGCACCATTATGGATGCCGACCGCATCCTGGTGATGGATGAGGGTCAGCTCATCGGCGTGGGAACCCATCGGGAACTGCTAAATACTTGCGAAATCTATCGTGAGATTGCATCTTCGCAGCTGACGGCGGAGGAATTGGCATGAGTATGAGAATGGGACCGGGAAGACACCAAGCTTCCCACTATGGAAAACCAAAAGATTTTAAAGGCACCCTCAAGCGTCTCTTGGGGTATTTAAAGCCCTACCGCGTTTCCCTGGGCGTTGCCATCCTCTTTATCCTGCTGGCCACCCTCTTTTCCATCCTGAGCCCCAAGGTGCTAGGTATGGCCACCACCGAGCTCTTTTCCGGATTCCAGCGGATGGCAACAGGTGGCGGCATCGACTTTGAAGCGGTGGGGAGGATCCTCATCGTTTTGGGCATCATCTACCTGCTTTCCGCCCTCTTTAACTACATCCAGCAATACATGATCGCGGGCATCTCCCAAAAGACCATGTACAACCTGCGCAAGGATGTGGACGAAAAGCTGGCGAAACTGCCGCTTAATTACTTCGACACCCGCACCTACGGCGAAATCCTCAGCCGGGTCACCAACGACGTGGACACCGTGTCCACCTCCTTCCAGCAGAGTATTTCCCAGCTCATCACCTCGGTGGCCACCGTCATCGGCATCCTCGTGATGATGCTGGTCATCAGCCCCTGGCTCTCCCTGATCGCGCTGATCACCCTGCCGCTTTCCATGCTTGCCTCCATGAAGGTGGTCAAACGCTCCCAGGGCTTCTTTAAGGGCCAGCAGATTTCCATCGGCGAGCTCAACGGCCATGTGGAGGAGATGTACACCGGCCATGAGGTCATCAAGCTCTACGGCCGGGAAAAACAGGTGACCGAGGAGTTTGATAAAATTAACGACAAGCTCTTCGACAACGCCTGGAAGGCCCAGTTTTGTTCGAGCATCATCATGCCCATCATTGGCTTTGTGGGCAACTTGGGTTATATCTTAGTCTGTGTGGGCGGCGGCGTCATGGTGTCCGCCGGCATGTTGCCGCTGGGCGATATCCAGGCCTTTATCCAATATCTGCGCCAGTTTAACCAGCCGATCTCCCAGACGGCCAATATCGCCAACATCATCCAGTCCACCGTAGCCGCCGCCGAGCGCATCTTCGAGGTCCTCGACGAGCAGGAGGAGGTGCCCGACACCGATCATCCGGTGAAGCTGACAAGCGTCAAGGGCGAGGTGGTCTTTGAAAACGTCACCTTCGGCTACGACAAAGAGCATCCGCTCATCAAAAACCTCAATTTCTCCGTCAAACCGGGCCAGAAGATCGCCATTGTCGGCCCCACCGGGGCGGGGAAGACCACTCTCGTCAACCTCCTCATGCGCTTTTACGACGTGGACGGCGGGCGCATCCTCATCGACGGGGTGGACATCATGGATATGACCCGGGACGACCTGCGGGATATGTTCGGCATGGTGCTCCAGGACACTTGGTCCTTTAAAGGCACCATTCGGGAGAACATCCGCTACGGCGACCTGGGGCAGAACGATAAGAACGTGGTCAAAGCAGCCGACGCGGCCTATGCCGACCACTTCATCCGCACCCTGCCCGGCGGCTATGAGATGATCCTCAACGAGGACGCCTCCAATATCTCCCAAGGGCAGAAACAGCTGCTGACCATCGCCCGAGCGGTCCTCTCCGACCCGAGCATCCTCATCCTGGACGAAGCCACCAGCTCGGTGGACACCCGTACAGAGTTACTCATCCAAAAGGCCATGAATAAGCTCACCGAGGGCCGGACCAGCTTCGTCATCGCCCACCGCCTTTCCACCATCCGGGACGCCGACTGCATCCTGGTGCTCAAGGACGGCGATATCATTGAGACAGGCAGCCACGAGGAGCTCATGGCCCAGGGAGGCTTCTACAAGACGCTCTATAATAGCCAGTTCGCCCAACCGGAAGCGGGTTAAAACAAAAAAACTCCGCATGCATTTTGCATGCGGAGTTTTTTCTGCGCAAGGGGTGTATAAGGAGACGCCAGGTGTGGTAAAATGTGGGGGAAATGGGAAACGAGGAGGAACTTTTTTGAAGATTGTGGTTTTGGACGCGGGGACGGTCAATCCGTCCGACATTTCCTGGGAAAGGCTCAATAGGGTGGGGGAAGTGACCGTCTATGAAAGCACCCCGCCGGAGCGGGTCATTGAGCGCATCGGCGACGCCCCCATCATCGTCTGCACCCGCACCCGCATCCGGCGGGAGGTGTTCGAGCAGTGCCCGGGATTAAAATACGTGGGGCTCTTCGCCACCGGCTACAACATCATCGACACCGCCGCGGCCAAGGAGCATGGGGTGGTGGTCTGTAATGTGCCCGGATATTCCACCGAAGCGGTGGCTCAGTTTGTCTTCGCCCTGCTCTTAGAAATCTGCCACCATGTCCCGGCCTATGACAGCCTGGTCCGCACCGGACGCTGGGAGGAGGCGCCCGGCCGCTACGCCTCGGCCCTGCCGCTCATGGAGCTCAAAGACAAGACCATGGGTATTATCGGCATGGGGGACATCGGCTACCGCACCGCCCAGATCGCGGCGGCCTTCGGCATGCGGGTCCTGGGCACCCGCCGTCATCCCGACCCCCGCATGGAAACCGATTCCATCCGCTTTACCGATCTGGATACCCTGCTCAGGGAAAGCGACGTCATCTCCCTCCACTGCCCTCTCTTTCCCGAGACCCGCAATCTCATCGACAAGGCGGCCATCGCCAAGATGAAGGACGGCGCCATCCTCATCAACACTGCTCGGGGCCCCATCCTCAATGAGCGGGATGTGGCCGACGCTTTAAACAGCGGCAAGCTCTGGGGCGCCGGGGTGGATGTGCTTTCCAACGAGCCGCCGAGGGAGGATAATCCGCTTCTCCATACCAAAAACTGCATCGTCACCCCCCACATCGCCTGGGCGCCCGAGGAAACCCGACGGCGTCTTGTGCGGATGGTCGCCGAAAATATGGAGGCGTTTCTCAGTGGATGTCCCATTCACGTGGTCAATCCGTGAGGATGGCGAGAGGCCCTTTAAATATTGGAAATGGAAAGAAAACGATAGGGTTTCGTTGCATTTTTTTTCGTTTCGCTGTAAAATAAAATGGAATATTGGCGATGGACGTTGGAATAAGGGAGCGGACAAATTGATGAAAACATTAAACCAGATGAGAATCGGCAAAAAGGCGAGAATCGTTGCGGTAGGCGGAGAGGGAGCGCTCCGGGACCGGCTGTTGGACATGGGATTGACACCACACACCCAGGTGATGATCCGCAAGGTGGCGCCGATGGGGGATCCCATCGAGCTGATGCTGCGGGGCTATGAACTGACACTGCGGGTGGACGACGCAAAAAATATTGTGGTGGAGGAGGACTAGTCCATGGTTTTTGCACTGGTAGGTAACCAGAACAGCGGCAAAACGACACTCTTTAACCAGCTGACCGGCTCCAACCAGCATGTGGGGAACTTCCCCGGCGTCACGGTGGAGCGCAAGGATGGGGTTATTCGGGGGCAGAAGGACGCCACGGTGGTGGATCTGCCCGGCATCTATTCTCTTTCCCCCTACACCAGTGAGGAGATCGTCACCCGGGAATTTATCCTCAAACACCATCCGGACGGCATCATCAACATTGTCGACGCCATGAACATCGAGCGCAACCTCTATCTGAGCATGCAGCTCATCGAGCTGGGTGTGCCCATGGTGATCGCCCTCAACATGATGGACGAGATGCGCTCCAACGGCGGCACCGTGAAGATTTCCCAGCTTTCGGAGGAATTGGGGGTGCCGGTGGTTCCCATCTCGGCGGCCAAAAACGAGGGCATCGACGAGCTGATAGCGCGGGCCATCAAGACAGCCGAGCGCAAGCAGCTTCCCAAGCGGCAGGACTTCTGCTCGGGAGCCGTACATAGAACCATCCACTCTATCGCTCACTTAGTCGAGGACCATGCCGAGCGCATCGGTTTTCCCATGCGCTTTGTGGCCACCAAGCTGGTGGAAGGGGATGCGCCCATCGAGGAAGCGCTGCATCTGTCCGACAATGAGAAGGACATGATCGGCCACAGCATCACAGAGATGGAGCGGGAGCTTGGTACCGACAAAAAGGCGGCGCTGGCCGACATGCGTTACTCCTTTATCGATAAACTCTGCGCCGACTGTGTGGTCAAGCCCAAGGAGAGCCGGGAGCACATCCGCAGTGTCCACATCGACAACGTGCTCACCAATAAATATTTAGCCATCCCGGTGTTTCTGCTGATCATGCTCATCATCTTCTGGTTGACCTTCGGCGTGATCGGCAGCTTTTTGAGCGACTTGCTGGCCCGGGGCATCGACGCCGTAACCGGCGTCGTCAGCGCGGGGCTCACCGCCTACGGTATCAACCCCGTGGTCCATTCCTTGATAATCGACGGCGCTTTCGCCGGTGTGGGCAGCGTGCTGTCCTTTATCCCCACCATCGTAGTGCTCTTTTTCTTCCTCTCCCTGTTGGAGGACAGCGGCTATATGGCCCGGGTGGCCTTTGTGATGGATAAACTCCTGCGCAAAATCGGCCTGTCGGGGCGTAGCTTTGTGCCCATGCTCATCGGCTTCGGCTGTTCGGTGCCGGCCATCATGGCCACCCGAACCCTCTCCAGCGAGCGGGACCGGAGGATGACCATCATGCTCACCCCCTTCATGTCGTGTAGCGCCAAGCTCCCCATTTACGGCATGTTTACCATGGCCTTTTTCCCTAAGTACCGGGCCCTCGTCATGATCGGGCTGTATGTCTTGGGTATGATCATCGGCATCATTGTGGGGCTTGTCCTCAAAAAGACGGCGTTTCGGGGCAACCCCGTGCCCTTTGTCATGGAACTGCCCAACTACCGCCTTCCCAGTCCCAAGAGCGTGTGTCTGCTCCTCTGGGACAAGGCCAAGGACTTTTTGACTCGCGCTTTTACCATCATCTTTGTAGCAACTTTGATTATCTGGTTCTTCCAGACCTTTGATTTTCGTTTTAACGTGGTGCAAAACAGCGCCGACAGCATGTTGGCGGGCATCGGGCGGTTTATTTCCCCCATTTTTGCACCTCTCGGTTTTGCCGACTGGCGGGCTTCCACCGCCCTCATCACCGGATTTTCGGCCAAGGAGGCCGTCATCAGCACCTTTGCGGTGCTCACAGGCGCTTCCACCGCCAACCTACCTCAAGCACTTGCCTCCATCTTTACGCCGCTGGCGGCCAGCGCCTTCCTGGTCTTTACCCTGCTTTACACCCCCTGTGTGGCGGCCATCAGCGCCGTCAAACGGGAGATGAACAGCGGGAAGGCCGCGGCGCTGGTGGCGGTCTTCCAAAGCGTGGTGGCATGGCTGGTGGCCTGCGGGGTCTACCAGATCGGCGCGCTGTTCATCCATTAAAGAAAGAAGGAACTATGAGGCCCATCGATTATGTGATTCTTGCCATTGTGCTGGTGCTGGTTGCACTGGCGGCCCGCTACGCCTGGAAGCACCGAGGAAACTGCGGCGGCTGTCAGGGCTGTGCGGGATGCGCCCGCAAGGATTGCGCCAAGCGCAAAGAAGAAAATACGGAAAAAAAGTAAACAAAACATGAAAAAGCCCCAGCCGTCTTTTCGACTGGGGCTTTCCACCTGCCGGTGGGGGAAGCCGCGCTGTGACGCATGGGAGCCATGGTCCTGTGCGCCGCGATGAGCGCGCTAACGAAGTTAGCGGCGCATCTTTTTCCACCTACCGGTGGAGGATGTCGCTCTTAGCGCATGAGGACCGTGATTTCGGATGTAAAGGACAGCGTCCGAACAAAGACTGCGGTTTCTTTTCACCTGCCGGTGAGGGACACCGCGCTGTGGCGCAGGGGGGCGTGGCCTTGCGTGCCGCAGACAGCGTTCCAACGAAGCCAGTGGTTCCTCTCCGCCTGCCGGTGAGGGATGCCGCGCTGCGGAGCAGGGGGACCATTATCCCGTGCGGCAGCGGTGAATGCCCCACGAGAGGGCGCATGGCGCCGCCCGGATGGGAAATGACCCATGCAATGGGGACGTGGCCCTTTGCACATCGAAAAAGAGGAGCTCCCATAAAAGCGACAAAAGGCATCCAGCGTAAGCCGGATGCCTTTTTTGCCGGGGTACTGTTTTGCTTAAAAACCGAGAAGGGACTAATCGACCTTGGGAAGGCCGTCGAAGCCCTTTTGTAAATCGGCGTCGGTGGGGACGTAGTCGGTCATGTTGCCGTCGTGGTAGGCCTGATAGGCGGTCATATCGAAGTAGCCGGTGCCGGTGAGGCCGAAGAGGATGGTCTTTTCCTCGCCGGTTTCCTTGCACTTGATGGCCTCGTCCATGGCCGCGCGGATGGCGTGGGCGGACTCGGGGGCGGGGAGGATGGTTTCGTATTTGGCGAAGGTGGTCGCCGCGTCAAAGACCTTGGTCTGTTCCACGGCCACCGCCTCCATATAGCCGTCGTGGTAGAGCTTGGAGAGGATGGGGGACATGCCGTGATACCGCAGTCCGCCCGCGTGGTTGGCCGAGGGCATGAAGCCGGAGCCCAGGGTGTACATCCGGGCAAGCGGCGTCACCTTGCCGGTGTCGCAGAAATCATAAGCATATTTGCCACGGGTAAGGGAGGGGCAGGAGGCGGGCTCCACGGCCACGATGCGGGGATTCGCTTTGCCGGTCAACTTATCCTGCATGAAGGGGGCGATGAGGCCGCCTAAGTTGGAGCCGCCGCCGGCGCATCCGATGATGACGTCGGGGTACTCGCCCAGGATTTCCATGGCCTTCTTGCTTTCGAGCCCGATGATGGACTGATGCAGCAGCACCTGGTTGAGGACGGAGCCCAAGACGTAGCGGCATCCCTCGGTGCTGACGGCCTTTTCAATGGCCTCGGATATGGCGCAGCCCAGGCTGCCGCCGGTGTTCGGGTCCTTGGCCAGAATCTGGCGTCCGGCGTTGGTGGTGTCGCTGGGGCTCGCGATGACGTTGGCGTCAAAGGTCTGCATGACCGCTTTGCGGTAGGGTTTTTGGTTGTAGGAGACCTTGACCATGTAGACGGTCAGGTCCAGTCCAAAGTAGGCGCAGGCCTCAGAGAGGGCCGTGCCCCACTGGCCGGCGCCCGTTTCGGTTGTCAGACAGGTTAAACCCTGCTTCTTGGCGTAATAGGCCTGGGCGATGGCGGAATTGAGCTTGTGGCTGCCGGAGGTGTTGTTGCCCTCGAATTTATAGTAGATCTTGGCCGGGGTCTCCAGGGCCTTTTCCAGATTGTAGGCGCGGATGAGGGGAGAGGGCCGGTAAATCTTATACATCTCCTGGATTTCTTCCGGGATGTCGATATAGCGGGTGGTGGCGTCCATCTCCTGATGGGCCAAGTCCTTGCAGAAGACGGGATAGAGCTCTTCCTCTGTGGCGGGCTGCAGGGTGGCGGGGTTGAGCATGGGGTCGGGCTGCTCGGGCATGTCGGCGCGCAGGTTATACCATTGTTTGGGCATCTGGTCTTCGGTGAGATACAGTCTGTGAGGAATTTTGGTCATAGTAAGGACTCCTTTTCAAAATGAATTTCCGGGAGCGGGGAAGTGTATCGAAGACAATCTGCCACGCGGGGCTTTGGCCGCCGCATTGCCGTAAAGGACAACAAAAAAGGCTTTTGTCTCAACAATACTGTTGGGACAAAAGCCTTTGCTTCTGCGGTACCACCCAAATTGACGCTTGCGCGTCCACTCGCTCCCTATACAAACATATAGGCTCCCTTGGTAACGGGTGGAGGTCCCGTCAGGCACTACTGGGCGTTGCCGCTTTTCGTCCTGCCCTCATGAGTCCATTCAGCCCAGTGTCATCTGCTGCCTTCCACCAAACGGCAGCTCTCTGTGAGATCACGCTCTGTGCCTACTCTTCTCAATCAACGGTTTGTGGGTTGTTTGATTGCTTTTTAGTATAATCACGGCGGCCGGATTTGTCAAGCCCTCCGTGAATATTTTTTCTGTGAGCATCCTATGCCGCTATTCCTCTTTGGGTGACTGGCCGAACTGGGTGCGGTAGAGAGCGGCGTATCTTCCGTCCTTTTGCATCAGCTCCTCGTGGGTGCCCAGTTCCGCGATGCCCTCGTTGTCGATGACCACAATCCGATTGGCGTTTTTGATGGTGGAGAGGCGATGGGCGATGATGAGGGTGGTGCGGCCCTGGCTCAGCCGGTCGAAGGCCTGCTGGATGCGGGACTCAGTCTCGCTGTCGAGCGCCGAGGTGGCCTCGTCGAGGATGAGGATGGGCGGGTTTTTGAGGAAGATGCGGGCAATGCTGATACGCTGCTTCTGGCCCCCGGAAAGGAGGATGCCCCGCTCGCCCACATAGGTGTCATAGCCGTCGGGCAGCGCCATGATCTCCTTGTGGATGTCGGCCAGCATGGCGGCCTGGACCACCTCGTCCATGGTGGCGCTGCTGCGCCCATAGCGGATGTTCTGGGCGATGGTACCGGCAAAGAGGAAGACGTCCTGCTGGACAATGCCCACCGCGTCCCGCAGGGAATGGAGGGTGAGTTCCTTGATGTCCTGTCCGTCGATGAGGATGCGCCCGCCGGTGGGGTCGTAGAAACGGGGCAGGAGCTGACAGAGGGTGGTCTTGCCGCTGCCGGAGGGTCCCACCACGGCCAGGGTTTCCCCTGCGCCTAAGGAGAGGCTGACATGCTCCAAGACATTGTGCTCCCCGTCGTAGGAGAAGGAGAGGTCCTCAAACGCCACGTCTCCCCGCACGTCGGCGAGCACCTTGGCGTCGGGAGCCTCCTTGACGTCGGGTTCGATATCCATCAGCTCCGTGAAGCGCCCGAAGCCCGCCATACCGGTGGTGAATTGCTCCATGAAAGAGGTCAGGCGCTTGATAGGCTGGAGGAAGACAGCGATATAGAGGTTAAAGGTGATAAGCTCGGTGAAGGTGAGGCTTCCCCGCATGATGAAAAAGCCGCCCACCGCGATGACCAGAACGTTGAGCATGGCGGTGAGGAATTCCATGCCGGCGTTAAAGATGCCCATGGCCTTGTAAAACTCGCCCTTGGAGTTTTTAAAGCGGTCATTGCCCTTGGAAAACTTGCGGATTTCGTACTTCTCATTGGAGAAGGCCTTAGCCACCCGCATACCGGAAAGGCTGGATTCCAGATCGGCGTTGACGTCGGCCACCCGCTTTTTGACCTTGAGGGAGGCGTCGGCCATCCGCCGCTTTTGGGAGGTGGCAAAGAAGACGATGAGTGGAATCATGAAGAAGACCACCAGCGCAAGCTTCCACTGGATGGTGAACATGACGATGAAGGAACCGATGAGGGTGATCAGAGAGATGAAAAGGTCCTCCGGACCGTGGTGAGCGAGCTCCGTGATCTCAAAGAGGTCGTTGGTCACACGGGACATCAGATGGCCGGTGCGGTTCTGGTCATAGAAGCGGAAGGACAGGGTCTGAAGGTGGGAAAAGAGATCCTGGCGCATGTCGGCTTCGATGTAGACGCCCAGCTGGTGCCCTAGAAAGGTGACGATATAAAACATCACCGACCGCAGGACAAAGGCCAGAGCTACCGCGCCCATGACAAGGAAAAAGGTGCCGAAGAGCCGCTGGGGCAAAAGCTGCTCCATGGCGCCCTTGGATACCAGGGGGAAGAGCAGATCAATGGCCGCGATAAAAAAGGCGCAGACCATGTCCAGAATAAAGAGCTTCAGATGGGGCCGGTAGTAACCGGCAAAGGTGGCAAATTTGCCTTTCTTCTTACGTTTTGCTTGCTGCAAGATAAATCCCCTTTCTTTTTGGCGGTCAAAAGGGCCTGGCGTCACATCCAGAGGACGGGCGCCAAAATGCCCGAAAACACGAAAGACAAAAATAGTATACCATATTTCTCTGAGAAAGAGCAGGGGGAAAGCTCCACAAAAGTGGGGAAGGGGAGGGGCCCCATTTTGGTGATGAAGAAAGGGGGAAAACCCAGCTGGGCATAGAAAAAGGGAGACAGCTTTCGCTGTCCCCCTTTTAGGAAAAACCGTTAAGGGTTATTTTTTCTTCTTGCTGACGAGAACGACCGCGCCAGCCGCGACTGCCAGTGCCGCGAGAGCGATGGGCAGTGCGGAATTGTCGCCGGACTTGGGATTCTCTTTGCCGTCAGCGGGTTTGGAGGAGCCTTCCGGCCACTTCCAGTCGGAGCCAGAGCCGCCCGGAATGGAGGGCTTACTGGTGCTCGGCTTGGTGGTGACAGAGGTGACAGGAGGTTCGTCGGAGGTTTCGTCAGGCGCCTTGACGGTGATAATGGCGTTGATCGAGATGATGTTCGTCTCGCCGCCCAGGCCGCCAGTGGTGTCTTTGAGGGTGCCGACCGCGGTGTAGGTGCCGGCGGTGTTCAGATCCACCTTACTAAAGTCCCAACCGAGGACAGGAACGTCGACCTTTCTGCCGTCGGCCTTGGTGCCGGTGACGGAGGTGGGAAGCTGTGCGATAACAGCCTGTTTATCGGCGCCCTTTTCCACCGTCAGCGTGACTTCTTTCGGGTCGATGCTGATAACGGGGGAAGGATCTTGGATATTCACCTTGACGGTAGTGGTCACGTCTGTACCATCCACGGTGCCGATGACATCATAGGTACCGATTTCGTTCAGTTTGACAGCGCTGGTGTTCCAGGTGATGCCCACATTGTCTTGGGTCCGGCCGTCGGTCAGCTTGACCGTGACGGTGTCGGGCAGCTGTGCGGTGAGAGCATCCATCGTGCCGCCCACGTTCATGGTGATGTCGCCCACCTTGGTCTCCACTGAGGCGGGATCCGCCAGGGAGGTGACATAGAAGTTATTGATGCGTACCGTGGAATTGTTGCCCATGACGCCGATACGACCGCCGGTGTAGTTGTGATTCGGATCCTCGACATCTTTGAAGATGTCGTGCATACCCTTGTCGTCGCCGATAGCGTAGGATAGCTTGCCGTCCTTGTAGGTCAAGACAATATGATAGGTCTTGCCCTTTTCGGGGACGAAGGCGGCGTCGGAGAACATAACCTTGGCAATATCATCTTTGTGGCCGCCCCAGGGGAACTTGAACCAGCGGTATTGCTGACCGAATTCCAGGCCCTCGCCAAAGTCAAAGTTGAGGCAGTAAGAATTGCTGGGGCTGTCGCCGGCGTTAAAGACAAGGCCCAGAGCGGCTTTACCGGTGACAAAGGTAATATCGCCTTCCAGCTTGAAGCCGTCGTTAAAGACTTCGCTGCCCAGCGCAAAGCCGTCGCCGCCGGTGACGCCTTCAAAGCCGTTTTCGGTGATGGACCAGGTGCCGCCTTGGGTGGTCCAGCCCGTCAGATTGGTCTTGAAGGTCTGCTCCTTGATGCTAAAGGATGCGGAGGCCGTCTTGCCGCCGGTCTTGGTGGCCGCGTCCAAGGTGATGGAACCAGTTTTCAGTGCTTTAAAGGTGATGGAAGTTGCATCCTGGCTGATGATTTCCACAGCGCCGTCGGCGTCGGTCAGATTCCATTCGACGGACTGATCGGCGGAAGCGGGCAGGACGCGGGAATGAACGGTGATGACATCATCGGTATAGATGGTGGTATTCTCCGCCGCGTCCAGATAGAGGGCGGTGGGCTCGTTGCCGCCGGCCTCGGAATCGCGCCAGATGCTCTTGAGCGGATAGACGGTGACGTCCGCCTGGGTGTCGCCGCCCACGGAGTAGGCCTCCAAGCCGATGCTGGCATAGTCGGGGAAGATGCGCTGTGCGCCATACATTTCACCGCTGTTGGCGATGACCTCGACAGAGGACCAATCCATGAAGATACGCAGATCGATAGAGCCGTCCGCGTTCTTGTTGAGTTTGTAGCTGGAAATGGCGTTGCCGTTAAAACTGCCGTTGGGGGATTTACCCGATTTGCTGCGGTCCATGGTCAGGTTGGAGCTGGCCACGTTATATTTGACGACGGTTTCCTGGGTGGCGCCGGTGCGCAGTTTAAAGCCCACCTCGGTGACGCCGTTGCCCGGGCGCAGATTGGCTACCAGCTCGTACTGGTCGCCACGGTAATCCTTGAGGATGTTTTCGCCGTCCGGGGAGATGGTGACATCGGTTTTCTCAATGACAGCATCCTGACGCAGCTGTTTGTACTCCTCAATGGGCTCCTGGAACAGGCGGACGCCGTTGGGAGTGGTGCGCAGGGTCAGATTGTAGAACAGGGTATAGCCACCGTTGAATTTGCCGGTGATGTTGGACATATCGTCAGCATAAGCCCAGTTGCTCATCCAGCTGGTCATGATGACGCGGCCGTCGGGAGAGCACTTAAAGGTCTGGCCGGCGTAGGAGTCGGCGGCAAAGGTCATGGTGTGCTGAACATTGTCGTCGGGAACGAAAGCCCATTTGCCGTTGACCTGTTTGAGTTCACCCAGCATGTAATAACGTCCGGCGCCGCTGTAAACCCATTTCATTTTGTCTTTATTGCCGTCAATAGGCAACGGGAAAAGGTCGGGGCACTCGGAGTAGATGGCGGAAACGCCTTCCGGACGATACTGGGTGTGATCATTGTCATATCCGCTTTCCAGTGTCCAGGTTTTGAGATCGCTGGAGGAGTAGATGCGCAGCGGTCCACCGGCAGCAACCATGATAAACTTTCCAGCCGGCTCATACCAGAAGACGTTGGGATCACGGAAGTCATTGTTCTGCAGCGGGTCACCGTTGACAATATCATTTTTGCTGTCGATGACGGGGTTGCCATCATATTTCGTCCAGGTCCGGCCGTTGTCCTCAGAATAGGCCATGCTCTGCCACTGGTGGCCCGCCTGGCTGGTGTAGTACGCAACCAGACCGCCCTGATCGGTGGAGAAGAGACCGGATTTGTTCTCAGCGTCGATGACGCAGCTGCCGGACCAGATTTGGCCCAGGGAATCGGGTTCCAAAGCGACGGGAAGCTCGGTCCAGTTGATGAGATCAGAGCTCACCGCATGGCCCCACCACTGTCCCACGTTCTTCGGGGTGTTGGGATTATACTGATAGAACAGGTGCCATTCGTTATTATAATAGATCATGCCGTTGGGGTCGTTGCACCAGTTGGCTTCGGGGATGTAGTGATACTGGGGCCGCCACATCTCGGTGTTGAAGGTGGCGGGGTCCTGATTGCGCTTGACTGTGATGGTGGTGATGGAGGGGACGGAAGTGGCTGCGTCCACAATCTTCACCTGGATGTCCTGCCGGCCCACTTCCAGCGGAACGTCGATGGCGACGCCGCTTTCCGCTTCTTTGCCGCCGATGGTCAAGACGCCGTTGCCGGTTACATTGGCGGTCACCTTGATGCTCTCGGTTTCATAGGGAACATCCGGGAGGTTATAGCGGGTGGTGTTCTGTGCAAAAGCGGGGGTCAGGTCCAGGCCGTCCACTTTTAGACCGGAGAGTTTTGCAGAGATGGAAACGCCGGTCAGGTCGGTGACCTGGATATTAGAGAACTGTGCGACGCTATTCCAGGTCATGAAGCCCAGATAGCCGCCCACATACTGTTTGACCCATTCGGCGTTGACATTTTTGGATACAAAATCCGTGCCGTTGATCGTGAAGATCAGCTGTTTGTCATCCGTCATGGTCAGTTTATAATGGATGGGTTTGGTTAAGTCATCGACCTGTGTGACGACGGTCAGCGGCACCATGTTGTCGCCCATGCCGACGCCCCAAGGATCCTGGAACATCTTAACCTTGACGTCGTATTTGTCGCCGTTTTTGATGGCGGACATCTCAGCGCCGTTAAATTTTTGGGTATTGAAATTAAGTTCTCCGGATTTTGCCCCGAAGATAAAGGAAGCTTTGTTTTCATCCTTCGGATCGGTGAAAAGGATGTCCGCTTCCAGGCTGAAAGCGTTAACGGAGGTGTCGGAGATGACATAGTTGTTGCCACCTGTGTTAGCTACCTCATAGACGCCGTCGGAAACTTTGGAAAAATGCTCGCCTTTGAGGTTTTCCAGCGCCTGGGGCTTGGGAGCGCTGAGGTCGGTGACCTTGAGGCCCGTGACCTGCGCTTTGGTATTAAAGGACATAATGCCCAGATAGCCATCAGTGTAGTAATCTTTAAAAGCTTTGGGGGTGGTAATCGGGAAATCCTGACCATTGACTGTGACGATCAGGTTCTTGTCCGCGCCCACCGTCAGACTGTAGCTGATGGGGGTATCCAGGTTTTCCACTGTCCCTACGTCGATGGGCCCAACGATATTATCGGCAAGACCGATGTCGGATTTCCAGGGGTCGTGGAACATCTTGTATTTTAGGTCATAGGAGGTGCCGTTATAGACTGCGGCCAATTCGTTGCCGAAGAAGCCGTCTCCAATGTTTTCAGAAAAATCATTTTTTACGGAGCCGAAGATATAGGACGCCTTGTAAGCCATCTTGCCCTGCTCTTCGAAACCATCGGAGAGCAGCAGGTTTGATTCCAAACGGAAAGCGGACATCTTGGTGTCGGAGATGACGTGGTTGTTGCCGCCGTTTTTCCGAATCACCATGGTGTCATCGGAAGGGGTGGTGAAGTCGCCCTTGAGGTTTTCCATGCCGCCGATGGATACGACCTTGTTGTCTTCCAGCACCGTATACTGGGTGTTCTGGAAGACGGCGGATGATTTAAAGCACATCAGTCCGAGATAGCCGCCATGATAGCCTCTCAGATACGTATCGTGAATCAGCACATCGTCAATCCAAGCTTTGCAAAACTTGTTGTTGACTTCCAGTTTCATGTGATAGGTATGGTTGTCTTTGGGGGTGAAGGGGGTATTGTTGGTGCGATAGTCGGGGCCGCCGAAGGTAAACAGACGGGACCCATTGACATCGTTTTCGGGAAGATTGAAGACAATGCCGCCATCGTTGCCCACATTGTTGCTCGCCGCTCCAAATAGCAGGCCGACGGTTCTGTCGGTGCCGTCCACGATGGTGACGTCGGTTTCAAAGGTAAAACCGCCGTCCACCTTCACGTCGCTCACGGCAAAAAAGTCAAAGCCCGTTCCGGGGGAAGCAACCTTTAATCCGTTTTCCTCGTAGGTCAATAGAGAACCTACGGCTTTGATTCCTTCTAAGTTGGTGTTCCAGTTGCTCGGATCTCCGTCGATGGCGAAGACCGACATTCCTCCCGGGATGGCTACCGAGAGACATAGTGCAACAGCCAATACCAAAGAAAGAATCTTTGAAAAATTGCGTTTTGTTCGTTGCATTTTTGTGGTTCACTCCTTCTTCTTCTGTTTCCCTCTTTTCCAATGAATAGAAAAGATAAATGGATATTCTTATTTTAACAAATTATGAATTAACCTGCAATTGTTTCTGAATTGTCCGATTTTTTTATACTTTTTCCACAAAAATATTGATGCGGATGACCAAAAGGGAAGAGACGAATTTGAATAGACACATACAAGTGGAAAAAAGTGGTAGGGTTCTAGACAACTTTTCATACAACTTGTCCCGTAAAAGCCCATCCAACAGCAAAGACAATCACAAATAAGACCAATGGAATGCGCACAATAGCGGCGGAAAGGACACTCGAAACGCAAAAAGAAGGCTGCGGACCTAAATGGTCCGCAGCCTTCTTTCCTCATCTATCAAAAACCTCTCTGGCGGAGGGTTGCTGTTAGTCTGCCTGGAGCCCCACGGCCGGTAATCCGACCACCGGGGGGCATCGGCAGTATCTTATCAATTCCTGTTTGGAATGACTTTACTATACTTGGAAAATATGACCTCACTTTGATTATCTTACAAAAATTCTGCAAAGAAAAAATGAACTTTCGCTTTCGTTACTTTTCTTTTTGCCGCGCCACGATCTGCTGCATTTCGGAAAAACTGCGGATATCCTCCTGCTCCAGAGTGTGACGGATGGATGCCGGCAGGGAGTGGAAGTATTCATAGCTGGTCAAATCCTGGTCGAGCAGATCGGACAGGCCCAGATAAATCCGTTCTTCCATCATTGCGCCTCCTTTTGACATGGGCATACCTTTGTTCCCTCATATGCCACCAAAACGATGGGAGTCCCCTTTTCCTGGCTGAGCATTGTTTCCCAGTCGCGGATTTGGGCAAAGGTGTTATCGTCGAGCTTCGCGGGCTGAAATTGTTCCATGGTGATCACCTCCTTTGTTATTATCCACAGCTTGCGGAGGATTAGAAGAGAAAGATTATGACAAACATAGAATATACCGGCGCGTTCACAATTTCTGGTGTTTTGTCTTCCCGTTTTATGCTATAATACTGCAAGAAAATTGACGCCCGAGTTTCCCGTCGAAAGAAGGTCCACCATGGAGATCGAACGCAAATTTTTGATCGATGATTTTCCCAATCTTCCCGAAATCGACCGTGCCAAAGTGGAGCAGGGCTACCTTTCCACCTGCCCGGTGGTGCGTATCCGAAAGAAAGAAACGCCCCAAGGCGCCAGTTACCGGCTGTGCTTCAAGGGCACGGGGACGCTGTGCCGGGAAGAGATCGAACTGGATCTGGAAGAGGACGTCTACGAGCGGTTGTGCCGGCTTTTATGTATGCCGCCCATCCGCAAGGATTACCGGGTCTATGCCCTCCCGGAAGGACTGCGATTGGAATGCAGCTTGGTGGACGAGGGGGAAGAGGGAGCGTTTTTTTACGCCGAGGTCGAGTTTGAAAGCGTCGAGCAGGCCCATACCTTTGTGCCACCCGCCTTTTTGGGGCGAGAGCTCACCGAGGTGCCCGGCAGCAGCATGAGTAACTTCTGGGAGAGGAAGAAGCGCCGCCTCGGGATAGAGGGCCCGAGCGAAAGATCTTGAAAAAGGAAACGAGGAATTTTGGATGGAATTTATAAAAAATCTACTCAGCGGCGCCATCATCGGCATCGCGGAAGTCATTCCCGGCGTCAGCGGCGGCACGCTGGCGGTGCTGCTGGGCATCTATGACAAGCTCATTGGCGCCATCAGCCATTTGCGGGAGGGATTTCGCAAGAATTTGCGCTTCCTGCTTCCTTTGGTAGCGGGGGCCGGCGTCAGCATCCTGCTCTTTAGCCGGGTCATCGAATTCCTGCTCAAAAATTTCCCCATGGCTGTCAACTTTTTCTTTTTGGGTCTTATTGTGGGCATCATTCCCATGCTCTATAAACGGGCGACGGCCGACAGATTTAAACCTGTCCATCTGTTTCCCTTCTTTATCACGTTGGCGGTCATGCTGGCCATCGTCTTCTGGTCGGGCGCCTTTGCTCCGTCTGCGTCCAGCGTCCTCATCACCACCATGGACCCGCTGACCTTCCTGCGCTTTCTCTGCGTGGGGGTGGTGGCCGCCGTCTGCCTGATTTTGCCGGGCATCAGCGGCTCGATGATGATGGTGATCTTCGGCATCTATGACTCGGTGATCTCGGCGGTCAGCAGCCTGAACATCATTGTGCTTCTGCCGGTGGGCATCGGCGTCCTCATCGGCATCCTTTTCGGCGCCAAGGCCATGGACGCCTGCCTGCACCGCTTCCCCCAGGCCACCTATTTTGCCATTTTGGGGCTGGTCATCGGCTCCATCGGCTGTGTTTACATGAAGGCGGGCTTTGCGCTGTTCACCATGGACGGCGCCATCGCCATCGTCACGTTGGTCATCGGTATGGTGATCTCCCTGCTTTTTTCCTCCGAGCGCTTTCACAAGAAAACGGCGGTGGCCGCGGAGGAGTAGCGACCCGGCAGAGGGATTGGGAGGATCATCCGGCACCGGTGGGGAGAGGCGGTTGGTACGCGCAGTTTACAGTGATTGCGACCATCAACTTTCCATGCAGTACCGCAGATCCACGGAAAAGGATTTGCGGTATTTTCTTTAACTTTTGCATATGGAAGCGTTTTCGTATATAATATGTAAGAATTCCCTGTTTTCCACCCCCGCGACTTTCAGAGAGACATGAGGAGAACGATGTGAACAAGTATAAAAAACTGATCTCCAATACCGCCATCTTTGCCATCGGGACGTTCAGCTCCAAGGTGCTGGTCTACCTGATGATGCCCCTATATACCCGGGTGCTGAGTACGGCGGAATACGGCGTCACCGACCTGGTGGTGCAGACGGGCAACCTCCTGCTGCCACTGGTGAGCCTGGGTATCATCAACGGCGTGGTGCGCTTTGGCCTGGACCGCAGCGTGCGAAAAAGCGACGTCTTTTCGACGGGGCTCCTCTCCATCCTAGGGGGCTTCTGCCTGCTATTGCTCTTTGCGCCCCTCATCAACAAAATCAAATATGTCTCCGATTACACGATGATGATGTATTTCTTCGTGTTCATGTCCTCCATGCGCTCCCTCTGCTCCCAGTTCGTCAAGGCCCGAGGGTTGGTCCGGCTCTATGCGCTGGACGGCATCCTGAGTACCATCACCACCATCCTCTTTAACATCCTGTTCCTCGTAGGCTTTCGCTGGGGCGCGCTGGGCTATATCCTGGCCATCATCTGCTCGGACACCTTGTCGGTCCTCTTTCTGTTTATTACGGCGGGGCTCACAAGATACATCCGCTTTCGGGGGATGGACACCATTACCGGCCGGGCCATGCTGGGCTACTCCCTGCCGCTGATCCCCAACACGGTCTTCTGGTGGATTATCACTATGTCCGACCGCTACATTGTTGCCTATATGCTGGGCAGCCAGGCAAACGGCCTATTGGCAGCCGCCTATAAAATACCGACCCTCATTCAGTTGGTGTCCAGCATCTTCATGGACGCCTGGCAGCTTTCCGCCGTCACTGAGGAGCAGTCACGGGAAAAATTCTTCACCAAGGTTTTCCGATGCTACGGATCTTTGGTCTTTATGGCGGGATCGGGGCTCATCCTTTTCTCCAAGCTCATCACCAAGCTCATGGTTTCCCAGGAGTTTTATTCCTCTTGGAAATATATCCCGTTTCTCGTCATGGCCACTGTTTTCTCCTGCCTGGTCAACTTCTTGGGCAGTATCTACATGGTGGAGAAGAAGAGTCTGCTCACCCTGCTGACCACGGCGGCGGGGGCCATTGTCAACATCGTGCTCAACTTCCTGCTCATCCCCATCTGGGGGGTCACAGGCGCGGTGTTTGCCACCTTCATCGGTTATTTCGTCGTCTTCCTGCTGAGAGCCATGGATACGAGACGGTTTATTAAGATGCGCTGGAACGCGTTAAAAACGACCATCAACACCTTCATCCTCTTCGGCCAGTCCCTGATTATGATTATGGAGCTGCCGCTGTGGATTGTCTGGGAAATCCTGCTGACGGCGCTGATGCTCGTCCTCAACAGCGGCGAGATCATTGTCAGCCTGCGCCGGGCGCTGCTGCCGGTGCTGCAAAGAAGAAAGCTCAAAAAGGGCCAAAGATAAGATGGCAAAAAGAGCCCCCGGTTCCTTCCTGGAGGAACCGGGGGCTTCATGCTGTCAAAACGGCTATTTATCGCCGCTGAGCAGGTTGTCGGCATAGCGCCGGAGGGCCTCCGGGTTGTGGATATTGTCGGCGCGCTGGCAGATGGTCTCCTGTACATAGGAAGGAAGAGAAGAGAAGAACTGGTTGATTTCGCCGTCCTGACGAATCATCTCATGCAAGTCGCGGTACTGATGGGGCATGAAAATCACCTCTTTCAATCATGTCGCGCGGTATCATCCATTTCCTGCCAGAGCTCTTCGGCGCACTCCTGGAGTTCTCCCAGGGTGGTCAGCTCCACGCCGGAAGCGTCCAGCGCGCTTTGTACGTAGCCGGGCAGGGATAGATAGTATTCGCGCAAGTCGGGATTGTCCCGGTAAAAGTTTGCGGACATCCAATCACCTCGCTTTTAGTTTTGCCCGGGAGAAGCGCTTCATTCATGCCGGCCGGTTTGAGCAAAAAAAGAAAGCCGCTATGCGCGGCTTTCTTTTTTAAGACGTTCTTATTTCTTCTTTTTGCGGGAAGCCCAAACGGCGGTGCCGGCTGCTGCTGCCAGGATGGCAAGGGCTACCGGAAGCTGGGAAGCATCGCCCGCTTTAGGGTTATCCTTTCCGCCATTTGCGGAGGAAGAGGAACCGGGCCACTTCCAATCGCTGTTCGAGCCGCCGGGGATACTGGGTTTGACAGTACCGCCGCCGGATTTCTCAGCGCGGGTGACTTTGATGGTGTAGGTGTTGACACCGCCGTCCGCTCCGGTGAGGGAGAGGGTGATGGTGTTTTCGCCCACATTCAGGGGGATAGCTTCAGAGAACTGGCCGCTTGTCAACTGCATGTCGCCAATCTTGACAGTGATGCCTTCAGCGAAGGCGGCTTTCACCTTGATTGTGTTGACGGCATAGGCCACAGAGGCGGTGTAATTGTTGACGTCCGCTGCAAACGCCGGTTTTAAGGTGCCCTGCGAGAGCTCCAGGCCGTCCAGCACCGGCGTGACGATGGGAGGCTCACCCTTTTCAGCGCGGGTGACTTTGATGGCATAGGTGTTGACGCCGCCGTCCGCTCCGGTGAGGGAGAGGGTAATGGTGTTTTCACCTACATTCAAAGCGATGGCATCGGAATCCTGACCGCTTGTCAGCGTCTTGTCGCCGATCTTAACGGTGGTGCCATCAGCGAAGGTGGCTTTGACTTTGACGCTTTCCACCCCGTTGTCCACAGACGCCGTATAGGCCGTGACATTGGAAGCGAAGGCGGGAGTCAGCGTGCCGTCGGAGAGGGCCAGACCTTCGAGAACCGGCGTCTGGATGGCAGGCTCCCGGGTGACCTTGATGGTGTAGATATTCTCGCTCACTCTGTCTTTGAGGTGGATGGTGATGGTATTTTCACCTACGTTGAGCGGGACCGTCTTCGCTTCGCCGATGGCGACCGGATCACCGTTGACGGTGCCGCTGACGGTGGTGGCCCAAGCAAAGACAGAGGTCACGTCGATGCTCTCCACGTCGTTTGCAACCGTCATGGTGTATTCGTTGACGGTGGGATCAAAAGCGGGAGAGAGTTCGCCTTTGGAGAAGTCGACGCTGGTGAGCAGGGGAACCACAGGAACCGGTGTCGTCTCGCTCCAGGCGGAGTTCATTGCGTAGATGTTCATGGAATCCACCTTGACATTGCCGCCGGTGGTGAAGAATTCCATGCCGGTATTGGCCGAGTTGGGATAATAGAAGGTATTGACGGAAGTGATGCCGTCGTTGCCAAACGCGTCGATGATGGAGGTATCCACCAGGATGCGCAGTTTCAGCTTATCCCCATTGGGTGCGAGGGACAAGGATTTGACGCCGGTGGAGAGAACGCCGGAATTATTTTTGTCGACGATCAGCTTCTGGTTGGTCACATCGTACTTGACGACGGTCTTCTGATCTCCCGCTGTGCGCAGGTTGAAGCCGAACTCGGTGGCGCCGCCCAGGGTAAACTCCGCTTCAATATCGTAGAGAGTACCGTTCACATCTTTTAAGATATTCTCACTATCCGGTGTGACGGAAATGTTTTCCACCGTGTAAAGGGGATCGGGGGAACGGAGGGATTTCATTTCCTCGATAGGATAGGTGGCAAGCTTGATCTGGCCGCCTACGTTGTAAAGCTTCGCTTCCAGCGGCATGGACTGGTTACCGTTCCAGTTTTTGTCGTAGGCTTTGAGCGCATCTGCGTTGGATTCAGGCATCCAGCTGATGAGGACGGTGCGGCCGTCCGGCGTGTTGGAGAAGCTCTGGGTGGCGTACATGTCGCCGCCGGAGCCGCCGCCGAATCCTCCTTCGTAGAAGGACAGCCGGTTGGTGTCCGCCTTAAAGACGTACTTGCCGCCTTCCTTGACCAGGTCGCCGATGACGTAGAAGACGCCACAGCCGCTGTAAACCCATTTGACTTGGTCTGTGCCTTCTACCTTCAGCGGATAGAGATCCGGGCATTCGGACCAGATGCCGCTGCCGTCATTGTAGTCAATGTCGCTGTTGTGGGTCCATGTTTTTAAGTCGGGGGAGGTGAAGATGCGGGCCCGTCCACCGGCCACGACCATCAGCCACTCCTGGGTGTCTTCCATCCACATGACCTTCGGGTCGCGGAAGTCGCCGCCGTATTTGTTGCCCTCGTTGGGGATGACGGAGTTGCCTTCATATTTAGTCCAGGTCAGGCCGTTGTCCTTGGAGTAGGCCAGAGCCTGGCGTTGGCCGCCGCCCTCGCCCGGGTGAGGACCATTGGCAAAATAGGTGAAGACCGCAACCATCCGGGACTCAGGCGGAGTGGAATCATCGAAGAAACCGGATGTATTATTCCGGTCAATGACGCCGGAGCCGGAAGCCATGATACCGATATCATCGGGATACAGGGCGATGGGAAGCTCGGTCCAGTGGACCATGTCCTTGGAAACGGCATGACCCCAGTGGGACTGGCCGTCGTGATAGAGGACCGCGGGATTATACTGGTAATACAGGTGGTATTCCCCGGTTTCGGCATTGTAGACCATGCCGTTGGGGTCGTTGCACCAGTACTGCATCTGGGAGAAGTGGAACTGGGGACGGAAGGTCTCATTGTAGGCGTCTCCCAGGTTATAGGGCTTGTTGACGGCAATCTTGACCGCTCTGGAGAGCACGCCGTCGGCGCTAGTGAGCACCAGATTGATGATGTTTTTGCCGGTGCCCAGCGGGATGACGTCGGATTCCACACCGCTTGTGAGCTTTTTGCCATTGAGGGTAGCGGTGATGCCGTCGAAGGACGCTTTGACCTTGACCGAAGCGGTGTCCACCGGCACGTCGGAGGTGTAATCGTAGCAGCTCGGATCAAAGGACTCGTTGAGGTTTGCACCGATGAGTTCTAAGCCCTGGAGCTGCGGGAACACGATGCCCTTGAGGGAGAGGTTCGTAAACTTCGCGCCGGTGTTAAAGGTCATAAAGCCTACATGGCCGCCGGTGTAACCGCTCAGCGTCGTGTTGACTAAGGGATTGTCCATATCGTTGACATAGACTTTTAACACGTTATTGAGGTCGATGGTGACCTTGAAGTTCATGGGCTTATCGGAGGTGCCGGCGGGCAGGTTGACCTGCTCGTTGAGGCCATCTTTTTTGTCCCAGTTTTTCTCACAGAACACCCGCATGGTGTTGCCGCGGCTGGGCTGGATGTGGATGGCGCTCCAATCGTTGCCGGAGGCCTGGGTGTCGCCCACGCCGAACATGAGACCAGCGGCGGTGTCACCGTCGAGAATCTCCATGGTGGCTTTGTACTCCATGGCGGTGGTGTAACCGTCAAAGACGGCGAAATTGTTGTAGGAGCCGCCCTTTTCCATGACATAGCCGTCGGCGGCATTGCCGGTGACGTGCTCACCGTGGAGCTCGCCCAGCTCCAGGTCGGTCAGCTCGTAGGTGGAAAGGGGATCCTCCGGCTCACCGGAATAAATCTTCACATCGGTAAACTTGGCGGAAGTATTGTTGGTCATAAAGCCCAGATAACCGCCGGCATAGGCCTCAAATTTCTTGTTGATGACCGGGATATACATATTGCCGATGTACACTTTGACCATTTTATCCTGACCAACGGTGATCTTGATGGGGATGATCTTCTGGTTCATCACCGAGTCAGGGAGGGAGACTTTGTAGTCAAACTTATCCCGTCCCGCCGGCGGATTAAAGTATTCATATTCATAGAATACACGGGCGGTTTTCTCATTGTTGTTGATGTGCAGAGCGCAAAATTTTCTTCCCAGGTTGTTTTTATCCCCGATGCCGAACATGAGACCGGCAGCGGAGCTGTTACTGGTAAATTCCATATTCGCTTCAAAGGAGAAGGGGCCGACCAGGTTATCGAGAATGGCGAAGTTATTGCCAAGCCCGGCGCCCTCCAAAAGATAGCCGTCAGCAGCATTGCCGGAGGCCTTGGAGCCTTCGGGAACAATCAGATTGCCCGGCTCTACATACTGGCTTTCGGGAAGCTGATAGGTGAGATTGACGTTATCAAAGGTCACGTCGGAATTCCAGGTCAGCAGTCCCATATAGCCTCCGGCAAAGCCTTCCACCTTCTGGGAAGTGACCACTTCGTTGTTGGTGGTGCAGGTGAGGGTGCCGTCGGCGGCCAGCTCCACTTTGAGATGGAATTGGTTGGAGGCCTGCTCGGTCTCGGTTAGCGCCCGGGATTCCTCCTTGCCCACGCCGTTGACACGGAAGAATCGGGTATTTTTATCGGTTTTGTTGACGTTGAGACAGTACCAGCGGTCGGAGGGACTGCTGGGATTGGCGATGCCGAAGACCAGACCGCCGGCCGGACCAACGTTGATGGTCATGTCCGCCTCATAGGTAAAGGAGGAACCGGAGGGTAGATAGATGTCCGAAAGAGCAAAGGCATCGCCGATGGTCTCATTGGCGCCGCGGTAGCCGGGGGAAGCTTTTTCCCAGGTGCCTACGACTCCATGCCAACCGGTTGCATTGGTATGGAATACCTTTTCCTCTGCGGAAGTGCTCAGAAGCGCGCTGTGGAAATCCACCTTGCTTTTATAGGTGAGTAGTCCAAAGTAGCCGCCGTTAAAGCTGATGGGCTCATTTTCCATCACAGCGACATCGTTTAAGTAAGAGCTGAAGTGGCCCTCGCCGTCGTAGACTACCTTGATGGTATAGTCATCTGTAGCGAGCTCGTCGGTGGTCAGATCGCGGCCTTTTTCAGACTGCAGACCGTTCTTGACATGGAAGATACGGGAATCTTTCTTACCGCCGCGGTTACCGCTTTTGTCCACATTGGCGCAGTACCAGTCGGCGCTGGGATTATTCGGATCCGCGACGCCGAAGACAATACCGCCTGCGGTACCCTCGACGATGGAAAAGCTGGCTTCATAGGTGAAAGCCTGCTCTGCGGACACATAGGCGCCGCTCATGGCGAATCCATCGCCGACATCCATATTATTCCCTTGGAAACCGGAATCGACCAGGCTCCAGGAGCCGTTTTTGCCGGTCATGCCGGGCAGATTGGTGGTAAAGCCCTGGGTCACGCCGTTGACGGTGAGCATGGCGTTGTGGAAGGTCACATCGCTTTGGAAGGTGAGCAGCCCGAAGCTGCCGCCGTCAAACGTGACGTCTTCATTGTCGACTACCACATTGCCGTTGAGGTAGGAGCTGATGTGCCCCGCACCGTCATAGACGACTTTGAGGGTGAAGTCGTTGGCTTTCAGTTCTTCCGCGGTCAGATTGCGTCCCTTATCAAAGGCGAGAGGCTGACCTTGGAGAACGTGGAAGATGCGGGAGTCACCCTGCCCATTGGAACGGGACTTGTCGATGTTGGCGCAAAACCAATCGGCACTGGGGTTTCCAGTGTCCGCGACACCGAAGACGATGCCGCCCGCTTTGCCCTCGTTGACGGTGAAGCTCGCTTCGTATGTAAAGGCGTCTCCAGCTTCGACCTTTACATCGGAGAGATAGAACCCGTCGTTCATCGAGCCATTGCTGCCGCGTACGCCGTCGGACCCAATGGCCCAATTGCCGCTAAAACCATTCCATCCGGTGAGATTGGTGATAAACTGCGTTCCTCGAAATTGCTCCGGCCCGTCGGCGGCAAAGGCCGTGACGCCCGGTATCAGAGAGGTCAGGCAAATAGCAATCGCTAAGGTCAGCGACAGCAATTTTCTGCGCAATTTTTTCCCTGACTTTGTTGGGGTTGATTGCATTTCATTTCCACTCCTTCTTCTTATAATCCAACAGAATGGTCCCTTCCCCTTTCCGTCCGGGTGGAAGAAAAGGGATAGGCAAAGAGAATGC
Organism: Zongyangia hominis; assembly: GCF_014385095.1. Classification (GTDB taxonomy): domain Bacteria; phylum Bacillota; class Clostridia; order Oscillospirales; family Ruminococcaceae; genus Zongyangia; species Zongyangia hominis. The sequence continues at coordinate 173,096 of NZ_JACRTC010000001.1, forward strand.
TAGCGTTTCCTTGCTGTTTTTTGCCAAATCAAGGGACCAACGGTTGATGTCATTATAACATTTCTTCTTTTTGTCTTCAATTAGATCGCAACATGTTTAATTTTTTTGTTGATATTGTCCTGATCTATGGGGAGCATTTAGGAATATTTCTGAAAGAGCGGAGTACAACTTATGAAAAATCATAGTAATTTGCATTGATTGCGTTATATCGTATATACAACTTGCGATGCATTGCGAAATTGGGGGCTGTCTGTGGAACAAATTTTGATGGCCTTCAACAAAAAAATCGCCCGGGCCCCGAAGGGCCTGGACGATTTGGAGGGACGGCGAAAAGCCGCTTTATTGCCGGGAAGCGGGGAGCAGGAAATGCCTGCGCCGGGGGATAAAGATGCTGCGATTGAGAAAGGTGGTGACGCCGTAGATGGGGATGGATAACAAGAACCACAGGATGGTGTAGAGCGGGCAAATTTGGCCGAACAGGTTGAGGGGGCGGGAGGAGTAGTCCCACACATTCCAGTGCAGCTGCAAATTGACGATACATCCGACCACAAATTCGGCAGTGGTAATCACAGCCGAGCCGATGGCACATTTTTTAAAGAGGGAGAGGCGTTCAAACTTTGTATAAAGATGATAGAGGATACAAAAACAGGTGCCGCCGGTGACGCCCATGGTCCAGTGGGTAAATCCGCGCCATAGAATTTCGATGCAGGAATAGGTGCAGGAGCCAATGAGAAAAACTGCCGGCAGCCTTTTCGCGAGCTTCATGGGTGTTTTCCTCCTTCCAAAAGTACTTGCAGCAATACTGTTTGCGGGAGGAAAGAAAATAAACCATGCAAATGGTGGAAACGAAAAGCGCGCCTGATAATGAGGAGAGAGTGGGGAAAACTGAAAACACAAACCAATAGGAAAGGAAGAACACTATGAAAAATATCGTCGAGCACAATCCGTTTGGACATCCGGCCAACAGCGACCACGCTTCCCCCGACCTGCCGGTGGGATTCGGCATGGCGCTAGCTCAGGACACGGCGGCCATGGACCGCTTTGCCCATCTACCGGAACAGGAAAAGGAAAATATCATCCGGGACATCCAGTCCTCCCGCACCGGCCCGGAAGCCAAGGCAAAAATCCACGACGCGGTGGCGAGACTCAGCGAGAGCGCCCAGATGTAGCCACGAAACAGCCGCCGCGCCGGATGGGGGAGAGCTTTACACCGGGGAAAAATCGTATTATACTGTGTTTTATAAATACGTCAGTGAAACGGAGTAGGATTATGGCCCTCATCAGACCCACCATCATGCTCGATAACATTACCCAAATCGACGGCCCCTTTCTGCGCCGCCACCAGATCGGCGCGCTGATGCTTGACGTGGACAACACCCTGAGCCTCCACGGCAATCCGGAGCCCTACGAGGGCATCGCCGCCTGGGTCAAACGGATGCGGGACATAGGGGTGGAGATGATCATCGTTTCCAACAACAGCCGGGAGCGGGTCCAGCCCTTTGCCGACAAGCTGGGGATCCCCTGTGTGGGCGGCGGCTACAAGCCGTTGTCCAAGGGAATGCGGGAGGCCCAGGCCATGCTCAAAACCCCCAAAAGGCACTGCGCCATCGTGGGGGACCAGCTTTTCACCGACATCATGGGCGGCAACCTCTACGGCATCACCAGCATCCTTGTCACCCCTTATCAGTTGGAGGACAAGACGGGCTTTAAGATCAAGCGGGGACTGGAGCGGGGATTTCTCCGCCGCTACCGGCGTGCCCAGAACAAAAACGGAGGAGGCGGACGATGACCGCGTTATTCGGTCCGGCGGGCAACAGCGAGAGCTTTACGGCCATGGGCTACAAATCCTTTGCCGAGGTGCCGGCATATATTGAAAGAATGGGGCTGGACGCCTACGAGTACCAGTGCGGCCACGGCGTGCGGATTTCCGACGCGTCGGCGGCTCAGCTGGGGGAGCGGGCCCGGGAGAAAAACGTGACCCTCTCCCTCCACGCCCCCTATTATATTTCCCTTTCCAGCCTGGAGGAGGAAAAGCGGGACAATTCTATCCGCTATATACTCCAAAGCGCCAAAGCGGCCAAGGCCATGGGGGCCGGGCGGATTGTGGTCCATTCCGGCTCCTGCGGCAAGATGAGCCGGGAGGAGGCCCTCGCTCTTGCTATGGACACCATGGGCCGGGCGGTGGCCGCCCTGGATGAGGCGGGGTACGGGGACATCCATATCTGTCCCGAGACCATGGGAAAGGTTAATCAACTGGGCACCCTCGATGAGGTGCTCGCCCTGTGCGGCCTCGACGAGCGGCTCATCCCCTGCATCGACTTTGGCCATCTCAATGCCCGCACTTTCGGCGGGCTGAAGACCTTTGGCGATTACGAGGCCATTTTCGACGCCATGGAAGACAAACTGGGGGAAGAGCGGATGCGCCGGTTCCATGCCCATTTCTCCAAGATAGAGTATACCGAGAAGGGCGGGGAAAAGGCCCATCTGACCTTCGAGGACAAAATTTTCGGCCCCGACTTTACGCCGGTGGCGGAGCTCTTGGTGCGAAAAAATTGCGCCCCCACCATCATCTGCGAGTCCGCAGGGACCCAGGCCGAGGACGCCGGGACTATGAAGCGCATCTATGAGGCGGCCCTCATGACAAAAGAAAACTGACAGGAATGGAGAGAACATCAGTGAAAAAGATATTGGCCATCCACGGGCCCAATTTGGATTTGCTGGGCAAGCGGGAGCCCCAGATTTACGGCTATGAGACGCTTGCGGACATCAATGAACGCATCTGCGGGGAAGCAAAGAAATTGGGCATGGCGTGCGATACCTTCCAGTCCAACTACGAAGGGGCGCTGGTGGAGAAAATCCACGAGGCGCTCACAGACTACGACGGCATCCTGCTCAACGCCGGGGCCTACACCCATTACAGCTATGCCATCCGGGACGCCATCGCGGCCGTGAAGAAGCCCTGTGTGGAGGTGCACCTTTCCAACATCCACGCCAGGGAGGAGTTCCGGCATACCTCGGTGATCGCGCCGGTCTGCGCCGGCCAGATCGCGGGCTTTGGTTCTTACAGCTACATCTTAGCCGTTCACGCGCTGAGCGAGCTTTGTAAATAAAGGAAGCGTATCATGAGACATATCGAATCTTTCATGCGTCATCTCCCCGAAGGGATCGACGCGGCGCTCATCACGTCCCCGGAGAACCGGCAGTATCTCACCGGCATGCATTCCAGCGCCGGCGTGGTGGTCGTCACCCGCAACCAAAGCTATTTCCTCATCGACTTTCGCTACATCGAGGCCGCCCGGGAGAGGGTCCGGGGCATGGAGGTCGTCCTGCTCGAGAAGATGCAGCGGCAGCTCTCTGAAATTTTCGCCCGCCACGGCGTCGAGCGCGTCGGGGTGGAGGAAAGCTTCATGAGCCTCTCCGACTTCGCGAGCTACCAAAAGAGCTTTCCCACCCTGGAGTTTGTGGAAAAGAGCGGGGTCAGCGGGGTTCTGTCCGCCCTACGGATGAGAAAGGACGAGGGGGAGCTTCGCTGTATCCGACAGGCCCAGGAGATCACCGACGCGGGCTTTGCCCATATCCTCGACTACATCTGCCCCGGCCGCACCGAGCGGGACATCGCCTTAGAACTGGAATTTTTCATGCGGCGGATGGGGAGCGAGGGGACGGCCTTTGACTTCATCGTGGTCAGCGGCAAAAATTCCTCCCTGCCCCACGGCGTCCCCACCGGGAAAGCGGTGGAGAAGGGCGACTTTGTCACCATGGATTTTGGCGGCGTGGTGGACGGCTACCGCAGCGACATGACCCGGACGGTGGCAGTGGGGGAAATTGACGACGAGCAGCGGCGGGTGTACGATACCACCCTTTCTGCCCAGCTCGCGGCCCTCTCCGCCATCAAAGCGGGGGAAAGCTGCGCGAAGATCGACAAAATTGCCCGGGACATCATTGATGGCGCCGGGTATCAGGGTTGCTTCGGCCATGGCCTCGGCCACAGCGTAGGGCTTTTCATCCACGAAGAGCCCCGGCTCAGCCCGGGCTGTCAAGCGGTTTTGGAGCCGGGCGTCCTTATGACGGTGGAGCCGGGCATCTATCTGGAGGGGCGGTTCGGCGTGCGCATTGAGGACCTGGTGGTCGTCCGGGAGGACGGCGCGGAGAATTTGACAAAGTCCCCGAAAAAGCTGATTGTTTTATAGAGAAAGTGCAAAAACCCCTTGAAAAATACGGGAAGATCATATAAACTTAGTATGATAAGACGAGATGGCTGTCAGAGCGCAAAAAGCACTGCGGCGCCCGCGAAAAATTTCTTAAAAAGCGGGACACCATCGGAAAAAGGGAAGGCCCTTTTTGTGACATCTTACTTTTTGGAGGTTAATTTATGATAAGTGCTGGCGAATTTAGAAACGGCGTTACTTTTGATGTGGATGGAAACGTATTCCAGATTATCGAGTTTCAGCATGTAAAACCCGGCAAAGGCGCGGCGTTTGTCCGCTGCAAAATCAGAAACGTGATCACCGGCGCAGTGGTGGAAAAGACCTACAGCCCCACCGAGAAGTTCCCCACCGCTTATGTGGAGCGCAAAGAGATGCAATATCTCTACAACGACGGCGATCTTTACTACTTCATGGACAACGAGACCTATGAGAATATCCCCATCAACAAAGAGAAGCTGGGCGATAACTTCAAATTCGTCAAAGAGAACACCGACGTGAAGGTCCTCTCCTACAAGGGTACGGTCTTTGGCGTGGAGCCTCCCTTCTTCATGGAGCTGCAGGTCACCGAGACCGACCCCGGCTTCAAGGGCGATACCGCGACCAACGCCACCAAACCCGCCACCCTGGAGACCGGCGCCGAGATCAGAGTGCCGCTGTTCATCAACGAAGGCGATATGATCCGTGTCGACACCCGCACCGGCGAATATATGGAGCGCGCATAAGACTCTGTTTTGCGTGCAAGACTAACTAAAGAGCGCGGATGAACCGGAAAAGGTTCAAGAAGGAGGTCTGTATGATGACGATTACAGAGAAAGTTTCTTATTTAAAAGGCCTTTGCGAAGGCATCGGCATTTCCGATGAGACCAATGAGGGCCGTATCTTTAAAGCGATGATCGACATTCTGGACGACATGGCGCTGACCATCTCCGATATGGAGGACGGCTTCGCCGAGGTCTGTGAGCAGGTGGACGCCATCGACGAAGATCTGGGTACCCTGGAAGAGGACTTCTATGGGGAAGAGGAATGCGACTGCGGTTGCGAGGACGAAGATGATTTCGACGAGGAAGAGCTCTATGAAGTCACCTGCCCGAGCTGCGGCGAGAGCATCTGCATCGACGAAGAGATGCTGGACATCGGCCAGATGGAGTGCCCGAGCTGTGGCGAGCATTTGGAATTCGACATCGACGATGTGGAAGACGACGAGTGCGACTGCGGCTGCTGCGGCGAAGACCAGGAATAATACATCCTATGAAATAAAAACAGGCCGCCTTTTGGCGGCCTGTTTTTTGCAGGAAAAAGCGGCGCTATCCTTTAAAAGGAGGGCGCCGCTTTTGTATTGCCTGCTATCGTTTGGCGGGACCGGTGGTCTGGCCGATGGAGAGGGAGACGTCGACGACGTCGTGATGCACCTGGGCCGCCTTGACCGGATCAACAATATTGTCAAACAGGTGCCGGGCAATTTGGTGGTAATCCTGTTTGACGGTTGTCAGCTTGGGAAAGGAGAAGTTTTCGTTGAGCCCGTCAAAGCCCACGATGGAAAGATCCTCCGGTACCTTGAGCCCCAGATGCTGGGCCCCCATCAGCACACCGATAGCCATGGTATCGTTGGTGCAGAGGATGGCGGTAGGCGGGTCCGGCAGGGACATATAGTAATTGACTATATCCAGCCCACAGGGAATGGCGCATTCAAAATAGCCCACATAATCCTCCCGGTAGGGAAGATTATACTTCCAACCTATGAGCTGCTGATAGGCATGTTTTCTCGTATTGGCGCCGTAACTTTTCCACTTGTCGGCGGCATAAGCAATCTTACGGTGGCCCAGCCCTACCAGATGTTCCAGCACCAGATCGATGCCCTGCAACTGGTTGGCTGTCACCGAAGAGTGGTTCCAGCTGTCCATGACCCGGTCAAAAGAGACCAGTTTGATGGAGGGCGGGGTGTGTTTATACAGATCGGTGAAAGGGCCGTCGACCACGATGATGCCCTTGGTTCGGATGGACTGGCAGTAGTCCAGGTATTCCTGCTCCACCTGGCTGTTATTGATGTTACAGGTGAGCAGGGTGTACTTTTGCTCAAAGGCCAGGCGGCTGAGCTCCTTGAGAAGGAGCATGAAATAGGCGTTGGTCATATCGTGAATAAAAACCGCGATGGCATTGGAGGATTTGGAAAACAGGTTTTTCGCCAATTGATTGGGGATATAGTGATATTTTTTGATGACGGCGTTGACCTGGTTGCGTACTTCTTCCGAGGTGCGCTCGGGAGAGTTGATGACGCGGGATACGGTCGAAGGTGATACATGGGCGAGCTTGGCGATTTCTCGAATTCCCAGGTACTCCTTTGGTTTTTCATTGGACAAGGTGGGCACTCCTTTTTTTCTTTTTCAGTATAAGATGTGTGTTTGAATCAAAGGGGCCAGACTGCCGGGAACATTTGCCAGCGAGTCAGCGGCGGCTCATCAGGGAAGATACACCTGCTTTTTCGCCGGGCCGGTGGTTTCGCCTACCAGCAGGGAGACGTCCACAACTTCATGGTGCACATGATCCGCCCGCTTGGGGTCCACTACATCATCGAACAAAAGCCGGGCGATCTTTTTATAGTCCTGCATGACGGTGGTCAGCCGCGGGTAGGAAAAGTCCTCATTGAGCCCGTCAAACCCTGTGATGGAGAGATCCTCCGGCACTTTGAGACCGATGTGCTGGGCGTACATCAGGACGCCGATGGCCATGGAATCATTGGCGCAGAGGATGGCGGTGGGCGGATCGGGCAGATGCATATAATATTCGATGATGTCTTTTCCGGCGCGGATGGAACATTCAAAATCTGCTACATAATCCACCCGGTACGGCAGGTTATGATGCCAGCCCACCAGTTGCTGATAGGCTTGGCGGCGCAGTTTTCCTGCATGGAGGTTGCTGTTGTCGGCGGCATAAGCGATTTTGCGGTGTCCCAAATCCACCAGGTGGTTCATCAGCATATTGATACCCTGGTAGTGGTTGGAGGTGACGGAGGAATAATGGACGCTGTCCACTTTCCCGTCCAGGGACACCAGCTTCATGGAGCTATGCAAATTGCCGTAGATGTTGGTGGGGTGGTTGTCGATGGAAATAATCCCTTTGGTCCGCACTGACTGACAGTAGCTGAGATAGTCCTGCTCCTGGTTGCGATTGTGCTGGGTGTTGCAGATGAGCAAATTATATTGCTCTTGGAAAGCCAGCTGCCCCAATTCCTGCAAAAGCAGCGCATAAAAGGGATTGGTCAGGTTGTTAATGAAGACGGCCAAAGAATTGGAGGACTTGGAAAACAGGTTCTTGGCCATCTGGTTGGGAACATAATGGTACTCTTCAATGATGCGGTTGACCCGCTCGCGCACATCGTCCGAAGTCCGTTCCGGGTAGTTGATCACACGGGAAACGGTGGAGGGGGAGACATGGGCGAGCTTGGCGATTTCCCGTACTCCCAGATAATCTTTTGGCTTTTGTTGGTCCAAAATTCGCACTCCTTTACAAAATAAAAAGAGACCAGATTTCCACACTTCTATATAAATTATAATGCAATTTCAAAAGAATAACAAGAATATTCACGCTGTTTTGACGGAATTAAAAAGAGTCGCAAAATGTGATAAAAAAGGGGGAGGAGTATCGCATGAATTATGCGATATGCTGCATGGATACGGCATGGTGCTTTCATTTGTGAGGTTTATTTCCAAAAATTATCAGGTTATACACGAAAACGGAGTTCTGTAATTGATTCCGCTGACAGTAAAAAAATAGAAAATTCTAAAAATTCGGAAAGACTCCGCAAAAAATTGGAGTTTCCGCCGTCGCTTTTTGGCTATTTTTTTGCGGCGGCGCTCTTGCATATAATTCCACCGATGTGTATAATATTTGGAGACTATAAAATGGCAGTGGTATGCTGGTTTGTAGGCCCGCGCAACAAAGAAACAATTGTGAAAAAAGGGGAGTGCGCAAAGTGCCAAAACGTACGGACATCAACAAAATTATGATCATTGGATCGGGACCGATCATCATCGGTCAGGCGTGCGAGTTTGACTACTCGGGGACACAGGCGTGCAAGGCGCTGAGAAAACTGGGATATGAGGTAATTCTCGTCAACTCCAATCCCGCCACCATCATGACAGACCCCGATATGGCGGATGTCACCTTTATCGAGCCGCTCAATGTGGAGCGGCTGACAGAGATTATTAAACAGGAGCGTCCGGACGCCATTCTCCCGAATCTCGGCGGTCAGTCGGGTCTCAATTTGTGCTCCGAGCTTTACAAGGCCGGCGTGCTGGAACAGTATGGCGTTCAGGTCATCGGCGTGCAGGTTGAGGGCATTGAAAAGGGCGAGGACCGCATTGAATTTAAAAAGGCCATGAACGAGCTGGGCATCGATATGGCCCGCTCCGAGCCCGCTTACACGGTGGACGAAGCGGTGAAGATCGCCGACCAGCTGGGCTATCCGGTGGTCGTGCGCCCGGCCTACACCATGGGCGGCGCCGGCGGCGGCCTCGTCTACAATGTGGACGAGCTCAAAACCGTGGTCAGCCGCGGCATCAGCGCCAGCCTCATCGGTCAGGTCCTCATCGAGGAATCGGTGCTGGGATGGGAAGAGTTGGAGCTGGAAGTGGTCCGCGACAGCAAAAACCAGATGATCACCGTCTGCTTTATTGAAAATATCGACCCGGTGGGCGTGCATACCGGCGATTCCTTCTGCAGCGCCCCCATGCTGACCATCTCCGAGGAGCTGCAAAAGAGGCTTCAGGAGCAGGCCTACAAGATCGTCGAGGCCGTCCAGGTCATCGGCGGCACCAACGTCCAGTTCGCCCACGACCCGGTCACCGACCGCGTGGTGGTCATCGAAATCAACCCCCGTACTTCCCGGTCCTCGGCGCTGGCCTCCAAAGCCACGGGCTTCCCCATCGCATTGATTTCCGCCATGTTGGCCGCGGGACTCACCCTGGACGAAATCCCCTACTGGAAAGAGGGCACCCTGGACAAATACAAACCCTCCGGCGACTATGTGGTCATCAAGTTCGCCCGCTGGGCCTTCGAGAAATTCAAAGGCTCCATGGACAAGCTGGGCACCCAGATGCGCGCCGTGGGCGAAGTGATGAGCATCGGCAAAAATTACAAGGAGGCCCTGCAAAAGGCCATCCGCAGCCTGGAAATCGGCCGCTACGGCCTGGGCTTTGCCAAGGACTTCCACGAGAAGAGCTTGGACGAACTCTACGCCCTGGCGGGAAGCGCCACCAGCGAGCGGCAGTTCATCCTCTATGAGGCCATCCGCAAGGGCGCCGACTTAAACCGGCTGTTCGATCTGACCAAGATCAAGCTCTATTTCCTCGAGCAGATGAAGGAACTGGTGGACTTAGAGGAGAAGATGCTCGCCTACAAGGGCAAAGCGCTGCCCGATGAACTCCTCAAAGAAGCGAAACTAAACGGCTTTGCCGACAAATACCTGGCTAAGATTCTGGACATCCCGGAGGATGACCTCCGCGCCCAGAGAGAGGCCATGGGCGTCGTGGAGGGCTGGGAGGCCGTGCCGGTCAGCGGCGTGGAAGACGCCTCCTACTACTTCTCCACCTACAACGCCAAGGATTCCTCTCCCGCGCCGTCCCAGCGCCAGAAGATCATGATTCTCGGCTCCGGACCCAACCGCATCGGCCAGGGCATCGAGTTTGACTACTGCTGCGTCCACGCGGCGTTTGCCCTGCGCGACTTGGGCTTTGAGACCATCATCGTCAACTGCAACCCCGAGACGGTCTCCACCGACTACGACACCTCCGATAAGCTCTACTTTGAGCCGCTGACGCTGGAGGATGTCCTGAGCATCTACCACAAGGAGAAGCCCCTGGGCGTCATCGCCCAGTTCGGCGGACAGACCCCCCTGAACCTGGCCTTTGAGCTGGAGAAGGCGGGCGTCAAGATTCTGGGCACCTCCCCCGACGCCATCGATCTGGCGGAGGACCGGGACCGCTTCCGCGCCATCATGGAAGAACTGCAGATCCCCATGCCTGAGTCCGGTATGGCCACCAACATTGACGAGGCTCTGGCCATCGCCAGAGAGATTGGCTACCCGCTGATGGTGCGCCCGTCCTACGTGCTGGGCGGCCGTGGCATGGAGGTCGTCCACGACGACGACATGCTCCGCGAGTACATGGCCCAGGCCGTGGGCGTCACCCCCGAGCGGCCCATCCTCATCGACCGGTTCTTGCAGCACGCCACCGAGTGCGAGGCCGACGCCATCAGCGACGGCGAGAACGTCTTCGTCCCGGCGGTCATGGAGCACATCGAGCTGGCGGGTATCCATTCGGGCGACTCGGCCTGCATCGTGCCCTCCATGAGCATCCCGGACCAGCATGTGGCCACCATCAAGGAATACACCAAGAAGATGTCCCGGGCCCTGGGGGTCAAGGGACTGATGAATATGCAGTACGCCATCGCAGACGACAAGGTCTATGTGTTGGAAGCCAATCCCCGCGCGTCCCGGACCGTGCCGCTGGTCTCCAAGGTGTGCAACATCAACATGGTCCGCGCGGCCACCGAGATCATCACTTCCGATCTGACCGGCAAGAAGGACACCGTCCTCAACCTGCGGGAACATATCTTCCCCCACCACGGCGTCAAGGAAGCGGTCTTCCCGTTTAACATGTTCCAGGAGGTCGACCCGATCTTAGGGCCGGAGATGCGTTCCACCGGCGAAGTGCTGGGACTGTCCAACTCCTTCGGTATCGCCTTCTTCAAATCTCAGGAAGCCACCCAGACCCCGTTGCCTACTTCCGGCAGTGTGCTCATCAGTGTCAACGATTCCGACAAAGCCGAAGTGGTGGAGTTGGGCCGCGGATTTGAAGAGGTGGGCTTCCAGATTTACGCCACCCACGGCACCTACCAGCTGCTCAAAGAAAACGGCGTCAAGGTAACGCAGATCAAGAAGCTCTACGAGGGCCGTCCTAACATTGTGGACGCCATCACCAACGGGCAGATTAACCTGGTCATCAATACCCCCATCGGCAAGCAGGGCTCCAACGACGACAGCTACATCCGCAAGGCGGCCATCAAGAACAAGGTAATTCAGATCACCACCATGGCGGCGGCCAAGGCGGCGGTCATCGGCATCAAGGCGGCTTCCAACCCGGAAGTGAACACCGTCAAATCCCTCCAGCAGTACCATAAAGAGATCATCGAGAAATAAATCATACGAAAAAAGCCAGCCACCATTATGGTGGCTGGCTTTACTTATTTAAAATCTGGGACGGTTTCAGACCAAAATAGTCGCACAGACGAAGAAGACACCCGACCCCCATCCGGAGGGAGCTCTCCCCCTTCCAGCCGCCGTGGGGAAGGGGCTGTATCTTCGTCCGCACCACAGCGCGATGTTCCCGCACCGGTAGGTGCCGCGCCACAACGCGGTGTCCCGCACCGGCAGGTGCCGCGCCACAGCGCGGCATGGGAGCGGCAGCTTACCGCTGCACCGGTAGGTGCTGCCGCACAGAATTCACAAGAATTTCTTGGTGGTTTTGTACAAATCCCGAATTGCAATAAGAGGGCCAAATCGTTTATGATTATTGTACATATGTAAAATCACTTTATATTAGGAAAGAGGAGAAGAATATGGCGTATTTACTCGGCATTGACCTGGGAACCTCCAGCGTCAAGGCACTCATCATCGATACAGACGGCAAATTCATCAGTATGGGGCAGGAGGACTACAACTTCATTATTCCCCAGCTAGGTTACGCGGAAATCGACCCCCGGCTGTGGTGGGACGCCACCGTCAAAGCGATCCAGGACGCGCTTGCTTCCGGCAAGGTGGACGCCGGGGAAGTCAAAGGCATCGGCTTCTCGGGCCATATGCACGGCCTTGTGCCGGTGGACCGGAACCAGGAGGTGGTGCGCAATAGCATCATCCATCTGGACCAGCGCTGCGGCAAGCAGGTGGAGCAGCTCAAAGAAAAGATCGGCTTGGAGAAGTTTTCTCAGATCACCTGCAACGCGCCGGCAGCCGGCTTCCTGTTCCCGTCCTTACTCTGGGTTAAGGAAAACGAACCGGAAAACTACGCGAAAATTGATAAAGTCATGCTGCCCAAGGACTATATCCGCATGAGACTCACCGGCAAAATCGCCACCGAGGCCAGCGACGCCGCGGGCACCGTGGCTTTCCACACCCCGGAGCGGCGCTGGGCCTGGGAGCTCATCGACGCCATGGGCGTGGACCGGAGCCTCTTCCCCGAGTGCCATGAGGCCTGTGACATCGCCGGGGAGCTGACGAAGGAAGCTGCCGAGGCCACCGGCCTTGCCGCGGGTACGCCTATCATCTACGGCGGCAGCGACACCACCGTCCAGTCGGTGGGCAATGGACTTATCCGTCCGGGCTATGTCATTTCCAACATCGGCACCGCGAGCCAGGTGATCTGCTGTGTCAACCATCCCGTCTACGACCGGAAGCTGAGAACCAACACCTTCTGCTATCCCCGGGAGGATTTGTGGATTGTCTTCGGCGCCAGCCTCAACGGCGGCATCGCGCAGAAGTGGTTGCGGGACAACATCTTCCACACGGGCAATTACCGGGCGTTGGACGAGATGGCGGAAACCATTCCGGCGGGCAGTGAAGGGCTCCTTTTCCTGCCCTATCTGTGCGGCGAGCGCCTGCCCTGTCTGGACCCCCAGGCCAGGGGCATGTACCTGGGACTCACCGTCAAGCACACCCAGGCCCATCTCATCCGCGCCGTCATGGAGGGCATGGTCTTCGCGCTGCGGGACGGTTTGGAGATCTTTAAAGAGCTTGGCATCTCGGCGGATAAGATCATCGCTTCGGGCGGCGGCACCAAGAGCCCGCTGCTCCTCCAGATACAGGCGGACATTTACGGCAAGGACATCTATACCACCCAGAGCAAGGATCAGGCCAGCTTCGGCGCGGCCCTGTGCGCAGGCGTGGGCGTGGGGCTCTTTAAGAGCCTGGAGGAAGCTTGCGACAACCTGATCACGTTAAGCCCGGTGGTCACCCATCCCAACCCAGATAATGTCAAGGTCTACAACGAAATGTACCCGCTTTATGCCGAACTTTATAGCCGGAATAAGGAGCTGTTCCACCGGTTGTAAAAGCCGACAAAAATTGGGGCGTAAAAATAGCAGAGTTACTGATTTTGTACGGGAAACGGGGGTTTCCAATTTACTTTGCTACCCATAGGGACTATAATAAATATGTACATATTGATGAAATCAGGTCAAAGCTGTACGTACTGCTTTGACCATGCAACGACGAAAGAGAGGTCTTTCCTATGTTTGACAAACTGGTGCAGCTCAATCCTGATCTTGCTATCAAAAAAGTGACCGACGACAGCTTCCGCAGATACGGCTTTGTCGTCGAAGGGTACGACGTTTCCGCCATGATTGCTAAGGCCAAAGAGATCGTCAAAATCCCGGAATCCGGCTGTGACTATCATCCGTCCGTGGCCGAACTGGAGGCGCTGGCTCCCAAGGAACTGCTCGAGCAGATGCATTATGGAGAGATGCCTATGCAGATCGGAACCTGTGCCGGTTTTGGCGACAGCATCGGCGCGCTGGAATATCACAAGGGCGACGAGACTGTCATCGCCGTCACCGACTGCCTGATTCTTATTGGCTGCCAGTCCGACATCATCGACGGCAAGTTTGACACCAAGGACGCCGAGGCCTTCTATGTCCCTGCCGGCACCGTGATAGAAACTTATGGCACCTGCTTGCACTATGGCCCTTGCAACGTTTTGGAGAGCGGCTTTATCACCCTGGTCTGCCTGCCCAAGGGCACCAACACCCCGCTGGACAAACCGGTGGTCATCAACAATCTGGAAGACAAGATGCTGCTGGCCAAGAACAAATGGGTCATTTGCCGCGAGGGTACCGGCGAGGCCAAGGACGGCGCATATGTCGGCATTGTGGGCGAGGACTTTAAAGTTAAGATTAAATAAGCGTCACAGGTATGAAAAAGGGCGGGCAGCTTGCTGCCCGCCCTTTTTGTATAAGCCGCAGAGCAGAAAACGGCTTCCTATCCTTGGCGGCGCATCTGCCAACCCAAGGAAACGATATGGAAAAGGGTGCGCCTTTCCGATGTAAGGAAGCAGAGGAGGGGAAAGAAACATGGAGCTATGCGTTTTTGCGCCTTGGATGCAGCCGGCGGCCACCCGCTTTTTTTCCATCTGTCTCCCGGCGTCGGGCAGGACCTTTGAGCCTCAGGGGAGGCATCGTGCCCTTACCGACCTGGCGGCCCATTACGGGGACGGGAACTGCTGGTGTCTGATGGAGGGGGAGGAAATCGTCGGAACCGCGGCGGTGCGGGCGCTGGGGGATGAGGTCTGCGAGCTCAAGCTGATGTACGTCCTGCCCCGCTGTCAGAAAAAGGGGTGGGGAGCGCTTTTGTACGCAAAGGCCGAGGAATATGCCAGGGATCGGGGATTCCGGAAGATGCTGCTGGATACCTTGAGCGAAAGCCGGGACGCCATCGCCTTTTATCACAAGCGGGGCTTTGTGGAAACAGAGCGCTATAACGGCAATTTTCATGCCGATGTATTTATGGAAAAGATATTATAATAAAAGGCACTGTTAAAGAATGTGCGAACAAATGGAACTCCCTGTGGGCGGCTTTTATGGCGCAGAGGGGAGGGATCGTTTTAGACGAAAAAAAGGCTCTCTGTCCCATAGGACAGAGAGCCTTTTGAATACCAGTTGATTATTTCGCGATGGAAAGCAGGCAGACGCCGTTGCCGGTGATCTCATATTCGCCGAAGTTGGCGGGGACGAAGACGCTGTCGCCCTTGTGGTAGGGGACGCTGCCGCCGTTCCATTTGACCTCGCCGTCGCCGGAGAGGAAGAGCAGGTGGTGGAAGGAATCGGTGCCGGCGGTCTGGACAGCTTTGGATTCCACTTCCAGACGGTAGACAGTGAAATACTGGCAGTCGGCGACCCAGTATTTCTTAAAGCCGTCGAATACTTCCGGCTCGGGCTTGGGCAGGATGACCGTCTCAGGGGGATTGTAGTTCATGACGTCGGCGGACTCCTCCAGCTGGAAGGGGAAGTCGCAGGGGCGGCCGTAGTTATACATGGAATAGGTGGTGTCGGAGTTCTGCTGAATCTCCGCCAAGAGGGTACCCTTGCCGACCGCATGGATGGTGCCGGAGGTGACCATGATGGCGTCGCCGGGTTTGACCGGGACAGCGGCGACCATGTCCATGATGGTGCCGTCGTTGACCTTTTGAATGTACTCTTCCCGGTTGGTTTCCCGGTTAAAGCCGTAGTAGGTCACAGCGTCGGGTTCGCATTCCACATAGTACCACATCTCGGTCTTGCCGGGCTCATGCTCCACCCGATAGCCGTATTCGTCGGTGGGATGGACCTGCAATGTCAAATCCTGATCGGAATCGAGGAATTTGACCAGCAGCGGGAAACGGTCATATTTTGCGCCGGCGGTGCCGACGACGTCGTGGCCTTCCTCTTTCATGGCCTGGATGTAGGCGGAGAGAGTCTTTCCCTTGTGGTTGCCGGAGACGACGATGCTTTCACCGTTTTTATGGCAGGAAAGCTCCCAGCTTTCCGCGGTGATCTCATAAGGTGTATCGAATTTGCCGTATTCATCCCGGAGCCGTCCATGGCCGCCATGGGGATAATCTTTGTAAGCGGGGCGCAGTCTGATGGGTTGCAGCATAGTTTCATCCTCCTGTGGTTATGAATTCAAATCAACCATTGCCGTCCGGCAATATTAAAACCTACTTACTATTAAACAATATTTCGGAAATGTTGGCAATATTCTGGGGCAAAGATTGTCGATATGCAGTAAAAACCGGTGTAAAATTTGTGGATATGTGTTGGATAGGTCAGGAAGAGACCTTCATCCTCCAAGAATGAAAAAGGGGCGGTTCCAGCACCGCCGATTGACCGGGCGGGAAATTCGTCGTATACTGGATGAAAAATGAGGATCGGGAGGACACTATGAAAAAAATTGGAATCATCGGCGCTATGCCGGAAGAAGTGAATATATTAAAAGAAAAGCTGGAAGGACTTGGCGCCCACCATCAGGGCGGCATCGACATCTATACCGGTTCCCTCCACGGCAGCCAGGTGGCCTTGTGCTGCAGCGGCATGGGGAAAGCCAGCGCCGCCGCGGCGACCCAGCTGCTCATCACTGGATTTGACGTGCAGATGGTCATCAACAGCGGCATTGCGGGGAACATGACTCCGGAGCTGGGGGTGGGGGATGTGGCCATCTCGGAAGAGGTCACCTACCACGACGCCACTCTTTCCATGCTCAGCCAGAGCTATCCGTTTAAGGAGCGCTTCACGGCGGACCCGGCGTTAGTGGCCGCGGCGCAGAAGGCTTGTGAGGAGCTTTCGATCCATAGCGCGGTGGGTACCATCGCCACCGGGGACCAGTTTATCTGTGAAGCCGCCGTCAAAGAGCGGATTGCCCGGGAATACGCGCCGCTTTGCGTGGAGATGGAGGGCGCGGCCATCGCCCACATCGCCATGAAAAACGACGTCCCCTTTGTCATCATCCGCTCTATGAGCGACGACGCGGATGAGTCAGCCAAAGAGAAACTGGTGATCAAAAAGTTTGACATCACCGAATACTGCCAGACAGCCAGCGCCATCTCGGAGCACACCATCCGGCATCTGGGCCGATAATTGAGGAAAGAAAGCTGGGAACAACCGGGCGATGGGAATTTTCCCACCGCCTCTTTTTTTGCGGCGCGGCAGGTATGACGGCGGCGACGAGAATAGGCGCTCCGAGGGGGACAAGCTAGAAAATTGGAGGGCGAATACCGTCTAGGTCAGCCTGGGGCGCTGGAAGGTGGACGCTTTTGCTGGAAGCAACATCCCAAAGAAAAAGGGCCGGAAGCGACAGCTTCCGGCCCTTTTGAGAGCCTGATGTTAACGATAGGATTTTTCCAGGACGTCGACGATGTCCTCGTGGGTCATCTGATAGCGGTCCAGGTCAAAGAGCCCGCCCATGATGTTCTTGGCATGAGTGGCAATCTTGTCCAGTTCCTCTTTCTTGATGCCGTAATCGGACATCTTGAGCTGGTCGACGCCGCATGCCTTCTGCAGGTCGTGGAGCGCCGTCACAAAGTCCATGGGCTCCTTGGCGTCGGTTTTACCCAAGGCTTTGGCCATGTCCACAAAGCGCTCGGGAACCTTCTGGGCAAAGAGGCTGTTGTAGGCCAGAGAGACCATAATGAGGCCCGCGCCGTGGGGCAGCTCCGGATGATAGCCGCTCATGGCGTGCTCGATGGAGTGCTCGGAGGTGCAGCTGGAGGTGGATTCCACCATGCCGGCCAGGGTGTTGGCCAGAGCTACGTTGGCTCTCGCCTCGGCGTCGCTGCCATCCTTGACCGCCTGGGGCAGATATTTGCCGATGAGCTCGATGGCTTTGAGGGCGAACAGATCGCTGATGGGGTTAGCAATGTTGGCGATATAGCCCTCAGTGGAATGGAAGAGGGCGTCGAAGCCCTGGTAGGCGGTGAGCTTGGGCGGAACACTCATCATCAAGTCGGGGTCGATGATGGAGAAGTAGGGGAAAGTCTTGTCACAGCCAAAGCCGATCTTCTCGTCGGTCTCTTCCTTGGTGGTCACGGTGAAGGGGTCGGCCTCGGTGCCGGTGCCCGCCGTGGTGGTGATGGCGATGATGGGCAGCGGGTCATTGACAATGGGTTGGCCTTTGCCGGAGCCGCCGCTGATGTAATCCCAGTAATCCCCTTCGTTGGTGGCCATGACGGCGATGGCCTTGGAAGAGTCGATGCTGCTGCCGCCACCTAAGCCGATGACAAAATCGCAGCCTTCCGCTTTGGCCAGTGCCGCGCCCTCCATGACATGGGACTTGATGGGGTTGGGCAGGATTTTATCAAAAATCACATAGGCGGTGTTGTTTTTTTCCAGCAGCGCCGTCAGCCGGTCCAGATAGCCGTATTTCTTCATGGAAGTGCCGCCGGAGGTGACGATGATCGCTTTCTTTCCGGGGAGCTTCTCGGTGGCCATACGGTTGAGTTCGCCCTTTCCGAAGAACAGACGAACCGGGATGTAATAGCTAAAACTTTGCATATTGATTCCTCCCGCCGCTAATTGCGGCTGATATGATGAAAATACTTCCATCCTGGATTATATACGATTCCAGAGAATTTCTCAATGGGATGGGCCTTCCTGCAACTGGTTTCATCAAAAATTTGTAGAAATGAACAATGCCGGGTTCCACGCGCGGGCAGCATGGAGATATGGCAGTCGCCCGAGCAGGCAGTTGCGGATATTTGCATATGCATAAAAAAGCAGCCGAAACATCGGCTGCTTTTTTGGCGCATGGAAAGCGGAGCGCGGCCAGCGCGGAAGCTTAGCGCAGGGGAGGCCCAGCGAAGCGGAGGCGGCAGCCGATTATACGGCTGCTTTTTGCCTTGTGGGCTTAGGGACCGTCAGATATTGGCGGCCTTGGCTTTTTCAAAGATTTCCTTGACATCGTCGCCGGGCTCCTTGTCGAGCTTGGAGAAGGCGAAGACGCACAACAGGCTCAGGGCAAATCCGGGAATCAGGGAATAGATACTGGTGGTGGCCTCCAGCTTCAAGGTTTCCCAGATCAGCACGCAGGCGCCGCCGGACACCATGCCGGCCACAGCGCCCTTGAGGGTCATCCGTCTCCAGAACAGGGAGAGCAGGATGACCGGTCCGAAAGCGGCGCCGAAGCCCGCCCATGCGTAGGAAACCAGCCCCATCACCGAGCTGTTGGGATCCAGCGCGATCAGATAAGCGATGGCGGCGATGACCAGTACCGAGATGCGGCTGACCAGCATCAGCTCCTTATCCGACGCATTTTTGCGGAACAACGCCTTATAGAAGTCGTTGGAGACCGCGGAAGCGGTGACCAGCAACTGGGAGTCGGCGGTACTCATCACGGCGGCCAGGATGGCGGAGAGCAGGACGCCGGTGAGCAGCGGCGGCATCAGCTTGGTTGCCAGATCCATAAAGATGATTTCCGCCGCGCCTTTGCTGGCGTAAGCGATGCCGGCGGACTCCATGTAGCCGAAACCGACTACGCCCACAGCGATGGCTGCCGTCAGGGAGATGGCCACCCACACCATGGCGATGATACGGGACTTTTTGATCATGGAGCTAGATTTGATGGCCATGAAGCGGGTGAGGATATGGGGCATGCCGAAGTAGCCCAGGCCCCAGGCCAGACTGGAAATGACGGTGGCGAAAGTGACGCCGGAAAACAGGCTCAGGAATCCGGACCCCCCCAGGGAAGTCAGCATGTTGACTGACAAGTCCGGCGTTTTAAACGCCGCCACCACCGGGACGATGACGATGGCGAAGAACATCAGGATGCCTTGGAAGAAGTCGGTCCAGCACACCGCCAGGAATCCGCCCAGGAAGGTGTAGGAAATGATGATGACCGCGCCGATGGTCAGCGCCAGCACATAGTCGAGGTTAAAGACATACTGGAAGAGCTTGGCCCCCGCGTTAAAAGCGGAAGCAGTGTAGACCAGGAAAAAGATGAAGATGATGACGGCACAGATGCTGCGCACCGCCACGGACTTGCTTTTGAAGCGGTTTTGCAGATACTCAGGAATGGTGATGGAGTCCCCGGACACCGCGGTGAAGCGGCGCAAACGGGAGGCGACCACCTTCCAGTTAAAATAAGTGCCCAGGCCCAGGCCAATGGCGATCCAACCCGCGCTGATGCCGGACCAGTAAGCCGCGGCGGGAAGCCCCATAAGCAGCCAGCCGCTCATGTCGGAAGCCTGTGCGCTCAGGGCGGTGACCCAGCTGTTGAGCTGCCGTCCGCCCAAGAAGTAGTCGGATAGATTGTTCGATTTTGCATAGAAAAAGAATCCAATGCCCAGCATAGCCGCCAGGTAAATGATAAACGTAATTAATACGCTGATATTGATTCCATTCATGCAGTCCCCTCCTTGTTTTTTCTTTTCCGGATGCCGGCCCCTTTGCAGCCCTCTCACCCGGATGCCGCGGCGCTTGGCGAATATTTCCACCCACAATGGAAATTTCCGCACCCGCGCGCCGCCAGTCATTTTTTAATTATATCGCACTGTTCCCATGATTTCAACAATTTTCCACTTTACTTCGCTGAATTTTTGACTTTTGGCTTCTTTTCCATTATACTGGCAAAGATTGTCCACCATAAAAATCAGTAGAAAAGCGGTACGTATGAGGGAAAATCAAGCGTTTTTAACTGAAAATCACCATTTCTCAAAAACGGCATAAGATAGGGAGACAGAGAATACCACAGGGATGGAGGAATTTATCATGTTGTGCATGCGAGATATTGAGAGAAAAGACCACGACGCATTTGTGGAGATGGTCGTCGATTTTTACGGCGGCGGAGCCGCGCTGTACGGGGCAAACATGGAACACATTGAAAAGACCTTTGAGGCCATTATGGAAAAGTGTCCTTATCTCCGAGCGGTCATGATTGAGCAAGAGGAAAAGATCATGGGATTTGCCCTGCTTGCCTACACCTGGAGCAATGAATCGGGCGGTATGGTGGTCTGGTTGGAGGAACTCTATGTAAAACCTGGGTATCAGGGCCAGAAAATCGGGTCCCAGTTCCTTCGGTGGATGGAAAAAGAATATGCCGACTTTAGCCGCATCCGTTTGGAGGTCTGCCCCTCCAACCCCGGCGCCCGCCGGCTCTATGAGCGATTTGGGTTTGAAACGCTCGATTATATCCAAATGATCAAAGACAAAAAATAGCTGTAGGCTATTTTGGCGCATGTTGGAGCGCTAAAAGTGCGAATGCCCCTGCGGCGGCAAGTTGCCGTACCCCCGTCGCGCTGTGAAGCTTTCCGAAAACAAAACGCGGGAGACGCGGTAGAGGTTTTGATCGAAGCCCGGGGCGTGACATACCCGCCGCAGGCGCGTAAAAAACTTTAAAAGAATGCAAGAGAATCTTCATTGACAGGCACTATAAAGACAGCATATAATGAAATTCGTGGATATCCGGAAGAAATCGGAAGGAAATTCCAGTGGAAGAAGGAACAGGACATGAAAAACCTTCGCTCTTGGGCACTTCATGTGGCGGTCGCCGTCACGCTGCTGCTTATGACAAATTTGCCGGCACTGGCCGGTGAGGGGACATTAGTCCGGGAAGTGGGAGGAAATCCCGCCACAGGGGACACCTCCGGTATGATGCTGGGCATTATGGTGGTCCTTTTGGGAGCGTCGCTCATCGCCATTGTAGCGGTGGCGCTGGTTTCCGCCAAAAAGAAGAAAAAATAGAAGTTTTCCCCGGCGTTAATTGGTAAAAACGTCGGGGTTCTCTTTTGCCTAAATTATGTTATAATTGTATCGGTTTCATCTTTTTGCACGATAGAAAGAATAGAATGTGTAAAATGGCGGAATACTTGTTTTTTCGAGGGGAATGACCGGCGGGATATTCCGCCAAGATTCTGTGAAAAGAGGGTTTGGAACCGTGCTCAAGATCGTAAAACAGCTTCAGAGAGAAACGTGTGACTGTGGAAAAGAGCATTCGCTGACTGTGAAGGAAATCCTTCTGGAAAGCGGCGCCATTTACAAACTCAAAAACGTGCTGGAAAAGGTGGAAATCGACGGCAATGGCTGTATCGTCTGCGACCGCAACACCGATGTGGCGGCGGGCAGCGCGGTTTCTCAAGTGCTCAACAGCGAGGAAAAAATTGTCATTGATCTGCCCGAGGTCCACGCCGATGAACAGAGCACCCAGTTTGTCTTCGACCGCATGGGGGATGCGGACTATCTGGTGGCGGTGGGCTCCGGAACCATACATGATATCACCCGTTACTGCGCCCATGCCAGAGGCATCCCCTTCATCTCGGTGCCCACGGCGGCCTCGGTGGACGGCTTTGTCTCCACCGTTTGCGCTATGACCTTCCGCGGCGCCAAGGTGACGACCCCCGGCGTCGCACCGGCGGCGGTGGTGGCGGACACCGACATTTTTTCGAGCGCCCCCAAGCGCCTGACAGCGTCCGGCGTCGGCGACATCATCGGCAAATATACCGCCCTGACCGATTGGCGGATTTCCCATCTGGTCACCGGGGAATACCTGTGTGAAAAGGTCTACGGCGTTATGGAAAAGGCGCTGGGCGAAGCGGTCGGCGCTGTGAGCGACATCGCCCGCGGCAAACCGGCGGCCTGTGAAAAGCTGATGTATGGTCTGCTCCTCTCCGGTGTGGCCATGCAGATGATTGGCAATTCCCGCCCGGCTTCCGGCGCGGAGCACCACCTGTCCCACCTTTGGGAGACGGCGGTGATCAACGAACCCACCCCAGCGCTCCACGGAGAAAAGGTGGGCGTGGCCACGGCGCTGGTGTCCCAGGTGTATCACGAAATTGCGTCCGGCGTCTCCTTGCAGCCGGTGGCCTATGAGCCGCTGAGCGATCGTGAGATCGACCGGGTCTTCAAAGATACCGCCCCCGATATCCGACGGGAAAACGGGGTGGACATGCTGTTGGACGTGGACTTTCATCGTATCGCGGAAAACTACGAGGAAATTAAAGCGCTGATTTCCAAAATTCCCCAGCCCGGAGAAATCCGGGAGCTCTTGGGAAAGGTAGGCGCGCCCAGGACTTTGTCCGACATTGAGCTCCCCGACGCGGTGCTGGAGGATAGTCTTACTTACAGCCCATTCATCCGCCGGAGACTGACGCTGATGCGGCTGAAAAAGCTGTTTTGTGTAGTAAAATAAGGAAAAATTGTTGCCAGAAGCAGGATAAAGGAATGACAAAAAGCGATACGAATTTTGTATCGCTTTTTTGGTTATTTGCGACCGGAACGATTAGAATAGTAGTAAAGCAGTTTTCTTGTGTACGGAAACTATTGGCGCAAAAAATATCCGAAGCATAGAAAAATATGCTTTTATTTTGTACATTTTAATGATATAATAGGAACGTTAACAAGCTGTAAGGAGAGTGCCGCGTTGGAAAAATATGTTTTGACCGGTGGCGTGCGCCTACAAGGGGAGGTCGTCATCAGCGGTGCCAAGAATGCCGCTGTCGCGATTATTCCAGCCGCGATCTTGGCGGAAGGTCCGTGCGTGATTGAAAATATTCCAAACATCAAGGATGTTGCCGTTCTCTTTAAGATTCTCTATGAGATGGGCGCGTCTGTGAAAGTCATAAATAAGAACACCATCAAAGTCGACACCAGAAATATCGCCGTTCCCGAAGTGCCCTACGAAATGGCCCGGCACATGCGTGCCTCCTACTATTTCCTGGGCGCCATGTTGGGACGGTACAACCGGGCGAGAGTGTCCATGCCGGGCGGCTGCGACTTCGGCGTACGGCCCATCGACCAGCACATCAAGGGATTTGAGGCGCTGGGCGCAAAAGTTTCCCTGGAACAGGGCGGTATGATTGAAGTAGTGGCGGACAACCTCATCGGCAGCCATATCTATTTTGATGTGGTTTCGGTGGGCGCCACCATCAACCTGATGCTGGCGGCCGTCAAGGCCAAGGGACTGACGGTATTGGAAAATGTGGCCAAGGAGCCCCATATCGTCGATCTCGCCAACTTCTTAAACTCCATGGGCGCGGACATCCGCGGCGCCGGAACCGACGTCATCAAAATTCACGGCGTTCCTCACCTGGGGACCACCAATTATTCGATTATTCCCGACCAGATCGAAGCCGGCACCTATATGATCGCGGCGGCCGCCACCGGCGGCGACGTCTTAGTCAAGAACGTCATCCCCAAGCATCTGGAGTCCATCACCGCCAAGCTGATCAAGGCGGGCGCGCAGGTGGACGAGTTTGACGACTGTCTCCGTGTGCGCCGCAGCGGCCCGCTGGAGAGAACCAGTCTTAAAACCATGCCCCATCCGGGCTTCCCCACCGATATGCAGCCTCAGATGACCACCATGCTCGCCATGGCAAACGGCACCTCTGTGGTCACCGAAGGAGTCTGGGACAACCGCTTTCGCTATGTGGACGAACTGCGGCGGATGGGCGCCAACATCCAGGTGGACGGCAAGGTGGCCGTCATCGAGGGCGTCCCACAGCTCCACGGCGCGCCGGTGCGGGCTACCGACCTGCGTGCGGGCGCGGCACTGATGATCGCGGGACTGTGCGCCGACGGCGTCACCGAGATCGAGGACATCTATCACATCGAGCGGGGTTACGAGGACATTGAAGTCAAACTGCGGGGCCTGGGCGCCGATATCCGCAAGGTGATGGTGCCGGAGCCCGCCTTGGCCAAAGCGCTTTAATTTCACAGAATCATAACCGGAGAGAGGACAGGGTTTTGTCTCTCTGTTCGGAAAGAACCGACTGGAAAGCAAAACCCCTGCGTGTTTTGCTTTTTTGTTGGCTCTAAAAAAGGGGGGATGGGATCTTGTCCAGAATTTGCCCGCTTTTCAGCGGCAGCAGTGGCAACTGCACTTATCTGGCAAACGGGGAGGACAGCATCCTCATCGACGCCGGGGTCAGCTGCCGGAGCATTGTGGGGGCGCTCAAAGAGATTGACGCGCCGGTGGAGCGGATTCAGGCCATCCTCGTCACCCATGAGCACTCCGACCACGTCAAAGGCCTCAAGGTCCTGCTCAAAAGGTACCCGATTCCGGTGTACGGCTCCCGGGAAACCTTGGCATACATAGCGCAGAATGATCTGGTCCCACCCCAGGCCGATCTGCGGGTTCTCGAAGAAAAAACAGAGATCGCTCGGATGGAGATCACTCCTTTCGACACCTCCCACGACGCGGCCCACAGTCTGGGCTTTCGCATCCACATGGCCGACGACCGGCTGGTGGGTTTTGCTACCGACACCGGCTGTATCACCCAGGATGTGGACCGGGGTCTCTCCGGCTGCGACGTGGTGGTGCTGGAATCCAACTATGACAAGGGCATGCTCCAGTGCGGGCGGTATCCCTACTATTTGAAAAGAAGAATTACCTCCAACCGGGGCCATCTCTCCAATGAGGACTGCGCCAAACAGATCGCGCGGCTGGTCAAGGAGAAGGCCACCCGGTTTATTCTGGCTCACTTGAGCCAGGAGAATAATCTCCCGGACATCGCCTATCAGTCCTCCCTCTCCCAGTTGCTTCTCGAACAGATGCGCCCGGAGGTGGACTTTACGCTGGATGTGGCCTCAAGACAGCAGGTGAGCCGAATGGTCACCTTTTAGCTTCGAAGGCGTCCCAAGCGTAGGAGGTGAAGAAGCTATGGTCGGAGTACATCTAATTTGTGTAGGAAAACTCAAAGAAAAATACTTAAGCGACGCGGTGGCCGAGTACGCCAAGCGCCTCTCAGCCTTTTGCAAGCTGCAAATCGTGGAGCTGCCCGAATGCCGGGTGGGGGACCGTCCTTCTGCGGCACAGATTGAAAAGGTCATGGAAACAGAGGGCAATGCCATCCTCCAAAAGGTGCCCCAAGGGGCCTTTGTCATCCCCATGTGCATTGAGGGAAAGCTCCTGTCCTCCCCAAAGCTGGCCCAGACATTGGAAAGCGCGGCGGTGGGCGGGAAAAGCCAGATCGCGTTTATTATTGGCGGCTCCTTTGGGCTGTCGGAACAGGTGAAGGCCAGAGGGGATTTGCGCCTCTCTATGTCCCCGATGACCTTTCCACACCAGCTGGCCCGGGTGATGGTCCTCGAACAGATTTACCGGGCGTTTTCCATCCAAAATCACACCCAATATCACAAATGATAAAACCGCTCTTTTGAGCGGCTTTTTTATGTCCCGGAGAGAAAACGCCCTTGTCCTTTGCCGGCCGGCGGCGAGAATAAGGGCTTTGTCAGCTGCGGCGATACCGGAAATTTCGGCCGCTGCGCGCCTCCTGTCTATGGAGTGACTTTGATGCCACCGCCTGCGGGGCGCCCGCCGGTGCTCGATTGTGGGACTACCTGCCCGTGCCCACAGAGCGCCCGTCCGATGACCGGCTGTGAGGGCACGGTTCCGGGCGCGGAGAATCCAGAAAGCCTCCATGCTGCAAGCGCCTAAAGCGCAAAGAAAAAGCGCCGCTCTTTAGAGCGTCGCTTTTTAATTCGCAAGGAAAGCGAGAGACTTTGGGTCAGCTGACTTGGGTCTCTGCGTTCACGGCTTCCGTCTGGTAGGATATTTCCCCGTTTTCCCCCAGGGTGTAGTTGTCTAAAACCTTTTCGTAACGGAAGCCGAAGGTGTCCTCCACCCGCAGGAGTATGCGGATCTCGTCGCCCACCTTGGCGTCAAAGTCCTCCTTGACCGGCAGACGGAGGGAGCCGCCCATCAGGATATCATCCGTGATGTCCAGGGGGTAGGACTTGGCGTCGCTGCCGCCGATTTGGGCTACCAACTGCGCCTCTTTCACCTTGTTTTTATCGCTTTGGGAACTGACGTAAATTTCAAAGGTCCCGTCCAAATGAAGCTTTTTATCGGTGGGATCAAACTTGGTGTATCCCGCGTAATAGCCGTTATCGATATAAAGGAGCAACTGGGAGCGCAGGCCGTAGAGCTCGCTGACGGTCTGCACCTGCTTGCTGCCTCCGTCGTCGATGACGCCCATCACCGTCACGTTTTCACAAAGCGGTATCTGACTGGAAGCGTAGAAGACCAAGCCCTCCGCGCCGCTCTCGCGGCTGGCGGAAAGGGTTGCCTGGCTCTGTCCGTCGCACAGGACGACAAATTCCATCCGGGTGTCGTCGGAGAGCATCTTGGGGGTGGCCTCCACCGAGAGGCTTATGGTCTTGTCGGCCGGGTCAAAGGCGCCGGTTTCACAGGCAGTATAAGAAAAGATGCTGTTTTTTTCCTCCAAGTTGGCGCGGATTTCTCCAATGCCGTTACCGATGGCCGACTGCAATCCCGCGCCCAGGCCGCTGACGTCGCCGCGTAGGGTACTCAGCTCCTGTCGCAGGGCGTGCATCTGAAAAAGCAGAATACAGGTGAGAAGGGTGAGCAGCAGCGTGACGCCGCCGAGAACGACCAGCCAGTTGATGGGGCGCTTCTGATTTTCTTCCATGAAAGACCTCCTATTCTATGGACATGGCCCAAAGTTACATTTCGTAGTCCACCACCGCGCGCTCACAGATGACCTGGTGGACAAATTCCTTGACCGCCAGATGGGCGGGATGGCACTGATAGCCGTCCAGGGCTTCCTTGGAGGCAAGCTCGCTGCACAGGCACAGGTCGTAGCCGTTGGGGTTAAAGTTGACGCCCACCTGGGCGCTGAGAAGCCCAGGCACCACGCCGACGAGCCCTTCCAACTTTTCTTTGATGAGCTGGCCGTTGCGGATTTTGTCCCCGCCGGCGGCTTCCTCTTTGAGATTCCAGAATACGATATGTTTAATCATGTTTGCTGTCTCCTTTATGCTTATCTTACGGAACCGGCGCGGGCCGTCCGCGCTTGATCCTTCCAGCGCATCATCTTTGCTGCGGTTTGGGACACTGTGGCGCCTCCGTGCAGCGGCATCAAAGGCTGTGCTGCCAATATTTGCGGTCCAGGCTGCGGTACTGCACCGCCTCGGCCACATGGGGCGCGTCGATGACTTCGCTGCCGTCCAAGTCGGCGATGGTGCGGGCCACCTTGAGGATCCGGTCGTAGGCCCGGGCCGAAAGCCCCATGGAATCGAAGGCGGCTTTCAGGATGGTGTTGCCGCTGTCTGAAAGGGGGCACATTTTGGCGAGGAGAGCGCTGGTAATCCGGGAATTGGAGGCGATGCCGGTGCCCTCGAAGCGGGTGAGCTGCAACGCCCTGGCCTTCTCCACCCGGGCGCGGATGTCCGCGGAGGACTCGGCCTTCTGGTGAGAAGAAAGGTGCTCATACTCCACCGGCATCACGTCCACATGCAGGTCCATCCGGTCGAGGAGGGGCCCGGAGATCTTGGCCAGATACCGGGTGACGGTGGCGGGGGTGCAGGTGCACGAGCGGGTGGGATGCCCGAAGTAGCCGCAGGGACAGGGGTTCATGGCCGCCACCACCATGACCGAGCAGGGGTAGGTGAGACGTCCGGCGGCCCGGGAGATGGTGACCACATTGTCCTCCATGGGCTGTCGCATCACTTCCAGGGCGTTTCGGTTAAATTCCGGCAATTCGTCCAGGAAAAGGACGCCGTTGTGGGCCAGGGAGATTTCGCCGGGGGCCAGATTGTAGCCGCCGCCCGCCAGTCCCACGGCGGATACGGTGTGATGGGGGGAACGGAAGGGGCGGGTGCGGATGAGGGAATCCCCGCTTTTGAGTTCCCCGCACACCGAATAGACCTTGGTTGTCTCTACCGACTCCTCAAAGGTCATGGGCGGCAGGATGGAGGGCAGACGTTTGGCCAACATGCTCTTGCCCGAGCCGGGCGGCCCCACCAAAATCAGGTTGTGGGCTCCTGCCGCGGCGATCTCCATGGCCCGCTTGGCCTCCGGCTGGCCCTTGACGTCGCTGAAATCCAGCGGATGGGACACGCTCTGCGCGAGGAAGGGGGGAGCCACAGCGGGCGTGATGGGCGCCTCACCGGAAAAGTGGCGGACGAGCTGGGAGAAGTGGGAGAGGGGATAGACGGCGATGCCGTCCACCACGGCGGCCTCAGCGGCGTTGTCAGCGGGGATGAAGACACCCGCAAAGCCCGCCTCTTTGGCCTTGAGCACCATGGGGAGGACGCCGCTGATATGCCGCACGTCGCCGGAGAGGGAGAGTTCCCCAATAAAGGCGTAGGCGTCCAGGGGGATGTCCAACTGTCCCGAGCCTTGTAATATGGCAACCATGATAGGCAGGTCGTAGAGGGGCCCCGACTTGCGGATGTCGGCTGGGGCCAGATTGACGGTGATGCGGCTGACGGGGAGGGTAAAGCCGCAGTTTTTGATGGCGGACTTGACCCGGTCCCGGGATTCCTTGACGGCGGCGTCGGGCAGTCCCACGATGTCGAAGCCGGGGAGTCCCGTGGCGATGTCCACCTCCACCGTGACCACCACGCTGTGCATGCCGAAGACCGCCAGACTCGATACCTTGCAGAACATCCCGGTCACTTCCTCTCTTTTCTGGCCCCATTATACCATAGTTTTTATGCGGAGGAAAGCGAGTGCCGGACATGAGAAGCCGCTTTTGTCCCCCGGATGGAAAAGACGGCGAAAAAGCATCTTGTGCCTATGAATTTTATAGTATCATCATAAAAACGGAAGAATATTCGCGGGATTCTTGTAGAAAACCACATAAAAACAGGGGAATTTTGGGCAAAATGTTCCGCAGTTGTTATTGAATATCCATACAAGCTCTGGTAAAATAAAAAGGTAAAGGGAATGGTAAACCCCAAAATCTGAAGAAAATAGGGTGATGATCATGACAGAGATGCAGAAATATCAACTCTGGTGCGACAAAAACCTGGAAGACAAAGACGTGGTAGCGGATTTGGAGCAGGTCAAGGGCAATCAGGAAGAGATATTCGATCGTTTTTATAGAGAACTGGACTTTGGCACCGCGGGACTGCGGGGCGTCCTGGGCGCGGGGACCAACCGGATGAATATCTACACCATCCGCAAGGCCACCCAGGGCTTTGCCAACTACTTAATCAACAACAACAAATCCAAGGGAATCGCCATCGCTTACGACTCCCGCATCAAGTCCGATATCTTCGCCAAGGAGGCGGCCTGCGTTCTGGCGGCCAACGGCATCAAGGTGTACTTATATAAAGAACTGATGCCTACCCCCTCCCTCTCCTTCGCGGTGCGGGATCTGCACTGTGACGCGGGCATCGTGGTCACGGCCAGCCACAACCCGGCCAAGTATAACGGCTACAAGGTCTACGGCTCCGACGGCTGTCAGCTGGATGTGGCCGACGCCGACGAAGTCTTCCATGAGATCGTGAAACTGGACATCTTCTCCGACATCAAGCTCATCGGCTTTGAAAGCGCCATGTCCACCGGGCTCATCGAGTACATCGGCGAGGACCTCATCGACCGCTATCTCGAGGCGGTCAAGGCCCAGGAGATCATCCCGGGCGTGTGCGAAAAGGCAAACCTCAAGGTGGTCTACACCCCCCTCAACGGCGCGGGCAACCGCTGTGTACGGGAGATCTTAAAGCGCATCGGCGTCAGCGACGTCACCGTGGTCAAGAGCCAGGAGATGCCCGACGGCAATTTCCCCACCTGTCCCTTCCCCAACCCGGAAATCCGGGAAGCCCTCAACGAGGGGCTCAAGGTTTGCGAAGAGGTGGGCCCCGACCTGCTGCTTGCCACCGACCCGGACTGTGACCGGGTGGGCATCGCGGTCAAGGACGGCGACGACTACCGGCTCTTCAGCGGCAACGAGGTGGGCGCGCTCCTTCTCGAATTCATCTGCAAGGTCCGCACCGAAAACGGCACCATGCCCAAGGACCCCATTGCGGTTAAGAGCTTCGTGAGCACCTCCATTGTGGATAAGATCGCGGCGGAATACGGCGTCCAGGTCATCAACGTGCTGACGGGCTTTAAATACATCGGCCAGCAGATTCTGGCGCTGGAGAAAAAATGCGAGCAGAACCGCTACATCCTGGGCTTTGAGGAGAGCTACGGCTACCTGGCCGGTAGCTATGTCCGGGACAAGGACGCGGTCAACGGCTCCATGCTCATCTGCGAAATGGCGGCTTACTATAAGCTCCAGGGCTTAACCCTGGTGGACGCTTTGGAAAAGCTCTACGACAAATACGGCAAGTATCTGCACAAGATCGGCAATTACGCCTGCGAGGGCGCCGCCGGCATGGAGCGGATGAAACAGATCATGGGGGACCTGCGGGCCAATGTCCCGGCCTCCATCGGCGGCTACCAGGTGGTGTGGTTCTCCGACTACACCACATCGGTGAAGAAAAACCTCCTCACCGGCGAGGAAGTGGCCATCACCCTGCCAAAATCCGACGTCCTGGCCTATGACCTGACCGACAATCTGGGCGTCATCATCCGTCCCTCCGGCACCGAGCCGAAGATCAAGGTCTATTACACCAGCGTCGGCAAGACCTGGGAGGAGGCCGAGGGCATGCAGGAAAAGATGGCGGCGGACATGAACAGGATGATGGGCTTCTGATCCAGCGTTTTCCACCAGATGTGAGAGGAAAAAAGGCAAAAATTTGTCCAGAAAATTCGAGGGGATGTCCACAAAAAGTCTTGCTTTTTCGTCGGAGTTATGGTAACATTCTATTGTTAGCGTGATGTAAGTGAAAGAGGTGACTCAGATGAAAAAAGGAATCCATCCGGATTATCAGCCGACAACAATCACATGTGCTTGCGGTGAGGTCATTGAGACCCGTTCTACCAAAAAGGACATCCGCGTTGAAATTTGTTCCAAATGTCATCCGTTCTTCACCGGTAGACAGAAACTCGTCGATACCGGCGGACGTGTGGACAGATTCAAAAAGCGTTTTGGCATGGACAAATAAGCAATGGTATAATTTGCGTAACGCAGGCGGTGCAGTCATGCACCGCCTTTGTTGTATGTGAGGGGGAGCACAGGTGAAGGACTACATCACTCTGAAAAAGCGGGACCAGGACGAATTTGTGGAGCGTCGCTCCCGCTTTATCGGCACGGCCACACCGGTGCAGACCGAAGAGGAGGCCCTTGCTTTTATCAGCGAACTGCGCTCCAAGTACTGGGACGCCAGCCACAACGTCTATGCCTATATCCTCCGGGACGGCACCGTCCGTTACTGCGACGACGGGGAGCCCCAGGGCACGGCCGGCGTCCCGGTGCTCGACGTTTTGCAAAAGGAGGGGCTCACCGACCTGTGCGTGGTGGTCACCCGCTACTTCGGCGGCATTTTGCTGGGGGGCGGGGGCTTGGTCCGCGCCTATTCCCATGGGGCCAAGATCGCCATCGACGCGGCGGGGCGCAAGCCCATGAGCGTGTGCAAGATCTACGACCTGGAGATGGATTACAGCATGTACGGCAAGGTGAGCTACCTGCTGCCCCAGTTTCACGCGGTGACTTTGTCCTCCGACTTCGGGGTGGCGGTCAAGATGCGGGTGGAGATGAAGGCCGTGCATGCCGAGCGCTTTGTCAGGGAGCTGGAGGAAGCGACCAGCGCCACCGTCTTTCCCTATGAGGTGGAGGAAATTTGCGACTGCCTCGAAGAAAAGTGACATGGATTTCATACTTTTTTGGTTTTTTAGAAGGGAAATGGACACTTTTTCAGAATAATATAATAGAAGCAGGGACGCTCCGATTTTCCTCAAGGGATGCGGGGCGTTTGCAGGCTCCAAAGGGCGAAAAATGTCTCTTTTGGAGGGGCCTGGGACGACAACTTGATACAAGCGGGGAGGTTTTGCCATGACCATCAGGGAACAGACGGAACAGTTGGAGCGGCAGACGCTATCCAAGCGGGCGGCGCTGGCAGCCGAGAGCCAGGGGCGGGACGTTCCCATTCCTGAATGTCCCTTCCGCACCTGTTATCAGCGGGACCGGGACCGGATTGTACACTGCAAATCCTTCCGCCGTCTCAAGCACAAGACCCAGGTCTTTTTAGCTCCCCAGGGCGACCACTACCGCACCCGCCTCACCCACACGCTGGAGGTCTCCCAGATCGCCCGCACCATTGCCCGGGGGCTGCGCCTCAACGAAGACTTGACCGAGGCGGTGGCCATGGGCCACGATCTGGGGCATACCCCCTTCGGCCACGCGGGGGAGCGGGCGCTGGACAAAATCTGCCCCTACGGGTACAAACACTATCTCCAAAGCGTGCGGATTGTGGAGTGCTTAGAAAAGGACGGACAGGGCCTCAACCTGACCAAAGAGGTTCGGGACGGCATCGCCTGCCACACCACCGGCCCCGTGGCCAAGACCCTGGAAGGCCAGATCGTCCGCTATGCCGACCGGATTGCCTACATCAACCACGACATCGAGGACGCCATCCGGGCCGGGGTCATGCGGGAAAGCGACATCCCCGACGACATCCACCGGGCGCTGGGGGACACCAAGTCCAAGCGGATTACTACCCTGGTGTCCTCGGTGATCTACAACAGCGGCGACGAAATCCGGATGGACGACGAGACCTTCGCCGCCTATCAGGCCATCCACAAGTTCATGTTCGAGAAGGTCTACACCAATCCTCTGCCCAAGGGGGAGGAGGGGAAGGCCCAGGACATCATCATCAAGATCTACGAGTATTTTGTCAGCCATCCCGAGGAGCTCCCCGACGAGTATCGGGCCATCCTAGCCCACGACGATGTCCATCGGGCGGTGTGCGACTATGTTTCCGGCATGAGCGACTACTATGCCATTCATATTTTTTCCAAGATCTTCATCCCGGAGGGATGGAGCAAATACTAAAGATTCAGCCATGGCGAAAGGGGGAAGAGTATGATACCTGATTCGTTTATTCAGGAGCTTAAATATAACTGTGACATCGAGCAGGTCATTTCTTCCTACGTCAACATCAAGCGGCGGGGCAGGAACCTGGTGGGACTGTGTCCTTTTCACAGCGAGAAGACGCCCTCTTTCACCGTCTACCCCGACAGCCAGTCCTTCTACTGCTTTGGATGCGGGGCGGGCGGCGACGTAATCACCTTCATCAAAAAGATCGAGAACCTGGAATATATGGAAGCCCTCCGGTTTTTGGCAAAGCGGGCCAATATGGAGCTGCCCGAGGACGTGGAGGGGGACAAAACCGCCCGGCTTCGCACCCGGGTGCTGGAGATTAATAGGAAGCTGGCCCGTTTCTACCACGAGCAGCTCATCAGTCCCGTGGGCCGGGAGGCGCTTGAGTATCTCCGGAGCCGGGGCATCAAGGACCGGACCATCCGCCACTTCGGGCTGGGCTTCGCGCCCCCCGGCTGGGACAACGCCCGGAATTTCCTCAGGCAGGAGGGCTATACCTACGAGGAAATGCTGGCCGCCGCCGTGGTCCTCCGGGGCAAGAACGACTCGGTCTACGACCAGTTCCGGGAGCGGGTGATCTTTCCCATTATCGACATCCGGGGCAACGTCATCGCCTTCGGCGCCCGGACCATGCAGGGAGGGCCGAAATACCTCAACTCCTCGGACACCATCGCCTACAAAAAGAGCCGAAACCTCTTCGCCCTCAACTTCGCCAAGGCGAGCAAACAGGAGGGCCTCATTCTGGCCGAGGGGTATATGGACGTCATCGCGCTGCACCAGGCGGGCTTTGACAACGCCGTGGCCACTTTGGGCACGGCTCTTACATCGGAACAGACGAGGCTCATCTCCCAGTACACAAGCAATGTCGTCATTGCCTACGATTCCGACGGGGCGGGGCAGGCGGCCACCAAGCGGGCCATCAACCTCTTTTCCGACGTGGGGGTCCATGTCAAGGTGCTCACCGTCCAGGATGCCAAGGACCCGGACGAGTTTATAAAAAAATTCGGCGCCAAGCGCTTTCAGATGCTGATGGACGGCTCCTCCAACGCCATCGAGTATGAGCTGTCCAAAATCGGCAACCAATATGACTTCACCACCGACGACGGCAAGGTGAGCTACTTCAAGGAGGCGGCCAACCTGCTGGCCTCCATCTACAATCCCATCGAGCGGGACGTCTACGCGTCCCGGGTCGCCCATGACCTGGGCGTTTCCAAGGAGGCGTTCCTTTCCCAGATTCAGTCGGTCATCAAGCGGCGGCAGCAGCGGGAAAAGAAAAAGGATACCCTCAAAATCGCTGTCGCTGAGCCCAAAGGCGCCCCGGTCAATCCCGAGCGGGGCAAGAATTTGAAAGCGGCAGTGATTGAGGAGCGAATCTTAGCAATTCTATTAAAAAATCCTGATTATTTTATGGGCATTTCGCATAAACTGAAGGAAGAAGACTTCGTGACCCAATGTAACCGCAAAGTTTACGCGATTTTGTCCGAGCGGCTGAAAGAACAAAAGCCGGTGGATTTGAGCTTCCTCAGCGGGCTCTTTGACGAGCAGGAGATGGCGAGAATCACGGGACTTTTGGTGTCCATTTCGGGGATGCAGTTTTCCCCGGAGGACTTGGAGGAATATGTTTCCTCCCTGCATGCGGTGAGAGAAGAGAAAAAGCCACAGGATGTGGCGGGGATGACAGTGGAAGAGCTGGAGGAATATAGGAAACTTCTTGCGGCCAAGAAAAAATAGGGGGTAAAAATTTGGGTACACAGGATAAGAAAACCGTACTGAAAGAACTTTTGGATTTGGGGAAGCAGAAAGGCAAGCTCTCCTCCAAAGACATTCATGACGCGCTGGACGATCTGGACTTTGATGTGGAGCAGGTGGAAAAGCTCTACGATACGCTGGAAGCCAACAACGTGGAAATCATCGACGACTTTACCCCGGAGGCGGACCCGACCTTTGAGGCGGCCGAGCCGGAGGATTTGGAAAACGCACTTTCCACCGAGGGCATCAATATCGACGACCCGGTCAAGGTCTACCTCAAGGAGATCGGCCGGGTGCCGCTGCTGACCTCCGAGGAGGAGATCGAGCTGGCTACCCGGATGGCCCAGGGCGACCCGTATGCCCGCAAGCGCCTTTCGGAGGCCAACCTCCGCCTGGTCGTCAGCATTGCCAAGCGGTATGTGGGCCGGGGCATGCAGTTTCTCGACCTCATCCAGGAGGGCAACCTGGGACTAATTAAAGCGGTGGAAAAATTTGATCACACCAAGGGCTTTAAATTTTCCACATACGCCACCTGGTGGATTCGCCAGGCCATCACTCGCGCCATCGCGGACCAGGCCCGGACCATCCGGATTCCGGTGCATATGGTGGAAACGATCAACAAGGTCAAAAAGGTGAGCAGCCAGCTGTTGCACCGCAACGGCCACGAGCCCACCGCCGAGGAAATTTCCTTGGAGCTCGACATGCCGGTGGATAAGGTGCGGGAGATCATGCGGGTGGCTCAGGAGCCGGTCTCGCTGGAAACCCCCATCGGCGAGGAGGAAGACAGCCATCTGGGCGACTTCATCCAGGACGACGACGCCCCCGCGCCGGCGGAGGTGGCGTCCCACACCCTGCTTAAAGAACAGCTGGGGGATGTGCTGCAAACCCTGACGCCCCGGGAGGCCAAGGTTCTGCGTTTGCGCTTTGGGCTGGAGGACGGACGTTCCCGCACGCTGGAAGAGGTGGGCAAGGAGTTTAACGTCACCCGTGAGCGCATCCGGCAGATCGAAGCCAAGGCGCTGCGCAAGCTCAGACACCCCAGCCGCAGCAAGAAGCTCAAAGATTTCCTGGATTAGCCATTTGACAAATGCTGCGGGCCATAGTATACTGAAAAAGGATAGATTATGGCGAGTGGAGGAATCGAGGATGCATATTACGCTGGAATCCGACTACGCGACGCGGATTGTCTACTGTCTGGCCAAATCGCCGGGACGGATGGACGCCAAATCCATTGCGGAAACGACGGGGGTTACTTTGCGTTTCTCCCTGAAAATACTCAGGAAACTGGTCGCCAGCGGCATTATCAAATCCTTCAAGGGGACCCAGGGCGGCTACGAGCTGGCAAAGGAACCCAAGGACATCTCTCTTTGCGACATCATTGAGACGGTAGAAGGGCCTTTGCAGATCAATCGCTGTGTGGGGGAGGACTTTGTCTGTACCCGGAAGAAGACCAAGCCCTGCCAGTTTCAGCAGACCTTCCGCGAGGTTTCGGAGATCGTCTGCGACCGCCTGCGGAAAGAGACCCTCGACCAGTATTTAACCGACGATGAACTATAAGCTCCATATACATAATAAGCCCGGCCATGTGGCCGGGCTTTTTTCGCTGT
This sequence comes from Zongyangia hominis, assembly GCF_014385095.1. Lineage (GTDB taxonomy): Bacteria > Bacillota > Clostridia > Oscillospirales > Ruminococcaceae > Zongyangia > Zongyangia hominis. The sequence goes on from NZ_JACRTC010000001.1 coordinate 209,900, forward strand.
AATGGGGGCAAGATGGCTGCGGCGTATGCAATGATCTGTCAGCTGTCCGCCATGCCGTTCGTCAATCAAAGCCAGTTGCCGAAAGACGGCTGGCTTTTCGTAGAAAAGGGACGGGGCGCACGGCACGGATGTCCAGCGCATTTTATAGCGCAGCCAAAAAATAAGCCGTTGGTTCTTTTCCGCGCATCAGAGACGGGGCGCATAGCGCGGATGCCTATCCCATCCGATGGTGACGTAATCAAAACAGGCGGGCTCTTACAGAGCCCGCCTGTTTTTAGAAGGTCAATTGTTTTCGTCGTCGTGGCGAATCTGCGCCCGGCGGATTTTACCGCCCAGGGTCTTGGGAAGCTCGTCGACAAACTCGATGATACGGGGATATTTGTAGGGCGCGGTGGTGTGCTTGACGTGGTTTTGTAGCTCCTTAATGAGCTCAGGGCTGGGGGTGTAGCCCTTGGCCAGCACCACCGTGGCCTTGACCACCTGTCCGCGGATGGGGTCGGGCGCGCCGGTGATGGCGCACTCGATGACCGCCGGATGTTCGATGAGGGCGCTTTCCACCTCAAAGGGCCCCACGCGGTAGCCGGAGCACTTGATGACGTCGTCACTGCGCCCGACGAACCAGTAGTAACCCTTGGAGTCCCGCCAGGCCACATCGTGGAGGTTGTAGCACTCGCCGCCCAGGGCTTCCTTCGTCTGCTCCTCGTTGTGGTAGTAGCCGCGGAAGAGGCCCACCGGCGGGTGATCCTGGATGCCGAAGATGCAGATTTCGCCTTCCTCGCCGTCCTCGCACTCCCGGCCCTGGCTGTTGATGAGGCGGATGTCGTAGATGGGGGAGGGCTTGCCCATGGAACCGGGCTTGGGCTCAAACCAGGGGAAGTTGGCCAGCAGCACCGTGCTTTCGCTCTGGCCGAAGCCCTCGGTCATCTTGACGCCGGTGAGCTCATACCATTTGCGCCAGACTTCCGGGTTGAGGGGTTCGCCCGCGTTGCAGCAGGTCTGGATGGAGGACAGGTCGAACTTGGTGATGTCCTCCTGAAGCATGAAGCGGAACATGGTGGGCGGCGCGCAGAAGGTGGTCACCCGGTAGTGCTCCAATTTTTCTAAGAGCTTGAGGGGCACGAATTTGTCCATGTCGTAGGCGAAGATGACGGCGCCGCAGCACCACTGGCCATAGATTTTGCCCCAGCCGAACTTGGCCCAGCCCGAGTCGGAGACGCTCATGTGCAGCTTATTTTCCTGGACCCGCTGCCAATATTTGGCGGTGACGATGTGGCCCAAGGGATGGGTGAAGTCGTGCTGGACCATCTTGGGCATGCTGGTGGTGCCGGAAGTAAAGTAGATGAGCATAATGTCGTCGTTGTGGGAGGCTTCCGCCCCAGTGGGACGGTCAAACTCGGTGGGATATTTGGCGATCTCCTCGTCGAAGGTGAGCCACCCCTCCCGCTTGCCGCCGGCCACGGCGCGGTGGCGGATGGAGGGCGCTTCCTCCATGGCCGCCTCCACCTGGGAGATGACATAGTCGTCGTCCACGCAGACCATCATGGAGATCTGGGCCGCGTTGGCGCGGTAGACCAGATCCTTTTTTGCCAGCTGCAAGCTGCCGGGGATGAGGGTCGCGCCGATCTTGTGCAGGGCGACGGCGGCAATCCAGTATTCCCACCGGCGGCGTAGGATCAGCATGACGACGCTGCCCTTTTTAATGCCGCAGTCCTGAAAGAAGTGGGCCGCCTGGTTGGACATCTTGCGGATGTCCTCGAAGGTGAAGACGCGCTCCCCGCCGTGGTCGTCACACCAGACGAGGGCCTTTTTTTCCTTGTCCTCTTTGGCCCAGGCATCCACAATATCAAAACCGAAGTTAAAGTTCTCCGGGATGTTGACACGGTAATTCTTTTTAAAGTCCTCATAGGAGTCAAATTCCTGGCGGGGCAGGAACCGGTCTAAAACGGACATAATTGACATCTCCTTGCCATGATAATTTCAAAGTCTTATTCCGCGATCACGGTCAGGAAGGTGGCGGGCTCGTCGCCCACACAGGACTGGCCGTGGAGATAGGTGGGGTTAAAATAGACGCTGTCCCCCTCGTTGAGGACAATTTCCGTGTTGTCGAAGGTCAGCTTCATCCGGCCTTCCAGCACCAGGTTAAACTCCTGCCCGCTGTGGCTGACCAGATCCGCCGGGGCCTCGGAGGGGTCCAGGGTGACGATCAGCGGCTGCATGACCTTGTGGGCGTAGCGGTAGGCCAGGTCTTTAAAGTGATAGCCGGGATACCGGTCGGCGGTGATGCCGCGGCCGGCGCGCACCACCTGGTAGGTGTCCAGCTTGCCCGACTCGCCGGAGAGCAGCTCGTTAAAGTCCACGCCGAATTTGTTGGCGATCTGGAAGATGATGTTGATGGGGATGTTGTACCCATCCTTTTCATAGCCTAAGTAGGTATCCACGTCAATACCCAGCTCTTTGGCCAGCTGCTCGGGTGTATAATCGCATACTTCCCGCAATTCCCGTACGCGGGCGGCCAGCTCTTTCAGTTTTTCTTCCATCTGACTCATCCTTTCACACATAACCTTAGGATTGTTCCGGCAGCACTTGACTAAGCCGGAAAAACAAAAAATCCGCACTAAACCACAAGGGCTTAGGGCGGACTTAAAATCCGTGGTACCACCTAAATTCAGAATTTCTTCTGCACTCGCTTCATGCGGGCCAAACGCCGACATGGATTCCGGATAACGGCGGAAAACCGTTGAAGCCTACGGGGGAACCCTTTCAGTTCAAAGCTCGGAGACGACTTCCATAACGTCCTCACGAAGATTTTCAGCGGCCATCTTCTCTCTGTGCTTACAGTCGTTATGTACTGCTCCTCGTCAAAGCCTTTGGGAAATATTTGTTCCTATTATAGTCGCTGTTTTGCCAAAAGTCAACAGGATTTTGAAGCCGTGACCGCTGAAAGCTGCATTTTGGGCGAGGAATGACCGGCTAAAAAGAAAGCCGCCCAATCAATAGGGCGGCTGAGGCTCTGGGCATGCTAACGGGAATAAATATCGCTGGCGTCCGCCGCGATCTGATATCCCATTTTATTCAGGCGGTGTTCGATTCCATCGTAAGAGGTACCGCTGCTGTCATAATCGATGGCAACCAGATGGCTATCGAGGTCCACGCTCACACTCGTGACGCCGTGGAGCTGGTCGAGACCTCGCTTGACATCTTTGAGATCGTGCTTGTCGTCCACTTCTTCAATAATAAAATAGGCACTTTCCAATGGCATAGCATCATCACCTCATCTATAATTTTCCCGAAGGCGGGGCAAAGATGCGCGACAAAAAGCGGTAAGCGCCTTACGGACGCGCCAATTCATTCCTCCAGGCATGTCCTGCAAAAGGTAAAAAATTTGAGAAATTCTTCCTTCATGACATGGTCGTGGAGATAGACAAAGTGAAATTCCCGGTTTTCCTGAAATCCAGCCAGATCAATTTTTTGGAGCTGTCCTACTTCCAGCTCCCTCCGTACCACCCGTTCATAGAGGAAGGTGATGCCTAAGTTTTCCGCCACCATGGCCTTGATGGCCTGAAAGTTGCCGATCTCATAGAGGGCGGGGAAGTTTTCCAATTGCAGGCTGTGGGTCCCTAAGGAGTGTTCCAGGGCCTGCCGGGTCCCCGAGCCCTGTTCCCGGAGGATGAGGTTTTGTCCCACCAGCTCGTCAAAGCGGACCGGCCGCCCGGCCAGAGGGGAACGAGGGCTGCAGACGCCGATGAAGGGCTCCTCTGAAAGGAGGCGCCAGCCATATTCCACCTTGGAAAAGCTGCCCTCGATGATGGCGAAATCGATGGCGCCGTGGTTGAGCTTTCGAAAGAGGGTAGAGGTGTTGCCCACCTCCATGGTCACGCTCAGCTTGGGGTTTTCCGCCAGGCAGCGGCAGAGGATGGAGGGCATCACATATTCGCCCACCGTCAGTGTCGCGCCGAAATGGAGCCGCCGGTCGGCGAGGGAAGGGGCGCGCATGACCTCGTGCATTCGCTGGCTGTTGGCGCGCAGAGCCAGGGCGTACTGTTCAAGAAGGCGTCCCTTTTCGGTGAGGGAGAGCACCTTGGCGCGGTAGGAAAAGAGGCGGGCTCCGTATTGGTTTTCTAAAAATTTGATGTGCTGGCTGACGGCGGGCTGGGTGATATGGAGGTGTTTGGCAGTGCGGGTATAGCTGCGTGTCTCACACAGGTCGAGAAAGGTTTCCAGTCGAAGATCGATCATAACATTCACCAATTAGCTTTTCTTATAGATTCATAATAATATATAATTTTATCTTATAAGAAATTTGTGGTAAAATCAACCGGTAACGAAAAATAGCCGCAGCGAAGCGAAGGCTGTTTTTAGCGCATTGAGGGTAGAGCGCCGGCAAGCGCGGATGCCCAGCGCATCAGTTTTTTATTAATCGGCAATAAAAAATATCGCCAGAAGGGACCGGACTTGGAGCCGGGGGATTGGCGGCGCTCCCCGCATGGTGCAAGATGACACCGCTGCCGGGGGCGGTAGAAAGGATGAAAGCAATTTGCAGCAGCAACTGAAAAAGGTGACCGAACTTCTTCCGGGCTTTGTGGTCTGTCTGTGTATCGCGCTCATTGCGAAGGTGGCAGGCAGCTTTTTTCCGGTGGTAGGGGCCGCCACCTTCGCCATCTTCTTGGGCATTGTGGCGGGGAACACCTTTCTTGACCGGCCGGTCTTTGAAAAAGGGACCAAGTTTTCCGAAAGCCGCCTATTAGAATACTCCATTGTGCTCATGGGCGCTACCCTCTCTTTGAGCGATATGATCGCGGTGGGTTTTTCGGGCGTGGGCTTTATCCTGCTTCAAATGACGGTAACCATTTCCGCCGCCTATCTGATCGGACGGAGACTGGGCTTCACCCGGAAGTTTTCCCTCCTCATGTGCGCGGGCAACGCGGTGTGCGGCTCCTCCGCCATCGGTTCGGTGGCGCCGGTGGTGGGCGCTGAATCCAAGGACAAGGGTCTCTCCATCACCATTGTCAACGTCACCGGCACCATCCTGATGGTGGCCCTCCCGGTCATCACCAGCTTCCTCTACGGCCATGAGACCCTCCACACCTCCGCCATGATCGGCGGCACCCTCCAGTCCATCGGCCAGGTGGTGGCCTCCGCCAAATTTGTAAACGACGAGGTGGTGCAGATTGCCACCCTCTTTAAGATCATCCGCATCATCTTCCTGGTGCTGGTGGCCCTTGCCTTCTCCCGGGTCAACACCGAGGAGGAGGGAAAATTCTGGCAGCGCCCGGAGGCGGCAGAGGATCGAAGCAAGGTCAAAACGGGCATTCCCTGGTTTATCATCGGCTTTTTTCTCCTGAGCATCATCGGCAGCCTCCAACTTATTCCCGGCGTTGTGTCGGAGGGGGCCCATTTTGTCAGCAATCAGTTTGAAATCATCGCGCTGGCCGCCATCGGCATGCGGGTGAAGTTCAAAACCCTCGTCAGCGAGGGACCCAAGGCCATGTTATACGGGGGACTGGTGGGATGCTGTCAGGTCCTGTGCGCGCTGGGACTGCTGGCGCTTCTCTTCTAACCGCTTACTTCATATTTCTTCTCTTCATATCAGGACAAGGCCCGGAAAGATATTTCTTTCCGGGCCTTGTCTATGCCGGCTACAGCTGTTTTTTGCGAAAGCGGAGGATGGCCCCTGCGAGACACAGGACAATGAGGACGACGGTGACAATACAGGCCGACGCCATATCCCCAAGAGCCGTATCTCCCGTTAAAAGCCCCATGTTGCCCGATCCCAGGGTGATGGGGTTAAAAGGGGCGGACTGAGGCAGAATGCTGATGAGGAGCAAGAGACAGAGGACGCCGCCGGTGAGGAGGAGCCCACCGTAATTGCCGCTGACCAAGGTGGTGGCGAACAAAAGGAGGGCGATGATCAGTTCGCCCAATAACCACAGGCTCAAACAGGCGAAGAAAAGATGGGGTGGGAAGGGGTTGCCGAAAAGGAAGACCGCATAGCCGTAATTGGCCAGGGCAGATACGGCATAGCTGAGGGTCCACAGGATCGAAGCGGCGGTAAATTTGGAGAGGATGACGGTGGAGCGGGGCAGGCCCTTGGAGAGCATATTGATGAGGGTGCCCTTGGAAAGCTCCTGGGAGAGTAGGCCGTTAAAGACCAGCAGCAGGACGATGACGCCCATCTGGGTCATGTTTTTGAAAAACTGGGCGTAGGCGTCCATCCAGGTGGGCTCAGGGATGGCCAGATTGAGCCCCTCAATGGGGAAGAGTTTGAGCATCTCCGGGGTGAGCTTAGCGAGCAGTGGGCTTGTCAGCCCGAAGAGCAGCAGGATGAGAAAGACAATAAGCGTCTTGAAGGTGCGGATTTGCTCCATCCATTCCTTTTTTGTAAAGGCGAGAAAACGGTTCATTGTACCACCTCCAAGAACAGATTTTCCAGCGTGGGCTCCAATAACTCAAACCGGACAAGGGGCAGGTTACGGCTGAGGAGCAGCTCCAATATTTGGCGTCGGGCCGCTTCGGTGCCGGTGAATCGGACGACGACGTCCCGCTCCTTTTCCGTGCATCCTTTGATGATGGAAAGCTGGGAAAGACCCTCCATCAGTTCCTGATTGCGCCCCGGGTCCGCCAGGGAGATGAGCGCCGTATCCTGGCGATAGGAGTTTTTGATATCGTTTAGGTTCCCCTCCAATTTGAGGACGCCCTCATCCAAGACGCCGATATTGTCGCAAACTCTTTCCACATCGGAGAGAATGTGGGTGGAAAACAGGATGGTGGTGGAGGTTTTGGCGACGGCCAGGATGTCGAGAATCTCCTTACGTCCGATGGGGTCCAGCGCCGAGGTGGGCTCGTCGCAGATGAGGAGCTTCGGCTCAGAGAGGAGGGCCTGGGCGATGCCCAGGCGCTGGTTCATTCCCCGGGAAAAGCCCCGGATTCTCCGGTCGATGCCGTCGAGACCCACCAGCGTCAGCAGTTCTTGGGAACGTTTGGCGGTGCGCTCGGCGGAGAGGCCCGCTACCTTGCCGCACAGCGCCAAGTACTCTTTGGGGGTCATATAGGGGTAAAACTGGGGCACATCGGGCAGGTAACCGATGAAGCGGTTGGTCTTGGAGCTGCCGTAGACGACCTTTTCTCCGCAGACTTTAATTTCGCCGCCATCCATGGACAAAAAGCCCAGAATCATCTTCATGGTAGTGGTTTTGCCGGAGCCATTTTTTCCGATAAAGCCAAATACACTGTGCTCGGGGACCGAGAAGCTCAGGTCCTTGATGACCGGCAGGCGCCCGAAGCGCTTGGAGATGTGGGAGAGAGAAAGAATATCCATCACTGCTCCCCCCTGCCTGCGACAAAGTAGACCACCGGCCCAATGATCTGGACAAATAAGACTACGATCACCCAGAACACCCGGTTGCCGAAGCGGTACTGGGGATGGCGCAGCACGTGGACGAGGGCTGTCACCATGAGGATGAATTCCAGCGCGATGACGGGGATAAGCAGAGGAATGTACTGCATCAGATTTTCCATAGTTGCCTCCTATTGCCGCGAAAAGCGGGAAATAACGCCGCACCATGCCGGGCGGCGGGGATAGCCGTGGGGTGGACCATCAGTTGGCCGCCAAAATGGGGAGCGGCTGCTAATGTAATGGCGATGCCTTGGGGCTGGGGGAGACGGACAGATGGGCAAGCCCCCGGCAGACCGCTTGGAAGCGTGGCTCCTCTGTGAGAGAAACGAAAGCGGGGTTACCCTCCAGAGCGCCTTTGAAGCTTTCCAGGATGGCGTCTTCACTGCGGGGCAGGGCGGTCCCCAACTCTAGGGAGGAGAAATATCGGTCCAGCTTGTCAAAAAAAGCGTCGCCCTTAAGTTGCAAAGGATAGGTTTTTTGGGAGAGGATGAGGTGGGCATACTCCTCGAGCATGGTAAGCGCTTCCTCTTTTAGCCCGCTCATGGCGTAGGCCGTGGCGGCGGAATAGGCAAAGGAAATTTGAAGGATGGGATGAAGTTCACCAAAGGAAAAGGCCGCAGAAACAGCGTTGGCCCGCTGGACGCAGGCTTTTAGTTTCTCCGGGTTCCCCACATAGAGATACGCGAGGTTCGGGAAGATATTGTAGAGCTCCACCAGACAGTTATAGAGGGAGACCTGCAAAATCTCCTGGGCCTTTTCCTCATCTCCCCGCATTTGATGGGCCTGGGCGAGGACCACTTCCGGACACCTGGGGCTTTCCTCCATCCCGTCGAGCAGCTCAATGGTTTCCAGCGGTTGGCCCAGCCCCAGGTGGCAGCAGGCCCGCATAATGATGGCCTGCCGGGCCAGCACCGGGTCCTCCCCGGCGCTCCCCACCCGCGCAAAGAGATGGAGCGCCTCCTCCATGATTTTGGGCGCCTCGTTGGGTGGCGCCAGATTGGCGTGGTTCAGAAGCCATTGCCCCATGGTAAAGAGGAGCTGCCAGCAGGAATAATATTTCTTGCACAGCTCCCCACACTCCGCATGGAGCTGGGGAAAGGTCGCAGGGGAGACCTCCTCGCAAAAGCGGAGATAAATCTGCCGGATACGCTCCTTGGGTAGTTGGGGTTCATAGCCCAGCAGATCATCCACGCTGCAATTAAAATAAGCGGCCAGCACCGGGAGCAGGGTGATATCCGGATAGCTTTGGCCGGACTCCCACTTGGAGACCGCGGGTTTGGATACCCCCAGATACGACGCCAGCTCCTCCTGGGTCAGTCCCATGGTCTTGCGCCGCATCGATATCTTATTGCCGATGGAGAGCTCTTTCATATCGTTCACCTCTTGGCCCTATTATAAAGGCGGATGTCGCCAAGCGCAATGGAGTTGTGAGAAACAATTGGAAGAAAAGTTAACCAGCAGTTAATCCAACAAAAAATCGTTTTCTTAAATCAGTAAAAAACCTTGGTAAAAACAGAGATTTTTAGCCATCTCTTCCAGGCAGGATTGCCAGACGAATTTGTTTGGAAGTCCTTACATTTAATCTTATCTTTCTTTGCCATAGGGATAGAGTGAGATATGCTCAGGGTAAAATTGTTAGAAATACCTAATTGTTACATTTATATTGGAGAGTTATCAGCTTTTTGTGGAAGTTTTTTGAAACGCTACCAAAGTGATACGGACAACTTTTGTGGGAAGATAAGATGTTGTGAAAAAGGATGAGCGATGGTATAATGGAAAAAATCGTTTTGATTCCACTGAAAAGGAGGAGAAAAATTGAGAAGAAGAAGGAAGAAGTCGGGCCAGGGCCTGGGGAGAAGATGGGGCCTCTTGGCTTTTGCGCTAATTTTTGCGCTAATGAGCGCCCTTCCCATGGGCGCGCTGACAGCGAGCGGCGCCGGCAGCAGCCTATCCAATTGGAAGGGCGGCAGTTTTACTGAGCAGGGGGATGTGGTCTCCCTGGGAAATACCGGTGGCAGCAACAATGTGGTTGTTTCCGACACTTCCGCCAAGGCCTTTGTCTTTGAAGCGGACATGAAAGTCACCGATGGCGTGGAAGGCGGCGAGGCAGGCCTTCTTTTCGGTGTGGAAAACCGGGACAACCCAGGCAATCAGTGGTGCTGCATGAAGGTGCGCAAGGCGGGCCTGTGGGCGTTTAATCTCTCCGATTATACCCAAAACGACGGCCTGCTCATCAATATGCCCATCCCCAAATTCACCTTGAGCGGCGAAACCGTCCACTTAAAGCTGGTGGCGGACATGGAGGGGAACCTTTCCTTCTATGTCTCCGATATGGATACGCCGGTTACCGTCAAAAGTTATCCCAAATATCAGGGAGGCTATGTGGGCTTTACCACATGGAACGCGGCGGCGGAATTTACCAATGTTTCCTTTGTGGACAACACCCCGCCCACGCAGAGCGTACTGGGCGCGTATAAAGGCGGCAGCTTTACCGAATCGGGAAGCGCTATTACCCTAGGGAGCACCGGTGGCGACAATGTGGTCGTTTCCGAGACCTATGCCAAAGCCTTCGTCTTTGAGGCGGACATGACGGTTCCAAGTTCCGCCGGGGAAGCGGGCCTTCTTTTCGGTGTGAAGAACCGGGACAATCCGGGCAATCAGTGGTGCTGTATGAAGGTGCGCCAGCAGGGCTTGTGGGCGTTTAACCTCTCCGATTACCAGGAGGCGGAGGGGCTGCTCATCAACCTCCCCATCAATAACTTTACCTTCCAGGGAAAGAACCACCTGAAACTGGTGGCGGATGGGGATGGCAATCTCTCCTTCTATGTCAACGACATGGAAAATCCGGTGACGACGAAAAGTTATCCCCGCTATCAGGGCGGCTATCTCGGCTTTACCAGCATTGGCACCGAGGCGACGTTTGAAAATATCCAGTTTACCGATACCACAATAGAACAGTTTAACTCGAACCTCACCGGTTGGGAAGCGGTCAACAGCACCTGGCATATCCTGGACAACGGGATCCAAGGCTCGACCCTCACCGGGGACGGCTTCTACACCGCGGCGGAGTCGGTCAGCGGCGACTTTACCCTGCAAGCGGATGTGACGGTGGAAAGCGGAACGGCGCTGGGGCTTGTCTTCCATGCCCAGGGCTCCAATGTGGCGGTAGACGGCAGCTATGTGGTCAATTGCGACATTGACGCCCAGTGCTTTAAATTCTTCCGGTTCCCCTCCTACGGCATGTCGCTGATCGCGTCAAAATCCTTTGCGGAGGCGGGCTTTACACCCGTAAGGGGAAAAAACTACCCCATGAAGTTGAGCATGGCAGACGGCAAAGCTACCATGTATTTTGATAACCAAGTGATCTTTGATCAAATTCCTGATATCAACACCGCCAACCCGTACACCGGGGGCCGGGTGGGCATTATGGGGTGCAACGCCATGGTGCGGTTCCAAAACGTTTATCTGCGCACCGGTTCTTCCAACAATGCGCTGACCGATTTTACCTTGGAGCCCCACATCCAGGAAATGATGGACGGCAATAACTTCTACTATATTGTTCCGGCGTCCTCCGATGTTAAGAACCTGGCGCCCACCTTCACCATTCCGGCGGCGGCTACGGTCGATAAAGCTTCAGGCAGTGCGCAGGACTTTTCGAGCCCTGTCACCTATACTGTGACGGCGGCCAACGGCGATGAAGCGCTCTACACCGTCACCGTCTATTCCGAGGCCGCCATTTCCCAGGCGGACCGGGACAAGGCCCAAGCCATTTCCCAGCGGATTGGGGCGCTCCCCGAGCCGCTGACAGCGGCGGACAAGGACGCCGTGACAGCGCTCAAGGCCGACTATGACGGGCTCACCACCCTGCAAAAGATGCTGGTGGTGGGCCGGGACAAGTTGGCGAATGCGGTGGCCCAGGTGGAAAAGCTGACCCGCCCGCTGCGTATCACCTGCGTGGGCGATTCCATTACCCAGGGCGTTGGCTCCTCCAACGAAGGGGCCTATTCCTACCCCGCCCAGCTCCAAAAGATTTTGGGCGACGGCTATCAGGTCAAGAACGCCGGCGTCAGCGGTTCCAATGTCACCAAAGATAAAGGATTCCCTTACTGGACGACCGCCCGTTATCGGGAAGGCAAGGACTTTGCACCCGATATTGCCATCATCATGATCGGCACCAACGATGCCCTTAACGACTTTGTGTGGAATCCCAGCGATCCCCAGGGTTCCAACAGCCTCTTCCGCCTGGATTACAACACCCTCATTGAGGAATACAAAGCGCTGCCCAATAGCCCAAAAATCTTCATGGTGCTGCCCATGGTCAGTTACCAGACCGAGGGGCGGCAGGAAAACCTGGTCAATTACATCATCCCCACCCTGCGGGAGATCGCCAAAGAGCAGGGGATTGAACTGATTGACATGAACGCGTTTACCACCGGACACCCCGACTGGTTCCCCGACGGCCTGCATCCCCATGACACGGCCTATGGCATCATTGCCGGGGAGTTTGCCAAGTATATCCGGGGTTATGCCGACCCGAAGCTCAGCGCCATCCTGGTGGACGGCAAGCCCCTGGAGGGCTTTGACGCCTCCGCGGACAGCTTCGATGTCATTGTACCCAGAGGGGCCACCATTCCCGCCATCACGGCTACCGCCGCCGACAACGACGCCAAGGTTGTGGTAAGCGGTCCTATAACCGCCCTGCCGGGAGAAGTCGCCATCACGGTCACCTCCGGCGACGGACGGTCAACGAAGACCTATACGGTTCGTCTCGCGGCCCAAAAGCAGACCCTGCAGGAAGCCTATGACGCGGCCCGTCAGGCAATCGATGGCTATCAGCCCAGCAACGACACCACGGCCGACGCGCTCATGGCGCTCGTTCAGGGCGCCATCGAAAACGACGAGATCACGGCTGCTTGGAGTGACCCCATGTCCCTCCAACCGGCCACCGGGCAAAAGGACGGCAAGATCACCGGGGAAATCACCCTTTCTAAGGCGGGGGAGACGCCGCTGGTTTTGTCCATCGAGTATGTGATACCGAAACTGGGCGGCGGCACACAGCCGCCGGAAAAACCGTCCAAGCCGTCCATCGGCGGCGGCAACCACAGCGGCTTTACCTGGCCCGACCTTTCCGGCGGTCAGGAGAGCGGCACTACGGGAAAAGCTAACCCGCAATCAGGGGACAACTCTCAGATCGCGGTCGCGCTGCTCATCTTGGCAGCGTCCGCTTGTCTGGTGTTTCATAGGAGAGGAAAGAAATAAGAAGGCTGGAGGCCGCGGCGGGATTGCCGCGGCCTCGCTCGTTGAACAAAAAAAGAGCCCCTTCACTGGAAGGAGCTCTTTTTTGCGCGTTTTTATCGGATAAAATTGGTGGCGATTTTCCCCTCCGGCGGGGGTGGGGTAACGCCGCTCTGGCGTCCCGCTTCGATACTGTGGAGGAGCCAGGCCATGTTTTTCCCCAGGGTGCGCATGATCTGCATGCCTTCCAGGTCTTGACGTACTTCGTCGGGGGTGTTGCCGTGGACCATGTTCCAGTACTGGGAGGAGACGATGGGCATCTGAGAGATGGCAAAGTATTTGTTGAGTTCGTCGAAGGTGGCGGTGGTGCCCGCCCGGCGGGCGCTGATGACGGCGGCGCCCGGCTTGTAGCAGAAGTCCCGGCCCGCCGCGTAGAAGACCCGGTCGAGAAGGGAGATGAGGGAACCGTTGGCGGAAGCGTAATAGACCGGTGAGCCGATGACCACCCCGTCTGCCTGCCGCAGCTCGCCGATGACGGTATTGACAGGGTCGTCGTCAAAGACGCACCAGCCGGTTTCCTTGCACTTTTTGCAGTCGATGCATCCCCGGATGGGCTTTGTCCCGATCGAAATGATCTGGGCGTCCACCCCGTTTTCTTCCAGGGCTTTGGCCACCTCACAAAGGGCCGTGTAGGTGCAGCCATGGGGGTGAGGGCTTCCGTTGATGAGCAGTACGCGCATAGGGCGATCCTCCTTTATTAGCGTATACGTTTAAGTCTCCGACGAGGCCGGTTCCTGGGAAGCGGGCGGGGCGGAGAGGCGATCCATGATGTGAAATTCCCGGATGATGAAGATAACGGCTAAGAGGAAAGCTGCGGCGTCGGCAATGGGGCCGGCGTACATGACGCCGTCGATGCCGAAGAAGAGGGGGAAGAGCAGGATGAGCGGCAGAAGGAAAAGAATCTGCCGGGTCATGGACATGAGAATGCCGCGGCGCGCCTTACCAATGGAGGTGAAGAAATTGGAGGTCAGCGGCTGGATGCCGTTGACAAAGGTCATGAGCATATAGATGCGGAAATACCGCTCGGCAAAGCGGAAATAGGTATCGCTGCCCTGGCCGAAGATACTGACGATCTGGCGCGGGAAGATTTGAAAGGCCAAAAACGCGAGAATCGAGATGGCGGTAATCACCACCGCGCCGGTGAGATAGGTGCGCTTGACCCGCTGATAGTTTTTGGCGCCGTAGTTAAAACCTACAATGGGTTGGCACCCCTGGGCCACACCGATGGCAAAGCCCATATAGACGATGTTCACCTTTGAGATGACCCCCACGCAGGCCAGCGGGATTTCCTTGCCGTAGATGGACATAGCGCCGTAGTGGGTCAGGGTGTTGTTGAGGGCGATTTGTACCACTGTCATGGCAAGCTGGTTAAAGCAGGCGGCGGCGCCCAGGGAGACGATGGATTTGATATACATCGCCCGGGGCCGCAGATGCTCCCGGGTGAGGCGGATGGTCTTAAACCGGGGGAGATAGAGAAGCACCAGCACCGCCGAAAGGAGCTGTCCCAGGACGGTGGCATAGGCCGCGCCAGCGATGCCCATATCGAAGCCGAAGATGAAAAGGGGGTCGAGGATGGTATTGAGGATGGCGCCGGAAGTGACGCAGATCATGGAGTAGGTGGGGCTGCCGTCGGAGCGGATCAGTTGGCTGCACCCGGTGGAGAAGATGACAAGCGGCAGCCCGAAGGCGGTGATGCCCGTATAGGTCAGCGCGTAAGAGAGGACATCCTCGGTGGAGCCGAAGGCCAGCATGAGGGGCTTCAAAAAGACCAGGACGATCAGGGAGAGTGTGACGCCGGAAATAGCCATGGAGATAATGCCGTTGCCGGCGATGTAGGCGGCCCGGTTCCGGTTGCCCGCGCCCTGGCTCAGGTTAAAGTTGGAAGCGCATCCCACGCCCAGCAAAAGCGCCAAGGCAGAGCAGATGGTGGATAAAGGGAAGGCCACATTGGTGGCGGCGTTTCCCAACATACCGACGCCCTGTCCGATAAAGATCTGGTCGACGATATTATAAAGGGAGGACACTAAAAAGCTGATGATGGAGGGAATGGCAAATTTGGTGAGCAGCTTTCCAATGCTTTGGGTAGCTAGTGGATTTTCTTCCACACTGAGGTTTTTGTTTTCCATGTGACATCTCTTTTCTAATGGGTCTTTGGCAATAATTTGCTCCGTTGACATTTTAGTACATCTGTGCTAAAATGTCAAATCGTAGAAAAGAGGGGTCAGATGAGACAAGATCGGAAATTAGAAATCTTGGAGATGGCGCGCCGTCTCTTTAATGAGCGGGGCTATGAGCAGGTTTCAATGCGCTGTATTGCCGACGCGCTGGAGATGAGCGTGGGCAATTTGACCTACTACTATAAGAAAAAAGAGGACCTGGTGGAAGCGGTTATATTGGAGCAGCACAAGCTGCATGAAAAATTTCTGCCTCCCGTGTCCTTAGAAGAGATGGACGCCCTGTTTCGGAGAATCCTCCGCCATCAAAAGAGGAACATTTACTATTTCCGCCACTACGACTTGTTGGCCCAGCAGTTTCCAAAGATCTACCAAATGCAGTGCGCCATTGTGGAGGAGCTCTATGCGGCGCTGGAGGACTCCTTTGTCCTTTTGCGGGAGCGGGGACTTTTGGAGGAGGACCAATTTCCTCGCCAGGGCTATCATCTGGTGCAGGCGTTGATGATGGTAATTTACGGCCATGTGTTCCAGCGCCACGACCGACGGGAATGCCTGTGGAGTCTCATCTACCCCCTGCTGACGGACCAGGGGCGTCAGATTTATAACGAAACGATCGGACAGACGCTGGACGAAGATACAGAGAATACGGAAAAATAAAAGGTGGAAAAAATAAACCCAGCCGTGAAAACGGCTGGGTTTGTTTTTTATGCGGGAGAAAAATGCAGGGGTTCCCGATGGGGAGTATGCAGTGCCCGCCGGCAATGGAAAGGGACAGTGATGGAAAAGCTACCGCTTTTCGCAGGATAATGCCATCATCCGGGAGGACCAGGCGATGAGCTTCCCAAAAGCGGCCTCCAACTCCACCCCGGCGGTATGGGCCAAGGTGTCCCGCTCCATGCACATTTGCAGAATTTCCCGGTTCTCCCCGGTGAGAAGGGGGAGAAGCTCCGCCTTGCTGCGGGTATAGACGCCGGTTAAGAGAAAATGAGCGGCCTGGAGCAAAAAGAAAGTCCCTTTGTATAGGGCGGGAAGGGCGTCGGCCGGGTTTTCATCGAAAAGGTAGCTGTGGCAGGCGCCGTGGTAGAGATTAGCCGCCCCCGTTTGGAGAGCTTCAGCAGCGTCGCGGTCCACCGGCCCGGTGATTTCCTCCAGAGAGCCGAGGAGGGGGCGGGTGTCCAAGACAAACTGAAAGAGATCGGCTCGGGGCCAGCGGGCGAGTTCATCCCGGCCGCTGACAAAGCCGCAGGCCCGCTCGGCATGGGGCATGGTTTTTAATAGCTGCCGGTAACGCATCAAATCCGCAGTGGAAAGCTCGTCCAAAATGAGAACCACGTCGATGTCGCTTGCAGAGGTGGCCTCCCCACGCTGGCAGCTGCCCTGCAGCCCCAGAAAGATGAGGCGCTCCCCAAAGGCGGAGCACAACTTTAGCTTGAGCGCTTCCATCCATGTATCGATTGAAATGTCCATAGGCGTCTCCTTTCATAACGACGATAGGAAACAGCATTGTAACATGGCAATTGCGGCGTGTCAAACAAAAAGGGGCGGAAGGAATGATCCTTCCGCCCCTGCTGATTCACATCACACGCTGATACCGCTTTCCGGATTCTGAGCACTCCAATCGCCCAGATAAATGCGGTCGGAATGAGTGGGGGAAGAGGAACTTGGCTGAGCCTGGCTTTCCTCCTTGAGGGCGGCAAAGGCGTCGGGGTAAAAATACCGGGCGCCGATGAGAAGCCCGCCGCAGAGAAAAAGGGCTAGGATACACAAAAAAATGACGCGGTCTTTTTGTAGTTGACGTCTATCCTCTTGCTTTTTCATCGGTCTTCCCCCTTGTTTTTCCTATCTCTATTAAACCACGATTTTAGGGGAAAATGTTTTACATATTGTTTAGAGATTTCTTAAGACTTTCTTATGGAAAGAATTGCTTATGTGCCGTGTTTGGGCTAACCGCAAAAGAAAAAGGAACCTGTTTCTGACCGTAGTCGAAAACAGGTTCCTTTTCTGGTGCGAGCGATGGGACTTGAACCCACACGCCATAAGACACACGCCCCTCAAACGTGCCTGTCTGCCGATTCCAGCACGCTCGCATTCAGCAAGAGCTATTATAGCATTTTCTTGGAGCGAAGTCAATTATTTTTTTGCCAAAAATCAGCAGATAAATCGGGCGCTGCTTCCCGATTTGGTAGGCGTGACCACCAGTTTGGAGGAGATGCGCTCGGATAATTCCGCCACGTGGGAGATGATGCCCACCATCCGACCGTCCTGCTGTAAGCTCATCAGTGCGCCGATGGCACTGTCTAACGACTGGCTGTCCAGGGTGCCGAAGCCCTCATCAATGAACATGGTTTCGATGGTGATGCCTCCCGAATGCATCTGGATGATGTCGGCAAGGCCCAGCGCCAGCGCCAGGGAGGCCTTAAACCGCTCCCCACCCGAGAGGGTGTTGACATGGCGGTGTTTGCCGGTGTAGCTGTCCCAGATTTCTAAGTCTAAACCGGAGGCGCGGTTGTATTTTTCCTTTTCATCGCGGCGTCTCAGCATAAAGCGTGAATTGGTCATGACGATGAGGCGGGCGTTGGCGGCTTTGATGATGTCGTCAAAATAGGCGGCGAGGACGTAGCGCTCAAAGTTAATATTCTTGGTGTTGCCCCCGTTTGCCACTTTGTAGAGGTCGCCCACCACCCGGTAGCGCTCATAGAGGACGTCCATCTGACGGCCCACGCCGCGTAGGATTTCCAGCTGTTTGCGGTTGTTGAGGGCGCGGGCATAAAGCGGGGTGTACTGCCCCTCGATTTCCTCGATGTTCCTGTCGAGCTCATCGATCTGCCGCTGCATGGCGTCCAGGTCGATGGCTGCACGGCCGCCGGTCTGTTCCACGAGAGACTTTTGCTCGTAGCTGAGCATCTGCGACTGACTGCGGAATTTTTCCAGGGACTGCTCCATAGCGGGAATCATCACCTTGCGGGGCGCGTATTCCTCCAAGGCCGCCGGGGAGCCAAGGACGCTCTCCCGTACCGCCGCGTCAAACTGCTCCCGCAAGAGGGCCAGGCTCTTTTTGGCGTCTTCTAACTGGTAGGAAAGGGTGCGTATGTCTCCTTCCAGCTTGTCCTTCCTCGATTTACAGTCCAGATATTCCTTTTGGATCCGGGCGATCTCCCAGTCCAGCTTTCCGCAAGCCTCGGCTGTCCTTTGGTTTTCGGCCTGGGCTGCGGGGAGGGTGAGACCTTCCTCCAGCCCGGAAACGAGCTGATCAATGGACTGGGCGAGGCCCTCCACCGCGGAGGCAGCCTTGAGCCGCCGCTCCTGGAGGGAGGCCGCCGCCTGCTTTGTCGCGGTCCCGCTGCTGGTACTGGGGGAGGAGAGCAGCTGGTCCCGGGTGCGCCCGGTCTGCGCAAGCAGGGCCTGGGCCTTTGCTTCCATCTCTTCCAGACGCCGGCGGTGCTCTTCCTTGAAGCTGACAAGGGGCGCCGGGTCGGTCAGCAGCCCGGTGAAACTGAGGGGAGCTTCATTCCCATCGCCCACGGCGGCCAGCAGGGTCTTTCCCCGGACCTGGATGTCCCCCAGCTCCTTGACGCAGACGTTTTCCCGCCGGCGCAGTTCGTTCACTTGGGCCTGGGTGACCAGATTCTCGCCGCGCCCGGCGGGGCTTGGGTGGGTGAGGGAGCCGCAGACGGGACAGGGGGCGCCCGCTTGCAGCTGCCGGGCGAGCAACGCGGCCTGGTCGTCGAGAAAGCTCTGGTAGGCGCGCAGATATTCCTCATAGACCTGCAAATGCCGCTCTTTTTTTAACCGGTATTCCCCCAAGACGCTTTCCAGTTCCCCAGCCTTTTGCAGCAGCTCCTTGGCGGCGCGCTGCTCCTCCCAAAGGCCGTGATATTCTTCTACCAGGGTGAGGAGGGAGAGATTGTTGTCCAGCTTTTGGAGCGTCTGCCGTCCCAGCGTGAGCTTCGACCGGCTTTCTTCGAGGAGCCGCAGCTTTTTGCAGGCGTCGTCGAGTTGCAGCTGACGACGGGCCAGCGCGTCCCGCCGCGCGGAAAGGGCGGGCAGGCCGGCATAGTCTTCCCCCAGTTTTTGAAGCGCTGGCAGGAGGGTGGAAAGGGACGCTTTTCCTTTTTCCAAAGAGGCGCTCAGGTTTTTTTGCTGGGTCTCCTTCTCCGAAAGCAGGGCCTGGGAGGCGGAGAGCTCCGCCGCGGCCCGGATTTTTGTGAGCTCCGCCTCCATGGCCTCCATGACCGGGCGCTCCTTTTCGAGGGCTGTGAGCTGCTCGGTGACCGCTTCCAGCTTGAGCAGGGCCTCGTTGTGCTTTTGGGCGGCCTCGGGGTGGATGGCCTGGCGCTTTGTGCGCAGTCCTTCCAACTGCTTTTGGAGCGCCGCGCTGTGCTTGGCGTCCTCCTTGATACACCCGCGCAGGCGCTGGGTGATGAGGGAAAGATCGGGATAGGGGGCGCGGATGAGCTCCAGAAGGGCGGCGTCTTCCGTTTCGATCTGCCCGAGAGAGAGCTGGACCCGGGTCTTGTGCTCGGAGAGCTCGCCCTCAATGTCCGAGCAGATCTGCCCCAACCGCCGGGTCACCTGGTCGTAGATGCGGGTGTCGAAAATCCGGCGGAAGATGTCCTGCTTTTTAGCGCTCTCCGCTTCCAGCAGTTCCTGAAATTCTCCCTGGGGCAGCATGACGATCTGCCGAAACTGCTTGTAGTCGAGCCCTAATAGTTCCTGGACCTTGGCGCCCACTGGGTCGATGCCCGAGATGACGGTACCGTCGTCTAAAGTCATGGCGGCCTTGGCGGGGAAGGGCTTGAGGCTTTTTTTGTCCCGTCCCAGCCGCATCTGTTTGGGATAGCGCTCGATTTCATAGCGCTTGTCCCGGACGGTGAAGGTAAATTTGACAAAGCACAAGGTGCTGTCGTCCGCGTGCTGGCTTTTAAAGTTTTCGCTCTCCCGGCTTAAGGAGCTGGCTTTGCCGTAGAGGGCGAAGGCGATGGCGTCAAAGATACTGGTTTTGCCCGCCCCTGTGGGCCCGGTGATGAGAAAGAGGCGGGTGTTGCCCAGGGTGGTAAAGTCCAAAACGGTCTCCCCCGCATAGGGGCCGAAGGCGTTCATGATAAGCAGTTGCGGCCTCATGCTCCCGCGCCCCCTTCCTCCTGGCGGCGGACATAGGTAAAGACGTCCTCCATGATCTGGGCCTGTTCCTCCCCCAGACTCTCCCCCCGGGCGGCCTCGTAGAATTCGGTAAACAGGTCCTCCATGCTCTTTTTTGAGATGTGGGCGGTGGACACCGGGTGCAACAGGACTTCCTCGTCCTGGGCCACCATGCGGATGCCCAGCACATTGGGGTAGATGACCCGCAACTTATTCATGGCGTCGAGGACAAAGCCTTCGTCTAAGAGGTTGACAAAGACATAGTCGTCAAAATTCTGTATCGGCAAGTTATCCCGATCAGTGAGTTCCCCCAAATACCCAGTGAGGATCCGCAGGTCCCGCAGAGGGGCCAGGGGGACCGGATGGGAACTGACCTGCCCCTTGGGCCCCAAGTCGACGATAACCACCGCCTTGTCCCGGTCCGCCTCGCTGATGGAGTATTTGAGGGGGGAGCCGGAGTAGCGCACGGTGTCAAGCCCCGCCTTTTGGGGGGCGTGGAGGTGGCCCAGGGCTACATAGTCAAAACCGTCGAACACCGTAGCGTCCACGATGTCGGTGCCGCCCACGCTCACCTCGCTTTCGCTGAAGATGAGGGCGTCGGGCTCGGCGCTGCCGTTTGTGATGCGGGCGAAGAAGCTGTGCCCCACCAGCACGTTGCGGGCGGAAAAATCCACCCGGTCCCGGTTGAGCTCAAACAGCTTTCCATAGGCCCCGCTGAGGGTGTCGGGGGGCTCCATCTGGGCGGCGCCCGTCAGCACGCCGCGCATGGTGGGCAGATCGGCGTAGGGAATGAGCCAGAAATGGACCTCCCCATAGGCGTCGGGCAAGGTGATTTGGCGGATTTTGGAGGAAAAGATGGACTCCATATAGAGCCCCTGGGACTCGTAGAGGCGGCTGGCGAAGGCCAGGCGCTTGCCCCCATCGTGGTTGCCGGAGATGGCGATGACGGGCAGGTGCAGCTGCATGGTCAGGGTGCTGAGAAAATCGTCCAGCAGCACCACCGCCTCGCTGGGTGGGATGGAACGGTCGTAGAGGTCCCCCGCGATAACGACGGCGTCCACCTTTTCCCGCACGGCGATATCGCAGATGCGCCCGAGGATATAGGACTGGTCCTCCAAGAGGTTAAAATCGTTGAGGTTTTTTCCGATGTGAAGATCTGATGTATGTAAAATGCGCAAGGAGCGTCTCCTTTCTAAAAGACAATCTGTCCCAAGCGGTTTCCCGGCGGAATCATTATTCTGCTTCTTATTTTATCCTGTTTGTCCGCCCCGCGCAAGGAGTTTCCAAAGGGGCGCGGACAAAGCGGACATATTTGTCCGGCGGGGCGAATAAAATGGGACTGGCAGTAAATGCTCAAAGCCCTATGGGGGAGACTCCGGACGACGGCTCACCGCGCGGGCCGCCGCCTGTAAAAATATCTGCGGGCGCGGAGAAAAGGACGGCGTGAGATGAGAAAAAGAATGGAAAGCGGCGGAGAAATGCTTCCGGCGGCGGGCCTTTCCCAGGTACAGGCCCAAAACCGCCTGGAGGAGTTTGGGGAGAACGTACTCACAGGGGGAAAGAAGATCAAGGCCTCCCATATCTTTGCCGCCCAGTTTAAGGATGTCATGGTCATGATTCTGCTTGTCAGCACGGTACTGTCGGTGCTGATGGGGGAGGTGACCGAGGCCATCACCATCATTGTCATTGTGCTCTTAAACGCGCTCCTCGGTTTCTTCCAGGAGTTTCGGACCGAGAAGACGCTCGATAAGCTCAAAAATATGGCGGCGCCGGGAGCCACCGTGCTGCGCGACGGCGTGCCGGTCATGATCCCCGCCTCCCAGGTGGTGCGGGACGACGTGGTGCTCCTCAAGGCCGGGGACCGGGTGCCCGCCGACGCGGTCATTTTGGAGGCAAGCTCCCTGTACAGCGACGAATCCTTGCTCAGCGGCGAATCGGTGGAGGTGGAAAAAATCCCCTGTACCGATCTGTCCCTGCCGCCGGAGCTTCACCGCAGCGACATGGTCTATATGGGCACCGTCATCACCAAAGGCCGGGGCCGTGCGATGGTGGTCTCCACCGGCATGCAAAGCGAGATGGGACACATCGCCGGCATGCTTAGCGAAATCGAACCCGAGCCCACCCCGCTGCAAAAGAAGCTGGATGTGATGGGTAAATATATCGCCATCGGATGTCTGGTGATCTGCGCCGTGGTGGCGGCGACCGGTATCCTGCGGGGGGAGCCGGTCTTTGACATGGTTGTCACCGGCATCTCCCTGGCCGTAGCGGCCGTGCCTGAGGGCCTGCCCGCCATCGTCACCATCGCCCTGGCTCTCTCGGTGTCACGGATGCTCAAGCGCAACGCCTTAGTGCGCAAGCTCCACGCCGTGGAGACCCTGGGTTGCGCCGATGTCATCTGTTCGGACAAAACCGGGACCCTAACCGAAAACAAAATGACCGCCACCCACCTCTACACCACCGAGGGGATGATCGAGGTCACCGGCAGCGGCTATGAAAAGGGCGGCGAATTCCTCATGGGAGGAAGGCGGGTCAACGTCACCGCCATGACCGATGTCCAGATGCTCCTGCACATCGCCGTCGGCTGCAACAACGCCTCCATTTACACCGACGACCCGAGAGAGCCCCGGAACCGATCCTTTAACCCCTCCCGGGACGTTTGGCAGACGGCGGGGGAGGCCACCGAGACGGCGCTGCTCATCCTGGCGGCCAAGGCGGGGGTCTTCAAGGAGGACGAGGAGCGGGAGTACCGGCGCATCGACGAAATCCCCTTTGACTCCACCCGCAAGTGTATGTCGGTGATCGTTTCCAGCCGCAGCGGGGATACCCAGCTCTTTTGCAAGGGAGCCCCCGACGTGGTGCTAGAAAAATGCGGCTACTACTCCACCAACGGACGGACCCTGCCGCTGACTTCCGCCATGAAGCAGGAGTTCCTCAGGCAGAATGAGGAGATGGGCCGGCAGGCCCTGCGGGTGTTGGGCTTTGCTTACAAGACCTGCCGGGGCTCCGACCGCGCGGAGCAGAATTTGGTCTTTTGCGGCCTCACCGGCATGATCGATCCACCCCGGCAGGAGGCCTACGACGCGGTCCTTCGCTGCCGTCAGGCGGGCATCCGGCCGGTGATGATCACGGGCGACCACATCATCACCGCCTCTGCCATCGCAAGGAAGCTCAAAATCCTCACGGGGGACGGCATCGCCATGACGGGCGCGGAGATCGACGGGATGGACGACCGGGAATTTGAGCGCATTGTAGGCCGGGTGAGCGTCTTTGCCCGGGTGACGCCGGGGCATAAACTGAGAATCGTGCGGGCGCTTAAGAAAAACGGCCATGTGGTGGCCATGACCGGCGACGGCGTCAACGACGCCCCGGCCATCAAGGAGGCGGACATCGGCGTGGCCATGGGGATGAACGGCACCGACGTGACCAAGGAGGCCTCCTCCATTATCCTCATGGACGACAACTTCGCCACCCTGGTGGCCGCCGTGGAACAGGGCCGGGTCATCTACGACAACATCCGCAAATTTATCCGGTATCTGCTCTCCAGCAACATCGGCGAGGTGCTGACCATGTTCATCGGCATGCTCATGGGGATGCCGGTCATCCTGCTGCCCATTCAGATCCTGCTTATTAACCTGGTCACCGACGGCCTGCCCGCCATCGCTCTGGGCCTGGAGGGGGCCCAGGAGAACGTCATGCGCCGCAAGCCCCGCTCCGCCCGGGAGGGCATCTTTGCTGGCGGGCTTTTGGGGCTCATCATCTTCCGGGGGTGTCTCATCGCCCTGGCGACCTTGGGCTGCTTTGTCACCTTCTTTAACCTGACTGGAAACTTGGCCATCGCCCGCACCGGCGCGTTTTTGACCCTGGTGCTGGCCCAGCTCATCCATGTCTTTGAGTGCAAGAGTGAACAGAAGAGCCTGTTTCGTATCAACATCTTTGACAACTGGAAGCTCATCTTCGCCGTGCTCATTTCCGCGGCCATCGTGTTTTTGTCCATCTATCATCCATGGGGCCAGTTTATCTTCCGCACCATCCCCCTTTCCTTTATGCAGCTGATGATCGTGTCCGCCTTCTGCATCGCCGGCCCCCTGATTTCCAGTATCATTTACAGCTTTTCCTTCCGCAAAAAGGAGGAATTCGTCGTCACAGCCGAGATGCCCGAATAAGAACATCGTATAGGCAAGAGGTATTTAGAAATTTTTCTAAATACCTCTTGCTTTTTGTTGACTCCTATGATATTATCTATTTAGAAAATTTTCTAAATACTACGGGGAGGTAGATCCATGGGTTTTGCCGAGACATTCAAAGCGTTGTCCGACCCGGTGCGGCGGGACATTCTGGTGCTGCTTTCTCGGGAGGGAAAGATGGCGGCGGGGGAGATCTCCTCTCATTTTGAGATGACCGGGGCCACCATCTCCTACCACCTGTCCCAACTCAAAAAGGCGGGGCTCATCTTTGAGAGCAAATACAAAAACTTTGTCTACTATCAGCTCAACACCTCCGTATTTGAGGAGGTCATGCTCTGGCTCAGCCAGTTTAAAGGAGACGATCACCATGAAAAAAATGAATAGGCAGCTTCTCATTTCCCTTTTGCTTTGTCTGGTGCCCTTTGGAATGGGCCTGGCGTTTTATGAAAGGCTTCCTGAGCAGATCGCGATTCATTTTGGCGTCAACAACATGCCCAACAGCTTTGCTTCCAAGCCCTTCGCGCTCTTTGCCATTCCTGCCTTTTTGCTGGTCATCCATTTGATCGTCTGGTTCCAACTGGAAAACGACCCCAAGCGGCAGAACTATGCAAAATCGCTCCGGGGCCTGTCCTGTTGGCTGGTGCCGGTGATCTCCGTGGTCATGCAGACGGGTATCATCACTTATGCCATGGGCGTGCCCTTCTCTATGGGTTTTTATATCTCGTTGGGGCTGGGGGTGCTGCTGATGGTGCTGGGCAACTACCTGCCCAAATGCCGTCAAAATTATACCATGGGCATCCGCCTTCCCTGGACGCTGCACAGTGAGGAAAACTGGAACCGGACCCACCGGCTGGCGGGCTGGACCTGGCTGGGGGGCGGAGCGCTGTTGGTGGTCAACGCCTTTCTAAACCTTCCCTGGGTGGGGTTGGCCATCGTCCTGTTCATCGTCCTGATTCCGGCCGTATATTCCTACCTGCTTTCCCGAAAGCTGGGGAAGGATGGCGGAGACAAAGCCGCGGGATAAAAAGCGCGCAGCCCATCAAATAGTCGTGGCTTTTAGCCCTTAAAGAGCGGGCTGCGGCACCCGTACACAAAAGCCGCCGGGAATCAATGACGGCCACGAATGCCGAAAAAGCCGCCGCATCGAAAGATGCGGCGGCTTTTTCATCCAGCAACGGGCGCGCGGCTTACAGATGGTAGCCGCCCCGCAAGCGGTTGCGGATGAACAGCTTTTTGAAGGCCTTCCAGTGGAAGGGAAACAGGGGATAGAGATAACTCTTACCCGAGATGGTTTTATTGAGGGAGATGGCCAAGAGAAGGATGACAATGCCGGCGATATAACCGTAAAGGTCGAAGAAGAAGGTCAGCACCAGGGCCAGCATTCGCATGAATTTGAGGGCATAGCCCAACTCGAAGCTGGGCTGGGAGTAGCTGGCAATGGAGACAAAGGCCATGTAAAGCAGCGGCTCCTTATTAAACCAGCCCGAAGAGACGGCAAAGTCGCCCAGCACGATGGCGGCCACCACGCTCAAAGCGGTGGTGAGCATGCTGGGGGTGTTGAGGGCCGCCAGCCGCAACCCATCAATGGCAAACTCCAAGATGAGCAGCTGTACGATGAAGGGAACATAGATGGGGTCGGTGGGCAGGGTGAAGGTCAGCCACTCGGGCAACCACTGGGGATTTTGCATAAAGAGGAGGAAGGTGGGGGTGATGAGGAAGGTGAGGGCCGCCACCATCAACCGGGACAGGCGCAGGTAGGTGCCGGTGATGGGCGGGAAGTAGTAGTCGTCGGCCTCCTCCACAATGTCGAACAAAGAGGTGGGCAAAATCATACAGGCGGGAGAATTGTCCACCAGCACCACAATATTCCCCTCTAAAACCGAGGCGGCGGCGGTGTCGGGGCGCTCGGAGTACTTGAACTTGGGGAAGGGGTTGTACCACTTGTGGGGATAGAGGCACTCGGCCAGGCTCTGCTGGTTCATGGTCAGGGAATCAACCTGGATGGCCTGGATGCGGCGCTTGAGCTCGGCTAAGAAATCCGGGTCGCAGCGCCCGTCCATGGAGCAGACCACCACGTCGGTCTTGGAGGCCGTCCCCACCGAAAAGATTTCCATGGAGAGCTTGGGGTCCCGGATGCGGCGGCGGATGAGGGCGGTGTTGAAGACCAGCGTCTCCACAAAGCCGTCCCGGGAGCCCCGGAGGACTTTGTCCTGCTCGGGCTCGTCCACCCCGCGGGTGGGATAGGTGCGGATGTCCATGGCGATGCACTGGTCGTAGCCGTCGATGAACAGGCAAAGCTGGCCCGAGAGGATATTGGTTATAATTTTATCCACATCGCCCTCCAGCCCAACTTCCACATAGGGGACAAAGTCCTTGCAGAAGCCGTGGGAATCCTCGGGCAGATCCTCCGGGGTGATGGCGTAATAAAACTCCATCACCTTTTCCATGACCTCGTCCTTGACAAAGCCGTCCACAAAGAACATGCAGGACCGCCGCCCGCCCACCGTGATAATCCGGCGGATGATGTCGAAGTTTTTGTCGGCGTTCATGGCGCTTTTTAACAGGTCGATGGTCTCGTCGATATGGGTACTAATCCGCATCGTTTTCCCTCCCAGGTCGTAGATAAGAATATTCTGCCACCCGGAGGACGAAAATATTTACACGCGGAGAAAAAAGCCGTGGACTCCTTTCGAGTCCACGGCTTTTTTGCGGGAAGTACGCTACATCTTATGCCGCACGATCAGATAGCTGACGGCAAAGATGAGGATGGCCACCCAGAGACAGACAACCAGGGTGATGAGGACGGTAAAGTTGAGCACGGCAAAGATGATGCTGGCAAAGGTCATCCCCATGGCCAGGATGAGGAAGGTCCATTTGCAGGCTTTATCGATGATCGCCTGGCTGCGCTCATCGTTTTCTTTGATCTCAAATTCTTTGAGGCGCTTGGGGTCGCGCAGGGCGATGAGCGCCTGAACGAGCAAAAACAGTCCCACCAGTACCATGCTGCCGCCACCGCCCACCATAAAGCCGGTGCCGAAATCAGCTTGGGAAGATTCGGCGAAGGGGTGGAAGGTAAAATAGAGTCCTATGGCCAGAATGATGGCGCCGATGATGATGGCGGCGATGGAATATAGGATGCGGTATCTGATGTTTTTCGATTGTTTGATGAGCATGTTACATTTCCTCCTCAAAAATAAAAACCTCTTCAATCTGTTTACCAAAAGTCTTGGCAATTTTATGGGCCAGCAAAATGGAGGGGTTATACTTCCCGTTTTCCAAAGAAATGATGGTCTGCCGGGAGGTTTCCACCATCGCCGCCAGCTGCTGCTGGGTCAGCCCCTTTTCTTCCCGCAGCGCCGCAATTTTATTTTTCAAGCAATCATCCCTTCGTTTTTTGATGTGTAAAGTTAACTTTACATTCATTATAGCCACCCACCCCATGAATGTCAAGTGCGCTTTACATTTTTGCTAAATTTTTTCTGGCTTGAAAAAAGAGGGGCAACCGGCTACAATGGGGATAGAAAAGGGGGCGTTTACTTTGGACAGGGAGGACATTTTTGTCATCTATGGAAAAAAGCCGAAAGCCATGGCGCGGGAACTTTTGGAAAGGGCCGGCGTCGCGGATGAGATACCCGAGGGCGCCAGCATCGGGCTCAAGCCCAACTTGGTGGTCTCCAAGAGCGCGGAGAGCGGGGCGACTACCTCGCCGGAAATCGTGGAGGCGCTCATCGAATATCTAAAAGAACACGGCTTTGGGGATATTACCATCATGGAAAGCTCCTGGGTGGGGGACGACACCCGCAGGGCCTATCGAGTGTGTGGGTATGAGGAGATTTCCAAGCGCTATGGGGTGCCGCTATTGGACCTCAAACGGGATAAGGCCATCTTTCATGAGGCGGGGGGCCTCAAAATCGAGTACTGCGACACGCCCTTCCGGGTGGATTACCTGATCAATCTGCCGGTACTCAAGGGCCACTGCCAGACGGCCATGACCTGCGCGCTCAAAAACATGAAGGGGTGCATCACCGACCGGGAGAAGCGCCGTTTTCACACCCTGGGGCTGCATAAGCCCATCGCGTGCCTGAACAAGGTGCGGGCCGCGGACCTGGTGTTGGTGGACGGCATGCGGGGGGACTTGGACTTTGAGGAGGGCGGCAATCCGGTGCAGATGAACCGGATGTTGCTTTGTAAGGACAGCGTCCTGATTGACGCCTATGTGGCCCAGATCATGGGATACGATCTCGAAGAGATCCCCTACATCACCCTGGCGGCCGAGCTGGGCGTGGGAA
The DNA here is from genome assembly GCF_014385095.1 of Zongyangia hominis. GTDB lineage: Bacteria > Bacillota > Clostridia > Oscillospirales > Ruminococcaceae > Zongyangia > Zongyangia hominis. Next base: position 238,374 of record NZ_JACRTC010000001.1, read on the forward strand.
GCCTGGACGTGGAAAGCGCCAACATCGTGGAAATGAACCGGGATGAAAGCGGCGTCTCCCTCACTTCCTCCCGCCGGGCAAGGGCGCTGGCAAAGTATATCGACGAGAGCGACGCCTGCTCGGCCTGTTACGGCAGCCTCATCCACGCTTTGGCCCGGTTGGAAGACCGGGGTATGCTGCGGGGCATCCGGGGCAAAATTCATATAGGACAGGGCTTCAAAGGAAAGGAGCCCGGCGGCATGGGCGTGGGCGTGTGCGCCAAAGGATGCGAAAAGTGCGTCCCGGGCTGTCCACCCAAGGCCATCGACATTGTCAGAATGTTGGAGGAAAGTATTTCTTCCGGCGGAAAGAGGTAAGGATGCGCGTATTTTTGATCGTTCTGGACAGCATGGGGATTGGCGAAATGCCCGACGCGGCGGCCTATGGGGACGCCGGGAGCAACACACTGGGCACCATCCGCCGATCGGAAAAGTTTTCCACCCCCCATTTGCGGCGTTTGGGGCTCTTCTCCATCGACGGGGTCGCCCCGTTGAAAGAGGAAGAGCCCTTGACCGGGGCTTTTGCCCGGCTGGGGGAGTCCTCCAAGGGAAAGGATACCACCACCGGCCACTGGGAGATGATGGGGATCATTTCCCCCAAAGCCATGCCCACCTATCCCGAGGGCTTCCCGCCGGAAATACTCGCGGAACTCGAGCGGAAATGGGGCCGGGGTATCCTCTGCAACCGCCCCTATTCCGGCACCCAGGTCATCCGGGACTATGGGGAGGAGCACCTGCGTACCGGCAAGCTCATTGTCTATACCTCGGCGGACAGCGTCTTGCAGATCGCGGCCCACGAGGACCTCATCCCGGTGGAGGAACTTTATGAGTATTGCCGGACGGCCCGGGAGGTGATGCAGGGGGAGCACGGCGTGGGAAGGATTATCGCCCGGCCCTTCACCGGGAAAGCGCCCGACTTTGCGCGCACCTCCAGGCGGCACGATTTTTCCCTTCTGCCGCCCCGTCCGACGGCCCTGGATGCGCTCAAAGCAGCTGGGAAGGACGTCATCGCGGTGGGGAAGATTAACGACATCTTCGCCGGACAGGGCGTCACCGAGGCGATTCCCACTTCCGGCAACGACGACGGTATGAGAGTGACCCTGGACATCGCGCGGCATCGGGACTTTGACGGGCTCTGTTTTGTCAACCTCGTGGATTTCGATATGCTCTACGGCCACCGCAACGACATTAGCGGCTATGCCGCCGCCCTGTCGTCCTTTGACCGCCAGCTCAGAGAACTGCTCCCCCTTTTGTCGGGGGAGGATCTGCTGATGATCACGGCCGACCACGGCTGTGACCCGGGAACCGACAGCACCGACCACTCCCGGGAGTATGTCCCGCTGCTCCTTTTTGGGGAGCGGGTCAAGCCGGGGGTGAATCTGGGCACCCGTGAAACCTTCGCGGACATTGGAAAGACGGTGCTCGACGCCTTGGGGGTGCAAAACGACCAGCCCGGCGTCTCCCTGTGGGAACGCGTCCGGCGATAAAAAGAGCTGCTTGCGGAGTGCAGCGCATGGCGCGGAGCCCCCGCATCAGGTTTGATCGCGAAGACATGAGAAGCGGCCTTTAGGGTTTGACGCACGAGGGGCGGAGCGCTCAGCGCGGATGCCCAGCGCATCGGATTTTTATATACAGTCACGGGCGGTGTTCCTGCCGCCATCAAAATCGGCCTGCCGCGGCCTTTGAGAAACAGCGGCGGCCACGGAGCCACGGAGGGGAAACGGGATCGACGTCCTCCCCAAAGCCCGCGGCGATGGGTGGAGGTCATTATGTATCGCACGGAACTGATTCACGAAGCGCTCAAAGCCAGAGAAAACGCATACTGTCCCTATTCCCACTATGCGGTGGGGGCGGCCCTGCTCGGCAAGAGCGGCAGCGTCTATCGCGGTTGCAACGTGGAAAACGCCTCCTATGGCGCGGCCAACTGTGCCGAGCGCACAGCGGTTTATTCCGCGGTAGCGGCTGGCGAAAAGAAGTTTGTGGCCATCGCCATTGTGGGAGGCCTCGAAGGGGCGCAGCCGCCTTTCTCTCAGTTTGCCTTCCCCTGCGGCGTCTGCCGCCAGGTGCTCTGGGAGCTGGGCGGGGAGAAGCTGCTGGTCATTGTGGCCCGTGATGAGGACAATTATCAGGAATACACCTTGGGCGAGCTTTTGCCCGAAGCCTTCGGTCCGGAAAAGTTGTAAAGGAGGAGAAGCCATGCGGATGGTGGATTTGATCGCCAAAAAGCGGGACGGCGGGACCCACTCCCGGGAGGAATTGCGCTTCATCGTCGACGGATTTACCGGCGGGGATATCCCGGATTATCAGATGTCCGCCTTTTTGATGAGCGTCTTTTATAAGGGAATGGAGGACGGGGAAACCGCCGCCCTCACCCAGCTCATGGCCCAGTCGGGTGAGATGGTGGATCTCAGTAGCATCGAAGGGGTCAAGGTGGATAAACATTCCACCGGCGGCGTGGGGGATAAAACCACCCTGATCGCCGCGCCCATTGCCGCCGCCTGCGGGGTGAAGATCGCCAAGATGAGCGGCCGGGGGTTGGGGTTTACCGGCGGCACGGTGGATAAGCTGGAATCCATCCCCGGCTTTCGCACCGAGCTGCCCCGGCAGGAATTTTTGGAGATTGTAAAGAAGACGGGTATCTGCGTCATCGGGCAGTCGGGCAATCTGGCCCCGGCGGATAAGAAGATCTACGCCCTGCGGGATGTGACCGCCACGGTGGACAGCATCCCCCTCATTGCGGCAAGCATTATGAGCAAGAAGATCGCCGCCGGCAACGACTGCATCCTGTTGGACGTCAAGACGGGAAGCGGCGCCTTCATGAAGGAGATGGAGGACGCGGTAAAGCTGGCGGACATCATGGTCCGCATTGGCGAAAAGGCGGGGCGGCGGACCATGGCGCTCATCACCAATATGGACATACCGCTGGGCCGCGCCATCGGCAACGTGTCGGAAGTGCGGGAGGCGGTGGAGACGCTCCGCGGCCGTGGGCCCGCTGATTTAAGCGCCGTCTGCCGGGAGCTGGCCGCCAATATGATCGCTCTGGCCGGCGGCGGTGAGATCGAGCGCTGCCGGGAGCTGGCGGCAAAGGCGATGGAAGACGGCTCCGCCTTCCAGAAGCTGCGGGAGATGGTGAAAGCCCAGGGCGGAGACGTATCCGTCATCGACGACCCGGAAAGTTTTCCGAAAGCGGGCATTGCCCACGAGGTGCTCGCGCCGCAGGATGGTTACCTCAGCGCTATGGACGCGGCCCAGTGCGGTATCGCTTCCATGCTGCTGGGAGCGGGCCGGGCCACAAAGGAGAGCGTTATCGACCACAGCGCGGGCATTGAACTTGTCAAAAAGACAGGGGAGCCTGTCAAAAAGGGAGAGGTCATCGCGAGGTTCATGACCAACGACGAAAGCGCGATAGCTGGGGCGGAGGAAACCTATGGGAACGCCCTGTCCTTCTCGGCGGAGCCGCCCGTACAGGAAAAGCTCATCATCGCCCGGGTGACTCGGGACGGCGTCAGCTATTTTTAGAAAATCTCAAGATTTTACGAGGAAGGACTGAAATATTGGAAATAGAACTGAGAACAGAACGGCCGGAGGACTACCGTGAGACGGAAAACGTCACGCGGGAGGCCTTTTGGAATCATTTTGTACCGGGGTGCTGTGAGCATTACCTGCTCCACATCATGCGGGACTGTCCGGCATTTCTGCCCGAACTCGATATTGTGGCCGTCTACGATGGCAGCATCGTCGGGAATGTGATCTGCACAAAATCCGTCGTCAAGGGAGATGACGGAAAGGAGTACGAGGTATTGGGCCTGGGACCCATTTCCGTATTACCGGCGTATCAGGGCAAGGGCATCGGCGGGAAATTGATCGCCCGTGTCCAGGAATTGGCGCGGGAAAGGGGCGATCGGGGCATTTTCCTCTATGGCGACCCGGATTATTACGGACGCCATGGCTTTACCGCCGCCGAGCGCTTCGGGATTCGGACGTCGGACGATTATTTCGCCGATGCCTTGCAGGGATGCGAGCTGTATGAAGGGGCACTCTCGGACATGCGGGGGCGCTATGTGGAGGACGCGGTTTTTGGAATTGATCCCGCCGCCGTCGATTTGTTCGACCGGCAGTTTCCTCCCAAGGAAAAGGTGAGCGGTACTCCCTCCCAAAAGCGGTTTACTGAAATTGCCGCCCGGCGCAAAAACGCAAAATAGAGCGGAAGACCAAATTTGAGTTTTGCAAACCAAGCGGGAAACAAAAAGGACGGCTTTTTAAGCCGTCCTTTTTTGCTTTTTCGTGATCCGTTTGGAGCACGCCTATTTTTTTCGCCTTCCGTGCCCCCAGCCGCAAAGGCAATTTCATGGTTTTCCCAATGCGCAGGGCATCCGCGCGGTGCGATCTGTCAAAAGAGCCAATGCACTTTGCGTCCGCATATGCATTCTACCTGAAGATGGCGCTTACCGCAACTTTTGCCATTATTTGATGGTCGTTCCAATGCAGGGCATCCGCGCGGTGTGTAAAAAAACAATGTACAAGGCGTCCCCATGTCGACGTTTTGCCCCTCAAGCGCAAAAAAAGCCGCGTAAGCGGCTTTTTTGGTGGGAAGGCGTTTAGGTCAACGCCTCCAAAACACTGCGGTAGAGAATTTCCGGGTCGTCCAGAAAACGGTCCCGAATTTGATGAGCCTGTTCCTTGGTCGGTACAAAGAGAGAAACCCGCAATAGATCCGAGCCGATGTCCTGCATGACGCAGGAAACAAGAAAGCCGTCCGCGACTTGCTCGATCTCCGCTTTGTTCTGAGCGTGGAGCTTGGCCTTTTTTTGCAGCTGCAATGCGTTATTCACCGCCTTTTCTCGCACGGAAAGGGGCAGTGATTTTTCAAATTCCCGGGCCGTTTGCGCGCCCTTGGGCAGCAACCGGTAATACTCCCCTTCGGGGCGCATCTCCTCAATTACTTCCATGTGGCCGTTGTTAAGCAGTTCTCCCACCGCCTCGGCAAACTGGAAGTAATTGACCAAGCCATTCCCGGTGAGCACCTCGTTCATCTGCGCTTTAGATAAGGGCTCCTTGAGAGCTTCAAGGAGGCAGCAGATCAATATCTTAATCTCATAATCCTCATGCAACCCGCCCGGCACCACACCGTCGATATTTACTCCGGTAAAGTCCATCACTGTCACCTGCCTTCGCTTAAAAAAGTATTCGTTTCCCCTTTTCCATCAGTTGTAAAAGGGAAAATCAGAGGTTTGTCGTCCACTTTTATTTTACACGATTATGGTACAAAAAGAAAGGGGAAAACCTGACAAAAGAGGACCGGGACAGGATGACTCCTGTCCCGGTCCGGGGGGCTCTATGGGAAGTAATGGATTTAAGCTAGCGCAATCTCTTTGACGTCCTTGCCGTCGGAGAGGCTGGTGGACTTGGCTTTCAAGTCAGAGAGGGTGTAGATGTAATCCCCTTTGTAAACGCCGCGATGGATAGTCAGGGCGCTGTCCATCTCCTGCTCCAGATTTTTCTGGGCTTCTTCGCTTTGGTGGGTGATGCGGCCCGCTTCTTCCAGCTTGCTGCCGGTGACCTGGAAAAGGACATAGCCGTTAAAGCTGTTTTCATAGCGGGATTCATAATATCCGCGCCCGGGCGTCGCATTCTTCGTCAGGGTGACGGGGATACCGATCAGCCCCTTTTCCTCATAGAAGAGAAACGCCTTGTGATCATTCATCAGCTCGCTGTAACTCCCGCAGTCGCCGAGAACGACACTCGTCACTTCTTTGGGGTCCGCTTTGTCGGAGACGTCGAAGAGGGAGAGCTTGATGCCGCCGGTGACGGTAAAGGTACTGCCGTAGCCGTCGTTTACCTCCTTGGTGTCATAGCCAACGCCCACCAATAGGTTTTCAGAGACCGGGTGCAGGTAGCTGGAAAATCCGGGGATTTTGAGTTCTCCCAGGATCTGGGGCTTGGCGGGGTCGGAGAGGTCGACAGCGAACAATGGGTCCACCTGCTTGAAGGTGACCAGATACGCGCTTTCCCCCATGAATCGGACCGATTTGAGCTCTTCGCCCTGGGCCATGTTTTCCAGATAGGAGACAAGCTCTAAGTTCTCGTCGAGGACGTAAAGGTTATTAGAGCGGCGGTCCTTGCGACCGTCAAAGAGATTGGTGGCAATGCGGAAATAGCCGTCATATTCGTCCATGGAAAACTGGTTGAGGATAGAACCCTTGACCCGTCCCGAGGCGGTCATGACGATGTTGAGCCCCGAAAGCTCCAATTTATAGACGTTGGAATAGGAAATCTGAGCTGCATCATCGAAGGTGTCGCAGACCAGGTACATGCTGTTTGTCGATACATACATCTGGCTGGAACTGCCCAGGATGGCCCGGGTGTTGACAGCGCCGCCGGGTTCGCGCACATTCACGGCCGAGACGATGTTGTAGCAGGCGCTCTCCACAGTGGGCAGCAGATAGATGCTGTCTGCAGACAATAGCGCTCCCGACGCCTGGGTGCTGTCGGTGACGGCGGGGACATAGTCGGCGGGCTGGAGCTGGTCGACGGTTTTTTCAAGCGGCAGATACTGCTGAGAAACCAGATATAGCATACCGTCGATCATCCGGGCATCCTGATAGTCGCCGTCCTGGGTGATGACCCGTTCCACCGCGGGCACGGCGGGGTCGGAGACATCGTAGAAAGTGGCTTTGACCGTGCTCTGCACAGTGTCGGCGGAGTCGGAAAGCATCTTGCGCTGACGGTCCAAGGAGGTGTTGGAAGAGGAGAGAACCACCAGGTTGCTGCCCTCCAGAAACATGTCGAGAGTGTAGCAAAACTCTTTGTCCTTGATCGTGCTCACCTGTTCCATGCCGCCGTTTTCTTCCATCTTGACGATGTTGACGGTGTCGGAGTTGGAGTAGTAGATATAATTGCCGTCGGTTTTGACGATGTCCGCCTCGACGACGCCGTCCACCTGATTGTTGGTCTGGTCGCCGGTGTCATTAGTTCCGGCGGTGCCCGGGTTATATTTTTGGGAGGAATCTACCGTGTTTTCCCCGGCTGCCGGACTGCTTTCCTGGCCGCCGGTGCCCGGCTGGGGCCCGCCGCCAGCCGTGGGAGGATTGACCTTGTTGCCATTTTCGTCGTAGATGATACCTTGGCCTAAGGTGACGTTTCGCTGGGCAATGGGAGCCAGAGCTTTCGCGACATCGTCGTAACTGGCGGCCTGCATATCGGTGAGCTCTCGTGCGGAGAGATTGTTCTCGGCCTCTAGGCTTTCGGGCATCATATCGGAGGCCACGGCCGCGCAGCTCGAGGAGGACGCGCCTCCCGTCATATTCTGGCCACTTGATTTTGCCATCCCTAAATGCATCCCTGCAAAGAGGGAGACGGTGACCACACAGCCGAGGACCAACACGAGGCAGGCGGCTGCGGCGATGTATTTCTGGATGGGGAATTGGCGCTGCGGGGCGTGTAACTTCTTTTTCATGTTGTCGGGGGAGATGCTTTCGGGGACAGGAATGCCGCCGCTGATCTCCTGCAGGAGTTCTTGGAGACGCAAAGTGTCCTGCTCCTCAAAATTATCGTTTGAGTGACTCAATATACTCACCCCTCTCTATGGATTTCTTCAGCTTTTCCAGGCACCGGTGGAGCTTGGAAGAGACTGTGCCCTGGGGCATCTTCATGATCTCCGCGATTTCGCGGATTTTATAGCCCTGGATGACGCTAAGCGCAACAATGGTGCGCTCGTTGCAGCTCAGGCCGCCCAGAGCGCTAAGGAGGACCAACTTATCATCGCTGTCCTGGCTGTAGGTGAGGGTGTCGTCGGTCAGCGCAAAGTCCTCCAGGTTCATCTGATTGCGCAGCTTGTAGTTGAGGGCAATTCTCCGGTTACATCGGGCGTGCAGGATTTTGAAAATCCAAGCTTTAAAAGCCGACGGCTCCTTGAGTCTGCGGATGCCCCGAAAGGCCTCTAGAAAGGTCTCGGATACCGCATCCTCCGCGTCGGTCCGGCTGCCCAGCACAAAAAGGGCAGTCTTGTACAGGTCGGTGTAGACCTGCTCATAAAGCTGTGTGAACGCGTCGCTGTCTCCTGATCTTGCCTCCTCGACGATCCGTACGTCAATCGTCATGGTTGTTCCACCGCCTTCCGGAAAGGGTGTCCATCTCTTTAGTGGTGAGTTTCGTCCAGTTTCTTGCATATCTCCAAAGTTTTTTCATGGAGCGGATAAAAAGCCGCAGGCAGTTTTTGGCGCAGGAAGGGCGAAGCGCGAAGAGCGCGAGCCCCGCGCATCAGGTTTTTATGGCGAAGCCGCAAAAAGGGCCGCAGGTTCTTTTTTGCGCAAGTTGGGCGGAGCGCGAAGAGCGCGAATGCCCTGCGCATCAGGTTTTTATGGCAAAGCCGCAAAAAGGGCCGCAGGTTCTTTTTTGCGCAAGTTGGGCGAAGCGCGAAGAGCGCGAATGCCCTGCGCATCAGGTTTTTATGGCAAAGCCGCAAAAAGGGCCGCAGGTTCTTTTTTGCGCAAGTTGGGCGGAGCGCGAAGAGCGCGAATGCCCTGCGCATCAGGTTTTTATGGCAAAGCCGCAAAAAGGGCCGCAGGCTCTTTTTTGCGCAAGTTGGGCGGAGCGCGAAGAGCGCGAATGCCCTGCGCATCAGGTTTTTATGGCAAAGCCATAAAAACAGAGCAGCGCATCGCTTGTCCCGGATGCGCTGCTAAAAAGTCGAAGAAAAATTTAGAAGTACTCCACCGTCACCTTTTTGCCGGTGCGCTCGAGCTCGGCGGCCAGCTCCTTGATGAGATTGAGCTTGAGCCCCAAAGAGACGGGCATGCCCGGATTCTGATGGGCGGGGTTGAGGGCGCGGCCCACCAAAAAGCGCACCTCGGTGGCGTCCTCCAAGAGGAGCTTGGTGATGCGGCTGGCGCCGTCCTTTTTACTCAGGGTGTAGCTTTCTAAGCTGTCGGCCCCGGCGTCGTTGATGCCCTTGATGATGTCTAAAGCCTTGCCCAGGGTGAGGACGCCCTCGGTGACTAGGTCCACGCCGGGGAGGGTGGCGATGGGCGGCACGGCGGGGTTCTCGTAGTCGATCTGGACCTTGAGCTCCCGGCCGGTGACACGGCTGACAATTTGGGAGGTGGTGCCGCCGCAGACCACCTTGAGGCCTCGGGAATACATGAGCTTATCCACGACGATTTTATCCATCTCGCCGTTGACCGGCGGCCCCACCATGACGGTGGCTGGGCGGCTGGGCTTGAGGGCCAGGGCGCAGACGGTGGAGTCGTCGCCGCACTTTTGCATATAGAGGGTATTGACGGCGGCCAGGAGCTTTTTGGTGATGACCCGGGGAGACATATTGGGCTCCAAGTTTTCCACTACATAGTTAACGATATTGTCATACTGCCACCCCAGATCCAGCAGCCTGCCCACGCCCGCGTGGACCACGCCGTCGGAGAAGGTGATGATCATGTCCGAGCTCTCCGCCTCGAAGTGGCTGACGTGGATGGTCTTGCCCCCGATTTCCACCGTCTCCCGGGGGATGGGGGTCAGTTGGTTGCGGTGGAAATAGAGTAGGTCCGGGTTATCGAACTCGGCGGTGTAGACCTTGCCGTCCCGCCCCACCTTGATGATGGTGAAGGTGGAGTAGGCAAGGCCCCGTTCGCTGCACACCGGCAGGGTGCTGGCGATGGTTTCCAGCGTCTCCTCCAATTGGGCGCCGCTGGCAAACATGGTGGCGATGATCTTGCTGGTCAGGGTGGAGAGGATATTGGCCTTGACGCCGCTGCCCAGCCCGTCGGCCAGCACGGCGAGAAAATAGTCGTCCGCGCGGACGAATTCCACCTTGTCCCCGCACAGCTCCTCGCCGTATTTATGTAAGCTTTCATATACGGCATCGATATATAGTTCCATGATGAACCTCCATTATTATAAGACTCCCGCGGGAGCGGTAATGGCGCCTTTTCCTCGCGTCACGATGGAAAAGCGGCGCAAAAGGGTTGCGGCAAAAAGCCGTTAGAGCTTGGAGAGTTCTGTCATGGATTTTTTCAGATTGGTCAGCGCCACCTTGGTTTCCGCCGTCGTCTCGCCCAAAAGGCTGGCGATTTCCTGCGCCACCCGCATCTGCTTGACGATGACGTTCTGGGCGATGTCCACCGTGGAGTCGCGCAGGGATTCGAGCTGCTGCTTGTGCTGCTCTTCGTCGGTGATGTCCTTGACAAAGACCAGGTACATGCCGTGCTCCTTGATGTAGAGGATGGTCTGTTCCACCGTTTTGTCCGATTCGTCCACACGGACCTTTTTGGTGACGGCCTTCTCCTCCCGCTTAGCGGTGTCGAAGTCCATCTCCCCGTAGAAGGCGGGGATGGGCAACCCGATGGAATCGGCCCGGGTGATCTGATAGATGTCCTCGGCCATGGGGTTTAAATCCTGGACGTTGAGGTCCTCATCCAGGGCGATGATGGCGTTGGGGGAATACTCGGTGACGGTGTTGGAGATATTCTCCGCCCGCTCCCGGAAGAAGGGCAGGCACATATTGATATCCGCCTTGCCCTGGAAGACGGCCACCGCTTTTTCCCGGCACGAGTGGTAGCCGCAGCTGCCGCAGTTGAGTTCGTCCTCGGGGGTGAGCTTGCCGATTTTAGCGAGGATGGCCCGGATTTCTTCCTCGGTGGGAACGTCCTTTTGGACGGAGCGGTTGGTGAAAACTCGGGGATGGGGAAATTCGATGGAGGCGGTGGGCGCCGGGTTTTCGTCCTGGGGCATGGGATCGTCGTCGATCATGGTCTCGGTGACCAGGAGGCTGCGCTGTCCCATGCGCATCACCGGCCCGCCGATGCAGCCGCCGGGGCAGATGTTGGCTTCCACAAAGAGGCCCTCCACTTGGCCGTCCCGGATGGCGTCAAACATCTCCATGCACCGGTCCACGCCGTCCACGGCAATGGGGCGGTAGTGATTAAATTTTTCCTCCGGGATGGTCTTGAGAATGCCGGTGGTCTTGGGATAGAGGCGGGAAACAGGGTTGCAAACTCCGGCGGCCTCCGGGTCCCCCTCCTCCAGGGAGACGCCCTGGGCGTCCATCCACTTCTGGATGCCGCCGAAGGTGAGGGCGTAGTTGACAAATCCGCCGGCCAAGGGATCAGAGGCCTCGTTTTTCTTGGAGAGGCAGGGCCCGATGAAGGCCACCTTGATGTCGCCGTAGGTCTCCCGCATAAGCTTGGCGTGAGCCATCATGGGGGAGGAGACGGGGGCTAGGTTCTTAATGAGCTCCGGGTAATACCGCTCGATGAGCATGACGACGGAGGAACAGGCCGTGGCGATGATGTTTTTCATTTGGCCGTTTTCCATGAGATTGGCGTATTCCCGGCTGGTCTCGTTGGCGCCGATGGCGGTTTCCTCCACCCCCGCGAAGCCCAGCTTCTTGAGGGCCGCCGAGAGCTTAGAGAAGTCGTCGGTGCCGAAGAAGCCCGGCCAGGAGGGGGCCACCGTGGCGTAAACCCGCTTGCCCTGGGCGATGAGCTCCTGGACGTGATGGTGGTCGCTTTTGATGAATTTGGCGTTCTGGGGGCAGCACTGGACGCAGTTGCCGCACAGGATACACTCGTCGTCGATGATGGTGGCCTTGCCGTTTTTAAAGGCGATGGCCTTGACCGGGCACTCCCGGATGCATTTATAGCAGTTGTGGCAGTTGCCGATATTCAGTTCAATGACTCCCATATTTTGCTTCTCCTTTGCTTTTTAGCTTTGACGGGGATTTTACTGGCCGGATTTCTGGGCCTCAGCCAGGGGGAAGATGTGCTCATAAAAGACCGATTCAGCGTTGACAAACCCCACGTTGTCCACGGGTTTGTCGTCCACCATCACCGAAATGCCGGTCAGGCACCGGCCCATGCAGAAGGAGGCCTTGAGCTCCACGAAATCCTCCAATTGATTTTTCTTGATAAGCTCCTGGAAGGTCTTGATAACCTGATAGGACCCCTTCATGTGGCAGGAACTGCCCACACAGACGCTGACAACCATGTTATTTTCCATCCTTTCGGCGTTTTTGGGAAAAACAGCTTTTCTTAGGGAAAGCTGTAAATTGTTAAAAATAAAACAAGTTGCTATTTATATCAGTATACATGAAAAAGGGGGCGTAGCACAAGGTGAGAAACGCATAAAAAGGAGGGAAAATCTTTGGCGGATTCGGTCGGAATGGAAAAGGCGGGCAAGACTGTACAAAGCTGGACGCCTTCTCTGGAACATAATGCCGAAGTTGTTAGGAAGGGCATGGAAACTCGCGTTCTTACCTTGACATGCCGGCGTTTCATACGATATAATGAAATCGTTAAAATATAGACAAAATCGGGGAGGGGCCTTTGTGCACTTTACCCGTGGGTTTGTTGGAGGAATAAGGAAAGGTGGCGCTTTGCCCGCATGAAAAGACTGATCGTTGAAGTGTGCGTATGTCCAGAATGTGTGATGATGGGAGCGATGGACATCATCGAGGCCATTGAGAGCCTCAAAAAGCTCAAAACCCAGCTGCGGCTCAATACCCAGGTGCAGGTTATCACCAAAAGCTGCATTGGGGAGCCCAAGCATGGGGACGATTCCCCCGTGGTCGTCATCAACGGGGACCGGCTCGTCTGCGCCAACAGCCAGACGGTCATGGAGAAGATCATTTCATTAAAAGCGAAGGATGTGAAGCATTAAGTGCGTGGAATCTATACCCCGGTAACCAAGCTGCGGCGTCAGGTTTTTGCCCAGATCGCCGAATTTGCTTACCGCAATGAAGAGTATGCAGCGTTTGAGGAAATTCCCTATAAGATCATCAAGGGGGAAGTGGCGACCTATCGCGACAGCATCTTCAAGGAGCGCGCCATCATCGGCGAGCGGTTGCGCCTGGCCATGGGGCTTTCCCTGCGCAAGGTGGACGAGCACATGCCGGTGGCCAAGGGCATCGAGGAGTGCGCCAAGCCCGAGAAGTATTACGAGCCGCCGCTTGTCAACGTCATCCCCTTCGCCTGTAACGCCTGCCCCGAGACTTCCCTGATGGTCACCGACAACTGCCGCGGCTGCCTGGCCCACCCCTGCGTCAGCGTCTGCCCGGTCAAGGCGGTGTCCTTTGAAAACGGGAAGTCCCACATCGACCAGGACAAATGTGTGCGCTGCGGCCGGTGCAAGGATGTCTGCCCCTACAGCGCCATTGTCAAATACGAGCGTCCCTGCGCCGCGGCTTGCGGTGTGGACGCCATTGAGAGCGACTACCTGGGACGGGCCAAGATCAACTATGATAAATGCGTCTCCTGCGGCATGTGCATCGTCAACTGCCCCTTCGGCGCCATCGCGGACAAGTCCCAGATCTATCAGCTCATCCGCGCCATCATGGACGGCCAGGAGGTCGTCGCGGAGATCGCGCCCGCTTTCGTGGGCCAGTTCGGCCCCTTGGCGACTCCGGATAAAGTTAAGGATGCACTCAAAGAACTGGGCTTCTCGGCCGTCTATGAGGTGGCCATCGGCGCTGACATCGGCGCCATGGCGGAGGCCGACCACTATGTCAACCACGTGGGCAAGGATCTGCCGTTTTTGGCGACCTCCTGCTGCCCCTCCTGGTCGGTCATGGCCAAGAACAATTTCCCGGATCTGGCCGGCTGCGTCTCCGAGGCGCTGACGCCCATGGTGGCTACCGCCCGGATCATCAAAAAGGAGCACCCCGACGCCAAGGTGGTCTTCATCGGGCCCTGCGCGGCCAAGAAGCTGGAGGCTTCCCGCCGCAGCGTGCGCAGCGACGTGGACTTCGTCATCACCTTTGAGGAGCTCATGGGCATGTTTGTCGCCAAGGGCATTGACTTCGGCAGCGTGGATACCGAGCCCATGGACGACGCCACCGGCGCCGGCCGCGGTTATGCGGTGGCGGGCGGCGTGGCGGACGCCATCGCAAACTGCATCAAGGAGAAATATCCCGATGTGGAAGTGAAGGTGGACCGGGCGGAGGGTCTTCGCAACTGTAAGAAGATGCTCCAGATCGCCAAGGCCGGCAAGCGCAACGGCTATCTGCTCGAGGGCATGGCCTGTCCGGGCGGCTGTGTGGGCGGCGCGGGCACCGTCATCCCCATTAACAAAGCGTCGGCCGCCGTCAAGAGCTTCCAGACCAAGGCAGGCTCCTCCATCGCCTACGACAGCAAATACGCCGACGAAAAAATCGAAGAATAATTCGCTCTCTCATCGAGCGCGGAGCGCCCCCGGACCCGGTCCGGGGGCGCTCATTTTTTTGCGGTGGGGAGTATTTCTTTTAAAAAAGATGAAAAAATGAGGAGGAAAGAGCATTCGAGAGAAAATCGGAGCAAAGGCGGCAGAAAAACAGAAAAATTCGCGAAAAACAGCGGATAAAATCGGGATTTCGCGAGAAATTCGCGGAAAAACATTGACATTTCAATATAATGTGCTATATTGGTAATCGTTGTTTTTGGCATCTAAAAAACACAAAAGAAAACTGGTGCGCAAGGTACCGCCTAAAACGGGCCGCCGGAAAGGAAAACGGCGGCAACGATAGATCAAAGCCTTTTGCGGGAAGCGGCTACAAGCGCACTGGGGTTCGCACGGCGAGAGGGGACTCGCGTACGTGTAAACTAAAAATCCGCAAAGGGGGATGCCCAAATGGGGGAAAATTGTATCGTCAGCCTCAAAGACATTGTCGTGGACTTTGACGGAGAAGTAGTGCTCGACGGAATCAACCTTGACATTCATGACAAGGAGTTCGTCACGCTGCTCGGTCCGTCAGGTTGCGGGAAAACCACTACGCTGCGCATTATCGGCGGCTTTGTGGAGCCCGCGTCCGGCGATGTCTTTTTTGATGGCAAAAGAATCAACGAGATGCCGCCCTACAAACGGCCGCTCAACACGGTGTTTCAGCGCTATGCGCTGTTCCCGCACTTAAACGTCTTTGAAAACATCGCCTTCGGACTGCGCCTGCAAAAGGTTCCGGAAAAGGAAGTGGCCCAGCGGGTGGCCGAAATGCTGGAGCTTGTCAACCTCAAGGGCTTTGACAAGCGGGGCGTCAATCAGCTCTCCGGCGGCCAGCAGCAGCGCGTCGCCATCGCCAGGGCTTTAGTCAACCATCCAAGGCTGCTCCTCCTCGACGAGCCGCTGGGAGCGCTGGACCTCAAACTGCGCAAGGGGATGCAGATCGAGCTCAAACGCATCCAACAGAGCCTTGACATCACCTTTGTCTACGTCACCCACGACCAGGAGGAAGCGCTGACCATGAGCGACACGGTGGTCGTCATGAAGGACGGCCACATCCAGCAGATCGGCACGCCGCAGGACATCTACAACGAGCCGAAAAACGCCTTTGTCGCCGACTTCATCGGGGAGAGCAACATCCTCGACGGCGTGATGCACAAGGACTTTGTGGTGGAGTTTGCCGGGCGCAAATTCGACTGCGTGGATAAGGGCTTTGAAAAGATGGAAAATGTGGACGTGGTCATCCGCCCGGAGGACATCAAGGTGGTGCCCGCCATCGCCGGACAGCTTTCCGGCCGGGTGGAATCGGTCATCTTTAAGGGCGTCCACTATGAAATGGTGGTGGAGAGCGCCGGGTTTTCCTGGATTATCCACTCCACCCAGTCCCAGGAGCCGGGATCTTCCATCGGTATGAATATCGACCCGTTTGATATCCATATCATGCACAAAATGGAGGAAGAGCGATGAAAACAAAAGCAGCTTCCTTGCCCTATGCGGTTTGGACCTTCATTTTTATTGTCGTTCCGCTGGCGATGGTGGCCTATTTTGCTTTCATCGACGAAGCGGGACATTTTACCCTGGAAAACGTGTCCAGCGTGGGGCAGTATACCCCGGTGTTGGCCCGTTCCATCTGGCTGGCGGCCATCGCCACCGTCATCTGCCTGGTGATCGCCTATCCGCTGTCCTACCTTCTCTCCCGGATGCATGTCGGCCGGCAGAAGGTCTTCCTCATGCTGGTCATGCTGCCCATGTGGATGAATTTTTTGCTGCGCACCTACGCCTGGATGACCCTGCTCGAAAGGAACGGCCTCATCAACCGCTTTTTCGCCCTCTTTGGCCTGGGGCCCTTCGAGATGATCAATACCCAGGGGGCCGTGGTGCTGGGCATGGTGTATAACTACCTGCCCTTTATGATTTTGCCGTTATACTCCATCATGGTAAAGATCGACAACCGCACCATCGAGGCGGCCCAGGACCTGGGCGCCAACTCCTACCACGTCTTTTCTAAAGTGGTGCTCCCCTTGAGCGTGCCCGGTATCACCACCGGCATCACCATGGTCTTTGTCCCGGCGGTGAGCACTTTCATCATTTCCCGGATGCTGGGCGGCGGCGGAAACTTGCTCATCGGCGACTTAATCGACCTGCAATTTTTGGGCAACGCCTACAACCCCAACCTGGGGGCGGCCATCTCCCTGGTGCTGATGGTGCTCATTCTGCTTTGCATGAGCATCATGAACCAGTTTGATAACGACGAGGGAATGGAGGGCGCGTTGCTATGAAAAAGAGAAAGTGGCTTTCCAACACCTACATCGGTCTCATCTTTGCCTTTTTGTACCTGCCTATCGGCGTCTTGATCGCCTATTCCTTTAACGAGTCCAAGAGCCGGGCGGTCTTTACGGGATTTACCTTCGACTGGTATGCGAAGCTCTTCCACAACGACGTCATCATCCAGTCCCTCATCAACACCCTCATCATCGCCGTGGTTTCCTCCATCGTGGCCACCATCATCGGAACGGCGGCCGCCGTGGGTATCAACTCCATGAACAAGTGGATGAAGTCGGCCATGATGAATTTGACCTATCTGCCCATCATCAACCCCGAGATCGTTACGGGCGTTTCGATGATGCTGCTCTTTGTCTTTTTAAAGCTCCAGTTTGGCTTTACCACCCTGATTATCGCCCATATCACCTTCAGCCTCCCCTATGTCATCCTCAATGTTCTGCCAAAGCTCAGGCAGATGGACAAGTTTGTCTATGAGGCGGCGCTGGATTTGGGGTGCACGCCGCTGCTGGCTTTCCGCAAGGTGATCTTCCCGGAGATATTGCCCGGCGTCATTTCGGGCATGCTCATGGCGTTCACCTTCTCTTTGGATGACTTTGTCATCAGCTACTTCACCACCGGCCCCACCTCCCAGACCCTGCCGGTGACCATCTTCTCCATGACCAGACGCAAAGTCAGCCCGGAGATCAACGCTTTGTCCACCATTATCTTCATCGTAGTGCTGGCAACCCTCCTCATCGTCAACTTCAAGGACCTGCGAAAGCAAAAGAAGGTCCAGCGGTCGGAGGTGGGCGTATGAAAAAATTGACCGCGGCGCTGCTTGCCGCTTTGCTGCTCCTCCTTTTCGCCGTCCCGGCCTTTGCCGAAATCGAGGTGGAGGATGAAAGCTACTACCAGAAATTCAAAGGGCAGGGTATTTCCATCAACGTCTACAACTGGGGCGAGTATATTTCCGACGGCGCCGAAGAGGGGACCATCAACGTCAACAAGGAGTTTGAGGACCTCACCGGCATCAAGGTCAACTACTCCACCTTCGCCTCCAACGAGGAGCTGTACGCCAAGCTCAAAAGCGGCGGCGCCAACTACGACATCATCATCCCCTCCGACTACATGATCGGCCGGATGATCAAGGAAAATATGCTCGAGCCCCTCAATTTCGAGAATATTCCCGCTTTCAAAAACATCAGCTCTCAGTTTGTTAACCCCATCTATGACCCGGACAACGCCTACTCGGTGCCCTACACCTGGGGCACGGTGGGCATCATTTACAACACCACCATGGTCGACGGCGACGTGGACAGCTGGGACATCCTATGGGACGCCCGCTACATGGGGGACATTTTGATGTTCGCCAATTCCCGGGACGCCTTCGCCATCGCGCAAAAGCGGCTGGGCTACTCCTTTAACACCGGGAACCCGGACGAGTTGGAGAAGGCAGCCGAGAGCCTCAAGGAGCAAAAGCCCTTGGTGCAGGCCTATGTCATGGACGAAATCTTCGATAAGATGCAGGCGGGGGAGGCGGCCTTGGCCCCCTATTACGCTGGGGACGCCATCACCATGATCGCCGACAACCCCGACCTCGCCTTCGCCGTACCCCGGGAGGGTACCAACCGGTTTGTGGACGCCATCTGCATCCCCAAGGGGAGCCAGCAGCAAGAGGCGGCGGAGATGTATATCAACTTCCTCTGTGAGCCGGAGGTGGGCCTTGCCAACTGCGAATATATCGGTTACTCCACCCCCAACGACGCGGCCATGGAGCTGCTTGACGACGAGATGAGGAATAATCCCATCGCCTATCCCTCCGAAGAGGTGCTCCAGAATACCGAGACCTTCCTCAGCTTGGATGACGACGCCAACAAGCTGATGGACAAACTCTGGACCGACATCATGAGCACCAACGAAGGGACCAATCAGTGGCTCATCCCGGTCTTCTTAGTGCTGTGTATCGTGGCTTCCATCACCATCAACGTGGTGCGTCGCATCCGCAAAAAGCGGGACAGTATGTATTAAGTGTAAAAAACAGCCGCACATTTGTGCGGTTGTTTTTTTATCGAGAGTGCGGTGTCCGGAGGCCAGAGAGAGCGGCGCTATAATAGGATGCTGTGGTGACAAAAGGCGTACCATATCCGCCGTCCCTGTAGTGGCCATCGCTTTTTTTGGCTGCATTTTGGCCCAGAGTCCTCCCGTTTCCCAGCCCCGCCGCCTGATTTTTTTCAGGCGGCGGGGCTTTTTGTGTGGCGGCGAAATTTTCCACCGCTGAATGAAATCGGTGGAAAATGGAAAACTACCCATGAATACCTAGGGGGAAAGGATGAACCTGTGATGCAAAGGGATCGGTCCACGCCATCGGGTGGACATCAGGAGAAAAAGCGGGGGAGCTGCCGGAAGCTCATGCGGCGATTGAGGGAAAACCGGGCGGCGATGAAGGCCGCCTTTGTCCGGATTCAGTCGTCCGACAGCGAAATCGAGGGGGCCGAGCGGTGGCTCTACGACAATTTTTACATCATCGAACGGGAGAGCAAGAACTGCCTGCGGGCGCTGGCGGGACTGCGCCGCCTGCCCTTGGGGGAGGACGGACTGCCGGTGATCTTTACCCTTCTTTCCTCCCAGGTGACGGCTCCCCAGAAGACTCTGGAGGAGGGTATGCTCCTTTCCCTTCTCGAGCAGGCGCAGAAGGACGCGCCCTTTTGCTGGGAGGAGCTGTGCGCCGTCAAATCTCTTTTGCAGGCGTCGGCCCTGCTTCTGTGTGCCGACGGGGTGGCCCGGGAACGGGAGGAGGATCTCAGTTATGGGGTGCGGCTCCTCATCTCGCTGGAGGGCGTCAATTTCCGGCATCTGAGCGCCGCCGTCAGCCGGGTGGCGGCGCTCTATGAGCGGGATCCGGCGGGCGTTTACCCCAAGATGGACGAGGAATCGAGGGAGGAATACTGCCGTCTGACGGCGCTCCTCGCCCGCCGGCGGGGGATGGACGAAGTCACGCTGGCCGAAGAAATCCTCCTCGAAGCCCAGCGGGCCGTCAAGGAAAACGGGAGAAGGGAGCCGGGCCGGAAAGAAGGCGGGGAGGACGCCGGCCGCGGGGAAAAAAGCAAAGAGACCTCCGCGTTCGACGAAGAGGAGACTTTTTTCCGCGCCATGGGGGAAAAGCGGGCCCATGTGGGCTGGTATCTCCTCCACGACAACGTCCTCACCCGGAAGTGGAAACTGCGGGGTATTTTGCTTCTTGCAGGCGCGGCGGGAATCAGCCTGGGCCTTTCGCTCGGGCTCAGTTTTTGGATGGGAAGCGGCTGGCTCTGGCTGCTGCTTTTGTTGCCGGTGTGGGAAGTGGTGAAGACCTGCTTAGAGCCCCTCCTCATGCGGGGAGTGGAGGCGGCGTTTCTGCCCCGGATGGAGCTGCCCGGCGGCGTGCCAAAAGCGGCGCGGACCTTGGTGGTCATTTCCACCCTGCTCCCCTCAGCCGGGGACATAGGACAGTGGGAGGAAAGGCTTAAGAAGATGGCCCACGCCGCCGGGCAGGGGGACATCGGATTTCTCCTGCTATGCGACTACAAGGTGGCCCCCTATCCGGAGGACCCCGTGGACGCCTCCCGTAAAAGGGCGGCGGAGCAGATGATGGGCCGCCTCAACGCCGAGCAGGGGGAGCGTTTTTTCCTCTTTTTGCGGCCCCGCCGCTTTAGTAAGACCCAAAACATGTATAGCGGCTGGGAGCGCAAGCGGGGCGCGATCACCGAGCTTGTACGGCTCATCAAAACCGGGGAGGACGGCGGCGGCTTCTTGGTGGGGGACAAAGCCTGGCTGCGGGGGACGAAATATCTGCTGGCCCTGGACGCGGACACGGGGCTCACCTTTGACTGCGTGCCCATGCTGGTGGCCGCGGCCGAGCACCCCTTTTGCCGGCCCGTCGTCGACCCCCGCCACCGGGTGGTGGCCGAGGGCTTCGGCATCCTGGCCCCCCGCATCGTCAATGCCCTCCCCGACGGGAAGCGGACCCCCTTTTCCGCCGTCATGGCCGGGTCGGCGGGCATCACGCCCTACGAAAAGCGGGCGGGAGAAGTCTATCAGGACCTGTTCGGTTCCTCCCTCTTCTGCGGCAAGGGGCTTATTGAGGTAAACGCCTTTTCCGTCGTGCTCGAGGACCGGTGGGAGGAAAACCGGATTCTCAGCCACGACATATTGGAGGGCGGGTACCTTCGTACCGCCTTAGTCAGCGACGTGGAGCTCACCGACGGCTTCCCCGCCTCCATGGGCGGCTGGATGCTCCGGCTCCACCGCTGGATCCGGGGGGACTGGCAGAACCTACCCTTTTTGGGGCGGGTGCTCCACAAGGGGGAAGAAACGGAAAAAAATCCCCTGTCGATGCTCAGCCGCTGCCAGCTCTTTGACAACCTGCGCCGGAGTCTGACGCCGGTGCTTTCCTATGCCTGCGTCCTGGCATCCCCCTTCTTTGCAAGACCGGCAGCCGCCCTGCTCGCGGCGGCGGGGGTGCTGGGAGTCATCTTTCCCTTCCTGCTGGGAGCCGTGCGTGCGGTCGTCTCCGGCGGGGCGTTCATGCTCTGCCGCCGCTACTACGGCGACGCCCTCCCCGACGCGGGGGAGCGGCTCATGCAGGCGCTCTTTGCTCTGGTGATGCTCCCCAAACAGGCCCTCGTCTCCCTGGACGCCTGTCTGCGGGCGCTCTACCGGCGCTTTCTCTCCCATAAAAACCTCTTGGAGTGGCAGACCGCGGCCCAGAGCGAGCAGGGCCGGGGCGGCTTCTGGCGGACCTTGGCGGGGTTTTGGTTGGTGATCCTACTGAGCGTTCCTCTGCTCTTTGCCCCCTACGGCTTCGTCCGGATTTTGGGGCTTATTTTCCTCTCTTCGCCTTTAGTGGCCTTCTTTACCGCGCGCAAATCCCGGGGGAAAAAGCCGGCTTTCAGCGGCGCGCAGCGGGAAAAGCTCTTGGGGTACTGCGCCAGAATGTGGCGGTTTTATGAGGAGCTGTGCGGGGAGGAGGACCACTTTCTGCCCCCGGACAACATCCAGATGGCCCCCATGCAGATGGTGGCCCACCGCACCAGCCCCACCAACATCGGGCTGATGATGCTCAGCACCCTGGCCGCCCGGGACCTGGGGCTCATTGACACGGGAACCATGGCGGGAAAGCTCTGCCGCGCCATGGGCTCGGTGGAACAGATGAAGAAATACCGGGGCAATCTCTATAACTGGTACGACACCCGCACCTTGGAGCCCCTTTCCCCCCGCTTTGTGTCCAGCGTGGACAGCGGCAATCTTTTGTGCTTTCTCATCTCCCTCAAGGAGGGGCTGCGGGAATATGCGGGGGAGGACGGGCGTATCGAGTCCCTCATTTCCCGGATGGAGAAGTGTGTCCGGGGGGCGGACCTGGCCGTCTTTTATGACAAAAACCGGGACCTTTTCCGGGTGGGCTACGATGCGGAGGGGGAGAAGCTGGGGGAATCCTGCTACGATTTTCTCATGAGCGAGGCGCGGATGCTCAGTTACTACGCGGTGGCCGCCCGGCAAGTACCCAAGCGCCACTGGGGAAGACTCAGCCGCGCCATGTCTCGGCTGGGGTCCTACGCGGGACCGGTCTCCTGGACCGGGACCATGTTCGAGTACTTTATGCCCCATCTGGTGCTGCCCGCCTACGAAGGGTCCCTCTTAAGCGAGGGACTGCGCTACGCCATCCACTGCCAGCGCCGCCGGGTGCGGGGCCTGGCCACGCCGTGGGGCATCTCAGAGAGCGGATACTACCGCTTTGACAACCAAATGGTCTACCAGTACAAGGCCCACGGCGTCCAGAAGCTGGGCGTCAAGCGGGACCTGGATAAGGAACTGGTCGTTTCCCCCTATTCCACCTTTTTGGCGCTGCCCTTCTGCCCCCAGACGGCCATGAAGAACCTGGACCGTCTGTCGTCTTTGGGGCTCATGGGGAAATACGGCTTTTATGAGGCCGTCGATTTTACCAAGGCGCGCATCGGCAACCAGAGCATGGCGGTGGTGCGCTCCTTTATGGCCCACCACGTGGGCATGAGCATCGTCGCGTCCGTTAACGCTCTGATGGACAACCGCTTTGTCCGGCGCTTTCTCCGGGACGGGGAGATGAGCGGATGCGACGCCATCCTCCGGGAGAAGGTCCACCGGGACACGGTGATGCTCGGGCTGATGAACGGGCGGGACGGACCCCGCAAAAGGGAAGAGCCAAAACCATACAGGGAGGAATATGTTTTGATGCAGCCGCAAAACCCGAGAGCGCAGCTGCTCTCCAACACCGAGCTCAGCGGCGTCTACACCGATCTGGGCGCGGGACACCTGGACTATCACGGCATGAACGCCACCCGGAAGAGCCGAGATCTTTTGCGGGGGCCGGAGGGGTGCTATGCGCTGCTCTCGTCGGGCGGGAAGACCATGAGCCTGACCCCCGCGCCCTACTACGACCCAAGCGTCGACTACCACACCGCTTTTTCGGACACCAGCGTCGCTTACCACGGGGCGGCACAGGGCTTAGAAACGTCGATGGAGTGCGCCGTTCACGGGAGCCTTAGCGCGGAGCTCAGGCAGATCATCGTGCGCAACACCGGCTCCCAAAAAAGAAACGTGTCCCTGCTTCTCTATTTTGAGCCGGTGATGGCGCCCGAACGGGACTACACCGCCCATCCGGCCTTTTCCAAGCTCTTTGTGGAGGGGGAGCTCTGTGGGGACAAGGACATCCTCCTCTTCCATCGCCGGGGCGCTCAAAAGGAGATGGCGCTGGCCGCCGGGTTCTTAGATAAGGAACAGGAGTTTTCCTATGAACTGAAAAAAGACGCCCTCTTTGATTCCCGGCTGGGGATGGAGAGCCTCAAAAACTTCCCCAAGAAAGAGTTTCACGGCGGCACCGGGGTGCCCGACTGTGTCTGCGCCGTGCGCCTTTCCTTTCCCCTTCCTCCCAAAGGGAAAAAGGAATTGACCTTCCTCACCTGCGTGGGGGAGGACCGGGAGGCCGCCCTCTCCGCCATGGCGCGGCTGCGGCGGATGCCCAGAGAGGAAGTGGAGAAGGTGGCCAAGAACCCGGAGAGCATGGAAAGCGCCGTGGGCCGCTGCCGCAGCGAGGTGCTGAGTCATCTCAACTACCCCCAATATGACTGCCGGGAGAATATGGAGGCCCTCCGGGAGAACACCCTGGGCCAGCAGGGGCTTTGGAGGCTCGGCATCTCGGGGGATTTGCCGGTGGTGCTCCTGCCCATGTACAGCGCCGGGGACGGGGAGCGGCTGCGGGTCTATTTGGAGGCCCAGCAGTCCCTTAGGCTGGGCGGACAATTATTTGACCTGGCCGTGTGCTACGACAGCCGGGAAAACGGGCAGGAGCACTGTGAGAAGCTGGCCCGGCGGATGCTTACCCAGTGCGGGAGCGAACCGTATCTCGGCGCGCCGGGGGGCGTTTTCCTCGTCGACCGGGCGGATATTTCCCCCGAGACGGTCACTTTGCTGGAAGCGGCGGCCTGCCACATCGCGCCCAAGTCCATGGCCCGGATGAGCCGTCCTCTGCGGGGATTCAGACCCATGGCCGTGGAGAGGAGCGCACCCAGAAATACGGCCCCCGCGGCGGGACTGCGGGTGGAAGGAGGCACCTTTGTGGAAGAAAAATTCTATGTGGATAAGCGCTCCCCCCTCCCGTACAGCCACGCCCTGTGCAATCCCACCTTCGGCACCCTGCTCTCCGACAGCGCGTTGGGCTTTAGCTGGGCTGTCAATTCAAGAGAATGCCGCCTGACCCCCTGGCAAAACGACAGCGCCCGGGACAACCGGGGGGAGGCGCTGCTGCTGCGCTGTTCGGGCCGGGAATATGATCTATTAAACGGCGCCCAGGCGGTGTTCGAGGCGGGGAGGGCCTCCTACTATGGGGTGTGCGGGGATGTAAACACCGAAATTACGGTGAGCGTACCGGCGCGGGGAAGCGTCAAGCACATCGACGTCACGCTGGAAAACCGCTCCAACCGGGATTTGCATATCGAAGCGGCCTACTACACCGAGCCGGTGCTGGGAGTGCTGCGGGATCAGAGCAAATATATCCAAGGGGAAGTGAAGGGCCGCACCCTCTTACTCCACAACCCCTATAATACGGCGGTCCCCTCCTATGCCGCCCTCGCTTCCAGCGAGCCGGCGGAGTTCCTCTTCGACCGGGCAGCCTTTTGGAGCGGGGAGTGGGGGAGCGAATCGGCTCTCCCCAACCCCGACCCCTGCGCGGCGGTGATCGTCAAAAAGAAGCTGCCGCCCCGACGGGCCCGGCATATCCGCTTTATCCTCTCCTTCGCACAGCGGGGAAGCGCCGCGGAGAAGCTCTTGGAGCTTCCCAATCTCCCGGCCTACACGCCGCCCAATCGGGTGGCGCTCATGGGCCCGGACCAAGCGCTGGACACCCTATTTACCCACTGGCTTCCCTGGCAGGTCTACTCCGTCCGGGTGGCGGGACGCTGCGCCTTCTATCAAAATTCCGGCGCCTACGGCTTCCGCGACCAGCTCCAGGACGTGGGCGGCCTCTGCCTTTTGGACCCGCAGACGGCCCGGCGGCACATCATCCGCGCGTCGGCGGTCCAGTTTCGGGAAGGGGACGTGCTCCACTGGTGGCACAACCTGCCCCAAAACGCCGGGGGACTGCGGGGCGTGCGGACCCGGTACAGCGACGACCTGGTCTGGCTGCCCTATGTGGCCAGCGAGTACTGGGAGACCACGGGGGACGACAGCCTCTGGTCGGTGCCCACCGCCTTTTTGGAGGGGGATGTGCTGGCCGACGGGGAACAGGAGCGGTATATGCAGGTGGCCCGGGGGAAGGAGCGGGTCAGCGTCTATGAGCATTGCGCCCGGGCCATCGACCGGGCCTATCAGCCGGGGAAGCTGGGCCTGCCCAAAATCGGGGGCGGGGACTGGAACGACGGCTACAACAAGGTGGGCGCTTCCGGCGCGGGACAAAGCGTGTGGCTGGCCTTATTCTTGTCCATGACCATGGAGCGCTTCCTTCCCGTCTGTAGAAAAATGGGGGACGGTGAGCGGGCCGAGCGGTACGAGGGGTGGATTGACGCCCTCAAACGGGCGGTGGACGGACACTGCTACCAGGACGGCTACTACCTGCGGGCCTTCTATGACGACGGGACCCCCATGGGAGCTAAGGAAAACGACGAGTGCCGCATCGACTCCCTGCCCCAGAGCTTCTCTGTTTTGGCGGGACTGCCGGACAAAGGACGGCAGCGCAGCGCCATGGACGCGGCCTGGGGGGAACTGGTGGACGAGGACTACGGCATCATCCGCCTCTTCACCCCGCCCTTCCACGAGAGCAGCCAGGAGCCGGGCTACGTCAAAAACTACCCCCGGGGCATCCGGGAAAACGGCGGCCAGTACACCCACGGGGCCATGTGGTTTGCCATGGCGGCCCTGCGCATGGGGGACGCCGGCAGAGGGGAGTCCCTCGTAAGGATGCTAAACCCCATCCATCGCTGTGAGGGCCCAAAGCTTGCAAGTGCCTACAAGCTCGAGCCCTACGCCATCGCGGCCGACATCTATACCAACGACAACTGTTACGGCCGGGGCGGATGGAGCATGTACACGGGCGCCGCGTCCTGGTACTACCGGGTCATTCTGCGGGAACTGCTGGGGCTTCATTTTAAGGGCGGAAGCCTGATTATCTCCCCGGTTCTGCCCGAGAGCTGGCCGGGATTCACCGCACAGGTGCGCCTATCTGGAAAAGATTTTGTCATCCAGGTCAGGCGAGGAGAACGGGATGAAAATCGAGGCATCCCCATTCCCCTTGCTTCCATCGGGGAAAGACTCTCTGTCACCCTGGGGGAGCGCCCCGGGGCGGATGTCCGGGGACAGGTGGGAGAGATGGGGGTTCCGCTCTCATGAACAAAGAGTGAACGGAGAAGAAAGCGATTGATTAACGATGGAAAAAATAGTATGATAGTAAGGAAAACGCGGGCGGGACTTGTCCGCAATCCAACCGGAGGAGAGAGACAGATGGACCAAACGCTTAACAGGACCAAACTCCTAGACCAAGTGTATTTTAACGCGATACGCGATGAAAAGTTTAAATCCAACCGCATTTCCATTCATCTTCTGACCACCCTCAGTGAGGATACCGCCGCCCAGAACGCGGTGGTGCCCGCCATCCTGCGCAAGGGCTACGCGGGATGCCCCGACTTTACCGAACTCAACCGAAAGCTCGCCCGCCTCTATGGCGCAATGCTGGACGCGGACGTGCGCAAGATCGGGGACTACCAGATCATCAATCTGTCCATCCAGAGCCTGGATGACCGCTTCACCATGGAAAACGAGGCGGTGGTCAAGGAGTGCTGCGAGCTGCTGTGCGGGCTGCTGCTCGACCCCAAGACGGTGGACGGGGCCTTTGATCCCACCGATGTGGAGCTGGAAAAGAAGTACCTTATCGCCTCCATCCAGGCGGAGATCAACGAAAAGCGCAGCTATGCCATCAACCGCTGCCTGGAAATCATGTGCGCCGGGTCCCCGGCGGGCATCGGGCGCTACGGCAGCGAGGCAAAGGCGCAGGAAATCACTCCCCAGAGCGCCTTTGCCGCCTATGAGCGGCTCATCCGTTCGTCCCAGATCGAGATCATCTTCTGCGGCTCCGGCGACCCGGCTCCGGCCAAGGAACTCTTCCAGACGGCCTTTGCCAAAGTGGAGCGGGCGCCCCAGGCGCTTCCCGAAATGGAGATGCTTCCCGCCTCTGAGAAAGTCAAGCGGGAAACCGACGAATTGGACGTCACCCAGGCCAAGATGGTCTTGGGCTTTACCGCCGACGTCGGTCGCGACCGGGCGGCTTTGGCCGCCGCGCGGATGATGGTGGCCGTCTATGGCGGCACGCCGTTTTCGAGGCTCTTCCTCAACGTGCGGGAGAAGCTGAGCCTCTGCTACTACTGCGCCGCCCGTTTTGACCGGGCCAAGGGCACCATGATGGTGGACTGCGGCATCGAGGACCAGAACCGGCAAAAGGCCTACGACGAAATCCTCCGCCAGCTCGACGTGATGAAGGAGGGCGGCTTCACCGACGAGGAATTCGACGCGGCGAAGCTGAGCATGCAAAACTCTTTTGAAAATATCGGCGATTCCCTGGCGGGGCTGGAAAGCTGGTATCTCGGCCAGATCATCACTGGGGAATACCGCTCCCCCAAGGAAGAAACCGAGCAGATTCTGGCTGTCAGCCGGGAAGCGGTGGTGGCCGCCGCCCAGAAGGTCCGGCTGGACACCGTGTATTATCTCACCGGCAAGGGAGGCAGCGACCATGAGTAACCGTCAGATTGTCAAAAACGCCCGTCTGGGCGAATCCTATACCAAGATCGAGCACACAAGCGGGCTGACCCTGCTGCTCTATCCGCTGGAGGGCTATTCCAGCGCCTACGCCCTGTTCGGCACCGACTTCGGTTCCATCAACAGCACCTTTAAAACCGCGCCCGACGCGCCTTTTTCTACGGTTCCGGCGGGCATCGCCCACTTTCTGGAGCACAAGATGTTTGAGAAGGAGGACGGCGACGCCTTTGCCAAATACGCCAAGACCGGCGCGTCGGCCAACGCTTTCACCTCCTTTGACAAGACTTGTTACCTTTTTTCCTGCTCCCAGAACTTCGAGGCGTCCCTGGAAATCCTTCTGGACCTGGTGACGAGACCCTACTTCACCCAGGAGTCGGTGGAGAAGGAGCAGGGCATCATCGGCCAGGAAATCCGCATGTACGACGACAGCCCCGATTGGCGGGTGCTCTTTAATATGCTCGAGAGTCTGTACAAAAACCACCCGGTCAAAATCGACATCGCCGGGACGGTGGAGTCCATCGCCGAGATTACGGCGGACACCTTGTACAGCTGTTACAACACCTTCTATAACCTGCGCAATATGGTGCTGGCCATCGCGGGCAACTTCGACATCGATACCGTGCTGCGTTGCTGCGACAAGATTCTCAAACCCGCGCCCGACTTCCAAGTCGAAAACGCGCCGGTGGACGAGCCGAGAGACATCTTAGAAAAGCGCCATGTGCAGAAACTGGACGTGGCCACGCCTCTTTTCAGCATTGGCTTTAAGGAAGAGCCCGACGACGCGGCGCATTTCATGCGGGGCGATTTGCTCAGTGAAATTATCCTGGACGCGGTGGCGGGGGAGAGCTCCAAAACCTACCGGGAACTCTATGACGCGGGTCTCATCAACCAGACCTTCGGCACCGAGGTGTTCTCGGGGGACGGGTATCTGACCTCCATCTTCGCCGGCGAATCGGAGGACCCGGACGAGGTCTATAAGCGCCTGTGTGCGGCCATCGCCGCCATGAAGGAGACGGGGCTTCCCAAAGAGGACTTCGAGAGAAGCAAGCGGTGCGTCTACGGCCGGTATGTTCGGGCGTTTGAGAGCGTGGAGGTGCTGTGCAGCGCCATGATCACCGCCCATTTCGGCGGCTGCGGCATCTACGACATCGTGGAGATGATCGCGGACATGACCTATGAAGAGGCGGCCGCCCGCTTTGCGCAGATGCTCTGCGAGGAGTACGGCACCATCTCCATCGTCAACACCACCGGAGAATAGGCGGGAGGCTGGGACAAAGCGCTTGTGCAGAAGCCCTTCGCGCGAAGACGCCGGCGCTTCCACAGCCATAGGCTTACCGGCAGCACCTGAGGGCAGGGCCAACAGGCGCGGAGAAGCAATAGAACGTATTCATTTGTGTTACAGCGCGGGAAATTTCCCGCGCGAAGGAAAGGAGCTGTACATATGCAGCAGATCGTGGACTTCCCGGGACTGGGGCTGCACTTTTCATTTAACAGCGTCGCATTTCACATCGGCAATCTGGCGGTGTACTGGTATGGCATCCTCATCGCTGTAGGCTTTCTGCTGGCGGTGGTCTATGTGGCCTACCGCTGCAAGAAATTCGGCCTGGACTTAGACCGTCTCATTGATGTCATCATCTTCGGCCTCATCGGCGGGGTCGTGTTCGCCCGGCTCTTTTACGTCATTTTCTCCTGGGACCAGTACAAGAATAACCTCTTGGACATCTTTAAGACCTGGGAGGGCGGTATGGCCATCTACGGCGGCCTCATCGGCGCCGTGCTCATCGGCGCCATTGCCTGTAAGGTGCGCAAGGTTAAATTCCTGCCCACCCTGGACGTGGTGTCCCTGGGCTTCCTTATTGGCCAAGGCATCGGGCGCTGGGGCAACTTCATCAATGTGGAGGCCTTCGGCGGCAACACCACCCTTCCCTGGGGCATGACCAGCCCCACCATCGAGAGCTATCTCACCCAGCATATGGATACATTGACGGCCCAGGGCATGGCGGTGGACCCCACCGGTATGGTCCATCCCTGCTTCCTCTATGAATCGCTGTGGTGTATCCTGGGTTTTGTACTGCTCCATTTTTATGTCAAGCACCGCCGGTTTGACGGCGAGGTGTTCCTCTTTTACAGCATGTGGTACGGCGCGGGCCGCTTCGTTATCGAAGGGCTGCGCACCGACAGCCTGATGCTGGGCCGGCTTCGAGTTTCCCAGCTGCTGGCAGCCGTCTTTGTGCTGGCGGCCCTGGCCGTTTGGATTTATGTCCGCTACCGGCTTAAAAAGAACGGCGTCCCCAAGGGCGAAAACCTCTATGCCAATTCATCAGAATCCAAATTCATTCTGGCTCACGGCTATAAAGAATACAAAGCGCTCCTCAAAAAAGCGGGTCCCGAAGCGGCGGCCATCGGCGTGATTTTCTCCGAAGACGGGGAGGACGCTTTGGAACCTGAGACGGCAAAAAAGACCCCGGCCGCCGAAGAAGCAGCGGCGCCGGACGAGAATAAAGAAGAAACATCAGAGAAGGAAGAGGACACAGAGGAGGACAACAAAGATGGCGAATAGTGCGGTAATCATCGACGGAAAAGCGGTATCCAAACAGACGCGGGACAACATTGCCGTGGAGACGGCCAAACTCAAGGCGGAGACCGGCGTGACGCCGGGCTTGGCGGTGGTCATCGTCGGCGACGACTCCGCTTCGAGAGTGTATGTCAACAACAAAAAGAAGGCCTGCGCCGAGGTGGGCTTTTACTCCGAGGAGCACGCCCTTCCGGCCGAGACGACCCAAGAGGAGCTGGTGGCGCTGGTCAAGGAATTAAACACCCGCGAGGAGATCGACGGCATCCTGGTGCAACTGCCCTTACCCAAGCATATCGACGAGAAGGCGGTCATCGAGGCCATTTCCCCGAAAAAGGACGTGGACGCCTTCCACGAACAGAACGTGGGCAAGATCATGATCGGCAATTACAGCTTCCTGCCCTGCACCCCCGCCGGTATCGTGGAGCTCATCGACTCCATCGGCGTGGACGTCACCGGCAAGGAATGTGTGGTCATTGGCCGCTCCAACATCGTGGGCAAGCCCATGGCCATGCTGATGCTGCATAAAAACGCCACGGTCACCATCTGCCACTCCCGCACGAGGGACCTGCCGGAGGTCTGCCGCCGGGCGGACATCCTCATCGCGGCGGTGGGCATCGCCAAGTTCGTCAAGGCGGACATGGTCAAGCCCGGCGCGGTGGTCATCGACGTGGGCATGGACCGGGACGAAAACGGCAAGCTGTGCGGCGACGTGGACTTTGACGCGGTCAAAGAGGTGGCGGGCTACCTGACCCCGGTGCCCGGCGGCGTGGGCCCCATGACCATTTCCATGCTGATGAAAAACACCCTCACCTCCGCCAAAGAGCGGGCGGGCAGGTAATAAAGAAAACAAAAGGAGCGGAGACATTCGTTGTCTCCGCTCCTCCTGGGTTGATGCTAGTAGCACTTCTTGCAGGGGGTAAAGCCCAGACTTTCGGCCTCTTCCACGGTGACTTGCCTGGGGCCGTCCATGCCGCTGCAATTGGGATTGGAGTGATATTTTGTACCGCCATTTGTTGGAATCCAGACCATTCCGCTCTGGGGCGCTTCGGCGGGCGGCAGGGTGTAACTCGATTTTGTGCCGCCTCCCTGTGCGGGAGTGGGAGTTTGGGCAGCGCCGCCGCCGGATTTTGGCTGGGAAGAGGAAGAAACCGTCTGCGCGGACGGGGTGGCAGCCGCCTTTGTGGTCGTTGTCGCGGACGTAGAGCTGGTGGTGACCGGCGTGGTCGTAGTAGAAGTAACCGGCGTGGTTGTTTTGACGGGAGCCGTCATCCGTTTTGGAGTGGTCGTCACCGTCCGCGTTTGTTTTGGCTGGCTCTCGCTTTGGGACATGGACTGCGCGGTGATGCGGTCGGCGTTAACCGGCGCTTTCCCCGGGGTGAAACAGCTGATGAGCACGGTGAGAAACACAAATCCAAAGAAAGCGGACGCTGTGGATTTTAGGATTTTACCCCCTTTGCCATACTTCCAGGTTAGGTAAATGCCCACCGGAGCAAAGAGAAACAGCATCAAAACGACAAACCACGTGCGCTGATATAGGGGCGTCGGATAGCTGGACATGTCACATCCTCCTCTAATGTCGATACTTGTCGATATTTGCTACAATAAAATAGGAAATAGTTAGTAATTCTATTCTTATTATAGCAATATGTCGGAAATATGCAATTCTATGAATGGTAAAAATCGTCTCAAGATCACGGCTCTGTTTACAATTGCTCACAATAGCGAAAAACGGAGCGCCATTTTTTCATTTTCCCTGGATTTATGCGGAAAAATGAGGGAGGACTCTTGACTTGGGGACGAAGATTTGGTATCATATGTAATGCCGCTTACTCTGGGCAGATAAGAGGGACGTGTCCCCGCCTATGCAGTAGCGAGACTAAAGAAAGAGGCTTATCACCTATGTACGCAATTATTGAAACAGGCGGAAAACAGTATCGCGTCAGCGAAGGCGATGTTGTTTTCATCGAGAAGCTGCAAGCGGATGCCGACGCAGTTGTCGAGTTTGACAAAGTGTGCGCGGTCGGCAAGGACGACGGCATTGTTGTAGGAACTCCGACCGTGGAAGGCGCTAAAGTGACCGCAAAGGTCCTCAAGAACGGAAAAGGCAAGAAAGTCACCGTTTTCACCTATCGTTCCAAGAAGGATTCCAAGCGCAAAATGGGCCACAGACAGCCTTACACAAAAGTTGAGATTCAGTCCATCAACGCATAGTCGATGGTCAAGGCAGATTTTGCCGAGCGCGAGGGAATGCTCGTGGCGTTTGATGTCTCCGGACACGCTGGTTTTGCCGGCGCGGGGGAGGACATCGTCTGCGCGGGGGTTTCTTCCACCCTCCAAATGACCGCCAATGGGATCACCGAGGTTCTCGGGCTCGATGCCACGGTCACGGTGGAGGACAATCGGATTCAACTGAAGCTCAAGGCTCCCGAGAAGCGGGCGGATGATTTCCTGCGGGCGTTTTTGCTCCAGCTCACCCTCTTGTCGGAAGCGTATCCCCACACAATCAAGATCAATGTTTCGGAGGTGTAACACAATGCTGAAAATCAGCCTGCAATTTTTTGCTCATAAAAAGGGTGTTGGTTCTACCAAGAACGGCCGTGATTCCGAGTCCAAAAGACTGGGCGTAAAACGCGGCGACGGTCAGTATGTACTGGCTGGCAATATTCTGGTCCGCCAGAGAGGCACCCATATCCACGCTGGTGAGAATGTTGGCCGCGGCAGCGACGATACGCTGTTTGCCACCGTTAACGGTAAGGTCAAATTCGAGCGCCTGGGCCGCGACCGCAAAAAGGTCAGCGTTTATCCCGTAGAGGCATAAGTTCACAGCTGTGAGAACGCAAAAAATCCCGGGCATTGGCTCGGGATTTTTTTATTGCTATGCAATAAAAACCGCTGCGCGGGAGTAGGTGCGCTGCGCGCTCCGCTCCTGGTGCTCGGAAAGTGGCCGCATTTTTATTGCTTTGCCCGGACGGGCTGTTTTCTTGGACGCTGTGCTTGTATGACGGGCGGTTTGGGTGGTACAATAAAGAAAAGACGTAAAATCCGCACTGCTCCCGTGCACGGTGCGGCTGTCTCCACACAATGCGCGGAGAAATGGCAGTGAAGAGCATGTTTATAGACAAGGTAAAAATCAAAGTGAAGGCCGGGGACGGCGGCAACGGCGCCGTCTCTTTCCACAGAGAAAAGTATGTGGCGGCGGGCGGCCCCGACGGCGGCGACGGTGGCCGGGGCGGCGACGTGGTCTTCCAGGTGGACACCAATCTCTCCACCCTGGTGGACTTTAAATACAAAAAGAACTATACGGCGCAAAACGGGGAGCCCGGTTCCAAAAAGCGCTGCACCGGCAAGAGCGCGCCGCCGCTCATCATCAGGGTGCCGCTGGGTACCATCGTCAAGGAGGCAAACTCCGGGCGGATTATGGCCGATCTCTCCGATCCAGAGCCGGTTGTCATCGCCAAGGGCGGCAAGGGGGGCTGGGGCAACCAGCACTTCGCCACCCCCACCCGGCAGATTCCCCGCTTTTCGAAGCCCGGTATGCCGGGGGAGACCTTTGAACTGACTTTGGAACTGAAACTCCTGGCCGACGTGGGCCTTATCGGCTTCCCCAACGTGGGAAAATCCTCCCTTATCTCGGTGGTCAGCGAGGCCAAGCCCCAAATTGCCAACTACCACTTCACCACCCTGACCCCGGTGCTGGGCGTTGTGCGGGTGGCGGAAGAAAAGTCCTTTGTCATGGCTGACATCCCCGGCCTCATCGAGGGCGCCAGCGAGGGCGTGGGCCTGGGCCATGAGTTTTTGCGCCATGTGGAGCGCTGCCGCCTCAACGTCCATCTGGTGGATGTCTCGGGAATGGAGGGGCGCGACCCCATCGACGACTTCGAGAAGATTAACTTAGAGCTGCGCAACTTCGACGAGGAGCTGTCACAGCGCCCCCAGATTGTGGCTGCCAACAAATGCGACTTAGCTTCCCCCGAGCAGGTGGCGGCCTTCCGTGCCTACATTGAGGGCAAGGGTCTGCCCTTCTTCGCCATCTCGGCGGCCACCCGACAGGGCGTGGACGAGCTCATCGATTCTGTGGCGGCCCAGCTCGACAAGCTGCCCCCCATCCTGCGCTACGAGCCGGAGCCGCTACCGGTGGAGCTGACCAGTCCCATGAGTCGGGACAAGTATGAAGTCCGCAAACGGGAGGGCATCTATGAGGTGGAAGCCGAATGGCTCATCCCCATCCTATCCACCGTCAATATGGAGGACTACGAGTCCCTCCAATACTTCCAGCGGGTGCTGCGGGAAAGCGGCATCATCGATAAGCTGGAGGAGCTGGGTATCCAGGAGGGGGACACCGTCAGCATTTACGACCTAGAATTCGACTACATCCGCTAGCAAAGGAGAATGGATACGTTAGACTTATTATCGACACAAATGAATCCCAAGCAGCTCGGTCCCATCAACCTGGCCTTTATCGGCGACGCGGTCTATGAGCTGATGGTCCGGGAGCGGCTGCTCGCCCGGTCCCCCACGGCCCCCGTCCATCAGCTCCACCATCGGACGGTATCCCGGGTGCGGGCCTCGGCCCAGTCGCTGGGCTATGAGCTCATCGAGCCCCTACTCACCGAAGAGGAGATGAGTCTTCTCAAACGGGGAAGAAACAGCCATTCCTCCACCGTGCCCAAAAACGCCGACCCCTGCGCGTACCGGCGGGCCACCGGGGTGGAGACGCTCTTCGGCTACCTCTATCTCAAAGGAGACCTTGCGCGTATCGAGGAGCTGTTTGCCGTGATTTTTGAAGGACTGGACGCCCAAGAAGTGGAAAAATAGCCGCCGCCGGAAAGGGAGGGGAAGGATATGCATGCCATATTGAGCAGCAGGAACAAAAAGGTCAATTTTGTCATCGACATCTGCGGAGACATCATCGGCACCTTCCTCTACGCCATCGCGGTACACATGTTTACCGCCCCCAACCAGATTGCGCCGGGCGGCGTGACCGGCCTTGCCACTCTGACGAACTTTTTGACGGGTTTTCCCATCGGCCTCATTTCCTTTCTCATCAACGTGCCGCTTTTATTGTTGGGATTTAAATTTATTGGACGCAAGTTCACCCTACGAACCTTGCTGACCGTCGCCCTTTCCACAGTGATGATCGACGTGGTGGTCCGGGACTTCCCCACCTTTACCGGGGATATGCTTATGGCTGCTCTAGCGGGCGGCGTCATCATGGGCATCGGCCTCGGCATCATCTTTATGCGGGGCTCCACCACCGGCGGCACCGACATCGTGGCCCGCCTCTTGCAGCGCAAATGGCCCCACATGCAGATGGGGCGGCTCATGCTGATCATCGACTGCGTGGTGCTGCTCATCGCGGCGGCCGTCTATCGGAATATGGAGTCGGCCCTCTACGGCGCGGTGTGTATCTTCGCAAGTTCCCTGATGATCGACGGCGTCCTCTACGGCACCGACAAAGGAAAGATGGCCATGGTGGTGTCGGATACCCCCGATCAGGTATCCAAGGCCATTTTGGACGGCCTCGACCGGGGCGTGACCCTCTTGGAGGGAGAGGGGGCCTACACGGGGGACCCGAAGAAGATCATCATGTGCGCGGTGCGCCCCAATCAGTTTTATAAGCTCAAACAGATCGCCCTGGAGGCCGACCCCAACGCCTTCATCATCGCCTTGGATACCTCCGAGGTGTTCGGCGAGGGTTTTAAGCGGGAAAAATAGAAGAGATAAAAACCAGCCGTCTTATAACGGCTGGTTTTTTTTGCGCGTGGGGGCGGGAGCGCTGGAGCGCGAAACGCCTGCGCATCGGGCCGACCGACGTAAGGCGGGCGGACGCCAGCCGTCTTATGACGGCTGGTTTTTTTTGCGCGTGGGGCGGGAGCGCTGGAGCGCGAAACGCCTGCGCATCGGGCGCATGGCGGAAGAAGCGGCCTCTTTCATTTGCCGGAATCAAGGGGATTCCTTTACAAACGAGGGCCCTTGCTTTACAATAGAAAGAAAAATGATGGGAAAGGGCGAAGGACCGTGCAGAAAATTGTGCTGATTCCCGACTCCTTTAAAGGGACCATGAGTTCCATGGAAATCTGCGCCCTGATGGAAAAGGCCATCCGGCGGCATTTCCCTCACGCCGAGGTCCTCTCCATCCCAGTGGCCGATGGGGGAGAGGGCAGCGTGGACTGCTTCCTGGCAGCCATGGGAGGAAAGCGGGTGCCGGTGCGGGTCAAGGGCCCCTATGGGGAGGACTGCGACGCCTTCTATGGCCAGGTGGCCGAGGACACGGCCATCGTGGAAATGGCCGCCTGCGCGGGCCTGCCGCTGGTGGGGGAGCGGAAAAATCCGGAAGAGACCACCACCTACGGAGTGGGCCAGCTCATCGGCCGGGCCGTCGGCGACGGATGCCGGAAGATTGTGGTGGGTCTCGGCGGCAGCGCCACCAACGACGGCGGCTGCGGAGCGGCCGCCGCCCTGGGTGCGAAGTTCCTCAATGACCGGGGAGAGGCTTTCGTCCCGGTGGGCGGCACCCTCACCGAGATCGCGTCCATCGACGCCGCCCCCCTGCGCCGGACTCTCGCGGGGGTGGAAATCGTCACCATGTGCGACATCGACAATCCCCTGTGCGGGGAGCAGGGGGCCGCGGCCGTCTTCGGCCCCCAAAAGGGGGCGGACCCCGCCATGGTCGAGCGTCTGGACGGGGGGCTTTCCCATCTCGCCCGGATAGCCGCCCGGGACCTGGGTGTGGAAATGCTGCATCTCCCCGGCGCGGGTGCGGCCGGTGGCATGGGCGGCGGGATGGCGGCCTTCTTTGGCTCGCCGCTTCGCATGGGCATTGAGACGGTGCTGGACACGGTGCGCTTCGAGGAGATTGCCGCCGGGGCGGGCCTCATCCTCACCGGAGAAGGGAAGATCGACGGACAGAGCCTGCGGGGCAAGGTGGTCATCGGTGTGGCCCGGCGCGCCAAGACCATGGGGATTCCGGTGGCGGCCATTGTCGGGGACATCGGGGACGATGTGGAGCGGTCCTATGCCATGGGCGTCTCTGGCATATTCAGCATCAACCGGATCGCCGCACCTTTTAAAGAGCTCCAAACCAGGTGCCGGGAAGATCTATATCGGACTGTGGACAATTTGATGGGCTTTATCGCCCGGATGGAGGAAAGAAAATGAAGCATACAGGTTACTGTGGGCTGGATTGTACCGCCTGTCCGCTCTTTATCGCGAAACAAACGGGGGATGTGGCGCTCATGGAGCGGACGGCCCGGGAATATTCCACCGAGGCCTGTACCTTTTCGGCGGGGGACATGATCTGCGGCGGCTGCCGGTCGGACGAGGTCAGCGAAAAGATGTGTCAGGGATGCGGGATGCGAAGCTGCGCCCGGGAAAAGAACGCCGATTCCTGCGCCGCCTGCCCGCAATACCCCTGCGCCGTCACCGACCAGTACATGGCGCAGGCGGAGTCCTGTTAGGAAAGCACGCAAAAAGGACCTGTGGATATTCCACAGGTCCTTTTTTTGCTGTCGATGGATTCTCATTGGGCGGCAGGAAGTTCTGCGTCTTCTGTCTGGGCCTTGGCTTTGCGTTCCAGGAGCTCGTTAATAAAGAAATTGACGCCCAGCAATACCACCACCACGGGGAAGAAGAGTTCCAGAGTGATGTGGGAGAGGAAGACGCCGAGCCCCGAGGCGAGCAGGGAGCCGCCCAGACAGGCGGCGCCTACCTGGTAGCCGATGAGCTTGTCGCTGGTGGCCTTGTCAAAGCGGGCCGGCGTCTCGTGCATCAGACAGGGGTAGACTGGGCCGATACCGACGCCGATCATACTGATGCCCACCATGGCGCCCCAGGAGGCGGGGACAAACCAGAGGACCAGTCCGCCCGCCACGGCCAGGACGAGGCCCAGCCGGATCATCCGCATGTTGCCCATCCGGTTGACCACAATGCCACAGAGGAAGCGCCCCACCATGATGGCGCCGTAATAGAGGGTGACGCAGAGCCCGGCAATGGCCACCGGCAGGGCGCGGGATTCCACCAGGACGCTGTTGAGCCACACGCCGATGGTAAATTCCATGCCCGCGTAGATAAAGAAGAGGAACACGGCCAGGGAGGGGGCAAACTTCCCGAACACCCGGGCTTTGGGGCGCGCCTCGTTGCTTTCGCCTTCCGCCTTGACGGGGCGGTCCTGCCAAAGCTTTATAAGGACGCTCACAAGCAGGATGGCGGCCAGGGTTAACTGCATGGCCGAGACGGTCCGGTAGCCGCCCCGCCAGGTGCGGCCGCTCGTCACCGCCTGGGACATGATGACCGGGCCGATGGAGGCCCCCATGCCCCAAAAACAGTGGAGCCAATTCATGTGGCGGGAGCTGTAATGGTCGGCCACATACCGATTGAGTCCCGAGTCCACCGCGCCTTGTCCGAAGCCCAGGGGCACGGTACACAGGATGAGCCAGCCAAAACCGGGGGAGAGGGAGTAGCCCAAGAGCCCCAGCCCGGTCATGAGACAGCTCAAAAAGGTGACGGTCCCGGTGCCGAGGCGGCGCAGGACCCAGCCGCTCAGAATGCTGGATAAAGCGGACATGCACAGCAGCAGGGTGGTGAGGACGCCCACACTTTCCAGCGGCAGGCCCATGTCGCCGCGGATGGAGGGCCAAGCTACACCCAGGAGGCCGTCGGGCAGGCCGAGGCTGATAAAGGAAAGATAGATGATGGTGATGAGAAACAGCGGTTTTTTATCGAATTTCAAGGTCGTTCCCCTTTCCGCCCCTGGGGGCGCTGGATGATGGTCCGGCCGCGGGCCGGAAGGGCAGGAGTGGCAGGAGCATACGGGAGGTCAGATAGGAAAGTCCCGACAGATAGTCCTCCCGGCAGGCATCGGAGTAGACAATGTCCGGCAGCATCCGGGCGGGAATGAGCTCCTTGGTCTTTTGGAGGATCTGCGAAAAGTCCACGTCATAGCGGTGGAAAAGGTCGCCGCCGATGACGATGAGGGCGGGGTTCGCAACGCAGTTGACCGCCGCCACGGCCTGGGCGATGTGCCCGGCCCGCTCCCCGTCGCCGGCAGCCCCCGCAATGGCGGCGTCCAGGGTTTTCCCGCCGCCCATGGGGAGAAAGCCCAGCTCTCCGGCGAAGTTTTTGTCGCCCCGCACCACCTTGCCGTCAGCGATGACGCCGGCGCCGGTGCAGCTGACGTTAAAATGGATGTAGGCCATGTTGACCTGCTCCGGCGAGCAGCCGGGGTGGCTTTGGCTATAGCGGCGGCAAAAACCCAGCGCGATGGCGTTGAGGTCGTTTTCCAATAGGACGGGAAGCCCCAAGGCCGCCCGCATTCGTTCTCCGATATCATTGATGACCCAGTGATCGCAGTCGCTGACGAGGAAGCCGCCCTCCTCCACGATGCCGGGCACGCCCAGCCCCACGGCGGTCACCTGCCGCTCTTCCCGGCACCAGAGGGCGAAGTCCAGCGCTTCCTCTTCGGTGCGGCTGGGGGAGAGGGCTTTTTCCCCCTCCTCTAGCGTCTCGCCCATCAGGGAAGCGATGCGGTAGTGGAGCTGCTCCCGGTCCAGATAACACAGGAGCATCCGGTTGCGATGGGGGGAGAGGGCATACCGCTGGGGCCGCCGTCCGCCGCTGGATTCATCCAG
Source organism: Zongyangia hominis (assembly GCF_014385095.1). Classification (GTDB taxonomy): domain Bacteria; phylum Bacillota; class Clostridia; order Oscillospirales; family Ruminococcaceae; genus Zongyangia; species Zongyangia hominis. The sequence goes on from NZ_JACRTC010000001.1 coordinate 278,366, forward strand.
CGCGCTCTCCACAATCTCCCCGAGCTCCACGAGTTCTTCGAGTAGGGTACGCACGGTGGTCACGCTCATCCGGGTGTGGCTGGCGATCTCCCCCCGGGTGGCGCTCCCTAAGGAGAGCAGGGTGTGGTAAATGAGCTCCATGTTCATTTTTTTGATGAGTTCCGGCTTTCCCGGCTGTGATTGCATCCCAATTTCCCCCTTTATTTACGAGCCGACCGCAGGCGGTCGAGCACTTCGTCCTCACTGCCCCGGCAGTCCGCCGATCCCAGCCGGATGCTGGGCTTGGTCTTCCCGTGAAAATCACTGCCACAGGTGGCGATGCCGCCCAATTTTTCACACCAGACGCGATAAAATTCCGTCTGCTCCGGGGTGTGGTAGCTGCTGTAAACCTCCATCCCGCACACGTCCTCCTTAAAGACGCTCTCCATGAGAGGCACGCGCTCCTTGAGGTTGTTGCCGGGGTGGGCGAGAATGGGCACGCCGCCGGTGCGGCGGATGAGGGCGCAGGCCTCCCGGAGGCTCTGGTAGGTGACGGGGGAGAAGAAGGGTTTGCCCTGGGCGCAGTGGTCCCAGTAAAAATTGACGAAGGGGTTGTCGCTGCGTTCACCGCCCGGATAATAGGGGGCCATGAGGGGTGGCTGACGATCTTGGTCCACGGCCAGGGCGGCCTCGGCGATCATCTCGCTGGTGACCACGCCGTTGCGCGACAGAGAGCGGGCGAAGTCTTCGTCAAACTTAATGCCCGCCGCACGGACAAGCCTCATCCGTTTTTGACAGGCGGCCCGGTCCTGTGCCAACAGATTTTCCTCCACCGGGCCGTACTCCCTTTCGTCGGGCTCGATGAAGTAGCCCAGCAGATGGAAGTTGACCCCGTCGTGGGTGCAGTCGAGCTCCACCGCCGGGATGAGCTCCAATTGCTCCTCCTGGGCAGCGCGAAGCCCCGCCGCTATCCCGCTGACACAGTTGTGGTCGGCGATGGCCGCCGTCCGTAGCCCGGCCTTTTTGCAAAGGGCCATCAGCTCCTCCGGTGTATACTGCCCGTCGTCGCTATAAAGAGAATGCATATGCAAATCGAGTGTCCCCATTCACTTGCTCCTTCCTTCTTTTAACAGAAACTTTTATAAGTTTACAACAAAAGTATAGCCGAAGAGGAAATCTTTGTCAAGACGAAAATGGGGGAGGTTGCTAAGGCGCGAAGGGCATATCTTTTGAAAGGAAGCGCACCCCTGAGGGCAGGGTATTTTCTTTATGGCGGTAAATGCGGCGAGGCGGGGACGAAATGCTGATCCAATAGGTGATCCGGCATAGTACCAGCTCCCGGTTTGAGCTGACGGCGGCGCATGGACGGTGTTGGCGCTGACGCCTGAGGATTCAGGTGACAGCGCTTGCCGCACGACAGTATTTCGGATGTCTTGCGCTTGGGGAAAGGGGGCAGGCGGCGGGTGTTTCCTCTTTCGGCAACAAAAAAGGCCGCCCCTAGGCGGCCTTATGCGTTTCTATTTTTTTGCCGGAAGGATTTCCAGCCAATAGCCGTCGGGATCGGAGATAAAATAGATTCCCATGGCGGCGTTTTCATAGCAGATACAGCCCATCTGTTTGTGCAGTTCATGGGCCGCGTCGAAGTCATCGGCGGTGAAAGCCAGATGGAATTCGTTGTCGCCCAGGTCGTAGGGATTGGTGCGGTCCCGCAGCCAGGTCAGCTCCAACATATGGCCGGATGCGCCATCGGTCAGATAGACGAGAATAAAGCTGCCGTCCTTGGCCTCTTTTCTGCGGCACTCGGTGAGTCCCAGCGCTTGGCTGTAAAAGTCCAGGCTCTGCTGCAAATCCATGACATTGATATTGTTATGGGCAAAGGTAAAGCTCATTGTCTTTCTCCTTACTTTAACTCCACAAGTGAAGAGGTCACTTGCTGTGGTTCCTCTATTATAGCGGAAACCAAAGGCGAATACAATGAAAGAACGGTTAAACTTTCGGCAATATGCTGTAACTATTTTGTCTAATTTTGTGAATATTTCCCTACGTAATTATGAAGGCTTTTTTAAGATTTTTGCCAATCCATTGACATTCCTGACAATTCGTCATAAAATCCGTTAAACAAGGGGAGAAAGGCGCATACTAAAATGGTCAGCTGATGTAATCCTCAATTAGACGGCCCAGCTCCTCGGAATCCCGTACATACACCCCGCTCTTTAACTCTTTGACGTCAAATTCCGGCAGATTCTTGGTATAGACGTTAAAGACGATGTCCGGCGTCACGCTGTTTGCCTCAAAGACGGCCAGTTTGCCGCCGTAATCCTTGAGCACATATTGGTAATCGCCCACCGGGACGGACGACTCCGCCACCAGAGCCTGCTCGTCGGCCCCTGCCTGGCCGGTAAAGAACGCGGCCGCGAAGGCCGCTGTTATTAAGACCATCAGGACACAGCCGATATATGCAAATGTTTTACCCATGAAAACACACCTCCGGATTTGCTGCGCGGGCATGAGGCGCAGACAAGCATTGTTTAACCATAGTGTTGACATTCCCACCCGCCGCTATGCGCCGGAGAATGAGAAATATTCCAAGGCTTTTTCTAAAATTCGTTAACATATTCCAGTCACTTTATGATATAATGATATGGTTACTAAGGAGGCGAGTCCAGCCTATGAAAGAAAACCGCAAGAAAACTACTCCGGCGCCGGAGAAAAAAACAAGCTCTCCCGCTGTCAGGGGAATCAAACGGGTTTTTTCCATGATCGGCAAGGTGCTGGCAACCTGCTTTTTCATCTTGGTCATCACCGGCTGTGTTGTAGGCACCGTGCTCACTGTTCACGTGATGGATTATGTGGACAAGGATGTAGTCGTCGATCTGCGCTCGCTCAAGCTCGATTCCACGACCATCCTCTACGCCAATAATGCCGAGGGACAGCCCTATGAGCTCAAGCGCTTGCAAAGCCCGGACAACAGTATCTGGGTGGGCATCGATAAAATCCCGCAGGACATGCAGTATGCTGCCATCGCGGCCGAGGACGCCCGGTTTTTGAAGCATGAGGGCGTGGACTGGAAGCGGACCATGGGCGCCTTTGTCAACATGTTCATCAAAATCTATCCCACCAAACAGGGCGGTTCCACCATCACCCAGCAGTTAATTAAAAATGTGACGGGAGATAATGAGGTGCGTGTCGACCGCAAGGTGCGGGAAATCTTTAACGCGCTCAACCTGGAAAAGGAATACTCCAAACAGGAAATTATGGAGGCCTACCTCAACGTGATACCGCTGGGCAACGGTGTCAAGGGCGTGCAGGCGGCGGCCAACCTCTATTTCGGTAAAGACGTCAAGGATCTGTCCCTGGCCGAGTGCGCCTCCATTGTGGCCATCACCCAGTATCCGGAGCTGAGAAATCCGTTTAAGAATCCGGAGGAGAACAAAATCCGTCAGGAATATGTGCTGGATCAGATGTTGGAACTGGGCTTTATTGATCAGAAACGGCACGACGAGGCCATCAAGGAAGAGCTCACCTTCCGCAAAGAGGAATATATTGAGGAGCAAAACGAGATTCAGAGCTACTTTGTGGACTATGTCATCGATGAGGTGCTCCACGACCTGATGGAACAAAAGGGCTACGAGAAATCCTACGCCACCCAAATGCTCTATAAAGGCGGTTACCGCATCTATACAACGGTGGATGAGAGTCTGCAAAAATCGGTGGAGGCAAGCTATCTGGACGACGCCACTTTCCCAGGTGTGCGCAATCCCGAGCCGCCTCAGTCCTCCTTTACTCTGCTCGACTACAACGGCGCCATCAAAGCGCTGGTGGGCGGACGGGGAGAAAAGACCGGCGACCGGGTCCTCAACCGCTGCACTGGTATCACCCGTTCCAACGGTTCTACTATGAAGCCCATTTCGGTTTACGGACTGGCCATTGAAAAGAACCTGGTGACTTGGTCTACCATGATCGACTCGACCCAGCATACCTACACCGAATACGACAACTGGACCCCCATCAACTACGATAGCTACTACGGCGATGAAAACGGCCATGTTTCCACGGCCGAGGCCATTCGCCGTTCCACCAATACGGCGGCCATCAATGTCTGTAATCAGTTAGGGCCGCGGACCTGCTTTGACTTTTTGAAGAACAAGCTCAATATGTATAGCCTGGTGGACAGCCGGGAGGTCGGCGGAAAAATTTACACCGATATCTCCCTCTCCTGCATGAGCTTGGGAAGCCTCACCGACGGCGTATCCCCGCTGGAGCTGGCCGGCGCGTTCCAGATTTATGGTAACGGCGGCCTCTTCACCCCGACCCATTCCTACACCAAGGTCCTCGACAGCGACGGCAATGTGGTGCTGGAAAACAAGGAGAATCCCACCCGTGTCCTCAGCGAAGAGACGGCCGTCATTGTCAACAAGATGATGCAGGGCGTTGTCTCCGGGGCCCATGGCACCGGTTATAACGCGAAATTAAACGGCGTCACAGTGGCCGGTAAGACCGGTACCACCACTGACGATAAAGACCAGTGGTTTGTGGGCCTGACCCCCGAGTATGTGGGCGTGGTTTGGATGGGCTACGACATCCAGCAAAAAATCTCTTACAGCGTGTATCCCCCTCCCCTGGTGTGGAAAAACGTCATGGGCAAAATCTATGAAAACCGTTCTTCCGGTTCTTTCCCGGAGAGCACCAAGGTGGTTGCCAAGGAGTTCTGCACCGTGTCCGGCGACCTGGCCACCGAGAACTGCCCCTCCACCGAGACGGGCTACTATAAAGCCAGCAACATTCCAGGCACCTGTATCGAGCATCTGTTGCCTCAGGATAACATCGACGAAAACGGCATTGATCATGATACCGGAAAGCCCTGGTGGAAAACGGACGATTAAGCCCACAGAGAGAAATAGCGATGTTGTTGATTGGATAATTGATTGATATTGATAAAAAATAGCCGCGAAAGCGGCTATTTTTTTTGCGCAAAGGGGCGGAGCGCGAGAAGCGCGGATGGCCAGCGCATTTATGATATGGTGAAACCATATCAATAGCCGCGAAAGCGGCTATTTTTTTTGCGCAAAGGGGCGGAGCGCGAAAAGCGCGGGAGCCCAGCGCATTCATGATATGGTGAAGCCATAGCAGTTTTTATGCTGCGACAATAAAAAAGCAGCGTTTTTCATCACGCTGCTTTTATTTTATGCAGTTTTTCATGGAAGGGTGAGCCCCCAAGCTAGTGCTGATAGAGCTTGAGGTGTTCCTTGTCGCACAGCCATTTGAGGAGGATGGCCAGGATAGGCATGAGGATCATTCCCAACACCCCCATGGTCTTGAGACCGAAATAGATGGCCACCAGGGAGAGGACCGGATGCAGGCCGATCTGGTCGCCGACGATTTTGGGCTCGATGATATTGCGGATGACGGTGACGATGAGATAGATGACCGAGAGCCCCAGAGCCAGCTGATAGTCCTGCCGGATGAGCTCCACGATGATCCAGGGCACCATGATGCCCCCGGTGCCGATGACGGGCAAAAGGTCCAGCAGGGCGATGAGGGCCGCCAGAGGAATGGCGTAGTCTAAACGGATGATGAGAAAGCCCACCGAGAGCTCGGCAAAAGTGATAAACATGAGGATAAGATAGGCCTTGATCATTTTGAGCACCGTGTGGACAAGAAAGTCTTTGATGTCGAAGAGCAAGGTGCGGTGGCGCTCGGGAATCTGCCGTGCCAGGAAGCTGACGATGTTTAAATAGTCCATGCTGATAAAGAAGGTGGCGACGATGGAGAAACCCAGGGTCACCAGCATGGAGGGCACATCCTTGACGATTTCGGTGATGGTGGCCGCGGCGGAGGCGGAAAGGCTCAGGATGATGGACTCAAAACTCTCGGAGATGGCGGTGAGCAGGCGTAAGGTGGCGTCGGCGGCGGAGGGGAAGAGCTTTGCCATTCCGTTTAAGAGCAGGTCGCTGATTTTGCCTACCGCCGGCCCCAGGCTGGAGGAGTATATTTCCGGGAACTGAGCGAAAAGATCGCCGGCTTCCACCAGCAGACGGGTGCCGGCAAACCAGAGCAGGACGCCAAGCAGGGAGAAGACGAGCAGGATGGAGAGGATGGCGCAGAACTTTTTGGGAAAGGGGAGACGCTTACTGAGAAACTCGATGACGGGCTTTAAACAGAAGGCGATGAGCAGTCCGATTATGAAGGGAAGAAACCATACAAAGACGTAGTTGACACAAAAATAGATCACCACAAAAACAGTGATGAAGAAAAGGGTGTTGATGATAAAATTGACGCGGCTTTGATGATCCAAAAACGTCACTCCAAACGGCGGCCTTCGCAAAGATCATGCGAAAGACGGAAATTCTCTGGGAAAGAAATACATAGAAATGATATTATTGTAACCAGTCGCCGGGGGAAGATGCGCCAAACGGGAAGCTTGTTTTCCTGAGAAAGACAGAAAATCAGGAAGCACTTATTCCCAAAGACAGAATTTTTTCTCCAGTCGGGTCTCACTTTCCTGTGAAAATTAGACAAGGGAAAGACGATATGTTTTAAGAAACTATTGAAATCATTCATCAACGTGAGAAAATGGAAGAATAAAGAAGGAGGGGAAAGGTAATCCAGAAAATTTTAGTTTATTCGGCAATAAACCGAACATTTTGTGGATATTTGCCCTTGTGAAAAGTCTGCCAACCGTGTATAGTGTATTTATTCGCGAAACAGGCGTATTTGGGAGGTGGACTTTTTGGATCATACTACGCAGTATCTTTTGGTGGATACCAAAGTTCTGCCGGAGATCTTTTCTAAGGTGGTAGAGGCCAAACATCTGCTGGCCTCGGGTAAAGCGAAAAATTCCTCGGAGGCCGCCCGGATGATGGGCATTTCCCGCAGCGCCTTCTATAAATATAAAGACAGCGTATATCCATATACCAGCAATGTTTCAGAAAATATCATCACCATCTACGCGGCGCTGCTCGATGAACCCGGAGTCCTCTCCCGGTTTTTGAGCGAGCTGTACCAGGTGGGCGCCAATGTACTGACGATCAATCAAAACATTCCGGTGGACTCTGTCGCGCCGGTTTCCATCTCTGTGAGCCTGGAAGGGCTGACCATCAGCCGGGAGGAGCTCTTTCAGAACCTCAGGCAGGTGGAAGGCGTGGCCGAGGTCCGCAGGGTATCGGGTCAATAAAAGAAAGATGAGGTGCCAGTTATGTTCCAGATTGCGTTGATGGGCCACGGTGTGGTCGGTTCCGGTGTGGCGGAGGTTTTCTATAAAAACCGCAAGAGCATCGAAAAAAGAGCGGGGCAGGAAATGGAGATCAAGTACATCTTGGACCTCCGGGATTTCCCGGGCCTTGCGTACAGCGACAAATTTATCAAGGATTTTGAGACCATTGTGAACGATGACGAGGTCAAGGTGGTAGCGGAGGTCATGGGCGGCCTGCACCCGGCGTTTGAATTTGTCAAGCGCTGCCTGGAAGCGGGCAAGAGCGTGGTGACTTCCAACAAGGAGCTGGTGGCCGCCAAAGGCGCGGAGCTGTTGGCCATCGCCAAGGCGAAAAACGTCAACTTCCTCTTTGAAGCCAGTGTCGGCGGCGGTATCCCCATCATCCGGCCCCTCCACCAGTGCCTGGCCGCCAATGAGATCGACGAGATCGCCGGCATCCTCAACGGCACCACCAACTTTATCCTGACCAAGATGATTAGAGAGGGCATGGCCTTCTCCGACGCGCTGAAGCTGGCTCAGGAGCTGGGCTACGCCGAAAAGGATCCCACAGCCGACGTGGAGGGCATCGACGCCTGCCGCAAGATCTGCATCCTGGCGTCCATCGCCTTTGGAAAGCACATCTATCCCGAGCATGTGTACACTGAGGGCATCTCTAAGATCACCCTGGAGGACGTGTCCTACGCCGAGGCATGGGGCGGCGTCATTAAACTCATCGGCCGGGCCAAGCGGGACGAGAACGGCAAGGTGACCATCATGGTCAGCCCCGCCTTTGTCTCCGGGGAAAGCCAGCTCGCCAGCGTCAGCGACGTCTTCAACGGCATCCTGGTCCGGGGCGACGCCACCGGCGACGTGGTCTTCTACGGCAAGGGCGCCGGAAAGCTGCCCACCGCCTCCGCAGTTGTGGCCGACGTCATCGACTGCGTCAAGAACTGGGGCATCTTCAAAGCGCCGTTCTGGGTGGCGGAAGAGGACGACGCGGTCCTCGATTACAAGGACACCGAGATCGCCTTCTATCTGCGGGTGCGGTGCGACGAAGCCGACAAGGCGCTAAACAAAGCGAAGGAGCTCTTCGGCGAAGTTACCCCGCTGCGCGTGCCGTCGCTCACCGGCGAGGTGGGATTTGTCACCGGTATCATCGGGGAGGAGCAGGCGCAGAAGGCTGCTAAAGCCATGGAAAGCGCGGGCTATCCGGTCCTCGGCAAGGTGCGGGTGCTCGATTACTAAGGCAGAACTTATGAGGGGAAGACAGAGAATCCAACACGAGATAAAAGCAGGTGAACCGATTGATACAAGTCAGAATACCAGCCACCAGCGCGAACATCGGCTCTGGTTTTGACAGCTTGGGGCTGGCGCTGAACCTATACAATTACATTTATATGGAGCAGATCGACGGGATAGAGATAAAATCCAGAGATCACACCCAGGTCCCCACGGGGGAAAACAATTTAATCTACAAAACCGCCAAGCATTTGTTTGAAATCTGCGGAAAACCCTTTACCGGGCTTCACATTGAGCAAGAAAACAACATACCTATGACAAGAGGGCTCGGCTCGAGCTCCGCGTGCATCGTGGGAGGACTTTTCGGCGCCAATACGTTGATGGGCAATCCCTTGAGCCGGGAGGAGCTGGTCAATTTTGCCGCGGTGATGGAGGGCCATCCCGACAACTCCACCCCAGCCATTCTGGGGGGATTGGTCACCGCTGTCATCGACGACGGCAAGGTCTACTGCGTCAAGCAGGAAATTACCGAAAAGCTGCGCTTTTTTACCTTTATTCCCGACTTTGAGATGAGCACCGAGATGGCCCGGGCGGCCTTGCCCAAGGTCATCGACCACCGGGACGGCGTCTTCAACCTTTCCCGAGCGGCCCTGATGTCGGTCTCCCTTTACAGCGGCAATTTCCAGAACCTGAAGATCGCGGCCCAGGATAAGCTCCACCAGCCCTACCGGTTGGGACTCATCCAGGATGGAGACAAGGTCTTTGACCTGGCCTACGAGCTGGGTGCCTACGCCGCCTATATCAGCGGCGCCGGTTCGACGCTGATGGCCATTGTGGATGAGGCGCAGGCGGACACATTTGAAAAAGAGGCCCGGGCGGCGCTCGACCGGATGGGACACGCGAGCTGGGAGTTAAAAAAGCTGATGATCGACAACCTGGGTACACAGGTTTCAGTGTAATTGATGGAGGGAATGCAATGAGTCTGATTGTACAAAAATTCGGCGGCAGCTCGGTTGCCAATGCCGAAAGGGTCTTCAATGTGGCCAGAATTGTGACGGACACCTATCAAAAGGGAAACAACGTCATCGTCGTCGTCTCCGCTCAGGGCGACACCACCGACGATCTGATTGAGAAAGCCAAGGAAATTAACGAAAACGCGTCCACGCGGGAGATGGATATGCTACTGGCGTGCGGCGAGCAGATTTCCATTTCGCTGCTGGCCATGGCCATCGAGAAGATCGGCTGTCCGGTAGTCTCCCTGACCGGCTGGCAGGCGGGCTTCGTCACCGACTCCAACCACGGCATGGCCCGCATCCGCCGCATCAACAAGGAGCGGATTGAAAACGAGTTCGCCAAGAAAAACATCGTCATTGTGGCGGGTTTCCAGGGGCTCAACCGGTACGATGATATCACCACCCTGGGCCGGGGCGGCTCGGACACCAGCGCCGTGGCGTTGGCCGCGGCCATGCACGCGGACCTGTGCCAGATCTACACCGACGTGGATGGCGTTTATACCGCCGACCCGCGGATCGTCAAGCACGCCCAGAAGCTGACGGAAATCTCCTTTGACGAGATGCTGGAGCTGGCCTCTTTAGGCGCACAGGTGCTCCACAACCGCTCGGTGGAAATGGCGAAAAAGTACAATGTGAATTTAGAGGTCCGTTCCAGCCTTGTGAAAAAACCGGGAACGATTGTGAAGGAGGTTGTCAGTGTGGAAAAGATGTTGATCAGAGGGGTAGCGAGGGACAACGATGTGGCCCGCATTTCGGTGGTGGGACTGCCGGATAAGCCGGGTATCGCGTTTAAGGTGTTCTCCCTGCTGGCCGGAAAGAAGATCAATGTGGACATCATCCTCCAGTCCATCGGCCGCCATGGCACCAAGGATATCAGCTTTACCACCTCTCGTTCCCACAAGCAGGCCGCCCTTGACACCCTGCACGAGCATATGCAGAGTATCGGCGCCGAGGACATCATCTGCGAGGAGAACATCTCCAAAATCTCCCTAGTGGGCGCCGGCATGCAGTCGAACCCCGGCGTGGCCTCCAAGATGTTCGAGGCGCTGGGAGAGGCGAACATCAATATCCAGATGATTTCCACCAGCGAAATTAAAATTTCCATCCTCATCGATATCAACGATTCGGAGAAGGCCTTGAACGTCATCCACGACGCCTTTATCCACGACTAATCAATTTAACTACATAAGCACAGGGGCGCTCTAAAAAGCGCCCCTGTTTTTTTGGCCCTGGGAACGGGGGCGACAGCACTGATTTTTTGTGATTTTTCTCCGTCAAAAAAGAAAGGTGGACTTGTTTCTCTTTGGCGTTAAAGCTGGCAATTTCCACAAAAATATCGGGATGTCTTTTACTTTTTATAAACATCATTGCATTACATTTCGCTGGGATATATAATATGAGCAGGATTCGCATCATACAACTAAGGGGGTATATCCATGGCATTGGCGGGACTCGATATAGGAACAAGCGGCTGTAAATTTTCGATCATGGACGAGGCTGGTCAAATTTTCGGCACGGCGTATCATCCGTATGAGGCTGTGCGGGAAGGCGGATGCCATGAGCTGGACGGGAATGTCCTGTGGGAAGCGGCGCAGTGGGTCATCAAGGAGGCCGCCTCCCAGTGCCCCGGCGTGCTGGTGGAAGCCTTCGCAGTGAGCACCTTGGGGGAAAGCGCGTTCCCCTTTGATAAAGATGAAAACATCATTGGCCGCGGCGCCTTGGTCACCGACACGCGGGGGATGAAGGAGTGCGGCGAAATCTCTGAAAAGTTGGGCGGGCCCGAACGGATGGTGGAGATGACCAGCATGGTGCCCCGCTGTACCGTGACCATCGGCAAGGTGCTGTGGATCAAACGCCACACCGACATCTATGAGCGGGCCACCAAGTTCCTTCTCACCGAGGACATGATGATCTACCTGCTCACCGGCAAGCGGGGGATGAGCTATTCCACGGCGGCGAGGACCATGGCCTTTGATAACCGCACCAAACAGTGGTCCAAAGAGGTGTTCGACGCCGCGGGCATCGACATGAACCTCTTTTCTCCGGTCTACCCCAGCGGCACCGTCATCGGCACGGTCAAGCCGGAGCTGGCCAAAGAGTTGGGCCTTTCCCCCGAAACGAAAGTCTGCACCGGTGGCATGGACCAGGCCTGCTGCGCCATCGGCTCCGGCCTCTTTAAGCCCGGCATCTGCCTGGACGTCACCGGGACCTGTCAGTGCAATGTGGTCTATACCGAGAAGTTCATGGACCCGCGGCCTGTGGTGGAAAATGTCTTTAACGTCATCCCCGACGCCCTGGACGGCGGCCACTATATCTTTGACGGCGCTCCCTCGGGCGGCGTGCTGCTCCAGTGGTTCCGGGATAACCTGGATAAGTTCGACAAACAGCTGGCCAAGGACCAGCAGACGGATTTCTATAAGATGATGGACGCCAAGGTGAAGGAGGGCCCCTCAGGCCTGCTTATCACCCCCGATTTTTCCGGCATGCTCCGCCCGGACCGGACCGACCGGCAGGCGGTCTTCCTGGGCGTCTCGTTAGAGACAAAACCCGTCGACATCTACAGGGGGCTCATGGAGGGCCTGGCCTTCCGCCAGCGGATGATGTTCGAGGTCTTTGAGGAAAATGGCGTGCCCATCAACGAGGTCCACGCCACCGGCGGCGGTTCCAAGAGCCCGGTTTGGATGCAGCTCAAGGCGGACATCACCGGGCGCAAGTACACCTCCATCAAGACAAGCGAGGCGGGAACGGTGGGCTGCGCGCTCTTAGCGGGCCTTGCCCTGGGCAAATTCCCCAGTCTGCGGGAGGGGGCCAAAAACTTTGTGCGCCTGGGCAAGACCTATACCCCCAACCCCGAGATGCAGGCGGCCTACGAGAAATACTACCAGCGTTTCCGCAAGATCGGTCCCATGGTGGACGAAATTTTGCGGGACGAGATTGACAAATAGAGCACAAAAAAGGAGGACGATTCCCATGGCATTAGCGGGACTCGATATCGGCACCAGCGGCTGCAAATTTACCATCCTCGACGAGGAGAGCAATGTATTGGGCAAGGACTACTGCGCCTATGAGGCCAAGCGGGAGGGCGGCTTTCACGAGCTCGACTGCAACGACATCTGGGCGGCGGTCAAACAGGTCATCCGAAACGCCACGGCCCAGTGCCCTGAAGAAACGGTGGAGGCCTTCGCCGTCACCACCCTGGGGGAGACGGTGGCGCTGTTAGACAAAGAGGATAAAGTGCTGGGCGGCGGCATACTCTATACCGACAGCCGCGGCCAGGAGGAATGTCTGGAACTGGTGCGGCGGATGGGCGGGGAGCGCAGGCTCACCGAGATTACCGGCACCGTGCCCCGGGCTATGTACACCTTATGTAAGCTGATGTGGGTGAAAAAGCACAGCGACATGGTGGAAAAAGCGGACAAAATCCTCTTGATGGAGGACTTTGCCACCTATATGCTCACCGGGAACCGCCTTGTGGCCTATTCCTCGGCCATGCGCACCCTGGGGCTGGACGTACATACCATGACCTGGTCCGACGAGGTGATGGCGGCGGCCGGGGTTGATCCCGGCAAGTTTTCCACCCCGGTTCCCGCGGGCACCATCGTGGGAAAGGTCAAGCCAGAGCTAGCGAAAGAGCTGGGTCTCTCCCCCGACACGGTGGTCTGCACCGGCGGCCACGACCAGTGCTGCTGCGCGCTGGGGGCCGGTGTGGTGGAAGACCACGTCTGCATGGAGGGCACCGGCACCACCCAGAACAGCACCTTCTTTTCCAGTGAGCGGCTGCCCATGGACTTCATGATCAAGAATTATTTCAGCTTTGTTCCCGACGCCCTGCCTGACGCCCAGCTCTACTTCTGGGGCATCGGCGCGGGCGGCGCCATGCTGCAGTGGTTCCGCGACAACCTGGGTCGGATGGAGAAAGAGGTCGCAAAGGAGCAGGGGAAAGACGTCTATCAGATGCTCGACGCCATGGTGAAGGAGGAGCCCACGGGTCTGCTCATCACCCCCTATTTTGCCGACACCGGCGCCATGGAGGGGCCGGGCCAGCGGGCGTCCTTCTGGGGCATGTCCCTGGAAACCAAGCCCATCGACATCTATAAGGCCCTGATGGAGGGCCTTGCCTTTGAAATCCGGCAGTTTTTCGAGCTGCTCGAGAGCGCCGGCATCGACATCCGCCACGTCCACGCGTCGGGCGGCGGCGCCAAAAGCCGGGTCTGGCTGCAGATCAAGGCGGATGTGACGGGGCGCAAGTTCCAGGCGCTTAAAAACAGCGAGACAGGGACGGTGGCTTGCGTCATGCTTTCCAGCGTGGCATTGGGCAAGCACAAGGATCTCAAGGAAGCGGCGAAAAACTATGTCAAGCTCGGCCATGTCTACGAGCCTGACCCCCGCCGCCACGCCATCTACGACGGGCTCTATGAAAAATACAAGAGAATCAGCGGCGTCGTGGACACCATCATGAAATAAAGGGAGAAGAAAGGCGGAATATCGAGATGGCAATTGCAGGACTGGACGTAGGCACCAGCGGGTGCAAATTCACGATCATCAACGACGCGGGGGAGGTGTGCGGCACCGACTACTGCGCTTATGAGGCCATCCGGGAGGGGGGCTATCACGAGCTGGACGGCCACGACATCTGGAACGCGGTCAAGCAGGTCATCCGCAACGCGGCGGCCCAGTGTCCCGAGGAGACCATCGAGGCCTTCGGCGTGGACTCCTTGGGCGAGATGACCATCCCCATGGACAAGGACGACAACATGATCGGCCGGGGCATCATATACACCGACTGGCGCGGGGAAGAGGAAATGAACGAGCTCACCGAGAAGATGGGGGGCAAGGCCCGGATCATGGAGATCACCGGCGTCGCGCCGGCCACCTTCTTTACCGTGTGCAAAGTGATGTGGCTCAAGCGCCACACCGATATCTACGACCGGGCGGACAAACTGCCTCTCATCGAGGACTTCATCATCTACCTGCTCACCGGCAAGCGGATGATCAGCTATTCCCTAGCCGCCCGCACCATGGCGCTGGATATCCGGACCCTCACATGGTCCCAGGAGATCTGCGACGCGGCGGGCATCGACCCGAGAAAGTTTTCCACGCCGGTGCCGTCGGGCACCATTGTGGGCCCGGTCAAACCGGAGCTTGCAAAAGAGCTGGGACTTTCCCCCGAGACGCGGGTGTGCACCGGCGGTCATGACCAGGCCTGCTGCGCCGTGGGGTCCGGCGTGCTGCGCCCGGGGATTTGCTGCGACGTCACCGGGACCATTCATGTCTCCACCATGTATGTGGAGAAATTCGAGCCCGACGACTTCCTGCTCAACAATACCATCCCCACCGTGCCCCACGCGGTCAAAGGCGCTTACTATTCCTACACCGAGACGGCCACCGGCGGCGTGCTGCTCCAGTGGTTTAGGGACACCATCGCCCGCTACGAATACGAGCTGGCGAAAAAAGAGGGGAAGGACATCTACTACGAGCTGGACAAACAGGTGAGGGACGCCCCCAGCGGCCTGCTTATCACCCCCCACTTTGCCGGAACGGGGACGCCCGATCACAATCCCCACGCCCGGGCGGCCATCCTCAACGTCTCGCTGGAGACCAAGCCCATCGACATCTACAAGGGACTGATGGAGGGGCTTGCCTACGAGATGCGCACCTTCTACGACCTGCTGGAAGGGGAGGGCATCCGCATCGACGAGTTCAGAGCCGGCGGAGGCGGGGCCAAGAGCCCGGTCTGGCTGCAAATCAAGGCGGACATCACCGGAAAGTCCTTTACCGCGCTCAAAAACGCCGAGGCGGGCACGGTGGGGTGCATCATGCTCACCGGTGTGGCGCTGGGAAAATACAAAGATCTCAGCGAGGCGGCCGACCGCTTAATTCGACTTGGTAAGACCTACGTACCAAACCCAGAGAAGTCAAAAATCTATGATGAATACTATGAAAAATACAAGAGGATGTACGCAGGAGTTAAAGAAATCATGAAATAAGTACGTACAACTTTGTTGAAAGAGCATGAAAATTAAGAAGTAAGTCTGTGCAGTTGTTATATCAGAACTTTATAAAATGTTATTGCGCTCATCCGGCAAAAAGGGTATAATGAACGTGGATTCAGACAGTAAGCGGCCTGGTTCCACAGTAGATATATCTCACTGAACATTCATGCTTAACCCCATTGCAGACGAAATTATTTTAAAATTTTAAAATAAGGAGTAATGAAAATGTTAGTTAATTTTGCAGACATATTGAAAGACGCCGAAAAAGGCAATTATGCCGTCGGTGGCTTCAATACTCCGACTCTGGAAACGCTGAAAGCGGTTATCGACGCGGCCCAGGAGATGAACTCCCCGGTCATGATCAACCATGCGGAGGGCGACCAGTGCGTTGTTGACATCGACGTCATCGGGCCTCTGATGATCGAGTATGCCAAAAAGGCCACCGTTCCCGTCGCCGTCCATGTGGACCACGGCCTGACCGATGACTTCGTTCTGCGCGCTGTCAGAGCGGGATTCACCTCCATCATGTATGATATGTCTGCCTATGACTTTGAAACTAACGTGGAAAAGACTTCTAAATTCGTCAAAATCGCCCACAGCATGGGCGTTTCTGTCGAGGCCATGATCAACGAGATGCCCGCCAACATGCCCGGCAAAGGCATGACCATCGGCTGGAACACCGAGAGAACCGACGATATCCCCTTAAGCGAGTTCTTCACCAGACCTGGCGAGGCCGGTGAATTCTGCGAGAGAACCGGCGTTGACGCGCTGACCGTTTCCTTCGGCACCGTCCACGGCAAATATGTTGCCAAACCGGTTCTGGATATCCAGAGACTCACCGAGATCAAAGCCAAGACCCCCAACACCTCCCTTGTCATGCACGGTGGTTCCGGCGTTGACGCCAATCAGGTAAGAGACGCCATCAGCCACGGTGTGAAAAAGATCAACTACTACACCGCGATGACCACCGCCCCCGCCCCCGAAATCCTCAAGACCATCGAGGGCAGCAAAGATCCCATCTACTTTGAAAACATCGCGCAGATGGGCTACGAAATCATGAAAGAGAAATGCATGGAAGCCATCAAGGTCTTCTTGAATAAAGACTAGTTCTTCCCTCGCTGATTTTGTATTGTACATGGGCGCCGCATCGGGCGGCTGCCGGAAACACGTGATCTGAATACTTACGACAAGGAGAAATGAAAGATGTTAGTTACTTTGGCTGAAATCTTCAAAGACGCCAAAAAAGGCAATTATGCCGTTGGCGCATTCAATACACCGACCTTTGAGGCTGTGCGCGCCGTCATCGCCGCCGCTGAGGAAATGAACTGCCCGGTCATCCTGGACCATGCGGAAGGCCACGAGTGGTTTACCAAGATCGAGGACATCGGCCCGGTCATGCTCGAGTATGCAAAGAAAGCAAAAGTTCCCGTCTGCTGCCATCTGGACCACGGCGTTTCTCCCTCCATGCTGTGGAGAGCCGTCCGAGTGGGCTTCCCCTCCGTCATGTATGACTGCTCTGTCATGCCTTACGAGGAGAACATCGCTAATGTCAAAGAGTTTGTTGCCCTGGCGCACAAAATGGGCATGACGGTGGAAGCGGAGCTTGGCAAAATGCCCAACAAAGAGGCCGGCACCGTCGACGCTGACGGCAGCGTGGTGGAGTACAAGCCCGAAGACCTGTATACCGATCCTTCCGAGGCGGCCCGCTTCTGCGAGGAGACGAAGTGCGACGCGCTGGCCATCTCCTTCGGCACCGTTCACGGCTTCTACAGAACCAAACCGAAACTGGATACCAATGTAGTGGCCGAAGTGCAGAAGGTCATTCCTGAGAATGTGGGCCTTGTTATGCACGGCGGTTCCGGCGTCAGTCCGGAGGGCTTCAAGTCCGCTATCAACAACGGCATCCGGAAGATCAACTACTACACCTACATGGCGACCGCTCCTTCCAAACACATCGCCGAGCATATTAAGAACGCCGACGACCTGGTTGGTTTCCAGATCATTTCCAACCTGGGCATCAAATACATGCAGGAAAACGCAATGGAAGCAATGAAAGTTTTCATGAACAAGTAAGTGCAAAGATAAAAGGGGCCGTCCCGATGGGACGGCCCCTTTTGTTATTGCTTTTATTTGAGGGAAGATTGGAAAGCCTTGACCGCTTCCAGGTCTTTCTCCCCGTCGATAACCTCATAAATCAGGGTATTGCGAACCTTTTCGCCGGGCTGGAGGTATTTGATATTGCCGTCGGCTTTGGCTTTGGCGCGGGTATCGATTTCGCAGTTGCAGGGCTCGAGGCCCAGGGCGTAACAGCCGGAAGCCGGGTTCTTCCACTGGACCAGATGGTCGAGGACCTTCTTATTAAAGCGAACCGAGAGCCCCATGCCGATGTCGTCGTTATAGACCCCCACCATGGTGTTGCCGTCGGCGTCGGTCTTTAGATCGTGGTAGTAGCAGCGCTCCTCAATGCCGTCGATGGGCGCCTCAAAGGTGCTCCAACTCTCGAGGGCCTGGGCGGCAAAGTCGGTGCGGGGGCGCACATTGGCGCTGGGGATGAGGAGCTGCGCGTTCTCCGAAAGGAGGGGATAGCCGAAGTTGCAGTGATAAAGCAGCATAAAGGGGGAGGCGGTGAAGCCCGCGTTTTGGAAGGTATCGGAAATGGTGATGGTTTTCCCGCCATAGGCCGCCCGGATTTCCCGGGTCATTACGAGGTTTTTGAGCCCCTGCTTGGCTTCCCGCATCCGGCCTTTCATGACGACGGTGGGGTTGCCGGCGGCATCCTCGTCCACCCAGACCCCATAATCCTCCGCCGGGGTGTGGGAGAGCCTGCCGTGGAGACCTAGGATTTCGCTGTCGTTTTCACTGGGGCTGCCAATGTTGGAAAGCCCGCAGGTGCTCAGACTGCCGGCGGTAAAGCCATACAAAAAGTCCAGATCCCGCTCTAGGAAATAGGCGGGGGATACGACGCCCACCGGGCCGATATAGCTCAAATTGCGCCCGCGGTAGGAGAGATAATAGGGGTCCATACAGCGGTCGGCGAACACGGTAAACTCCAAACCGGTGTCCATTTTGACACTGGTTGCCTTGACTCCGTCCATCCGTCCGCCGCACAGACGGTAGGTGCGCACATCGAATAACTGGCTCATATGGCCGAGATACTTCTTTTTTTCCTGAAAACTCATAGATGACACCTGCTTTCTCCTGATTGAGATGCTCAAACTCGTGGTATCCGGTTGATGCTTCTTTCATTCTACCACAAACAACAGCGGTCGGACTAAGAAATCGAAAGAATGGTGTAAAATTTTTAGATAGTTTTTTGCTGTTCCCTACAAAGGGGCAAAATAGGCGCGATGGGGAGAATTTGGATGGATAAGGTGGGAAAAGCAGGGAAAACCCGAGAAAAATTCAGAAAATATACACACCTTTGGGATAAGAATCCGCTAAAATTCTAATTATAGAAATAAGAAGAAAATGTTTTGCAGGATGCGAAGCCGGGAAATGCACCTGTCGGTGAGAGCAAACGAGGAAATCGGAGCCATTTGTCAATAGCGTCAATATTTTTGGATGTACCGGAAACGAATTGTGAGGATTCACGATAAATGTCTGATTTTTTTGTAAATATGCTCTAATTAATTGACAGAAAAGCGTGGTAAACGTATAATGATGGTATGATTTGCTAAAGGCTGCGCTCCCATATTTTTCTGAAAATGGCGATGTTTGTCGGGACAAAGGTGTGTCCAGGACAGATATTGCCTCGTTTATTGCATGAGGAGAAATTGAGGCTTGCATTGCGGCAAGGACCTTACTGCGGAGGTTAGAATGAAGAAAGCAAGCAGAATTTTTTATATAGCTTCCCTTGTCATCTGGGATTTTCTCTGTACCTGGTTTTCGGTGCAGATCGGCTTTAAACTGAAATTTGGTTTTTTCCGCGCCATCCCCAAGTATTATTTGAATAACCAAGGAAGCTATATCCTTTTTTGCGCCTTGGTCATTATCGGACTCAATATTATTTTTCGCTGTTATAATTCCATCTGGCGTCACGCGGGGCTTTCCGAGGTCATCCGGCTGGTCTGTTCCTCCTTCCTCTTCGGTGTGATCGCCATCTCCACCGACCGCATCCTGCGCCAGGGCATCCCATTTGAAGTGATGCTGCTCATCACCGGGCTCATATTCCTGACCATGCTGCTGGGCCGGTTTTCGGTGGCCGTGGTCAACTTTACGAAGAATAAGCTGCGCAGCGTGCGCAAGAAAAAGCAGATGCGCCATGTCCTCATCTACGGCGCGGGGGAGCTGGGCGCATATCTGCACAAAAAGCTCTATGACCACCCCGAGGACGGCATGCGGGTGGTTGCCTTTTTGGATGACAAGAAAGAGCTGCACGGGTGTAAGGTGTCCGGCATCCGGGTCTACGGCGGCTTCGACGAGCTGCCCGAAATCCTGGACGATCTGGCGGTGGACGAGGTCATTGTGGCCATCGCCAACGCCGACAAGGACTTCCTCAAGCAGCTCATCCGGGTCTGCAAGTCCCGCAAGTGCGTCATCCGGCGCTTTGGCACCATCGACAATTTAGAAGAGCGGGTGGAGAACGCCCGGCTCAACACCATCAATTTGGAGGAGCTGCTCCGCCGGGACAGCGTCCATCTCAATATGAAGGCGGTCAAGAACTTTGTCCAGGACAAAGTGGTCCTGGTCACCGGCGGCTGTGGCTCCATCGGCTCGGAAATTTGCCGCCAGGTGCTGCGCTACGGCGCTAAGAGGCTCATCGTCTTCGACATCAATGAAAACGGCCTCTTCGCCTTTGACAACGAGCTCAAGGAGGTCTACGACCAGTCGCGCTACTCCATCCGTCTGGGCTCGGTGCGGGACCGCAAGCGGATGGACGAAATCTTCAAGGAATTTGAGCCGCAGCTTGTGTTCCACGCGGCGGCCCACAAGCATGTGCCGATGATGGAATTAAACCCCAAGGAAGCCATTAAAAACAACGTCTTCGGCACCATCAACGTAGCCCAGATCGCCATCAATCATCAGGCGGAAAAGTTTATCCTCATCTCCACCGACAAGGCGGTCAACCCCACCAACATCATGGGCGCCTCCAAGCGCATCGCCGAGATGGTGATTCAAATGATGGACAAGGTGTCCGACGAGACCGACTTTGCCGCGGTGCGCTTCGGCAATGTCTTAGGCTCCAACGGCAGCGTGGTGCCCTTCTTCCAAAAGCAGATCGAGGAGGGGGGACCGGTCACCGTCACCCATCCCGAGATGCGCCGCTACTTCATGACCATTCCGGAGGCGGTCCAGCTGGTGCTGGAAGCCGGAGCCATGGCCCAGGGCGGGGAAATCTTCGTGCTGGATATGGGGGAGCCGGTGCTCATCTACGACCTGGCCTGCGACATGATCCGCCTGTCGGGCCTGGAGCCGGAAAAGGATATCCAGATTGTCTTCACGGGGCTCAGACCCGGCGAAAAGCTCTTTGAGGAAATCAGCCTCGCGGAGGAAAACACCACGAAGACCTCCAACAATAAAATTTATATCAATAAGCCGGTGGACAACGACTTTAACTGGTTTGCCCAGAATGTCAAGCATCTGGAGGAAACCCTCACCCTGCCGGGGATGGACGAAATGTTCGACTCGGTCAAGGATATCGTATCCACCTTTGAGCACAATGATAATGTCAAGGAAATTTACGGCAATGAATCGGCAGACCGATAAAATTCACCGCCTGTTTGGGCGGTTTGGAGGAATGTACTGATGTACGCAAAGTTAATGGAGAAAATCGAAAACAGAACCGCCGTTCTGGGCGTTGTGGGCCTCGGTTATGTAGGCCTGCCGCTGGCCGTGGAGAAGGCCAAGGCCGGGTATACGGTCAAGGGCTTCGACGTCCAGACCAAGAAGGTGGACATGGTCAACGCGGGGCTCAACTACATCGGCGACGTTGTGGACAGCGACCTGAAAAAGATCGTGGACGAGGGCAAGCTGACGGCTTATGCTGATTTCTCCCACATCCGGGACTGCGACTGCGTGGCCATCTGTGTGCCGACCCCGCTGGACAAATACTATCAGCCGGACATTTCCTATGTGGAGTCCTCCGCCAAGGCGGTGGCCCAGTACGCAAAGCCCGGCATGCTGGTGGTCTTAGAGAGCACCACTTACCCCGGCACCACCGAGGAAGTCATCCAGCCCCTGTTTGAGGAAAAGGGCTATGTGGTGGGCAAGGACGTGTTCCTGGCCTTCTCCCCCGAGCGGGTGGACCCGGGCAACAAGGAGTTTAAGACCAAGAACACCCCGAAGGTGGTGGGCGGCGTCACGCCCGAGTGCACTAAGCTTGCGGCGAAACTCTACGGCAACGTGCTCGACAGCGACATCTTTGAAGCCTCCAGCCCCAAGGTGGCGGAGATGGAAAAGATCTTGGAAAACACCTTCCGCAACATCAATATCGCTTTGGCCAACGAGATGGCCATCCTCTGCAAGCGGATGAACATCCCGGTCTGGGAGGTCATCGACGCGGCCAAGACCAAGCCCTACGGCTTTATGGCCTTCTATCCCGGTCCCGGCCTCGGCGGCCACTGCATCCCCATCGACCCGTTTTATCTGACCTGGAAGGCCAGAGGCTATGACTACCACACCCGCCTGATCGAGATTGCCGGCGAAATCAACAACAACATGCCCGAGTATGTGATCGAGCGCATCAGCCACATGCTCAACCGGGACAAAAAGAGCATCAACGGCTCCAAAATCCTGCTGCTGGGCGTGGCCTATAAACCGGACATCGACGACCTGCGGGAATCCCCGGCGCTCAAGGTCATCGAGCATCTCGAGAAGTTCGGAGCGGAGCTTGTGATCAACGAGCCTTTTGTGAAGGACTTTTCCCACAACGGCAAGCAGTACCACTCCGAAGAGCTCACCGACGCACTCATTGAGGACGCCGACATCGTGGTGGTGCTCACCAACCACTCCTGCTACGACGCGAAACACATCGTGGACAAGGCGAAGATGGTCTTCGACACCCGCAATCTGACGAAAGGCATCGAGGCGGAGCATCTGGAGCGACTCTAATCCACAAAGATAGGGGCAAGGCTTATGATCAGCGAGAAGGCGCGGATCGCATCGGACGCCGTGATCGGCGCGTATGCCGTCATTGAGGACGGCGTCGTCGTCGGCGAGGGATGTCAAATCGGGCACCACGTGGTGCTTCGCCGGGACACCCGCATCGGCAGCCATGTGCGCATCGACGACTTTGCCTGCATCGGGAAAGCGCCGATGAAGGCGGCCAACAGCGCCACCACCGGCGACCGGGAGCTCCCGGCGGCGGAAATCGGCGACGGCGCCATCATCGGGACCCATGCGGTCATCTACCGGGGGGCCAAGCTGGGTGAAAAGTGTCTGGCGGCAGATCAGGCCACCATCCGGGAGGATGTGACCGTGGGGGAGCGCACCATCATCGGCCGGGGCGTAACGGTGGAAAACTTCTGTCAAATCGGCGCCAACACCAAGATCGAGTCCAACGCCTACATCACCGCTTACAGCCATATCGGCGACCGGTGCTTCATCGCCCCGGGGGTCACCACTTCCAACGACAATTACGCGGGGCGTACCCGGGAGCGTTTTGCTCATTTTAAGGGCGTGACGGTGGAAAAAGGCGGCCGCATCGGCGCGGGCAGCGTTATCCTGCCGGGCGTTACCATCGGGGAGGACGCCCTGGTGGCCGCGGGCAGTGTGGTGACCAAGGACGTGTCGCCGCGGATGGTGGCCCTGGGCTCTCCGGCACGGGAAATCCGCCCGGTCCCGGAGGAGCAGCTGCTCGAAAACCAATAAATTCAATCAGCCGCAGTTTTAGAAGGTCGTTAAAAGCTGCGGCTTTGTTGCATGATAAAAAAGAGGGCGGACGCTCCGCCCATCCTGAAAAGCGGGGCCGAAGACGGTTCCCAGCCTCAAAGAACCGGAGGGTAATAGAGATGATAGAAACAGTAAAATACGCGCTTATCGGCTGTGGGCGGATTTCTCCCAACCACATAGCGGCGGTGCTAAATAACGATCACATCGAGCTTGCGGCAGTGTGCGACGTGGCCGAAGAAAACATGGAACACCTGCTATCCCAGTTTGATTTGGCGGACAAAGGGATTGCCCGCTACACCGACTACCGCACCATGCTCCGGGAAGTGAAGCCGGATTTGGTGGCCATCGCCACCGAGAGCGGCAAGCATGGAAAGATCGCCCTCGACTGCATCGAAGCCGGCTGCAATCTGATTATCGAAAAGCCCATCGCGCTTTCTTTGGACGAGGCGGACGCCATCATCGAAGCGGCTGAAAAAAAGGGCGTTATCGTCTGCGCCTGCCATCAAAACCGCTTTAATAAGTCCATCCAAAAAATCAGGGAGGCGGTGGACGAGGGCCGGTTCGGCAAGATGTTCCACGGCGCCGCCCACATCCGCTGGAACCGCTCCCAGCCCTATTACGACCAGGCCAAATGGCGGGGCACTTGGGAACAGGACGGCGGCGCGCTGATGAACCAGTGCATCCACAATATCGATCTGCTGCGCTGGATGATGGGGGACGAGGTCACCGAGGTCATGGCCTACACCGACCGCCTCAACCACGACTACATCGAGGCGGAGGATTTGGGGCTGGCCATCGTCCGGTTTAAAAACGGCAGCTACGGCCTCATCGAAGGCACCACCAACATCTTCCCCCACAACTTAGAGGAGACCCTCTATCTCTTCGGCGAGCACGGGACCGTTAAGGCCGGAGGGAAAAGCGTCAACATCATCGAGGAGTGGAATTTCGCCGATGAACAGGGCGACGTGGAGGCCATCAAGCGCGAGTGCGGGGAGAATCCTCCCAACGTCTACGGCTTTGGCCACACGCCCCTTTACGCCGATGTGATTGAGGCGGTGCGCACCGGCAGGAAGCCCTATGTGGATGCCCGGGCGGGACGCCGGGCGCTGGAACTGGTCCTCGCCATCTATCTTTCCGCCAAAGAGGGGAAAGCGGTCAAGCTCCCCCTGACCCATTGCAGCACTTTAGATTTTAAAGGCAGGTTTTAATCGCCATGAAACTACGGGAACGCTTATTGGGCATGTTCAAAAATGATTTTGTCAAAAATGTGCTGATTCTGGTCAGCGGTTCCACCATCGCACAGTTTTTGCCGGTCATCTTGTCCCCGCTGCTCGGGCGTCTGTACACACCCAGCGACTTCGGCGTGTACACCCTGTTCACCTCCACGGTAAACATTCTGGGCCAGCTGGTGGGGCTCAAATATGACTTTGCCATCGTGGTGTCCGATTTGGACGAAAAGGCAAACGGACTCTTCTTTTTGAGCATGTCGCTGACGGTGGGAATCTCCGCCGCCATGATCTTGGCGTTCCCTTTTGCTACCCCCATCGACCGGCTGCTGGGGGGCGACGGACATATCGGCTGGATTTTCTGCCTGCCGCTGGCGGCGCTGATGACCGGCATGTACAGCTCCCTTAATTACTACAATGTGCGGCTCAAACAGTATAAGGCCATCACCAACGCCAATATTATCAAGACGGTGGTTCAATCCATTTTACAGCTGGGCTTTGCCCTCCTGCACTGGGGCGCCATGGGGCTCATCTTGGGCCAGATGATCTCCTTTGTGGCCGGTAATACCCGGATGATTCACAACCTGAGGGGCAAGGTCCACCGTAAAGATCTCAACCGCCACCTGATGGGGAAGGTGGGGAGAGAGTACAGTAACTATCCCAAGTTCACCCTGCCCGGCTCCTTGGCCAACACCATGACCTATAATGTCATATCCTATTTCCTGTCCGCCCTTTACAGCACCTCCCAATTGGGCTACTACTCCATGATCAACCGGGTGCTGGGCTCGCCTTTGTCGCTAGTAGGCAACGCGGTGGGGCAGGTCTTTGTCAAGCAGGCGGCGGACGAGAAGAACAGCTCCGGAAATTTAGCCCATACTTTCAACAATATTTCCAAGCTGCTCATGGTTCTGTCCGTGCCCCTCTTTGCCATCCTGTTTATCTTTGCTGAACCCATCATCACCATCTTCCTGGGCCCCCAATGGGCGCCGGCCGCCGAATATGTGCGGATTCTCACCCCCATGTTCCTGGTGCGCTTTATCGTATCCCCCATCTCCAACAGCGCCCTTGTCATGGGTAAGCAGAAGATGACCATGATCTGGCAGTTCGGCCTGCTGCTCTTCGCGCTGGTTCCCACCGGCGTGGCGGCGCTGTGGGATTTGACGGTGAAAAACTATCTGCTGATTTTGTCCATTTCCCTGGCCATCGCCTACTTTGTCTTTTATGTCTACTGCCATGAGGTAGTCAAGGAATACCAAAACCAATGACCCAACGACGGAGATGATTTGATGAAAATTGCACTGATCGCGCCGGCCAATTCCATCCATACCGTGAAGTGGGCCAACGCCTTTGTCAGTCGGGGCCACAAGGTCCGGCTCTATTCGCTGCCAAGCCACGCAAACCAGCACGAAATCATCGACGAGCGGGTCCAAATCGTCTATCTTAAGACCGGCGGTTTTAAGGGCTATCTGCTGGGCGGCGGGGAGCTCAGACGGGACATCGGGCGCTTTGCGCCCGACGTCGTCAACGCCCACTACGCCAGCGGCTACGGCACCCTGGCGCGGATGGCGAAGGTCCACCCGCTGCTGTTGTCGGTGTGGGGGAGCGACGTTTATGATTTTCCGCTCAAAAGCCCCCTCCACAAGGCCATGATCTGGAAAAACATCCAAAACTCCGACCAGCTCGCCTCCACCAGCCACGTGATGGCGGCCCAGGTGAAGAAGCTCTATCCCCAGTATAGAAAGGAGATCGCCGTCACGCCCTTTGGGGTGGACACGGCGCGCTTTTCCAAGAGGGAAGTGGAGAAAGAATGTTTCACCGTGGGCACGGTCAAGCTCCTCAAGGAAAAATATGGGCTGACCTACTTGGTGCGCGGCTTTGCCGATTTTGTCAAAAAGCTCCCGGAAGGGGAGCGTGCCCAACTCCTTCTCTATGGCGGCGGGGAACAGGAGGGAGAACTGCGGGAACTGATTCATACCCTGGGCCTTGACGGGATGGCTACCCTCTGCGGGGCCATCCCCAACATGGAGGTTCCCCAGGCCATCAGTGGCATGGATGTTTTCTGCGTCCCGAGCGTCCTCAATTCCGAGAGCTTCGGCGTCTCGGCGGTGGAGGCCATGGCCTGCGAGGTACCGGTCATCGCCTCCGATGTGGACGGCTTCACCGAGACGGTGGAGGACGGGGTCACCGGCTTTTTAGTGCCGCGTAGGGACGCCGGCGCCATCGCCGAGCGGCTCTGGCAGCTGTATACCGATTGGGAACTCCGCCAAAAGATGAGCCGGGCGGGCCGGGAGCGGGTGGAGCGCCTCTATAACTGGGAAGACAATGTGAGTACCATGGAGACAATACTCAAGGAGACCGCCAAACTAAAATAAGAGCGGCAATGGGACGTTGGGGAGAGACGATATGAGGATACTGTTAATCAATCATTACGCGGGTTCGGAGCGCTACGGCATGGAGTTCAGGCCCTACTACCTGGCCCGGGAGTGGGCCAAAGCGGGGCATGACGCCACGGTGCTGGCCGCCACCTTCTCCCACCTGCGAAAGAAAAACCCCCAGGTGGAGCGGGACTTTAGCGAGGAGGAAATTGCTCCCGGCGCCCGGTTTTGCTGGGTGAAGACCCCGGCCTATCACAGCAACGGCCCCATGCGGATGCTCAACATGACCCTCTTTTACCAAAAGGTCAAGCGCCGCGCCCGTTTTCTGGCGGAAAAATACCGCCCGGACGCGGTCATCGCGTCATCCACCTACCCCATGGACATCTATCTGGCCCAGCGGATTGCCCAAATTTCCGGCGGCCGCTTCTACTTTGAAATTCACGACCTGTGGCCCCTGTCCCCGGTGGTCCTCTACCACATTTCCGAGAAAAACCCGATGATTCGTTTGCTTCAGCGGGCGGAGGACTTCGCCTTCGGACACGCCGATAAGGTGCTCTCCGTCCTGCCCCAGGCCGACGCTCACATCCGGGAGCGGGGCTTTGACGAGAAGAAGTTTGTCTATGTTCCCAACGGCGTCGTTTTGGACGGGGAAGAGGTGGATATAACCGCCACGCCCCAGTACGCGGCCATCCGGGCGGAAAAGGAAAAGGGGCAGTTTCTCTGCATGTATCTGGGCGGATTTGCCAAAGCTAATGCATTGGAAGACTTTGTGGCGTGCGCCAAGGAGCTGGACGAGGGGGTCACTTTAGTCATGATCGGCGGCGGACTTCTCAAAGAGCAGTTTGCCCGGCAGATCAAAGAGGAGAACCTTTCCAATATCCTGCTTCTCGACCCGGTGGAAAAGCGCCAGGTGGGCGATTTTCTCCGGCTGGCGGACTGCCTCTATATCGGGGCCAAGCGGTGCGAGCTCTACCGCTACGGCGTGGCCATGAATAAGATTTTCGACTACATGCTCTCCGCCCGGCCGGTGATTTGCGGGGTGGAGGCCTCCAACGACCCGGTGGGGGAGGCCGGCTGCGGCGTGACCATCGAGGCAGAGTCCCCCCAAGCCATCGCACGGGCCATCGAAAAGCTCCGCGCCCTGCCAAGGGAGGAGCTCGACGCCATGGGGAGAAGGGGCCGGGACTATGTGGCCGCCCATCACGACTATGAAAAATTGGCGCAGCGATTTATCGACGCTATTCAATAAAGACTGACACCCTGCCAAGACTCCGCGCGGGCAGAGCGATAGAAAAAAGAGACCAGATCGGGTCTGAGAGCCGGAGCGCGGCGGCGGAATGGAGTGAAAGATGGAAATACGCAAAGATTTTTTGCCTTATGGTTTTCCGTTCATCACGGAGAAGGAGGTCCAGGCGGTTTCGGACGTCATCCGGTCCGGCTGGTGGTCCAAGGGCCCGAAAACCATGGAATTTGAAAAGAAGTTCGCGGAATATGTGGGAGCTAAGCACGCCATCGCCCTCAATTCCTGCACGGCGGCGCTGCATCTGGCGCTGGAAGCCAAGGGCATCGGCGCGGGGGACGAGGTGATCACCACCCCCATGTCCTTCACTTCCACCTCCAATACCATCCTCCACACCGGCGCGACTCCGGTCTTCGCCGATATCGACGAGGACACCGGGCTCATCGACCCCAAAGAGATCGAGAAGAAAATCACCCCGCGCACCAAAGCCATTGTGCCGGTCCACTACGCCGGACAGGCCTGCGATCTGGACGCCATCCACGCCATCGCCGAAAAGCACGGCCTCTTTGTCTCGGAGGACGCGGCCCACGCCGTCTCCACCACCTACAAGGGCCAGCGCATCGGGGGAGGGGAGCAGTGCCAGGCGGCCTCCTTTAGCTTCTACGCCACCAAGAACCTGGCCACCGGCGAGGGCGGCATGCTGACCACCAACGACGACGCGCTGGCGGAAAAGGCCCGGGTGCTCAGTCTCCACGGCATGGACCGCAACGCGTGGAACCGCTATCAAAAGGGCGGGAGCTGGCACTACGACGTGGTGTCTCCCGGCTTTAAGTACAACATGACCGACATCGCGGCGGCGCTGGGCCTCTGCCAGCTGGAACTGCTGCCCGAGATGCAAGCTACCCGGGCGCGCTATGCCGCCATCTACGACGAGGCGTTTGCCGGGCTGGACGCCATTGTGCTCCAGAGCCAGGTCCCCTATGGGGAAAACGCCCGACACCTCTATTACATCCGTGTCCAGGAGGACAAGCTCACCATCGGACGGGACCAGTTCATCGAGGAGCTGGGACGATACAATATCGGCACCAGCGTCCACTTTATTCCTATTCATCTGCATCCCTACTACCGGGAGCATTTGGGAACCAAGGAAGGGGATTTCCCCCATGCGGAGCACTTTTACAGCCAGATTATTTCGCTGCCGCTCTATCCATCAATGACGGAGGAAGATGTCAAATATGTTGCTATGGCCGTGGGAGAAATTGCCGAAAAATATGCAAAATGAGAGCGTCCGCCCCTATTATGAGAGTCTAAAAAAGAAGACGGCGCACCTGGTTTGTAAGCGTGTCATCGACATCTTCTTTTCCATCCTCTTCATCATTCCGCTGCTGCCGATCTATCTCTTGGTGGCGCTGGCGGTCAAGCTCGATTCCAAAGGGCCGGTGCTCTTTCGGCAGGAGCGCGTCAAGCAGTTCGGCAAGCCCTTTTTTATTCTCAAATACCGCACCATGGTGGTGGATGCCCAGAAGATCGGCGCCCAGGTGACGGCCAAAAACGACAGCCGCGTCACCCGAGTGGGACGCTTTCTTAGAGCCAGTCGTATCGATGAAATCCCCCAACTGTTCAATGTCCTCAAAGGGGACATGACCTTCGTGGGGACCCGTCCCGAGGTGCCCCGCTATGTGCTCCATTACTCCGACGAGATGAGGGCAACCCTATTGTTGCCGCCGGGGGTGACGGGGACGGCCAGCATCGCCTACCGCAATGAAAATAAGCTCCTCGAAGAAAACGAGGACCCGGAGCGGACCTATATCGAAAAGATTCTGCCGGAAAAGATGGCCTATAACCTGGACTATCTGAAAAAGGTATCGGTCAAATATGATTTTATCGTCATGGGGCGCACAGTCAAATGCGTTTTTGAAAAGGACGAATAGGAGGGGTCAAGGAATGCAGTTTATCGATTTAAAGACACAGTATGCCCGCAACAAGGAGAAGATCGACAAGGCGGTGCTGGACGTGATGGGGGACGGCCGCTACATCATGGGGCCCCAGGTCAAAGAGCTAGAAGAAAGACTGGCGAAGTTTGTGGGCGTCAAGCACTGCATCTCCTGTTCCAATGGCACCGACGCCATGACCATTCCGCTCATGGCCATGGGTATCGGGGAGGGGGACGCGGTCTTCACCACCGCCTTTACCTTCTTTGCCACGGCGGAAGTCATCGCATTGCGGGGCGCGGTCCCCGTCTTTGTGGACATCGACCCGGACACCTTTAATATTGACCCGGCCGCGTTGGAGGCGGCCATTGAGCGCACCCTGAAAGAGGGAAAGCTCACCCCCAAAGCCATCATCGCGGTGGACCTGTTCGGACTGCCCGCCGATTACTTCCGGCTGCGGGCTATCTCGAAAAAATATGGCTTGGTCCTCATCGAAGACGGGGCCCAGGGCTTTGGCGGCGAGATCATCGGCAAGAAAGCGTGCAGCTTCGGCGACGTGGCCACTACCTCTTTCTTCCCGGCCAAGCCTTTAGGCTGCTACGGCGACGGCGGCGCCATCTTTTTAAACGACGACGAACTGGCCGGCAAATGCGAGTCCATCCGCGTCCACGGCAAGGGCAGCGAAAAGTACGACAATGTCCGCATCGGTTTAAACGCGAGACTCGACACCATCCAGGCGGCGATTCTCTCCTGCAAGCTGGACATCTTCCCCGAGGAGATCGAAAGCCGTCAGCGGGTGGCCCGGCTTTATACCGAGCGCCTCCGGGATGTAGTCAAGACGCCGGTCATCCCCAAGGGATACCGGAGCGTCTATGCCCAGTACACCGTCATGCTGCCCGAGGGAACCGACCGGAGCGCCGTCATGGCGAAAATGAAGGAGCGGGGCGTCCCCACCTTTGTCTATTATCCAAAGCCTATGCATTTGCAGGGCGCTTTCTCCGCCCTCGGCCACAAGGAGGGGGACTTCCCTCACGCGGAGGCCGCCAGCGCGCGGGTGCTCTCTCTTCCCATGCACCCCTATTTGGAGGAAGCGGAGATCGAGCAGATTGCGAATGCCCTCAGGGAGAGCCTGTAATATACTTGTGACAAACGGGGGAATCATCATGAAAAAGGGACTGCTGCTGGCCATCGACATCGGCAACACCAACATGGAGTTCGGCATCATCGAAGAGGGGAAGCTCAAGGCAAATTTCCGCCTGGGCACCAACCGGGACGTGACCTCCGACGAGGTGGGCCTGTTGGTGGCGCAGTTTTTCGCCATCCAAGGCATCGAGCGCACGGCCATCAAAGACATCATCATCACGTCCGTCGTGCCCCAGGTGATGTACTCCATCTCCAACATGATCAAGAAATACTTTGGCGGCAAGGTGCCGCTGATTGTGGGGGACAATATCCCTTTCCCCATCAAAAACCTCTACGACAACCCCAAGGAGGTGGGCGCCGACCGCTTGGTGGCCGCCATCGCCGCCTACCGCAAGTACGGCGGCCCGGCCATCGTGGTGGACTTCGGCACCGCCACCACCTTTGACGCGGTAGACGCCGACGGGGCCTACTTAGGCGGCTCCATCTACCCGGGCATCAAGATTTCCATGGACGCCCTGTTCCAAAAGGCGGCCAAGCTGCCCCGTGTGGAGCTAGTGGACCCGGGCACCGTCATCGGGCGCAACACCGTGCAGAGCATGCAGGCGGGCGCGGTCTACGGCTATGTGGGCGCGGTCAAGAACATTGTGGGGCTCATGCGGGTGCATCTGGGGGAGAAGACCCGGGTCATCGCCACCGGCGGCCTCTCCAAGATGATCGGGCGGCAGTCGGGCCTCTTTGACTATATCGACAAGGCGCTGACGCTGGACGGCCTTGCCATGATCTATGACATGTACATGGAGGAAAAAGAGGGGAACAAGGAGCTGGAATAGAAGAGGGGCGCCTCCTGGGCCCCTTGTATAGAGTAGCTTTCAAATAGACGCCATAGGACGGCTATTATAGTGCAAGAGGGGTATGCAAAGCGCGAACCCAGCGCACACCCATAGGGGAAGCAATTAAAAACAGCCGGTGGAATTTTCCACCGGCTGTTTAGTTTAGCATATGTTGCGGGGCCAGCTTTCAAACGGTCAGACTTAGTCCTTGCCCAGCTTGGAGAGGATGGAGACGGAGGAAAGCAGGAGCCCCACGAGGCACAGACAGCGCAACACGGCAGCAATGGCGTTAAAACTAAAGAAATTGCCCAGCATCTCTTTGAGTTTACGCTTTGATACGCCAAGAGGCAGTACATAGGAGTTGGAGACGGTCTCATCCCCGCTCTTGTTGGCCACATAGATGGCGGTGGGGCCGTCTTCGCCGCCGATGATGCCCACATGTCCCAGCTTGTTTTCCTTACCGAACACATGGCGTTTGCTGAGCCCAGCTGTCAGAAAGCCGCAAATCGAGGCAAAAAGCAAGCCTTTATCTTCCATTGGAATTTTTTCTTTCATGAGACAAACCTCCATCTTCATCAAAATCCTGTCTTTTATTTTAACAGAGATGTGGGGAAAGGACAACCGGAGGGCAGGAGATTCCCGATTTTTTTGCAAATTCCTCGGGGGAGACTTGAATTTTTACAAAAATATGCTATCATTAAAAACAGCTCTTCCAGGAGAGATGAAAATTAAAAGCAGAGTAGAAGCCCGTGCGTTAAGTGCTGTCTGAACGGGGAGTTGTCAGACGGACGAAAAGGATTCTTGCGGTACGAGCTTCGCATCCCGCTGCTGCATCCAAAGAGATTCCCCTCTTTTCATGTAGCAAAACACTGTTACATGAAAGGAGGTTTGTTTTTTGCAGGAGAATACGAAATTGATGGCCGGAGAGCTGCATAGCCTTTCCCACAGGATGAAGGACGCGGTCCAGGAGCTAAAAAATGTGCGTTCCCTGGCCGGCGCTTCCATGCTCTCGGCGCTGGGCGTCGTCATTCACGCCGTCACCACGGTGGTCGCTAGTCTGACGCAGATTGTCAGCTTTGCCTTTTTGACCGTCGGCGTCTCGGGGCTGCTTTATGGCCCGGTAGTCACCGGTTGCATCGGCGCTATCACCGATATCCTCAAGTACATTGTCAAGCCCAACGGCGGTTTTTTTCCCGGCTTTACCTTGAGCGAATTTATCCTGGGCTTTATCTTTGGCCTTTTCTTCTACCAGCGCAAAGTGACGCTGGCCCGGGTCTTCGCCGCCAAGCTGACCACGACGCTGGTGATCAATCTGACGCTGACGCCGCTGTGGCTTTCCATGATGTACGGCAACGCTTTCATCGTCCTGGTGTCAGGGCGAATTGTCAAAAACCTGATTATGCTCCCCATTGAAACAGGACTGCTCTATTTCCTTCTGAAAAAAGTGCAGGAAATCGTACAACAGAAGACCTCTTAACAAAAAGCCCCCAGCTTGCGCTGGGGGCTTTTTTGGGGGGAGGCCGCCCGCTTTGACGCACGAAAAGGACCCGCAACACAGGAAAGAAGCTGGAAAAGGACCAGTTGCGCTATATACTCCGCCGTAGGTGGAAAAATTGGAAGGGCATGGCAATGATTTTCTAAGAAATGTGCACAAAGTATAAATTTGAGACCGGTTTCCTATGCAATATAGCTTGTTTCTGTGGCTGTTACATGGTAGAATAAAGACGCAAAGATGGAAAGCTAGGATAAGTGAGGATATCCGCGCTGAGAATAGACGAGAGACTTTAAGAAAGTAGGAAATGCGGCATGAAATACGATTTGGTACTTTTTGATCTGGACGGCACCATGCTCGACACCGGTAACGGCATTTGCGAATGCGCCTGGTCGGTGCTGGATGAACTGGGGATGCCCCGTCCTGACCGGGAACAGATGCGGCGGTTTGTCGGTCCTCCGCTGGAGATTACCTTTCCCACGGTTGCGGGGACCGATCCGGAAACAACGGTCAAAGCCGCGGCTATGTACCGGCAGCGCTATGACGAATACGCTGAGCGGGGCTGTGTGCCCTATGACGGAATTTTGGATGCGCTGCACTTCGTCCACTCCGTGTCTGCCAAGACAGGTACGGCTACCCTGAAAAAGGAGTTTCACGCCAGACGGATGCTCAAGCACTATCATCTGGCCGAGCACCTGGACTTTATCGCCGGCGTGGATGACGCGGGCGAGCGCGCCACCAAGGAGTTGGTGGTGGCCCATGCCATGAGGGGCCTCGGCGTCAGCGACCCTGGAAAAGTGGTTCTGATTGGGGACACCGAGTATGACGCCAGGGGAGCCATGGCAGCCGGCATCGATTTTATCGGCGTGACCTATGGATATGGCTTTGCAAGCAAAGAAGAGATTGCCGCGTTTCCCCATGTCTATGCCGCGGACACGGTGGCGGAAGTCATTGCATATCTAAAAAAATAAAGAAAAAAACAAAGGGCAGAGAAGAATGTTTTCTTCTCTGCCTTTTGTTTTTATTCAAAAGTTACCGATAGTTTTCCTGGTTGTTCTCCTGGTTGTTTTTGCGATTCTCGAACTGGTTCTGGTTCTGCTTGTTCTGAGAATTCTGATTCTGACGGTTCTGGGACTGGTTCTGCTGCTGGTTGTTCTGGGACTGGTTGTTGTTCTGGTTGTTCTGGGACTGGTTCTGGTTGTTGTTTCTTGCCATGATTTCTCACCTCACTTTGCTTTCTTATTATTTCCCCAGGCCACGTCCTTATACAGTTTGACGCGAATTGAGGGAAGAAGATCCTGGAAAAAATTTTTGAAAAAAATTGTAGAAAACTATTGACTTAAATATACCAATATGGTATATTTAAGTCACTCCAAGAGAGAGTGAAAAATGAACTTAAATTTGATGACAACGACAGGAGGATTCCCTTATGAAAAAGTTTGTTTGCAGCGTTTGTGGTTATGTTCACACTGGCGATAGCGCCCCTGAGTTTTGCCCGCAGTGTAAAGCGCCCGCTTCCAAATTCAAAGAGCAGGCTGATGGCACCATGAAATGGGCGGCTGAACATGTGATCGGTGTGGCCGAGGGCGTAGACGCCGAAATCCTGGAAGGGCTGAGAATGAATTTTACTGGCGAATGCACCGAGGTCGGCATGTATCTGGCCATGGCCCGGCAGGCAGACCGCGAAGGCTATCCTGAAGTTGCCGAGTGCTACAAAAGAGCCGCTTTTGAAGAGGCGGAACACGCCGCCAAATTTGCTGAGCTGCTGGGCGAAGTGGTTACAAACTCCACCAAAAAGAATTTGGAGCTGAGAGTTGCCGCTGAGAACGGCGCATGCGCCGGCAAGATGGACATCGCGAAAAAGGCCAAAGAGCTGGGCCTGGATGCCATCCACGACACCGTCCACGAAATGGCCAAGGATGAAGCCCGTCACGGCCAGGCGTTTGCTGGACTGCTGGGCAGATACTTTCAGTAATTCCGAATGTTTTCTCCTTACATAACCAATTCCCATAGATCATAACTCAATAGAAAAGCACAGGCGAAGATTTCCTTTTAAGTTCATTTTCGCCTGTGCTTTTTCTATTGTCCCCTATCTCGCTAAAAAACTTCATGTTTTTGTACAAATCTTTCGGATATGTGACGAAACTTCTTGCTTTTTTGTGTGAAAACAACTAAAATAAAAAGTAGAATATATAGCTGTGAAACCTAGATTAAATGACGGAGGCGGATTTCTTCAAAGAAAGTCCGCCTTTTTTTATGCAAAGCGTTGATAGTGCGACACCAGCGCCGTTGGGAAGGAGGAAAGGTCAATGGGAAACAAGAAAAACTGGCAGCCCGTCCTGGACCTTTTGCTGGAGATGGTTTATGTCATTCGGCGGGATGACGATGAAATCCTGTATTGTAATCGCCGAGCAGAGGAAATGGTTCCCGCAGCAAAGGTGGGAACACACTGTGCAGCGCTGTGGCCTGCCATCCGGGACCTTCTGGATCAAATGGCCGGTAGGGAGAGCCTGACAACTGTCCTTTCCATCGCTCCCTTTGGGATGGTGGAGGCCGCAGTTACAGCCATCCAATGGGAAGGCCGGCCGGCTTTATTGCTGGCCCTATCGCCCGAGAAGGCTTCGCGGCAGCTGGAGAAACGTATGGCCTCGGTGATGGGGCGGATTTATCCGCTCATTATCCATGTCAATTTGAGCCGGAACACCTATACCTTCCTCGAATACGAGCGCTTTGACGCTAAAGAGGCGCCCCTATCCGGATCCTTTGATGACTTGGTCGCCCTGGGGGCCAGCAGTATGCACCCGGATTTCCGGGAAAAATTTTGCGAGACCTTTTCCCGGGAAAAGTTGCTGCAAGCCTATCGCGAGGGGAAAGAGCGGGTGTATCTCGCTCACCGGCAGCTGGGCCATGACGGCAATTACCACTGGACTGATACGGATGTCCATTTTACCGGTGAAAGTGATAACGGCGACGTGTGGGAAATTACCTTAAGCCGCAATATCGACGAAGAGAAGGACCAGGAAGCACGGCTCATCAACTCTTTGGAGCTTATCTGCCAGAATACGGGCAGTATCTCCTGCCGCTTTCTGGTGACAGAAAACGAGGTCAAGGTCCTGGAAAGAACGCGGGAATGCATGGCCCTTTTGTGCGAGAACGCCCCCTACCGTTTGCACAACCACGAGGATATGCAGCGGTGTATTCTTCGGTTGCAGGAAGCCTCCCGCAGAAGGGAAGACGTCCACTGGACGTTTTCCTGCTGGAAAGGGGAGGAACCGGCCTGGCTGGATTTCCGGGCCTACTGCATCGGCAAACAGAAGGACGGGCTAATCTATTTTGGAAATTATACCGACATCACCTCCCAGGTGCTGCAAAAACAGACGCTGGAGCGCGAGCAGTTAAAATACCGCGTTGCGGTGGAAAACTCCAGCGATGCTTTGTTTGAATACATAGCGGATACCGATACGCTTCATCTCTATTGGAATTCCATAGTGCAGGGAAAAGCTCCCAAACAAGAGTATCCCCATTTTTGTGGGAAAGTCCTCGATAGCGGCATGGTATATGCGGAGGATGTGCCTTTGCTCTTGAGAGCGCTGCAACACAGCGGCAGCCAACAGATGGAGGTGAGAATCCGACCGGATGAGGACACGCCTTACGCATGGTATGCCTGCCAGACCACATCGGTGGGGGAAGAGGGCAAGCGAAAGCGTCTCATTGGCACACTGCGCAACATTGAACAGAGTAAAAAAACCGAAGAAGAAAGATTCTACTGGGAAAAGCTCTGCAATTTTGCCGTCAGCCAGGATTATATCACGCTGTTGACCATCGACACCGAAACCGGACGGTATCGGATGCATTTCCGAAAAGACGTGCCATGTGTTCAGAAACTGAAAAAAGAGGGAGATTACGATAGCACCATCCGGGCAGTCATTGCCGGTGGGCTTCCGCTCCATCAGCAGAAGGAAGCGGAGAAAATGTTTTCCCTTTCCCACCTGAACCAGTGGTTGCGGGATGGAAAACAGGAACACAATCTTTACTACCAGTTTTTGCAGGAGGACGGCTCCCGTCACTGGGAGAGCTGCTCCTTCTCTTACCTGGCGGGGGACACCCATACCATATTGTTCGCGGTGCGGGACATTGAGGAAGCGCGTAGCGCGAGGCTCAAAGAAAATATTGCCGAACAGACGCTGGAACTTGCCATGCAGCAGATTTACGTGGGCCTTTTCCGGTATAATACGGTCACGGGCAAAATTGATTTTCTTCGGGCACGCGACCATCTCAATGGCACCGACTTAAAAACGTTTGACCAATATGTGGCCCGCTGCATCGCCCCGGAAGACCGGGAACAGGTGGTCACAGCCCTCTCTTCTGCACATTTGCGGGAAGCCTTTGCCGCAGGGAAAGAGGCGGTGACGGTGGAATACCGCCGCCTGTGGAAAGGGGAGTCCTACCGCTGGGTTTCCACCACCATTATGCGTCCCCAGGAGGATCACGACCGGGAGAACCTCTACGGCCTCATTATGGATATCGACGAGCGAAAACGGGCTGAGGAGCGCCAGCAGGATTTCTTCGCCAGCGTTGCCACCCTGTTTGAGGAATGCTCCATCGTGGACGTGGACCACGATACCTACATTCTCCAAAAGGTCAAAGATACCCAGAAGGTGATCGCCGCGCAGGGGGCCTTTGACGTTTCCAACGCCGCTTATGCCGAGGCCATGATTCACCCCGACGACCGCAAACGTTTTCGAAAGTATTTTTCTCTCCAGGGGCTGCGGGAACAGCTGGACGCCGGACACGACCGGATTGTACAGGAGATGCGCCGTTTGGGCGAGGACGGTCAATATCACTGGGTGGAGATGACCGGCATTCGCACCACCGGCCAGGAGGGCCGGGGCCGCCGGGTGGTCTGTACCTTCCGGGATATCCATGAGATCAAGGAGGCGCGGGAGCGCCAACAGTTGGACGGGGAACGGTTTGCCATTATGGTGCGCAGCCTGTATGTCCGCATTTTTGAAGCGAATATCAGCCGCAACGAGTGTTTTAGTTTTATCGAGGAAAACGGGGCGCTGGTGCGCAACCGCAATCCCTTCCCGTTGGAGGAGTACGTCAGAAAAATCAGCGGCATCGTCTGCCCGGAATTTCGGGACGCCTATTTGGCCCATTTCCTCCCCGAACAGATATTGCGGGCCTATCAAGCGGGAAAGCGGGACATCTATTACGAACATCAGCGGAAAGAGCCCTCCGGTTCCCGCCGCTGGTATTCCACCCAGGTGCAGTTCCTTCCCCCCGACGACGAGGGGGATGTGCGGATGATGATGTATCTGCGGGATATAGACGCCGCCCGCCGGGAAGAGGAAGAAAAGCGGCGCACCCTCCAGGACGCGCTGGCCATGGCGGAACAAGCCAATCTCGCCAAAAGCGAATTCCTTTCCCGGATGAGCCACGATATCCGTACCCCCTTAAACGCCATCATCGGGATGACCGAGATCGCGGCAGCCAATATCGGAGATGATCGGAAGGTGACGGAGTGCATCGAAAAGGCCAAGGTTTCAGGCCAATTCCTGCTCCACTTGATCAATGATATTTTGGATATGAGCAAAATTGAAAGCGGCAAAATGGTGCTCAACGAAGAGACCATTTATTTCAGCAAGTTTCTGACGCACGTCACCACCATGATCAAACCGCAGGTTCTTGCGAAGGACCAAGAGCTAAAGGTCGTCGTGGATCCCCAGATGGAAGCGGAGTATAAAGGAGATGAGCTGCGGCTCAACCAGATTTTGATGAACCTGTTGGGCAATGCGGTCAAATATACCCCCAGCGGCGGACATATTGTGCTGCGCACGGGTCCTGCCGACATAGACGGTACGTCCGGTATTTACTTCCAGGTGGAAGATGACGGCATCGGGATGCCGGAAGAATTCTTAAAGCGGCTTTATGACCCCTTTGAGCAGGCAGGCACTCCCATGGACAAGGTGCAGGAGGGCAGCGGTCTGGGACTATCCATTACCCGCAACCTGGTTCGGCTGATGGGGGGACAGATTGACGTAAAAAGTGAACTGGGGAAGGGAAGCTGTTTTACC
The DNA here is from genome assembly GCF_014385095.1 of Zongyangia hominis. Lineage (GTDB taxonomy): Bacteria > Bacillota > Clostridia > Oscillospirales > Ruminococcaceae > Zongyangia > Zongyangia hominis. The sequence continues at coordinate 317,926 of NZ_JACRTC010000001.1, forward strand.
GTCAAGCTGCCCCTCCTTTCCAGCGGGGCGGATCAGTTTGGCCAGATGTTGGTAGAAAAAAAAGCGGCGGTTGCCAAACAGCGCCAATTCCATGGGGAAAGGATACTACTGGTGGAGGATAATGATCTTAACCGGGAGATCGCCAAGACCCTCCTGGAAATGCGCGGCATCTGCGTGGAAACAGCCGAAAACGGTAAAGAGGCGGTGGAGCTATTCTCCTCCCAGCCCGAAAACTATTATCGGGCCATATTGATGGACATTCGTATGCCGGTGATGGATGGGCTGGAAGCGACCAGTGCCATTCGTGGATTGGACCGACCCGACGCCGTGCGGATTCCCATTATGGCCATGAGCGCCAACGCGTTCAAAGAAGAAGTCAGCAACGCCCGAAGGGTGGGGATGACGGACTATTTGACCAAACCCATCGAAGTGGACACATTGTTTGAGAGACTGTCACTGTATATACAGGACAATGAATAAAGTGAGAGAAATATAAAAGAGGGACCAAACATGACATGGGAAGAACGGCTGAACAGCCTTGGCATTGCCGTGGAGGCAACGTTGGAAAGATACGGCGGCGATGAAGATATGCTGCTGCGGTTTTTAAAGATGTTTTCTGAGGATGGTACGCTGGCGCTATTAAAGGATGCGGTTAAGTCCCACAATCAATCGGCCATGGAGCGTACGGCTCACGCCCTCAAAGGCATTACGGCCAATTTGGGGATGGAAGAGCTGAGCGCCATGTATCAATGCATGGTGAAAATGATCCGCCAGGGGGATACCGGCGACATGGAAGCGCTCTTTGCCCAGATTTGTGAGGAACACCAAAAGATGGTGCGCGGTATTCGTGAGCTGAAAGAATTATCGGTAGGCTGATAGGGGGATAAATGATGAAAACGGCCCAGGTGGAGCAAGTGATCTACGCATTTTTCCACAACTATCTGGAATTGCGGGACATGGAAAAGGCGGCATCCTATCTGTGCGAGGAGATACAGTGGATTGGAACGGGAGAAGATGAAATTGCGCGCGGCAAAGAGGAAGCAGTGGCGGTCCTGCGCAAGGAAAAGACGGAAAATCCAGACGGGTACCGCATCCATCTGTATGACCTTTCGATCTCAGGGGACGAGAGGATGGCTTCGGTCATGGGAGCGGCGGACGTCACCTCCCAAACAGAACCGCGCGAAAGGGTGGCACTGCGGGTCACCGCCTCCTGCATTCGGCAGGATGACGGCTGGAAGATCTTATCCCTGCACGCCTACTTCGCTGCTGCCGGCCGGGAAGGCGGGGAGTATTTTCCCGCACGCAATGGAATCAAAAATCTGCGGGAATTTGAAAAGCGGGTTTCGCTCCAATCCATCGAGCTGCTTAACCGGAGCATTCCCGGCGGCATGATGGGCGGTTATATTGAGGAAGGATTCCCCCTTTACTATATCAACGACCGCATGCTGTCCTATCTGGGTTATACCTATGAGGAATTTGTCCGGGACATCGACGGCCATGTCATCAACTGCATGCACCCGGAGGACGCCCCCCGCATCGACGCCATTGTGGGGGAGGCTTTGTCCCGGGGGCGGGAGTATGAGGTCCAATACCGCATGCGCAAAAAGGACGGCAGTTATATTTGGGTCAACGACATCGGCAAGAAGGTCTACGACGAAGACGGCCGGGCCGTATGTATCAGCACCGTCCGGGACATCACCCGGGAGGTGGAGGCGGAACAAGGTCTGGCAATGAAGGAGGAACAGTTCCGGATTGCCGCCATGCAAGCGGGGAGCTTCGTTTTCCTATTTGACCCGGCTACCCGCTCGATCCATATCACGGAGGAAATTGCAGAACGTTACCATGTCAAAGCCAAATATACCGGCGTACCCGATGATGCGGTGGAAACCGGTATAGTCGCTCCGGAAAGTGTGGCGGAGTACCGGCGTATTTATCAGGAGATCATCGAAGGCGCTGGCGAGTCCCAAGGCTTAGTCTCTATGCTGCATCCGCTCAGCGGAAAAACGGTGACCACCGAACTGCATCTGCTGGCGGTGAAGGATACGTCGGGAAAGACAGTGCGGGCGGTTGGCATCGGCAAGGATATTTCGGCATATTTGGAGACAGAGTCCCGGAATCAAGAGATTGCCCGGCAGAAAAAGAGATATGACCACCTGTTTCAGTCCGTGCTCTGCGGAATTGTCCAGTACAAGCTGGATGCCAGCGGCGGCGTGGTCTATAAAGACGCCAACCAGGAAGCCATCCGCATTTTTGGGTATACCCCGGAAGAATTTTGGAAGAAGGACGACTGGAACCTGCCCAGCCTCATTATGGAGGAGGATCGGGAGCGGGTCTTATCCAGTGCGCGGAGTTTGATCAATGTGGGGGACAAAGGCGCCTATGAATACCGGTTGCGGAAAAAGGACGGCAGCGCCTGCTGGATTATCGGCAGTGCGGAGGTCATCTTGGATATAGACAATGAAAAGATCATCCAGAGCGTATTTTTGGACATCAACGACAAAAAGAAAGCCGAGATTGAAAACCGGAAGCTCTTTGAACAGATCGCGGCCAGCAACGAGCTGCTCAATATTTCACTGGAAAACACCACCAGCCGGGAATTTTATTATTATCCGCAGGACCGCACCATCACCGTACCAGAGCGCACTTGCGCCTATTACGGATGTAAGGCGCAGTATGAAAATATGCCCTCTGGTTTTGCCGATGAGGTGGTGGACGAAAAATACCGGGAGCAGTTTTGCCGGATGTATCATGAAATCGACAATGGGAAAACATGGGCAAGCTGTGAATTCCAGCTCATCAACGGCCAGTGGTGCCGCGTGGTCCTTTCGGTCGTTGTCCAGGACACCCGCCAGCTTCCCACCGTGGTGGTGGGGATTGTGGAAGACATCACCAAGGAAAAGCATGTGGAGCTGGAAAATATCGAGCTGCAGGCCATCTATGACTTCGCCATGAATCATGATTATGAATACCTGTGTATGGTCAACATCCCCGAGCACAAGTATGCCATCCGTTTCTCCGACCCGTCCAGCTTCCTTGAATTTCCGGCATCCGGGGACTTTGGGGCGCAAAAGGAGCTGTTTATCAGCCATATGGTCTGTCCAGAGGACCGGGAACGCTATGCAGAGAGCCTTTCCCTAGAAAATATGGTCCATCGTTTGGACAGTGGAGAAGAAATGTTCCAAGTCTACTACCGCTCCAATGCGCCGCAGCTGCGGCACAAGGAGTGCAGAATCTGTTATTTTAACGGCTCAAAAAATACCATTCTCATCACCATGCGGGATATCCATGACATGGTGGTGCGGGAGGAAGAGAGCAAGCAGGCCCTTCGGGACGCTTACGAGGCGGCCAACAAGGCAAATCTCGCCAAAAGCGAATTCCTATCAAGGATGAGCCATGACATCCGTACCCCCATGAACGCCATTGTGGGGATGACGGCCATCGCCGCCACTCACCTGGACGACCAAGAGAAAATGATGGATTGCCTGTCCAAAATCACGGTGTCCAGCAAGCATCTACTGGGACTCATCAACGATGTGTTAGATATGTCCAAGATCGAAAGCGGGAAAATAGAGCTGAGCGAGTCGGAGTTTCATTTGGCGGACTTGGTGCAGAGCTGTCTGACCATTGTCCGGCCCTCCGCCACCAGCCGGCAGCACCGGTTTGACGTCCACATCAAGCATGTGGAGCACGAGGACGTCATCGGCGACCCCATGCGGATGCAGCAAATTTTCGTTAACCTTCTGTCAAATGCCGTCAAGTACACGCCGGAGGGTGGGAAAATTCTCTTCACCATCCGTGAGCTGCCTGCGGATATCAAGGGCTTCGGCTGCTATGAATTTGTGGTGGAAGACAACGGCGTGGGCATTGAAAAAGCTTTCCAGGAGCGGATGTTCCAGCCCTTCGAGCGGGCGGATGACGCCAGGACAAGCGGAATCCAGGGCACCGGCCTGGGACTGACCATCACCCGCAACATTGTACAGATGATGTATGGCAATATCCAGGTGGAAAGTGAGCCGGGGAAGGGGTCCCGTTTTACCGTAGTCGTCAATCTGCGGCTGCAGCACAAACAGGACCATCAGCTCGATCAGCTGGCTGATCTGCCGGTGCTGGTGGCCGACGACGATCCCCTGTCATGCGAGAACGCGGCGGAGACACTCCGGGAGCTGGGGATGCGCTGCGACTGGGTGCTCACCGGTGCGGACGCCGTCAAAAAGACGGTGGAGGCCCACAAGCGGAAAGAGGACTATTTTGCCGTCATTCTGGATTGGCAAATGCCGGACGTAAGCGGTGTGGAAGTCACCCGCCGGATTCGCGCCCAGGTGGGACCGGATATCCCCATCGTCATTATTTCGTCCTACGACTGGTCGGAAATTGAACGGGAAGCGCGCAATGCGGGCGCTGTCGCCTTTATATCAAAACCCTTGTTTAAATCCAAAATGTCCATGGTGTTTCAAAAGCTCATCGGCGGCGCACAGACAGAGGAAGATCGGGGCATTACCGAACTATCCCAGATGTGTTTAGAAGGCAGCCATCTGCTGCTAGTAGAGGACAATCTTCTCAACATGGAGATTGCCGCGGAGATTATTGGGCAAACTGGGGCCCAGATTGACAAAGCCATCGACGGCAAAGAGGCGGTGGAACGCTTTGAGGCGTCGAAGGAAGGATACTACGATCTGATTCTCATGGATATCCAGATGCCGCTGATGAACGGCTATGAGGCCACTAGGGCCATCCGTGCGTTGGACAGGACCGATGCCATGACCATACCGGTGGTGGCGATGACGGCCGACGCCTTTGCCAACGACGTCAAGAAGTGCCGGGAGGCCGGCATGGACGGACACATATCCAAGCCCATTGACATGGCGGAACTTTCCGCCGTACTTCGCAAATGGCTGCCCAACGGAGGAATGGAACAATGATGGAAACGCTGATACAAACAAGGGAATCGGCGGCAAGCTTGCCGTGCGGACGGCAAGCGCTGCTAATCGCAGATGATGTGGAACTCAACCGTTTTATTCTTGCACAGGCTTTCAGCGAGGAATATGATATCATTGAAGCGGAGAATGGGCAGGAAGCCTGGGAAAAGTTTCTTAGGTACCGCCCCCGCATCGCGGCGGTGCTTTTAGACATCGTCATGCCGGTCATGGACGGCTTTGGCATGCTCGAAGAGATGGCCCGGCACCATATGACGGAGAATGTGCCCGTCTTTCTCGTCACCTCGGAGACCGGCGACGAGCAGCTTGGCCGGGGATTTCAGTTGGGGGTCGTGGACATTATCGTAAAGCCCTTTAATCCCTCCTTTATCCGGCGGCGGCTGGGCAACATCCTGGAACTGTACCGCCACCGGCTTCACTTACAGGAGGTAGTGGCCGCGCAGGAAGAAAAACTCAGGCAGACCAACAGCTCCATCATCGATACCCTGAGTACCGCCATCGAATTCCGGGACTGCGAGTCAGGGGAACACGTACGCCGTATCCGTGGCGTCACAGCGGTGCTGCTCCAGCGCATTGCAGAAGAGAACCCGGAATATCATCTGACCGAAGGGCAGATCGCCCTCATCTCCGACGCGGCGGCCATGCATGATGTGGGTAAAATTTCTATCCCTGACCATATCCTCAATAAGCCTGGGCGTTTGACGGCGGAGGAGTTTACCGTCATGAAGACCCATGCGGTCAAAGGATGCGATCTGCTCGACAGCGTGGAATATCTGAGGGACAGCGAGATTTATACATACTGCTACGATATTTGCCGGCATCATCACGAGCGCTGGGACGGGGGCGGATACCCCGACGGCCTCAAAGGCGACGAAATCACCATTTGGTCCCAGGCGGTGAGCTTGGCCGACGTCTACGACGCGCTGGTCAGCCGCCGGATCTACAAACCGCCATACACCCATGCCGAGGCGGTCGAAATGATTCTAGGCGGGGAATGCGGCGCCTTCAATCCTAAGATGCTCACCTGTTTTGCCGAGGCAGCGGACGACATTCATGCGATTTTCTATGCACAGACCATATAACAGCTAAAGGGGGTTACGGGCCCCTAGACACAAAAAAGGCAGCCGCTTTGTGCGGCTGCCTTTAGTTCGTTTCCGTTAAATTTCCGTCATGGGGCCCTGCTGCCCGGGGATGGCGATGGGGCCGGCAGCGCCGGGGGCCAGGGGCTTATATTTTTCCTTCTTGGCAAAGAGAAGGTAGAGGACAGGGATGAGGACCAGGGTGAGCAGGGTGGAGCTCGTTAGTCCGCCGATGATGACATAGGCCATGGACTGCATCATCTCCACGTCGCCGCCGATTCCCAGCGCCATGGGCAGCAGGGAAAGGACGGTGGTCAGGGTGGTCATCAAAATGGGGCGCAGACGGGTAGAGCCCGCCTTGATGAGCGCCTCGTGAATTTCCATGCCGTCCTCGGTTCTCAGGATCTTGGTGTAGTCCACCAGCACGATGGCGTTGTTGACCACGATGCCCACCAGCTCCACAAAGCCGATGAGGGAGGGCATGCTGATGGCGGCTCCGCTGATGAGGAGCCCTAAGAAGGCACCGATCATGGAGAAGGGCACCGAGAGCATGACGATGAGAGAATTGCGAATGGATTCAAACTCCACCGCCATGACCATGAAGACCAGCAGCACCGCTGTGGCCAGCGCGCCGTAGAGGCCGTTAAACTCCTCCTGCATGGTTTCGATATCGCCGCCCATAAACTGGCTGACGCCGTCGGGCAGTTCCAGCTTGGAGACGGCGGAGGTAATTTCGCTGGAGAGCTTGGTGGAAGCCTGGGAGGAGGGCTGGCCGGTGATGGTGACGATGTACTGATTATTGTACCGCTGGACCACCTGGGGGCTGTTGGAATAGCGGATGCTGGCCACGTCCATCAGCGGCACCTGCTTCCCGGTCTGGGAGAGGAGCACCACGCCTGACAGATCCGAGACATCCTCATAGCGCCCTTCGGGGTATTCCACCCAAACCTCGTATTCTTTGGAGTTCTGTCGGATGGTGGTGGCCTCCTTGCCCTGCATGATGCTGGAGACAGTGGAAACCACCTGGGCGGGCATGAACCCTGCGGCGGTGGATTTGACCGGATCGACGATGATCTCCGCCTGGGGATTGCCGTCGGAGAGACTGCTCGAGACCGCGACGATGTCCGGGTTTCCGCTCATCAGGTCCTTGACCTGCTGGGAGGCGGCTTCCAGCTGCTCTTGGTCCTTGCCGATGAGGTTGACTTCCACATCGGAGTTGCCGCCCAAAGTCATGGCGCTCATCTGGGACACCTTGACGTCGCAGCCGGTCAGGTTCTTGGTCTTTTCCCGCAGGACGTCGGCGACCTCATAGGTCTCCATCTCCCGATCGCCCTTGAGGTAGACGCTAAAGGAGGCGCTGCCCCCCGACGAGGAGGAGAACATGGAGCCGCCGGTGGTCACTGAATAGTTTTCCACATCGGGCTGGGCGTTGATCTCCTGCTCGATTTTTTGAATGGTTTTATCCAGTTCCGTGAGCTTGAGTCCCGGCTTTGCCTCCACCGAGATGGAGATGACGCCCTGGTCCATCTCCGGCATCAGTTCCATGCCGATAAGGGGGATGAGGGCGATGGAGAACACAAGCAGGCCCACCGCCGCCAGGACAACCAGTTTCTTGTGGTCAAAGGACTTGCGGATGAGACGCCCGTATCCGGCCTCCACCCGGGAGAGCCACCGGGTGATGACGGTGTCCTTCTTTTCCACTGGCTTGAGCTTATAAAAGAGCAGGGGAACGAGAGTCAGGGAAGAGATTAAGGAAGCGATGAGGGCGAACATGATGGTAAAGCCCGCCTGGGAGAAAATCTGTCCCGAAAGCCCCTTCATGACCGAGATGGGGAGGAAGACCACGATGGTGGTGATGGTGGAAGCGATGACCGAGGTGGCCACCAGCTTGGCGCCCACAATGGCCGATTCCCGGAAGGAGCGCTGTTCGTCCCGGCTCCTAAAGCAGCTTTCCAGCACCACGATGGAGTTATCCACCATCATGCCCACGCCCACCACCAGGCCGCCCAGGGAGACCAGGTTGAGGCTCATGCCCCACAGGTTCATCAGCACCAGGGTGGCCAGCACCGACAGCGGCATGGAAGTGGCGACGATCAGGGAGGCCTTGATGTCGCCCAGGAAGAAGAAGAGGACCAGCACCGAAATCACGCAGCCCAAAAGCAGGGCGTTGACGACGCTGTTGATGGAGGATTTGATGTTTTCTCCCGTATCGCTGATAACGTTCATCTCTACGCCGATGTTCTGGTCATTGAGCTTCTGCATGGTCTGGGTGACGCCCTCGGTGACGTCCAGTGTGCTGGCGCTCTGCCGCTTTTTGACGCCGATGGTGATGTTTTCCTCTCCGTTGTAGCGGCTGATGGAGCCGGAGGACTTGGTGGCCTCGGAGATATCGGCGATGTCGCTGAGATGGATGATGTCGCCGGTGCGCAGGGTGATGGGGATGGAGCGCAGGGCCTCCACGGTGTTGTATTCCACGCCGCCCCGGAGAATCAGGGACTGGTCTCCGTGTCCGATGTCGCCGGCGGGGATGGAGAAGTTGGAGGCGGAGATGACCGAGACCACGCTGCTCATATCTAGGTTATACTGGCTCAGGGACTCCTCCCGCAGCTGCACCCGGATATAGTCGGTCTGGCCGCCGGAGACGTCCACCGACGCGACGCCCGTGAGTTTTTCGAGCTCCGGGACTACCTCGTCCTCCACCAGATGCAGGACGTTGGCGTCGCCGGTGGCCTTGGCGGACAGGGTGATGGTGTCCACCATGTCCATGCTCAGCTCAAAGATGACTGGCGTCGTGGCCGTGTCCGGCAGGGAGTTGACGTACATGTTGAGCTTTTCCTGCAAATCCATATGGGCCAAATCCATATTGGTGCCGTATTCCAGTTCCAGCATGACCATGGAGACGTTTTCCTGGGAGGTGGACTGGATATTTTTCAGTCCGCTCACCGTGCCCACGGCGGCCTCGATCTTGCTGGTAACCAGGTCCTCCACCTCCTCCGGCCCAGCGCCGGGGTAGACGGTGTTGATGATGAACATGGGAAACTCCATGGGCGGTGTCAGCTCCATGGGGGTGTTAAAAATGGCGCTGACGCCGAAGATCACCAGGGCCAGTACGCAGATGAGGACCGCCACCGGACGTTTGAGGGAGATTTTTGTCAGATTCATTGCTCACCCTCCGCGGACTTCACCGTCACCTGGACGCCGTCCTTGAGGTTGGGGTGCCAGGTGGAAATGAGCTGTGCGTCCTTGGGGACACCGGCCAGCACCTGAATGTTTTCCTCGTTGGAGATGCCGGTGGTGATGAAGGTTTTCACAGCGATGCCGTTGGAGAGAAGATAGACATAGGGCTCGTTATTTTCATAATAGACCGCGCTCAGGGGCACCATCAGGGCATTCTTGGCTTTGGAGGTGGCGGCGGTCAGCTTGACGGAAAGACCGGTGAGCAGGGAAGCACCGTCCCCTTCGATGCGGGCTTTAACCGGGAACAGGCCGCTCTGCGCGTCGACCATGGAGGCCACTTCTACGATGACGCCCTGATAGGTCTTGCCGCCGGCTTCCACGGTGACGGCATCCCCGGCATCCATTCCTTGTACTGCGGCGGCAGAGGCGTTAAAGGTCACCACCATGATCTCCTTGTTGGAGATGACGTAGGAGGGCGCCTGGGTGGAGACCATGCCCAGAGGCTTGACATTTTTCTGTTCAATGACGCCGTCGATGGGGGCGTAGACCTTGGTGTAGCCGAGCTGCTTTTCCGCAGCTTCATAGGAGGCCTTTGCCTGCTCGAGCGCGGCGGCGGCGCTCTCCTTGGTCTCGGGGACCGCCTTCTCCATGGTGATGTCGTAGCTTTTGGAGGCGGTGTCCAGGGAGAGGGAGGCGGCGTCCAGTGCCTGCTCTAGCTTCTTGACATTGACGTCGAACCCGTCAGACGCCTGCTGATAGGCTTCCTCGGCGGCTTTTTGGGCCTCGAGGGCCTTTTGATAGGCGGTTTGCGTGGCATCAATGCCCTCTCTGACGGCGCAGATCTGTTCCCAGAGCTTGCAGGCAGCCTCATAATCGCTGGAGGGCTCGGAATCGGAGCCACTTTCATCGGGGGCGGAAGTATCCGGCAAAGTGGGGGGCTCGTCGGGGTCGTATCCCATGGCTATGTAGGCTTCCAGCGCCGTATTCAAAGTGGATTCAAGCTTTTGCAGCTCGCTCTTGGTCTGGGCGACGGCGGTGGCCGTCTGCTTTTTGGCGTCCGCCAGCTTGGAGAGTTGGGAGCCTGCCTGATCGTTGAGGTCGTCCAGACCGCTCAGCGCGTTATTATAGGCAAGCTTTGCCTGATCGTAGCCCGACTGGCTCTGTAAAATGGTGGCGTCGAGTCCACTGCCCAAGGTGCGGTTGACGTTGGCTACCGCCACATCGTAGGAGGCTTTGGAGATATTAAACTGTAAAAGCGCATCCTCCGGGTTGATTTCGAAAAGCAAGTCCCCCTTCTTGACGGTGTCGCCCACTTCAAAATAGGTGGCCAGCACTTCGCCGGTTGCTTTGGGGAAGATGTTGACCGACTCGTCGGGCGCCACCTTGCCGATAAAATCGGTAGAGAGGGAGATGTCCCCGGTGGAGACCTTTTGGGTTTCTACCAGTACTTGGGTGTTATCCACCACCTCCGCCGGCTTTTGTCCCACGAGGCGCAACACGATTGCGCCACCGATCACCAGCACGACGGCGGCCGCCGCAATCCAGAGCATGCGCTTGGTATTTCTAGGCTTCTTCTTATCTTGTTCCATGGTCGTCTACCTCCGTTTGTTAAGAATGAGCTTGATCGTTTGGTTGGATGGATAGCAGTTTGTCCAGCTTGGTGAGGCCGCGGACGATGTCCTCCCGGTCTTCTTTTGTCGCCGTCTGATAGAGGGGGAAATATTCCTCCCGCATGGTCTGTACCATGCGGTCCGCCATCTGATGCGCTTTATCGGTCAGGGTAATTTTGACAATGCGCTGGTCGTTGGTGTCCCGTTTGCGCTGGAGCATGCCGTTATTTTCCAGCCGCCGGCAGATGGCGGATAAATTGCTGTTGGTCATATTGAGCTCCTTGGCAAGGTCGGTGATCTTGAGGTTTTCATTGAGATAGAGTTCTCCCAGGACCATGGCCTGGACGCCGGTCACTCCGAATTCGGCAAAGAAACCGTCGATCATATTTTTGAGCTTGAGGTGGATGCTTCGCATCAATTGGCAGATGGATGCCTCAGGAGTATACATCTTTTCAATCCTTTCATGTCTCAATATTTTATGCATGAAATAAAACCAATCATAAATATACCATAGGCATTTTGTAAATACAATGGATGAAATGTGAATGGAGGAAAAATGATCGTCCGGTTTTGGGAGAGAAATTGTATATTATGACCGAGATTGAGGGGACTGAAAAGGGAGGAATACCATGAGGTATTCCTCCCTTTATATGTACGACGTAGATAGCCAACGTTATTCCATGAGGGAAAGCACCTCTCTAGGCTTCCTCCGGAGAATGGGTATTCCTGCCAGATAAATTGATCCTGCTAATATCGCGAGTCCTAGGCCCGCCACGATCAGCATTTCTTTTTCTCCCACAATTACTTGGAAATCCTCCGGTTCCTGGGCAGGAACATCAAGAATAATATGTAATGGAGAAGTTTCCATTTTGGGTAGGCTTAATTCCTTTTGTTCCGGTTGGGCAATTTCCAGCGCTGCATTTCCAATGGGACCGGCCGCCACCTTGGATACGCCCCAAGCACCTCCAAAGGAGATCACCGCCACCAGCAGAAGCTCCACTAGGAGCTGTCCCAGAATTTTTGCTTTGCCGATACCGATGGACTGATAGATGCCAAGCTCACGTTTCCTGCTCTGAACCCCTAGCTTGACGATGAGGTAGAGAAGAAAGAGGCAGGCGATGAGCAGGATTAGAATCAAAATGGTAGAGAGGGTGCTCATGGTGGAAAGGGGCTCGACCGAGGAGCGGTAAGCGGCATCGTCTTTGGTGATGCGGTAGTAGTACCAGTTGACGTCGATTTGTTGGACGCGCTGAATAACAGCATCCAGTTCTGCTGGATCTTCAACAAAAAATTCGATAATACCATAGCCTTCATATCCCATATAGTATTCATTCCAGTTTTGTCGAATTTCCTTTCCTGCTGCCTTGTCGATGAAAATGAAATTTTCAGGAAAAAGTTGTTCAACCGTATACTCAGATGCATCCAACCGACTGTGAATGGTGAAAAGCCCTACGATTTCAAAGGGAATGGGCTCTCCATGGGTTGTATCGTGGTCACCATTCTTGACAATATCATTGCACTCGGCTGAAAAGGTATCTCCAATTTTGAGCCCATTGAGCTTAGCCAGTTCATCTGAGATGACCGCCTTGTGGTCGTCACCTGGCTGGATCTGTCGTCCTTCCACAATTTCAAAAGCGCCTGTCCGGAAGTATTCTTGCAACTCCCCCTTATTAACAGAATAAAATGGAAGCACATTTATCCAATATTTATCCCGATCGAGTTCATCCTTTGTCCCGATAAATCCGGCAACAAGACCAGGTTTTGTTTTTAGATCTTTACAATATAAGTCATATGAATCCACAACAGAATACTCTTTGACCCCCTCCACCGCCATGACCTTTGGAGGAATTCTTCATCAATAGCGGGTCCGGTATAAACAAAAGAAGTATGTGTTCTATTCTCATCCTCCCATTCCTGTGTCTTCCACAGATTGGAGTCCTCTTGGTCCGCAAAGATGGAGAGCTTAAAGCTGCCGCCCAGGCTGGCTCTCAGTTGGGCCGCGGAACGCTCGGCTCCGTTTCGCACGGCCAGGGCGATGAGGATGAGGGTGAAGATCAAAAAGAGCATCAAGAAGAGCAGGATGGTCTTTCCCTTTTTCCGCGTGTCATAGAGAAATGCGCGACGCAGTAGATTCATTAGGACCCTCCTCTCTCATTCTCCCCACCGCTCGCAGATGGCCCCGGCGAGCCCTCGCACGGTGAACACTGTGTAGTCGTGGTCCTCGAGCACCCGCGCCACGGGAAGTTTGGTTTTTTGCTCCAGAGCGTCGAAGACATAAAGCCAGTCTACCAGGGGAATAGGGATGGCCCCGCTGAGCAGGTGGGTGTCTTTGTCCTCCACCAGGTTGCCGGTCCTCTCCTGGATGGCTGCCAAGATCATAGTTTCTGCCTCTTCTCTTTTCACAGTGATTCCCTCCTTAGATTGCGGCCGCGTTTCCTTCCAGCGCCCGGACGATGGCCCGGATGCCAGCTTTCATCTGCGCGTCGTCACTGATATGCAGTACGGGATAGGGGGCGGCGCTGTCGACCCGCTGATGCTTTACGATATAGTCGTCGTCAAGGTGATAAAATTCAAATTCCTGTTCGCTCTCCGCTGGAGAAACCGCTTGTCTGGCGATGCAAAATCCATAAAGCGGCGCGTTAAACTTAAATCTGCAGCAATTCCTTAGCTTTTCCTGGGTGGCTGGGTCCATGGGTTGACCAAAGTAGACATTGAGAATACCGATGTCGATGGCTGCCGCCGAGGAAAGCAAGAGGGCGAGCTCAGAAAAATGATTGTATCCGAACCGGCCGAAGGGCATGATGCCGCCGGGCAGTTCCAAGAGGAGTGCGTCAGGCTTCTCCGCTTGGCAAAGCTCGTAAAAATAGCGGTTGCATTTGAGCACCTTGTCGGAGAAGGAAAGATCGTTTTCCCATAAAAAGTCAGGTGGAGAATACATCCCATAGAGAGGACCAGTGGTGTTGGCGCAGATACCAAGGGGATGATAACCCGCTTCTGCAACTCCCTGCTTCAGATAGAGCATGGTTTCCAGTTTGCTGCAATGGGACCCCATACCCATCACCCCGATGACCGGCACGGGAATGTCTTTAAGGGGTTCCCCATAAATTCCGGTGGCGGGGAAGACCTTTTCAATAGGTGTGAACTGACCGGCGTCAAGCTCTAAAGATTGTGCCAAAGCATTACTGCACAGAATTTCCACGCCCTGTTCCAGCGCTCTTTCGGCGCACGCCTTGTATTTGCTGGTCAGAGCGCCATTTTCGTTGTCCATCAGGATAAGAACATCCTCCGAAGAGATGGCCGCGATGTCGTCGGTGATGGTCACCGGAGCGCCGCTTCTTTTTTTGGCGGCCGCCACTCCCTCGCGAAAGGTGACTACTGTGCCGATCGTGTATTCGTTAAGGAGCGAGTGGTGGCGGAGCATCACTTCCACATCGGGTGTATAGGAAAATACTGCCATGGATTTCATTTAGCCTTCCTCCCTTCACTGCGCTTCCACGTAACCGAATTCCCGAAGAACGCAGGTTTCGTAAAAGTCCTCGATCACCTGATATTTCTTTTCCGCGCAGCCGCAGCGCAGGTTGCACTGTTGGGTCACCTGTAGAGTCAACTGTCCCATGCGGTAGTTGGCCAGGTGCTCCAGAATGTCGGTGGAGGGGTGGCGCATGCCCATCACGGCGTTGGGAGCGAACATACCGGAAGTGGCACGGTATTTGGCAATGGCCGCGCTCTCCTCCGGATCGAGCTCCCCGCGCTCCACCTGGCGGAGCTGTTCATACTCCTCGGGCGTGACCCTGCAAAGTACATTGGCATGCCGGTCATAGACATACTTCGCTCCCGGCGTCTGAAAGGTTTTGATAATCACATTGGCGGCCAGGTTGTCCCTCCTTTTTGATGTCGGCTATTTTGCCATCCTGCAGTTCGATTACCTGATCCATCCCATCAAGTACTCCGAGATGATGGGTGACGATCAATACTAAGTCAAATGCCTCCGTTTCTTTAATAAAGTTATCGAAGTTAGCGCTCGATTCGATATCATAGCTGGAAGTCGGTTCGTCGAGAATGAGGATTTTGGCTTTCCGATGTAGCGCCCGCAGCAGAGCGATCTTTTGGCGCTCTCCACCGGAGAGCTTGGTGCCGTCATTTCCAACCGGTGTATCAAATTCCTCCTGCCACCGGCCGATAAAGTCGGAACAGAAGGAGATTTCTGTTTCCTCCCCCAAAGGATTGTCGTCTAAACAGACATTTTCACGGATCGTGCCGTTAAATAGGTGGATGCCTTGAGTGACGACATTGAAGAGCCTTCGATACGCCTCAATTTCATAGTTTTGGATAGGAACGCCATTCAATAAGATTTGGCCCGAGGTCGGTTCATAAAGGCGGAGTATCAAATTGATGAGCGTACTTTTTCCACTGCCGTTTTCTCCGATGACAGCTATTTTTTCGCCGCGGTGAAGAGAAAAGGAGATATCCTGCAAAATTCTTTTTCCACCGAGCTCCAAACTCACATGGGAAAATTCGATACAACCCGCCCCGTCGGCAGGAAGCTGCCCACTCGTTTCCTCCTCCATTTGAAAGAAAGCCTTCAAGCTGTCCACATTGGGAGTGATCTGCCGAAGGATATATTTGAGTTGGAGGAGGATGGTGACGGGAAGAAGGAGATAGGAGGCAAAGGAGAGAAAGGAGATGAGACCTCCCAGTGTTAGGCTTCCACCGAGAATGAGATAGGCTCCCACTATATATAATCCGGTAAAGACCACCTGCTCCACACTGGTGCTGAGGCTGTTGTTTTTTGTTTGCAGAAGTTGCTGTTTTTTGCTCGCATGGTTTATTTCTGAGACAAGCTCAGAGTATTCCTGCACTTTTTTCTCGTGGAGTCCCCAGAGTTTGATGTCTATAATACCTTGGACTACGTCGTCCAGCCAACGGTGGTAGGCCTTGTTTTGATCCCGTACCTCCCGACTCAAACGCTCCGCCCGTTTGGATAGAAAAGAATTGAGCAAGTATTTTATTGGAATTAGAGCTGTCACACAAAGTGCCAGCCGCCAGTCTAAAAGGTATAGGCCAATGCCGACGCCAACAATTTCAAAGGCCAATATGAATACAGTGAGGAACTGATTTTGTGCAATGGTTAAAATGGCACCAATATCAAAGAAAGCGTCACTAATGATTTTATAAATGCCATGTTCCTTGTAATATGTGGACTTGATTTTCATACCGTGGGAAATAGCCTTGACCTGCAGCTTTTTGCCAATATCGTTGCTGATAGTAATTTCCACTTTTTTCTGCAGGTATTCTATCAGCTGCTTGGAAACATAGAACAATATGAGTAACAATGCACAATAGACAACATGTGGAATTTGTAGAGGTACCAGACCCTTATCAATCATGGACTGGCTGATAAAAGGAGTGATGGAAGCCAGTGCTGATATGAGCAGAGCAAGCAGCATCATACTAATAATTTGAGGCACATATGTCCGGAAAAGTTTCAACAGTTCCCGCAACTTCATGATGCATCACCATATTTCGTTAATTTTTAGTATTTGTAACCAAATTTTATCAAAAAATAAACAATTATTTAACTGTTTAGTATCAGAATAATTTAAAAAATAGCATATGTCAAGCATAATAACGAACAATTATATGCTATAAAATTGTATTTTTTGACAAACAACTACATTGTTTTACAACAAATATAAGACTGCTTCGTGGGTAAAATCAATGATCAGTTATTTTAATTTAGGGAATCTTGGAGAATGAAGAAAGCCCGCATAAACAAATAGTTTATGCGGGCTTTCTTGGCGGAGAAGGAGGGATTCGAACCCTCGAAGCGCTATTAACGCTTACACGATTTCCAGTCGTGCGCCATAAACCAAGCTAGGCGACTTCTCCATCTATTCAGTTTGACACATTCATGGAGCAATAACATCTCACATGACGCTTAATTATTATACGACAGATAGCGCGATTTGTCAACCAGAAATTTCATAAATTTTTGACAGCTACATTGAAGGGAAGAGAGGGAAAATTTATTACTGTTTTCTTATTTTTCCGTCTGGTTCGCAAAAAATACGCTATAATAAGAGTAAGGAAATTAGCCGTAAGTATCGGGCGCCAAGAAGGCAAGTTCGAATATTTGCGCAAAATATCTGAAAAAAGTGTTCAAAAGGCGGTGTTATTATATGAAAGCGCTCATCACTGGAGCAAGCTCGGGATTGGGCCGGGACCTAGCGCGGTTGTTGGCAGCACGGGGGTATGACCTCATCTTGGTGGCCCGGCGTCGTGACCGCCTGGAACAGTTACAAGAAGAGTTGCATTGCCAGGTGGAAATTGTCTGCCTGGATCTCGCTAAAAAGAGCAACTGCTTTGCCCTCTATGAACAGGTCAAACATGAGCCCATCCATATTCTAATCAACAATGCTGGTTTTGGCCTCTTCGGTGCCTTTGATCGCACCAATCTGGATACTGAGCTCGCCATGATTCATACGAATATCCGGGCAGTCCATATCCTGACCAAATTGTTTTTGCAGGACTTTATCCGAAGGGATGCCGGCTATATCCTGAATGTATCCTCTTCGGCTGCTTTTCAGCCCGGTCCGCTGATGGCCTGTTACTATGCCAGCAAAGCCTATGTTTTGCGCCTGACCCTGGCCATCCGGGAAGAGCTTCGGCATCGCCATAGCCGCGTGTATATCGGCGCACTCTGCCCCGGACCCTTTGACACGGAGTTTAATGAGCGGGCCCATGTCCAGTTCGCCATTCCAGGCCTCAAAAGCAAGGAGGTGGCAGCCTATGCCCTCCAGCAGATGTTTCGCAGAAAGGGCGTTATCATTCCAGGAACACTGATGAAGGTTTCCAAATTTTCCACCCGATTGGCTCCTGATGCAATAATCACCCGCATCGCCTACCATATCCAAAGACGGAAAAAGGGTTAGCCACATCACAAACACCCCCAGCCAGTTGGCCGGGGGTGTTTTACAAAATCGAAACTGTAAAGCGACCAAAACCACATCGTGCAGATCTTGACCCTACACAATCATCCACGATTTATTTCAGGAAGGTACGGTAATCCTCTAGATTTTCCCGCAAAAGAGCGGGGGTATCCAGCCCATAGGGGCAGTGGTCGGAGCAATGGTTGCAGTGGATGCAGTTTTCAATGCGCTCCATCTTCGCCTGCCATTCCTCGGCCAGATAGGGGGCGGAGGGCATGCGGCGCAACAGCAGGGACATCCGAGCGCTCATCGGGATTTCAATCTGGGCCGGACAGGGCAGGCAGTAACCGCATCCGCGGCAGAAGTTGCCCGATAGCTCCTGCTTCTCTTTGGCGATGAGGGCCGCGATTTCCTCGTCCATGACAGGCGGCTCCTTGACAAACTGGAGAAACTCATCCAGCTCGCACTCCCGCTGTACTCCCCAGATAGGGAGTACGTGGTCATACTGCCCCAAGAAAGCGGCAGCGGCCCGGGCGTTGGTGATGAGACCGCCGGAGAGGGCTTTCATGGCGATAAAACCAATTTCCCGCTCCTTGCATAGGTTGACAATTTCCAAATCCTTCTCCGTGGCAAGATAGCAAAAGGGAAATTGTAGGGTATCGTAGAGCCCTGATATAATGGCCTCCTTGGCCACATGCAGACGATGGTTGGTGATACCGATGAAGCGGATTTTACCCTGCTTTTTGGCTTCCAACGCCGCCTCGTAAAGACCGGTGCCATCGCCCGGCTTGGGACAGAAATCGGGATTGTGAAACTGGTACAGGTCGATATAATCCGTCTTCATCAGTTTGAGACCCGTCTCTAGATCCTTCCAAAAGCCTTCGGCGTTTTTGGCGGGGGTCTTGGAGGCGAGGTAAAGGTGGGAGCGGACATCGCTCAGGGAATAGCCGATCTTTTCCTCGCTGTCCGTATAGCTGCGGGCGGTGTCGAAGAAGGTGATACCGCCCTCGTAGGCCTTTCGCAGCAATTTTTTCGCCTCATCAAAAGTGACGCGCTGAATCGGCAGGGCGCCGAATCCATTTTTGTCCACGGTGATTCCTGTTTTGCCTAAAGTGACCTTTGACATATGGTTCGCCTCCATTTCTATGGTACCATTTACTGCGGCGGGTCGGACGAATGCTGTTCTTTGCGTATGAGAGCCTCGAAATCTTCCAGCGGCATGGGACGGGCCAAATAATAACCCTGGGCAATGTCGCACTGGATGCTTTTGAGGAAAGAGAGCTGGGAGGCGGTTTCCACACCCTCCGCGACCACCTTGATGCCCAGGCTGCGCATGAGCGCCACCACTGAGGTGACGATGTGGCGGCTGCGCCCGTCATTGTCGGTCTCTTCAAAAAAGGCGCGGTCCAGTTTGAGGACGTCCACCGGAATGTCTTTGAGCATATTGAGAGAAGAATAACCGGTGCCAAAATCGTCCATAGAGAGCAGGAATCCGGAGCGGTGGAGCTGATGAAGCAAATGGATCAGTAGCTCCACATTGTCAAAGACTACGCTTTCGGTCAGCTCAAATTCCAGTAGGTTGGCGGGTACCTCGTATTTTTTGAGGATGGCGACAAACTCTTCCAGGAAATTGGGGTTGTGCAGATGCAACCGGGAGATATTGACCGATACCGGCAGAGGGGAAAGCCCCTCGTCCAACCAGCGGCGGATGGTTTGGCAGACCGACTCGAAGACATAGAGATCCACTTCGACAATAAACCCATTCTTTTCAAAGAGGGGGACGAAGTCGCCGGGGGGGATGAGGCCCCGTTCCGGATGATTCCAGCGGACCAGCGCCTCAGAACCGGCCAATTTGAGGGAATTGATGTAATATTTCGGCTGGTAATAGACGACGAATTCGTGGTGCTGCATGGCGGCCGTCATTTCGTTTTCCAGATTTTTTTCCTTAATCATTTGCTGGCGCAGCTCTTCATTATAAAAGGCAAAGGAAGTCTGGTGGAAGCCCTTTTTGCTTTTCTGGGCAATGCTGGCGCGGTCAAGCATGGCCACAATGTCCAGCAACTCGTCCGTGGTGCGATAGATGCCGAAGGTCAGCAGCAGGGTAAAGGGCGCCACGCCTTCATGCTCTTGTGCGCAGATTTTTTCGCAGAGACGATATAGGCGCACGAGAAGCGAATCGTCGTCCTGGTAGTGGAGCATCAGGACGAAATGGTCGTTGGTGCTCCGGGCGCACAGCTCTCCCGGCTCCATATGGGTGGAGAGGACATGGGCGATATGCCGCAGTGTACGGTTTCCCTCGGAGTAGCCGAAGACGTCGTTAATGTATTTGAATTTATCCACATCAAACTGGATGACTGCATAGGGTTCATGGGCCTTATCGAGAAGTTTTTGCGCATCCAGCCGGAATTTCGCCAGGTTGCGGATACCGGTAACCGGGTCACTGTAAGCGAGGTTGGCCAGACGCGCACGGCTGCGGGATTCGTTGCGGATGTTGACAAGGAACAGCAGGATAAAGGCCACAACGATACAGCCGCACATAATCATGGTATAGTTCATAATGCCGGAAGTTTTGGAGGAAACCACCGATTGAGGCGTCACAAAAAAGACGTACCAGTCGTTGATATCCACCGGGTTATAGCAGATGTATTTTTCTTCTCTCCCTGTCTTTACCAGCCGGAATCCGTTTTCTCCGCTCTGCATATCATTTACCACATCGCCGAAGGGATTTTCGCTTTCCTGTGCGCCGCGGTAAAATTCCAGGACGTTTTGATACCCCCGAGGCGCCCCCGAGGAGCAGAGCATGATATCCCCTTGTGTATTGGCTACATAAGCATAGCCCTGGCCGCCGAAGAAGGTGACGGATAGGGTTTGCTCGTAAGTTTCAATGCGATGGGTGGCAAAGAGAACAGCGACAATTCGGCCGTCATGATAGATGGGGGAAGCGCAGACGTTGATTTGCCCGCCGCCGATTTTGTCAATGAGCGTATCGGAAACGATGTCTTTTCCCTGGAGCGCCTGGTTAAAGTACTCCCGGTCTCCCAAATAAAAGGTTTGATCATCGGTAGTGTAGGCGGTGCCGTCCCTGACGATGATACCCATCCGTTTTAATCCGTTATATTTATTGACATTTCTCAGATGATCGAGGGCGCTTTCCAGATCAAAATCCTGTTGGTCGCCGATGTAGTTGGCAAGGTCCCGCATGCTCTGCATCTCAGCGGTAATCTGTTTGTGGAGAAAGGTGGCGGCCTGCCTGGAAATTTCGTTGAGATAGGTGTGGGCTTCCTCCTCAAAGGTGCGGTCGAGCTGCTGCGTATAATTGACGATGACCATGATGATGAGAACTATCATGAGGAAAAGCGCGATAAAGGGAACAAAAGTTTTTCGAAGAAATTTTTCCGTCACGATGTTCCCTCCCTCTGCCAAATTGGTGGTAATACGCCTAAAGTCTCTTCCATTATAGGCGAAATACAAAATTTATACAATATCTAACTGAAATTCTTCCTCGGAATCGCCTTTTCTCGCTACATAACTACAAAAACAGCGCTTCGCAAAAACGAAGCGCTGAGAAGGAAGGGGAAGACATTCGTTTAAATACGGTCGTCCAATTTGACATAGGGCTTGTGCTCAGCCACATTGCGGTAGGCCGGGCGGATGATTTTGCCGGCATTGATGAGTTCCTCAATGCGGTGCGCGCTCCAACCGGAGATGCGGGCGATGGCAAAGATGGGGGTATAGAGTTCCAGCGGCAGGTTGAGCATGCTGTAAACGAAACCGCTGTAAAAGTCGATATTGGCGCTGACGCCTTTGTAGATCTTGCGCTCCTCGGCAATGATCTGGGGGGCGAGACGTTCCACCAGGGAATAGAGGGCGAATTCTTCGGTCAGGCCCTTTTCTTCCGACAGGCTCTTGACGAATTTTTTGAAGATGTTGGCGCGGGGGTCGGAGAGGGAGTAGACGGCGTGTCCCATGCCATAGATCAGGCCCGCCTTATCGAAAGCCTCCTTGTGCAGCAGCGCGCGCAGATAGTTGCCGACTTCTTCTTCGTCGTGCCAGTCTTTGACGGTTTTCTTCATATCGTCGAACATCTGCACCACCTTGATGTTGGCGCCGCCGTGTTTGGGCCCCTTCAGGGAGCCGATGGCCGCGGCAATGGTGGAGTAGGTGTCGGTGCCGGAGGAGGAGACCACGTGGGTGGTGAAGGTGGAGTTGTTGCCGCCGCCGTGTTCGGCATGGAGCACCAGGGCCACATCCAGAATGCGGGCTTCCAACTCGGTGTAGCTGCTGTCCGGGCGCAGAATGTATAAGATGTTTTCCGCCACCGAAAGGTCGGGCTGCGGAATATGGATATAAAGGCTGTTGCCGTCGTGATAATGGCTGTAAGCCTGATAGCCATAAACGGAGAGCAGCGGAAAGAGGGCGATAAGTTGCAGGCACTGGCGCATGACGTTGGGAATGCTGGTGTCGTTGGCCTTGGTGTCATAGGAATACAGGGTGAGCACGCTGCGCGCCAAGGTGTTCATCATGTCGGAGCTGGGCGCCTTCATGATGATGTCGCGGACAAAACTGGTGGGGAGGGTGCGGTAATTGGAGAGCAGGGTGCGAAAGTTTTGAAGCTCCTGGCGGCTGGGTAGCTGGCCGAAGAGCAAGAGATAAGTGGTTTCCTCAAAACCAAAGCGCTTTTCTTTGATAAAACCCGCGACAATGTCGTCGATATCCACGCCGCGGTAGTAGAGTTTACCCTCGCAGGGGACCTTTTCTCCATCCACAATTTTGGTGGATTTAACTTCCGAAATTTCAGTCAGTCCGGTGAGGACGCCGTTGCCGTTGAGATCCCGCAATCCGCGGTTGACCTTATACTGAACATAAAGCTCCGGAGGGATATAACTGTTCTTTAAACAAAGATCAGTAAGTGCCTGAACCTCTGGTGTGATTTCGGAGAAACGGTTTTCGGTAGAGCTGACCATTTTTCAAAACCCCTTTTCTATTAAAATCTTCCTTACGAAACAAAATAAAAATTTGCCGGAGCCATGAAGGCGAAAAATGCTGTGGCAAACAAAGCAAAATACTAATTTTTGCCTCATTATACCATAAAGTTTTTAAGAAACTATGTCTGTTTACAATTTAGTGTAGAAAAGTATGACGCTTATTTAAGGTAAAAAGAGGAAATAATATAGAAGTTTTGCATAAAAATCCTCCCAAAAACGAGAAAAACCAACAAGGAATGTGAAGGATTTATGTCGGAAGAAGAAAAAAGAAACTCTGAAACTGAATAGGAGTTGGCACTGATATGCCCCCGGGGCGCGTCCATTGTCCCTCGATGAAAATTCTATTCCATTTCCTCTCATTATAAGGTATAATAGTACAGTCTTGTGAATGGGATAGAAAGTAGGTGGGGCATCGGATGGAAGAAAAGATACTGCGCCTGGTGGAACAATTACAGCAGCTCTATTTTGAGGACCGGAACCTACAGGAGGTGCTTCTCTACTTTGATGAGAACATTTCCTGGTTTGGTATGGGTCCGGCGGAGGTATGCTTCGGTCGAGAGGAAGCAGCCCGGTTGTTTCAGTCGGAACAGGAAAAATTCTCCGGAAGTTTTACGGTGCTCGATCATTGGTACGAGGTGACTGCTACCGCGGCATCGTTTTATATGGTGCGGGGCCAAGTGAAAATCATGGAAAATGGTTCTCACCTGGCCGTGGCTCCCTTTGAGGTGCGCCTTTCCATCCTTTGCCGGGTGCAGGGCGAGGACATTCGCTTGGTCCATGTCCATATGTCCGTTCCCAGTAGTGAACAGGAGGAGGGGGAGTTTTTCCCCACCCACTTGGAGGAAAGCAGTAAAAACGCGCTGCGCCACCTGGTCGACGAGCAGTCGGCCAAGCTGGCGGAACGTAGCACTGATTTGCAGGTGCTCACCCGTAATCTTCCCGGCGGCGTTTTCCGCTGCCGGTTTGACGACATGCTGAGCATCCAGGACCTGTCAGACGGATTCCTCCATATGTTTGGCTACACCCGGGAAGAAGTCTTTCTTCGTTTTCACGATAGCTTCTGGGAAATGATCCACCCCGACGACCGTGATTTTGCTCTGTCGGACGCTAAACACCAGTTGGAGACAGGCGACACCAAGGAGCTGGAATATCGCGTACTCTGCCGGGACGGCAGCTATATGTGGGTCATGGACAGAGGCCAGCTCGTCCGGTCGCAGGAGGGGGGAGACTCCTTTTATTGTATTCTCATTGATATCAATAAGCGCAAGGAAGCCCAGGAACAGCTGCGCTTGAGTTTGGAGCGGCATCAGATCATCATGGCCCAGACCAACGAAATTATCTTTGAGTGGGATATCCGCAGTGATTCCCTCCTGTTCTCCTCCAACTGGGAGAAGAAATTTACTCACCAGCCTCTCCAAGAAAATGTCAGTGAAAATCTGGATGTCAGTTCCCATATCCATCCGGATGACCAAAAGAATTTCCGGCAGTTGATGGCACATGTGCGGCAGGGCATCCCCTATGACGAAACGGAGATGCGGCTGCTCTCTAAAGAGGAGGAATATGCCTGGCACCGTTGCCGGATCACCACCCAGTTCGACGCGCAGGGTTATCCGGTCAAAGGGGTGGGCGTCCTCATCAACATCGACGAGGAAAAGCGGCGCTCTCAAAAACTGCTGGAACGGGCCCAGCGCGACGCGCTGACCAAGCTCTATAATAAAGGAACCTGCCATTCGCTGATGGAGGACGCCTTGAAGCACCTGGACGCGGAGGAATGCGCCGCCATGCTCATTGTGGATGTGGACGATTTTAAATGCGTCAACGATACCATGGGCCATCTTTATGGGGATGCCTTTTTGATGGAAGTGGCTGCCGCCATTCAAAAGCTGTTTCGCGGTTCGGACATTGTGGGCCGCATCGGTGGGGACGAGTTTATGGTATTTATGAACCACATCTCCGACGCGGAAATCGCCTGCAAAAAGGCAAAAGAGATGATCGAGGCTTTCCAGGACATCTGCCGGAAGGAAAAGGACGGCCTGCAAGTGTCTTGCAGCGTGGGCATCGCCATGGCGCCCGAGCATGGGAAAAGCTACCTGGATTTGTTTCGCCATGCCGATTTTGCTCTGTACCAGGCGAAAAAAGAAGGGAAAAACCGATACGAGTTGTTTGACCAAAGGAAGATGGAGGGTTCCTCCGACGGAATCCCCATGCAGATGGTCACGGCTATCAGCGAAAAAATTGATTCCAACGAGAAAAACGGCGTCAGTGGACAACTGGTGGAATATGTCTTGCGCATCCTTTATAAATCCATCGACATCGAGCGGGCGGTGGACTCCATTCTGGAAATTGTGGGGCGGCAGTATCAGGTCAGCCGCGCCTATATCTTTGAAAATTCAGAGGATGACACCTACTGTACCAATACCTTTGAGTGGTGCAATGACGGCGTTACCCCGGAGATTGGCAATCTCAAAAGGGTTTCTTATGTAGACGATATGGCAGGCGTCTATGAAGATAACTTTGATGAAAACGGTATCTTTTATTGCCGCGATATCACCGACCTGCCCCGGCAGCAGTATGAGATCCTGGAGCCTCAGGGCATCAAGTCCATGCTTCAGTGCGCCATCCGCGACAACGGCCGCTTCAAGGGCTTTGTGGGATTTGACGAGTGCAATGTCAATCGCCTCTGGACCCAGGAACAAATCGACGCGCTGAGCTTTATTTCTGAAATTCTCAGCACCTTTTTGCTCAAAATGCGGGTACAGGACCGGATGAGCCGGACGACGCGCTCCTTGCAGGAGGTGCTCGACAACCAAAACTCCTGGATCTATGTCATTGACCCCGAGACCTACGAGTTGCTTTATATCAACCGGAAGACCCTCTCCATCGCCCCGGCCGCCAAGAAAGGCATGTTCTGCTATCAGTCGTTCTTTGGCAGGAAGGAGCCTTGCCAGAACTGTCCCGCCCGCGATCTGCGGCAGTCGGGCCAATCCAATTTTACCATGGAGGTCTTTAACCCGATTTTGCATGTCTGGTCTGCGGCGGATGCTTCCTCCATTACCTGGAAGGGCAAGGAAGCGACCCTCCTTTGCTGCCATGATATCACCCGGTATAAAGTGGAAAATTGAAACGTTAAAATTGAATAGAATTCATAACAGCCGCCGGAAAATTCCGGCGGCTGTTTGCGCATGTTTGAGTTTCATTTTGACCATGCCCAGCGGTGAGGCTGCGCAAAAAGCCGCAGAGAAACAGCTTACCCAATCTGATAGATGATGAGGGTGGCATTGGCCGACCCGTTGGTGTTACCGACCAAGGAAACCGTTTCGTTGGAGCAGACGCCGAGGTAGAGCTGATCGCCCGCCGCAAGGGAGGCGGCAAAGCTTGCCGTTACATTGGCGCCGTTGAGAATCATGGGACGGTTGGAGAGCGGCATCACGCTGTCAGGCTGTGCGCCATGGGGCTCCAAGACAGCCACACTGGCGTTGGCGTTGGCGCCGGCAGTGGGGGTGATGGAATAGGTGATGAAGAATAGGCCCTGCTTCTGGACGGTGATGGTGTGTCCATCCGCCTCCAAATTGACATAGTAGGGGGTATGAGCGGTCAGCTGGACCGGTGTGTATTTGCCTGTCGGGGCAAGGCACTGGGCGGTGGTGGATGCGAAATTGCAGGAAGCGGGATAGGGCATGGTTCCGGCAGGTCCTGTGGCACCAGTGGCGCCCGTTGCACCGGTTGCGCCCGTCGCACCTGTCGCGCCGGTAGCACCGCGGGGGATGGAGAAGTTGAGCAGTCCCTGGTTAGAATCGCCCACATCAGTGACGGCGGCGGAAGTGCCGGGCGCTGTGGTGGTTGTGCCATTGACCGCGATGTTGCGTCCCGCTACACCTGCAACGCCGGCGGGGCCGGTGGCACCAGTAGCGCCTGTCGCACCTGTCGCGCCTGTGGGACCCGTTGGACCTGTGGGACCCGTTGGACCTGTGGGACCAGTCGGGCCGGTAGGTCCTGTGGGGCCGGCAGGTCCAGTGGCTCCGGTCGCGCCGACAGTGCCCGCCGTACCGGTAGCGCCAGTGGCGCCGGTAGGCCCAGTGGGGCCGAGAAGGCCGGTGGCTCCGGTCGCGCCGACAACGCCTGGCGCACCTGTGGCGCCCGTGGGACCGGCAGGACCAGTTGCTCCACTGGGACCCGTCGGCCCGGTTGCACCGGTGGGACCGGTCGCTCCTCTGGGAATGGTGAAGTCGAGGATATGGTTATTTCCCACGGTAGTGTCTGTAACAGCGGCGGCTGTGCCAGGATTGCCGGTCGTGGTATTGCGGACGGTGAGGGAATCGGACGCGCCGGTGGGGCCTGTCGCACCCGTCGGGCCGGTAGGCCCTGTGGGCCCGGTTACGCCTGTGGCTCCCGTGGGCCCGGTTGCGCCAGTTGCACCGGAAGGTCCGGTTGCACCGACAGGGCCGACCGTACCAGTGACGCCGGTAGGTCCAGTGGCTCCCACCGGTCCTTGCGGACCAACGGGTCCCTGTGGGCCTTCAGGACCAGGCCAGCCCTGAATGCCGGTGGGTCCCATGGGGCCTACCGGTCCTCTCATTCCGGTGCAGCCTCTGGGCCCGGTAGGACCCTGGGGCCCGACAGGTCCTCTTGCTCCCATCGGCCCTCTTGGCCCCATGGGGCCGGTGGGCCCGGCACAGCAGCAATCAGCGCCAGAAGGACGGCAATTATTGTAGTTCATGGAATCTCATCCTTTGCATGGCAAATTTATGGGAAGATTCCCACAGCCCAGTATATGTAAAAAGATAGGGCGGCGCTACAAAAGCGCCGCCCTATCAAGAGTTTATGCTACATAGTTGTTCTGGTTGTTGCAGTTTCGTCACCCAAACGGACGACGGTCAAGGCAAGATCCTCAAACCGGAAGCCATCGTTATCAACAATGACCTCAAGGTAGACAGGAGCGTTGCTGACAGCAAAAGGAGCACTGAAAGAGATGGTTGCCATTTCGCAGGAGGCGGAGAAAGTATGGTGGGCAATGGCGCCAAGAACCGGAGTGTTCACCATATTTAAGCGGACCCCCACCGAGGCGGGAATAGCGGTTCCGGAAGCGGGCCGTACCGAGCTGTGGAAGGTGGCCTGGTAGATGCCGGGCTGATGGATCTCCACCCGGGACGAACCTGCATGATGGGTGATGGAATCGCCGGAAACCAGCGGCGTCTTATTAAAGACGAGCGCATCGCATGCGGCGGGCATCTGACAGCCGTAATCGACGATGGACAGTACGTCGGGAGTACAGCAGCCGCCCGCGTCACCGCGAGGGATGACAAAATTGAAGATGGCATCTTCATTCGTACCGGAGTTGGTCACTTCCGCCATGGTACCCGGTTCGCCGGTGATGACGGAACCCACCCGGATGGTAGCGGCACTGCCGGTGGGGCCGGTATGGCCCGTGGCGCCAGTGACACAAGGGCCCGTTGCGCCGGTTGCACCGGTAGGACCAGTGGCGCCGGTGGGGCCGGTATGGCCTGTGGCGCCAGTGACACAAGGACCGGTTGCACCGGTGGCTCCCGTAGGACCGGTGGGGCCAGTCATTCCAGTGGCACCTGTTGCTCCAGTGGCGCCGGTTGCCCCAATGCCAGTGGCGCCGGTCGGGCCTGTGGGGCCTGTCACGCCGGAGACGCCTTGCACGCCGGTAGCTCCCGTAGGACCTGTTGCGCCGGTCGCACCGGTGACGCCTTGTACGCCAGCGGGACCTTGCAGGCCTGTGGCTCCAGTGGCGCCGGTGGCTCCCGTAGAACCTGTGGGACCCGTGGGTCCAGTGGGGCCCGTGGGACCCGTCGGCCCAGTTGCGCCAGTGATGCCGATTGTACCGGTGGCGCCTGTTGCACCAGTGACGCCGGTTGCGCCTTGTAAGCCGGTGGGGCCTTGGAGGCCAGTCGCACCAGTTGCTCCAGTGGCGCCCTGAGAACCGGTGGCGCCGGTGGCACCTATGGGGCCAACCAGACCTTGCAGCCCTTGGGGGCCGGTAGCACCGGTGGCACCGCTCGGGCCGGTGGCACCGCGGGGAATGACAAAGTCCAGTACATGGTTGGGTTCTCCAGTGGCGTCAATAACCGCGGCGGCTTGCCCCGGTTCAGCGGTGGTGGTGCTTCGGACAAAAATAGTTTCAGACGGCCCAATAGTTCCGGCAGGACCGGTTGCGCCGGTGGGACCCGTGGGACCGGTTGCGCCGGTAGGACCGGTGGGACCGGTGGGACCCTGTGCTCCGATGGCACCGGGGATACCCTGGAAACCCTGAGGTCCGGTTGCACCGGTGGGGCCGGTAGCGCCGATTGCCCCTGCGGTACCAGGCACACCGGCAGGGCCCTGCGGGCCAATGGGGCCTTGAGGGCCGGTTGCTCCCGGCCACCCCTGCAGGCCGGTGGGACCCATAGGACCCCGCGGTCCGGCTGGGCCGGGGCAGCCTCTAGGACCCTGGGGACCGGTGGGGCCGGGGCAGCAGCAATTCGGGTTGGCGCGATTTATAAAATTATCCATGGAATTCATCCTTTGTTTCAGTGAAGTGAGGAGATGTCCTCCAATGACCAGTATATGCCTGTCTGCCGGACATGTCACAAGCATATGAGGCAGAGCGAGAAAAAAATTGGGAGTGCATCCTGACTGCTGGGCTTTCGCGGCAGAGCCGCAAGGTTATTTTTTCTGAATTCCTGGACAGGCTACTTGTGAGAAGGTCGCGTTTGTACTATAATAATGAATATTGTGGCGGAAACGCCGGACAACAGAGATAGAATGTTGGGGGTCATTGTTACCATGGAAAGAGTAGAGATCAAAAGCCTGTTTTGCCAGGCGCAAGCCTATGCGGGAAAGCAGATTACGGTGGGCGGATGGGTCAAGACCATCCGCAATTCCAAGGCACTGGGCTTTATTGAGCTGACCGACGGCAGCTCCTTTAAAAATCTGCAGGTGGTCTTTGACGACGGGCGCATCGACAACTTCAAAGAAATCACCAAGCTCAACGTGGGCGCGGCCCTGGTCGTCACCGGCGAGGTGGTACTGACACCGGAGGCCAAACAGCCGCTGGAAATCCACGCTGACCAGATCGAGGTGGAGGGCGCTTCCTCCCCCGATTACCCCTTGCAGAAAAAACGCCATTCCTTAGAGTATTTGCGTTCCATCGCCCACCTGCGCCCGCGGACCAACACCTTTGCGGCGGTCTTCCGTGTCCGCTCGGTGGCGGCTTACGCCATTCATAAGTTCTTTAACGAGCGGGGCTTTGTCTATGCCCACACCCCCATCATCACCGGCAGCGACTGCGAGGGCGCTGGGGAGATGTTCCGGGTGACGACGCTCGATATGGACAATCCTCCCCGCACCGAGGACGGCAAAGTGGACTGCAGCAAGGACTTCTTCGGCAAGGCCACCAGCCTCACCGTCTCCGGACAGCTGGAGGCCGAGTGCATGGCCATGGCCTTCTCCAAGGTCTACACCTTTGGGCCCACCTTCCGTGCGGAGAACTCCAACACCCCCCGCCACGCGGCGGAGTTCTGGATGATCGAGCCGGAAATCGCCTTTGCGGACCTTGACGACGACATGGCCCTTGCCAGAGATATGATCAAATTTGTCCTCCAGTATGTCTTGGAGCAGTGCCCGGATGAGATGCAGTTTTTCAATAACTTCTACGACAAGGGACTTTTGGAGCGGTTAGAGAACATCATCCGGTCCGATTTTGCCCATGTGACCTACACCGAGGCAGTGGAGCTGCTCGAAAAAGAAAAGGACAAATTCGAGTATCCGGTCTATTGGGGTTGCGACTTACAGACCGAGCATGAGCGGTATCTCACCGAGCAGGTCTTCCAGAAGCCGGTTTTCGTCACCGATTATCCTAAAGAGATCAAGGCCTTCTATATGAGGATGAACGACGACAACAAGACGGTGGCGGCGGTGGACCTGTTGGTGCCTGGCATCGGAGAGATCATCGGCGGCAGCCAGCGCGAGGAGCGCCTGGA
Organism: Zongyangia hominis; assembly: GCF_014385095.1. Lineage (GTDB taxonomy): Bacteria > Bacillota > Clostridia > Oscillospirales > Ruminococcaceae > Zongyangia > Zongyangia hominis. The sequence continues at coordinate 348,622 of NZ_JACRTC010000001.1, forward strand.
CAGACTGACCGCGCGGATGGCAGAGTTGGGACTCAAAGAGGAAGACTACAGCTGGTATCTCGATCTGCGGCGCTACGGCGGCACCAAGCACGCCGGATTCGGCCTTGGCTTTGATAGACTGGTCATGTATATTACGGGCATCAGCAATATCCGCGATGTGCTGCCCTTCCCGAGAACGGTGGGCACGGCGGAATATTGATGAACCATCCATTAGAACAAAGACTTGCACAGCTCGGGAAAGACGGGCTGTGCATTGCTTTTTCCGGGGGAGTGGACAGCGCGCTGTTGGTGGGAATCGCGGCCCGGCTGCCGGTGCGGGTCCACGCCGTCACCTTCTCCACCCGCCTGCACCCCCAGGCGGATATCGACGCGGCCCGCGCATTTGCCAAGGAGCGGGGGATTACCCACGCGGTGTTGGAAATCGACGAGCTAGAAGACGAGCGTATCCTCATGAACCCGCCCGAGCGGTGTTATCTGTGCAAGTCCCTTCTTTTTAGAAAGCTCAAATCCTACGCCCAGCGGGAAGGGCTGGGAGCGGTCATCGACGGCACCAACGCCGACGATCTCACGGAATACCGTCCAGGGCTCAAAGCCCTCCAGGAGCTTTCCATCCTAAGCCCATTGGCGGAGCTTCACATCGGCAAGGGTGAGGTGCGGCGGCTGGCGCGGGTGATGGGGCTCGAGGTAGCGGAAAAGCCGTCCTCGCCCTGTCTCGCCACCCGGCTGCCCTACGGGACCCCCATCACCATGGAGGCCCTCCACCGCATCGAGGCGGGAGAGGCTCTTCTCAGAGAGATGGGCTTTGCCCAGTGCCGGCTGCGTCTGCACGGGGAGATCGCAAGAATTGAAATTCCGCTGACCGACTTTCCGGCCTTTTTAAAACGACGGGAGGAGATCGTGGAGTCCCTGCGGGGCCTTGGCATCGGGTATGTCACCCTGGATATGGAGGGCTTTCGCTCGGGAAGCATGGACATTCGTTTAAATAGGAGGAAGCGCAATGGACACGATGGAACTTCTGCGTCAGGTCAAAGAGGGCCGGATGAATATAGAAGAAGCGGCCGAAGCTCTTAAAAAGCTGCCCTATGAGGATCTGGGCTTTGCGAAACTTGACCACCACCGGTCCCTGCGCACCGGGTTTGGGGAAGTGGTCTACTGCCAGTCCAAGACACCAGGGCAAAACGCGGAAATTTTCTCCCATTTCTTTGCCATGGGGAAAAGCGTCTTGGGGACAAGGGCCGATCAGGAGCAATATGAAGCGGTCAAGAAAGCCGTGCCCTGCGCGGAATACGACCCTGTTTCCCGCTGCATCACCGCCCGGGAGAAGCCTGTGCGCCCCCGGGGACAGATTGCGGTGTGCACCGGCGGCACCTCCGATTTGCCGGTGGCGGAGGAGGCGGCCCAGGTGGCGGAGTTTTTCGGCGCCCGGGTGTCCCGGTTCTATGACGTGGGGGTGGCGGGCATCCATCGCCTCTTTGCCAACATGGAGCAGATTGGACAAGCCAACTGCATTGTGGCAGTGGCGGGAATGGAGGGCGCGCTGCCCGGCGTCGTTGCGGGGCTCACCGATAAGCCCGTCATCGCCGTGCCCACCAGCGTCGGCTACGGCGCCAGCTTCGGCGGGCTCTCCGCCCTGCTGACCATGCTCAACTCCTGCGCCGAGGGCATTGGGGTGGTGAACATCGACAACGGCTTCGGCGCGGGTTATCTGGCGGCACAGATCAACCGCTTGGCTGCCGGGAAAGAGGAGGACGAAAGATGAAGGAGCTTTATTTGGAATGCCAAAGCGGCATCAGCGGCGATATGACGGTGGCGGCCTTACTCGACCTGGGGGCCGATGAAGGCGTTTTGCGCCGGGGGCTCGCGAGCCTTTCGGTGGACGGCTACGCCCTCCGGATTTCACGGGTCAAAAAGCAGGGCATCGAGGCGGCGGACTTCGACGTTATTTTGGAGGAGGGGGAGCACCCTCACGGACACGTCCACCACGTGGAAAGGCACATCCACGGGCAGGCCCACAGCTATGAAGCACCCCATGGAGAGGATGTCCATCCTCACGAGGCGGCACACGGCCATGAAGACCACAGCTACGAAGCACCCCATGGAGAAAATATCCATCCTTACGAGGCGGCGCACGGCCATGAAGACCATAGCCACGGAGAATCCCACAGCCATGGGGAAGACCGCCTCTTCGCCGATGGGGGACACCACCATTCCCACGGGGAAGAAGGCGTCCACGTCCATGCGGGCCATGAGCATGGACATACGCACCCTCATTCCCATGTCCACCGGGGACTTGCCGACATCTTAGCGATTATTGAGGGCGGGGATCTATCCTGCCGGGCCAAGGCGCTGGCGGCGAAGATCTTTCATATTGTGGCCCAGGCGGAGAGCAAGGCCCACGGCATGCCGGTGGAAGAAGTCCATTTTCACGAGGTGGGGGCGGTGGATTCCATTGTGGACATTGTGGGCGCTGCCATCTGCTTGGATAACCTGGATATCGGACGAGTTTGGTGCTCCCCGCTATGCGAGGGGACGGGAACGGTCCGCTGCGCCCACGGCATTATGCCGGTTCCGGCGCCGGCCACCGCCAACATCCTGGCCGAACACCACATTCCGGTGCGTTTGACCGATACCGAGGGCGAAAGAGTCACCCCCACCGGCGCCGCCATTGTGGCCGCCGTTACCGATCACTTCGGCGCGCCCGCGTACATGCGGGTGAAGAAGGTGGGGCTGGGCGCCGGAAAGCGGGACTATCCGGCGGCTAACCTTTTGCGCGCCTACCTCATCGAAAGCGGGGAAGAGGATGCCTATCACGATGAGGTGGAGGTCATCACCACCGATTTAGACGACATGACCGGGGAGCAGATGGGCTACGCCATGGAGCGCCTTTTTGCCGCGGGGGCGAAGGACGTCCACTACACGCCGGTGTTTATGAAGAAAAACCGGCCGGGCTATTGCCTGACCGTGCTGTGCGCGCCGGAGCTTCATGAAGAGTGCATCCGGGAAATATTCAAAAACACCAGCGCCATTGGTGTGCGCCATGTCCTGCAAAAACGCACGAAAATGAAAAGAGACTTGCAAGATGTGGAGACAAAATTGGGCAACATCACGATAAAGCGCTGTGAATATGGGGAAATCAGCAAGGAAACGGTGGAATACGAGAGCGCAAAAAAGTTAGCGGATGCAAAAAATATTCCGTTGGATGAGGTGTTCCGGGTGGCAAAATCAGAACCGTTGGCATAAAATATGCAAGAATCAAAAATATTACTTGCAAAAATATAATTTCTGTATTATTATAGGGAGCGTAAGGAAATAGCACAACTGCTGATTTGGGAGGAACATCATGTCATCATACAGCTTTTTGTCAAAGGATGAGCTTGCCGAGTTGCAAAAAGAACTGCAGGCCAAATATGCTAAGTTCAAATCCATGAATCTGAAATTGGATATGTCCCGCGGTAAACCGGGCAGCGATCAACTGGACCTGTGCATGGGAATGCTGGACGTATTGGACAGCAATTCCATTCTCAAGTCTCAAAACGGCTTAGACTGCCGCAATTATGGAATGTTGGACGGTCTTCCTGAGACCAAAGAGCTTTTTGCGGAGCTTTTGGGACTGCGTCCAGAGCAGATTATCGTGGGGGGCAACTCCAGCCTGAGCCTCATGTATGATATGGTAGCGCGGTCCATGACCCATCCCACCGTAGAAGGCATGAAGCCGTGGGGAAAATACGAGAAGATCAAATTTCTCTGTCCCGCGCCGGGCTATGACCGTCACTTTGCGGTGACCGAGTTTTTCGGCGTGGAGCTCGTCACCGTGCCCATGACCCCGGCAGGCCCGGACATGGATGTGGTGGAAGAGCTCGTCAGCAGTGACGAGACCATCAAGGGCATCTGGTGCGTACCCAAGTATTCCAACCCCCAGGGTTATACCTACTCGGACGAAACGGTCCGCCGTTTTGCGGCGCTGCGTCCCGCGGCCAAGGATTTCCGCATCTTCTGGGATAACGCCTACTGTGTCCACGATCTGTATGAGGAGGGCGACAAGCTCCTCAACATCATGGAGGAATGTGAGAAATTAGGCAGTGAGGACATGGTGTACATCTTCGCTTCCACCTCCAAGATCAGCTTCTCCGGCGCCGGGGTGGCGGTCATCGGCGCTTCTGAGCATAACATCGCCCGCATCAAAAAGCAGATGACCATCCAGACCATCGGCTACGATAAAATCAACATGCTGCGCCACGCCCTGTATTTCAAAAACGCGGACGGCGTCCGCGCTCATATGAAAAAGCACGCGGCGATTCTTGCCCCCAAGTTTCAGCTGGTGGACGACATGTTCACATCCCATCTGGAGGGCAAAGGCATCGCCAAATGGACCAAGCCGAAGGGCGGCTATTTCATCGCGGTGGATGTGCTCCCCGGATGTGCCAAGCGGGTGGTGGCCCTGTGCAAGGAGGCCGGCGTTATCATGACCTCGGCAGGCGCGACCTTCCCCTACGGAAAGGATCCCGAGGACCGCAACATCCGCATTGCGCCCACTTATCCTCCCATGGAGGAGCTGAAACAGGCGGCGGAGCTCTTCTGCCTGTGCGTGGAGCTCGTCAGTGTGGAAAAATTGCTCGCTGAAAAAACGAGCAACGAAAAGGTTAAAATGTTCGCATAATCTCTGTTTCATAACAGGGGATGAAATTCATCCCCTGTTTTTTTGTTTTTCTCAAAAAGGGACGGGATAAATTGGCAAAATGCGTCAATTTTTGTTTGAAGGAGGGCCTGGGTGTGGTATAATGAAAAATAGCTTTTGGCATTTAACGATTGAGGGGCAAAGCGCATAGCGCGAGCTCAAAATCGCTTTTTCGGCCGTCCATCGGCCAGACCAACTTGTATGCAAATGAGTCTGGTTTTCCTAACCAGGGCCGTTAATTATATTTAAATTTGGAGGGATCGTTTTGAATAACAGCTATGAGAGTCCATTTTGCACCCGGTATGCCAGCCCCGAGATGCAGTATCTGTTTTCCGCGGATAAAAAGTTTACCACCTGGCGCAGGCTTTGGATTTCGTTGGCCAAAGCGGAAATGGAGCTGGGGCTTCCCATCACCCAAGAGCAGATCGACGAACTGACCGCCCACCAGGACGACGTCAACTACGACGTGGCCCGGGAGAGGGAGAAGGCGTGCCGTCACGACGTCATGTCCCATGTCTATGCCTACGGCGTCCAGTGCCCCAAAGCGGAGCCCATCATCCACCTGGGTGCTACCTCCTGCTATGTGGGGGACAACACCGATGTGATCATCCTGCGGGACGCCCTGCGTCTGGTGGCCAAAAAGCTGGCCAACGTCATCGCTTTGCTTAGGGATTTTGCCGTCCAATATAAGGACATGCCCGCCCTCGCCTATACCCATCTGCAACCCGCACAGTTGACCACCGTGGGCAAGCGCGCCACTTTGTGGATGAACGAACTGCTCATGGACCTCAAAGAGGTGGAGTACCGCGTTTCCACCCTGCAGATGCTGGGCTCCAAAGGAACCACCGGCACCCAGGCCAGCTTTGTGGAGCTTTTCGAGGGTGACGATGAGAAGATCAAAGCCCTGGAAGAGAAGATTGCCAAGGACTTCGAATTTGACAGCGTGGTCCCCGTCTCGGGCCAGACCTATTCGAGAAAGGTGGACGCCAATGTATTGGCGACCCTCTCCGGCATCGCCCAGTCCTGCAGCAAATTCGCCAACGACCTGCGGATTCTCCAGAACTTTAAGGAGATGGAGGAGCCCTTTGAGAAAAACCAGATCGGTTCTTCCGCCATGCCCTACAAACGCAACCCCATGCGCAGCGAGCGCATCTGCGCGCTGGCCCGGTATGTGATGGTGGACAGCCTTAACCCGGCCTTCACCTCGGCCACCCAGTGGTTTGAGCGCACCCTGGACGACTCGGCCAACAAGCGCATCGCCGTGGCGGAAGCCTTCCTAGGTGTGGACGCTATCCTCAACATCATGATTAACGTCTGCGACGGCTTGGTGGTCTATCCCAAGGTGGTGGAGCAGCGGGTGATGAAGGAGCTTCCCTTCATGGCCACCGAGAACATCATGATGAGCGCCGTCAAAAAGGGCGGGGACCGCCAGCAGCTCCACGAAAAGTTGCGGGTTCACTCCATCGCGGCGGCCAAGGTGGTCAAGGAAGAGGGCGGAGAGAACGATTTGATCGACCGCGTCTGCGCCGACCCCGACTTCCAGCTCAAAAAAGAGGAGATCAATGCCATCCTGCAGCCGAAAAACTTCACGGGCCGGGCGCCCAAGCAGGTGGAGGAGTTTGTCGCTTCGCAGGTCAACCCGGCTCTGGAGCGCTATCAGGATATGTTGGGCGAAAAGGTCAGCCTTTCGGTCTAAAGCCTGACTAACGGGCTACTCTAGACGCGTCATCCCGCCACCTGCCGGTGGAGGGCATCGCGCTGTAGCAACATTCGGGTTCTAAGCGCGTGTGACGTGACGGCGTTAGAGATAAGCCTAGGACGCGTCGTCCCGCCACCTGCCGGTGGAGGGCATCGCGCTGTGGCAATATTCGAGTTCTAAGCGCGTGTGGCGCGGCAGGGTCACGGATAAGCCCTGACCGCGTCGTCCCGTCCCGGCAGGGACTTTTATTGCGAAAGCAATAAAATTGGGGAGAAAAATTTGGATTCCCCAAGGTATGACAAAACCTTGAATCGTTTGACTTTTATTGCGTGAAACGATATAATAATCTCTATCAGTGTTTAAACATAAGAATCTGTTATTTTCTCATCAATTGTCGGGAGAAGAGGAAAAGCATGTGCTGTCTTTTGGTGGAAAGTGACAGATTGATCATAGGACATTCCTCTATGTGAGGAGGGTCCCGCGTGTTTAGACGAAAGTAAAGTTGGAGGAAAGGTAAATGAAAAGAGTTGGAAAACCAGTATTTTTCATTGTCTTGGTGCTGATCGCCGCTCTCACCTATACCGCGTTCTTTGGTATCTATACCTATAACGGTGATATCCAGAACACGATAGTAAAAGGTGCGAACGACATCCGCTGGGGTATTGATATCCGCGGCGGTGTGGATGTGACCTTCAGCCCCCCCGAGGGCTACGATGCCACCGACGATGAAATGGCCGCGGCCGAATCGGTCATCAAGGTGCGTCTGGTCACCCAGAACATCACCGACAGTGAAGTGTACACCGATTACAATAAGGACAGAATCATCGTCCGTTTCCCCTGGAAAGCGGATGAGACCAATTTTGATCCTCAATCCGCCATCGCGGAGCTTGGCGAAACCGCCATGCTGACCTTCCGTGAGGGCAAGGAAGTGGACGAGAGCGGAAAGCCCACCGGCGTCACCGCGGAAAACATCATCCTCACCGGTTCCGACGTCAAGAAGGCGGAGCCCAGAGTGCTGCAGGACAAAAACCAGTATGTGGTCTCCCTGGAGCTGGAAGAGAGCGGCAAACAGAAGTTTGCCGACGCCACCACCCGCCTGGCGGGCAAGGGCGTCATCTCCATTTGGATGGACGATGTGCTCATTTCCTACCCCAATGTCGATGACCCCATCACCGACGGCAACGCCATGATCAGCGGCGGCTTCACCGCTGCCTCCGCCAAGGATCTGGCGGACAAGATTAACTCTGGTGCGCTGCCCTTTAAACTGGAGACGGAAAACTACAACGCCATCAATCCGACCCTGGGCTTGGGCGCCAAAGACGCCATGGTACTGGCCGGCGGCATCGCTTTCGCGCTGGTTGCCATCTTCATCATTGCCATCTACCGCCTGCCCGGCGTCGTCGCGATGATCGCCTTAACCGGACAGATGGCCTGTACCATCGCCGCCATCACCGGTTTCTTCCCGTTTATCCCCAGTTTTACCCTGACACTGCCCGGTATCGCCGGTATAATCCTATCCATCGGCGTGGGCGTTGACGCCAACGTCATCACGTCCGAGCGTATCAAGGAGGAAATCAACACCGGAAAGAGCCTGGATGGCTGTATTGACCTGGGTTATTCCCGCGCCTTTACCGCCATCTTCGACAGTAACATCACCGTGGTCTTTGTCGCGGTCATCCTGATGGGCGCCTTCGGACCTCCATCCAGCCTCTTCGCCACCATTCTCTCGCCGCTGTTCCGCTTCTTCGGACAGTCCACGGCGGGCGCGGTTTACTCCTTCGGCTATACGCTGCTGGTTGGTATTATCCTCAACTTTGTGTTTGGTGTCACGGCTTCCCGCCTGATGCTCAAATCTCTGTCGAAATTCAAACCACTGAGAAAAGCTTGGCTGTATGGAGGTAAAAAATAATGAAACATGACTTCGTTTCTAAAAATAAAATCTTCTACACCATCAGTATCTGTCTCATGGCCCTGACTTTGATTCTTACTTTTGTCATCGGGCTCAACCTGGATATCCAGTTTAAGGGCGGCGCCATCATCTCCTATTCCTACACCGGCGACGTCAACGCCAATGACGTGCAGTCCTTAGCGGCCAGCACCATCGGCGAAAAGGTCAACGTGCAGGGTAAAACCGACGTGGCCACCGGCAAATCCACCTTCGATGTCTCCTTAGCCGCCACGAAAGGCCTGCCGGTGGAGACCATCGATAAATTGACCAAGGCGTTGCAGGAGAAGTATCCGGATAACGCCGTCACCATGACTTCCTCTAATAACGTGGACCCCACCATCGGCCGCGAGTTCTTTGCCAAGTGCATGGTGGCGGTGGCTTTCGCCTCCCTCGTCATGGTCGTCTATATCGCCTTCCGCTTTAAACGCATCGGAGGTTGGTCGGCGGGCGTCATGTGTATGCTGGCGCTGCTCCACGACATGGTTTTGGTCTATGCCACCTTCATTGTTTGCCAGTTCCCCATTAACGAAAACTTCGTTGTCGTTATCCTCACCATCCTGGGTTACTCCATCAACAACACCATCGTTGTCTATGACCGGATTCGTGAGAATAAACGTCTGGGCGGCAGCAAACTGAGCATCCGGGAGCTTGTCAACAAGAGCCTGGGCCAGTCGATCACCCGCGCGGTCAATACCACCGTGTCCACCGTCATTGCCCTGGCAGTCATCTGCATTGTCGCCATGCTCTATGGCGTCAACTCCATTCTCTCTTTCGCCTTCCCCATGATCATCGGTATGATTTCCGGCGTTTACTCTTCGCTGTTCATCGCGCCGACCCTGTGGGTTGTTTGGCAGGAGCACAAGATCAATAAGAAAAAAGCAGAGCCTGCAAAGGCATAAAACTGAAAAACAGCACGGCAAAAGCCGTGCTGTTTTTTGTATGTACAGAAGGCCCGGCATCTCCATGGAGATGCCGGGCCTTCCGCTAAGGAGGGGTATGCTATTTCTTTTTTGCCTCGCAACGCAAAACCACGTCGGTAATGACGGCGCTCGTCAGGGCGGAGAGAAAACACGCGAGCGCCGTCTCGCCCAGGGCACGCACGAGGTTGAGAGTTTGGAGCATATCTGGTACAATAGGTAACAGATACAAAAGGACCAGGGAGAAGGCATAGAGCCCGCTTCCCAGAACGGCTCCGAGCATCAGAAGCTGGCGGGCATATTCGCTCATGCCGCCCAGCTTTTGCAGCAGTGTTTCTTTCATGTTTCATCAGCTCCTACCGGGATATGGTATCATAACGGCGGGATAGGAGCAATGCAAAACTTTTTCCAGCGCGTCTGGTTAGACTTTTTTTTCCAGTTGACATCAGAGGCGCCCATGCTTTCGCGTCGCGACAAAAGGGCGCATACAATAGACAGAAATCCAAAGAGGGAAGGAATGAATGCATGAAAGCAGGAATTTCCACAGCCTGTCTCTACCCCATGGAGACGGAGCAGGCACTGAAGGTGCTGGCAGAAATGGGGACTCGGCAAATTGAAATATTTGTCAACGCCCCCTCCGAGCTATCAGCGCTCTTTATGGACACCATGGCTAGGATGAAGGATGCCTACGGCTGCGAGATCGTCTCGCTTCACCCGTTTTTGTCCGGCTATGAGCCTTTTTTATTTTTCACGGAATATGAGCGCCGGTTCCACGACGGGGTGGAGATGTACCGACCCATTTTTGCGTCGGCGGCCCGGCTGGGCGCCAAATATGTGGTGTTCCACGGGAATTACCGGGAGAGTAGGTTTGAAAATCAGCGCTATTTTGAGCGGTACCACCGCCTGTTTGAGGTGGGGAAGGAATACGGCGTCCTCCTCTGCCAGGAGAACGTGGAGCGGTGCAAAAGCTGTAGCACGGCATTTATCCGAGAAATGTCCGAAGCGCTGGGGGAGGACGCCCTTTTTGTCCTGGACGTCAAGCAGGCGCTGCGCTCAGGCGTGGACCCCATCGCAATGGCAAAGGTTATGGGAAAACATCTGCGCCACATTCATATCAGTGATTCAGCGGGGGAGCAAGACTGCCTTCCCATCGGCTGGGGGAATTACGACTTTGCTGCACTACGGGAGGCCTTAAAAGAAATTGAATATGATGGGGCGCTCATTTTAGAGCTTTATCGCCAAAATTTTCAAAAAAACCGGGATCTTTACGATTCTTGTGTGAAAATAACCAAACTTTTCCTTTAATTTTTTCTATGACATCATAGTGATGGTATTCGACAAAAGTTCGTCGATTACTGCTAAGCGCATAGTGGAAAGATTGGAGGAACCCATAAAAAGTCTTAATACGCTGTCGAATTATCTGATATTTCTTACTTTTATTACCAGATTCCTCCGAGTATAATTATCCTTGCAGTAGTAAACAACATTGGAGGTTCTAAGATGAAGTTCGACATGAAAAACTTCTACATACTTACTATGAACAGCTTTATCGTAGAAAAAGAGAAGAAGACCCTGTATGGAATCGCGCTCATCCAAGATGGAAAGCAGGCGCTTTCCTATTTGGACATTTCTACTGATCGAGATTTTGTAGAAGAGTTTGTACGAAAGTGTAACCAACATGAGCTAGACCCTTGCCATTTACCGGATGTCCTGTATGATTACCTGCCCTAAAGACAGGGAGGATGAAAAACGCTTTTGGTAAAAATTTTTTAAAAAACCGGTTGTTTTTGGGATAGAATGCTTGTGAGAATCGGACAGATATGATACAATATATCCAATATTTTATGGATAAAGTGATGAGGTGGTCTGTTTGAGATGTCCCTATTGCGGTTATCCCGAAAGCAAGGTTGTGGATTCCCGTCCCTCGGAAGAAGGAACCAAAATCCGCCGCCGCCGGGAATGTTTGAGCTGTATGAAGCGCTTTACCACCTATGAAACCATGGAAACCTTGCCGTTTATGGTGATCAAAAAGGACAAGTCTCGGGAAGTATTCGACAAGGCAAAGCTCCTCAATGGCTTGCTCCGCGCTTGTGAGAAGAGACCGGTATCCATTGAGACCCTAGAACAAGTGGTCAACGACATTGAATCCACCCTGCTCAATTCTCTAGAGAGGGAAGTGTCCACGGTAAAGATTGGGGAGTTGGTCATGGAACGGCTCAAAAAAATCGATGAGGTGGCCTATGTCCGGTTCGCCTCGGTCTACCGTCAGTTTGCCGATGTGGAATCCTTTATGGAGGAGCTCCAGCGTCTACGCGAACAAAAAGTGAGATGAGAAAAAGCGACCGCTGATGGCGGTCGCTTTTTACATGAAATCCAAAGAAATGGAAGCGCGTAGCTGCACACCGGTGCAAATCTCATCTCAATCGCCGGTGTTTGTGGCGAAGGGAGCAACCGGCGCCAACGGAGTATGCCAAGGGAGCCCGTGGTCCGCAGCTTTTTTGTTGGCGGTGCTGGAGCGGACGCTCGTATAGGAAAAGAGCTTTACAGAATGTTCTTGAGCATCGGCTGTTCAGACATTTTAATATGTTCTACCAGCACCATGGCCTTCTTAACCTCCGCCAGATATTCGGCCTTCTCGCCGTTGGCGATGAGGGGAGCTAAGCGGGAGGTGACGATGGTGATATCGTCGAGCTGATCGTGATGGATAAAGGTAATGAGGAAGGTCTCGCTATTGTGCCACTTCTCGAAGACCTCCTGGGACTTTTGCACCGCCTCCTCCACACGGTCTTCCACGCCGTACTGGTAGCACTCCTCCAGCATGACGTTGATCTCGTCATGGATATCGTCGAGGTACCATAGGCTCAGGGCGGAAAGTCCGGCAAAAAGAATGATGATGCCAAATGCGATAATAATTCGTTTCAAATTACCGCTCCTTCCTGATCAGATGGTAGGCGCCGCTGCGGTTGGCGGTGAGCATGAAGGTATCTTTGAGGCTGACGTTGGAGGTGTCAAGGATGCCCTTGAGCCACGCTACGTCCTTTTGCAGATATTGGAGGGACTGCGGGCTGACCACACCGTCGGTCACCACGACCACTGGCGGGGAATTATCGTTAACGGAGGTCTGTGCAATGTTCATGATTTTTGGCGTAATGGTGCGGGCATCGAAATTTTGAAAGACGCTGAGACTGCCGGTGGTTTCAATGATGGCAAAGGCGACGTCGCTGATGTCAAAAATATCTTTACTGCGCAGCTGGGCCATCAAATCGTCGATGGACAGCCGTAAATTTTTCATCTCCTGCTGGTCCACAACGCCGTCCCGGATGATGACCCGGGGGGAGCCGGACACCACCTTGCGGGCCTTCTGGCTTTTGAGGGTGATGAAGGAGACGATGACTTCAAAGCTCACCAGCAGCAAAATGGGGATGGCGCCGCCGATGAGGGGGATGTTGACGTCTTCCAGCGGCAGGGTGGCCACGTTGGAAATGAGGATGGTGACCACAAATTCGGAGGGCTGTAATTCGGCCAGCTGCCGCTTGCCCATCACCCGCAGGCTGAAAACGATAATGATATATAAGATGACGGTACGTATAAAAATGATCGACATATAGACAGGAGCCTCCCATTTTTTCATCCCGGTTAGTATTTGACTGGGATGTTTTTTTATTCCCGACCCGGCGAAAAATGCTGGTATTCTGATTCTATATAAGAGTAGCGGCTCTTTGCTCCTTTGATTTCGGATTAAAACAGGGAAAAACGGTCATCCTACAAAGGAAGTGTTTCTCTTTTACGCAACCGGTCGTGTGGAAACAGAATGGACGGCTCGCCCGCATGGCGAACCAGCAAGGGCAGGTGTCAAAATTGTTTGATTTTATAAAACGGCAGTATTATTTTTACCAAAATGACAAGCAATTAAAAAAAGAACAGCAAATGGAGGGTTCCCAAGAGCCGCGGGAAAACGGCGCGCTGGGGGAACGGCTCACATCCTCTTTGGATGACAACATGGTCAAAATCCGGCAGCTTTATGCCAACTCCTCCGATTTCGTGGCCAATGAAATGACCGTCTCCGGTATCCGGATTCAGGTGCTCATCTGCGAGGGCATGGTCAACACCCAGACCATGGCGGAAATGCTCATCGAGCCGCTCTACCACTTAAACCTCTACGACAATTCCACCGCCAAGGGGCTCCAGGACTGGCTGCGCAACGACTGCATCCTGGCTAACGACCAGCAGGAGTTTCGTACCTACGGGGAGCTGTTCCGGTTTATGATGTCGGGCTTTGCCATCGTGCTGGTGGACGGCATCAGCGTGGGGCTGGCCTTGGGCCTTCAGGGCTTTCAGTTTCGCTCGGTGTCCGAGCCGTCGGCGGAAGTCAACGTCCGGGGTTCCCGGGAAGGATTCATCGAGATACTGCGCATCAATCTGACCATGGTGCGCCGGAGAATCAAGTCCCCGAACCTCAAATTTGAGATGATGACCCTGGGCTCCAAAAGCCAGACCGACGTGTGCCTTGTCTATCTTACCGACAAGGTGTCCGACGAAATCCTCCACTCCATCAAGCGGCGGCTGGGGTCCGTGCGGCTGGACGTCATCCTGGAGTCGGGCTATCTCCAGCCCTTCTTAGACGACCGGCCGCTCTCCATCTTCTCCCAGGTGGGCCACACCGAGCGTCCTGACACTCTGTGTGCCAAGGTCAACGAGGGCCGGGTGGGCATCCTGGTGGACGGCACGCCCTTCGCGCTGGTGGTTCCCTACTTTTTTACTGAGTACTTTCAGAGCTTTGATGATTACTGCCACCGGGCCTTTTACGCCACCTTCATTCGGTGGCTCAAATATGTCTCCTTCTTTTTCACCATTCTCCTGCCCGGGCTCTATGTGGCGGTGGCCACCTATCATCCGGAGCTTTTCCCTTACGAGCTGCTTTTCAATATCGCGTCTTCGGAGGAGGCCACACCCTTCCCGCTGGTGGTGGAGGCGGTCATCATTTTCACCATCTATGAGATCATGAGGGAGGCGGGGCTCAGGCTTCCCAGGCCCATTGGCCACGCCGTCAGCATTGTGGGGGCCTTGGTCATCGGCGACGCGGCGGTGACGGCGGGCATCATCGGCGCGCCCATGGTCATGGTGGTGGCGCTGACGGCCATCAGTTCCTTTGTAGTGCCCTCCCTCTATGAGCCGGTGACCATCCTGCGCTTTTCTTTCATCGTCATCGGCGGGACCCTGGGCCTTTACGGCATCACCCTGGCGGGCGCCATCGTCCTGTCCAACCTGTGCGCCATCAATTCCTACGGCATCCCGTTTACCTCGCCCATCGCACCCTTTAGCCTCTTTGACATGCGGGACGTCCTCATCCGGGAGAGCTGGAAGGGTCTGCAGAAAGAACAGGTCAAAATACAGTCCTTTCCCGGCTCGGAAATCAAATAAGGGGGAGCATCCATGGCAAAACGACAGGTCAAAATGTATCAGGTGGTGCTGCTGCTGTTTTTGAGCAGAACTTTCACCATCATTTCCTATAACCCCAAACAGGGGACTTCCTTTGGCGCCACCACCACCATCCTGGGCATGGTGGCGGGCTTTGTGTTGGTCTTCCTGCTCTTTTTGCCCGGCTACGCCCTCATCCGCCGCAACAGTTTGCCGGGGGAGGCGCCGGACCTGTCCATGTGCGCGGCCAAAGCGCTGGGGAAGGGATCAGCGGTGGTGGATGTGATCTATTTCCTCTTTTTCGCCGGAGTGGCCGGCTACACGGTGGCAAACTTCGAGCTGTTTATCACCACCGCCGTCTATCCCCACGCCTCCCAGTTTTTGATCGTTTTCCTTCTCATCCTGGCGGCTTGTTACGGCGTCTATATGGGCGTTGAATCCCTCTCCCGAATTTCCATTGTCGTGTTCGGCTTCTTCTTTATCTCCATGGCCTTTATCTTTGTGGCCTTGGTACCGGACATCGACTGGGTCAACTTGAAGATGCCCTTTTGGTCGGGACTGGAGCAGGGCATGACCGCCTTTTGGGGCGGTGTGATGGACAGCGTCGGGCGCAGTGTGGAATTGGCCGCCGTCCTTTACCTTGCGCCCCATATCATCGGCGACCTCAAAAAAGGGGTACTTGCCTGGGACGCCATGTTCACCGTCAAGTTCATTCTGGTTTCCGTGCTCATCGTGGGTGTGTTGGGACAGCTGGGGATCACCCAGCCCTTCCCGTTTTACACCCTGACCTCCATGGCGGAAATTTCCATCTTCCAGCGCTTGGATTCCCTTCATGTCTCCATTTGGGTGCTGATGGGCTATGTGAAAACGGCCCTCTTCCTGTTTTTATCGGCCAAGTCCCTGTCCCACATGGTGCCGGAAAAGTTCCGCCGCCACACGCCTTGGGTGGCCACGGCGGTGGCGCTCGGTTTCGCGCTGCTTCTCTCCGACAATGTCCGCAACCTCAATCTGGCAAGCCTCGCCAATGGAACCGGCCTTCCGGTGCTCATCGCGGTGTTCCTCATTCCCGGGGTACTGTGGCTTATTGACGTCATCCGGCATCGGAAACCCAAGGGAGAGGAGGCAAACGCCCAATGAAAAAGATGATCGCGTTTTTTCTTTCCTGCTCCTTTTTGCTTATTTCCATGTCCGGCTGCATTCCGGCCAAGGAGCTCAATGAAAAACTCATCGTCCAGGCCATCGGCCTGGACAGCGAGGACGGCGAATTTGTAGTTACCCTCCAGGCCTATTTCCCCCAAGGTGGCGGCGGACAGAGCTTTGTGGACATGTCTAAGCCCAACAATAAAGTGGTGCAGGGCAGGGGGGAGACCATCACCCAGGCGGTCCAGGACGCGGAGGTGAGCCAGGGCAAGGAGGTCTTCTACGGCCACAATGAGCTGATCATCGTGGGAAATACGCTGGCTAAAGAGGGCCTTTCCTCCATATCTAGTTTTCTCAACTCCTTTAACGAGCTCAGACCCAACATCCAGCTGTTGGTGGCCGAGGACACCGCTGAGGAGATCGTCAGGGCTCAGATTGAGGGCGGCATCCTGCCCGCCCAGGTGCTGGGCAAGGCCGCTTCCTCTGGGGAGGAAACGGGCTATGTCACCCAGTGTACCCTCATCGATGTGATGAAGTCCCTCAAGGGGGACGGCAGCCAAATCTACGCGCCGGTGGTGGAAACTGATCAGGACGCGGAGGACAAGACCCAGGCGGTCTTTGAAAAGACGGCGGTCTTCCGTAGCGGCCAGTTGGCGGGTACCTTGACCGAGGCCGAAACACGGGGCCTTATGTGGATCAACGATCAGATCACCCGGGCCAATATCTTGGTGGAAAACACAAACTACGGCAAAATTTCCGCCCAGATCACTCACGCTACCACCAGACGCAAGACCCGGATGCAGGACGGCAAAATTTCCATCCATCTGCACGTCTCCACCCGGGCGATTATCAGCGAGCGGGTGAGCGGTGACATCTCTCCGGTCCTGGACGAGGACATCGACGATATTCAAGCGGAGCTCGCCCGCACTATTACAAAGGAGATGGAACAGGCGCTAGAAATCGGACTTCGGGACTACCACACCGACATCTTCAACTTTTCCGGCGACGTGAGCAAATATGAGCCCCAGTATTATCTGGCGCACCGGGACCACTGGGAGAAAGTCCTCCCCGAATTTCAGTGTGTCATCGAGGTCGACTGCAACGTGGACCGGCTGGGCATCGAAACCAAATAGAAACGCAGAAGGCCGCGGAATTCCGCGGCCTCTTTTGTTGAGGCGGGCGCCGCCTTGAAAGGAGCGGGGAGCATCTTATTTGCTGGGAAATCATGGAAAATAAAGATATAGGCGTTTTCTCCCATATTTCTTTTTGACGGATGTTATGCTATACTAAACAAAAAGCTTCTGCGGGAGCATAGGATGCTGGAGGGAGAGGGAACCATGCGATATGAGATCATAGGGGAAGCGACGACGGCGACAGTGGACACCCACGGGGCGGAACTTGTTTCTCTGGTGGACATTTTGGGACAGGAGCACTTGTGGTGCGGGGACCCGTCTTATTGGGGGCGGACCGCACCGGTGTTATTCCCGGTGATTGGATGCCTCAAGGATGGGAAGACCCGGATTGGGGAGAAGGAGTACCGGATTCCCAAACACGGCTTTGCGAGAGACGAGGAGTTTGAGGTCCTCTATCAAAAGGACAACGCCATCTGCCTGTCGCTTAAATATAACGACAGGCTTTTGCAGATGTATCCCTATCGCTTTGAGCTGCAGGTCAGCTACACAGTAGGGGCCAACAGTGTGGAGACGAAGTTTACCGTTCTCAACCTGGACGACAAGGACATTTTCTTCACCGTCGGCGGACATCCGGCCTTCCGGTGCCCGGTCAGCGGAGAGGAGCCCTTTGAGAGCTACGCGGTCACCTTCGAGGAGGAAGAGGACCTTTTTTCTCCCCAGCTCGATGAAAACGGCATCATTCAGACGGGCAAAACAGTAAAGATACTTGACAAAAGCCGGTCCTTTGGGGTAAAATATGCCCTATTCGAAAACGACGCCCTTATTTTCGACCATCCCAGGTCGAAGAAGGTGACGCTGTTTAGCAAATTATCGGGTCAGGGCGTAGAACTGAGTTTTGAGGGCTTTTCCACGCTAGGGATCTGGACGCCGGCCGGCAAACAGGCGCCGTTTCTCTGTCTGGAACCCTGGATCGGCATGGCCGATCGGGACGATGAGACGGGGGCGTTTGAAGAGAAAAAGGACGCGGTACGCCTGCCAGTGGGGAAGAGCTTTTCCTGTGCCTATCGGATGGAAATCATCTAAGAGGAGAAAGGCTGCCCCTTTGAAAGAGAGGAAATACAGTTGATAAAAAAGGTTCTTTATATTCTTTCGGTGCTCAAGACCGCCATTCGGGCGCTTGCCCTGGCAGTTATCCTGATCTTTGCAGCACCCGAGCTCCCCGTGGCGGTAATGCTTTCATCCCTGCTCATCATCGGGGCCGGCATCTACCTCATCGTCAAACATGCCCGGAGTTCGTTGCGCATGGCGGATTTGGCCGTCTATTTCGGCGGGGACGCGCTGATCATCATCTTTCATATGGCCTTCATTTCCTTTTTCTCGGCTATGCAGGTGGGCTTTTGGGAATACCTGCTGCTGGGGACCATCTTAGACATCCTGATCGACGCGGTGCTCATTATCTTGGCGTTGCGCCGGGGACGCTATGTGGACATCAAGGACGTGATGGACGCGAGAAATGAAGAGAAATCCAAAAAATAAGCGGCGAGTTTTATGCCTAAAAAGGCCCGTGGAATTTCCACGGGCCTTTTTGTTACCTTTTCATTGAAACCGCCGGACAGGACATTCGCGTTTTCGGGCCGCGTCGCATGGGAAAATATCCTGAGGCAATATTTGAAATTTACGGTCATGTTTCTTGCCTTTGCGGGATGGACAAGCATCTGGATGAACGACCTGCGCTTTGCCTCGGCTTTTACTTTGCCAGCATCTGGTCGGCCACGTATAGGCCGTTGGCCGCCGCCTGGGAGAGGGAGCGGGTAAAGCCCGCGCCGTCGCCGATGGCGTAGATACCTTTGCAGCCGGTAATTTCAAAATTGACAGCGTCGGGACGGGCGGAGTAGTATTTGCACTCGATGCCGTAGAGCAGGGTGTCGTAGTTGGCGGTGCCAGGCGCCACATGGTCTAAGGCGTGGAGCGTTTCGATGATGTTGTCCAGCTGCCGTTTGGGCAGGCACAGGCTCAAATCCCCCGGAACCGCGTGGAGGGTGGGACGGGTGGTGGACTTGCGCAGTCGGCCTTCGTCGGTGCGCCGTCCGTTTTCCAGGTCGCCCAAGCGCTGTACCAGCACGCTGCCGCCGCTGATGAGGTTGGCGAGGCTGGCCACATGGCGGGCGTACTCGATGGGCTCCTTGAAGGGCTCGGTAAATTTAATCGTGGAAAGCAAGGCGAAATTGGAGTTTTCCGTCTTTCTGGCCATATCCCGATAGGAGTGGCCGTTGACGGTCAGCACCCCGCTGGTGTTCTCGGTGACCACGTTGCCCCGCTCGTTAAAGCAGAACATCCGGGTGGTATCGCCGTAGACTTTCGAGCGGTACCAGATTTTCGGCTCGTAGATCTTTTTGGAGAAGTCCTCCCAGACGAGATAAGGAAGCTCCACCCGCACGCCGATGTCCACCTGGTTATTCTGAAGAGGAATGCCGTTTTCCTTGCACCAGGCGGCGAAGTAGCGGCTGCCGGCCCGGCCCACGGCAAA
The DNA here is from genome assembly GCF_014385095.1 of Zongyangia hominis. Classification (GTDB taxonomy): domain Bacteria; phylum Bacillota; class Clostridia; order Oscillospirales; family Ruminococcaceae; genus Zongyangia; species Zongyangia hominis. The sequence goes on from NZ_JACRTC010000001.1 coordinate 368,079, forward strand.
GACGATCTTTTCCGCGGCGATGGTGCGGGTCTCCGCTTTGCTCCTCAGGGTGAGGACGTGGCTTTCCCGGTCCACCCCGGTGACTTCGGTATCGGTGAGGACATCGCACCGGCCCCGCAGGGAAGCGATCAGCTTTTTCATGGTATCGAAGTTGGCGTCGGTGCCCAGGTGCTTGAGCTGTGCCTGGCTCATATGCAGATCGTACTGCAGGCAAAGCTTTTTGAGATCATCGTTGGGCATAAAGCGCTCGGTGGTAGCGCCGAAGGAGACGAGGATGGCGTCGGCCTTTTCAATGTAGGAGATAACCGTCTCGGGAGAGAGAAACTCGGTCAGCCAGCCGCCGTACTCGGTGGAGATGACATATTTGCCGTCGGAGAAAGCGCCGGCCCCCGCCATGCCCTCCATAATGGCGCAGGAGGGACAGTTGATACACTTGTCCACCGCCTTGGTGACAATGGGGCAGGTCCGCTTTTCGATGCCATGTCCCTTTTCGATGATGCACACCCGCAGGTCAGGGCGGTTTTCTATGAGTTCATAGGCGGTCATGATGCCGCCGATACCGCCGCCGATGATGGCGACGTCATAATCTATTTCTGTATGGGTGAGTGGGCTTTGGCCCTTCCGTTTTCCGGTATCCATGGTGCGACCTCCTTGTGATCGAGCAGTGTTTTTCCACAAACTATCATATTGTACAGGATTCACACCGGATTGTCAATAGTTATTGGTCAACACTCTGGTTGCTTTGGCTATATAATTTGTGGTAAACAGTGAGCACATAATTTGCCAGGTCCTCCGCGCCGCTGCTTTTCACCGAGGAGATGACCGATTTTTTAAGGATTTTCAGCTCCTCCGGGGTCTTCGACTTGATCTGGCGGAGGATATCGCCCATCTCCTTGGCGTTATTAAAGATATAGCCGTTGACGCCGTTGCGCACCTGATCGGCGTTGAGGGGGTCGTTGCGCTGGAGGACGGGAAGGCCGGTGGCCATCCCTTCCAGCATGGAGATGGAGTTTGTGTCCGAGAGGGAGGCGGTGACATAGACGTCGCAGGAGGCAAGATAGGGGGGGAGCTCCTCGTGCAGGACCTTGCCGGTGAAGGTGACCATGTCCGAGATGCCGAGTTTGGCGGCCTGCTCCTCCAATTCCGGCTTGCTGGGTCCGTCGCCTATGATAATGAGATGCATCCGGTCCTCGGGGCGCACCGATTTGGCCCAGTAGTCGAGCAGGATGTCGCAGCTCTTTTCCCGGCCCAGCCGTCCGACGAAGCAGGCGATCATTACGTCGTCGTCGATCTTGTACTTTTGGCGGAAAGCCCGCTTTTTTTCCTCGTCGATCTGGTCGGGGTTAAATAAGTCCAGCTCCACGGGGTTGGGGATGACGCTCACGTCCTTGGTGACGCCCACCTCTCTAAAATATTCCTCGCACTTCTTGGACGGGCCGGTGAGGGCGGAGGCGCGGGTGGCCAAGAACCGGGTGTAGCGGTGGGAAATTTTCTTGACCGTTTTGATCAGGGGCTTGGGCGCCACATAATAGATGTATTCGTCGTACATGGTGTGCAGGGTGTAGACGAGGGGCTTGTGGAGCTTGCGGGCGATCAGGGCGCCGGAAAGGCCGATGCCGAACTCCTGATGAATGTGGATGATGTCCGGGTCAAAGGCTTGGACGAATTTGAGCCGTGTGCGGATGACGGGGGCGGCCACGCCGAAGCCATAGAGGCGCTTGGAGCGGTGAGCGGGGCAGCGAAGCACACCGTCCCTGAGCTCATGATGGCGGACGGTGGGGTCAGCGGTCACCACCAGTACCTCGTGGCCCAGGCGTTCCAAGCCGTCCTTGAGGCTCTTGACATGGGTGACCACGCCATTGATGAAAGGAAGGTAAGTTTCGACAAACAGTGCGACTCTCATATAAAATGCTCCATTCTGCCGCTGAAAAGCGGCCTGTGATCTGCGTTTTGCCGGATACAGGTACAGCACATCCGGAGATGGCGCTGGTGCGTGATACCGGCAGTTTCCAGGGGACGGCGGTCCATCCGCCGCAAAATCTGGAAATATTGTTTTTATTATAACACAGAAGGGACGGTGGGAAAACCCGAACAAAGTCAAATTTGGAAAATGTAAGAATGTGTTAAGAAGGTTGTAAGAGAAAAAAATGTTTGAAACTGCCCCCTCTTCTGGGTTATAATAAAGCTAGATTCGTATGCCCTGTGAAAAAGGCTTCTGTTGGGGAACAGAAACGAGCATTCGAGGGGATGACAAATAAAACGCAGGAGGAAAGTTATGAGTGCTGTTTTTACGGTCAGTCTTGCTAAAATCATCAAGGAATTCAATCTCGAGCAGGTGTATATGCCCTGTGAAGCCTCCAAAGTGCTGATTGCCAGTGCGGACGTCAATCGGCCCGGCTTGCATTTTGCCGGTTTTTTCGATTATTTTGACCCCAAGCGCATCCAAATCATCGGCCGCGCGGAATATAGCTTCTTAAAGACCCTGGGGACGCCGGAGAAAATCGAGCAGTCCCTGGACGGCTTTTTCTCCCACCATCCGCCGGCGGTCATCGTCACCCGGGGGCTGGACATCTTTCCCCAGATGATCGAGTCGGCCAAGAAGTATGAGGTGCCGTTATTAGAGACCACCGATTCCACTTCCACCTTCCAGTCCGGCCTTGTCTCCACCCTCAACGTAGAGCTGGCCCCCCGCATCACCCGCCACGGCGTGCTGGTGGAGGTCTACGGCGAGGGTATCCTGCTGCTGGGTGAAAGCGGCGTGGGCAAGAGCGAAACCGCCATCGAGCTCGTCAAGCGGGGCCACCGGCTCATCGCCGACGACGCGGTGGAAATCCGCCGGGTTTCCAACAAGACCCTGGTGGGATCCGCCCCCGAAAACATCCGTCACTTTGTGGAGCTTCGCGGCATCGGCATCATCAACGCCCGGCGCATCTTCGGTATGGGCTCCATCAAGGTCACCGAGAAGATCGATATGGTCATCCAGCTGGAAATCTGGGACCAGAACAAGGTCTACGACCGGATGGGCATGGACAATGAGTACACCTCCATCCTGGGCAATAAGGTCCCGTCGCTGACCATCCCGGTGAAGCCCGGCCGGAACCTGGCCATCATCATCGAGGTGGCGGCCATGAACAACCGCCAGAAGAAGATGGGCTACAACGCCGCGTCGGAGCTATTGCGCAAGCTGGGCATGGCGGAGCCGGAAAAGGACGATACGGCGGATTGGGACGCATATTAATAAAAATGGAAACCGCGAAATAGGAGTTGGATAAAGTTTGATTAAAATTATCGCAGATACGCACACCCACACCGTTGCTTCCACCCATGCATTTTCCACCATTATGGAGAATATCCATGTGGCAAAGGAGAAGGGCATCCGGGCCATCGCCTCCACCGACCACGCCCCGGCGCTTCCGGACAGCGCCCACCTGTGGCACTTCACCAACATCTGGTCGGTGCCCGACTATGTGGAGGGAGTGCTGGTCCTCAAAGGGGTGGAGACCAATATTCTGGACTTCGACGGCAATCTGGACATGCCGCAGAAGATGCTGGCGGGGCTCGACTGGGTGGTGGCCTCCTGCCACAGCCCGGTGATTCCGCCCAAGGACGAAGAGGCACAGACGAGGCTTTGGCTGCAGATCGCCCAAAACCCGGACGTGGACGTCATCGGTCACAGCGGCAACCCGAAATTCCGCTACGATTATGAGAAGTGCATCAAGGCCTTCAAGGAATATGGCAAGATCGTGGAGATCAACGCCCATTCCTTCCAGCCGGGCACCCGGGTGGGCTCCCCGAAAAACTGCGCGGAGATCGCAAAACTCTGCGCCAAATACAAGGTGCCCGTGATCGTCAATTCCGACGCCCATTTCTGCTATGAAATCGGCGCGGTGGAGAGAGCCGCCGCCATGCTCGAAGAAATCGAGTTTCCCCAGGAGCTCATCCTCAACGTGGACTACGACCGCTTCTTTGACGTTGTGCAGAATAAGGTGGCGCGGGATTTGTCACCGCAAAAATAAAGAAACAGACAGGGCTGTCAAACTCTGGTAGGAAGGAGTTTTCAGAATGAAATATTACATCGGCATCGATTTGGGAGGAACCAACATCGCCGTGGGCGTGGTGGACGAAAACTACAACATCGTCGGCCGGGCCAAGCTCAAAACCAACATTCCCCGCCCAGCGGAGGAGGTCTGCGCCGACATGGCCAAGGCGTCCCGGATGGCGGTGGAAGACGCGGGGCTCACCATGGACGATATCGAATGGGTGGGGGTGGACACCCCGGGAACGGTGGATACCGAGACCGGCATGCTCATCTACGCCAATAACCTCTTTTTCCACAATGTGCCCATGGGTCCCTATCTGAGCGAGGCGCTGGGAAAACCCGTCTTCATCGAGAACGACGCCAACGCCGCGGCTTACGGCGAAGCGCTGGCGGGCGGCGCCAAGGGCAAACAGGACGTGATCGTCATCACGCTGGGCACCGGCGTGGGCGGCGGCGTCATCATCGACGGCAAAATCTACGCGGGCTTTAACCACGGCGGCGCCGAGCTGGGACACATGGCCATCGTCAAGGGCGGCCGGCAGTGCACCTGCGGCAGAAAGGGATGTTTTGAGACCTACAGCTCGGCCACGGGGCTCATCAACACCACCAAGAAGTACATGGAAAAATACAAGGACTCCCTCATGTGGAAGCTGTGCGGCGGGGATCTGGACAAAGTCAGCGGCCGGACGGCCTTCCAGGCCATGAAGCAGGGCGACAAGGCGGGCAAGGAATGTGTGGACGAGTACATTGAGTACATGGCCTACGGCCTTGCCAGCATCGTCAACATCTTCCAGCCGGAGGTCGTCTGCATCGGCGGCGGTATCTCCAAGGAGGGGGAAACCCTGCTGGCTCCGCTGCGGGAGCTCATCGCCAAGGAGGACTACTGCCGCACCTCGAAAAAGAGAGTCAGTATTGTGGCGGCGACTCTCGGCAATGACGCGGGCATCATCGGCGCGGCATTTTTGGGCAGACTCCAGTAATATACATAAGAGGCGGCAAATGCCGCAAATGATATGCTGGGAGGATACCATGGTCGATACTTTTTTTCTGCGCGCTTTGTCCGGGATGGACTGTGAAGCGATTCCGGCGGCGCCTCTATCCCGTTATACCACCTTTCACATTGGCGGCCCCGCCGACGTCCTGATAAAGCCTCGCTCGGCGGAGGCTTTGGCCCAGGTGCTCCGGCTGTGTCAGGAGACCGGCACGTCAAAGCTCATCCTCGGCAAGGGCTCCAACCTCCTCGTCAGCGACGAGGGTTTTGCCGGCGCGGCGATCTGTCTGGACCGGCCCGAGGGGGAAATCCGGCTGATTGGAGACGATCTGATCGAATGTGACGCCGGCGTCTCCCTCAAGCGCCTTTGCACTTTCGCTAGGGAGCAGGGCCTCTCCGGCTTAGAATTTGCCTACGGCATCCCGGGGAGCGTGGGGGGTGCTGTCTACATGAACGCGGGGGCCTACGGCGGGGAGATGAGCGACGTCCTCCAAAGTGCCCGGCATCTTGACAGCGAAGGCCGGGAGGGGTGCTTTGCAGGGGAGGAGCTGAAACTATCCTACCGCCACAGCGCCTACACCGATACGGACCTTTGTATCCTGTCGGCCCGTTTTCAGCTCACACCCGGGGACAAGGGGGAAATCGGGGCCAAGATGGACGACTTTCTCGCCCGGCGAAAATCGAAGCAGCCTTTAGAATACCCCAGCGCCGGCAGCACCTTTAAGCGCCCGGCGGGAAATTACGCCTCCGCCCTCATCGACCAGTGCGGTCTCAAAGGGTTTAGAGTAGGCGGGGCCCAGGTCAGCGAGAAACACGCGGGCTTTGTCATCAATACCGGCGGCGCCACCTGCCGGGACGTCAAAGCGCTCATCGCTAAGATCCAGGAAAAGGTGAAGGAGCAGACGGGATACTGTCTCGAATGTGAAGTGAAAATGATTGAGAAAGGGTGAGTAAGAGTGGATTTTGTCATCGTAACCGGGCTTTCGGGCGCGGGAAAATCCAGAGCGATCAATGCGCTGGAGGACATCGGGTTTTATTGCGTTGACAATATCCCGCCCAAGCTCATCGTCAAAATTGCGGAATTTTGTCTGAAGTCCAAGGGCCAGATCGACCGGGTAGCCGTGGTGGTGGACGCCCGCGGCGGCGCTCTCTTCCACGACCTGTTCGACGGCATGGACGACTTGAGGAAAAACAAGATTGAATTTGAGGTGCTCTTTCTCGAGTGCAACGACGATATTCTGGTGCGGCGGTTTAAGGAGACTAGGCGCAAGCATCCCCTCCTCGACACCGTCAAGGGAGAAATTGAACAGGCCATCCTAGTGGAGCGGGAGCTGCTCAAACCCATCCGGGCCATGGCCACCTACACCATCGATACCTCCCATCTCTCCCCGGCCCAGCTCAAGGAGCAGATTGCCAACATCTTTTTGGGCAATGTCACGGGGGGGATGCTCGTCAACTCCATGTCCTTCGGCTTCAAATATGGACTACCGCTGGAGGCGGACCTGGTCTTCGACGTTCGCTGTCTGCCCAACCCCTTCTACATTGAGGGGCTGCGGCACAAGACGGGCCTGGACGCCGAGGTGCGGGAGTATGTGATGGAGTTCCCCCAGAGCCGGGAGCTTGCAAAGAAACTCCTTGACCTCATCGACTTTTTGCTGCCTCAGTATATCCAAGAGGGAAAGAGCCAGCTGGTGGTGGCCATCGGCTGCACGGGGGGCAAGCACCGCTCGGTGACCTTTGCGGAACTCATTGCCCGGCACCTGTCGGAAAATGGGGTGCGTGTTAACATCAACCACCGGGATATACAAAAATAAACGGACCCTTGGATTCACCTCCCGCGGGAGGTGAATGCCGGTTTTGGGGCTTTTTCGAAAGGATACCAAGAGGGACAAGCCGAAGGAGGAAGGACATGTCATTTTCCTATGATCTTAAATGCGAGTTGTGCGCGGAGGAAACCGTGGATGAGCGCCACCGCCACGCGCTCGCTTACGGCATGCTCCTCTTCGGCAAGGCGTTTTCCGGGCGGCAAGTGTCGCTGGTCACCGAAAACGAGGGGGTGGCGGCGCTCTACGGCCAGTGCATCGCCGAGGAGGCGGGGCTTATTTCCTGCACCACCGTTTCCCCGGTCAAAAACCGGGACAGCATCTACACGGTCTCGCTGCAAAATAAGGGGGACTGCGCCGAGGTGCTGGGGCTATTTTACCATCAGCCGGACGAGATCAGCCTCCGGCTTAAAATGCAAAACCTTCCCGACGAGGGGAGCGTCGCCTATTTTCTGCGGGGGGCGTACCTTGCCTGCGGCAATCTCACCGACCCCTACAAGAGCTACCATCTGGAATTTGTTACCCAGCACTACAAGCTGGCTGAGGATTTGCAGCAGCTCATCTCCACCGTGCTGGCCCCGCCCAAGATGACGGTGCGCCGGGGAGCGCGGGTAGTCTACTACAAGGAGAGCGAGCACATCGAGGACATGCTGACCTATATCGGGGCCATGCGTTCCTCCTTGGAACTAATGAACGTCAAGATTTATAAGGACCTGCGCAACAAGGCAAACCGCGTCACCAACTGTGAGACGGCCAACATCGAAAAGACGGTGACCGCCGCGGCCAAGCAGGTGGAGGACATCGAACTCATCGCCGCCCACCGGGGGATGCAGTCGCTCTCCGACGATCTCCAGGAGCTGGCCGTTCTGCGGCTCGAACACCCCGAAATGTCGCTGGCGGACTTAGGCCGGGAGCTTTCCCAGCCGCTGTCTCGCTCCGGGGTCAACCACCGCTTCCAGCGCATCGCCGCGGCGGCGGAGACCATCCGCAAGGAGCGGGCCTTACGATAAATGAGAATAGACGGGGGACTTTGGTTCCCATTTTGATAGAGTCCGCGCGCTGCGGGCAAATGAACCAGCAGGAGGTGGGGGAAAGATGGACGAGTTTGTGCATCTGCATGTCCATAGCGAATACAGTTTGCTCGATGGAGCCTGCCGCATCAAGCGCCTGGTGCAGAAGGCCAAGGACTTGGGACAAACGGCCGTGGCCATCACCGATCACGGGGTGATGTACGGGGTCATCGACTTTTATAAAGAGTGCAAAAAACAGGGCGTCAAGCCCATCATCGGGTGCGAAGTCTATGTGGCGCCCCGGACCCGCTTTGACAAGGTGCACCGCATCGACAACAATCCGTATCATTTGGTGCTGCTGTGCAAGAATAATGAAGGGTATCAAAATCTGATTCAAATCGTCTCCCAGGCCTTCATCGACGGGTACTACTTTAAGCCCCGGGTGGACTGGGAGCTGCTTGAAAAGTACAGCGGCGGCCTCATCTGCCTGAGCGCGTGCCTGGCCGGAGAAATTCCCCGGCTGCTCATGGCGGGGGACTACGACAAGGCCAAGGAGGTGGCCGCGCGTTACCGGGACCTCTTTGGGAAGGACGACTACTTTATCGAAATCCAGGACCACGGCATCGAAGAACAACAGCGGATTCTGCCCGATCTCTACCGCCTGGCCAAGGAGGTGGGCGTGGGGCTCGTTGCCACCAATGACGCCCACTATATCGACAAAGAGGACGCCGAGATGCAGCATGTCCTCATTTGCATCCAGACAAACACCACCGTGGACAACAAGGACGGGCTGGAATTTCCCACCCAGGAGTTTTACATCAAATCAGGGGAGGAGATGAAAAAGCTCTTCCCCGGACATGAGGAAGCCATCCGCAACACCGCGAAAATTGCCGCGTGCTGCGAGGTGGAGTTCGAGTTCGGCGTGACCAAGCTCCCGCTCTTTGTGGCGCCCGACGGCCGGGACAATGTGGAATACTTTGAGGACCGGTGCTGGAAGGGGCTGCAAAAGCACTACGGGGAGCATCCCGACCCGCAGGTGGTGGAACGGCTCGAATACGAGCTGGGCGTCATCAAAAAGATGGGCTATGTGGACTACTTTCTCATTGTATCCGACTTTATCCAGTACGCCAAGGACCATGATATCCCGGTGGGACCCGGCAGAGGCTCGGGGGCCGGGAGCATCGCGGCCTACTGCATCGGCATTACCGGCATCGACCCCATCCGCTATCAGCTTCTCTTCGAGCGGTTCTTAAATCCGGAGCGGGTCAGTATGCCCGACTTCGACATCGACTTTTGCTATGAGCGGCGGCCGGAGGTCATCGACTACGTGGTGCGCAAATATGGCTCCGACCACGTGGCCCAGATTATCACCTTTGGCACCATGGCGGCCCGGGGTGCCATCCGCGACGTGGGCCGCGCTATGAATATCCCCTACCAGACGGTGGATACAGTGGCAAAGCAGGTGCCCGCGGACCTTGGCATTACCCTTGACAAGGCCCTGCAAAAGTCTACCGACTTTGCCGCCACCTATCATTCCGACCCCGAGATCACGAGACTCATCGACATGGCCCGGAAGCTGGAGGGGATGCCCCGCCACGCCTCCACCCATGCGGCGGGCGTGGTCATCACCCGGGACCCGGTGTCCTCCTATGTGCCCCTGTCCATGAACGACGAGGCCATCGTCACCCAGTTCACCATGACGACATTGGAGGAATTGGGGCTGCTCAAGATGGACTTTCTGGGGCTGAGGAACTTGACGGTCATCGACGACGCGGAAAAGATGCTGCGAAAGCGGGGCGTCGTAATCGACATGGCCCACGTGCCGCTAGACGACAAGGAGGTCTTTCGGATGCTCGCCCAGGGCCTCACCGAGGGCGTGTTCCAGTTCGAGTCCGCGGGCATGCGCCAGGTGCTCATGAATTTGGGCCCCGAGTCCATCGAAGACATGATCGCCGTCATCTCCCTCTACCGCCCCGGCCCCATGGATTCCATCCCCACCTATGTGGAAAACCGGCACCACCCGGAAAAGGTGACCTACAAGCATCCCTTGCTTGAACCGATTCTCAACGTCACCTACGGCTGTATCGTCTACCAGGAGCAGGTCATGCAGATCTGCCGGGAACTGGCGGGCTTTTCCTATGGCCGGGCCGACTTGGTCCGCCGGGCTATGTCCAAAAAGAAGCACGACATCATGGAGAAGGAGCGGAAAAACTTTATCTACGGCGCCCAGGACGAGGAAGGGCATTTGATCTGCAAGGGCTGCGTCCGCAACGGCGTCAGCGAGGAGATAGCCACCAGCATCTTTGACGAGATGAGTTCCTTTGCGTCCTACGCTTTTAATAAGTCCCACGCGGCGGCCTACGCCTTTGTGGCCTACCAGACCGCCTATCTCAAATGCCACTATCCCAAGGAGTATATGGCGGCATTGCTTACCAGCGTCCTCGACAACACCAACAAGATTATCGAGTACATCGGCGAGTGCAAAAAGCTGGGGCTCGAAGTCCTCAAGCCTGACGTCAACCAGAGCCAGGACGGCTTCTCGGTCTCCGGGGAGGGCATCCGTTTCGGTCTGGTGGCCGTCAAGAACCTGGGCCGGGGATTTATCAGGGATTTGATCGCCGAGCGGGAGGAGCATGGGCCCTATGAGAACTTTGCCGATTTCTGCGAGCGGATGTACGGCAAGGATCTCAACCGCCGTACCATGGAAAGCCTCATCAAATGCGGGGCCTTGGACGGCTTCGGCCTCAACCGCCGCCAAATGCTCATGTCGTCGGAGGGGCTGTTGGCCGCCATCGACCAGCAGCGCCGCCAGAACGTGGAGGGGCAGGTGAGCCTCTTTGACGCGGGTCCGGCGGCCCCCCAGAGTGAATACAACATCCTGGACGTGCCCGACCTCGACCTCCACGAAAAGCTCAAGATGGAGCGGGAGACGACGGGCCTCTACATCACCGATCACCCCATCAGCGCGTATATGGGACTGCTCAAGGAGATCGGTGGGGCCACCTTCGGGGACATCAAAGCGGGCATTGAGATGCACGACAAGCGCTTTGCCGATGGGGCTTACCTCAACGTCATCGCCACCGTGGGCAGCAAAAAGGTCAAAATCACCCGCAACAACGCCACCATGGCCTTTGTGCAGCTGGAGGACATGACTTCCTCCATGGAGATGTTGGTCTTCCCCCAGGTGTTTGAGGAGAACCGGAGCCTCTTGCAGGAGGGCGCTGTTATCTGCGCACGATGCCGGTTGTCCATCCGGGAGGAGGAGGACCCCAAGCTCATCTGCGAGCGGGTCACCATCACCGACCACGCCAAGGAGCTAATGCTGCGCGCCCACACCACCAAACGCCGCCAGCCCAGCGCCGGCGGGAAAAACGGGTTATATCTGGTGGCGCCCTCCCAGGAGAGCAAGACCTTTCTCAAGGCCAAGAATTTGTTGGGCATCTTTGAAGGCGCTTTCCCGGTCTATGTCTACTTTGAGGACAAAAAACGCTGGATGTTGGCGCCCAAATCCCTGTGGGTGGACATGAACCAGGTCCTTCTGGACGAGTTGGGTAGAATCCTCGGGTCGGAAAAGGTAAAAATAAGGGACAATAGTCAATAATTGCGGCGTTCTCCCACAGAAATTGTTAAGTTTACATCTTGAAACAAGTTGATACAATCGTATATAATAAACCTATATGATTTGTTAGATATGAAAGAGGATTCCTCATGGGGTCCGAGGAGGTAATTATGGGTAAGCAAGTGAAAACAATTGGTGTTCTGACAAGCGGAGGAGATGCGCCTGGCATGAACGCTGCTGTCAGAGCGGTTGTCAGAACCGGCATATCCAAAGGTCTCAATGTGGTGGGCGTCCGCCGCGGCTATAATGGACTGATTAACGGCGACCTGATTGACATGAGCCTTCGCAGTGTCTCCGATATTATTCACCGGGGCGGCACTATGCTGTATACAGCCCGCTGTGACGAATTCCGCTATGAATCCGGGCTCCAGAAAGCGACCCAGACCTGTATCGATCACGGCATCGACGGCGTGGTCGTCATCGGCGGCGACGGCTCCTTCCGCGGCGCGAGAGATCTTTCCCTCCGCGGCATTCCCTGTGTGGGCATTCCCGGAACCATCGACAACGACATCGCCTGCACTGACTACACCATCGGTTACGACACCGCCATGAACACCGCCATGGAGATGATTGATAAATGCCGCGATACCGCCCAGTCCCACGACCGCTGCTTGGTTGTGGAGGTCATGGGCCGCCGCTGCGGCGACATCGCTCTCAACACCGGCATCGCCTGCGGCGCCACCAGCATCGTGGTGCCCGAGGTCCCCTTTGATATGCAAAAGGACTGCCTGGAGAGAATCCAGAAGGATCTGACCCGCGGCAAACGCCACTTCATTATCATTGTGGCGGAGGGCTACGGCAAGGTGGAGGAGATCGCCCAACAGGTGGGAGATTTCACCGGTATCACCGCCCGGGCCTTGGTGCTCGGCCACGTACAGCGCGGCGGTAACCCCTCGGTGCGCGACCGTGTCATGGCCAGTGAAATGGGTCACTATGCCATTGAAAAGCTGCTGTGCAACGGCATTGGCAATCGCGTCATCGCCCTCAAGGACAGCAAAATTGTCGACTTTGACATCTTGGAAGCCCTGGAGCAGAAGAAAGAGTTCAACATGGAGCTCTATCGCATCGCTCACGAGATTTCCATCTAACGAGAGATTTATAAAAGGGCGAAGTGGATGCATCCACTTCGCCCTTTTTGCAAACGACGTGGTTGGGAAGCCCGGGGAGAACCGGTCTTCCCAGACCGTGAAGTCATCGCCGCCGTCGATGGACTGGAAAATATACTGGCTTGCCGGATGCCATCAAAGGCCGGTTTGGGTGCGGGCCCGCCCTGCATCCTGAGGAGGAACCATGTTACAGAGACTCGCTCCCGGGGAATACAGCCAAGTGTATCAAATTTTGCGGGATTCTTTCCCAAAAAGCGAAAGGAGAACCCGTGAAAGACAGATAAAGCTTATGGAAAATGAGCATTACCGCATTGAGGTCTGGCGGGAAGGGGATACGGTTAAGGCGTTTCTCGCCCTCTGGGACTTTGGGGACTTCCTCTATGTGGAGCATTTTGCCGTGGGGGAATCCTACCGCAACGAGGGTTTAGGCAAAAAGATGCTCACGGAGCTCCTTTCCAGGGAAAAGAGGCTCATCTGTCTGGAGGTGGAGCCGCCCCAAACGGAAATGGCCAAACGGCGCATCGGGTTTTATGAGCGCTTGGGCTTTTTCTTGCAACCTTATGAATATGTACAACCTGCTTTGCGGGAGACAGAGCCCTCCCTGCCGCTGATGATCATGAGTTACCCGCGTCCTATCAGCCGGGAAGAGTTTGAAAAATTCCGAGATACGGTGTATCCGCAGGTCTACGACCAACATCCGTGTCAAGAGCAATAAAAGCAAATCGGTCCGGGAGAGGGAAGAAGTGTCCCTCTCCTTTTTTGTTGGCGGCAAAGGAGCCAACATATTGTTTGGGACAGCTTCATAAAATAAATGGAGTCCGTCATTTTGACGAAGGCTTTTGAAGGTAAAATTAGATGTAAAGAAAAATGCTTTACGGATATGCATATTTCAAAACAATGGTGTTGTTAGATTGCAGGAATCCGTTAAATTGGAGTAGAGGGAGAGGAGAAAAAGCAAAATGTGAATAATTTATTAACGAATAAGACGGATGATTATTGATAAAATGTGCATAAATTGGCGATTTGTAGATCATTTCAATCAAAATATTGTGTAATTATTCATTTATTAAGGAAAATTGACAGCAAAAGGCGATGAATAAAACGGAAATTTAGGAGTCAAAAAATTGCTGCAAAAATATATGACTAAATTATGAATATCAATTTTGAAAGAATGTAAAAATATGGAGTAAATTCAATTATATGGATGACTTTTTGTGAAAGAATTCGGCAAAATCGACGGAATTGTAAACATTTTATGATGCAGTGTTTAACTATTGACCTATTTTCGCGCGAATATTAGAATATAAATAAGCAAAATTTAGGAATGAGGTAACAAATGAGACGACTATTTCTCACAATTTTGCTGTTTGTGTTACTTCTTTGTCTGTCCGGTTGCGGCAGCCATGGAAAAGACCAAACTACCCCCCAAAAAGGCGGAGAATCCAACGCAATGACGCTGCCAAACGGCGTCCCAAGCGATGGAGAATATCCGCCGGAAAATCCTTCCGCAGATGATTCCGTGCCTTTTGGCGCTCAGGACGGCGCCCAGGCAGTATCACAAACGGAGCGGCGCGCCATCTGGCTGTCCTACCTGGAACTGCAGAATCTGCTGACTGTGGACCAGGCTGCGACGCAAAAAAACCTGGAGCGCGTCTTTGACAACGTGGCAGACATGGGCCTCGATACGGTGATTGTGCAGGTGAGGCCTTTTGCAGACGCAATCTACAAATCCAGTTATTTCCCGTGGTCCCATATCATCACTGGGACCCAGGGTCAGGACCCCGGCTACGACCCACTGGCAATAATGACAAAATTGGCCAAGGACAAAGGGCTTCGCATCGAGGCATGGGTCAATCCCTACCGCGTCAAGTCCACATCCACGCCTCTGTCCCAGGACTCCGCCCTCTACGGTTGGCTGACGGGGAAAGAGGATCTGGTCATCACCGCCGACGGTCAATCGGGAGCAGAGGTTCTGTCCCAGGCGCTTTATCTCAATCCGGCCAAGGAGGAGGCCCGCACGCTCATTGTAAACGGAGCAAAAGAGCTGGCAAAAAACTATGAAATAGACGCCATCCATTTCGACGATTATTTCTATCCCACCACCGACGCTGCTTTTGATAAGGCGGCCTATGCGGCCAGCGGGAGCGAACTATCCCTCGATGCATGGCGGCGCGAAAACGTAAGCAAGCTGGTGCAGGAAGTTTACAAGGCGGTTAAGTCGGTCAATCCCAAGGTAGAATTCGGTATCAGTCCCCAGGGCAACATGGACGTGAATTTTAATAAACAGTACGCCGATGTTAAGACCTGGGTGAAAAATGAAGGCTATCTGGACTACATCATGCCTCAGGTTTACTATGGCTTTAAGAATAACCTCGCCTTTGACAAGACGGCGGAAGCCTGGGCGAATCTGACCAAGGATTCCAGCGTTAAGCTCTATCTGGGTCTCGCCGCTTACAAAATCGGCAAGGAGGACCAGTGGGCAGGGGACGCCGGTAAGCAGGAATGGGTGACAGACAGCGGCGATCTGCTCAAACGGCAGATTGAGTTTGCCAGAAGTTTAGAGGGAAATACTTATAAAGGCTTTTCACTTTACAGTTATAATTCCTTATTCCAGCCGGAAGCGGCGGTCAAGGAACAAGTAGCAGAAGAGATGAAGAACCTGAAAACCATTTTAAAGTAAGTTTTTCAAAAATAGGCACAAGGGAGGGATACGATTTGAAAACACTCTTTTCAAACAGACGTATTACCGCGATTTCTCTGAGTGTGCTGTTTGTGATGATTACGCTGATCACCGGTGTAACGTCCATTTTTGTAGCAGACAAAAATATGACAAAGCAGCCAGAAAAATTGCAGCAACAACAGGAACAGGTGACGCCTGCCGTTGGGGATTCCCCGGAGCTGTCCCTCGCGCCCGTCAGCTTTAATAAGCCCGACGAGATGCGTGCGGTCTATCTGGTTCCGGGTACCGATTTCCTCACAGGTGACGACCATTCCACGGCAACAGTCAAAGGACAGGTGGACGCGGCCTTGACTTCGGCCAAGGATTTGACCATGAACACCGTCATCGTTCCTCTGACATACCAGGAAAAAGTCATCTATCAGAGCAGTAAGCTGCCCAAGGCGGATCTCAATTTTGATCTACTGTCCTATATTATTGAAAAAGCCCGCGCACAGAAGATGTATGTCTATGTCGTCTATGATGCGCTGGGCACGAAGGACGGCAAAGCCCAGGCAGTTTCCGCCGATGTTATCAAAGCCAGTGCCGAAGGGCTGGGCGAGGTGATCGACGGCTACGATCTGGACGGCGTGCTCCTCGACCATTATTATGAGAGAGAGCCGGAGAAATCGGCCAGCTACAGCGATTATGAGGCCAACGGCGCCGGCCAGGGATTCGAGAGCTTTATGAAGAGCGCCACCGAAAGCCTGGTGAAGACCCTGTCCGCTAAGGTCAAAGAGCTCAACCGCGCCGTGCAGGTGGGGCTCATCACCGACAGCGTCTGGGCCAACAAGGCCGACAACGCCCAGGGTAGCGACACGACCGCCGCCTTCGCCATGCTGACCGACGGCTACGCCGACGTCAAGGACTTCCTTGCCAAGGATTACGCCGATCTCGTCATGGTTCGCGCCGATACAACCATTGCTGACAAGGATACTTCCTTTACAGCGGTTTCCGACTGGTGGAACAAATTGGCGCAGGAGAACGACCTCCCGCTCTACTATATTCACGCGGCGGACAAGATCTGCACCGCAGACGGGTGGACAAGCCCTTCGGAAATTGTGGAGCAGATGATCTTGGCCAAAAAGGGAAGTACATACGGCGGCAGCGTTTTCAATTCTTTAAAGAGCCTCAAAGCCAATCCGGGCGGGAGCACTGAAAAACTCCTCCTCTACTTTGAGACAGGTAAAAACGAAGAAATCGTTGTGACCGAACTCAAGGTGACCAAGCCCGCGAAAACGGAAATGACCACCTACGAGCCGAAGATCACCTTCGCGGGCGGGGCCAACCCGGGCGAGAGCCTACTCCTCAATGGAGAGAAGGTATCGGTCAATCAAAGCGGCTACTTCAGCGTCCAGAAAGACTTGAAGATTGGAAAAAACACCTTTACCATTGAACAGGGCGGCAAGAAGCTGACTTACACCATCACCCGCGCCGTGCAGGTATTTAAAGAAGTATCCCCCAGCGGCTCCATGCAGCTCGACGGCTCCATGGAAGTGATGGTAAGCGCTTTGGCCTATGAAGGAGCGACGGTAACCGCCTCTCTCGGCGGCCAGACCATCACCCTTTCGCCCACCACCGCTATCGATGAAAACGTGGACACCGATTCCATCTATCAGAAATATACCGGTACCATCAAGTTGCCGGAAGGGACAAGCAGTGTCCAGGATTTGGGCAGCATCACCTTCTCCGCTACCTATCAGGGCCTGAGCGAAATGAAGAGCGGCGCGTCGGTGAAATTAAACGCCAAATACAGCCAAACGGTGACCTCCCAGGTCCCCGACGATCCTGACGAACCCGAGGATCCGGATGTGACGACGCCCCAAGTGACGACGAACCCTGCGGTCACCACCACTCCTGAAGTGACCACGGCGCCCGACACCTCCAGTTCCCATTCGTCCAGCTCGACAGGGGAGAACCCCGTCACCACGAAACCGCCGGTGACTACGCCCCCCGTCACGACGACCACGTCTCCCGAGAGCGATCCTCCGGTGACTGAACCTACCGATCCGGACACCATCTATTCCAGCGGCAAGACGGTGACCCCGTCCTCCAACGGCAACAAGATGAGCGGCAAGCAGGTGATGATTACCGCAAATTCTGCGGAGACGTTCCCCACCGATAAGATTAACGACTACTCCGACCCCAATTACTTCCCGCTACCCAAGGGCACCATCGCCCGCGTGCTTAGCGAAGTGTCTTGGTCGGACGGCGGTACGACTTACACTTATTATCAATTGGCCTCCGGTCAGCGCATCTATACCAAGGACGCCAAAGTGATTAGCGACCAGGGCTATGGCAACAACACCATCAATAAGCTCCAGTTTACAAGCGACGGCCGCTACACCAACTTGATCGTTTCCACCGGCTGGAAGGTGCCTTATAAAGTGACCTACTCCGGCTCCTATGTCAATATCGCTTTCGACAGCACCAACAAGGTGCCCGAGGGCCTGAGTCTGAGCAAAAATCCGCTCTTTGTAAGTGCCAGTTGGTCGGGGAGCACCCTCAAGCTTAAACTCAAACAGAGCGGTTCCTTCTTGGGCTACACCGCCTATTACAATGGCAACGATCTGGTCTTCCAGTTTAATTCTCCCACCGCCATCAGCAACGCCCGTATCACCGTGGACCCCGGACACTGGAAGGGGGATCCCGGCGCCATCGGCCTTGGCAAATATAACGAGCAGGATATCAATCAGATGATTGCCAAGCTCGTCACCTCCAAGCTGGAAGCCAAAGGCGCGTCGGTATTGATGATCGATACCCAGCAGAGCTGGCTCTCCATCGATAACCGTCTGGGACAAGCCAAGAACTTCGGCTCCAATCTGCTGGTGAGCATCCATCAGAACTCGGCCGGTTCCACCTCCTCCGCCAACGGCATCGAAGCCTACTACTTTAACGATTACTCCCAGCTCCTGGCCTCCCAGGTCTGTAAGAACGTAAACGCCAAGGCGGGCACCAACATCCGTTACGGCACCAATGGCGACGGTTCGGTCTTTGGCTATATGGCCATGACCCGCGACAGCGCCTTCCCGGCCTCTTTGGTTGAGTGCGGCTTCGTCACCAACCCCGACGAGTACGCAAAGCTCCTCACCGCTTCCTACCGGGACAAGCTGGCCGACGGCATTGTGGCAGGCATTGAGGCATACTTTAACAAAACCGCCACCGGCGCCAATTTGACCGGCACCCAGGCCAGCGCCATCGGCTCCGCGCCGGTGACCACACCTACGACCACAAAGCCCGTGACCACGACGTCCAAACCGGTGACTACTACGCCAGGTGAAGTGACCACCACGACGATACCGGTGACGTCCACCACGACTTCCAAGCCCGTGATTGGTACGACTACACCTAAGGTAACCGTGGAAGAGACCCCGGTCGTTACGACTCCTCATTCCGGTGAAAACGTGCCGCCCGACGTCTCTGTCTCTATTCCGGTAGTGACTACCAAACTGCCGCCGTCCGATGAAGCGGATGATTCCAATGCGGCGAACTTGCCGAAACTGAAAGTCACGGCAGGGGGCAAAGTGGTCGAGGGCAATGCCTATGACATTGTAGCGGGCATCGTAGCCAATGAAATGCCGGAGTCTTTTAATATCGAGGCCATCAAAGCTCAGGCGGTCGCCGCTTACTCCTATGTGCTCTCGAGCAACAATTCCGGAACAGCACCCTATGTGGAAATGAAGAGCAATATCGGACCCAAAGTGGAAAAAGCCGTGAAAGCGGTGCTGGGCGAGCAGGTCACCTATAACGATAAGGTCGCCTTCACTCCGTATTTCTCCTGTGCGGCGGGGAAGACCAACGCCTCTACCGAGGTCTGGGGCGGCCGCTACCCGTATTTGGTCAGCGTGCCGAGCAAGTATGATTACCTGGCCGACAGCTTGTATGTCAGCGCCAAGTATTACACCCACACCTACACCTACTCCGAAGCGGAGATTCTCCGACGGCTGAAATTGGTGGGCATCGAAGTGCCCTCCGGTTACGATATGTCCAAGCTCTTCCAGGTCAAGAGCTACACGTCGGGGGGCTATAACGGCAACATGACCATTGCGGGCGTGTCCACCTACAAAAATAGGTTGAAGAACACCGTGACCAATATCACCGGACGCTGGGTCAGGGAGGACATCCTTAAAAACCCGGACGACGGCAGCATCATCGCTTCGGCCAAGTTCGATGTAGCCTATAAAAACGGCACTTTCACCATCACCACCTATGGTTATGGACACGGCGTAGGCATGAGCCAGTTCGGCGCTCACTTCTACGCGGAGAAAGAGAACATGACCTATGTGGAAATCCTGGAGCATTACTATCCGGGGACTATCATAAAATAGCGAAAACTGATACAAAGAACCAGGAACGACCGGCGTTCCTGGTTCTTTTTTATCAAAAAAACGTACAAATTGGGAAAATCGAATCCGCAAGAATCGGGAATTGCTGGTGAAATTTTGGGAGGAAAACTTTCCTTTTTTCAATTTTTAGCAGGAAAATTGGCGAATTTAGATGATGAAACAAGTATTCATTTACCACAAACGACGAATCCGCCTTGAATTAGTTGTACATATGCGATATAATTTGATACGGTAAGAAACATCATCCGTAAAGGGAGCGTGGAATATGTATAAAATAGTAACGAAGCGTCAGCTCAACGACGCGGTCACCCTCATGGAAGTGGACGCGCCATATGTAGCGAAAAAAGCATTGGCGGGTCAGTTCATCATCTTCCGGGTGGATGAATTTGGAGAGCGCATCCCGTTGACTATCGCCGATTATGACCGGGAAAAAGGTACGGTCACCATCATCTTTCAGGCCGTTGGCAGATCGACTAAGCTGCTGGCGTCCTTAAACGAAGGCGATTATATTCATGATTTTGTCGGACCTTTGGGCGTACCTACCCATCTGGACGGCTACAAAAAGGTTTGTGTCATCGGCGGAGGCGTCGGCTGCGCCATCGCCTATCCGTCGGCTAAGGCGCTTTTCCAAAAGGGCGTGGAAGTCGATATTATCGCCGGTTTCCGCTCGAAAGACATCGTCATCCTGGAGGAGGAGATGAAAGCGGTGGCCACTCACTACTATCTCACCACCGACGACGGTACCTACGGCGAAAAGGGCTTTGTCACCGACAAGCTCAAAGCGCTCATCGAGGCGGGCAACCAGTATGACCTGGTTATCGCCATCGGCCCGATTCCCATGATGAAATTTGTCTCCCTGACCACCAAGCCCTACGGCATCAAGACGATGGTCAGCCTCAACCCCATTATGATCGACGGTACCGGCATGTGCGGCGGCTGCCGGGTCACCGTGGGCGGACAGACCAAGTTTGCCTGTGTGGACGGACCGGATTTTGACGGCCATCAGGTGGACTTCGACGAGCTGATGAAGAGAAACTCCTTCTACAAAGAGGAGGAGCAGCACGACGCCAACCATATCTGCCGCTTGTTTGGAGGGAAACGCAATGCCTAACATGTCTTTACATAAAGTTCCTATGCCGGAACAGGACCCCAATGTCCGCAACAAAAACTTCAAAGAGGTCGCCCTCGGCTACACCGAGGAGATGGCCATGGAAGAGGCGAAGCGCTGCCTGCACTGCAAGAATAAGCCCTGTGTCTCCGGCTGTCCGGTCAATGTCCGCATCCCGGAGTTTATCGCCGAGGTGGCAGCGGGCAATTTCGAGAAGGCCTATGAGATCGTCGCTTCCACCAACGCCCTGCCCGCCATCAGCGGCCGTGTCTGCCCCCAGGAATCCCAGTGCGAGGGCAAATGTGTCCGCGGCATCAAGGGCGAGCCGGTGGCCGTGGGCCGCTTGGAGCGCTTTGTGGCCGACTGGTACATGAAGAATATCCAAAAGGACGTGGTAAAGCCCGAAACCAACGGCCACAAGGTGGCGGTGGTGGGCGCCGGTCCTTCGGGGCTGACCTGCGCCGGCGATTTGGCAAAGCTGGGCTATGAAGTCTCCATCTTCGAGGCGTTCCACACCCCCGGCGGCGTTTTGGTCTACGGCATCCCGGAGTTCCGTCTTCCCAAGGCTATCGTGGCCTCCGAAATCGACAACCTGCGCAAGCTGGGCGTCAATGTGATGACCAACATGGTTATCGGCCGGGTCCTGTCCATCGACGATATCTTCGAGATGGGCTTTGAGGCGGCTTTCATCGGCTCCGGCGCGGGTCTGCCCAGCTTTTTGGGCATCGAGGGCGAGAGCCTCTTGGGCGTCTATTCGGCCAACGAATACCTGACCCGGATCAATCTGATGAAGGGCTATCTGGAGGACTACGACACCCCGGTCCACAAGTCCAAAAACGTGGCGGTCGTCGGCGGCGGCAACGTGGCCATGGACGCGGCCCGCTGTGCCAAGCGGATGGGCGCGGAGAACGTCTATATTGTCTATCGCCGCTCTGAGGCGGAGATGCCCGCCCGTGCGGAGGAAGTCCACCACGCCAAGGAGGAGGGCATCATCTTTAAGCTCCTCACCAACCCCGTCAAGGTGCTGGGGGACGAGACCGGCCATGTCCGCGCGCTGGAGTGCGTGGAGATGCAGCTGGGTGAGCCGGACGCTTCCGGCAGACGCCGTCCGGTGGCGGTCGAGGGCTCCAACTTCGAGCTACCCGTAGACAGCGTGATCATGTCCATTGGAACCTCTCCCAACCCGCTCATCCGCACCACCACCAAGGGCATCGAGGCCAACAAGCACGGCTGCCTCGTGGTGGACGAGAGCATGTGCACCACCCGCGAGGGCGTCTATGCCGGCGGCGACGCCGTCACCGGCGCTGCCACCGTCATCTTGGCCATGGGAGCCGGAAAGACCGCGGCGGCCTCCATCGACAAGTTCCTCAAAGAAAAGAAATAAACCGTACCAAAGATAAGGGCCCGGACAGTAAAAACTGTCCGGGCCCTTTTGGTCTTTTAGTTGTCCAGGTGGCTGGCAAAGTCCTTGAGGTCTTTGAGCTCCATTAAAAGCGCGTCGTTGATAACAAAGGAGACGGCCTGTCTGACATTGTCATAGGGGTTTTCCTGGCGGTAGTCGTCGTCATGCTGGTGGTTTTCCAGCTTTTTGATGCGGTTATCGAGTTCTTTGATCATTTCGTTTTTCATGGTTTTCCTCCTGTCTATAAAGCTGATAGCAATAGTATAGGCAACAAAAGAGAATTCTATGTGGCGGTAAAACCAAATTTCGGTTATGAATTTCTTTTTGTTCACATAAAATGGGACAAAGGGGTAGCGGTCTCGCGGCCCCGGGAAAGCGAAAAGCGATGGAAAGGAGCAGACCCCATCATGAACGAAGTCAGACAGGAGAATCGGCCGGATGTCCGGCAGGAATACAGACAGAACGCTTCCACCAGTCCCTACCGCCGCAAACCCGCCGACCCCCAGCATTCCCAGCAGGAGGAACCGGTGATTTTCAGCGTCGTGGTCATCCAGGTATGTATCTGCGTTTTTGTGATTGCGGCGGCCTTCATCCTCCGCGGCTTTGGCGGGGACACCTACGAGGCGGTGAGAAGCGGTTACTGGAGCCTGGTGGGCGCCTCGGGTTCCTCCAGCGTATCCAGTGTTCCCAGCGCCTCGGGGGACAAACAGAGCGGCGCGTCCAATTATGCCGACAAGATGCGCCAGCTGGAAGAAAAACTCTCCCAGGTGCCGGAGGGATATGCGCCGTCGGGCGCCGGGAAGCCGGCAAACGGAGGGGACAGCTCGGACAAGGGGAAGGAGGAGGACTCCTCCTCCCAGGCGTCGGGAGAAGAAAGCGGTCAAGACAGCAGCGACGCCTCCGCCGCCCGGCAGTCGGGCATGGGGGGACAGCACGATGTGTCCTTTGTGGCTTATGCGGCTGTGGGGAGCAAGGACAATCAAAGATGGGCGGCGCCGGAGGGGACAGCATTGTCCCCCTTTTTTTTGACCGCGGTTCCCATCGCGCCGGTGGATGGCACCATCACTTCCCCCTATGGTTACCGCATCCACCCCATCACCGGTAAACTGGACTTCCATACCGGGCTGGACATCGCGGCGCCCCACAATACCCCCATCCGGGCCATCCTGCCCGGGACGGTCAAGGAGATCGGGGAGTCGGGCGTCTACGGCAATTACATAGTAGTGGCCCATCAAAACGGCCTGGAATCGGTTTACAACCACTGTGAGAGCATCACCGCACAGGTGGGGACAGTGGTGCGCCAGGGGGACTGGATCGCCCGGGTGGGAAGCACCGGACTCTCCACCGGCAACCATGTCCATCTGGACATCAAGATTAACGGCGTCTATGTCAACCCCTATCTTGCCTACACAGGAGTCGCCTATGCTGACATTTCGGATTTGTAACACCCAAATACGGCTCTCCATCTGGTTTTTCGCCGTCCTCTACCTGTTTCTCATCATGGATACCCAGCGGCTTTACCCCCTCTTTTTCGGCTCCATCTTCCTGCACGAGGGCGGGCATCTGCTGATGATGAAGCTGTGCGGCAAGAAGGTGGACGCCATCTCTTTCATGCCCTTCGGCATCCAGGTGCGCTGCGAAGACACGGTGGAGCAAAGCTACGGGCGGGAAATCGCCATCACTTTGGCGGGCCCGTTCCTCAATTTGCTCTGCGCGGGCGTGTGTTTTCTCTTGGCAGGGGACGCTACGGCGGGCACGCTTGCGCTGCTCGCGGCGGTCAACCTGACGCTGGGGGTATTCAATCTCCTGCCCATCGGCGTCCTGGACGGCGGACGGCTCCTCCATGAAATTTTGCAGATGCGGGGAGTCGAGCGCCAGGAGAGCATCGCCGCCGCTGTTTCTTTCCTTTTTTTGGCGCCGCTGCTTTTTTTGGCGCTGTGGTTATTCTTAACGCAGGGACACAACCCCACCCTTTTAATTACCGGCATCTATCTGACAGCCACGGCCATTTTTAAACTCCGGCAGTAGGATGGATTTGGGGGGAGAGGGGTTTCGCAATTGACAGTTCTCCCATTGTTTCATTGAAATGCGGGAAAGTTTACGATATAATAAACTTTCAGACGGTCTTTGAAACGATAGGAGGAAGTCCATGCAAAACCAACTACAAAAGATACTGATGAAGGTGCAAAAGCCTGGAAGATATACCGGCGGAGAGCTCAACAGCGTCATCAAGGCCAAAGACAAGGTGGATGTGCGCTTTGCTTTCTGCTTTCCCGATACCTATGAGGTGGGCATGTCCCACCTGGGGATGAAGATTCTCTATTCCCTCATCAACGAGCGGGAAAACTACTGGTGCGAGCGGGTGTTCGCGCCGGAACTGGATATGGAGGAGCAAATGTTCCTCCACAAGATTCCGCTCTACGCCCTCGAGAGCAAGGACCCATTGGGGGACTTTGACATCATCGGCTTTACTCTCCAATATGAGCTTTGCTTTACCACGGTTCTCAACATGCTGCACATGGCGGGGCTCCCTGTGCGCAGCGCCGACCGGGACGACAGCTTTCCCATCGTGGTGGCGGGCGGGCCCTGCGCTTGCAATCCAGAGCCCATGGCGGCCTTTATCGACGCCTTCCTCCTGGGCGAGGGGGAAGAAAACCTGATGGCCTTTATCGACCTCTATCACGAGGCCAAGCGAAACGGCACGCCCAAGCGGGAATTTCTCCGCCAGGCCAGCCGGATTCAGGGCGTATATGTGCCTAGCCTCTACGACGTGTCCTACTACGAGGACGGCGCCATCAAAGAGGTCACGGCCAGGGAAGGGGCGCCCCTCCCGGTGGAAAAAGCCATCATCCAGGAGTTGGACAAGGTCTACTACCCCAAGGAATTTGTGGTGCCCTTTATCGACACGGTCCACGACCGGGCCATGGTGGAGGTGCTCCGGGGCTGCATCCGGGGCTGCCGGTTCTGCCAGGCGGGCTTTATCTACCGTCCCTTCCGGGAAAAGCACTATGAGACCATCGACCAAAACGCCCGGGACCTGTGCGGGAGCACCGGCTATGAGGAGGTATCCCTCACCTCCTTGAGCACCAGCGACCTGACCGAGATTGAGCCGCTTCTTTCCAGCATGCTCACCTGGAGCGAGGAAGAGAAGGTGAGCCTCTCCCTGCCTTCGCTGCGGGTGGACAACTTCTCCAAGGAGCTCCTTGACAAAATCGCCAAGGTGCGCAAGAGCGGCCTCACCTTCGCCCCCGAGGCGGGGTCCCAGCGGCTGCGGGACGCCATCAACAAAAACGTCACCGAAGAGCAGATCATGAAGACCTGCCGCACGGCGTTTGAGGGCGGCTACACCAATGTCAAGCTCTACTTCATGATGGGCCTGCCCACCGAGACCATGGAGGACGTGGCCGCCATCGCCGACACGGCTCAGCGGGTGGTGGACCTCTTTTACAGCCTGCCCAACCGTCCCAAGGGCCGGGGCGTCAACGTGACCATCAGCGTGGCCTGCTTTGTTCCCAAGCCCTTTACACCCTTCCAGTTCGAGCCCCAGGACACGGTGGAGATGCTGCGGGAGAAGCAGCGCCACCTGATAAGCGCGGTCAAATCCAAGAAGATCACCGTCCATTACCACGAGAGCGATACCTCAGTGCTCGAGGGGGTGCTGGCTAGAGGGGACCGGAAGCTGTGCGACGTCATCGAATACGCCTGGCGCCACGGCTGCAATCTGGATAGCTGGGACGAGCACTTCCTCTACCAGTCTTGGCTCGACGGCTTTGCGGCGTACGGTATCGACCCGGCCTTCTATGCGAACCGCCGCCGGGATTACAACGAGATCATGCCCTGGGACCATCTGGACTACGGGGTGAGCAAAAATTTCTTAATTCGCGAAAACAAAAAGGCTCACGAAGCCCGCACCACCCCCAACTGCAAAGAGGGGTGCAGCGGCTGTGGCGCCAACCGACTGATGGGAGGGCCGTGTGTCAATGGACAATGCAAATGATTTTCGCCCCATCCGCGTCTTTTTCTCCAAGAAGGGCGACGCGATTTATATTTCCCACCTGGATTTGACCCGTTGCATGCAGCGGTGCATCAAGCGCTCAGGCATCCCCATCTGGTATACCCAGGGCTTTCATCCCCACCAGTACATGACCTTCGCCCTGCCGCTGGCACTGGGGTATGAGAGCGAATGCGAGTCCATGGACATCCGGCTGACAGAGGAAATGGACCTCAGCGTGGTCATGGAGCTCCTGAACGCAGCGCTGCCCCGGGACATCCGGGTGCTGCGGGTGACGCAGCCGAAGATGGACCCCAAAGAGATCGCCTTTGCCGAATATGAAGCGGAAGTTTCCTTTGCCTGTGATAGCCAGGGGGAGAAATTTCTCGCACTATTGGAGCAAGATCAGATACTGGTGAGCAAGCGGACCAAAAAGGGCCCCAAAGACGTGGACTTAAAACCGCTTCTGGAGCTCCTTTCCTGGGAGGAAAGGGAGGGGGCGCTGCATTTGTCCCTGCGCCTGCCCGCGGGCAGCACCCTCAATCTGAATCCCACCTTGCTTTTTGACGCCTTTTGCCGGGCCTACCAGTGTGAGACGGCGCAGTGGAAAGTGCGCAGAACGCGGGTGTTGACGGCCAATTTCACCGAATTTTGCTGAGAAAAGCTATTGCAATTGACCAAAGATTATGCTATCATATATAGGCATTTAGTGGCCGCCGCCTCGCGCGGTGGGGTTTGATGCCCGGGGCTTTTTTGGCTCCGGCGACATTAAAGCGGACAGTCCTCTGGCACCGTGTGCGAATGAATGTCTGAGAAATAAGGAGGAAGTATCGAATGGATGCTTTGAAACACATGGCCGCGGATTGTCTTAAATCCGAGGTGCCCAGCTTTGAGATCGGCGACACCGTCCGTGTCAGCGTTAAGATCAAAGAGGGCGAGAGAGAAAGAATTCAGGCTTTTGAGGGCATTGTCATCGCCCGTCAGCACGGTGGCGTCAACGAGTCGTTCACAGTGCGCCGCGTTGCTCATGGCTGTGGAATTGAGAGGGTTTTCCCCCTGCATTCCCCCAATGTCGACAAGGTCCAGGTCATCCGCCATGGACGTGTACGCAGAGCAAAACTGTTCTATCTGCGCGATAGAGTGGGTAAAGCTGCCAAAGTCAAAGAGCAGATTCGCTAATTGAAGCTTTCGGTAAAAAGGGACAGTACATGTCCCTTTTTTGCTATCTATAAGCCAAATTGCACCTGTCCGCCGGGCAGGGAAAGGGGAAATCACGATGGAAGATTACACGCCCATGGAGGAGTTTGACCCTATTGACCCACTGGAAAAGGAGCCCATTTTGGGGCAGACGATCATAAAAGGCAAGCGAAAGAATAAAAATAAGAAGTACAATGGTCTTTACGAATGGGTGGAAACCATTGTGGCGGGCGTGGTCTGCGCCGTGCTGGTCTTCACCTTCGTCATCCGCATGGTGGGGGTGGAGGGCGTCTCCATGCAGCCCACCCTCTATGAGAACGACCGGATTTTCCTCTCCAATTTGGTGCCGCTTTATAAAAACGGGGACGTGGTGGTGGTGACCAAGCACCACATTGACGACCGGCCCCTGGTCAAGCGGATCATCGCCACCGAGGGACAGACCATCGACATCGATTTCGAGGCGGGGAAGGTCTATCTGGACGGGGTGGAGCTCGACGAGCCCTATATCAAGGAAGCCACCCACACCAAGGAGGGAACCGAGTTCCCGCTGACGGTGCCGGAGGGTTATGTCTTCTGCATGGGGGACAACCGCAATGAGTCCATGGACAGCCGGGACCCCCGGGTGGGCCTCATCGATACCCGCTATATCTTGGGAAAAGCGATTTTCCGCGTCTATCCTTTCACTAGCTTTGGTTTTATCAAATAATTCCCTTTGGGAACAGTGGAGGCAATCATGATCGACACCCCTTCCATCCAGTGGTTTCCGGGGCATATGGCAAAGACAAGGCGTCTCATGCGGGACAGTCTCAAAATGGTGGACATCGTCATCGAGCTCACCGACGCCCGCATCCCCCAGAGCAGCCGCAACCCGGAGATCGACAAACTCATCGGCAATAAACCCCGCATCGTCCTGCTCAACAAAGCGGACGCGGCGGATGAAAGCATGAGCCGCGCCTGGTGCGATTTTTACGCGGCCCGGAATATCCCGGCCATGGCGGTGGACTGCCGCAGCGGCAAGGGCCTCAAAGCCTTTGTGCCGCTGCTCAAAAAGGTGCTGGCCCCCGAGCTTGCCCGGCGGGAAAACCGCGGCAATGTGGGCAAACCCATCCGCATGATGGTGGTGGGCATCCCCAACGTGGGCAAGTCCTCCTTTATTAACCGAATGGCGGGCGGTAAGAAAACCAAGGTGGAGGACCGCCCCGGCGTCACCAGGGCCCAGCAGTGGGTCAAGGTGACCGCCGTGCCCGGCGTCAACAACCTGGATTTGCTCGATATGCCGGGGGTGCTCTGGCCCAAGTTTGAGGACCCGCTGGTGGGGGAAAAGCTGGCCTTCACCGGGGCCATCAAGGACGACATCATGGACATCGAACAGCTGGCGGCGAGACTCCTGGACATTTTAAACCGGGAGTACCGGGGGCTTCTCTGCGAGCGGTACCGCCTGGATGAGGAGGAGCTCGCGGACATCGAGCCCTTTGATCTGCTCGCCCTCATCGGAAGGAAGCGGGGCATGCTTATTTCCGGCGGGGAAGTCAACCTGGAACGGGCAGCCATCATGGTGCTCGACGAATTCCGCAGCGGCAAAATCGGCCGCATCTCTTTGGAAGCGCCACCCGCAAAGGGGGCGCAGTGATGGAAACGCCGGATTTGCTTATGTTGGAGCGGGAATATCGAGCAGGCGGCATCACGCTGCTGTGCGGGGTGGACGAAGCGGGCCGGGGTCCGCTGGCGGGGCCGGTCTATGCGGCGGCCGTCATTCTCCCCGCAGAGTTTGACCTGCCGGGGCTCAACGACTCGAAAAAGCTCAGCCCCAAAAAGCGGGAAAGGCTCTACGACCTCATCAAGGACCAGGCGGTGAGCTACTGCATCGCCAGCGCCAGCGAGAGGGAAATTGACGAGGTGAACATCCTGCAGGCCACCTTCCTCGCCATGAACCGGGCGGTGTTGGGCCTCTCGGTGCGGCCCCAGTTCGCCTTAGTGGACGGCAACCGGGACCCGGGGCTGGATGTGCCCACCCGGTGCGTCGTCGGCGGAGACGCCAAGTCCGCCTCCATCGCGGCGGCGTCGATTCTCGCCAAGGTGGAGCGGGACCGTGTTATGGAGCAGCTCCATGAGCAGTATCCCCAGTACGCCTTTGACAAGCACAAGGGGTATCCCACCAAGCTCCACTACGAAAAGATTGCGGCGTTTGGTCCCTCCCCGGTACATAGACAGTCCTTTCTCAAGAAGTTTTACGCGGGGCACTCCCGATGAGCCGCCGGGATACGGGGCGGCTGGGCGAGGACGTCTGCGGGAAAGTGCTGGCGGCGGCGGGCTACCAGATTGTGGCCCGCAACTATCACTCCCGCTACGGCGAAATCGACCTCATCGCCCAAAAGGACGGCGTCCTCGCCTTTGTGGAGGTCAAAGCGCGTAGGGAGGACTCCATCGCGTTGCCCAGAGAATTTGTGGATATAAAAAAGCAGAGGAAGATCATCAAAACGGCGCTTAGTTACCTGTCCGTTACGGGAAGCCCGCTGCAACCCCGGTTCGACGTCTTCGAGGTGTGTCTCGACCCGTCCACCGGAAAGGTGAGCGGCACCCAGCACATCGAAAATGCATTTGAAGCGGGGGACATCGATGAGATATTTTGACCTTCACTGCGACACCATTACCGAGCTTTGCAGGAAAAAGGCGGAGCTTTGTGACTACGACGGGCACCTTTCCCTGCAAAAAGCCGCGGGCATCGGCTGCTGGCGGCAGTGCTACGCCATCTTTATCCCCGACAGCGAGCGGGGGGAGGACGCCATCTCCTACTATGAGCGCCATTATCACTATTTTAAAAAGCAGATGATGGTAAACGGCGATATGGTTGACTGGCAGAAAAAGCTCTCCGACATCGCCGCCGGGCAGCTAAAGTCCCGGGCGGCGGTGTTGACGGTGGAGGGCGGCTGTGTCTTCGCCGGGGACCTGGGACGGATCGGACAGCTCTCCGAGGACGGCGTGCGGATGGTGACGCTCACCTGGAACGGGGAAAACGAGCTGGGTTTTGGCGTCTCCCAGAACCGTGGGCTCAAGCCCTTTGGCTTCGCGGCGCTTCGGGAGATGGAGCGCTGGGACATCGTTGTGGATGTCTCCCACCTCTCCGACGCGGGGCTCGAGGATGTACTGGGCGCCGCGACCCGCCCGCTGATGGCCAGCCATTCCAGCGCCCGGAGCCTCTGCGGGCATCCGCGGAACCTGACGGATGAACAATTTGTCGCTTTGGCTAAAAAGAAGGGGCTGGTGGGAGTCAATTTCAGCAGAGGATTTTTGCAGGAGGATGGCCAAAAAGCCTCGTTTCATGATATGATAAAGCATATCGACCATTTTCTCTCCCTGGGCGGGGAGGACACGGTGGCGCTGGGTTCCGATTTTGATGGAACCGATCTGCCCTCCGATTTTCCGGACATCAGCTCCATCCCCATGCTCTACGAGGAGATGCTCCGGTTGGGATACAAGGAAGCGCTGCTCGACAAGGTCTTTTATCAAAACGCGGCCGACTTTTTTAAGAGATATGAACAATGTAAAGGATAAAAAGCGATCCATGGGAGGGGAACGACAAATGCAGTATCAAAGTACCAGAGATTCCAGTGTCAGCGTTTCGGCGGCACAGGCGATTTCCCAAGGCATTTCCAAGGATAAGGGGCTCTTTGTCCCCAAAAGCATTCCTGATATCAGCGCGGAGCTGGATGCTCTGTGCAAATTGGATTACATCGGGCGGGCGAAGAAAGTTTTGGGGCATTTTCTCACCGACTTTACCGAGGAGGAGCTCTCCGCCTGTGTGGAGGGGGCTTACCTGGGTAAATTCGATGAGGACGAGGTGGCGCCTCTCTCCAAGGTGGGGGAGGACGCCTATCTGCTGGAGCTTTGGCACGGCCCTACCTGCGCGTTTAAGGACGTGGCGCTCCAATTGCTTCCCTACCTGCTGACCACCTCCGCCAAGAAGGTGGTGGACGGGAAGAAGATCGTCATTCTGGTGGCCACCTCCGGGGATACGGGCAAGGCGGCGCTGGAAGGCTTTAAGGATGTGGAGAACACCTCCATCCTGGTCTTCTACCCCGAGGACGGCGTGAGCCCCATGCAGAAACTGCAGATGACCACCCAGGAGGGCGGCAACGTGTCGGTTTGCGCCATCGAGGGCAACTTCGACGACGCTCAAAACGGGGTCAAGTCGATCTTTACCGACCCCGCCCTGGCGAAAAAGCTCTCGGAGAACGGCATGATGTTCTCTTCCGCCAACTCCATCAACTGGGGCCGCCTGGTGCCGCAGATTGTCTATTATGTCAGCGCCTACTGTGATCTGGTGGCCGACGGGGAAATAAAAGCCGGAGAGAAGATCAACGTGGTGGTGCCCACCGGCAATTTTGGCAACATTTTGGCGGCCTATTACGCCAGAGAGATGGGCGTCCCCATCGCAAGGCTCATCTGCGCCTCCAACCAAAACAATGTCCTCACCGACTTTATCCGCACCGGCACCTACGACCGCAACCGGGATTTCCACACCTCCATCTCGCCCTCCATGGACATCCTCATTTCCAGCAACTTGGAGCGGCTGCTCTACCACCTGTGTGATAATGACGACAAGGTCCTCTCCCAGTGGATGACCTCTTTGACCGAGCAGGGCCGTTACACGGTGGACGAAAAGGTGAAGGAGCGGCTGCAAAGCGTCTTCTGGGGCGGCTACTGCGACGACGCGGCGACCAAGGAGACCATCTGGGAGGTGTTCGCGAAATACTCCTATCTCTGCGACACCCATACGGCGGTGGCGGTCAATGTCTACGGCCAGTAT
This sequence comes from Zongyangia hominis, assembly GCF_014385095.1. Lineage (GTDB taxonomy): Bacteria > Bacillota > Clostridia > Oscillospirales > Ruminococcaceae > Zongyangia > Zongyangia hominis. Next base: position 400,234 of record NZ_JACRTC010000001.1, read on the forward strand.
GTGGCAAAGACGGGGGACCACACCAAAACGGTGATCGCGTCCACCGCCAGCCCCTTTAAGTTTTCCGGAAGCGTCTTAGACGCCATCGACCCGAAGGCTGTGGACGCCGACGACTTTGTCACCGCCGGGCGCTTGAGTGAAATTTCCGGCTGCCCCATTCCCCGGGCGCTGCGCGAGCTCAAAGAAAAACAGCCGCGCTTTGCCGGCCGGTGTACCCGGGACACCATGGAACAGGTGGTACTCGGGATGCTGGGGATGTAGGCGCCCTATCTGCAACGAAAAACGTCCGGCGGCGATGTTAGTCGCGGCCGGACGTTTCCATCAAAGGGGAGGGGCATTACTGGGGTTTGAAGGTGCTACACTGGGTGTCGCCGTTCATGGCGGCGAAGGCGGGGCCGACCTTGATCTCCTTGGCTGTGCAGTAGCGGCGCCCCTCGTTATAGGCGCAGTTGACGACCTCGCATCTGACGCCGGTGATGTGGTTGGCCTGGGTCTGCTGTTCCTGCTGCATCAAATTCACTCCTTTTGCAGATGTACTCCCCTTTATTTTTTAACATTCTCTCCGCATTATACGGCTGAGGCCACGAAACGATGAGGAAAGGTGATTTATGAATATCTTTGCCATTGCCGACCTTCACCTCTCCCTGGGCACGGATAAACCGATGGATGTTTTTTCCGGTTGGGACGGCTATGTGGAAAAGCTCCGGGAAAACTGGGTAGCCAAGGTGGGAAAGGACGACATCGTCGTCATCGCCGGGGACGTCTCCTGGGGCATGTCGTTGGAGGAGAGCCTCAAAGACTTCCAGTTTATCGAGAGCCTGCCGGGGCAAAAGTATCTGCTTAAGGGTAACCACGACTACTGGTGGACCACCGCCCGGAAGATGAACGGCTTTTTTGAAGAGCGCGGATTAACGAGCCTTCACATCCTCCATAATAACTGTGTCGTCTGCGGCGATTTGGCGCTGTGCGGCACCCGGGGCTGGATTTTTGAAAATGGACAGCCCCAGGATCAGAAGATCGTGGCCAGGGAGGCCCAAAGGCTCGAAACCTCCCTACAAAGCGCCGGGGACCGGGAGAAAATTGTCTTCCTCCACTATCCGCCGGTCTACATGAAGGAGATGTCGGTGGAAATTCTGGAAGTGATGTATCGCCACCATGTCAAAACTTGCTACTACGGCCATATTCACGGCGGTGGCAGGAAATTTGCCCTCAATGGCAGTTATCTGGACACCCAGTTTCGCCTGATCTCCTGCGACCAGGTGGATTTTGACCCGGTGTGGGTCGCCTCCTTTGAACCGGAGGAAAAAGGTGATGTTCGGGACGAAGAAAAACGATAAATCTTTCCAATTTTGCAGGAAAAACTTCAGAAAAGTTCTTGGAGTTTTCGTACAAATGTGATATAATCACTAGGATAAATGTGTTTTATAAAAACAGGAGGAAGTTTTGAAATGAGTTTAACTTCAGCGAAACAGGTAGAAACCAATAAATATGAGCTGGAAATCGCTGTGGATGGCGAAACTTTTGGTGCTGCTGTCGATAAGGCATACCATAAAAATGGTAAAAAGATGCAGGTGCCTGGCTTCCGTAAGGGCAAGGCTCCCCGCAGTGTCATAGAAAGAATGTATGGCGAGGGTATCTTCTTTGAAGACGCCATCAACGATCTGTATCCCGCGGCCTATGAGGCGGCGGTCAAAGAGGCAAAGATCGAGCCGGTGGACCGGGCCGACGTGGAGATCATGGACGTCAGCAAGGACGGCTTTACCTTCAAAGCCACCGTCACCGTCAAGCCTGAGGTGGAAGTGGAAAACTATCAGGGCATCGAGGCCACCAAAAAGATCGTCACCGTCTCCGACGAGGAGATTGAAGACGAGATTCAGAGACTGAGAGAGAGAAACGGCCGCATGGTCAACGTCGAGGACCGCGCTGCCCAGGACGGCGACAACACCATCATCGACTTTGAAGGCTTTGTGGACGATGTCGCTTTTGAGGGCGGCAAGGGTGAGAATTACCCCCTGACGCTGGGTTCCAACCAGTTTATCCCCGGCTTTGAGGGCCAGATCGTCGGACACAATGTGGGCGACGAGTTTGACGTTAACGTCTCCTTCCCGGAGGAGTACCATGTGCCCGAGCTGGCTGGAAAGCCCGCTGTCTTCAAGGTGAAGCTCCACGAGATCAAAATGCGGGAGCTGCCCGAGGTGGACGACGAGTTCGCCAAGGATGTCAGCGAGTTTGACACCGTGGCCGAGCTCAAAGAGGACTTAAAGAAAAAGCTCCAAGAAGCCAAAGAGAACAGCGCCCAGAACGACCTGGAAAATCAGCTCATCGACGTGGTCATCCAGAACATGAAGGCGGAGATCCCTCAGGTTATGATCGATAACCGCATCGACGAGATGGTCCGCGACTTTGACTACCGTCTCCAGTCTCAGGGCATGAACCTGCAGACCTACCTGCAGTACACCGGCATGGAGATGGATTCCTTCAAGAAGACCTTCGCCGAGCAGGCGGAGCGTCAGGTCAAGGTGAGACTGGCGCTGGAAAAGATCGTTGAGAAGGAAGCCATCGAAGTCGAGCAGTCCGCTGTCGACGAGGAACTCAAGAAGCTGGCCGAGCAGTACCAGATCGAAGTCGAGAAGGTCAAGATGGTCATTCCTGAGGAAGAGGTCAAAAAGGATCTGGCTGTCAACAAGGCCATTGATCTCATTCGCGACACCGCCAAGGTGACGGAAGTCGCTGAGGAAGCAAAGAAGGAAGAGGCCAAAGAGAAAAAACCAGCCAAAAAAACAACGAAAAAAGCGCCCGCAAAGAAGGCTGCCCCCAAAGCGGAAGAGCCCGCAGAGGAAGCAAAAGCGGAAGAGAAAGAATAAAGATCGAATAGAAAATTTTTGCTACATATATTTCAGCGGATTTTTTCCGCTGAAATATATTGTGCTTTTAGCGGAATATTTCCCGGAAATAGTGTTTCGCACCGCCTGAAGCGCAAGTTTAGCTTTTATTTGGAGGTGTATTTCCATGAGCTTAGTACCAATGGTCATCGAACAAACCAATCGGGGAGAGCGCTCCTACGATATTTTTTCCCGCCTGCTCAACGACCGCATCATCATGCTCTGCGAGGAGGTCAACGACACCAGCGCCAGTCTGGTGGTGGCCCAGATGCTCTATCTGGAGGGCCAGGATCCCGACAAGGACATTCAGCTCTACATCAACAGCCCCGGCGGCTCCGTGACCGCGGGCATGGCCATCTACGATACCATGAAGTATATCAAATGCGATGTCTCCACCATCTGCATGGGCCTGGCGGCCTCCATGGGCGCGTTTTTGCTCTGCTCCGGCACCAAGGGCAAGCGTCTGGCGCTGCCCAACAGCGAAATTATGATTCATCAGCCCTCGGGCGGCGCCCAGGGCCAGGCCACCGACGTGAAAATTCACGCCGAGTGGATTATGAAGACTAAGGCAAAGCTCAACAAGATGATGGCGGAGGCCACCGGCCAGCCGCTGGAAGTCATCGAGCGGGATACTGAGCGCGACAACTTCATGTCCGCCGAGGAAGCGGTCAACTACGGTCTGGTTGACAAAGTGATTTATGAACGATAGGTTGTGATTTGAGTGCCCAGAAATGACGATGGAAGAACGGTGCGATGCTCGTTTTGCGGCAAAACGCAGGACCAGGTCCGGCGGCTGATCGCGGGGCCGGGCGTCTATATCTGCAATGAGTGCATCGACCTTTGCCAGAGCGTGATGCAAGACGAAGGCCTTGCCCGCCGGAATAAGCCGGTGCGGGAGGAGATCGACATCACCATCCCCAAACCCCAAGAAATCAAAGCGATTCTGGACGAATATGTCATTGGCCAGGAGGAGGCGAAGATCGCCCTCTCCATCGCGGTGTATAACCACTATAAACGCATCTATTTCGGCGGCGGCGAGAATGACGGGGTCGAGCTACAAAAGAGCAATGTCCTTCTGCTGGGACCCACCGGCGTGGGCAAAACCCTCTTGGCCCAGACCTTGGCCAAAATCCTCAATGTGCCCTTTGCCATCGCCGACGCCACCACCCTGACGGAAGCGGGCTATGTGGGCGAGGATGTGGAAAATATCCTCCTGCGCCTCATCCAGGCCGCCGATTACGACATCGAAAAGGCGGAGCATGGCATCATCTATATCGATGAGATTGACAAGATCACCCGCAAGAGCGAGAACCCCTCCATCACCCGGGATGTCAGCGGCGAAGGCGTGCAACAGGCGCTGCTCAAAATCCTGGAGGGTACGGTGTCCAACGTGCCGCCCCAGGGCGGACGCAAGCACCCCCAGCAGGAGTTCATCCAGATTGACACTTCCAACATCCTCTTCATCTGCGGCGGCGCGTTTGAGGGGATTGACAAGATCATCGAGCGGCGGGTCTCCACCTCCTCCATCGGCTTCGGCGCGAAAATCCGCACCAGCGCCGACAAGGAGACGGACAATCTGATCGCCCAGGTGATTCCCCATGATTTAGTCAAATACGGCATGATTCCGGAGCTGGTGGGCCGTATCCCGGTGATCACCACCTTGCAGGCGCTGGACGCGCCCAGTCTGGTGCGGATTCTCTCCGAGCCCAAGAACGCGGTGCTTAAGCAGTATAAGAGGCTGTTCGAGCTCGACGGCATCGACCTGCAGTTTGAGCCGGGGGCACTCCAGGCCATCGCCGATCAGGCCATCCAGAGCAAGACCGGCGCCCGCGGGCTGCGGACCATCATGGAGCGGGTACTCCAACCCATGATGTACGAATCGCCTTCGGACTGCACCATCGAGGAAATTGTGATTTCCGAGGGGTGCGTCAAGGAGGGGGCCCAGCCGGAAATTGTCTATAACCCCAACAAAAAGCCGATGAAGCTCCAGCTTCCCGCCGACCGGGCGATGAAGCCGCGCAAAGATTCCGTCAGCTAACAAATGCTTATAAAAGCAGCCGCAAAAAACGGCTGCTTTTTTCTCCATCCAGGCCGATGGAAAATGGGGCGGAATTTGCCAAGGGATTTTATACAAGAAAAGTCTTTATTTGGCTGAAAGACCAATCATATTGTGCAAAATTAGGGCATTTTGTATAATTAGTCAACATTTTGCACTTGAATTCCACAGTTTTTTTCTTTATAATGAATGACAATCAGGGCCCTACCCTGTATGACCTGAATAAGCTAGGGGAAAGAGAGGGAAGTTTATGTACGAAATTGACGAAAACACGGTGCGGATGCCCATGCTGGCGCTGCGCGGACTTGTACTTTTTCCTAACATGATTCTTCATTTCGACGTAGGACGGGAGAAATCCATCGCCGCGCTCAACAAGGCGATGAATGACGACCAATACATATATTTGGTTGCACAAAAGGATATCCGCGACGACGACCCGCAGGATTATGAAATTTATGACGTGGGCGTCGTAGCCCAAATCCGCCAGATACTCAAGATGCCCGGGGACAGCCTCCGCGTGTTGGTGGAGGGCGTCTACCGGGGCCACACAAAGGAAATTGTCTCCACTTCGCCCTACCTGGACGCGGTGGTGGAAAAGATGCCGCTGAACCAGACTACCAAGGCGGGGTCAGTGGCCAGTCAGGCGCGGATGCGCACCCTCAAAGAGCTCTTTGAGGAGTACTGCTATCTCTATGCCAAGGTGCCCAAAGAGATCATCCTCAATGTGTTGGAGACCGAGGATCCGGTCTATATTGTGGAGTACATCGCCGGGAACATCATGCTCAAGGTGGAGCAGAAACAGAAGATTCTTGAGCAGTCCAGCGCCCTCAAGCGCCTGGATATGCTGATCAAATACCTGGATCAGGAAAACAAGGTTCTGGCGCTTGAAAAGGACATCTACGCCAAGGTCAAGGACCAGATCGACGAGAACCAGCGGGAATATTATCTGCGTGAGCAGATGCGCGCCATCTCGGAAGAGCTGGGCGAGGGTGAGGATGTCCAGACCGAGGTGGAGGATTACCAGAAGAAGATCGCCGCGCTGGAAGTGGACGAGGAAAGCCGGGAAAAGCTCTTTAAAGAGGCCGACCGGCTCTATAAGATGCCGTCCAATTCCCACGAGGCCGCGGTCATCCGCTCCTGGCTGGACGTCTGCTTGGACCTACCTTTTAACGACCGGACCAAGGACAAAATCGACATTGCCAAGGCCCAGAAGTATCTGGACAAGGAGCACTATGGGCTCAAAAAGATCAAGCAGCGGATTTTGGAGCTGCTGGCCGTGCGGGTGATGGCCCCCGATATTAAGGGCCAGATCATCTGTCTGGTGGGCCCTCCCGGCGTGGGCAAGACCTCCATCGCCCGGTCCATCGCCGCCACCATGGGGCGCAAGTATGCCCGGGTTTCCTTGGGCGGCGTGCGGGATGAATCCGACATCCGCGGCCATCGCAAGACCTACATCGGCGCCATGCCCGGACGCATTATCACTGCCATCCAGCAGGCTGGGACCCGCAATCCGCTCATCCTCCTCGACGAGATTGACAAGATGGGCAACGACTTCCGGGGCGACCCCTCCGCCGCCATGCTGGAAGTGCTGGACAGCGAGCAGAACAACGCCTTCCGGGACCACTATGTGGAAATCCCGTTTGATTTAAGCGAGGTGCTCTTCCTCACCACCGCCAATACCCTGGACACCATCCCGGCGCCCCTCCTCGACCGCATGGAGGTCATCGAGCTGCCCAGCTACACCCGGGAGGAGAAGTTCCAGATCGCCAAGCGCCACCTGATGCCCAAGCAGATGAAGCGCCACGGCCTGACGGGAAAGAACTTTAAGCTCTATGACGACGCCATTTACGACATCATCGACAACTACACCCGCGAGGCCGGCGTGAGAAACCTGGAGCGGGTCGTCGGGTCTTTGTGCCGGAAGGCGGATAAACGTCTGGTGGCCGGCGAAATGACGAAGGTGAACATCCGGGATAAAAATATCGAAGAATATTTGGGCGCCAAGAAATATAAGCCCGAAAAGATACTCGACACTGACGAGGTGGGCGTGGTTACGGGACTCGCCTGGACCTCGGTGGGCGGGGAAACCATGCCCATCGAAGTGGCCGTCATGGAGGGAAGCGGCAAGATCGAGCTGACCGGCTCCCTGGGCGACGTGATGAAGGAATCGGCCAAAGCGGCTATCAGCTATGTCCGCAGCCGGGCAGGCGATTTGCTCATCGACCCCGAGTTTTATAAAAATCGCGACATTCACATCCACGTGCCCGAGGGCGCTGTGCCCAAGGACGGCCCGTCGGCCGGCGTCACCATGTGCACCGCCATCGTCTCCGCTCTCTCGAACACGCCTGTGCGCCGGGAGGTGGCCATGACCGGCGAAATCACCCTCCGTGGCCGGGTGCTGCCCATCGGCGGACTCAGAGAGAAGACCATGGCCGCCTATGCCGCCGGGGTCAAGACGGTGATCATCCCCCAGGACAATGTGCCGGATTTGGAGCAGGTGGACGACGTGGTCAAGGAGGCGGTCAAATTTATTCCCGCCGCCAAGATCGACACCGTTCTCTCCAACGCCCTCATCCGCAACCCAGCCCTGGTGCCCGCCGGGGATGACGGCTGTAAGACAAACGTCAAGCTGGGGGAGAAAAAGGAGATCAAAAACCGCTTTATCACCCAGTAAAAGGAGCGCTTATGAATTATCATGCCATAGAATTTGAAACGTCCTTTGGCTTGCTTTCTCAGTTGCCGCCCTCCACGCTGACAGAAATCGCCTTTTCCGGGCGCTCCAATGTGGGGAAGTCGACGCTGATCAATAAAATATTTAACCGCAAAACCCTGGCAAAGGTGAGCTCCGTGCCCGGCAAGACCAGGACCATCAACTTTTTTAAAGGGGAGAATGTCCGCTTCGTGGACCTGCCCGGCTATGGCTTTGCCAAAGTTTCCAAGGCGGAAAAGCGCCGCTGGGCCGATCTGATGGAGGGATATTTCGGTCAGGGCCGGGATATCGCGCTGGTGTTCCAGCTCATCGACATGCGGCATGCCCCCACTGAGGACGACTTGATGATGATCAATTTCCTTATCGATGGCGGTCTGCCTTTCGTCATCGTCCTCACCAAGGCCGACAAACTGAACAAAACCCAGCGGCAGGCAAGGCTAACCGCTTTACAGGAGGAAATCCCCTGTGCCGACCAGGTGACCCTGATTCCCTTTTCCGCTGTCAATGGCGATGGCGTGGAGGAAATCAAATCCATCATAGACGAAATCGCTCAGGAGTGCTCCCTGGAGGAAGAAAACTAGCATCGGAGCGTTACAGAAGACGAAGGAGGAAGCATCATGTTTATTTCAGACTGTTTGGGACTGAGCGACGCGGGACATCTGACCATCGGCGGGGCGGACACCCTCATGCTGGCGGAAAAATACGGTACGCCGCTGTATGTGATGGACGAGGACAACATCCGCGAAAACTGCCGTCTCTATAAAAAATCCATCGACAAATACTATGACGGCAGGGGCCTCGTCACCTATGCCAGCAAGGCATTTTGCTGCAAGGAAATCTGCCGGGTGGCGGCCGACGAGGGGCTGGGCCTGGACGTGGTGTCCGCCGGGGAGCTTTACACCGCCCGGCAGGCGGATTTCCCCATGGAGAAGATTTTTTTCCACGGCAACAACAAGACCATCGAAGAGCTCTCCATGGCGCTCTCCTACGGCGTGGGCCGCATTGTGGTGGATAATCTCACGGAGCTCGAAATCCTCAACACCCTGGCCCGCTCGCTGAACCGGAAAGCCAACGTCTTTTTCCGCATCAAGCCGGGCATCGACGCCCACACCCACGACTTTGTCCGCACCGGACAGATCGACAGCAAGTTCGGCTTGGCGTTGGAGACGGGGGAGGCACTGGCGGCGGTCAAGGAGGCCATCTCCTTTGAAAATATCTGTCTCAAAGGCATTCACTGTCATATCGGTTCCCAGATTTTCGACATCGAGCCCTTTGAGCATGCGGCGCAGGTCATGCTGGGCTTTATCGCCCAGGTGAAGACCGAGACCGGCTACGAAATCGAGGAGCTCAATCTGGGCGGCGGCTTTGGCATCAAATATATTACCGAGCACGACCCGGTGGAATATGACCGGTATATGCAGCGGGTGGCCGTCACGGTGGACGACACCTGTAAGGAGCTTGGCATCCGCCGACCCTTTATCGTCATCGAGCCGGGGCGCTCCATTGCGGGACCGGCCGGTATCACCCTCTACACCGTGGGCGCCGTCAAGGAGATCCCCCATGTGCGCACCTATGTGTCCATCGACGGCGGCATGACCGACAATCCCCGGTACGCTCTCTATCACTCCGAGTACGAGTGCCTGGTGGCCAGCCGGGCGGGGGAGCCGCGGGAGAAGACGGTCACCATCGCCGGCAAATGCTGTGAAAGCGGCGACCTCATCGGCGAGGGGATGCGCATCCAGGAAGTAAAACCCGGGGATGTGGTGGCGGTGCTGGCCACCGGCGCCTACAACTACTCCATGTCCTCCAACTATAACCGGATTCCCAAGCCCGCCATCGTCTTTGTCAAAGGCGGCAAGGACCGGCTGGTGGTCAAGCGGGAGACTTTGGAAGACGTCATCCGCAATGATCTGTAAGCAACTTTTGACGCACCGGACGTGAAAGCGCCGGTGCGTTTCCTATGCCCGGTCCCTCCGCGGAAAGTAGGGGATTTTCTGAATGGACCCATTTACTTTTTCGTTTCAGTGTGTTAAACTATGAATAGGTATCATGCGAAATGCGGAGGTACGTTTATGAACAGCAAACTCAAAGACATGAATGTAGATTATCTGTTTCAAGCCATTTTGTCCCTGGAGACGCTGGAAGAGTGTTATAACTTTTTTGAGGACCTGTGTACGGTGCCCGAGCTCAAGGCGCTGTCCCAGCGGCTGCATGTGGCCAAGATGCTGGAGGAGAGGCATGTGTACAGCGACATCGTCAACGAAACCGGGGCCAGTACGGCGACCATCAGCCGGGTCAACCGCTCCCTCAATTATGGCTGTGACGGCTACCGGGTTGTGTTTGAAAGATTAAAGGACAAGAAATAAAATGGCCTATCACAGTTTTGCAAGTTATTACGACCGGCTGACCTGGGATGTGGATTATCCCGGCCGGGCCGCCTATTTTCACGCACTGTTTGAGCGCTTTCAAACCCGCAAGGTCGAGCTTTTGCTCGACCTTGCCTGTGGTACGGGCAGTTTGTCCATGGAACTAGCGAAACTCGGCTACGACGTTATCGCCGTGGACGGCTCGGAGGACATGCTCAGTGAGGCGATGGAGAAAAATGACGGCGCCTATCCGATTTTGTTCCTCTGCCAGCAGATGGAAGAGCTGGATCTATACGGCACCATCGATGGGGCCGTCTGCGCGCTGGACAGTCTCAACCACGTCACCGACCCGGAAAAAGTGCGGCGGATTCTGGACAAGGTGTCCCTCTTTATGAACCCGGGCGGCATATTTATCTTCGACGTCAACACCGTCTATAAGCACCGGGAGGTGCTCTCAGAGTCCACCTTTGTCTATGAGGACGACGACCTCTACTGTGTGTGGCAAAACGGCCCCATGGACGAGGATCACTGTGTGGAGATCGCTCTCGACTTTTTCTCTTTCAACGGGGAAAGCTACGACAGGGAGAGCGAGTGCTTCAAAGAGCGGGCCTATCCACCGGAGGAACTGGAAGGATGGCTGCAAAAGGCGGGGATGGAGGTTCTGGGTATCTTTGGAGACGATACCTTAGAGCCGCCGAAAGCCGATGCGCAGCGGCTGATTTTTGTAACAAGGAAGAGTGAATAATTATGGGAAAATTGGTACGAGCACTGAGCGAAGACGGCGGCATTGTCTGCATTGCCCTGGATTCCACCGATATAGTTGCGCAGGCGGAGCGGATTCATCAGACCAGCGCCGTGGTCACGGCGGCCTTGGGGCGTCTGCTGACCGCCGCGTCCATCATGGGCTCCATGCTCAAAAGCGAGGACAATTCCATCACCCTGCGGGTGGCGGGGGACGGCCCTGTGGGGGCGCTCATCGCCGTGACCGACGGGGTGGGCAATGTCCGGGGTTATCCGGTCAACCCGGTGGTGGAACTGCCTCTCAATGGGTACGGCAAATTGGATGTGGGCGGCGCTGTGGGCCAGGGCGTGCTGCATGTCATCAAGGACCTGGGGCTCAAAGACCCCTACGTGGGCCAGGTGCCCCTTGTCTCCGGGGAGATAGCGGAGGACATCACCAGCTACTATGCCGTCAGCGAGCAGATTCCCACTGTCTGCGGACTGGGTGTACTGGTCAACACCGATCTGACCGTCCTCTCCGCCGGCGGCTATCTGATTCAGCTGCTGCCTGGCGTGGGGGAGGAAACCATCACCCGCCTAGAAGCCAACGTGGACAAGCTGCCCCCCGTGTCCCAGATGCTCCACGAGGGTATGACGCCCCAGCAGATCATCGAGAAGGCGCTGGACGGCTTCTCGCCCAATATTCTTGACGAGACGGAGGTCTCCTACCGTTGCGACTGCTCAAGAGAGCGGGTGGAGCGGGCGCTGCTCTCGCTGGGGCGCGAGGAGCTTGGGAAAATTGCGGAGGAAGAAAAGGTCACCGAGGTGGGCTGCCATTTTTGCAGCAAAAAATACCGCTTTAACCGCCAGGAAATCCGCCAGCTCATGGAACGCGCAAAAAAATAGGGAAAAACACAAACTTTTTTTCACAAAAGAATTTCTTGACTTTTTTCTGCGAATCATGTAGAATAATACTCGCTGCCTGACAAGACGGCGGCGAGAAATGGGAGCATAGCTCAGCTGGGAGAGCACCTGCCTTACAAGCAGGGGGTCACAGGTTCGAGCCCTGTTGTTCCCACCAAGGATGGCCCGGTAGTTCAGCTGGTTAGAACGCTAGCCTGTCACGCTAGAGGTCGTGGGTTCGATCCCCATCCGGGTCGCCAGTGGATGCCTCTGTAGCTCAGTCGGTAGAGCAGAGGACTGAAAATCCTCGTGTCGTTGGTTCGATTCCGACCGGAGGCACCATCCTGCGGGTTTAGCTCATCTGGTAGAGCGCCACCTTGCCAAGGTGGAGGTAGCGAGTTCGAGCCTCGTAACCCGCTCCAAAAAACGCTTCCCACTTTCGTGGGGAGCGTTTTTTCTTGTTCCAGCGGGCCGGTCAATTTTCCCTGCGTTTTTTGGCATAAGAGATGCAGGGTCGGCATATGATAGACTATCGGCTTTAAAAAGAGCGAAGCAAATTGCCCATGAAGGGAAAAGCGCTGCAAGCATATTTTGCACAGCGGCTTGCCGAGTTTCGTCCGCCGCTTGAGCGGTAAAGGATATGTCTATTGCACAGCAAAAAAGATGAGCTTTTCAAGAGCACAGAGGGACCGGGCATACACTGGAAATATTTTTGGGAAAAACGATTGACTTTCTCCTGTCTTTATAGTAAAATAATATTCGTCGCTGATGAGAAACGGCGATTTGTGGTGAAGACGGGAGCATAGCTCAGCTGGGAGAGCACCTGCCTTACAAGCAGGGGGTCACAGGTTCGAGCCCTGTTGTTCCCACCAAGGATGGCCCGGTAGTTCAGCTGGTTAGAACGCTAGCCTGTCACGCTAGAGGTCGTGGGTTCGATCCCCATCCGGGTCGCCAGTGGATGCCTCTGTAGCTCAGTCGGTAGAGCAGAGGACTGAAAATCCTCGTGTCGTTGGTTCGATTCCGACCGGAGGCACCATCCTGCGGGTTTAGCTCATCTGGTAGAGCGCCACCTTGCCAAGGTGGAGGTAGCGAGTTCGAGCCTCGTAACCCGCTCCAATTAGGCGCCATAGCCAAGAGGTAAGGCAGAGGTCTGCAAAACCTTCATTCCCCAGTTCAAATCTGGGTGGCGCCTCCACATTAAAGATCGGTCATGATTGACCGGTCTTTTTTTCTGCCCCTTTTGTCTTTTTATTATTCTTTTTGATGGAAACAGTTGCGCTTTGTCATAAAAAGTATGTATAATATATGTATATATTACGAGAGTTGGAAAAAATCTTTTACGATTAAAGGATGAGGGGGTGGTTCTTTGAGAGAAGTCATGCGGCAGGAGAAAAAATACATGATCACGCTGGAGGAATTTCTCCAGAGCGATCACTATTTTAGCCAAGTCTTGCATGCGGACCCCCATGGCGGCGCACGGGGCTATCCGGTTCGGTCGCTCTACTTTGACTCGTTGGAGGACAACGACTTCTTCGAGAAGCTCAGCGGTGTGGAAAACCGGCGGAAAATCCGGTTGCGTATTTACGATCCCAACGATTCCTTTGCCATGCTGGAAATGAAGCAAAAGCAGGGGAAATACCAGAAAAAGCGGTCCCTGCGCATCAGCCGGGAAGACGCGGTCAGCCTGACCCAGGGCAGATACGGCTGTCTGCTCGGCTACACCGACCCTTTTGCCGCCGAGTGCTATGGGCTGATGGAGATGCGCTGTTACCGTCCACGCACCATTATCCAGTACTTCCGCAAGGCGTTCATCGCCAAGGAGAACAACATCCGCATCACCTTTGACCACAAAATTGAGGCGACGGAGAGCTGCTTAGATTTATTTCATCCTCATCTCAATTTTGACCCGGTTCTCGACCCGTTTCAGGTGGTCATGGAGGTCAAATACAACGGTTTCCTTTTAAGCTATATCAAGGAGGCTGTCAACCGGTGCAGCCGCAGCGAGCTATCCTCCAGCAAGTACTGTATGGGGCGCTCACTGGGCCTTTACCGGGACTGTTAGAGAGAAAAAAGCACAAGGGAAGAGAAGGAGAGAAAACCGATGAAAGAAATGCTTTATAATATGTTCGCCCAGGGAAGGGCGCTGGATATGCAGGAGATTGTCATCCACATTTTGGTGTCCATCGTCATTGGCATGGCCATCTTCCTGTCTTACTGGACCACCCACGCGGGGACCATTTACAGCCAGAAATTCAATGTGTCACTGGTGATGCTCACCGTTCTGACCACCACGGTCATGACCGTCATCGGCAACAACATTGCTCTTTCTCTCGGCATGGTCGGTGCTCTTTCTATTGTCCGTTTTCGCACCGCCATTAAGGATTCCCGGGACACCGTTTACATCTTTTGGACCATCGTGGTGGGCATCTGTTGCGGCATCGGGGACTATGCCATCGCGGCGGTGAGCACCATCGCTCTGTTTGTGTTGCTGCTCCTTTTGGGGCGCATCAAAAACGACAACCGCAAGCTCCTCATCATCCGGGCCGACAAGAACCAGGAGCGCAATATTGAGTCGGTGGTCTTCTCCTATTTTAAGGCCAAGGCCAACCTGCGGGTGATGAACACCTCCCAGGAAACGGTGGAATTTATCTATGAACTTTCCTCCCGCACCCTGTCCAAGGCGGCCAGGGAGGGCAAGAGCATCACTGAGGCCATCTACGGTATCGACGGGGTGGAGTGCGTCAACATCGTCTCTCAAAACGACGATATCAACGGATAAAGGAAGCGCAATATGAAATATAAGGTTGCAACACTGGCGGGCCTTGTGTGCGTTGTGGTGGTGCTGTTTTTTCCCTTTTCCAAGTTCCTACCTGATAAGCAGCGGTATCACCAGCACCGGGAGGCGCCTAAAGCCACGGAATTGTCTCTGGAGACGGGGGAGGACATCACGACCCACCTGCCCCTTCTCACCCTGGACACCCAGGGGGCGGCCATCCCGGGCATGCAGCGGGAAAAGGCATTCGCGCAAAGTACCCTCCAGGTTTTTGACAACGGGACGAGCGAAAACCGCCTGACGGATGAGCCCAAGATTTCTACCTTTGCCAATATCAAATATAGGGGCAACACCTCGCTCCATTTTGACAAGAAGTCCTACCTCGTCAAGCTCACCGATAAGGATGGCAATGAAAAGGGCGAAGAGATGTTGGGAATGCCAAAGCACGACAACTGGATACTCAACGGGCCCTTTCTGGATAAGACCCTCATCCGCAACTATCTGTGCATGAACATCTCCGGCGAGATGATGGAGTACGCGCCCCGGGTGCGCTTTTGCGAATTGATTGTCAACGGGGAGTACCAGGGGGTCTATCTTTTGATGGAACAGATTGCCCAGGGGGAAGACCGGGTGGACATCTCCAAATATAAGGATGGCAACCCCTTCACCAGCTACATCATCCGGGCCGACCGGGGCGATGTTCCGGAGAATGAGCTCAATAACTTCACCAAATATACCCACTGGATGGCGGAAAATACGGAACAAACCCGCTATGTCTTCAACATCGAATATCCGGGGACGTCCCATCTGACACCGGAGCTTGTAAAATACATCGAGAAGGACTTTAGCGCCATGGAAAAGGCGCTGTATTCCTACGACTACGACAGCGACCAATACGGTTACGAGACCTTTGCCGACGTGGATTCCTTTGTGGACTACTTTATCATCAACGAGTTTTTCCAAAATTACGACGCCGGCCTTTTTTCCACCTATTATTACAAGGATGTCCGGGGCAAGTTTCATATCGGGCCGGTATGGGACTTTAATAATGCCTGCGACAACTATGTGGAGGAAGTCCACGACGGTACCGGCTTTGTTTTGCAAAACCGCATCTGGTACTTTATGCTCACCAAGGACAAAGGCTTTATCGACCGGGTGGTGATGCGCTATCATGAGCTGCGAAAGGGCCTGCTCAGCGAGGAAAACCTGATGCAGTATATCGACGGTACCATCGAGTATCTGGGCCCCGCGGTGGAGCGCAATTTTTCCATTTGGGGCTACACCTTTGATCCTGAACAAATGAATCGATGGAGCGTTCTCAAGCCGGTGGGACGCAATCTAACTAGCTATGATGAAGCGGTCTCCCAGCTCAAGGGTTTCCTAAAAAAGCGGGGGGATTGGATGGATGAAAACATCGAGACGCTCTACCAGTATAGCCACGATTCCAAGAATAAGAAATTTAACCATTGAGAAAAAGGAGGGGATCAGCGATGAAAAAGTTTATCATTGTTTGCGTCACCCTCTTTCTTCTTTTGTTCCTTGGAGATTATTTCTTTTACCACATGGGCGTTTATATCGACACCGACCCCGGCGCGCCGGTGGTTTCCTTTACCAAGACCGAGGGAAAACAAATCTATCTGGATCAGGGGAATGGATACGAGCCATTTGAAATCAAAGGAGTGGATATGGGCTCCGGCATCCCCGGGCACTTTGCCACCGATTACGCCATCGACAAGGAGACCTATCTGCGTTGGTTTGGCATGATCAAGGACATGGGCGCCAACACCATCCGCGTCTATACGATCCTGTCGCCCTCCTTCTATGAGGCGGTCTACGAATACAATACCGGCAACGACGATCCGCTCTATGTCATCCACGGCCTGTGGGTGAACGACTACGTCCACAATTCCCACGTGGACGCCTATGACGACAGTTTCCTGCAAACTCTCTTAGACGATTCCCGCACCCTGGTGGACGTCCTGCACGGCAAGCGGAAGCTGGAAGTGGGGCGGGGCCTTGGCAGCGGCAGCTATACGAGGGATATCTCCCCCTGGGTCATCGGCTACATCCTGGGCGTGGAGTGGGAAGACGTCACCGTGGCCTATACCAATCACATGCGGGAGGACTGGAACAGCTATACCGGCGCCTATATGAGTACCACCAAGGATGCCAGCCCCTTTGAAGCCTTTTTGGCCCGGCTGGGGGACAACATCGTCTCCTACGAAAGCGGGCGGTATAAACAGCAGCGGCTGGTGGCCTTCTCCAACTGGCCCACCACCGACCCGTTTGATTACCCCGAGCGCATAACCAAATACTTCAAAAAAAGTGCCAAGGTGGATGTGGAGCATATTAAGATGGAGCCCGCATTCATCGGCGGCACCTTCGCGTCCTATCACATTTACCCCTATTACCCGGATTATCTCAACTATATGGCTGACCCCTCCATCTATGCCGATGAGACGGGACAGATTAACACTTATGCGGCCTATCTCAAGATGGTCAACGCCCATCACAGTATTCCTGTGGTCATCTCCGAGTTCGGCGTCCCTACTTCCCGCGGTATCGCCCAGCTCGACGTCAACACCGGCCGCTCCCAGGGGCATATGTCGGAGAAGGACCAGGGGCAAGCGCTCATTGACTCCTACCACGACATTAAAAACGCCGGGTGCGCCGGCTCCATTATCTTCACCTGGCAGGACGAGTGGTTTAAGCGCACCTGGAACACTATGCACGCGGTGGACCTGACCAAGACTCCTTTCTGGAGCGACTACCAGACCAACGAGCAGTACTTTGGACTTTTGTCCTTTGACCCGGGCAAGGAAAAAAGCGTCTGTTACGTGGACGGCGATGTTTCCGAGTGGTCGGAGGAGGACGTGGTGCTCCAGCGG
The DNA here is from genome assembly GCF_014385095.1 of Zongyangia hominis. Classification (GTDB taxonomy): domain Bacteria; phylum Bacillota; class Clostridia; order Oscillospirales; family Ruminococcaceae; genus Zongyangia; species Zongyangia hominis. Next base: position 417,532 of record NZ_JACRTC010000001.1, read on the forward strand.
GAGGGCACTACGTTGTCCATAAAGTACGATGAAAAGTTCCTCTATTTTCGTATCCACCGGGACGGCTTTTCCAAGGGGGAGAAGCTCTATCTGCCCATCGATCTGACGCCCAAGTCCGGTAGCAACTACTGCGAAAACCTAGACGCCAAGTTCCAGCGGGAGGCCGACTTTGTCATCGCCATCGACGGCAAGGAGGAGAGCCGGATTTTTGTCCAGGAGCGGTACAATGTACTGCGCGCCATGTATGGCATTGAAATTGAGCATAAAAACCCCTATTTCGCCGAAAACGTGCCCGACCGCAACTCACCGGTGTTTGAGCCCATTCAACTGATTTTGCAGACGTTTTTCATGGATGCGGACGAGGAGCTCAATGCGGGTTCGCACGCCGAACTCTTCGAGACGGGAAAGCTTTGTTACGGCAACGCCAACCCTGATTCCCCCGACTTTGACTCCCTGGCCGATTTCTGCTTTGGCGGGGAGCAGGGGGACGATATCGAGCTGAAAATCCCCTGGCAGCTACTCAATTTCTCCAATCCCTCCGAGATGATGATTCACGACGATTACTACGCCCATTACGGCGTGGAAAACATGAAAATCAAAGAAATGTATGTCGGCGTAGGTTCGGCGGACAGCACAGAGCGCATCGCCATGGTATCCTACCCGCTCAAAGGGTGGGGGAGCCGGGTGACTTATCATGAGCGGCTCAAATCTTCCTACTATATAATGCAAAAGCTTTGGCGAGAGGATGCGGCCGGGAATTAGGCAAGGAAAGGAGTGCAGGCGTATGATTTTTCGTACAGAAGTAGTTTGCTATCTGTATATTGCCGTATGCGTCTGTATGCTCGTCTTTAATTGTCTGCTCATTCTCTACCGCCGATATGAAAACCGCAGCCTCCAAAAATATATCAATCAGATTTCCGCGCTGGTGGACAGTCAATTGGAGTGCCTAAGCTACTCTGATGAAATGCACCAGGAGATTCAGCAGCGCCTGGGAAAGCGCCTGAGACGAATTCATTTTCTCCGCGCTTTTCATTCGGTCATCACCGAAAAGCGGGAGGAGGAGCCCGCGCTTGTGGAACGCTACCTCCTCAAATCCCGGCCCATGTTTTCGGATTTGGTGGCGTCCTACCGGAAGGAAGAGGACATCAAACAAGCCTATTTCGCCTTTGTCATGGCGGATTTCAGCGTCTGCCGCTGGGTGCACGAGGACCCCATCATCGACTTCATGATGGAGCTCATCGTCGATAAGTCCGCCTACTGCCGGGAAAATGCCCTCAAAGCCCTCTACCGGTTTGGGGATGCTGACAATGTACTGCTGGCGCTGCGCCTCATCGACGAAAACAATGTCTTCCACCATGAAAAGCTCATCACTGACGGACTGCTCTCCTTTGCGGGGGACCGGCAGGAGTTGGCCGCTCTTTTGTGGAAGCATTTTCACGAGTTTCATTTGGAATTGCAGATCCCCTTCCTCAACTATATCCGCGCGGTGAGCAGTGATTTCCGGGAACCCTTTTATGAAATGCTTGCCAATGAGCGGACGGACAAGGAACTCAAAATCGCGCTCATCCGTTACTTTTGGAGGCACCCCTACCCACCGGTGGCCGAGGTTCTTGCCGGCTTTTTGGAGCGGGAAGACAGTCGGGATTGGGAAATCGCGGCCATCGCGGCGACCGCCATCCGGGCCTATCCGGGGGAGCAGACTATTCTGGTGCTGAGAAAAGCGTTACTCAGCGCCAACTGGTATGTCCGCTATAACGCGGCGGACAGCCTCAAAAGCCTGGATGCGGACTTCAACATGCTGGCCTCCGTTTTTAACGGGCAGGACCGGTACGCCCGCGAAATGCTGCTTTTCCATGAGCAGCAGCATGAAATTAAAGAACAAGCCCAAAAGGAGGCGGAGCTGGTTTGACCGAAATTGTTAAGGTGTTTCTCGACTACGTCAACGTCTTTTTTATCCTATACCTCCTCGTTTACTCCACCTTTCTCTTCCTTTCGGTGACAGTGGGCACTTCGGTGCTCTATAAACAGTTCCAGATGCGGCAGCTTCACAACGAGCTCAAGCACGACTATTATCTGCCCATTTCCATCATCGTACCCGCCTACAATGAGGAGATCACGGTGGTCGATACCGTTATCTCCCTATTGCAGTCCCAATATAAGCTCTTTGAGATCATCGTGGTGGACGACGGCTCCCAGGACAACACCTCCCAGGTGCTTATCGACTACTTTCATATGCACCCCATCGACCATCCGGTACATAAGCAAATTCCCTGCCAGCCGGAGGAGTTTTTTTACCAGACTTACCGGGGCAATATCCCCATCACCCTGGTCAGGAAGAAAAACGGCGGCAAGGCCGACAGCCTCAATATGGGCATTAACGTCTCCAAATACCCTTATTTTATCTGCATGGACGCCGACTCAATGCTCCAAGACGACGCGTTGGAAAACATTATTCGGCCGGTGATGGAAGACGAAAACGTCATCGCATGTGGAGGGCTGGTCAAAATCTCCAACGGCGTCACCATCAAAAACGGCAAGGTTGTCAACTATAAGCTACCCAGCAATCCTCTCGTCTGTATGCAGATTTTGGAGTATGACCGCTCTTTTCTGGCGTCCCGCATCTTTTTGGACCAATTTAACGCCAACCTCATCATTTCCGGCGCATTCGGCCTGTTTAAAAAGGAACTGGTCATCGCGGCAGGCGGATATGACCACTCCACCATGGGCGAGGATATGGAGCTGGTAGTCAAACTTCACCTGTTCTGCCGGGCTCACAACATCCCCTATTCCATCCGCTACGCGTCGGAGGCCATCTGCTGGAGCCAAGCGCCCACTTCCCTGCGGGATCTGATGAAGCAGCGCAAGCGTTGGCACCTGGGGCTCTTCCAGAGCCTGTGGAAGCACAGAAAGCTCTTTGCCAACACCAAATTCGGAGTGGTGAGCGTACTCTCCTACACCTATTTTCTGCTGTATGAGCTGTTTTCTCCCTTTATCGAGCTGTTCGGCCTGGCCACCATCCTGCTGGCCTTTGCGTTTAATCTCATCAACGTCCCGTTTATGATTTTGTTTTTCCTCATCTACGCGGGATTTGGCGCGCTTTTGTCCCTGACGGCCTTTTTTGCCCGCATCCACACCCAGAACTTAACGCTCTGTTTGAGCGATGTGGTCAAGGTGGTGGGACTGTGCCTGTTTGAAAACGCCGGGCTGCGGTTGATTTTGGCCTTCGTGCGGATGACGGCCTTCATCGGATACAAGCGAGGCAAGCATCAGTGGGGCAGAATTAAACGGCAGAAGATGAGCATCGAGCTTTAATCGAAGGGAGGGGAAGAGATGAAGAAAAAAACGATACGCCTAATGGTGGCGTTCTTCGCGGTGGTGCTAGTGATGAGCGGCTTTTTTGCATGGGCCGAGGAGGCGCCGGCGGAGACCATCTATGTGGCGGGCAACGCCGATCACTATCCCATCGAGTATTACGACCAGGATGCCCAGCAGTTTGCAGGTGTTATGCCCGACTTGCTCCGGAAAATCGGAGAGGAAACTGGCATTGAGTTTGTGTATTTAAAGCCAAGCCATGACCGGGAATATTATGTCAAAAATTTACAAGCGGAGATGCTCTCCGACTATCAGCTCACCGACTTTTCCGCCGAGCGCTATGGGCTCACTTACGGACCCGTGTATTTCTCCTTCCCCGACAAGGAAGGAGCGGAGGCCGTCCGCTTTGCCTTTACTCCAATTATGGACGAAGCGGTCAAGGCGCGGATTTTAGAGGGCTTTGATACGTTAAGCGCCATACAGCGGGAGGATATCCTTCTGTCCAACCTTTCCCGGCAAAAGCCACCCAACACCAAATGGATGCTCATCCTTTGCGTTGTCCTGGCGGCGGTGGGAATTGTTGCAGCCGTCATCCTGAGCATTTTATTGCGCAAAAACCGCCGGAAGCTGCGCAACGCCATCTATGCCGACCGCATGACCGGGTATAAGTTCGGCAACAGCCTCAAGATGCAAAAGGATTACAATGTCCTTATCAGCGATGAAAACCGGTGTAGCTATTGCACGGTGGATTTGGCCATCGAAAACTTCATCGACATCCGGGAAGTCTACGGCTACGAGGAACGAAATTTCCTTTTGGAGCGCATGTCCTATATCATCGACAATCATATCAGCGATTTGGAGATGTTTTGTAGGATATCCGGGGGCAATTTTATCTTAATTTTGCAGTATATCTCAAAACAGAGGCTACTGGACCGTCTCCAGGCCATCGACGACGAGGTGGCGCAGATGCTCAAGGACGAGGGACGGGAATATAAGGCCAGACTCATCCACGGTATCTACTTCTTGGCCTACAACGATCGAGACATGAACCAGACCATTTACTATGGGGTGCAGGCCAAGCGCTTTGCCCAGAAAAACCAGCTGCGCTACGCCATTTACGACGACGTGATCTCCCGGATGAGCGGCAGCGACCGGGAATTTGGGCGGGAAGCCCGGGCCGCATTTGAAAACAATGAATTTATCGCCCACTTCCAGCCAAAAGTAGAGGTAAGGAGCGGACAGATTGTGGGCTTTGAGGCCCTGGCACGGTGGCAGAGCAAGAAAAAGGGGCTGCTGTTCCCGGGGAGCTTCCTGCCGCTTTTGGCCCAGAACAATCTGCTGTCCAAGTTGGATTTTACCCTCTTTGCCATTGTATGCCGCATACTCCGCCAGCGTATGGACGAGGGACTTTCACTCTTGTACGTTTCCTGCAACTTTTCCAGGGATAGCTTTTACCGGCTGGATTTTGTAACCGAGCTTCGGAAGATTGTACAGGAATATCGGGTCCCCGCGGAGCTATTGGAAGTGGAGATCACCGAGAGCATCACGGCGGAAAATAAGGAAGAGATCATCGCTAAAATCGCGGAGCTCAAGGAAGACGGCTTCACCGTGACGCTCGATAACTTCGGCAGCGGCGCAGCCTCCTTTGTGGATTTGCAGCGGTGTCAACTCGACGCCGTTAAGCTGGACCGGGAGCTGGTGAGCGACATGGAAAGCGCTAAGACCCAGTCGGTCATCCAGGGCATTGTGGAATTGTGCCACAGCATCGGCGTGAAAGTCACCTGCGAGGGCATTGAAACCCAAGAGCAGAAGCAGCTGCTTGAACAGGTGCAGTGCGATGTGGCACAAGGGTATCTGTTCTTCCAGCCCATGCCCTATGAGCAGGTCCGGCGGCTGGTGGATCAAGCAACAGAGAAGAAGTAGGCGGAGGGCCGTATGAACAACAAAAAATGGATGTGGGCGGTTTTGGCCGTCCTCGTGATTGTGATCGTGGGGGTGGGACTCTTCTTTTATTTACGGCAGGAGGAAACCCCGCCCCAGAGCCATTACAGTCTCTTTTCGTGGGACGACGAGGCCGTGAAAGCGGATGAGCGGGAGGATTTTCTTTCCATCCTCTCCCAGATGGAGATCGACACCGTCTATCAGGCGCTAAGCAGCGACCAGATGGAGAGCAAGGACACGGAGACCTTCCTTTCCGACCTCAGCCAAAAGGGAATCGCAGTTTACTATCTCGCCGGGGACTCCGCATGGGGCAGGGAGAAGGACGGTGCGTCGGTGCGCGCCGTTATCGAGCAGGTGGCTCATTACAATAAAGCCGCTGGCAAGGACCGCCGGTTTGCTGGGCTTATGCTGGATGTGGAACCCTACCTCCTAGAGGAGTGGAAAGGCGCCTCCGATGAGGATAAGGAGGTTCTTTTCACCCAGTATGTGGACGGTATGGTGGAGGCCTACCAGGCGGCGCGGAAGGAAAAGATTCCCATGCTCCTGTGCATCCCCTGGTTTTATGAGAAGTACTCCGAGCCCCAGCTCGGACGGCTCATTGCCGAGGGGTGCGACGGCGTGGCCATCATGAACTACCGCCGTTCCGACGAATACGGACAGATTGAGACGGAAGTGGAGCTGGCGAGAAAATATGAAAAACAGGTCGTCAACATCGCAGAGCTGCAAAAGCCGGGCAGCCACGACTTAGAGGACGTCAACACCTATTATAACGAGGGGCTCGATGCCCTCAGAGCGTCCTGGGACGTCTTAGAACGGCGTTTCGATTACGACAGGCTCAGCTTCTCCTACCACTATTACGCGCCCTTAAAGGAGCTGCTGGAAGGGCAGGGGAGCGGTCAAGAATAAAAGCGCATAGAAAAACCCCGCACGGAGTATTTCCGTGCGGGGTTTGCTTATGAAGCTGCTGTTACGCCTTGATGCCGAAGGTTTCCTCCAAGGAAACCAAAGCGTCATGATAGTTTGCCTCTGTAAAGAGGAAGGAGATGTCGATCTCCGAAGTGGTGATGACGAGGATCTCGGTCTGGGCCTTGGCGACTGCGGCGATGGCTGAGGCCGCGACACCGGGCTGCTCCCGCATCTCCTCCCCGAACAGGGAGATTTTGCAGTTGCCGCTGCTGACCATGGGCTTAATGGAGGGATAATCCTCCCGCAGCTTGGCGATGATAGCCAGGGCAGAGGCCAGACTGTCTCCCTCCACCGTGAAGGAGAGGTTGACAAACTCCCCCTGGGGAGGCGTCTGGGAAATCATGTCGATGTTGATGCCGCCCTCGGAAAAGGCGGTGAAAATATGGGAGATAAAGTCCAGCTTTGCCGGCGCCTTATTAAAGGTAATGAGGGCAATATCGTGGACCGTGGAAATCTGCTGCACGCCGTTCATAGGATCATCCTCCTTTAATTGTGGGTAAGATCAGCCTTACAGCCTTACTTTACACCATATCCTTCATGTTGTAAAGGCCCGCCGTTTTGCCGCACATGAAGACGGCGGCGTTGACCGCACCGGAGGCGAAAACCTCCTTGGACATGGCCGTGTGGGAGATGGTCAGGATTTCATCCCGGCCGGCGAACATGATGTCGTGTTCCCCCACAATGGTGCCGCCCCGCACCGCGTGGATGCCAATCTCGTTTTTATCCCGTTTTTTGCGCTGGCTGTGCCGGTCGTAGACATACTGGGGCTTCTCGTCGAGCACCCCGGAGACCGCGTCGGCGATCATCAGGGCGGTGCCGCTGGGCGCGTCGATCTTCTGGTTGTGGTGTTTCTCGATGATTTCGATGTCAAAGGAGTCGCCCAGGACACCGGCCGCCTTTTTTGCGAGCTCCACCATCAAATTGATGCCCAGCGACATGTTGGCGGTGAAAAACACCGGCGTACCTTTCGCCGCCGCGTGGATTTCCTCGATCTGGGCCTTGCTGTATCCGGTGGTGGCCAGCACCACCGGGATGCCACGCTCCTTGGAAAAGGCGAGCAGGGGGGTGAGGACCGACGGGTGGGAGAAGTCGATGATCACATCGGCTCCGCCGGCGTAGTCGGAGGGTTTGGCGAAGACCGGATAGTCGAAATGGCGCTGGGTGTTGATATCAATACCGGCCACAATGGTGCAGTCGTCCCGCCCCGCCACAATGTTGGAGATGACGTGGCCCATTTTGCCGTTGCATCCCGAGAGAATGATCTGTTTCATCGTTTGAACTTCCCCTTTTATCTGACTCTTTCTATTTGATCAGGCCGCATTTCTCCATTTCCGCTTTCAGCCGCGCGATATTCGCGTCGCTCAGTCCCACCAACGGCAGGCGGCACTGGCCGCATGGATAGCCAATCAGGCTCATGGCCTCCTTGACCGGGATGGGGTTGACGTCGCAGAACAGAGCGCTGATGAGGCCAAAGAGCTTGGTCTGGAGGGCTGCGCTTTCCGCTACCTTGCCGTCGAAGAAGAGCTGGCAGATGTCATGGGTCTCTTTTGGCATGACATTGGAGAGAACCGAGATGACGCCTTTGCCGCCCAAGGAGAGGATGGGAACGATCTGGTCGTCGTTGCCCGAGTAGACATCCAAATCCTCGCCGCACAGGTACTTGGTCTCCAGGATGGCGGACAGGTTGCCGCTGGCCTCCTTGGTGGCGACGATATTGGGATGCTTGGCGAGCTCCTTGTAGGTGGCGGGAGCGATGTTGCAGCCGGTGCGGCTGGGCACGTTATAGAGGATGACCGGCAGATCGGTGGCGTCGGCCAGGGTGGTAAAGTGTCTGATGAGGCCCAGCTGGGAGGTCTTGTTGTAGTAGGGGGTGACGTGGAGCAGCGCGTCGGCGCCCACCGCTTTGGCCTGCTTACTCATCCACAGAGCGTAGGAGGTGTGGTTGCTGCCGGCGCCCGCCACCACGGGGACACGGCCCGCGGTTCTTTCTACGGCGTAGCGGATGCACTCCACATGCTCCTCGTCGGTCATAGTGGAGGACTCGCCCGTGGTGCCGCAGATGACGATGGCGTCGGTGCCGTTCTCAATCTGGAAGTCGATCAGTTTGCCCAAAAGGTCGTAGTTAATGGATTCGTCCGCGTTCATGGGGGTGACGATGGCGACGCCAGCGCCGGTAAATACTGTTTTTTTCATGGTAATTGTCTCCTATCTGCCGCTGCGCCGTCGGCTCTAAAAAATCAAAGCGCAGCATTCTTATGCTTCATATGTATCCGTTTTCTAATCAAAATATCCCTTGGCCGCCAGTAGCTCCGCCAGCAGCACCCCGCCGCCGGCAGCGCCGCGCAGCGTGTTGTGGGATATGCAAACAAATTTGTAGTCATATTGGGTGTCTTCCCGCAGACGGCCGATGGAGACGGCCATACCGCCCTCCAGATTGCGTTCAGACTTGGTCTGGGGCCGGTCGGGCTCCTCAAAGTAGTGGAGGAACTGTTTGGGCGCGTGGGGGAGGGAAAGGGCCTGGGGAGCGCCAGCGAAATTCGCCCATTTTTCCTTGATTTCCTCGATGGAGGGTTTGTTTTTAAAGCTGACAAAGCAAGCGGCCAGATGCCCGTCGGAAACCGGCACCCGGATGCACTGGGCCGTGATGGCGGGGGAGGAGGCGGGGACGATCTTGCCGTCTTCCACCTTGCCCCAGATTTTTAAAGGCTCCTGCTCGCTCTTCTCTTCCTCGCCGCCGATGTAGGGAATGACGTTGTCGATCATCTCGGGCCAGCGCTCGAAGGTCTTGCCCGCGCCGGAAATGGCCTGATAGGTGCAGACGAGGGATTTGGTGATGCCAAATTCCATCAAAGGATGCAGGGCGGGGACATAGCTTTGCAAAGAGCAGTTGGACTTGACGGCGATGAAGCCCCGCTTGGTGCCCAGGCGTTTGCGCTGGGCGGGAATGACCTCCAAATGAGCGTCGTTGATCTCCGGGATGACCATGGGGACGTCGGGGGTAGCGCGGTGGGCCGAGTTATTGGATACCACCGGACATTCGGCCTTGGCGTATGCTTCCTCCAGGGCCCGGATTTCGTCCTTTTTCATGTCCACGGCGCAGAAGATGAAATCCACCTGGGAGGCGACCTCCTCCACGTGGGAGGCGTCAAGAACCACCATTTGTTTGACTTCTTCCGGCATGGGGGTGGTCATCGCCCAGCGGTCTCCCACCGCTTCTTCATAGGTTTTGCCGGCCGAGCGGGGGGATGCGGCCAATACTTTGAGGGAAAACCAGGGATGGTTTTCCATTAACGTGACGAACCTCTGGCCCACCATTCCCGTGGCGCCTACGATTCCAACGCGATACTGTTTCATAATGAATAAGACTCCTTCCAACCTGAATAGTGATTCCTTTAGGATATGAAAAAAACCGGTTGAAAACCGGCTTCTAATACAATATAATAGAGACATTGACGCTCTTTTTCAAAAAGATTTCTGGAAAAGAAACGATAGCTCTCCATCATACTGATGACAGTCGCCAGCCTATTCGACTGAACAACCAGGTCAGACAACCGCCGTCGCCGTCCGCCTTCGGCAGCTTTACCTTTCTGTGAGCACTCAAACGACCTTGGCAGTCTCGTATCACATACTTTTTAAAGCCGCACCTCTATCTTTCGTGTTATTCTTTTTATCTATATTACCATCTGCACAAAATGATGTCAAACAATTTGTGCGAAATAAATTCAATTTGTTCAAAGAGGATAAATCTATGAAAAAATCGGACTTCTTTTTTGATCTCCCACAGGAGCTTATCGCCCAGACACCCCTCGAGCCCCGAGACCATTCCCGTCTGTTGCAGCTCGGTCGGACAAGCGGGGAAATATCCCACCACCATTTCTATGACCTTCCCGATCTCTTAAGGGCGGGGGATGTGCTCATCGTCAACGATTCCCGTGTGCTGCCCGCCCGCCTCTACGGCGCCCGGGAGGACACCGACGCCGTGATCGAGGTGGTGCTCCTCGAGCAAAAGGAGATAGATCTCTGGGAAGTGCTGGTGCGCCCTGGCAAAAAGGCAAAGCCCGGCCATGTGCTCCTTTTTGGGGAGGGAATGCTCCGGGGCGAGATCGAAGAGGTCCTTGACGGCGGTAACCGCCTTATCCGCTTTACCCATGAGGGCAATTTTTACGACGTCATCGACCAGATCGGGCAGATGCCCCTGCCTCCTTATATTAAGGAAAAGCTCCAGGACAAGGAGCGCTATCAAACGGTCTATTCCAAGGAGGTGGGTTCCGCCGCCGCGCCCACCGCGGGGCTGCATTTCACCAAGGAGCTGATGCAAAAGCTCACCGAAATGGGGGTCAAGATCGGTTATGTCACCCTCCACGTGGGGCTGGGCACCTTCCGTCCGGTTAAGGTGGAAAATGTGGAGGAGCACAAGATGCACGCGGAGCGGTATTTCATGCCAGAGGAAACCGCTGCGCTCATCCGGGAGGCAAAGAAAACCGGCAACCGGGTGATCGCAGTGGGCACCACCAGCTGCCGGACACTGGAATCGGTGGCGCAAAAATATGGGGAATTTAAAGAATGCTCGGGGAGCACGGACATCTTTATCTATCCCGGCTATACCTTCAAGGCTATCGACGGCCTTATCACCAATTTCCACCTGCCGGAAAGCACCCTTATCATGCTGGTTTCCGCCTTTGCGGGCTATGAGCATGTCATGAACGCTTACCGGACGGCGGTGGAGGAAAGGTACCGCTTCTTTAGCTTCGGCGATGCAATGTTGATTATTTAAAAGATAGGAAAGGAAAGCCATCATAAGGGTAAATAAAAACCGGCAGCTGTGAATCACTCAGTTGCCGGTTTGATTATGGATATATTCTTTCTAGAAATTAGTTTGTAAAAGGTCGCCAAGCTTGTTATAATGGAAATCTAAGAAAAAGCGTTTAGACAATGAGGAAATTTCAGCGATCCGTTTCGAATCTGAACGCGATATTTCCGTAAAGCTCCATTCGGGAGCCCTTGCGTCGGAGCGCGCACTCCGCCAGCAATTGGAGAGAGGTGTCACAGCGTGAAAAAGAATGTGCTTTTGCGTACAAACTTTCTGGTTTGCACCGTGATCATCATCGGATTTGTGATCACTGCCTGGATCGGTTATCAGTCCAACCAGGGCATTTTCCGGGAAGATATGGAACGAGTATCCACCCTGACCTCTGAGGGTATTTATCATCAAATTGATTCCATTTTTACAAAACCCATCAACATTTCTCTGACCATGGCCAACGACAGCCTACTCAAAAGTTTTTTACTGGGGGAACAGCAGCATCTAGAGGATCAGGAATTCATTGATACCATGCGGGTTTATCTGAACGCCTACCGTGAAAAATACAGCTATGACTCTGTTTTTTTAGCCTCTGTCCAGACAAAGCGCTATTATTATTTTAACGGACTCGACCGCACGTTGGAGGAGGGAGATCCTGAAAACGGCTGGTTCTATGATTTTTTGGCGGGGGAAGAGGAATATAACATTGTTATCGACAACGATCAGGTGGAGGGCGCCGGCAATGAAGTGACCGTCTTCATCAACTGCCGGATTCGGGATGAAGAGGGCGCCACCATCGGCATTGTAGGCGTGGGTTTTCGCGTCAATACGCTGCAGGCGCTGCTGCAAAGCTATGAGGAGCACTCAGGGGTCAAGGCGTATTTGGTGGACAAAGCGGGTGATGTGGAAATTGCCACCGACCGCACCGGCTTTGAGGGAACGGTCAATCTCTTCGACATCTGCTCCTTTTCTCAGCTCAAAAACGAGATTTTAACTGTCCAAGACCAGCCGCAATACCTGTGGTATGATGGACAAATGGGGAGCGGTTTTGTCGTCAGCCGCTACGTCGACAATCTGGGGTGGCACCTCATTGTAGAAAACGACGCCACCGCGCTCAATCAAAAGCTGGCGAAGCAGCTGTTGAGGGAAGTGCTGATTGTCATCGGGACAATTCTACTGGTGCTTGTCACCATCACCAGCGTTATCCGGCGGTATAACCGGCGTATTATTGAGCTAACCGTTGCCCAGGAACAGGCGCATCAAAGCATTTTCCAAAAAGCCACTGAACAGCTCTATGAAAATATCTATGAAATTGATATTTCCCACAACCGGGCGGCCAGCGAGGCCACCCAAGCGTATTTTGAGAGCTTGGGCGCGCCGTCCAATATCCCCTATGATGAGGCGCTGCAGGTAATTGCCCAAAAGCAGATCAAGGAGGAGCACCGCCAAGGCTATCTGGACACCTTTTCATCCAAGAATGTTTTGCAATCCTTTGCCGAGGGGCGGGATCATCTGCGGTATGATTTCATGATTACCAATGACGGCGCCGCTTACTATTGGATGAGAATTACCACCCAAATCTTTTACTGGAGCGAGGACGATTCCGTGCGCATGATGGTCTATCGCCAGAATATTGATGCGGAAAAGCGTCGGGAGCTCTATATGTACGAGCAAATGCAAAAGGACTCCCTGACGGGTCTTTACAATAAGGTGGCCACCCAGGAGCATATCCGCGAGATGCTGGACCGCCACCCCCATACCTCTTTCGCCTTTTTCATTCTGGACATCGACAATTTCAAGGAGGCAAACGACAACTTAGGGCATGCCGCCGGCGACGAGGTGCTGATCAGCTTTGCGAAGACGCTCCAATCACAGTTCCGGAAAGAGGATGTCATCGGACGCATTGGCGGTGATGAGTTTATCGCGTTTATGTCCGTGCCAAATAGGGAAACAGCGGAAGAAAAGGCAAGGCTGCTGTCCAGCGTCTTGTGCAGAGAGGTCAACACGGAGGCCGGGGCCTGGCATGTTTCCACCAGCATCGGCGTGGCACTGGTCCCGGAATCGGGAAGGGACTTTGAGCGCTGTACCGCAAGGCCGACGACGCCCTCTACCAGACTAAAAAACAGGGGAAAAACGGATATACCGTCTTTGCTCCCAACAAATCGTAAAATTTCGGGCGATATGGCAGATATCGCCCGTTTTTGTATGAAATGTATCACACAGGTAAAATGATTGCGCCCCCCCTTTTTCTATGATAGAATGAATACCATACGAATTTAAAGTCGGAAATACGATTTCTTTTAGATAAAATATATTAAAAACGCGATGCAGGGCTCTCGCTGCGAGTCTATTTAACGCTGGGTCTATGGCTGAAACACGCGCGGATATGAGGGGTGAAGCTATGCTTTCACAAAGAAAAATACTGGTTGTCGAAGATAATGTGATCAATCGGACCATGCTGTGTGAGATTTTGTCGGGCCAGTATCAGGTGTTGCAGGCGGAAAATGGACAGGCGGCCCTGTCGGTACTCAAAGAAAATGGAGATCAAATTTCCCTGATCCTGTTGGATATCATGATGCCGATTATGGATGGATATACCTTTTTGTCCATTGTCAAGGCGGACAAGGCCCTCTCCGCGATCCCTGTCATCGTCACCACCCAAAGCGATGGAGAATCGGATGAAGTGGCCGCGCTTTCTCACGGAGCCTCCGATTTTGTGGCCAAGCCCTATAAACCCCAGGTGATTTTGCACCGGGTGGCCAGTATCATCAACCTGCGGGAGACTGCCGCAATGATGCATCAGGTCCAGTATGACCGGTTGACAGGCCTTTTTACCAAGGAATTCTTTTATCAACGGGTCAAAGAGATCTTATTGCGCAACCCCAACCGCTCCTATGACATCATCTGTTCCAACATTGATAATTTTAAGCTGATTAACGATATTTTCGGTATGCCGGCGGGCGATCAACTACTGCGCATTGTGGCGGAGCTCTACATAAAAAAGGTGGGCGATAAAGGAATTTGCGGACGCTTTAACGCGGATCAGTTTATCTGTCTATTGGAACATAGAGAAACATATACCGACAGCCTGTTTATCCAGGCCAGTGAGCAGATCAACTCCCTCTCCAGCGCCAAAAACATCATGATGAAATGGGGCATTTATGAGATCGTAGACAGGACCATTTCGGTGGAAAAGATGTGCGATAGGGCTCTGCTGGCGGCGCGGAGCATCAAAGGGCAGTACGGCAAATTTTGTGCCGCCTATGACGATGAGCTGCGCAGCAAACTCTTACAGGAGCAGGCCATCACCGACGGCATGGAGGCCGCCCTCAAAGAAGGCCAGTTTGAGATTTATCTGCAGCCCAAATACCGCATTAAAGACGATAAGCTGGCCGGTGCAGAAGCGCTGGTGCGCTGGAACCATCCAAAATGGGGGATGCAATCGCCAGGGCTGTTTATCCCGCTGTTTGAGCGAAACGGCTTTATCACCCAATTGGACCAATATGTTTGGAACCAGGCCTGCGCCACCTTGCGGGACTGGGACGACCGCGGCTTTGACCCGCTTTGCGTATCCGTCAACGTATCCCGGGCGGATATTTATAACACCGACCTGCCGGATTTCCTACTGGAAATGGTGCGGCGCCACGGGCTGAGTCCCGCAAGGCTACATTTGGAAATAACGGAAAGCGCCTATACGGAAAATCCCCATCAGCTCATTGAAACTGTGGCCCATCTGCGGGAGGTGGGATTCGTCATTGAAATGGATGACTTTGGGAGCGGGTATTCTTCCCTCAATATGCTCAATAATCTGCCCATTGATGTGCTCAAGCTGGATATGAAATTTATTCAGAGCGAGACGGCCAAACCGATTAACCAGGGAATTTTGCGTTTTATTATGAGTCTAGCCCGCTGGATGAACCTGAGCGTGGTGGCGGAAGGGGTGGAAAACCGCGATCAGCTGGAGCGGCTGCGGGAAATCGGCTGTGATTATGTCCAGGGGTATTACTTTGCAAGGCCAATGCCTTGCGGTCAATTTGAAGCCCTACTCCAGGAGCATGGGGCGTCTGTCCAGGAGGAATACCTACAAACCGAGCCACGGTACGACCAAGGGGCTCCGGTCCTTTTGGTGGCCGATGAGGATGCCGCCTACCGCGAACAGGTAAAACGGGTCTTTGAGGGACGGTACCAGGTGGTGGAAGCGCCCGACCAAAAGGCGGCGTGCCAGTGCTTCTCCGATTGCGGCCACCGGATGGCGGCGGTGATTTTGAGCATGACGCTGCCAGAGCAGGGCAGCATGACGGTGCTGGAAGCGATGATGAGGGAAAAACATTCCCGGCATATTCCCATCATTGCCACCGGCATACAGGATCCGCTTTTGGAAGAACAGGCCCTGGAGGCGGGCGCCGACGACTATGCCGCCAAGCCCCACCACCAAAAGAGCCTTTGGAAGCGGGTGCACCGCGCGATGGACCTGACGGCTTCCAGGGAGCGGGAGCGCCGCCTGCAAGATGAGGTCTACCGGGATTATTTGACGGGCCTGCTTAACAGGCGGGGGTTTGATTCGGTGATGGAAACCTTGCAACAGGAACATCTTCCCTTTGCCGTTATCCTTTTTGATATCAACCAACTCAAATACATCAATCATACCTTCGGCCACGACCAGGGGGACCGCCTGCTGATGCAATTTGGAGAGATCCTTCGCTCGAGCACCCGCGGCGGCGACATTCTCGCCCGTTATGGCAGCGATGAATTCGTGTTGGTGGTCAAACAGATGCGTAATGAAAACGCTGTCCTCGCAAAAGGTAGGGAGATTTGTCAGGCGTTTTTGAGCGGATGCAGACAAAATGCCATATCCGCGTCCTGTTCCGCCGGTATTGTCATCGCGGACGCGGGAACTGCCATGGATACGGTGATGAAACGGACAAGTTTGGCACTGACGCGCGCGAAGGCCAGCGGCCAAGGCGGCTGCTGTTTATGGAAGGAATGAACGGATTGATCAAAGAAAGAACCGCCAAAGAAACGCTGGAGGCCTTTTGCCGGGCTTGGTTCGCCGAGCGCAGCCGGGAGGAGACCCTGGGCTTTTTGTCGGAGGATGTGGGGTTTGTCGGCACCGGGGAAGAGGAATTTGCCAGAGGTAAAGAAGAAATGTCCCTTTATCTCGAAAGAGACATCCATGAGATTCCAGAGCCATTTTCATTTTCTCTTTCCAACCTCTACGAACAGCAAATTGCGAAGGATGTAGACAATATTTCCTCGGATTTGACGCTTAAAAACACGGCCTATACCTGGCGCTTGCGGGCCTTTTTTACCCTCGTGCGGGAAGAAGGGGATTGGCGGATCCGCAGCTTCCACTTCGCAGAAGCCAGCAGCACTCAGCGGCAAGGGGAGCATTATCCCCACACTTTGGTCATTGAAAATACGATGCGGCAGCGCCAGGAACTGCTCAACGATTCCATTCCCGGCGGCATGATGGGCGGATATTTAGAGAAAGACCTGCCCTTTTATTACATCAACCGGCGGATGCTGGATTATCTGGGCTATGAAGACGAGGCGGAGTTTGTGCAGGATGTGGGCGGTTTGCTTCGCAACTGCGTCCACCCCGAAGACTGGGCTGCGGTTGAAAGCGTCATTGACAGTGCGGCGGCGGATCCGGACAGCGGCGAATATATGGTGGAATACCGGATTAAAAAGAAGGACGGCTCTTACCTGTGGGTACAGGAAGTGGGACGAAAAACCGCCTCCAAAGATGGGCGCCCGGCCATCAATATCCTTTGCATCGACATCACGGCACAAAAGCAGGCCCAGGAAGAGGTCCTGCACATCTATAATAACATCCCCGGCGCGGTGTTTCGCTGCCGGTTTGACAGTGACTATTCCGTCATCGACGCCAACGACGGCCTGTTTGAATTTCTCGGCTACACCCGGGAAGAATTTGCGGCCATGGGCAACCGGATGTCTTCGGTTATCTATCCCGATGATTTTGTTGTGATGGCGGATATTCTGCGGGCACAGCTCAAAAATAGCAACACCATCCACAATGAAAACCGCTTAATTTGTAAGGATGGAGTGATTAAATGGATTTCCATCAAGGCCCAGCTGTTCACGGAAGCAGACGGGGAGGAATACTTTTACTGCGTATTTGTGGACATCACCGATGAAAAGCGCTTGCAGGAGCGCGGGAAAGAGATGTTTGAAAAGGAGCTTGCCTATTTTGCGGAGCTTTCTTCGGCGGAGGGGAGCATCCAGGGCCGCCTCAATGTGACTCAAGACCGCATGGAAAGCTATCTTTCCACTTCGGATGTGGCCATTGCTCAAGTGGGTGATTCCTACCGGGAGACCATTGAAAAACTGGCGTCCTCGGCTGTGGACGCAGTTTATGGACAGGAAATCCTACGGACTCTCAGCCGGGATGGGGTCTTGCGGGATTATACTGGGGGAAAGACGGACTACCATTTTGACTTTTTACGTAAACGCAATGACGGCAGCATTTTCTGGAGCAGTACAAGCTTTCGTACCTATCTCAACCCGGATTCTGGGGATATTATCGTCTTCTTTTATACCTTTGACGTCACCGAGCAGAAGATGAAGGAACTGCTGCTGTTAAAAATTACGGAATTAGACTACGATATTATTACGGAAATTGATATATTAAAGGACCGGCATCATCCGATTTCCATAAAGGAGAGCCAGAAAAGTACCATGATCCGCGAGGGCCCTTTCCAGCAGGAAATCCGCAATATTTCCGCCCGCTTTATGGACGGGGCCAACCAAGAGGAATATTTGGCCAAGCTTGACTATACGTATATGAGAAAGCAGCTCGACAAGAAAGACGCCTATAATTTTGTAGTAGAAATGAAGGATGAATACGGCAATCTTCGGGTCAAGCGCTTTCAGATTTTTTATATCAATCAAACTTTAGGGCGGGTTTGTATGGCCCGCACCGATGTGACAGATGTGGTACGGCAAGAACAGCGCCAAAAGGAGGAACTGGCCGCTGCCCTGGTTGCGGCGGAACAGGCAAACGCTGCAAAAACGGACTTTCTTTCCCGAATGAGCCACGAAATCCGCACGCCCATGAACGCCATCATCGGGATGAGCACCATTGCGGCCCAGTGCATCGGCGACGACGAACAGGTGACCGACTGTATCTCCAAAATCGGTATTTCCTCCCGTTTCCTGCTGAGTCTGATCAATGATATCCTGGATATGAGCCGGATTGAAAGCGGTAAAATGCTTTTAAAGAACGAAAAGATTCCCACCGAGGAGTTTTTGTGCGGGGTCAATTCTATCTGCTATGCCCAGGCAGCTTCTAAAAATGTGGAGTATGAGTGTATTGTCGACCCGGTGCTTGACGACTACTATATCGGCGACGCCATGAAGCTGCAGCAAGTGCTGATCAATATTTTGAGCAATGCCATCAAATTTACCCGCGAAGGCGGGAAAGTCACCTTCTCCGCGGCCCAGCGCAAAAAGACCAAAAATGACGCTGTGCTCCGTTTCATCGTCAATGATACCGGTGTGGGTATGAGCGAGGAATTCCTCCCCCACATTTTTGAACCCTTTTCCCAGGAGTCCACAGGTACCACCGCCCTCTACGGGGGGACCGGACTGGGGCTTGCCATCTCCAAAAATATTGTGGATATGATGGACGGCAAGATTACCGTACGTTCCATCAAGGATATCGGCACCGAGTTTACGGTGGATGTCAAGCTGGGCATCACCGAAGAGGAAAAATTCCGGCACCGCCAAAAGAAGATACAGCCAAAATTCGCTCATCTCAAAACCCTGGTGGTGGATGACGATGTGGCTGTCTGCGAAAGCGCTGTGGTGACCCTCCATGAAATGGGTGTGACGGCTGAATGGGTGGACAGCGGGCGCAAGGCCATAGAACGGGTGCAGGACCTTTGGGGGCAAAGCAAATACTACGACATGATTCTCATCGATTGGAAGATGCCTGGCATGGACGGCATCGAAACGGCCCGGCGCATCCGTGCCATTGTGGGGCCCGACGTCACCATCATCATCATGACCGCCTACGACTGGGTCGCCATCGAACACGAGGCCAAGCTGGCGGGGGTCAACCTGCTCATGAGTAAGCCCATGTTCAAATCCTCCCTGGTTTCGGCTTTTACTAAGGCCTTGGGAGAAAAGGAAGAACAGGCGCAGCGCATGGAATCAACCGAATACCATTTCGACGGCAGACGCGTGCTGCTTGTGGAGGACAATAAGATCAATACTGAAGTGGCGGCGATGCTCTTAGAAAGTAAGGGTTTTGCCGTGGATACCGCGGAAAACGGTCTGCGGGCTTTGGAGATGTTCAGCAAATCCGGGATCGGTTATTACGACGCAATTTTGATGGATATCCGGATGCCGCTGATGGACGGCCTGACGGCGGCCAACAACATCCGTCATTTGAGCAATGCCGACGCCAAGACCATTCCCATCATTGCCATGACGGCCAACGCCTTTGACGACGACATTGAAAAGAGCAAAGCGGCCGGCATGGATGCCCATCTGGCAAAACCGATTGAGCCCAAACGGCTTTATCAAACCCTGTATGATTTTATCTTTGGAAAGGAGGCATGAGAAATGAAGACTCTCAAAGAAGCGATGGAAGCCTATGGCGCGGACTATGGGGTAACTATGGCGAGATTTATGGGTAACGAAACGATGTATCTGAAATTTCTGGATATGCTCTTTCGGGACGACAACCTGCAAAAGTTGGGAGAGGCGCTCCAAAAGGGCGATCTAACCCGTGCTTTTGAAGCGGCCCACACCCTCAAAGGCGTGGTGGGCAATATGGGCCTGACGCCGCTGTTTCGGGCGGTATGCGCCATTGTGGAGCCTTTGCGGGCGGGTGAAGCGCGGGAAGACTATTCTGCCATGTACCAAGAGGTAGTTACAGAATTTGAAAAAGCCGATGAAC
Organism: Zongyangia hominis; assembly: GCF_014385095.1. Lineage (GTDB taxonomy): Bacteria > Bacillota > Clostridia > Oscillospirales > Ruminococcaceae > Zongyangia > Zongyangia hominis. Next base: position 437,478 of record NZ_JACRTC010000001.1, read on the forward strand.
TCCGCAGAAGTCTAAAAGAAGGAGAGCAGGCATAATGCAGGATATCCCTCTGTCGACCGATCAAATGGAATCTGTTTTGGACAACGCTCCGGTGGCGGTGATGGTCTGCGCGTTGGATAGCTTGGAGCTAATCTACGCCAACCGCCCGGCCCAGGAATTAATCGCGCTGAAATCCGACCACCCTTTGACCTGCTATCATGTCATGGGGTTTGCGCAGCCATGTCCATTTTGCAAGGTTGGACAGATGAACCGCTCCAGCTTTTATACCCGCGAACACTATATTCCAGAAAACGGGCACACCTACCAGCTCAGTGGAAAACTTATCGACTGGGGCGGCAGGAGCGCTCACATCGAGTATATTGCGGATATTACGGAAAAGAAAAGGCAGGAGGAATACTCTAAAGCCCTGGGGAAACAGTTGGAGGAAACCTTCAGCAGTATTCCTTGCGGCCTTTGCGTCTATGAAGTAAAGGGTGAAACTATTATCCCCTTGTTCCATAATCCCGCCTTTTTTGAAATCATGGGCTGCTCGGAGCAGCACATCCCCCAAGTCAAGCAGGAAATATGCTTCACCGGCGTCCATCCCCAAGATTTATTGCCGCTCCAGGAAAAGTTCCAGTCCCTCATCAAGCAGGGGGGCGTCATCTTTGACACTTTCCGCATGTGGAATGAACGGATGACCGAATACCGCTGGATCCGGCTGGAGGGGACCGTCTGCCAGCGAGAAAGCGGGAAACGGTATCTGTATGCCGTGTACAGCGATATCAGCGAACAGATGCGCTTAGAGCGGGAGCTTGCCAGCGCCAACAGCAAGATGGAGGATATCATTAACGCTATTCCCGGCGGTGTGGCAATCTATAAGGTCTCGGATATTTTTGAGACCAAGTATTTTTCCGACGGGGTGCCTGAGCTTTCCGGCTATACAGTGGAGGAATATCGGGAACTGACCAAACGGGATGCGTCGGAGTTTACATATCCAGCTGACACCGCCATGGTGGTGGGCAGGATTCACGACGCCGTAACAAATCACACGGTTGCCGATTTCGATTTTAGAAAGCTGCATCGGGACGGTCACATTGTATGGGTCCATGTCCAGGCCAAGCAAGTGGGAGAAGAGGACGGTTGTCCTCTGGTACAGTGCGTCTTCCACAACATTTCCGCGCTTAAGGAGACCCAGTTGGAACTGGATCATCTCATTAATTCCATTCCCGGCGGCATCGCCAGTTATTTGGTGGAGGGAGAACGTTTTATTCCCACCTTTTTCTCTGACGGCGTTATGGAACTTTCGGGCCACACGCGGAAGGAATATCAGGCGATGGTTTGCCGGAATGCGCTGGATATCATCTACGAACCGGACAGAGAACGGGTGCTTGCCCAGACGCTGGCCGCCCTTGCCAACGACGAGGTGTTGGACGTCTCCTACCGGATGCGTCACAAAAACGGAAAACTCATTTGGATCCATCTCAACGGCCGTCGGATGGGCCCTCCATCCGACCGCATGCGCTTTTATGCCGTCTTTACCGGCATGTCGGCGGAGACCCGCCTTTTTCAAAGTATCGCCAACGAAACGGCGGACGGCATCTATGTCATTGATAAAGAAAATTATGATTTACTCTATGCCAACGATTCGGAAAATCTTTTTATAAAGCAGCCGGACAGCATTGGTCAAAAATGCTATATGGCGCTGCACGGCAAAAGTGAACCGTGTGAATTTTGCACCTTAAAAACCCATGCTCCCGACGGGAAAGAGCACGCCATGCCTATAACGGGGAACCACCGCTTTTATACCACCCGTTTTCGGGAAACCGACTGGAATGGAATTCCGGCTTATGTCAAATATGTGCGCGATGTCACCGAAGAGGTGGAGACACGCAAGGAAAAGGAACGGCTCGAACAGTATTTCCAAACGGTTGTGAAAAACCTGCCGGGCGGCATCGCGGTAATCCGCTATGAAGACGACGGCACTATGACGCCCGAGTACCTCTCCGACGGTTTCGCGGCCTTGACCGGCATGTCGCTGGAAAAGGCGTGGGAGCTCTATTGCAAGGACGCCATGGCAGGGGTGCACCCCGACGACAAAAAGAAGGTGGACGAGCAGATGGCCGCCTACATTGCAAGCGGTATGACCCACTGTGAGATCGTCTACCGGTTGCAAGGGGGTGGCGGCTATGTCTGGGTGAAGAATACCCTCTCTTTGATTGAAAACGAAGGCGGGGAGCGCAGGGTCTATGCCGTATACCACGACATGACCAAGGAACGGGAGGAACAGGAGCGGATTCGCCAGCAGTATAAGGAAATGCTGTTGCAGCACTATCGGGCCCCTGACCCCAACGCCCTGGTCATCGGGCACTGTAATATAACGCAAAATCGGATTCTAGAAATCATTGACCACACGGATTCGGGGCTCTTGGAGACCTTCGGTTCGGTCCGTGAAGCCTTTTTCACGGGGCTGGCAAGTTTGATTGTGGATGATGCAGAGCGGCAGCAGTTTTTGGGCACCTACCTCAATGCGCCGGCCATGGCTGCCTTCCAGAGAAACGACACCGAGCAAATTATCAAATGTTTCGTTAAGTTACCCAAAGAAGAGCAGGGGCGCTATGTACAGTTTAAGGTGAATTTGGTGGAGACACCGGATACCGGTGATGTCACCGGTATTTTGACGGTGACCGACATCACCGAACAGGAAATCTCCGACCGGATTTTGCACAAGCTCTCTGTCACCAACTACGACTTTGTCATTGATCTCGATTTACAGCGGGACACCTTCAACGTCCTCACCTGTAATAACTGCTCGAGCTGTACGCCGCCGGAATGCGGCTGCCATTCCCAGCGGCTGGCCTTTATGTTGGAAGAGCGGGTCGTGCCAAAGGATAAGGAACAGTATGCCGCGGCCATGGATACAAAAGAAATGTACCGGCGCCTGACCCAGGGCCCCTATACATTTTCATTTTCCATCATTGATGAAAATGGGGATATCCGCACCAAAAACATGACGGTTTCCCCCATTGACATGCGGCTAGGACGCGTTTGTCTGGTGCGCACCGACATCACCGATTCGGTGCGGGAACAGCAGGGTCTGCTCAACATGATTGCTTACACTTTCGAACTGGCTGGTTTTATTGACATCAGTACCGGAAGCCTGACCATGTATACCCACCAGACCGTGCTGGAAAACCTAGCCCCCTTCATCATTGAGCACTATGACAATGCCATCGAGAGATTTGCCGAGTGCTATGGCGCAAGGGAAGACAGGGAAGAGGTCAACTGCCAGTTTAGGATGGAAACTATGGCCCAGCGGCTGAAAGAGCAACCGGCGGGTTATGATTTTGTGTTTCCCTATCAGTCCGAAGAAGGGCTCCTTTATAAACAAATCAACGTCCTTTGGGGCGACCAGAACCACCGGACCATTTGCTTGGTGCGGGCCGATGTCACCGACATGCTGGCAGCAGAGCGGCAGACGAAAAAAGCGCTGGAAAAGGCGCTCTCCCTCGCTGAGGAAGCAAACCAAGCCAAGAGCGATTTCCTTTCCGCCATGAGCCATGACATCCGCACCCCCATGAACGCCATTATGGGAATGACGGCGCTGGCGGTGGCCCACTTGGACGACCAGGAGCGGGTGGCCGACTGCCTGCAAAAAATTTCAGTTTCCTCCAAGCATTTGCTCAGCCTCATCAACGACATTCTGGACATGAGCAAGATTGAGCGCTCCAAGATCACGCTTAGCCGCATGAAAATTTCCCTTTCTGAGATGCTCCAACAAATATCCGCCATCATGTCGCCTCAGGCCAGGGCCTCCGGCGTCCACCTCGCCATACGTAAAAAGGATATCCGACATCCATACTTTTTCGGCGATTCCTTGCGTATTGATCAGATTCTCATCAACATTCTCTCCAACGCCGTGAAGTTTACGCCGGAGGGGGGCCAGGTAGATTTCCTGGTGGAGGAACTCCCGCCTGTCCAACATCCCCGCTGGGCCCGTTACCGGTTCACGGTCAAGGACAATGGCATCGGTATGCCCGATGATTTTCTGGTCCATATCTTTGAACCTTTTACCCGCAGCCGGGGCGCGACCCGCGTTGAGGGAACCGGGCTGGGGCTGAGTATCACCAAAGGGCTCGTGGACCTGATGGGCGGAGAAATTTCGGTGGAGAGCGAACCCCGCCAAGGAACCACCTTCCGAGTGGAACTGGAATGTGAATATGAGGGCGCTGACATAGAAGTGCGGCAGGAGGAAGCCTTTTCGTCTGCCAAGGGGGCGGAGTTGGAAACCCTCTTTGCCGGACGGCTGTTTTTGGTGGCGGAGGACAATGCCATCAATGCGGAAATACTCTGTGAGCTGCTTTCTATGTACGGGGCAAGCACAGTGGTAAAAACCGACGGCGCTCAGGCCGTGCAGGCCTTCCGTGAGTCGGCGCCGGGGACTTACGACGCCATTTTGATGGACATCCAGATGCCGGAGATGAACGGTTACGAATCGACACGGGTCATCCGGGCTATGGGCCGTCCCGACGCCAGGAAAATCCCCATTGTCGCCATGACGGCCAATGCTTTTGCCGAGGACATTCAGGCGTCTGTGGAAGCCGGTATGACCGCTCATGTGGCAAAGCCCATCGACGTGGATCTTCTACGTCTGACACTCAGCCGGGTGTTGGAATGCGATCGTACCAATGAAGGATGAGCGGTCAAGGAATATAGGTCCGGCGCCGTTGGGCGGCAGTCGCCTAGCGGTAGGCAGGAAGCGTTCCGGGCGAGAGAGGATTATCGAAATCAGACTGACGGTAGGAGAAACAAAGCAAATGGAGGGGAAGGGCTTGCTTTCTGAGGACGGCTTTGCTATACTGAACCGGTATGCGTTGTAATTATCAAGAGGAGGAAAATTCTCCATGTATCAGCTGATAAAAAAAGAAGGGAATGCCCGCCGCGGACAGTTTGCGACGGTCCATGGGACGGTGGAGACCCCGGCGTTTATGAACGTGGGGACGTCAGCGGCCATCAAGGGCGGCATTTCCTCCTACGATCTCGTCGACCTCAAATGCCAGGTGGAGCTTTGCAATACCTATCACCTTCACGTCCGCCCGGGGGATGATCTCATCCACGATATGGGAGGCCTCCACAAATTCATGGGCTGGCAGCGTCCCATCCTCACCGACAGCGGCGGCTTCCAGGTGTTTTCGCTCTCCACACTGCGCAAGATTCAGGAGGAAGGCGTCTATTTCCAGTCCCATGTGGACGGGAAGCGCATCTTCATGGGTCCGGAGGAGAGCATGCGCATCCAATCGAATCTGGCCTCCACCATCGCTATGGCCTTTGACGAGTGCATTGAGAACCCGTCGCCCCGGGAATATGTGGAAAAGTCCTGCGCCCGCACCACCCGGTGGCTTGTCCGGTGCAAAGAAGAGATGGCCCGTTGCAATGCCCGGCCCGACGCCATCAATCCCCACCAGATGCTCTTTGGCATCAACCAGGGCGGCACCTACGACGACATCCGCATTCAGCACATGAAGGACATCGCCCGGCTGGATCTGGACGGCTATGCCATCGGCGGGCTGGCCGTGGGAGAAACGGCGGAGGAGATGTACCGGATTATCAGCGCAGTGGAGCCCTTCATGCCCGTGGACAAGCCCCGGTATCTGATGGGGGTGGGGACTCCTATCAACATCATCGAGGCGGTGGACCGAGGCGTGGATCTCTTCGACTGCGTCATGCCCAGCCGCAACGCCCGCCACGGCCATATGTTCACTTGGGACGGCATCATCAATATCGCCAACAATAAATACGCCCGGGATGACACCCCGGTGGACCCCCACTGTTCCTGCCCGACCTGCCGGCGCCACTCCAGAGCCTACATCCGCCATCTGTTTAAATCCAATGAAATGCTGGGGATGCGCCTTGCGGTGATGCACAACCTTTGGTTCTATAATACCCTGATGGAAAAGATCCGCGAAGCCCTCGATGAAGGTAAATTTACGGAATTTCGGGATCATTATCTCCCAATATTGGGAAAACGCATTTAATTGTTAGGAAACCTTATTGCAACTGCTATTGGGTTTATGTTATAATTTTTGGTATCATATTCGGAGGTGCAAAACACATGCTTTTACAAACCGGGAATACCATGGCCACGATACTGTACCAGTTCGGCCCCATTGTTCTCATCATTGTTCTGATGTATTTCATTCTGATTCGTCCGCAGAAGAAGAAAGAAAAAGAAGTGCAGAGAATGCGCAGCAGCCTGGAAATCGGTGATGAGATCACCACCATCGGCGGCATTATCGGACGAGTGGTCAGCATGAAAGAAGATACCATCGTCATTGAGACCGGCAGCGACAGAAGTAAAATGAGACTGGCGCGCTGGGCCATCCAGACCAACAATACCCCCCACGAGGCGGAAGCCGCTCCTGCAAAGCCCGCGGAAAAGACGGAGAAATAAGAATTTCCTCTGCCTCTCGCGGCATATGCCCCTAGTTTGTCTCATACAATGGTGTTAGAACATCATCGTATGAGGAAAACAGGAGGGGCAAGATGAAACAGCGTAAATCAAGACATGAACAGCAAAACCAAGAGGAGAGCTTTGTCAAAACTTATCTCAAACCGGTGGGTATCGGTTTGGGCGTGGGAGTGGCGGTTCTCTTTGTATTGCTTCTCATTTTCTCTTTGATTATTTCCGCCAAGGATTTTCCCAGCGGATTGATTTTGCCGCTGAGCTTGTTTTGCCTGTCCGTCGGCGCTCTTGCCGCCGGATTTGTCAGCGCCAAGCTGGCGGGGGAGCATGGGCTTTTTTACGGCTTTTGCTGTGGACTCATTCTGAGCATTCTTATTTTGATCTGTACCATGATCACCGGGCAGAGTTACCTGTCCGTCACCGGTATCTATAAATTCCTATGCGCCATTATTTTTGCCAGCCTGGGCGGCATTTTCGGCGTCAACCAGCGCCGCAGAAGAAAATGATTGCCTGCGAGGGGAAAATATGGTATAATTTTGTCACAGATTATGAGTGATAGGAGAGACGTTTCCATGAAAAAACATGTCAAGACTTTAAATACCGCCAACCTCAAACAGTCTGCTGCCAAGGGCGGCTGCGGCGAGTGCCAGGCTTCCTGCCAGTCCGCCTGCAAGACCTCCTGCACGGTCGCCAACCAGAAGTGCGAGAAATAAGCAGACCTGCATACGAATCATGCGATGGATGAAGGGACAGTTTCTGTCCCTTCCTTTATGTTTACATTAATTTTGTGAGGGAAACCATGATACATCAGTATTACTTAAACGGCTATTACATTGTGCTCGATGTCCACAGCGGCGCGGTCCATGTGGTGGACGAGCTGTTTTATCGTATGTTGGAATTCTTGGAGCCTCCTTTGTCTAAGGAGTGCCCGGAATCCCTGTTTCCAGCCCTTCAGGACGCTTCCCGGGAGGAAATCGAAGAAACCTATGCCGAAATCTACGAGCTCTATCAGGCCGGCCAACTCTTCTCTGAGGACGACTATGAGCAGTTTCGGGATATGATGGTGTCCTCTCCCGTCAAGGCCATGTGCCTGCACATTGCCCACGACTGCAACCTGCGGTGCCAGTACTGCTTTGCTTCCACCGGCGACTTCGGCGCCGGACGGACGCTGATGCCGCTGGAGGTGGGGAAGAAGGCCATCGATTTTCTCATTGCAAACTCCGGCACAAGGCACAACCTGGAGCTTGACTTCTTTGGCGGAGAACCGCTGATGAACTTTGACGTGGTCAAAGAGGTGGTCAAATACGGACGCAGTCTGGAAAAAGAACACAACAAGCGCTTTCGTTTTACCATCACCACCAACGGCATGCTGCTCGACGATGACAAAATTGACTTTATCAATCGGGAAATGAGCAATGTGGTCCTCTCCATCGACGGGAGAAAAGAGGTAAACGACCGCATCCGTACCCGGGTGGACGGTAGCGGCTGTTACGACGCCATCCTGCCCAAATTCAAGCGTCTGGTGGAGAAGCGGGGCCATGACCAGTATTATGTCCGCGGCACCTTCACCAAATATAATCTGGACTTTGCCGAGGATGTGCTCCACTTCTATGAGCAGGGCTTCGACCAGATTTCCATCGAGCCGGTGGTCACCGACGCCGCCAATCCCTACGCCATTACGGAGGCGGACCTGCCCCAGGTCTTCCAGGAGTATGAGCGTTTGGCAAAGATCATTATCGACCACAAAAAAAATGGCAAGAGCTTTAACTTCTTCCACTTCATGATCGACTTGGACCAGGGACCTTGCGCCATTAAGAGGCTGCGGGGCTGCGGCTGCGGCAACGAGTATGTGGCGGTGACCCCCGACGGCGATATCTACCCCTGCCATCAGTTTGTGGGCATGGAGGAGTGGAAAATGGGCACCGTGGACACCGGTATCGAGGACACGGCGCGCAAGGAAAACTTTGCCAAGGCGAACATCTACGGCAAAGAAGAATGCAGAAACTGCTGGGCCAAATTCTATTGCAGTGGCGGTTGCAACGCCAACAACTTCCAGTATGCGGGCGATGTGTTAAAGCCCTATCATCTGGCCTGTGAAATGGAAAAGAAGCGCTTGGAATGCGCCATCATGATCAAAGCCGCGCTGGCGGAATAAAGTAACCAAACGCAGGAAAACGGGAGGGCCCACCAAGAGAAAGGTCGTACAATGAAACAGTTACATATCGGTTTTATCGGCGGCGGCAATATGGCCACCGCCATCATCCAGGGCATTGTGCTAAAAAAAATAGTTCCCAATGAAAATATCCACGTCTTCGACGTTTCCAAGGAGCGTTGTGATTACTTTAAAGCCCAGGGCCTCACCATCGAGGGGAGCGCCGTGGAGCTGGCGGAGAACTGCGACGACATCTTCCTGGCCGTCAAGCCCCAGATCATCGAAGGGGTGCTCCAAGAGCTTCACGGCCATGTCGACGAGCATCACGTGGTCGTTTCCATCGCCGCAGGCATCAGCGACACCTACATCAAAAAGATGCTGGGATTTGACTGCAAGGTGGTGCTGGTCATGCCCAACACCCCGCTGCTCATCGGCTACGGCGCGTCGGCGCTGGCCAAGATCGACCCGGTCACCGACGAGGAGTTTACTCTCATCAAAAATATCTTTGCCTCCGTGGGCGCCGCCGCTGTCATCGACAAGGAGAAGATGAACGAGATTATCCCCGTCAACGGCAGCAGCCCGGCCTTTATCTACCTGCTGGGTAAAATTGTCTCCGATTACGCCGAAACGCTGGGCATCGACAGGGAGACGGCCAATACCTTGTTCTGTAACACCCTCATCGGCTCCGCCCACATGATGTTGGAGACAGGGAAGAGCCACGACGAACTCATCCGCATGGTCTGTTCGCCCGGCGGCACCACCTTAAAGCTGATGGACACCTTGGAGAAAAAGGACTGGAAAGGAACGCTGGAGGAAGCGATGCGCCACTGTATCGACCGGGCGTATGAGCTGGGGCGCTGACAATTTAAGAGCGCCTAGCCCTTTGAAGAGGCGAGAGTTGGCCATGGAATGATCCGCATGGCACCAGCACTTCGTTAGCATAGTTGTCCCACTTTTCGCATAGGATGAAATAACCGGCAAAGAGTTTTCATGCGAAGGATGGGATCAAAATGGATCGATCAATTGTCACCCGGCGGATGCACAGTGTCCCGCCGCCAGCGGCCGCCGCTCCCAAGAAAAGTTTTGCGCAGACCTACGTGGTCCCCAATTTGTTCACCCTGCTTTTTGCAGTGGTCCTCATATTGGGCGTTGTCACCGGCAGCCTGCTCACCAAGTCCATCGACCTTGGCACCCTGTCCGACCTGGGGCTTGTCACGTTGGAGTTTATCAAGGTGAAGGTGGCACAGAGCTTTTGGCAAAACTTTGTTTTTTCCTTCACTTCCGGCTTTATTTACTTATTTGTACTTTTCCTGATGGGCTTTACCGCCATTTCCCAGCCGCTGATGTTGGGGGTGGTGTTCTTTAAAGGGCTGGGTCTGGGACTCTCCATGGGCTACGCTTACAGCACCATGGGGCAAAGCGGAATCCTGGCCTCCATGGTGTTTTTATTGCCCAACGCTTTGTTTATTTCTTTTGCCATTCTATGGGCGGCCAAAGAGTCCTTTAAATTGTCGGTTTTATTCTTTTGCCAACTCCTACCGAACCAATCAGAGTCGAGACTCGGAAAAATGGCAAAGAAATTGTGTGTAAAGTATATAAGCATTACAGCTTTTTATCTGGCAGGATGCGCACTGGAAGCGGGAATTATTTCCTTATTCGGACAGTTTTTTGCAAGTTTTGCTTGAGAGTTAAAAATAGCCGCAGAAGCGGCTATTTTTGCGCAAGAAGGGCGGATCGCAAGGCGCGGATGCCCTGCGCAATGTCTTTTATAGTGCATGGAGGTTAAGGCGCATGACACAGATGTCCCGCGCATCGTTATTGTTTGTGGAGCAATTATAATAAAAAGGGCCGCTTATTTGCGGCTCTTTTTTTGTACATGGGCAAGCGGCGAAGCGTCCGCGGCTTTTTTGAGCTGTTCGTTGGATACATGGGTGTAAATTTCGGTGGTGCCGATGTTTACGTGACCCAAAATTTCCTTGAGGGCCCGGATGTCCACATGACCGTGTTGGTACATCAACGTGGCCGCCGTGTGGCGCAGCTTATGGGCTGAATAGCCCATGCCGTCCAGACCGCATTTTTTGAGGTTTTCGGTGACGATCTGTTCGACGCGGCGCTTATTGATGCGGTTGCCGTTGCGGGAAATGAAAAGGGCCTGCCGGTCCTTGGGGGATTTACTGAGCCGTACCGGCAGATAGTCGTTGAGGGCGGCGACACAGGCGTCGTTGAGGTAGATGATCCGTTCCTTGTTGCCCTTGCCGGTGACCTTGATGCTGTCCTCCTTGATGTCACCCAAGTTGATGCCTACAAGTTCCGAAAGGCGCATGCCGCAATTTAAAAACAAGGTTAAAATGCAGTAATCCCGCTCCTTGTTGTCACCCTCCACCTGGGAAAGCAGCGTCACGCTTTCTTCCAGGCTCAGATATTTGGGCAGGCTTTTTTTGCTGTTGGGAACTTCCAACTCTTTAATGGGGTTATTTTCCAGTACATTCACTTTGGTGGTGAGATAATGAAAAAACACCTTGAGGCTGGAAGATTTCCGGCACCGGGTCCGGGCGTTATTTTGGCGGTCAGCGGATAGGAAATGCATGAATTCATATACATCGGAAAGGGTGACTGAGCGCAGGAGCGCGGCATCCACGTCGTCAATGTTAATCTCTTCCAGCGGTGTATTTTGGGGGACCAGATTCCGGTACCGCTTGAGAAAGCGGAAAAATAAGCGAAGGTCTACATAGTAGCCACTGATGGTGTTGGGAGAGCGACCCTTGATCGTCTCCATATAAAAGAGGAAGCTGCGTAGCAGCTCCGGGCAATCGTCATAAATTGAAGCGCTCATCGTTTTTCACTCCCAACAAATACAGTACAGTCAGCGCCATCGGATGCGAAGATGCGTATATAGCGATCGGATATAGCAGATAAAAGGACTCTGGTGATTCCAGTTGCCGCTGCCGCCGACTGTGATGAATCCCAGTATATCATATCCAGAAGATTTTGTCTCCCCTTAATTTCGCTAAATTTTTATTTAGCGAAATAGTCTGGATTTTTTAATGAGGGCCCCTCTCACGGAGTCTCCATAGAAAAATGAGAAAAATGCCACGGGAACTCTCTGTGTCCCGTGGCACTGAATTTTGTTTTATATTGTTAGACGTCTTAAGCATTTGCAGTCTGCATGACGTTGACAGATTTTATACTGTCTGTCACTTTACGCATGGACCAGTGGTGCCGTCTTACTAGATCTATTCGTTACGCAGTGCTTCCACCGGCTTTAAGTTGGCCGCCTTGGATGCCGGATACACGCCGAAGACGACGCCAATGCCCACGGAAAATCCGATGCAGGTGAGTATCAGTTCCGGCCGCACCACCAAATCCATCCCCACCAAAAAACACCCCATCATGGCGACACCCAGCCCCACAGCGGTGCCAATAAGGCTGCCCAGCAGTGAAATTGTCATGGTCTCGATCAAAAATTCGATCATGATGTTGCGGCGGCTGGCGCCGATGGCCTTCTTAATGCCGATTTCCCGGGTGCGCTCGGTCACTGAGGACATCATGACGGTCATGATGCCAAGGCCCGCCACCACCAGTGAAATGCCCGCGATTACCGACAATACTCCTGTTATGATGGAGAGCAAATTGCTCAGCTGTTCCTTTTGCTGGGAAATATTTTCGCTTTTATAGGTGCCGGTGGTGTCCGTCTGTTGGTTGAGCACGGCCACCAGCTCGTCACCGACTGCGTCGGCATCGTAGTCCTCCTGGACTTTGATGGCAATGCGGTCGAAGCTTGCCTTCCCTGTCAATCGGCTGAGGCTGGAGTAAGGAACATATAAAAAAGACGGGATGTAATTGCCCACCATCCCCTGGAGAATATTGCCGCCGGAGGACACCACGCCCACCACTTCAAAGGACTCCCAGCTCCCGCCGATGTTGAGTTTGACCTTCTTCCCCACAATATTGCTGCGATGATAAGAAGCTTGCGCCACCGATTCGTCCACCACACAGACGTTGGCGGAGGTGGCGATATCAAAGCGGTTGATGAGCCGGCCGTGGATGGGCGTCAAAGAGATCACCTGCTTGGCGCCGGCGTCGATGCCCCAGATGAGGGATTGGGTGGGCTCCGGGCCGATTTGGATACTAGAATATTGCATGACGATGGGAACGGCGCTGCTCACCCCTTCGTAGGACTTAATTTCCTGGAGTTGGGCGTCGCCGAGCTTGGCGGTGTCCTTATTTTCCGGAAGAATGGAGACGCCGTCGATGCCAAGGCCGCTGAGCTCCGTTTCGATGGCGTCCTTCCCCACATTGCCGATGGTGGAAATGAGGACGAAGGACGCGACGCTGATACAGATGGCCAGGATAGTCAGAAAGCTGCGGAATTTCTTCCGGCTCAAGTTCTTCACACTGGCAATCATTAAATCGAACATTCGTTTTCCCCCTATATAATCCGGACATATTGCCCGCTTTTCCGAATGCCGGAGCAGTCCTTGATCACCACATCGCCAAGTCCCAGCCCTGCCGTCACCTCTAGACCGGATTGCATTTCCTCCCCTGTCTCTATATACCGCTTATAAGCCCTGCCCCGCTCATAGAGGTAGACATACTCCTTGTTGTCCTCGTCCTGTCCCACGGCCTCGTAGGGCACGGTGAGCACATGCTCCCGCACATCGGTCACGATTTGTGCCTTGGCGGTAAAACCGGACATGAGGGAATCGTCGGGATTGTCGATCTCGATGAGTACTTCCACCGTGGATTCGGTGGCGAGGCTGCTGTTTGCAGACTTTTTGGCGGTGGGGAAAATCCGGGTCACCGTCCCCGTATAGCGCCGCCCGTCAAATCCGGATCCGGTGATGACGGCCCGGTCCCCGTGTTTGACCAGCTGGATTTGCGATTCGCTCACCGTGGCGCGTACGGCGAGCTTGGTATTATCCACCACCGATATAGCGGCCTGCCCCGCCTCGGTGGGAGCGCCCTCCTTAAGATTTAAGTCCCCCACGACCCCCGACATGGGCGCCGTCAGCTGGCTGGGGACCTCCAGAGCGGCGCTCAGGTCCTCCCCGCTACCCTGGAAGCTGGAAAACGCCTGCGCGAGCTCCTCTTCGCTCAGCCCGCTCAGTACCCCGAAGACACTGAGCGTGTCGGAGAGCTCGTCGGGAATGTCGATTTTACCAGTCAGTCCGCTCAAGGGATTTTGCGCCATGACAGCCTTGGATTTGGTGACGTCCACATCGGCGATGACCTGTCCCTTATTCACATAATCCCCCACCTGCACATAGACCTTCTCCGCCACCACGGCGGTATCCAAATAGAGCTGGGCGTCCTCCAAGCTCTCGATGGCGCCGGTCGCCGTCACCTGCTCCACATATTTGCTCTCGGTGATCACCGTCGCCTGGGCGGTGTCCACCGACGCCGAAATGATGGTGGGAATACACAGGGAACCTGGAATCAACGCTAGCACCAAAATAAGTACCACAATTTTTATTCTCATCTTGACCTCCACCTTGCTCCGTATCGTCTCTTTTACCTATTTTCTCTCAAACAAGTCCATTTATGACCTGCCGCATGTCCTTCCAGAATATTTTGATTGGTTTGCAGCAAAATATTTGTAGTCAAATTTGCCTTTTTTCAGCCAAAGGAGAGGATTGCCATGAATTTAATTGCCTGTGACAAACCTTGTCTGCATCAGAAAGATGGATATTGCAGCTTGGAAAAGGTCACCTTCGTCACTTCGTCCAAAGAAAAAGGCTGTCTTCACTACGTTGACAGTAGTGAAAGACAGCCAGAATCAGTCAAAGAGATACCGGAATCTAACGGGAAAGCGCTTTAAAAGCCTCTCCGATATAGGAGACGCCGATGATGTCCATCGGGTATTTTTCCGGATTTTTGATGGAGCGCAGAGAGCGCTTGGGAATGATGCATTTGGTCAGTCCCAGACGGGAAGCTTCGGTGAGGCGCTGTTCAATGCTGGTGACGGCCCGGATTTCCCCGGCCAACCCCACCTCGCCGAAGGCGGCCACCGACTGGTCGATGACCTTGTCGGTTACAGAGGACATGAGCGCCAACGCAACCGCCAGGTCCGCCGCCGGTTCGTCTAAGCGCAGGCCCCCCACTACATTGAGATAGACGTCCAATGTTCCAAAGAAGAAGCCGGCCCGTTTTTCCAATACAGCGATGAGCAGCGACGTGCGGTTGTAGTCAAAACCGGTGGCCGTGCGCCGGGGCGCCGCAAAGCCGGACTTACTCACCAGCGCCTGAATCTCCGCCAAAATGGGACGGGAACCCTCCATGACACAGGCCACGCAGGTGCCCGAGACGTTCTGCGGCCGATCGGATAGGAGCATCTGGGAAGGATTTTCCACCTCGATGAGCCCGGTGTCGTGCATCTCGAAGACGCCGATCTCGTTGGTGGAACCGTACCGGTTCTTGACCGCCCGCAGGATGCGGTAGGAGAGGTTGCGCTCCCCTTCAAAATAGAGGACCGCGTCCACCATGTGTTCCAAGACCTTGGGCCCGGCAATGGCGCCGTCCTTGTTAACATGGCCCACGATAAAGATGGAGATGCCCTGCTCCTTGGCCACCCGCATGAGCAGCTGGGTGGATTCCCGCACTTGGGAGACGCTGCCGCTGGAGGACGGGATGGAGTCCACATGCATGGTTTGGATGGAGTCGACGATTACGATGTCGGGACATTGACGCAGAATGGTGTCCACGATGGTTTGGGCGTCGGTGATGGTCGCTACATAGAGGTTTTGACTCTCCACCTGCAGGCGCAGGGCGCGTACTTTGATCTGCTTTTCGCTTTCCTCGCCGGTGATGTAGAGTACCTTCTGTTCCCGGCCCAGGTATTCGCAGATCTGTAAGAGAAGCGTGGACTTGCCGATGCCCGGCTCGCCGCTCAAAAGAACTAAGGAACCCTTGACGATGCCACCGCCCAGCACCCGGTCGAGCTCCCCCAACCCGGTGCTGTATCGGTCCTCGTCGCCAAAGGTGATATTGTGGATATTCTGCGGCTCCACCGCCTTGGCACCGCTGGAAGCGCCAGTGGACATACCGCTCTTTTTCGGGCCGGTGACCACGTTTTTCACCTGCTCTTCCAGCGTATTCCACTCCCCGCATTCCGGACAGCGTCCGAACCACTTGGACGTCTCACCGCCGCACTGGGAGCATACATAAATTGTTTTTGACTTGATTGCCACTGTTATTACCATCCGTTTCTTTGGGTGTATCCGGTGTTTGACTGTCCTGGGCTCCATCTACCGGAGAGAAATATCGGTTGATGGCGCTTGTGATGGCAAAGGCCACCTCGTTTTGATATTCCGCCGTGGTCAGTTTTCTCGCCTCGTCCGGGTTGGAGAGGAAGCCGCACTCGATGAGTACGGCGGGAGACTTGGCATGATACAGCAGATATAAGTTTTTGTCCGCCTTTTTATGCACCCGCTCATTCTCCGGCTGGAGCAACTCTTTAAAGGTATCCTGGAGCGTCTGGGACAGAAGTTCACTTTCGGGATTGTTGGGGCTAAAGAACATTTGTGCCCCAAAGTATTTGGAGACGCCAAATTGGTTCTGGTGGATGCTGACAAAGATGGCGTCGGGATTTTCTTCGATAATCTTCATCCTGTTTTTAATGTCGGAGACCTTTTGCTGACGCACGCTGGTCTTATCCGGGTCGTGGATGGAGATATCACTGTCCCGGGTCATGATGACCTCGTAGCCGTTGAGGACGAGTTGGTCCCGCACCTTGAGAGCGATGGCCAGATTGATGTCCTTTTCTACAATGCCATCCACGCCCACCGCGCCGCCGTCCATGCCGCCGTGGCCCGCGTCCACGATGACGCGCTTACTCACTTGTGGCTGGGCGTCCGCCATCACCGTGTTCCTTTCCACGATGTGGCCGGCCGACATACAGAAAACCACCACAGCCAGTGTTGTGATGGGCACCACCAATTTTAAAAATTTAAGTTTCATCTTCTCTATCACCCCATCAACATTTTATGCCTGTACTGATGGGGAATAGACTAGATGGTTTTTTCATTATACCCTTTTTTTCTCGTCTGTACAAGACGGGCCCTCCGACCCCGGCTGGATATGTTGCCATTTGTACCAGGCCGACATAGAATAGAGAGAAAAATTCGATCAATGATGGAAAAGGATGAGTGCTTTTGAATGACCATATTTCGCATTGCCGTCCTTGTCAGTGCTGCCCTCCCGGCCCCACCGGTATCGGCCCCACCGGGCCAACAGGGCCCACGGGAGCCACCGGCGCGGTTGGGCCACAGGGCCCACAAGGGGTTCAAGGCGCCGAGGGGCCACGGGGAGCGACTGGCGCCACCGGTCCCGTGGGTCCACAGGGAATACCAGGCGCCGAGGGGCCACGGGGAGCGACTGGCGCTACCGGTCCCGTGGGTCCACAGGGAATACCAGGTGCTGAGGGGCAGCCCGGACCGACAGGTCCCACAGGCGCTACCGGTGCAACCGGTCCTACAGGGATGACTGGGCCGGGCGTCTCGGGGCTTGCCACTTACATCAATGCCGGTCTCATCGCCAAAGGCGAACCCATCGACTTATTCGAGCTCAACAACTATGCGCCTTCCATCATCCAGCAACAAGGCGCTTCCTCGGTTTCCCTGCGCGCGGGATACTTTTATTTGATGAGCTATACCTTTTTTAGCGCTACTTCTGCGGAAAGTTATATCCAGGTAATTAACCGCGTCAATGGGGTCATCCACCCCTATTTTACCAGCAAGATTCCCACCACGGCTGCCGGAGGGCTTTCCTCCACCGCACAGTCGACCACCGCCATCGCTGTGACGGCAGAGCCCTATGTCATCGATTTTGTGACTTCCTCTCCCAGCGATCTGCGAGGTGCGGATTTTCATCTGACGATCATGGCCTTTGCCATAGACACCGGTGACTAACATAAAAGAAGCCGGCCGTAACGGCCGGCTTCTTTGCAGAGCGCGCAGAAAAAGAACCAGCCGTCACAAACGCCTGGTTCTTTTTTGATTACAGGGTTACTTTGTGGAAGACCTTTTTGCCCTTCTTGATAATGAGCCCTTTTTCACCGATCAGTGTTTGAGTGAAAGCTGCCATGGGGTCCCCGACCTTTTCGTCGTCGACCGAAATGCCACCTTGAACAATGAGGCGTCTCCCCTCACCTTTCGATTTGGCCAGGCCACATTTGACGAGCAGCTCCGTGATGCCAATAGAGCCGTCGGCAAAATCAGCGTCAGTCAGAACGGTGGTGGGCATGTTGGCGTCGTCGCTGCCGGCAGAGAAAAGTGCCTTCGCGGCGGCCAGCGCCTTGTCCGCTTCCTCTTTGCCGTGGACGAGCTTGGTGACCTCATAGGCCAGAATCTCCTTTGCCTTGTTCAGCTCACTGCCCTCCCAGTGCTCCATGGCCTCGATCTCCTCGATGGGGACAAAAGTGATGAGTTTCAGGCAATTGATGACGTCGGCGTCGTCCACGTTTCTCCAGTACTGGAAGAAGTCGTAGGGGGAGGTCTTCTCCGCGTCGAGCCAGACGGCGCCCTTTTCGGTCTTGCCCATCTTCTTGCCTTCCTTGGTGGTCAGCAGCGTGAAGGTCATGCCGTAGACTTCCTCGCCCTTCACCCGGCGGACCAGGTCCACACCGTTAATGATATTGGACCACTGGTCGTCGCCGCCCAGTTCCATGGTGCAGCCCTCATCCTCAAACAGGCGGAGGAAATCGTAGCTCTGCATGAGCATGTAGTTAAATTCGAGGAAGCTCAGGCCCCGCTCCAGCCGGGTTTTAAAACATTCCGCCGTCAGCATCCGGTTGACTGAGAAATGGACGCCCACATCCCGCAGGAAATCCAGGTAATTGAGGTTGAGCAGCCAGTCGCCGTTGCGGAGGATCTTCGCGTTGCCTTCAGAGAAGTCCACGAAGCGGGACATCTGGCGCTGGAAGCACTGGGCGTTGTGGTTGATCTCCTCTTTGGTGAGCATCTTGCGCATGTCGGTCTTGCCGGTGGGGTCGCCCACCATGGTGGTCCCGGTGCCCAACAGGGCGATGGGGCGGTGGCCCGCCCGCTGCAAGTGGGACATGACCATCAATTGGAGGAAGTGGCCCACATGGAGACTGTCCGCCGTGGCGTCAAAACCGATATAAAAGGTCACCTTTTCGCTCTCGAGCTTCTCTTTGATCTTCTCTTCGTTGGTCATCTGAGCGATGAGGCCGCGGCGTTTGAGTTCTTCAAATACTGTCATCTTTTTTCTCCTTACCTTTCTGTTCACTATCCTTTAACCTCTTTCGCCCAGGACGCGGCGAAAGAGGAAGTAGCCGCAAACGGGATACAAAGCTTGCGGCCAGTTTTGGCGCAGGAAGGACGCAGCGCACCGCGCGCTGGACCCGAGAATCCTTTTATAAAAAGATATAAAAAAATCCTCTATGCAGCCAAAAACTACATAGAGGACGTTTAAAAACGTGGTACCACCTCATGTTTATCCTGCTCTCGCGAGACAGGACCTCATCGGGTACGTCAAATACCCTAACGCTGTAACGGGCGTACCCGACACAAAGCCTACGCGCTTTCCAGAAGGAAAGGTTCAGCCGGTAGCTCCGGGAGGTATTCACACCGCTTCTTCCGTCCTCTTTCCACCAGCCAGAGGCTCTCTTTGCGAAAGGAAAGGCGGGCTACTTGGTTCCCATCGTCGCCAATGCCCCTATTATAATAGACCCAACCGCGTTTGTCAACACTCCGACCTATTTTCCGCCCGGCGCAGCATTTCCTCCGCGTTTTGCAGCGTCAGATCCGAAATATCCACGCCGCTCATGATGCGGGCGATCTCCCGTACCCGGCCGGCATGATCGAGAATATTGACCTGGGTGTAGGTCTGTCCTCCCTCCACATGCTTTGCGATGAGCAGATGGTGATTGCTCAGCGCGGCGATCTGGGCCAAATGGGTGACGCAGATGACCTGACGTCCCTGGGCAACCTGGCGCAGTTTGCGGCCGATCTTTTCCGCTGCGCTGCCGCTGACGCCGGTGTCCACCTCGTCGAAGATGAGGGTGGGGACGTCGTCTTTGTCGGAAATGACATTTTTAAGGCTGAGCATGATGCGGGAGAGTTCTCCCCCCGACGCGATTTTGGCGATGGGTTTGGGCGGCTCCCCGGGGTTGGTGGAGATGAGAAACTCCACGTCGTCGAGCCCTTTGGCCCCCAGTTTGCAGGGACTGATGGAGATGACAAACTTAACAGATGGCATGTCCAGGAAACCCAGCTCCCCCTCCACCAGCTTTTCAAAGCGGTGCGCCGCCTTCCGCCGCTTTTGAGAAAGGTGGTCGGCCATCTCTTTCGCTTCCAAGAGCATCTGCCGGTACTGAGCGGTCAGCTCCTCCTTTCGCTCGTCGGAGAAGGTGATCTTTTGCAGCTCATCCCGGTAGTGCGCCAGGTTTTGGAGAATTTCCTCGATATCGCCGCCGTATTTGCGCTTGAGCCGGGAGATGAGATCCAATCGGGCCTCGATGTCCTCCAGCTCCCCGGCGTCGTACTCAAGCCCCATCTGAGCATCTTTGATTTCAATGAGCAAATCTTCCAGCTCGTAGCCCATGTCCGCGATTTTGGCGGCGGCGGGCGTCATGGTTTCCAGGTATTTGGCCGCTTCCTGCAGCTGGCCGGCCGCATTTTGGATCAGCTCCAGAGCGCCGGGCATCTCCTCCCCGCCGCCGATCTGGTCGTGGGCACTTTCCAAGGCGAGGCTGATCTGCTCCGCATTGCGGATCATCCGCCGCCGGTCGGAAAGGTCCTCCTCCTCACCCGGAATCAGTTCCGCCTGTTCGATCTCCCCGATCTGATACTCGAGCAGGTCAATCTGACGCGCCTTCTCGCTCTCGTCGGTGTTGAGGTTGTTTAATTCACGCTTGAGTGCCAGGAGCCGGGAGAAGTGGTCCCGGTAGCGGGAAAGCTCGTCTTCCAGTCCCGCGAAGCTGTCGAGAAAATCAATGTGCCGCTCCCTATTGAGCAGGTACTGGCTGTCGTGCTGGCCGTGGATGTTGATGAGGGTGTTGCCCAGCTCCCGCAACATGGTCACCCCGATGGGCCGCCCGCACAGCCGGCAGGAGCCCTTGCCGTCGGCGGAAAGTTCCCGGGAGATCATCAGTTCCCCCTCGTCTGCCTCATAGCCCATTTCCTTAAGCAGGGCGAGCGTCGACGGAGTGAGGTGCGAGAAAACCGCGGTGATATTGGCCCGCTCCTCCCCTGTGCGGATGAGATCCCGGGAGATGCGCTGGCCCAAAACAGCGTTGATGGAGTCGATGATGATGGATTTTCCCGCGCCGGTTTCACCGGTGAAGACGTTGAGTCCCTGGGAAAAGCAAACGGATGTTTGCTTAATCACCGCAATATTTTTGATGTAAAGCTCTTTTAGCATACTGCTTCCTCCGGCCGCCAAAATTTCGGCGGCGTCTATTTTGCCAGCATCTTTTTTAGTTCCCCGGCGAGCTCGATGGCACAGGCCTCGTCACGCATGATGACCAGGAAGGTGTCGTCGCCGGCAATGGTGCCCACAATGCCGTTCCAGTACATGGCGTCCAGCGCCGCACAGGCGGCGTTGGCCATGCCGGTGAAGCACTTGACCACAATCAGATTCTGAGCATAATCCACCCGGTTGACTGATTCGGAGAAGATGGAATGAAACTTAAAGGACATGTCGGACGCCCTGTCGCTGGGAGAGGTGGTATAACGATATTTTCCATCGCTGCCCAGGGTTTTGACCAGCCGCAGCTCCTTGATATCCCGGGAGACGGTGGCCTGGGTCACATCAAACCCCATTTGCTTGAGACAGCGCAGCAGTTCCTCCTGGGTATCAATGGAATTTTCTGCGATCAGCTCAAGGATTTTTGCATGTCTTCTGGTTTTCATGAGGACCTCCATTCCGCACGTTGGCTAGGGAAAAAATTGAAAGAAAAGGGCTATCTCGTTCTGCCCATGATTTTCTGATTGAGGATTTCGTAAAAGTTTTTGTCGGAGAAACTAATAAATTTGGCGCACCGCTCGGCCTTTTTGACCACCACCACATCCTCCGGCTCCAACAGGATATCCGTTTCCCCGTCCACCGAGAGAAGCACCCGATCCGGCCCACTAGGATTTTGATGGACGGAGAGCACCTTGTCGTCGGCAAAGGCGATACACCGGGAAAACAGCGTGTGGGGACAGATGGGCGTCATCAGGATGCAGGAGAGCTTGGGATCGACCACCGGGCCGCCTGCTGATAAAGAGTAAGCGGTGGAGCCGGTGGGCGTGGCAAAAACTAAACCATTGGCTCGATATCCACTGACTAGCTTCTCCTCGCACTTAACGTCGATGTCGATCATCTTGGCTTGGCTGCCGTTGGTGACGGTTGCGTCGTTGAGAGCATAAAAGACCCGCGTCCCCTCTTTGGACTGGACCGATATTTCCAGCACCATTCGATGCTCTACCTGGTATTCACCCTTCATGAGAAGTCTGAGCTTATCAAATTCGTTTTGCTCGATCTGGGCGAGAAAGCCCAGGCGTCCCGCGTTGATGCCCAGGGTCAGCTTGTCATGCAGCATGCCCCGCTTGGCGCTGTGCAGAATGGTGCCGTCCCCGCCGATGGGGAGAAGGATATCTGAGGCAATCAGTGCGGAATCAAAATCACGGTAAAGGACGCCTTCGATGGGAAAAATCGCGCGAAATTTTTCTTCCATCAGCACTTCGGCGCCCATCCGCAATAGTTCATGGCAGGCGCGAAAGGTGTACTCCGATGTGTGCTCCTTTTCCAGGTTGGGAATGATCAAAATATGCATGGGGTTCTCCCTTCACGATTACTTGGCGCTGAGTGCTCCATGGGAATCGGCGACGATCTGTTCCGGCGTGGTTTCGGCCAGGTATTCCCCTGCTTCGGCCTTTTGCAGGCAGAGGAGATACTCGATGTTGCCCTCCGGCCCCTTGATGGGAGAGTAATCGAGTCCCAGCACCCGCCAGCCGTTGTCCACGCAAAAACCGGTGACGCGCTTTACTACCTCTAAATGAATAGCCGGGTCACGGACAACCCCCTTTTTTCCTACTTTTCCCTTTCCTGCCTCGAATTGCGGCTTAACAAGGCAAACTACTTTACAGTTATCCTTGAGAAGCTGACGAGCCACCGGGAGAATAATAGTCAGGGAAATGAAGGAGACGTCCACCGAAGCGAAGTCGATGGGCTCGGGAATCTGCTCGCTGGTCACGTGCCGGAAGTTGGTACGCTCCAGGTTGACGACCCGGGGATCGGTACGCAGCGACCAGGCGAGCTGGCCGTACCCCACATCAATGGCGTAGACCTTTTTTGCACCGTTTTGGAGCATGCAATCGGTGAAACCGCCGGTGGAAGCGCCGATATCCATGCAGATACAGTCTTTCAGTGAAAGCTGGAAAGCAGCCATGGCCTTATCAAGTTTTAATCCGCCCCGGCTGACATAGGGGAGCGTATTGCCCCGGACTTCCACCTGGGCGTCCTCCCGGATGAGCTCACCGGCCTTGTCAAATTTTTGTTGGTTGACAAAGACGCAGCCCTCCATAATCAGGCTTTTGGCCCGCTCCCGGCTCTGTGCCAGGCCGTGACTGACCAGATACTGGTCCAATCTTATCTTCTCGTTCAATCTGATAACCTCTGTATGATGTATTCTTTGATGGAAGCCCGATCCAGACCTAGAGCCGCGAGGGCCTGGGCCACAGTGGCCTGGGGCACAAAATCCCGAATTGCTTTGATGTGGCAGCGGGTCTTGCAGCGCATTTCCTGAAGCCTTGCCGCCGCATGCTCTCCGATACAACCGGCTTCCATGGTCTCTTCAATAAAGATGACCTGCTCGTATTTTCCCATAATTTGCAGACATTCGTCACTCAGCGGAAAGATTTTTTGCAGTTTCATCACCGCTACCGGCTTTGTCTGGCGGATTTCCTCCACCGCGTACCAGACATCTTTGAAAAGCCTGCCGTAGGAGACGACGAGCGCCTTGGCGCCGGGTGCAAAGAGGGTATATTCCTCGTAACTTTGGGGTGTGAGCTCAGGCACCACCTGTTCCCGGCCCCGGGGATAGCGGATGGCGCAGGGGCCGTCGCACTCCGCCACGCAGTGGCGGAGGATAAAGTCCAGCTCCTGGTAGCTGTAAGGCGAATAAATTTCCATGTGCGGAATGGGGGTGAGAAAGCTGATGTCAAAGAGCCCTTGGTGGGTTTCCCCGTCGTCCCCCACCACGCCGGCCCTGTCCACGCCGATGACGACGTGCTGGCGCTCAATGGAGAGGTCGTGGAGAATCTGGTCGAAGCCCCGCTGCAAAAAAGAGGAATAGACGGCGAAGACCGGAATCATGCCGCCGGCGGCCAGTCCCCCCGCGAAGGTGAGGGCGTAGCCCTCGGCGATACCCACATCAAAGAAGCGGCTGGGAAACTTGGCGGCGAATTTGTGGAGCCCTGTGCCGTATTTCATGGCGGCGGTGATGGCGCAAATGCGCTCATCCTTATCCGCCAGCCGGGTAAGGCTCTCCCCAAAGGCGCTCGAAAAATTCATGCTGGGAGCGGCGTCGGGGTTGCCGGTGGAGACGTCGAATTTGGAGACGCCGTGATAGGCGCCGGGATTTTTCTCCGCGAAGAGGTAGCCCTTCCCCTTTTTGGTCTCCACATGGATGAGGACGGGTCGGGCCAAATCCTTGGCTCGCTGGAGGACCTCGCAGAGATTTTTGATGTTGTGTCCATTGACAGGACCCAAATAAGTAAAACCGAAATATTCGAAGAGGGTCGTTTTATAAAGGGCGCGTTTGAGGGCCTCTTTGGAGTGGAAAACCGCGTCGCGCAGCGGGGTACCCACCACGGGAATGGCCTTGAGACCCCGTTCCACCCGGTCCTTGGCCCTGAAATATTTGGGATTGGAGCGGATGGTCGACAGATACCGGGCCAGCGCCCCCACGTTTTTGGAGATCGACATTTCGTTGTCGTTGAGGATGACGATAATGCGGTCGTTACCGCGGGCGGCGTTGTTGAGCCCTTCGTAGGCCAGTCCCCCGGTCATGGCGCCGTCGCCGATGACGGCTAGCACATAGTCGTCATTACCCTTGAGGGTATTGGCCTTAGCGAGCCCCGTGGCTACGGCGATGGAGGTGCTGCTGTGGCCCGCGATAAAGCTGTCGCAATCGCTCTCGCACCGCTTGGGGAAGCCGGAGATACCGCCCTCTTTGCGGATGGTGTCGAACCGCTCGTTGCGGTGGGTGAGGATTTTGTGGGTGTAGCACTGATGCCCCACGTCCCAGACAAACTGATCCTTGGGGCAATCGAAGACCTTGTGCATGGCAACAGTCAGTTCCACAACGCCCAGGTTGGAGGCCAGATGGCCACCATTTTGTGAAATGACCTCGATGAGCCTGGCGCGAAGCTCGGCGCAAAGAAGATCCAGCTCGGAAAAACTCAGCTTTTTCAAATCCTCCGGGCCATGGATTCGACTGAGATACTCGTAATTTGGCATTGGGTTACAGTCCTTTTATAGAAGTTAAGAAAGGGGCATGAGGATGGCAATCAGGATACCGAGCAGAGCGCCCGCCAGAACTTGGAGCGGCGTATGCCCGATAAACTCCTTGAGAAGTTTGTCCTCATCCTCCAGCTCAGACTCCTCGTCGGCGATGTCGTCCGCCACCTCTTTGGTAAATTGTATGGCGTCGCCGTTTCCTAATTTCTTAAAATCGAAGACAATTTTGTTAATGACCTTGGCCTGTTCCCCGGCGGCCCGGCGCACGCCCATGGCGTCGTACATAACAATGGCCGCCAGCACAAAGGCCACGGCAAACATGGGGGAAGAAAATCCAAATTTCCGGGCCATGGCCACCGTCAGCCCCGCCACTGTCGCCGAGTGGGAACTTGGCATCCCTCCCGAGCCCACCAACCGCTCCAACACCAATTCCCGGGTGCGAATCATGGTGAAGATGGTTTTGAGAAGCTGGGCGGCAAACCAGGACAAAAGCGCTACATTTAAAGAATAGTTGCTGAAGAGCTGTTGCAGGACTCTCATGGTTCTCTCCTTACTATTTTTGTCTGTTTGCCAGCATGTCGGTCACTTCGTACAAGAAACGGTCGGAGGTTCCCCACGCGTCGAGGATGCCCTTGGCCTGGGATGACAGACGCTTTACTTCCGCCTGTGCCTCGGAGAGTCCAAGGAGAGTAACGAAGGTGGTCTTTTCATTTTCCCGATCGCTGCCCACCGGTTTGCCCAAGACTTCCGGAGAGCTAGTGACATCCAGCATATCGTCCACAATCTGAAATGCCAGTCCTATTTTTTCCGCGTACTGTTGTGCGAGCGCGAGCTGATCCTCGCTTCCCCGTCCGGCCAGCACGCCAAGCTGGGTGCTCGCTTTGATGAGCGCCCCGGTTTTGAGGGCGTGCATCTGCCGGATATGATCGAGGTCCACCGGCTGTCCCTCGCTCTCCAAGTCGATGACCTGGCCGCCGATCATGCCGCACACCCCCGCCGCCTCGGCTAGGACGCCGACAGCGCGCGCGATCTGTTCGCTGCCCACTTTTTTAGCGTCGGCCTTCGCGAGGGTCCCAAAGGCGAGGGTTAAGAGGCCGTCGCCCGCTAAAAGAGCCATGGCCTCCCCAAACTGGACGTGGCAGGAGGGCTTGCCCCGGCGCATATCGTCGTCGTCCATGCAGGGCAGGTCGTCATGGATGAGGGAGTAGGAATGAATCATCTCCACCGCGCAGGCAAAGGGAAGGGCGTCCTCCGCTTCCCCGCCGCACTGACGGCAAAACTCCATAGTAAGCACCGGTCGGATACGCTTCCCCCCGGCCATAGCGCTGTATTTCATCGCCTGCATCACACTCTTTTGCAGGCAGTCCTCCCCAGGCAGATAGGAAATAAGCGCCTGGTCGATTTGTGTACCGTATTCTTTTAGCCGTTCCTCCAAGAAATTCATGGAACGCTCCCATCCGCCGCGATCTGCGGCAATCTTATAAATTTTCCTGTTCTTCTTCTCCGCCATCCATGGGGAGAGCCTCTTTATCCGCAATACCGGCGGGAATCGTCAGCTTTTCTACCCGAAGCCTAGCATTTTCCAGCGTCTCATTGCAATAGGAAATGAGGGAAACGCCCTCCTCAAAGAGCTTGAGTGAGTCGTCTAAGGAAGCGTTATTTTGTTCGAGCAGCGCAACGATTTCTTCGAGACGCTGCATGGCGCTTTCAAAAGTCTGTTTCTTTTTCGGCACGTCACTTACTCCTTCTCTTGGCTTACCTGGATGATCCGAGCATCTACGCTCCCCTCACCCAGGCGGATCAGGACCTCATCGCCGTCGTACAGTTCTTTACTATGTTTGACGATTTGCCCCTGTTTATATACCACACTGTACCCCCGGGACAAAATCCCCAGGGGATTATAAGAATTGAGCAGCGCCGCCTGGTGGCTGAGCGCTGTCTCATGATTATTCATCTTGGACTGCATATTTTTACATATTGATTGTACCAAAAAATCCAGCCGCTGTCTATTTTTATCCACCAAAAATGTGGGAGACTTTATGCATTCTTTTTGTGAAAGTTGTTCGAGCCGGTGGATGCCGCCTTCAATTTTGGCGTCCATGGCCGCATAGAGCCGCACTTCGCCACCCGCCAATTGATAGGTCAAATCCACCTGGCTGGGTGAGACGAGCTCGGCAGCGGCCGACGGCGTCGGAGCACGCAGATCCGAAACAAAGTCGGCGATGGTGAAGTCCGTCTCGTGGCCCACGGCCGACACCACCGGCACCCGGCAGGCAAAGATGGCCCGGGCGAGCCGCTCGTCGTTAAACGCCCAAAGGTCCTCAATACTGCCGCCGCCCCGTCCGATGATGATGACGTCGGCCTGGCCGTACCGCTCCATAAGCTGTAAGGAGGCGATAAGATTCTCCGCCGCGTCTTCCCCTTGCACCTTGGAGGGGCAAAGCACCAAGCGGCACAGCGGATAGCGGCGGCCCAGGACGTTGCGGATGTCCTGGAGTACCGCGCCGGTCTCGGAGGTGATGACGCCCACCCGTTTGGGATAGGCGGGCAGCGGCTTTTTATACCGCTCGTCAAAGAGCCCCTCCGCCGCCAGCTTCGCTTTGAGCTGTTCATAGGCTAAATACAGCGCGCCCTTGCCCATGGGCTGCATGTCGTAGACATAAAGCTGATAGACGCCGTCCCGCTCAAATACGTCCACATCCCCCTTGACCACCACCTTCATGCCGTTTTGGGGGGCAAAACGGATGGAAGACGCGTAGCCGCGGAACATGACCGCCTTGACGGCGCACTTGCCGTCCTTGAGGGTGAAGTAAAAATGTCCGGATTTGACGTGGTTGACGAAGTTGGAAATCTCCCCTTCCACCAAAAGCCCGGAAAGTTGGGGATCTTCGACGAATTTGCCCTTGATGTAGTGGTTGAGCATGGAGACGGTCAAGACATTCATGGTTTCACCGCTTTCATGGAGGTTAAAATTGCCGTGCCGCAGGCGTTGTCGCTGGAAAAGGCGGGTGCTGCAAAGAAGGCGCCGTATCTTTTTTGCATGGCGTCCCGGATGATGGAATTGGACATGACGCCGCCGGCGCACAGGATGGGCAATTGCCCCACCTGGGAGAGGACGGCGTCCGCCATCCCCATGACGGCGGTTCCCACCGCCTCGATGCAGTATCGGGCCACCTGCTCGGGCGGCGCACCCTTGGAAAGAAGCTGCCTGCACTGATTTTCCACCCCCGAAAGGCAGCAGTCTGCCCCCTTCATGGTGGATCGCACCCGCACAGGCTCCCGCCAGCGAAGAGCCAGTTCCTCGAGCTGAGGGCCCGCCGGAAAGGAGAGGCCCAGCAGATGGCCCACCCGGTCCACGGCCTGCCCGGCCTTGAGATCCAGACTGGTGGCCATCAGCGTGATGTCAAAAATCCGCTCGGGATCCGGACGAATTAGCAGACACTCGGTGGTGCCCCCCGAAATGTGAAAAGCGAGGAAGGGGCGTTCGATGAGCGTCTTCTGTCCGGACGAAAAAACAGCGGCCATGATATGGCCGGCCTGATGGGAGAAAGAATAGAGCGGCACATGAAGGGCGCTCGCCACCGAGGTGGCCGACAGCTCCCCCACCAGGAAGCAGGGCATGTAAGATCCCTCCACATCCCGGGGACGGGCGGACACCCCCACCGCGCCAATTTTTTCGCACTCACGCGCAAAAAGCCGGGCAATGATGTCCGGCAGTTGCTTGACGTGGTGAAAGACCGCGTCGCTTTGTCTGAGCCCCACCTCGCCCTCTCGGACGGGAAGCAGCTTTTTTTCACTGAGGACCTCCCCGGTTTCCGCCCGGTAGAGAGCCGCCGAGGTGGTATAATTGCTGGTATCAATTCCTAAAAAACAGCTCATTCCTGTGATAGTTCCTCTTTGATTTTTTCTAGGTCTTTGGCCACAGCGCCCAGAACGCCGTTACAAAAAGAGGCGTCGTCCTCGGTGGCGTATTTTTTCGCAATCTCCACCGCTTCGTTGATGGAGACGCTCACCGGTACCTCTTCCATATAAAGCATTTCACTGATGGACATGCGCAGGATGGCCAAGGACACCTTGACAATCCGCTCCAGCTTCCACTTGGTGGAATATTTGTCGATGAGCGCGTCTACAGCCTCCAAATGGCCATAGACGGCCTCGGCGAGACGGTAGGAAAACTTGTCCACATTAAGGTCTCGGCCCGCCTGGGCGTTTTCGATGATGGTGTCAAGAGAGTCCTGCTGGTTGAAGGACTTTTCAAATACCAGGATAAAAGCCTGTTCTCTGGCTTCACTTCTCGTCATAATGCTACTCCATTCTGCCTCACAGCCGGAAAGGACAAGATAAGCTTGCCGGTTTCCGGAAGGGCATGGGATTTCCAGATGAATGTAAAGGATATATAGATTATTTTACCATAAAAACTACGGTGATTCCACTTGTTTTTCTCATCTTTTCTTCATTGCCTTCTTGCGGCGAAAAAAGCCCCCCGTCAAAAAAGACGGAGGGCAAAATAAGCTTACTGGGCGGCGGCTTCCTCAAAGACGATGCCGGCCACGGTGACATTGACCTTGGACACGGTGATGCCGGTCATGTTTTGGACCGACTCTTTGACGCCGGACTGAATCTGCTCCGCAACCTGGGGAACTTTGGCGCCAAACTTCAGATTAACGTTGAGGTCGATGACGGCGATGTCGTCGTTGAGCTCAATGCGGATGGCCTTTCCCTTGGCCGGATGAAATCCCTTGATGGGTGCCACAAAGGGCGCCAGGGACGCGACGCCTTCCACCTCGGTGGCGGCGAACTTTGCGATGGTGGCAAGTACGTCTTCCGATATTTTCAGGCTTCCGATCGCCTCTTTGTTTGGTCTTTGTTCCATAGTTGCGGCCTCCTTTGGTGTTGCGCCGGCACTGTGGCCCATCCGCACACCATCATGAAATTCCTTGTGGTGAAATTAGTACTATTATACCACAAAAAATGGATTTCACAACTATTTGACTTCGACTATCGAGATATTTTCTACCGGCACATCGGTCTCCTGCAACAGGATTTCCTTGATCTGCGCCGCTTCGTTTTCTAATAAGCCGTCGGTTTTGACGATGACGTTGGCCTTGTCGTCGTCAATGTAGGCGATGCAATCGGCAAAGCCTTTGGCTTTGATCAGGTTTTCAATCCGGCTTTCGGTTTCGATGGCGCTGGCGATCTGGGAAGCCTGGGCGGAGAGCGTCTCCTTCTGGTCCTCTTCGATGCTGGTGTCGGAAATCATGGTCTGGATGGTTTCCACCGCTTCATCTCTCGTCTTCTGGCGGCTGAGCTTGGCTTCGGCAAAATAGGTTTCCGCATCCTTTTCTTCCACGCCGTTTTGGTTGTCGACATACTGGGCGTCGCCATAGTTTTTCACATTGGACTCGGTCTGGCCGGTGACGGCCAAATCATTGCCGCTGGAAAACTGCCAATTGAGATAGATGGCGATGCCCAGCACCAGGATGAGGGATGCTAAGATGATCTGTCTTTTTCCAATAATCATATTCATGGTTGTTCCTCCTGAAGTCAGTTTGATTTTTCTATCATGCTCGCGGCGGAAAGGAGCTGCTTCCCGCCGCGCTAAGCCATGGAAACTCATCCGCCCAGCTTGGTGACGCACACTTTGCTGGCCGAGATGTCGAGGGCGACGGTGACCGCATCAATGACCCGCTGCTGTACGGCGATGCTGTCCCCGCCCTCACAGACCACCACCACGCCTTTGACCTTGGGTTCAATCTGCTTTTGAATCAGCGCTTGTTTTTGTCCATTTTCATCTTCTACCAAAATCAGATTGCTTTCCTTCACGTCCTTGGTCTGGGTCTTTTTCGACTCCCCGGAACCCACGTCCTCCGTACGGTCCCGGCTGTCCTTGGTTTCGCTGGCGTAGACATACTCCTCCGAGCTTGCCAGGGTCACCATGACCTTATTCTCCCCCACCCCCTCGATGGAGGAAACGATCTGGTCGATTTTCTCTTCCAGGGTTTCGGTGTAATTTGCCATCACCTGCTTGGAATCTATGTCGGCCGTCTGCGGTTTCTTTTGTGTCTTGGAGCCGCATTCGGAAAGAAGAATCATGAGAATGCCCGCGATGCCGATGAGCACTATCACTTTGACCTTGGTGTCCTTGCCAAAGAGCTTGGCGGCCCCGGCTTTAATTATCTGCCACGTGCTTTTAAAGTCCACCTCAATACACCTCCTTCACATAGGTGATCTCCGGCTTTTTCCCCAGATCCTTTTCGATTTGTCGGCTGATGGCCTGGTCTTGTGAAAGAAAGGCATCTGGGAGGGTAAGTTCTATTTGATTAATTACTATGCCGGACTTGTCGTCTACATTCATGTTTATGTTGATTTTGGACTGCTCAATGCCAAAACTTTTGAGGATGCTTTCGATGTGGGACTCGATGGTATCGGTCACGGTTTTGATCAGCTGTCCATTGATCGTCTCGTTTAAATCCGACGCGTGGTCCTGGGTTTTCTGCTCGAGTTCATCGGTGAGGACATCGTCAAAGCGCAGATTGCCAAAGGCAAAGGGGGTGATGATACAGCAGAGCATAAACAGAGACAGGGTAATCTTGAAGACCTTGGCGAGATTCTTTGACGGCGTGAGCATATAGATGAGGGACCCCGCCACCATGCAGCAGCAAAGGGAAAAGGCCCATTCTCTGATGACTTCCATATGTTATCCCCCCGTTCCCAGCATCATCATGATGGTGGTGGTAATGATGATGAGCATCATGAAGCAAAGGATGATGGAGAGAATGATGCTGATGACGCTGGAGGTGGCCTTGAGTACCGGCGCGATCCCCTCCACCCCGAGAAAGTCCGCCACGATCTGGGAGACCTTGGTCACCAGCAGCCAGGAGACGCTCTCGATGAGCAGCGGAAGGAAGGTAAGCACGGCGATGATAATGCCGTAGGCCCCCACCGAGGTCTTGAGGAGCTTGACGCAGCTTTGCACCGAGCCCAGCGCGTCGGAGAGAGCCCCGCCCACCACGGGGATCACGCTGCTGATGAGGAACTTGGTGGCCTTGAGGGACACGGTGTCCGCGCTGGAAGCGACGATGCCTTGGATGGAGAGAATGCCCACGAAGACGGTGAGTAGCCCGCCCAATGCCCAGCAGACAAAGGACTTGATGCTGTCTGCGATCTTATAAAGCTGAAATTCGGGGTTGATGGACGCGACGATGGCGATGGCTAGATAGATACCCAAGAAGGGTACGAGCGTCCGGGAAACGAGGACCGAGACAATCTCCGCCGCCCAGAAGAGAAAGATCTGGTAGGAGGTGGAGGTGACGATCTGTCCCCCGGCGGTCATCACCCCGGAAAGAACGGGGACAAAGCTGATGAGAAAATTGGAGCAGTCGAAGATGGTTTTCCCGGTCTTGGAGATGCAGTCGATGACCGGGGTGATGACCGCTGCGCAGATGCACAGGATGGACACCACGTGGAAAACTTCGTTGAGCCGGTTTTTGGCGATGGACTGCTTGAGGGTATTCATCAAAGCGCATAAAACAATGATGCCCACCACGATGGCCAGCAGCTTGATGGGGCGTACGACGATCCCCTTGATCTGGTCGACAAAGAAAGGGAGGAACTCTTTGGGCGATAAGGAGAGAATTTTCTGAAAGGAAATGGTGTCGAGCCCCAGGTCATAGAGGGACTCCTTGACCTCCTCCGGCGCGTTTTCGATGAGCTCATCGGCGCCTGACGACTGGAGCTGTTCGTCAAACTGCTCCTGGATGTCGGGACTTTGAGACTGACTTTCTCCCGAGGAAGCCGCGTGCACCGGGACGGTGAGAAGCACGAGCACCAATAGAAACAGCAGTATTTTTTTCATGGGCCATCCTCTTTTTTACACATCCGCCCTTTAGGCGTTAATCAGTTTGGAGGCGATGGAGAGCAGCACGTTAAACAGCGGCAGACTGACTAACAGCACGGCGACTCTGCCTGCGATCTCGATTTTGGAGGCGATGGCTGTCTGCCCGGCGTCCACGCAGGCGTCACTAGCCAGCTGGGTGACAAAGCAGATGCCCAGCGATTTAAATAGGATGCCGGTATACTCAAACTCCATGTTGATATTGGAAAAAAGGTCGCGGATCTGTTCAAAAATCGGAAGGGACTGTACCAGAACAACCAAAAATACGGTGACTCCCACCGCCAGGCTGACACCGATGGCATATTCGGGCTTGTACTGCTTGAGCAGCACCGCCAGCACCATGCCCACAATGCCGATGCCGATGATGGTGATGATATTCATAATCCGAAGACCGATTTGACCACAGTGAAGAGATTGCTGATTTCATAGACAATCATCATGAGCACCACAATGAGACCGGCAAGCGTCGTCATCATCGCCTGCTCTTCCCTGCCGGAGCGGATGAGCACCTGGTTGAGCACAGCCACTATAATTCCGATTGCCGCAATTTTAAAGATCAAATCCACATCCATAATTTTTCATCGTCCTTTCCTCCAAACTTGTCCTTTGCATTATAGATATGCCTGTCCTCTTCACTTCAGAACCACTTTTTGTCCGAAGTCCCCTTCCGCGGCAAAACGGGGCCTTTGTGTGCGACGCCTGCCGGGCCTGGGTGTATAGCACAAGAGGCATGTGCGCAAGCACCTCTTACCATAGACCCGAGTCTGAGCTCCTCCGTCGCTGCCTCGGTGGATTGATATATAAAAATCCGGGAAGGAAATCTTCTCGCTTT
This sequence comes from Zongyangia hominis, assembly GCF_014385095.1. Classification (GTDB taxonomy): domain Bacteria; phylum Bacillota; class Clostridia; order Oscillospirales; family Ruminococcaceae; genus Zongyangia; species Zongyangia hominis. The sequence goes on from NZ_JACRTC010000001.1 coordinate 471,262, forward strand.
CCTTCCCGGATTTTTTTGGTTAAACGGTGAGCAGGATCAAAAAGACGCCGCTAAGCACTCCCAGGGTCCGATAGAGGCCGCCGTTTTGCCTTTTATACTCCTGGGCCTCGTTTAAGGTCTGACGCATCCTCTGCAGCGCCAGGGCGATGATGGCAAGCTGGCCCTCCACGTCGGTGCATCCGAGCTGCTCCCCCAGCTCATAGAGGGGGGCGAGGTCCTGTTTTTTAACCGCCAGCATGGGGAGGGCGTGGTCCAGCGACAGTTTCCAAGCCTCCGGAAAGGGGACATCCCGCCCCAGCAGCCCGGCGCACTCCTCTGGAAAGAGGAGATTCTGGCACGCGGTGTTCCCTTGTAGTTCCAAAAAGAGGGTGGGAAGGGGCGGCATGGTGTACCGAATTTGGGTGGACATCAGCTGCAGAAAGGTCATCACATCCTCAAGCTGAGCGACCCGCCGGGTCAGGGACTGGGAGGCCCTGTGTCCAGCATAGGCGCCAGCGGCGATCATACAAATCATTCCTAAGATTTTCAGCATCCTTTTCACCTGCCTGATAGATAGAATGGACCCGGCCCGGCTGGGAGGCATCCCCCAGGAAGCACAGGGTGGAAAAAGCGCCGGAATCGACGAGGGGTCGGATGGCGGTCCGGGAGAACAGCTCCTCCATGGAACCGGCGTGGACGGTGGCGATCATGGTGACGCCGGCATAGACGCTGGCCATGAGCCCCGCGGCATCCCGCTCGTCCCCAATCTCGTCGCAGAGGATATAATCAGGAGAGAGGGTGCGTATGGCCTGGAGGATGGCATCCCCTTTGGGATAGCCGCTGAGAACGTCGCAGCAGTAGCCCAGATTATTTTGCGGCACGCCGCCGCTCATGGCCGCCAGCTCCCCCCGCTCGTCGATAACGGTGGTTTTGAATATTTGCCCCAGTGAGCCGTCCCCCAGCTGACGGGCCAAATCCCGCAGGACGGTGGTCTTGCCGCACCCGGGAACCCCGGCGAGCAGCGTTCCGCCCACCCTGCCCCCCAGCGCCTGGACGAGAGGCCCCGCGGCGCCGGTTACCTCCCTGGCGACGCGAATATTGAGGGAGGAGATGTCTCTTACCCCGGCGATCTCCCCCGCCTCGCAGACACAGGTACCGCAGATACCCACCCGATGTCCGCCGGGCAGGGTGATGAAGCCCCGGCGCAAATCCTCCTGGTGGGCGTGGACGCTGTATCCGCACACGGTGCGAAAGCATTCGGTGAGCAGTGGGCGGTCCACCACCAGCGCGTCGTCAGAGGGTTGTCCCGTGAGAAGGCCCGAAGCGGCGAGAAAGAAATGTCCTTTTCCAGTGCACAGATGTATGGGAAGTCCCGCTCGGATGCGGATTTCCCGGATTTGCCGCTTCTCCTGTGGGGGGAGGGCGAGGAGCAGCGCTCGTATGCGCGCGGGCAGCACGGCGGCCGCCTGGTCGAACTTTTTGTCTGTGGGAAGAAATGCCATACTGTCACCTTCTTTTTTCTATCTCTATGCGCTGGGTGGACAAGATATGTCCGCGGACAATAGAAAAGGCGCCGTCCCTTTTGGGACGACGCCATCAACAGTAAGATTACGCAATCATATTTAAAAATTCAGTTTCTGTAAGAATGGTCACACCCAGCTCCTGGGCTTTCACGAGCTTGCTGCCCGCCTCCTCGCCAGCCACCACATAGGTGGTCTTTTTGGAGACGCTGGAGGAGACCTTGCCGCCCAGCTTTTCGATGGCGGCCTTGGCCTCGCTGCGGGTCATCTGGGAGAGAGTGCCGGTCAAAACGAAGGTGGACCCCGCCAAGCGGGATTCGGTGACCACCTTGGTGTTTTCCATGAGGACTCCGGCTTCTTTGAGCTTGGAGATTTCCTCCATTGTGGTATCCATCGCAAAAAAGCGGATGAGGCTCTCGGCCATGATCATGCCGAAGCCGTCGATGGCGGCCACCTCCTCCGCTGTGGCGACCATCACAGCATCCAGGGTGCCGAATTTTATAGCCAGCAGATCGGCGGCCTTTTGTCCGATGTTGCGGATGCCAAAGGCAAAGAGCAGCCGGGCAAGCCCCGCCTTCTTCGATTTTTCCAGGGAGTTCATCAGATTCTGGGCCGACTTTTCCCCCATCCGTTCCATATCCTTGACGTCGTCCTTTTTTAAGGAGTAGAGGTCGCAGGCGCCTTTGATTAACCCTTTGTCGATGAGGGCTTCAATGATGGCGGGGCCCAGGCCCTCGATGTCCATGGCGTCCCGGGAAGCGAAGTGGATCACGGTCCGAAGGAGCTGGGCCGGACATTCGGGGTTAATACAGCGCAGGGCCGCTTCGTCCTCCTCCCGTACCGCTGTACTGCCGCAGGAGGGGCAGACGATAGGTATCTGATAAACCTGGGAACCCTCGCAGTGGCGGGCTACGGCCACCACCTCCGGGATGATATCCCCGGCCTTGCGCACCACAATGGTGTCCCCGATCCCGATTTCCTTCTCATCAATGAAGTCCTGGTTGTGGAGGACGGCCCGGCTGACGGTGGTCCCCGCCAGAGGGATGGGGTCAAAGATGGCGGTGGGGGTCAGCACGCCGGTGCGCCCCACCTTGATCTGGATTTCCTTAAGGGTGGTCTCCTTTTCCTCGGGTGGGAACTTGAAGGCCACCGCCCAGCGCGGATATTTGGCCGTGGAACCCAAGAGTTCCCGCTGGGAAAAGTCGTTGACCTTGATGACCGCGCCGTCGATGTCATAGGGGTAGTTCCCCCGCATGGAGCCGATGTGCTCCACCTCTCGGATGGCGTCCTCGATGTTGTCAAACATCTGGAAGGTGGGTATCACCTTGAAGCCAAGCTCGGAGAGCAGGACCAGGGAATCATAGTGGTTCTGGATGTCGATGCCCTCGATCTGCTGGACGTTGAAGACAAAGATGTCCAGCCGCCGTTTGGCGGTGATCTTGGGGTCCTTCTGCCGCAGGCTCCCGGCGGCCGCGTTGCGGGGATTTTTAAAGGGCTGTTCCCCGCCCACTTCCTGCTGGGCCACCAGCTCCAAGAAGTTCTGGCGGGGCATATAGACTTCCCCCCGCACTTCCAGCCGCGCCACCTCCCGGCGCAGCCGCATGGGGATGGAGGGCACCGTCTTTAGATTCTGGGTCACGTCTTCCCCCACCAGACCGTCCCCACGGGTGGAGCCGCGGACAAATTTGGATTTTTCATATTCCAGCGAGACGGAGAGCCCGTCAATTTTGGGCTCTACCACATAGAGGGGGTTTTCGATGCTCTCCCGCACCTTTTCGTCAAAGGCGGTGAGCTCCGCCGTATCAAAAACGTCCCGCAGGCTCCCCATCTGCACGGTATGGGTCACGCTTTCAAAGGTGTTGAGCGCCATGCCCCCCACCCGCACGGTGGGGGAATCGTCGGTCCGGTATGCGGGGAACTGCTCCTCCAAGTCCATCAGCTCATGGAGCATCTGGTCGTATTGATAGTCCTCCACCGTGGGCCGGTCCAGTACATAATATTGATAGCTGAGCTCCTCCAAAACGGCGCGCAGTTCTTCGATTCTTTTTTTCGCCTCAGATTGTTCCATCAAAAACTATAACCTCTTCCCTTTTGCGTCCTGCCGGGAAACATCTTCCCGGCGGCCTCCCTCATTCCCGACGAAGGAGGAAGATGACATTATTATACCATAAATTAGTCCAAAATATCATCCATAGAATGTTTAATGCGGTTGTCGTTGGCATTATAGTCATTGATGTCGGACATGTTGACATTGCTCCCGTCCTCCACATTGGTGTAGGCTTCGGGGATGGGGCCGACAATGATGGTCTCCGCGATGCAAAAGTTGGTGGACGCCGAAAACTCGGTGGAAAAGCCGGGAATGACGGCGGTAAACTGTACGTCGATATCCAGCATGATCTGGTGGCGGGTCTGGTTGATGCCGGCGCTGTCAAACTGGTTTTGGAGGCTCGTATGGACGCTTCCCACCGGGATCAGCCGGAAATTGATATTGGGCCCATAGCCGGAAATCCACTTACTCCCCAGCACGGTACCAAGCGGTATCCCTATGGCCTGGAAGCCTGGCGTCTGGAGCTGCTCATCCACCGCATCGGAAATGCGGGCCTTGAGACGGCTGATGGCCAGCGCATCCGTTTCAATGGCGCTGACCTGGCTGTCCTCCCCCTTTTGCAGGGTCACCAAATCGTCGTAGGAAAGGTCCTGCTGTTCCAGCTCTTCCAATACGGCGGCATTGAGAGCCCGGCTGGCATAGATCTTCATTTGATAGTTAACGACGGTGGAGATGGTCTGCTGGAGCTTCCCATCCAAGTACCAGCAGATGGCCCCCAAAATGACGGCAACCGTCAGACATTTGACGGCGATTCCCTTTTTGGCTCTCCGTCGCCGCAGCTTTGTCATCGCCATCTCCCCTTTCTTCCATCTCAGCATTTTATGCGTTTTGGAAGGAAAACGTTCTCCTATCACAGAAAAAAGATAAGAAAACACGCAGTTTTGACGATTGCTTAAAGTCTGCACACCATGCTCTTTCAAATGGAAAGCGGCCGAAAGAAGGCTTAAGAAAAAAAGCCCGCCAGGCCGATGGGCCAGGCGGGCAAAGAAAATGCCGATCTTCGGAATGTAGCGAAGGGCGCGGTAAAACCTCCCCCATAAAAAACAGCCGCGTAAAAGCGGCTGTTTTACTTTAATGATTGTCGTTATTGCGGATATCAACACGCTTGATCTTGCCGCTGATGGTCTTGGGCAGATCGTCGACAAATTCCACGATACGGGGATATTTATAAGGGGCGGTCTGTTTCTTGACGTACTGCTGCAGCTCCTTGACCAGCTCATCGGAGGGCTGGTGATTCTTTGTCAGCACGATGGTGGCCTTAACCACCTGGCCGCGGACGGGATCGGGCGCGCCGGTGACGGCACATTCCAGCACTGCGGGGTGCTCCATCAGGACGCTTTCGATCTCGAAAGGCCCGATGCGGTAACCGGAAGCCTTGATGACGTCGTCGGTGCGGCCGACATACCAATAGAAGCCGTCCTCGTCCTTCCACGCCGTGTCGCCGGTGTGATAGAGGCCGTCGTGCCAGGCCTCCCGGGTCTTATCCTCATTGCGGTAGTAGCTGCAGAAAAGGCCCGGCTGTTTTTTGCCTTCCTCGGTGCGGACACAGATTTCTCCCACCTCGCCGGGGGCCACCGTGTTGCCGTCCTCGTCAAAGAGGTCCACATTATAAAGCGGCGACGGCTTGCCCATGGAGCCGGGTTTGGGCTCGGTGCCGTGGAGGTTTGCCAGAAGTAGGGTGGTTTCGGTCTGGCCGAAGCCCTCCATCAGCTTGAGGCCGGTGTATTCATAGAAGCGGTTGTAGACCTCGGGGTTGAGTGCCTCGCCCGCCGTGGTGGCATAGCGCAGGCTGGACAGGTCGTAGTTGCCCATGCCCTCCTTGATGAAGAAGCGGTAGATGGTGGGCGGCGCGCAGAAGGTGGTGATGCGGTGCTCCTCGATCATGTGCAGCAGGTCCGCGGGGACGAATTTCCCGGCAAAATCATAGACAAAGATGCAGCTGGCCGCAAACCATTGGCCGTAGAGCTTGCCCCAGACCGCTTTGCCCCATCCAGTCTCGGAGACGGTGAGATGGACGTCGTCGGCGTGAATATTATGCCAGTGCTTGGCGGTGATGATGTGGCCCAGCGCATAGTAGTGGTCGTGGATGACCATCTTGGGGTAGCCGGTGGTGCCGGAAGTGAAGTAAAGGAGCATGTAATCGGTGACCTTGGTCTCCACCCGTTCCAGATGCTCGTCGGCCTTCTCCACCTCTGCGTCGAAGTTAAACCAGCCCTCCCGCTCGCCGTTGGCTACGAATTTGGCCTGCATGCCGTGATATTTTTCGCAGGCTTCGTCAGTGTATTTGGTCACGTCGCCGGCGCCGGTTGCTACGATGGCCTTGATGTCAGCCGCCTCAAAGCGATAGACCAAATCCTTGGTGGTCAGCAGATTGGTGGCCGGGATGGTGACGGCGCCGATTTTGTGCAGGGCCAGGATGGCGATCCAAAACTGATAGTGGCGTTTGAGGATGAGCATGACCATGTCGCCCTTGCCAATGCCGTGGCTGAGAAACATATTGGCCGCTTTATCGCTCAGGCGCTTGAGATCGGAGAAGGTGAAGACTCTCTCCGCTCCGGAGTCGTCGCACCAAATCATGGCGCGGCGGTCGGGTTCCAGCCGGGCAATCTCGTCGATGACGTCATAACCGAAGTTAAAATTGTCGGCGCAGGTAATTTCAAACTGGTCCAAAACGCCGTGTTCATCAAAATGCTCCTTGCAAAAACGCTGATAAAAATGTTCCATATTATCCATAGGTCTATTCCTCCGAAGTATCAGTTTTATTCTTGATCACCTTTTTTGAGCACCACCGCCAGGAAGACGCACTCCTTGCCGCCGGTGGCTATCATGCCGTGGCCGTGGCCGGAATCGTAGTAGATGGCGTCCCCTTCGTGTAAAACCTCGATGTGGTCCTCCATGGCAACCTTTAAGCTGCCGCTGATGATATAGTCAAATTCCTGTCCCTCGTGGGTGGAGAGCTTGATGGGAGCCGTCTGCTCCTCCTCAAAGTAGGGCGCTGTAACAAGGAAGGGTTCGGCTACCTTGCTACGGAATCTCGATGCCATGTGCTGGTAGTTAAAGCCCTTTCTGCGCTTGATGGGAAGACCCTTGCCGCTGCGGGTGATGGAGTAGAAGGAGAGCTTCGGGCGGTCGCCGGTGAGAATCTCCACAATGTCCACACCGAACATTTCCGCACATTTATAGAGGAAAGTGAAGGAGAAATCGGACTTTCCCGCTTCCATATCGGCGTATTCTTCCGCCGTTACCCCTGTGCCCTCGGCCATCTGTTCCACACTAAAGCCCATAATGTCACGGAGTGTTTTTATTCTCTCTGCGATTTCAAAGATCTGAGTTTCCATGGTATCGTCCCCTTTTCATGGTTTTTGCCTGTTTTTGGCCCAATGATACAGTTTGCTACGGCAAAGAAAAAATAAAAAAGCTCGTCCCAATCATAAAGATTGGGACGAGCTTGTAAACAAAACCCGCGGTACCACCCAAATTGCATTGCTGCCGCTTTAGCAGGATTCCAACAAATCCCCGACCTTAACGCGGTCCAACGGGAGAACCCTACTCGCATTCCGCTTTCAGGACCCGGCTCAGAAGTGATATCCTTGTCTCCACCTTTTCCGGTTCACACCAACCACCGGCTCTCTGCAAAAGGCTGCGGATACAGGACGCCTTCATCGACGCTTTTGACTTTGTGGCTTTTATGATAGTCCAATTGGAACACTTTGTCAATAGGTTCTTTTTGATTTTTTTGAAAGAATTTTTATGAGCCTACCGCTCTTCTCGAGTTTCCTCTTGTCTATCCCTACAAAAACGGAACGTTTTCCCCGTCAAAACGACGACGAATTCTCCATTTTTAAAGTAGACCAAGGATTTCTTGCGGCGTGCCGACGATGGCGTCGGCGCCATTTTCTCTGAGCTCCTCCGGCGCGCGGAATCCCCAGGACACGCCGATGGTGTAGCAGCCGGCGTTCTTTCCCGTCTGCATATCCACGCCGGAATCCCCCACATAGATGCTTTCTTTGGCGCTCACCCCCACCCGGTCGAGCGCTTCAAACACGGCGGTGGGATCTGGCTTTTTGGGCACGTCGTCCCGCTGGCCCAAAATCACGTCGAAGACGCCGGGGAAGATGCTCTCGATGAGCTGTACCACAAAGTTGTGGGCTTTGTTGGAGACAACAATCATTTTGATGCCCTTTTCCCTGCACCGTCCCAGCATATCCTCAATGCCGTCATAGGGCTTCGTATAGTCCACGGTGTGCGCGGCATAGTAGGCGTCGAATTCGGCCTTGATTTTGGCTCTGATTTCTTCGTCCTGGGCGTCGGCGGGTAAGATGCGCTTGACCAGGTTATAGACTCCATTGCCCACAAAGAGCTTGTAGGCCTCCACCTCATGGGTGGGATAGCCGTAGACTTCCAGCGCGTGGTTACAGCTGACGGCCAAGTCGGTCAGCGTATTGAGGAGCGTCCCATCTAAATCGAATATCGCAGCTTTTTTCAAAAATACTTCCTCCCCCGGTTTCTGAGTTACTAGCATAAAAAACTGATGCGCAGGAGTATCCGCGCTATGCGCTTCACTCCTCACGCGTGAAGATAACCAATAGCTATTTTTAGTCCATACAGACTATTTTCATTATAGTGACTCCCCCACTCTTGTCAAGCAGAAGGGCCCCAAAACCCAACAGAATTACCAAAGAACCGGTCGGATTTTATCGAACCGGTCCTATTTTCTTTTGCGGGTGGGTAGGGTATAATAAAGTGAGAAAATGGGAGAATGGAGGCAGGAGCATTGCGTCAGGATTTCACGGAGCTGTTGGAGGGCTCCCCCATCATCGCCGCGGTCAAGGACTTTCACGGACTAGAAGTGTGCATGACATCGGAGTGCCGGGTGGTCTTTGTCCTCTTTGGGGACATCTGCAACATCGCCCAGATCGTCCACACCATCAAAGCCGGGGGCAAGACCGCCATCGTCCATATCGACCTCATCGACGGGCTTTCTTCCAAGGATGTGGCGGTACGCTTCCTCAGGGAAAACACCGAGGCGGACGGCATCATCAGCACCCGGACCAATCTGATCAAGCTCGCCCATGAGCAGGGATTTCTCACCATCCAGCGCTTCTTCCTCATCGATTCCATCGCCCTTGCCAACGTGCGCAAGACCATGGACGGAGGCGTAGCCGACTTTGTGGAGATCCTGCCCGGCGTTATGCCCAAGATCGTCCGCCGCATCGCCTCTTATAGCGCCGCCCCCCTCATCGCGGGCGGGCTCATCTCCGACAAGGAGGATGTCATTTCCATCCTGCAGGCGGGGGCCACGGCCATATCCACCACCTGTGCGGATTGTTGGTTTATGTAAGATTTCCAGAAAGAAGGAGAGAAAATGAAGCAGTACGTCATCGCTTTAGACCAGGGTACCACCAGCTCCCGCGCTATCATCTTTGACAAGGAGCAGAATATCATCGGCATGGCCCAGAAGGAGTTTACCCAGCATTATCCCAAGGAAGGCTGGGTGGAGCACGACCCCATGGAGATCTATGCTTCCCAGTACGGCGTCCTCATCGAGGTCCTGGTCAAAAGCGGCGTCAAGCCCGAGGAAATCGCCGCCATCGGCATCACCAACCAGCGGGAAACCGCCATCGTCTGGGACAAGAACACCGGTCGACCGGTCTGCAACGCCATCGTCTGGCAGTGCCGCCGCACCGCGGATATTTGCGAGGACTTAAAGGCCAGGGGCCTGACCGATTACATACGGGAGACCACGGGACTGGTGGTGGACGCCTATTTCTCCGGCACCAAGATCAAATGGATTCTCGACAACGTGCCCGGCGCCCGGGAAAAGGCGGAGCGGGGCGATTTACTTTTCGGCACGGTGGACACCTGGCTCATCTGGAAGCTGACGGAGGGAAAAGTCCACGTCACCGATTACACCAACGCCTCCCGCACCATGATCTATAATATCAAGGATCTGTGCTGGGACGAAAGGATGCTCAAAGAGCTGGACATTCCGGCCTCCATGCTCCCCGAGGTTCACGATTGCAGCGAGGTCTACGGCACCGTCAACATCTCCGGCGTCCCGGTCCCCATCGCGGGCATTGCGGGCGACCAGCAGGCGGCCCTCTTCGGCCAAACCTGCTTTGAGAAGGGCGACGCCAAGAACACCTACGGCACCGGCTGCTTTTTGCTGATGAACACCGGCGAGGAAATGTACTTAAGCAAAAACGGGATGCTCACCACCATCGCCATCGGACTAGACGGCAAGGTAAGCTATGCCATCGAGGGCAGCGTCTTTGTTGGCGGCGCCGTCATCCAGTGGCTGCGGGATGAGCTGCGTTTCATCGTGGAGTCCAAGGACTCCGAATATTTCGCGGAAAAGGTCCCCGACAACGGCGGGGTCTATGTGGTGCCCGCCTTCACCGGCCTCGGCGCGCCTCACTGGGATATGTACGCCCGCGGCTCCATCTTCGGACTGACCCGCGGCTCCAACCGCAACCACATTATCCGCGCTTCTTTGGAGTCCATCGCCTATCAATCCCGGGATCTGCTGACGGCCATCATCGCGGACACCGGCATTGACGTGAGCGAACTCAAGGTGGACGGCGGGGCCTCAGCCAATAACTTCCTCATGCAGTTTCAGGCCGACATCATCGGCAAGCGGGTCCGCCGCCCCATGATCCGGGAGACCACCGCCCTGGGAGCCGCCTATCTGGCGGGGCTAGCCGTGGGGCTCTGGAAGGACTTGGACGAGATCAAAAACAACTGGACCCTCGACAAGGTCTATGAGCCCGAGATGGGCGCCGCCACCCGGGAGCGGCTGGTGGCCGGCTGGGACAAAGCCATCGGACGCAGCAAAGACTGGGCCAGATAGGATAAATATTTTGGAATCGTAATTGCAAAAACCAAGCGAATTTGCTATAATAAAACTGTACTAAAATGTCGGAGTGAAAGAGTCGATACATTTTAGGCGTGCTTTTGCATGACCTAATGTGGATCGGCTCTTTTTGTTTTGCTCCCAGTGCGAGGAAGACGCCAAGAAACGGCATCATCCCATCTTCGTCAAGAAAGGATGTCATTATGGTTGATGTAGTCATCATCGGCGCAGGCATCGTGGGCTGCAGCCTGGCTTATGAGCTGTCCAAATACCAGCTCTCCACCTTAGTCTTAGAAAAGGAAAACGACGTGGCCTGCGGCACCACCAAGGCAAACAGCGCCATTGTCCACGCGGGATACGATCCCCACCCCGGAACCAAGATGGCAAAATACAATGTGGAAGGAAACCGGCTTATCGAGGAGCTGGCAAAAAAGCTGAGCGTACCCTACAAAAAGGTGGGCTCCTTTGTGTTGGCCTTTGACGATGCCGATATGGACACCGTCCGGGACCTTTATGACCGGGGCGTCAAAAACGGCGTGCCCGATCTGCAGATTCTTTCCGCTGCGGAGACGCTCGCCCTGGAGCCCAATCTCAACCCCCAGATCAAGGGCGCCCTCTACGCCCCCTCCGCGGGCATCGTCTCCCCTTGGGAGCTGGCCATCGCCATGATGGACACGGCCATGAAAAACGGCGTGCAGCTGCGCAAGAGCTGTGAGGTCACCGGCATGGAGAAGACGGAGGAAGGTTTCCTCCTCCACACCGGCACCGGCGACATCGCCGCCCGGTATGTGGTCAACGCCGCCGGGCTTTATTCCGACGAGGTCCACAACATGGTTTCCGCCCCCAGCTTCACCATCACCGCCAACAGAGGGCAATACTATCTCCTCGACAAAAACCAGGGTGATGTTGTCCATCACGTCATCTTCCAGTGCCCCTCCAAGGTGGGAAAAGGGGTGCTTGTCTCCCCCACCGTCCACGGCAACCTGATTGTGGGGCCCGACGCCAACGACGTCAGCGGCCGGGACGACGTGAGCACCACCCGGGAGGGCCTCGACTTTGTTATGCAGGCGGCTTCCCGCTCCTGCGACAAGGTCAACTACCGCCAGTCCATCCGCAACTTCGCGGGCAACCGGGCGCTGAGTGAAATCGACGACTTTATCATCGGGGAGGCCCCCGACGCCAAGGGCTTCTTCGACATCGCGGGCATCAAGTCCCCCGGCCTCACCTCCGCCCCCGCCATCGCGGTGGACGTGGTGCGGATGCTGGGCGGCGCAGGGCTTCCCCTCACCCCCCGGGACCAGGTGGTGGACCGTCGGGAAAAGATCACCTTCCGGGAGCTTTCCCCCAAGGAGCGGGCGGCGCTCATCGCCAAGGACCCCCGGTACGGCACCATCATCTGCCGGTGTGAGACGGTGACGGAGGGCGAAATCATTGACGCCATCCACACCCCCACCGCGCCCCGCTCGGTGGACGCCGTCAAACGGCGCTGCAACGCCGGTATGGGACGGTGTCAGGGCGGCTTCTGCGGCCCCAGGGTGCTGGAAATTCTCAGCCGGGAACTGCAGCTCGACCCCCGGGAGATTCCCCAGGACAAGGCCGGCTCCGCCATCGTCATCGGCGAGACAAAAGTGAGGGAGGACATCCACTGATGAAATACGATCTGGTAGTGGTCGGCGGCGGACCTGCCGGCCTGGCGGCGGCGCTGTCCGCCCATGAAAACGGCGCGCAAAAAATTCTGATCATCGAGCGAGACCGGGAGCTGGGCGGCATCCTCAACCAGTGCATCCACAACGGCTTCGGCCTGCACTATTTTAAAGAGGAGCTCACCGGCCCCGAATATGCCCTGCGTTTTATCAAGATGCTCAAAGACACCGGCATCGAGATAAAGCTCGGCACCATGGTTCTAGATATCTCCGAGGATCGTGTCATCCAGGCCATGAACAGCGCCGACGGCTATATGGTCATCGAGGCGGGCGCTATCATTCTGGCCATGGGCTGCCGGGAGCGGACCCGGGGCGCCATCGCCATTCCCGGCGACCGCCCCGCCGGCATCTTTACAGCCGGGGCGGCCCAGCGGTATCTCAACATGGAAGGCTATATGGTGGGCAAACGGGTGCTGATTTTAGGCTCCGGCGACATCGGCCTCATCATGGCCCGCCGGATGACGTTAGAGGGCGCCAAGGTCCTGGCTGTGGTGGAACTCATGCCCTATTCCAACGGCCTCAACCGCAACATTGTCCAGTGCCTCCACGACTATGACATCCCCCTCTATCTCTCCCACACCATTACCGATATCAAAGGCCATGAACGGGTGGAAAAGGTCATTGTCTCCAAGGTGGACGAAAAGAGGCGTCCCATCCCCGGCAGTGAAATTGAGTTTGACTGCGACACCATTCTCCTCTCGGTGGGACTCATCCCGGAAAATGAGCTCTCCCGTGGCGTGGGCCTCCAAATCGACCCGCGCACCAGCGGTCCGGTGGTCTATGAGAACATGGAGACCTCTATGGAGGGCATCTTCGCCTGCGGCAATGTGGTCCATGTCCACGATCTGGTGGACTTTGTCACCCAGGAAAGCACCCGTGCCGGACGGGCCGCCGCCCGCTACCTCAAGGAGGGCGCGGCTGGCAAGGAACAGGTGCTGCCTGTCAAAAACGGCTCTCACGTCAACTACACGGTGCCCCAGCACATCCGTCCCGCCAATGTGGAAAAATTCGTGGAGGTCTTCTTCCGGGTGGACAATGTCTACCGCGATATGAAAATTGTAGTCACGTCCGGGGACAAGGAGCTCTGCTCCTTCAAACGGGAGCACATGGCCCCCGGCGAGATGGAAAAGATCGTCCTGCCCAAGAAATTTTTGGATGCGGCGGGACAGGAACCCATCACCATTGCAGTCGTCAGTCAGGAGGGAGAACATTGAAAGAACTTATTTGCATTGTCTGCCCCAAGGGCTGCCACCTGCGGGTGGACGAGGAAAATGGCTACGCAGTGACGGGTCACAGCTGCCCCAAGGGACAGGACTACGGCTACAAGGAGCTGACCAACCCCACCCGCGTCATCACTTCCACCGTCAAAATTGACGGCGGCATCCATCGGAGGCTTCCGGTCAAAACCAACCGGGACATTCCCAAGGGCAAAATCTTCGATGTGGTCAAAGCCCTGGACGCGGTGGAGGTCTCCTCCCCTATCCAGGTGGGCGACGTCATCGTCAAAAATATACTGGACACAGGCGCCGATATAGTTGCAACTCGGGATATGTAAAGACATAATAAACGGATTTTATGTCGAATTAAGGTGATTGTTCCTGATCCATTCCATGATTTGTTGTTTTTGCTACTTTTAATCCGAAAAATTACCCATATTTTGTGACGTGTTACACCAAAATTTCTTAAAAAACACTTGTATTTTACTAGTGTCTGGACTATAATAATGATGGTACTTGTTTCAGAATAAAAAGCAAGTCCGTTTACAATTGATTACTTCTTATTTCTTCTTCTCATTAAAAGGAGCCGGGTGTATATAATCACTGCGGCTCCTTTTAATTTTGCATGATTTTGATTCTTTTTGCTTTATTATCAAAGTAAAGCAAAATCAGGGATGACGTCACAAAACCCAGCCGCATGAGTGCGGCTGGGTTTTGTGATGATGGGAACCTCTTTCCCCGATGGCGTTATTTGGCGCCCCAAATGGACAATCCGAAGAAGTCGGACTTGACGTAGGCCGTTTTGAGCGTAGACTTTTGCAAAAGCACCTGTACCTCTTGGATGGTATAGGAGGCATGGAGGGAAGTAAGAAGCCCCGGGCGCATCGCTTTGGGCTTTGTGGATAGGTAGACGAACCACTTTTTCCACAGCGCCGCGTCCCGCCGCAGGTCGGTGATGCAGTAGCGTCCGCCGGGCCGCAACACCCGGTCGATTTCGTCGAAGACTCGAACCGGATCCTCCCACTCGTGGAGGGAACCGTTGGAGATGACATTGTCAAAGCTCTCATCCGGCAGGGGCATGTCCATGGCGTTTCCCTCCACATAGGTGGCGGGGATGCGGTAACTTTCGGCGTTGTTACGGGCCAAGCGTATCATGGCGGGGCTAATTTCACACCCGGTCAGTGTGACGTTTCCCAGCTGCTTGGCCACCTCCAGGCCGACATAGCCAGGACCCGGCCCAATTTCCAGCAATTCGCCGCCGTTGATGCCCGTGGCAATCATGTCCTCCACCCCGTTCCAGCCTTTATCCCGCATATCACGCGCGAACTGATCAAACACTGCGACGGTCATCTCTTCTTGGATTCCAACATTAGTCTCAGTGACTCTCGGCTTCGTCATCGTTTCTTCCCTCCTTCATTTGTTCGATGGCCTGTTCCGCCCAGCTGCGCTCCGCCTGATAGTGGAGCTCATGGTGGGCAAAAATGAGGGCCGCCGCCCCGCGCATGTTCTCTGGGATGGCGGAGAGCACCTGCTCCCGGTGGACCGCGATGCGCTCCAGCGACTCTGTTTGATTGGCCGCGTGGCACTGGAGGGCCGCGATAAAATCTCCCCGATCCACATAGTCGGAAAAGAAGAGGGCGGCGTCCACGTCAAAGGTGGGCCGGTATTCCATCTCCAGAGTCTGGCGGAGCAGTTCTAAGAACCTTTCATTCCCCTGGTTGGTGACATGATAGACCCGCTTCTCCGGCCGTACTCCCTCTTTGACGTGCTGCGCCGCAATGATTCCGGTGGCCTCCATCTTTTCCAGGTGGTAGTAGATAGTGGGCAGCTTGATGTCCGTAAAGTCCGCCATCTGCTCCATGAGCATCTTCTTGATCTGATAGCCGTGCTGGGGTCCAAACCGCGTGAGTATTCCCAAGATATACAGTGGAATCATAGAATTGCCCTCCTTTTCATTACTCAGCACTGACTATAATTATAGTCAGCACTGAGTAATTGTCAAGTGCCATATACAAAAAAGCCCCAGGGGAATTTCCCCTGGGGCTTTTCATGTTCCATGCGATGAAAGACATCCACGTCCTCATCAAAGCGAATATGTTATTTTTTCTGTCCGTAGTAAGCGTTTTTGCCGTGCTTTCTCAGATAGTGTTTATCTAACAGTGTTTGCTGCATGGCGGGATACCCTTCTCCTGCCAGCATCTGGGTGTGCCAAGCCATCATTGCCACCTGCTCGAGCACCACGGCATTGTGAACCGCTTCCACCGGCGTTTTGCCCCAGGTAAAGGGTCCGTGGCTGTGCACCAGCACCGCCGGCACCATGTTGGGGTCGATGCCCCGGGTCCTAAAGGACTCCACAATGATTTTTCCGGTTTCCAGCTCATATTCCCCCTGAATTTCCTGGTCGCTCATCCGGTCCGTGCAGGGAACCGCGCCGTAGATATAATCGCCGTGGGTGGTACCATAGGCGGGAATGTCCTTCCCCGCCTGGGCCCAGATCGTCGCCCAGGGAGAATGGGTGTGGACAATGGCGCCGATATCGGGAAACTGGCGGTACAGTTCCAGATGGGTCGGCGTATCCGACGAGGGGTTGAGTTCCCCCTCCACAACATTGCCTTTGAGATCCAGCACCACCATGTCCTCCGGCTTCATGACGTCGTACTCCACACCGGAGGGCTTGATGACCACCAGTCCCTTTTTGCGGTTGATGGCGGATACATTGCCCCAGGTGAAGGTGATGAGGTTGTAGGCGGGCAGCAGCATATTGGCTTCATACACTTGTTTTTTCAGCGTTTTGAGCATAATTGCCTCTTTTCTACCGGTCCACAGATTTTTTGATGTTTTTGAGCCGCTTCATCACATCGTTGCCACCCTTGCCGAAGTAGTCGTGCAGGATGGAATATTCGGCGTACAGTTTGTCGTAGACAGCCACATTTTCCGGGAT
Organism: Zongyangia hominis; assembly: GCF_014385095.1. Classification (GTDB taxonomy): domain Bacteria; phylum Bacillota; class Clostridia; order Oscillospirales; family Ruminococcaceae; genus Zongyangia; species Zongyangia hominis. The sequence continues at coordinate 487,582 of NZ_JACRTC010000001.1, forward strand.
GGGGGTATACACCACGTCCTTGAGCTTGCCCATGACTTTGGCCGCGTCAAAGATGCTGTCGTAGCCGCCGTTATCCTTGCCAGCCGCCACGGCTCCAAAGATGGCGGAACCCAGCGCCGGACCCTGGGTGCTGCCCGCGATTTTGATGGGCATATTGATGATATCGGCGTAAATCTGCATGACCATGGGGCTCTTCTGGGCGATGCCGCCGGAAGCATAAAATTCGTTGACCGCGACACCGCTCTCCCGGAAGGTCTCGATGATCTTGCGGGTGCCGTAGGCGGTGGCCTCCACCAGCGCCCGGTAGATTTCCTCGGCGGTGGTGGCGAGCGTCATGCCCACCATCATGCCGGTCAGGTCCACGTCCACGAGGCAGGAGCGGTTGCCATTCCACCAGTCCAGGGCCACCAGGCCGCTCTGGCCGGGCTTGAGGGCGCTTGCCTTCTCTTCCACAAAGTTATAGATATTCTTGCCTTCTGCCTTGGCCTGGGTGTAGTAATCGGCGGGCAGGCAGTTCTCCATAAACCAGGCAAAGTGGTCGCCCACACAGGACTGTCCCGCCTCATAGCCATAGTATCCGGGCAGGATACCGTCCTCGACGACACCGCACATGCCGGGGACCTCCTTCTCCACCTCGGAGAGGAGCATGTGGCAGGTAGAGGTGCCCATGATGGCCAACATCTTGTCAGGGCCATCTATTTTGACCGCAGGGACGCAGACATGGGCGTCCACGTTACCGACGGCTACCGCTGTCCCCACCTGGAGACCGGTGAGTTTTGCGGCGGCTTCGGTGATCTCCCCCGCCTTCTGTCCCAGCGGTGTGATGTCACAGCCCAACTTCTCTTCCACAAAGTTTTCCAAGCGCGGGTCCAGAGCCTTAAAGAACTCCTTGGAAGGATAACCCTTCTGTTTGTGCCAGATTGCCTTGTAGCCGGCGGTACAGGAGTTTCTGGTCTGCACCCCGGTCAGCTGCCAAATGACCCAGTCGGCCGCCTCCACGATGAAATCGGTGGCCGCATACACTTCCGGCGCCTCGTCCAAAATCTGCCAGACTTTGGGTACCACCCACTCGGAGGAAATTTTGCCGCCGTAACGTGGAAGCCAGTCCTCACCGCGCTGCGCGGCTATTTCATTGAGTTTGTTGGCCTTATCCTGAGCCGCGTGATGCTTCCACAGCTTGATGTAGGCATTGGGATTGGATTTGAATTCCTCTAAAAAGCATAGCGGCGTCCCATCCGCCTTAACCGGCAGAATGGTGCAGGCGGTAAAATCGATGCCGACGCCGATGACGTCCTCCGCTTTGACCCCGGTTTCTTTTAAAACCGCGGGTATCGCGTTTGCAAAGACGTCCAGATAGTCCTGAGGATGCTGAAGCGCCCAGTCCACGCCCAGCTTGGTTCCATCGGGCAGGGTTTCGTCCATCACCGCGTGGGGATATTCGTAGACACTGCTGCCCAGTTCATCGCCGGTGGCAACATCCACCAGCACTGCCCGTCCGGAAAGAGTGCCGAAATCAACGCCGATTGTATACTTGCCCATAGTAGCCTCCTTTGGCGGCAGCGCCGCCCTTTTCTCTGTCATAACTACAATGTTGTACGTACAACTATTGATATCTACTATTTTATAGAAAAGAATGAGAAATAGCAATCGGGAGAATAGATAAAATTCATACCTGTTTTTTGAAGTCTTAAATGATCTTGACCGTATCTCTCTCGACAAGCTGTGGTTTGATGATGAGAGTCTGGTCCTCTTCCGGGTTTTCAATGAGTTTGATGATACGGTCGGCCGCCTGTTCCCCCAGATGGGAACCCGCATGGGCTACCGAAGTAATGCCCACCGATTGGAGGGTGGCTAAGTTAGAGTCGTCAAAGCTGACAAGGGACATATCCTCCGGCACGCTCTTTTCATTGCGGGAGAGCATGTCCATAAACTTGAGCGCGATCTGGTCGTTGTAGCACACGACGCCGGTGCAGCGACTGAGGCGATTGAGGATGATGCGGTCATACTCCCCGGAGAAAAAGCTCTCGATGTCCTCGGTGGTATACCATACCACCGAGCTGTCGTTGAGGATGATACCCGAATTTTTCAGCGCCTTGGCAAACCCCGCGTACCGGCTGTGGCCCTGGATGTCGTCGGACTTAAAGATGCCGCCGATTTTCCGGTGCCCGGCGTTAATTAGGGCCGTCGCAGCGGTGTATCCGCCGAAATCATCGTCCATGACGACCTTGTTGCAGCTGAGCGCCGGATAATAACCGTTAATAAAGATATAGGGGATGCCCTGGGCGTCAAATTCCTTGTAGATGTCCAGGTTGGGATTGGGCAGGGCGCTTTTGGTGGCCTCCACTATAAGCCCATCAATGCCCTTGTCCAGCAGGGAGCGCAGCAGCTTTCCCTCGTTTTCCACCTTGTTGTAGGTGATACCCAGCGACATGCCGTAGCCGTAGTGGGAAAGGACCGTATCAATTCCCTTAATAATGCCGGGAAAGATATAATCATCCACATAGGTGGTGACAACGCCGATGTTCATGGTTTTGGGATGGCTTTGAATACTGGACGAGCAAATATAGGTGCCGCTGCCCCGCCGCCGCTCCAGCAGCCCTTCCGCCTCCAGAGCGCCGATCGCCTGCCGAACCGTCTGGCGGCTGATGCCAAACTTCTCTGCCAATATATTTTCAGAAAGCAGTTTCTCTCCGTTGGCAAATGTCTTGTCCACGATGTTTTTTCGAATCCATTCTCTGAGATAGACGTGTTTTGGAACGTTTTTAATATCCATGATACAACCCACCTCCTGATTGTATTTACATCTTTTTTATTATTGTAAATGTTCTGTACAGTGAAAACAATTGACAAATCTGATATTTTTTCATCCACTTTTTATATTTTTATGATAAACGGGGCGTTTCTTTCCTCATTTTCGTCTGTTTCCAAAGTTAATTGAGGGATAATCTTCGGGTTTTCCCGTCCAATTGATTTCCAAAGTTGTTAGTAGTAAAAATTTCATGTATGCTTTTGGTTACAAATTGTATGCAGCATTTTGGGCGATCTAGCTAAAAAGATCAGGGGATATTTTGGATCAAAATATCATATGGATACGATAAAAACGTTTTTTGGAGGAGGACAACAAGGGAAAAAAAGACTTGGATGGCTGCATACGTCAATCGCTCATTCACACGATTTTTCGCCCTTTCTGGAGAAGGAAATTACCGAAAAATCGCCATTTTTCGTCCTTTCTGCCCATAAATAAAAAACGCAGCCATTTTGTCGGCTGCGTTTTTACTTTGTTTCCCTCGTCCTTCCAAGCAGGACAACCCCACGAATTCCCATTGGGTTTACGTGCTTGCCACTAGCTATTCTAAAACGATGTAAGGCCGGATATTTTCCAGCGTCTTCTCTCCGATGCCGGAGACGTTGACCAACTCCTCGACGGAGCGGATGACGCCCACCGCCTCCCGATAGTCCAAAATGGCCTGGGCTTTCACCGGCCCAATGCCGGGAATTTGGTCCAGTTCCTCCTTGGTGGCCGCATTAATATTGATGGGAAAATGAACCGATACGCTTTCCGAGGTTGACGCGCTGGAAAAGACATCGCCGTTTCCAGAAGCGCTCAGTGATTCCTGCTGATAATAGTGGATTTCCGGTTCAACCACGGAGGGAATGGTGGCGGCATTAAAGGCCACCAGAAAAATGGACATGAGAAGCACGATGATGAGTAGAATTTGAATGTCGCGGCGATTGCCCATGGATGTCACTCCCTTCCCCAGTTGTCCTATCTAGTATAGCATATTATATGACAAATTTCGACATCTATGCTAAAAAAAGGAGCCGCACTGTAAGGTACGACTCCTTTTTATTTGTTCAATTACAGGGACGCTTTGATCGTTTGGGCGATATCTTCGCCGGTGAGATGAAACTGCCGGAGCAATTCCACCGCCGGTCCGGAGTAGCCAAAGCGGTCCTGGACGCCGATGCGGTGTACCTTGACCGGGCACTGCTCCGCCACCACAGCGGCAACAGCTTCGCCCAGGCCGCCGATAACGCTGTGCTCTTCGGCGGTAAAGAGAAGTCCGGTCTCCCTTGCCGCCTTGACGACGATCTCCTCGTCCAGGGGCTTGATGGTGTGGATGTTGATGACCCGCACGTCGATGCCGTCGGCCGCCAGCAGCTCGGCGGCTTTGAGGGACTGCTGTACCATGAGGCCGGTGGCGATAATGGTAGCGTCCTTGCCGTCCCGCAGCTGGATGCCCTTGCCCAGCTCAAAATGATAATCGGGAGCATTGTTGACATTCTCCACCGCCAGTCTGCCGAAGCGCAGATAGACAGGTCCATCGTGCTGAATGGCCGCTTCCACCGCCGCCCTGGCCTCGGTGTCGTCGCAGGGATTGAGGATCACCATGCCGGGGATGGCGCGCATCAGCGCGATGTCCTCCAGACACTGGTGGGTGGCGCCGTCTTCGCCCACCGTGATGCCCGCGTGAGTGGCGCCGATCTTGACGTTGAGGTGGGGATAAGCGATGGAATTGCGGATGATCTCATAAGCTCTGCCCGCCGCGAACATGGCGAAGGAACTGGCAAAGGGAATCTTGCCGCAGGTGGCCATACCGGCGGCCACGCCCATCATGTTGGCCTCCGAAATGCCGCACTCATAAAAACGCTCGGGGAACTTTTTGAGGAATACTTCGGTTTTGGTGGCCTTGGCGAGGTCCGCGTCCAGAACCACCAGATTTTCATATTTGGAACCCAGTTCGGCCAAAGCCGCGCCGTAGCTTTCCCGGGTTGCTTTTTTGATGACGTCCGCCATTTATTCCACCTCCAATTTATTGAGAACGGCGTGCAGTTCTTCCATGGCTTGCTTAAACTGCTCGTCGTTGGGAGCCGCGCCGTGCCACGCGCCGTTATTTTCCATGAAGGATACGCCTTTGCCCTTGATGGATTTGGCGATGATGGCGGTGGGCTTGCCTTTGGTTTGCTCCGCCGTATCCAGCGCCTGCATGATGGCGTCCAAATCATGGGCGTCAATCATCTCCACCGCGAAGCCGAAGGAGGTGAATTTCTCTTGTAAAGATGCGGGAGAATTGGAATAAGCAACATTGCCGTCGATCTGCAGTCCGTTGCAGTCGACAATGGCGCAGAGATTATCGAGCTTGTAATTGGCCGCAAACATGGCGGCCTCCCAGATCTGGCCCTCCTGGGTCTCGCCGTCGCCGAGGATGGAATAGACCCGGTAGTCCTTCTCCGCCGCTTTTCCGGCCGCTGCCATGCCGCAGGCTGCGGAAAAGCCCTGTCCCAGGGAGCCAGTGGACATATCGATGCCTGGGGTGCCTTTCATGTCGGGGTGCCCCTGGAGCATGGCGCCCGGCTGGCGCAGCTTCAAAAGCTCCTCCACAGGGAAATATCCCTTGAGCGCCAGCGCAGCGTAGACCGCCGGCGCGCAATGGCCCTTGGAAAGAACGAACCGGTCCCGGTCCTCCCACTTGGGATTTTTCGGGTCCAGGCGCATCTTGTTAAAATAGAGACAGGCGAGAATGTCCGCGATAGACAGCGAACCGCCGGGATGCCCCGATTTTGCAGCGTGGACCGCTTCCACCGCGTGGATTCTGATCTGGCACGCCGTCTTTTCCAGTTGTGTCTGTAACTTCATTTCCATAAACGTACTCCGTTCCGCCGCTTCCGGCATTTGATCGTCCTAGGAAAAACCGGGCGCTCCCAGCTTTTCTCAGGACGTGTGAGTATATGCAAAAGCGCTCCTTCATCGGGGCCCTTTATGCTTCGTAGTGATCCTCCAAATAGGAGATGAGCTCCGCCACCGCGCCGTCAAGGCAGTTGCAGAATTGCATTTCGCAGATCTCCTTGATTTGCGGTTTGGAGTCGGCGGGACAAACGGGATGTCCCACACACTGGAGCATCTCCACGTCGTTGTCGTAGTCGCCAATGGCGTAGACGTTTTCCATCGGGATGCCGTAAAGATCCGCTAGCTTAGGCATAGCGGTTCCCTTGGTGACGCCGGAGGGAAGCATCTCCATATAGAATGGCCCGGTTTGAACAAAATAGACCCCCTCCACCTGCATATGGAAGGCGTGCTCCATGATTTTGGGCATCACTTCCCCTTCGGAGCCGAACATGACCTTGAAAGTGTGGGGCGACATGGGAGAGATGCTCTCCAGAGGATGGTAGGTGAGGAACTCATTGGACAGGTGCTGCTTGGTGACGCTGTTAAGCCGTGGGACGTAGATGTCCCGGTCAATATAAATTTCGATGCCCGTGTTGGGGAACAGGTCATACAGCTCCTGGATATACTGGGCCGCATGGATCGGGAGGAAGCTGGTTTCGCTGATGCTGCCCGTCTTGTAGTCGTAGATGCCGCCGCCGTTAAAGACGATGGAAGAGCCGATGGGCGGCAGTTGGTCCACGTAATACTGGGCGGACACGATGGCCCGGCCGGTGGCGATGGCGAAGTTTCCGCCCTTGTGTGTAAAGCGCTCAATGGCCTCGATGTTCTGCTTGGGGATGCCGGCCTTGGCCGTCATCAGGGTCCCGTCCATGTCGGTGACGAGAAGGATGTCGGAGAGTTTGGTCATGAAATGCCTTCCTTTCCCAAATGGTTAATCTCACACAGATACGCTGTGAACAAAGCTGACAAATGAATCGGGCGGCGGAGCCGTAAATTCCAGATACTCCCCCGTCCGGGGATGGACAAAGCCCAGCGTCTGGGCGTGGAGGCACTGCCCTCCCAAGCTTCGGATGACCTTCTTGGGCCCGTAGACCGGGTCCCCCGCTACCGGATGGCCCAGATAAGCCATATGAACCCGGATTTGATGGGTCCGGCCGGTTTCCAGCCGGACTTTGAGCTGGGTGAAGCCCCGCAGGCGCTCCACCACTTCGAAGTGGGTCACCGCTTCCCTGCTGTTTTTCTCAGTGACGCACATCTTCTTGCGGTCGGTGGGGTGCCGGCCGATGGGCGCGTTCACTGTGCCCGATTCCTCCTTGATATTGCCGTAGACCACCGCCGCGTAGATGCGGGTAAAGGAGTGATCCTTGATCTGCTGGGCGAGGGATAGGTGGGCAAAGTCGTTTTTGGCCACCATGAGCAGGCCGCTGGTGTCCTTGTCGATGCGGTGGACGATACCGGGGCGCAGAACCCCGCCAATGCCGGAAAGGGAGTCCTTGCAGTGGTAGAGCAGGGCGTTAACCAATGTCCCATCCGGATTTCCCGCCGCCGGGTGGACCACCATGCCCTTGGGCTTATTGACCACGAGCAGATCGTCATCCTCATAGACGATGTCCAGCGGTATATCCTGCGCCTCCACATCCAGGGAAGCCGGCGGCGGAATGAGCACTTCCACCCAGTCCCCCGTCTGGACCTTGGCATTTTTAGCGGCTGGTTTTCCAGAGAGGAACACATGGCCCTCCTCCATCAGCCGCTGTACGCCCGACCGGGACTGGCCCTCCAGGACGTCCGCCAAATACTTGTCCAGCCGGACGTTCCCCTCCGTTTCCACCGTGAGGCTCACCTTTTCACCGCTCATGCGGCTGCCTCTGGCTTGGACTTCTTTTTGCCGTCAAAGAAGAGAATATAAACCACAATGGCGATCATGCCCAGCACCACACAGCAGTCGGCGAAATTGAAGACGGGAAACTCGATGAAGGAAAAGTTGAGATAGTCGACCACAAAATGCCGCCCCACCGCGTCCACCCGGAAGATGCGGTCGATGAGGTTGCCAAGTCCTCCCGCGATGACCACACTGATGGACCAGATGAGGAAGGTGGATTTGACCTTTTTCATGAGAAGCGCCACGATGGCCGCCACGATGGCGAGGCCCGTGACCCCCACCAGCAGCCAGGTCTTCCCGGCGAAGAGGCCCCAGGCGGCGCCGTTATTCTGCACATAGACAAGCTCCATCACGCCGGGAATCATCGTGACGGTTCCCGCCCCCTGGAGGGCCATGACCGCCCACCATTTGATGAGCTGATCAATTGCCACCAGTCCCACGGCGGACAACAAAGCGATTGTAACCATCCGCTGTACCATCCTTTTTTATAATGTTAGACAGAAAAAATTTGCGGTGCATCGTCTAGGACGCACCGCAAATGAATTATTCTTTGATGATTGCGGCGCAGCGGCTGCACAAGGTGGGATGCTCCCCGTCCTTGCCGACCGTATCGCTATAGGTCCAGCAGCGTTCACACTTTTCGCCGCCGGCTTTGGAGACGGTGACCTTCAGGCCCTCCACATCCCCGGCGAAATCGCCCTCTGCGGCGTTTTTCACTTCCACAGCGGAAACAATGAGAGCTGTCGTCAGTTCGCTCTGAACGCCCTGTAAGAAGTCGTAGAGCTCGCCCTCACAGCCGAGGGTCACCTTGGCTTCCAGGGACTTACCGATGACCTTCTCCTTCCGGGCCAGTTCCAGCGCCTTGTTGACGTCCTCGCGGATGGCCTGGATGCGGTCCCATTTGGCCATGAAAGCGGCATCCTCTTTGAGCCCGGAGGTGGACGGCATATCGTTAAACATGACGCACTCGGCGTCGTCGCTCTCCAGATGGGGCAGGTACTGCCAGATCTCATCGGCGGTGAAGGCAAGAATCGGCGCCAGCATCCGTGTCAAGGCACTGAGAATCCGATAGATGGCGCTCTGTGCCGCCCGGCGGGACAAGGAATCCGGCTTCTCCACATAGAGGCGGTCCTTGAGAATATCCAGATAGAAGTTCGACATATCGATGACGCAGAAGTTGCGCACCGCGTGATAGATCATATGGAATTCAAAGTGATCGTAGGCGTCTCTGACTTTGTTAATCAGGGCGTCCAGCTTCATCAGCGCCCAGCGGTCCAGCTCGAAGAGCTGATCGTCGGACACCATGTCCTTGTTGGGATCGAAGTCGTAGAGGTTGCCCAGGATGTAGCGGGCGGTATTTCTGATTTTGCGGTAGACTTCGGAGAGCTGCTTGAGGATGTCGGGAGACACCCGGATGTCGGCGTGATAATCGGAGGAAGCGACCCACAGACGGAGCACGTCAGCGCCGTACTGCTTGATGATGTCCTCGGGCACAATGCCGTTTCCAAGGGACTTGGACATCTTTTTGCCCTCGCCGTCCACCACCCAGCCGTGGGTGCACACCGCCTTATAGGGCGCTTGTCCCAGGGCCGCCACGGAAGTCAGCAGCGACGACTGGAACCAGCCGCGGTACTGGTCGGCGCCTTCCAGATACAGGTCGGCGGGCCAGCGCAGCTCGTCTCTCTCCTTGAGCACGGCCGCGTGGGTGCAGCCGGAATCGAACCACACGTCCATGATGTCGTTTTCTTTGGTAAAGTGGGTGCCGCCACAGTGGGGGCATACAAAGCCCTCGGGCAGGATTTCTTCCGCCTCATGGGTGTACCAGGCGTCGGAACCCTCCTTGCGGAAGAGGTCGGACACCGCTTGGATGCTGTCGTCCGTGACCACGAACTTACCGCAGTCCTTGCAGTAGAAGATGGGAATGGGCACACCCCAGGTTCTCTGACGGGAGATGCACCAGTCGCTACGGTCTCTCACCATGCCGGTGATGCGGTCCTCGCCCCAAGCGGGGATCCATTCCACGCCCTGGATGGCCTTGTAGACATCCTCCTTAAAGCCGTCAATGGAACAGAACCACTGTTCGGTGGCACGGAAGATGACCGGCTTTTTGCAGCGCCAGCAATGGGGGTACTGATGGATGATCTTTTCGATGGCGAAGAGGCTCCCCGTCTCGTCCAGATGCTTGGCGATGGCCTTGTTGGCCTCGTCGGTGGTCAGTCCCGCGAACTCCCCGGCAAGCTCGGTCAGCTTACCGCGGTCGTCCACCGGCACCACAATGGGAATCTCCGGGTAGTGGTTGACGCACACCTCGAAGTCCTCGATGCCGTGTCCAGGCGCGGTGTGGACGCAGCCGGTACCGCTTTCCAGCGTGACATGGTCGCCCAAAATGACCACGGAATCCCGGTCGATAAAGGGGTGCTGACACAGCACATATTCGAGTTCACGGCCCTCGATGGAGCCGACAATTTCATAGGTTTCAATGTTGGCCGCCTTCATGGTGGAGTCGACCAGCTCTCTGGCGATGATGTAGTATTCCTCGCCTGCCTTGACCGCACAGTATTCAAAGTCAGGACCCAGACAGATGGCCACGTTACCCGGCAGCGTCCAGGTAGTGGTGGTCCAGATCACGAAATAGGTCTTGTCCAGATCGACGCCCAGAGACGCCATCTTCCCCTTGTCGTCCTTCACCTTAAACTTGACATAGATGGAGTGGCAGGGGTCCTCCGCGTACTCGATCTCCGCTTCCGCCAGCGCGGTGACGCACTCGGGGCACCAGTAGACCGGTTTGAGGCCCTTATAGATATAGCCCTTCTTGGCCATCTCGCCGAAAATCTCGATTTGTCTGGCCTCGAACTCAGGTTTGAGTGTCAAATAGGGGTCGTCAAAATCGCCCCAGACGCCCAAACGCTGGAACTGCTCCTTCTGATTGTCCACAAAGGACAGCGCGAACTCACGACAGTGTTTACGCAAATCCACGGCGGATTTGATATTTTTGACGCCAATGCTCTTCATGGCTTTGAGCTCAATGGGAAGTCCGTGGGTATCCCAGCCCGGCACATAGGGGGACTGGTAGCCAGACATATTTTTATAGCGGACAATGAAGTCCTTGAGCACCTTGTTGAGCGCCGTGCCCAGATGGATGTCGCCGTTGGCATAAGGAGGTCCATCGTGGAGAACATAGAGGGGCTTGCCCTCGTTTTTCTCGATCAGCTTTTCATAGAGCTTGTTCTCTTCCCAGGCTTTGCGCATGCCGGGCTCCCGCTGAGGCAGGGCCGCCCGCATCTGAAAGTCGGTCTTGGGAAGATTGAGTGTTTGGTTATAGTCCTGAGGCATTGGGTCTTCTCTCCTTGTATTTTAGGTATCGAATGGTACCTTATTTGTCTGAATCCCTGGTCAGATCAAAACCGGCGCCGAATTTGAGCGGTCCGAATTTTGATTCGCCCTTGCCGGGCTGCTGACTCAACTCCTGGATTCCCTGCGCGAGGTCGGCGTGATAGTCGGGTTTGAAGGTGGAGCCGGTCTTTTTGATGATGAACTCATCCTCTTCCGCCTCTTCTTCCATGGCGGGAACCGTTTCCATCACAGGCTCTGCCTGCGGCGCCTGCTCCTTATCCTCCGGGACGGCGGATTTGTCCGCTTCCGGGGCCTCCGTCTCGGTCTGGGGCTCGCCCAAATTGATCGCGACCTCCGGCTTTTCATCATCAAAATCCGGCAGCGCGGTAATGAGCTCCAAGTGCGCTTTATAAAGGGAGAGCAGCTTCTCCTTGAAATTCTTGACCTCCGTCTGCATCAGATGCAGGGAGTACTGCTCTTTTTCCGTCTTGTGCTGCGCGGCCTCCACAATGCGCTCGGCCTTGATCTGGGCGTCCCGCATGATGAGCTCCGCTTTGTTTTTGGACTCCTTGACAATGCTGTCGCCCAGCTTCTGGGCGCCGATGAGCGCCGCGCGCAGGCTGTCCTCGTCGCTGCGGTATTCTTCCACCTTGTCGGCCAAGACCTCGATCTTTGCCTCCAGCTCGTTTTTCTCCGCCTGCAACGCCGCCATAGCGGAAGCGGCTTCCTGCATAAAAATATCCACATCCTCCGGCCGGTAACCAGAGAATTTTACTTTCTCAAAGGTCTTGTTGGCAATTTCATTCGGAGTAAGCATTCCCGTCCTCCCCCTTGTCAAATAAATTTTTTGATACGGATAAAGGTTCTGCCCTTGCGGGTTGTCCCACCGATGCTGTCAATCTGATAGCGTCCATATCCGCGAAGGGAGAGCTGATCGCCCGCCTCCACGGTTCGGTCCTTGTCTTCGCAGGGGAGAAAATTGAGGTTCACGAGCCCCCCAGTAATGAGTCCCACCGCTTTTTCGCGGCTGAGATTGAGGGAAAGCGCTACGACACAGTCAAGCCGCATAGAGCTGACCGTGCCCTCCTTTTCCTCAAACTGGTGCAGTTCCGGCAAGGGCAGCGAAAAGCCGTCCTCCAGCTTGACGCCCTCCCGGCCCACTTTGCTCAGCTCATTTTTCGCGAGCTTAACCGCCGGCTCCTTGAGGAAGATCACACACCGCCCCGGTTCCACCAGGATGTCCCCCACGCTCTCCCGGGTGATGCTCAGATGCATCAGCGCTCCCAGCACGTCCCGGTGGGAGACGGACGCCTCCCGGCGAAAGTTGAGAGTCAGCGGATGGATGGGGTATTCCCCCTCCTCCGGCTCGCTGTAAGGCGGAAAAAAGCCCGCCATCACCCGCTCGCTGTCCGGATATCCGCCAAAGAAATGGAGGGTCACGTCGGACATGGCGGGAAGGGTGCGGAGCACCGCCTGCTGGTGCAGGTCGAGAAAGCCCAAAAACTTGGGGGTATAGTGATCTGCGGCAAACATGAAACAATCTTCGGCCCGGGACAAAAGCAATTTGTCCTCGGGCGAAGATAGTGTCGTTTTCATCGATAATCTCCAGTTCTACGCGTTAAAAGAATACGCCGTTGCTTTCCAGCTCATCCAAAAGCTCGCCCTTGATGTCCACATTGTAGGGCGTGATGATGTAGGTGCTGTTGGCAACACGCTGGAGGTGTCCATTGTTGGCATAGGCCACGCCGCTCAAAAAGTCGAGCAGTCTTCTGGCCACGTCACGGTTGGTGGACTCAAGATTGAGGACCACGGTGTGCTTGGAGTTGAGATGATCGGCCACAGAGCTGGCGTCGTCAAAGCGCTCGGGCTTGACCAGCACGACCTGCAGCTGGGTGGTTGCGTGGATATTGACTACCTTGTTGCGCTGTTTGCCGATGGCTTCCTCTGCGGGAGCCTCCACCTCGTCGTCAAATTTGGAAGAGATAATGTCCATGTCGTCATCCTCGTAGTTTTCGTCGGGTATGCCCATAAAATTCTTGAACTTGTCCATCATTCCCATGACAGTTCCCCCTTAATAGTTTCTTCTGCCGAATATTGCAGTGCCAAGCCTCACCATATTGGACCCATGGCGGATCGCGGGCAGATAATCGCCTGACATTCCCATAGATAATAAATCCATAGAAACATTATCTATTTTTTTTGTGCTAATGTCAAGAAATAGGTTGTACATTCTGTCAAAATAGTCTTCCAAATCTGAAATTTTATCACAAATTGGAGGAATTGCCATCAAACCGGACACCTGAATGTGGGAAAAGCCCGCCGCTTGCTCCACAAAATCCACAACCGCGTCGGGGTCGAGTCCCGATTTGCTCTCTTCCCTGCCAATATTTACCTCACAAAGGATTTTCATCTTTTTGCCGGCCTTCGCCGACTCCTTGTCGATTTCGCTGAGAAGTTTGACGCTATCCACCGACTGGATACAGTCCACCTTGTCCACGATGAATTTGACCTTGTTGCTTTGCAAATGCCCGATCATATGGACCGAACAGCCGTCTAAGCGGTAATCGTCCCGCTTGGAGAGATACTCCTGGACCCGGTTTTCACCCAGCACCCGGACGCCGCAGCCGATGGCGGTGTTGACATAGATGGGGTCCACCGTCTTGGTCACGGCCATCAGAGTGATGTCCTCCGGTTTGCGCCCGCATCGGACAGCCTCTCCGGCAATCTCCTCCCGGATGCGGGCGACGCGCTCCTGGATCTGCCGCTGCCTTTCATCATTTGAGAAGTTTTCCGTCATACAAATCCGTCCCTTCCACAATGATTTCATCAAAGAGTTGTAACGAGCCGTCCTCGTCCAGCGTATCCACGGCACTGAGGATAAATCCCTTACCCACATAGATGGGATCAATTTTTTTAAAGATGACCCGGTCTCCCAGCCGCACAAACACGCCCCGGACGTCGTCCTGGATGCGGATGGCCTTGTCCGGCACCCGAAGACCGGTATAGGTTTCAAACTGAATCTGGGCCTCGGCGGTGCGAAGCTGCGCCAGGTCCGAGGACATCCGGTTGCAGCGGATGATGACGATGTTGTTTTTAGAGGTGTCGTCGCTGATGATCTTCATAATTTTGCCCGGCATTACCTCGCCGTCTGTCCCGGCAAAGGTGAGCTTCACCAAAGAGCCCTCCACAAACTTAGTAGTCTCGTCTGGGGACACTTGGGCGGCGTAAAACCAGTTGAATTCACTGATAATCTTGCCGACGGAACCGCTTTTCCCCTCCACCGTCTGACTGATGAAGGACTCATATTCTTTGACGGTCATTTTGTCCATCGCTTCAAAATTGAGGGAGTCCTCCAACCCGTCCACCGAGCCGACGAAGATGCCCGCCAACGGCGACGTGATGGTCTGCTCGGCGCCTGCCGCCACCCTCTCCTCCAGCTGGGCCTTCTCATTGCTCAGCTGTTCAATGGTAGCGGTGTAGTCGGCAGAACTGCCGGTTGACACCTGTTTTTTATTGATAAGGGACACCAAGTTCTTCTTGGCTTCATCAATCTCCCCCACCTGGCCGGTAGAGGCTTGATCGATGTAGTGGCCCAGCTGGTCGGCGATCTGCCGGGTGATGGAATCGGAGTTGGCGTAATAGCCGGTCCCCGCGTTCTGGGCTTCCTCCAACACACCGATCTGATAGTCGAGTTCCTCAATGCGCACCTTGTCCGCCGCGTACTGCTCGGACGGATATATTTCGGCGATGACGCTGCCCTGGGACACCTTGGTACCGTCGGCGTTAACGTAGCTGACGACGCCGCTTTGCTGCTGCCCTTCAATGACCGCCTCATCCCGGATAATGATACCCTGAGAGGTCACGCTATCGGCGACGGTGAAGTTAAAGGCCGTCTCGGTGCGGCAGGGCGCATAAAAATAGCGCACCGCCTGATAACCGGCATAGACAATCAAAAACAGCGAAAAAACAAAGATGAGTACTTTTCCGGTTCGATTATTCATCAGAAGACTCCAATGTTAATGAATTTCCTGGTCTTCCCGCTCGCTCTGGTCCAGAATGCTGATGGCCCGGGAAGGCGTGATGGTAGAAATCGCGTGTTTATAGACGAGATTCTGTTTGCCTTCGGTGTCGAGAATGACCGTGAAACTGTCAAAGCCTTTGACAACGCCCTTAAACTGGAAGCCATTGGTCAGATAAATGGTCACTGTTATCTTTTCTTTGCGTGCCTGATTGAGAAAAACGTCCTGCAAATTCATGTTCTTGTTCATCGTAACCACCATTTCTCCAGCGACTGCCTGTCAGGACAAAAGAATCGCCCCGCCGCTGGATGGGGCCGCGGCTTCTTTTGCCATGTTTCGTGCTTGTCCCATATCCCGCGCCCCCTCCCCCCAAGGAAAGGCGGCCACAAGACACAGAAGTACATTTTTATGCTATCACAAGATTATGTCAGATCTATAGTAGAGATCTTAAAACTATCTTATCACAAGATGCCACTTTTTTCCAATATTTTTTGCGCTGACAAAAAAACTTCGTCATATCCGTGCAAAAGATCGGGATAGATCCACTGGATTCTGGGGTCTCTCCGAAACCAAGTCAGCTGCCGTTTGGCATAGCGGCGGGTTTCCCGTTTGAGGTTTTCCACCGCCTCCTCCAAGGGGATTTCGCCGTTGAGGTATCCGATCAGTTCCTTATAACCGATGGCCTGTCGGGCAGTGCGGACCGCATCACGGGAGAGAATGTCCCGCGCCTCCTCCAAAAGCCCCGCTTCCAGCATCTGGTCCACCCGCAGGTTGACCCGGTCGTAGAGCTTTTGCCGGTCGTCATAGGCGATGCCGATCATGCACAGCGCATAGGGGCTCTCCCGGCCTTTCGCCTTACGCTGAAGCTCCGACATAGGAACACCGGTGGTGTGGTATACCTCAATGGCGCGGATGACCCGGTAAAGGTTATTGGGATGGAGCTTTTCACAGAGCGCCGGGTCGATTTCTTTGAGACGGGAAAAGAGGGCCTCGTTGCCGTTTTCTTGGGCGTAAAGGCAAAGTTCTTTACGGAGCGGTTCGTTGGTTTTGATTTGATCAAAGTCCACATTGTCGATGAGGGAATGGATGTAAAGACCGGTCCCCCCCACCAGCATGGGGAGTTTTCCCCGTCCAGCGATGTGGGCAATAGCCTCTTTGGCCCGGCGGCAGTACTGGGCGACGCTGAATTCTTCATCCAGGTCCAGAAAGTCAAAGAGATGGTGGGGCACGCCCCCCATTTCCTCCGGCGTGGGTTTGGCCGTAGCAATCTGCATCTCCTTATAAATCTGCATGGAGTCGGCACAGACGATTTCGCCGCCACGGCAGCGGGCCAAATCGATGGATAGCCGGGTCTTTCCCGAGGCCGTGGGTCCGGTGACGACCAAAAGCGGCGTCTTTTCTTCCATCGATTTTCCCTCCCTTTACCTCGGTTGTGGACCACTCGGGTTTCGCTGATTATTTTGGGCGGCCCGGCCCATTCTCTTTTTGGTCAGATCAAAACAGACGAGCCCGGAAGAAAGGCTACTGCCTTCCAAAGCGCTTTTCCAAATCCTTTTCGCTCACGCGCACCGAAACAGGCCGTCCATGGGGACAGAATTTGGCATCTTCGTCCTGGTCTAACAGGGTAACAAGCTCTCTGAGTTCCAGCTCATCCCGCTGGTCATGGGCCTTCATGGCCGCCTTGCAGGCGATGGAATGATAGAGCTCATCCATAACGGCGGGGGTCAGGTCCTTCTTGTTTTGCAAGATGGAAGAGGCGATTTCGCAGACACAGCTTTCAATCTCCCCCGCGTCGAGGAGCATGGGGGCGCTGCGAATGAGCACCGTCTGATCCCCGAAGTCCTCCGCGTCGAAGCCGAAGGCGGCAAAGGTGTCGATGTGGCCGCAAACCGCTTCATGCTCCTGCCGGCTGAGCGTCACCATCACGGGGGAAAGCAAAAACTGCCGGTCCATCTCGGTGAGTCCTGCTTTAAGCCGGTTATAGAGCAGCCGCTCGTGGGCCGCGTGCTTGTCGATAAAGACCACGTCGCCGCCCCGCTCCAAAATGACATAGGTGTGAAACACTTCCCCTACCAGCCGCCAGCCCGGCTTTTCCTCCAGCAGGGCAGCTGTCGGGGAAGCGTCCTTCTCCGCATCCGATGGCCCTGCCCCATCGCCTGGCGCTTCTTCCGCAGCGGAAGCCGCAGCAGATACCCAAGCAGCCTTGGGAAGGGGCTGGCGCAAGGACGGTTCCTCCTTGCCTTCCTTTTCGGGCCGAACCGAATAGGTCACCGCCGTCATATCCCGGATGGGACGGGCGGGCTCGACGGCAGAGTTGGGTTGTGAGAGGACGCGGGGTCTCATCGGTTCTTCTTCCCCCGCGGGCGTGGCCAATGGAGCCCGAGCGGGAGAAATGGTCTTCTCTTCACCCCGCACATGCGCAAGCGCGCTCAGACGGAGCTGATCCTTTTCCCCGTCCCCTAAGCTCACGCCTTTGATGGCGGACACCGCCTTGCCGCTCCCCGCCAGATGCATTTCCGGTTGGGCGCCCGATTTCATGATGGCGGACTTGACCCCGTAATAGACCAGGTCAAAGATTCTCTTTTCGTTTTCAAAGCGCACCTCGATCTTGGCCGGGTGCACGTTGACATCCACGGTGTCCTCGGGGATGGCGATATGCAGCACACAGGCCGGAAACTTCCCGGTCATGATGCTGTGCTTATATCCTTCTTCCAGTGCCACCATGCAAGTCCGGGACTTGACAAAGCGTTTGTTGACAAAGAAGTTCTGCATGGTGCGGTTAGCTCTCGCCGCGAAGGGCTTGGAGATGTACCCCATCAGCCGCAGTCCGCCACTTTCGTAGCTAACGGGAATCAGATCGTCGGCAAACTTTTTGCCCAAGACCGAATAGATGGCGGATTTGAGGCTGTTGTCGCCCGGCGTGTAAAGCCGCTCCTGGTTGTCCCGCAGAAACCGGACCGACACGTCCGGCCGGGACAGGGCCGCCTTTTCCACCACATTGGCCACGGCGTTGCCCTCGGAGACGTCCTTTTTGAGGAACTTCATTCGCGCCGGGGTGTTAAAAAATAGGTCCCGGACAATGATGGTGGTCCCCTTGGGGCAGCCCGCGTCGTCGAAGCTCTCGATCTCCCCGCCGTTTAGTACAATCCGGGTGCCAAGCTCCTCCTCCTGGGTGCGGGTAAGCATCTCCACATGGGAGACCGCCGCAATGGAGGCCAGCGCCTCGCCCCGAAATCCCAGGGTGCCGATGCGTTCCAGGTCGTTTTCATTTTGAATTTTGCTGGTGGCGTGGCGCAAAAATGCGTTTTTGACGTCGCTCCGGGCGATGCCGCAGCCATCGTCGGTGATGCGCAGATAGGAGATGCCCCCGTTTTGGATCTCCACCGTAATGGAGGACGCGCCGGCGTCGATGGCGTTTTCCATCAGTTCCTTGACAGCGGAGGCGGGACGTTCCACCACCTCTCCCGCCGCGATGAGTTCCGCGACGTGTTTGTCCAGCACGTGAATAACCGGCATACGGGCACCTCCCTTTTGTTAGAGTATCGGTCAGGCCGTCCGAAATGACGGACCGCCCATTTATTGCACTAAGTTTTTCAGTTCATACAGCTTATTGAGGGCCTCGATGGGGGTGATGGTGTTAAGATCCACCGTTTTGATCGCCTCCGCCAGCTGGTCGTTGGCCGACTGGGCGAAGGAAACCTGCATGTTTTCCTCCTGCTTGACTGCCTTGCGGTTGCGTTTGGGTTCCGACGGCGTCTTCCCCGTCTCCAAGGCCCGGAGCACCTCGTGGGCCCGTTTGATCACCGGGTCGGGGATGCCCGCCAGCTTGGATACCTCGATGCCGTAGCTGTCGTCGGCGCCGCCCCGGACAATCCGCCGCAGGAAGATGATGTCGTCCCCCCGCTTCTTGGCGGCGATGTTGTAGTTTTTTACTCCGCCGATGGCGTCCTCCAGCTCGGTCAGCTCGTGGTAGTGGGTGGCAAAGAGGGTCTTGGCCCCCAGCTTCTTTTTGTCGGCGATATATTCGATGACCGCCCGGGCGATGCTCATGCCGTCGTAGGTCGAGGTGCCCCGGCCGATTTCATCGAGGATGAGCAGACTGTTGTCGGTGGCGTTTTTGAGAATGTAGGCCACCTCGCTCATCTCCACCATGAAGGTGGACTGGCCCGCCGACAGGTCGTCCGACGCCCCCACCCGGGTAAAGATGCCGTCCACAATGCCGATGTCCGCGCTCTGGGCCGGGACAAAGCTGCCCATTTGGGCCATGAGGGCGATGAGGGCCACCTGGCGCATATAGGTGGATTTTCCGGCCATATTGGGGCCGGTAATGATAGCGATGCGGTTTTCATTCTTGTCGAGAATCACGTCGTTGGGGACAAAGGGACCGCTGCCCAAGGCCTCCACCACCGGATGGCGGCCGTCCCTAATTTCAATGCGGCCGTCCAGGTTGATGTTGGGACGGACATAGTGGTTTTTGACGGCCACCTGTCCAAGGGAGCAGAAGACGTCCAATTTCGCCACCGCCGCCGCCGTGGCCTGGATGCGGTGGAGCGCCGACGCCACCGTCATGCGGATGCTCTCGAAGAGGTCGGTTTCCAGCGCGATAATCTTGTCCTTGGACCCCAGAATCAGCTCTTCCAGCTCCTTGAGCTCTTGGGTGATATATCGCTCGCAGTTGGTGAGGGTCTGTCTGCGTATGTATGCTTCGGGCACCTGGCTTAAGAAGGATTTGGTCACTTCGATGTAATAGCCGAATACCCGGTTAAATCCGATTTTTAAATTTTTGATGCCGGTTTTCTCCCGCTCGGTGGCCTCGATGTTGGCCAGATACTTCTTGGAGTTTTGGACCACGTCCCGCAGGGCGTCCAGTTCCTCGCTGTAGCCGTCCCGGATGACGCCGCCCTCCTTGAGGTTGACCGGCGGGTCGTCGATGATGGACGCCTCAATGAGCGCCGCGATGTCACTGAGCGGGTCGATGCTCTCCCGCACCTGTTCCAGGTAGGTGGCGTGAAATGGGGCGAGGAGTTCCTTGATTTTCGGCAGTTTTTCCGCTGTAAAGGCAAGAGCCTTTAATTCCCTTCCGTTGACGCTGCCGTAGACGATGCGCGTCATGAGCCTCTCCATGTCGAAGACGCCCCCCAAAAGCTCCATCAGGTCCTGTCGGGCCACGTTATTCTGGGTCAGCTCGTCCACCGCGCCCAGGCGTTTGGTGATGATGGTGGGGTTGACCACCGGCTGTTCGATGTAGCTTTTGATGAGCCGTTTGCCCATGGCCGTCTTTGTTTTGTCCAATACCCACAGCAGGGTTCCCCGCTTGTCCCCGGAGCGCAGCGTCTGGGTCAGTTCCAGATTCCGCCGGGCCACCAGGTCCAGATTCATGAACTGGGCCTCGTTATAGAGGTTGATGGTCATGAGCCGCTCCACGCCGTTTTTCTGCGTGTCGTAGAGATAGGCGATGAGACCGCCCAAACTCTTAAGGGCGGCGGGCTGGTCGATGAGCCCCAGCTTTTCCAAATCGGTGCCGGCAAACTGGTGCCGCACCCGGTCGATGCAAGCTTCACTTTCAAAATAGCCGTCGTCCAGCACGTCGAAGAGGCAGTTTAGTTTCTCTTTAAAAAACTGCATCACCTGTCTGCGTCCCGACAAAGCGGAATTGGCCACCACCTCACTGGGAGAAAAGCGGCCCGCTTCGTTCATGATTTTATACTCCACCTCTTCCATGCCAAGCTCGGTGACATAGACTTCGCCGGTGGAAATGTCGGCAAAGCTCAGCCCACAAGCATGTTCATCCAGGTAGGAGCAGCAGATAAAGTTGTTAGTGGATTCATCCAGCATACTGTTTTCAATGATGGTGCCGGGGGTGACGACGCGGATGACTTCCCGCTTGACCACGCCCTTGGCCGTGGCCGGGTTCTCCATCTGTTCACAGATCGCGACCTTATAGCCCTTTTTGACCAGCCTTGCGATATATGCCTCGCAGCTATGATAAGGGATACCGCACATGGGAGCCCGTTCCTCCTGGCCGCAGTCCCGGCCGGTGAGGGTCAGCTCCAGTTCTTTGGACGCCGTGATGGCGTCGTCATAGAACATCTCATAGAAGTCCCCAAGGCGGAAAAACAGAAGCTGATCTTCATGTTCGCTCTTAATTTTAAAATATTGCTTCATCATGGGTGAAAGTTCGGCCACTGTCGTTTCCTCCTTGAATCCTTCTGTCAATTTCTATGAATATAAAGCTAGTGGCAGCCGGAGCAGCTCGAGCAGCTTCCCGAGCAGGAGCTCAGTTCCGTGTCGGGGTCCTGGCCGTTGACGCTGAGCATCAGGATCTGGCTGACCTGGTTCATCATGGTGTCGATGGCCTGTTTGGCCTCGTTAAACGCGATCATCTGCTCGTTGCCGATGATGGACTGATAGAGCTCTTTGATCTCCCGGTCCAAGGAGGTCAGCTTGTCTTGGTCCTTGTCCTCTTTTCCCAGCTCCTGGTTGAGGTCCATCTTTTTCAGATTAAACTCAGAAATCTGCTTTTGTAAAACCTCGTCATTGTCGATGACGTCCTTGGCCTTCATCAGTGCCAGATAGTTTTCGTCCTGCTGGATGGCCTTGCCCATCTCTCTTGCCATTTTAATAATATCCATGATTTTTTCCTCCTGTATTTTGATCGTCAAATTTTTTGCCGCGTTTGGCGGCGGTACTTTTATTTTGCCAAAAGACATACCTAAAATGATCGCTGTGCGATTATTTTTGCGCGTGAGGAGCGAACACGAAAGCGCGTATGTCCCCCGTGCATCACTTTGGTTGCATCAGGGGCGAAGTGATGGCTCACTCTTCCCGCGTTCCAAAGACCGCCCAGTTGGCGGCCCGCTCGATCTTAACATTCGCAAAGGAGCCGAAAAGGCTTTCCTCCCCAGGGAATTCCACGATGATATTTTGATCGCTGCGCCCCTGCACGGTGCCGGGATGCTTGCCCGCCCCCTCCACCAGCACCCGGAGGGTCTCCCCGACGAGGGCCTCGTGGCGGCGGGACGCGATGTCCTCCTGGGCGGCGATAATCTGCCGCAGCCAGGCCGACTTCTCCGCGTAAGGAACCGGGTCCTCCATCTGCGCCGCCCGGGTTCCCTCCCGCTTGGAATAGATGAAGGTGAACAGGCTGTCGTATTCGATTTCTTGGACCAGCGACAGGGTTTCAAGAAATTCCTCATAGGTTTCCCCGGGAAATCCCACCAGAATGTCGCTGGTAAAGGAGACGCCGGGAATTTTCTCCCGTGCGTACCGGATGAGGTCCACATACTGCTCCCTGGTGTAATGGCGGTTCATAGCCGAGAGGACCCGGCTGCTCCCCGACTGGACGGGGAGATGGATGTGCCGGCACACCTTTTGACACCGGGCAATGGCGTCGATGAGCTCCCGGGTACAGTCCTTGGGGTGGGACGTCATGAAACGGATGCGAAAGTCCCCGGGCAGGGCGTCGATCTGTTCGAGCAGTCCCGCAAAGGAGAGGGGCCGCTCCAAATTCTTGCCGTAGGAATTGACATTCTGCCCGAGGAGGGTGATCTCCTTGACGCCATTTGCCGTGAGCTGTTTAATTTCCTCCAGGATGGCTTCCGGCTCCCGGCTGCGCTCCCGCCCTCTGACATAGGGGACGATGCAGTAAGTGCAGAAGTTATTGCATCCATACATGATGGGCACCCAGGCCTTGACCCCGTCCACCCGGCGCACCGGCAGGCCCTCGACGATTTCCCCGTCGCTTTCGTGGATATCGAAGACCCTCCGACGGCTTTGGAGCTTTTGGAATAACAGCTCCGGCAGGCTCGCGAGCGCATGGGTGCCGAAGACCAAATCCACATAGGGAAAGCTCTTTTGAATCCTCTTCGTGATGTGGGGCTGCTGGACCATGCACCCGCACAGGCCGATGATCAGTTCCGGGTTCTTTTCCTTCTGGCGCTTGAGCTCCCCCACATTGCCGAAGACCCGGTCCTCTGCGTTTTCGCGCACCGCGCAGGTGTTAAA
Organism: Zongyangia hominis; assembly: GCF_014385095.1. Taxonomy (GTDB): domain Bacteria; phylum Bacillota; class Clostridia; order Oscillospirales; family Ruminococcaceae; genus Zongyangia; species Zongyangia hominis. The sequence continues at coordinate 510,485 of NZ_JACRTC010000001.1, forward strand.
GATGATGAGGTCCGCTTCCTCCGGATTGCCGGTGAAGCTGTACCCCATCTGGGAGAGCATCCCCTCGATGCGCTGGCTGTCCGCCTCGTTCTGCTGGCAGCCGAAGGTCCGCACACAGGCCCGCGGCGCCCGGCCCAGACGATCATGCAGCATCGCCTTAACCCGATCCGCGTAGGTTTTCTGCAGGTCCCACAGGGGGCTCATGGCCGCGATGCCGCCGCTTTCCTGCGAAAAGGACAAATCTATCTCTAAATTTTTGCTTTGCGGCAAAATCTGATCTCCTTCCAAAAGAAATTCAAATTATTATACCATTTTTCGCCGTTTTATTCAACTGCATTCCTCAGAAAAGAGATAAGTGCTAGGGGTCCGCGTGTTTTCACGCGGACCCCTGAAATTTATCGTTTCGTCTTCCAATAGGCGACGCTGTACGGCGGCAGGGTGCTCCCCCCGCCGAAGTCGTGGAGGTCGCCGGTAATCAGGTCCACCCCTTGGCCGCACTGGGCGTCGAAGTGGGCGGTGTAGGCCTCGCTGTCGGCGTTGATGGCCACGATGACCCGCTCCTCCTCACACCTGCGCTGGAAAATAATCTGTTTGTTGGTCAGTACCACCGAGGTGTAGTCCCCGTAGCACAGGGCGGGGCTCTCCCGGTGAGCCTTCGCCATGGCCGCGATGCGCCCGGTCAGCTCATTTTCCTGGGGCGCATCAAAGGAGGGGCGCAGGCTCGCGTCGCTTCCCTGCTGCTTGTCGCCAAGCGCGCCCCACTCGCTGCCGTAGTAGACGCAGGGGATGCCCGGCATGGCGAACAAAAGGCCGTAAATGAGGGGCAGATGCTCCTTGTTTTGCAGAATGCTGGCCACTCGGGTGACGTCGTGGTTATCCACAAAGTTGAGCAGATGCTTGCCTTTATAGAGCGTCCAGTTCTCCGGCCCGAACTGGCGCAGGAGAGAGTGGCCGATTTCAAACAGATTCATGCTGTTAAAACTGGAATAAAGCCCCTTATAGCACTCGTAGTTGGTGACGCTGTGGAGCATCCCGTCGTTGACAAGCTGGTTGTAGTCCCCGTGGAGCATCTCCCCCACCAGGAAAAAGTCAGGCTTGAGGGAGTCGCAGAACTGGCGCAGTCGGTGCAAAAAGTCCCGGTCGATCATATAGGCCACGTCCAAGCGCAGGCCGTCGATGTCAAACTCCTCCACCCAGCCCCGGATGCACTCGAACAGGTGGGAGATGACGGCCTCATTGCGCAGGTTGAGCTTCACAAGCTCGTAGTGTCCCTCCCAGCCTTCGTACCAAAGCCCGTCGTTATAGCCGTCATTGCCGTGAAAATTCAGAAAAAACCAGTCCTTATAAGGGGAGTTTTCCCGGTTTTTCAGCACGTCCTGGAAGGCCCAGAATCCACGGCCCACGTGGTTAAAAACCCCATCGAGGACCACCTTGATGCCGTTTGCGTGGAGATCCTTACAGACTTCTTTAAAGTCCGCGTTGGTCCCCAGCCGGCAGTCCAGCACCCGGTAATCCCGGGTATCGTAGCCGTGGGAATCGGACGAAAAGAGAGGGGAAAAATAGATGGCGTCGGCTCCGGTCTTTACAATATGGGGAATCCATTGACTCACCTTATGGATGCGCGCCTGGGTGACGCCGTCGTTTTGTTCCGGGGCCCCGCAGAACCCCAGCGGATATATCTGATAAAATACGCTTTCGTTTGCCCACATAATAATTGCCTCCTCACCGCCCTGCAATTTTGCAGAAGCTAGCCACAGTATAGCATTTTTTCGCCTCAGTGACAACATTCTGCCGTTTCTGGAAGAAAATACCGCGGAAGGAACATTCCTTCCGCGGTATGCTTTTCTCGTTACAGGGCCTTTGCAAAATCGGCGCCGTAGGCTTTGGCCCGGGCGATTTCCTCCTCCGAGGGGACAAAAACGGCCCGGCAGCCGTCGCCGAAGACGTTGAATTTCAGCGCTTTCAGGTAGGTCGTCAGCATGGGGACCGCCTCGCCGCTCCACCCGTAGGAACCGAAGACCAGGCAGGGCTTCTTCTGGTTGTTGATCATATCCAGGTGGCTGAGCAGCTGGAGCACCGGCGGCACCGCCGCCCGGTTGAGAGTGGGCGAACCGATGGCAAAGGCGTCGCTCCCATTGAGCTGCGCCGCAAGCTCGTCCATTTTGTGGTCGTTGATGTCATAGACCGGGACCTTCGCGTCGGGCAGGACGCTCAGGATGCCGTCCCGGATGGCCTCGGCCAAAATGCCGGTGTTGCCGTAGGCGGTGCAGTAGAAGACCGGGATGGTGGTCCCCTCCTTCTTGGCCGGACGGCTCCACAGCTCGTACATCTCCTTGACGTGCTCGATGTTGCCGCCTTTTGTCAGGATCGGGCCGTGGCTCGTGCAGATAAAGTCGGGATCGAGGTCGCGAATCTTATCCATCCCCTTGCGCACATAGGGGGCAAAGGGGGCGAATATTGCGTCGTAATAACCCCTGAGAGCGATTTCATAGGCTTTGGGATAGGCCACGTTGACGTCAAAGCCATAGGGCTCGCAGTAGTGACAGCCGAAAAAGTCGCAGGAGAAGAGCACCTTGTCGTCCTCGCACCAGGTGAACATGGAATCGGGCCAGTGGAGGAAGGGCGCGATGATGAATTTGAGTTTCTTTCCGCCCAAATCGATCTCGTCGCCGTCCTTGACCACCTGCACCTTCATGTCGGGGCAGTTGGTGATATTTTTTAAATACAGCGCGCCGGCCTGGGAGGCCACCACCGTCAGGTTGGGGTTGAGCTCAATGAGCTTGGACAGGACCCCCGAATGGTCGGGCTCGTTGTGGTTCATGATGATGTAATCGATCTTCTCGATGTCCGCCACATCGTTAATATTGTCCTGGTAGGCCCGGAAATAGGTCTTGTGGCAGGTGTCGATGAGAGCGGTCTTTTCTCCGCCTTTGACCACATAGGAATTGTAGGTCGTGCCGTATTCGGTGGCCATCACGATGTCAAAAATACGCATGTTGGGGTTGAGCACCCCCACCGAGTATATCGAATCTGTAATTTTATAGGTTGCCATGTTTTCTATTCCCCTATCTTTAACAAAATGCAAGGAGGCCTTGAAGCCTCCTTGCATCCGAACTTATTCCGCTTCGAACATATCTTTACCAACGCCGCAAAGAGGACAGACAAAATCGTCGGGAACGTCTTCCCATTTGGTTCCAGGCGCAATGCCCGCATCGGGATCGCCTTGCTCCTCGTCATAAACGTAGCCGCAGACAGTGCATACATATTTTGCCATAAGAGAGTCTCCCTTCTCGTTTTGAGTTTGTGAATTTCTTAACTAAATTATACTGATTTAGTGTCGATTTGTAAAGAGGTTTTCGCAATTATTTGAGTATTTTTTTGAGGTATTGGCCGGTATAGGAGTTTTCGCACCGGACCACTTCCTCGGGCGTTCCGCAGACCACCACTTCACCGCCCCGATCGCCTCCCTCCGGGCCCAGATCAATGATGTAGTCGGCTGTTTTGATGACATCCAAGTTGTGCTCGATGACCACTACCGTGTTGCCGGTGTCCACCAGCTTCTGGAGGACCTGAATGAGCTTTTTGACGTCGTCGGCGTGCAAGCCGGTGGTCGGTTCATCCAGGATATAGATGGTGCGGCCGGTGGGACGCCGGGAAAGCTCGGTGGCGAGCTTGACCCGCTGGGCCTCGCCGCCGGAGAGGGTCGTGGCGGGCTGGCCGATCTTGACATAGCCCAGACCCACGTCGTAGAGGGTTTGGAGCTTCCGGCTGATCTTCTGATGGTTGGCGAAGAAGGCGAGCCCCTCCTCCACCGTCATTTCCAGCACGTCGTAGATGGTTTTCCCCTTATATTTTATCTCCAAAGTCTCCCGGTTATACCGTTTGCCCTTACAAACTTCGCAGGGCACGTAAATATCGGGGAGAAAATGCATTTCAATTTTGATGATGCCGTCACCCTCGCAGGCCTCGCAGCGTCCGCCCTTGATATTGAAGGAGAAACGCCCGGAATTGTAGCCCCGCATCTTGGCCTCCGCCGTCTGGGCAAACACATCCCGGATGTCGGTGAAGACGCCGGTGTAGGTGGCGGGATTGGAGCGGGGCGTGCGGCCGATGGGAGACTGGTTGATATCGATGACCTTGTCTAAGAGCTCCACACCCACCATTTCGCCGTGTTTTCCCGCCTTGGTCCGCGCGCCGTTGAGGTCGTGTGCCAACTTCTTATAGAGAATTTCGTTGATGAGGGAGCTCTTACCCGAGCCGGACACGCCGGTGACGGCGGTAAAAACGCCCAACGGGATCTTGACATCAATATTTTTGAGGTTATTTTCCTCCGCGCCACGAATCTCCAAGAATCGCCCGTCTCCGGAACGGCGCTTTTCAGGGATGGGAATCTTCTTTTTGCCGCTGAGATACTGCCCGGTGATGGAGGCGTCACATTTTTTCATGTCCTCCACCGTGCCGGCAAAGACCACCTCGCCGCCGTGGAGTCCCGCGCCGGGGCCGATGTCCACAATGTAGTCAGCGGCCAGCATGGTTTCGTCGTCGTGCTCCACCACGATCAGAGTGTTGCCCAGATCCCGCAGCCGTTTGAGGGTGGCGATGAGCTTGTCGTTATCCCGCTGATGCAGCCCGATACTGGGCTCATCCAGGATGTAGAGGACGCCCACCAAATAGGAACCGATCTGGGTGGCCAGCCGGATGCGCTGGCTCTCGCCGCCCGACAAGGTGCTGGCCGACCGGGATAAGGTCAGATATTCGAGCCCCACGCTCTGCAAAAAGCCCAAGCGCTCGGTAACCTCTTTCAGGACCCGGTCGGCAATCATGTGCTCGCGCTGGCTGAGGTCCAGGTTTTCAATGAAGTTGAGGGCGTCCACCACCGACATTTTGGAAAACTCGCTGATGTTGATGCCGCCCACCGTGACGGCCAGCACCTCTTTTTTAAGCCTCTGGCCGTGGCATTCCGGGCACTCCACCGTGCTCATGTAGGAAGAGATTTCCTCCCGCATCCAGTCGCTGTTGGTCTCCCGGAAGCGGCGCTCCAAGTTATTGACCACGCCCTCAAAATCGGTGAAATAGGTGCCGTGGGAGAGCTCGTTTTCCCGTGTCAGCTTGATCTTCTCCCCCTTGGTGCCATAGAGGAGGATGTCGATGACCTTTTTGGGCAGCTCACGCACCGGCGTGTCCAGAGAGAAGCCGTAGTGCTTGGCCAGCCCCTCAAAGTACATCTGGGCGATGCCGCCCTCGGCGTAGTACCAGCCGCTGACCTTGATAGCCCCCTGGCGGAGGGAGAGCTTCTTGTCCGGGATGACCATGTCCGGGTCCACCTCCAGGAAGGTGCCCAGGCCCGTACACTTCTCGCAGGCGCCAAAGGGGTTATTGAAGGAGAACATCCGGGGGGACAGTTCGTCGATGCTGATGTTGTGCTCGGGGCAGGAATAGTTCTGGGAAAACATGATCTCTTCCCCGCCCACAACGTCGATGACCGCCAGCCCGCCGGTGAGTCCCACCGCCGTCTCAATGGAGTCGGCCAGCCGGGAGCGGACGCCGTCCTTGATGACCAGGCGGTCCACGATGACCTCGATGGTGTGCTTCTTATTCTTTTCCAGTGTGATCTCCTCGGAGAGATCGTAAAGATTGCCGTCGACCCGCACCCGGACATAGCCGCTTCTGCGGGCGGCCTCAAATTCCTTCTGATGGGTGCCCTTTCTCGCGCGGACGACCGGGGCCATGATCTGCACCCGGGTGTTTTCCGGCAGTTCCAGCACCCGGTCCACAATCTGGTCCACCGTCTGCTGCTTGATCTCCCTGCCGCAGACCGGGCAGTGAGGGATGCCGATGCGGGCATAGAGCAGACGGAGATAGTCGTAAATTTCGGTGACCGTTCCCACGGTGGAACGGGGGTTTTTGGACGTGGTCTTCTGGTCGATGGAGATGGCCGGAGAAAGCCCCTCGATGTAATCCACATCCGGCTTTTCCATCTGGCCCAAAAACTGACGGGCGTAGGAGGAGAGGCTCTCCACATACCGCCGCTGTCCGTCCGCGTAAATGGTATCGAAAGCAAGCGAGGATTTTCCCGAGCCGGACAGGCCTGTGAAAACCACCAGCTTGTCCCGTGGAATTTCCAAATCCACATTCTTTAGATTGTGTTCTCTTGCCCCTTTGATGACGATTTTATCTCTTGCCAAATTCTTCCCTCCAGCCTCTAACCCTGTTCCCTGAGCTTATTGATCATATCGCGCAGATAGGCCGCGTGCTCAAATTCCAGAATTTTAGCGGCGTTTCTCATTTCCGCCGTATATTTCTTAATCAGCGCTTCCCGCTCCTCGCGGGAGAGCTTCTTGCCCTTCTTGTTTTTGACCTCTTCCTTCTTGGAGATTTCCAAAATCTCCCGGACGTCCTTTTTGATGGTCTGGGGCACGATGCCGTGCTCCTCGTTGTATCGCGTCTGGATCTCCCGGCGGCGCTGGGTCTCCCGGATGGCCCGCTCCATGGAGCCGGTGACGCTGTCGGCATACATGATGACCTGACCTCCGGCGTTGCGCGCCGCGCGGCCGATGGTCTGCACTAACGATGTTTCGCTGCGCAGGAATCCCTCCTTATCCGCGTCCAAAATGGCGACCAGGGAGACTTCGGGGATGTCCAATCCCTCGCGGAGGAGGTTGATGCCCACCAGCACGTCAAATTCGCCCAGACGCAAGTCACGGATGATCTCCATGCGCTCGATGGTGTCGATGTCGTGGTGCATATAGCGCACCCGCACCCCCATGTTTTCCATATAGGAGGTCAGATCCTCCGCCATTTTTTTGGTCAGGGTGGTGACCAGGACCCGCTCGCCCTTGGGGGTGCGCAGGTTAATTTCACTGAGCAGGTCGTCGATTTGTCCCTCCACCGGCTTGACGGTGACCACAGGGTCCAAAAGTCCGGTGGGACGGATGACCTGTTCCACGATCTGGGTACTGTGCTCCCGTTCCAGGTCGCCGGGGGTGGCGCTGACGTAGATGATCTGGTTGAGCTTGCCGTAAAACTCCTCGAAATTGAGGGGTCTGTTGTCCAGCGCCGAGGGAAGGCGGAAGCCAAACTCGATCAGGTTTTGCTTTCTCGCCCGGTCCCCGGCGAACATGCCCCGCACCTGGGGCAGGGTCACGTGGGACTCATCCACAAAGAGGAGAAAGTCGTCGGGGAAATAGTCGAGGAGAGTAAACGGACAGCTCCCCGGCTCCCGTCCGGACAATACCCTGGAGTAGTTCTCGATGCCCTTGCAAAATCCGATTTCCTGGAGCATCTCGATGTCATAGCAGGTCCGCTCTTTAATTCTCTGGGCCTCGATGAGCTTGTCCTTGGACTTAAAGTAGGCCACCCGTTCCTCCATCTCCCGCTCGATGTCCACGAGGGCCCCTTTCATCTTGTCCTGGGGCACAATATAGTGAGAGGCGGGATAGATGGCCACATGGGAGACCACGCTTTTGACTTGCCCGGTCAGAGGATTGATCTCGCTGATGCGGTCGATTTCATCGCCGAAAAACTCCACCCGGATGGCCGTCTCCCCCGAGTAGGCGGGGAAAATCTCCACCACATCGCCCCGGACGCGGAATTTATTGCGGACAAAGTTAATATCGTTGCGCTCATATTGTATTTCCACCAGCTTTTTGAGCAGGGAGTCCCGGTCTTTCTGCATCCCCTGACGCAGGGAGATAACCATGTTGCGGTAGTCAATGGGGTCGCCCAAGCTGTAAATGCAGGAAACCGAGGCGACGATGATCACATCCCGCCGCTCGGACAGAGACGAGGTGGCGGAATGGCGCAGTTTCTCAATCTCCTCATTGATGGCGCTGTCCTTTTCGATGTAAGTGTCGGTGGAGGCAATATAGGCTTCCGGCTGATAATAGTCATAATAGGAAACGAAGTATTCCACCGCGTTATTGGGGAAAAACTCCTTAAATTCAGAGCACAGCTGGGCTGCTAAGGTTTTATTGTGGGCCAGCACCAGTGTGGGCCGGTTCATCTGGGCGATGATATTGGCCATGGTAAATGTCTTGCCGGAGCCTGTCACGCCCAGCAGGGTCTGTTCCCTGTCTCCCCGCTCAACGCCATTCACCAGCTGGGCGATGGCCTGGGGCTGGTCGCCCGTCGCCTGATAGGGGGAAACCAATTGAAATTTTTCCTGGTGCTCACTCATATTCATTCTCCAAAAGTAATCCGGTTCCGCATTCGTATTATAACGTTATAATTGTTCCGATAACGCCGTCTTTATCAAATAGTTTCGTTAGAACGAATGTTCTGAACCTCATTTTACATCAGTCCATCCTCGATGTCAACCGAATTATTATAGCATTTTTCGACATCTCTTTCAATTTTTTCTTTTACTTTTTAAACTTAATAAAAAAGAAAAGAAAGGGCAGTTTTCACCATTTTTTCGAGGATGAAGACGCCCGTCACCCAGTTTCCAACCGGTCCCAATACCCATGGTGCTCCCAGCTTTCATCATAAAAGGGCGTGCCAAATGGGATTTTTCTGAGTTTGCAGCCGCTGGTTAAAGACATGCGCTTCTTCCAACCTTCATGGCCTATGAGTGGCTTTTCCTACGATTTTACATAGGATGGTGGGAAGAAAAAAAGCATGAAAGGAAGCGATGCGAATGCAGGACAAGGAAGTAATTCCTGTTTTAAAGCGGTGTTTGGGCCTTAGGGAATCCATCACAATCACGACCGGAACCGTCATCGGCGTGGGGCTCTTTACCGTGGGGGCCAATGTGGTGGGACTATTGGGACCCGCCGTCATCTTGGCCACTCTCACCGCCCTTTTGATCAGCGTCTATCCTGCGCTGCTCTATGCCGAGATGGGCGCCGCGCTCCCCTATTCCGGCGGTACCTATCAGTATGCCTCTTTAGGGCTGGGGCGTCCTTTCGGCATGCTGGCGGGCTGGTGTTTCATCATCTCCATGGTATCGGTGGCAAGCGGCGAAGCGCTGGCTTTCAGTTATTACATTAGGACCCTCTTGGAGGCGCTGGGGATTTATCTCCCACTCAGCGACCGGTGGATCGCCTGTCTAGCGGTAGTGGGATTTCTCCTCTTAGCAGCCCGGGGCGTGGAGATGAGCGGACGGATGCAAAACGGGTTCCTCTTTTTCTTTTGGGGCGTGGCCGTGGTTTGGATTTTTTCCATGCTCCCCTCCATGCACTTTGGCGGGACGCTTGTGATTCCCAACCCCGCAAGCATGACCCTCGCCGGGTTTCTGCCCTGTGTCGCCATGATCTGGTGGTGCTTTGCGGGATTTGAGACCTGCTGCGCCATGGGCGAGGAAATCCGCCACCCCCAGATCAACCTGCCCCGCGCTTTGATTCTGGCGCCGTTTCTGGTCTTTGCTGTCAATGGGCTTTTCCAATGGGCCCTGCTGTGCATCGTGCCGCCCGCGTCCCTCGCCTCTTTGGCAAGCGCCGCCGCGCCCTACGCCGAGGGGATGAAGCTGGCGGGGGTCATCGGGTTCCCACTTATTCTCCTTTGCCTGGGCATTGCCTTCGGGGGCGACTTTTCCACCCTCAATGCCAGTGTTTCCGCGCCCGCCCGCTACCTGTATTCCATGGCCAAGGACGGCGCGCTCCCCAAATTCCTCGGGAAGCTCCACCCCCGTTTTCAGACGCCCATCCCGGCTATCCTGGTGCTGGGCGGCTGTATGCTGCTCTTAATCTCCACCAATTCCTTATCCATTATCGCCTCCCTCTCCCTCTTTGCCACACTGCTGTATTACGTCATCGGCATAGCGGCCGCTTGTGGGCTACGCATCAAGAATCCGCAGCTTGACCGCCCCTACCGTGCGCCGCTCCTTTGGCTGGGAGCGCCGGTCAGTGTGTTGATCTATCTGCTCCTGATGACCCAACTCGACCCCACGGCTATCGTCGCCGGTGTGATCTGGTGTCTAGTGGGGCTTATTCTCTTCGCCGTCTGCCGCCGCAAATACAAAAAGAGGGAAACACAGCCAACGCTTCCTCCTCTGCCCCCGCCCCCTTCCGCGGAAACAAAGCGGAAAATGGACCGGGAATATCATATCTGGTGCGTTGTGGTGGCCGCCGCCGCTTTGGTGGTCCTGGGGCTGCACCTGGCGTTTTTGCTCTAACATAACGGCAATCCCTGATGCATAATTATGAAACAGACAGGCCAAGCCGGCCTGTCTGTTTCATAATGGATGGAGGGCGAGCCATGGCCAATCATAAGCTGCTGACGGAAGGGAGCCCCTTCTCAACTTTACTGCGTTTCTCCCTGCCTTTTTTGTTATCGAATATTTTGCAGGCGTGTTACGGCGCGTCGGACCTCTTCATGGTCGGACATTTCTCCGACTCCATCGGCGTCTCCGCCGTGGCTACCGGCGGACAAGTGATGCAGACCATCACCGGTCTTTCCATCGGGCTCACCGCCGGCGGCACGGTGCTCATCGGCCGCTATTTCGGCGCGAAAGAGCGGCAAAATATCGCCCATGCCATCAAGACCATGGTCATCGTCTTTACCCTCATTTCCTTAGCGCTCACCGCCGGTACCATCCTGCTGCTGGGCCCCATCTGCTCTATGATGCAGGTCCCCGCCGAGGCGGTGGAGACCACCCGGCAGTATCTGTTGATCTGCGCCAGCGGGATTTTGTTCATTGTAGGCTACAACGTGGTCAGCGGTATCCTTCGTGGGCTCGGAGATTCGAGGACCCCGCTCATTCTCATCACCGTGGCCTGTATCATCAACGTGTCCACCGATCTGCTGTTTGTCGGCGTCATGCGTTGGGGCGCGCCAGGCGCCGCCATTTCCACCGTCCTCGCCCAAATCATCAGTCTAGTGCTCGCCGTCTTCTACCTGGCCTTCAAGGGCTTTCTACAAAAATACCGGCGTAGCGGGCCGCGATTCCGACTCTATGCGGCCAAGGGCGTCCTGTCGGCAGGACTTCCCATCGCGTTGCAGGAGGGCCTTGTCAATATCTCCTTTTTAGTCATCACCGCTATGATCAATAGCCTGGGTCTCATCGCCTCCGCTTCGGTGGGCGTGGTGGAAAAGCTGATCGTCTTCAGCATGCTGCCCACCACCGCCTTTTCCGCGGCCCTTTCCGCCATGACCGCCCAGCACCACGGGGCGGGGCTGATGGAACGGGCCAGGCGTTGCCTTTGGATTGCCATCGGCCTATCCTTAATCTTCGGCCTGGCCTGTCTAGGGCTTTCCCAGTGGGACGCTCCCGCTCTGGTGGGACTCTTCACCGTCGATGCCCAGGTCATCGCCCAGGGCGCGCTATACCTGCGCTCTTACAGCTTAGACTGTGTGCTGGTCTGCTTTGTCTTTTGCATGAACGCGTTTCTCAGCGGCAGCGGCCATTCCTTCTTCCCACTGGTCCATAGCTTGGCCACCACCTTTTTGGTGCGCATCCCCGCCTCCTATTTTCTCATCCATGCCAAGCATCCGTCCATGTTCCACATCGGCTTTGCCGCGCCCGCCGCTTCCTTCCTCTCCATGCTTCTGTGCCAGTGGTATATTTCCAAGCATTATCCAGAACCTCGAAAGGCCGGGAAACACGGCATGTCTCTCTCCGCTCTGTCGTCCTGATATTCCCTATTTCCCGGGCAGCAGGGTGCGAAGCTCCACCGCCGCCTCCAAAAAGGTGCGGTTGGTATGAGGGTCCCCCAAGCTCTCAATGGCCTGCATGAGGCGCAGCGCCTTTTTCCTCGTGCGCTTGCCATGGGAGAGATAGTCGTGAAAGTTGGGCAAGAGCCGGGAAAAATCACTGCGGTATTCTCCCCGTACTTCCACCGCCCCAGAGAGATGGACGATCAGCGTCTCCAGAGCGGGAAGATCCCGGTAGAGCGATTCGACTTTGTGCCCCAGCCGCACCTTTTCCATGGAGGCGATGGTGATGTCGAAGATGAGGAAGGTGAGCATTGCTTCCAACAGCGGCGGAAGCAGCCCGTCGGACAAAAACTGGTTGACCGTCGAGGAGCCAAAGAGGCAGACCGATGCCAGCTTGCCGGAGAGCTTGATGCAGGTCGCCAGAATGCACAGGGCGCCCATCGCAAAATAAAGGGCGGGGCGGCAGCGCATCAGAAGGTGCAGAAACACCACCCACATCAAAAACAACAGATAGCGGCAGGCATAAATCAATCCGTCCTGCACACCAGCCAGACGCTCATAAAAGGAAAAGAGCTCTGAAAGGCTGGTTCCCATTTGGCGAAGATGCGCCAAATAGATAGGGTTACCGGCAAGATGGTGGGCGATTTCCCACTGTTCCCGGCTGATTTGTCCCGCTCGGCCGATCAGGTCCTTTTCCAGGGATATGCCGGTCAGCGTTTGTGGTACCCCGGTCTGGCGGAGCACTTCCTCCGAAAAATAGACGTCTCCGGAAAACTTTCCGCCGGAGGCGTACTGGTAAAGAAGCGACGGGTGCTCCCGCTGCATCCATTGGCAAAAGCCGGAACCCCACAAACGAGAAAGAAATATGACCAGAAAAAACGCGGCGATAGCGGCCGCTGCCTTCCCCATCGTTTTCCACAAATTACTTCACCTGCACTCTCTTTGCCCATTCCTTCCTAGTATTTTTCTTTTGCCCGTGAATAAACATGCCTGCTTGTCCCAAAGCAAAAAGCATGGGAATTTTCCCATGCTTTTTTAGTTTTGCTTTAAAAATTAATGCGTAGAGCATTCGCGCCAAGCGCTTTGCCCTCCATGCGCAAAAATAGCCGCTACTGCGGCTATTTTTTTATTAAGTAAGGGAAAACATCCACGACATAGTCCCCCATAAAGGAATCTTTTTCCTTCGATTTGCGGTCCGCGGCGATTTCGCTGTCAGCCGGTTTTGTCGGCAATCTTTTTCATCCGCTATCGTTCCTATTTAGCCATGATTGTACGTGAGCCCACTTTTGCCGATTTTTCGGTAGTAAGCAAACCCCACCCCGTCGGCAATTACCCAGCCAATGGGAATCGCCCACCAGATACCCTGGAGTCCGATGGCGGGGATGGGGGCCAGCAAGTAAGCCAACACCACCCGGATACCCAGGGATACCACCGTCAGCACCACGGAAATGCCCGGACGCCCCATGCCACGGTAAAGGCCATAAAATAAAAATAGACAACCGATGCCGCAGTAACAGGCTCCTTCGATGCGAAGGTATCCCATACCGATGGCCACAATTTCCGTTTGGGCCGGGTCAACAAAAATCTCCATCAGGGGTCCTGCAAAGGCGAAGACCAGGACGGATATTGCCACACAAAAGAGCAAGACTGTAACCACGGCGGAGCGAATGCCCGCACGTATGCGCCTTTCCTCACCTGCTCCATGGTTTTGTGCGATAAAGGTGGAAAAAGCATTACCAAAGTCCTGGACAGGCATATAGGCAAACGCATCGATTTTCACGGCGGCCGCAAAGGCGGCCATTACCGCGGCTCCGAAGCTGTTAACCAGCCCTTGAATCATTAAAATACCAAAATTCATCACCGACTGTTGGACACAGGTAAGCAGAGAATAGGAAAGAATGTTGCGCACCGTCCTTTGCCGGAATCGAAGATGCCGTTTATGTAGCCGCATTAGGCGGGTCTTGCGGAAGGTATACCAAACGATGCATGCGGCCGATACCCCTTGAGCAATCACCGTCGCTTCCGCCGCCCCCGCGATGCCTCGGTTTAGCGCCAGGACAAAGAAAAGATCCAGCCCCACATTCAAGAGGGCGGATACCCCCAAGAAGACGAGAGGCGCCGCTGAATTTCCCACCGCCCGCAGCAGGGAAGCAAAGAAGTTATACAGGAAGGTAAAGCCCAGCCCCCACAAGACCACCGATAGGTATTCCCGGGTGGGCGCGTACACCTCAGCCGGCACCTGAAGCAGATGGAGTATGGGATCCAGAAGGAGCATGACCCCGAGGTTTAGGAGTACGGTAAGTCCCGCAATCAGCACAAAGGAAACAAAAATGCCTTCCTTCATCCGCTCCTCCTCCTTGGCGCCAAAGCACATGGAAAAGAATACGCCGCTGCCCATACACAGTCCCAGCAAAATGGACGTGAGAAACGTCATCAGGGTAAAGGAGGCCCCCACGGCCGCCAAAGCATCGGATCCGATGCACCGGCCCACAATGAGGGTGTCGGTGACGTTGTAGAGCTGCTGCAATAAATTGCCTAAAATCATGGGCAGGGCGAACAACAGCATGGAACGGGTTACGTTCCCTTGTGTCAAATCTCGTTGCACTTCTCGCACTCCTTACGATTAGAAAGTTTACTCTTTCGTTTCGTTTATATAATACATAATTGACTTTCTAATGTCAATCATGTATCATCATAATGTAGAAAGAAGGAATGCAGGATGTTTCTGGATGGATTGGACGAGATGGACCGCCGCATCGTGGAGCTGCTCATTCACAATGCGCGCATTTCCTATTCGGATCTCGGCAGCGCGGTGGGACTTTCCCGGGTCGCGGTTGCCGCGCGGGTAAGCGCACTGGAAAAACGGGGGATTATTGAAGAATACACCACCGTCATTAACCCCCAAAGGATGAATGGAGCCGTTTCCTGCTACTTTGAGATCGAAACGCAACCGGCCTGTCTGGAGGAGGTCATCGGCATTCTCAATCGCTGTGAGATTGTGACGCAGATCTACCGGGTCTCTGGGAAAAGCAAACTCCACGTGCATGCCGTTGCGGCGGGGCAGCAGGAAATGGAGGATTTCCTAGCCGGTGTGATAGACAGCCTGCCAGGGGTTACTTCCCTTTCCACCAACATCATCCTTTCCCGCATCAAGGACATCAAAGGCCTCCGCCTTTAAGGGTGAAAAGCCGGCGCTCGCAATGGCACCGGCTTTTTGTATGCGGAAAACCGGTGGCTTGGGAAGGGTGGATCCATTAAAATAGATTTCCAGCCTTATCCATGTTATAATGATAAAAGTAATAAAAACAGGAAGGAACAAGCGATCATGGAAAGCAGTATGACAGATATTATTTTTGATTACTTTACTTCCCGGATTCAATTTGGTTATTATGGATATGGGGATTCCTTGCCCTCCATTAGCTATATCCGCCGCCACTTTCAAGTCAGCGCCCTAACAGTGCGCACCGCTTTTTCCCGGTTGGAAGATGAGGGGTATATCAAAACCGCAGAGCGGCGGGCCGCTACCGTCATCTACCGGCAGGTGGGACAGTTGGAACGCCGGTATGCCGCCACCTTTTTAACGCGAAAAGATGGAATGGACGACATCTGCCGATGCAGCGGCATTATTTTTGACCCCATTGCAGCCACCGCTTTTCGGCGCCAGAACCCTGCCGTAATTCGCCAAATTCTGCTGCAGCTGAAAAAGGCCGAGGGGCACGAGGCCAAACAGGTTGCAGGTTTTATGCGGAGGCGATACAGCAGCTCCAAAACCCGCTAGCCCTTAACCTCTATTGGGAAGTGGTGCGCTACATGCGTCTCCCCTATCTGCGCCAACCCGCCAACTTTGGCCAAACTAACGAGGAGGCGGCTACCCACATCAAACGGATCCTTTCCTTCGCGCGGAAAGAACGCTTCGATGAAGCCGTGGCTGAGATGGCAAACTTTAACGGTAACGTCGTGCAAATGTTTCTGCGGCGGCTCCACACCGCCTTTGACCGGGAGGCAGACGTGCAGCAAACTCCCTTTGTGTGGCAGATTTACCGGGACCGTCCCCAGGTATGCTATACCGTTGCCGCTCAAATTATAAGAAAAATTGATGGAAACATTTATCGGGCTGGGGAATTGCTCCCCTCCTGCCAGGCGTTGGCCAAGGAGTACGGCGTCTCCTCCATGACTATGCGCCGCACACTCGCACTTTTGGGCCAAATCCGTATCACCGAGACGATCAACGGCGTAGGCACCAGGGTCATTCCTCAAGGATGCAAAACACCTCCCAATTTTTCGTGTCCGCAAATTCAAAAGAATCTGCTTTTGTTCCTGCAAGCCTATCAGCTTTGTGCTCTGACCTGTCAAGACGTGACAAAACACACCTTTTCGTCGATGGATGGCCATGGATATAGGGCATTGGCCGACCAAATTCAGAAAATTAAAGAAGCAGGACAGATTTTTCTGCTGCCTGGGGTCTGCATCCAGTTTATCGGTGGCCGCAGCCCCTCCCCCTTCATCCGGGAAGTCTATGAGAAACTCAGTGCGCTGCTCCTTTGGGGCCACGCCCTGCGCATCTTCGACCGGAGGCCGGAGAAGAACGAAGCTTGCAGCCGCTGTGCCGTTGAGCTAGAAAAGGCCCTCGAATGCCGGGATGTAACGCGCATTGCCGCCCTGATTTTTGAACGCCTCCATGCGGGTGTGGCGGCTTCCAAGAAGTTGCTTTTGCAGCTCGACTTTGCAGAAAAAGCGCTTATCTAGCTGTCAATCTAAGGATCATGTACAGAAATGAAGGTCCTACATGGAGTGCGGGGAACAATAAGGGTGGGCCTCTTCATCAACTAAGCTGCAAAGCCTCAGATACCCATCCTGTGTCCATCGGCATTTTATATAGTTTTCTTCTCTGTTTGTCGAATTTATTATTGCAATGAGCTACCATGATACGTTATAATAAAAAGGTATCTGCGGCATTTACCACAGCCAAGTGCGACGGTCAGACACCGGCGTGCGGAAAGCGAGGAAGAAGTATATGGAGCCTTATGTGATTAGCTGTTGTTCCACAGCGGACCTAACCGAAGAGCATTTTTTACAGCGGGACATTCGCTATATCTGTTTTCACTTTTATCTGGACGGAAAACAATACGATGACGATCTGGGAAAGTCCATTCCCTTTGCGGATTTTTATAAAGCCATGCAAGATGGCGCGCAAACCAAGACTTCCCAGGTCAACGTGGATGAGTTCATCGACTATTTTACCCCCTTCTTAGAACAGGGGCAGGATATCCTTCATGTCTGCCTGTCCAGCGGGATCTCCGGGGTCTACAATTCCGCCAACGCCGCCAGGGACGAACTCATGGAGCGCTACCCCGACCGGAAGATCTATGTGGTGGATTCCCTGGGCGCCTCCTCCGGGTATGGACTACTCATGGATCAGCTTGCCGACCTGCGGGACGCCGGCATGGGAATCGATGAACTGGCTGCCTGGGCCGAAGCGCACAAGCTGGAAGTACACCACTGGTTTTTCTCCACCGATCTCACCTTCTATATCAAAGGCGGCAGAATCTCAAAGGCTTCCGGCTTTGTGGGAACCATTCTGGGCATTTGTCCCCTGCTCAATATGAGTGACACGGGAAAATTGATTCCCCGCTCCAAAATCCGCTCGAAAAAGCGGGTCATACAAGAAATTGTCAAGCGGATGGAGGAAAACGCCGACGGCGGTCTCGACTACAGCGGCAAATGTTATATCTCTAATTCCGCCTGCTATGACGACGCCAGGGCGGTGGCCGATCTGATCGAGGCACGTTTTCCCAAGCTTTCGGGACGGGTGGAAATCAATCACGTGGGCACCACCATCGGCAGCCACACTGGACCGGGAACGGTGGCCCTCTTCTTCTGGGGCAAAAAGCGGGACAGCTAGTCCTTATTTGTAAACAAACAGGATCATATAAAAGCGAGGGGACATCATGAAGATCAAAGTCACCTCCGACAGCACCTGTGACCTGTCGGAGGAACTCATCAAAGAATACCATATCACCTTGACGCCTTTGACCGTCATCAAAAATGGGGAAAACTTTAGGGACGGGGTGGATATTTCACCAGCGGAAATTTTCGCCCATGTGGACGCGGGCGGGGATTTGTGTTCCACGAGCGCCGTCAACATCGACGAATACCGCGCCCTCTTTTCTGAAATGTCGGCCCAGTACGACGCGGTCATCCATGTCAATCTGGGCTCAGGTTTTTCCTCCTGCTATCAAAACGCCACCCTTGCCGCTCAGGATTTTGACAATGTCTTTGTGGTGGATTCCCAAAACCTTTCCACCGGCCAGGGCCACATCGTCATGGAGGCCTGCAAACGGGCACAGGAGTGCCGGGATCTCACCGACGTTGCAAATTTATGCGAGGAGCTCCGGGCGCTGACCAACCGGGTGGAAACCAGTTTCCTTCTCGACCGGCTGGACTATATGGTCAAGGGCGGGCGTTGTTCCATGGTTATGGCGCTGGGTGCCAACCTTTTAAAGCTCAAACCCTGTATCGAAGTGGTAAACGGTAAAATGCAGGTGGGTAAAAAATATCGGGGCAGTTATGCCAAATGTCTGGAAAGCTACGTCAAGGAGCGCTTGAACGGCCGGGATGATCTCATCGAAGATCGGCTCTTTATCACGCACACCCCCGTTTCCGAAAAAGATCTGACGGTAGTCAAACAGGCCGTTTCCCAGTATGGTCGTTTTCCCCATGTGTATGAGACGACTGCCGGCTGCACCATCTCTTGCCACTGTGGGCCCAACACCCTAGGCGTCCTTTTTATCAGAAAAAAATAAGTACTACAATAAAGCCCGGCGGAATATTCCGCCGGGCTTTTTATCTACGCTATGCGATGGGTTCCTGGGCCGGGCCGCAGATGAGCTTTCCGGTAAAATCAAACCGGGAGCCGTGGCAGGGGCAGTCCCAGCTCTTTTCGTCGGGGTTCCATTCCAGCTGGCACCCCAGATGGGGACAGCGGACGCTTACCACATGGGCCTCCCCGTTCTCGTCCCGGTAGACGCCCACCTTTTGCCCATCCACCTCCACAACGCCGCCGTGACCCATAGGAAGGTCCTCGATGACGGCACGGGGCGGCGCGAAAATCTCCCGGGAGAGGTCTCGGACGGCGTGGCCTCCCTCCTTGAGGAAATTCTTGGCGGAAGCACCGGGAGTAAATCGTTGGGGAGAAAACACCTCCGAGTTGGGGCTGTGCCCGCCACAGATGAGGTTGGTGAGGATTGTTGCCGCCGCCATGGAGCTGGTCATCCCCCACTTTTCAAAGCCGGTAGCCACATACCAACCTGGCGCCGAGGACGCATAGGGCCCGATATAGGGGACGATGTCGAGCGTCATGCAGTCCTGTGCAGACCAGTGATAACGCTCTTCGCTTTGGGGCCAGAGTTCCCCAGCCTTTTTTCGGAGCATATTGTATTTTCCGCCCCCGCGGTTTTCCCCGGTGCGGTGATTACCCCCGCCAAAGAGGAGAAGCCCTTCCGCACTGCGCAGCGACCAACCGTCATCCTCGTCAATGCCCAGGTACATGCCTTTCACCTGCATGGCGTGATCCAGCGCCAGGACATAGCTGCGCTCCTGATGCATCCGCATGAAATAATAGCCGGGCGCGTTGAGGAAAGGATAATGGCAGGCAAAGACGATGTGCTTGGCCCTGACCGTTCCTTTGTCGGTGACAAGTTGGTCCTCCTCCACAGTCTGCACCCGGGTCCGCTCAAAGATGGAGAGCCCCTCCACAATGCTCCGCAAAAAGAGCAGCGGGTGGAACTGGGCCTGTCCCTCAAAGCGGACGGCCCCCTGGACGGGAAAGGGCAGCTCCGTCTGGGTGGTAAAGGAGGCCGCAATCCCTAGTTTAGCCGCCGCTTCCGCCTCTCGTACAAGAGGGTTCATTTCCCGCAACGAATACAGATAGGCGTCCCTTTCTTCAAAGTGACAGTCGATGTTTTCTTTGGCAATGATGTCGCGGTAGGAAGCAATGGCTTCCTCATTAGCTTTCGCGTACTGCCGGGCCAGCTCCTCCCCCATTGTTTCCATGAGCTTGTGGTAGATGAGCCCGTGCTGGGATGTGATTTTGGCCGTAGTGTTCTGGGTCTGTCCGCTGGCCACCCGGTCCGCCTCCAGGACGACGGCTTCCACACCCCGCTCCCTGAGTAGATAGGCCGTCAGGATACCAGCCATGCCGCCGCCGATAATGGCAACTTCCGCCTCATAGTCCCCTGATAGCGCTGGAAACTGGGGCAGGTCCGCCTGATCTCTCCATAGTGCTTGCATCTTCATTCCTCCTTGACCCTTTGCCTTTAGCTTTTACAGCAAATCCCCTTCTTAGTCCAGGCTTTAGAAAATTGCTAAGAAAAAAGCCTTCCCCAAAGGAAAGGCTTCGCAGGTCATAACAAAAAGATTATCGCCCATGAGGGACATAAAGCGCAAAACAAACACGGTTACCCCTGTGAAAACTCACTAGATCCGCCGGGAAATGATACCGGAGTCGGCCATAGAGGTAAAGTCGTCCTCCGCTACGATGATATGGTCCATCAGCTGAATCCCCACTAGGCGCAGAGCCTGTTCCAGATCCCGAGTGGTCGCCACATCAGCGCCCGACGGGATGGCGACGCCGTTGGGATGGTTGTGAGAAATGATGACCGCCGTAGCGTTGGTACGGATGGCGATTTCGATGATATGGCGGGCAGAAACTTGAGTCGCGTTGACGCTCCCCTCCATCACCTGGGTTGTGTTGATCACTTTGCCCTTGTTGTCCAGACAGACGAGATACACCACTTCGTTGGTCCGGCCCACAAATTTGGGGAGGAGAAACTCCCCGGCCCGCTGGGTACTGTCGATAATAAAGCCGTTTTGGTATTTATCATTCAGATAATAGCGGGAAATCTGGGGAATCATCTTGAGAAAAACCGCCGTATTCTTTCCCATCCCCTTGACTCCGCGCAGATCTTCCACCGCGGCGTCCAAGACGCCGGACAAACTGCCGAAAGTGTCGATGAGCCGGTGGGCCAAAGGGTTCATATCGCCCCGCGGTTGGGCATAAAACAGGAGAAGTTCCAGGACATTGTGGGGCTCGAAAGAGTCCAGCCCATCTTTCAAAAAGCGATCTCTCATCCGCTCCCTGTGGTTGGTGTGAAGCTGTTCTTCCATCATTTCCTCCTGACTGCCAGCGGCGGCCAGCATTGTGATGAGATATCGCGTCGATTATTTTTTGACCGGTAGTTTACGGCTGCCGGGTTTGACCAGTTCCACTTTTCCCTCTTTGCACAGCGGGCATTCGTCGGGCTCCCACGCCTGGACGTCCACGGCGATGACGGATTTAAAAGGCACGCCGAAGTCCATTTTGCCATTGGTGCGATCCACAATGGAACCCACGCCCACAATTTCGCCGCCCGCCTCACGGACAAGCTCCATGACCTCTTTGACCGAACCGCCGGTGGTTACCACATCCTCCACCAGCAAAACCTTCATACCCGGTTTGACAACAAAACCGCGGCGCAGCGTCATTTTACCGTCCTCGCGCTCGGCAAAAAAGTTTTCGCACTCCAGGTGCCGGCTGACTTCATAGGCCATCTGCACCGCACCCATGGCCGGGCCGATGACGACTTCTACGCCAGCGTCTTTGAACTGTTCCGCCAGCGCCGCGCAGAGCTCCTCGGAATATTTGGTATTTCTGAAAATTTTGGCGCACTGGAGATACCGGTTGCTGTGCTTGCCGCTGGTCAGCAGAAAATGGCCCTCCAGCAAAACGCCGGCTTCTTTGAGGACTTCCAAAACTCTTTCTCTCGTAATCATCTGTTTACTACATCCTTTTCCTGTCAAATTACTTTGATTCGACCGCCTTTTTCAGCGCTCCGCCGAAAAACGTCGACAACTGTCCCTATTATAAACCAAGCGCCCCCTTTTGAAAAGGCACAATGCGAAGATTTTCGCTCAAAATACCATTTCGCCGTCCAATTATGCTATAATATATTCCACTGATTTTTACTGGAGGAACATCCATGCGTGAGTATTTGATCGGCAAAAACGACGAGGGCAACCGGGTGGACCGCTTTGTCTCCCAGGTCCTTCCCCGGCTCCCCAAATCGCTGCTGTATAAATCCATCCGGCTGAGAAGAATCAAGCTCAATGGGAAGCGGTGTGAAATTTCCACCCGGCTCAGAGAAGGGGACGTGCTGCGCCTTTATATCTCCGACGAGTTTTTCAGCGACGCGCCGGAAGAAAAACGCTTTCTCCTGGCGCCCGCCGTCGTCGATATTCTATATGAGGATGACAACATCCTCTTAGCCGACAAAAAGCCCGGGCTTCTCGTCCACGAGGACGAGAGCGAACAGGTGGACACCCTCATCCACCGCATCCAGCACTATCTCTACGACAAGGGTGAATACCGCCCGGAAGAGGAGCATGTGTTTGCCCCGGCGCTGTGTAACCGCATCGACCGCAACACCGGCGGCATCGTCATCGCCGCTAAAAACGCCGCCAGCTTGCGCATCCTTAACCAGAAGATCAAGGACCGGGAGCTCCATAAAAAATATCTGTGCATCGTCCACGGACAACTGCCCCGGCCATCCGACACCCTGCGCGCCTATATGGTCAAAGACGAAAATAAAAACCAGGTGGAGGTCTTTGACAGCCCGGCGCCCGGGAGGCGGACCATGGTGACCAAATACAGGGTGCTGGACGAGAAGGGACGCTTTTCCCTATTGGAAGTTAATCTCATCACCGGGCGCACCCATCAAATCCGGGCCCACATGGCCCACATCGGCCACCCTCTCTTGGGCGACACCAAATACGGCCGCAACCGGGACAATCGGGACACCGGCTTTCGGTATCAGGCGCTTTATTCCTATGCGCTCACCTTCTCTTTCTCGACCGATGCGGGTATCCTCTCCTACCTGGACGGGAAGACCTTCACCGTCCCCGATGTGTGGTTTCAACGCGAATTTGAGGAGGGAAAAATTCACTAGTCTCAGTACGCAAAAAAGCCGGACGAATTTTCGTCCGGCTTTTTGTTTACTAGTGTTAAAAGGTGGTCATATCCCCCAGCAGACTGCCCACAAGGGCCTGGGTCCGCACGATAGCAGCGCAGAGGGTGGCGCCCACAGCAACCACAGCGGCTACGACACCGATCACTTTTTTGGTTTTGCGCTCTTTCATAGGGCCACCTGCTTTCTTCATTCTTTGTTCATGATTATAGCACGGATGGGCTCCCATGACAAGGGCAAATCTGCACAAAATACGACATGTAAAGACAAAATACTTTACATGTCGTATTTGACCGATTTAAGTATTGCGGTCCACGTTTTTCATGACCTTGAGGTTGGAAATCTTCTTTCTTCTCTCCTCCAGCACGTCCATGACTTCGGAAAGGGGCAGATCGCACTCTGCCATGAGCACCAACAGGTGGTAAAGCAGGTCGCAGATTTCGTTTTTGAGCTCGTCGTTGTCGCAGTTTTTGGCCGCGATGATGGTTTCCGCACATTCCTCACCGCATTTTTTCAGGATTTTGTCCTTGCCCTTTTCAAAGAGATAGCAGGTATAGGAACCCTCACTGGGGTTTTTCTTGCGGTCACAGACCACATCGTAAAGGCCTCGCAGCGTATCGTTCATCCGGATTTCCTCCTATTTGAGTTTTTTAAAGAAGCAGCTGTGGGCGCCGGTGTGGCAGGCGTTGCCGGTCTGCTCGACGATAAACAGGAAGGTGTCGTCGTCGCAGTCTGCATATATCTCCAGCACCTTTTGCAGATGTCCCGAGGTCGCTCCCTTGTTCCAAAGTTCCTGCCGGGAGCGGCTGTAAAACCAGGTATAGCCGGTTTCAAAGGTCTTTTGCAGGCTCTCCCTGTTGACATAGGCGAGCATCAGGACTTCTCCCGTCCCCGCCTCCTGGACGACGGCGGGCAGAAGCTCGGACTTAAGAAAATACTGGTCGTAATTCATGGCGCTACTCCCCCTTTGTCTTTCTCACTGGAATGCCGCATTCCCGCAGGTGGTCTTTGACCTGCCCCACCGTCAGTTCCCGGTAGTGGAACAGGGAGGCCGCCAGCGCGGCGTCTGCGCCGGAGTGGAGGAACACCTCGGAAAAATGCTCCAGCTTGCCGCAGCCGCCCGACGCGATAACGGGGATATTGACCACACCGCAGACGGCGTTGGTCAGCTCTAAATCAAAGCCGTTTTTGGTGCCGTCGGTGTCCATGGAGGTGAGCAGTATTTCGCCCGCCCCCATCTCATAGACCTGCTTGGCCCACGCGATGGCGTCGAGCCCTGTGTCGATGCGGCCACCGTTGACCACCACGTGAAAGCCGCCTGCCCCGTCCCGGCGGGCGTCGATGGCCACCACCACGCACTGGCTGCCGAACTTGTCGGCGGCGCGGGCCACCAGCTCCGGGTTGCGCACGGCGGAGGAATTGACCGACACCTTGTCGGCCCCCGCCCGCAGGATGGTCTTAAAGTCCTCGATGGTGGAGATGCCGCCCCCCACCGTCAACGGAACAAACACGTTTTTGGCCGTTTTACGCACCACGTCGGCCATGGTCTTGCGCCCTTCGTGGGTGGCGGTGATGTCCAGAAAGGTGATCTCGTCGGCGCCCTGCCGGTCATACATGATGGCGCATTCCACCGGGTCGCCCACATCCTTGATGCCCACAAAGTTGACGCCCTTGACCACCCGTCCGTCCCGGACATCCAGACAGGGGATGATTCGTTTTGCTAACAACGATGCTCACCTGCCGTTTCTATGGCTTCTTTCAGATCCAGCGTTCCCTGGTAGAGGCTTTTGCCGCAGATGGCGCCATAGAGCCCCAGCTCCATCAGCGCGCGGATGTCGGAAAGCTCCTTGATGCCGCCGCTGGCGATGATGTCGCAATCGACCGCCCGGTTGAGGGCGTCGAGCTGTTCTAAGTTGGGCCCGGTCAGGGTGCCATCCCGGGATATATCTGTAAAGATGATACACTTTACACCGGATTGTTCCATGGTTTTGGCCAAATCCAGGTAGCTGACGTCGCTGGTATCGAGCCATCCTTCGGTGGCCACCATGCCTTTTTTGGCGTCGATTCCCACGGCGATGCGATTGCCGTAGGCCTCCACCGCCTCCTTGATCAAGGCTGGATTTTTCAGGGCAATGGAGCCCAAAATGACCCGGTCGATGCCATGCTCCAAATAATACGCGATGGTTTTCATGTCCCGGATGCCGCCGCCCAGTTCCATGCGAAGACCGGATTTCTCCTTCACCGCGGTAAAAATATCGGTGTTCATGGGCTTGGCCGACTTGGCGCCGTCCAAATCTACCATGTGGATCCACTGACTGCCCTGGGCCGCAAAGCCCTCGGCGGTGGAAACCGGGTCCTCCGCCACCTTGTGAGCGGTGGTAAAATCCCCCTGTACGAGCCGGACGCACTGTCCGTCCTTGATGTCGATGGCCGGTAAGATGATCAAATGGGCCGCCTCCTCTCTATTTGGTCAGGCGCTCGAAGTTGCGCAGCATGATAAGCCCCGTCTCACCGCTCTTCTCCGGGTGAAACTGTGCGCCGAACACCTGTCCCCGCTGCACCAGCGCCGTGACCTTCTGGCCGTAGTCGCAGGTGGCGGCGATGTTTTTCTCCGCCGTGTACGCCATGTAGGAGTGGACGAAATAGACGTACTCTCCCTCGTCCACGCCCTCCAGAAGCACGCAGGGGTTATGGAATTTCAGCTCATTCCAGCCCATGTGGGGGATTTTGAGCCCCCGGGCGTCAAGCTTGTCCACATATCCGTCGATGAGGCCCAGTCCTGGCACCGTCTCAAACTCCCGGCCCTCGTCAAAGAGCATCTGCATGCCCAGACAGATGCCGAGAAAGGGCTTTTCCCTAGCTGCCTGATGGACGGCGTCTTTGAGCCCGCGTCCGGAGAGCATCCCCATGGCGTCGGGAAAGGCCCCCACTCCCGGCAAGATGACGCCGGAAGCCTTGGCAATGAGGCGCGGGTCGTCGGTAATCTCGCTTTGCACACCCAGGTAGTCCAGCGCGTTTTTGACGCTGAAGAGGTTGCCCGCACCGTAATCAATGATGGCAATCATCGCCCCTCCCCCTTTCTCACAGTACGCCCTTGGTGGACACCGGCGCGCCGCTGTCCAGTTTCTTCACCGCCGCGGCCATGGCGTAGGCGAAGGCTTTGAACATGGCCTCGATCCGATGGTGATCGTTGGCGCCGTAGAGGGAGCGCAGGTGGAGGGTGAGCCCCGCGTTAAAGGCCACCGCCCGGAAGAACTCCTCGGTCATATCGGTTTCGTAATTGCCGATCATCTCGTTTTTGTGGACATTGTCATAGACCAGAAACGGGCGGCCGCTGATGTCCACCGCGGCAAAGCTGAGCGCCTCGTCCATGGGGATATAGGCGCTGCCAAAACGCGCGATGCCCGCCTTGTCCCCCAGGGCCTTGCCGATGGCTTTCCCCAGCACGATGCCGGTGTCCTCCACCGTGTGATGGCAGTCGATTTCCAGGTCGGATTTTTCCACCGCCACCTCCAGATCAAAGCGGCCATGGACCGCAAAGGAATGAAGCATATGGTCCAAAAATCCCACGCCTGTGGCGATGTTCGTCTTTCCAGAGCCATCCAAATCAATGGACACACAGATTTCCGTCTCCCGGGTTCTGCGCTCCTCGCTTGCTTTTCGCATGACTTCCCCTCCTTATTGTAAAATGGCCTCCAAACAGCGGAGCACCTTCTCATTTTCTTGCTCGCTCCCCGCAGAAATCCGCAAATGATTTCCCATCAGCCGCACTGCTACCGACATGGAGAGCAGACGCTCAAAGACTGCCTTCGCGTCCTTCATCCTGACAAAGACAAAGTTTGTACAACTCGGATAGATGCACTCGATGCCGTCCACCCGATCCGAAAGCGCCCGCAGCCCGGCTTCCAGACTGACGCGGGAAGCGATGATGGCGTCCCGCCGTTTCTCGATCAGATCCGGGTGGGAGAAGAGAACGGTTCCCATTTCCTGGGAAATACTGTTGACATTGTACGGTGACTTGACCGCCCGCAGCGCCGTCGTGATGGCGTCACAGGCCACAGCAAAGCCGAGGCGAAGGGCCGCCATGCCCAGCGCCTTGGAACAGGTGCGCAGCACGATGACGTTTTCATAGGTGTGCGCCTGCGAAAGAATCGACTGGTCCCAGAAGTCCATATAGGCTTCGTCGACCACCACCAGCGCGTCCACCGAGGTGACGAGCTTGTGGACGTCCTCTTTGGAGAGGCCCAGAGAGGTGGGATTGCAGGGGTTCGAAAAAATGACCATCCGCGCGCCCGCCTCCCGGATGCGGGCGATGGCCTCGTCCACATCGATTTTGAGGCTCCCCTCTTTGGAGACGTCGATGTTTTTCACCTCATAGATGCTGGCGTAAAAGCGGTACATGGAAAAATCGGGAGAAAGGGTGACGATCACGTCCCCCTTTTCCAAAAAGGAGGACGTGATGACCCCGATGAGCTCGTCCGAGCCGTTGCCCGCCGTCACATGGTCGGGGCTGACACCGTAAAAGGCGGCGAAGCCCTCAATGAGCCGGACGGCGTAGGGGTCGGGATAGCGGTGAAAGTCCACCCTGGCAAGGGCGGCCTTCATTTCTTCCAATAATTTACCGTCAACGGGAAAAAAGCTCTCGTTGGCGTCGAGACGAACCTCAAACTGGCCGCTGATGGGGTCGTAGGGCTTGAGCTCCCTTATTTTTTGTCCGAGCTGATAGGACACGATATCACACCTTTCCATCATTTGGGCGTCGGATTCCTTCCGGACGGGGGGTATTCTAGAAGCGCACCTTGATGGAGTTGGCGTGGGCGGTGAGCCCTTCCCGCTCCGCGATGCGGACGATGTCGTCCTTGGCATCACAAAGTACGTCCTCGGTATAATAAATGAAGCTGGATTTTTTTACAAAGCTGTCCACCGACAGCGGCGAGAAGAAACGGGCGGTGCCGCTGGTGGGCAGGACATGGTTGGGACCGGCAAAGTAGTCGCCCAGCGGTTCCGGGGAGTAATTGCCCAGGAAGACCGAGCCCGCGTTATCCAACTTTCCCAGATATTCCAGCGGGTTTGTCATCATCACTTCCAGGTGCTCCGGAGCGATGTCGTTGGCATAGGCGATCATTTCCTCCACATCCCGGCACACGATGATAGCGCCAAAGTCCCTGAGCGACTGGGCGATGATCTCCCGCCGGGAGAGAGCGGCCGACTGCCGCTCCAATTCCGCCACCGTCTCTTGGGCCAGCTTCTCGCTGGTGGTCAGCAGAATAGCGGAAGCGAGCACATCGTGCTCAGCCTGGCTCATCAGGTCCGCCGCCACAAAGGGGGCCGGGGCGTTTTCATCGGCCATGATGAGGATTTCACTGGGTCCGGCCACCATGTCGATGTCTACCGTGCCGTAGAGCAGGCGCTTGGCCGTGGCCACATAGATGTTGCCGGGGCCGACGATCTTGTCCACCCGGGGGATGCTTTCGGTGCCGTAAGCGAGGGCCGCCACGGCCTGGGCGCCGCCCGCCAGAAAGACCCGGTCTACCCCGGCGATGGCCGCCGCCACCAAAATGTCGGGGTTGGCCCCGCCGGACTTGAGCGGCGGGGTGATCATGACGATCTCCTCCACCTCCGCCACCTTGGCGGGGATAGCGTTCATGAGGACCGAGGAGGGATAGGCCGCCGTGCCGCCCGGCACGTAGAGCCCCACCCGGTGCAGTCCCCGGATGCGCTGGCCCATCATGACGCCGTTTGACTTGGCGTCGATGAAGCTCTGGTGCTTCTGCCGCCGATGGAAGTCCTCAATATTTTCTTTGGCCCGCCGCAGGGAGCCCACAAAGTCGGAGTCCGCTTCGTCCAGCGCCCGCTGGATGTCCTCCTTGGGAATTTCAAACCGCGTCGGGCATTTTCCATCAAAGCGGATGGTATAGTCCCGCACGGCCTCGTCACCCTTCGCCTTGACCGCGTCTATAATCTCGGTGACCGCCGCGGTGACCCGCCGGTCCACCTCTTCACTCCTATTTTTGAGCTGTCCCAGCAGCTTTTTTTCCTGGATGCCATCGGCTTTAACCACCTGTATCATGCTTTTTCCTCCTTTGCCTCGGCAATTTTATCGAGCAGGCCCTCAATTTCGCCCTTGCGCAGCTTGAGGCTGGCGATATTGACGATAACCCGGGCCGAAATGTCACTGATAAACTCGGTCACTTCCAGACCGTTTTCCTTGAGAGTGGTCCCCGTCTCCACGATGTCCACAATGCCGTCGGCCAGCCCCAGCAAAGGCGCCAGCTCCACTGAACCCTCGATCTTGACAACGTCCACGTCCATGTTCTTGCTTTCAAAATAGGTGCGGGCCACCTTGGGATACTTGGTGGCGATGCATTTGGTGTTGTAGCCCGCGTAAAAGTCCGTGCCCCGCTTGGTGGCCAGGGCGAATTTGCACCTGCCAAAGCCCAAATCCATCATCTCATAGAAGGAGGTGCCGTTTTCCATGATGGTGTCCTTGCCTACGACCCCCAAGTCGCAGACGCCGTGCTCCACATAGGTGATCACATCGGCGGCCTTGGCCAGCACCACCTCCATGTTGGCCCCGGGAATCTCTAAAATCAGCTTCCTGCCCTTTTCCTTGAGGTTGGTGCAGTCATACCCGATCTTTTCAAACAGTGCCACCGTGTCCTTTTCCAGCCGCCCTTTGGTCAGCGCGATTCTCATGGGTTTCACTGTACTTCTCCTCCCAACTCCACGATGGTGATGTCCTCTCCTATGAGGTAGAGCTTGCCGATGCCCTTCTCCTTGGCGTAGGCGCGGGTTTCCTCCTCGGTGTCAAAGACCGAAAGCTCGCACCGGCCCAGCTCCCCAATAAGGCGCTTGGTGTACTCGATGGCCTTGGTTTCATAGCCGCTTCTGCCGAAGACGATGGCCTTGGAGGGCTGAGGCGTGAGCAGGGAGCGGTTTTTCATTAGGAACTTGACCGCCAGGTTGATGTCGATGCCAAAGCCGGTGGCGGCAAGGTCCGCGCCGAAATCGC
This sequence comes from Zongyangia hominis, assembly GCF_014385095.1. Lineage (GTDB taxonomy): Bacteria > Bacillota > Clostridia > Oscillospirales > Ruminococcaceae > Zongyangia > Zongyangia hominis. The sequence continues at coordinate 540,089 of NZ_JACRTC010000001.1, forward strand.
GCAGGAGGTTGTCGTACCGGCCGCCGGACACCAGCGGTTCGCCGATACCCTCCAGATAGCCCCGGAAGATGACGCCGGTGTAGTAGTTGCCCTGGTTGACGATACCGAGATCGATGATGACCTGGCCGCCCAGGCCCAGTTTGCCGAGACTTTCGTAGACGCTTTTCAGATAATCAAGGATTTCGGAGAACTCCTCCAATCCCGAAAGCTCCCGGGCCCGGTCAAAGACCTCCGCCCCGCCGAAGAGGGAGGGCAGTTTTTTGAGCGCCGCGGCCGCCGGGTCCCCGCCGAAACCGTCTAAGATGGTGTTGAGGGCCCCGTAGTTCTTGGCCTCGATGTTGCGCCGGATTTCCTCCTTGGTGTAATCGTCGGCGTCGAGCCGCGCCATCAGGCCCTTAAAGAGGCCGATATGGCCCAGCTCGATGCGGAAGGCGTCGGGACTGATGCGCTTGAGGCACTCCCCCGCCAGCGCGATGACCTCCAGGTCGGAGCGGGCAGTGCCGGCGCCGATGAGCTCCACGCCCATCTGGAAGGTCTCGTCGCTGCGGCCGCTGTGGCTGGGTGTCACCCGGTAGATCTTTCCGTTGTAGTAAAAGCGCAGCGGAATAGGCTGGTTTTGCATCCGTGTGGCGGTGAGCCGCGCGATGGGGGTGGTCATATCGGGGCGCAGTACGATGATGCGGCCCTTGTTGTCGATGAGCTTATACATGGACTCCTGGGGAAAATAGGTGGAATTGGCCGAAAAGACGTCGAAAAACTCAATGGCCGGCGTCATGACCTCCCCGTAGCCGTGGCTTTCAAACTCCTGTTCCAGCTGGGCCGTCACCCAGCGGATGGTCTGACATTCCTCAAACAGGAGGTCCCGGGTACCCTCCGGGGTGATCTTGTCGTATATCTTCATAAAGGTTCTGCATCCTTTCCTTTGATTCGCTTTAGTATGCTAACATAATATCACAATGAAACACTTTGGTCAACTGTTTCGATCAAATTGCCAGGATGACTGCTGTACAAATTTCCAAACAAACCGCGTTTGCCTTTGTATATTTTACCATGGATTCTGCCAAATGACAACGAGTCCGGCCCAGCTGTGGTGGACGGAAGGCAAGAAAAAAAGGCGCGAAAAAGCACCCCGCCAAAACTGACGGGGCGCTGTTCCTTGCTTTTTATTTTGAATGAATGAGGACCTTGTCCTCCTCACTCACCGCAGCGGACTCGGGAGTCGCCGCTTCTTTGGCTTCCTCCTTTGCCTCCTGCTGCATTTTGGCGTTTGCCAGCATGAGCTTGATGCGGTTTTCCTGGTTGATACGGCTGGCGCCCGGGTCGTAGTCCACGGCCACGATGTTCGCCTCGGGGTGGTGCTCCTTGATGACCCGCATCATCCCCTTGCCCACAATGTGGTTGGGCAGGCAGCCGAAGGGCTGGGTGCAGACGATGTTGTTGACTCCCTGCTCGATGAGCTCCAGCATCTCGGCGGTCAGCAGCCATCCTTCCCCCATCTTGACGCCCCGGTTGATGTAGCCCAGCACCAGGTCCTTGGTGTGGTCAAAGGAACCGGCGGCCCGGAATTTTCCGTGCTCCTCGATGGCGGCGATGATGTCCTTTTGCTTTTTGACCATGTATTTGTAGCCAACGCGGGAGAAAAGGCTGGTCAGTCCCCCCGTGCCGTAAAGCTTGTGGTCGGTGATGGCGTTATAGATGCAGTAGTTGAGGAAGTCGAGCAGGCCCGGCACCACCACTTCGCAGCCCTCGGAAAGAAGGAACTGCTCCAAGTTATTGTTGCCAAGGGGGGAATATTTGACGTAGATTTCCCCGACCACGCCCACCTTGATTTTCTCTTCCTCCCGGAGCATCAGCTCGCCGAAGTCGCTGATAATCTCCCGGTAAAACTCCTTGACCTGCTTGTAGCTGGCCTTCTGGCGCAGGGAGACGGAGAGACGCTTGGTCCAGTCCTGTACCAGCTTGTCGGTGGCGCCCTCGATGACCTCGTAGGGCTTGCACTGGTTGGAGAGAAGCATCAGCAGGTCTCCCAGGAGCACCGCGTACACCAGACGGAGCAAAAGCGGCAGGCTCAGCTTGAAGCCCGGGTTTTTCTCCATGCCCGCGAAGTTGAGGGAGATGACCGGGACATGATCGTAGCCGCTCTTTTTCAGCGCCTTTCTCAGCAGATGGATATAGTTGGAGGCCCGGCAGCCGCCGCCGGTCTGGGTGATCATCAGCGCGATTTTGTCCGGGTCGTATTTTCCGCTTTCCAGCGCGTCGATCATCTGCCCGATGACCAGCAGTGCGGGATAGCAGGTGTCGTTGTGCACATTTTTAAGGCCGCTTTCCACCACATTGCGCCCGGAGGTGCTGAGCACCTCGATCTTGTAGCCGTATTCTCGGAAGATCTGGGCGATCATGTTGAAATGAATCGGCAGCATATTGGGCACCAGGATGGTGTGGGTTTTCTTCATCTCTTCTGTGAAGATGACCCGGCCGTTGTCCTGAGGTTTACTCATGTTCCCTTCTGCTCCTTTCATCCATGGCTTCCAGCAGACTGCGTATGCGGATTTTGACCGCGCCAAGGTTGTTGATTTCGTCGATCTTGAGCTGTGTGTACATCTTCCCGCCCGATTCCAGGATGTCCCGGACCTCGTCGGTGGTGATGGCGTCGATGCCGCAGCCAAAGCTCACCAGCTGGATAAGCTCCATGTTCTCCTGGGTCGTCACATATTTGGCGCTGTTATAGAGCCTGGCGTGATAGGTCCACTGGTTGAGGACCTTGACCTTCTGCGGCTCCACCAGATGGGCCACAGCGTCCTCCGTCACCACCACAATGCCGAAGGAGCTGATGAGCCGGTCGATGCCGTGGTTGATTTCCGGGTCGATGTGGTAGGGCCGCCCGGCCAGGACGATGGTCTTCAGGTGATGGTCCTTGGCGTATTTGAGGGCCCGCCGGCCCTCGGTTTTTACGTCCTCGCCCCATTTGGCGTAGGCCTGATAGGCCTTGCTGGACGCCCGGCGGATTTCGCTGTAAGGGATAATGCAGATTTCTTTGTTGATAAAGTTGCGGATGGAGCGGTTAAAGTAGGTCCGGTTGTGGAGCCCCAGGTAGGGGTACAAAAACTTGACATGGTGGAGCTTTTCCATGTTGCCGTAGAGCAGCTCCGGGTAGTAGGCCACCACCGGACAGTTGAAGTGATTGTCCGCCGTCTTCTCGTCGAAGTTATAGCTCATACAGGGATAAAAGATCATGTCCACCCCTTTGGAGATGAGGCTCTCGATGTGGCCGTGCATCAGCTTGGCGGGATAGCAGGCCGTGTCGGAGGGGATGGAATACTGACCGGTTAAATAGAGCTGCCGGGAGGAAATATCGGACAAGACCACCTCGAAGCCAAGCTCGGTAAAGAAAGTAAACCAGAACGGGAGGTTCTCGATCATATTGAGCCCCAGCGGGATGCCGATGCGCCCGCGGGTTCCCTTGGGGGAACGGAGGGCTTTGATGCGGTTTAGCTTATATTCAAACAGGTTGGGGACCTCCTGGGTCTCCTTTTGGCCGAGAGGCCGCTCGCACCGGTTGCCGGAAATGAAGCGACGGCCGCCGCTAAAGGTGTTGATGGTCAGATTGCACTTGTTGGTGCAGCCCTGGCAGATGGTGGCCTTGGCCGTGTGCTCAAAGCGGCGCAGATCGCCGGGCTTGATGACGGAGGAAACGTCCTTATGTAAGCTCTTGGAGAATAAAGCCGCGCCGAAGGCGCCCATGAGTCCCGCGATCTCGGGACGGACGACGTCGTGGCCCAATTCCTTTTCAAAGCTGCGCAGGACGCCGTCGTTTAAGAAGGTGCCGCCCTGCACCACCAGTTCTTTGCCCAGCTCGTCGGCGCTGCGGGCGCGGATAACCTTATAGATGGCGTTTTTGACCACGCTCATGGAAAGCCCCGCCGAGATGTCCTCCACGGTGGCGCCGTCCTTCTGGGCCTGCTTGACCGAAGAGTTCATAAAGACGGTGCAACGGGAGCCCAGGTCCACCGGATACTTGGAAAAGAGGCCAAAGTTTGCAAAGGTGGCGATGTCGTAGCCCATGGATTTGGCGAAGGTCTCGATAAAGGAGCCGCAGCCGGAGGAACAGGCTTCGTTGAGCATGATGGAGTCGATGCAGTTATTTTTAACCTTAAAGCACTTGATGTCCTGGCCGCCGATGTCCAAAATGAAGTCCACCTTGGGATTAAAGAAGCGGGCGGCCCGCAGATGGGCCATGGTTTCCACCAGCCCCGCGTCCACGTTAAACGCGTTTTTGATGAGGTCCTCCCCGTAGCCAGTGACGGCGCTGCCCTTCATGATCACATGGTCACCACAGAGTTTATAAATCTGTTCGAGCTGTTCCTTGACGATGGTGACGGGGTTTCCTTTGTTGGAACTATAATACTCGTATAAGATCTTGTCGTCCTCGGAAAGGAGCACCATCTTGGTGGTGGTGCTACCGCAGTCGATGCCCAGGTATGCCCCGCCGTAGTAGGAAGCGATGTCCCGCCGCTCCACCGTCGCCTTGGCGTGGCGGGCACGAAACTCCTCGTACTCCCCCTCATCTTTAAAGAGCGGTTCCAGATACTCGGTGCGGTCGGAATCGTCCGACGCCTGGGTAATCCGGGCGAGGAAGTCCTCATAGGTGTAGCTGCGCTCCTGCTTTCTGGCAAAGATAGAGGTACCGATGGCCACCGCATAAGGCCCTAAGTCGGGGAACACCGCGTTTTCGTCGGATAGGCGCAGCGTTTCCTTAAACCGGCGCTGCAAGCCTTTGAGGAAAAAGAGCGGTCCACCCAAAAAGAGGACCTTGCCCTTAATCTGCCGTCCTTGGGCAAGACCCGTGATGGTCTGATCGACCACCGCCTGGAAGATGCTGACGGCGATGTCCTCTTTGCGCGCCCCCTGGTTTAAAAGAGGCTGGATGTCGCTCTTGGCAAAGACGCCGCACCGGGAGGCGATGGGGTATATTTTTTCGTAATTGGCGCTCAGTTTGTCCAGCTCGTCGGGCGTGACGGCCAAAAGAGACGCCATCTGGTCGATGAAGGCGCCGGTGCCGCCGGCACAAGTGCCGTTCATCCTTTCTTCCATGCCGCCGGTAAAGAAGATGATTTTGGCATCCTCTCCCCCCAGCTCGATGACTACGTCGGTGTCCGAAGCGTACTTCTTCACCGCTTCCCCGGTGGCAAATACCTCTTGGACAAAATCGATGCCGGTGGCCTTGGAAAGCCCCAATCCCGCGGAACCGGAGATAGCCGCTTTAAATTCCCGGCCAATGAGCAGGTCCTTGGCCTCCGCAAGGATTTCCGCCGTCTTTTGACGCACCTGGGAAAGATGGCGCTCATAGTGCTTAAAAAGCAGTTTTTCCCCTTCGTAAATGACAACCTTGACTGTGGTGGAACCGACGTCCACCCCCACTGTTAATTCCATAGTTCTCCGCCCATTTCTTTATCTTGTCCTACATCTATATGCGAAAGAAGGCCGCTCTAATCGTTCCGGCGATATCTTTTATGCCGGATACAGTCCTTCCCCAAACCTGGGGAGGCAGTCCTTTCGCGCTTTGATCGGCAGTTGACAAAATTTGCTACTAGTTTATTATCATAGCACAAATTCGTGCGTTTTTTCAATCATTTTCCATGAGGATTGTGAAGCGCCTGTGAATTTTGCGGATATTTTCCCGCATTTTTCGCCTCATTCCAACTTCTACTATTATAGTGTATTTACATCCATGTTGCAAGCCCTTCCCACCAATTGCCAGAAATTGAACACGCCAAAAAGACTGCCGTGCGGCTTTCCTCGCCGCACGGCAGTCTCTACTTCTTTTTCATGCTTCCTCTATGCGTAAAAGTCGAGATCGTGGAAATTGTCCGGAAAAATGTAGACCTCGGTGCCGGTTTTGTGGTCTTCCCCTTCCTCCAATGGGCGCCAGACAATCACCTTATAAAGGAGAGCCGTATAGGTCCGTGTTCCGCCGTCCTTATAGGTGGCAGTCAGGGGCGTCAAAAGGACGAGAAGGCTGAGAAAGACGATGACTGCCGTCACAATTCTTTTCTTTCGGCGCTCGGTTTGCTCCCCTGCGGCCGCGAGAGGAAAAAACTCCATCGTCAGCTCCTTGTCATTCATTTTCTTCCTCTTTCTGATCGCTTTCCATCTTTTCCGCTTTCTTAATGGAAGCATCCAACGCGTTTCTTCTACGCCGGCGCGAGCGTCGGATAAAGAAGACCGCCAGGGCCACGATTACCGCGAGAATCAAAATATAAGGCAAGTTGACCACGACGAACAGCGCGAAGCTCCTGCACATTTTCCCCAAATCGCGGAAGGTTTGGCTGATGCCCCGTCCCATCTGTTCCAGGAAGCCCTCGCCCTGCTTTTCCGTGACGCTTTTGACCTCGGAAATCTGGATGTTAAGGGTGGAGTAGTCCACCATATTGTCGTACTGCTTCAGGGAGCTCGTATACCCTTCCAGCTGGCGGCGCACCTCAGTCAGGCGCTCCTCCAAGCGGATAATGGCCTCAATGTCATCGGCTTTTTCGAGCAGGGCCATCAGACGCTCCTGTTCGATTTCCAGCGCCTTCTTCCGCGACTCGGTGTCGTAATAGGTCAGACTGATGTCATCGGCGTATTCGTTTTGAAAGGTCACGTTACTCGCGTCTGAAACGCCGGAGACCACCTCGTCCAGTTTATCCTTGGGGATGCGCAAGGTCAGGGAGCCGTGACGAAGGTCCTGGGAGCCGTCCTGGCGAATTCGTTTGCCCGAGACGGAGGAGTTTTGCACATAGCCTCCCGCCTGTGCCACGTTTTTCTTCACACCGGCGATAAACGCGTCAAAATTGGTGGTTTCCACCTCCATATCGATGGTACGGATGATCTTGGCCTCATTGCTCTGCCAGGCTTCGTCGCCACTGGTATTACTGGATGTTTCCCCAGCGGTATTCGCGTATTCTGGAGCCATGTCCATGGCGGCACCGCCGGCTTCATTCTGGGCAGCCATACTGCTGCTGGAATCCCCCATCCCCACCTTGTTGGCGGAGCAACCCGTCATCACCAGGATAACCGCCAACAGGAGCGCTGTGAGTGTAAGCCATCGTTTCATCGAATTGTTTCCTCCTTCTTTCTGACCTTTCCAAAGTCCTGCTTCTGCTGATATAGTGTCTTTTCTCTTCTTTTTCCCTGCATCCGCTTCTTAATTGTAACCGTTTTGGCATATACTGAAACTGCGCAAAGGGGGACAAAAATATGAAAAAAGCATCAATTTTCCCGAAATACTGTTTACTATGCGGGAAGGTAATGATAACATAAATATAATTATGTAAAAATGCTCCGGCATTCGGCCCAAATGATTCGGAAAGGATTGAGTCCTATTAAAAAACGACACCTGCTCTCTCTCTTGTCCATTTGTATGGCGCTTTCCATCCTCTTTTCTTCCTGTGCTGTCATTGATAACGCGCTCGATTCCATCACAGGACTTTTCCGCGGAAAGCCCCAGCACAAGGATATAGACTTTTCTCAGATGACCTACACCCGTCCAGACGGCGACGCCCTGCTCGCCCTAGTGGAAAAGGCCGTTACCGATTTTGACGGCGCCGATTCCGCCGAGAAGCAGATGGAAGTCTGCAATAGTTTCTCCCAGGATATGGGCAATTTTAATTACATGTACACTATTGCACAAATTCACAGCTACTTAGATGCCACAGACACCTTCTATCAGGATGAAATGTCCTATCTCGACGAGATGTCGGCCAAGATTGACGCCAAGCGCAACACGCTCTTCCGCAAGCTGGTGGATTCCCCTTATCGGGAGGATTTGACCAAACTTTTGGGTGACTGGCAGATGGAAGACCTCACCATGACGACTAAAACCAGCGCGGAAGAAGTCGCGGAGCTCAAAGTGCGGGAAAACCAATTGGTTACCGAATATAACTATCTCTCCGCCACCGCCACCATCGACTACTTTGGGGAGGAAAAGCTCTTTAGCTCTTTGGATTCCAATTTACAGTATTATCTTCTTCCTGTCTACTACCAAAAGTACAACGAAATTCTGGGGGCCAAGTTTTTGGAACTTATCTCAGTGCGCCAAGAGATGGCCCAAAAGCTGGGGTATGACAACTTCATCGGCATGGGCTACGACGCCATGGGGCGCAGTTGTTATGGTGTGAATGATGTGGAAGCCCTTCGGGCCGACGTCAAGAAATACATGGTACCCCTTTACAAAAAGATGATCGAGCAGGCCCAGCTCGACGCGGCCAACGGCTCAGATCACCCCAGCTTTTTGCTCAGTTCCGACGTAGTACCGGTGGGCGGTTACGAGGGCATGGTGGAAAACTTCTGGAAGGCCACCTCTCAGATCTCCGATGAGACCAAAGAGAGTTCCGCTTTCATGCGCCGCAACCATCTCTACGATTTTGAAAAGCGTGAAAACAAGACGGACACCGATATGACCACCATCATCGGCGGGAATTACTATGTCCCCTATATGTTTATCAGTGTCAGTGGGGACAGCTTCTATGACGCGACCACCTTGCTTCACGAATTCGGCCACTACAACGCCATGTATCACAAGGTCTCCCCCCATTCTTATTTTGGTTCCGAGTCCCGTTCAATCGACGTGGCGGAAATCTACTCTCAGGGCATGGAGTTTGTCGCCTTTCCCTACTATGAGGACTTTTTCGGTAAAGGCGCCGACGACGCCAAAAAATCCCAGGTCTTCTCCAAGGTGGAAACCATTGTTAACGCCACCATGCAGGATGAATTCCAGCACCGGGTCTACGCCAAAAAGGACATCACCTTGGAAGAGATCAACGAGATCTGGGCGGATCTTTACAAAGAATATGGGATGGACCTGCTCACCTCCGGCGATATGGCCAATACCATGGGGCTCTCCTGGATTGATATCCCCCACTTTTTCTTAGTTCCCTTCTATTCCATTGATTACACCGTCTCGGCCAGTGTCGCGCTCCAGGTTTGGGAAGAGCTGGAAGACGACTGGCAGGACGGCTATGATACCTACGAAAAACTGGTGGAAGCGCCCGCCAATCTCAACTTCTTGGAAGTTATAGAGGAAGCAGGCGTCGACAGCCCGTTTGAGCAGGACAGCATGAAGGTCCTCAGCGAAAAAATAGAAGTCTATCTCACCCGCTGAGAAAGGCCGGTGCGTCCTGGTGCGATGTAGAAAGATAAAGGAGTGGCAAAAAATGCGCAACGAAAAGGTGGACGCTTTTCTCGCGTCCCATGGCCTCACAGTACAAGAGTTTGAGGAGGGCAGCACGGCGACCGCCCCCATGGCGGCGGCGCAGCTGGGCGTTAAAACCGACCAAATCGCCAAATCTATTCTGATGCGAGGCAAGGACGGCAATCACTATATGGCCGTAATTCCCGGAGAGCAGAAAATTTCTAGTTCCAAAATAAAGGCAGTCGCTGGATGCAAATGCAGTATGGTGGGAGGCGAGGACGCCTTCGCCGTCACTGGATACCTTCCCGGCGGCGTCTGTCCTTTCTTGGTGGAGAATGTAACCATTTTCATCGACAAAAGCCTGGAAGCCCTGGGGGACATCTACCCCGCCGCCGGCACCAGTTCTACCGCCGTCCGGATGGACTATGACACTCTGGTGAAAATTACAGGCGGTACGCCGTGTGACGTTATTGCAAAATGATATCCAATAAAAAAGCCCCCCGGAATCCCGGGGGGCTTTTTTATTGGATATCAAGGGCGCCCTCTGACGCGCCCGCATTTTTAAAAACAACTGATCATGGACTTTGTTATCAGACAATTGGACATGGAAATCAGCGTCGCCTCTCATGTGCTATCTGCTCCCGCTTAGGGGGTGTCCAGTGTATCTTCCATCAACTGATAGAGGCGTTCCGGGTCAATGGGTTTTGCCAAGTGGCCATTCATGCCGGCTTCCCGCGCCTTTACCACATCCTCATGGAAAGCGTCGGCGGTCATGGCGATAATGGGAATGGATGCCGCCCTGGGATGGTCGGATTTCCGTATGGTCTTGGTGGCCTGGTAGCCATCCATGACCGGCATCTGCACATCCATCAAAATCAAGTCATATTTGTCTGCATTTGTACGGAACATGTCCACAGCTTCCTGGCCGTTAGCTGCACAAGAGACCTCCATCCCCGTCATGTTCAGGATTTCCACCGCGATTTCCCGGTTGAGGAGGTTGTCTTCCGCCAGTAGCACCCGGCGGCCTTGCAGCGATGGACGTGCTTTCTCCCCATGGGGCCTCACCGCTTTTTCAATACCAGTCACGGTGAGGAGGGTATTATAAAGTGTGGAAGCAAAAATGGGCTTGGAAAGGAAAGCGTTGGCCCCGGCCTCCCGGGCGCGTTTTTCAATGGAGCTCCAATCATAAGCCGTGATGATGATGATGGTGGTATCGGGTCCCACAAATTCCCGCACCCGCCGAGTCACTTCGATGCCGTCCATGTCCGGCATTTTCCAGTCGATGAGACACACATCGTAGTCTTCTCCCACCTTGTGCGCCTGTACTACTTCTTCCACACAGGCGGCGCCGGTCAACACCCACTGGGACAATATTCCCAAATTTTTAAGCAGTAGCGAGGTATGAATACAGCAGTCCCGGTCATCATCGGCAACCAGCACCTTGAGCGCCTCCAACGCCTGATGGTTGTGGTGGGAAATCTGGTCGGAGGATACCGCAATATCAAAGTCCAGTTCCACCGCGAAGGTGCTCCCCTTCTCTGGTTCACTTTTGACCGAGATGGTCCCGTCCATCAGGGTCACCAGGTTTTTACAAATGGACATTCCCAGCCCGGTCCCACCGAATCTTCGTCCGGTGGATGCACTCTCCTGCTCAAAGGGCAGGAAGAGCCGTTTCATAAACTCTTCGCTCATGCCGATGCCTGTGTCACTGACGGTAAAACGTAACCTGACACGGCCATTTTTCTTTTGTATCTGTTGAATTTCCAGCCGGACCGACCCGCCGGAAGGCGTAAATTTGAGGGCGTTAGAAAGCAAATTGAGTAAAATTTGATTGAGCCGCAATGAGTCGCCGACGAGCACCGTGTCGGTCAGGTCCACCAAAGGCATGGAGAACATAACCCCCTTGGCCTCCGCCTGTGGGTAGATGATCGAGGTGATGGACTCCGCCACGCTTTCCAGATTGAAAGTCTCATGGGCGATGGCCATCTTACCTTCATCAATTTTGGACATGTCCAATACGTCGTTGATGAGGGTCATCAAGTGTTTGGAGGAATAACCAATCTTTTCCAGGCAGTCTTCCACCCGCTTGCGGTCCTCGATATAAGCGGCGGCAATCGTGGTCATGCCGATGATAGCGTTCATGGGGGTGCGGATTTCATGGCTCATACGGGAAAGGAAATTCTGCTTCGCAGCGTTGGCGTTCTGCGCGTTGACAAGGGCATCCTTAAGGGCCTGTTCCCTGCGTATATTTTCCGTCTGGTCTCCGATGGAGATAATGGAACGGGTCACCTTCTGGTTGACGATTTCCGGGAAGCTTTGCAGGCGCATCCAACGAAGTTCACCGGAGGAGAGGCGCATGCGCACATCACAGACTTTGCTGGATTTTGCGCCCATCGGCAGGGCGAATTTCTCGAATTCCGCCCGATCCTCCTCAATCACCTGCTCCTGCAGGATGTCCATATTACAGGTAAAATCGCTCTCTTCTAGTCCCAAAACGCGCTCGCAGTTGGCGCTGACATACTCTAAACCGTCTTTTTCCTGATTGTAAATCAAGAAAACTTCGTCCACGTTGGTGGAAAGGATGTCAAACAAATGTTCCCGATAGCGGATTTCCCGCATGTTTTTGCGTTCCCGCCAAAAAGCTATCAGAAAATAGCCGGGAAGAAAGACCGTGAGCAATACAGACGAAAAAATCGCCTTAGCCGCCGTATCTTCCGCAGTCAGCTCCAGCCCCTTCACTTTTGCGTCCGCAAAGGTAATGATGGTGGTCAGCGCATCGCTGACCGCGTCATATTTGGGGTAGAGGTTCTCCTCGGCATACTCAGCGGTTTCCTCCCTTCCCATAGGGAGAACCAGCGGAAGCGCTTCCAGCTGGGTTTTCTCCAAATCCTGCATAGCCTTTAATAATTCGGCCGTGTCCTGCTTGGGGCCCAAATACTGCCGTGTGATGACTTCAATGGCCTCGTACTGCATGGAGTAGCGCTCGTTGAGAAGTTTCTGCACATTTTCCACATCATAGGTTGGTTCCGCTATGATGTCCAAAAGAAAACCGCGCATGTCCAACAACCGGGAACGCATGGCTCTGGCTTCATTGGATACCGTATAAGGGTGGTCGTAGATCATGGAAGCCGTCCGGTTCATCTGAAAGGTGGAATAAATACTGAATGCGGATAAGCAAATCGCCACCAAACAGACGATCGCCATCCCGATTTCTGTCAGTTTCTTTTTCTGCCCCTGGTAGTCCATCCCATTAACTCCCTCTGCCAAGAGTCTTCTTCCCCTAAAATACTCCAGGCCTTATTATTTCTCTAATTCGACAACTTTTTTTACTAATTATACCCTACCCTCGCGGAAAACTCAATCATTCTTCCTTCTCTTTTGTGTATTTTTGTTGTTTTTTTTGCAATCTCTTGTCTACCAATGTAATATTGCTATGCTGTGTCTGATAAGATTGGCATTTTTAGGTAAAAAGAGGAGAAGATTTTAAAATCTTCTCCTCTTTTTCATCGATGCAGATCCACGCCCTTTGTAACAATATGCTACCCGCGGGCAATCATTTCACCGTATTCTTCCTTTTCCGCCTTGATGAACGCTTCGATGGCCTCCACACTGGGCATATCCGCAGAACAGGCATGGCTTGCAATGAGCATAGCCGCTGAGGCGCTTCCAAATTCCAGCGCTTCGATGACCGGTTTCCCTTCTAGGATGCTGTAAATAAAGGCGGAAGCGTAACCGTCGCCGCCCCCGAAGCCCTTGAGGCTCTTGACCGGGAAGGGTTTGATGGCAAAGCTTTGCCCATCACAGGTGTAGGCGGTGGAGCCTTCCTTCCCGTGCTTGATAATGACAATCCGGTTGCCGTAGCCAATCCAGCGGGCCGCCGTCTCCTGGTCACTGCTGCCCCGGGCGATCAGTCCCTCCATTAAATCAAATTCCTCGCGGGAGCCAAGGATCAAATCGCTCTGCCGCCCGACCAGAGAATAATAGATGGCCATTTCATCATTGCTTTTCCAGTTGTAGGGGCGGTAGTCGATGTCGAAGATGACGACCGTTTTATTTTTCTTGGCATATTCAAGCGCCTTGAGCACTGCTTCCCGGGAAGGGGACTGACTCAGCGCCGTACCGGAGATAACCACCGCTTTAGCGCTGGCGATATAGTCTTCACTGACATCGTCGGTGGTGAGCATCAGGTCCGCCGCCTGGTTGCGGTACATCAGTATACTGCTCTGGGTGGGGCTGAGGATCTCGGTAAAGGTGAGCCCCATCTTTTCCCCGTGCTTGGCCCGGCAGATACCGGAGGTGTCGATGCCCTCGTTTGCAAAGTAATGGGTGACATAATCGCCAAAGCGGTCGTCGGAAACCATCCCGATAAAGCCTACCTTTTTACCCAGGCGCGCAAGGCCCACCGCGATATTGGCCGGAGAACCGCCCACATATTTTTTAAAGGTGGTGCTTTCTTCCAGCGAGCGGTTATAATCCACCGGATTGAGGTCCACCGTCGCCCGGCCGATGGGAATCACATCCAGCGGCCTGCTTTGGTCAAATTCAATATACATGTTTACGCTTTTCTCTCCCATTAGTGTCACCTCATAATAATATTTTGGTCATATGATTGAACATTCTTCGTTTTTCCCATTTGATTATACCACATTCTCTGCATGAGTCAACCATTAATTTCTCATTACCGATAATATTTTGAGTAAATTATTGATTTTATTTTGTGCATCTGTTATAATTAATGCGAAGATAAAAGATTAATAGGGGAAGTCGGTGTGCAAGCGTATGAAAATTAAACGGATTGATGAAATGCAAAAGTACATTCTTCAAAACACAACGGTCACGATTGACAAGCTGTGTGAAGAATTCGGCGTTTCCAAAAATACTATTCGCAGAGATATAGATGAATTGTGTGCCTCTGGCATCATCAAAAAGGTATACGGCGGCGTGACGGCCATTGTCAAAGCCCCCACCTCCTTTGAAGAGCGGGGCAACGAAAACAGCGACCAAAAGCATCGCATTGGAAAGGCCGCCGCAAAATTGGTGGAAAAAGACGACAGTATCTTTATCGACTCCGGTACCACCACCTTCCAAATGGTGCCCTACCTTTCTGAGTGCGGCGGCATCAATGTGTTCACCAACAACATCAAAGCCGTCTTTGCCGCTTACCCGATAGAAAATATTCATCTCTATTCCCTGCCCGGCACTCTCAACCGGAAGACCAATTCACTCATGGGAGCCGATACCACCAAATCCATCGAAAAATACAATATCAACAAAGCGTTCTTAGCTTCCACCGGTCTAACTTCGGAATCGGGCGTCACCAATTCCGAACAGATGGAATATGACATCAAGCGCGCCGTCATTGAAAAAAGCACCAAAAATTATCTGCTCATCGATTCCACCAAATTCGGCAAGGTGTCTCTCATTACCTTTGCTTCCATCTCTGATTTTGACGCTGTCATCACTGACAAAATGCCGCCGGAGGAGTATGTGGAGCTGCTGCGGGAAAATAATGTGGAGCTTATCGTCGCCGACGAATAGAAGATGCCAAAAGCCAGCCGGAAACAGCTGGCTTTTTTCTTTGCTCCTTGAGAGCAGCCTCTCATTCCCACCTCAATGCCATCTTTTTGACAATCCATGCAGAAAGAGAGCCATGGCACAGCACAAAAACGGTAGAAATAAAAGGAATTATGAATAAACCTTTGACTATCTTTACATGATGTACTATAATTCTACCAAAGACAACCTTTAAATTGGATCCTGTGAGACCATAAGGTAGATAGTGGAGATTGTGGAGACGGCGGCGTCTTGCGCGCCGGGTCGTCCTGTGTCTTTGTGGAGCCTTATCATCTGCGGGTGATGAGGCTTTTTTGCGCTTGATCAGGCGGACAATTTCTGCGCCACGGTTGTCGTTTATAACAAAAAGGAGACGAAAGCCAAATGGAAAACAAACTGACCAGTAAGACCTTCCTCTTGGGTATCCAGCACCTGTTTGCCATGTTCGGCGCTACCGTACTCGTTCCCGCCCTCACCGGTATGAACGCCTCGGTGGCACTGGTTACCGCCGGTCTGGGAACCCTCGTATTCCACCTGATCACCAAACGGAAAGTCCCCGTCTTTTTAGGCTCCAGCTTCGCTTACATCGCAGCGTTGCAAATCATCATCGGCAATGATCCCGCCAACATTCCCAAAGCGCAGGGCGGCATCATTATCGCCGGCTGCATCTATGTGCTGCTTTCCCTCATCGTCAGCCTTGCCGGCGTCGAGCGGGTGAGGAAGCTCTTCCCGCCCATTGTTACCGGACCCGTCATCGTGGTCATCGGTTTAACCCTCTCCCCCACCGCCATGACCAATGCCAGCGGCAACTGGCTCATCGCCCTGATCACCCTAGCGGTCGTCATCATCATCAATGTATTTGCAAAAGGCTATTTTAAGCTGGTTCCTATCCTCATTGGCATCGGAACCGGTTATCTCGCCTCCATCATCCATGACCTGGTGCTGCCCAACGCGGACAAGCTGGTCAATTTCTCCGCCGTTGCCAACGCCCCCTGGATTTCTCCTTTCTGGGACTTCGGCGGCTCCTTCTTCACCCTGCCACAGTTTGATATGCACGCCATCCTCCTCATCGCACCCATCGCGCTGGTCACCTTTATGGAGCACATCGGAGACATCACCACCAACGGCACGGTCGTCGGCAAGGATTTCTTTAAAGATCCCGGCCTGCACAAAACGGTGCTGGGCGACGGCGTAGCTACCATCGTCGCCGGTTTCCTGGGCGGCCCCGCCAATACCACTTACTCCGAAAACACCGGCGTTCTCGCCGTCACCAAGGTATACGATCCCTTCGTCCTGGAACTGGCCGCTGTTTTCGCCGTCATTTTGGGTATGTTCGGCAAATTCGGCGCGGTCCTTCAGACCATCCCCGTCCCTGTCATGGGCGGCGTGTCCATCCTCCTCTTTGGTATGATCGCATCCATCGGTATGCGCACCATCTCCGAGGCGGATTTAGACTTCTCCAAGTCCCGCAACCTGATTGTGGTCGCTATGATTTTGGTCATCGGCATCGGCCTGTCCGGCGGTGTCACCATCGGTAACTTCACCCTCTCCGGCCTCTTCCTCTGTGTGGTCGCCGGTACTCTCGTCAACAAAATCCTGCCGCAGAACGCGGAATAAATGGACGCAAAAAAGCCCCGGGAATCTTCCCGGGGCTTTTTTCTATACCATTATGGGTCCAATCGAGCCAGCAACTTGCCGTTAAAGAGACGATTGAGGACAATACAGACGCTTCCCATGAGGGGGGCGTCCTGCTCGAAATGGGAACGGCGGACCTTGACGGTCTGATAGCTGCCGGACAGCTTATGGGCGTTGACCCACTCCTCCATCCGCGTGAGATACTTGTCGGGCAGGAAAGACCCGAAGTGACCGATAAAGACGGCGCTGGGGTTGAGCATATTGACCACATTGACCAGGGCACAGGAGATCTTGTCCACCATATCGGAAAGCACCGCGTCAACCAAGGGATCCTCGTGGAGCTGACAAAATGCTATAAAATCCAGGTCCTTGCCGGTCACCGCCCGCAGTTTACGCTCCACCACCGGGAGGCTGGCATAGGTCTCGAGACAGCCGCGGTTGCCACAGATGCAGGTATCCCCGTTAAAGTTGATGACCACATGTCCAAACTCTCCCACCAGGCCGCTGTTGTCCTGATAGAGGACATTATCGGAGATGATGCCCGAACCGATGCCGTTGTCGATGCCCACATAGAGAAAGTTGGCATAATCTCTGCCGTTACCGAAGAGCTTTTCCGCCAGCGCCGAGCCGTTCATGTCGTTGTCGATGAACACGTCCATGCAGTAACGGCTGGACAAAATATCGCCGATGGGAAGATCGGAAATCCCGAAGAAATCGGGAGGATTGAGTATCATTTTCTCCTTGACATCCAGCGGTCCAACAGTGGAGACGCCGCAGGCGATGATGTTATTTTCCCAGGTGGTCATCTCATCCGTCAAAGAAAAGACCTTCTCCATGAGGCTGTCCTTGGTTTCCTCCCGGCTGAAGGGGATAGTCTTCTTTTGCAGGGTGTGCATCTTAAGATCGGTGAGGATAGCGCTGCAGTGGCTTCTGGCCACTTGAATGCCCAACACCTTGGGCGCATTGGGAGACAAATCCAAAATAATCGGATTTCTGCCCACATTGCTGTTTTGCCCCTGGCTCCCCTCGACGACATAGCCCTGTTGAATCAGTTCGCTGGTAATATTGGTCACCGTCATCTTGGTTAACCCTGTGATGTGGGACAAATCGATGCGGGTTACGCCATCACCGGTACAAATGAGCTTGAGTACTAGGCCGCGGTTTCGGTATTTAAGATGTCGATTATTTTCTCCTCGGTCTTTGCCCACAGTATCCACCTCACCATTATTTATCCCATAAATTAAAAAGAAGTCACTGACAGTATAGCACGAAATGCGACATTGTGCAAAATTTATCGAAAAAGGCAAGGGACGCCTTCTTCCCTTGCCTTTTTCTTATTTCTCAGGTGATGACAAAGCCGCCGTTGGGGCTAATCACTTGGCCGGTAATGAAATCCGCAGCGCTGGACGCGAGAAAAGCGATGACCCCCGCCACATGCTCGGGAGAGCCAAGGATGCCAAGCGGCGTTTCCTCCTTGAGCGCTTCCAGCGTCTCCTCATCAAGCTGGCCGTTCATCGGCGTGTCGATGACGCCGGGCGCTACACAGTTGACCTGGATACCCGACGGGCCCAGCTCCTTGGCCAGCGCCTTGGTCATGCCGATGACGGCCGCTTTGGCCGCCGAGTAGTGAACCTCACAGGAAGCCCCTACCATCCCCCAAATGGAAGATAGGTTGATGATTTTGCCGCTCTTGCGGTGGATCATCTGGGGAAGCGCCGCCTGGGTGCAGTGAAACATCCCCTTGACGTTGATATCGAACATGCGGTCCCATTCCTCTTCTCCGATGTCGGTAAAGAGCTTTTGCTGGGCAATGCCAGCGTTATTGACTAAGACATGAATTTCCCCATAACGCACGGCAATTTCCCTAAACATGGCTTTTACCTGGGCCATATCTGACACGTCGGCCCCAAAGGGCGCCGCCTCCTGTCCCATGGCGCGCAGCTCTTCGCAGAGCCCGCGAGCTCGCTCCTCACCGCTGTGGTAATGGACGGCCACCTGCCAACCCTTCGACCCCATCAGCCGGGCGGCGGCGGCGCCGATGCCGCCGGAAGCTCCTGTAATTAAAACGGTACGTTTCATCATTTTCTCCTGCTCTTTGTGTAATACTTCTATTATACACAAGACCCTTCGCCATGAAAAGGTTTACTTTCCCCATCATTTTCTATATAATGGAAACATTCTCTATCAAGAAAGAACCGAGGTTAAAACATGAAAAATATTGCCGTTCTTGGCTGCGGCTTTGGCACTGCGCTGAGCATCATGTGCCGGCAGATGGGCTACGACGTCACCCTTTGGTCCCCCTTTGCCGAGGAAATTGCAGCCATCCGCCGGGAGGGGGAGCACCGCAAGCTCCTGCCCGGGATCAAGCTCCCCGAGGGCATCCGCCTCACGTGCGACCTCTCCTGCACGGCCCACGCCGATATGATCCTACTGGCAGTCCCCTCCCACGCGGTGCGCGCCACCGCTCAGAAGCTGGCGTCCATTATATCCCCTCGCTGCCTGCTGGTCAACGTGGCCAAAGGCTTGGAGGAAGAAAGCCTCCTCCGCCTTTCTCAGGTGATCGCCGAAGAACTGCCGCAGAATCCGCTGGTGGTTCTCTCGGGGCCCTCTCACGCCGAGGAAGTGGGACGGGGCCAGCCCACCACCGTGGTGGCCGCCTCCGCCGACCATAATGCCGCCGAAGCGGTGCAGGATCTCCTCATGAACCAGTCCCTTCGTATCTATGTCAACGATGATCTAACCGGAGTCGAGCTGGGCGGCGCGCTCAAAAATATCATCGCCTTGGCCGCTGGGGTGCTGGACGGACTGGGCTACGGCGACAACGCCAAGGCCGCCCTCCTCACCCGGGGGATTACTGAAATTTCCCGGCTGGGATGCGCTCTGGGCGCCCGACAGGACACCTTCGCGGGCCTCACCGGCATCGGCGATCTCATCGTCACCTGCACCAGCCCCCATTCCCGCAACCGTCGGGCAGGCATCCTGATCGGACAAGGCAAGACCGCAGCGGAGGCCGTTGCCGCCGTGGGGACGGTGGAAGGATACCGCAGCGCCCGGTGCGCCTACGCACTGGCGCGGCGCACCGGCGTGGAAATGCCGATTATCGAGCAGGTTTATCAGGTCCTCTTTGAGGGAAAAGCCGCAGGGGAAGCTGTGGAATGCCTGATGGCCCGGCCAAAAAAACATGAGATGGAGCGCAGCTGGCTGACGCGCTGATCTACGAAAAAGGCCGTCCCGATGGGACGGCCTTTTCTATGCAAAACTTTCGCAAGGACGCTTACAGCCTGCGCCTGATTTGACGGTCGAAGTGAACATTGCGTCGGCTGATGGCATAACGCTGGCGGACGCCTCTACGGATAACGGCGCGAATGACAAAAAGTGCGGCGACGGCGATTCCCAAAAACACCAAAATTCCAATGCCGACGAGAAGAAAGACGTTGGGGCCTTTGGTCTTCGGTTCCTTGGTGACGCTCATCACCTTGGTATTCACATTGCTTTTGGTGGTGAGCTCTGTGGTGAGCGGCTCATTTGGCATGCAGTCCACCCAGTCCTTGAGCCCCACGGTAAAGCTGGCGGACATCGGCTGGCCCAGAGTGTAATGCTCCGGAACATTGATATCAATTTTAATATCGTTGGCCGTCAGGTGATTGTGAATCAGGTAATGGATTTTTGGAGGGCTGGAGATGGTCACATCCCCGCAAAGATCCCCGTTTTCGTCCTGGATATCCACGCCTTTGGGGATGTCGTCGGACACGTCGATTTCGACGCGCTGGAAGTTCTCAAATCCATAGTTAAAAAGCAGCTCGCAGTCCTTATATTTGGCACTGGCCGCCGTGCTTTTGAGCAGGACACAGATCAGCCGTCTTCCATTTCTCTCCCCCAGCGCCGCCATGGTATTGGTGGCCTCTTCTGTCCAGCCCAGCTTGCCGCCCACCGTATCTTCGTTGTAGTAGTAGGAGGGCTGAATCATCTTGTTTTGGTTCCAGAAGTACCGCTCGCTCTCCTGGTTGTTGGTGGGTGCCATGGTGTACTGGGCCGTGCTGATGATCTTTTCAAATTCGGGCAGGCTCAGCGCGTAGCGCATCATCAGTGCCAGGTCGTAAGCCGTGGTATAGTGATTGTCGCTGTGCAAGCCGTGGACGTTGACAAAATGGGTGTGGGTCGCACCGATCTCTGCGGCCTTCTGGTTCATCATCTCCACAAAGTGATCCAGCGTCCCGCCGATAAATTTGGCGATGAGAGCGGTGGCGTCGTTGGCCGACTCAAGAAGCGCCGCATAGAGGGCGTCCTGCAAACTGATACGCTCTCCCACTGTCAAAGCAATGTGGCTTGTCGATAAACCATAGGAATAGACATCGTCCAGAATCTCCTGGTCCACCGTCAGCACATTGTCCATTTCACCGTTCTCCAGCGCCAGTATGGCCGTCATGATCTTGGTCAGACTCGCCGGATACATCCGCTCATTCATTTGCTTATCGTAGAGCACCTGACCCGAATCCGCCTCCATCAATACGGCGGTTTCCGATATAATTTGATTGGGGGATATGGTACATGCCGGCGTTGTATCCGAAACACTCTCGCTCGTACCCACGCTCGGACTGCTGTCTATTCCGTAAACCATGGTGATCATCATGCTGCATATCAGTAAAACGGCCAATACCGCCATCCATTTTTTCATAATTCCTCCGCCTTGTTCCCTCATTTTTCCTTCTCTCTTCTGTCTCTTCGCCGGTGCGGGACAATAAAACGGGACAGTCCCCTTACCGAACTGTCCTTGCGCGAATCGCATTCGTCTCTTCTGAAAACCAATCTTTCATGTTCCCTTGTTACAGGGACATGCTTTATTATAACAATTTTTATTGCGGATTAAAATGTGCGTACCACATTGTTCACAAAATTGTAAAAAAGTCCAAGAGCTCCTTCTCATTTTTATTCAATCAGACGAAGAGAATTGAAAAAAATACAAAGGGATCAAAGGCAACAGCCTTTGATCCCTTCTCTTTATTCTACGACCTTGACCTCAAATTCACAGTAGTCGTCGCCGTTAGCGCAGCATTTGGTTTCGGTGACCACCACGTGCTTGCCCAGCGGAATTTCAAAGCATCCCGCCGCGGTGCCCGCCTCGTAGCAGCAGATCTTCATGCCGATGTTGGGCATGCCGTAGCAATCGGCACACTCATAGTTGCGGTAGACGGCGTAGTCCTCTCTTGCCACCACAATTTCTTGATGGGCATAGTTGTGGTCCCCCGCGAAATGGAGGTTACTCTCCATAATTTCCGGCAGGGTCTTCCCCGTCAGGTAAGGGGCGATGAATTTCTCCCCGATGAGACGGCCCACCTGGTAGCCAATTTCCAATAGCTCGGGAAACAGCAGGAAGGAAAAGGTCTGGCGGTCCCGCATATAGAGAATCTGCATGTCGTTGGAGAAGTTGGGGCGAATCCACTCTCCCTTATCCATCATCTCATAGTGTTTTAATATGCGCTCGACCAGCTCCGGGCTGCGGTCCACCACTTTGCCCATCTGGGAATAGACGTCGTCAGTAACGGCCAGACGCTCTCTTATGGTCTTGCGGTATTCGTTGAGGGTGTCCAAATTTTCATAGATCTTTTCGTTCATAGGATACTCCTTTGCGAAATTGTTAATAAGCTTAACCGGCCTCCCGGTCGAAGGATTTGCCGGCCGCCGCCGGGCCCTTGGGACGGTTCTTGACGAGGATCAGCACCAGGATGGTGAGGATATAGGGCAGCATCTGGATAATCTGCACCGGCGCCACCTCCTGGAGCCGGAACTGGATGCTCTGGGCCACGCCGAAGAGGAGGCTGCCGCCAAACGCACCGATGGGGTTCCACCCGCCGAAGATGGTGACCGCCATGGCGATGTAACCGCGTCCCGCCACCATGTCGCGGCTGAAGAGCCCGATGTCGCCGATGGAGAGATAGGCCCCGCCCAGGCCCGCAATGGCCCCGCAGGCGAGGACACAAATGTACTGGATGGCGGTGACGTTGATACCCACCGAATCGGCCGTCTGGGGATTTTCACCCACCACCCGCACCCGCAGGCCAAAGACCGTCTTATACAGCACAATCCACATCACCACGCCGATGACGATGAGGATATAAAACAGGGGGGAATGTCCGCTGAGGATGTCACCGAGCACCGGGATATCCTTAAGCACCGGGATGTTGATGGTGCCAAGCGACGCCACCGCGTCGGATTTGCCCCGGTTGTCCCAAAGGGAGACAAGGAGCACCGTCGTTAGTCCCGAAGCGAGCAGATTGATACCCAGGCCGCTGATGATATGTCCCGTCTTATATTTGATGGTCAGCACCGCATGAATGGCGGCGAAAAGGACGCCCGCCAAGATGGCGAAAAGGAGGCCCACCCAGGCGCTGCCGGTGAGATAGGAACCCAGCACGCCTCCGAAGCTTCCGGCGAGCATCATGCCCTCCACACCGATGTTGACAATGCCGCCCCGCTCACAGATGGTGCAGGCCAGGGCGCCGAAACAGATGGGGATGGCAATCCGGATGGCGCCGGAAAGCAGAGTTCCAAGTCCTGCCAAAAACTCAGTCATGGTTCTTCTTCCCCCTTCTTGCAAAATTACGCATGGCCATAATGATGCCCGGCGTCGCCACAAAGATGATGATGAGCGCCTGCATCAGCCCCACAAAGTCGCTGGGAATCTTGGTCATCCGGTCCATCACCTGGGCGCCTGACCGCAGCGCGCCATAGAGGATGGCCGAGACTAAAACGCCCACCGGGGAATTTTGGCCCAGCACGGCGATACTCAGTCCGTCGTAACCGTAGCCCGGGGAAAATCCCTTGATAAAGTACTTGTGTACACCCATGACTTCCACCGCGCCGGCAAGTCCCGCCAGAGCGCCGGAAATAAACATAGTCACGAGAAACTGTTTACCGATGTTGACGCCGCCCGTTTCCGCGGCGGCCAGGTTGTTGCCGATGGCCTGAAGCTCCAGACCAAAGACCGTCTTCTTCATCATCCAGCGCACCACAAAGACGATGATCACCGCCAGGATAAAACCGATGGTCAGACGGCTGTGGGGATAGAGAGCGGGCAGGATAGCGGATTCTGCCACATTGGGGGTTTTGACCACCATACCCTCCGCCTTGACGCCGTAGGTGACGATGTAGTCGGTCAGATAGATGGCAATGTAGTTGAGCATGATGGTCAGCACAACCTCATTGACCTTGAGCTTGATTTTCAAATATCCGGCCAGCCCCGCCCAGAGGCCGCCCGCCACCGCCGCCGCCAGGATGCACAGCGGAATGTGGAGGATGGCGGGCAATCCCTGGCAGAAGATGCCGGTGAGGGCGGCCGCCATGGCGCCTACATAAAGCTGTCCCTCGGCGCCGATATTGATGGCGCCGCCCCGCATGGCGATGGCTACCGCCGTTCCGCACAGGATGAGGGGGGTTGCGATACCCAGGGTGTCGGCGACGCGGCTCATATCCCCGAAGGCCCCGCCGAACATATTGACGTAGGCGGTGAAGGGGTTATAGCCGGAGAAGGCCAGGATGATGCCGCTGACGATCAGCGCCAAGAGCAGAGAAATGGCGGAGACGATGAAGGACTTGCTGGTAAAAAGCTGCTTTATTTTCTGCCGGAGATAGACGCCGCACTTTTTAATGGCTTCCATGTTCCTTCTCCTCCTTTCCATAACCGGTCATGAGCATGCCGAGCCGCCGCTCGTCAAACTCGCTGGCCTTTCCCTGGGCGACAATCTGGCCGCCGAAGATAACGGCGATATTGTCCGAGAGTGCCATCAGCTCGTCGATCTCCGCGGAGATGAGGAGGATGGCTTTCCCCTGCTTCTTCATTTCAATGAGCTTTTCGTGGATGTATTCGATGGCGCCGATATCCACGCCCCGGGTGGGCTGGGCGGCGATGATGATATCTGGGTTCTGGGAGAGGGCCCGTCCGATGACCACCTTCTGCTGGTTACCGCCGGACAGAGAGCTGACCGGGTCGTAAATGCTCCCCACCTTGATGCCAAAGTTTTCCACCATCTCCTGGGCGTACCGGTTCATCTCCCGAATGTTAAGGACGCCGCGTCTGCTGAACTGTCGGCGGCGGTGGTAGCCGAGGATGGTGTTTTCCCGAATGGGGAAGTCCTTGATGAGACCCCGGGAAGCACGGTCCTCCGGGATGTGGGCCACGCCCAGGTTAAGCATCCGCAGAGGCGTCGGGTCCTTGACCTCTTCCCCGCGGACCAGCACTTTGCCGTGGCGTAGCTTAATAATACCGGTGACCGTTTCGATGAGCTGGGTCTGTCCGTTCCCCTCTACGCCGCAGATGCCGAGAATTTCGCCGCTGCGCACCTTGAGGCTCAAACCGTTGAGCTTTTTCACCTTGTGTTCCTTATAGACCGCATCTTTCACTTCCAGGAAGACGGGCGCGCTTTCGTCCACATCGCCCCCGAAGCTTTCCTCCATGGCGTGGACCTTCCGTCCTACCATGAGCTCGGCCAGCTCGTTGGGGTTGGTGTCCGCCGTGTTCTTGGTGCAGACAAACTCCCCGCTTCGCAGAATAGTGACCCGGTCGGAGACCTGCATAATCTCCTTGAGCTTATGGGTAATGATGATGATGGTTTTACCCGCCTCTTTGAGGCCTTTGAGGACGCCAAAGAGTTCCTGCACCTCCAGCGCCGTCAATACGGCGGTTGGCTCGTCCAAGATGATGAGATCGCTCTTGCGGTAGAGGGCCTTGATAATCTCCACCCGCTGCTTCTGCCCCACCGGGATATCCTGGATTTTGGCGCGTGGGTCGATTTTGAGACCGTATTGCTCCGAGAGCGCTTCGATCTCCTTGACAGCGCCTTCAAAGTCGAAAAACATCCCCTTTTTCGGCTCATAGCCCAGCACAATGTTCTCCGCCACCGTCAGCGGCGCCGCCAGCATGAAGTGCTGATGGACCATGCCGATCCCTAAGTTGATGGCGTCCTTTGGGTTGCGAATCCGCACCTTCTTGCCGCCCACCGAAATCGTGCCGGAATCGGGCTGGGTCATGCCGTACAGTATTTTCATCAGGGTCGTTTTTCCCGCGCCGTTTTCACCCAGCAAGGAGTGAATTTCTCCCTTCTGCACGGAAAAATTCACATGGCTGTTGGCCGCGACATTGCCGTAATATTTGCTGATATCGCGCATTTCTACAAAATTCACGGAGGAACACCCCTCACTTTCTCGTGGATTTCTTCCTTTTTAAAAGTCCCCAAACGTCTCATAAGGGGACACTGCATTTGTGTCCCCTTATGAATAATAGATGACTTAGATTCGTTCTTTTCCCAAGCTTAGTCCAGGGTGGAAGGAACTTCGATTTTCCCGTCAATGATGTCCTGTTTTGCTTTGTCGGCCGCCTCGATGGCCTCTTTAGAGGTCTCCTTCTCAGCGCCCTCGGTGGTGTAGCTGACCGCGCCCTCTTTAAAGCCCTGGACGAAAGTGCCGGCCTCAAAGCTACCGTCAATGACCGCTTTGATCTCATTATAGACGACGTTGTCCACTCTGCGGACAGAGGACAGGAAGATGTGGGCCGGATCCAGCGGAATCTGGTTGACGTCGGCGCCGATGGCCAGCTTGTCCTTGTCGGCCGCTGCGGAGAAGACGCCCAGGCCGGAACCGCCGGCGGTCTGATAGACGATGTCTGCGCCCGCGTCGTACATGGAAAGGGCCAGCTCCTTGGCGGTGTTGGCGTCGTTCCAAGCGCCGACATATTTGATCATGACCTCGATGTCCTTGTTGACGGAAGTAGCGCCCGCCTTATAACCGGCGGCAAAAGCGTTGATCAGGGGGATATCCATACCGCCGACCATACCGATCTTATTGGTCTCGGTGGTCATGCCGGCGATGATGCCGATGAGGTAAGCTTTCTCGTTGTCCTTAAAGGTGACGCTGGCTACGTTGGGTGCCTCGGCCGCCTCGCCGTCGATGAGCAGGAATTTCTGCTCCGGGAATTCGGCAGCTACCGTGTTGATCGCGTCGGCCTGGTCAAAACCAATACCGATGATCAGGTCATATTTCGCCTCTTTGGCGAAATCTCTGTGATGTCCCTCGAACTCCGCGATCTCTTTGGGCTCGACATACTGATAGTTGATGCCGAACTCATCTTTCGCTTTGTTGGCGCCTTCGTTGGCGTTGTCGTTAAAGGATTTGTCGCCCAGGCCGCCCAGGCCGAAAACGATGGCGATGTTGACGTCCTTGCCGGAGCCGTTGCCGCCCGCAGCGCTGGAGCTCTCGTTCTTCGCGCCGCATCCGGCGAACACAGTGACAACCATCAGTACAGACAAAATCAGTGCCAGTAATTTCTTAGCCATGAAATGATTTCTCCTTTGAAATTGTTTTATGTGCATGTTACTAAAGACTCGATTATTCAGAAATGCGGTCCTTGACGTTGCCGGGGACTTCGATCATGTAGTCCTTGCAGCTGCATTTCTTCTCCGCCGGGTTGATGGCGGCGATGGCGCCCAGGGTGACGCGGCCGATCTTGTCGGCGCTGTCGCGGTAGTGGTCGAAGATGCTGTCGCCTCTCCAGGTGGGGTCCTCCACACCCTCGGCAAAGTTGCTCACCAGATAGAGGCTGGCGTAGCACGCGCCGATGGCCCGGGAGAGATACACTTCCGGCACAATGGTGTGGCCGGTGATGTCGCAGCGGGCGTCGGCCAGCATTTTGATCTCAGTGGCCGTTTCGAACCGGGGCGGCTCGGTGTTGGCGTAAACGCCTCTGGAAAAGACGCGGGGATACTCCTCCTTGGCCTTCTCAAAGAGAATCTTTCTCAGATCGGGGCAAAGGGGCTCGCGCATGCGAACGATATTGGGGGTAAAGCGGTGGATGTTGGTCGGGCGCTTGGTAAAGTCGACGAAATCATGGGGCACGATGATGTCGCCCGGATCGAGGAGCGGATTGATGGAACCGCCGCTTCCTTCCGCGACGATGTATTTGACGCCCGCCCGCTGGAAGACCCAGAAGATCTGCTCAGAGGGGGTGTTGTAGGGCGCGAGCCCATGGAAGCCGTGAAACGGCACGGTCAGCAGCTTTCTCGGCTTGCCGTCCGCCGTCACGTCGGCAGAAAGCTCCAACAGCTTCATGGCCATGGTCGTGCCGAAAGGGGTGTCGAACTCCATGTCATCCTGGATGACGCTGACGCCTTTGAAACCGGTTGCCTCGGGGAATTCCCCCGCCCATGTGCCGGAACCGCCGATGATGGCGTATTCCACCTGCGGGATTTCTGTCACTTTCATAAACCTTAAACCTCTCTTCCTTTTTACCTGCGACAAAATTTTATGTTTTGGCTCAATCAATACAAGAACATAACATTTCGCCCCAGCCGCTGTCCGCCGCTGGCGTTCCCACGCTTTTTTTGATGAAATCTACAAAAGCCGCTTAAAATTCCATCAAAAAAGCACCTCAGTGTGAAGTTCACACGGGTGCTCGTACCTTTCCGGACGCCATTTGAGAAAAATAGCACCAGAAACATAAAAACACACCCATAGCGTAGATAATTTAAGGTTATCACGTAGAGACTTCTGTGCCCTATTCACAGACTAATATGGATGGATTTGCTGTATCAAAATTGTATTGATTATGTCGAAATTATAACACGTCTATAAACAGACTTGCAATAGCCGTCCAGAAAACCCACTTTTCAACTAAATTTTGCACCACTATTTCCCGGCCATTTGGGCAATTTATATTGTTTTTGATAAGTCATTCTGATCAGCTGTCCTTTTCCTGTCATTTCATCGAAAACACCTGCTCTTAGCCGACAATACGCCCACAAAAAAGAGGAAGGAAAGCACTGGAAAAAACCAGCGCTTTCCTTCCTCTTGCTTTTAGTAGACGACACGGTCCAATATTCCTTTGATCTTGGCGATCAGGATGCCGTAGTTCGTGATGGGGATGCCCTGCTTGACGCAGTGCTCGATGCGGGAGAGCATATATTTGCGGTTAAACATGCATCCGCCACAGTGGACGACCAAGGCGTATTCCCGCAAATCGTCGGGGAAATCGTTGCCGCTGCGGATGTCGATGGTCAGGTTCTTCCCCACTTTCTTTCGCAGCAAATTGGGAATTTTGATGCGTCCGATGTCTCCATCCAGAGGATTGTGGGTGCAGGCCTCCAAAATGAGCACCTTGTCTTGCTCGGTCAGGGTGTTCAGCCGGGAAGCGCCCTGGATGAAGGTGGCAATGTCCCCTTTATACTTTGCCATCAGCACTGAAAAGGAGGTGAGAAGCGTCCCCTCGGGGGTGTGCGCCGCTACCACGTCGAAGACCTGGGAATCTGTGATGATGAGCTTGGGCGGCGCTTTATAAAGGGCGAGGGCCGCTTCCAACTGGTCGGTGGTCACCACCGAAACCAGCGCCCGGTGGTCGAGCAGGTCCCGGATGGTCTGCACCTGGGGCAGGATGAGCCGCCCCTTGGGCGCCTGGATGTCTTGCGGCGCCACCAAAAGCACAGGATACCCCGGCCCCACCAGGTCGCCGGTGATGGAAACTTCCTCCTGGGCCGGGGCCTTGGAGGCGATCATGGCCTTGAGCTTGTCGATGCCCTCGCCGGTTTTGGCGCTGACGCAGACATAGGAAAAGCGCTTGGCAAAGGCGGGAACCTCCGTTCTCTCGTCGGACTTATTGACCGCCACCACCATGGGGACCTTCTTTTCCTCCAACAGGGCGACCCAATTTTCCTCCTCGGAAAAGTCGTCGTTGCTCACGTCGATGACCAACACGGCGATGTCCGTCTTTTCCACCACCTGGGCGGTGCGGCCGGTCCGCATGGAACCCAGCTCCCCCCGGTCGTCAAAACCGGCGGTGTCGATGAGGACGCAGGGACCCAGCGGGTGCAGCTCGATGGGCTTATAGACCGGGTCGGTGGTGGTGCCCGCCACGGGGCTCACCAGCGCCGTGGGCTGGGAGGCGATGGCATTGATGAGCGAAGACTTGCCGCTGTTGACCCGCCCGAAGATACCGATGTGGATGCGGGTGCTGTTGGGGGTTGCGGTGAGTTCATTGACTGGCATCGATCTGCCTCCTCCATGAAATATCGTTTGGTTAATATCCGGCGCGGCGCTCCACAAAGGGAAGCCTGCCTTCTGACGGCATTGTAAAAGAATCTATGCGTGGGGTTCGAATCTTTTTTGCTCCCACACGCGGCGTCCGAACCCATGGGGCTGATTAGAACCGGAAGTCCCGCTTTCCGCCGTCGATGTCGTCGAGATGCTCGAGCACCAGCTTTTTGACCTTCTCGTTGGGGATGTTCTCCACCTCTTTGCGGATGAGGGCCTCGCCTTTGGCCTTTGTCTCAGGCGACGCGTAGTCGTCCAGATATTCTTTCAGGGTCATCAGGGCGTTTGGCTGGCAGCAGTTGGCGATCTGACCGGATTTGACCAGCTGCATGAACCGGTCGCCGGTTCTCCCCTCCCGGTAGCAAGCGGTGCAGAAGCTGGGGATATAGCCCATGTCCAGCAGCCAGCCCACTACCTCGTCCAGGGTGCGGGTGTCGTTGAGCTCGAATTGGGCGGAATTGTCCTCGATCTTTTCCTTTTCCGCGTAGCCGCCCACGCTGGTGCAGGACGCGCCACTGATCTGGGAGACGCCCAGGTGGAGCACCCGCTCCCGGGAAGCCTGGGACTCGCGGGTGGAGATGATAAGGCCCGTATAGGGCACCGCAATGCGCAATACTGCCACGATCTTGGCAAAGATGTCGTCGCTGATGGCGTTGGAGAAGTCGCCGGGATCGACGTCGTCCGCCGGGCGGATACGGGGCACGCTGATGGTGTGGGGGCCCACACCGCAGGCGGCCTCCAGGTGCTCGGCGTGCATGAGCAGTCCCACGAAATCGTACCGGTACATGTTGAGGCCGAACAGGACGCCGCAGCCCACGTCGTCAATGCCTCCCTCCATGGCCCGGTCCATGGCCTCGGTATGGTAGGCATAGTTGCTCTTGGGTCCGGTGGGATGGAGCTCCTCATAGGCCTTTTTGTTGTAGGTCTCCTGGAACAATATGTAGGTGCCGATGCCCGCTTCCTTGAGCTTGCGGTAATTTTCCACGGTGGTAGCCGCAATGTTCACGTTCACACGGCGAATCGCGCCGTTTTTATGCTTGATGGAATAGATGGTCTTAATGCTTTCCAGCACATATTCGATGGGACAACGCACTGGGTCTTCGCCGGTTTCCAGCGCCAGACGCTTGTGGCCCATGTCCTGAAGGGCGATGACCTCCTTGACAATCTCCTCCTGGGAGAGCTGTTTTCTGGCGATGTGCTTGTTTTTGAGGTGATACGGACAGTAGGTGCAGCCGTTGACGCAGTAGTTGGAGAGGTAGAGCGGCGCAAACATGACGATGCGGTTGCCGTAAAACTTCTGCTTGATCTCCTGGGCCAGGGTGAACATCTTTTCATTGAGGTCCTCCTGGTCGCAGTCTAAGAGCACCGCCGCTTCCCGGTGGGTGAGGCCCTTGCAGTCCTTGGCCCGTTCCAGCAGGCTTTCGATCAGCGCCCGGTTATTTTTATTTTGCTCTGCGTATTGGAGGGATTCCTTGATTTCATCGTCGTCGATAAATTCGGTGGCGACTTTGCTCTTTACATCATACATTGATCAGCACTTCTTTCTATAATGGTTGTTTTCCCAACTGGCGGATGGCGTCTTCCAGCTCCATCCTGCCTTTCACAATATCGTCATCCAGACCCAGTCCGGACGGGTAGATTTCATAAAGACGCCGGTAAGCTCCCGGCGTCACCTTGCGCATGACCACGTCGGCCCCGCAGGAAAAGACGTCGCTTTTTTCCCCCTGACTCAGTACCCCCAGCGCCGTGGTAGCCGGCAGATGGAGGTGGGGCATCAAAATACGGCTGAGGGCCACCGCCCGTTTGGTGAGCTCCGTGCTGCCGTTGGGCTGGTCCTTTAGCGCCGTGTCCGGGTGGGCGATGAAAGGCCCGATGCCCGCCATGTCGCAGGAAAGCTCCCGCAGCAATAGAATATCCCCCGCGATGGTGTCACAGGTCTGACCGGGCAATCCGATCATGAAGCCGCTGCCCGTCTCATAGCCCAGCTCTTTGATCCAGCGCAGGCACTGGATCCGGTTTTCCAGTGTGCCGCAGGGATGCAACGCAGCGTAGATCTCCGGGTCGGAGGTCTCGTGCTTGAGTAAGTACCGGTCGGCGCCGCATTCCTTCCAGTAAGCATATTCCTCTTTTGTTCGCTCGCCCAGACTTAAGGTAATGGAGATACCGCACCGGGCTTTGATCTCCCGGATAACCCGGCCGATCATTTCCTTGTCGTAATAAGGGTCCTCCCCCGACTGGAGCACGATGGTCTGATAACCGGCCCGGTAGGCGGCCAGGGTGGTTTGTACCATCTCGTCTTCCCCCATCTGGTAGCGCTCCAGCTTTTTATTTTCGCAGTTTAGCCCACAGTAGCGGCACTGGCGGCGGCAGACGTTGGAAAACTCCAAAATAGCGCGGATGCGCACCACGCCGTGGTTGACTTCCTCATTCACTTGGTCGGCCAGCCGGTAGACTTCGGTAAAATCGTCGAGGGCCAGCGTGTCCGCTAAGGTGCCCAGGGAGAGGGTCCCGCCGGCGACGAGCTCCTCGCGGATGCGTTTTACCGCGTTATCTGCGTTCACTTGTTTTGGCATACAGCGATTTGACTCCAATCCCTTTGATATTCCCGAGCTTCCCCGAAAGGGCGCTCACCACGTTTTCTGGGGCGTCCACCACCACCGAAATGATGCTGACCCCCTTTTCCCGATAGGGCAGCCCCATCCGCCCCACCACATAGGGGGCGTATTGGTGTAATAGCTCGTTGACGATCTGGACGGCATTTTCCTCTTCCACCACAATGCCAATGAGCGCCAGTTTTGTTTCCATGGCATCCTCCCCGACTTTTTGTTTCAAAATAAAAGCGCCTCACAACAAAAACCTGTCATGAGGCGCGGATAGACCCACTGCTGCCGGCAATCCGGCATCAAAGGAGCATGACCGCCAACTTTATCGCGGGCAAAATGCCCTTGCACATGAGAAGGCTTTTGTAAGAAAACCTTGACAGCAGGATCGTCTCCCACTGATGAGGTTACTATTACTATACCATTTTAGTTTAGCCATGTCAAAAGAATTTTTCCAGGATTTTCTCCTGCAATTCCCATTAGGCGGCGGGCTTAATCTCCCCGGCTTTCTTGAGGCTGATCTTGGTGATCATGGGACCAATGATCTCATAGATGAGGGTAGCGCACAGCACCACCGCCCGGATGACGCTGGCATACTGGGGTACCACCGATTCCGCTACCAGGGATAGACCGATGGCCACACCAGCCTGGGGAATGAGGGTCGGGCCCAGGTATTTGCGGACGGTGTCGGGCGCTTTCATGATGGCCGCTCCCGCCCACGCGCCGAACATCTTGCCGCCGACCCGCAACACGACGTAGATGATGCCCACAATGCCGATGGTGGGGATGACGGAGAGCTTGAGCTCCGCCCCCGACAGGACAAAGAAAACCATGAAAAGCGGCGGGGTCACCGTGTCGGTCACCTTCATGATGGTGTCGGAAATCTTGCAGGTGTTGCAGAGGATTGCGCCCATGCTCATGCACATCATCAGAGAGGAGGCGTTGACCAGCTTGGATACGGCGATGGCCGCAAAGACAAAGGCGATGGAGAGAATGAGCCGGTTATTGGTGCTCTTAAAAAAGCGCAGGACAAAGGTGAACACCACGCCCAGCAGCGCCCCCACCACAACGGCGGTCAAAATTTCGATGAAGGGGTTGAGGATGGACATGAGCACCGAACCGGTCTGGGCCGACTCCATGGATTTGGCGATGGTCACGGCAAAGCCGAAGGCGATGAGGGCCACGGCGTCGTCCAAGGCCACCACACTTAGCAGCGTCTCGGTCAACGGGCCCTTGGCCTTGTACTGCTTGATGACCATGATGGTGGCCGCCGGCGCGGTGGCCGCGGCAATGGCACCCAGCACAATGGAAAACGGCAGGCCGTGTCCGGTGAAGGAGAGCCCCAAAATGACAAAGAGGACCGCGCACAGCGCTTCCATGATGGCGATGACGATGGGGGTAAATCCCACCCGCTTAAAATAACTGAGCTTAAACTCACTGCCGATGGAAAAGGCGATGAAGCCCAGCGCCATGTCGGAGAGGACCGTCATCTGGGAGACGGTGTCCCCGGGAATAAGACCCAGCACCGACGGCCCGATGATCAGCCCCGCCACCAAATAACCGGTGACATTGGGTAGCTTTACCTTTTTGGCCAGCTTTCCAAAGAGCAGGCCGCTAAACAAAATACACGCGAGATAAAACAACACATCAAATTCCATAAATTTTTTTGTCCCTCTTCCTCCAAATCCAACTTTCTCTAATCGAGATGAACGCCCTTGATAAAGTCCACCGGCAGGGTGAACACGATACCGGTATCCGGCTCGGACAGATCGCCCACCACCTCTTCAATGGCGCCGATGGCAGACTCCACCTGTTCGTCCTTGAGGACCGTCAGAATAGTCTTGTTCTCATCCCGATCCGGGTCCAAAATCGCGCGCAGGGAGCCGAGGAAGGAATCATCCATATAGTCGGAGAGCGCCCGGGCCATACCGGTGCTGTTTAAAATGGTCGCGCCGTTAATCTGTAAATCCGTAAAGCGCGCCAGCAGCGGTTCGAGCATTTCCACCTTGTTGAGAATCAATACCAGTAGCTTCATACTGCCCATCCTTTCCCTCACCGCTCATTCCTTCATGGTGGGCGGCAAAAATGAACTTTTTATTAATTATAGCACGATTGTTTTTCCGATGCAAAAAGTTTTGCGCCGTCTTTCCCCGGCCGTCTCCACGCAAAAAAGCAGCCGCTTAAATCGGCTGCTTTCATCGCTTTTATTTAGGGCTTGAGCCAACCCTTTTGGATGGAATCTTCGATGATAAACTCCACGACCTTCCAAAGCTCCGGCGCCGCCTTTTCGATGATGGCCGCCCGCGCGTAGACATCTTTGCTCGTCACCACCCCGATGTGCCAGGTGTGGCCCTGGGTCATGTAGTTGTTGATGAGAGGCTGAAGCCGGTCGATGGAGGCGGCGTACTGGGCGTCGGGGGTCTCCATGGCGTCAAACTCCTCCCACAGCGTCCGCAGCTCTCTCCCCTGGTCCTCCGGCAGGATGCCGAAGAGCTCATCGGCGGCTTTGCGCTCTCTTTCCTCTTTGTCCTCGTTGCCCTTTTTGTCGTAGGCGAAGGTGTCCCCCGCGTAGACCTCGATGAGGTCGTGGACAAGCGCCATGCGCAGCACCCGGGAGAGGTCCACCCGGCTGAGGTCCGCGTATTCGGAGAGAATCATCGCCATCAGCGCAAAGTGCCAGGAGTGCTCGGCGTCGTTCTCCCGCCTCGATTTGTCCACCAGCAGCGTCCGGCGCAGGATGTTCTTCATCTGGTCCACTTCCACCAAAAACCGCAGCTGTTTTTGCAGCCTGCTTTCCTCCATAATAACTCCTTCTTTCTCCTGATTTTATACCTTAAAGTCCTTATTGAGATACCAAATGTAGCTGAGGGACACAAACAGGAAGATAGCGCATCCCGCGATGATCCCCGCTCGGATGTCGATAGCGCCGTCCGCGATGAGGGTCGCAGGGGTGCTGTAATGGACGGGGGAACAGTACCACAGCCAGGAAAGGCGCTCCACCAGCTTGGAGGCGATGCCCGCAAAATAGGTCAGAAACACCGCCGCCAGGGCCAGCGGCGTGGCGGTCCGGTGGCTTCGCAGCAAAGAGGAGGCGAAGAAGCCGAAGGCCATAAAGGTAAAGCAGGTTAACAGCAGCCCCGCGAAGACGACCCCGACCCGGGGCAGCATTTCCATAAAATCGACGCCCTCGGGAAGGAACAGATAGATGCTGCCTACCGACGCGAGGGCCACAACCACCGCATAGAGGAGAAAAAGCAGCACATTACAGAACATCTTCTGGGTGACGATGGCCGTCCTGGTCACCGGCTGGGCATACAAAAATTCGATGGTGCCCTCGCTCTCCTCCCGCACTAGGGAGGTCGCCCCCATCACAGCGGCCAGGATGGCGCTTGCCAGCAGCACATACTGGAAGACATAGGCAAAGTATTGGTCAATTTGGGAAAAGTCGGGGATATCCGCCAGGTTAAACGCCTCCAGCATCTCCTGCGGCATGGCGGAGAGCGCCCCGTCCATGAGCTGGGACATCCCCTCCCCGCTCATGCTGGGAAAGACGCACATGAAGACGGCCACCACCACCGCCATGATCAGCGTCCAAATGAGGATGCTTTTCCGCCCATTACGAAATTCCAGCTTAAATACGTTCATTTTCCTTCCCCGCTTTCGTAATAGGATAGGAATTTGTCCTCCAAATCGATGTTGCGAACGGTTAGGTCCTGGATATTGTAATGGGAAAGGAGGCCGAGGATGCCGCTCATTTCCCCGCGGTAGACAAAACGCCAGGCGCTCTCCTCTTGGGAAATGATCTGCGCCCCGCACCCTTCCAGCGCTTCCCTCGTCAACTCCGGACAGGCCACGGAAAAGATCTTTCCCTCCCGCTCCTGGTGGCTGAGCTTTGCCACCTCGATGAGTTTACCCTCCTTGATGAAGGCCGCCTTTTGGCAAAACTGCTCCACCTCCGCCAGGTTGTGGCTGGACATGAAGACGGTCATCCCCGTCTCGTTGCGCTTTTGCAGCACGTCGAAGAGGGTCTTTTGCATCAGCGGGTCCAGACCGCTTGTCGGCTCATCGAGGATGAGGAGCCCCGGACAGGTCACCAACGCCGCGGCGATGGCCACCTTCTTCTTGTTGCCTAAGGAGAATTCCTCCATCTTTTTGTCCGCTTCTATTGCAAACTGGTCGATGAGCTCGTCGGCTAGGGAATCCCAACGCATCTTGTGAAAGTTGAGAGCCGTCTTCATAATCTGGCGGGCCGTCAGGTTCCGGTAATACCGTACCTCGCTGGGTACATAGGCGGTCACCCGCTTGATGGTGTCGGAGCTTTTGACACAGTCCTTGCCAAAGATGCGGGCGGTCCCAGCGGTGGGAAACAAAAAGCCCAGCAGCAGCTTGATGGTGGTGGATTTCCCCGCGCCGTTGGGCCCGATAAAGCCGTAGCGCTCCCCCTCCTGGACCTCTAAGTCCACCTGGGAGATGCCCCGGTGTTTTCCATACGTTTTCGTCAGGTTTTGCGTCGCAATCGCGCGCATCTCGCCACCCCTTTCGGATGTTGATAGCCTTATAGTACCATAAACGGAGCCCATGTCAAATAAAAATAAAGCGCTTCCCGCTTTTCACGGTACAAAAAGGGGGCGTCCGGTGTCCCGGACGCCCCCTTCTCAAGTTTTCTTGTCTTCCTCACAGCAGACGGCCGGCTTTCGTCTCATCAAGACTCCCGCTGTTCGCAGTAAAGCTGGACCACGGTGGTCAGGCG
Organism: Zongyangia hominis; assembly: GCF_014385095.1. Lineage (GTDB taxonomy): Bacteria > Bacillota > Clostridia > Oscillospirales > Ruminococcaceae > Zongyangia > Zongyangia hominis. Next base: position 576,867 of record NZ_JACRTC010000001.1, read on the forward strand.
GCTTTTCTCGCTGCCCGCCGGTGGGTCCATCCGGGCGACATATCCCTGAAGACGCCAGCTCTCCCCCAACGGCACCGGCTGACAGTGAAAGCCCGCGTTGTAGAGAACGCTGATCGCCTGCTGATACGGCATGCCCGTCACCTCCGGCACCACAGCCATATCCGAAATATCGCGGGTGTCCTCGCAGGAAATAAACTTGGCGGTGACCTTTGCATAGGGCGAAGAATCCTCCTCCCCAGGCTCTTCTGTGGTCACTTCAAAGGTATAGATATGGGAGTCGATGGTGGTCTCCCCACGCTTGCGGCTGACAATCAGCTCGATCCGGCCTTCTCCCAGGTCCTTGGCATCCTCCAACACAAAGGTGTCGTCGGTGGTCATCGGCTGGCTGTCGAGTACAGCGAACGTATCCGTCTGCGGGTCATAAGACACGAAGTTGGCCGCGAAGTTTCCCTCTGCCCACGCCTCCACCGGCACTCCAAAGTCCTCAAAGGCCGTCTCATAGACCCGCTGGGCAGGGATGTCGCATTTGAGCCACAGGGGGTATCCGTCCGCGGAAACCTCGTCGGAATACGCCGCATACTCCTTGGCCGCCCCATTTGCCAGGAGCTTATCAACAGCATAGAAGTAGGCGCTTTTTAGGTTGATTGACTCACCGCTGGAAAACGCGTCGCCATGCGCCGCCACTTCATACCGAGCCGCGTAATTTTGCAGGAGCTGACTGCTGATGGCGCTGACATCCGGCGGGGACGTTTGTAGGGACAGATAGCGGAAGCCACCGTCTGTAAGCTGGACCGTCAGGGTCTTGCTCCCCAGGTAGCGGGCGGGTTCGTCTTCTTCATGCACGCCGTTTTCGTCGTACACCTCATAGGTGGCGGCCACCGTCATCACCTGATAGGTGATATGGAGCAGATTGCCGTCCTTCTCCACACCGGTGACGATGGGTTCCGTCTGCTCCCCAAAGCCGGGTCCCGCCAAAAAGGCGTAGCCCTGGCGCTCCGGGAGATAGGAAGACGCGCTGCGCAGATACTCCACCGACACGTCGAAGTGTTCCATGACCGCTTTTTCAATTTCCTCCTGAGGGTAAATATAGCCATACTGCTCATCCTGGTAGGAAGCGGGGATCTCTTTGCGGGCAAATTCCTCGCCGTAGATTTCGGCAAAGTTTCTCTTATCGATGAAGTAGTTATAAAGCCGCCCCACCGCATAGACAAAATAGGAGTCCGGGCTAATCTCCTCGGGGGAGGAAAAGAGCCCCATGTTTCCGCCGGCGTCGAGATAGAGCACATATTCCTTGAGATAGGGCGTATAGTCCTCCTGTTTGACTTCCGGCTGATTCCCCTCCGGCTGGGAAGTGCTCTGGGAGGAGCCGCTCTCCACCGGCGTCACGGCGGGCGGCGTACTGACGGGGGCCTCCTGGGGCTTGGCGTTGCTGAGCAGGGTACAACTGCTGGCTACCAGTATCAGCGCCGCCAGCGCGACCGCCACCGCCGTTCTCTTTTGATACTTCATAATATCCCGAATGCGGGTGCGCACATTGCTCTCCCCAAAGGCCACCATCCCCGCCGCCAGCGGCAGGTTCTGCTGGCGGATGGCCATGGCCAGGAGGGAGCGGGCATAGTCGGTGCGGATGTCCTCGGGGGCGAAGGACAGTACCCTTTCGTCGCAGGCGCTCTCCATATCCTTGCCGCTGAGGAAAAACGCCACCCAGACCAGGGGATTAAACCAGTGGATGGTGGCGGCCAGCAGGGACAAAAGCTTGGTCAGCATGTCCTGGCGCCGGATGTGGACTAACTCATGGATGAGGATGTACCGCAGCACCGCTTCATTTTCCAAGTTGAGATAGTCGGGCAGAATGATTTTGGGACGAATAATTCCGCTGACCACCGGAGTAGTGAAGAGATTGGACTGGTAGACCTGCACCTTTCGCCGTATGCCCACGATACGCACGCATTCCTTCACAATGGCCCGATTTCGCAGGGCGACGGCGGTGCGCAGACGCAGCTTGATCCTGACAAAGAATATAAGGCTCATGCAAAGCATCAGGCCGACGCCGCTCAGCCAAAAGATGGCCGCCGCCAAGGACCAGGAAAACTTCCTCGTCTCAGATGGGGCCGGAGTATCGCCCGAGGGGGTCTTTGCGGGCGGGGTCTGGTTTGTTTGCCCGCCGCTCGGCGCGCCGGAAAGATTCCCTTCCCCCTCTGATGGAACCTGGGGATGATAGATAAACTCCATCCGGGAGACGCCGCCCGCCTGGGGCGCGATGATCTCGGTTCGCTGGGTCTGGGGCATCACGTTAAAGATGCTCACCGGCGACGCCACCGAAAAGGGCAGCAAAAGCCGCGCCAACACAATGCCCCAGACAGCGAAGGTCAGCCATTTGGGCGCTCTCTTTTTGAGGAGCAGCCGCAGGAGCATGACCAGCACAATGGCCACCGACGCGGTAATGCTCATATTGAGAATCATAAAAAATAACCGTTCCATCTTCTCCTCCTCGTCTTACCCTTACGGATGGGCGTCAATGAGTTTTTTAATTTCCTCGATTTCGTCCTCTGTCAGCTTTTCCTCCGAGAGAAAGGAGGTTAAAAACAGCTTCCGGGACCCGTTATAAACCTTGTCGATGAGGGAGCGGGTCTCCTCCTGTTGTACCTGTTCTCTCGTCACCAGCGCCCGGCAGACAAAGCCCGGGTCGCTCCGGTCAATCATTCCCTTTTCCGCCAAGCGCTTGAGCATGGTATAGGTGGTGTTCTTGCTCCAGCCGTAGTCCTCCTTGGCACGGATCACCAGCTCCCCCGCTTTGACGGGCTGCTCTTCCCAGATGTATTCCATGATGCGGATTTCACCGTCTCCAATTTTGATTTTGTCCATTTGCCTTCCCTCCAGTCTACATATGTCGTCTTTACTTTAGACTACCATTGTCGGCTTCCCTTGTCAATCCCTTGAGAGGAAAATCTTTCAAAAAGACCTCCTTTCGATATTGACAGGAAGAAGGGGGTTGCCTTATGGTAGAGAAAGACAGGATAAGGGAGGCTTTCAACATGGGAAAACTATACGACCATCTCTATGAACTCATCGGGCACACGCCGCTTTTGGAACTGCACGGCTACGCGGCCCGGCACCAGCTTTCCGCACGAATTGCCGGGAAGCTGGAATATTTTAATCCCGCGGGCAGCGTCAAGGACCGGGTGGGCTACGCCATGATCCTCGACGCGGAACGGCGGGGTCTTCTCACACCGGACACCGTCATCATCGAGCCCACCAGCGGCAACACCGGCATTGGTCTTGCCAGCGTGGCGGCGGCCCGGGGCTACCGGATGATCCTGACCATGCCCGAGACCATGAGCGTCGAGCGCCAGAAGCTGCTGAAAGCCTACGGCGCTGAAATCGTTCTGACCGAGGGAGCAAAGGGCATGCAGGGGGCCATCGACAGGGCCGAGGCCCTGGCCGCTTCCCTGCCCCGCGCCTTTATTCCGGCCCAGTTTTCCAATCCCGCCAACCCTGCCGCCCATGAGGCGTCCACCGGTCCGGAAATCTGGGAGGACACCGCCGGTCAGGTGGATATCCTCGTCGCGGGCATCGGCACCGGCGGGACGTTGTGCGGCACCGGGCGCTATTTAAAGGAACAGAACCCTCAGATACAACTGGTAGCGGTGGAGCCCGCCTCCTCCCCGCTTATCACCAAAGGAAAAACGGGGCCCCACAAAATCCAGGGCATCGGGGCCAATTTTATTCCCGATAACTACGACGCCTCCTTGGTGGACGAAGTCATCGCCGTCACCGACGGGGACGCCATCGCCGCCGCCAAGGAGCTGGGGAAAACCGAGGGACTCCTGGTGGGTATCTCCTCCGGCGCTGCCTGCTTTGCCGCGGCCAAACTCGCCGCCCGCTCCGAAAATGAGGGCAAGCTCATTGTCGCCATCTTCCCCGACACCGGGGAGCGCTATCTCTCCACCGCGCTATTTTCGGAATGACATTTGGCAAGACTGGGAGAAAATTTGCTTCTCCCCTTGTGTGAGAAGAAGTTCTGAAGTAAAATAGGAATTGATTTTGTACTCTCGCTCCTGTCAGGGAACCGGCGGACCGGACAGGGCTTCTCCCCAATTTCTCCCGCCGGAGAATGGAGACTACTTATGGCAGCAAAAACCGTTAAATTCGGCATTATGGCCACCGGCGACATCGCCCGTCAGATCACCGAGACCATTCAGTCCGTGCCAGGCGCCGAGGTTTGGGCCGTCGGCTCCCGCACCCTGGAAAAAGCCCAGGCCTTCGCGGACAAACACCACATTCCCCACGCCTACGGCAGCTATGAAGAGCTGGTGAGCGACCCGGAAATCGACATCATCCATGTGGCGACGCCCCATTCCCAGCACTATGAAAACGTCCTGCTGTGCTTAGAGCACAATAAAAACGTCCTGTGCGAGAAGTCCTTCACCGTCAACGCCTTACAGGCCAAAGAGGTATTCAAAATCGCGGAGGAAAAGGGGCTCTTTGTCATGGAGGCGCTCTGGCTGCGGTTTAACCCCGCCATCAATCAGGCCATCGCCAAGGCCAAGGACGGACAGATCGGCGACATCCGTATGGTCAACATCATCTTTGGCCGCATGTCCCCCGACGCCGGTAAAACAAACGACCGCTACAACCGTCCCAGCCTGGCGGGCGGCGCCTTGCTCGACCTGGGCGTCTACACCATCAACGCCGCGCAGATGATCTTCGACGAGAAAATGCCCTCCCGCATCGCCACCATCGGCACCGTCAGCGAGGAAGGCATCGACGAGCAGAGCTCCATCATCTTCGAGTACGACAAGGGCGAAACCGTCACCATGCAGCTGGCCTACCGCTCCCACATGACCCGCCACTTCTCCATCAACGGCACCAAGGGCATGGTGGAGATGGAATACTTCCCTCGCTGCGACGACGTCTATGTCCGCATGGGCAAAAGTGCCGGGGAGAAATATGAGGTGGACACCTACAAGAACGCCTACGAGCCGGAAATCCGCCATGTGGTCGACTGCATCCAGAAGGGCCTGACCGAAAGCCCCATCATGACCCACGCCAAGACCATTCGCACCATGGAACTCATGGACGCCCTTCGCAAAGAGTGGGGGCTCAAATACCCGTCCAAATACGAAGACGAGCTCTTCTCCAAATAATCTGCAAAAGAGGAATTACATATGAAAATTGAAACCCAGTGTCTCCACGCGGGCTACCGCGGAAAAAATGGGGAGACCCATGTCCTTCCCATTTACCAGAGCACGACATATAACTACGACTCCACCGAACATGTGGGCAAGCTCTTTGACTTGACGGCGCCCGGCCACATGTATTCCCGCATCTCCAACCCCACCGTGGACGCGGTGGAGCAGAAGATCGCCGCTCTGGAAGGGGGCGTGGGCGCCCTGTGCACCACTTCCGGGCAGGCGGCCAGCCTGATTTCCCTTCTCAACATCATGGGATGCGGCGACCATTTTGTCAGCGCCTCCACCATCTACGGCGGCACCGTCAACCTCTTCGCCGTTACCCTCAAGAAATTCGGTATCGACGTCACCTTTGTGGACGCCGACGCCACGGAGGAAGAAATCCAGAAGGCGTTCCGGCCCAACACCAAGGCCGTCTTCGGGGAGACCATCGCCAATCCCGCCATCTCCGTTCTGGACATCGAAAAATTTGCAAACATCGCCCACAAAAATGAAGTGCCGCTGATTGTGGACAACACCTTCGCCACCCCGGTCCTCTGCCGGCCCTTCGAGTATGGCGCCGACATCGTTATCCACTCCACCACCAAGTATATGGACGGCCATGCCATCCAAGTGGGCGGCGTCATTGTGGATAGCGGAAAGTTCAACTGGGAAAACGGCAAATTCCCCTCCTTAGTGGAGCCGGATGAATCCTATCACGGGGTGTCCTACACCAAGGATTTCGGCAATCTCGCCTACATCACCAAGGCCCGCGTTCAGCTCATGCGGGACCTGGGCGCCTATCCCAGCGCCAACGCGGCGTTCCTCCTCAACTTGGGTCTGGAAACCCTTCACCTGCGCATGGAGCGCCACAGCCAGAACGCCGACAAAGTGGCCCATTTTCTGGCCCAGTCGGACAAGATGGAGTTCGTCAATTACCCCACCCTGGATGGCGACCGCTATCAAAAGCTCGCGCAAAAGTACCTGCCCCATGGGTGCAGCGGCGTCATTTCTTTCTCCCTGAAGGGCGGCCGGGAGGCGGCCATCCGCTTTATCGACAGCCTGAAGCTGGCTACCCTGGTGGTCCATGTGGCGGATGTGCGCACCTGCGTACTCCATCCCGCCAGCTCCACCCACCGCCAGCTTACCGATGAGCAGCTCGTGGGAGCCGGTATCACGCCGGGGCTCATCCGCCTGTCCGTGGGCATCGAAAATGTGGACGACATCCTCGAAGATGTGGCCCAAGCCCTGGAAAACGCATAATGATCGCAAAAGAGCGCGCCAAGAGGCACGCTCTTTTTTATTTGCCGGGGACGATACGCGGGCCATTCGCTTTCATGGCACTTCGGCACCCAAAAGCCGCTAAATGCGGCCGGCTTTCCGGTCCGCCTTTGGCAGCTTGCCAGAGGCGGACATGCGCACCATCCGTTTCTCCGGTCCCGTCGCGCTAAAACAGCCGCTTGCAGTTTGCAAGCGGCTGTTTTTATCTTTTATCGAAAGTATTATTGGGCGCGCAGGTTATTTTCCATCACCAGCGCCGCCGTACCGATATAATCGGCGTTATTGAGGAAACGGGAGGTGAGAATGTCGATCTTAGGCCGCACGTCATTGGCCCAAAGGTGCTCCATCACTTCCTTACGAACTTCGTTAACCACCATGTCCTGGATGGTCCAAAGGTCGCCGCCGATGAAAATGCACTGGGGGTCAAAGAAAGCAATGATATTGGTCAGTCCAATGGCCAGATAGTGGCACATCCGTTTGACCGCTTGTACACAAATTTCGTCGCCGCTTTCCACCTTATCTAAAAAGCTCAACCAGGTCAGGGACGGGTCCGCGCCGTTGTCTTTCGCCCAGTGGAGCACCGCACGGGTGCTGCAATAACGCTCGAGGCAGCCACGCTGCCCACACTCGCAAGGGATGCCATCGGGCTCGACGATGGAGTGGCCAAAGGAACCCGCCATACCCGCCGCGCCGCTGTACAGCTTCCGGTCGATGATCATACCGCCACCAACACCGGGCTGGATATCGACAAAGAAGAAATAATCGTAGTTTTGGGCATTTCCGAAGTACATCTCCGCCAAGGCCGAAACCTTGGTGTCTTCCGCCAGGTAGACCGGAAGGTCATAACGCTCTTTGAGCCGCTCGACAATGGGGACGTCATGAATGCCGTAAAAGGCGGGCGGGGAATAAATGACCCCGTCCATCACTGAGATCGGGCCGATGCTGGACACGCCGATGCCCCAAACTTTGGGGGACCCGCTGGTTTTGAGGATGGAGTCGCACAGCACATAAACCGCCTTCATAAAGTCTTCCGCGTTGGAGATCTTGCCCATGGGAAAGCTGTTGGAAACCACCACATTGCCCCGTAGGTCGATGATACCCGCTCGGACATAGTCCCGGTCGATATTGATTCCTAAGGTGAGCAGGGAATCCGCCACAATATCCAAAAGAATGGGCCTACGTCCGGAGGAACCCTGATTCTGCGACAGCCCACACTCGTAGACGATGCCTTTCTCAATATACTCATTGACCAGCGCCGTCACCGTCATCTTGCTCAGCCCTGTCTTTTCACTCAAGCTGATTCTGGAGATCGGTCCCTGGGTTGCAATCATTTTTAACAGCAGGAACTTATTGGTTCCATTCATGTTCTGATGATTAACGCCTTTCAATTTCTTTTCCCCCGCCTTTCCCATTCTTTTCCTATGCCAAACATTCTACCACATTTATTTCACTTAAACAATCACGTATCCTTTGATTTTTATAGTATTTCCCCACTTATTTCACATTTTCCGACAGATATTTCAAAAATGGCACTTACTGTTATCTTCCAAATCGGGTGTCGCACTACAATCCACATGCAGTATATTTCTATGATCTTACAGGTGTTTTTTCACCCTACTTTTAAGCGCATAGACGAATACAAAAGCGCAGCCCGCTCTGCGGGCCGCGCTTACTATCAAAAGTCTTACTGCACTTCACCCAGCTCCGCCAGTGTAGGCATGGCGGGCTGCGCGCCAATCTTGGTGACCGTCACCTGGGAGACACGGCTTGCATAGGTACAAGCCTCCTTGTTGGACTTGCCCCGCACCTTCTGCACGGCAAAGGCGCCGATATAGGAGTCCCCTGCCCCGGTGGTCTCAATGACCTTGACCGAATTGTCCGCCGGGAAATAGGTCGTCCCCTCCGCCTCGCAGAGAAGGCTGCCGTATTTGCCCAGGGTGATGACCAGAGTCTCCCCCACTTTACTGAGCAGCTGCCGGTAATTTGCCTCCGCCGAGGCTTTGTCCGAAATGGTCACCCCGGCATAGAAGGTGGATTCCGGCTCATTGACCACCAAGCAGTTGACCTTTTTGAGGACTTCTTCCCGGATGGGCTTGGCGGGCGCCGCGTTTAAAAGCACATACACGCCATATCCCGCCGCTTTTTCAATGATATATTCCACCACCGGCACCGGAATTTCCAGTTGGAGCACCACGGCAGCGCTCTTTTTGATCAGCTCATCCAGCGCGTCGATGTCCGCAGTGGTAAAGTCCCCATTGGCACCCTCGGTGATGGTGGCGTGCACCGAACCATCGGTGAGGGCGTTGACCGACGCAAAGCCCGTGCTCCGCTCGCTTTTGGCCACATAGGTGGTGTCCACCCCGAATTTGTTAAGTTCTCCACGCAAAAACTCACCGAAGGAGTCCTCGCCGGTCTTTGCGACCATGTAGGTCTTGACCCCAAGCTTGGCGCACTGCACCGCCTGGTTGGCCCCCTTGCCGCCTCCGCAGAAGGACACGCTGTCGGCGGTGTAGGTTTCCCCCTTCATGGGCAGGCGCTGCTGCTTAAAGAGCACGTCATAATTCATGCTGCCGATGACAACAATATAAGCTTCGTCCATGGTAATTCCTCCTGACCGCGGATTAGAGCAGTTTTAAGAACATTTTTTGCACTTCCACCGCGCTGTTTTGCGAGATAACCCGTCCCATTTCCTCCACGCCAATTTTGTCCACCAGCTCTTCCAGCTTCCGGCACATGGCGATATTGGCGGCGCATTCCTCCACAGCGCTCTCCCGCTTGGGGAAGGTGTCGAAGTAGATGGCGCCCTGAAAGTCATATTTTTTCAGATAGTACATAAATTCCAGCGACTTCCAGAGGTTGACCGAACCCACCATCAGGCCGTCGTCGGTGCGCCCCTCCCCGTCGTTGAGGTGGACGTTAAAGAGCTTGTCGTCCTCCAAGAGCAGGGCCGCGGCAAAGGCCGGATTTTCGCTCTTCATGAGCATATGACAGAAGTCCAGGGTGACGCCCAGGTTTTTCTTATCCACGGCGCTTACCATGGCCATGGTGGTGCCGAAGCTGTCGATCATGGCGTGAACCCGCTCTTCATAGGGCTTATATTCGATGCTGATGGGCAGATCGGTGTCGTCGCAGATTTCTTTGAAACACTGAATGGCCTGGTTCCACGCTTTGACATAATCCATCTGGAAGGAATAGTCAAAGCCGTCGAAGCCCAGCCAGACGATGATCTGTGCGCCGTCCATCTCCTTGCAGACCTTGGCGGCCTCCTTGCACAGCGCCACGGCCTTCCGGGAAATCTCGATGTCCGCGTTGCCGAACTCGCCGTTTAAATAAATGTCGCGAAAGCGCATGTTGATGGCGTTGAGCTTGAGCCCCTGTTTGTCCATCTCCGCCTTGACCTGTTGGGGGGTGTATTCTTTAAAATGCTCAGGATAATTGAGATCCACATAATCGACCCCATCCACCGAAGCGATCCTCTTTACCGCCTCGAGCACGGAAATTTTATCCCGCAAAAATGAATTGACTCTGGTAGCGTATTTCAAACCGCTCACTCCTTCCCTTTGTTCCCTCATATTTTATCACAAATCGCTCATTCTTTGGTGATATTCTTGTATTCTCGGATGAAAAATAGCGATATCACCAACATATCACCATTCGTTTTATGATTTTTGTGGCATTGCGCCGCTAAAAGGAGCGGCGCTTTCATTAAAACAAGGTGGTCTGGCTGCTTTCGGGCAGTTCCCCCATGGCGCCGGCGTTTTTGAGAAGCTCCACCACGGCCTTGGAGACGCCCGACCGGGAGCCCACCTCGTCCATGGAGATATAGGGCCCCTGCCGGGAAGCTTCCTGGAGGCTGCGGGCCGCCGCCTCCCCCAGCCCCTTGAGGGCGGTGAAGGGCAGGCGCAGCCTGCCGTCCTCGGGCACGTAGCGGGTGGCGTCGGATTGGTAGAGATCCACGGGCAAAAACTCCAGGCCCCGGGCCAGCATCTCATTGACCACCTGCAAGGTGGAAAGCTGGTCCTCCTCCTTGGCCGAGCGGTCGTTGCCCTTGGCTTTGAGCTCGTCCATCCGCACCTTGACAAGCCCCCTGCCCTTGATGGCGCTCTCGGCGTCGAAGTCCCCGCCGCGGACGGTGAAGAAGGCCGCGTAGTATGCCAGCGGATGGTAAATCTTATACCAGCCCAGCCGGATGGCCGCGATGACGTAGGCCGCCGCGTGGGCCTTGGGGAACATGTACTTGATTTTCAGACAACTGTCGATGTACCACTCAGGCACGCCGTGCTCCCGCATGGCATCCATGTGCTCCTTGGTCAGCAGCTTGGGCGCCTTTCCCTTTCGGGTGATCTCCATGATCTTGAAGGCCATATTGGGGTCGAGGCCCTTGTGCATCAGATAGACCATGATGGAATCACGGGTCCCGATGACCTCGGAAATGGTGCAGACCTTGTTTTTAATCAGCTCCTGGGCGTTGCCCAGCCACACGTCGGTGCCGTGGGAAAGGCCGGAAATCTGGAGCAAATCGGAGAAGGTCTTGGGCTGGGACTCAATGAGCATCCCGCGGACGAAGTTGGTGCCCATCTCGGGCAGGGACAGGGAACCCGTCTCGCAGTCGATGTCTTCCTTTTTTACCCCCAAAGCGTCGGGAGAGGTGAAGAGACTGTACACCTTGGTGTCGTTCATGGGAACGTCCATCACCGAAATGCCGGTCAAATCCTCCAAATGCTTATAGAGGGTGGGCACATCGTGTCCGAGAATGTCCAGTTTTAGGATGGTGTCGTGGAGGGAGTGGAAGTCGAAATGGGTGGTGACCACGTCCGAGTCGGTGGAATCCGCCGGGTGCTGCACCGGCGTGAAGTCGTAGACCTCATATTCGTTGGGCACGACCACCATGCCGCCGGGGTGCTGCCCGGTGGTCCGCTTGACCCCGGTGCAGCCCTGGGCCAAACGCAGCTCCTCCGCCCGGTGGACGATCTGTCCCCGCTCCTCCAAATACTTTTTCACATAGCCGTAGGCGGTCTTTTCCGCCACCGAAGAGATGGTGCCGGCCTTGAAGACGTGGGACTGGCCGAAGAGCTCCTCGGTGTATTTGTGGGCGTTCCCCTGGTATTCGCCGGAGAAGTTGAGGTCGATATCCGGCGCCTTGTCGCCGTTAAAGCCAAGGAAGGTCTCAAACGGGATGTCGTGGCCGTCCTGCTTGTAATCCGCCCCGCAGTTGGGGCACTTTTTGTCCGGCAAATCGAAGCCGGAGCCCACGCTGCCGTCGGTGATAAACTCGCTGTGCTTGCAGTTGGGGCAGATGTAGTGGGGCGGCAGGGGGTTGACCTCCGAGATGCCGGCCATGGTGGCCACAAAGGAGGAGCCGACGGATCCACGGGAGCCCACCAGATAGCCGTCGCTCTCGCTCTTAGCCACCAGCTTCTGGGCGATGATGTAGAGCACCGAGAAGCCGTGCTTGATGATGGAGCCAAGCTCCCGGTCCAGACGGTTTTTGACGATGTCGGGGAGCTCTTCCCCGTAGACCTCCCTCGCCCGGTTCCAGGTGATGCGCTGCAAATCCTCCTCCGCCCCCTCGATGGTGGGGGTGTAGGTGCCGTCGGGGATGGGCTTGATGATCTCCACCATGTCGGCGATCTTGTTGGGGTTGGTCACGACCACCTCATAGGCCTTCTCCTTACCCAGGTAGCTGAACTCTTCCAGCATTTCGTCGGTGGTTTTCAGGTAGAGCGGCGCCTGCTGATCGGCGTCTTTAAAGCCCTGGCCCGCCATCAGCACCGCCCGGAACTTGGCGTCCCGCTCGTCCAAGAAGTGGACGTCGCCGGTGGCCACCACCGGACGGTGGACCTTGTCCGCCACCCGGATCAGGAGGCGGTTGAGGTTTTTGAGCTCCTCCTCGGAGTTTACCATCCCTTCCCGCAGCATGAAGGCGTTGTTGCCCAGAGGCTGAATTTCGATGTAGTCGTAGAATTTGGCGATGTCGCAGAGCTCCCCGAAGCTCTTCCCGGCAAAGGCGGCCCTGTAAAGTTCTCCCGCTTCACAGGCTGAACCGATGATCAGTCCTTCCCGGTATTTGATGAGCTCGCTCTTGGGCACCCGCGGCCGCTTATAAAAGTAGTTGAGGTGGCCCAGGGAGACCAAGCGGTACAGGTTTTTAAGCCCCGTCAGGTTCTTGACGAGCAGTATCTGGTGATAGCTGGGCAGCTTTTTGGGGTCGCCGCCGCCCAAAGCCGTGTTGATCTGGCTGATCGTCTCCACATGCAGCTCCTCCCGGAGCCTTTCGGAGACGATGCGGAAGATATCGGCCAGCACCTTGGCGTCGTCGCTGGCCCGGTGATGGTTAAACGGCGGCAGCTTTAAATAAGAGGCCACCGTGTTAAGCTTGTGGTTCTTCATCTCCGGATAGAGGGTCCGGACGATGGGCACCGTGTCGATGGCGGCGTTGGAAAAATCCAAATGATGCCGTCCCGCCACCGCCCGGATAAAGCCGGTGTCAAAGGGGGCGTTGTGGGCCACAAGCGCCCGCCCCTCAGCAAAGTCTAAAAAGGCCTGCACCGCGTCCTTTTCACTGGGCGCGCCTTTGACCATCTCGTCGGTGATGCCGGTGAGCTCGGTAATTTTGGGCGGAATGGGGCGCTCTGGGTCCACAAAGGTGTCGAAGGTGTCCACGATCTCCCCGTTTGTGACCTTGACCGCGCCGATCTCGGTGATGCGCTCTGATTTGGCCGAAAGGCCGGTGGTCTCGATGTCGAAGACCACATAGGTGTCGTCGAGGCGGTCGTCGCATTGGCCGCTGACCGCCGCCACCATGTCGTTGACGAAGTAGTCCTCCACGCCGTAGATGATTTTAAATTCCCCGCCCTTGGCCCGGATGGCGTTGACGGCGTTCATGGCGTCGGGGAAGCCCTGCACCACGCCGTGGTCGGTGATGGCCAGGGCCTTGTGGCCCCAGGAGAAGGCCCGCTTGACCAGCGTTCCCGCGTCGGTGAGGCCGTCCATGGCCGACATGTTGGTGTGGCAGTGGAGCTCCACCCGCTTTTCCTCCCCCAGGTCCTTGCGCTCGATGAGCTGGACGGTGGAGATGTCATAGGGGCGGATGGTGACCTCCCGGTCATATTTGTCGTACCCCGCCTCGCCCCGGGCGATGATGGCCTGTCCCTCTTTGAGGGCGTCGATGGTGTCCGACTCCTTGGCGTCCATGATCATTTTGAGGGTGTTGGAGGAGGTGGAATCGGTGATATTGAGGGAAAAAATGTGCTTGCTGCCGTCCCGGCTCTCCCGCCGCTCCTTGGAGAAGATCTCGCCCCAGACGACCACCCGGCCGCTCTCCATGTTCACTTCCGACAAAGGGATGGGACGCTGGCGGATGGCCTTGCCGTAGATGACCGCGATGCTCCCCTCCACAAAGGGCAGGCCCTCGGTATCAAAGGCCGCCTTCTGGGTTCTGCGCTTGGGCGGCTCGACGGCCGCCTTGCTGCGCTCTTGGGCCTGCACTTGTTCTATCGCCTTAATGTTTTCAAAGGCGGACTTATATTCCTCGCTTTCGCTGTCGAGGCTGAGCACCCCGTCAAACCGGACGCCGGCTTCCAGCGAGAAGCGCTCCCGGATGATCTCTTTGAGCTTTTGTTCACAGTTGGCGGCTTTGATGAAGTCGTATCCCCCGTGAGCCAGGGTGATGGAAAAAACGCCGTCCTCAAACTTGGCGACAGCGTCGTCAAAAAAGCCGTTGACCATGACGGCTTTCTCCCGCAGCTCCTCCACCAGCATAGACAGGCACCCGGCACAGAAGCATTCCTTGGGATAAACGGTATGTATCTTCACTTTTTTAACGGCCAGGGGCTTTTCCAGCGCCTTTTCCACGCCGTAAAGGACCCGCCGGTCCACGAGCTTTTCAAACCATCCCACAATCTCGATTGTTCTGTTATTGTAGTCCATGTGAAGGTTTAAAATTTTCGATTGCTCCGGCAGGGCGCTCATCTTATCCCCGATCATCGCGCCAAACAGCTGCTTAAACGTCTTTTCCGCCAATGTTCTTCCCCTTTAGCTTTATAGCTTTTCAATTTCCGCCAGAAGCTCCTGGAGGATGTTTTCCTCCGGGATTTTCCGCAGAATTTGTCCCTTTTTAAACAGCACCGCGCAGCCGTCGCCCCCGGCGACGCCGATGTCCGCCTGGGAGGCCTCGCCCGGCCCGTTGACCACACAGCCCATCACCGCCACGGTCAGCGGCTTTTCCACGCCCCGCAGCGCCTCCTCCACCTGCCCCGCCAGCTCGATAAGATTGATGCGGGTTCTCCCGCAGGTGGGGCAGGACACCAGGGTGACGCCCTTCCGGTAGTAACCGATGCTGCGCAGGATGTTTTGCGCCGCCCGGATTTCTTCCACCGGGTCGTCGGTGAGGGAAACCCGGATGGTGTCGCCGATGCCGCGGGTGAGAAGGCTGCCGATGCCCACGGCCGACTTGACGACGCCCATCTCCTTGGTCCCCGCTTCGGTGACCCCCAGATGGAGCGGATAGTCGCAAAGGCGCGCGATCTTTTCATAGGCCTCGATCATGTCCACCACATTGGAGGACTTAAGGGAGAGCACAATATCGGTAAAATCATATTTTTCCAAGAGAGAGCAGTGATACCGGGCGCTTTCCACCATGGCGTCGGGGGTGGGGCCTCCGTGTTTGGCCAAAATTTCCCGCTCGATGGAGCCGGAATTGACTCCGATGCGGATGGGAACGCCCGCGCTCTTGCAGGCCTCAGCCACCGCCTTGACCCGGTCTTCCCCACCGATGTTGCCGGGATTGATGCGCACCTTATCCACCCCGGCTTCCACCGATTCCAGGGCCAGCCGGTAGTCGAAGTGGATGTCGGCCACCACCGGCAGCCCCACCCGGCGTTTGAGTTCCCCGATGAGTTTCACCGCGTCGTGGTCGGGCACGGCGATGCGGATGATTTGACACCCGGCCTCTTTGAGCTTTATTGCCTGGGAAATATTCCCATTCAAGTCGTAGGAGGGGGCGCTCAGCATGGACTGGATGACCACCGGCGCTTCGGAACCGATGATGACGTCCCCCACCCGGACGCTCCGGGTTTTTCGCCGCTCGATCATATTGCTACCCCCTGATGAGATTGAGAATGTCGTTAAAGGTGACGAAGACCATGAGCAGAATGAGCAGGATAAAGCCCGCCGCATGGACCCAGCCCTCGTACTTGGCAGGCACCGGCTTGCCCCGAATGCCCTCGATGATGATGAAGATGAGCCGTCCGCCGTCCAAAGCCGGTAAGGGCAACAGGTTAAAGACGCCCACGTTGACGGTGATGAAGGCCACCATCATAAGGAGAGAATCGATCCCCACGCTGGAAGCCTGGGCCAGCTCGTCGGCCACCCGGACCGGTCCGCCCAATTGGTTGAGGGAGAAGTTGCCGGTGACCAGGTCGATGAGGGAGCGCCAGACCACCTTGACGATGCCCCCCGTCCAGTAAAAGGACTTTTGGAGGGATTTTAAGAAGCTGTTGTCCTGCGAATAGACCTTAAAGTCGATATTGACAAATTTGTTGCCGTCGTCGTCCTGGGTCATGGCAAACTGGATGTTGGGAATCTCCACCTTTTGTCCGTCCCGCTTGACCACCATATCCACACGGCCGTCGTGGTCGAGCATCAGCTCATAGATGATGTCCATGTCGATGTGAATGGAGGAGGAGTTTATTTTGACGATCTGATCCCCTTCCCTGAGCCCCGCAATCTGGGACTGGGAGCCCTCGTTAAACTGGGCCACGGTGGTGGTGCCCATGGTCTTGTTGGGAAAAGTGAGGCACATGAGGATAATGAGGCCCAAAATCAGGTTCATGACGGCGCCCGCCACCACGATGAGAAATTTCTGCCACCATTTTTTCTTACTAAAGGCGCGCTCATCGTCGCTTTCCTCGTCCTCGCCCTCCATGCTCACATAGCCGCCCAGCGGAAACAGACGGATGGAATACCGGGTTTCGCCCCGGGTGAAGCCGAAGAGGGCCGGCCCCATGCCGAAGGAAAACTCATTGACTTTGACTTTATTTGCCTTGGCAACCAAAAAGTGTCCCAGCTCGTGAATGATGATAATAGCGCCAAAGACCAGGATAGCGATGATGACGGTCACGATAATATTCGGCATGCGATCTTCCTTTCCAATCTATGAAACGTTGTCAACCGATTTGCGCCCGCACAAAAGCCCGGGCCGCCCCGTCCGCCCTTTTGATGTCCTCCATACTGTTTGCTTCTTTTCTATATTCTGTCAGGGAGAGCGACGCTTCCACCAGCTCCCCAATTTTGAGAAAGGGGATTTTCTTCTGTAAAAAGAGGCCGACCGCCTCCTCATTGGCCCCATTGACCACGCATGGCATCAGCCCCCCCATCTCGATGGCCCGCACACAGCTGCGCAGGCAGTCAAAGGTCTCGAAATCGGGCGGGTAGAAGGTAAGGCTCCCGTATTCGGTCAGGGAGAGAGGCCGGGTCTTCCCCGGCAGACGCTCGGGATAGGTCAGCGCCAGCTGAATGGGCAGCCGCATGTCCGGCACCCCCATCTGGGCAATGACCGAACCGTCGGCAAATTCCACCGCCGAGTGGACCACGCTTTCCCGGTGGACCACAATCTCCACCTGCTCGGGGCGAAGGCCGAAAAGCCAGACCGCCTCGATGAGCTCCAAGCCCTTGTTCATCAGGGTGGCGGAATCCACGGTGATCTTCCCGCCCATATTCCAGGTGGGATGTCGCAGGGTGTCCTCCACCGATATTCTTTGTAAATCTTCCTTTTTCATACCGAAAAAGGGACCGCCCGACGCGGTCAATAGAATTTTTTGGAGGTGCTCCCGATGGCCGTCCCCCCAAAGGCACTGAAAAATGGCCGAATGCTCGCTGTCCACCGGCAGAATTTGCGCGCCGGTGCGCTGGGCGGTCTCTAAGACCAGCCGCCCGCCGGCCACCAAGGACTCCTTGTTGGCAAGCGCCAGCGTCTTCCCAGCTTCCAGCGCCGCCATGGTGGGGACAAGCCCCGCGATGCCGACAACGGCGTTGACGATGATGTCGTTTTCTTCTAAGGACGCGGCCTCTTTGAGACCCTCCTCCCCGCACAGCACCGATACCGGCAGATCCCGCAGCCGCTCGGCAAGCGCCCGGGCGGCGCTTTCGTTGGCCACCGCCACATATGGGGGCCGGTACTTGCGCGCCTGCTCCTCCAGAAGATCAATGCTGCTGTTGGCGCTCAGGACCGTCACTTCATAACCCAGATGGTCGATGACGTCCAGGGTCTGGGTTCCAATGGAGCCTGTCGACCCCAGAACCGCTATCTTTTTTGCCATGATATTTCCTTACTCCATTTCCTGTGAACCAAGGACTTTCCCCGGTCCCACCGCTATAAAACAAAGCACACTTATCAGCTGACGATGATAAGTGCCGCTTCTTTGGAAAGTTCTTTTTCTTTCTTTGACCTCCGTGACGCTTGCTTTACGCCAACCGAATCAGCGTCAGATACTGCACCGCCACGTAAAACATAGGCGACACAAACAGGATGCTATCGAACCGGTCCATAATGCCGCCGTGTCCGGGCATGATGGTGCCGAAATCCTTGATGCCGCACTGTCTCTTTATAATAGATGCGGAAAGATCGCCAACTATGCTAAGAAGTGAACCGATGGGCGCGAGAAGCAATAGCATCGGGTAGTTGACCGCCACCTTGATGTCAAAAAGCGCCCCGCATAGGTAGGTATAGAGAAGTCCAAACAGCACAAAAAACACGGTACAGGTGACAAGTCCGCCAATGGCGCCTTCCACCGTCTTTTTCGGGCTGATCTTGGGGGCCAGCTTCCGCTTGCCCCAGGCCCGGCCCACAAAATAGGCCCCGGAATCGGAGACCCAGGCCGCCGCCAGGGTGAGAATCAGGCAGAAAATGCCCAGCGTCGTGTTTTGCAGCGCATCCCGGATGTTGACAAGGCTCAAGAAGGAAAACGGGATGCAGATGGAGACCATAAAGGCCATCCCTACCTCCCCGATTTTGAGGCTTTCATGCTGGCGCAGCAGAATGAGAAACAGGGTCAGCACAAAGATTAAGCAACCCATGGCGATGAACTTAAAGGCTATTAGGAGCTTGAAGAAGGGCACACTGGCCGCAAAGAGCAGGCAAATGCCTGTGAGCACCTTGTGCTGGGTGCATTTGGTGGCGAGCAGGACTTCATGGACAGCAATGGTCGAAATGGCGCTGATCACGATATTTAAAACAATGGTATCATAGCAAAAAAGGACAATAGCCAGAATTATGAGTCCAACTCCGGCCGAAATAAGACGTTGTTTCATCATTAGCTCCATTCCGCCGTGATGCCCCGGCAAGATCTGTCTTCGCATTGTGCCCGGGATCGATCCCCGGCGCTAGATGCCGCCGAAGCGGCGGCTGCGGCTATTGTAGATAGAGATGGCCTCCTCCAGATGTTTGGGGGTAAAATCGGGCCAAAGAATGTCCATCATCACAAATTCCGCATAGGCGCACTGCCACAAAAGGAAATTGGAAATGCGGTATTCCCCACTGGGACGGATAATGAGATCCGGGTCGGGCTGTCCCGACGTGTAGAGCGCGTCGGACACGGTTCTCTCGTCGATGTCCTCCACCCGCAGGTCCCCGTCCTTGACCTGCTGGGCCAGCTTTCTCGCCGCCTGGACGATCTCCTGGCGCCCGCCGTAATTAAGGGCCACATTCACCGTCAGCCCCGTGGCGTCCCGGCTGCCCTCCTCCGCCTCGGCCATCAGCTCCTGGATGTCCGCGTCCAGCGGACGGCGGTCCCCGATAAAGATGGAGCGGATGTTGTCGTCCTTGTGGGAAAAGGCGTTGTGCAGGTAGTCCCGCAGCAAATTCATGATGGCGTCCACCTCGTCCTGGGGGCGCTTCCAATTTTCTGTGGAAAAAGCGTACACAGTAAGGTAGGGAATCCCAATCTCCTGACAATACTGCGTGATTGTCCGAAAGGTTTCCGCGCCCTTACTGTGTCCAGCCTTTCTGGGAAGGCCGCGCTTTTTTGCCCATCTGCCGTTGCCGTCCATGATGATGCCGATGTGTTGGGGCAAAATTCTAGGAGCGGCTTCCTTTTTGGCAAAAAAACGCGGCATATTCCCCTTCTCCTTTGCACTTGTTAAAATTGAATTGATGCGTTAGATGGAGAGAATCTCCTTCTCCTTGGCGGCGGACATCCCATCGATATCCTTGACATATTTGTCCGTCAAGTCCTGCATTTCCTTCTCATAATCCTTCAGGTCGTCTTCGCTGAGCTCATTTTTCTTTTTCATGGCTTTGAACTTGTCGTTGGCGTCCCGGCGGATGGCGCGGATGGCAACCTTGCCTTCCTCGGCGAGCTTGCGCACGTCCTTGCACAGCTCTTTACGGCGCTCCTCCGTCAACTGCGGGAACGCGATGCGCAGCACATTGCCGTCGTTGGTGGGATTGATACCCAGTTCCGACTTTTGGATGGCCTTCTCGATCATTTTCAGTGTACTTTTGTCCCAGGGCTGGATAACCAAGATCCGGGCCTCCGCCACCGAAATGGCCGCCATCTGATTGATGGGGGTGGGTACGCCGTAATAATCGGCCGTGATTTTGTCAAGCACCGCGGGATTGGCACGTCCCGCACGGATGGCATCGAACTCGCCTTTGAGCACCTTGATGGTTTTGCCCATCTTTTCGTCGTATACTTTGAAGTCTTCTCTCATGGTTCTTAATCCTCCTTGACAATTGTGCCGATCTCTTCACCAATCAGCGCTTTATAAATATTATCCGGATCGGATAAACTGAACACCATAATGGGGATGTCGTTATCTTTGCACATGGTAGCGGCCGTCAGGTCCATGACAGCCAGCTCTTTGTCCAGCACCTCTTTGAAGGTGAGATTGTCGTATTTGACCGCATCCTTATTCTTGGCCGGATCGCTGTCGTATACACCGTCCACCATGGTTGCCTTAAAGATGATGTCCGCGTCAATTTCAGCCGCCCGCAGTGAGGAGGCCGTATCGGTGGAAAAGAAGGGATTGCCGGTGCCGCAGCCGAAGATGACGACCCGGCCCTTTTCCAAATGGCGGACCGCCCGGTTGCGGATATAGGGCTCCGCTACCTGCTGCATGGAGATGGCGGTCTGTACCCGGACGACCACGCCCAGCTGTTCCAGGGCGTCGGCCAATGCCAGGGCGTTGATGACGGTAGCCAGCATACCCATATGATCGGCGCGGGTGCGGTCCATCTTACCGCTGGAGCGGCCTCTCCAGAAGTTGCCGCCACCGACTACGATGGCGATCTCAGCGCCCACATCCACGCATTTTTTGATACCTTTGCATATTTCATAGACCGTATCGTAATCCAAACCGAATTTGTTGTTGCCTGCCAGAGCTTCGCCGGAAAGTTTGAGTAGAACTCTTTTGTACTTCGGCTGCATATTTCACACTCCTTGGTCTTTTCAGGATTTTCCTTCGATCTCTATTATTTTACAATAACCGGACAGTGATGTAAAGACTATCAAACCCAAAGAATTGTAAAAGTATTTCTTTCGGATATTATAGTGAACCTGCCGCTGATATTTTGGTAATATTGCTTATCTTTATACAAAACCCAGTCCCCAAGTTATTTCTTGTGCCCTATTTTTCCCATTTCTTACTTTTCTTCCAGCCTGGGCCCACTCCCCCTCGCCCATGGACACCTAGGGTGATCTTTGCCATGCTTGTCTTTCTCGCCTTCTTCTCTTATAATTGATAAAAAGGAGGGGATACAGATGGAAACGATGATGGAGAAAAGAAAGATGACTGTCTCATTCCTCATTCTATCTCTTGCTTTTTTGCTGTTATGCATCCGATGTTTCTATGGCTTTGACTGGTCCGACGAGACCTATTATCTCGCTCTTCCCTATCGCTTTGTCCTGGGCGATCAATTTTTTCTGCACTCCTGGGATATCCATCAGCTGAGCGCCATGCTCCTCGTACCCTTCGTCCGCCTTTATACTTTTATTGTGGGATCGACAGAAGGCATCCTTTTATCCTTTCGCCTATTGTATACGGTTTTGCAGTTTATCATTGCCATCACCGCTTTCTCAGTTTTCAAAAAGCATTTTTCCATCGTGGCCTCCCTATTATCCTCCCTCAGCTATCTACTGTTTACCCCCGCTCAGATTCAAAATTTTTCCTACAATACACTCTCCCTCAGCTTTTTGTTCCTGGCTATTTTATCTTTTCTCTCCCATAAGAAAGGGGGATTTCTCTTTCTTTCCGGTATTTTTTTCGCGCTCGCCGTCCAGTGTTACCCCTTTCTTGTGATTTTTGTTCCCGTAATAATGGTCCCGCTCTTCTTCCTATTCTTACGCGGCTGTGACAAACGAAAGGTGGTTTTTTCTCTTCTTCTGTTTGCCGGGGGCTGTCTGCTGGTGCTCGCGCTTTTACTTTGCAATCTCGTGATGCATTCCTCTTTTTCTGCACTGATTCACCATCTGCCCTACCTCATCACCGACCCGGAACATCCGTCGCGGGGCTTGCTCCAGCCGTTGTATGCCTATTTCTTCTCCTATTTCTCCAACTATGCCTTTTTGCTGATCATAAGTGGCGCCAGCATCGCTTCCTTTCTGCTCCTTAAACAAATTCTGCCAGAAGGGCGGCGGCTTCTTTTACGAAAATTACTCTTTGTCATCGCTTCCGCCCTCTTGCTATTGGAAATCTTTCGAGCTTTCTTTATGAAAGATATTGGAGTCAACCGGGTTCATCTTTTTCTGATTCCATTTGCCTTGACCGGCCCCTTATTCTTTTTAGCTTGCAAGGATTTCCGCCATCATTTCACGCCTTTCCTGTTATGGGGATCTGGCATCCTTTTCTCCCTTGCTGTCAGCTATGGGACCAACAACGGCTACTCTTTTTTCTCGTTCCCTTTTATTTTCTGTACCGTCGCTGTCATCCTCCTGATATCTCAAATAATTCCAGAGCTTTTTCCCAATTCGATTCCCCTCCGGGCTGCTTTCCCGCTATTTTTATGTTGCTTCATTGCACTGATCGGCACTTTGCGCATCACAATTGTTTATAGAGACGGCCCGGTTTCGTCTCTAACAGCCCAGCTTCAACACGGCCCCGGCGCTTATCTCTTTACAACCCAAGAGCAGCAGCAAAAATATCAATCCATCATCCACGCTTTTTCCTATCTACCTGAGGAGGGGACCGTTCTCTTTACTAAGCTGCTTCCCTTCGGTTACCTCGCTACAACCGCGGCGCCCGCCTCCCCTTCGATCTGGCGCACCCCGCTTGAGAGTGAACGCCTCCTCCAGTATTACCGCCTTCATCCGGAGAAACTGCCCGACTGCGTCTTTGTTGTCAAGGACGGATATGGTATCACCAACGAACACAATCCCCTAAGCGTATTTTTTGAGGAGTATTTGGAAGATTTTGAGGCCATCAATCTTGACAGCGCCACCGTTTATATCAAAAAATGATATTTCCTCCGGGGCAGCAAAAAAGGGCTTATCCCTCTTTTGGGATAAGCCCTTTTTAAAAGCGAAATTATTTCATCATGCTGGCAACTTCATCAGCGAAGTTGTCTTCTCTCTTCTCCAGGCCCTCGCCCTTTTCAAAGCGGACAAAGGAAACGAGCTTGATCTCGCTGCCCAGCTCTTTGGCGGTGTTGGCCACATATTTGCCGACGGTGATATCGCCGTCTTTGACAAAGGGCTGCTCCACCAGGCAGACTTCCTTGTAGAACTTGCCGATTCTGCCCATGACCATTTTCTCAGCGATGTTGGCGGGCTTGCCTTCGTTCATGGCCTGCGCGGTAAGGATTTCTTTCTCCTTTTCCACCACGTCGGCAGGAACGTCCTCTTTGTTCAGATACTGAGGCGCAACCGCGGCGATCTGCATGGCGATATCCTTGGCAAAGCTCTTGAACTCGTCTTTAGCGGCAACGGCGCTGTCCACGTCGAACTTGACCATAACGCCGATTCTTCCGCCGCCATGGATGTAGGTGCACAGCTCGCCTTCCAGACGGGCAAAGCGACGGACCTTCATGTTCTCGCCGATGACGAGAATCTTGTCGCGCAGCACTTCTTCCACCGTCATGTCGGAGCCGGCCGCTTTGCATTTGAGCAGCGCGTCCACATCGGCGGGGTTCTCTTCGATGGCAGTTTTAGCAAAGGAATCTACCATCGCGACGAAATCGGAGTTCTTGGCGACAAAGTCGGTCTCCGCGTTGACTTCGATCATGACGCCCACCTTTTTGGCGTCGTCAACCAGGGCATAGACAAGTCCCTCGGCAGCGATACGGGTCGCTTTCTTCGCCGCAGCGGCCAGTCCCTTTTCACGAAGGATTTCAATTGCCTTGTCCATATCGCCGTCGGTCTGAGACAGCGCTTTTTTACAATCCATCATTCCACAGCCGGTTCTCTCGCGGAGCGCTTTTACATCGCTTGCTGTAAATGCCATAGTTTACATCCTCCTATGTTTCATTCTCAATATTTCGATCTCTTACAATAGGAATGCCCGGGCAACTGCACGGGCATTCTCTTCATAGACAAAAAGTGCGTACGCCTTATGCGTTGGCCGCTTCCTCTTCTTTTTCAGCCGCGGCCTCTTCCACCTGCTCGCCCTGTTTGCCCTCAAGGATGGCGTTGGCCATAGTCTGAGCAATCAGTTTGACAGCGCGGATGGCGTCGTCGTTGCCGGGGATGACGTAGTCAATCTCGTCGGGGTCGCAGTTGGTATCAACAATGGCGACAATGGGAATACCCAGTTTCTTCGCTTCCGCAACGGCGATTCTCTCTTTTCTCGGGTCGACGATGAACAGAGCGCCGGGGAGCTTTTTCATGGTCTTGATGCCGCCCATGAATTTTTCCAGTTTTTCAATCTCAAGGTTCAGTTTGATGACCTCTTTTTTGGGCAGACGGTCAAAGGTGCCGTCCTCCTCCATGGTGCGCAGCTGCGCGAGGCGGTCGATTCTGCGGCGGATAGTCTTGAAGTTGGTGAGCATGCCGCCCAGCCATCTGGCGTTGACGAAGTTGGCGCCTGCGCGCTCAGCCTCTTCCTTGATGGACTCGCCAGCCTGTTTTTTGGTTCCTACAAACAGAACGGTGTCGCCGTTGGCGGCCACGTCTCTGACAAACATGTAGGCCTCTTCCAGTTTCTTCACGGTCTTCTGCAGGTCAATGATATAGATACCATTTCTCTCCGTGAAGATGTACTTTGCCATTTTCGGGTTCCATCTTCTGGTCTGATGTCCAAAGTGAACACCGGCTTCCAGAAGCTGTTTCATAGATACTACGCCCATGTTAAAATCCTCCTTAGGTTGTTTCCTCCGTCTTACCGTTTCTGCGAAATGACCGGTCCGACGGACCAGCACCTGATTCACAGCGGCAAAACGTGTGTTTTTCCGATATATTATAGCACGTGAGAACGCTCCTTGCAAGGGTTTTTTCAGAGTTTTTTCTCTTTTCAAATCAAAACGCCCGCCCTTTTGTAAGGACAGGCGTCAACAAGACAGTACAATCTTTGTTACTTAAAAAGTCCCTCCATAAAGCCGCCGAACTTTTTCGGACGGCGGCGGGGCATATCGAAGTTAACCAGGATGATATCCTCGCCAATCACCTGGATGTTGTTCCAGGAAATGACGATATCGTCCTCCCGCCCCAGCAGCCCAAAGCACCGCAGCCTGCCATAAACGATGATCGCCACCACACAGGCGTTGCAAGTGTCGATTTCGATATCCGATACGCAGCCAAGTACGCACCCGTCCCGCACGTTGACCACGTCCTTATGTCTGAGATCTGTTATCCGGCAGCTCATCGCGCTCACTCCCTTTCCTAACATCCTATTCCCCCTTTTTCGAAAACATGTTAGTAACAATTGGAAAAATTCTAATGCATGTGTCCCAAAGAGTGTGTCCATACTGTGAGGGTAGACCGGTGGACGGTCAAAACAGCTGGATGGGAAGTGTGGGCATGTATCTGAACAAGGTAGAACTGACGGGCGTGAATACCTCCAAGTTGACAGTATTAAAAGAGGCGGAAAAGATGGAACTGCTCAAAAAGGCAAAGACCGGGGACCAGGATGCCAGAGAAAAGCTGATCAGCGGCAACCTGCGCCTGGTGTTGAGCGTGGTGCAGAAATTTGTCAACCGGGGAGAGAATCTGGACGATCTGTTCCAGGTGGGCTGTATAGGACTCATCAAGGCCATCGACAACTTCGACCCCAACCAGAACGTCCGCTTTTCCACCTACGGCGTGCCCATGATCATCGGCGAAATCCGCCGCTATCTGCGGGACAACAACGCCATCCGGGTCAGCCGCTCCATGCGGGACATCGCCTACAAGGCTATGCAGGTCAAGGAGCGGCTCATGGGCGAGGAGCTCAAGGAACCGACGGTGGAGGAAATCGCCAAGCAGATGCAGATGAAAAAAGAAGACGTGGTCCTGGCGCTGGAATCCATTGTGGAGCCCATCTCCCTCTATGAGCCGGTGTACTCCGACGGCGGGGACACCATCTATGTGATGGACCAGGTGGGGGACAAAAACGACGACACCAACTGGCTCGAGGAAATCTCCATCAAGGAGGCCATCTCCCGGCTGTCGGGGCGGGAGAAGAAGATTCTCTCCCTCCGGTTTTTCGAGGGCAAGACCCAGATGGAGGTGGCCGGTGAAATCGGCATCAGTCAGGCCCAGGTGTCCAGACTCGAAAAGGGCGCCCTGGACCGCATCAAAAAACAAATTTAAATGCTAAACACGAAAAAAGGGACGGCACAACATGCGCCGTCCCTTTTTTCGTGTCCTCCCTATTCCACCGATTTGAGGGACTCCACCATATTAATTTTTTTGAGCTTAAAATGGACCACCAGGTTGACAATCAGCGCAAAGAGCATGGTCAACAGCGCCGCGTACACAAAGCACCACAACCCGATGTCCGGGGCGAACATCACCATGTCCACCTCCGCCGTTTTGATAACAAAGCGCTCTAATAGTACCCCGGCTCCCAGCCCCGTAACCATACCCAGGAGGGCGGAAATAGTGTTTTCCCGGTAGATGTAGGCCGAGACCTCCTTATCATAGAAGCCCAGCACTTTGATGGTGGCAAGCTCCCGAATGCGCTCGTTGATGTTGATGTTGGTCAGGTTGTACAGCACGATGAAGGCCAGAGTCCCCGCCGAGAAAATCAGCACCCAGACGATGATGCCGAGGCTGTCGAGCATATCCATAAAGCGGATGGTGCTCCCCGAGGTGTAGCTGACCCCCTGGACGCCCTCCTGCTCCATTAGGTGGGAGGACAGCTCGCTCTGAGCGCTGTCCCCCTGTGCGCTGGTGTTAAAATAAACCGCGTTATAGACCGGCTCCTCCCGGAATTCCTTTTCATAGAGGGCGGGCGTCATATAGACATAGTTCATGGCGTAGTTTTCGGTGACGCCGGTAATCTTCACCTCCATGGGACGGCCGTCGGGGTGATTGAGGGTCAGGGTGTCCCCCGTCCCCAGCCCCAGCAGTTTGCCCAGCTTCTCGTTGATGATGACACCTTCGTCGGTGAGGGTCAGAGGCTTTTGGCCGATTCTCTCCCGCAGGACGATGTAATCGGAAATGTTGCCGGTGCTTTCGGGCACATAGAGATTGACGCTCTTGACCTTTTTTCCGTTTTGCGCGTCGATGCTCTTTTGCAGAGTGAAGAGGGTCCCGGTCAGCTCCGGCGTATTATCAAAATACCCGCGCAGCTCGTCAAGGCCGCCCTCGGCGTCGCCTGCCTCCACGGCGGCCACCCCATCATAGACAAAGATGTCGCCGAACTGCCGGTCCCCGATGGAGGAGATGGCATATTGCAGCCCGAACCCGGTGAGGATGAGGGCGGTACATCCGGCCACCCCCACAATGGTCATCAGCACCCGCTTTTTGTAGCGGAAGATGTTGCGCAACGTCACTTTATAGGTAAAGCTCAACTTGCTCCAGACAAAGGTCCACCGCTCAAGCAAGACTCGCTTGCCGGCCTTGGGCGCTTTGGGACGCATGAGGGCGGCCGGATTTTCCATCAGTTCCTTGTAGCAGGCGGCAAAGGCGGAAAGGCCGGTGCAGGCCGCTGCCACCAGGGTGCACCAAAAGGCGTAGTCCCAACGGAAGGGGGTCAGGGGTTTGGGCATGTTGTAGAGGATGTTGTACGCGTTGATAATGATTTGGGGGAAGAGCTGCATCCCCACCGCCAACCCCAGAGCGCTTCCCAGGACGCTCGCCAAGATGGCGTAGGAGACATATTTCATCATGATGGCGCCCCGGCCGTAGCCCAGCGCCTTCATGACGCCGATCTGGGTGCGCTGCTCCTCCACCATGCGGGTCATGGTGGTCAGACACACCAGCGCCGCCACCAGGATAAAGAAGACGGGAAAGACCGCCGCGATGGCGTCCACTTTCTGGGTGTCCTCCTGGTAGCCGGAGTAGCCGGGATTGTTGTTGCGGTCCCAAACATACCATTTGGGCAGGCTCAAGTCCTCCAAATCATATTCGGCGTCCTGAATTTTTTCCCTGGCGTCGGCGAGCTCCTGATCGGAATCCGCCTTGCCCTGGTTATAGTCGATGCGGGCCTGGGCCAAATCCTTTTCCCCCTGCTTGATGTCCGCCTGGGCGTCGGCAAGCTCCCGCTCCCCCTTTTCCTTCTCTTCCTGGAGGGTCCGCTTGCTCTCTTCCAGCTCCGCCCAGCCGTCGTCCAGCTTTTTTCTCGCCGCGTCGAGCTCGGCCTTGGCGTCATCAAGCTGGGCCTTAGCCTCGTCGAGCTTCTCTTTCGCGTCGGCAAGCTCCCGGTAGCCGTCCTCGATACCCTGTTCAAGCTGAGAAAGGCCCTCCCAGCCCGGCGCCAGCTGGGATTCCTGATCGTCGAGGGCCTCGGACATTTGGGATGTCAGCCCGTCGAGCTGCATTTTAAGTTGCTGCTTTTGGGCGCTCTCCGGGTCTAAAATGATATACTGGGTCAGCATGCCCGACACGGTGACCCCTTCCGGCAGCGTGCCCTCGGGGAGCATGGCGTCGAGCTGCCCCGCGTTCTGGATGACGCCGGACACCTCCGGCGGGAACTGGGAGGGGTCAGAAATACTCGTCTGGGCAAAGGAGGCGGAAATGCCGCTGACGCCGCCGACAAGCGTTCTGGCCCCGTCGATTTGGGCCTGCCCCGCCTCGAGCTGGGCGCGGAGAGCGCTTGCCTGGTCCTCGTATTCTTTGAGCTGGGCGAGGGCCGCTTCCTTTTGCTTCTCGTATTCTTTGCGCCCCTCTTCATATTCCTTAAGGCCCTCTTTATATTTCGCAAGACCCTCCTCGTATTCCTTCTCGCCGTCGAGGAGCTCCTTTTCGCCGTCGGCGATCTGACGCTCGGCATCGGCGATCTTATCGTTAAACTTGGCCCTCGCGTCCCGCAGCGCCTGCTTGCCATCGAGGAGCTCCTGTTCCCCGTCGGCAATCTTCTTTCGGGCGTCGGCCAGTTCTTCCTGTTGCTTGCACTCCCCTTCCGCCAAGTCGGCCTTGGCGTCGGCGATCTTCTTTTTGGCTTCGCTGTAAATTTCATCATACCGCTCCTGGGAACGGCGTTTTGCTAAGGACTCGTATTCCTCCGTGGCCTTTTCCACCGCCCGGTCGTAGCGGTCGTCGAAGGGAGAGAGCCCTTGCGTGCTTTCCAGGGTCAGAAAGACGTCGGTGTAGACCTCCGTCATAAAGTCCTCTTCGGGGATCATCATGAATGCGTCGATGACGCCGTCGCCGATGGTGGTGTTGCCCCGCTGGAAATTAATGTACCGGGGCGTCTGAACGATACCCACAATGGTGTAGGTGTCGGTTTTCAGGGTGTCGGAGAGCTCCTTTCCTTTCTCCGCCTCCAAACGGATGGTGTTACCCAGGCGAAACTGCTTTGGCGTATGGATATTTTGCTCCACCACGCATTCCCCGCTCTTTTCGGGGAGGCGTCCCTCGATGAGCAGGGGCCGGTCGATATTGTTTTCGTCGTCCCCACCCATTTGGCCGCGGGATAAGGACATAGCGTGGACAATGACGTCGGAATTTTCCCCGGTGCTGACAAACACATCGGTGGAATATCCCGGCATCATTCCCCGTATCCCCTGCATTTGGGCGATGGCGGCGATGTCGTCGTCGTTAAAGCCGAAGGTGGAAACCAGATGCAGATCCATCAGCCGGTTTTCCTCAAAATAGTCCTGGGCCGTCAGCTGCATGTCGGGACAGCTGGCCTTGACGCCGGAGAAAAAGCCGGTGCCGATGGCGATGATGCCCAAAATGGAGAGGAAACGGTTGCGGGAACGCCAAATCTCCCGCATCATCTCTTTGAATAACGCGCTTCGTTTCATCATCTACCACTCGATTTCTTCAATGGGTTTGGGGGCTTCGTTTCTTCTGATTTCCCGCACCTTGCCGTTTTTGAGCCGGATGACCCGGTCCGCCATGGGGGTGATGGCCAGGTTGTGGGTGATGACGATGACCGTCATCCCTGTGGTGTGGCAGGTGTCCTGCAAAAGCTTGAGGATGGCTTTGCCGGTGTCCGAGTCCAGCGCACCGGTTGGTTCGTCGCACAATAGCAGCTTCGGGCGCTTGGCCAGGGCCCTGGCGATGGCCACCCGCTGCTGCTCGCCGCCCGAGAGCTGGGCCGGGAAGTTATCGAGCCGCTCCCCCAGCCCCACCTGACAGAGGACCTCCGCCGCGTCCATGGGGTCCCGGCAGATCTGGGCGGCCAGCTCCACGTTTTCCTTGGCCGTCAGGTTCTGGACCAGGTTATAAAACTGAAAGACAAAGCCGATGTCAAAGCGGCGGTACTCGATGAGCTGTTTGGGGCGGTAACGGCTGATGTCCTGGCCGTCCACCAAAATTTCCCCCTCGTCACAGCGGTCCATGCCGCCCAGGATGTTGAGCACCGTTGTCTTACCCGCGCCGCTGGAGCCCACGATGACCGCGAACTCCCCCTTTTCTATGTCAAATGAAATGTCATCGGTCGCTGTGATGGTCACTTCGCCCATGCGGTAACGCTTATAGACATGTTCCAGGTGAACAAATCCCGCCATCGCTTCTTCCTTCCTTTCCTGACAAATCGGTCATGGTGCTCATACCGCCGAGCACGATGGTAATAAATTCATTGAGGCCCTGATAAAGCTGGGTGTCGTCGTCATGATATTCCCGAAACAGGCAGAGAATCCCCTCGATAATGGCGGTGGCCAGAGCTTTGGCCAATAGATGGCTTCGCATGGCTTCGGGCAGCTGGGGCAGGAACTCGTCGGTCAGGCGCTTTTGCACCACCGAAACGATGCTGCGCTTCATGTCCTCATGGTGGGAGCCGTCGCTAAAATCCGTCAGGATAAGAAATCCCTTTTTGTTTTGGCGGAAGACCTCGGCCACCGCGTCGGTGATCTGCCGGACGCTGTTGTCCGATAAATTCGTCCCTTTGGACACCCCCCAAACAAGCTGGGATAGGCTTTCCAGCGTGGGGGCCACCACCTGGTCAAAGAGATCGTCTTTCCCATGAAAATAGGCGTAGATGTTTCCCGGTGTGATACCCGAGCGCTCGGCGATCTTTCGCATGGACGCCTGCCGGTACCCCACCGTCACAAATTCCTCCTGTGCCGCTTGGAGGATTCTTTCCCTTATTTTTTCCTTCGGCCTTTGCATAATTAAACACCCGTTCATTTTTCTTTTTCTATATTATACCCCCTTTTCGCAACGGCTTCAATACTAAACAAGCGTTCAAGAATAAAGTTTCCACTCTGTTCACGGTCCCTTCTTAAATGAAAGTTTTGCCGTTTCCTGCTGGCGT
Organism: Zongyangia hominis; assembly: GCF_014385095.1. GTDB lineage: Bacteria > Bacillota > Clostridia > Oscillospirales > Ruminococcaceae > Zongyangia > Zongyangia hominis. The sequence continues at coordinate 608,093 of NZ_JACRTC010000001.1, forward strand.
AGACACCTCTTCTATGCTATAATCGGCCCCAAGGAGGTTTGTCTCATGCTCTATTTCTGGACCGCGGTGGGCGTTATGAATCTCATCGCCTTTTTCGTCTGCGGGTGGGACAAGCGGGCCGCCCGGAAACACCGGCGCCGCACCCCCGAAAAAACTCTTTTTCTCCTGGCGGCGCTGGGCGGAAGCGTCGGTCTTTATGTCGGAATGCTTCTCTTCCGCCACAAAACCCGGCACTGGTATTTTATGGCGGGCGTACCGCTGATCATTCTCGCGCAAGCGGCGTTGCTCGTACTCTTTCACCGCTTCGTCTTTCCCCTGTTTTAGCATCATCACGCGCCGGCTCAATTATAAAGCCAGGGGGACGGCCGTCCCCCTGGCTTTTTTACGGGTTCAATGGTTCCCGTGTTCTCCTAGCGCCGGCCCTCCCGGCGCAAAAACAGCCGCTAATAAGCGGCTGTTTTTTTATCCTATGGATTATTTGCTGTCGATCTCGTCGCCCTTTTCCCCTGCCTCTTGCAGTTTGAGCGCCGCGTCCATCAGCAGCTGGGTGCCCTCCTGGAGCTTGGCGGTGTCGCCGGTGCCCTCGCTGCCAAAGAAGCCTTTAATCTCCTCCCGGATGATGCCCAGTCCTTTGAGCGCCATATCGGTAGATTCATTGAGAAGCGTCTGTACCGGCTCATATTTTTTCGGGGCGGTCAGCTTGCCGTATTTTTCAAAGCTCGTCTCCATCTCGTCGATCATACCCTCGATGGTGGACAGAGAGTTTTCATCCTCCGGGTCCAGCGTTGGGAGCGTGTTGCTGAAGTTGGTGAAGACCTTTTGCACCTCGGTAGAGATATCGGCTACCTGCTGCTTATACTCTGCTTCCTTCTTTTTCTCTCCGCCGCTGCATGCCGCCAAAGCAAAGGTCAAAACCAGTGCCATTATCAGCGCAATGGCAGATTTCACAATGTTGTTTCTCTTCATAATATCCTCCTTTATTGTCGCGTTGAAGCGCTAACTGGGTTATTATAGCATGCTTTTCTTTTTCTGAAAAGATATACAACGCAACTATGAACGGAGGAAATCATTCTACTTTCTAAATGGCCCGCTCTAAATCCCTTTTGAGGCGCTTGATGATCTTTTTTTCCAGTCTGGAAATGTAGGATTGGGAAATGCCGATCATATCGGCCACCTCCTTTTGGGTATGCTCCACCCCGCCGATGAGCCCAAAGCGCAGCTGCATAATGGTACGCTCCCGGTCCCCCAGGCGCCCCACGGCCTCCAAGAGGAGGTTGCGTTCCACATCCTGCTCGATGCCCACATTGACGCTGTCTCCCTCGGTGCCCAGCACATCGGAAAGGAGCAGTTCATTGCCGTCCCAGTCGATGTTGAGCGGCTCGTCGATGGAAACCTCGTTTTTGCTGGACTGACTCTTGCGTAAGAACATGAGGATCTCGTTTTCAATGCACCGGGAGGCGTAGGTGGCCAGCTTAATATTGCGCTTGGGGCAGAAGGTGTTGACGGCTTTTATCAGTCCAATGGTCCCGATGGAGATGAGGTCCTCCACCCCGATGCCGGTGGATTCAAATTTCCGGGCAATGTAGACCACCAGCCGCAGGTTGTGAACAATCAGGGTCTGCTTGGCCTCCTCCTCATCATTTTCCAGCTGGACGAAGGCCTTTGCTTCCTCCTCCCTCGTCAGCGGCGGAGGCAGCGTTTCCGGGCCGTTGATATAAAAGACGTGGTTACCCAACCGCAGTTTCAGCATGTATTTTTTGAGCTTCTCCACCAGCAGTCCCAGTGGATGCGTGCGTTTCGTTTGCATGTATTTTCTCCCCTTTATGATCAATTCTTCGGTTCCCCTCATTCTTAATAACGCGATAACGCGGTTGTTACGTGGCGATGTCCCTGCAAAGGAGGACGTCGTAGCTGCCATTGCCCACATTACCGTCGGCAATGCCGATGAGAATGTCCTCCACCTCTTTTTCCCCGCTTCCTTCGGCGATCACGAACCGGTCAGGCCGGAAGGCTACCAGCAGCCCACTTCCCCCCACTGTCTGGAAGGGGATGATGCGGGCGCCGCACCTATTCTTGACAAGCACCGAAGCGGCGCTGTCCTTGCGCTTTTCATGGACGCTTTGGTAGTACTCCAGCACATCCTCGGGAATGATCTCTAAAATCTTCCCCAACGGGCAGACGGCCACCGGCGTGCCCAGGAAGGGATCCCGTAGGGTATTGCCCGTGTCCAGATAGCCCCGCAACCGCACGCTGTTCCCGTCTTTTTCCACCCGTATTTCATAAACTTTATGGGAAAGAGGGTGTATTTTAAAGACCCGCTGGAACAGGGTGAGGACCACATAGGCCGCTAAACTTAAAAGGACCAGGGTCAAAGCGGAGATGTCGAAATATACGACGCCGTTGGCGATATACATCGATTGAGGCGCCAAAAACATCCACAGGGCGAACATGACCCCGGCAAAACCCATGCTCACCGCGAAAAAGCAGAAAACGGTCTTCCCATAGAGCCGCAGCGTCTTCCAGGGGAAGGCGGCTAAGGCGATCAGAAGCGCCATCCCAATCCGGAGGACCATTTCCCAGAAAAAGCCGATGGGTGGCAATAGGATGATCAGAGAGCTCAACGACCCCAGCGCCGCCGCCAGAAAGAGCCTCGCCCTTCTCCCTCCCCGCCCGGCCATCTTGGCAGTTACCAGAAGGAGCAGGTAATTGATGAGCAGATTGGTACACACCAATACGTCCAGATAGACAGTTTCTGTCTCCATCGCACCACTTCCTTCACCGGATTTGGGAAAAGAGTTCAAAAAAGCATCGGCAGTTTCTGGAATTCTTTTCCATAATCACTATTATAGTGTTGGGACAACTTGAGGGCATGTCATATCCGGGCAGAAGTTCTTGTCATTTCCTTTGTATTTTTCATCTTTTCCGCCTGTCCATCCCGCTGTGGAAAAGCGGGGTCCAGGCACAATCCACAGCCGCGGCATCCCCTCCCCCAAAAGGAAGTCACCAAAAAAAGACATGCATCATAGGATACATTAGCCGTTGTGAACGGCTGTCCTATCACACACACTAGAAATGAGGATACGATGATGTGTTGCAATAATTGTAACGGCTGCGATTGCGGCTGTGAAAACTTTAACGGCTCCGCTTCCTGGGCCAATAACTGCGGCTGTGGCTGCGCAAATTCCAACGCCGGCTGCTGGGCCAACAACTGTGGCTGCGACGGCTGTGGCTGCGGCAATGCCAGCGCCAATTCCCGCTTTGAGGACGGTTGTGGTTGGAACAGCGATTGCGGTTGCTGCTAGCTTGCTCCCCACAGCTTGATTTGAATATAAAAAGGGACGCATCCCATGGGATGCGTCCCTTTTCCTCGTTGATTGCGGCGCTCTTATCCACATTGGTTGAGCGCGTCCAGATAGGCTTTAATCACCGCCTCGATGGCGTCGATACCATCGCTTTTCCCCTCATAATGGCGGCCGCCTCGCCGTACTTTGACCTGGGCATGGCAGGAAATGGCTCCATTTTCCTGAGCGTGGACGTCGATACGGTAGGAATCCATGTGAACGTCCAACTTGACAATCTTGTCAATGGCCCGCAAAATTGCCTCAACCGCATTTTCATCCCGGCCCACATATTCCTTTTCCACCCCATCGACGAACAGCCGCACCACCGCTGTGGCCGCAACGATGTTCCCGTCGTTGACTATAAAACTGTGCAGCCGGTATCTGGGGGAAGACTGTGTTAATTTGTGATCCATACCGTTCTCCTTTCCCCATCCCTGGTAGGCGGATTCGTTTTTCTTTGTTGTATCAAAGTGTAGCCCAAATGACTGAGACTGTCAATTTTCTCGCTGATAAATTTATGATAACTTAACAATTGCACGGCCTTCCAACTTTCTTATGTTGACAGAAGACTACCGGAGCGATAGACTTATTGAGTAACGACAAAATGCGGGGGGATTGGATGCAAGCGCACTCCAAACGGCACAAAATTCTGCTGCTTTTTCTCACCTTCCTCAAAATCGGCGCTTTTACCTTTGGCGGCGGTTACGCCATGATCGCGCTGATGCAGCGGGAGGTGGTGGAAAAGCGCCACTGGATTACCGACGAAGACATCATGGACATCATCACCATCGCGGAATCGACACCCGGCGTCATCGCCGTCAATTCCGCCACCTTTATCGGCTATAAGACCGCCGGATTCTGGGGCGCTTTCTTTGCCACGCTGGGGGTGACGCTTCCGTCTTTTGTGGTCATCTCGGTAATCTCGTTATTTTTTGTCCAGTTTAAAAGCCTGAAAATTGTGGCTTATGCTTTCGAGGGTATCCGGGCGGGCATCGCGGTACTCATTGTCAGCGCCGTCATCAAGCTCTCCAAATACTGCCCCAAGGACCTTTTCAGCTTCCTGCTGGCCGCCCTCGCCTTTTTTGCTTCGGCCTTCTTTGACGTCAGTTCCATCTACCTGCTCCTCACCGGCATGATGTGCGGCATTGTTTACCAGGTCATCAAGGTACGGCGCACCTCCACCGTCTCTGGAAAGGACGGTGATGGGAAATGATTCTGCTGACCCTCTTTTTGACCTTCTTTAAGATCGGACTCTTCACCCTCGGCGGCGGCTACGCCATGATTCCCCTCATCCAGGCGGACGTGGTGGGGAACGGCTGGATGAGCCTAGAGCAGTTCATCGATTTTATCGCCGTGGCGGAGTCCACCCCCGGCCCCTTCGCCGTCAACACCGCCACCTTTGTCGGCTTCCGGATGGGCGGACCCCTGGGCGCGGCGGCGGCCACACTGGGCGTCGTCCTTCCCTCGTTTCTCATTATTTTGTTCATTGCCAAGTGGTTTATGAGTTTTCAGGACAACTTTTATGTGCGCTCGGCCATGACGGGACTTCGTCCGGTGATTCTGGGGCTCATTTCTTCCGCCGCCTTCACCATCGCCGTGGCCAACTTTCTCCCCGATCTGTCCAGCTTTTACGCCGCGCTTTCCAGCGTCAATGTCCGGGGTCTTGTGATCTTCGGCATCATCCTGTTTCTCAACTGTAAGTGGAAACTGCATCCCATCTGGCTCATTGTTATTTCCGGCGTTCTGGGCGTCCTGTTCTTCGGCGTGCCGGAAATGATGGGGATGATCTGATAGCTAAAATAAAGGAGGGACTACCCTATGACCAAAAAACAGCGGGCGCTCGCCGTTATTGACCGCCTCAAGAAAAAATATCCTGACGCCATCTGTTCCCTGACCTACCGCAAAGACTATGAGCTGCTTATCGCCACCCGGCTTTCCGCCCAGTGCACCGACGCCCGGGTCAACGTGGTGACCAAGGACCTGTTCAACGTCTTTCCCACCGTGGAATCCTTTGCGAGTGCAGAGCTCACCCAGGTGGAGGACATCGTCAAGCCCTGCGGTCTTTACAAAACCAAAGCCAAATCCATTGTAGAGATGTGCAAAATCCTAGTGGAAAAATATGACGGCAAAGTTCCCGGCAGCATGGAGGAGCTCCTCTCGCTGCCCGGCGTGGGACGGAAAACCGCCAACCTCATCATGGGGGACGTCTTCCACGCGCCCGCCATCGTCTGCGACACCCACTGCATCCGCATCACCAATCTTTTAGGCCTCACCGACACCAAGGACCCCGCCAAGTGCGAGGAACAGCTGCGGAAAATCCTTCCGCCCGAGGAATCCAGCGACCTCTGCCACCGGTTTGTCCTATTTGGACGGGAAACCTGCGTGGCCCGGCGGCCCGACTGCCTGAACTGCGTGCTGAAAGACGTGTGTCAGCACGGCGCTTCCCTTCCCACCGACAATCAGTAAGAAAGGAAACTGCAACATGGGACAATTCCGCACCCGCCGGATGGTGGAAAGCGCGCTGTTTATCGCTATGACCGCCGTCCTTTACATCATCAAGATTTTCCAGCTGCCCTACGGCGGCGCCGTGACGCTGGTGAGTATGCTGCCTCTGCTCATCCTCTCCTACCGATACGGCGTCAAATGGGGGATGTTCTCGGGCTTTGTCTGCGGCATCCTGCTCATGCTCGTGGACGCCGCCGGCGGCATTTTTAAAGGAGCTTCCCTGGGCGCCACGCTGGGGACCGTGGCTCTGGACTACCTGGCGGCTTTCGCCGTGCTGGGACTATCGGGACTCTTCCGTGGCAAGACCAAGCGCCCCGCCACCGATCTGGTGCTGGGCGCCGTGGCGGCGGGACTTATCCGCTATGTGGTCCACGTCATCTCCGGCTTTATCTTCTTTGGCTCCTACGCCGAGTGGTTTTTTTCCCAGGACGGCTTTACCCTGGGCTCCCAGATTCTTGGGCGCTATACCGGGGCACTCCTATCGGCCATCTATTCCGCCGTCTATAACGCCACCTTCATGGCGCCGGAAATCATCCTTACGGCCATCGCCGCCGGTATCCTCGGCGCGGCCCTCAAAGACCGCTTGACAGCCGATGTGAGAAAATAAACCAAAATAAAAAGGAGGCCGCTCCATGGGAGCGGCCTCCTTTTTATTTGATGCGCCATGTTCCGCGCGGCAGCCTTTAACCCAGCTTCGCGTACGCCTTCTGGCGGAATTTCTCCTTTTTGACGATAAATCGCTTGTGTGTCCCCTCCCCGATGAGGCCCGCTTCGTCATAGGCCTTGACGATGAAGGTGATCTCCCGGCCGTCGACCTCCGCGATCTCCGCCTCGGCACGGACCTTCATCCCCACAGGGGTGGCCGCCAGATGGGTCACGTTGACCAGGGTGCCCACCGAGGACATACCGTCCTCCAAAAACTGCTGGCAGCAGGTGGCGGACGCCTCTTCAATGAGGGCGACCATCATGGGGGTGGCGAAGACGTCGATCTCCCCGCTACCCACCGCACACGCTGTGTTGCGCTCTGTTACCGTGGTTTCCTTTATGAGCTTCGCTCCAATTTCTATTTCCATGTCCGTATCCTCTTTTCCGTCAGATTTGCCCCATCCCGACCGCCGCAGGAGGCGTCATTTTTCTGAATTTCGAGATGGCCAAAATTATGATAAACGCTTTCCCGCCATTTGTAAAGAGGCCGACTCCTCTTTTTCATCCGGGGAAAAGAAGAACTTCCCGTCGCACCAGTCGCAGAGAATCTGGTTTCCTTCCACAAACTCATTTTGCAGTAGCTTCTCGGCCAGCGGGTCCTCAATCTCGCTTTGGATGAGCCGCCGTAGAGGCCGGGCTCCGTAAGTGGCGTCATAACCTTTCTCGGCTAGCTTTTCTATTGCCTGAGGGGTAAACCGCAGCCCGATACCGATGCCCGTGAGACGCCCGGAGAGCCTTTGTAAGAGCAGCACGGCAATCCGTTGGACATCCTCTTCGCGCAGGCGGGAAAAGACGATGATCTCGTCGATGCGGTTGACAAACTCCGGCTTAAAGAGGCGCTTAAGTTCTTTGAGCATGTCGTTCTTCATGGATTTATCGTCGGCCTTTCCGGTGACAAATCCCAAATTGCCGCCGTTTGCCAAGGACTGTGCGCCCAGGTTGGAGGTCATAATGATGACGGTGTTTTTAAAATTGACCTTTCTGCCCTGGGAATCGGTCAGCACCCCGTCCTCCAAAATCTGCAACAACAGATTAAAGACGTCGGGGTGGGCCTTTTCGATCTCGTCGAAGAGAACCACGCAGTAGGGCTTGCGGCGCACCTTCTCTGTGAGCTGTCCCCCCTCGTCATAACCCACATAACCGGGAGGGGAGCCGATGAGCTTGGACACGGCGTGCTTTTCCATATATTCCGACATATCCAGGCGAATCATGGCGTTTTCGTCGGAAAACAAACACTCGGCCAGCGCCTTGGAAAGCTCGGTCTTGCCCACGCCCGTGGGGCCTAAGAACAGGAAGGAGCCCACCGGCCGCCCCGGGTCGGAGATGCCCACCCGTCCCCGTCGGATGGCCTTGGAGACGGCGGACACCGCCTCCTCCTGGCCCACGACCCGGCGATGGAGCGCTTCCTCCAGATGGAGCAGGCGCTCGCTCTGCTTGGTGGTGATACGGCTGACGTCGATGCCGGTGTCCGCCGAGACGATTTGCGCCACATCCTCCGCCGTCACCTGTCCCTTGTCATCGGGAGCCGCGGGCTCCTGCTTCGTCTGCTCCATTTTCTCTTTGAGCTGCTGCTCCTCGTCCCGCACCTTGGCCGCCAACTCAAAGTCCTGGTCGTTGATTGCCTTTTCCTTACGCTCGCTGAGCTTCTTTAGGGATTTTTCCATCTCTCCCACTCCCTCGGCGCCGGTAAAGCCCCGCAGCTTTACCCGGGACGCCGCCTCATCCATGAGATCGATGGCTTTGTCCGGAAGAAAACGGTCGCTCAGGTACCGGTCGGAGAGTCTGGCCGCCGCCTCGATGGCGTCGTCTAAGATTTTGAGTCCGTAGTGCTCCTCATATTTGACCCGGATGCCCTTGAGAATGTCCACCGTCTCCTCAATGGAGGGCTCCTCGATCATGACGCTCTGAAAGCGGCGCTCCAACGCGCTGTCCTTTTCGATAAAGCGCCGGTATTCCTCGGTGGTGGTAGCGCCCACTACCTGGATTTCCCCCCGGGCCAGCTGGGGCTTTAAGATGTTGGCGGCGTCCACCGCGCCCTCCGCGGCTCCCGCGCCTACAATGGTGTGAACCTCGTCGATAAAAATGACGATATTGCGCGCCGCCACCACTTCTTCCAGCACCTTCTTGATGCGTTCCTCAAATTCGCCCCGATACTTGGTCCCCGCCACCATGGCGCTCAAATCCATGGCCAGCACCCGCTTTTCCCGCAGGGTGTCCGGCACCGCGCCGGAAACGATCTTTTGCGCCAGCCCCTCCACCACCGCCGTCTTGCCGACGCCGGGTTCGCCGATGAGACAGGGATTATTCTTAGTACGGCGGGAGAGGATTTGGATGACCCGTTCGATCTCCTTTTCCCGTCCCACCACCGGGTCCAACTGATTTTCCCTCGCCTTTTGGGTCATATCCTTACAGAACTTATCCAGATTGGGGGTCTTACACTCCCCCGGCCGGGCGGACTGCCCATAGCTTCGGGGCAGGGCCGACTTGCCCGAGGGTGTTCCTTCGATGCCCATGACCTCGTAAAGCTGGGCGCAGATCATCTCGCAGCTGATATTTTCCTCTTTTAAAAAGCGTACCGCATAGCTGTCCGACTCCTTAAGAATGGCCATCAAAATGTGTTCGGTCCCCACCATGGCGTGGCCCATCAGTTTCGCTTCAATGAGGGACAGCTCCAAAATCCGCTTGCACCGGGGGGTAAAATCCCCCGGCGACAGCACCGATTTGATACCTCGGCCCACGGTGAGTATCAGCTTTTTTCGGATTTCCTCCGCCGTCACTCCCTTTTGGGTCAATATTTGATAAGCCACCCCGCTGCCCTCGCTGAGGAGCCCCACCAGCAGATGCTCGCTGCCGATATAGGTGTGCCCGAGGTTTTCCGCCTCACCCATGGCGGCATTGATGGCGTTATTGGCTTTTTGTGTAAAGCCATTGAATTTGAACATGTTTTTCCTCCGCTTCTATCTGCATGTGATTGGGTGCCTTCGTGTTTCCCTGCTCCCTTCTATTCTATGTAAATATCTTGTGCTGTTTAAAATTTAAATATGCTCTTTCGTAGGAGGAAATCAAGGCGGTCTTTCTTAACCGCTAACATCATGGGCTTTACTCTCCTCTAAAATGGAAGAGGACAGTTGTCCATTATTTTTAAAAATAAATAGAAAGCAAAAGAGTGTAACACCTTTTTGCCCAATCACATAGGATAACATGAAAACTTTTTAAGGAGGAAACTCATATGTGTAACTGTAATTGTGGTTTTGGTGGCGGCTGTTCTTGGATCATTATACTTATTCTCCTGCTGTGCTGCTGTGGTGGCAATGGCAACGGCTATGCTACTTACAACAACGGCGGCTGCGGCTGTAACAATGGCTGCGGATGCTGCGACTAATCAAAACCTCGTTTCCTCAAGCGGCAAAAAAAGAGAGCGCCTATGGCGCTCTCTTTTTTTGTAAGGAAAACTAAACATCCATTCCCCCCAGCCAACCAATATAAGGCTAATGCCTATGTAAGACGCAGGAGGGACAAACGCGCGACGCGATCTTTTTTCTTACTATCCAATAGCTACCGCATACCGGCCTTTTGGACGGCATAACGCTAGACAGCTGCGCTCTCTCTTTGCTCTTCCAGCATCTGGGTCAGGGCCTTGGCCAGCTGATCGGGGCAGGAAGTCTGTTTAAAGCCGCATTTGATACCGGAGAGGGTGTCGATCACTTCCTGGGCGGGACGGCCCTCCACCAATCGGGCGATGCCCTGGGCGTTGCCGTGGCATCCACCGGCAAAACGGCAGGACCGAATGATCTGATGCTCATCAATTTCCAGTTGGATTTCCCGGGAACAAACGCCCCGGGGCTTAAAGCTCATCTGCATGTAAAACCTCTCTCCTTTTGCGTTAGATTCTCGCCATGCCGGTCTTCACCGCGCAGTCGGCCACCGCTTTGGCCACCATCTGGGCCACCCGGGGGTCTAAAGGATTGGGCAATATATGTTCCGCGTCCAGCTCTTCGTCAGATACGATGGAAGCGATGGCATAGGCCGCCGCCCCTTTCATTTCCTCGGTGATGTCCCGAGCACGCACCTGAAGAGCGCCCCTAAAGATACCGGGGAAGGCTAAGACATTGTTGATCTGGTTGGGGAAGTCGGAGCGGCCGGTGCCCACCACCTTGGCCCCGGCGGCCTTGGCTTCGTCGGGCATGATTTCCGGGGTGGGGTTTGCCATGGCGAAGATGATGGGCTGCTCCTTCATCCCGGCGATCATTTCCGGGGTGAGCAGTCCGGGGCGGGACACGCCGATGAAGACATCGGCCCCTTTGAGCGCGTCGGCCAAAGAGCCCGTCACTTTCTCACGGTTGGTGATCTTGGCCATCTCTTTTTGCGCCTCGTTGAGCCAGTCGGCGCCCTCACAGACGGCCCCGCCGATATCGCACAGGATGATCTCGCCAAAGCGCATGCTCAACAGGTGCTTGGCGATGGCGATGCCCGCGGCCCCGGCGCCGTTAATCACAATTTTAATTTCCCCCGCTTTTTTCCCCGTCACCTTGAGGGCGTTGAGGAGCGCGGCGGAAGCCACGATGGCGGTGCCGTGCTGGTCGTCGTGGAAGACCGGGATGTCGCAGCGGGCTTTGAGCTTTCTTTCGATCTCAAAGCAGCGGGGCGCGGCGATGTCCTCCAGATTGATGCCGCCGAAGCTCTTGGAGATGAGGGCCACCGTGTCCACAAAGGTGTCCACGTCCTTGGAGTCGACGCACAGCGGGAAGGCGTCCACATCGGCAAAGGACTTAAAGAGGGCGCATTTGCCCTCCATCACCGGCATGGCGGCCTCGGGACCGATGTCGCCGAGCCCCAGCACCGCGGTACCGTCGGTGATGACCGCCACCAGGTTACCCCGGCGGGTCAGCTCATAGGACTTCTTCGGGTCCTTCTCAATGGCGAGGCAGGGTTCCGCCACACCGGGGGTGTAGGCCAGGGAAAGGTCCTCTTTATTTTCTAACGGCGCGCGGGAGATCACTTCGATCTTTCCTTGCCACTCATAGTGTTTTTCTAGCGCTTTTTCTCTGATGTCCATATATTTCCGTCCTTTTTATTTATTCTCTCCAAAGGCGAAGAGCCGTTCCAACGACTCCTGAGAAGTGACACAGGTACCTAAGGGATTGGGCCGGGAATTGTACATGCCGTGAAAATCAGTGCCCCCGGTGGTAATGAGGTGGTATTGCTCCGCCACCTCCATAATACGCTCGTAATCCCCCGGTTTATTCTTCGGATGGCTTGCCTCCACCCCGTCAATGAGCCCCTTTTCGGCCAGCTCGTCGAGCAGGTCGAAGCTATCGTACACCCTCGGATGGGCCAGCACCGCGCATCCACCCGACTGGTGGATGAGGTCCAGCGTTTCAAAAACGTCGGGATATTCCACCTTCTCATAGCACAGCCCGTGCTTTGAGTTAAAAAGCTCGTCGTAGAGCGGCCCATAGATACCGTCACAGTATCCTAAATCAAACAGGGCGTTCATGATGTGCTGTTTGTAAATGCTTTTGCTGGGGGCGTAGTATTTGGCGATGTGGTCCATGGTGACGGGAAAGTAACGCATGACTTTTTCCACCATCTTTTGACCCGCCTTGGTGCGGCTGGCAATCACCTTGCCCAGCATCCCTTCCAGCCGGTCCGGCTTTTGCGGGAGGTAGCAGAGCATGTGCACCTTCTTTCCCCGGGCGTTGTCCACGCAGGACATCTCCACCCCGGGGATCACGCCGATGCCCACCCGTTTGCCGATCACCGCCGCCCGGGTGGTGCCCGCCAGCGTGTCGTGGTCCGTCACAGCGATGAAGTCCAGCCCCATCCGTTTTGCATAAAAAAGCAGACTTTCCAGCCCCATGGAGCTATCCGAAAGTTTGCTGTGGCAGTGTAAGTCGCCGATCATTGCTCTTCATCCTTCCCAAATGCCACGCGGCTTTGCCTCGTGGTATGGCCTACCTTTCTGCAAGATGTCCTTCCCCCGCTGTCAAATTAAAAACATACGAACAGAGTTATTATACACCATTTCTGGTTTTTCGCGCAACCGATCCCGCCTCAATCCGTTATAAAACACAAAAAGCGCCGTGAATCACGGCGCTTTTTGTTGAAAAATGGAGCGGGTTACGAGGCTCGAACTCGCTACCTCCACCTTGGCAAGGTGGCGCTCTACCAGATGAGCTAAACCCGCACCCCTTCGTGCTCAATTATTATAGCAATTATCTTTTTTTCTGTCAACCCTCATTTTACCAAAATTTTTTCCGGCTCTCTTCCCCACCAAAATTTGATTTATGCTATAATAAATACCTACCCTGAAAAAAGTGAGGAAAGACTCCATGAAACTCTCTGTCAATTTGGGCGCCTGGAACAGCGTCTTCGCCGTTCCCAGCTTCATTGTAGATAAACATCTGGGGCTGTGCGGCCCGGTGGCGCTCAAGACCCTGCTCATCATCCTGCGCCATGGCGGTGAGTGTGTCGATACCGGCGAAATTGCCGCCGCCCTCGGCCAGACCGATGCCGACATCCAGGAAGCCGTCCACTACTGGGTGGAGGTCGGCGTCCTCAGCCGGGACGACACCGCCCTCTATCCCGCCGCGCAAAAGCCCGCGTCCGCGGCACCGTCCGAGCTTACCTCCATAGAAATTCCGGACAAGGTAATAAAGCCGGTGTCCTCCAACGTGTCGGTGATCACCTCCGCCCAGGTCAAGCCCTCGGCCGCCGAGGCCGCCAAACGGGCCTGTGAAAACCCGGAGATACAGTTTCTCCTCTCGGAGTCGCAAAACCGGCTGGGGCGGCTGCTTACCCCGTCGGATACCTCAACGCTTTGCTACCTCTACGATTGGGCGGGACTGCCGGTGGACATCATCCTCATGGTGCTGGAATTTTGCCGCCGGGTGGGCAAGCCTCATATGCGCTTCATCGAGAAGGAGGCCATTCGCTGGGCCGACCGGGGCATCGACACCCACGAAAAGGCCGACCAGTACATGAATGAACAAACCGCCTACTACGAAATCGAAGGCCAGGTCAAATCCGCCTTCGGCATCTATAACCGCAACCTTTCGGCCAAGGAAAAGGAGTACATCGCCCGCTGGACCAATGAATACCACTTTGACATCCGCATGATTAAGCTGGCCTACGAACGGGCGGTGGACCGCACCTCCAAGCTCTCTTTCCCCTACATCAATTCCATCCTCAAGTCCTGGCACGAAAAGGGGTTCACCGACCCCGCCCAGGCGGCAGGAGAGACCGGTCCCGCACCCAGCGGCGGAAAGAGCACCTCCTTTGACCTGGAGGAATTTGAGCGCAGCGTGGCCACCAGCGTTCCCAAATTAGACAAGTAACGGGAGGCGGTAACCTATGGGATACCCCAAGGAAATTCATAAAAAAGCGTTTGACGAGCTGGAAGCCCGCCGCCGTCGGGCCAATGAAACGGCTCAGCGCCACCGGCAGGAGGTCTTGCAAAAGGCGCCGGAGGTGGCCGTCATCGACCGGCAGCTTTCCGCCACAGCCCTGTCGGTAGCCCGGGCTGTGTTGGATGAAAACGAGCACATCGAGGAATTGATCAAAGGGCTGCGGCTTAAAAATCTGGACCTTCAGAAGCGCCGGGCCGCCCTACTCACCCAGGCGGGTTTTCCCGCCGACTATACCGACATTCACTATACCTGCAGCCGCTGTCAGGACCGGGGTTATGTGGGCAGTCGGATGTGCGAGTGTCTCCATTCTCTCCAGCGGCAATTGGCCCATGCCGCTTTATGCGAGCAGAGCGCCATGACCGGCTGCAAATTTTCCACCTTCCAGCTGCAATTTTATCCCGACGAGATCGATTCCCGTCTGCGGGTCAATCTCCGCCGGCACATGGAGGAGGTTCTTGTCTACTGTCAAAACTACGCCAGCGGTTTTTCTCTCTCCTCCCCCTCGGTTTTGATGCAGGGGAAAACAGGGCTGGGCAAGACCCACCTCTCCCTGGCCATCGCCTCCGACGTGCTGGAAAAAGGCTTTGGCGTCATCTATATGAGCGCCCAGAATCTTCTCAGCAAGATCGAGCGGGAGCGGTTTTCCCGGGAGCAAAACGGGGATTTCGACACCTTTTCCATGATCTGTGACGCCGACCTCCTCATCCTCGACGACCTGGGGGCGGAGTTTTCCACACAGTTCACCGTCTCCGCCATCTATAACATCATCAATTCCCGCATCCTCAGCGGAAAACCCACCATCATCAACACCAACTTGACACTTTCAGAGCTCAAAGACCGGTACACCGAGCGGGTCATCTCAAGGCTGATGGGCACCTATGACGTGCTCAGTTTTTATGGTATCGACATCCGGCAACTAAAAAGGAGATGAGCCCCATGAAATTGTCTTTTCCCAAACGCAACCGCACCTTCCACATTCTCTATCTCAGCATCCTGTTCGCCGATATCCTCCTGCTTACTCTCTTTGCCCTTCGTCTACATAACGGCCCCACCCTTTGGGACGTCTTGACGCTGTGTTTTGCCGGCGTCTCCTTCCTGGGCGCCCTGGCCGGCGAAACGGTCCTTCTCTGGGAGCGGCGGGAAATCAAAAACAGCGCAGAATAACAGACGGGGACATGACCGGCGCGGTCATGTCCCCGTTTTGCGCAGAAAGGGCCGGGAGAAATCTTCTCCCGGCCCTTTGCGTTTAGTCGATTTGTCCAAGGCTTTTGGCCTTGAGGTAGGCGTTGATGAAACCGTCCAGGTCGCCGTCCATGACAGCGCCGATGTTGCCCGACTCGAAGTTCGTGCGGTGGTCCTTTGCCAGGGTGTAGGGCATGAACACATAGGAGCGGATCTGAGAGCCCCAGCCGATCTGCATCTGTTCGCCCTTAATATCCTCAATGCGTTCCAAATGGGCCTGCTCCTTGATCTGGATGAGCTTGGAAACGAGCATCTTCATGGCCACCTCCCGGTTCTGGTGCTGGCTGCGCTCATTCTGGCAGGCCACCACAATGCCGGTGGGCAGATGGGTGATACGGATGGCCGATTCGGTCTTGTTGACGTGCTGCCCTCCCGCGCCCGAGCTGCGGTAGGTGTCCACCTTGATATCCTCGTCCCGGATTTCTACCTGGGCGTCCTCGCCGATTTCCGGCATGACTTCCAAGGACGCGAAGGAGGTGTGCCGCCGTCCCGACGCGTCGAAGGGGGAAACCCGCACCAGGCGGTGGACGCCGTTTTCCGAGCGCAGGAAGCCGTAGGCGTTGAGACCCTCAATGAGGATGGAAGCGCTCTTAATGCCCGCCTCGTCCCCGTCGAGATAGTCGAGGATTTTGTATTTAAACCCATGGCGCTCGGCCCAGCGGGTGTACATCCGGTAGAGCATCTGGGCCCAGTCCTGGGCCTCGGTGCCGCCTGCGCCCGCGTGGAAGGTGAGGATGGCGTTTTTGTCGTCGTACTCCCCCGAGAGGAGGGTGGTCAGTTTTTGGCTTTCCACATTGCTGGAAAGCTTATCAAATTCCGCTTTGGCCTCGTCATAAAGGGATTCGTCCTCTTCCTCGTTGGCAATTTCAATCATCGTCATGATATCATCATAGCCGGTGCAGAGGGCTTCATACCCCTCCACCGCGCTCTTGACCACCTTGGTACGCTGCATCACCTTTTGGGAACGCTCCGCGTCGTTCCAGAAATAAGGGTCCTGGGCCTGCTCTTCCAGATCATTAAGCTCCGTTTTTTTCCCGTCGTAATCGATGGCCTCTTTCAGGTTGTCGATTTCGGGGCGCAGGTCAGTCAGGGCCTGTTTGAGTTCTTCAAATTGCAACAGCATGTCGCGTATTCCTTTCCCTATTCTTTCCCCTCTGCGGCGGGCCGTGCGCCCGCATCGGTACCAGGGGGCAGACTGTTTTTATTATAGAGGATGTGACAAAAAATGTAAAGCCCGCCCTCCTCCGGAGTTTGGGAAGAAAATTCCAAAAAGATGCGGGCGGCCTTGGTTTTTTGTGGAAGATCGTTTATAATAAGAATGACTCTATTGGTGATGAAATGTTCATATCTTTCCTGTAAAATGGGAGAACAGCGGTTTCGCCGCTGCGCTCAAACCGATAAAGGAGGCCGACATTTTGGCAAATTTCACGGGCATTGAATGTCCTGTCTGCAAAGAAAAATTCCAGATGGCCGACGACGTGGTGGTCTGCCCCATCTGCGGCACCCCTCACCACCGGGAGTGCTACCAAAAGATAGGCCGCTGCGCCTTTGAGGAAAACCACGGCGACGGCTACCAGTGGGAGCGTCCTTATGCCGCCGACCAAGGTTCCGCTTCCCAGGCGGGGGCGGAGGAATCGGGAGAGACCGTCCCGTGTCCCCAATGCGGCACGGTAAACCCCAAAGACGCGCTCTTTTGCGTCAAGTGCGGCTACAACCTCCACGCCCAGGAGCAGCAGCAAAACGCCGCCAATTATGCCGGCATGTACCAGGCGGTTTCCCCGTTGGGCGGCGTTCATCCCGACGCGGATATCGACGGCGTTCCAGCCGCAGAGGTAGCCGCCTATGTGCGGGAAAACTCCCACTTTTACCTGCCCCGCTTCAAGGCCCTGGCCGACAAGACCCGCTCGGTCTGCTGGAGCTGGTCGGCGTGCCTGTTTCACTTTGTCTATTTCTTTTACCGGAAGATGTACCTGCTGGGCGCCCTGTTGATGGCCGTCTACTGCGCTTGCCTTGCCCCTTCCTTTATCATCGCCGGGCAGTATGTGCAGTATATGTATACAGCCGCCGCCGACGCCACTACCCTCTTCTCTTTGGACCCCACCTCCAGTCTTTCCATCTGGTTTAACGTCTCTCGGATTGTGGCCTTCGGGCTGAGCATCCTGCTGGGCATGTTCGGCACCCGTATCTATAAGTTTTGTGCCATCCGCCGGATCAAAAAAGTCAAAGAGCTGGCCAAAAAATCGGGTCACGCCGACGTCAAGGGCTTGCTTTCCCAGGTGGGCGGCGTCAGCCGTGTGATCCTTGTCATCGTGCTGGGGCTTTTCTTCCTCAGCTACATGGGCACATCCTTCTTTATGGCGCTCAATATGTTCGGATAATGTCCGACAAAAAATAAGCGGATGTTTTACCACATCCGCGCAAGTCGGCGGGCCGCGCGCCGTAAAATCGCGGATGCCGCAAATGTGTTTTGTAGGCATTGCGGCACAGGAGGTTTCTATGAAAATCAGGAAAGCAGTCATTCCGGCGGCTGGACTTGGCACACGGGTTCTCCCCGCCAGCAAATCCATTCCCAAAGAGATGCTGCCCATCGTGGACAAGCCCGCCATCCAGTATATCGTGGAAGAGGCGGTCAAGTCGGGCATCGAGGAAATTCTCATCATCACCAGCCGCGGCAAGTCCACCATGGAGGACCACTTTGACCGCTCGCCGGAACTCGAGCAAAAGCTCAGGAGCGCCGGACGGGAGGAAGTCTGCCAGCAGATGATCGATATCGCCAATATGGCGGAGATTCGCTATCTGCGTCAAAAGGAGACCAAGGGGCTGGGCCACGCGGTCTACTGCGCCAAGTCCTTTGTGGGGGACGAGCCCTTTGCCGTGCTCTACGGCGACGACGTCATCATCGGCGAGGATCCGGCCTGCGGGCAGCTCTGCCGGGCCTATGAGGAATACGGCATGGGCGTCGTGGGCATCAAGGAAGTGGCCACCGAACTGCTGCACAAATACTGCACGCTGAAGACCTCCCCTCTCCATGACAATCTCTACAAGGTCACCGACATGATCGAAAAGCCGAAACCCGAGCAGATCATGTCCAATTTCGCCATCTTAGGCCGTTGTATCCTGCCACCCTCCATCTTCGACATTCTGGAAAACACAAAACCCGGCGCCGGCAACGAGATCCAGCTTACCGACGCCATGCGGGTGCTCTCCAACCGGGAGAGCATGGTGGGCGTAGCCTACACCGGCACCCGCTACGACATGGGCAACAAGCTGGGGATCCTTCAGGCCTCGGTGGAAGTGGGTCTCGCCCACCCCGAAATTGGCGGGGAGTTCCGGGAGTATCTGAAAAATCTGGCAAAAACCTTGTAAACGATCCTTGACAAAAGGGCGTTTCATGGTATAATTTTAATGTTACCGTCGTTTTGATGGGACAATCCTTGCCCTGTCCACTGTGATAGGGCCACAAGTCCAAAAGGAGGTGTTTTTGAATGGCAAACGTCAAATATGAGACCGTCATGGTACTGAACACAAAATTAGGTGATGAGGGCATCAAAGCCCTGGTTGAGAAGTTCTCCAACCTGATCGCGGAAAACGGTACAATCGACTCTGTGGAAGAGTGGGGCAAGCGCAGACTTGCTTACGAGATCAACGACGAGATCGAGGGTTATTACTACCTGATCAATTTCTCTTCCGAGCCCCAGTTCCCTGCTGAGCTGGACCGTGTTTACAAAATCACAGATGGTGTCCTTCGTACATTGATTGTCAACAAAGAGGACAAATAAGGAGTGCGTGAGTTATGCTGAATAAAGCGATCCTTGTTGGAAGAATTACCGCCGATCCTGAACTGCGTCACACCCCCAGCAACATTGCTGTGACCTCTTTCACCGTTGCGGTGAACCGTCCATACAGCAAAAATGCGGAACGTCAGACCGATTTCATCGATATTGTTGCTTGGAGAAGCACAGCAGAATTTGTCTGCCGCTATTTCCATAAAGGCAATGCGATTGCCATCGACGGCAGGATTCAGGTATCCAATTACACCGACAAAGAGGGCAACAAACGCCGCCGCTTTGAGGTGCTCGCCGACAATGTCAGCTTTGTGGAAGGCAAAAATGCCTCCGCAGCTTCTGCCGCTCCCAGTGAGTCCGCTCAGCCGCAGGCCGGTGCGCCGGTCGCGTTTGAAAGCGGCAACATGGATGATTTTGAAGAGATTGATCTCGGAGACGATCTTCCGTTCTAATTTTGTGATCCAACCTATTTTAAAGGAGGTTATGTACCGTGGAAAGAAACGACAGACCCAACCGCGGCAGAAAAGGCCGCAAGAAAGTTTGCGAATTCTGTGTCAATAAAGTGGAGCAGATCGATTATAAAGACGTTCCCAGACTGAGAAGATACCTGTCTGAGAGAGCGAAAATCGTTCCCCGCAGAGTAACCGGCACCTGCGCGCGCCATCAGCGTCAGCTGACCGTCGCCATCAAACGTGCCCGTCACCTGGCTCTTCTCCCCTATATCAGCGACTAAGTTTGCTACAACTAAACGGACGATTGGCCTTGCGCCAACCGTCCGTTTTTTGTTGTCCTGTGTTACGCTGTTTTAAACTGCAGTCCGTCCGCCAAAGCCAGGCATGCCCCGCTAAAAAACGCCGGCCATCCAATGGCCGGCGTTTTTCTCATTGTGTCTTTTCGGGGAGGAACAGCTTTTTGACCCGCTCGTAGCTCTCCTTTTCCCCGATGAAATAGATGATGTCGTTTTGATGAAAGACCGCATAGGGCCCTGGGGACAAAATGATGTCCACGCCCCGCTTGATAGCGATGATGGTAGCGCCCGTATTCTGCCAGAACATGAGATCGGAACTGGTCTTCCCCACGTGGCTCATCCCCTCGGTGATGTGAAAGCGAAAAGGAGTAAAGGGGTTCACCTCATCATAGCGCTCGGTGATGTTTAAAAGCTCCTCCACATTGTCCAGCAGTTCCTCCTGCATGGCTTTCTGGGTTTTGGACCACTGGTAGATACTGCGCCGGATGTCCCCGATGGTCTGGATTTTCTGATACTGCTCGATAAACGCGATGGTGTTTTCTAGGGATAGGATTTCGATGCCGCTGCCCTGGGTCGCGCTGAGCACCCCCACGTCCTGCAAAATGCAGACCGCCTTGCGGATGGTTTCCGGCGAGACGCCATAGTGGCTGGCTAGCGTCGTCCTTCCCGAGATGCGCTGTCCCACGGCGTATTTCCCATCGGCGATGCTGTTGGCAATATCAATAGCGATGCGCTGGTACGCAGGCACCACAATCTTTTTCACACTTCCCAAATGTAGACACTCCTATTGTTTTAATGGGGATTAGTCCGCTTTCCACCAGGGTTTTGTGTAGGGGCTGTCGCCGCCCCCGGAAGAGTCCGTTGAACCGCCCGAGGACTCATATCCCTCGGCCTTGACAAAGATCATAACGGTGTCCTTGTCCTTGCTCAACTCTGTGCCCACTTCCTTGTCGGTACGGGCCACTTTGCCCTCTTCCAGGCTATCGTCATAGACCGGAACAATTTCGTATTTAATGCCAAGGTCCGTCATGGTGCGCTCGGCAAGCTCCTGGGTATAGCCGACGATATTGGGCATCTTCACCATCTCCGAGCCCTTGCTCACCGTGATGGTGATGGTCCCCTTCTCCCCCAGCACGGTCTCCCCTTTGTTGGGGTTCTGGGCGAAGATGACGCCGGTGGGGAAATCCTCGCTGTACGCTTCCTTGATGTCTAGGTTAAAGTGGTCGGTGACCTCTTTGTCCAGCTTGACAGTCTCGATAAAAGAGCCCACCAGGTTCGGGACAGTCAGCGGTTCGCTCTCCCCCGTTCCCGAAGTGTCGCCCGACAGGGAGTTGCTGGAACTCTCTCCCGGCTTTTTTATGGATTCGTAAACACGCCAGAAGATGGTCCCCGCGATGCCCAGCAGGATAAGGCCGGTTACCAGCATGGTGATAATCGTATATTTCCGATTGCGTTTTTTGATCTCTTTCTTTTCCACCTTTTCAGAGACAACAGGCTCTTTTTTGACATAGGTGGTCGTATCGTAAACACAGGTGTCCGACATGCTGTTTTTGCCCATCAGCTTGCCGGAAAAGCTCTCCACTGTCTGCAAACGGCTATCGGTGTCATACACCATGGCCTCCGCAAGGGCGTCCGAGATGTGGGACGGGATGTCAAAATCCACATCCATGGCCGACGGCAGGCGGGACATCTTCTCCCGGTCGGTGGAAAGGGGGGGAATAATGCCGGTGATCGCCCGGTATATCACCGCCGCGACGGCATAGATGTCCGTCCAGGTCCCCTGCCAGCCGTTGAGGGAATACTGTTCCGGGGCGCTGTACCCCTTGTAGAGCTGGGCGCCCAGCTCGCTGCCCTCGGTCCGCGCCGAAGGAGTGCAGAAGGCGGAAATCCACAGATTGCCGGAGGGGTCGATCAGAATATTCTCCGGCGAGAGCCCTCGGTGGATGATGCCCAGTTCATGGACGGCGGAGAGGGTATTGAGCAGCGTCATCATGGATTGGCTGATTTGTTCCCATTTGACCTTGCCGCCCGCACGGGTAATGAGTTCATCCAAGGTGATGGTCTTGATGCGCTGATAGACGGCGTAGGCCGTGTTATTCTGACCGAACAGGTCGAGCAGTGGAACGATGCACTCCATGCCATGGAGCTTTTTGATGCCCTTGTTGAGGTCGATAAAGTCCATCATCAGGGCCTTGTACTGAGCCTCTCTGCCGGTGGTGACCACGACGATGCCGTCGTCTAAGTTGCGCTTGCAGAGGTTGGCCGGCAGGTATTCCCGGATCATCACCGTCGTATCGGCGTCGTTGTCATGTCCTACATATGTAAAACCCTCAGAATTGGAGCTCTGTACCTCCTGGATAATATAGCGGTCCTTGAGCAGGAAACCGCTCACCAGGGGGGAAAGACGCTCATTGGAGGTATATCCGCATTCACTGCAATGCCCGGACTCATCCAGGATATTCTGGCAGTTCGGACACAGGGTCAGTTGGCTATTTTTCATACCGCTCATCACTCCCGATTGAAAATAACGATAGTACACGTTTGGTTGGGACCGCTCTTATGGTCCCCATCTATTTCTCCACGAATTATCAGTGCATTTCACCGTCTCATTTTGTTCATCTACAAGTCTGTTTTTTTAAACAGACCTATTTAGTTATATCATACCTTTTTTTTACCACTCTTGCAAGTTGCCAGAGAAATTCTGCGATATTTTTTCACATCTTGTTCTTAGTTTCTTCTTTCTTTTCCTGATGCAGCCGAGTTTATCTGCAAGCACCGGGTTCCGCTCTTTCATTTCGGAGGATATTTTATAAAAGAAACGCCCGGAAGGCCATCCTTCCGGGCGTCATTGGATAAAAAACTATTCCTCTTCCAGCTCGTCTTCATTTTCCCAGTTGTGCCAAACGTTCTGCACATCGTCGTTATCGTCTAAATGCTCCAAAAGCCGCTGCATTTTGACCATCAGTTCCGGGTCGTCGATGCGGGTATAGGTGGAGGGGATCATCTCCACTTCGGCGGAGATAAAGGAGTAACCCTTCTTTTCCAGCGCCTCTCTGACGTCCCGCAGTTCTCCCGGATCGGCAAAGATTTCCACTGTGTCATCCTCAAAACTAAAGTCCACGGCTCCCGCATCAAAGCAGTCCTCCATGACCTTTTCCTCATCCAGCTTGTTGTCCTCATTGTCGATGACAATGACGCCCTTTTGGGCGAACATAAAGGAAACACAGCCGTTTTGGCCCAAGTTTCCACCGAATTTATCAAAATAGTGGCGCAGATCACCAGCCGTACGGTTGCGGTTATCGGTGAGCGCTTCCACGATCACCGCCACGCCACAAGGACCATAACCCTCGTAGACGATGTCGATATAATCGTTTTTCTCGCCGCCGCCCGCCGCTTTTTTGATGATTCTGTCGATATTGTCGTTGGGGACGTTATTGGACTTGGCTTTTGCAATCAAATCGCGCAGCTTGCCGTTGCTTTCGGGGTCAGGGCCCGCCTCTCTGACAGCCACGCTGATCTCTCTGCCGATTTTGGTAAAGATTTTGGCCCGCTGGCTATCGGTTTTTTCCTTTTTTCTCTTGATGTTGCTCCACTTGGAATGTCCTGACATTGGTTCCTCGTCCTTTCAAAAAAGCATTACAAAATATTTTATCATATCCCGGCGGTCATTGCAATGGTTTTCCGCTTCCTTTACGCTCCATTGGAGACAAAGGAAGCATTCGCCTAGCAGTGAGAAGGCCAGCCCCATAATACCATCCCGGTGCCTGCCGTCTTTCCCACATGCATCCGGCGTCCCAGAATGGTGCACGAGAGCCTCCCCCTTCGCGCTAGTTCCACCCTTTTTGCGCTAAAATAGCCGCTTTCTAGCGGCTATTTTTCTCTCATTTACCGGACGGTGTGGAAAAAACGCTGTACAATTTCCAAATAGGCTTCCGGGTCCTTCATGCTCAAACCATGGCGGGCCTTTTCTACGATTTTGAGCATGCTGTCCACCTTGGCACTGGAAAGCAAGCGGCAGGATTCCTGCATATCCGCCCGCTCCTTGGACCCGCACAGTACCAGCGCTTTGGCCGTGCAGTTTTTATAAGTGGGAGGGATGGCAAAGGTCAGGCTGGACTGATAGACATTCTCCAGGCTTTCCACTTTCATGCCGTTAACATTCTGGTAAAAGTCCTCGGCGTTCTCCTTGGCTACCTGATATTGGCTCGACTGAATCTTGGCAAACCACCTTTGCTGCAAAAGAGGGTAACAAGTGTGCATCATCTTGATGCTCCTGGAAGCCCTTTTTTCGCTACTGGCAATATTGACGCTTTCCAATACCACACATTTGCACAAGTGGGGGCGCTCCGAAAGCGCTTGCACCGCGATCTGCCCTCCCAGACAGAAGCCGCAGATGCCAAACACCTGGCCATCCTGCTCCTTATCAATATATCTAATGAGCTTTTTCGCGCTGTCTTCTATGGATACAAAAGGTGTCTCCACATCCTCACCGTGGCCGTCGATGGTAACCGCCACCAGGTCATAGTTCCCCCGCAGGATCTCTATATGGGGCATCCATTCCCAGCTGGACAGACCGCCGCCGTGAAGCAGGAGGAGGACCGGTTTTCCTCTTTTGTCTATCTCTTCAAAAAGCATGTTATTCTCCCTACATGGTAAAATAGCGATCTTACTTTTATTAGCATAATATGTAGGCGAAAAAAAGTCAACACGAGGGAGAAAAAAGTAAAAAAACCGCAAGAAATGCGGCTTTTTTCTCTGCAAAATTATTATGATGACGGCAGTTTCCCCGCCAAATCTCCCTATTTGGAGAAAATATCCCCCCAGGGATTGGGACGGGTGATGACCCCTTCCGCAAAGTTCTTGGGCAGGCGTATAGAACGGCTTCCACCGTTTCTGCCGCCGCGTCCCCGATCCTGACTGGACCGGTTCCGTTGTGCGTTTGCTGCTTTGGGCGCATGAGCGGCATCATTCTGCCGCTTATTTTGATGCGGCGCCTGGGATGCCGGCTCCTTAACGCTCTGCTGAGACGGCCGTGCCGCCTTGACGGGGTTATTCTGTCTGGGAGCCGCCGGTCTTTGCGCGGGGCGTCTCCCCTCCTGGGCGCTTTTCCCTTTCCCGTCCGGCTGTTGTCTCCCCTGCTGATGGGACGGTCTCCGCTGGCCCCGTTCCTGATTGGGAGCCACCTCAAAGACCTGCATGGGATAGGGATGATCCTCTACCACCGGCACCGGTTTGCCGATGAGCTTTTCGATATCGCTCAGATATGCCTTTTCCTCATAGTCACAAAAAGAGATGGCCGTGCCGCTGAGCCCCGCGCGGCCGGTGCGTCCGATGCGATGGACATAGGTCTCGGGGATGTTGGGCAAATCGTAGTTAAACACGTGGGAGAGTTCCTCCACGTCGATGCCACGTGCGGCGATATCGGTGGCCACCAGCACCCGGATTTTCCCGCTTTTAAAGTTTTGCAGCGCCTGCTGCCTGGCGTTCTGGGACTTATTGCCGTGGATGGCCTGGGCATTAATTTTGTCCCGGCCTAGTTCCCGGACCACACGGTCCGCGCCGTGCTTGGTACGGGTAAAGACCAACGCCGACGTGACCTTGTCATCCCGAAGCAAGTGGGTCAATAAGCGGCGCTTGTTGGCCTTATCCACAAAATACACCGACTGGTCAATGAGCTCCACCGTGGTAGCTTGGGGTGTCACTTCCACCCGGATGGGGTTAGTCAGCAGCGAGGAAACAAGCTCCTGAATCTCTCTGGGCATGGTGGCCGAGAAAAACAGGGTTTGCTTCTTTTGCGGAAGCTTGGCCACGATCTTTTTGACATCGTTGACAAAGCCCATGTCCAGCATCCGGTCGGCTTCGTCCAGCACAAAGATTTCCACCGCGTCCAAACGAATGTGTCCCTGGTTCATTAGATCCCACAGCCTACCCGGCGTGGCCACCAGAATGTCCACTCCGCGGCGCAGGGCCTCCACCTGGGGCACCTGGGAAACGCCGCCGAAAATCACCGCGCTGCGCAGGCGCAGATGACGGCCGTAACCGCAAAAGTTTTCGTAGATTTGCAACGCCAACTCCCGGGTGGGAGTCAGTACCAGCGCACGGATAGGGCGTCTGCCCTGCTCCTTGGCATGTGGGGCGAGGCGTTGGAGAATGGGAAGCGCAAAGGCGGCCGTCTTTCCTGTACCGGTCTGGGCGCATCCCAGGATGTCCCGGCCTTCCAGCGCGCCGGGGATCGCTTTTTCCTGGATGGGGGATGGTGTTTCGTATCCTTCCTGTTCTACCGCCCGAAGTAGCGGCGTAATGAGATGCAGTTGTTCAAATTTCATGCTTATATTTACCTAATCTTTCCAGACAGACGTCTGCCCACCGCAGCTCTCATCCTGCGGCGTCTTGTCTTCGGGAGCCGAATCCCGATCTGATATTAACCGAGTTTTTGGTAAGTCCTTCCTGCCACCGGCCCTTCATTTTCATGGGCAGTACGAGCGAGGTGCGGCAGAACGAAAACTCTGATGTAAGTTTAGTATATCACACTTTGAACAAAAAATAAACCTCAGCATTAGTCACGATCACAAGAAGTAAAAAAAGAGCACGCCTAAACGGCGTACTCTTTTTATCTTCAAGACTGAAAGTCCTCGATGGTTTTGACGACGGTATGCTCGATGGGCTTCCAGGTGATCTTCTGGAAGAGGGCGCAGACCGCGATGGGGATATAGGTCATCATAAACAGCGGGAAAGTAAAGAGATAGAAAATCTTTTTCCCCGTGGGGCAATGAATTTCCTTCCATTCGGTGAGGGTGGTGAGCGTCCCCATGACAAAGGCCAGCAGATAGACGTTGAGACAGGACCCGGCGATGGCAAGGAGGGTGGCCGGGATGATCTGGGGCGCCACACGCAGATTAAAGATGCCCACGATACAGAAAATGCCGTTAAATAAAAGGCTCGCGAAGGTGACGAACATGGCTGGAGATACATTCATGATCATGTCGTAGCAGGAGAAGCTGCGCTTTTTCACCGCCTGCTTGACTAGGGCACCGCCGTAATGTCCGAAGACCTGGTAGCTGCCCTTGGCCCAGCGCAGGCGCTGGTTCCAGGACTGCTTGAAGGCGATGGGCTGCTCGTCGTAGAGCTTGGCCGTGGCGCAGTAGCCAATTTTTTCGCCCTGCAGCACGCTGTCTACGGTAAACTCGATGTCCTCGGTGAGCAGATAGTGCTTCCAGCCGCCATTTCTCTCCACGATGTCCCGGTGGATGAGGAATCCGGTGCCCGAAATGGCGCAGCTGGTGTGCAGGCGCATCCGGACGTGGTTGAGGAATTTGGCCTCTCTGAGAAACCACAGGGAATATCCGGCGGAAATCCAGTTGGAATCGTAGTTTTTGGAGTTGCGGTAGCTGGTCACCACCCGGTAGCCGCTGTCAAAGACCTTGTTCATCTCCCGGATGTAGTTTTCATCCAGGAGGTTGTCCGCGTCAAAGACAAAGAAGCCGTCGTATTTTTCTAAAACGCCGTCCTGTTTCATCTCGTTAAACAGATCGTGGAGGGCATAGCCCTTCCCCACCAGGCGCTGATTAAATCGCTCGAAGACTTTTGCCCCGGCCCGGCGCACCACTTGGGCCGTATCGTCGGTGCAGTTGTCGGCCACCACATACAGGTCGATGAGCTCCTGGGGATAATTCTGCTTCCGGATGCTTTCGATGAGCCCCGGCAGCACCGAGCGCTCATTGCGCGCGGGGATGAGGACGGCATAACGATGCTCCTCCTTGGCCTCATACTTCTTGGGGCGCAAAAACAGACTGAGCACCGCATAAACCATTTGATAGGAATAGCAGGCTGTGAAGATGACGCAGATGGTCAGGTTGACGCCTTGAATGATGGAAAGCATGCCGTTTTCCTCTTTTCCTCATGCGGAAAGCATCCCTTCCGCCTGTTATTTTCGTTTTTGCTAATCCCATCATAGAGGAAATAGGGGGCGAAAACAATAAACATTCTCTTACTTAATCTTACGGAAGTCTTAACTTTACATGAAGAAAGTCTTCAATTTTTTTCCTATATCCGACACCATTTTTTGTGCCTCCCAGGAGGGCGCGGAAACCGCCCAAAATTTCCTCGCAAAATTTCTGTTGACGAAAGGGAGAAAATAGGGTAGAATGATGGCAATAACCACAAAGGCTGTGAAGAGAAGAGTAGGCAAAAGAACCCTCACAGAGAGTCCGGTAGGCTGAGAACGGGCAGGAAGATTGTTTTGCTGAACATGGTCTCGGAGCTGCGCACCGACGCATCATTGCCAGGCTGCGACGCATTCGCCCGTTAAAGCGAGATGGTATAAGCGGATTTTTTCGCCGTACCTGATGAGGCTGCCGGATGTGAGTCCGACGGCAAACAGAGGTGGTAACACGAAGCGATGGCTCTCGTCCTCGGATGCATAATCCGGCGGCGGGAGCTTTTTTGTATTGTGCCCTGGGGTGCCCGAAAGCGGAGCTCCTTCGGCGCCCCGTTCTTCCGGCGGTCGGGAAAACTGGGGCGAAAGAACCCTTACCCGCTCCGATGAAGAACCATTCCCAACACATATCCAACCGAAAATCTTGCCCATGTAGCAGAAAGTGGACGGTGAAAAATATGATCGAAATTACTGGTCTCACCAAAGTCTTTGGCGCCGACGGCAGCATCCGGGCGCTGGACAACATCAATCTTTCCATCGCCGACCGGGACATCTTCGGCGTCATCGGTATGAGCGGTGCGGGAAAAAGCACATTACTGCGCTGCATCGCTCTCCTAGAGCAGCCCACCGCCGGCACCATCTCCATCGACGGGCAGCCGGTCCAGGGGCTCAAGAACGCGGCGCTCATCAAGATGCGCCGGGAAATCGGTGTCATCTTCCAAGGCTACAACCTGCTCATGCAGCGCACGGTCATCAAAAACGTTATGTTCCCACTGGAGATCGGACGAATGCCCAAGGAGGCGGCTCTAAAGCGCGCTATGGAACTTTTAGAGCTGGTGGGCCTCTCCGACAAGGCCCAGGCCTATCCCTCCCAGCTCTCCGGCGGGCAGAAACAGCGGGTGGCCATCGCCCGGGCCCTGGCGGTCAAGCCCAAGCTCCTACTCTGCGACGAGCCGACCTCCGCCCTCGACTCCCTGACCACCCGCTCCATCCTGGACCTACTCAAGGAGATCAATAAAGAGCTGGGAGTCACCATCCTCATCATCACCCACGAGATCGGGGTGGTGCGGGCCATCTGCAACCGAGTGGCCGTCATCGATAACAGCAATCTTATTGAAATGGGCGAAACCAGCGAAGTGTTGGAGCATCCCAAGAGCGACATCACCCGTCTTCTCTTGGGCCAGACGCAAGGAGGTGACCGGTAGTGACTACGAAGATTATTTTCATGCTGCTCGAAGGCATCGGAGGCACCTTATATATGACCCTTCTCTCCACCCTCTTTGCCTATCTCATCGGCCTGCCTCTGGGCATCCTCACCGTCATTACCGGCAGAAACGGCATCAAACCCTGCCGCAAGCTCAACATGGTCTTGGGCTGGATTGTCAATATCGGCCGCTCCATCCCCTTCATCATCCTGATTGTGGCCCTGATTCCCTTTACGAAGTTCGTCATCGGCCGGACCATCGGCCCCACCGCGGCCATCGTGCCGCTGGTCATCGCCGCCGCGCCCTTTATCGCCCGACTGGTAGAGCAGTCCTTGGAGGAACTGGATTCCGGCATTGTGGAGGCCGCCAAAACCATGGGCGCTTCCAACTGGCAAATTATCTATAAGGTGCTTCTCCCCGAGGCCATCCCCTCCCTCATCCGGGGCGGTTCCATCACCACCATCACCCTCATCGGCTACTCGGCCATGGCCGGCTGCGTGGGCGCGGGAGGACTGGGCGACATCGCCATCCGCTACGGCTACCACCGCTATCAAAGCGACATCATGATTATCACGATCATTTTGCTTGTCATCATCGTCCAGGTCATTCAGTGCATCTTTAACCTGGCCGCCAACAAAATCGACAAACGAAACCGATAAAGAAAGAGAGGAACTACCTATGAAAGCAACCAAGAAAATTTTAGCAGGTCTCTTGGCTCTGGTCCTTGTTTTTGCCCTCGCCTCCTGCGGAGCAAAGGAGGAATCCTCCTCCGCCTCCGGCGGAGAAAGCCTCAAGGTGCTCAAGGTGGGCGCCAATCCCTCCCCCCACGCTGAAATTTTAGAAAATATCAAGCCTCTGCTGGCCGAAAAGGGAATTGACCTGCAGATCGTGGAATTTACCGACTATGTCATGCCCAACACGGCGCTGGACCAGGGGGACTTGGACGCCAACTACTTCCAGCACGGCCCCTATCTGGAAAAGTTTAACGCCGAAAAGGGGACCCAGCTTTCTGTGGCCGCCAACATTCACTATGAGCTGATGGGCATTTACAGCGAAAAGCTCACCGATCTTGGGGCGCTCAAGGACGGCGCCGAGGTGGCTGTTCCCAACGACCCGACCAATGAGACCCGGGCGCTCCTTCTCCTGGAGGCGAGCGGCCTGATCAAGCTGGAGGACGGCGCGGATGTGACCGCCACCGTCAACGATATCGCCGAGAACCCTCACAATTTCAAATTTACCGAAATCGAGGCGGCTCAGGTGCCCCGCACCCTGGGCGATGTGGACATCGCCGTCATCAACGGTAACTACGCGCTAGAAGCGGGCCTCATCGACAAAGTCCTGGTCACCGAGGAAGACAGCACCGAGGCCGCCCAGAAATATGTCAACATTCTCGCGGTCCACACCGGCGACGAGAACCGGGAGGACATCAAACTCCTGGCCGACGCCCTGCGCTCTGAAGAGTCCAAGAAGTTTATTGAGGAAAAATACGGCTCCATCGTCAAGGTTGCCTTTTAAAAACCAGGTGCATAAAAATAGCCGCAAAGCGGCTATTTTTTTTGCGCATTGAGGGCGGAGCGCTTAACGCGAATGCCCTGCGCATTGACTTTTATTTTTTGGTGTCACAAGTCTGCGCGTCATAGGCACGCTCCGCAAATCCGCATAAAATGACCATTTTCCCACGTATCCGCCGGCATAACCAGAACAGCGCGGTTTTGTAGAGCGGGGCGGCGATGGGAACTGGGCTTTTAGCCCTTACTTCCAAGGCATGATGGGAGGGAGTATACAAAACGGATGGCCCGCGGGATCAATCATGACCCGCCAACGATCATCGAATTGGATTTCCGACAGGGTTGCCCCACACGCTAGGGCATGCTGGACACCTATTTCCACATCTAAAACATGAAAATCTAAATGGGCCATTTGTTGTTGCTCCTCTTTTGTCGCAGGCCAAACGGGCGGGACATAGTCATCCACCTGTTGAATGGTAATCCAAGTGGGTATCCCTTCTTGTTCTAGATTGACCAGGACTGTATATTCCTCGCCTTTGAATCGGGTCCAGCCCAACAATTTTTCGTAAAATGCAGACAGCTCGTCCGCTTTATCGGAATCCAACACAACATTCCATCCTGCAAGATGAAGCGCCATCGTATCATACCTCGCTTCTAATGAGTTCAAATTGTCTGCCTTAGGCGTTTGAGAGCAAAAGGATAACTATTTCCATTCTAAGAGCAGCGAGCAGAATTGTCAACCGGCCCCTTTCATGTCATTATTTTATCCTGAGGAACAATTGATTTCTATTGGGGCACAGCAGAAAACGTACACACTCAAAAAAAACGCAGCCGCATGACGCGGCTGCGTTTTTTAAGCTCTTTGCGACTTAGGACATGACGGCCACGTCGTAGCCCAGCGCTTCGATTTCGTTTTTAAGAACGCGCTGGTCCAAGCTGTCGCCGGACACCACCACGGTCTTGGCGTCGAGGTGGACTTCCACCTCCCGGACTCCCTGGAGCTTTTTGAGACCTTCTTCAATTCTGCGGGAGCAGGCGCTGCAGCTCATACCGTCCACAATAAATCTTTCTTTCATTTTCTTCATCCTTTCTGATTGTCTACCCTTTGAAAACGCGAGAGACGCAGGGAATTGAGCACCACCGACACCGAGGAGAGCGCCATGGCCGCTCCGGCGAACACCGGAGAGAGCAGAGGCCCCCCAAACGCGTAGAGCACGCCCGCCGCGATGGGAATGCCGATGGTGTTATAAATAAAGGCCCAGAACAGATTCTCTCTGATAATCCGCAGGGTCTTGCGGGAGAGGGACAGGGCGTCCACCACCGAGGTCAGCTCCTCCCGCATGAGAATGATGCCGGAGGACTCGGCGGAAACGTCGGTGCCGCCGAAGACGGAGATGCCCACATCGGCGGCGGCAAGAGCGGGGGCGTCGTTGATGCCGTCGCCGGTCATGGCCACCCGCCTACCCTGTTCTTTAAGGCGCTGGACCTCCCCGGCCTTGTCCCCGGGCAGGACGTTGGCCAGTATCCGGCTGAGTCCCGCCTGCTTGGCGATGAGACCGGC
Organism: Zongyangia hominis; assembly: GCF_014385095.1. GTDB lineage: Bacteria > Bacillota > Clostridia > Oscillospirales > Ruminococcaceae > Zongyangia > Zongyangia hominis. The sequence continues at coordinate 640,257 of NZ_JACRTC010000001.1, forward strand.
CGCCTTGGCGTTGTCCCCGGTGATCATGGCCGTCTCCACCCCCATCTCCTTTAGGAGGCTCACCGCGTGGGCCGCGTCCTCCTTAATGGTGTCGGAGAGGGCTACCGCGCCCAGCACCTCTTTGTCCCGGGCCAGATAGATGGCCGTGCAGCCGTCTGGTATTTCCGGAAGGGACTCTTCCCTAATCTCGATTTGCCGGCCCGCCAGCAACTTGAGCGTCCCCGCCGTGATGGTCATGTCCTCATATTCGGCGATGATGCCCCGGCCCGCTACCGTCTTGGTGTTCCTGGGCGGATGCACCTGGATTTCATGCTCTGCCGCGTACCGGGCGACGGCCTCCGCGATGGGGTGCTGGGAGCCGTATTCGGCCCAGACCGTCAGACGCATGACCTCCTCTTCCCTCACCCCCGCCATCGGGAGGATGGAATGGATGGCCAGCTCCCCCTTCGTGATGGTGCCGGTTTTGTCAAAGAGCACCGTGTCCACCTTGGCGGCGGCCTCCATCACGTCGCCGCCCCGGTAGAGGATGCCCAAAGATGCCCCCCGGCCCGACCCGGCCATGACAGCGATGGGGGTCGCCAGTCCCAGGGAGCAGGGGCAGGCCACCACCAATACAGAAACAAAGACATTGATAATAAAGTGGAGGTCCTCTCCAACCAGCCACCAGATGACGGCGCTGACAACGGCGATGACGATGACCGCCGGCACAAAGATGCCGGAAATCTGGTCGGCGAGGCGGGCCGCAGGGGCCTTGCGGTTCTGGGCCTCGGTGACGAGCTTGAGCACCTGGGAGATGGCGGTGTCCCCGCCCACGCCGGTGGCTCTCAGGACCAGATGTCCGTCTTTGCAGATGGTGCCGCCTGACACCTTGGATTCCGGCTCCTTGAAGACGGGGAGGCTCTCCCCGGTGAGCATGGATTCATCCACCGCCGCTTCCCCCGAGAGCACCACGGCGTCCACTGGGATGCGGCCGCCGGGCTTGACCACCACCTTGTCCCCCACCTGGACTTCCCCGGCGGGGACCTCCACTTCCCCCTCCTCCCGGATGACCACGGCGGTCTGAGGAATCATGGAGACCAGGGATTTGATGGCGGAACGGGCCTGGTTTTTGCTGCGCTCCTCGAGGAATTTGCCCAGCAGCACCAAAGCCACCACCACGGCCGCCGACTCAAAATAGAGGTTGTGCACCGCGTGGGCGTCCCCCTCGTAAATGCGCCAGAGGTAGTAAAGGCTGTATAGAAAGGCGCTCCCCGTACCGATGGCCACCAGGGAATCCATGTTGGGGTGAAGCCGCACAAGATTCTTGGCGCCGTTTATAAAGAAGCTGCGCCCCGCGATCAAAATGGGCAAGGTGAAGATAAGTTGGATGAGGCCGAAGTTAAACGGGTGTTCTGCCGCGTCAATGATGGAGGGCAGCCAAAGTGGGAACGGCAGCATGTGGGACATGCCGATATAGAGGGTAAAAAGCCCCAGAATGAGCGCCACGGCAATTTCCCAGGAGCGAAACCGGCTCTTCTCGGCGCCCAGCCCGGTTTCCTCGTCGGTGAGGATGGTGGCGCCGAAGCCCACTTTCTCGATAGCCCGGACGATCTCGCTGTCTTTGAGTTCCCCCCGCATCCGCACCGTGGCCGTGTTGGTGGCCAGGTTCACCGTGGCCTCGATGACGCCCGGCACCCGGCGGATGGCCTTTTCACTGGATACTGCGCAGGCGGCGCAGGTCATGCCCGTCACCTGCAGCCGAATCTTCTTTTCGTCCATAGCACCCTTCCTTTCGGAAAATTTCCAGCGCGATTGCGCTGATCTTCTCACTTTAGTGTGCGCATCTTTGCGTAAAAAATGAGGGATAGGGAAAAATGGGCGCAAAAAAGCCGCCGCAAATTGCGGCGGCAATTGCCTATACAGTTTATCTTGTCTCCCCCATAAAGAAGAGGGCCACGGTGCCCGGCCCCGAATGGGCGCCGATGATGGGACTGATGTAGCCCATGACAAAAGCTTTGATGCCGAAGCGCTTTTCCACCAAGTCCTTGACAAACAGGGCGTCTTCCTCGCAGTCCCCGTGGGAGATGAAGACCACGTCGTTTTGATATCCGCCCAGCTTTCGCTCCATATTGTCCACCAAGGCGATCAGCGACTGCTTCCGACCCCGGATTTTGCCCTCCGGTACCAGCTTGCCCGCGTCGTCCACGTGGAGAACGGGCTTGATGCCAAGCATGGTGCCCACCACCGCCGTGGTCTTGGAAATCCGGCCGCCCCGGTGGAGATAGGCTAAATCCTCTACCGTGAAGTTGTGGCACAGGTGCAGCCGGTTTTCTTCCAGCCACCGGGCCACCTCTTCCATGGACTTGCCTTCCTTTTGCAGCTCCAGCGCCTTGTGCACCAAAAGCCCCTGGCCCATGGAGGCGCACAGGGAGTCGACCACAATCACCTTGCGCTCGGGGAACTCCTCGCGCAGATCGTCCCACGCCAGACGCATGTTGTTAAACGTGCCGCTGAGCCCCGATGAAAAGGCCACATGCAAAAGATCATATCCCTCTTGAAGATAGGTTCTAAAAAAGTCGATGGCCTGGTCCGGATTGATCTGCTGGGTTTTGACGACCGAACCCCCGCGCATCTTGTCGTAAAATTCGTGGATGCCCATGTTGGGATCGTCGCTGGAATAAGCCACATCGTCGATGGTATAGGTAAAATAGGTGACTGCCAGATTGTGCTCCTTCAAATAGGAGTCCGGCAGGTCCACATTGTTGTCCGTCGTAATGCGGTACCCTTTATTTTCCGCCATGCTTCCCACCTCATTCCTCTATTGTCCTGTAGGATGGTTCAAATTATAAACGATCTCGCCTGGAATTTCAAGCGAAATCGACCATTCTTTGGAAAAGGACGATGGGAGCGCGCCGCTAACCGACGTGGTTTTTTTCCATGGAATCGGCGATCTCTTTAAAAACGGGGGCCGCGAAGTCGCCGCCCGACTCCTTTTCCTCGCAGAGCACCACGATGGCATACCGGTGCTCCCCCACATCGCAGAAACCGGAGAACCATGCGTGAATGAGCTCCTCCCCATTTTGGAACATGCCCGTCTGGGCCGAGGCCGTCTTGCCCCCCGCCACGCAGTAGTCGGGCTTCGCCTTCTTACCGCTGCCCTCGTCCACCACGTTGATCATGAAGTTCTGCACCTTACCGGCCGTCTCCGCGCTCATGATGCGGGTGGGCTCCAAGATGTCCATGGCCTCCTCCAATTCCTTGCCCTCGCTGTCGGTGACGCCCCTCACAAGACTGGGCGTCACCGCGTAACCGCCGTTGGCGATAGCGCTGATGAGTTTGGCGATCTGGATGGGCGTGGCCATCAGGGTGCCCTGGCCAAAGCCCAGGTTTGCCAGCGTCGCCTCATTTTTTATTTCGTCCGCGGTGGTCATATGGCCCGCCGCCGAGGCGTAATCGGTGTAAAAGATGTCCTCCTTGCCGAGTCCCATGGCGTCGGCCATTTTGGCGATGTCCTCATACCCCACCTGGAGGGCCAGTTGGATAAAATAGGGGTTGCAGGAAACCTCCACCGCCCGGTTCATGTCGGAATATCCGTGTCCGGCCAGGTTGTGACAGTGGAAGATTTGGCCCTGGATGTCGATGGCCCCCTTGCATTCAAAGGTGGTATCGGGAGAAATTCCCTTTTCCAGCGCCGCCGCGCACACCAAAAGCTTGAAGGTGGAGCCCACGTTATAGGGGGTCATGGTCCGGTTGATGAGGGGGCCCCGCTCGTCGCTCAGGGACGCCCCCACATTTTCCGCGTCGTAGCTCGGGACGCTGACCAGAGCCTTGATTTCCCCGGTGGCCGTGTCCATCACCACCACCGCGCCCTTTTCAATGCCCTTGCGGGCCGCGTTTTGGGCGATGCGCTGGATGTCCCGGTCGATGGTCAGCATGACGCCCTTTTTGTCGCTACCCTCCTCCACCACTTCCAGCTGGCTTCCCGAGAGCGCCCGACCCAGGGCGTCCACCTGGTAGCGCGCCGAGGTGGTCTTGGTGCTCTGGGAGAGAACGTCGTCGAAGACCTTTTCCAAGCCGTCCACCCCGTGGCCCTCGCTGTCCAGGTAACCGATGACATGGCGGCAGAAATTCTCCGAGCCATACCGGTCCGGCTGGTCAAAAATCGTGATGTCGCCGCAGTCTACATCCAGGTACCCGATATTGACGGTGAAGGGGAGATTGTCCTCCCCCTTTTCCACCACATAGCTGCGCTTTTGTCCCCGCAAAAGAGACGTCAGCGCCGTGATGGATTCCGGCGTGGGAACCACGGCGGCAATATGGTCCACCGACGTATTGACGAGGGGTCTTCCATAGGTGTCATAGATCATGCCGCGGGACTGCCCCACCTCCAGCAGATAAGAGCTTTGTTTGTCGGCCGCCATGGCCAGAGTATCCTGCGTTGTCAGCGAAAAGATGCGGAAAAAGATGAGACTAAAAAGCAAAATCAAAACGCTGAGAATGCCAACCACCCGTTTTGCCACGGGTATCACCTCCCCCATATTCTGTGGGTTAGTTTGCCCACAGGGGAAGAAAAATATTTGGTTTTTAAGACAAAGAACACTGCCTGCGGGAACTATTTGACGGAAATGCCGATCATCACCGTCTCTTCCTCGCTGTGGTTCCAGACCGCGTGGGGGACCTGTCCATCCACTAAGAAGCTCTCGTCCTTCTTCACGATGACTTCCTCGGTATCCAGCTGGATTTTCGCCTCTCCCTGGGTGACGATGAACAGGTGGCTGTGGGCATGGGTGTGTAGTTCGGTGGGGCCGCCGCCGTTTACATCGATATAGGCGATGGCGCCGTCGAGAATCTTCCCCATCTCCCCAAACAGCTTCTTGGCTTTGAAATTCACATGGTTGGGCGGTGTCATAAATTCGCTCATCTTCTATTTCCTTTCTTCCTAGCCGTTTTTCTTTGCTGTAAAGCTAAAAGCCTTCACTTCTATTACCGTCACGCCGGTCAGATTTTTTTCGGGCAGTGGTAGTTCCTCCCTTGTAAACTTTCGCATCAGGCAAAAGAGCATGGCCCTTTTCTCCGCCGGGTCCTCCACAATTCTGGCCGTCCCCTCCCCCAAAACGCTTCCAAAGGTCATGGTATAATCGCAGGCATTGGGGCCGGTGATGAGGCGATAGGGCCGGTCGATGGCAAAGGACACCTGGGGATTCTTTCTCAGGATGTCGAGTTTTCTTCCCTGCTTGGCACAATGGAAATAGAGGGTGAGTTCCCCGTCCTCCAGCGAATAGCCGAAGTTGAGCGGAACCACATAGGCCCGGCCGTCGTCCACAAGGCCCAGATGGCAGACGTCGCACTCCTCCAATATCGCCCGGATGGTCGCGGGGTCGGTCACCTCCCGCTCCCGGCGCCTCATGCTTTCTCCCCCGCTCCGAAGAGGGCGTTTGCCTTGGCGGCAATGCGCCGGCCAAAGACTTTAGCCTGGGCCTTACCCGTTTCCACCTGGTCTTTGACCACCACACAGCCCAGGTGCAGATAGGGCTGGCCCAGGGCCGAGCCGCCCGAGTAGACCAGCATCCCTTTGACCAGCATGTGACCGATGATGTTCATGATGGCGGTGTCCGCCCCGCCCTGGATATAGTCGGCGGTGGCAAAGACGGCTCCCAGCTTTCCTTCCAGCCGGTAGCGGTGGGACTCATCGAACCATTTTTTCACCTGCCAGCAGGTGTTGGCGTAATAGGTGGGGGTGCCGAAAACCACCGCCTGGCTTTGAGAGAGAAACGCGTCTTCGATGGCGTCCAGAGGGAAGGCCCGGACTTCGCATTCGGGCGCCTCCTCCAAAATCCCCTCCAAAATAGCCTGGGCGATGTCACGCGTCCGGCCGGTTTTGCTATAATAGAGTAGTGATATTTTCATAGTTGCTCCTCCTCTTAAAAAGCGGATGGGACCTTTGGGTCCCATCCGCTTTGTCTGCGCTACGGCAATTATCTCTTGACCCGGCCGATATCTTTGCGGAAGTGGGCCCCGTCAAAATGGATGCGCTCCACCGCCTGGTAGGCTTTGTCAAGGGCGTTCTCCAAGCCGTCCCCGACGGCGGTCACGCCCAGCACCCGTCCGCCGGCGGTCACGAGCCTGCCGTCCTTGCCGGCCGTTCCCGCGTGGAAGACGGTGATATCGGGGAGTTGTTCCACCGTGGCAAGCCCCGTGATCTCCTTGCCGGTCTCGTACTTTTTCGGGTAGCCGCCCGACGCCATGATGACGCAGGCCGCGGCTTTGTCCTCCCACTCCACCTGCAATTCTCCCAGGCGCTCCTCATGGATGGCGTCGAAGATCTCGTACAGGTCGGTTTTGAGCAGCGGCAGGACAACCTGGGTCTCCGGGTCGCCGAAGCGGCAGTTGTACTCAATGACATAGGGACCCTTGGGTGTGAGCATCAGCCCAAAGTAGAGGCATCCCTTAAAGGGACGGCCCTCCTTGTTCATGGCCTCCATGGTGGGCAGAAAAATCTCTTTCATGCAGCGCTCGGCCATCTCCGGGGTGTAGTAGGGGTTGGGGGCAATGGTCCCCATGCCGCCTGTGTTGGGGCCGGTGTCCCCGTCCCCGATGCGCTTATGGTCCATGGAGGAGACCATGGGCGCCATGGTCTTGGAGTCGGTGAAGGCCAGCACCGATACCTCGGGACCGGTGAGGAATTCTTCCACCACCACCTGATTGCCCGAAGCGCCGAAAATTTTGTCCTCCATGATGGACTGAATCCCGTCCTCAGCGTCGGCCAGGGTCTGTGCGATGATGACGCCCTTGCCCAGCGCCAGCCCGTCGGCCTTGATGACCACCGGGAACTCGTTTTTCTCCTTAATATAGTCAAGGGCGCTTTTTGCGTCGTGAAATACTTCATAGGCCGCTGTGGGGATGTGATACTTTTTCATCAGGTTCTTGGAGAAGACCTTGCTCCCCTCGATCATGGCCGCCTCAGAGCGGGGTCCAAAGGTCTTGATGCCGGCCGCTTCCAGCGCGTCCACCATTCCCAGCACCAGCGGATCGTCGGGGGCCACCACCACCATGTCCATGTGGTTCTCCGTGGCAAACTTTACCACCCCGTCGATGTCGGTGGCCTTGACGGGCACCGAGGTCGCGATCTGATTGATGCCCGCGTTGGAGGGGCAGCAGTAGAGCTGCGTGACCTGGGGGGATTCCTTCAGCTTGCGCGCAATGGCGTGCTCCCGGCCGCCGGAGCCTACGATCAATACTTTCATCACTTCGACCTCCTTAGTGCTTAAAGTGCCGCATGCCGGTGAAGAGCATGGCAATGCCCGCTTTGTTGCAGGCGTCAATGCTCTCCTGGTCGCGGATGGAACCGCCCGGCTGGATGATGGCGGTGATGCCCGCCTTTTCGGCCGCCTCCACGCAGTCGGAGAAGGGGAAGAAGGCGTCGGAGGCCATCACCGAGCCTTTGACCTTGTCGCTGCCGTATTTGATCGCCAGCTCCAATGCGGTGATGCGGTTGGTCTGGCCGGGGCCCACGCCCACGGTCTGGTCATTTTTAGCCAGCACAATGGCATTGGATTTGGTGTGCTTGACCACCTTCCAGGCAAAGAGCAGATCCTTCATCTCCTCGTCGGTGGGGGCGCGGTCGGTGACCACTTTGAGATCCTGGGGATTGTAGATTTTGGTGTCGATCTCCTGCACCAGCAGGCCTCCCGCCACCTTTTTCATATCTACCATGTCGGAGGTGTTGGGGTTCGCGAGCCCCGGCAGCTCCAAGAGGCGGATGTTCTTTTTCTTGGTGAGGATTTCCATTGCCTCCTTGGAGAAGGAGGGGGCGATGATGATTTCCAAGAAAATTTTGGCGAGTTCGGTGGCGGTGGCTTCGTCCACCTCCCGGTTGAGAGCCACGATGCCCCCGAAGATGGACACCGGGTCCGCCTCGTAGGCTTTCTGGTAAGCTTCCAGGATCGTCTCTCCCAGTCCGACGCCGCAGGGGTTGGCGTGCTTAACGCCCACCGCGCAGGGGATGTCGTAGCCGAACTCCTTAATGACGTCCAAAGCTCCGTTGGCATCGTTGATGTTATTGTAGGAAAGCTCCTTGCCGTGGAGCTGTTTGGCGGCAGAGAGGACGTTGTCCCGATTGCCGATCTCTTTATAGAAGGCGGCGTTCTGATGGGGGTTCTCGCCGTAACGCATCTGCTGGACCTTTTCGTAGGTCATGGTCAGGGTGTCGGGGAGGCTGTCCTTGCCCAGTTGTTTTCTCAGGTAATTGCAGATCATGGCGTCGTAGGAAGCGGTGTGCTCGAACACCTTGTAGGCCAGCTCAAACTTGGTCTCCTTGGAGACGCCGCCCGCCTTGATGCCGTCAATGACGGTCTGATAGTCGGCGGGATCCACCACCACCGCCACGTCCTGCCAGTTTTTGGCCGCCGCGCGAATCATGGTGGGGCCGCCGATGTCGATGTTCTCGATGGCTTCCTCCAGCTCCACGCCGGGCTTTAAAATGGTCGCTTTGAAGGGATAGAGGTTGATGGCCACCACGTCGATGAGGGTGACGCCCAATTCCTCCACCTGGCGCATGTGCTCGGGGTTGGAGCGCATAGCGAGGATACCCGCGTGGACCTTGGGATGCAGGGTTTTCACCCGGCCGTCCAGGCACTCGGGAAACCCGGTGATGTCGGAGACGCCGGTGACGGCGACGCCGTTTTCCCTCAGGGTGCGGGCCGTGCCGCCGGTGGATACGATCTCATAGCCGAGGGCTTCCAGCTCCTTGGCAAACTCCACGATTCCCGTCTTGTCAGAAACACTGAGAACTGCTCTTTTTTTCATCATAAACTCCCTTTCTTCCCTTGTTCCAATTCCCTTTTTTGGCAGAGCATCTGCACCGCTTTGGGCAAAAGCTCCCATTCCGCCTCTTCCATCACCCGGCGCTGCAAAATTTCGGGGGTGTCCCCCCCCCTTACCTCCACCGCCTTTTGGGCAATGATTTTGCCGCCGTCGGCCACCTCGTTGACAAAGTGGACGGTGGCCCCCGTCACCTTGACGCCGTAATCGAGCGCCGCCTCATGGACCCGCAGCCCATAATAGCCCTCGCCGCAAAAAGCGGGAATCAGGGCCGGGTGGATGTTGATGATCCGATCCTTATAGGCGTCGGTCACCTCTTTGGAGAGGATGGACAAAAAGCCGGCCAGCACCACCAGATCGATCTGGTGGGCGTTTAGGACCTGGATGATTCTTCTGCCGTAGCTAATGGAGTCCGGGTAGTCCTTCCGGGCCACAACCGCCGTCTCGATACCGGCGCGGCCCGCCCGCTCCAGCGCATAGGCCTTCGGGCTACTGGAAACGACCAGCACCACCCGGCCGTCGGTGATGACGCCGGAGGACTGGGCATCCAGAATCGCCTGCAAATTGGTCCCGCCGCCCGAGACCAAAACCGCTACCTTCTGCATGGTATTCCTCCTGAATTGATGGTGGCAAAGCGTTGGAAACATCCGCCGCTTTCCCCCTACCCCGCATAATCCCTCGCGGGAAAAAGCAACAAGCGCATGACCGCCACATGGGGCATACGCCTGTTAAGCTCAGTAAAAAGCTGGTTTATTTGATCTCGATTCCCTCGCCCGGGCGCACTTCACCGATGACATAGGCGTTTTCCCCGTAAGAGCGCAGGATTTCCACCGCCTTGTCCGCTTGGGACCCCGGTACGATGACGCACATACCCACGCCCATGTTGAAGGTGTTGTACATGTCCCGCAGCGGAATCTGTCCCACCGCCTGAATCATCTTAAAGATGGGCAGCACTTGCAGGCTGGCTTCCTCGATGGAGGCCATCAGGCCCGCTTTGAGGCTGCGGGGAATATTTTCATAGAATCCGCCGCCGGTGATGTGGGCGATGGCCCGCACCGGCACCGACTCCAAGAGCCCTAGAATGGGTTTGACATAGATTTTAGTGGGAGTCAAGAGGGCCTCGCCCACCGTCATGCCCAGCTCGTCGCTATACATGCTCAGATCCCGTTTCTCCACGTCGAAGACCTTGCGCACCAAGGAAAAGCCGTTGGAGTGCACGCCGCTGGAACCCAGGGCGATGATGGCGTCCCCCGCCTCCATGGTGTTCTGATCCAGAATCTTTTCCTTATCCACAACGCCCACCGAGAAGCCGGCCAGGTCGTACTCGTCCTCGGGGTAGAAGCCCGGCATCTCCGCCGTCTCGCCGCCGATGAGGGCGCATCCCGCCTGGACGCAGCCCTCCGCCACGCCGGACACGATCTGGGCCACCCGCTCGGGGACATTCTTGCCCACCGCCACATAGTCTAGGAAAATCTGGGGTTTGGCGCCGGAGCAGATGATGTCGTTGACGCACATGGCCACGCAGTCGATGCCCACGGTATCGTGTTTATCTAAGAGGAAGGCGATTTTCAGCTTGGTGCCCACGCCGTCGGTCCCGGCCACCAGCACCGGGTGTCGAATTTCCTCCAAATCCAGCGCAAACAGGCCGCCGAACCCACCCAGGCCCGACAGAACGCCGGGCAGCATGGTGCGGGCGACATGCTCTTTCATCAGTTCTACCGCTTTATACCCGGCCGTCACGTCGACGCCGGCCGCTTTATAGCTGTCGCTAAAACTATTCATGGTTCGATTAACTCCCCTGCTCGTTCTATTTCTGTTTTTTGCTGATCTTTTGCTCAAATTTGTCCTTGGGCATCTCTCCCGGCACGTCGATGGGGTAATTGCCGGTAAAGCAGCCTACGCAGAACTCGCTACCTGGGATGCCCGCAATCTTCTGCACGTCCTCGACGCTTAAAAAGCCCAGGCTGTCCACGCCGATGTGGCGGGCCATCTCTTCCTCGCTCATCCGGCAGGCCAAGAGCTTGTCCCGGCTGTCCACATCCACGCCGAAGTAGCAGGGGTTGCGGAAGGGCGGCGAGGAAATCCGCATGTGGACTTCCGTCGCGCCCGCCTCCTTGAGCAGATCAACAATGCGGGCGCTGGTGGTGCCGCGGACGATGGAGTCGTCGATGAGGACCACCCGCTTGCCCCGCACCGTGGCTTCCAGGGCGTTGAGCTTGATGCGCACCGCGTTTTCCCGCTGCACCTGGGTGGGCTGGATGAAGGTCCGGCCCACATAGCGGTTCTTGATAAAGCCCACGCCGTAGGGGATGCCGGACTGTTTGGCAAAGCCCAGCGCCGCGTCGAGGCCTGAGTCGGGGACGCCGATGACCACGTCCGCCTGCACCGGATGCTGCAACGCCAGATAGGCGCCCGCCCGCTGTCTGGCTTCGTGGACGCTGCTGCCCTCGATGACTGAGTCGGGTCGGGCGATGTAGACGTATTCAAAGACGCACATATTGCATTTGTGTCCGCAGTGGGTCTTGATGCTGCGCTCCTCTTCCTTATCCACTACCACAATTTCGCCGGGCTCGATGTCACGGACAAATTTGGCGCCTAAGCTGTCCAGCGCGCAGCTCTCGGAGGCAAAGATGGTGGAATTGTCCAAGGTGCCCATGCACAGCGGCCGGAAGCCGTTGGGGTCTCGGGCCGCGATGAGCTTGGTCGGGGACATGATGACCAGGCTGTAAGCGCCCCGCAGATGCTTCATGGCCCGCTCGACGGCCTCTTCGATGGAGCCGCACTGGAGCCGCTCCTTGGTGATCATATAGGCGATGACCTCGCTGTCATTGGTGCTGTGGAAGATGGCGCCTCCCATCTCCAGCTCCTCCCGCAGCTCCCTGGCGTTGACTAAGGCGCCATTGTGGGCCAGTACCATGGGGCCTTTGATGTGGCGGATATAGAGGGGCTGGGCGTTGGAGCGGCTGGCGTTGCCCATGGTGGAGTAGCGCACATGACCCACGGCCATCTGGCCCTTGCCCAGCTTTGCCAGCACGTCCTTATTGAAGACGTCGGGGACCAGTCCCACGTCCTTGTGGGCGGTGATGACACCGTCGTCGTTGACCGCGATGCCGCAGCTCTCCTGGCCGCGGTGCTGCAAAGCGTAGAGTGCGATGTAGGATAAGAAAGCCACGTCGTGGTCGTCCCGGTCAAAGACGCCAAAGACGCCGCATTCATCGTTGAGCTTGTTTAGCACAGAGGTTCCTCCCATGTTTATCAAATCGGATTATTCGCCCAGCAGGCGCTTCATGATCTCCTGATAGGCGTCTTCCACATTGCCCATATCCCGGCGGAAGCGGTCCTTGTCCAGCTTTTCGTGGGTGACGGTGTCCCAAAAGCGGCAGGTGTCGGGGGAAATTTCGTCGGCCAGCACGATGGTGCCGTCGGCAGTTTTGCCGTATTCCAGCTTGAAGTCGATGAGTTCGATGTTGAGGTCTTTGAGGTAGTCGGTGAGGAGGTCGTTGATCTTAAAGGAGTAGTCGGCGATGAGGCTCAGTTCCTCCGGCGTAGCCAACTCCATGGCGAAGACATGGTAGTCGTTAATCATCGGGTCACCCAGCGCGTCGTCCTTATAGCTGTATTCCAGCACGGTTTTCGCTAGCTTGGTACCCTCGGGGATGCCCAGGCGCTTGGAAAGGCTGCCCGCGGCGATGTTGCGCACGATGACTTCGATGGGGACGATGGTCACTTTTTTGACAATGGTCTCCCGGTCGGAGATCTCCTCCACGAAGTGGGTGGGGATGCCCTTGGTCTCCAGCATCTTCATCAGATGGTTGGTGACGCGGTTATTGATGATCCCCTTGTCCTGAATGGTGCCCTTTTTGAGCCCGTTAAAAGCGGTGGCATCGTCCTTATAGTCGACGATGACCAGATTGGGGTCGTCGGTGGCGTATACCTTTTTTGCCTTGCCCTCATAGAGCTGTTCCATCTTTTTCATTTGATTGCCTCCCGTTTATCATAAATTAATTTTTTACAGATCATACAGCTGAGATTGGAGCTTGTCGTCCTTGGCGACTACCTTTTGCACCATGTCCTGTTTCATGTCGAGGAGTTTTTCCGCGATGGACTCGTCGGTGACACCCAGAATTTGCAGCGCCAGGATGGCCGCGTTCTCCGCGCCGTCAATGGCGACGGTGGCCACTGGAATGCCGGAGGGCATCTGGACGGTAGCCAGCAGGGCGTCCAGCCCATCCAAAGTGGACGACTTGATGGGGATACCGATGACCGGCAGGGTGGTGTGGGCCGCCAGGACGCCGGCCAGGTGGGCCGCCTTCCCCGCCGCCGCGATGATGACGCCAAAGCCGTTGTCGCGGGCTCTCGACGCGAAGGCGCAGGCAAGCTCCGGAGTGCGGTGGGCGCTCATGACATGGACTTCCACCTCCACGCCGAAACTTTTGAGTTTGGTGACACACGCTTTTAAAACCGGGAAGTCGCTGTCGCTCCCCATGATCAGTGCTACTTTCTTTGCCATTGTTTCATACTCCTTCTCTTTTTAGTAAAACGGAAAAGGGCTACATGCAAAATCTTGCACGTAGCCCTCATTTTATTGCAGTTTTCCGCCATTCGGCACACAAAGGCTGTTCGGAAGCAGGGAAATGCCCGCTAACTGGCGCACCCCACCCAAACCAAATACAGTTTCTACATTGAATTTTGCTTTCAGTACCATCACAATACCTCGCTCACATTCAATATATATCTAATCATATACGATTGACCCGGGAAATGCAATTGTCAAAAATGAATGGGATTTCTTCCCCGGCGGCAGAGGCAATCGGGCAATTTTTACATATTCCTTACAATCCCGTCCCATTTGTCCGCATTTTTACAGGAATCGCGGGTACCGCCGCCTCTTATCCCCTGACTTTTCCTGCTTTCTTTTGCAGGAAAAAGCCGTTTTCCCTGCACAAATGAAAAAAAGAGCGGCTGTCCGCAGACAGCCGCTCTTTTGAAAAGACGTACAAGGAATTAATACATGCCGCCCTTCAAAACCGCAACTTTTTGAAGCAAAACGCATATAACGCAAAACGTAGATTCTCGTAGAGTTATCAAGGCTTTGAGCTGCTTTTTTCAGTTTTCTTGATTTTGATGAAATTCACACATTTCTACGTAAATCTACGCCACTTGACAGGAAATTGGCGTAAGTTGTGGCGTAAGCCAGCCAACTTCGTACAATGAAAATTACAGGCTGCTGGCGATCTGTTCAAAGGCTCTCTCGACGGAATCAAAGCTGCTGTGCGTGTAGACGTCCAGCGTCACGCTGGCGTTGGAATGTCCCATCAGATATTGCAGGCTTTTCACATCAAGTCCTGCCTGCTGAACGTTGGTGCAGAAGGTATGCCGTAGCACATGGGGCGTGATCCGAGGGACAGGCTTGCCGTATGCCTTTTCAAATCGCGCTTGCAGACCCCGCATATAGTTCTCCAAGTGCATCGCGACCTTCGGCATCCCGGACTTGTCCAGAAAGAGGAAGCCGCTGTGACCGTCCACCAGCAATTCCACCTTCGGGGCAGTTCTGGCTTTCACCACCCGCATCAGCGCCATGTAAACCGCGTCCGTCATAGGAACGTTTCGGATGCCGCTTTTGGTTTTGGGCGGTGTGACGAAATAGGGCTTTTCTGCCGTCCGGCATAGTTGCCGCCGCACATGGATACAGCGTCGGTCGAAGTCAATATCTGCCCGTGTCAGACCGTACAGCTCACTCACACGCAAGCCGGTTCCCAGCAGGATTACAATGTCATCATAGTAATTTCCGCCGCAGTCCTGCACGAATTGAAGATACTTCTCCTGCTGCTCCTTGGTCAGCGCGTCGCGTACATAGGCGTCTTTTGGCACCACGTCAGACAGCTTGAACTTGAACGGATTCTTGCGAATGATGTCATCATCCACTGCCATTTCAAACGCCGGTCTGACAACGCTTTGCAGGACACCGATGGTGTTTTGCTTGATGCCGCTGTCGTGCAGGAACACAAACCAGCCTTTTGCGTCGGACAGCTTTACGGTTTTGATCGGCTTCTGCCCAAAGGGGTCGGCATGAATCCGCTTGACCGCAGAACCATACGACCGCAGGGAGTTTTGCTTCAAGCCCCGTTTCAGGTTCATGTAGCGGTCAACCAGCTCTGCCACGGTCATGTCACCCGCTGCATAGTCGATGCCGTCTGCCATGTCGCGCCGCAGCTCGTCCTCTTTCTTCCGCAGCTCTGTCAGGGATTTGGCGTAAATACAACGCCGTTTCTTGTGTATATCGGTATAACGATAGTCATAGGTGCCGTTTGCTCTCTGGCTCTCGCCATCCTTCAAAACACGCCCCTTGCTATCTTTGCGCTTTTCAGACAATTCAGAAACTCCTTTCCGTGAAAAGCGCGATTATAGGGATTGATACAAGTATATCATACCGAATATGCGATTTCCACTGATCTTGAACGGAAACAGACAACTTTTTCAAAGTATCGCTGTGTCATGATTTTCACATCACTTTTTCAAATAGAATACGCCTGCTCGATGAACTGATCGAACAGGCGGCGTTTAATCAGGCGCTTGTTTCCCACCCAGAGGACGAATTTGCATCGGTCTTCGTTGGTGATTTCGCGCAGCTTGTTGATACCAATGCCGGAGTAAGCCGCAGCTTCCTCCAAGCTCAGATTGCTCTTTTCCCAAATCGGGATTTCCTTCATAGGCAGTTTACCCTCCTTATAAAAATAGCCAGGCAGGGCGAGGCGGCAACGAAGTCCGGCAACGGACTTCCAAAAACCTCGAAACATACCCGGTCTGACGGTTGATTTACGATTTTCTTTTTCTTCTATTTTTCTGTTGTTTTGGTTGTCAAAGGTAGAAAAACCTGACAGGACAAGGATTTCTCCGGCAACCAGCCCGGCAACGGGACAGCAACAGGCTTTGCAACAAACCGTGCCTTTCAGAACGGCATCTCGATCTGCTCTGTAATCTCTACAAAGCCGTCCGGGATTTTTGCGGCTGAGTTGCCGCTGCCGGTTGCAGCTCTTTCGCGCTCCCAGCCCTTTTGCCTGCCGTACCCGGCAAAGCTGCGGGGATTGGAGAAATACGTCCAGCCGGTCACGCACTGGTTCATAATCTCGTTGATCTCGCGGATCTCCCATTGCTTCGGCTCGTCAAAAGCATGGTTCAGCGCCTCCTTGTAAAGCTGCTTGGAACAGACGGTATCGCCCGTGTAGCTGTCCAGAAACGCCTGAATCATGCCCGCTCTCGTGTCCTCCGGCATGAAGTCCTTCTGATGCTCTTTGAGATAGCGTACCATTTCCGGGCTGAATGTCAGCTTCCAGCCACCTGCCCGGTAGATGGTCATTGCCTCTGCCCACACCTGCTGTAAGTAGGCTCTGGATGCGGCTTCATCCTCCAGAATGTGAACCTCTGCCTGCTCCGGACAAACCAGCACCGGCAAAAAGCGCCGGTTGCCGGAGCGGTCGAGGGGCAGGAAGTCCATTGCGTTGGACGTGCCGCCGAATACGCATTGCCGCAATCGGTCTGCCGGGTGGGTTTCATACGGGATTTTGTAGACCTCCTTCTGGCGACTCAGAAACGACTTGATTTCCTCAATGCTCTTGGCATTGGCGGTGGCGATCATTTCAGACATTTCGATGATCCAGTGACCTTGCAGCTTGCGGTACACGTTTTCATCGTCCAGCTTCCGCAGATCATCAGAAAACCACTCGTCCTTGCCTGCCAGTAGGCGAAAGAAGGTGGACTTTCCCGCGCCCTGACCGCCCACCAGACAGAGCATGACCTCAAATTTACAGCCCGGACGGAATGCCCGATGAATCGCACCCAGCAGGAACAGCCGCAGCGCCTGAAAAGTGTATTCGTCTGCTTCCGCGCCGAGAAAGTGGTGCAGACAGTAGCGGATACGTTCTGTTCCGTCCCATGCAAGACTGTTCAGATAGTCCCGGACCGGGTGATAGCTGTTCTGGTGGGCGGCAAGATCGGCGGCATCTATGATTTTCTTCTCACTTGTCAGGTCGTAATTCTCTTCCAGATACAGCCGGATGTATTTCATATCCGTGTCGGTCATGGAGGTGCCGGGGCTTCGGTCGTAGCCGATGGGCTTCACAATGTCGGTGCGGTCGGTCAGCAGATTGTAGGCAATCGCGCCGGAGAGCAGCGGATCGTGCTGAAATACCGTCAGGCAATTCTTGATACTGTTGCGGACACCGCCTTTTTCCGTGGTGTCCAGCATGGCTTTTACTTCTTCAATGCTCATCGGCGGCGCTATACTGCCCGCCTGAATTTTGAGCTGCTGCCTCATCTGCGGCGGCAAGCTCTGCCATTCGCTGCTCAATTTTTCTCACTTCCTCTCCATATTCGATCACAACGGACGCCCGCGCCTGCATATCCCCGCACAACAGTTCGTCCAGCAGATATTCAACCAGCGGGAGCTTCTGCAAGGCTTCTCCAAAGCGCGGATGATAACCGTCCTCCGGCGTTTGCGGGGCATAATCCTCCTTCCAGCGGCATAACAGCCGGTAATAGTCCAACAGCACACGGAAGCAGTATCGTTCCATGTGCTTATAATTTTGTTCGTCAGTATTTTGTTGTCGCGGCTTGCTCATTTTGCCCGTGCCATCCTCATACGGAATAGCAAAATCCTGTGCCAGCAAAGTTGCCGCCTCCTTGCTGCCGATCCCGCGAAGCCGGGAAACGAAGTCGATCACGTCCCCGGTGGCACCGCAGCCGAAGCAGTAATACCGGCGATCCAGCTTCATGCTGGGTGTGCTGTCATCGTGGAACGGGCAGCGGCACATTCCGTTTCGTTCCACCCGGATGCCGTATCGCTCCGCAGCCTGCCGGGTGGTCACGGACTGCTTGACGGCTTCAAAGATACTCAATAGGCAACGCCCTCCTTAGTGTTCGATTTCCTGCTTTTTCTGCCGCAGCTCGGTGTTCTGGCGTTCCTGTTCATGCTGCACCTCGTAGATGTTGTAGTGAATCGCCCAGAGCTTTTTCGCGTCGGCATGGAGCGGCGAAAGCTCCGTCTGAATGTCCCTGTATTCCTGCTCCAACTGCTCGCGCTCCCTGCGCCATGCTGTGATGGGCAGTTTGCCGTCCTTAAAATACGGCTTTAATTTGCGCTCTGCCATGTAGAACGTCCGCAACTCGTTATCGTGTTCGGATTTGTATTTCTGCCTGGATTTCTCAAATCGGATGGATTTCAGCTTGTCCGCAGCGGGCTTGCCAGACTTGTAGTAGTCCACCATGCGCAGCAGCCCGTCCAGTTCCTTAATACGGGATTGCTTTGCCGATGCCGACTTTTTCAGCGCGTCGATCTTATCCTGCATGGCGTGAAGTGCGTTATCCAGATCGTCCACAGTGTAAAGGTTTTTGGATTGCAGAAAGCTGAACGCCTCGGCGTAACGCTGCAAATTGGCGTTCTTTGCTTTGTTGCTGTATGCACCCCTGTTGCGGTTGCTGCAATGCAGCGCCAACAGATCGTTGAGCGTAGGCGGCTGGGGCTTGGCAAGCTCGGCTTTTACATCCCTCAGCCAGCCGATCAGCGCGGCGATTTTCTCTTTGGCTTCCCGTAACAGCGCGTTGGTTTTCCGAATAAAGCGGTTGAGATTGCCCTTGTCGGTGCGGATACCCTTTGCCTCCATTGCCCGGACGGTGGGACCTTCGTGCTGGGTGGGGATCTGCTCCACACCCTGACAGGCAAAGCTGCGGTGGTCGATGCGGCAGTCCAAATTCTTCTCTGCAAACATGGCATTGCACAGTTCAGCCCACGACTGCCGCCACGCTTCCAGCGTTTCGGGCTTTCCCCAATCTGTCGTGGGAACGGCGTTGAACACATAATTGCCTGCCTCGTCCAGAACGCGCTCCCCATGCTCGTCCAGCACATATTCCCGCCGCTGTTTGTTTCCCCATCTGCCATCCGGCTCGATGGGGCGAATCGGACACATGACGTGAAAATGCGGATTGGAAATGCCGCCGTCTCCTTTGTCGGGCGAGTGAACAGCGAAGTCCACCACCATGCCCCGGCTCACAAAATTATCCGATAAAAATTGCCTTGCAAGGGCGATGTTCTCCTGCATGGAAAACTCGTTCTGCAAGGCAATGTCAAAGCTGTACGCAAGCTGTGCTTTCTTCCCGCGCTCGGCTTTCTCCACGGCGTTCCAGAGCGTTTCGCGGTCTGCGTACTCTGGCGGGGCGTGTGACGGCAGCAGGATTTCAGAACAGATCACTCCGCCTTTGCGGGTGTAGTCACTGATCTCGCCGTAGTATTCGCTGTGCAGCTTTTCCCCGGCACGGTAGGCGGCAGCAGCCACGGCAGATTGCCCCGCGCTGCGCTTGATCTGAGTTACATGAAAATGGAACAGTGCGATGCTCAATCACCTCCTGCATGGTTGCTGATAACTTCCGTGAGCAGCCTTTGCGTGTCCGGCAGAGCAAAGAGCTGTTCGGCAAAAGCGTAAAACGCGGTTTCACTCAAATCCTTCGTCTGCGGTGCAACGCTCTCAATGGCAGCGCCGCGAGTGATAAGCCGGTGTGCTCGCTTGCGCCGATCTCCCTTTTCGTAGTAGGCGGCGCGGTTCTCAAGGCGTTGGATTTTATGCTGCTCCTGCACAAGCTGCCGCTCGAATGTTTCCTGTTTGGCTTGCAGTTCTTTAATTTCTTTTTCGGGCATGATTTTGACCTCCTGACTGATAAATGGATAGAAAAAGACCGCCTACGTTTTCGGTAGACGGTCTAACTCACGGTACGGTTTTTTCAGACTTTGCAGCGGGAACGGTCTGTGCCAGCAGACCGTTTTCGCTGCAAAGTGCGCTGGGATAGCTGCTATGGCAGCGCAAGGGAGGCAATCCCTTGCTCGGAACGGAGTGACGCAAAACAGCCCGGACATTCGGAGTGTCCGGGCTGTTTGCCTCGCAGAGCGCACATACAGGGCTTTCCCCTGTATAGAAGTGCGCCCTTGTTACCAAGGGATTTTTTCATCACTCACAGAGTTCTGCCGCATATAGTTTCGCAAATTCTTCTGGGCAGCGGACATCGCAGCGAGTTTGCAGCGCCTCAAAGGTGCAGGCGGTCAGAGCGAACAGCTTCTGAAGTTCCTCATCCAATGGCTGTTTTCTCAAAGTTTTAAAGCCAACCAATGCTGGAATGTTCCACGCCTTTCGCTGCATCAGATAGCCAAATGGGATATTTGCCAGCTTGTCGATTGCGACATACGGGCGGTCAAAGGTTTTCCCGCAGCGAAGGTACTCGGCATTCAGAAAGACAGCTGCAAAATCCTCGTTGGTAAACAGGAACGGCGTATCCTTGCAAGGAAGACTGTCCAGTTCTTCCAATGCTTCTTCCATCGAAACGCCGCCCGCCAGCATATCGTCTGTGATACCGGTAATTTCAGAAATTTGTGCTGGCAGCAGTTTATCTTGACGAATATAAATCGTCGGTCGCTCCCAGTTGATTTCGTAATTTGCCATGCGCGCAATGCGAATGGCGATGATGCGGTCTTTCCATCTGTCCAGCCCTGTCGTTTCAATGTCGATCAAATACCACGCATCGTTAAACATATTGCTGCGCATGGCTTCCCGGTTCTGCCAGCAGGGAAGTGTCGATTCCCGGAGCAGCTTTACCGCAAGATTTCGATTCCGGTCGAAACGCTCGTGCAGATCAACCGAAAGGATTGAATACTCCGGCATGAAAACCTCGTGGCGTTGTTCCTTGGTCATGGTGTCTGAGAACAAAATAATCGGCACAGGCGCATTGTTCCACCGCTGATAGTCCTGCCCGCGCAGAAAATCATCCAGCAAATCTACGGAGAGCCGCTTCGGATTCAGGATGATGCAGCGCGCCTGATCGATTACACGCACGACGGCGGCATGATCCAGTGCTTCCGATGAAACAGGGATGATCCGGAATGTAATTGGTAGAAGAACGCCCAGTGTTTGCAGCTCCGTCCGTGTCAAGCCGACGCAAAAAATATCATTCGTCATAGCAGTAGTTCCTCCCTGTCTTTCAGTAGAATCACCCTACGATTCTGGCAGAGTGTCTGCATTTTCTGCGGTGCGTCGGTGTGCATGGGGATGACGATTTCCGGGTCTGCCTTTTCAATCACATGGCGCAGATCATCCGGCGATGCGTGACCACTGGTGTGAAGCTCTACCCATGTTCCGGTCAGTGACAGAAACTCCGGGATGGTGCTGTCCGGTTTTGTTCGGTAGCCGTCCCACATGGAATAGAGCAGAATGCTTTGCTGCGGGTCAAATTGTCGGATAATGCGTTCAAACTGCCGATTGACACGGACAAACATCAACCCGCCGCGCTCTTGAAAGCCCTGAAGAATACTGGAACCGGGAGTATTCAGCTTTGGCATCTCATAAAATGTCGATAGACTGCTCCAACGCTCGGAAACCACCTTGACCAGCGTTTTTTGATACTCGTCACAAATGCAGTATTTTCCACGCGGCACTGCCCGCGCCAGCGCAAAAATCCGGTCAAGGTTCGTCGTTGCACACAGCACGAATACATATTTGTACTGCTGCAAATAGTTCCTTACCCGCGCTTGCAGTTCCCATTCTGTGACGGTTTTGCCGTCCGTGCGGGATACCGTCGTCCCCTCAGTGATGATGGCATCGACCTTTCCAATCCGACGGTCCAGAATTTTGTCCATTGTCTTGCCCCGCACCCCGTGCAGCCGGAAGTCTCCAGTATACAGCACGCGCTTGCCGTCGGCTTCGATGAGGAACAGATAACTGTCCGCAGCGGAGTGGTCAATACAAAAGGGTGTGATTTGGATGTCGCCAATGAGAAACGGTTCGCCAGGAGAGAAGGTTTGAATGGTCTGCATCCGAGCGGAGAGTGCGTCATCTTTATGCCCGCCATGTTCTGCTGACTGGAGCATAATGTCCTTCGCCAGTGCCCCGGCATAGAGCGGAATCTCCGGGCGGATACGCAGCATCTGACCGGTGTGGTCGCCATGATAGTGGGTAAACAGCACCGCGTCACAGTGCCCGTTGGCATCAGTCACACCCGAAATATTCAGCGGAGCGGAGACAAAGTTGGAGTCAAGGGATAGCTCATCACCCATGTCGATGAGGATTCGTGTCGTTGCCGTGGAGATTTCTGCGGCAATGCCGCCGATCTGATGCGTCCCACGATGAATGCAGAGTTTCAATCCCATTCCTCCTTTCAGACCTCGCCATAGAGCATCGAAATTCCATGAAACAGCTTCCAGCCTCGAAGTGACCGGTCATATTCGATCCATTCTCCAGTGGCTTGCAGGGCGGCAATATAGCGCTGTACACTGCGCAGCGGTAGTTCGGTCAGCTCAGCCAGTTTCTGCGTGGAGATGCCAGGATGACTCCGGATCAAGGCGAGGATTTTCAGCCCGTTTACCAACTTTTCACTGTATTCGTGCGCCTTTTTACTCTTGCTGTGTGCCGTGAGCAGCAGATATTTGAGCTTGTCCGTGATTGCATCAAAGGAATCGTAGCATTTGAAAAACTTTTGCAGCTCTTTTGGAGGTTTGGGCTCTCCAAGCCAGATAACGGTTTCGTCGGTGCAGCCGTTGACCTGCGAATAGTAATCGAAGATCATGCCGATGGAATCCTGGTCCATCTCCGGGGCATAGATGATCAGTACCTCACAGTTGATTGCGATCAGGTCGGTCGGCGCATCGGTGTCAAAAACCTCATAGTCCCGTGTCGGGATATTATCTTCAACGAGTGCGTTCTGTTCTTCGGTCAGACCGAAGGTATTGATACGATAGTCCCGACTCATTTGCTGCTGCCCCCTTTCGCGAGTTCACTTCTTGCCACATCAAAATTTGTTCCGCAGGTGATGCACCGCATCCGGATATACTGCTTTGCCAGCTTGTTTTGTTTCAGCCGGATCACCAATGCGATGCTCCAGAAAACAATACCCACTATCGTGACAAGCACTGAGAGCATATAACCGCCGAACGCAACGATCAGCCACAGAAAAAACCAGATACCAAACTCTACTTTTGGATACGGAACGCAGTACACATTGTGACTGCCGCAGTTCGGACAGGTCACATCGTCCCCCGTCAGAACGGTTTTGCCCTGTGTGAATTGTTCTTCTGCCATAAAACCATCCTCCTGTTTTTGAGGACAGTATAGCAAACCGCCGCGACAACAGGGTGGTAGTGCAAAAAATTATTTGCCTTTTATCTGCTTCATCTGTTCGGCATAAAGACCATAGCCCATATAGGAGGCATTTGCAACCAGAATGGGGAAGGGATACTTATCCGGCTCAACTTCTTTTAGAAGAGCAGGAAGAATTTTGCTCTCTGGATCGTGGTTTGCGAAGAGAAAAATCACTTCCGGGTCCAAGGAACTGATTTTAACATCATACTGTCTTTCATTAAGACCATCTACCAGTCCCAGCCGGCACTTCTGGGAAAATACCAGAGACATGTCCCGGCAGAAATCACTTACTTTTTCCCTGTCACTGAGAAACGCCTGAAAATCCTCCAGATGCTTCTCAATTCCGGCAGTCCCTTTTAATGCACCGTCCCCATATTTGACTTCAATCAGTGCGAGAGAAATTCGGCTAGTGTCTTTTCGTACGGCGCCATTGGACAGCCATTTTAGTGCTACCATGTCAAATCTGGCGCTGCCGTCAGCAAATTCAATGTCGGCAATGTAATAGTCTGTGCCGTTGGAAATTTTGCCGTGGTTATTGTTTTCCCGCGCGATTACCTGTTGGAACTCTCGTTCATATTTTGGATGTTTGTGAAACCACCAGTCCATGGCCTGCTTATAAAAGGGAAGATTTGAGACTGCTTCTGCAGGAGATGGATTTCTGCTAAGGCTTGCAGAGTCTTCTGTACAGTAGTTTGTATCAAAAGATATCGAGAACGAGTTGTTGATTTCCTCAATTTTGAAAATGCTCCCTCCACGGTAATAGATGTTCACGGAGTCTCCACGAAGTTCCAAGTCTAAAGTATCATCTTTTTTGACGGCCTCCAGCAAGGAAGACAGCTCTCCGGACAAGAAAGCGTTTAACATTTTCTCGGAAATTTGTCTCTTTTTCATGCAATTTACCTCCTGCTTATTTTTATGTCTACATTATATGATTTTACCATATAAGGCACAAGCCCAAAAGTTTTATTTTCTCTTCTGCCACACAATGTCATACCCCAGCGCGTCCGCCAGTTCCACCGCCTCGCCATAGCGGAGCGAGCCGCGCTTGAGCTTGCCGGAGAGATTGGGAACGCTGCGGCTCCAGCCGTACTCGTCGGAGAGGTAGTCCACCACCTCGGTCATGGTCATGCCGGTGCGGACGATGTAGGACTTGATCTCGTTGCGATAAGTTTCAGATTTTCTCATATTAAAACTTCCTCCTGTTATTTCGTTGCGCTCTATGGTAAAATAGGTTTGTCAAATCGTGACACCTATTCGCCATAGGGCGCTGGTTTTTGATGCACGGCTTTCGGCTGAAAATACTGCCAATGATACGTTGGTCACGGGCAACACCCGCAGCTTTTGCCGTTTGATGTGTCTTTGCGTGAAGCGGAGAAATATCATGTTGAACGACAAACGTCGTTCACTGCTGAATAGCGCTCTATTCCGTGCATATAACCGCACAGAGCGGAAAACTATTTCGCTGTTTTCACTTGCTTTGATTTTTACGTTTGATTTTGCCGCTCTTTCCGAACGTCGTTCCTGCCCGGAGGATCGCTCCCGGCGTTTCGTTCTCCTTGGTGCGCTGGATGCGGCACTTCGCCAGAGAACATATCCCGTTCGGACGGTCATGCAATTTTCAAGGTTCAGGTGCGATTGCAAGACCATTTTAGTGAAAAATATAGCCCTCTCCCGTATATCCAAGAGGTCGGAAAACGCGCCAAAAAATGCAAATTTCCACGCTTATGGACAAGACCGGAAAAGGGCAGAAATTTGAAGGGAGGACACCGCTATGCAGCCAAAACTCACCATTCAGGAACGGCTCAAAGACCTGCGTGTGGAGCGCGGTCTGACGCTGGAACAGCTATCTGCGGAAACAGGTATTTCAAAGTCTGCGCTGGGAAAATACGAAGCCGATGATTTTAAGGACATCAGCCCGTTCAGCATGGTAGAGCTGGCAAAGTTCTACGGCGTGACCACCGACTATCTGCTGGGGCTGACAGAACAAAAAAATCACCCAAACACAGAGCTGGACGCTCTGCATTTGGGTGATGATGCAATCGAAGTATTGAGAACGGGCAAGTTCAATCATCGGCTGCTGTCGGAATTGATCTGCCATAAAGATTTCCAGCGGTTTATGCTGGACACAGAAATTTACGTTGACCGGATCGCGGATATGCGGGTCAACGACATGAACGCCGTGCTGGAAGCAGTCCGGCAGATGACATTGATGAAAAACGGCGGCGAGGAAAATGATCTGCACCTGCGGACACTGGAAGTCGCGCAGATCAGAGAGGACGAGTATTTCGGAAGTCTGATTGCGGGCGATTTGAAAGATATTCTCCGTGATATACGGAGTGAACACCGCCCTGATACCATGACGGCAGATGAAACATCCCTTGTCGCAACCGTACAGGGGCAGTTGCAGGATGCGATGAACTTTGAGGGGAGCGTCGAGGAAAAGAAAGCAAAAGCACTGCTTGCCACATTGGGGATTGATTATGATGCCATTACGATGGAACAGTTTGTCAACTTGATCGAGGTGCTGAAGCTGTCCAAGCACCTGAAAACTCCCATCAGTCAGCGTGGGAAAACAACCATGACCCACGGCAAGGGAAAACGGAAACGAAAATAAGTAAAATCGGCACCTGCTTTTTGGCAGGTGCCGATTTCTGTTACCCTATAATGCGCTTGAATTTTTGGCGTAAGTGGCGTAAGTTTGGCGTAAATCCGCTTTTGCACGCTCAAAAAATCAAGCAATTTCAAGGCTTTGCGGTGTCTCTTAGTACATGCCGCCCATCTGGCCGCCGGCGGGCATGGGAGGAACGGGGTTCTCCTCTTTCTTGTCAGTGACCAAGCTCTCGGTGGTTAGCACCATGGCTGCCACAGAAGCGGCGTTTTCCAGTGCGCTTCTGGTGACCTTGGTCGGGTCGACGATACCAGCCTCCATCATGTCGACATACTTTTCGTTGTAGGCGTCAAAGCCATAGCCGACCTTGCGGGCACGGCGGATCTTGTCGATGATGACGGAGCCTTCCAGGCCTGCGTTCTCCGCGATCTGGCGGATGGGGGACTCCAGCGCTTTGAGGACGATGCGTACGCCGGTCTTCTCATCGCCGTCGCAGGACGGAATGATTTTCTCCACCGCGGGCATGGCGTTGATCATCGCCACGCCGCCGCCGGCCACGATGCCCTCTTCCACAGCCGCCTTGGTTGCGGAGAGTGCGTCTTCGATGCGCAGTTTCTTCTCTTTCATCTCAATTTCAGTGGCCGCGCCGACCTTGATAACGGCAACGCCGCCGGCCAGCTTGGCCAGGCGCTCCTGGAGCTTCTCGCGGTCAAAGTCGCTCTTGGAAACATCCAGCTGCGCTTTGATCTGGGCAACTCTCGCCTTGATTTCCTCAGGATTGCCGGCGCCGCCGACGATGATGGTGTTCTCCTTCTGAACTTTGACCTGGCGCGCATGGCCCAGCTGCGCCATGGTGGTCTCTTTGAGATCCAGTCCCAGTTCGTCGCAGATCAGGGTGCCGCCGGTCAGGATGGCGATATCCTGGAGCATCTCTTTTCTTCTGTCGCCAAAGCCGGGGGCCTTGACGGCGACGCAGGTGAAGGTGCCTCTGAGTTTATTGACAACCAGGGTGGTCAGCGCTTCGCCTTCCACATCCTCGGCGATGATGAGCAGCTTCTTGCCGGCCTGTACGATCTGCTCGAGCAGGGGCAGCAGATCCTGGATAGAGGAAATCTTCTTGTCGGTGATCAGGATGAGGGCGTCGTCGAGGACCGCTTCCATCTTGTCGGTGTCGGTAACCATATAGGGTGCGATATAGCCGCGGTCAAACTGCATGCCTTCCACGACCTCGCTGTAGGTCTCGGCGGTTCTGGACTCTTCGACGGTGATGACGCCCTCGGCGGTCACCTTATCCATGGCCTCGGCAATCAGGGTGCCGATGGTCTCATCGCCGGAGGAAACGGAAGCGACACGGGCGATGTCCTCGGTGCCGGAAACCTTCTTAGAGTTTTTGACAATCTCACTGACAGCGGCGTCCACCGCTTTTTTGATGCCTTTTTTGACGACCATGGGATTGGCGCCAGCGGCTACGTTCTTCATGCCCTCGTTGACAAGCGCCTGGGCCAGCAGGGTGGCGGTGGTGGTGCCGTCGCCAGCGGCGTCGTTGGTTTTGGTGGCCACTTCTTTGACCAGTTGCGCGCCCATATTCTCAAACGGGTCGTCCAGGTCGATCTCCTTGGCGATGGTAACGCCGTCGTTGGTGATCAGCGGAGCGCCGAATTTTTTATCGAGAACTACATTTCTGCCTTTGGGGCCCATGGTGATTCTGACGGTGTCCGCCAGCTGGTCAATACCGGCCTGCAGAGACTTTCTTGCCTCTTCGCCGTAGGAAATAATCTTAGCCATAATAAACTCCTCCAATAAAACTATGTTTCGTTGTTCTTATGCTTATTCTACCACAGCGAGAATGTCGGACTGGCGCAGGATGATGTATTCCTGGCCGTCGATTTTCACATTGGTGCCTGCGTACTGGCTCATCAGGACCTTCTGTCCCTCTTTGAGGTACATTTTCACTTCTTTGCCGTCGACCATGCCGCCCGGGCCCACCGAAATTACTTCGGCAACCTGGGGTTTCTCTTTGGCGTTGCCGGCCAGAATGATGCCGCTCTTGGTGGTTTCCTCGGCTTCCACCATTTTAATCACGACTCTGTCAGCAAGAGGTTTGATTGTCATTAGTAGTTCCTCCTTGTATGTTGGTTTTGATTAAACAAATTTTTAGCACTCAATATTCCCGAGTGCTAACTAATATTTTAGCCGATTTTTTATAAAAATCAAGCCCTTTTTTTATTTTTTTCGCTTTCTCATAAAATTTAACAAATCGTTCAACATTTGGCGGCAGTCCCATCTTATTCCTATGTGAAGCGGTCCCCCTGTGTGAAAAAAGGACAGCGGCGGCGGCCGCTGTCCTTTTTTCAACGCTTTTCATTATGCTTACATCCACTGGCCGATCAGATACAAAACCCAGATGTGCAGCGGATAAAACACATAAAACAGATATTTGACAAAGGGCGTATTCCTGCCCCGCTTCCCGTTATAGAGGAGGAGGGGGACGATGGCAAAGACCATCATCCACTGGGGATTGACCTGGAAATAATAGCTCGCCGGCTGCAACAAAAAGACCTCGCTTGCCAAGAGGGACGCCACCACATAGGCGGCGGCGAGGGGGCCGCGGGTCCCGTGGAAAAAGTAGAAGGCCAAGGTAATGGCAATGCCAATGAATCCCGCCTCGGTAAAGAGGACAAAGAGCATGGAGAGCAGGACGCCGACGAGGCTTATTCCCCGGCGTTTCCCCCGCAGGAAGCTGTCGATAAAAATGACCATGAGCAGACATCCGGCCAGTCCGAGAAAGATATTGTTGGGGATGCCGCTGTCGTCGTGGAAAAGCTTTACCAGCAGCCAGTTGCCAAACTGCATCCCCACACCGCAGCCCAATAGCCGCAGGAGATACTTTTCCACGTGCCGGCTGTGGAAGAAGGCTTCTACCATCAAAAAGAAAAAGATGGGCGCGCTCAGCCGCCCGATGTATCGCAGCCAAAGGGGCGTGCCGGGGAGAAATTCCCCGATGTGATCAGCCACCATGCACAATAGGCCGAAGACCTTCAAGCTCAGGCCGCTGAGTGCCCCGCCCCCGGCGCTCTCTCTTTTTTGCAGTTGCATGCTTATTCCTCCTCCCCCCGCAGCAGCTCCCGGAGCATCCGCTGGGGACTTTCCAAAAATGCCTTGGTAATCCGGTAGTGCTCGGTCTCCTCATATTTGACCCGGCGGATGCCATCCTCCCCAAAGAGCAGGATGTCCGCTCCGGGGTAGGCCATCAAAATGGGGGAATGGGTGACGATCAAAAACTGGGAGCCGTCCCGGACCAGTTCTCCCATCCGAGCCAAAAAAGTGAGCTGCCGGGAGGGCGACAGGGCCGCCTCCGGCTCGTCGATAAGATAAACGCCCTTCCCCCAAAAGCGGTGAATGGCCAAGGACAAAAAGCTTTCCCCATGGGACTGCTGGTGCAGCGACTTCCCGCCAAAGGAGTCAAAGAGGCCGGGCCCCCCGATTTCCTCCAGCCGCTCCACCTCGGTGGCCACGTTATAAAAGCTCTCCGCCCGCAGAAAGAACCCGTCCCTGGGCCTGACGGGTCCTTTGACCAGCCGCAGGGCCTGGTAGAGCCCCGAATGGGTGGGGTTGGAGGAAAAGGCAAAGTTCTTCGAGCCGCCCTCGGGGTTAAAGCCATAGGCCACGGCCACGGCTTCCAGCAGGGTGGACTTGCCGCTGCCGTTTTCCCCCACAAAGAAGGTGACCGGGCTTTGTAAATCCAGCGTTTCCAGCCCCCGGATGGCCGGGATGTCAAACAGGTAGCTGTCACACAGTTCCCTGGCATTTTCCTTGAGGACAATCGACCGAATATACATGCGCTTCCCCTCCATGCTCCCCAGTATAACACAATCTTCCTCATGGGAACACCCTCCCCCGCCTTGAAAGGAGCATACTCCCGCCGAAAACGGGTGACATACGGGGTTTGGCCCGCCCATTCGTTTGCTTGCCGGACAATAAAAAAGAACGGCTTTCG
Source organism: Zongyangia hominis (assembly GCF_014385095.1). Taxonomy (GTDB): domain Bacteria; phylum Bacillota; class Clostridia; order Oscillospirales; family Ruminococcaceae; genus Zongyangia; species Zongyangia hominis. The sequence goes on from NZ_JACRTC010000001.1 coordinate 669,832, forward strand.
CCGTTCTTTTTTCTCTTTGATTCAGCTTCCCGTTTAGAAGCCGCGGGAACTGCCGCCCCCGCCGAAGCTGCCGCCTCCGCCGGAAAATCCTCCGCCGCCTCCGAAACCACCGCCGCCAAAGCCGCCCCCTCCGAAGAAGGTGTCATCGTCGTGGTGATGGCCGCGGCCATACATCATCGGCATAAAGAGGAAGCCGCCTCCGCCTCCACGGCCTCCACGGCCGCCGCGGGTAAGGACGCTCGCCAGGATAATGAGGCCAATGATGCCCATCGGCACAAGGACGGCGGGAAAACTTCTCCCCTCTTTCTCCTCGATCTCTTCGGCCGAGGGAAGCTCGTCGACCTGGATGCCGTATTCGTCATAGACGAGACTGAGCACCGCTCTATACCCTTCCCGCATACCAGTGGAGTAATCTCCATCCTTGTAGTAGGGAAGCATGTATTTGTCCTGGATTTGGCCGGTGCGCAGATCGGTCAAAGCCCCTTCCAGGCCATAGCCGACTTCGATGCGGCTCTGCCGCTCCTCCATGGCGAGTAGGAGCAGGACGCCGGAATCGTCCTCCTTGTCCCCAATGCCCCAGCTTTCCGCCAAGGTGTGGGAAAAGGTCTCCAAATCCATGCCGTCCATATTGTCGACGGTGACGACCACTACCTGCGCCTTGGTCTGCTCATAGAGACTGACGCCCAAGCGGTAGATCTCGTCCTCATCCTCCTGGGAGAGGACATTCGCAAAATCGTTGACAAAAAAACGGGAAGTGGGCTGCAATTGTTCGGGCGCGGCACCCATCAAAAGGATGCACAAAAGGCCCAGCACTGCTATGATACGCAGTTTTTTCATGTCGGTTCCTCCGCTTCTCGTTTTTCTCCGTTAGGCTCCAAAGTCCACAGAGGGCACATCCTGGGCGCCTTCCGAAGCCTGGAAGTAGTCCGCTTTGTCAAAGCCGAACATGGAAGCGATCATAGAAGACGGGAAGCGTTTAATTTTGGTGTTATATTCCTGGGCCGCCTCATTGTACTTGGTGCGTGCCACCTTGATGCGGTTTTCCGTTCCTTCCAACTGGTCCTGCAAAGCGATAAAGTTTTCGTTGGATTTGAGCTCCGGATAGTTTTCGACGATCAATAAAAGTCTGGACAGCGCAGAGCTCAGTTCGGAGTCCGCCTGGGCGCTTTCCTGCATGTTGGTCGCGCCGGCCAATTTGCTGCGGGCGTCCGCGATGTCGGTAAAGATTTCCTTTTCCTGGCTGGCGTAGCCTTTGACGGTCTCCACCAGGTTGGGGATTAAGTCCGACCTTCTTTGTAAATCCGCCTGAATGTCGCTGGCATATTTATCCACGTTTTCCTGGGTGGAAACTAAGGAGTTATAGGTGCCGATGCCCCATCCAAAGGCGATGACGACCAGCAGAACCAGAACGCCGACCACTGCTAATACGGTAATGGTTGATTTTTTCATGGCTATCCTCCAAAAATGTGTTGATTCGTTGCGTACACCGGACATCTCCGCCCCTGCAGGGAACCTTTGATGTGGTATGCCATTATTGTATCCGATCATCAAAGAATTAACAATGCCGGAAAAAGCGCGGTTTGGACCGTTTTGGACCAGTTTTGCTCGTTTTGGGTGCAGAGATACCCGGCTCGTATCCAGGGTAATGCAGGGTCATCCGCGCCCCTTCGCTCCCTCAATTATTTAAAATACATATAAAGCTGGCACTTGAGCATGCCGTTATAGAGCTTTCTTCTCTTATCCGCTCGGCGCCCAAATAACTGTTCAAACTCCTCGTCGGGACTGATGATGTAGTATTTGAGATACTTTCTGTGCTCGAACACCTGCCCCATAGTCCGATAGATCTCCCGGGCGGCGCTCACTTCCAGCATCCGCTCCCCATAGGGCGGATTGCAGTAGATCACCGCGCTTTCAAAGTCAGTGGAAAAGCTCCCAATATCTCGTTTTTCCACCCTAATCCTCGGGGATACGCCCGCTTTTTTGGCGTTTTCCCGGCTGAGCTCCACCGCCGCGTCGTCAATATCGAAGCCGTAGCCGTGATATCCCGCCTGCTTGTCGATGGCGCTGAGAGCTTCCTGGCGGGTCTGCTTCCAGATTTCCTGGGGAATAGCGCCCCAGCGCTCGCAGTCAAAACGGCGGTTGATGCCCGGCGCGATGTTCATGGCCACCATAGCCGACTCGATGAGGAAGGTGCCCGAGCCGCAGAACGGGTCGATGACGTTGGCGTCCTTCCGCAGTCGGGAGAGGAGCACGATTCCGGCGGCCAGCGTCTCTTTGATGGGGGCGAGATTCGCGTTTCTCCGATAGCCCCGCTTGTGGAGCCCCGGACCCGAGGTGTCGAGCATGATGGTGACCCGGTCCTTCATGATGGAAAACTGAATCTGGTGAAGCGGCCCCGTCTCCTCAAACCAGGACTGGTGGTAGACGTCGGACAGCCGGGTCACCACCGCCTTTTTGACGATGGACTGGCAGTCGGGCACGCTGTGCAATTTGGAATTGAGGGACCACCCCTTCACCGGGAAGCTGTCTTTTTTGCCGACAAAGTCCTCCCAGGGGATGGCCTTGACCCCCTGGAATAAATCCTCGAAGCTGTAGGCCGGAAACTCGGCCAGAATGATCTGGACCCGCTCGGCCGTGCGCAAATGAATATTGGCTTTGGCAAGCTCCGCAAAGCCGCCGTCAAAGGAAACCCGTCCGTCCACAACCTGGACATTTTCTAACTCCAGACGCCGGGCCTCGTCGCCCAGCACCCCTTCCAGGCCAAACATGCAGGGACAGGATAATTTCATCTTCATCCGTTTCTCCATTCCTTACTCATTTTCCCTTTATTATACCCCACTCCCCCCATAGCCGCAATAAATTTTCAGGACGGCTGGCAATTCTCTTCCCCCCATGGTATACTAAAATTAGTGATATTCCACAGTTTTTCTCCAACATCTCCGCGTTTTTTATCGCTGCATGAGCGAAGCGCGGTGTGGTGTCATCTAGTTACAAAAGGAGGTCATCATATGGCTCGATACATCTGCCCCATTTGCGGAAACAGTTACGACGAAGAAAAGGAGGGCGTTCCCTTCTCCGAACTGGCATCCGATTGGAGCTGTCCGGTCTGCACGGCGCCCAAGCACCTGTTCCAAAAGGAGGCGGACGGGGAAAAACCGGCGCCAGCCTCTCTCTCCGGTGCCGGCGAGGGCAATCCCTTAGCCTATCCCGCCCAGTTTTTCCGTCCGTCGGAGCCCTCCCAGCCCTACATGGCCGATATCCATGAAATGGCGGTCAGCGGAAAGTCCATCATCGAGTGCATGGGCACCCGCCTGCCCCTTCCCTCCTGGAACGATATCTTAATTCTCGGCGCACAGCTGGCCACCTTCCCCTTAGACGAACACGCGCCGGTACGCACCACCACCGTCATCGGCAAGCACGCGAAGAAGCCTATGGTCATCGAGAGTCCCGTCTATATCTCCCACATGTCCTTTGGCGCCCTCTCCAAAGAGATGAAGACGGCCCTATCGGCCGGCGCGGCCCTGGCCAAAACCGCCATGTGCAGCGGCGAAGGCGGCATCCTCCCGGAGGAGCGGGCCGCCGCCTATAAATATATCTTTGAGTATGTGCCCAATTTATACAGCGTCACCGACGAAAATCTGCAAAACGCCGACGCCATCGAGATCAAGATCGGCCAGGGCACCAAGCCCGGCATGGGCGGTCATCTGCCCGGCGAAAAGGTGACGCCGGAAATCGCTCAAATCCGGCAGAAGCCCCTGGGCAAGGACGTCATCAGCCCCTCCCGCTTCTCCGACATCCGCTCCAAAGAGGATTTGAAGAATCTGGTGGAAAGCCTCCGGGAGCGCTCGGGCGGGCGGCCCATCGGTGTCAAGATCGCGGCGGGCCACATCGAGCGGGACCTGGAATTCATTTCCTACGCCGCCCCCGATTTCATCACCATCGACGGGCGGGGCGGCGCCACGGGAGCGAGCCCCAAGATCATCCGGGACGCCACCAGCGTGCCCACTCTCTTCGCCCTCTACCGCGCCCGCCGTTACTTCGACGACCACGGCCTGGATATGGAGCTCGTCATCACCGGCGGCCTGCGGGTGTCCTCGGACTTTGCCAAGGCCATCGCCATGGGCGCGGACGCCGTCGCGGTGGCGAGCGCCGCCCTCATGGCCGGCGCCTGCCAGCAGTACCGCATCTGCGGCTCGGGGAAATGCCCCGTGGGCTGCGCCACCCAGGACCCGGAGCTGAGAAAGCGCCTCCAAATAGACACTGCGGCCCAACGGGTGGCAAACTATCTTAAAGTCTGCAACGAGGAACTCAAAACCTTTGCCCGCATCACCGGACACGACGATGTGCACGATCTGTGCCTCAACGACCTTTGCACCACAAGCTCCGAAATCTCCGATCACACCAACATCCCCCATGTCTGAGTCTCTTTTCAGTAAAAAAGGCCAGCCGTTATTGCGGCTGGCCTTTTTCATTCGATGCGCAGGGGCATCCGCGCCCAGCGCTTCGCCCCTCATGCGCAAAAATAGCCGCTTTCGCGGCTATTGGCGTCGCTTCGTTTTGCCAATTGAATGCGCAGGGGCATCCGCGCTTTCGCGCTCCGCCCCTCATGCGCAAAAATAGCCGCTTTCGCGGCTATTGGCGTCGCTTCGTTTTGCCAATTGAATGCGCAGGGGCATCCGCGCTTTCGCGCTCCGCCCCTCATGCGCAAAAATAGCCGCTTTCGCGGCTATTGGCGTCGCTTCGTTTTGCCAATTGAATGCGCAGGGGCATCCGCGCTTTCGCGCTCCGCCCCTCATACGCAAAAATAGCCGCTTTCGCGGCTATTTTATTAATATCAATTGACCGGCGTTACTCGGCCGGATTACTCTTCTTCAATTTCAGGCTCGATCAAACCGTAATCGCCATTTTTGCGCCGGTAGACCACACAGATGTCGCTGGTATCATCGTTGCGGAACATGAAAAACTCGTGCTCGAGCAGATTCATCTGCAAAATGGCTTCGTCCACACTCATGGGCTTGATGGCAAACCGTTTGGTCTTGACCACCCGGAAGTCCTCCTGCTCCACCGCGTCCTGATACTCGGGTGCAAACGCATCGACGCGCAGCCTCTTTTCCAGGCGGGATTTGTTCTTGACGATCTGTCTGACAAGGGAATCGACAACCACTTCCAGGGAATCAAACATGTCGCGGGTGGTTTCCTCTGCCCGGAAGACCATATACGCGGCGCGGATGGTTACTTCCACCGTCTCTCTGTCGCGCTCCCGGGACACTGTGACAACCGCCACCGCGTCCTGGTCAAAAAAGCGATCCAGTTTTTTGAGCTTTTTCTCTACGCGGGCTTTAAAAGAGTCGTTGATGGTCACCCTTCTGGCATTGATTGTGATGTTCATAAATCGGACCCCCTTAACTGGCTTATTCAACAATTTATATAAATTGTCTGTCTTTATTGTATCACAAATTGTTGAATATAGAAAGATATTTTCCGAATTTTCCATGAATTTGGCTTACTGTACAAAAGGGGGGTTATAAAACTGTGGTTTTGTGCCTTGTCACATGACATCCCATATTGACCGCTACGGGAAGTCCCGCAATGTGGGTGGGATAGGTTTCGATATTGACCGCAAGCGCCGTGGTCCTCCCGCCGAAAGCCTGGGGGCCGATGCCAAGGGCATTGATTTTATAGAGCATCTCCGCTTCCAGCGCCCCGTACAGATCGTCGGGGTTGCGCAGGGAGGCGTCCCGGCACAGGGCCTTCTTGGCCAGATACGCGCACAGCTCAAAGTCCCCGCCGATGCCCACGCCCACCACCACCGGCGGGCAGGGATTGCCGGAGGCGATCTCTACCGTCTCCACCACAAAGTCCACGATGTCGCCGGGCGTGGCGGAGGGAGTGAACATTTTGAGCCTGCTCATGTTCTCGCTGCCGAAGCCCTTGGGAGCCACCGTAATGCTGATTTTATCCCCCGGCACCACCGCCGTATGGATGACCGCCGGGGTGTTGTCGTTGGTATTGACCCGCCTGAGGGGGTCATCCACCACCGAACAACGCAGATTTCCTTCTAGGTAACCCTCCCGGACGCCCTGATGGATGGCAGCCTCGTAGTCCCCGCCCACGATGTGGACGTCTTGACCCAGCTTGACAAACACCACAGCCATACCCGTGTCCTGGCAGATGGGAATTCCCTGTTCCCGGGCGGTTTGGAAGTTGACGATCAAATCCCCCAGCACCTGCTTGGCCAACGGGAAATCCTCCTCTTCGTAGGAGGAGCGCATACAGCTTTCGATGTCGTCAGGAAGAATGTTGTTGGCTTCGATGCAAAGATCTTTGATGGCGTCGGCAATTTGCCGGACATGAATTTCTCTCACGATAAATTCCTCCTTCCTCGTTTTGTCCCGCAGTAACCCGTCTTACATGACGATGGAACCACCGATCATAACGAGCTTCGGTTTGGCGTAGACGGAGAACGGGTCCCCGGCGAATACCACCAGGTCCGCGTCCTTGCCCACCTCGATGGAGCCCACCCGGCTGTCGATGCCGCAGATGCGGGCGGGGGTAATGGTAATGGCTTTGAGCGCTTCGTCGTAGGCCATCCCCTCCTTGACCGCCAGCCCCGCGCACAGGGGCAGGTACTGGATGGGGATGACCGGGTGGTCGGTGCAGATGGCCACCTCCACCCCGCTGAGGGTGAGCAGTCCCGGATTTTGGGGAGAGAGCTCCTTGAGCTCCGGCTTGGAACGGTCGCACAAGAGCGGACCGGTGATCACCTTGGCCCCTTCTTCCCTTAGCGCGTCCGCGATTTTGTAGCCCTCGGTACCGTGGACCACCACGTAATCAAGATCGAACTCCTTGGCCAGCCGGACGGCGGTGAAGATGTCGTCAGCCCGGTGAGCGTGGATGTGGGCCTTTACTTCCCGCCGCAGGACGGGCAGCAGGGCCTCACATTTCATATCGTATTCCGGCTCGTCGCAGTCCTCGTCCTCCTGGGCCTTCTCCAAGTCCTGCATGTAGCGCCGCGCCTTATAAAGCTGCTCCCGGATGAGGGCTGCCGTGGCCATCCGGGTCACCGGCGTTTCCCCCTTGGGGTGATAGGTACCCTTGGGATTCTCCCCCAGGGCGAATTTCATGGCTACCGGCTCTTTGATGACACAGTCTTCCATCCGCACCCCCCGGGTCTTCATGGCCACCATCTGTCCGGAGATGGGGTTGGCGCTGCCGGGGCCGGTGATCACCGTGGTAACGCCTGCCTGTCTAGCTTCCTCAAAACAGCGGTCCAGGGGATTGATCGCGTCGAAGGCCCGCAGATGGGGGGTAGTGGGATCGGTGTCCTCGTTGCCGTCGTCCCCCTCAAAGCCCAGGCCGTCCTCCCACATGCCTAGATGGGTGTGGGCGTCTATGAAGCCGGGGTAAACGGTAAAGCCATGCAGGTCGATGGCCTCTCCCTGTTCCTCCAACTCTTCCATAGGTCCCATCTGAGCGATGACGCCGTCCTCAATTTTGAGATATCCCTCTTCGATGACGCCTTGGGTGACTGTGTTAATTTTTGCGTGAATCAGATACATTTTCATCCTCGTTTCCATTTATTAGAAAAATTTCTTTAAAATCAATTGACAATTTCTGTAAATTGTGATATTCTATCAGCAATCCCATTTCCAAACACTTCCCCTATCACTCTTTTGATGTAACGCCGTTTCGATGAAACGGCGTGTTTTTTTATTCAAAAGAGGTAAGAGAAGCAACAAAAAAACGAAGCGTCGCCACTTCGTTTTACAAAAGCTTATTTGTTTTGTCCGCCGCCCCGGCGACCCGATGTGCCGCGTTTGCCATCCATAAATTTTTTGAGATCGTACATTTTTTCGTCACTGGTCTGTTTAAACTTGCTCATCATATCTTCAAAAGTCTGAGGCTCGCCCTTTTTACTGCGGCTGAAATCGCGCTCCTGCCGCTGAAAGTTTCTGCGCGGCGGGGGAGTTGGATTGTCCATGGCGCGTTTGATGGAGAGACTGACCTTGCCGTCCTCACTGATATTGAGCACCTTGACCTTGACCATCTGATTTTCCGTAAGATGGTCTTTGATCTCTTTGACATAAGTCGGCGCCACTTCGGAAATATGTACCATACCGGTTCTACCTCCAGGCAGTTCCACAAAAGCGCCAAACTTTGTGATTCCGGTCACCTTGCCCTCCACGATGCTTCCAACTTCCAGCTGCATATAAAGCAATTGCCTCCTTAAATTTACACTTCAATGCGTTACATTATACTTAAAACTGACAAAAAATGCAAGAACCTTTTTGATGGGATGACCCATCATCAGCTGCCGGAAGCGTCCACAAACACCTTTTCGTCGGGATAGGCGTAGTCCAGTTTGTCCCGGGCCACCTTTTCCACATAGGAACGGTCGTCGCCCTGGCTGAGCAGGCGCTGAACCTCCATGTTCTCCATTTCCTGTGTCTGGCACTGCTGCTGCACGTTGGCGAGCAACGCCTTTTTCTCGCGGATTTCCAGCTGCTGTCCCACGATGGAGGCCACCAGATAGATGCCGAAAGCTACAGCCGCCAGGCGCACAAAAATATGTTTACCCGTTTTTTCTTGTTTTCCTGCCACTGTTTTTTCCTTCCTTTCGGGCCCGCCTTTTTTTCTTTTTCTGTTTTGGATGAGGTTTAAGTAGATTATACAATAAAACCCGTTGTTGTTTCAAGCGAAATTTTGCGTTTGTACCAAATTTTTTTAACGGTGCTGTGCATTTTGAAAACAACTTTTGTAGCTTTTTGCCGATCCATTGCAAAAATAAGAGGATAGGCCGAATAAAAATTCGAAATAGAAAATGCAAAACCGCTTTAATTCCCCGGATGATAAGTTTGGAAATTTTCATCACTAGCGCGCCGATGGTAAAATAGTAGATCACCGCGCCCAAGAATTCGCCCAGGAGTATAAAAAAGCGGAGCTGTCCGCCCATGGCCTGCATCATATAAAAAAAAGTGACCAGGGCGCAGACGGCGAAAAAAAGGGCGTCTTCGATAAAGACGATGACGGCTGAATTTTTGACCGCCAGGCGGATCATCCGGAACACGTCGTAAAACGCGCCCAGTCCCGCGCCAATGAGACATGCATAGAGAAAGACTTGCGTTTGCTGACTGAGCATCACATTCACTGCGCTTTTACCGTACCTTTCCGGATTCTTCAAAGTCCGCCCCAGGGCGGAAGATTATTTAAAGATTTTGGAGAAGAAGCCGCCGCCCTTCTGCGGCTGTTCGTCGGCGTAGGACAGGGCGTAGATCTCCCCCTCCAGCGTCAACTCCCCTGTATCCACATTGAGCTTGTTGATATGCAGGTTGTATCCCTTGATCGTCAGTTCCCCCAGATCGGTGAAGAGGACGACGCTCTGTTCGTCAAAGCTGTCGATGTCGGCCACGCCCGAGACGCTCAGCGCCCTTCGATCCTCCAAGATTAAGTTGTGGGGCAATTTGACCACTTTTTTCTCGTCTACCATTTCTTGACCTCCATTGCTAATTTTTAGGCGCCTTGTCTCCATACCGGCAGTCCGGCCATGAAAAAAACTCCTGTTGTCCATCACTGCATTTTATGATGGGCAACAGGAGTTTATGACTTTGTTGGACAAAGCTATTCCATGACCTCGTAGTGGGAGGCGGCGTTTTCCTTATTGGCGTATTCGCTGACCTTGAGGACCTTCACCTTAAGCGGGCGGGAACCCATGTTGATTTCCACTACATCCCCCTCCTTGACGTCGTAGGAGGCCCTAGCCGGTTTGCCGTTGACCACGATCCGGCCCGCGTCGCAGGCCTCGTTGGCAATGGTGCGCCGCTTGATGAGCCGCGTCACCTTGAGGTATTTATCCAATCGCATGTTTACACCTGATTTCTTTTAAAGTATTCTGCCGGTAATGGGCAATAAAAAAACCGGTATAAAACCGGTTTTTAAGCACATAGGAAATTTATTTCGCAACAGCGTCTTTGAGGGCTTTGCCAGCTTTGAAGGTCGGCAGTTTGGAAGCGGGGATAGTGATCTCCTCTTTGGTTCTGGGATTTCTGCCCTTTCTTTCGCCGCGCTCTCTGACCTCGAATGTGCCGAAACCGACGATCTGGATTTTTTCACCGTTCACCAGTGCTTCCGTGATGGAATCGATGACAGCGCCAACCACTTTGTCGCTCTCTTTTTTAGAAATTTCCGCTTTTTCTGCAACTAAATTTATCAGTTCTGCTTTCGTCATTTGAAAATTCCTCCGTATAATCACATTTTATTTCCTAAAACAACTGTACCGGTATCCTTCCAGTCAGCCGTTTGACAACTGTTTTTTGGCTTCTTTCCATAGGACATCAAGCTGCGCGAGATCACTTTGTTTCATATCCACCCCATTTTGCTTTGCAAGCTGCTCCACTACGGCAAACCGGCGAATAAACTTATCCGTCGCTTCGCTTAAGGTCTCCTCCGCGTCGGCGTCAAGAAAGCGGGAAACGTTGACCGCGGCAAAGAAGAGATCTCCCATCTCCTCCCGGCACTGCGCTTTCTCCCCTTTGGCAATGGCCTCTTCCAGCTCGGCAATCTCGCTTTTGAGATCGGCGAGTGCTCCTGTCACGCCGTCGTAATCAAAGCCTGCCCGGGCCGCCCGCTGCTGCACCTTGCCCGCCCGCATCAGCGCCGGCAGGACCTTGGGTACGTTTTCGAGCGTTTCGGTGGCCGTCTTTTGGCCCTTGGTCGCTTGCTTAATTTTATCCCAGTTGACGAGCACCTGCCCCGCAGAGCTCACCTTGATGTCACCAAAGATGTGCGGATGGCGGATGATCAGCTTCTGACAGATATCGTTGGCAACATCGTCAAAGTCAAACCTTCCCTGTTCCTCTTCCATTCTAGCGTGGAACACGACCTGCAACAGCACGTCGCCCAGTTCCTCCCGGAGCAGTTTGGGGTCTTCGTTGTCGATGGCCTCCAGTACCTCGTAAGTCTCCTCCAAGAAGTTTTTCCGGATGGAGTGGTGGTCCTGCTCCCGGTCCCACGGACAACCGTTTTCCCCGCGGAGCACCTCCATAATCTTGATGAGGTCTTCCATCTTATATCTGTCTTTACGCTCAAAATCCTGTGGCATGATTTCACCTTTATTCTTTGTCTATCCGGCCCAAAAATCCGCTTCATTGCTCAATTCCCCGGATTTTTAGTGAGCAAGTTATATCTTACCCTATCAGACCCCGTTTTTCAAGTAGTTTTGCGATTTTTTCTCCCTTTGGCAGCATCAAAATGTCGTCTTTGGTGATGGCGTGAATCAAAAACAGGGCGAGAACATAGACGACGCCCGCCACCGCGATGGACGCAATGGTGGACATGCTCCCGGACAGCCCCATCCGAAAGAGGCCGTAGCTCGCCCAGCCCGCAGTCGCGCAGATGCCCCCGGCGATCAAAGGTTTGAGAAATACGCTTCCCACACGGGGTACCACCCCTGTGGTCCGGCACAGGCAGACAATCCCCACTAAGACAATGATTAGATAGCACAGCACTGTACCAATGGGCGCGCCGTGGATATTGATAGAGGGGATGGCCACCAGGAAAAAGTTAATGCCCAGCTTCACAATGCCGCCGACAACCATCAGCTTCACCGGCAGGTCGGGGCGGCCCACCGCCTGGAGCATGCTGTTGACCGGCGTCGCCACCGCCACAAAGATGGCGGCAATACCCAGCGTGCGCAGGAGTGGGGTCGCGATAATGGCCTCCGCCGCCCGGGCGGAAAAGAGCAGATGGAGGATGGGGCCGCCCAGAGCGAAGAGCCCCAGGCCCGCCGGAATGGCCACCAAACAAGTGATGCGCAGCACCACCTCCACATTGCGCTGCAAGTCCTTCATACTCCGGGTGGCCCAGGCCGTGGCTACGGCGGGCAGGGCGCTGACGCCGAAGGTGGTGGTCAGCGCTGGCACCAGGTTAAAGATGGTGATGGACAGCGCCTGATAGGAGCCGAACAAAAAGTTCGGCAGCTGGTCCAGGGTCATGCCCGCGGGGATGAGATGGCCGTACATGGCAAGCAGAGCGCCGCTGTCCCTGGCGATGGCGGTGTCCAGCCGGTTCATCACCGAGGCCAAGTCGATCATGGAGGTTAAATTGACTACCACCGCGCCCAGGCAGACCGGGATGGCCAGCTTGATGAGCCTGCGGCGCAACTGATTTGCCGGACGCGGCTCGGGCGCCGCCTCCAGTTCCTCGGGCGTGATGCCGTCCCCCTTGCGCTTGTGGCGAAGCCATAGGTAGAACATCCCCGCGAAGGTGCTCAAAGTGACGCCGAAGATGGCGCCCGCCGCCGCGTAGGGCAAGGTGACGGACTGGGCCTCGGCCAAAGTCGCCGCCGCTTGGCCAAAGACTTTGCCGCCGCCTTTAAACTGGTTGAGGCCCCACTGCATCATCAGATAAGCGCCCAGCATCCCCGCCGTCAGCTTGCAGACGGCCTCCACGATCTGGGAGGCGGCGGTGGGATACATGTTGCGCAGGCCCTGATAATACCCCCGGTAGGCGGAAGTCATGCAGCCGAAGAAGATGGCGGGAGAAATGGCTACCACCGACCAGAAAGCGCCGGGGTTTCCCACCGCCCGGACAAAGAGCCCGGAGCCGAAGATCATGAGCGTCAGACCCACGAGTCCGGTGCCCAAAAACAGAGCCGTCGAAATCCTCATGATGCGGCGGATATCCTTATACCGCCGTATCGCCGCGTTTTCCGCCACCATCTTGGCCACCGCCACCGGCAGTCCGGCGATGGACAGGGCGTAGATGGGATTGAAGAGCCCGTAGGCCGTGGTAAAATACCCCATGCCCTCCCCGCCGATGAGGTTGGTCAGCGGGATTTTGAACACCGCGCCAATCAATTTGACAATGATGGTCGCCGCCATCAAGATGATTGCGCCGTGCAGGAAGCTTTGTTTGGGTCTGTTTGGCATGGACGTACTTCCCCCTCTTTCGTATTCGCGGACTGGGACAGCCGTTATTTCATAAGTATTACCGGACGAGCGGGATTATACGTTAAAGAGGATGTCCTGATAGGACGGGATGGGCCAGCGGGCCTTATCCACAATCAGCTCCAACGCGTCGGCGATACCCCTGATCTGGTGCATCAGCGGCAACACCACATCCCGGCAGCGGGCGGCCCGCTCCTCCATATCGGTGAGGGCCGTGGTGCTTTCGCACAGCACCCCCAGCTGCACCGTGTAGCGGTCCAGTTCGTCCAGCTTCCGGCTGAGAAACTCCAGCCGCTTTTCCTGGGAGGACGCCGGAAAATGGTGGGACCTGATTTTGGTCAGGCTGTCGGCCACCTCGGTCGCATAGCGCATCACCGCCGGGTAGATCTCCCGGTTGACCATCCGCACCATGGTCCGCGCTTCGATGAGGACATGTTTGCCGTAGCGCTCCAGCATGACCTCTTCCCTGGCCCGCATCTCGCTCTCCCGGCAGACGCCGTACCGGTCAAAAAGCTGGAGCGCCCGCGGATGCACCAAAGTCTTGGCCCCGCTGACCGCGTCGTTTATGCAGGGCAGGCCCCGTTTGGCGGCCTCCGCGGGCCAATCGGGGTCGTAGCTGTTGCCGTTATAGATAATCCGCCCGTGTTTCTCATAAATTTCCCGGATGAGGCCCACGATATCGCCGTCAAAATCCCGGCTCTTTTCCAATCGGGTGGCAATGTAGTCGAGTGATTCCGCCACCATGGTGTTGAGTGTGGCGTTGACCCAAGACACCGACATGGAGGAGCCCAGCATGCGAAACTCGAACTTGCTACCGGTGAAGGCGAAGGGGGAGGTCCGGTTGCGATCGGTGGCGTCCACCGCCATCTGGGGCAGGGTTGGGATGCCGAAGTCCACCACTGTATCCTTCTGGTAGTCCTCCGTTCCCGGCTCCCCCGCCACCCGGCGCAGCACCGATAAGATGGACTCGCCCAGGCACAGGGAAACGATGGAGGGAGGCGCCTCATAGCCGCCCAGGCGCTGGTCGTTGCCCGCGCTGGAGGCGGCGGCTCTGAGCAGCGGGGCATACAGGTCGATGGCGCGGATGACAGCACACAAAAACAGCAGGAATTTGGCGTTGTCGTAGGGGTTATCCCCCGGCTCGAACAGATTTTGGCCGTCGTCGGTGATGAGGGACCAGTTGTTGTGCTTGCCGGAACCATTGACATATGCAAAAGGCTTTTCATGGAGCAGGCAGACCAGCCGGTGGCGCAGTGCCACCCGGTGGAGAGTCTCCATGATGAGCTGGTTTTGGTCGGCGGAGATGTTGTCCACCGTGAAGATGGGGGCCAGCTCATGCTGGCAGGGGGCCGCCTCGTTGTGCTTGGTCTTGGCCGAGACGCCCATGCTCCAAAGCTCCTCGTCGATCTCCTTCATAAATAAGGAGACCCGCTCCCCTAAAGAGGCGTAGTAATGATCGTCCATCTCCTGGCACTTGGGCGGCCTCGCGCCGAACAGGGTCCGGCCACAGAGCTTTAAGTCCTCCCGCTTCTGGAAGGTGTCCAGGTCGATGAGGAAATACTCCTGCTCGGCCCCCACCGACGCCCTCACGTGCTTGACCTGGTGGTCTCCGAAGAGATGTAACAGCCGCAACGACTGGGTTTCCAGCGCCTTAGCTGCCCGCAGTAGCGGCGTCTTCTCGTCCAGCGATTCCCCGGTGTAGGAGCAAAAGGCGGTGGGGATGCACAAAGTCACCCCCGATTTGTCCTCCTTGAGGAAGGCGGGGGATGTGGGATCCCACATGGTGTACCCCCTCGCCTCAAAGGTACAGCGCAGGCCGCCCGAGGGAAAGGACGAGGCGTCCGACTCCCCCTTGATGAGCATTTTGCCCGAAAATTCCATGATGGCCCCGCCGCCGGAGGTGGTGGACATAAACGATTCGTACTTCTCCGCCGTGCAGCCGTTGAGGGGCTGGAACCAGTGGGTGTAATGGGTCGCCCCCATGGAGACGGCCCAGTCCTTCATGGCGTTGGCCACCACCTCCGCCAGTTTGGCGTCGAGCATGCGGCCCTCGTCGATGACCTTTTTCAGCTCCCGGTAGGTCTCCTCCGGCAGACGCTCCTGCATCAGCCGGTCGTCGAAGACGTGAGTGCCAAAAATATCGCAAAGTTTGCAGTCACGGATAGAATCTTCCATGTTGATTCATTCTCCCCTTTATCTTTCTAAAACGCCGGACTTTTTCTCTGTATCCGGCGCGTTTATTCCGATATGGACTCTATCTGCCGCACTGGCCCAATGCGGTTCAAAATCTCTTTGGCCGAGCGGTCCGCCCCGGCCATGATACTCTCCTCACCCAGCGTCAAATAGACGCCGTCCTTATAGAGGACCCGTCCGTCGCACATGGTCAGAACCACGTCGGAGGCTTTGGCCCCGAAGACGACGGCGCCCAGGACATCGTGGACCGGCTGGATGTGGGGGCGATGCAGGTCGAGGACGGTGAGGTCCGCCCGGAAACCCTCTTTGATAAGCCCGCAGTCCTCCCGGCCCTGGCTGAGGGCCCCGGCGCGGGTGGCCATGTAAAGGACTTCCCGGGGCGGCAGAAGACAAGGGTCCCCCGCTATACCCTTGCCAAGCAAAGAACAAAGGCGCATTTCAGAGAGCATATCCAAATTGTTGTTGCTGGCCGCGCCGTCGGTGCCGATGGCCACGTTGACCCCGCTTTTTAAAAGCGCCGGGACGTCGGTCACCCCGCTGCCCAGCTTGAGGTTACTGGCCGGACAGTGGGCCACACTGGCCCCGGCGGCGCGCAGAAGCTCCCGGTCGCCTTCCTCCAAATAGACGCCGTGGGCAAAGTGGGCCCGACTTTCCAGCAGGCCGCAGTCGGCAAAGTACCGGGCGGGCGTCCTCCCGCCCCGGCGTGCCTTGCACCCCTCGTGCTCCTCCCTCGTCTCCGAGAGATGGACATGGGTGATGCTGCCCTTCTCTTTGGCCAGCCGTGCCATCCCCCGCACCGTCTCCTCGTCGGTCGTGTACTCCGCGTGCAGGCAGGTGTCAATTTTGATGCGGCCGTTTTTGGCCCCGTCCCAGCGCTTAAAAAGGGAAAACATGTGGCGCACCAGTAGGTTATCCTCAAACGGGACCGGCGGAACGGGGCTTGTCACCCCCACCGCCAAATTGCACTTGATGCCGCTTTCCGCCACGGCCCGGGCGATCTCCTCGCAGGAAAAATACATCTCGGAAAAGCTCGTCACCCCGCAGGCGAGCATTTCGGCAATGCCCAGCATGGCGCCATAATAAAAGTGCTCGGACTGGATCTGCGCCTCGAAGGGGAAGACCTTTTCGTGAAGCCACCGGTCCAGGGGCAGTCCCTCGGCATACCCCCGCAGGAGGGTCATGGCCACATGACAGTGGGCGTTGACAAACCCGGGCAGGAGCACCTTGTCCCGCCCCCCATAAACTTCGCCGAAGTCCTCCTTTGGCAGCTCGTCAGAGAGATAGGCGATCTTGTCCCCCCGCACGCCCACATAGCAGTGATTGCGGACCTCAAAGTTTTCGTCGATGACGGTGATGTCCCGAAACAGCATGACGCACCCTCCCCGCCTAGATTTTTTCCAGAATGGCGCCCAGCAGCTTCTGGAAGTCGCCAGCCCGTTTGGAGGTGATTTCCACCACCTCTTCGTCGGTGATGGGGGCGTCCAGGATGCCCGCCGCCATGTTGGAGATGCAGGAGATGCCCAGTACCTGGATGCCGCAGTGGGCCGCCGCGATGACTTCCGGCACGGTGGACATGCCCACCGCGTCGCACCCCAGTGTCCGCAGGGCGCGGATTTCCGCCGGCGTCTCAAACTGGGGGCCCGGCATAAAGGCGTAAACGCCCTCCTGCACGCCGATGCCGCAGGACGCGGCGGCCTCTTTAGCCAGCGCGCGCAGCTGGGGGTCGTAGGCGTGGGACATGTCAAAGAAGCGGGGGCCCAGCTCGTCGATGTTGCCGCCCCGGGCCGGGGACTCGGTGAAAAACTTCACGTGGTCGGTGATGAGCATGAAGTCGCCCACCGAGAAGCCGGGGTTTAACCCGCCTGCGGCATTGGTGACCACCAGCTTTTCGACGCCCAACAGCCGCAAAACGCGGGTGGGATAGACCACCTGCTCCATGGAAAAGCCCTCATAGTAGTGGTAGCGCCCCGACAGGAGGAGCACCTTCTTCTCCCCCACCCGCACCAGATGCATCCGGTAAGCGTGGGCCTTATTGGTGCCCTTGGGGAAGTGGGGAATCTCCTCATAGGGAAGCGTCACCGCGTCGGAAAAGCGGTTGGCGTAGACGCCCAGCCCCGAACCCAGGATGACCGCCGCGTCGGGCTGCTCGCCGATCTTCTCCCCGACATACATGGCGCTAGCCGCATAGTCACTGTAATGAAACAACCTCGTTCTCTCCTTTGTCCTGTGCTCCCGTTTCCCCCTTGAGGGGCGGGAGCTTTATTCCTCTTAGTTTAAACTAAAAAAACGCGTTTGTATAGAAAAAAGGGTGAATATCTCTATTCACCCTTTCGGTCATGTCTTCGTTTTGCGTTTAAGACCCTGGCCCTGCTATTATTCCTCGGTCTTGGGCTCCTCTGCCGCCGTCTCAGCGGGCTCCTCGGGGGCCTGCGGCTCCTCAGTGGGCGCTTCCTCCGCCGGGACCTCCTCTCCGGGGGCCGCCTCCTCTTCGTCCGCGGGCTCCGGCATGGGGTCCAGCTTGGCGCCGCAGCGGTTGCAGTAGAGGGAACCGATGGGGTTAGCGTAGCCGCAGGATTTGCAGCGAATGAGCTTTTTAAGCTGCATCAGCTGATCGGTGTCCGCTTCCAACTGGTCGATGAGGGCCTGAATCTCCGCGACGCACACGGCGACCAGTTCATCGTTCTCGACGCCGGACTTTTTGCAGTCGAACACGATCTTGCCCAGACGGCCATAGGCTTTTTCAATCTCCGCCTTGGTCTGGGAACATTTGAGTTTGAGCTTGGAAATGGCGACGACCTCTTCGGTCATCTTGCCCGCTTTGTCACAGGCGTCCTTTGCCGCATTGACGAAACTATCAAACATATCCATAGAAATCCTCCTTGTGATCCCAGGAAATAGATGCCCTGATTTGGTTATCATTATAGCTCTTTTCCCCAGCCATGGGGGATTTTTGCAAGAGAATTTATAAAAAATTAATAGTTTTCTAAACTTATTCCCCGCCGATAAATTCGCGGAGGAGGGAGTCGGCCGGAACCAGCTGGGGACTCACCGGCAAAAAGGCAGCGATGGCGCTCTCGATGCGGGCCACCTTCTCCTCATGATCCTGGTGGTGACCTTGGAGCAGGGGAGCGAGCTCCCGGCCGAAAAGGCTGGGTTCATACATGATGGCCGTGTCGATGGTCAGATCCGCCGTCTTCTCAAAAGGCTCGATATAAAGCTGAGAGGCATGGCAGATGTCCCGCCAGTCTTCCAGCGTCTTATCGGGAGGCGTGTTACGGAAATGGTAATCTCTGACCATCCGGCGGATAAGCCGGGTATTCTCCTGGCCGATGAGCACCTGATTGCCGATGACAAACCGGCTTTTCACCGACACGTAGATGCGAAAGAGCCGCTCCTGCTCCATGGGGGGCAAAAGCACCGGATTGAGGGCGTGAAGGCCCTCCACAATGACCACATCGTTTTGGGAGATGCGCACGTGTCTCGCTTCGGGAGAGCGCATACCAGTGCCAAAGTCAAAGATGGGAAACCACGCCTGGCTATGGGAAATGAGGTTAAAAAAGCACCGATGCATGCATTCAATGTCCAGGGAAAAAATGCTCTCATAATCGCTGCGGCCGTCGGCAAAACGGGTGGGCGCCTCGGCGCCGATAAAAAAGTCGTCCAAAGAGATGACCACCGCGCCGATGCCGATTTCCTCCAGCTGGTGTTTGAGTTTGCGGGCCGTGGTGGTCTTGCCCGAGGCGGTGGGGCCCGCGATCATGACAAAGTTTACTTTACCGATGCGCTTTTTGATCTCCAGAGCCGCGTGATAGAGGTTTTGCCGATACTTTTCCTCCCCCAGCGCCACCAGCGCCGCGGGGTCTTCCTTGGCCATGCGGTTAATTTCCGAGATGTCGTAATGGGGCTTACTTAAGTCCATTGTGTTCATAAAAGCTCACCACCCGATTCTTTCTTTCCATCATCTGGTCAAATCTGTCGATATACTCATAGGGATATTTATAGTTGTAGATTCTTTCAATCTTCCCGGTGGGCGCCACCAGTTTGGTCACCGCCCCGGCCCCCACCGCCAGGATGGTGTGGACCTCCTCCATGATGAAGATGTTGTAGTCACTCTCGTGTCCGGATTTGGCGTAGCCCACGTTTTCCAGGTTGGCGATGGTGTTCTTCTGCCGGTAGAGGTAGTAGGGCTGCCATCCGCCGTCCATGAGGCGCTGCCGGGCGTGGTCCACCATGGCGGAAACTTCCTCCTCGGTGGCCTTATAGAGGGAGGCATACTCCCCACCCATGTCGGAGGAGCGCTTGACGGTGAGAGTATGTACCGTCACATTCTCGGGCCCCAGCGCCATCACCTTAGAAAGGGTATCCCGAAAGCCTGCCAGGGTGTCGCCGGGGAGTCCCGCGATCAGGTCCATATTGATGTCGTCAAATCCCATCTCCCTGGCCAGATGAAAGGCCTCCACCGTCTGGGCGGCGGTGTGGTTTCTGCCGATGGCGCGGAGCACCTCGTCCTGGAGGGTCTGGGGGTTGATGCTGATGCGGGTGACCCCCGCCTCCTTCATCACCCGCAGCTTATCCCTGTCGATGGTGTCCGGCCGGCCGGCCTCCACCGTGTATTCCAGCGCGTCGGAGACGGGGAAGCTCTCGGCCACCGCGTCGAGAATCTGCCGCAGCTGGGGGGCCGTCACCGCAGTGGGGGTTCCGCCGCCGAAGTAGATGGAAGCAAGACGCAGCCCCAATTCCCTGGCCTGCCTGCCCGCCGCCCGGATTTCCTCGCACATCAGGCGCAGATAATCGGGTACCAGGCGCTTTGTCTTCTCGATGTTGTGAGAGACAAAGGAGCAGTAGCGGCACCGGCTGGGACAAAAGGGCATGGAGAGATAGAGGCTGTACGACTTCTCCCCCGATAGGGAGAGGATGCGCCGCTGGTTCTCGGCGATGCAGGCCGCCAGCGCACTTTTCTCCGGGGTGACCAGATATTGTTCTTCAAAATATTTCCGGGCCTCCTCCGGGCTCTTCCCCTCATCGAGAAGGCGGCGGAAGAGCTTAACCGGCCGGATGCCGGTGAGTACGCCCCATTGGGGGAAAACGCCGGTCAGCGCGGACAGCGCCCGGTAGAGGAGCACGCCGAAGGCGTACTCACAGTCATGGTCGTAGTCGCGGACGCCGTTGGGGACTTTGTCTTGCGCCTGCTCTTCCCGCCCGCGATACCGGGCGCGGACGGTGAGGGTTGTTCCCCCCTCCCCCCGCCGGAGAGACGTCAGAATATATGCCTCGTAATCACCGCTGTCCTCCGGTGTCCCCCGGAACACCGAGGTCACCGTCTCGCCGGTAAAGAAAAAGCGGCAGAGGCTTTCCAGCTCGTACCGGTAGGAATGTCCATCAAAAATAAGTGTCATAATCCTGTGTTCCTATATAAACGTTGTGAAGCCGTTCCTCTTCCAAGGTGCTCTCGGGGCCGTGTCCCGGCAGTACCCGGTAGTCCCCTTCCAGCGCCGCCAGCTTCTTAAGAGATGCCTTGATCTCGTCGTAGCTGCCGCCGTAGAGGTCGGTCCGGCCGCAGTCGCCCTGGAACAGGGTGTCCCCGGTAAAGAGGGTGTCCCCACACCGGTAGGTCACCGAGCCCTTGGAGTGGCCGGGCGTGGCGATGACGTCAAAGCGGAGTTTCCCCACCTCAATCACATCCCCGTCGACAAGAAAGCGGTCCACTTGGGCCTCCCCCGGCTTCCAGCGCTGGTTGAGGACCGCGCTTAAGTCAAGGTCCTCGATCATCTTCGCGTCCGCCTTGGCGATACAGAGCTTCGCGCCGTATTTGCGCTGGATGTCCGGCACCGCGCCGGTGTGGTCATAGTGGCCGTGGGTGAGCAGGATGGCTTCCACCTGCACCCCCAGCTTTTCCAGTGCCTGCAATAGCCTCCCGGCCTCGTCCCCCGGATCCACCACCGCGGCCCGTTTCTCTTCGTCATAGACGATATAGCAGTTTTCCTGCAAATATCCCACCGGGATTCTTACAATTTCCATGGGGTTCTCCTTTCTTTCGCCTTAAAATGGGCTGACGGCTTACATCAGCTCGTCGGTGTCCAGCACGATGGTCACCGGCCCGTCGTTTTCGATGGAGAGGAGCATGTCCGCGCCAAACTCCCCCGTCTGGACGTCCCGGACGCCCACCGCCCCCATCCGCGCGACAAAATAATCGTAGAGGCGCTGGGCGTGCCCCGGGTCCCCGGCCCTGACAAAGGAGGGGCGGCGGCCCTTCTTGCAATCGGCATAGAGGGTGAAGTTGGAAACCACGATCATGCCGCCGCCGATGTCGAGCAGGCTGCGGTTCATCTTGCCCCCGTCGTCCTCAAAGATGCGCAGGTTGGCGATTTTCTCGCACAGGTAATCGGCCTGTCGCTCCCCGTCTTCGCCGCACACGCCCACGAGCGCCATGAGTCCCTGGCCGATGGACGCCCGCTCTTCCCCGCCGATACGCACCCCGGCGCTTCTCACACGCTGTAATACGACTCTCATAAATGTCTCCTTTTACTGATAGGTTCTCTCAATGGATACCACGCCTTCGATTCGTTTGAGGGTGGCAATGATGCTGTTTAACTGTTCCACGCTCTTGGTACCGATGGTGACCTGGATCATGATGTGGTCGTCCTTCATCTCCCGCGCGTTGAGGGAGTGCAGCGGCACTTTCAGGTTTGTCAGCCCCACGCTGACGTCCACCAGCATGCCGTCCCGGTCCTCGGCGTAGATCTCGATGGTGGATTTAAAGGTGCCGCCGTCGGGCAGGCCCGCCCAGGTGGTCTTGACCCAGCGGTCCTGCTGGGTCTCGTCCTTCATGGCCGACTGGACGTTGATGCAGTCCCGCTTGTGGATGGAGACGCCGTAGCCGCGGGTGACAAATCCCACGATGTCGTCGCCGGGCAGCGGATTGCAGCACTTGGCAAACTTGACAAGACAGCTATCGAGTCCCTCCACGATAACCCCGCTCTGAGGCCTGCGCTCCCGTTTGGGCTTCATTGTCGGTTCAATCTTGGGCTGCTCCGGCACCCGGTATTTCTTCTGGAAGTCGTCCTTGATGCGGGGCATAATGCGGGAGAGGGAGATGCCGCCGTAACCGATGGCCGCGCAGAAGTCGTCGATGGAATTTAAGTGCTGCCGTTTGGCGATTTCCAACAAAAATTCCTTCATCTCCGCGTCGGGGAGGGAGATCAGGTTGCGTCTAAACTCCCGTTCCAGCTCGGCCCTGCCCTCTTCGATGTTCTCGTCCCGCTTTTCCCGCTTAAACCACTGTCGGATTTTGTTGCGGGCCTCGCTGGTCTTGACCATTTTGAGCCAGTCCCTGTTGGGGCCGTGGCCCTGGGCGTTGGAGGTGACGATCTCCACGATCATGCCGGTGCGCACCTGAAAGTCCAACGACACCTGGCGCCCGTCCACCTTGGCTCCGATCATCCGGTTGCCCACCGCGCTGTGGATGGCGTAGGCAAAGTCGATGACGGTGGAACCGGCGGGCAGGCTGATGACGTCGCCCTTGGGGGTAAAGACAAACACTTCCTCCGGGGCCAGGTCGTTTTTGATGGAGCGGACGATGTCCTCCACGTCGTCGGACTCCTTCTGCACCTCCAAAAGCTGGCGCACCCAGGCCAGACGCTCGTCCAGCTTGTCCGATCCGCTGACCCCGGCTTTATATTTCCAGTGGGCCGCGATGCCGAATTCCGCCGTGTGGTGCATATCCCAGGTGCGGATTTGCACCTCGAAGGGGATGGCCTCCTTGCCCACCACGGTGGTGTGCAGGGACTGGTACATGTTGGGTTTGGGAGTGGAGATATAGTCCTTGAACCGGTTGGGAATGGGGCGGAACATGTCGTGGATGATGCCGAGAATATTGTAGCATTCGATCACCGTGTCCACGATGATGCGGATGGCGTAGACGTCAAAGATCTCCTCAAACGAGCGCCCCTGCATGTACACCTTGCGGTAGATGCCGTAGATGCTCTTAACCCGCCCTTCCACATAGGGGTTGTGAAAATCACTGGAAAGGCGCTCGATAATCCGCTCCTTGATGGCGTTTAAAAACTGCTGGCGGTCGTCGTTGCGCATCATGAGGGCCTGCTCGATGCTCTCGTAGCCGATGGGGTCCAGATACTTTAAGGAGATGTCCTCCAGCTCCTCCTTGATGGCCCGGATGCCCAGGCGATGGGCCAGCGGCGCATAGACTTCCATGGTTTCTAAGGACTTGTCCCGCCGCTTCTGTTCGGGCAGGGCTTGGATGGTGCGCATGTTGTGGAGCCGGTCGGCCAGCTTGATGATGATGACCCGCACGTCCTGGGCCACCGCCAAAAGCATTTTGCGCACGTTTTCCGCCTGCTGCTGCTCCCTCGACGAGAAGGGAATCCGTCCCAATTTGGTCACCCCGTCGACGAGCAGCGCCACCTCGGAGCCAAACTGCTTTTCGATCACCGAGAGCTCCACGTCGGTGTCCTCCACCACGTCGTGTAAAAGCGCCGCGCACAGGGTGTCGGTGTCCATCCCTAAATCGATAAGCTCAATGGCCACGGCGATGGGATGGGAAATATAGGGCTCCCCCGATTTCCGGCACTGACCTTCGTGCGCCTCCACGGCGGTAGCATAGGCCTGGGTGATCTTTTCCAGATCATAGGACTTGGTGCTCTCACCCAGCTTCTTTTTTAAGTCTTCGACAGTATAAATCTTCGTTTTCATTCCCATCACCTCCCTGTGTTCTGCCGCAGCCGTTGTAAAATCCGGCTGTCGTCCAGATTAACTTTTGTCGGGTTCTTGACCGCACCCGTCAGTATTTTTCCGTTTTTCGCCACTTGGGCGGCCAGTCCCATTTCACACAGCACATCCAGCGCCACCCGCATCTTGGCGTAGTCCATTTTGTCCCCCACCGCGCGAACAAACAAAAGGTCCTCGCCGTAGGCGACAAACCTTTTTTCCCGCAGAAAGCGGTAAACGTAGGCAATTTCTTCCCGGGTGGGGGCGAGCTTCGCCCGCTCCTCTGCGGTCAGTTCCTTCCCACGCCGGTAGTCGTCATAGAGGGTGCGGGTCGCGAAGAGCCTCTCCTCCCGCACGCCGCTCGGGCGGATGTCCCGGATTTTGACCGAAAGCTGTTCTACGCCCCGATAGGAGCTTATTTCACAGCTGACCGCCACGTCCACCATATCCCCCGCCGCATATTCGAGCCGATCGGGGCTCATGCCGAAGTAGAGGGCGTAAAACGCCTCCTCGCCCTTCGTAAGCCGGATTTTACAGTGCTTGCCCTCGGACAGAGGATAAACCTTGTCCACCTTGACCCCCTGTACGCCGAAGAGGGGCGAAGGGTTGCCGGCGCCGTAGGGCTCCAGCACTTCCAGGGCTTTAATCTTCTGCACCGTCAATTCAGAAGGGGTGAGCAGGTGGTCGATCTGTATGCTCAGCGGCGGCATTTGAGGGAAATTCTCATCACAGTAGGAGACAAAGTCCCGCTCAAAAAGGGGGATGTCGTCGGTGTAGAGAGAAAACCCCGCCGCCAGGTCGTGCCCGCCGAAGCGGGTCAGATGGGCGCTGGTCTGCCCAAGCGCCTGGGCCATCGGAAAGCCCTCCACCGAGCGGCCGGATCCCCGGGCCACATCTCCCTCGGTGCTGATGAGAAAACAGGGTTTGCCGTAGCGCTCCACCACCTTGGACGCCACGATACCAATGATGCCGTGGTGCCACTCCTCCGACTCAAGCATGATGACCTTCTGATAGCGCTTTTGCGGGTCGCGCTCCAACTGCGTCCGGACTTGAACGGTGATCTCATTGCCCAAGGCTTGAC
Organism: Zongyangia hominis; assembly: GCF_014385095.1. Taxonomy (GTDB): domain Bacteria; phylum Bacillota; class Clostridia; order Oscillospirales; family Ruminococcaceae; genus Zongyangia; species Zongyangia hominis. The sequence continues at coordinate 694,774 of NZ_JACRTC010000001.1, forward strand.
GTTTCCGGTTGAGTTCGCTCATCTCCTCTGCCAGCCGCGCGGCCTCCTCCTCATCTTCACTCAACAATAGTTCCAGCGCCTTGGCCGTCTCCCCCAGCCGCCCGGCTGCGTTGATTCTCGGCACAATGCCAAAGGCCACCGATTCGCTGGTCAACTTTTCTCTATCGAGGCCCGCGCTCGACAAAAGGGCGCTCACCCCCATATTTTCGGTTGTTTTCAGTATTTTTAAACCCTCTTTTACAAGAAGTCTGTTTTCTCCGTCCAGGCTCACCACATCGCCCACCGTGCCGATGGCCACAATATCGCCGTAGTGCTCCATCATGCCCCAGCCGTCGTCCCCATCCAGAGCGCACAGGAGCTTAAAGGCTACGCCCACGCCCGCCAGATTCTTGTAGGGACTGCCGCAATCGGCCCGGTGGGGGTCCACCACGGCGCAGGCGTTGGGAAGGACCTCGGGGGGCTGGTGGTGGTCGGTGACCACCACGTCGATGCCAAGGGTCCCGGCGTAGGCGATTTCCTCCAAGGCGGAGATGCCGTTGTCCACCGTGACGATTAAGGACGCGCCCCGCTCCTTGATGCGGTCGACGGCCCCTTTGTTGAGGCCGTATCCTTCTCCATCCCGGTCGGGGATATAGCGGAAGACGTCCGCGCCCACATTTTCCAGATAGGTGTAAACCAGATAGGTGGCCGTCATGCCGTCGCAGTCATAGTCTCCATAGACGGCGATGACCTCGCCCTCCTCTACCGCGCGCTGAATCCGCTCCACCGCCTTGTCCATATCTTTAAGCAGAAACGGGTCGAAAAAGGTCGGGCTGCCCTCTAAAAACCCCCGGATTTCCTCCTGTGTCCCGTACCCTCGGCCCAGGAGCACGTCGCAGACGAGCTCGTCCACACCCAATGCTTCCCCCATCTGCCGGGCTCGGTTGGGATCGCTGCGGGCCACCTTCCATCGTTTTAATTCCAATCTATGTCCCTCCACAGCGCCCTTCTCGCGCGCTTCATTTCCCCCGCATACAAAACCTCTCGCGGTTGCGTTTATCTCTCTTTCAAAAGGCATAAGGATAGATATTAATTTTACCACAACATGTCAGAAACTTCAACAAAAGGGAGGCGGCATTCCCAGCCGCGCTCCCTCTTTTTAGAATAACACCGCGTCATAAAGCGACAAAAGCTCATCATCCACCGTGTCCCGTCCCAGCTTTTCCAGCTCCTGCATCCTCCGGGTCCTGTCTTTTTCCGGCGCGGGCTGACTAAAGCAAAGCTGGGCGTGGGAATCGTTTCGGATGATCTGGCGCATGGCGCCGCACATGATCTCGTTTTGCCTCTCCAGCTCATTTTTGGGGGCATAGGGAGTAAAACCAATGCAGAGCATCCGGTCCACCCCGTCAAATTTGAGGGGATAGGTGGGATAACCCACACGGTAGGTCGGGTCCCCATACCTGCTTTTTCCAAAGGCCGGGCAGAGCGCTTGCACCACCCGTCTGACATCCTGCTCCTGTTCCAGAAAGCACGCCCATTTTTCTTTCTCAATTTCCCTCTCCCCTTCCAGGGAGGAAAAGGCGGTCATATACTCCCGGGCCCGGTCTTCTGTCACAATGCTCACCGCCGTGGGACATTCCGCCAGGGTATGAATTCCCTGGCGGAAAATCAGATGCAGCAGTCTTCTTTTCCACCCGAAACGGAAAAGAAAGGGGAAAGCGCTCTCTTCCCCCATATATTTTTGCCGCAAAACCATGAGCGCCTGCTCTTCGGGGCATCCGCTGGCAAAGAGCAGCGCAGGCGCCACGAGCCCTTGGGAGGCGCTGACATGGGAAATGTCAATGCCGTTTTGTTTCATCTGGCTGAGCGCGCAGTAAATCGTCAAATCACCGATGCCGCATCCCGACAATGCAACACCTATTTTCATGAGGCAGTCCCTTCTCCGCGCAGGGTAAAAATGTCATGCGCCATCCGGCCTCCGTGCGTGGGACAGACAGCCGGACCAAATCCGCCGGAACTTCCCGCTTCCGGCTCCTATGCTATTGTACGAAAAACAAGGGCCGTCCCGTTCCTGCGCCGGCCCACTTTCCCACACATTTCTTCCGCAAAAAAGACAGCCGCAACAGCGGCTGTCTTTTCTATACAAAGGGGGCGTACCTGCCCATGATCTCCTGGGCCACCCGGATGCCGTCCACCGCGGCGCTCATGATGCCGCCCGCGTAGCCGGCGCCCTCTCCACAGGGATAGAGGCCGCTGACGCTGATGGATTCCAGCTGATCCCCCCGGGTTATCCGCACCGGGGAGGAGGTACGGGTCTCCACGCCGGTGAGCACCGCGTCGGAAGCGGCAAAGCCCCGCAGGCGGCGGTCCATCTGCAAAAGCCCCTCCCGCATCAGGGAGGTGACGGCCGGCGGAAGCAATTCGTCGAGGGAAGCGGGCGTGACGCCCAGGGCGTAGGAGGGCTCCACCCGGCCGAAGTCGGCGCCGGGCTTGTGTTCCAGAAAACGGCCCACCGTCTGCACCGGCGCCCGGTAATTCCCGCCGCCCAGCCGGAAAGCCGCTTTCTCCAAGCGCTCCTGGAATGCGATAGGGTCTTGGGGGCGGTACCCGAAGTCTTCTCGGTCCACCGAGACCACCAGGGCGGCGTTGGCGTTTTCCCGGTCACGGGCAAACTCGCTCATGCCGTTAGTAACCACCGTGTCCCGCTGGGAGGCGGCGGGGACCACCGTGCCCCCCGGACACATGCAAAAGGTGTAGACGCCCCGATCCCCTTTGCGGTAGGAAAGCTGGTATTCCCCCACCCCCACCATGGGACTCCCCGCGTAGTCGCCGAAGAGAGCCTTGTCGATCTCACTTTGCAGGTGCTCAATGCGCACGCCTACCGAAAACGCCTTGGGTTCAAAAAACACTCCGGCCTCCATGAGGGAAAAGAAGGTGTCTCGGGCGCTGTGGCCGATGGCCAGTACCGCCGCCTGGGCCTGTACCGGCTGGTTATCAATGAGGAGCGCATGCAGTCTGCCGCCCCGGCAGTCGATGCCGGTGAGGCTCTTTTCAAAGTGAATTTCCCCGCCGAGGGAGATGATCTCCTGACGAATCTGTTTGACCACGTCCCGCAGCTTGTCCGTGCCAATGTGGGGCTTTGCCTTTTTACTAATTTCCGCCGGCGCGCCGTGGCTCACTAGCTCTTCCAGCACAAAATGACACCGGGAGTCCGAGATGCGGGTGGTGAGCTTGCCGTCGGAAAAAGTGCCGGCGCCCCCCTCCCCGAACTGTACGTTGGTGTTTTCGCTCAGTTCGCCCGTCTTCCAAAAGCGTTCCACCGCTTCCACCCGGCGCTCCACCTCACAGCCCCGCTCGTAGATGACCGGCCGGTAGCCGTGGCGTGCCAGGAGGAGGGCGGCAAACATGCCCGCCGGCCCAAAGCCGATGATGACTGGGCGCTCCCGCAGCTTTCTATTGCCAAAGCGCACCTCCAGCCGCTCGCGAGGCTTATAGACCACCTGGCTGTTCCCCGCCCGGGCCGCGACCCTCTCTTCCAAGCCGGCGTCCCCGAGCTCCACTCCCACCGAGCAAACCAGCGTCATATGTTCCCGGCGCCGGGCGTCCAGGGAAGTCTTCATCACATAGGTTTCCCGCACCTGTCGCCGGGATACCGGCAGCAAAGACAAGGCCTTCTCCACCGCCGCGCCGGTGTCCTCCCCCGCGGGAATTCGCACGGAAGAAATGACAATGGGCATCTCTTCCCCTCCTTTCCAAGATAAAAACAGCTTGCCGTCTGAGGCGGCAAGCTGTTTTGGTTTGATCGTTTAGCCCTTGGCCGTCACAATGACCACCACCGAGTAATCGCCGTTGGCCCACACCAACTGCTTGCCCGGAATCACAATCTTGACCGGGACCTTGAACTGGCCCGCCGCGATTTCGCTGCCCGAGAGGTCCACCTCGGCCACAATGTCCGTCGCCGCCAGATTTTCCATGATGGAGGCGTCTCCCACAATCTTCACCTTGGTGATGGACTTGGTGCTCACCTTCACATCGAAGTTGGCCGGCGCGTTGACTACGTTGATGTTTTTGACCGTGAACTCCCTGGACGTCAGGTTCTCATTGGTGAAGTCCGCCGTCACCGTGTTGATGTTCTCAATATTGATAAAGCCGGACGGCAGCTGCACGTCATAGGAGAAGGTGCTGCTCACATCCAATTGGCTAAAGTCCACATAACCCAGATGGATTTCGCTCATGTTGTCCACCGTGTCGGTGGGGCCGGCCACCTGAATCGTTTCGTTCGATAAGGTATAGGCCAGCGAATCTATGGGGAATCCGTCGGGCATGTTGAGGAAGTCCAGCTTCACCGGCAGTTCCTTCTTCTTGAGGATGGGAATGGTCACTTCCACCGTGCCGTCGTCCACACTCATGGCGATGGAGGAGTTTTCGATCGGGTTTCCTTCCTTGTCCACCAGGGTTACTTTTCCCTGGATAACTTTGGATTCCCGCAGCGTTTCATCCAGCTCCGCCTTCACCACACATTTGGCCACCTTGGACACGTCGTTTTCCGGGCCGGTGATGGTAATTTCCGACGGATTGGCGTAGGGCTGCTCCATCATATACCCATCGGGCACCGTAACGCCGGACATGTCCACATCCAGCTTGATGGTCTTGTTGGAGAGCCGGTCAAACCGCACCCGGACCGTCTCAGGCTTATTGGAAATGATCTCGAACTCCTTGCTGGCGTCCTTTTTGGCCACCTGGATTTTGAGGTCGTAGCTGCCCGGTCCAGTAACGCCGGCCAAGGAGGCGGTGGCGACGATGTCGTCCGCCGTCAGGCTACCCACCACGTACCGCTTGCCGGTGACCCAGACGTCCACCGTGTTATCGCTGCCGGACACCACATCCAAGCCCAGCTTTCCAATGGAAGTGGACTGGATGTCGATATTCACCGGTACCTGGGTAATTTTCCCGTTCTTTTCGGGGCTGACGGTGAAGGCCACCACAAACCAGGTGACGATGGCCACCACAAACGCGAATACCCAGACGAATTTTATGTTATCAAAGAGCCTTCCCAGGCTGAATTTTTTCAGTTTCATTATTTTTTCACCCTCCAAAACGCCAGCTTTCTCTCACCGTTGGCACCGTTTTGGTCCGGCAACAGCTCTTTTTCCAGCAGCTGGCTGAGCGTGTGGGCGTCAAAGCCACGCTGGAGGTTGCCGTTCATGGCCACCGAAATGACCCCGGTCTCCTCCGAAACCACGATAACCACCGCGTCGGAGTTTTCACTCATGCCGATGGCGGCCCGGTGGCGGGTTCCCAGCTGCTTGCTGATTTCATTGGTGGTGGAAAGGGGCAGGAAACAGCCCGCGGCATAGAGCTTTCCTCCCCGGATGATCATGGCGCCGTCATGCAGCGGCGAATTGGGAAAAAAGATATTGCCGATGAGCTCGGCGCTCGGGTCGGAGTTGATGACCGTGCCGGTTTTGATGATTTCGCCCAGCTTAGTCTGCCGCTCGATAACCATGAGCGCGCCGATTTTTTGGCGCGACAACGACGCCGACGCATTACAGATCATGGAAATCGCGGTCCGCCATTTCCAGACCGATTCTTCCTCGTCCATATTGCCGGCGCCGAATACGTTAAAATTGGAGAGCTTGGTGCGGCCCATCTGCTCCAGGGCCCGCCTGAGCTCGGGCTGAAACACCACCAACAGTGCGATCATACCGTATTCAAAGACATACCGGAGCACAAAGCTCACCGTTTTAAGACCCACCTGCTCGGCCAGTAAATAGGAAACCGCCAGCAGCACAATGCCCTTGACCAGCTGCTCGGCTCTCGTTTCCCGCACCAACTTTACCGCCTTGGAAATCAGGTACGCGACAATAACAATATCCAAAATGTCGACGATGGTCACCGTCTTCAAAATACTGATGACTGAACTCCAAAATAATCCCATAGCAATACTTCCCTTTATTTTAACGTCGCGGCCATGGGCCGCGTCAGATCATAGCACAAGCTGTAAACGGGAGAATGCCGCTCTCCCCTTCCGCCCCACCGGCAGGTAAAAACTTGCATTTGTATCATTCTAACACATTTGGTTTTTAAACGAAAGTACCCCGTCAGGTTTTTACATAAATTTCATGCAATTATCTTTCCCGCTTTTGCAGGACTTTTTTCACAGCGCCGAGCAGCGCCCCAATGTCGCCCGCGGTGGTGAAAGCGGAAAGGCTGGCCCGGATGGTCCCAATTTCCACCGTACCCAGCTTCTGGTGGGCCAGCGGCGCACAGTGGTAGCCCCCGCGCAGCGCGATGCCCTGCTGATCGAGCAGTTCCACCGCGGTGGAACTGTCAAGGCCCCTCAGGTTAAAGCAAAGAACCGGCACATAGTGCTCGTTGTCCGGGCGCTTTGTGTAGAGGATGACATCCTCCATCTGGCTGAGTCCATCATAGAGCATCCGGGTCAGCTGCATCTCCCGCTTGTGGATTTTTTCCACCGACTCCTTTTGCAGAAAGCGGATGCCCGCCCCCAGTCCGATGATGCCGGCTGTGTTGACAGTCCCGCTTTCAAACCGGTCCGGCATAAAGTCCGGCTGGTTATAGTCTAGGGAATTGCTGCCCGTTCCTCCCGCCATGAGGGGATTTAGCTCATCGCCCCGGTCGGTGATGAGCGCGCCGGTGCCCGACGGACCATAGAGGCATTTGTGTCCGGCCATACACAGAAAGTCGATCTGGCATCGCTGGATGTCGATGGGCAGCACCCCTGCCGTCTGGGCAGCGTCTACTAAAAATAAAATGCCGTAGCGCTTTGCCAAAGCCCCAATTTTTTCAATGGGCAGGCGTACGCCGCAGACGTTGGACGCATGGGTACAGGCAATGAGCCGGGTTCTGGAAGTGATTTTGGAGGCAAAGTTTTCCACCGTCTGGTCGTCATCCCCCTCCGCCACATCGGCAACGCTGTAAGTGATGAGCCCTTCCACCGCCAGCTGATGCACGGGACGCAGCACCGAGTTATGTTCAAAGGTGGAAATAACCACATGGTCCCCTCGCCGCAGGATTCCCTTGATGGCCGTATTGAGCGCCTGGGTGCAGTTTTGTGTGAAGACCACGTTGGTCACATCATAGGCATTAAAAAAATCGGCCAGCGCCTCACGGCAGTCGTAGACCTTTTCTGCCGTGTTGACGCTCATCTTGTGGCCGCTCCTCCCGGGGTTGGCTCCATAGGTGGTGAAAGCGGACTGGACCGCCCGGGCCACCGAGGGAGGCTTGGGAAAGGTGGTTGCCGCGTTATCTAAATATACCATATTAGTCAGCCCTTTCGTACAAACCGACGATGAGAATCCGGTTTGTCCTGAGTAATTCCATCGCCCTTTCCACGTCCCCGTTTAGGACTTTGAGCCCATAGGCACATCCTCCGTTTTGGTTATAGTTTTGTATTCTCTCTATATCACAGCGGATACCGTTTTTTTGCAGCAGCCGCTGGCCTTTCATCGCCAAGGTAACCGAGCTGAGCATGATCACCGGTTTTCCCATGGAAAAAGACCTCCCGGTAAAACAAATTGCCGCGGCGTGTCCTATCTTTCCGGCCCGCAGACTTTTCCCGCGTAGGCAGACAACACCGCGGCTTTTACATCATATGCGCGTCCGAGGGAAGGGTGTGTCCCATTTTCCACCGCCGAAGCGCCCACGCTGCCTGTTCATTTCCGATCGTCGGAGTTTGTAGGCCCCCCTCTTCCGCTTTCTGCATTGCGCCTCATACAAAAAAGAGCCGGCTGATTTCTCAGCCGGCTCTTTTTTGTTCATCAGTCGCGGGGAATAAGCAGGCAAACCGCGTGGGCCGCCATCCCCTCTCCCGCCCCGGTAAAACCGAGGCCCTCTTCGGTGGTGGCTTTGACGGAAACACGCCCTTCCTCCACCCCGCACAGGGCGGACAGACGCGCTCTCATGGCCGGGATAAAGGGGGCGAGCTTGGGGGCCTGGGCCACGATGGTGGCGTCCACATTGCCCAGACGATAGCCCTGTTTTTGTACCATGGCCATCACTTCCTCCAGGAGCCGGCAGCTGTCGGCTCCCCGGTAGCGTTCCTCGGTGTCGGGGAAATGCTGCCCAATGTCCCCCAGCGCCAGGGCGCCGAGCAGCGCGTCCATGACGGCGTGGGTCAGGACATCCGCGTCCGAATGTCCCAAAAGCCCCCGGCTGCTTGGCACCTCCACCCCGCCGAGAATGAGGGGACGGCCCTCTATGAACCGGTGTACATCGTAGCCGTGGCCAATTTTCATCATGGCGTCCTCCCTTTCTCCTCTTCCCGACACAATGGCCTGGGCTACCTGCAAATCTTCCGGAGTGGTGATTTTGATGTTTTCATAGCTTCCTTGGGCTAAATACACCCGTTCCCCCATCCGCTCGACGAGCTGGCAGTCGTCGGTAAAGGATCGCCCCTCCCGTGCCGCCTGGGCCAAGGCGCTCTGATAAAGCCCTGCGGAAAACACCTGGGGGGTCTGGGTGAGCCACAGGGTGTCCCTGTCGGGAGTGTAGGCGATGCTTCCGTCTTCGGCGGCCACCTTGATGGTATCCTTGACCTTCACCGCCGCGGTGCATCCGCCTTTCTCCGCCGCCAAAGTGAGACAGCGGGTGATGGTGTCCCCGTCCACTAGTGGGCGGGCCCCATCGTGAATGCAGTAATACGCCGCCGTCGGATCGGCCGCCCGGACGCCGTTTTGCACCGACGCCTGCCGGGTCGCCCCGCCCGCCGTCACAGCGGCCAGCTTTTGTATGTGATACTCCCGTGCCAGAGCCCGGGTCTTTTCGACATCGCTTTCCCGCACCACGGCCACAATTTCCGCAATACCCGGGTGCCGCTCAAAGGCCAGCATACTTCTCACGAGCACCGGAATTCCGCCTACGGATACCCACTGCTTGTCGATCCCCTCCATGCGGCTGGCAGAGCCTGCCGCCACTACAATTGCCGTCACTTTTTCTCCCATTTGCTCCCCAACCTCTGTCTTTATATTAACTCCAATATAGCATAACTGAGGAAAAATGAAAAGCGCCCCGGGAAAAGGCGCTTTCTTAGATCGCGTAGATGGCTCTTAGGGGACGAGCTGGAAGAGATCCTCGCCGTCGGGGACTTCATCGCCCCGCTCGATAATGCCGGCCCAGGTGTTACCGGCGCGGATATTGCCGATCAGCAGCATACCGACGAGCCGTTTTTCCCTGACGACGGCCCTCTGATAGCTGCCGTTCTTCTCTCTCGTCAGCACGTGTCCGTCCTCCATCGGGTCCATTTCCCCGATGGAGAGGGCCATCCTTCCAAAATAATGAAGGCCGTTGCGGCTGGGGGCCGCATTTTGATAGAAAGCGCTTCCCCCCGCCATATTGATTCCCGCTATTTTACCTTGTTCCACAGCGCAAAGCCAGGTACCGGTGAGTCCCGTCACATCCCCCGCTGCGAAGATATGGGGGTCGGAGGTGCACAAACGCGCGTCCACCCTGACGCCCCGGTCGATCTCCACCGCGCCCTCAGCGAAGGCGCAGTTGGGGCGCACACCGGCGGCCACCACAACCAGATCGCAGGGGATTTCCCTGCCGTCGCCAAGGGCGATGCCCACAGCGTTTTTCTCCTCGTCCATGAGGCACTTCTCTACCCGGGCCCCCAGGATAAAGGAGGCACCATGATCTTCAAACGCCTTTTGGAAAAGGGAGGCCCCATAGGCGTCGAGCTGCAAGGGGATGATACGTCCGGCCATTTCCACTACCGTTACCTGCCGCTTTTGGTGCAAAAGCGCCTCTGCGGCATCCATTCCCACCAGCCCTGAGCCGATAATCACCACCTGGGAGCCCTCTGCGGTCTGGGACAAAATTCGGTCCGCATCCGCCATATCCCGGAAGCCGCAAACCCGCCCCGCCTGGCGCAGATTCTCCACCGGCGGGATGGCGGGGTAAGCGCCGGACGCAATCAGCAGCTGATCATAACACTCCTGTGTCCCATCCGAGAGGAGGATCCTCCTCTCGGATGGCCGAATTTCCATCACTTTTGTATCCTTACGCCAGCGGATATCGTTATTTTCAAAGAATCCGGGCTCAACAAAGTTGATCTGCGCCGCCGTTTTTTCTCCCGAAAGATACTGCACCAGACGGTTGCGGGCGTGGACCTGCTCTTCTGGACAGATAACAAGAATTTCGTCCTTTTCCTTTTGGCCACGAATGGTTTTGGCTGCCGTCAGCCCCGCCGGCCCCGCGCCGATAATAATATGTTTCATCCTCTTTCCTCCTCGCCCTATTAGGCAAATCCTGCTACTTTCATGGTACGCTTTTTTCCTAAAAATATACGAAAGGGCCTTGGAAGAAAACGCTCGTTCCTCATAATGGATGTGAGATTGTCTCGGTCGTGAAAAGGCCGGCGGCTCTCTAGCGGTGCCTCATTCTAGGGATGGATGGTATCAAACATGGGCGGGAATCAGGCGGCTTTGTGCTGGCGGCCTTCGTGATCGAGAGTGTAGGGCTGCGGATAGATGAGATCGCTTACTTTGACAAACGTATAGCCCTCGCCCGAGAGCTTCTGCAAAATCTGCGGCAGGGCCGTAGGGGTATCGGGAGCGCCGCTGTGGAAAAGGACGATGGAACCGTTTCGCACCTTCCCCGTCACCCGTTCCACGATTTTGTCGGCGCCCGGCTTCTTCCAGTCGATGGAATCCACATCCCATTGGATACATTCGAGGCCCTTATTACGCACCGCCCGGACTGCTTCGCTATTGTAGGACCCCGATGGTACGCGGAACAGGGTGGGACGGACACCGGCCACCCGCTCAATTTTGGAGCAGGAATTGTCGATCTCCTGTGACCTTTTCTCTTCGGAAATTTTGGCCATGTCCGCGTGGGTGTCCGAGTGGCTCATGACTTCATGCCCGCTTTGCACCAGCTTTTTCACCGATTCTGGATAGGCGTCGCACCACTGGCCCACCACAAAAAAGGTGCATTGGGCGTTATATTTCTTGAGAATTCCTAAAAGGGTATCAATGTCCTTGTCGTCCCAGGCGCAGTTGAAGGTGAGGGCCACCTTTTTGTCCAGCGTGTCCACGCTGTAAATGGGGATATCCTTGTTCGTCTGGGCCACTCCCACCACCCGGGAGGCTCCATAGGCAATACAGATGGCTATGGCGATTCCCAACAAAATTACACATCCTGTGAGCATCATCTTTTTCTTCGTCACTACCGTAAAATTCAAAGCACTCGCATCCTTTCCATGGTGGCAACTTCATGCTGTTTTTAATATATGAAGGCGGCACTTAGAAAAAGACGGCGGTGGGCAAAGCTAGATGATCCGCATTGCTTTCCATCCAGAATTTATCCGTGTTCTTTTCCTACTCTTGCATTTTTTTACAAAAAGGTGCATAGTAAGAGCTGAGAAAAAAGAAGTTTTGAGGGTGAAGTATGTTTTCCAATCGAGATCTCCGCAAATTAATTATTCCGCTAATGATCGAGCAGATTCTGGCAGTTACCATCGGAATGGCGGATACCGTCATGGTGGCAAGCGTGGGAGAGGCCGCCGTTTCCGGCATTTCGCTGGTCGATTCCATCAATATCCTGCTCATCAATGTCTTCTCGGCACTCGCCACCGGCGGGGCTGTGGTTACCTCCCAGTATTTGGGCCGCCGGGACGAAAAAAATGCCCGCACCGCGGGCAAACAACTCATCTACACGGTGGGCGCACTCTCCATTGTCATTATGATTCTCTGTCTGGCCGCCCATACTCCCATTCTGCGCATGGCCTTCGGCCACATTGATTCCGACGTTATGAATAACGCCCAAACCTATTTCTTTCTTTCCGCCCTGTCATACCCCTTTATCGCCATCTATAACGCGGGGGCGGCGCTCTTCCGCTCCATGGGCAATTCCCGAGTCTCCATGTTCGCCTCTCTCATCATGAATGTAGTCAACATCTCCGGCAACGCTATCCTGATCTTTCAATTTCACATGGGTGTGGCGGGCGCCGGTATCGCGTCATTAGTCTCCCGTATCCTCGCCTGCCTCTTTATCATGATCTTGCTCCACCGCCCCCTCCTCCCCATCCATGTGGAAGAGCTGTGGAGGTTTGACCTTAAACCTAAGATGATTAAAAACATTTTGCAAATCGGCGTTCCCAACGGCTTGGAAAACGGCATGTTCCAGATCGGCAAGATTCTGGTGCAGAGCCTCATCGCCACCTTCGGCACCGCCGCCATCGCGGCCAATGCCGTGGCCAGCACGGTGGCTAACGTGGCCATTCTGCCCGGCGCGGCCATCGGGCTCGCCATGATCACTGTGGTGGGCCAGTGCGTGGGCGCCGGGGACTACGATCAAGCACAAAAATACACCGTCAAGTTGACCAAGCTCGCCTATCTGTGCATGGCAGTGCTCAATCTGGCCTGCCTACTGCTGACGCCTTTTCTGGTTGGCTTCTTCCATCTCTCCGACGAGGCCACCCGCAGCGGTATCCAAATTCTCATGTACCACAGTCTCTGTGCTATCTTCCTCTGGACCGCCTCCTTCACCCTGCCCAACGGGCTGCGGGCGGCGGGGGATGTCAAGTACACTATGACCATGTCCATCATCTCCATGTGGGTCTTCCGCATCGCCTTCAGCTACTTACTGGCAGATTTCTTCCACATGGGCGTCCTGGGTGTTTGGATCGCCATGACCATCGACTGGGCCTTCCGGGTCATCGTCTTTGTGGGTCGCTTTGTCCGAGGAAAATGGAAAAACATCAAGATGCTGCAAAATTAAAGAAGGGCCGCTTAAAAGCGGCCCTTCTTTTTTGCTCCTTTAATCGAGATGCTTAAATCCCCGGCCCAGCACGTCGCCCGCCTCGCAGCCGACGATGAAAGCGCCCTCGTCCACCTGCATGGTGATCTTCCTCACCTTATAAAACTGGGACTTGCTCACCACACAGAAGATGATATTCTTCTGGGAGTGACGGTAACCGCCCTCCCCCTTGAGGACCGTGACGCCCCGGCCCAGATCCTCCATAATCCGCTGTTCGATGGCGCTGCTCTTGTCGGAGATGATGAAGAGTAAGCGGTTGGTGTTCATGCCGTAAATCATCCGGTCCATCACAAGGCCGGAGAGATAGATACAGATGCCCGCAAAGATGGCGGAATCGATGTTTCCAAAGACGAAGATGGAGGCCACCACAATGACGAGGTTCGCCCCGGTGAGGAGCTTGCCCATGGAAAACTGGGGAAACCGCTTTTGAATCAGAGCCCCAATGATGGCGGTGCCGCCGGTGGTGGAGTTTCCCATATAGACAAGAGCATTGCCGATGCCCATGAGTACGCCGCCGAAAAGGCTCGCCAATAGCGGCGCCAAAGCGGAGGTGGAGGGATACTGGGGCATCCAGATGACCAAAAGGTCGGTGCAGACGCTGAGCATGACGGTGGAAATGGTAGTGCGGATGGTAAACTGCCGGGAGATGTGCCGCCAGGCCAGGATGAGCAGCGGGATATTGATGGCGAAGGTCATCACGCCGATGGGAAGGCCCCAGACAAAGTTAATCATGGTGGCAAGGCCCGTCACGCCGCCCGGCGCGATGTGGTAGGGCTTGGTAAAGATGTGGACCCCCATGGCGTAACAATAGGAGCCGAGCAGATTGATGATGAAAAAGCGGGCGAATTCCTGCCATTTTCTTTTCGTTAAATCCATTGGGCAATCCTCCTCATCGTTTTCTTCAGTATACCTGGTGTGCTCCCAATTCACAAACTATTTTTTCACCAAATTGTCCGGTTGATTTTGGTAAGATTGTCCCAAGGCCTTCCTCGACGGCAAGGGGAATTGCCTTCTTTGACGGAAAGTGGGGCAAACACCTTGACAAGTAAAGCGTTTTGGCCTATTATTTTAGCAATAATAGAAAAGCGACGACGGGGAAGGCTGACTGACAGACGCTTGCAGAGAGCTGCCGGGTGGTGAAAGGCAGCAGCTTCACAGATGAGCGATCACCCCTGAGCTGCGGGCTGAACCCCTTCCATCGAGGTCAAGTAGGCTGCGCCGGTCCCTGACCGTTATGTCAGGCTGCATTATTGTTTTGATGCGGTAGAGTGGGCATCCCTATGATCGGGGATGTCAATAAGAGTGGTACCACGGAAGTTTCGCGCCTTCGTCTCTTGGAGACGAAGGCGTTTTGTCATTGTATCCGGGCCGCCGGATGCCGCCGTCCGAGCGGCGGGAAGCCGGGAGAGAAGACAAGAACGAAAGGAGTGTAGGCTCTGTGAAGAAGATCGAGATATTTGATTCCACCCTCCGGGACGGGGCCCAGGGAGAAGGCATTTCCTTTTCGGTGGAGGACAAACTGAATATCGCCCGGGCGCTGGACCAATTGGGCGTCGACTACATCGAGGCCGGTAACCCCGGCTCCAATCCCAAGGACATGGAGTTTTTTGAGCGGTCCAAGCGCCAGGGGTTCCGCTACGCGCGCCTGGTGGCCTTCGGCTCCACCCGGCGGTGCGGCATAAAGGTGGAGGAGGACAAAAACGTCCGCGCGCTTGTAAGCGCCGGGACCTCCACCGTGGCTATCTTCGGCAAGTGCTGGGATATGCATGTCACCGACATCCTCAAGACCTCACTGGAAGAAAACATTGGGATGATCGAGGAGACCCTCTCCTATTTTAAAGCCCACGGCAAGGAGGTCATCTTCGACGCCGAGCACTTCTTCGACGGCTACAAGCACAACCCCGCCTACGCCATGCAGGCGCTGGAGGCCGCCGTCCGGGCGGGGGCGGACTGCCTCACCCTCTGCGACACCAACGGCGGCTGCTTCCCCGTCGAAATCTATGAGATCACCCAGACCGTCTGCGCCCGCTTTCCCCAAAAGGTGGGCATCCACTGCCACAACGACATGGGCTGCGCGGTGGCGGGCTCCCTGATGGCGGTCAAAGCGGGGGCCTCCCACGTGCAGGGGACCTACATCGGCTTTGGGGAGCGGTGCGGCAACACCAATCTTTCCAGCCTCATCCCCTCCCTCCAGCTCAAGGTCGGATACCGGTGCATCCCCGAGGAAAATGTCCGCCTGCTCACCAAAACCGCCAACTACATCGCCGAAATCGCCAACCTCACCGTAGACCACGGCATGCCCTATGTGGGCAAAAGCGCCTTCGCCCACAAGGGGGGGATGCACGTGGACGGCGTCAACAAAAATTCCGCCTCCTTCGAGCATATTGCCCCCGAAAGGGTGGGCAACAAGCGCAACATTCTCCTTTCCGAGGTGGCGGGACGGGGGGCCGTCATCAAAAAGCTGAGCCACCTCGACCGCACCATCACCAAGGATTCCCCGGCGGCCCAGGAGATCGTGGACCTGCTCAAAACCATGGAGTACGAGGGCTATGAGTTTGAATCCGCCTCCGCCTCCTTGGAGCTTCTAGTCCTCAAGCGGAGAGGCAAATTCACCCCCTTTTTCCACATCGAACACTTCAAGATCATCGGAGAGCGGGAGCAGGAAATGAGCGCCCCCTCCTCGGCCATGGTGAAGATCAAGGTGGGGGACCGGTATGAGATCACCGCCGACGAGGGGAACGGCCCGGTCCACGCCCTGGATAAGGCCATGAGAAAGGCGCTGGAGGTCTTCTACCCCGCCCTCTCCCACATGCGCCTAATTGACTACAAGGTCCGGGTCATGGAGACCCACCAGGCCACTGCCGCCAAGGTCCGGGTCCTCATCGAGTCCACTGACGGCCAGAATGTGTGGAGCACGGTGGGCGTCTCCACCGACGTCATCAACGCCAGCGCCACTGCCTTAACCGACTCCATCGAATATAAGCTCTACCGGGACGCAAACCCCGACCGGTAAACCCATCCACCCAGCGGTTGGCCTGTGCGCCCGCCGTGGATTTCCATACAGAAAGGAAGGAAAACTATGCCAATGACAATGACCCAGAAAATCCTGGCCGCCCATGCCGGCAAGGACCATGTCCAGCCGGGCGAGCTCATCAGCGCCCAGCTCGATATGGTTCTCGGCAACGACATCACCTCCCCGGTGGCCATCAACGAATTTGAAAAGCACGGCTTTTCCGAGGTCTTCGACCAGCATAAAATTTCCCTGGTCATGGACCATTTTACTCCCAACAAGGACATCAAAGCGGCGACCCTCGCAAAACAGTGCCGGGAATTTGCGGCGAAGATGGGCATTGTCAACTACTTTGATGTAGGCGACATGGGCATCGAGCACGCCCTTTTGCCCGAAAAGGGCCTGGTGGCTCCCGGCGAGCTCATCATCGGCGCCGACTCCCACACCTGCACCTACGGCGCCCTGGGCGCCTTCTCCACCGGTGTGGGCTCCACCGACATGGCCGCCGGTATGGCCCAGGGCGTGGCCTGGTTTAAGGTCCCCTCGGCCATCAAATTCAATCTGACCGGCTCCCTCGCCGGGTGGGCCAGCGGCAAGGACGTCATCCTGCACATCATCGGCATGATCGGCGTGGACGGGGCCCTCTACCGCTCCATGGAATTTTCCGGGCCGGGGCTTGCCTCCCTGTCCATGGACGACCGACTCTGCATGGCCAACATGGCCATCGAGGCGGGGGCCAAAAACGGCATCTTCGCCGTGGATGAAGTGACATATCAGTATGTAAACGGCCGGGTCAACCGCGATTACACCGTCTATGAGGCCGACCCGGACGCCGCATACGAAAAGGTCTACGACATTGATCTCAGCGCCATCGAACCCACCGTGGCCTTCCCCCACCTACCCGAAAACACCAAGACCGTGTCGGAGATTTCTTCGCCGGTTCCCATCGACCAGGTGGTCATCGGCTCGTGCACCAACGGCCGTCTCAGCGATCTCGTCACCGCGGCCAAGGTGCTGCAAGGACACAAGGTCCATCAAAACGTGCGGGCCATCATCATTCCCGCCACCCAGCAGATTTATCTGGACGCCCTGCGCATGGGCCTCATCGAGACCTTTATTGAATCGGGCTGTGTGGTCTCCACCCCCACCTGCGGGCCCTGCCTCGGCGGCCACATGGGAATTCTGGCCAAGGGAGAGCGGGCGGTGGCCACCACCAACCGCAACTTTGTCGGGCGGATGGGCCACCCGGAATCGGAAGTTTACTTAGCGAGCCCCGCCGTGGCGGCGGCCAGCGCCCTGGCCGGCTGCATCGCGGCCCCCGATGGGCAGTATTGCGGAAAAGGAGGAAATGCACAATGAACGCACAGGGAAAAGTTTGGAAATACGGCGACAATGTAGACACGGACGTGATTATACCGGCCCGGCACCTCAATTCGGCCGACCATCAGGAGCTTGCCTCCCACTGTATGGAGGACATCGACGCTTCCTTCGCGCAGAATGTCCGACCCGGGGACATCATGGTGGCGGGCTATAACTTCGGCTGCGGCTCCTCTAGGGAGCACGCCCCCATCGCCATCAAGGCAAGCGGCGTCTCCTGTGTCATTGCCCGCTCCTTTGCCCGCATTTTCTACCGCAATTCCATCAACATCGGCCTGGCCATCCTGGAATGTGCGGAGGCCTGCGACCATATTGAGGCGGGCGACGAGGTCCGCGTGGATTTCGACACCGGCGTCATCGAGAATCTGACGAAATCGGAGCGCTATACCGCCCAGCCCTTCCCCCCATTTATTCAGGGCATCATCCGTCTGGGCGGGCTGCTCCCCTTCCTCAAAGACCAGTCTTCCGAAGGAGGGGCCAACGCATGAATAAACAGATCGCACTCATCCGGGGCGACGGCATCGGCCCGGAAATTGTGGCCGAGGCCGTCAAGGTCCTCGACCGTGTGGCCGAGCGGTTCGGCCACACCTTCTCCTACACCGAGGTGCTGGCCGGCGGCTGCGCCATCGACGCCACCGGGCATCCCCTCCCCCAGGACTCCATCGAGAAATGCAAGATGAGCGACAGCGTCCTCCTGGGCGCGGTGGGCGGCCCAAAATGGGACCAACTCGACGGCAGCCTCCGCCCGGAAAAGGCGCTCCTCGGCATCCGCAGCGCTTTGGGGCTCTTTTCCAACATCCGTCCCGCCCGGCTCTTCGCCCCCCTCGCCCACGCCTGCCCGCTGCGCCCGGACATCGTGGCCGGCGGACTCGATCTGGTCATTGTGCGGGAGCTCATCGGCGGGGTCTACTTCGGCGAGCGGGACACGGTGCTGAAAAATGGCGAAAAGTACGCCTACGACACCATGGGCTATGCGGAACATGAAATCGAGCGCATCGGCCGGGTAGCCTTCGAGATGGCCAGAAAGCGCCGCAAAAAGGTGACCAGCGTGGACAAGGCCAACGTGCTCGATTCCTCCCGTCTCTGGCGGGAAGTCATGCACCGGCTGCGGGAAGAATATCCCGACGTGGAATACAGCGACATGCTGGTGGATAACACCGCCATGCAGCTGGTGCGCAATCCCGGCCAGTTCGACGTCATCGTCACCGAAAACATGTTCGGCGACATCCTCTCCGACGAAGCCAGCATGATCACCGGCTCCATCGGGATGATTCCTTCGTCCAGCTTGGGGGAAGGGACCCGGGGCATGTACGAGCCCATCCACGGCTCCGCCCCCGACATCGTCGGGAAGGACATCGCCAACCCTGTGGCCACCATCCTATCGGCGGCCATGATGCTGCGCTACTCCTTCAATCTGCCCGAGGAGAGCGACGCTGTGGAAAGCGCCGTCTCCCAAGTCCTGGAAGAAGGCTACCGGACGGCGGACATCATGAGCGAGGGTTGCACCCTCCTCTCCTGCTCCGAGATGGGGGAACGCATCGCGGCGCTTGTATAACATAACCAAAAGAGCCGCCGGAACATTCCGGCGGCTCTTTTTGATTGGTTTAAGTGGAAAACTGACATGCAGGACACGCGCCCTTTCGGCGCTTGGATCACGCGCGTCAACAGTATCGGCGCACGCCTCCTTCTGGGAGCGGCAGGGGCCTAGCGGCGAACAGCTCCGATATTTTCCCGCGCCATCCCGCAAACGCCTTTAGCGGGCAAATCCAGGCGTCTTTTCCCGGGCAAAGAGCGCCAGCAGGAAGGGCCAGAACGCGAAGCAGAACATGGGCACCATGACGGCCCCCGAGAGCTGAGCGATCAGAATGGCGGGCTGGACATTGCCCAACAGGATGCCGCCAAAGACATACTGGGAGACGACCATGCCAGCCCGGGTGAGCCCCGAGCCCAGGAGCATTTGCTGGGCCACCAGCATCAAGGCGTGCAAGCCGGTGACGATGCCCGCGGAAAAGACGGCCTCCCGCTGGGTCATCCCCTTCATGAAAAAGACGCCGGCCAGGATGGTAAGGGCCAGGTCGAGGAGGGTGAGAAGGACGTCGTAGACGATGAGCGTCCCCGAAAACGCCCAGTTTTGCATGAGCAGGATGAGAAACTTGGATGCGGCGGCAAGGAGTATCCCGGTGCCAAACGAGAGGGCCGGTATCCTCCAAAGTTTGCTAGCTCTGATCTTCATATGTAATTTTCCCCCATTTGCCGCCATCCAAATGCGGCGGCTCCTTTTACCGCCTCCTCTATCTGGATGCGGTTTTTCCTTATTATACCTCTCTTTTCTTTTTCTGCAAAGTCCCGCCCGGGCAAAAAAACCGCAAAGCGCCGCCAAAAGTTCGTGTTGAAAGTCCCTCAAACGCATAAAAATGCGGGAGCTGTCCATGCTAACCTTGTTACAAATCTCTTGAAAAAGCGGGTCCTCTGGCGGGCCTACATCGACTAAACGAGGAGATGACTGCATGGAAAAAAAGCGCAGCTGGTTGCGTCCGGTATTTACCATCGTCGTATTTTCCCTGCTCGGCGCCTTTCTTATCTATCTGATCTATGACATGCTGTTTGTACCAAAGATTGCGTTTTCTGAGCCCAACGTGCTGGAAAATTACGCTTATGATACCCCCTATTATGTGGGGAACGTGGTGAACAAAGAGGGATTTTTATCGCCCACGGTGGAAAAGGTCCGCTTTTACAGCGGCACCAGACTTTTAACTTCCCAGGACATCTCGCTCTATCTCTACAAAGACGCCACCGAACCCACCCTTACCAGCGACCCGGCCGTCTTCGGCGGCCAGCTTATCAGCGCTGAGTCAGAGAAGCTTCCCTCCACCCCCTTCCAGCTGATCTATCTCATTCACGTGACGCCGGACAATGAGTGGGCTCTGCGCTCGGTCCATATGCAGATTACCTTTTCCTATTTCGGCATCATCCAGAAGGACCAGCATTACACCATCTCTCTTCTCTCCTAAGTCTCGGCCATCCAAACGAAAAAAGGGAAAGTCCCCCTGGGACTTTCCCTTTTCTTTTTTCTTAACGCTTGGCTGAGACTTTTAAGCGGTTGATGGCCCGGCTGAGTTTTGCTTCCGCCAAACTCAGTTCCCTGGCGCTCAGCTTTTCTTTGAGCCTTTGTTCGGCCAGTTCCCGGGCCTTCTTGGCCCGCTCCTCGTCGATTTCGTCGGCCCATTCGCAGGTGGTGCAGATGATCTGGGTTTCTTTCCCGTCGGTGCTGACAAAGCCGCCGCTGACGGCCGCCGAGCGGAAGGCGCCGTCCCGCTTGACC
Source organism: Zongyangia hominis (assembly GCF_014385095.1). GTDB lineage: Bacteria > Bacillota > Clostridia > Oscillospirales > Ruminococcaceae > Zongyangia > Zongyangia hominis. The sequence goes on from NZ_JACRTC010000001.1 coordinate 715,242, forward strand.
CGCAGCTCCCCCACGGCAATGGGCGCCATATAGCTGATGTGGCCCGCCAGGATGCCCACGTCGCCGCTGACGGTGCGCACCACGATTTCCTCGCTGTCGCCGTCAAATTTGAGCCCGTCGGGCGTCACGATCTGAAGGTGGAAGGCTGCCATCCCTTATTCCCCCTTCTTCGCTTTCTCCACCGCTTCATCGATGGTTCCCACAAACAGGAAAGCGGATTCGGGAAGGTCGTCGTGCTTGCCCTCCAAAATTTCTTTGAAGCCGCGGACCGTCTCCTTGACGGGGACATATTTGCCCTGCATGCCGGTGAACTGCTCGGCCACCGAAAAGGGCTGGGAGAGGAAGCGCTGGATTTTTCTCGCGCGGGATACGGTGAGCTTATCCTCCTCAGACAGCTCGTCCATGCCCAGGATGGCGATGATGTCCTGCAGCTCCTGGTAGCGCTGCAAGGTGGACTGGACCGCGCGGGCCACCGCGTAGTGCTCCTTGCCCACCACGTCGGGGGAAAGGATGCGGGAGTTCGATTCCAGCGGGTCCACCGCTGGATAGATGCCTAAGGACGCGATGTTCCTCGAAAGCACCGTGGTGGCGTCCAGATGGGCGAAGGTGGTGGCTGGGGCCGGGTCGGTCAGGTCGTCGGCCGGCACATAAACCGCCTGAACCGAGGTGATGGACCCGTTCTTGGTGGAGGTGATCCTCTCCTGCAAAGCGCCCATCTCGGTGGCCAGGGTGGGCTGGTAGCCCACGGCGGAGGGCATCCGTCCCAAGAGGGCGGAAACCTCGCTCCCCGCCTGGGTGAAGCGGAAAATATTGTCGATAAAGAGGAGCACGTCCTGCTTTTGCACGTCTCTGAAGTATTCGGCCATGGTCAGCCCCGACAGGGCCACCCGCATTCTGGCCCCCGGCGGCTCGTTCATCTGTCCGTAGACCAGCGCCGTCTTGTTGATGACGCCGGACTCCTTCATCTCCAGATAGAGGTCGTTGCCCTCGCGGGTGCGCTCCCCCACGCCGGAGAAGACGGAGATACCGCCGTGCTCCTTGGCGATGTTGTTAATGAGCTCCATGATGAGCACCGTCTTGCCGACGCCGGCGCCCCCGAATAGCCCGATCTTGCCGCCCTTGAGGTAGGGGGCGATCAAATCCACCACCTTGATGCCGGTTTCCAGCATCTCACTGGCGGTCTGCTGTTCCTCAAAAGCCGGCGCCTTGCGGTGGATGGGCCACCGCTCTTTGGTCTGGGGGGCGGGCTCATTGTCCACCGGCTCCCCCAGGAGGTTAAAAATTCTGCCCAGGGTCTCGTTGCCCACGGGGATGGTGATGGGGCCGCCGGTATCCAGTGCCTTGGTGCCCCGTACCAAGCCGTCGGTGGAGCTCATGGCGATGCAGCGCACCACATCGTCGCCGATGTGCTGGGCCACCTCCGCCGTCAGCGTCTTCCCTCCCAGCTCGATTTCGATGGCGTTTAGGAGATTGGGCAGCTGGTGCGGCGCAAACTTGATGTCGAGCACCGGGCCGATCACCTGCACCACGGTTCCGATTGTTCTTTCACTCATGGGGGTTTTCTCCTTCATCACTAAAACTTACTTGAGGGCTTCGGCGCCGGCCACAATCTCGGTCAGCTCCTGGGTGATGGCGCCCTGTCTCGCCCGGTTGTATCTCAGCCCCAAATCGTCGAGCATCTGCTGGGCGTTGTCGTTGGCCGTCTCCATGGCCATCCGGCGGGCGCCTTGCTCGCAGGCGAAGGACTCGCACACGCCGCCATAGACGATACCGCCCAGATACTGCGGGATGATCATGTCGAAAGCGCCGGACACCGAGGGCTCATAGACCACGGTTCCCACGCCGTTTTTCGCATCGCTCCCCACCTCAAAATGCAGCGGGAGGGCTTTGAGCACCGCCGGCTCATGGGTGAGGACGGTGACAAAGTTGGTATAGATGACAAAGACCTCGTCGATCTCCCGACGGTCGTACATCTTGGCCAGCAGCCGACCAATGGCGAAAGAATCGCTGAGATGGATGTCCTCGGCCGCGGTCTTTTCATAGGGCACCAGCTCCACCTTCCGGTGGGCATAGTAGTCGGCCACCTTGCGCCCGATGGGCAAGACCTTCACGTCTTTGCCCTCCATATGGGCGTTGGCCACTCTCAACAAATTAGTGTTATAGCCGCCCGCCAGACCCCTGTCCCCGCCGATGATGACGTAACAGGAGGATTTGACCGGGCGGGGGCGCACATATGCGGACTCAAAATCCCGGGTTCCCGTGGCCATGCGGGCCATGGTGTCGTAGAGAATGTGGAAAAACGGCTTTGCCTGTTCCATCCTCTCCCGGGCTCTTTTCAGTTTGGAGGACGCCACCAGCTCCATGGCCTTGGTGATCTGCATGGTGCCTTCAATACTCTTCATACGGCGTTTGATGTCCTTCATGCCGGCTCCTGCCATCAGCGCGCCTCCTTTCCTCTTTTCTTATTTGGCGGCGAGAAAGCGCTCGGTAAACTCCTTGATGGCCGCGATGAGCGCGTCCTCGGTCTCCCGGTTGAGCTCTCCCGTGCGGGAGATTTCCAGTATGATCTGGGGGCAGTTGACGTCGATATAGTCAAAGAGCTCATATTGGAACTGCTCAATGTCCCCCACCGCGATATCCTTTAAGAAGTTGTGGATGACCGCGTAGATGATCACGACCTGGTGCTCCACCTTGATGGGCTGGTTTCTTCCCTGCTTGAGCACCTCCACAATCCGCTCGCCCTTGGCGAGCCTCGCTTTGGTATCGGCGTCCAGGTCGGAGCCAAACTGGGAGAAGGCCTGCAGCTCCCGGTACTGGGAGTAGTCGAGCTTCAGCGTTCCCGAGACCTTCTTCATGGCCTTGATCTGGGCGTTGCCGCCGACTCGGGACACCGAGATGCCCGGGTTGACGGCCGGGCGCACACCGGCGTGGAACAATTCCGACTCCAAGAAGATCTGGCCGTCGGTGATGGAGATGACGTTGGTGGGAATATAGGCGGAGACGTCGCCCGCCTGGGTTTCAATGAGGGGCAAGGCGGTCAAAGAACCGCCGCCGTACGCTTGGGAGAGCTTGGCCGCCCGCTCGAGAAGCCTCGAATGGAGGTAGAAGACGTCGCCGGGGTAGGCCTCCCGCCCGGGGGGGCGTTTGAGGAGGAGGGACAGGGCACGGTAAGCCACCGCGTGCTTGGACAGATCGTCGTAGACGCACAGCACGTCCTTGCCCTTGTACATGAAGTATTCGCCCATGGCGCATCCGGCATAGGGCGCGATATATTGCAGCGGCGCCAGCTCGCTGGCCGACGCGGAGACGACGATGGTGTATTCCATGGCGCCGTTGGAGGTCAGGGTGTCCACCAGCTGGGCCACCGTGGACTGCTTTTGTCCAATGGCCACATAGATGCAGATGACATCCTTGCCCTTCTGGTTGATGATGGTGTCCAGCGCGATGGTGGTTTTGCCGGTCTGGCGGTCGCCGATGATAAGCTCCCGCTGGCCCCGGCCGATGGGAATCATGGAGTCGATGGACTTGATGCCCGTTTGCAGCGGTACCTTGACCGGCTCCCGCTCGATGATGCCGGGGGCCGGGGACTCGATGGGACGGGTGCCCGCCGAGCGGATGGGACCACGACCGTCAATGGCCTGCCCCAGCGCGTTGACGACCCGGCCCAAAAGGCCTTCGCCTACCGGCACCGAGACGATCTGGCCGGTCCTCTTGACCGTGTCGCCCTCTTTTATATTTTCGTCGCTGCCGAGCATAACGGCGCCGACCGTATCCTCTTCCAAGTTGAGAGCCATGGCATATACGCCGCCGGGAAACTCGATGAGTTCTCCAGCCATGCAATTTTCCAGCCCGTGCACCCTGGCAATGCCGTCGCCGACCATGACAACCGTACCCACATCTTCCATGTGGGTCTTGCCGTCGTAGTCCTTGATCTGCTGTTTGATTAAACTGGTGATTTCGTCCGGGCGAAGCTGCATGATAACACCTGCCTTTCTATGCGATCACCGCCGAAATTTTCCTGCGGATGTCCTCCAGCTTGGATTTGACGCTGGCGTCGATCTGCTCGTTTTGAAACCGGAGCACCATGCCGCCCAAAAGCGCCGGGTCCACCTGGGTGTGGAGCACGATCTCCGCCCCTGTGGTCATCTTCAGCTTCCTGCGAAGGCGCTCCTTGAGTGTGTCGGAGAGCGCCACCGCCGTGACGGCGGTAAATTCCATCCGGTTGTGATCGCTGTTATAAATATCGTTGTAAGAAGCAAAAATCGCGTGGAAATGTTTGATTCGCCGCTTTTCCGTCAAGACCTTGAGAAAGTTCTCGGTGTAGGGATGCACCTTACCCCGGAAAATCCGGTCGATCAGGTCCATCTTTTCGCTGCGGTTAAGCTCCGGCGACTGCATCAGGATGAGGAAATCCCCGTCTTCCAAAAACGCTTCGTCCAGCACCCGCAACTCCTCTAGAATCTCTTCCTCGCACTGCGCGGCTTTCGCGGTTTCATACAGGGATGATGCATAGGTCTTTGCCACTACTTCTGCCATGATTCATCACCCACATTGTCAATAAACTGTTCCATTAGCTTCTCGTGATCTTCTTCGGACATCTCCTTTTCGATCACTTTGGAAGCAATTTGCAGGGCAATATCGGAAATTTCGTTCTTCGCTTCGTTGATTGCTTTCTTTTTCTCTCTTTCAGCATCCCGCTGCGCCCGCTCGATGAGATCGCCCGCCTGCTTCTTGGCCGCGTCCACAATGGCGTCGGCCTTCTTCTCCGCCTTTTGGCTGGCGTCCTTGACGATCTCGCCGGCTTCCAGCTTGGCCTGCCGCATCTGAGCGGTATACGTCTCCTTGATCTCGGCCGCCTCGTCCCGGTCCTTCTGCGCGTCGTCGATCAGGCTATCCGCCGCCGCCTTGCGCTGCTCCAAAATCTTGTTGACCGGTTTGAAGAGGAATTTCTTGACCAGCAAATAGAGGATAAACAGGTTGATCCAGGTGTTGATCATCTGCCAGACGCCCAAAGAGATAAAGCTTTCGTGTTCCATACTTGCCCTCCCTTCCTCATATAATGGGTGCGGCCTAATCCGCCGCAAACCAAAGAAAATGACCGGATTACAGCAGTCCGATCAGGGGGTTGGCAAACATCAGAATGAGGCCTACGACCAGGCCGTAAATACCAGTGGACTCTGCGATGGCGCAACCGAGAAGCATGGTTCTGGTGACAGCGCCTTGACACTCGGGCTGACGGCCGATGGCCTCGCAGGCCTTACCGACGGCGTAGCCTTCACCAATACCAGGGCCGATACCGGCAATCAGCGCAAGACCGGCGCCAATGGCGGATGCCGCTAAGATAATCGCTCTTTCCATTTGTGTTTCCTCCTATATTCGTCTAGAATAAATATTTTGAATGCGCGGCCTTTGGCGGCCGCGTCCCATTTCAAACAAAGCCTAGTCGTCGATGGCCGACGAAACATATGCCATGGTCAGCATGCAGAAGATGAACGCCTGTAGGGCGCTGGTGAACAGATCGAAATAGATGGACAAAAACGCGGGCAGGCCGATCTGCATAAACGGAATCTGGATGCCGCCTAGAATGACGCTGCTCAGGTACGCTAAAGCGCTATATAACAGGGACGTGATGACGGTGCCCGCCGCGATGTTGCCGAAATGACGGAAGCCCAAGGACAGCGGCGTCGCAAATTCGCTGATGATATTAAGCGGCGTCATGACAAAGATGGGCTCGGTGAAGCCCTTAAAGAACTGCTTGATGCCATGATATTTGATCTTGCTGTACTGAATCATCACGAAGGTAACGATGGCCCAGCCCAGCGTGGTGTTGATGTCGGAGGTAATGGGCTTCATGCCGAGCAGGCTCGACAAGCTCCCGAACAGGGAAAAGGCAAACAGAGCGCCGATATAGGGAGCGTAGGTTTTCACATGAGCCTTCCCCATGCTTTCCGTCACCAGGTCGTTGACCGCCTGGACCGCCCATTCCGCGATGGCCTGGCGCTTGGTGATCTCCTTTAGCTTTAAATGCCGGGTCAGGAAAACGCAAAGGAGCGTGATGCCCAGAATCAGAATCCAGGAGTTGACCATGGTTTCGGTGACGGGAAGTCCTCCAAAGATGGGGATACGGAAAAAGATTCTAGCTCCTTCCACCCTCTCGCCTCCTTTCCACAAAGTTCATGAGATAAATGGCAATGACCGGGAACAGTAAAGGGATGATGACGCCCAGCGGGTCCAGATGGGACGAGCTGAGGCCGATGTATACGACGACGCCTGTCAGAAGCAGCCGGGCCGCATAACTCAGCCGGATGGAGAGCTTGGCCGACTTTTCGCTCTTTTGTACCGCCCGGGTACAAGCGAGCCCCAGCAGTACAAAATTAAGGATGGCAAAGCAGCTGGAAAAGAGCACTCCCCAAAGCATCCGGTGGCTCATGCGCCCCAGGATGAGCATGATGACGAGCAGCACTCCATCCAACAGGATAACGCCTAAAGAGATTCTTTTAATTTCATCCACCACGATTTTGTCCACATTCACCCATCCTTATGGCGTTCATCCCGTTTGACCTGGCGCATAATAAAGCGGTAGAGGCATACGATGCCCGCCACCGTTCCCAACAGGATGCCGACAATCACCGTCCAATTGGGCCAGCCATAGAGCTGCCGCAGCCGGTAAGTAATCCAGGCGAGCACCAAAATGGGAAGCAGCAGTAGCAAGGTCAATTCAAGATAATAAACAAGTCCTCGAATCACAGAAGTCTTTTGCGGTGACCCATTATCCTTTGGCATAAAAAGGCCTCCTCTTTCATTCTGATCGCCATAGGGCCTTTCCCTATTTTTATCCAAAAATAGGGCTTTCAATCATTTCATCAGGTTTTGATACCCGTTTGGCCCAATCAACTATACATTATACTATTATTTTTTTGAATTTCAATGCATTAAAATTAGAAAACATACAAAATTTCTTGTACTAGTTGCACAGCTTCTGTTGTTAAAATTATAACATCTGTTTGTCCATTCTCACTTTTGAGCTAGTCAATATATCTAATTTTATCGGCAATTTTTTCTAAATACCTGAGAAAGAAAAGGGCTAATAACTTTTCGTAATTTATGCATATTTTCTCATTTTCTTAAATGAGCCTGTCAGGTCCTGAACGCACGCACTCCAGCCATCATTCGGCCGACTGGGTGTACAACGCAATAAGGTCTTCTTCTCTGACGAAATCCGTATCAATATCGGTACTTTTCTGCTCTATCTTCCAGTTTATGAGTGACCATAATCAGCCGCATCGGCACACCGATAAGAGCACCCACCCATTCTATCTCTATCTATGCTTAGTGATCCCACCGTATGGGGATCACAAGCTGGATAATATTTCAGCCGTTTAGACGCCGCGAATCTGGTACTGTCGTTGCGAAATTCTTAGAAAAGACGTCTCATTGTCTTCCCGCTCTATTCCGCACGCACGAATCGCTGCCACTTTGCAAAAGGGCCACCTATCGATTCCGCAAAAACAAAAAGACCAACAAACGGCCTCACTTAGCCATTTGTTGGTCTTTTCTTGGTGGAGACGATCGGGATCGAACCGACTACCTCTTGAATGCCATTCAAGCGCTCTCCCAGGTGAGCTACGCCCCCAAGCGACAGATAATATTATACACAATGCAAAAAGAAAATGCAAGAGCTTTTTACAAAAAAATTTGCTTTTTTGTAAAAAAAGAGACCCAGCCGAATGGCCGGGTCTCTTCATTTAGTAATACTTACTTTTTCCGTCTCAGTATAACCACAGCACCAGCGGATACTGCCAGAATTGCCAACGCTATGGGTAACGCACTGTTATCGCCGGAGTTCGGGTTCTTCTTCCCGGAGTTACTGGAATCAGAGCCACTTCCGGAGGGCCATTTCCAATCAGAATTGTTGCCGCCGGGAATGTTGGGTTTGCCTCCGCCATCTTTGGTGATGGTCACTTTGATGGGAATGGTCACGTCGACCTGCTCTCCGTCTACGCTCAGATAGCCGATGGCATCATAGGTTCCCACCTTGTTAAAGTCCACATTGTCGTAGTTCCACCCGGATACGGTCATATCGACTTTGCGGCCATCGGAGTAGTTGGCCACTACCTTCTTTTGCAGTTTTGCAAATACATCTTCCGGTTTGCTGCCTACCTTGGCGGACACTTTGAGTTGGGCCGGGGTCAGGGATTCCAGAACCGCCTCGCCGGACTCATTGACAATGATGTTGGCGTATGCCTTCACATCAGTTCCTTCAAGGGTGCCGACGGCCTTGTATGTGCCTTCTTTATTGAGATTGACGCCGCTCAGGTCCCACGCCACATCGACGCTAATCTGCACGCCGTCCTCTTGCTCTGCCAATACCTTGGCGGGCAGGCGGTACAGTACGTCGTCAGCAGCCGTTCCAATCTTAACGATGATATCGTCAATTTTACTAACAATAGACTTGATGGGAGAACCGGTAGTCAGATAGACATTGTTAAACTTCGCGGTACCGCTATAGACCATCACGCCCACGCGGCCTTCACGGACAGAACCAGTATCCACCTTTCCTTCGGTCAAAACCTTGTCGTCAAAGGTGACGGTATAAGTATCGCCCTTGGCCTCCACCTTATAATGGTGCCAGCTTCCCAGTTTCGGCTGGACCCCGGCATCGGCAAATTTTATATTCATCACGTCCCTAGCGCCGCCGCCACCTTTGGGGAACTCGAAGATACGGAAGTTTTTCTGAGCCATGTCAAAATTGAGGACATAGCCGCCCGCCGTGTTAATTATAGTATCTGTCGCGCGGAAAATGAGGCCAAGTGCCTGGCCGTCTTCCAGCATGACATCGCCTTCATAGACAAAGTCGCCGCTGACATACTGCTCGGCTACGGCAAAGTTATCGCCACTGCCAACAACCCGGTAGCCGTCTTCCACCACTTCCCAATTTCCGGCTGATGTCGTCCAGCCGGAAAGGTTGGTGTTAAATTCCTTTTTCACGACAGAAACTGTAACCTCTTTTTCCAGACCGCCGGAGTTGGTCACCGCTTTGATGGTGTAGTCTCCCTCGGCGGAAGCACGAAGCTTTAGGTAAGTGTCCGTCTGCTCCACGATGGTGAGACCTTCGCCACAAGTCCAAGTCACGCTCTTGTCTTTTGCGCCGTTGGGAAGGACATTGGCCGTCACCTTGAACTCCTCGTTAACGCCCACGGTTGCGGGAGCCGAGAGAAGGAGACTGGTCGGGTTGCCGTCCGGCGTTGTAATGTCATCCCGGTACATGGACTTCATGTCCCAGATCTTCAGGGAGTCGATGGTCAGATTGCCATCGGTGAAAAATTCCATACCCGCGTTATCGAGGGCAGTGTAGTAGATGGTATCGATGGCCGCCTCGCCGTCATTGCCAAAGACGTCGATGATGGACCAGTCCACAATGATGCGCAATTTGATCTTTCCATCCGCTGTCTGATAAAGCTCATAAGAGCAGTTTTCGTTCTTGCTGGGGCCGCCCGACTTGCTCTTATCCACATACAGTCGGTTGCCGTTGACATCATATTTGACGGTGATCTGATTGTTACCGCCCTTTCTCAAGTTAAAACCGAACTGGGTGGCGTCTCCCGGATCGATGGTGGCTTCAATGTCATATTTCTGCCCAGCCAGTCCCTCCAGGATATTGCCGTTATTCGCGCCCACGGTCAAATCGTTGGTCTCGAAAATCGGGGTTTCGGAACGATATTCGTTGATCTCTTCCGGCGCGTAGGATGTCAGGCGATACTGGCCGTTGATCATCTTGAGCCCCGTCACCAGCGGCAGCGACTGGGCACCTGTCCAATCTTTACCGTTCATGGCGCTTTCCTGCATCCAGCTGACCAGCAGCGTTCTGCCCTTGGGATCGTTAAAATACTTCTGGGTGGCGTACATATCCGGGCCGCCGTTGTAGGTGATTTGCCCGGTGAGAGATTTAAACTGATACTTTCCGTTCTCTTTGACCAAGTCGCCGACTATGTACCATTTTCCAGATCCGTTATAGACCCACTTAGTTTCGTTGGTCCCCTCCACCTTGAGCGGATAGAGGCCCGGGCACTCGGAGTTGATGCGGTTGTTGGTGCCGGAGTAGTATAAGTCGCTTTCCAGCGTCCAATTGATCAGATTGGAGGAAGAATAGAGTCTCGCATCGCCGCCGGCCACAATCATCAGCCAGACGCCGCCCGCGTCATAGGAGGAATCTTCCTGCCACCAGACCTGGGGATCGCGGAAGCCATTGTTAATACCAGCGCCCGAAAGCACCGGATTGTGATCATATTTGATCCAGCTTCTGCCGTTGTCGGTGGAATAAGCCAAGGACTGCTTTTCAACACCGTAGGTGGTGTCGCCGCCGTCATGTGTGAAGATCGCCACCATCCGCTCATCCGGAGGCGTGCTCTCGTCAAAAAGTCCGCAGGTGTTGTTGCGGTCGATGACGCCGCAGCCGGAGAAGATAGCGCCCAACTCGTCGGGCGTCATGGTAACCGGCATCTCGGTCCAGGAAATTAAGTCCTTGGAAACCGCATGGCCCCAGCTCATATTGCCCCAGGCAGTGCCATAGGGATTGTGCTGGAAGTACATGTTGTATTCCCCGGTGCTGGCGTTATACATCAGACCATTGGGGTCGTTGATCCAGTTATATTCCGGGCTAAAGTGGAACTGGGGACGGTAGTCCTCCTGGAACGCCACCGATGGATCGGAAGCTTTCTTGACCTTGATGGTGGTGACGCTGGCGACGCCCGTCGCTTCATCCAACACTTTGATCAAAACATCATTGTAGCCGGATTCCAGTGCAATCGGGTCGCTCAGCTGGCCGTTTACCGCTTCTTTGTCATTGATAAAGAGCTTATGCGCCCCATCCGTGGTGGCCTTCACCTGGAAGGACTCCTGGGTATAGGGGACTTCCGCCGTATAGAGGAATATTTGATCATTGAATGTTTCGTTGAGGGTCAGCCCTTTGACCTCCAAACCGATCAGCTTGGGGGTAACCGCGGGAGTGTAGTTGATGTTTTGGAAGGTAGCGTTGGCACCGCAAGTCATGACGCCCACATAGCCGCCCTCAAATTCCGTATCTTGTTTAGTTCCTACATATTGGCCGTCCAGATAGAAATTGAAGACGCCGTTTTCCAAAACCTCAACGCGCAGGTGGAAACTGTCTTTCTTCATCTCTTCTTCGTCCAGGTTCTTGGAGATGTTCCAATTTTCACCGCCAGTATTCTTAAACAGCTTGGCAATTTTTGAATTTTTGTCCACATTGACACAATACCAATAGGACTTGGGGTTGTCCGGGTTTTTGACGCCGAAGACAAGACCCGCCGCCACATTGACCTGGGAGAAAGTCATATCGCCTTCCACCACGAAGGTCTGGGAGGCCGGTACATTGAGCGAGGACATGTAGAAGGTATCGCCCAGGCCCAAATTGGCGGCGTACATACCGTTCTCGGTCTCGGTCCAGCTGCCGCCGGACGCTTTCCAATCGCCTTCGATGTTGGTCACGAAATTTCCTTCCGGAGGAGGCGTGACACTGCCGGAATCATCCATAAATTTGATGTTGGAAAACTCCACGTCTTTGTTATACGCTACAAAGCCCACATAGCCGCCCTTAAAGTTGGGGGCAGATGTGGTAATAACGGGGGTATCCATATCGTTGACATAGAAATAGATATTCTTTTCCGCGTCCACCGTCAGTTTAATCTTTAATTTGGTCGGATCAACGGTATCCGGGTTGGGGATATCAAGGATCGCGTTGAGAGCATCCGCTCCCCTCTCACAGAAAACGCGGGCTTTTTTGTCATTGACCATGGCGCCGTACCATCCGCTTGCCGCGGACTCCATTTCCTGTTGGGGAGCCCCGAACAGGATACCAGCATCCGCATTGGCGCCGTTTAGATACTTCATGTCCGCTTCCAGCGTAAAGGCCGTGGCCTGGGTCGTGGATGCGACATAATTGTTCCCGATGTTGGCGTTTTTGACCGTTAGCACCCCATTTTCATAGGTATGCTGTCCGCCCCAGCCCGCCAGCTCCGCCGTTTCGGCCGCGCTGACCGTCATGAAGCCCGCTGGAATTACGCTCATCAAAGCAAACACCAACGCGAACACTAAACAAAGGCTACGTTTGACTCTTTTCAACATCTACTCCTCCTCTAGTTCTTCTTCCATTTTTTTTATTTACTGTAAAAGTAAATAATTCATTAACATTATAACACTCTCAGTAAATATAAGCAATGATTCTCAACAAAACGCAACTTGTTTATCTATATCCGCCAATCCTCTTCCAACTTATCTGTAAGATATTCCTTTGATATTTTCCAAATCTCCCATATTTCCGCAGACGCATCCCATATTTTACGTCTAGTTGTCCTACAACTATCCCTCGCGCCACCACTACCCTTGTAGGAACAAAAAAGCCGCCCCGTGTATGCACACGGGGCGGCTTTGGGATACGTCTTAAATATCAGCGAGCATATCGCCCAAGTCGGACATGACGTCCATGGTCTTCGCAAAGACGGGCAGCAGTGCCTCATACGTTTGTACGTGCTCCGGGATGGGTTGGGTGGTGCTTTCCAGCACGTGGACCTTGTCGATGCGGTCGAAATCCTTCCACATCCCCACGCCATAGGCCGCGCAAGCCGCTGCTCCCAGCGCCGCCGCTTGTTGGTCGATGGTGGATTTGAGAATCCGCACGTTGTAGATGTCGGCATAAATCTGGCGCCAAACCGCGCTCTTGCTGCCCCCGCCAACCAGCAGCATCTCGTCGCTGATGGGGGTCAGCTCCCGCAGGCGGTCCAGATAGGTGCGCATCACCATGGAAATGCCCTCCATGGAGGCGCGGATGAGGTCGCTTTGGGTATGGCTTAAGTCCAACCCAATAAAAGCGCCGCGGATGTGGTTGCTCTTATCGATGGGGACGCCGCCTCCTAAACTGGGGTTAAAGATGAGCTTATTGGCCCCCACCGGCGATTGAGCTGCCAAGGCGTCCATCAGGGCATAGACATTCTTGTCTTCCCTTTTGGCCTCCTCCATCACATTGATGGCCAGTTGGTCCCGCACCCACTTAAAGCTGGTGCCGCCGGACTTGATGCACAGCGCCGAGGTGAAGAGATCGGGGGCCACATGGGCGAAAACATAGGTCCTGGCGCTATAGTCGATCAGCGGCTCCTTGGAGGTGACCGCAATCCAATCGGAAGAACCTAGCGCGTTATACACCCGGCCGTCCTTGAACGCTTTGGCTCCCATGGCCATGCAGGAGTTGTCCACGCCGCCGGAAACTACCTGCACATGATCGCCCAGGCCCAATTCCTTGGCCACATCGGGCAGGATGGTGCCGATGACCTGGGTGGAGGCAGTGAGCTCCGGGAACATTTCCCGTTTGAGCCCCATGGCGTCCAGTAACTCGTCGGAGAACTTCCAGCCCCGGATGTCGTAGCAGCCGCTGCCAGAAGCGTAGGAGTAATCGGTGAGAATCTTGCCGGTCAGGCGGTAGTTGATGTAATCCTTGGTGCCGATGATCTTGTCGATCTTCGCAAACATTTCCGGCTCATTTTCCTTGTACCAAAGGATTTTGAAGGCGGGATACATGGCGGGGTCCACGCCGTTGCCGGTCAGTTCATACCATTTTCTCTCGTCGTAGGCTGTAAAGAATCGGCGCGCCTGCTTGACCGCCCGGGTGTCCGACCAGATGGGGGTGCTTTCCCGCAGCAGATTGCCGTGGGCATCCATGGGGACTGAACCCAGACTGTGGCCGGAGATGCCGCAGCAGACAATATCCTTGGGGTCGGTTTTGCCTTGGGAAAGAAGCTTTTTGGTGCTCTCCACAATCGCGTTCCACCAGTCGGCGGGACGCTGTTCATGCCACCCGCCCTTGCTGTACATGGTGGGGTAATCCACAAACGCATCGGCCAGGCAATTTCCTTCGGCGTCGTAAAGGGAGGCTTTGTTGCCTCCGGTTCCCAGGTCCCAGGCGATGATCTTTTCCGTCATTGCGTTCACTCCTTTGTTGTTGGGTCGGCCATCCATATTCCACTGCCGCTATGATCGCTTTCCAGTCGTCGGTGCCAAAGGAAAGGCCTAGCTTCCGCCGGGGGATTCCCACCGGCGCAAGCTAGGACGCGCTCCCCTTTTGTGCGCCGCTTAAGTTTCGTTTATTCCGCGATGATCAGAGTCCCCTCTTTTTCACGCTTGAGCGCCTCGTCCAAGATAGCGATGGTGGAACGGGTGCCGTTGCGGATGGCGCCCGCCGCCATGACGGCCAGCGACATATCCAAAGTGCGGATGCCGCCGGAAGCCTTGACCTGCACCTTCGGGGAGACGGAGGCCCGCATCAGCTTGATGGCCTCGACGGTGGCGCCGGAGCCCGCATAACCGGTGGAGGTTTTGACAAAGTCCATGCCCGCGCGCTCGGCGATCTGGCAAGCCTTTTTGATCTGTTCCGGGGTCAGATAATGGATTTCCAGAATCACCTTGATTAACCCGCCCAGGTCGTGCGCCGCTTTGGCGATGGCGGTCAGCTCTTCTTCCACGTAGTCATATTCGCCGGAGAGGAAACGGCCAATATTCATAACCACGTCCACCTCTTTGGCGCCCTTGCGGATGGCATCCTGGGTCTCGAAAACCTTGGTTTCGGTGGTGCAGACGCCATGGGGGAAGCTGGCCACGGTGGTCACCAACACGCCGGAGCCGTCCAGCTCTTTGACCACGATGGGCAGATCGGAGGGGCGGACACAGACGGAAACACAGTTGTATTTCTTGGCGATATCGCAGCCCTCCACCAGCTCTTTGACCGTGATGTCCGGCCGCAGCAGGGAGTGGTCGATGGTCTGCGCCACGTCGTAAGCGGTAATTTTGTCTCCTACTTTGTAAGTCTTGATGGTTTCCATGAAAAAGACCTCCTTCTATGTATGTGTGTCAAACAACGGTTTTGGATGGTTTTATTATATCTGGATGCAGGTACACCTGCAATCTTTTCCCTCATTTTTGTCAGTTCTTATAACTATCCTAGTCCAAAACAATGATTTTGGCCAATAAAGGATCAACATCAATCAGTCCAGCCATCCTTCAACCCCTTTTATACGGACCCACGGACTGAAATCTTGTCATGTCAGCAAAATCAACCGTATATTTCCGATTGTTTTCCTGCGTTTGTTTCCTATTTTCCACTTCCTACAACTCTTTTACCTGGCAAAGCACTTTGAAATTTATTGTTTTTGCAGTATTTTATCAGCATCATACGTCAAACCGATCAATAAGTCAATATAATAATTCAAAATAGTTTATATTATCGTGATTTGTTCTGACTGTTTAGGTGAATTGTGCTCTATATGATTTATTATGATTTTTATCTTTTCTTTTCCCGGCGTTTTCCTTGCTTTTGCCCATCATTTCTGTTAGAATAAAATGAAAGAGGAAACGGTTTCCATTCGGGAATCCGGTAAAGAAAGAGGGATGAGGGTTGTTTTCTGTTGACCGTGAAAAGATCATCTACGATTATTTAAAGGAACATCAAACCGCTACCACAGCGGTTCTCAGCCAGATTACGGGCGCTTCCCTAGCCACCGTCCGGCGCGATCTCAATCAGATGCACGCCGCGGGCAAAATCCGCAAGAAATACGGCGGCGCTCAGTACCTCCCCTCCGCCAAGGAGCAAATTTCCTCCGGGGACGCCGAGGCGCTCAAGGAGCGGTATGCCGACAAGGACGCCATCGCCAAGGTGGCCGCCAGCCTCATCCACGACCGCAATATTATCTTTTTGGGCGCGGGGAAAACCTGCGCGCTCATCGCCCGCTACATCAGGGACCGCCAGGATTTGACCGTCGTCACCACCAACATCGACGCGGTCATCGAGCTTTCCAGCGCCAAGGGGGTCAAAATGCTCCTATTGGGGGGCGACGTCAACGTGGAGGACCGCTTTATCGAGACCATCGGCGAGTATACCAACGACATGCTCCGCAAATTCTATTTTGACAAAGTCTTCATCAACATCGACGGCGTGGACCTGGTGGCGGGCTACTCCATCGTCAACCGGATGCACCTGCCTCTCTACAGCCACCTTTTGGACAATTCCAAGCAGTTTTTCCTCACCGTGGACAAGAGCAAATTTAACCGCCGCACCTTCGTCCACCTGTGCGATATGGACCGCATCCGCAATGTGATCATCAACGGCTCTACCGATCCGCGGTACATCCAGTACTATGAGCAAAGCGGCGTCAACGTTTTTTTGGCCGAATGACAGGAGGATTTCTATGTTTCATCAGCTTGTCGCCATCGAACCTATCAACTTGGACCCCGCTTCTACGCGGGCGCTTTCCCGGCTGGCGGAAAAAGTTGTCCTCTACGACGACCTGCCCCGGGATAACGCAGAAATCATCCAGCGCATCGGACAGGCGGACGGGGTCCTCCTGTCCTATACCAGCGCCATCGACGCCGAGGTGATCGAGGCCTGCCCCTCCATCCGCTACATCGGCATGTGCTGCAGCCTCTATTCCCCCGAAAGCGCCAACGTGGACATCCGCGCCGCCCAGGCGCGGGGCATCACCGTGCTGGGGGTGCGGGACTACGGCGACGAAGGGGTGGCCGAATATGTGGTCAGCGAACTTGTCCGCCTCCTCCATGGCTTCGGCAGCCGCCAGTGGAAAAGCGAGCCCACTGAGCTCACCGGCGTCAAGGTGGGAATCTTGGGGCTGGGCACCAGCGGCAGCATCGTGGGCCGGGCCATCCGCTACTTTGGCGCGGATCTCTTTTATTACAGCCGCACCCGCAAGCCGGACATGGAGGCGGAAGGCTTCCATTACCGGACGCTGGAGGAACTGCTGGGAGAGGTGGACATATTGTGCACCTGTCTCAATAAAAACGTCATTCTCCTCCATGAGCGGGAGTTCTCCCTCTTTGGAAACGGTAAAATTCTCGTCAACACCTCCATCGGGCCTTCCTTTGACCTGCCCGCCCTGCGTGGGTGGCTCGCAAATCCGGAAAATTACTTTCTCTGCGACACGCTCCTAGCCCTGGGCGATCCCTCCCTGCGGAAATTGCCCAATGTCTCCTGCGTGGGTAAATCCAGCGGCGCGTCGATTCAGACCACCCGCCGCCTGGGAAGGAAAGTCATCCAAAATATCGAGTCTTTTTTTGGTGCGTCCGGACAGTGATTTTGTGGTATGATGGAAAAAAGCCCGCCCCGCCGGCGGAGAAGGAAGGATGCAGTATGAACAAGCATTTCGCCTTTGTGCTCATGGGGCCCCACTATGACCCCGAGCAGCACCAAGCGACCTTTGTTACCCCCAAAAGAAATACCTATATCGTCACAGTCAAGGATTTCGAGGAAGCCCGCCGCACAGTGAAACATCTCGTCGATGAGATGGAGGTGGGCGCCATTGAGCTCTGCGGGGCCTTTGGACCGGACAAATGCAGGGAGCTCATGGAGCTGACGGAGCATCAGGTGGCCATTGGCTACGTCACCCACTTCCCGGAACAGGACGACATCTTTGCCGCATTCTTCGGCAAATAGCACGCTTTTTCGAGGAACGGCCAGCCCTTCCCGGGCCGGCCGTTTTTTCCTGCCCGGCGCTTGGAAAATCTGGGCGGTAACTTTGTCCCCGCACCACTCATAGCGGCGCGGGGAATCCCATATAGATAAAAACAGCGGGACTCCGGGGGAGTCCATCGGAAATGGAATGGAAAGGTGGTACTCCTCACGTATGGAGCAATTGACTAACATGCTGACCGCGCTCAATGACCACATCAATGACTTTGTCTGGGGACCTTTTATGCTCATCCTCCTGCTGGGAACCGGCATCTATCTGACGGTGCGCACCAAGTTCTTTCAGCTCTCCAAGTTCGGGCGGATGCTCAAATGCACCCTGGGCAGCCTATTTTCCGGGAAGAAGAAAGCGGGCAAGATCTCTCCCTTCCAGGCCATGTCCACGGCCCTCGCAGGCACCATCGGCGTGGGCAACATCGTGGGCATCGCCACCGCCATCACCATGGGCGGACCCGGCGCCGTGTTCTGGATGTGGGTCAGCGCCTTTTTCGGCATGATGACCAAGTACGCCGAAGTGGCGCTGGCGGTGCGCTTTCGCGGTACCTATGAAAACGGACAGCATTACGGCGGACCCATGCTTTACATAGAAAAAGGACTCCACATGAAGTGGCTGGCCTATATCTTCTCCGTCCTGTGCGCCCTGGCCTCCTTCGGCATCGGCAACATGACTCAGTCCAACGCCATTTCCGGGGCCTTGAGCTCCTCCTTCCAGATTCCTCCCTGGATTTCCGGCATCGTGGTGGCGGTCGTCATCGCGGCGGTTATCCTGGGCGGCGTCAAGCGCATCACCAAGGTGACCTCTACCCTGGTGCCCATCATGTCCATCTTCTATATCGTGGGGGCGCTGATCGTCCTCATCATCAACCACGCCCAGATTCCCGCAGCCTTCGCCCTCATCTTCCAGGGCGCCTTCCGTCCCGAGGCGGCGGCCGGCGGCGTCATCGGCTTTACCGTCGCCCAGGCCATGCGCTTCGGCTTTGCCCGCGGCGTCTTCACCAATGAGGCGGGACTTGGCAGCGCCCCCATCGCCCACGCGGTGGCCGACACCGACAACCCCGTGGAGCAGGGCCTCTGGGGCATGTTTGAGGTCTTTGTGGACACCATCGTCGTGTGCACCATGACCGCCCTGGTCCTCCTCTCCTCCGGGCTGTGGAACTCCGGCGTCCCCGACACCGCCATGGCGGCCGCCGCCTTCGCCCAGGCCTTTGGGACCTACGGAGGCTACTTTATCGCCATCGCCACCACCCTCTTTGCCATCTCCACCCTGCTGGGCTGGAGCATGTACGGGGAGCACAGCGTTAAATACCTGTGCAAAAACCGTCCCCTCCCCGTCCTGGTCTACCGCAGCCTCTTCATCTTCCTCATCGTGGTGGGCGCCACCATCAAAATCGAGCTGGCCTGGGACATCTCCGACACCCTCAACGGCCTCATGGCCATCCCCAACCTGATCGGTCTGGTGGGACTCAGCGGCTTGGTCATCAAGATGACCAAGGACTATGTAAGGGACCCGGCCAGCGTGCTCATGCGGGACGCGGAGGTAAACGCCCCGCTACAAAAAAGCGGCCGGCGTTAGTTCATAGTAAGACCCTTAATCTGGACGGGCGACGGTAATGTCCTCCAACCGGCAAGCGCGCAGTAGAATAAAAAGGGACGGCAGCCAAAAAGCTGCCGTCCCTTTTTCTCATTCGCCCAACAGGAATCCCATCTTGGCTCCGCTGGGAGTTTCCCCGGCGGCATAGACGCTCTCCGATTCCACCCCGGGCTGAGCGGGATTTTCCCGGTCTTGGCCGCCCTCCTTGGGATAGCAGAGCAGTCCCGCGACGATAAGCAGCAGCCCCAGCAGAATAAAGGCCATTCTTTGATCCAGCTTCCACTCTATTTTCACAGCGTCCTCCCCCTCTCTTCAAAAAAGCATATGCAAAGAAGCGGCGGGGTATGAAGGGAGTCCGGGAGAAAGGCCGGGACAGCGCAGCTGCGCTCCGGCCGCTTGCAGCCCTTGCGCTCCCCTCTTCGCGCAGCTGCATAGCCTCTTTGGGAAAAGAAATCCCCTCAGAAACGTGGAAACTCCGCTTCCTTTCGGAAGCGGAGTTTCGCACGAGTTTGAGAGTTTTATGAAAATAAAGTAGCACGCAGTTGTGAAAGCGAAGTCTTTATTTGTTGTCGCCGTAGTAGGCTTTCTTGTAGACTTCCTCGATCTCCTTGACCAGCGGATATCTGGGGTTGGCGGTGGTGCACTGGTCCTCGAAGGCGCGGTAGGACAGTTTCTCTACGCCCGCCATGAAGATCTTTTCGTCGACGCCGCACTCCTTGATGCTGCTGGGCACGTTGAGCTCTTTGATCAGGTCTTTGATGGCTTTGACCAGGCTCTGGACACCCTCTTCAGTGGTGGAGCAGGGCAGGCCCAGGAATTTGGCGACTCTCGCATATTTCTTATCGGCGACAAACTTGCCGTATTTCGGCCAGGTGGCGAACTTGGTGGGTTTACCGGCGTTGTATTCTACCACATAGGGCAGGATGACGGCGTTGGCGCGTCCATGGGGGATGTGATACTCACCGCCCAGTTTATGAGCCATGGAATGGTTGAGGCCCAGGAAGGCGTTGGTGAACGCCAGGCCCGCGATGCAGGAGGCGTTGTGCATTTTTTCTCTGGCCTCGAAGTCGGTGGCGCCGTTCTTATAGGCTCTGGGCAGGTACTGGAAGACCATTTCAATGGCCTGCAGTGCCAAACCGTCGGTGTAATCGGATGCGAGGACGGAGACATAGGCTTCCAGCGCATGGGTCAGAACGTCCAGGCCAGTGTCCGCGGTGGCGGATTTGGGCAGGCTCATGACGAACTGCGGGTCGATGATGGCCACATCCGGGGTCAGCTCGTAGTCAGCCAGCGGGTATTTGATGTTGCCGTTCTTCTTGTCGGTGATGACGGAGAAGGAGGTAACCTCAGAACCGGTGCCGGAAGTGGTCGGGATGCACACCAGCTGTGCCTTTTCGCCCAGTTTCGGGAAGTGGTAGGTTCTCTTTCTGATATCCAGGAATTTGAGCCGCAGACCGCCGAAATCGGTGTCGGGATGCTCGTAGAACAGCCACATGCCTTTGGCAGCGTCCATGGCGGAGCCACCGCCCAGGGCAATGATGACGTCGGGTTTAAAGTTGTTCATGGCAGCGACGCCGCGCATGATGGTCTCCACAGAAGGATCGGGCTCAACCTCGGA
Source organism: Zongyangia hominis (assembly GCF_014385095.1). GTDB lineage: Bacteria > Bacillota > Clostridia > Oscillospirales > Ruminococcaceae > Zongyangia > Zongyangia hominis. Next base: position 735,990 of record NZ_JACRTC010000001.1, read on the forward strand.
GAAGATCTCCGCATGGCAATACTCGCTTCTCTTGCGGAGGTAGTACAGGATTTTATCCACATTGCCCAGCTTCACCATCATCGGGTCGGTGACGATGAACGCGCGGGAGATGTCAGGCATTTTCTCCAGATACTGGATGGAATCGTTCTCAAAGTAGATCTTGGGCGGGATTTTGAACCACTGCATATTGACTCTCCTCTTGGCAATGCGTTTTTTGTTGATCAGGTTGACAGAGGAAACGTTGGAAGTGGTGGAGTTTCTGCCGAAGGATCCGCAGCCCAGGGTCAGGGACGGGGTGTTGGTGTTATAGATATCGCCGATGGCGCCCTGAGAGGACGGGGAGTTGGCGATAACACGGCCAACCTTCATCTCTTCGCCGTATTTGTGGCACAGCTCGGTATCATTGGAATGGATGACGGCAGAGTGGCCCAGACCGCCGAATTCCAGCATCTTCTTGGCCATGGCGAAGCCCTCTTCGCTGTTTTTCACAACGAAATAAGCGAGGACCGGGGAAAGTTTCTCTCTGGAGAGCGGATAGTCGGGACCCACATCCTCCAGCCGCGCCAGCAGGATCTTGGTGCCTTCCGGAACCTTGACTCCCGCCTGCTCCGCGATCCAGGAGGCGGGTTTGCCGACGACGATGGGGTTAACAGCGCCCTTTTCGGAGTTGATGACAAAGTCGCTGACCTTTTTGATCTCGTCGCCTTTGAGGAAGTAGCAGTTATAGTAAGTCATGATCTTTTCGAACTCGGGGGCAATGGCCTCGTCCACGATGGCGGCCTGCTCAGAGGCGCAGATCATGCCGTTGTCGAAGGTCTTGGAAAGGATGAGGTCGTTGCAGGCGCGGGCAACGTCCACGGATTTTTCAATGTAGCAGGGCACGTTGCCGGGGCCGACGCCCAGGGCGGGCTTACCTGCGGAGTAAGCGCTCTTGACCATGCCGGAACCGCCGGTGGCCAGGATCATGGAGACGCCAGGATGATTCATCAGAGCGCTGGTGGCCTCAATGGAGGGGAACTCAATCCACTGGATGCAGTTTTCAGGGGCGCCGTGGGCGATTGCCGCATCGCGGAGCACCTTGGCCGCCGCTACCGAGCACTGCTGCGCGGAGGGATGGAAGCCGAAGATGATGGGGTTGCGGGTCTTGGCGCAGATCAGAGATTTGAACATGGTGGTGGAGGTGGGGTTGGTAACCGGGGTGACGCCGGCGACTACGCCGACAGGCTCGGCGACTTCCACATAGCCTTCCATCTCGTTCTCGTCCACGATGCCGACGGTCTTCTGGTACTTGATGGAGTGCCAGATGTACTCGGTGGCGAAGATGTTTTTGATGACCTTGTCCTCAAAAACGCCGCGGCCGGTCTCGTCGACAGCCAATTTTGCCAGCTCCTGGTGATGATCGAGTCCCGCCAGAGCCATGGCGTGGACCGCCTCATCCACCTGATCCTGCTCCATATGCATGTACTGCTCAAGAGCAACGTTTGCCTTCGCAACCAGTTCGTCAATCATTTTATTGACGTCAACCTGCTGCTTTTCCTGTGCTACTTTTTTTTCAGCCATGTTGTTATCCTCCCAAATTTTTATTTTGAAAAACTGTCTCAAAACTTGCTTTGTTAATTTAATAACAATCTCTACGGCTCTATTATATGAGATCGTTATATTTTTGTCAATATATTTTTTCGTTTTTTTTCACAAAAATCCGCCCGATTTTTCCCACACATCTCCCTTAAAAGTTGTGCAAAGTTCCAAACGGCGGATTTCCTGTGAATGCTATTCATGATTGGCTTCTAAACGATATTGCTCTCGACTAAAACGGCGGCCAGAATCAGGTCAAACAGGGTACAGCAGATCAGAAAGCCGACTCTCGCCTTCTTGCTGCGGATATTCTTGGACGTCAAGCCGAGGAACAGCGTGGCCAGCGCCAGACCCAGCAGGTCAATGACAACGGCGGTCTCGCTGTGGTTCAGGGGCACATAGGGGTGGATCCAGCGGGACAGCGGTCCGCCGATGATATGGGCAAAGGGAAGGATACAAAGGGGCAGGACGGTGAAAGCGTACTGATTTCTGTGAGATTTGAGGTACACTACACAAATGGCCAGCACTATGAGGATCACCGACCAACATTCCACCAGCATGCATGCTCCTCCCTTCCTTTTTCTCTGCTGATTTTATTTGAAGCAATCTTCAAAAATCTTCTCAGCCTGGGAAGCGTCCCCGGCTACCACCAGCGCATAGTAATTGCCTTCACTGAGAATCACACAATTTTCCAACTTCGGCATCTCCTCGGGCACATAGTCCACAAAGCCGTCTTTTTGCTGCTGGACCCGGGCGTCGATGGCTGCCTTGAGGGCCTTGGCGTCGCCGCCGTCTCCCAGCTTAAATACGGCGATTTCCTCTGGGGTAGCGCCGGAAGAGCTGACAAACAGGGTGTATTCGTCAAGAGCGCTGGTATCCAGTTTCTCGTACTGTTTGGTGACCCGGTCGCCCTCCAGCTGCATCAGCTCGTCCTCAAAAGTAATGCCGTCTTTGAACTTCTGGGCGATCTCGGAAGTGGCGGGCTGTTTGGCGCTTGCCTTCTCCCCGCATCCGGTAAACACAACCATCACCAGCATGGCCGCGGCCATTAAAAGTGCAACTGTTCTTTTCATCTGCTTATTCCTCCGTTACCACATGAGTTTTTAGGTAGTCAAACCATTTTTGATAATAATCGGCGCCAAAATGCATGCCGTCCTTGGGACTGGCCTCGTCGGGCAGGGCCCCCGCGTCGTTTTTGAAGCTCTCGGCCACATTGACGTAATAGACCTGCTTGTCCTTGGTCAGCGCCCGGATAGCCGCATTGTATTCATCGATCTTGGCATTGGTAATTTCCGGCTTCTTCTTTTCAAAATTGGCCGTCACCGGAAGTATGGACTGAATATAGACCGAAATACCAGGGTACGCCGATTTTATTTCGTCAATCAGCTTTCCATAATAACTGATGAACTTGTCCTTGTCAATCCAGCCCAAACCGTTGGCTCCCAACATCACATAGACCTTCTTAGGCTGGTAGCTTTTCAGCGCCTCGATGACCGTTACTTCGTTGCCGGCGGCGTCCTTGGCCGCCTTCTTGGTGAAGATGGTCTCCGGGTTGAGGCCCTTATTGGCCAAGACCGTGGCGTTGTCCATCATCTGATAGAGCTCGATGCCCTCGCTGATGGAGTCCCCAATAAAGAGTGCGTCGTCAAAATACTCCGATTTCACCCGGCCGCTCTGGGGAACGGGTTCCCCAAACACCACCTGGGAAGCGGGCACGCCGCCTGTGGTCTCGCTTTCGCTGGAGCTGGCATCCTGACTGGAAGAAGCGCTGCTGGAGGTCGACTCGCTGGTGCCTGGCGCCGGAGAATTGCTTTCAATAACCGCGGGCAAACTGCTGCTGGAGGAAGACGAATGCTCTGGCTTTTTGCCCTTTTCCTGTTGATGCTGCCATACCAGCGCGATGCCTGTCGCTAAAAGCAGTGCCAAAAGCAAAAATACTAAAATTGGCACTGCATCTGAAAAACCTTTTTTTCTTCTATTTACATAAACTGGCCGTCTGTTTGCCATACCATCATTTCCACCCTTTTGTATCAAGTCAAATAGCGGCTGTGCCGTCATTTTCATGGAGCCGTCCCCTCTGTGCTCCATCCTCATTGCCGCCAAGAATAACAGCGAAAAAATTCTATCAATTGGGAGCAATCCATAAAACCGATTGCACATGAAAAAACAGGCCGGATGAGGCTAGTATTTGTATTATACTATAAATGCCAAAGTATTTCATTAGTTTTCCAAAAACAAATTTTTAAAATTCCGGTATCATTGACGTTTTTCCATCGATTTCGTCTTTGTTCTATCCCAGTTTTTTATTTTACAATACTCCTTTTTCCGTTTCTCCCCCGATAAAGTCTTGACGCAAGTGTCAGGAGCTATTATAATAGTAAAGCAATCTTTGCTACTGTGGCTCAGCAGGTAGAGCAGCTGATTCGTAATCAGCAGGTCACCGGTTCGAATCCGGTCAGTAGCTCCAAACCCACAGAATCCGAGCCCATTACGACAGGTCTACCTGTTGGTGATAGGTTCGGATTTTTGCTATAATTTCATTGTTAACAAGGGGCAAGCCATTTGGTTTGTCCCTTAATCAATTTGCATGATCAAAGTATAAAGCACTGGATATGTTCTATGGTATGTTGTATAATTATGGAGTAAGAAAAGTATCGTTTTATGAAGTTAAAGGAAATTTCATAAAACATTACGGCTATTTTGTTTATTAAAATATGTTCAGACTAGGAGCAACGCCATGCCGGTCATATATGAGCCTAAAGGAAGAGCAAATGAATACAGCCCATACGCTTGCAACCTTTATTTAGGCTGCACACATGGTTGCAAATATTGCTATGCGCCGCATGCGCTGCAGCGTACTGCGGAAAATTATTTTTACTCACCTTCGCCGCGAAAAAACGTCTTGAAAATCCTTGAAAAAGATTTACAGAAAAAGGCGTATGATCTGCAGATACTGCTATCTTTTATCGGTGACGTATACTGCGAAACCACTGACAATAATCAAACAACGAGAAATGCACTTATCCTGCTTAATTCTTACCATACGCCGGTCGCGGTGCTTTCAAAGGGCGGAAACCGGATGCTTAAGGATATTGATGTGTTTCAGTCTTTTGGCAAGAGAATTTGCGTGGGGTCGACGCTGACTTTTTTTGATGATGAAAAAAGCTTAGCATGGGAACCTGGAGCAGCGTCTCCGGATGAACGGATCCAAACATTAAAAGTTTTGCACGAAAGCGGCATTCGCACGTTTGCAAGCTTTGAACCGGTAATTGAACCAAGCGAAAGTCTTCGGCTGATTGAAAAAACGCTGCAAGATGACAGCGTGGATCATTATAAGATCGGAAAACTTAATAATTACAGAGGCTTAGACAAGGGCATCGACTGGCAGGAATTTTTAAAAAATGTGTTGGCATTACTGCGCCCTGCAAAGAAGCAAATTTACATCAAAGAATGTTTAAGAGCCCTTGCACCGGACGTCCCGCTTTTCGAAAGTGAGACAGACTCCAAACGGTATATTGCCAGAACATAGCTACTCGCAAAACAGCAGATTTTGTGTGGTAATACAAATGTAGAAAAATGAATATGACCGAACAAGCAGTGGCAGCGCGTGATGGATCTGTTTGTCGATGCGATATGACGGTAAGATCGTTTTGCTCTTTTACTACAAAGCGGGTACGAAAATTTTTTTGGGGATGACATAGACTGTTTAGATTTAGATATTTTACGTGCACCACAAGATAGAGTCAGGACGCAATTCGCGTTTGGGCTCTTTTTTGTTAACTCATCGTACTCGTGTCAGGACCGGGTATCTATTTCATCAACCCACCGGCAAGATGCCGGTCCCAAACGCGCTCCCCGTCTTGTGCAGAGAGCTTTTTCTTTTCCACGCGAACAATAACGCCCTTCTCCCTCCTCTAGGGAACGGGGCGCTATCTCCCACAATTTTGCTTGGTAGAAAAGGGAGAAAGGCAAGTGGATATCTGCGGACGAAGTACAAAGACGGACAGTGACGGTCCAGCGACAGGCGCCCCTTGTCTTTTTCCGGCATAGGGTTCCTTCAGCTTCATCATTCGCCTGAATCGTCGCCGTGCAGAGGTGTTCTGTGCGGCTTTGTTCGGCTGCGGCTTCCTCCCTACCCAAAAGTAAAGGAGGAATTATCATGGAAAAGAAAGAGAATACCTTTGCGCAGTATCTGCAGCTATTGGAAAACAGGCAATACCGGCAGCTCCGCGTCGCCCTCTCGGATGAAAACGAGGTGGACATCGCAGACTTTATCGAATCCCTCCCTCAGGAGAAGGCCGCCATGGTCTTTCGGACCCTGCCCAAGGAACTGGCCGCCGACGTTTTTTCAAATTTACCCGCTGAGACCCAACAGGTCATTGTGGGTTCCATTACCGACCGGGAACTCGGCGAAATCGTGGAGGAGCTCTTCGTGGACGACGCGGTGGACATGCTAGAGGAATTGCCCGCCAATGTGGTCAAGCGGGTCCTCAAAAGCGCTCGGCCCGAAACCAGGCAGCTCATCAACCAGTTTTTACAGTATCCGGAAAATTCGGTGGGCAGCATCATGACCGCTGAGTTTATCGACCTCAAAAAATCCATGTCCGCCCTCGACGCTATCGAGCGCATCCGCCGCATCGGCGAGGAGTGCGAATCCATCTACACCTGTTATGTGACCGATGCCAGACGAGTGCTGGAGGGTGTGGTCACCCTGCGGGAGCTGCTCTTGGCCCCCGACAACGCCCGGGTGGAAGACCTGATGGAGGGCGATGTCATCACCGCACTCACCACCGAGGACCAGGAGGAAGCGGTCCAACAGCTGATGAAGTACGACTTCATCTCCCTGCCCGTCACCGATCACGAGCACCGGCTGGTGGGCATCGTCACCGTAGACGACGTGATGGACGTCATGGAGGAGGAAGCCACCGAGGACTTCGAAAAGATGGCCGCCATGGCCCCCTCGGAAAAGCCCTACCTCAAAACCGGGGTCTTCACTCTAGCCAAAAACCGCATCTTGTGGCTATTGGTTCTTATGGTTTCCGGCATGATTACCGGCGGCATCCTGGGCCGGTTTGAGTCGGCCTTCGCTGTCATGCCGCTGCTCGTTACCTTCATCCCCATGCTCACCGACACCGGCGGCAACGCCGGCAGTCAGAGCTCCACCCTCATCATCCGCGGCATGGCGGTGGGCGACATCGGACTCAGAGATTTTCTCCAGGTATTCTGGAAGGAACTGCGGGTGAGCATCCTGGTGGGTGCGGTCCTCAGTATCGTCAACTATGTCCGCCTGGTGATCACCTACCCTGGAAACAACCTTATTGCCCTCACGGTGGCGTTGGCCCTCTTCGTCACCGTCATCGTGGCCAAGACGGTGGGCGGTATCCTCCCCATGATCGCCAAACGCCTCCACGCCGACCCCGCCATCATGGCCGCTCCCCTCATCACCACCATCGTGGACGCCGTATCCCTGGTCATCTATTTCTCCATTGCCCAGGCCCTGTTGCGGCTGTAACCCTATTTTTTTATTACTTCGCATAAAAAAATGATACGCAGGGGTATCCGTGCTTTGCACTCCTCCCCTTATGCGTGAATAAATAGTTCCGCTTCGCTCCGCTATTTTTTTAATAAGCCGAACCTTAACCAAGAGGCGCGATGCTCATCACATCGCGCCTCTTGGTTTACCCTAGACTGGGCCCTCCCCCACTCCGCGGGACATGCCCATTTCCATAAATTTAATTATTACATCCTATCTCTGCTCTCCCGGCTTCTAGTTTTCAGCTCCGCCCCCGGACCGGCGGGTGATGTGACTTTTGAGACAGCGGAAAGTCTCTTCGCTGATGTCGTGCTCCATCCGGCAGGCGTCCCGGGCCGCTATCTCTTGGGTTACCCCCAGACGTACCAACCACTCGGTCAGCAAACGGTGGCGCTCGTCGATGCGCTGGGCGATGGCCAGCCCCGTCTCAGTCAGCTCGATTCCTCCCTCCCCGTCAATGGTGAGGTAGCCGTTTTCCTTGAGCAAATTCACCGCCCGGCTGACACTGGGCTTGGAATATGCCAGATGGTGCACAATGTCGATGGAGCGCACCATTCCCTTCTCCCTTTTGAGCACCAAAATGGCCTCCAGATAATTTTCCGCCGATTCTTGTATCTTCATGGTTCTTGACCTCTTTGTTCCGATTTTCTCCCCCAAAGGGCAAAAAATTAGATATTTTTATCATCTTACCATAGGTCCCAGCCGGAAGCAAGATGCCGCTTCCCCTCTACTTTCCCACGAACCTGAGAAAAAAGTCCTTCGAACCTCTTGACAAATGCGGTTAGCATCGGTAAACTAACACTTGTAAAGAGGTTAGTCAAAGCTAACCTCAACTTTTGGACCGATAGTTAGCCGTATCTAACTCAAAGGAAAGGTGATACTGATTATGCCGTTAACAATGGCCTCTTCGGGGGAAAGAAACGTCGTCAAAAAAATTGGCGGCAAGGATGAAACCCGCCGCTTTCTGGAAAGCTTGGGCTTTGTGGAGGGGGGACATGTAACCGTCATTGCGGACATGGGAGGTAATCTCATCGTCAACGTCAAGGACACCCGGATAGCACTCAGCAAAAGCATGGCCAACCGCATTATGATTTAGCTAAAATATACGCACATACGTAAAGGGAATGAACGTAAGAAAGAGGGATCGCAATGAAGACACTCAGGCAGACAAAGTGCGGAGAGACCGTCACCGTCCGCAAGCTAGCGGGTGAGGGCCCACTCAAACGTAGGATCATGGATATGGGGATCACCAAGGGAACTCCGCTCTATGTGCGCAAGGTGGCACCCTTGGGCGACCCGGTGGAAATCACCGTCCGGGGGTATGAACTCTCCATCCGCAAAGGAGACGCGGAAAATATTGTGGTCGAATAGGCATACAGCGGGAGAATCTCCCGCTGATTTAAGGCCATATGGTTAGCTATCGCTAACCGTTAGGAAACAATGGAGTGCGCGGATATCCGCATCGAGGAGGTACAACATGTCAATTAAAATCGCGCTGGCAGGCAATCCCAACTGCGGGAAAACCACCATGTTTAACGATTTGACCGGTTCCAACCAATTTGTGGGGAACTGGCCGGGCGTTACCGTAGAAAAGAAAGAGGGCAGGCTCAAAGGACACAAGGATGTAATTATCACCGATCTTCCCGGCATCTACTCCCTCTCCCCCTACACCTTGGAAGAGGTGGTCACCCGCAATTACATCATCCACGAAAAGCCGGACGTCATCATCGACCTGGTGGACGGATCCAACATCGAGCGCAATTTGTATCTGACCACCCAGCTCACTGAGATGGGTATCCCTGTGGTCATCGCCCTCAACATGATGGACATCGTGGAGAAAAACGGCGATCAGATCGACACGCGAAAGCTCTCCCAGGCCCTGGGATGTGAGATCATCGAAACCTCCGCCATCAAGGGAAGGGGTTCCAAGGAGGCGGCGGAGCGTGCAATACAAATCGCCAGGGAAAAATCGAAGACGCCCCACCAGCACACCTTCGCCGAACCGGTGGAGCAGGCCCTTGCCTCCATCGAAGAGCTGATCGCGGACAGAGTACCGGCTGAGAGTATCCGTTGGTTTGCCGTCAAACTCTTTGAGCGGGACGAAAAGGTCTTGGCGGAACTCTCCCTCCCCGCTGCTCTCAAATCCCAGGCAGAGGACATCATTACCCAGTGTGAATCGCAGCTCGACGACGACAGCGAGAGCATCATCACCAACGAGCGCTATGAATATATCGCGGGTCTCATCAGCCGCTGCGTCCGTAAAAAGAAAACCGGGCTCACCACCTCCGACAAAATCGACAAAATCGTCACCAACCGCTGGCTGGCGCTCCCCATCTTCGCCGTGGTGATGATTTTGGTCTACTATATTTCCGTTAGCACCATCGGCGACATCGTCACCAACTTTACAAACGACACCCTTTTCGGTGAATGGATCGCCGTCCCGCTGGAAAGCTGGCTCACCGCCATCGGCACCCAGGCTTGGCTGATCGGCCTCATCACGGAAGGCATCGTCGGCGGCGTGGGCGCGGTACTGGGATTCGTTCCCCAGATGCTGGTCCTCTTCCTCTTCCTGTGCCTCTTAGAAGACTGCGGCTATATGGCCCGCGTGGCCTTTATCATGGATCGGATTTTCCGCCGGTTCGGCCTCTCCGGCAAGTCCTTTATCCCTATGCTCATCGGTTCGGGCTGCGGCGTGCCGGGCATCATGGCCTCCCGCACCATTGAGCAGGACCGCGACCGGAAAATGACCATCATGACCACCACCTTCATCCCCTGCGGCGCCAAGATGCCCATCGTGGCCCTGATCGCGGGCGCCCTTTTCGGCGGCGCTTGGTGGGTGGCTCCCTCCGCCTACTTCATCGGCGTTGCCGCTGTGATTGTCTCCGGCATTATCCTCAAAAAGACCAAACGTTTCGCCGGCGAGCCCGCCCCCTTCGTCATGGAACTGCCCGCTTACCACATTCCCACCGTAGGCAACGTCCTTCGCGGCACTTGGGAGCGGGGCTGGTCCTTCATCAAAAAGGCCGGGACCGTCATCCTGTTGGCTAGTATTTTCGTCTGGTTTACTAAGAGCTTCGGCATGGTGGGGGGCTCCTTTGGCATGGTGGAGGATATGGATCACTCCATCCTGGCCGCCATTGGCTCGCTTATCGCTCCTATCTTCGCCCCTCTGGGCTTCGGCAACTGGCAATCCTCCGTGGCCACCGTTCTGGGCTTGGTCGCCAAGGAAGAGGTGGTCAGCGTGTTCGGCGTCCTCTACGGCGTCGCAGGCGACGCTCTGGAAATGGTGGAGCAGGGCGCCTTTGGAGGCCTTGGGTCCATTGCAGGCCATTTTACCGCCCTGTCTGCTTACTCCTTCCTCATCTTTAACCTGCTGTGCGCCCCCTGCTTCGCGGCCATCGGCGCCATCAAGCGGGAGATGAACAACGCCGGCTGGACCTGGTTCGCCATCGGCTACCAGACCGTCTTTGCCTACACCGTGGCCCTGATCGTCTACCAGCTGGGGCTCTTCATTAGCGGCGGAGGCTTCACCCTATGGACTTTCGTGGCCCTCCTCCTGCTGGCCGGCTATCTGTACCTGTTTTTCCGCAAGGGATACCAGGGCAAACAGTCCCTTCCGGTGCGTTCTGTCAAGGCCGCCAGCAAAGCCTAATCTTCCCAACAGAAAGGGGTATTCTTTATGGCAACTTTTATCATCGGCAGCATTATCCTGCTTCTCATTGTACTGGCGGCCTACACCGTTTACCGCACCCGTAAAAAGGGCGGTTGCGCGGGAGGTTGCGCCGGATGCAGCGGCTGCTGCCACCAGCACCCCGATGTAGATTCCCTCCATTCAAAATAAATGACTCCCAACCTTTCCCCTATTCCCAACTAACTTCCTTTGGAAAAGCCAGGCCTTCTTGAGAATGCCTGGCTTTTTTCCGTATAAAACGTGAATCTTACGCTTTCCTCCCTTGTCAGTGCGGGTCATATCCTGTAAAATAAAGAAGAAACCACGCGCTATACGGGAAGGAGGTGCACCGCTGTTGGAAGAAATCCTCATCGGGCAACAAAAATGCCGTGCCAACGCGTCAAGTGAAATCGTGCAGATTTCCAGCAAATTCTTGCGGATGATTGGTTATTCCTTGGGAGAATTGCAGGCGTACTTCGCCGGAAGCTATTACCCCCTGATCATCCCGGAGGACCGGGACCGGGTGCGGCAAACCCTCGATTCCCTCACATTGGAGGATCCCGAATACGCGGTGGACTACCGCGTACGGGCGCGGGACGGCCAGATCCTATGGATTCACGAGCAGGGCCGTCTTGTCCGGGAAGATGGAAGCGACTACTTCTATTGTGAAATGTCCGACGCCACCCGCTATTATAATCAAACCAACTTTTATAAAAATGTGCTGGCCTGTCTTCCCAACCCCGTCTTTGTGCTCAACATGGATCTGCGCATCACCTTCGTTAACCAGGCCGCTGAAAAGCTATTGGGCGCTCCGGAAAAGCAATGGCTGGGCAAGCCCTGCACTTCCATGGGCACCGCTCTGTGCGGGACGGAAAACTGCTGCGTCAAGCGCTTTCTGCGCGGAGAATCCGCCGCTATCCAGCAAACGCCGGAGGGCGGGTATAACCGGGTCACCATCTCCCAATTTTACGGAGAAAACGGCGAGCCCCAAGGATATATCAGCGTGTCCACCGATGTCACCGCCCTCATACAGGCCCAGCAGGACTTAAAGCTCAGCGAGGAGCGATACCGCATTGCCATCAACCAGACCCAGGACGCTATCTGGGAACTGGACATCGCTTCCGGAACCGTCTATTACCCGGGAAACTCTACTCATTATGTCTTGCCTCACGTCATCACCGGCGTCCCCCAGTCTTTGATGGGCAGCGGTTTTATCCATCCCGATTCGGCTCAGTCTGTGCTGGAGATGTACCGGCGCATCCTGGCGGGGGAGCAGGATCTTACCATGACGGTACGCACTTATGGCAAGGATGGGGAAACGCGGTGGATACGCCTTGCCTCCACCACCCTCTTTGACGACGAAGGGGGTCCGGTCCGGGCCATCGGTACCTCCCGGGATATCACCGACGAAAAAGATCTGGAAGCTCGTTTCCTTCAGGAAAAGCAATACCGCGACTCCTTGGTATCCGACGCCATGTATGCCTATGAAGTGAATCTCACCCAGGACCTGATGGTACACCTGGATGACCATTGGATCGAAATGTTCGGCTTAACCCGGACGAAGTCCTATTCGCAGTTTCTCGAGAGCATGGCGCAATCGGCGGTCCATCCCGAGGACCGGCAGTATATGGCAGCGGTCCACAGCAGGCAGTCGCTGCTGGATACCTTTTCCAGCGGAAAGAGGGAGATCCACTGTGAGTACCGGCGCAAAAATGTAAACGGCAGGATGATTTGGGTGCGCAGCTCTGTCTATATGATCCGTTCACCGGAAGAAGACGTCTGCTGCTTTATCTATCTCAACGATATCGACGAGGAAAAGCGGGCGGAAATCGAGCTGCGGCACAAGGCGGAGCGGGATTCCCTCACCGGGCTCTATAACCGGGACGCGGTTCTCACCCTGTCCGAAAGCGCCTTGCTCGACGAGCATCGCGGCCTATGCGCCGTCATCATGCTGGATGTAGATAACTTTAAACTGGTCAACGATACCTTTGGACACCTGTATGGCGATGCCGTACTCTCAGAGACGGCGGAAAAACTGGTCACTGTCTTCCGAAAGGACGATATCATCGGACGCATCGGCGGCGATGAATTCATTGTGTTTCTCAAAGGGCTCCCCAGCGCGGACACCGCCCAGCAAAAATGCCGACAGCTGCTGGAAAAGCTCAAGAGCATCTATTCCTCCGGCGAACAGGTCTGTGACGTTTCGGTGTCCATAGGTCTTGCCATCGCCGAGGAACACGACACCTTTGCCGGGCTCTATCAAAAGGCGGATACCGCGTTATATCACGCCAAAAACCATGGAAAGAACCGGCTGGCCGTCTATGAAAAAGAGATGTCCACCCTCTTTCTCTCCAACACCCCCACCCAGGTGGAACGGCATCTGGCAAAAAGCTTCTCCCAAAATACGGTGGAATATGTTTTTAAAATTCTCTTTAACGCCAGCGATCTGGAGCGTTCCATTGTCTCGGTGCTGGAACTGCTGTGCAAGCATTTTCACTGCCATCACGGCTACATCTTTGAACAGGACGGCCATAGCGATACCTTTTCCACCACCTTTGAATGGTGCGGCCAGGGAGTTAATCCCCGGCGCGACAGCATGCGGGGCATGACGCCCCAGGACATTGGGGGTTCTTCCGATTACTATGAACGAGACGGGGTTCTCTGGGTGGAGGACTTCTCTAGCGCCGCTCCCCATTTTGCCGCAATCGGCCGGTGGCCCGACGTAAAAGCGCTGTTGCGGTGCGCCATCGTGATCGGCGGAAAGCTCTGCGGCTTTATCGGCGTTGACGATATGACAGCGCCCCACAGCTTTTCCGAAGGGGACATTGAGGTGTTTCAGTCCGCCTGTGAAATTATCGGCACTTTTTTGGCTGGAAAACGAAGCGAACAAAAAAGGGAACGCTATGTCCACTCCCTACAAACCGTGCTGGATCATCTGGATCACCCGGCCTATGTGGTCAATCCTCAAAACCACGAGCTCATCTATCTCAACCGCAAAACCGGCCAGTATTTCCCCCCAGCCCAGGTGGGTGAGCTGTGCCATGCAACATTACAGGACTCGCCTGTCCCCTGTGAGTTTTGCCCCATGGAACATTTGGCCCCCCTGGGCGATGAAAGTCGTTCCACGGTCATCCGCTCCCATTCCACCGGCTCCCTCTTGGAAGTATCGGTGAGCCAGGTGGATTGGCCTGACGGCGGCCACTACTGCATGATTAACAGTATTGATATCACCAAACTAAACGCCGCCAAGGATACTTTCCATTCCTAAAACTGACTACTTATTTATCTAAAAAGCGCCTAGGAGCATTCACTCCTGGGCGCTTTTTTGCAAAGAGTCATCCCTTTAAAAAAGGGAGAATTTCACCGGCGATTTTCTGCGAATGTTCCACGTAACTGCTGTGGGTTTCACCCGGCAAAATCCGTAGGGTGCTCCCTGGGATCTGCCGGGCGATGAGCCGGGTGTGGGATGGCCGTATCATATCCTTTTCCCCCGCCAGTACTAGTATGGGTAAGTGCAATTTCGATAGCGATTCGGGCGGAATGTGGGGCTGGGTGAGCATCATTTTAATCTTCGGGTCCCGATGGAGCAGGTAGTAAAGGCGAAACAGCACCCGGTATTTCGCCCTGAGCCCCGACGGGTCCAGATTGGCGCCACAGGAGACCAGTTTGGAAATCCGCCCGGGATATTTAAGCGCCAGCATGATCCCCACAATACCACCGTCGCTGAATCCGCAGACCATGGGACGTTCTAACCCCAGTGCCCCGATGAAATCCGCCGCATCCTGAGTCATTTCCTCATAGGAGAGGCTGCCGGTATCCTCACTCTTGCCATGACAGCGGCTATCCAGCGCATAAACGGTAAAGTGTTCTTTGAGTTTATCCACAGCCTCTGTAAAAATTTCATGGGTTTCCCCGTTGCCGTGAAGCAAAAGGAGGGGTGCTCCCTCCCCCGTTTTTTCATAATAGAGCCGGATATGCTGAAGCTGGACTACCATGTTGCCGCCTCCCATGCCCAATTTTCCCTTTTACTATAGCACAAAGGCAAGCTTTCGTCGATATGTTTTCTCTGGCTTCCTGCCTCCCGCTTTTCTGCCGCAGAAAGGTTCGGGAAAAAAGGGCGCTATATCAATTGCTGTACTGCCCGCCTTCACAAAATTTGAAAGTGGTTTTTATGGAATTTAATTTTTCCATCATCCCGCAACTTGCCCAGCTCCGCCGACATAGCGCTTCGTTCCACCCCCAGATAGTCCGCAAGCTCCTGCCTATTATACTGAATGGTAAAAGTATCGCCCCCATAGCGTTTGGCCTCTTCCAGTAGAAAGGCCATCAATTTTTCCTTGGTAGTGCGCTTCGAGACAAACTCCAGCTTTTTGTTAAGAAAGAGGTTTTTGGACGCCATCACCTGTAAGAGGTTGTAAATCAAGCGGTTGTGATCTGCACAGGAATTTTTGCAGGGCGTAATGATATGCCCACAGCCAATGAGCATCACCTCGCTGCCGCAGCTGGCGACGGCGCTCACCGGAAGCGTCTCTACTCCTGCACAGGCAAACGCCTCCCCAAAAATCTGGGAGGGTTCGATGAGGGCTACAATATTGCGGTTGCCGAAATAGTCTTCCTTTACAATCTGGACTTCTCCAGACAGGACAATTCCTATATCCTTTGCCGGATCTCCCTCTAAAAAGACCGGTTGATACTTACCATAGGCTGTTACCTTGGCTTCCAGGCATGCAAGCAGTTCGGGCAGCTTGGCCACTTCCATGCCCTGGAACAACGGGCACTGTGTTAGAACATCAAAAAAATTTTTCATTGGCCCTCCTTTTGTTGGATTTCCAACATATCTATTTTGTTCATTTTAGTATAATACAATCAAAGAATCCAGTAAAAAAAGGAGAAAAAATGATGTTACGGAAAATTATAAAAATAGACGAAGAAAAGTGCAACGGCTGCGGCGCCTGTGCCGAAGCATGCCATGAGGGCGCCATTGCTATGGTGAATGGCAAGGCAAAACTGATGCGGGAGGATTATTGCGATGGTTTGGGCGACTGTCTGCCCGCCTGCCCGACGAATGCCATATCCTTTGAGGAGCGGGAGGCGCCCGCCTACAACGAAGCTGCGGTCAAGGCCAATCAGGCCGCGAAAAGAGCTGGTCAGCTCCCTTGCGGCTGTCCAGGTACCCAATCCAAATCCATCGTTCATACGGACGGGGAGGACGGAGCCCATCAGGAGGCCCTTGCCGCTCCCGTCAGCCGTCTATCCCAGTGGCCGGTACAGATCAAGCTGGTCCCGGTCCAGGCGCCCTATTTCCATCAGGCGAATTTGCTGGTCGCGGCGGACTGCACCGCATATGCCTATGGGAATTTTCACAACGAGTTTATAAAAAACAAGGTCACACTGATTGGCTGCCCTAAGCTGGATGAAGGGGACTACGCCGACAAGCTAACCCAAATCCTTGCAAACAATGAGATCAAAAGTGTCACGGTGGTACGCATGGAGGTTCCCTGCTGCGGCGGTATTGAAAACGCGGTCAAGCGCGCGTTACAAACAAGCGGTAAGTTTATCCCCTGGCAGGTTGTAACCATCTCCACCGACGGCAGGATCCTCGAATGACACCTGCCTATGCTGACTTTTGCGCTCCATTGTAACTCTCCCTCTTACAAAAAACGTGCGGATTTCTCGTATATATCCACAAATCATCATTCAAAAAAAGCCAGAAAAGCACTTATTTCGTAGCTTTTCTGGCTTTTTACTATCGTTTTTTACTAAAAGGGCCTCAAACTCCAAGGAATGAAAAACTGACACCACCAGACCCTGGGAAGATTCCCTCATTTATGATATACTGCACCCAGCAGTAAAAATGAAAGAAGGCGGTCAGATGGAGGACTTTGAGCTTGCTTGGGGCATAGGGCAGGTCAGTGCGGATGATTTAAAATATTATTTTGGTATGCGGGTCAGCGATTTTCGCAGACTCAACGGACTCACGCAACAACAGCTGGCGCAAAAACTGAGCGTATCCACCAGCTTTATTTGTAAAGTAGAACAAGGGAAAAAAATACCCACCCTATCTCATTGCCTCGACCTGGCACGTTGTTTGGGGGTACATCTGAATTGGCTGTTCTTTGATATCAGTTCCTGTTCGACAAAACCGCCGAGCGAGCTGTTGCGTTTGGCACGAATGGCCCGCAGCCGCAGAATGTCCGTCATGAACCAGTTGGACAAAAAAGCAAACGCATGTTGGCCTACTGTGGGGAAAACCATAGAAAATATATACGGGAGGCTGATGGACGAGCCATGGGAGAGCCCCTACTGGAAAGTTTTCGCATTCTTTTTTGTGTTTGAGCAAATCCGTTAAGGCTTTCTTGGGAAATAATAAAGACCGCCGACATTTGTCGACGGTCTTTTCTTCTGGTCCGAGTAGGGAGACTCGAACTCCCGGCCCGCGTCGCAGGCGTTGACGACGGATCCCACATTCTCCCGGATGAGCAGCGACTGGAGACTTCAAATTGTTTTGGGTGGATGGTTGTAATGATATTGCCACTTTGCGGGTAGGATAGGGAACGTGAAAATCGACCACATTTCGCATTGTTGTCCATAAGCGGTATGAATTTTATAATTATAATTGAATTTAATTGACAAAATAATTATATTTTTTGTCATATTTGACAAGAAACCATTTAATTACTATCTATTTTAACGCTTGACACTATCGGATTCCTAAACTATTCTATAATTAATTAATATCAAATTTGTAAGAAATTGAAAGCAACAAATAATATTATTACTTTTCATAAATGGAGATATGATGATGAAAATTCGAGCGATTTTACGAATGATGAAATCATATCGGTTACAAATTGCTGGTATCATGGCTCTATCTCTCCTCGTATCTGCTTTCTCTGCCATCACGCCTTTTATCAGCCAGTCCATGATTGACAAAGGGCTGGTATCAGTTCATATACCTCATGTAATCTATTGCGTGGTTCTTCTGGTGCTGTTTTTTCTTCTAAAGCAAATCATCGAGTACGTTCAAAAGAAAATTGAAATTGACATCAGCAACGATGTGGCTAAAAATCTGCAAATGAAATCTATCTCCCACGGCATGAAAATTAAATCTCTATACTATAAGGACCAAGGAATCTACAAGATCATCAGCGACGCTTTTTTTGACATCAACGCATTGCTTTCCATTGCCCAAAGCCAATTTTTGACCATCTTTATTTTAATATTTGAAATTGTCGGCATCGGCGTCGGTCTCTATCTGTTAGACTGGCGGTTGGCCCTGTGCGTGACGGCTCTGATACCGATTAAATATGTGCTTAATTGCTTCTTATCCAAACGTGCCGAACGCATAAGCCGGGAGGTCCGGGACAAAAACCAGGCGTATCACCGCTGGCTGGAAGATGTAGTGCAGGGCATGTTGGATGTCAAGCTCTGGGGACTGCACGACAAAAAGCTGAAGGAATATGGAGAACTTGTCACCGGTATCAACGAATCCAGCAAGCGGCAGATTCTGTTGCAGGCCAAAAACAACAGCGTTGGTGCCAGTGTAGAACAGGTGGTGCTGACTGGCCTCTACGTAGTGGGCGCTTATCTAATCTTAGGTCAACGGCTGACCCTGGGTGGTCTGATGGCGTTCCTCTCCTTCGCTTCCTACCTGACTTTACCTGTGACAATTTTCCTGCAACTGCGGTATGTACTGCAGCAGATTAAGCCAAACCTAGAAAGTCTCGGATCCTTCTTTCAAATGGAGGAAGAGGGCGGCGGACAGCTTCCGCCCGGAAACACGGTGGAGCGCATCGAGTTTTCTCATGTGGGACTGGAGCTGGACGGCAAGAACATTTTGCAGGATGTGAACTTCACCCTGCGGCGTGGGGAGAAAACAGCGATTATCGGAGAAAATGGCAGCGGGAAAAGCACCCTTATCAACTTACTCCTGCGCCTCTATGAGCCTACGACGGGGCAAATTCTTCTGGATAGGGTGCCTATTTCTCAATATAAAATAGAGGATTACCGGAAGCTTTTCGGCGTCGTCACCCAGGACATCCACCTGTTTCATGCTTCCCTTCGGGACAATATTTGTCTGGACGGGGCACCGCTGGGAGAAGAGGCGCGAATTCCATTTTGCACGGATTTTATTAATGGAAGGCAGGAAGGATATGAAACCCAGGCGGGTAGTGGCGGTGCGAAGCTTTCCGGCGGGGAGCGCCAGAAAATCGCCCTGTTGCGGGCGCTCCATCGAGACGCAAAAATTTTCGTTCTCGATGAACCTACCTCCAATTATGACAAAGAATCGGACGAGGATTTTAATCACTACATAAGGCAGGATACCCACGATTTTCTTTTGGTCGTTACCCATCGCCGGGATATTCTCGATTGTATGGATCAAATGATCGAGCTGCAAAATGGAAGAATAGTCGGGATTATTAAAAAGGAGGGGACAAAATGGCAAAAGACATCATTTTCAAAACCTTTCGCACAAAGCTAAATGGCTATGTCTACGATAGGCACACTCATTCGGTTTTTGCGTTACCCGATGCGGAGTTTGAAGAACTGCAAAGGGTGGAACGTGGGGAACTTCTCCCAGAGGACAGCATCGTGATTGCAATGCTGCAAGAGCAAGGCGTGTTGCAAAAAAATGTTGTTACAGAAATTAAACATCCCTCCACTGATTATCTTTCACACTATATCGCGCACCGGTTGGGCCAACTGATTTTGCAGGTGACGCAACAGTGCAACCTGCGCTGCGGCTACTGTTGCTACGGCGGCGGCTATACGCATATGCGTGTACACGCCAATCAATGGATGGAATGGGAAACTGCCAAGCGCGCGATTGACTTCTATTTGGAGCGAACCGACGAGAGAGACACGCTGACCATCTCCTTTTATGGTGGTGAACCGCTGCTGGCCTTTCCCCTGATCAAGCAATGTGTCTCCTACATAACGGAGCATGTGGAGGGGAAGGAAATACATTTTTCTATGACCACCAACGGAACGCTGCTCACACCGGAAGTTGTCGATTATCTCTACGAACACCATTTCCATCTCTCCATCAGCTTGGACGGGACAAAAGAAGATCACGATGTCAACCGGAAATTCCGGTCAGGGCAGGGTTCTTTTGACACCATCATGAATCATATCCGGGAGATCAAAGAGGCCCACCCGGACTTCATGAAGGATATTGCCATCATGACAACTATCAATCCAAAAATGGATCTGGGCTGCGCCATGGACTATTTTGAGGCCAATGAATACCTTGCAGACAGTCGCTTTGTCTATAACAGCGTGGCCACCAAAGGGGCAAAGGAAACGATCAATTACGATGAACCCTCAAAGCTCTTGCGCCGGTACGAATACTTGAAGCTACTTTTGGCACACGCCAACATGCTGGATATCGAGTGTACCAGCGCCTTGATGCAGTCCACCCGCGCCCACCGGATGCAGGTATACCAGGGACTATATCAGCACACGCCGTTGCCGTCTGTCATATCCCACGGGGGACCTTGTGTGCCTGGCAATAAAAGACTGTTTGTCTCGGTGGACGGTGCTTTCTTTCCCTGCGAAAAGGTGAGCGAAACATCCGAGTATTTTTGCATCGGGTCGCTGGACGAAGGCATTGACGAGGAAAAGGCGGCGCGGCTCTTAAACTGCGGGCAGATTACAGCGGACGAGTGCAAGGAGTGCTGGAATCTCCGTGGCTGCATGATGTGCATGAATCAAGTGGATTTTGAAGGGATGCCCTGCAAGGCTGATAAGTGCAAAGTATGCGCCGACGAAAAGTTTCGGGAACTGTCTGATCTGCGGGAAATCTGCGTTCTCCACGAATTTGGCTATGACCTGCCACAGGAAGGAGATGATCGTACATGAAAAAGCTAACCCTTTTTCCCTGCAATGCAGATGCGAAGATTCTGCTCGATTACCCTCCCGCGTTCAAGGACTATGAAATTACTGCCCTATCCGATTTTGCAGAGCATAGCGCCCGCCTGGACGCATGGGAAAAGCGGTATGGAATATATGCGGACGCCGACGCGGATCGTGTTCTGGAACGCAGCGACGCCCTGCTCCTATGTGATAATATCGAAAACTTGAGATTCGACAAGTACAAGCGGCTGATAGAAAAAGCGGCAAAGGCGAAAAAAGAAATCCTGCTCACTCCCCGCCTCGCGCGGGAGCTGGGAGAATTGCCCTCCGTGAAAACGAACCTTCTCTATCGGCCTTATCCCATTGGAAAAGGGCTGTCACCGCAAAAGGTTTACCAGATCACGGTGCCAGTGATAGCGGTCATGGGCATGGGGGAAAACTGTGATAAGTTTGAAACCATGCTGATTATTAAGGACGTACTGGAAAAGAAGGGGTATGCGCCCGTTTGCCTTGCTGCAAATTCTTTAGGGCCGCTGTTTGGCATGTACAGCTTACCACTTGAGCTTAACAGCGAACAACTCTCGATGGAACAGAAGGTACTTATTCTCAATCACATGGTCCATCAGCTCTGCAAGGAATCTCCGTCGGATGTCATTGTTGTGGAGCTGCCGGGAGGGATAGGCAAAATAGGCGACAAGGAGTACAACCACTTTTCGGAAATATCCCTGGCAATCGCAGGCGCGCTTTCTGTCGATGTGGGCATAATGAACCTATATTTTAATGACCGCCTGACATCGGAGGACTTGGAACAGTTTCGATTATTGTGCCGGTGGAAATATGAGATCGAAGTGGAAGCGTTTGTGCTGTCCCGACAGAAGATTGAATACGACGACGAACAGCTCCGATTTGAATACCTCCATCTATCCGATGAGCTGCGAAAGAAACTGCTCCCTTCCTATCTTTCCTCTCCCTGCCCCATTGCTGACATCGGGGACAAGGCGGGGGTTCGGGAGGCAATTGCCCACCTGATAGCTATTTTAGAAGGAAATCTTGCCGCAGTATAGGAGGAATGAGAAGATGACGGAAATCGAATTGCAGAAGAAGATACAAAGTGTGATTGTCCAGGTGGCGGATAAAGAAATGGGGATGGACACCCATCTTTTAAGCGACAAAGCCGGTATTTCCATGGAAGATTTTCTCTATGTGTTCCGAGAGCTGCGGGAGGAGTTACAATGTCCCGTCTCAAAGTCATTGGAGCATAGAAATTACATGGTATTCACCATTCGAGGGTTGGCCGACGCATTTTTGGAGGACTGGCCAGAGCTACATGAGTTTCCAGGTTAATATTGGCAAAGAAAGGAGTACTCCATGAATCTATGGAAAAGGGCGTTATTGTATGTCCGAAGGAAAAGAGGAAAAACCATTCTGCTCCTGCTCATCCTCACGGTCATGTCCTCCCTTGCCCTTATCGCCTTGGCCGTGGCCCGCGGGGCCATGAGCGCGGCCGATGACCTGCAAAAAAGTCTGGGTGGCAGCTTTGAAGTGCAACCTACCGTTATCGAGGACGACCCCAAGCTCTGGAAGATCACACAGCACGAGGATGGGCGGGTAACCAAAACCTACACCGGTCCCGCCGTCAACGATGAGCTGGTCAAGGAAATAATGAAAGTTAAAGGAATCAAAACCTACTGCACCAGCTCATGGATTTCCCTCTATCTTAGTGATGTGAAACCAATAGAGGGCGGTTATCAAAGCGATATTGACGAGGGTATTCCATCATCAGTACCGTCCATGCCAAATGAGATCATGGCCCGTTCTGTCAGCTTTTATGGGACCAACAGCAGTGAATACCACCAGCATTTCCGCACGGGAGGCATTAAGCTCATAGAGGGACGGCACATCCAGCCGGGAGATATTAACAAGGCGCTAATTTCCGAGGAATTTGCCGCACTTAACCATCTATCCGTGGGAGATACCTTCACAGCGGAGTGCCGAGACGAGCTGCAGGCGAGAGGATTTAACAGCATCAGCGGCGAACCCTTTTATCTGGAAGTGGTTGGTATATATCAAATTCTTGTCAATACGGAACCATCAAAATATACAGCGGAATTTTTATTGCCAGTCAACATGATATACTGTGATGAAACCACAGTAATGGAGGCCCTTCAAAACTGGAATTTCAAAAAAGAATACAACTTTGTCTATTTCTATGTGGATGACCCGGCGCACCTCAATGATGTCATCAAGGAAGTCAAAGCTCTGGATACCATCAACTGGATGTACTTTCATGTATCTGTCGATGATTCCGCTTACAAAGCTTCGGCGGCTCCGCTCAACACCATGATTATGCTGGCTGCTGTGTTGATCGTTTTGGTATTGGCCGGGTGCATTGCCCTTTTGCTGCTTATTTTGACAATGCAAGTAAAGGAAAGAAAGAAAGAGATGGGCATTTACCTTTCCATTGGTATTAGGAAAGGGAAGATTGCCGGGCAGATGTTTGTAGAGCTTGTCGTGATCTCGGTTATCGCCTATCTGCTCTCCACCGTCATCGCCGTAACGGCGGCAAACCCGGTGGGTAACGCCATTCTTCAGGCGACAAAACCCGAACAGATGGAGGCAAAGTATAAATTGGACAGTATTATGCTGTTCTATGAGGCAGCGGGGCAAGCGCCGGAGCGCATCGACATCCAAGTTTCCGCCGGGGATGTGGGATGGATGATCGCCGGTGGCACGGCGGTCATTGCGGCGGCAACCATGGGCGCTGCGGCCCCTATCCTCAAACGAAAGCCTAAGGACATTCTAAGCGGTGGGTAATAAAGAAAGCTATCCAAGACAGGCACCCACGTGAAAGGAGCATAACCATGCGGAAACTTCACAAAAGATTTAGCGTCATTAACCCCATAGCTCTCAGCTATACCTGTGGCTGCGGCCTGCTCTGTATTTGCAAATGGGGGGAAAGTTCGCAGGCAAATGATTCTGGTAGTCAAATCGCAGACAACCGGAGAGCAATGCAGTCCATCTAAGCATTTCCAGCGGTCGTTAATTAAATGATGATGTAGCCATAACCGGTGCCTGTCTTGTTGCAATAGCGAAGCGGGAGGAACAATTTGTTCCTCCCGCCATCATTTCCTTTCCTTCTTAATTTGGACTGGAGCGCTTGGGCTAAACAAAGAAAGGAGTACTCCATGAATCTATGGAAAAGGGCGTTATTGTATGTCCGAAGGAAAAGAGGAAAAACCATTCTACTCCTGCTCATTCTCACGGTCATGTCCTCCCTTGCCCTTATTGCCTTGGCCGTGGCCCGCGGGGCCATGAGCGCGGCCGATGATCTGCAAAAAAGTCTGGGTGGCAGCTTTGAAGTGCAGCCGACTGTCATCGAGGACGACCCCAAGCTCTGGAAGATCACGCAGCACGAGGATGGGCGGGTAACGAAAGCCTACACCGGTCCCGCCGTCAACGATGAATTGGTCAAGGAAATAATAAAAGTTAAAGGAATCAAGACTTACAGTACCAGCTCATGGATTTGTCTCTATATGAGTGATGCCAAACTGATTCCTGGCCTCATTCAAAGCAATATTGATGAGGGAATACCATCGCCGGTCCCTTCCCACCCAAACGAGGTAGAGGTCCGTTCTCCTAGCTTTTATGGGACCAACAACAGCGAATACCACCAGCATTTCCGCACGGGAGGCATTAAGCTCATAGAGGGGCGGCACATCCAGCCGGGAGACGTCAGCAAAGCAATCATTTCAGAAGAGCTTGCGGCACTCAATCACCTATCCGTGGGAGATACCTTCACGGCGGAGTGCCGGGACGAATTGCAGGCAAGGGGTTTTAACAGCACCAGTGGAAAGCCTTTTCATCTGGAAGTAGTGGGTGTTTACAAAATTTTTGCTAATACAGAAGCGTCAAAATATTCAACAGAATTTTTAATACCAGGTAACACGATTTATTGTGATGAATCCACGGTGATGCAAGCATACAGGAACTGGAGCTTTAAAGAACAATACAGCTTTGTGTATTTCTATGTGGACGACCCCGCGCACCTCAAGGATGTCATTAAAGAAGTCAAAGCTCTGGATACCATCAACTGGATGTACTTTCATGTTTCCGTCGATGATTCCGCATACAAGACATCGGCGGCACCGCTAAGAACCATGACCACCTTATCTATCGTGTTGATCGTGCTGGTGTTGGCCGGGTGCGTGGCCCTCCTGCTGCTCATCTTGACAATGGAAGTGCGAAACCGAAAGCGAGAGATGGGAATCTATCTTTCCATGGGCATTGGGAAAGTGAAGATTGTGGGGCAGATGTTTGTGGAACTTACTATGATCTCGGTTGCCGCTTATCTACTCTCCACCGTCATCGCCGTATCTGCTGCCAACCCGGTGGGTAACGCCGTTCTTCAGGCGACAACACCTGAACAGATGGAGGCTAAATACAGGTCTGAAAGTTCTTTCATATTCTACGAGGCTGCGGGGAAAGCGCCGGAGCGCATTGACATTAAAGTGAATGCTGGGGATATAGAATGGATGATTGCCGGTGGCACTGCGATTATCGGAGGCGCAACCTTCTTCTCAGGCTCTTCCATCCTCAAGCGGCGGCCCAAAGACATTCTGGCGAGTGGAGAATAACGGAAGCTATCCAAGACAGGCACCCATGTAAAAGGAACATAACCATGCATAATTTGAGCATATGTGACACTCATAATTGTACATCGCGCTGTAATAGGTGATGGAGCCGTTCCCTTCCTTGCCCCGGATGGCATGCTGGGCCATCCTCTCCCCCCAAAAACTGAAAATACCGTAAAATATCCTTCTGCCAAGAATAAAAGAATAAAGAAATAAGACCAGAAAACTGCTTAAACAAGCCGTTTTCTGGTCTTTTTTATGGTCGGAGTAGGGAGACTCGAACTCCCGGCCTCTTGGTCCCGAACCAAGCGCGCTACCAAGCTGCGCTATACCCCGATTGTCTGAGCTGACAACAGATAATATTATACATGATGGCAAATTCATTGTCAATATCCTCCTCAAAAAATCGTCGAATCCGCAGCAAAGATGTTTCCTTTTGACTATCTTTGCCAATATAACATTCGTGCTCTTACCTGCACATTTAGCGTTGCTACAATTCATATTTATGCGTCTATAAATAAAAATATTATTTAAAACGCATAATTATGAATTTAAAATTTGTATTTTATTCATTCTTTGGTTGTATCTCCTCTTCTTCTTTGATATAATGATGATGGATAAATTCAAGAAAATGAGAGAAGAGGGATTTAATGGTACAGCTTTTGATCATTGGCGCCGTGGTTCTTTTGTTATGCGTAGCTTCCAGCAAGCTGCTCTACCGCTTTGGAATTCCCTCCCTGCTTATTTTCCTGGTGCTTGGCATGCTGTTTGGCTCCGACGGCTTGGTGGGCATCCAGTTTGATAACTTCGCCTTGGCCCAGCAAGTCTGTTCCGTGGGCCTCATCTTCATCATGTTCTTCGGCGGCTTTGAAACCAATCTGAAGGCGGCCCGGCCAGTGTTGCTCCCCTCCATCCTCATGTCCACCCTGGGCGTGGTCATCACCGCCCTGCTCACCGGGCTTTTCTGCTACTTTTGTTTTCAGCGCAGCTTCCTCGAAAGCCTGCTCATCGGCGCCACCGTCTCCTCTACCGACGCCGCCTCCGTCTTCGGCATCCTGCGTTCCCGCAAGCTCAATCTCAAAGGGGGCATCGCTTCCCTCTTGGAGGTGGAGAGCGGCAGCAATGACCCCTGCTCTTATATGCTGACCATGATCGTGCTCAGCTTCCTCACCGGTGGGGAAAAGAACATCGGACTTATGCTCCTTTCCCAAGTGGGATTGGGGCTGGGACTGGGATTCATCTTCGCCAAAGTGGCCGTCCTCGTTCTCAAGCGCATCAATTTGGAGGTAGACGGACTTTATCCCCTCTTTACCGTGGGCATCGTGGTGCTAGGCTACGGCCTGTGCGAGTCGCTGGGAGGCAACGGATACCTATGTGTCTACCTCATCGGTATCCTCCTGGGCAACAGCCGCATCCTACACAAGAGAAGCCTGATTCACTTCTTCAACGGCATCTCGTGGCTAATGCAGGTCATGCTCTTCTTTGTGCTGGGGCTGCTCTCCTTCCCTTCCCAGCTTCCTGCCGTCATCGGACCGGGTATCCTCCTCTCCGTCTTTATGATCCTCATCGCCCGCCCAGCCGCCACCTTCGGCATCCTCAGCTTCTTTCGCTTTCCCCTCAAGCAGAAAATTTTTATCTCCTGGGTGGGACTGCGGGGCGCCGCCTCCATCGTCTTCGCCATCTCCGCTGTGGCCATGCACGTGGGACTGGGCAACTACATCTTCCACATGATCTTTTTTGTCAGCCTCTTCTCGGTGGGCGTACAGGGAACCTTCATCCCCTCCTTCGCCAAAAAGCTGGATCTGGTGGAGGAAAACGAATCGGTTTTACGCACCTTCAACGACTACCAGGAGGAAGGCAGCATGAAGCTCTATGAGTTTACCGTAGAGGGAAACAGCCGTTGGGCGGACAAAACGCTGATGGAGGCGGGAATTCCCGAACACATTTTGGTTGTCATGATCAAACGGGGCCAAGAAGTGATTCTCCCCAAGGGTTCCACTCTCCTCCTGGCTGGGGATATTGTGGTTTTGGGCCAGAACCTTCCGGAAGATGAATTTATGGCCTCCATCGATCACCTGCGTTCCTCCTGAGCGGGCCATCCGGGGATAAAGTCCCCGCTTTTGCAGATACTACCTTTGAGGTGATGCTGCATGTCAGAAATGCATCCTTTTAGCTTTGGCTTTGGCGGCGACCTGGACATGGCGGGTTATTACGACTCCCTTCCCGAAGCCGTGAAGCGGGAACTGTGTTTCCATCTGGACCAGTTTCACTCGGTGGATGACCTCAAAGCTTATGTGGAAAAACTAGACTTCCATGAAAAAAACGTCTGAGTCTCCGACTCAGACGTTTTTTGTTCTAACACTTTAGATTAAGGAATCATCTTGCCGGAAGCCTCGTAGATTTCATACCACTCAGCCTTCGTCAGAGGCAGCTCGGAACCCTGGCAGCTCTCGATCAGGCGCTGGTCGTTCATGGTGCCCACAATGATCTGCATGTTGGCCGGATGGCGGGCAATCCAGCCGGTGGCGATGGCGTTCTTGGTGACATTGTATTTCTTGGCCAGCCGGTCCATAACGGCGTTGAGCTCGGGGTAATGTTCCTCGTCGCCGACGAACACGCCGCCGAAGTAGTCCTTCTGGAACGGGGACCACGCCTGAATCGTCACGTCATGGAGGCGGCAGTAATCCAGAATGCCGCCCTCGCGGATGGTGCTCTGGTCCAGATCCATGTTGACGGCGATGCCGATGTCGATCATTCTCGAGTAGCAGATGCTCAGTTCCAGCTGGTTGGCGATGAGCTTATAGGGTACATATTTTTGCAATAACTCCATCTGATAGGGGTTCTGGTTGGAGACGCCGAAATAGCGGACCTTGCCGCTGGCGTGGAGGATGGCGAAGGCCTCCGCGACTTCCTCCGGCTCCACCAGCGCGTCGGGGCGGTGCAAAAGCAGCACGTCCAGATAATCGGTGCGCAGACGTTTGAGGCTTGCGTCCACCGCTTCCAGCAAATGATCTTTGGAGAAGTCGTAGATGGTGTGGTTGCCGGGCAGGCGGCGGATGCCCACCTTGCTCTGGAGAATCATCTTCTCCCGCAGGTCGTCGTTCATGTCCAGCGCCTCGGCAAACAGGCTCTCGCATTTGCCTCCGTCGTAGACGTCCGCATGGTCAAAGAAATTGATTCCCTGCTCCATGGCCGTCCGAATGTGTTTTTCCGCCTGAGACTTGTCAAGCTCGGTCAGGTGCATACAGCCCATGACAATGTTCGAAACCTGCAAATCCGTGTTTTTTAGATTCATGTATTTCATTTGTTTCGCTCCTCTCTGCCGTGCGCCGGCAAACATGTTCTCTTACTTCTACAATAGTCCCCGCCCCTCCTTAAGTCAAGTCTTTTGCGGGAAAATTATTCCGAGCGCCGCATGCCGTTAAACCAGCCCCCTATCCGCCGGTCCGTCCCTTTCCTACGGTGATCCGGCTCCTAAAAATTGACAGTCCAAGCCCGGCAGAGTATACTGAAATTATGACAATTTGGTCCCGGACAGGGGCTTTTCCTACTTCGATCGACAAAGAAGAGAGGTTGACCGCATGGATCTGATAAAACCCACCAAAGAAGACGTGATGCAGCATCTCAAATACTTGCGGATGCTTTCCCACCAATATCCCAACATCCAATCCGCCTCCACCGAGATTATCAACCTGCAGGCCATTTTGGGGCTTCCCAAGGGCACCGAGCACTTTATGTCCGATCTCCACGGGGAGTATGAGGCCTTCATTCACATTCGAAACAGCGCTTCCGGCGCCATCCGGGAGAAGGTGGACGCGCTGTATCAAAACACCGTTCCCGCGGCGGAGAGGGCGGAGCTTTCCACTCTGATCTACTACCCCAAGGCAAAGCTCCAGGAGATTTCCGAGCGAAACGAGGATTTATCCGAATGGTACAAGATCACCCTCAACCGGCTCATGGAAATCTGCCGGCTTTTGGGCAGCAAATACACCCGCTCCAAAGTCCGCAAGGCCCTGCCCGAGGACTTTGCCTACATTATCGACGAGCTCATCAACCTAAGCTATGACGCCCTCAACAAGCAGGACTATTACGCCAACATCCTTTCCACCATCATCGACATCGATCGGGCCGACGACTTCATCATCGCCCTGTGCACCACCATCAAACGCCTCATCGTGGACCGGCTGCATATTGTCGGCGACATCTTCGACCGGGGGCCCCGGGCCGACATCGTCTTAGACTGTCTGATGGAACATCACTGCGTGGATATCCAGTGGGGCAACCACGACATCCTCTGGATGGGCGCCGCCACCGGCAGCCGCACCTGTGTGGCCACCGTGCTCAATAACTCGATCACCTATAACAACCTGGAAGTCATCGAGGGCGGCTACGGCATCAGCCTGCGGCCGCTGGCCCTCTTTGCCAACGAAGTCTATAAGGACGCGGACATCTCCCGTTTCATGCCCCGGACCGTGGCCGAGGGCAATTATAACCGCAAGGACCTGATGCTGGGTGCCCGGATGCACAAGGCCATTGCCATCATACAGTTTAAATTGGAGGGGCAGATCATCAAGCGCCACCCCGAGTATCGGATGGACGACCGGATGCTTTTACACCGCATCGACTACGAGGCCGGCACCATCGAAATCGAGGGGAAGCGCTACCCCCTCACCGACTGCGACTTCCCTACTGTGGACCGGGACGACCCCTACGCCCTCACCGAGGAGGAGGCCCTCCTCATGCGCCAGCTCAAAAGCGCCTTCCAGCACAGCGAGAAGCTCCAGCGCCACGTCCAGTTCCTCTACTCCAAGGGGAGCCTCTACAAGTGCTTTAACAAAAACCTGCTTTTCCACGGCTGCATCCCCCTAAACCCCGACGGCTCCCTGATGGAGTTTTCCTTCGGCGGACAAACCCTGTCCGGGCGCGGCCTCATGGACTACGCCGACGCCGTGGCGCGCCGGGGCTATTACGCCAGGGAGGGCACGCCGGAGAAGCAGTACGGCAAGGACTTTTTGTGGTTTTTATGGTGCGGGCGCAACTCTCCCCTTTGCGGGCGCAAAAAGATCGCCACCTTTGAGCGGCTCTGGGTGGACGACCCCAGCGCCTGGGAGGAGCCGAAAAACGCCTATTACCGCTACACCGACGACGAGGACATCGCCACCTTTCTACTGGGCCAGTTCGGGCTGGGCACCCCCTATTCCCACATCATCAACGGCCACATGCCGGTCAAGGCGGGGGCCGGGGAAAGCCCCATCAAAGCCGGCGGCAAGCTCATCGTCATCGACGGCGGCTTCTGCCGGGCCTACCAGTCCACCACCGGCATTGCGGGGTATACTTTAATTTACAATTCCTACGGCCTACGGCTGTGCTCCCACGAGCCCTTCGCGGGGCTCGACAACGCCATTAAGTTAAACAAGGACATCCTATCCACCCAGGTGGTCTTCGACCGGGCCTCCTCCCGCATCAAGGTGGACGAGACCGACGCGGGAGAGGGCATCCGAGAGCTCATCGCGGACCTCAAGCTCCTGCTGGCCGCCTATCGACTGGGCGTTGTCAGCGAGCGGCATGATAAATAGCGGTTGGAACGCAACTGTTATTAAGCACCGGTCTGACCAATCGAAGACGCCGCGGCCCGGCATGACCCCAAATGACGTCTTGGCCGTCTCCGGTGCGGCGCTGTGCCTTGGGTGCCGCGCCACACACATTGGTAAAATAAAAACGCGTCTGCTTTTCGCAGACGCGTTTTTTGCTCTCTAAAGGCCCTTATTCCTTCTGCCCGTCGCAGTGGGCCACCGACGGGACCAGCACGCAGAGAGCCGCCGCCAGTAAAGTGAGCAGACCCGCCACAATAAACCAGTTCTGCACGCCGAAAACTTCGGCAAAGGCGCCGGACAGCGAAAGCCCTATGGGAGAACAGATGACCATGATGGAACTGGAAAGGGCCATGACCCGGCCCAGATACCGTCCTTCAAAGCTCTGCTGCAAAAGTGGCGTATACATCCCCCAGTAGAAGGGGCCGGAGACGCCCATCAGACAGGAGAGGACGGCAAAGGCTGCAAAGCCCGAGCGGGGTAATAGTCCCGAAAGAATGAGGGAGGCGCTCATCAGAAGATAGGAGCCCACAATGGTGCGCACCTTCCTCCTCGTCCCGCCCCAGACCGAGAGGACCAGGGAGCCGATGAGGAGCCCCACCGAAAAAGTGATCTCCGCGATGCTGGCGTGGACGCTGGTCCCACCAAAATAGGACATACTCATCAGCGGAAAGAGAGCGCTGGTGGGCATGAGCGCCAGGGAATACAGGGCGCTGATGAGTACGAGCCCCAATATCCCCCGCTTGGAACGGAGGATGCGAAAGCCCTCCCTCGCCTCTCGGAGTACGTGAGGCTTTCCTTCTACCTTCGGTTTTTCCAGTTTGGGAATTTCGCTGACCGTCAGGGTGATGACGGCCGCCACCGCCCCCAGCACATCCAGCAAGACGATGGCGGACAGGCTCCACCAACTGTAAAGGACAGCCGCCACCGCCGGGGAGACGATCTGTGAAATGGACTGGAGGGACTGGGAATAGCCGGAGCACCGGGTCAGTTCCTCCTCCGGCACAATCTGAGGCGTCACCGCCTGAAGGCAGGGATTGTGAAGCGCCGAGCCCACCGACCGGCACAGGAGCACTAAGAGGATAAGCCACACCGGCGGCTCCCCCCAAAAGCCCGCCGCCACCAGCACTAGGCTGGTTCCGGCGATAAATAGATCGGACCAGACCATAATTCGTTTGCGGTCATACCGGTCAATGAGCACTCCGATGAACGGTCCCAAGATGCCCTGGGGCAAAAAGCCCATGAGCATGGACGCGGACAGCACCAGCGCCGAGCCGGTGTGGTCGGTCAGATACCACACGATGGCAAATTGAAGGACGGCGCTGGAAAACTGAGACACCGCCTGGCCGCTCCAAATGGTAAAAAAGTTCTTCTTCCAGTGATTCATTCTACTCCTCGTATCGTTCACAAAGTGGGCCGAAAGTGTCATGGCACTTTCGGCCCGTCTTGGTTATTTCTGTACAAGCTGCAGCAAGACCGCCTTTTTTCATGGTGCTCTACGGCCGCCGACTATTTTCATAGTTAAAAAGCCATGCGCGCTTGGCTCAGCCTCAACCCGCCAAAACTGCGTTATAGGAGAGCGGGGCGCTGCAGCTCCTTTTCGTGCAAGATCTGAGAGGTATGCAAGAGAAACTGATAGATGGGGGCTAGATGGCGGAAGTCCTCGCAGAGCTTATCGGCAAGGGCATCGGAAAAGAGCAGGCCCGCATCCCGGCTCTCCGCTTCGAAGTGGATGCCCCGCAGTTCCAGCCACCGGCGCTGTTCCTCCGGCGCATTGGGATAGCGCGGTCGCTTGAATTTCTCGCCTTCCAACGTAAAGACCGATTGCTCTTTGTAAGCTTTCATGGCCTTTTTAGCCACAGCGTCGCCTTCCAAAATGAGCTTTCGCAGCGTATTCATATAGTCGGTGGAGGGGCTGTAAAAGCCGCCGCCATAGCAAAACCCACTGGGTGAAATTTCAAAATAGAGGCCGGGAACCTGGGTGCCGTGCATCTTGCCCCTTTTAAATATGAGCCACATGTTCTCCCGGTACCTGGATTTATCCTTGGAGTAACGGGTGTCACGCCAAATGCGGCAGATGGTCTTGTCCACTTTGGGCTCCGTCGTAAACTGGGGGTCGATGTCCAGCATTGTGGGGGTGAGCTTTCCCACCAGCTCCTGCATCGGCTCCAGTACCAAGCGGCGGTAATCCTCCTTGTGCTCGTTAAACCACTCCTTGCTGTCACGCAGGCGGTTTTCCGTTAAAAATTGAAGGGTCTGTTCCGTAAAGGGCATTATATCGCCTCCCCTGTCTCTTATGCTCGCGGTTTTCCTTCGCGCCACTAGTTTCTATCGGCTAACTAGCGGGCACAACCATTTTCATTTTGGCACATACTGCCGGAAAAGATCCGCGGCTAACCGATTCCCTCCAGCTTATCAAAGGCATAATCGGCGTATTTTTGACGGACCTCCTGGCGCAGTTTGCGGGCAATCGGCACCCAGTCGCCGCTGGACATGACGAAATCCTGTTCACCCAATTCCTCCACCTCATCCATATTGACGATGCAGTTGCGATAACAGCAGAGGAATTGAGGATAACATAACAGTTTGGGCGCAAAATCAGGAAATCTCTGGTAGCAGCGGACCATCCGCTCCTTGGTGTGAATTTGGATATAGTGGTTATAATAATCGGTATAAATAATGCTGTGCAGCGGAATTTTGACAAAGGTGCGCCCTTCTTTGACCTCGATATAATGGGCGCGGCGGCAAAGGGCCTGATCGCACAGCTTCATAGTTTCCGAAAGCCTAGCAAAGGAATAAGGTTTTACCAAATAATCAAATGCCCGCACCCGATAGCTTTCCACCGCAAAATGTTCACTGGTTGTGCAAAAAATCAGTAAACATTCGCTTCCCATCTGGCGGAGCTTCTTAGCTGTTTCTATACCGTTGAGTTTGTCCATGTAAATGTCCAGAAATACAATGGCATAGTCCTTGCATTCGCTCTCTTTCAGAAATTCATCCCCGCTTTCAAACTCTCTGAGTTGAGCTTGCAGACATTGTTCTTCACAATAGCGGTTTAAAAATTCCCACAGATACCGGCGGTCCATCTGCGAATCGTCAACAATTGCTATCTGCATCGCTTTTCTCCTTCCTACTTTGGTATCAGAGCGTTTTCCAGTCAAATTCTTTCTATTGTACCCCGTTCTTTTTCGAAATACAAGCGATGTAGGTTATCATGCGCTCATTCATCTCCTGCATGGAAAAAGCAGCTACCTGGGCAGCCGCCACTCCTTCAAAAGAATTCTAAATCGGTATTATTTTACCTCATTTCGCATAAAAACACAATGTTTGCCGCCCTTTTCCCGGTGAAAAATCGCACGATAAATTCCAGCATTTTTTGTCAAAATGAAAAACACTTGTCGAACTTTCCACTTTTTTGAAAGTTTGCTACAAATTCCAAACATTTTTATACCAAGCGCTGCCTTGCTTTTATGTGAAAGAGAACCCCCATCTGACAGGGGCATTGCGGAGCATCCATTTCCGGAAGACAGATTCTTGGAAAAGATTTACCAAATCATAAGGGGATGCTTCCGGGGGAACACTATAACGAAAGGAGTGTGTTTCTCATGGATGAAAAAAATCCTCCCCGCCCCTACGACATGCTTGATGATGAAGAGCTTTATGACGAAATGATGGAGGTCGCTTCCGCGACGGAGTGCACTGGACTGATGCCGGCAGCTCCCATCACCAAACCGGAAACAGAATCCTACAGCAAAATCTATGACATCCCTTTGGCCAAAGACGATGTTGTGGACGAGATGATGGAGCGAAAAAAGAAGAACAGAGAATAATAAAAGATGGAGCCGTCCCATTGAAGACGGATCAAAAAAAGGGACATCCTTTCGGATGTCCCTTTTTTCATAACTTATTTATTTTTCTTGCGGGTCAGGATGAGGAATACGCCAGCGCTCGCAGCCAGAACGGCCAGAGCGATGGGCAGCATGCTGCTGTCACCGGAGTTCGGGTTTTTCTTGCCGGAGTCGGAACCAGAACCGCTGCCTTCCGGCCACTTCCAGTCG
>NZ_JACRTC010000002.1 GCF_014385095.1 Zongyangia hominis
TTATACCATCTGGCTGGCCGCCGTTTTAATTTTGAAACGCTCAGCGGCTTGATTTTGTGTTGCCTTTTTTGCTTCACTAAAAATCTGAAATTTCTACTTGACTTTTATTAGCAGGTCTTCCTCTCGCAGAAACAGCCGCCGCTTGCTTTCAAGCGGCGGCTGCCGTTGCATACCTTTTTACTGGGTCGCGATGCCGTGGGTCTTGCCGTCGCCCACCTTGCTGGCCGCAGCGTCGTTTTTCTCATGTTCCTCAAGCGTGGCGGCATAGTAATACTTGCCTTCCGAGTCGGTGAGGAAGTAGAAATAGTTGGTCTTTTCCGGATAGATGGCCGCTTTCATGGCCGCCACACCCGGGCTGCAGATCGGTCCCACAGGAAGGCCGGTGCATTTATAGGTGTTGTAGCTGTCATACATGGGTTGATTTGCAATATTGAGATAGGGCTTGATGTCGGTCTCCACATAGTTGATGGTGACGTCCGACTGGAGGTTGGGATAGGTATCGGCGTTGTTGAGGCGGTTGTGGAAAACGCCGGACACCATGTTCATCTCCTCGATGGCACTGGACTCCTTCTGGATGATGGAGGCCAGGGTGACCACCTCGTCCGTGGTCATGCCCATCTTTTCCGCCTGGACCGACAGCTCGTTGGTCCAGTTGGCGTCAAAGGCGCGCAGGAACTTGCTGACCACCGAATCCACGTTTTCATTGGTGAAGAATTCATAGGTGTCGGGGAAGATATAGCCCTCCAGCTTCAGGTAACGATTCTCGCTGGGCGGGATCTTGCCCACAAAATCGAACCGGGAATAATCGTGCTCGTTGAGGGCGGTAATAAAGTTGGATGCTGTGCATACCCCGTTTTCTTCCAACAGGTCCGCGATATCCCGGGCGGTCAGGCCTTCAGGGAAGGTAATTCTCACCACCGAATCGTCGGAGAGACCGGAACTCAAGGTAATGATGATCTCATCATAAGCCATCTTGGGGTTGAGTACATAGGTTCCGGGCTTAAATTCCGTTTTGGTTTCCTCGTCGTTACGGGACTGGGCATAGAGGGTGAAGATCGTAGGCTCGCTAATGACCCCGCTTTTCTTGAGGATCTTGGCCACATCGGAGACGGAAGCGTTTTCGGGCACTGTAATTTCCACCTGCATATCCTGCTTATTAAAGCCGAACAGGTCGTTGGCCCCCTGCAGGATGAAATAGGATAAAAACAGGGAAATGCCCATCACGAAGCCGATGTAGATAAATACCCGGGCTGTTCTTCCCAAACTCTCATACCGGCGGCGGATCCGGGATTTACTTTGCGCCTTGCCAGTCTCGCCCACTGCCCGTGGAACGGGACCCGGCGTCTTACCCACAGAGGCGCTTTTTTCACCTGGACCGCTCTTTCCTGGAGACGGACGGCGCTTTTCCGCTGTCCCTTCCCCGGTATCGGGAATTTCATAGTACTCCCGGTCGGTGATATTGAGCTTGAACGGCGCTTTTTTCTCTTTGGGGGATTGGGCGGGGCCGGAGTATTCCTCCTGAAACAGCGGAAGATCCTCGTATTTGTCCGAGCTCACGCCGCTTTGGAATGTGAAGCCCTCTGCTTCCTCGTCGTGGGGAGCCTGGTCGTCGCTTTGACTAAACTTCTTCATCAGTTCATCGAAATCATCACGATTGTCCAAGTGCTTCCACCTCCTCATTCTCAGTCCTCATACGCCTCTCACTTCAGACGAAAGATTCCGGCGCATGGAAATGGGTTCTTCTCTTGTGACAAAAAATCTTTTCAAAAAGCTGTAACCAGCTTTCGTTTTCTTACATAGTATAAAGCAAATCAACTCAAAGAGGTGACTTCAATATGTGTGGTAACAACGGTTGTACTTGGATTATCCTTTTAATCATCATCCTGTTCTGCTGCGGCGGTAACGACTGTGGTTGCGGTAATAACTGCGGCTGCAACAACTGTGGCTGCAACAACTGCGGCTGCTAGTTCCTTCAAATGGGCTATGATGCCCCGGCAAGAAAACATATGCAAACATCACCGTATCCCGACCAAAAGCCCTTGTAAGAAATTACAAGGGCTTTTGCCTTGTGTCAATTTATTTTACCCGCGCCGTTTCCACTTTAGACCTCTTTGACGTGGCTCTGAGATACCGCTCGGTGACAATCAGGTCCATGGGCACGTCATAGCGGCCATGATAGAGCCGGTATCTGACAAATTCACTGTACACAATGCCCACCCGCGGTCCGGGGTGAGAGGACAAAAAACGGTCGTAATAACCCTTGCCGTATCCCAAGCGATAGCCGTTATAATCAAAACAAAGTCCCGGGACTATGCTCAGCGCGCCGGAAAAATCGGTGACCTTCTCCGCCCGCTCAGGGTCGGGCTCCAAGACCCCGAAGGTGCGGGGTTTAAGATCCTGGAAAGAGCGGATGTAGTAAAACTCCATCAGACTTTTTCCCGGATCAATGCAACAGGGTACCGCCACCTTTTTCCCCGCCCTCCAAGCGTCTTCCATGAGCCGCTTGGTGTCCACCTCGATATCGGTGGAGACATAACAGAGCAGAAGCTTGGCCCGCTTATACTGATAGAGCGATTCCACCCTCTTTTTGATGGCCAGATCCTTTTGTCTCTTGACTTCCGGGTCCATGTCCCGGCGCTTTTGCTTGACTTTTTCCCTCAACTGGCGCTTGTACTGTCGGATATCGGCTACCAGCATTGCATCGACGCTCCCACCGTCTTAGCCCGGTCCTCACCTTTCAGGCACTCGACCAGTTTGAGCCCAAATTCCACCGCCGCGCCCGCTCCCTTGGCGGTGATGAACTTTCCGTCCACACACACCCTCTGTCCACTGATGGTAGCGCCGGAGAGCTCCTGCTCATAGCCCGGGAAACAGATGGCCTCCCGGCCCTCCAATAAGCCCTTGTGGCCCAGGATGGAGGGGGCGGCACAAATGGCGCCGATCCAAAGGCCGTTGGCCACGGCGTAATCGATGCACTGCTGGACCCCCGGCGATTTTTCCAGTCCCAGGGTTCCCGGCACGCCGCCGGGTAACACGATCATCTCCAAATTGTCGTAGTCGATATGGGCCACCGTCGTATCACAGCCCACGGCAATGCCATGGGAGCCGACGACGACGTCGTCCTGTACGCCCACGATCTGCACATCCAACTCCGCACGGCGCAAAATGTCGATGGGGGCAATGGCCTCCGTCTCCTCAAAGCCGCTGGACAAAAACACATAGATCACGATGGATTCCTCCTGTCAGTTGCAGTCTTTGCGTGAAAAGGGCCCGGCCAACTCCGTTAATCGAGGACAAGGCCTAAATAAGGCTCGTCCAGCGCCCGGCCTGTCAACCGTTCCGGCAGGCTTTTAAGCGCCTTGTCCCGTGTATCCCGGAGATAGACGGCCGCACCGAATTCCCGCTTTTCTCCCATCCCCGCAAAGAGGGGGCTGTCAGCGGCCAAACGCAAGAGAAAGCTGTCCTCGTCAAACGCGCTGAGCAGCGCCCGGCATAGGAGCGTCTCATCCCTCGTCCCGCATTCCTTGACCGCTATGATGCTTCCTATTTTATAACATACCATATAACCATGTCCATAGTCTGTAGAAAATCTTAATATTTTTCCACCGGTAAAGGCGTTTTCCTCCGCCACATAAGCAAGCGCCTCCTCGTCCCATCGGACAAAGATGCCCTGTTTACCGTAAAATTCTTCCCTGAGCGCATAGAGCCCCGCGGCGTCCAAGGCTTTGAGTTCCACCGTCCGGCCTAGTGCCGGCCCCTCCGACGCGAGGCGGACAAGATCCGCCCGGGAGAGGGTCACCTCCCGCACCGAAAAGGCGGGGAGATAGCCCCGTTTGCGGTAAAACTGAAAGAGGTTTTCCTCCGCCGGAACCAGCAGAGACACGTCCACGCCGTTTTTGCGCATCCAGCGGTGGGCGTATTCGAGCAGCGCGCTGGAATATCCCCTGCCCTGCGCCTTAGGCAAAGTAGCCACGGCGTAGATATACCGGGCGGAAAAAAGGCCGTTGTCCGTGGAAATTTCACAGGGGAGCATGGTGAGCATGGCAAGCGGCTCCCCATGAACGACTTCCACCAGCGTATATTCGGGACGGAAGCGGTGGGAAAAGTATAGGTCGATATAGGCGTCCGGATCTCCGAAGCACGCCTTCCAGATGCCCTTCAGGGCGGGAAGCATCTCTTTCGTGGCAAACTGTATCATCTTGTTTTCCCTCCTCTTGCGCGGGGCCGTTTGGGACGCCGCGGCGATTTGCCACGTTGGCGCCTTTTGTCCATTTTTCGCCGCTCTCCGTTTATTTTCGTTACCGCTCTCGCTTTGGCTTCGATGCCTTTCCCTTCGGGATCTGCCCCTCTAGCGGGCGTCTTTCATCTCACTTTTGAGGCGCACCAGATATTTTTCCAGCAGAATGGCGGGCTTATAAGAGAGCTTTGCCTTCCTGAGGCCCTCGTCCCCCACGTCGTCCTCCCGGTTGACGTACTGGTAATCCATACAGTTGTGGCGGACAAATTCCTGGTTGATGATGGGATAGGCGCCCTGCACCTCGGCAAACGCCTTTTCGATGTGGACGATGAAGGTGTCGCTGGAAAGGGGCGCGCCGATGGAATAGGCCACAATGCCCTCGTCGCTGGTGCGGATCATGCCGCCGCTTAGCCCCTCCTCGAAGAAGTGATCCAGCGCCTTCTTCACCGCGCACATCTCCTGCTTCAGGCTGGGGTCCTCACAGTCCCCCTGCTTTTCGCACCAGATTTTATTCATGGCCCGGCACTCCTCGATGTTCTCCGGCGTGATGGGCTCGTAGGTCCAATCGGGGTGATTCGACTTAAACTTGGTGATGTGGTTGCGCTTGCCGTGATATTTTTTCCCGGCCAGGGTAGCCAAATCCACCGCATTGTAGATATAGTCAAAACCGTCTCGGTTTTCTTCAAAAGAAAAGGTGCCGGGGAACAAAGTCTCCAACAGCGCCACATTTTCCTTGGTCACGCCGTGCATCCAAAACGGACAGCCCCGGTCTTTGGCGTCCTGGATAAGGGCCTCGATGACGGGTTTCACGTCCCCGCTTCCAGCGGGATAGAGATAGCTTCTCTCCTCCCCAAGCCCCGAGCGGACGCAATAGTAGCCGCCCACCTGGGCGACCTGGATGTGATAGATGTCCTTCCAGTTGTAGTTATTGCTAAATACATACTCCGAACCGCGATAGTCCGACATGCGCAGCAGTGGGTCAATCCACTGTTTGTCGCGAATCTCGATGTCCTTAAAGTCTACCATAAAAATTTCAGTTCCTTCCGCAATAGATCCATGATTTTCCCGTGAATCGCTTCCACCGGCAGCGGGTCCCGGCCGTCGCAACAGCCGATCACCTGCCAGTGAAGCTTTTCGGCCGCATAAAGGGCCGTCTCCCGGCAGCGCAGGAGATAGGAAACATTTTTTTCGTGGATGTCCTTTTTATTTTCGTCCCCGCCGTACCGCTTGGCCAGCAGCTTTGCCGATGTATCGGGGTGCATGTCCAGATAAAGGACCAAGTCAGGCCGGGGCAGCCCCAGTTTTTCGTGCTCGTAGTCGTCGAGCCACGCGAGGAAACTGTCCCACTCCTCCCGGGGCAGCTTCGCCATCTGGTGGATGGCGTTGGAGCTTGTATACCGGTCGGCCACCATAAGCTTCCCGTCCCGGTAGTCACGCTCCCAAAAGCGCTTAAAGCTGGCGTAACGATCCACCGCGTAGAAGCTCGACGCCGCGTAGGCGTTAATTTCGTCGGCGTTCTCGGCCAGCTCCCCGTTTAAGTAAAGCTTCACCAGCGCCGAGGAAGGGTCGCCGTAATCGGGAAAGGAGATGGCCCGGGCGGACTTTCCCCGCGCTTGGAGGGCTTGCATCAGACGGGACGTCTGGGTGGCCTTGCCGCTGCCGTCGAGCCCGTCCATGACAATCAGATTACCCAAGGTTCTCCCCCCGTTGTTCTTTTTCTTTGCCCAGATAGCGCTCCCGCATCTCCCGCGTCTTTCCGCAGGACATCTTGCCCTCGGGGCACTGTCCCGCCACGCAGGAGGGCCCGGCCTTTTTAAACAGGGCGGGCGCCGCCTCCTTGCACAGGACAAGCATCTGGTTGGCCACGTCCCGGATTTCCCACTGGGCCCGGCTGCAGCAGCGGTGCCGGAAAAAGTTTTGCAGGCTTCTGGCATTCATGGTGACGATCATCTTGGTGTCGCAGGCGTTGGGCAGGACAAACCGGGCGTCCTCGATGGCCATCTTTTCGGCTTTGCTCCGGGCGGTCTTTTCGTCCACGCCCTCTTCCAGCAGCGCCTTTTCGTGGCGGCGCTGGAGAATGTCGGATAGGCGCAGATAATCCCGCAGGGCGTTTTCCATCGATCCCTGGAAGACGGCCGCCGCTTCGGGGTCCGCCGCGATCTCGGGGGGCGTTACAAATTCAAAGTGATTTTCCTTTACATATCTTTGGCTCTGAACGGAAAAAGATGCAAGCCGGTGCCTTGTAATTTGCGCCAGCAGCGCCCGGGACACGTTCTGGATGCCAAAGGTAAAACTGGCGTGCTCGATGGGGCTTTCGTGGCCCAGCTCCGATAACATATCGACGAAGGCCGCCGTCTTTTTTTCGTCCAGATTGTCCATCACCGTTTCAATGTCGCTTTGTGCATAGCAGAGCTTGGCCGCCGACGCGACGATCTTTTCCGGCATGGGTGTGTGGGCGAGCAGGGTGACATAAGCCATATAAAATCCTCCTTACCGATGGCGGGGCCTCAGACGTTATCCGCGCTGGAGCCGGGCAAAATTTTCCATGATTTTCTTGGTTCCCACCTTGTCAAAGGCGATTTCTAAGAGCCGGTCCCCGCCCATGGGGGTGGCCGACAGGATGACTCCCGCGCCGAACACCTTGTGGAGCACCTGGTCGCCGGGCAGGAAGCCGGTCTCCCCCTTCTGGGCGGGCTTGGGCGCGCTTCCGATGCCGATGGAACTGCGCACGCCCTCACGCACGCCGGGTTTAACAAAGCTTCTCGCTTCCACCGCCGGCCGGGTGATGACCGTCTTATCCTCGAAGTCGCACAGGTTCTTAGGGATTTCGGTGATGAAGCGGGAGGGGCGGTTGCGGGCGGTGGAGCCGAAGATCATCCGCTGGGAGGCGCTGGTGAGGTAGAGCCGCCGTTTGGCTCTGGTGATGCCCACATAGGCAAGCCGTCGCTCCTCCTCGATCTCGCCGGGGTTGTAGATCGACTGCATACCGGGGAAAATCCCCTCCTCCATGCCAATGAGAAAGACGTTTTCAAATTCCAGCCCCTTAGCCGAGTGCATGGTCATCAAAATGACGCTGTCCTCGTCGGGGTCAAAGTTGTCGAGATCCGTGTAGAGGCTAATTTCCTCCAAAAAACCGGAGAGGGTAGGCTCCTCGTTTTCCTGGCAGTATTTGACGATGTTGGAGCGCAGCTCCTCCACGTTTTCCAGCCGGGTTCTCCCCTCGTCCCCCTGGGCTTCCAGCATGATGCGGTAGCCCGTCTTTTCCAGCACCTCGTCGAAGAGCTCGCACAGCTCCCCGGTCATGGCGGTATCCGAAAGCTCCCCGATCATGGCGGCGAAGGCCTTGAGCCCGCCCGCCTTCCGGGAGAGGGCGGCATATTCGTCGGCCGCCGCGAAGACGTCGAAGAGGTTTTCGCCGGTCTGGGCCGCGATCTGCTGGGCGGCGGCCACCGTGGCCGCGCCGATGCCCCGCTTGGGTTCGTTGATGATGCGGTTTAAACGCACCGCATCGGCGGGGTTATTGATGACGCTCAAATACGCCACCATGTCCTTGACCTCCTTGCGCTCATAAAAGCGCAGGCCGCCGATGATGCGGTAAGGGATGGCCGATTTGACCAGCGTTTTCTCCACGCTGTTGGACTGGGCGTTCATCCGGTAAAGGACGGCGTGGTCGGCGTACTTCTGGCCGTTTGCCACGTCGGAGACGATAGTGTCGGCGATGAACTGGGCCTCCTCCGCCTCGCTGTAAAAGCGGTGGACCGCGATCTTCTCCCCGGCGCCGCTGTCGGTCCAAAGGGTTTTCCCCTTGCGGGAGACGTTGTTCTCAATGACCTCGTTGGCCGCGTCCAGAATGTTCTGGGTGCTGCGGTAGTTTTGCTCCAGACGGATGACCAGCGCCCCGGGGAACTGCTGCTCAAAGCTGAGGATATTCTCGATGTCCGCGCCCCGGAACTTGTAGATGCTCTGATCGTCGTCGCCCACCACGCAGATGTTCTGCCGCTTTTGGGAAAGCAGGCTCACCAACCGGTACTGGGCGTGGTTGGTGTCCTGATACTCGTCCACCAATATGTATTTGTAGCGGTTCTGGTAGTGCTCCAGCACGTCCTCGTTTTCTTCAAAGAGCCGGACCGTCAGACAGATGATGTCGTCAAAGTCCACGGCGTTGGCGGCTTTGAGCTTCTTTTGGTAAAGTTCATACACCTTGGCGATGGTGCTCAACCGGTAGTCGCTCCCGGCCTGTTTGGTAAACTCCGCCGGGGTGACCATGGTGTCCTTGCTGCGGCTGATCTGGCCCAAAATCCTTTTGGGCGCGAAGTTTTTGTCGTTAATATTCAGTTCCTTGAGAGAATCCTTGATCACCCGCACCGAGTCGTCGGTGTCGTAGATGGTAAAGCTGCTCTTGTAGCCCAGGCGGTCGATTTCCCGCCGGAGAATCCGCACACAGGCGCTGTGGAAGGTGCCCGCCGCAATGTCCTGGGCGTCCTCCCCCAGCATGGAGGAGAGCCGGGCCTTGAGTTCCCCGGCCGCTTTGTTGGTAAAGGTGATAGCTAAGATATTCCAGGGCTTCACCGGATAGTGGGCCACGATCTCTGCCAGAGCATTTAAATCCTCGGTCCTGCCGTCGATCAAGTCCTGCAAAAAGGAGCGCTGCTCCTGGGTATATTCCTCTAAGTTGGGAGCGCTGTAGGCGTCGCCGAACCGGACCATGTTGGCGATGCGGTTGACAAGGACGGTGGTCTTGCCGCTGCCCGCCCCGGCCAGAATGAGCACCGGACCGCCGATTTGGAAGACCGCTTTTTTTTGTCGGTCGTTCATGCGGGAAAACACCTTTTCCAGGGCCCGCTTTTTGAGCTGATTGTCTATTTCCAGTGGATTCACGAAGCAAATTCCTTTCTTATACAAAGAGCGTTCTAAAAATGCAAATATGTATTTATTATAACACAAAAGACGTCTATCTGAAAGGATGTGAGGAAATTTAACAATCGCCTTGAGCATCCTCTTTCACTCTCGATT
Organism: Zongyangia hominis; assembly: GCF_014385095.1. Taxonomy (GTDB): domain Bacteria; phylum Bacillota; class Clostridia; order Oscillospirales; family Ruminococcaceae; genus Zongyangia; species Zongyangia hominis. The sequence continues at coordinate 9,251 of NZ_JACRTC010000002.1, forward strand.
GCCGAACCGTGGGGCCACTGTACACAACCATCCCCCATGCCAGCGCCAAAAAAGCAGCCGCAACAGCGGCTGCTTTTTTAACCTATTTACATCAGGGGGGCGAAGAGACGCAGCACCCCGCGCAGGAAGCGTGTTATGACGCTCACCTTGTTGCAGTCCTCCAGACTGATGGGCTGGCAAATTTCCAGCGTCTTTAAAAAGTCCTCCTTGACCTGCATCACAGCGCTGGAATCGTACATCCAAACACCGCACTCGAAGTGCATATAGAGGCTGCGGAAGTCCATATTGATGGTGCCCACCGTGCCCAAGTGGTCGTCGCACACAAAGGTCTTGGAGTGGATGAACCCAGGGGTGTACTCGTAGATCTTGACCCCCGCCTTGATGAGCTGCTTATAATAAGCTCGGGTGACGATGTGCACATACCACTTGTCGGCGATATGGGGCGTCACAATCCGCACGTCGATGCCGTTTTTGGCCGCCAGGGACAAGGTGGTGTAGAGCTCGTTATCCACGATCAGATAGGGGGTGTTGATATAGACATAGTGCTTGGCGCGGGAAATCAGGTTCATGTACACTGATTCCCCCACCGTCTCCCCGTCCATGGGGCTATCCCCATAGGGCTGGACAAAGCCGTCATCGGGAAATTCCTTTTCCCAGTGGATGCGGGGCTTAAACTGCTCGAAGTCCTCGTCCTCCCGCTTTTCGAAGTTCCATGCCTGGAGGAACATCACCGTCAGGTTCCAGACCGCCTCGCCTTGTAGCATAATGGAGGCGTCCTTCCAATGTCCGTGCTTTTCATAGGCGTTGATGTACTCGTCGGCCAGATTGATGCCGCCGGTGAACCCGGTGTGGCCGTCGATGACCACAATCTTGCGGTGGTCTCGATTGTTCATCTTGATCGCCAGGGAGGGGGTAAAGGGGTTAAAAACCTTGGCCTTGATCCCCATCTTTCTCAGCTTTTCATCATAGCGATAGGGCAGGGTCTGCAGGCAGCCGACGTCGTCGTAAATCACCCGGACTTCCACGCCCTCCTCCACCTTCCGACGGAGGATTTCCAAGACGCTGTCCCACATAATACCCTCTTCGATGATGAAATACTCTAAAAAGATATAGTGCTTGGCCTTTTCCAGCTCCTCTTTGAGCCGCTCAAATTTCTTCTCCCCCGGGGAGAGATACTCAGTAGCGGTATTCTCGTACACCGGGAAGGAGGCAATATTGGTGATATACCGCGACTGGATTGCCGCCGATTCATCCCGCTCTCGAAGTTTATCCATAATGGCAGGGTCCTGGACCATAAGGGAATTGGTCTGCCGGCAGATGCTGTTCATCTGGTTGGCAAATTTCCGGGTGGGCCGGTTGGTGCCGCAGATGATGTAAAAGAGCCCGCCGAACACCGGCAGGAGCAATATCACGATGGTCCAGGCCAGTTTAAAGGAGGGGTTATATTTCTGGCTGTTGAGCCAGATGACGACGCCCAGGCTGAGCAGCCAGAAAAAGGCGTAGAAATAGACAAAATAATTGCTGAGAAACGCAATGCCCACCACGATGACCGCCACCTGGAGGACCAAAAGCAGTCCTACCAGCACCATCCGGCTGAAAATCAGTTTAAACAGCTTTTTAAAAAAGCCCATACTCTGTTGTTGATTTTTTGACATCCCGCACCCCCGCATTTGAATCCCCGCGTTCCTGTTCCTTTTCTGCCGCGGCGGCTCCCGCTCCCTTCGGCAGTTTGAACAAAAGCGTCCTCGTTGTCTTATTGCATTTTATTATAGCAAGAAATCCTTCAAAATACAAACAACCGCCGAAAATTTCGGCGGTTGCTGTCATTATGATAGACTGTTTTTATCCACCCGGCGTCCTAGAGGATTGGGGGCGATAGTTACTGCACGGTCTCCGCAATCTTCTTCAGATTGGCCAGCCCCTCGATGGCCAGCTGCTCGCCGGACTCGGCCAGCTTTCTCCAGATGGCGCAGTTGCCGTTTAGTTCCTCAAAGCTCGGGTCGAAGGATTCGATGACCAGCGGGCCGTCGTAGCCCACCTCTTTAACCGCCTCAAAGAACTCTTTGAAGGGGACGAGGCCGGTGCCCGGGATGCCACGGTTGGACTCGCAAACGTGGATGTAACCCAGATATTCCTTGCCGCAGGTCAGCACCGCGTCGCGGAAGCTGGTTTCCTCGCGGATCATGTGGAAGCAGTCCAGATGCACCTTGATGTTGCCGGTGCCCACGTCCTTACAGTATTGGACCGCGTCCGCGGCGATGTTGAGGAAGTGGGTCTCAAACCGGTTGACGCACTCGACGCAGATATTGAGATCGCCCTTGGATTTGGCGTACTCGCAGACTTCCTTCATGTAAGCGACCGACCAATCCCACTCCTGCTGGGTTCTGGGTTTCTTGGTGAGATAGCCCCAAGAGGCGTAGTTGACGCCCGCCATCACTTTGGAGCCCAAAGCGTAGTTGATGTCCACGAGCAGCTTCATGGACTTGACGGCCGCCGCGCGGATGGCGGGGTCGGGGGAAATGGGGTTTCTCTCATCATCTAAGGTGGTGGTGGTCACGCACTCGATGCCGACCCGGTCGATCTCCTTCTTGACCTCTTCCAACGGGAATGTCTCGGGATGGGCGATGGCGAAGTCGATGACCTCAAAGCCTAAATCCTTGGCCTTCTGGATAATCCACAGGTCCTTGACGGAAAACACCTCGGTCCAGATAAAGGAATCGACGCCGAATTTAAAATATGCCATAATTTCTCCTCCTCTTCGTTGTTTTTATCAGTCAGCCGCGGACGGGACGTCCCCGCCCGACGGCTGCTTGGATGGTATCATTTTTATTTTGTCGGTACCTCTTTGGGGCCGGAATTGTTGGGGCCGAAGTGCTTGAGGATGACCAGCGGGTCAAACTTGCTGTCGTTGACGATGAGCACGCCCTTCTTGGCGGCGGCCTCGCTGACGAAGAACTCGTCGGCGGTCAGATCGCCGTAATGAATCATGGTGGGCGCTTCGCAGTCATATTTGCCGAACTTGCCGTGGCCTTCCACCAGGATGCAGCCGTAGCAGGCGTCGTCCTGAATCAGCGCCGACTGGCCGGGCAGGATGGTCAGCTCCTTGGCGGCCACAAAGGGGTTGGCGTAGCAGACCCATTTGTCTATGTATTTCTCGTCCTCATGGATGGTGACGGGGGCGCGGAAATAATGCTTGCGGTATTCCGGGTCCACATTTTTCTCCCAGTCTAAGAAGTTCATGATGTAGTCGATGTCCTCTTTTTTGTCCTCGGGGCACTGCTGGGAGAGGGAATCGTACTTGTTGACTTCACCGGCGGTCACGTTCTCCATGACCACGTTGCAGTCGGCGTTCCACTGGGGCTCATAGGTGCACACGGAGGCCGGCGCATGGATGACTCCCGGCGGGGTGTACCAGCCGGTGCCCAACTGGACGCGGTAAGCGCGGGAAAGCTCGGTGATCTTGTTGTCACGGGTTCTAAACTGCAGCAGGCGCTCCTTGACATCCTCCTTGGTGACCTCGGGGTCAAAGCCGAAATAGGTGTAGGGGGCGGTGCCCATGTGGTTGTTCATCTGGGGGGCAAAGTAGTAGGCCTCGGGCTTCTGGTGGTTGCCCACCGCTTTGACCGTCTCCTCCGCAGGATGGATATGATGGAACAGCGGGCCGTTATTGTCGAAGAACTTGGCGTACATCGGGAAGGTGCCGTACTCGTCGTAGAGCTTCTGGCCCACGATCTCCGCGCCCAGCTCCGCGATAAAATCTTTAAAGAGGATTTTGTCCTCTTTGTCCTCGGACAGGGAAACGTAGCTGAGGCCCTCGTCTGCGGGAGCCAAGGGGCCGTTGGCCGCCGGGCACACCGAGGAGAACCACCGCTCGGTGATCGCGCCGCGGTCCATACCCAATGCATAGTAATCGTCCGGATGCAGCTTCAGTCTTCTGCCCGGCTGGTTGAAACTTCTGGGAACGAAGTTGGGCACCATTCTCAGTACGCCCTCGCCGTCCGCAAATGCTTTTCTGATTCTTGCCGCTTTGTCCATAATATACCTCCTCAAACAGTAAATTGTGTCAGATAAGGAGCGTTGTCGGTTCCTTAAAACGCCCTGCGCTGCCGCGCGCAGGTCCGGTCTGAAAGTCAGCCCGAATTTATCCTCATTTTAGCAAATAATTAGGTAGATGTCAACAAAACTTGGGCGTGTCATCGGTCCATATTCATCACTCTGCAACATGAATTTTCCACAAAAATCAAGTTGTATTTACATCTATTTTCCCCATATTCCGGCGTACAGCCAGCGCTTTTCATAAGACTTGCGCCCCATTCCCGGCGCTTTGCATAATTTTTCTTCCCTCTGACCCCGAATCTGCTCCCCGCCCGAAAAAGTTGTACGGTCGTCTTCTCTGCAAAAGTTTTAACCCCCTGGGTACAATCTTACCCCCATGGGAGCCCGCCCCCTCCTTTGACCGCCTCCCCCGCCGGTGACCCCGCCGGCCGGGTATGCCCCGCGCGCCCAAAAAAGCCGGCCGTCAAAAGACGGCCGGCTTTTGTCTACTCGGTATACAGGTCGATGCTAAACTTGTTCCGGTCCCCCCGGTACCTTGCCCGGGAATACTCCACCGCAATTTCGTCCTTGGTGTAGGCCACCGTGGTCACATAGCAGATAGGCTCCCCCTCCTTGATTTGGAGGAGCTTTGCCTCGACTTCATTGGCCGCGATGGCTTCCAGCACCCGGCGGGCCCGATAAATCTTGATGTGAAAGCGCTCCTCCAGCTCCTGATAGAGGTTGAGCGTGGAGAAATCCACCTCCAACAGCTCTCCGAAGCGATCATAGGGCATGAAGGTCTCTAGATAGACCATGGGCTCCCCGTCGGCAAAACGCAGCCGCTCGAGAAGAATGCATTTGGACTGGGGTTCCAGCCCTAGATGAACGCAGGCGTCCTCCGCATCCTCCACCATCTTCAGGTTGAGCACCTCGGTTGCCGGCTCCAGGCCCTTCTGGGTCATCTCCACATTATAACTTTGCAGCTTTTGGAAGAAACGTCCCTCCAACTTAGGCTTGGAGACAAAAGTTCCCCGCCCTTTGTGGCGGTACAGGTAGCCTTCCGCCACCATCTCGCTCATGGCCTGCCGGACCGTGGGACGGCTGACTCCAAATTTCTCGCAAAGATCAAATTCCGTGGGCAGCATGTCCCCCACTTTCAACTTCCCACCTCGAATTTGCCCAATGAGATATTGCTTTAATTGATAATACAGCGGTACCGGCGTATCCCGGTCCAGTTTGAAATCGTCCATTCTGTTTTCCATACTTCTTCCTCACATCTCATATCCTTGCTATTATGTTAGCACATAAAAACGAGAAGATCAATTCTATAATTCCACAATTTTCACCGGCATCGTCTATGGACACTCACAAAGAATGCCGATACAAGCTTTCTATTTTATCGTAAGTTGTCCAAAAGATACGAAGTATATTTCCGGTAACTTTCCATTTTCCCTTCAATTCGAACAATCGATTTCTTTTTTCCTCGAAAACTATTGACAAGTATTCCCTCATCCGCTATTATGTAATTACATTAACACATAGCCAATCTTACCGGCGGCCGCATCCTTCTTTCAAAGGAGGATTACCGCGAAGCTTAAGCCCCCATCTTTGGATGGCGCTTCGCGGTTCCGCGGCCTCCGGCTGTCCTCCCGCCTTGTTTTTTTCTGCGCGGGCGGGTAAAATTTTGTGAAAGCCGAGCGCAGCGGCGGAATGGAGACTGGAATGGAAGGAACAAAACCGAAATGCGAACTGACGGTCGCGCAGTTTGCCAAGCTCTTTGACCACACCAACCTCAAAGCCTACGCCACCGATGAGGACTTCCAAAAACTATGCCGGGAAGCCGCGGACTACGGTTTTCGGATGGTGGCCATCAATTCCTGCCAAACAAAGCTGTGCAAGGAATATTTAAAAGGCACCGACGTCCATGTGGGTGCGGCCATCAGCTTTCCCCTGGGACAGACCACCCTGCCAGTCAAGCTGGCGGAGACGGTGGATGCCATCGAAAACGGCGCCGATGAGATCGATTATGTCCTCCATGTCGGCAAGCTCAAAATGGGCGACACCGATTATATTAGAGAAGAAATGCGCGCCATTGTGGATGTCTGCCGCAAGCACGGCGTCATCTCCAAGGTCATCTTTGAAAACTGCTATCTGACCAAGGAGGAAATCAAAACCGCGGCCCTCATCGCCAAGGAGGTCCGCCCCGACTTTATCAAAACTTCCACCGGTTTTGGCACAGGAGGCGCCACCGTGGAGGACGTCCAGCTTATGAAGGAGACGGTGGGAGACCTCGTGAAAGTCAAGGCGGCAGGCGGCGTCCGGGATCTGGAAACCTGCCTTGCCATGGTGGAGGCGGGAGCTGAGCGCATCGGCAGTTCCAGCTCGGTGGCGCTGACCGAAGCCTATCAGGCCTACATCAACAAATAACTGACAGGAGGGAAGACTTATGCCTCAGTATCTTCTGGCCCACGATTTGGGCACCTCCGGAAACAAGGCCACCTTGTACACCACCGACGGTAAGCTCGTCGGCAGCCGGGTCTACCACTACGACACCCATGTGCAAAACGCCACCTGGGTGGAGCAGGACCCGGAGGACTGGTGGCGGGCAGTCTCAGTCACCACCAAAGAGCTGGTGGCGGACATCGACGTCAGCCATATCGCCGCCATCTCCTTTAGCGGCCAGATGATGGGGTGTCTGTGCGTTGACAGTAACGGAGTCCCCCTTCGAGAGTCCCTCATCTGGGCGGACATGCGCGCCACCAAAGAGATGGGACAGATCCGCGAGCGTATCAGCGAGCGGGACTTTTATCACATCACCGGCCACCGCATCAGCCCCTCCTACGGCGGGCAGAAGCTGATGTGGGTGAAGGATCACGAGCCGGAGGTGTATGAGAAGACCTACAAGATCTTAAACGCCAAGGACTACATCATCCTCAAGCTCACCGGGCGCTTTGTCACCGAATACACCGACGCCTCCTCCACCTGTCTTCTGGACCTGGCAAAGCTTCAGTGGTCCGATCAACTGTTGGAGGTCATGGGACTCGATCGGGACAAATTGCCGGAGCTGTGCCGCTCCACCGACGTGGCGGGCACCGTCACCCGGGAGGCCGCGGCCGCGTGCGGGCTCATCGAAGGCATCCCCGTGGTCTGCGGCGGCGGGGATGGCGTCTGTGCCGCCGTGGGCACCGGCTGCGTCAAGGAGGGTATCGCCCACAGCTGCATGGGCACTTCCTCCTGGATTTCCATCACCGCCAAGGAGCCGGTCTACGACGACGCCATGCGCACCTTCACCTGGGCCCACATCGTGCCTGGCTATGTCCTTCCCACCGGCACCATGCAGTGCGGCGGCGGCTCCATGAGCTGGCTCAAGAATACCCTCTGCGCCTACGAAGGTGTGTTGGCGCAAGAGCAGAAGGTCTCCGTCTACGATATCATCGAACAGGAGACCAACCGCTCACCGGTGGGGGCCCGGGGCCTCCTCTTCCTCCCCTATCTCATCGGGGAACGCAGTCCCCGCTGGAACCCCAACGCCCGGGGCGCCTTTGTGGGGCTCACCATGGAGCACACCAAGGACGACATCGTCCGGGCAGTCCAGGAGGGCGTAGCCCTCAATCTGGGCGTGGTCATGGACTGCTTTCAGAAAAAGGGCGTCAAGATCGACGAGATGACCCTCATCGGCGGCGGCGCGAAGAGCGCGGCGTGGCGGCAGATTTTTGCCGACATGTACCGTTGCCGCATCCAAAAGCCCAACGTCCTGGAGGAAGCCACCTCCATGGGCGCCGCCATCACCGGCGGCGTGGGCGTGGGCGCCTTTGATGATTTTGACGTCATCGACCGGTTCTTGACCATTGATTCGGAGCTTTCCCCCATCGAGGAAAACGCCCGGATCTACGACCGGCTCAAACCCATCTTTGACGAGTGTTACGAAGGCCTCGTCGGCGTCTACGACAAACTGGCTCATCTTTAACTTAGGAAAACAGCCGCATAATGCGGCTGTTTTTGACGCGTGAGGACGAATCGATGATGGCGCTGACGTTTTCCATGCTGAGGATCGAACCGCAAGGGTCGTTGATGTTCGGCGCAACAGCTGCCATACGATAAAAATCTGCGCTGCCGCTTTTTTCTCGCGTGAGGGACGAAACACAAAAGTCCTTGATGCCATGCGTTCCGTTTTTTCCTCTACAATAAAAAAGGCCGCGCTCCACCATGGAGCGCGGCCTTTTTTCATATCTTCGCTACGCCAGGCCCACCAGCCGGACGATGGACGTAAAGAGGAAACAGATGAGGATTCCGGTCACTGTGGGCACCAAGAAGGAAATTGCCGTCCACTTTTTGCTCTGGGTCTCCTTATGGATGGTCATGCAGGTGGTGGAACAGGGCCAATGCATCAGGGAGAAGAGCATGGTGGACACCGCCGTCACCCAGGTCCAGCCGTTATTGACGAGCAGGGCGTGCAGCTGGTTCATGTTGGCAAAGTCGGTGATGTGGCCGGTGGCCATGTAGGTCATGATCATGATGGGAATGACGATTTCATTGGCCGGGAAGCCCAGAATAAAGGCCATGACGATCACGCCGTCCAGGCCCAGCAGCCGGCCGAAGGGGTCCAAAAATCCGGCACAGTGGGCCAGCAGGCTCATGTCTCCCACCGTGATGTTGGCAAGCAGCCAGATGATCAGTCCGGCAGGCGCCGCCACCACCACGGCCCTCCCCAGCACAAACAGGGTCCGATCGAAAATGGAGCGGACGATGACCTTGCCGATCTGGGGCCGCCGGTAGGGCGGCAGTTCCAGGGTGAAGGAGGAGGGAATACCCTTTAAAATGGTCATGGAGAGGATTTTCGAAATAAGGAAGGTCATCAGGACCCCCAGGACAATGACACCGGTGAGTAAGAGGGTGGAAAGCACGGACTGGAATGCCCCGGCAAATCCTCCCACAAAGAACATGGTAATGATGGCGATGAGGGTGGGAAAGCGCCCGTTGCAGGGTACAAAGTTATTGGTGATGGTGGCGATGAGCCGCTCCCTGGGGGAGTCGATGATGCGGCAGCCCACAATGCCCGCCGCGTTGCATCCAAAGCCCATGCACATGACAGCGGAAATCAGTGCACGCATCGGCCACGGAGCTGTATCCGCCTCTCCTCGCGTGTGGGGGTATCCAAATAGGGCCGTCTAATGGGCCGGGATCTCCATCATTTGCCGAATCGGAAGTGGATGATGACCCTCTGCCGCTTGCGGCCCCGGCCCGGCCCCTCCTCGTAGACGCCCTGACAGACCTCGATCTTCTCCACCAGTCTTCGGATGAGCTCTGGGGAGAGCACTTCGGGCCGGGTCATCTCATCGAGTTGAGCCAAAAGCTGAGGCACACCGGTATCCTCCGGCGTCCGCTTCTCGTTTTTGGGGGACCTGCCCGCTTCTAGTCGCGCCTGAATCTGACGGTGTTCCGTCTCGTAGCCTTCCAGCATCCTGTAAAACCGGGCCTCGTCCAATTTTCCGCTGACGCTGTCTTCATACAACCGGGCAATGAGGCAGTCAAGCTCTGCATCCCTTTGTTTGAGTGAGGATAACTCCCCGCCTTCCCCCGTCCCCTCCTGTGGTGCCCGGGCCTTTTGCAGGGCCTCCACAATGGTCTCTTTATCCTCCTCATTCAGGGAGAGAAGTTTTTCGATCTCCCGTTGAATCACCTGATATAGGATGTCGTAGTCCAGGAAATGGTTGGTACACACGCTTTTGCCATAGAGCTTGTAGCCACCGCAGACCAGGTTGTAGGCGCTGTCCTTTCTCCGGCTGCCGGTGACCGACAGAGGTCTGCCACAGGTGGCGCAGCGGGCAATGCCGGAAAAAATGTTGCGAAACCCGGTTTTCACCCCCGAGCGTCGGGCCACGCTTCGCCTGCGCACGTTGTCAAAGGTCTCCTGGGAGACCAGCGGCTCATGCATATAGCGGGCGACAATCCATTCCTCCCGGGGATTTTGTAGAGTCAGGTGGCTTTTAAAGGATACCTTGGTCGTCTTTCCCTGGACAATATGGCCGAGATATACGAGGTTTGCCAGCATCTTGCAGACAGCGGAGGAGGTCCAGCCCCGGGTCTCGATCCCCGCAGGGAGCGTCAGGCGCTGGAAGCGGCGGTAAAGGGAAGGCGTCGCAATGCCTTCCCCATTTAAAGTATGCGCGATGGCGGCGGGAGTCTCCCCTTTTTCGGCCATTTCAAAAATTCCCCGGACCACCGGCGCTGTCACCGGGTCCACTACCAGATGATTTTTGTTTTCCGGGTCTTTTTGATAGCCATAGGGCGCAAAGTTTCCGATGAAAGCGCCCTCCCGCATCTTGGCCTGGAAGGCGCTGCGAATTTTCTTGCTGGTGTCCCGGGCGTACATCTCGTTGATGACATTTTTAAACGGGGCGATGTCGGTATAGGGACTGTCCGAGTCGTATCCGTCATTGACCGCGATATACCGCACCCCTTTGGTGGGGAAATATATTTCCGTGTACTGCCCGGCGGTGATATAATCGCGGCCCAACCGGGACAGGTCCTTGGTGATGACCAGATTGACCCGTCTGTTCTCGATGTCCGCGATCATCCGTTTCCACTCAGGGCGCTCAAAATTGGTGCCGGAGTAGCCGTCGTCCACATACTCCCCGTACACGTCAAAGCCGTGTTCCGCCGCATAGCCCCGCAGAATCTTTCGCTGAGTGCCGATGCTGGCGCTCTCCCCCGCTCCGTCGTCCCGAGATAAGCGCAGATAGAGCGCGGCCCGATAGGTTTTCCTCTTTTCTTCCAATACGCGCCCCCCTTTTTTCTCCAAGATACGACCATATCTTTTGGATATGCCCCGGCTTATAGATCAAAAAGGCGGCCGCCACACCGGCGTCTTTTCTTGGATGAGCCATTCGATCAGCACGTCTTTCAGACGCTTTTCCTCGGAAAAGACGCGCTCGACTTCGATTGTGGTGTCTTTAATTTCATAGATTGTCTTCTTCTCCATCCCAAACACCCCCAGCAAGAATTTATGCGAGGCTGCTTGTACCTTATTCTCTGGGGCTAAGTGAAAAATGGAGGCTCTCCCCATGCTCCACGTCGGCGGGGAGTCCCCTTGCTTCCCTATTTACGCGCGCAAAAAGGCCGGGCGATATGCCCGGCCTTTGATGGATCAGATGCGGTTATTTCTTTTTACGTTTGATGCTCAATGCCGTTGTCAGGCCCGCGATTGCCGCCAGCGCGATGCTTCCCGCAAGGAAGTCGTTGGCGCCGGTGCTCGGGTTGCCCTTGCCGCTCGTATCGGAAGAGCTGCCGCTGCCGGTAGGCCATTTCCAATCGGAGCCGCCGCCCGGTATGGAGGGCTTATCGGTGGAGCCGTTGGGTTTGACATTGGTAAAGCTCATCTCAAACCGAGAGAAGGATTTGGTCTTCACAACGACAAACTTGCCGCCGTTCTCCTCCTGGATGGTGAGATACATAGTCTCGGTGGTTCCATTGGACAGATAGTGAACCACTTTGGCATATTTCTGGGTGACTTCGGCCGGTACCGGCAGGCGGAAAGTGATTTCGCCGCCGTTTAACTGGTCGTTTGTCAGCAGATGGGGAACGCCGTCCTCTCCTGCCCAGTAAGGAGCCGCTTCAAATATAACACTTTCCACTTTTCCATTCTTGAGGGTCACATCGGTGATCTCCACGTCTATAAACAGATCGGTGTCGCCGGTAATTTCCAGATTGCCTGCGGCAGCCTCTGCCAGACCCGTGGGAGCGGCCTGCGCCGCCGCGTTATTCAGCATTCCTTCGACAATGGTCCCCTTATTGGGATCATTTTTTAAGGATTCATCAGCGGCGGGAGCCTTACCGATGACCTCCACCTGGGGATCGGTGATGGTGAAGACCGCATCGGCCAGCACCAGACGGTAGTTTCCATTGGCCAAAGTTCCGAGAGTAAAGGCGTAGGTGCCGGGCTCTTCACCGGCAACACGGCCAAGCGCACCCGTCAGGGAATCGTCACCCACCAATGCGGGGCTTACCGTATAGGTGAAGGAAGGATCATCCTGGCCGGTCCGTTTGCTCTGACCGGCGTCGGGAGTCACGGTGATCTCTTTGACCGCGATGGTGAAGTTCGCTTCCGCCGTGCAAGCCGCGTAGCCATCTTTGGCCGGGAAGCTTGCTTTCACCACATAGTCGCCCGCGTCGGTGGGTACTGTGTCGCTAAACTGTGCGCCCTCGGCGGCGGACTTATACTGATAGGTGACGCCATCGGTGCCGTTGGTGGCGGACACCGGAACCGGGGTCTTCGGCGCATCGCCGTAAGTCCAGCCTTCCAGCGTCACACTGCCGCTGCCTTCCAGGGTCCCGATGGACAAATCTACATTCTTGGTCAGCGTCACATTGGTAAAGTCATAGTTTTTCTTGGCGTCCTCGCTGGGAGTAAAGGTAACGGAGTAGCTGGTCACCGCCACGGTGGGTACCGTCGCCGGATTAGTCCAGGCGAAGGCGCCGTATGCGCTGGTGCCGTCCAAGGCGTAATCAGCCAAGGTCTTATTGGGGTCATATGCGCCGCCCTGGGCCGTGGGCCAGGTGATGTCCGCGTCGGTGAGCGCTTTCTTTGCGATGGTAAAATTCGCTTCCGCCATGCAAGCCGCGTAATTGCCGGATGCCGGGAAGCTTGCTTTCACCACATAGTCGCCCGCGTCGGCGGGTACTGTGTCGCTAAACTGTGCGCCCTCGGCGGCGGACTTGTACTGATAGGTGACGCCTTCGGTGCCGTTGGTGGCGGACACCGGAACCGGGGTCTTCGGCGCATCGCCGTAGGTCCAGCCTTCCAGCGTCACACTGCCGCTGCCCTGGGCCGCAGTGATGGCGAGATCCACATTTTGAGTGGTAGTCACGCCGGTAAAGTCATAATTTTTCTCGTCAGCCGCATTGGGAGTAAAGGTAACGGAGTAGCTGGTCACCGCCACGGTGGGTACCGTCGCCGGATTACTCCAAGCGAAGGCGCCGTATGCGCTGGTGCCGTTCAAGACATAATCAGCCAAGGTCTTATTGGGGTCATATGCGCCGCCCTGAGCCGTGGGCCAGATGATGTCCGCGTCGGTGAGCGCTTTCTTTGCGATGGTGAAGAAGGTCTGCGCGGTGACGGACTGGTAATTGCCCGATGCGGGGAAGGTAGCTTCCAGCAGATACTCGCCCGCATCGGTGGGCACGTCGCTAGTAAACTGTGCGCCCTCGGCGGTGGATTTGTACTGATAGGTGACGCCATCGGTGCCGTTGGTGGCGGACACCGGAACCGGGGTCTTCGGCGCGTCGCCGTAGGTCCAGCCTTCCAGCGTCACACTGCCGCTGCCCTGAGCCGCGGTGATGGCGAGGGCCACATTTTGAGTGGTGGTCACGCCGGTCAGATTATAGTTTTGCAGGGTGTAGGCGTTGGGAGTAAAAGTGACCTCATAGCTGGTCACTGCCACGGTGGGTACCGTATCCGGATTACTCCAAGCGAAAGTGCCGTAGGAATTCATGGCCAGAGGATAATCCGCCAGGGTCTTATTGGGATCATAAACCCCGCCCTGGGTGGTGGGCCACTGAATCACAGAGGGATCGAGCGCTTTTTTCCCGATAGTCAGCGCGAGGCTTGCATCGCTCCAAGTGGAAGCGTTATGATCATCTCCCGTGAAATAGGCCCAAATATAATAAGTGCCGGCCATATAGGGCAGGTCATTTTTCGTGGGCACATCGGCAGGCTTCGTATTAGCTTCGGTGGCCACATAGAAGACCGAGCCGCTGACTGAAGTGCCGCCGGAAAGAACTGCCTCGTTAAAGTCCTCACCGGGTACGAGGGCCAGTCCGTCAAAGGTGACGGCTCCCTTGGCCGTAGGTGCGGCCAGGCTGGGGGCATTTTGCACGATGGTAAAGGTCTTGATGACCGAACCGGTGTAGGCGCCTTTAAAGTTAATGGTGATGGTGCCTTCTCCCACTTCTTTGTTCTCACCGTATACCAGATCATAATGGGTACCTACGGTCAGGGGCGTCGAGCCGTCCTTGACAACAATAACCGGCGCGATCTGGCTGCCCGTATAGGGATAGCTGGCTTCCAGTCCCTCCACGGTGGTGGTAGTTTCGTCCATCGCCCGCTTGGGGGTGGTGAAGGTGACAGGAGCGCTGGTGGTGGAACCCACCGCGTTTTTAACCTGCACCCTAACTTCATACTGGGTTTCGGGCTGCAGGTCGCGGAAGTCATAGGAGTTGACAAGGCCCACGATATAGCCGGTGCTCTGCCCCGGCAGTCCAAACTGGACCTCATATCCCGTCAGAGGAGATCCGCCGTCGTCTGCCGGCGCGTCCCAGGTGACGGTACAGGAATTGCTTTTCGCATCAACCTGGATGTTGCCGGGCGCTGCCGGTTTCTCCGCCGGTACTGCCATGGCGCCCTCCGGTCCGCCCTGGAAGTTTCCAGTGCCGACCACAACGGCGCGCAGGGTCTGGCCCCGGTCGTCCTTGGTCACCTCATAGGCGGCATTGGTAGCGTCGGCAATCTTGTCGTTGCCGCGGTACCACTGCCAAGTATAGGTGGGGTCGGAATTATTGAGGGTAGCGGCAGCCGTCAGGGTGTTGCCTACCGCCGGAGTTCCGGTAATTGCAACGGAACCGGTGAGCATTTCCCGGTCGGACACCGTAAATACGGTGCTGGTCACATCGCCGGCGTAGTTGCCGCTGGCGCTGACTTTACAGCTGATTTCATGATTGCGGTCTTCCTCCGCCACCGTGTAGGTCGCGGTGTTGGCGCCTTCAATGGCGGTGCCATCGCGCAGCCACTGGTAAGTAAGGCCGTCGGTGGCCTTCTTGAGCTCCGCTGCGACCGCGGCTTCCTCAGTAAGCTGGCCCAAAATTGCCTGGGAGAGCGTCACATCCTTAACTTCTGCCGTCAGCTTGACGCCGGGCAGGACTTTGGCGGCGCCCGCGGTGGCGCTCACCGAGAAGGACAGGGGGCTCGGGGTAATTTTTCCGCCGGAGAGCTTCGCAATGGTTTCCGGCTCAAAATTGCCGAAGTTGAAGCCGCTATTGAGCGCAAGATCCGCATATTGCATGTCGCCCACGTCGGTGATACCGGGACCCTCCACTTGGTCGACGCCATCGGTCAACATAGCAAACATGACGTCGGACGCGGACAGGCTTTCGGTGGTACCGTCGTAGCCCGCAGGCTTCGTAAAGGAAAGCGAAGCAATGGTCACAGAGTTGGAGGTGTCATACTCCCTGCTCTCCGCCGTCACGATGAGCGGGAAGGTTTTGGGATCGATGGTAAACTCTTCGGTCAGGGTGACCCCCGCCTGGCTGTCAGCGATGGAATATTTGCCATCGGGGTTGCCTGTCAGGGTGATGTCGGTGAGATCTACCGTGTTGTAATCTCCTTTGTTGGCCGACGAAAGGGTCGCCGTGGCGGTGGCCGCCACCGTATCCCCTGCTTCTGCGCCGGACAAGGTTAGGGCGACGTCGATGACCGCGCTGCCATCGTATTCCTTGCCGTAATAATCGTACGCTCCCCAAATGGGGTCTTCCCCGATGATGTGATATTTCGCATCCGGGGCCGCGCTTGTTACGGTCAGGGTTGTGGTTGTCTCCCCTTGTGCCACGACCGTTGGCGCCATAACGCCGACGATGAGGGCCAATGACAAGAGGACAGATAGTATCTTCTTTCTGATACTCACCATACTTTCTCATCCTTTCGGTTGCTTTTCTGCTGGTTGTACCGGGTTTCCCCTTTACTATTCCAGACTTTTCCATCATGCGTTCAAAAAAGAGCGCACAAATTTTCCAAGTAAGTCCATCATACAACTTTCGATATAAAAAGACAATAGAATTAGTCACAAAAATTAATACTAAAATTCCATCGAAACGATATGTATGACTATATCCATCGGTTCAATATCACACCAATGTTGATCCGAATACGAGACTGCTGCATTGATTTCCCCTGTCACATGGTTAAGGCCTGCTTGCCGCAGGCGCTTGCTTTTTTAAAGTACTTATCCAGGTTAAACGCTACTCGCGGCAGGTAGCCCAAATCTTCCAGCAGGGTGAAAAGGGGGAAGAAGATGGCCATGGGCGGCAGCATGACGGCAACCACCCAGGCCAGCACCCGATAGACGCCCATAATCACGGCGCCATAGAGCCAGCTGGGCGCACCGCACCAGAGCATGAAGTCTCCCAGCCGGTCCCCCAGCCAGAACAGTCCGTCGGACAGTAGCTGGGAGGGATAGTTGGCCCCGGTGATGGTGATCCAGAAGATGACCGCTAGCAGTAGCAGCATGACGGGGATTCCCGTCCATTTGCTGGTGAGGATCTTATCCAGCTTCCGGTCTCTGGCGTTATAGTTACCCCGATCGAAAAACACCGCGTCGCCACAGACGTTTTCCGCCGTCATCACCAGGCAGGACACGATGTCGTCCTTCATCTTTTCCTGGGAGACACCGCTGTTTGACAGCTTCCTTTGGGCTTCCACCAGCTTCTCGCTGACCTGGGGGTCTGAGAGAAGATCCTCCCCGAGATATTCGGTCATGGCGGTACAAAGCGTCTCGTCGTAGTCGAGGAGCTTGAGGGAAATCCAGCGGGCGCTCAGCCTTCCGTGGAGCTTCTCCTCCATCACCGGTTCGAGCACCGCAATGGCGTCCTCGATGGGCTTGGTATAACGGATTTCCACCGTCTTGCGAGGCCCACTCTCCCCGATGACCGCAGATACCTGGTCCATCAGCTCCCCGAGCCCCTTGCGGCTGCGGGCGCTGGCTCCCACCACCGGAACCCCCAGGTTGCGGGAGAGTTGGTCAAAATCAATGCGGATTTTCTTCTTTTTGGCTTCGTCCATCAAATTGACGCAAACCACTACCCGATCGGTGATCTCGATAGTTTGCAGCACCAGATTCATGTTGCGTTCCAAACAGGTGGCGTCGCACACAACCACCACCGCGTCCGGGTCGCCGAAGCAGATGAAATCCCTGGCCACTTCCTCCTCGGCGGAGTGGGCCAGCAGCGAATAGGTCCCCGGAATATCCACCATGATATAGCCGGCGCCCTTATGTACCGCCCTTCCCTGGGCGTTGGTGACGGTCTTGCCCGGCCAGTTGCCGGTGTGCTGATTGAGCCCAGTCAGCTCGTTGAAGACGGTGCTTTTTCCCACGTTCGGGTTGCCCGCCAGGGCCACCACCCGATCATGAAGGTCCGCCTTTTCGATGACCAAACCGTGGTCCACAGCGCCCATTCCTGTCGAATTGGCCGTCAGACCCATTACATACCCCTCCATTCATCACGCGGCGCGGATGGCTCTTGTGCATCCGCGCCGTATTACCTTAAGTATTTATTTGACTGCCGCTCAGCTAGCACTGCACCACGATTTGGGAGGAATCCTCCGAGCGCAGCGCGATGACCGCTCCCCGGATTAAGTAAGCTACCGGGTCCCCGGCGGGGCTCTTTTGCAGGCAGGTGATGTCGGTTCCTTCGATGAGGCCGATGTCCTGCAGCCTCCGGCGCATACTGCCGGTGGAAAGCAGGCCGCTAACCCGGGCGGTCTGGCCCTCGGTAATGCCGCTGAGTGTCAAGAGATGTTCATTCATAATCAAAAGCTCCTATTCATAACCATAATAAGGAGAGGCCCGTTTAAAACACACGGCCTCCGCCCATCAGTAGAAAACTTAGCAGAAGGAAATTGTGTTTCCTTGTACTAATTTATTCCCATGGCATAGGGGTTGCTACAACTTTTTTGGAGATGACATATGGACCAAAATGAATACCGCACCATCAAGGGCTACAAACTAAAAAACAACAAAGAGATCACCGATGCCATGGAAGATTATTTAGAAATGATCTGCCGTTCCGCCCGGCTTGACGGCTACGCCCGCATCAATCATCTGGCCTCCACCCTGGGGGTGCGCCCCTCCTCCGCCTCCAAAATGGTGAGCAACCTCAAGGACCTGGGGTACGTGGACTCGGAAAAATACGGCATCGTCAAGCCCACTGCCAAGGGCTGGGAGCTGGGAGGTTATCTGCTCTACCGCCACGACGTCCTCCACGATTTTCTCTGCCTGCTCAACCACACCCAGGACGAAATCGAACAGGTGGAACAAATTGAACACTTCTTTGACGAAAAGACCATTCACAACCTAGAGCGGCTAGTCCTCTCTTTAAAAGCAGAAAGCACCACACAAAAGAATCCCTCCGGCAATTAAGCCGGAGGGATTCTTTTGTTGTATCCGCACCGCGACCCATAAAGCGCGACCCATGAACTGCTTTATACGGCCGCCGATAAAAACCGCGCCTTTGTCTTTCCTACCCTGCGGCGCGTCAGTCCGATGGGCCGGCACCCTCCCGCAGGACGTGATCTTCGATGCCCTTCGCGCCGCCTCGATATGCGCGCCTTGCCTCCCCTGCGCCGCGGCCCGATATCCCCCATCGGCAAGCAGAAAAAGAGCCGCGCTTGAAAGCGCGGCTCTTTTTTCCCAATTATAAAATATGAAACGCGATGACGACGCTTGCAAAGACAATCGACACCATGGAGAGCAGCTTGATGAGGATATTGATGGAGGGGCCGGAGGTATCCTTGAACGGGTCCCCCACCGTGTCGCCCACCACCGAGGCCTTATGGGCGTCGCTGCCCTTGCCCCCGTGGGCGCCGCTTTCGATGTATTTCTTCGCATTATCCCAGGCGCCGCCCGCGTTGGCCATCATCACCGCCATGATAAATCCGGTGACTGTGGCCCCGGCCAGCATGCCGATCACGCCGTTGGGCCCCAGGATGATGCCCACCACGATGGGGGCGATGACCGCCAGAAGCGCTGGCAACATCATTTCCTTCTGGGCGCTGCGGGTGCAGATGTCCACGCACTGGGCATAGTCCGGTTCCGCCTCGCCCGTCATGAGGCCTTTGATTTCGTGGAACTGCCGCCGCACCTCCCGGACGATGCTCTGGGCCACCCGGCCCACCGATTCCATGGTCAGCGCCGCGAACATAAAGGGCAGCACCCCGCCCACAAAGAGCCCCACCAGCACCGAGGGGTTGGTGATGTTCATATCAAAGGCGAAGTTGGGAGCGATGACCTTCACTTCCGCGATGTAGGAGGCGATGAGGGCCAGCGCCGTCAGGGCCGCCGAACCGATGGCAAAGCCCTTGCCGGTGGCCGCCGTGGTGTTGCCCAGGGAGTCAAGCGCGTCGGTGCGGGCTCTGACATCGTCACCCAGCGCCGCCATCTCCGCGATGCCGCCGGCGTTGTCGGCCACCGGGCCGTACGCGTCGGTGGCTAGGGTGATGCCCAGGGTGGAAAGCATGCCCACGGCCGAGACGCCGATGCCGTAGAGCCCCATATTAAAGGCCGCGCCGCCGCCCGAAACAAAGTAGCTGATGAGGACGGACGCCCCCACGATGAGTACCGGCAGCACGGTGGAGAGCATCCCCAATGAGAGTCCTCCGATGATGACGGTGGCCGACCCAGTCAGCGCCGTGGAGGAGAGGCGCTTGGTTGGCTTATAGTCGGCGGAGGTAAAGTATTCGGTGACAAAGCCGATGAGGATACCGGCAATGAGGCCGCACAGCACCGCGAAATAGAGCCCCAGATGCTCCTTGCCCAGCACAAAGTAGATTAACGGGAAGGCGGCGACCGCAATGAGGGCGGCGCTCACCCAGACCCCCCGGCGCAAGGAAGTTAAGAGCTGTTTTTGGCTGGCGTTTTCCTTGGTGCTGACAAAGAGGGAGCCGATAATGGAAGCGAGGATGCCGATGGCCGCCAGCACCATGGGGATGGAAACACCTGAAAATCCCAGACCCGCCGCTACCGCCAGCGCCCCGGTGGAGATGATGGAGCCTACATAGGACTCGTAGAGGTCCGCGCCCATACCGGCCACGTCGCCCACGTTGTCCCCCACGTTATCGGCGATGACCGCCGGATTGCGGGGATCATCCTCCGGGATGCCCACTTCCACCTTGCCCACCAGGTCCGCGCCCACGTCGGCGGCCTTGGTGAAGATGCCCCCGCCCACACGGGCGAACAGCGCCATAGAGGAAGCGCCCATGCCAAAGGTCAGCATGGCCGAGGTGATGGCCTGCACCTGGGCGGTGGCCGCCAGGTCACGGTACCAGAATTTGAGGAAATAGTACCAGAAGGAAATGTCCAATAATCCCAGACCCACCACCACGAAGCCCACCACCGCTCCAGCGGAAAAGGCAACCTTGAGCCCGGAGTTGAGGCTCAGTCGGGAGGCGTTGGCGGTGCGGCTGTTGGCCGCCGTGGCGATCTTCATCCCAATAAAGCCGGAGAGGCCGGAGAAAAAACCGCCGGTGACAAATGCAAAGGGAACAAAAATGGTCAAATGTCCGGTCAGGGCGAGAATCAGCAGGATGACGAACATCACGGCAAAAAAGATGCCTACGCCCGCATACTGCCGTTTGAGAAAGGCACTGGCCCCTTTCCTCACCGCGTCCGCGATTTTTTTCATCTGATCCGTTCCCTCATTTTCCTTGAGCACCCGTCTGGCAAGGTACAGTGCGAACAGCAGCGCAAGCACGGAACCAAGCGGTGCCAGCAATGTGATACTCATCATAAGACCTCCCTTCTATGGTCCACCTTTATTATATTCTTCTTCTTAAAAATTTCAACAATTATTTAAATTTTTATTCAAATTGTACGAGCATTTGCCTCGCTTTTCGCTGTACAACAAGGCGGACTCCTTTCAATTGTATGGCGCGACCTCCCACTTTTTGCATAAACACCTCTTTTTTTCAAAAACTATCGGAAAGGAGTGTGTTACATGGATATTTTTAAATTTCCCGTCAAGACCATCGGGGGGACGGAAACGACCCTGGCCCCCTACCGCGGCAAGGTGATGCTCATCGTCAACACCGCCAGCAAATGCGGCTTTACTCCCCAGCTGGGAGAGCTGGAAGCGCTCTATGAGCGATACAAGGACAAGGGCTTCGTCGTCCTGGGCTTTCCCTGCAATCAGTTTCACGAGCAGGACCCGGAGGACAACAATGCCATCGAGCAGTTCTGCCAGAAAAACTACGGCGTCACCTTCCCCCTGTTTGCCAAAGTCAAGGTAAACGGCCCCGACGCTTCCCCCCTCTTCGCCTATCTGACCTCCCAGAAGGGCTTCGCGGGCTTTGATGAGCGCCACCCCATCGCGGCCAAACTCGACGAAATCCTCCGCCAGGAGCTGGGCGACTACCAAAACGACAGCGCCATCAAATGGAACTTCACCAAGTTCCTCATCAGCCGGGACGGCGACGTGGTCTCCCGCTTCGAGCCCACCACCCTGCCCGAGGACATCGCCTCTTCCATCGAAAAGCTCATCTAAATGCTCTACCTTGTTTGCGTCCTCCTCACCGATGAGGAGCACCCCGGCTTCTTTGCCGCCCTGGAGGAACTGGGGGAAACCATCGAAATTTTTTGTGGTTGCCATCTGCTCCACTCCCGCTACACGGCGCTGGGAATCCGCCGCCGCCTCGCCGGTCACCTTTCCCACGAGGAGCGCCTGGTGGTCACAAGGCTGCGCCGGGGGGAGTGCGCCGGGCAGCTCTCCGACTTTGCCAGGCAGTTCTTGGGCCGGTATATCGACGGCCTGGTGGAATAAAGGCAAACGCCCCGCACGTTTAAGTGCGGGGCGTTTGCTCTGTTTGTGAGAGAATTGCGGGATGCTGCAAAAGGTTCATCATATAGCACTCCAAGGGGGATCGGAGATTATGATGCGTAACGGACAACGTATTCCACCCGGCCGCTGCGGCCCAACAGGTAGTCCACGCTGCAATCGAACAGGTCGGCCATGGCCATCAGGCTGTCGGAGGGAATGGGCTCCCGGCCGATCTCCCAACCGCGGAGCTTACTGGCAGTGATGCCAAGCTCTCTAGCCAGCGCCTCTCTTGTCATATTGTGCTCTATTCTCATCCGTTCCATATTTTTATAGATCGTCATGGTGCTTTCCTCCTCGTTTTGTTTTCTCTTTGACTCTATTATAACTCGTTACGAACAAAAATCAAGTCTTTTTTGAAAAATATTCTCCAAAAATGAAAAAATAATATTGCGTTCTGAATTTACATGTAGTATAATGATGGCAGAGAGAAAGGAAGTGTTTTTCCATGACATTCGGACAACGTCTGGTCGAGCTCCGCGAGGAGCAGGGATACACCCGTCAACAGTTTTGTCAAAAGGTGGAACTGCCCTACAACACCTACCGCAACTACGAGGCCGACGCCAGGGAGCCGGCATACGCCGTGTTGTGCCGGATCGCCAACGTGCTCAACGTCTCCACCGATTACCTGCTCTGCCGCACCGACATCCGTCAGCCGGCATTGCAGCTCGACGAGGAGGAGAGCCGGCTCATTCTCAACTTCCGGCGGCTGGACAGCCGGGGGAAGGCCACCGTCAACGCCTCCACCGCCTCCCAGCTCTCCTACTGCGAAAGCGGCGGCGGCGCCATTCCCGTCTCCAAGGGCGGCTTCGACGCCATCACCCACCTGCATCTACCCGCCAGTGCCCCCATCGCGGCCCGGGGCGGCGTCAGCCCCATCAGCGAGGAGGATCAGCGGGATGCCGAGAAGATCAGCCGGATGTTCTTTTCCGAGGAGGGAAAGGACAAGGAATAACGCGACACTTTCCTAAAAGGAGGCCGACGCCATGCTCCATGCCCTGGACGTCTTTCAAAAGGCGGGAATCCGCTCCCTGCCCGTCTCCCCCCTCCAAATTCTCCGGGACATGGGCGTGCCGGTCCTCACCTACGGCCAGTACAGCGAGGCTTCGGGGAAGAGCCTCCCCTATTTGCTCGAGCGCTTTGGCCCCGACGGCATGACCTTCCCCATCGACGGGAAGCTCACCGTCTTCTATAACGACCTGGCTGCGGAAGGGCGCATCCGGTGGACCCTCTGCCATGAGCTCAGCCACATCCTGCTCCACTACGGGAAAGAGGATGCCTTTGGCTCCAGGGCGCCCCTCCCAGGGGGCAAGGACCCGCTGGAAGCGCAGGCCGACGCCCTTGCCAAGGAGCTGTTGGGCCCGCTGGTGGTGCTTCACTTCTGCGCGGTGGACTCGGTGACGGAGCTCAGACGCCTCACCGGATTTTCCCACCAGGCGGCGGGCTATCGCTTCCAGGAGCTCTGTGCCTTCCGGGCGCGTCCGAGCGCTTTGGCTTCCCGGGAGGATTTGCGGCTTTTTCTTCAGTTTGAGCCCTTTATCACCGGCTATATCGCCAAAAAAACCAGTGTTCGGGAGGTGGACATCGACGTCACCGTGTAACCCTCCCCTTTCCAATGCCAAAAACGCCCCCTGCCGGGGAACCGGCAAGGGGCGTTTTTCTCTTGTTTTTCATATACTACTCCGAAAGGGGGTGGTCCATTGCTCGATAATTCCATCGCCTATGTGGCTTCCTCCCACTACGATCACGCGGCCACTGAGGGAGACGGCGGGGGCAACCGCCCCACCCGCACCAGCAAAATCCGTTTGAGTGAGGAGGATGTGGTGGCTTTGGCCTCCCTGTTGGCGCTGAGCCTGGGCAAGGACAAAACCCACCGCGACCTGGAAACGCTGATCAACCTTCTCTCCTTGGTCACTGCCAACCTCCGCTCCATGCTAACCCAGCGGTCGGTCAATCGGGGCGCCACCATCGAAATCATCGAGTAAACCGCTTGGACTTTCTCAGCTTCGCGATGGGCAAGTTCACTTTAAAGTAGGCGCACACCATCCGCACCACCACGATGACGCCAATGGAAACATAGGCCGCCGGCATCAGTCCCAGATAGGGGTGCAAAAACCACAGCACCAGCGTGCCCAGCAGGGCGGCCAGCGCATAGATTTCACGCCGGAGAATTACCGGCACCCGCTGACAGAGCAGGTCGCGGAGGACGCCGCCGCCCACGGCGGTGATAACGGAGACAAAGACGAATTCGGGCAGACTGTACCCCGTCTCGATGGCTTTGACGCCGGTATCGATGGCGAAAACCGCCAGCCCCACCGTGTCAAAGAGGGGGATGAGCAGCAGATAGCGCAGCTTGTCCCCCAAAATCATGACGGCGGTAGCCGTGATAAGGACAAGCAGGATGCCCGTATAGCTGCGGAAGAAGACCGGCACGCCCACGTCCATGATCACGTCCCGCATCATGCCGCCGCCCAGGGCAGTCACCACGGAGATGACAAACACGCCGAAGACGTCCATCCGCTTCCCCATGGCCACATACGCCCCGGAAGCGGCGAAGGATACGATGCCGATATATTCCATGATATTGATGATGTCGATTCCCATGTTCCCGCTTCCTTTCTAATCTAAGTGATGAGGGTCAGCAGCCGCATTTTGACGCACATATCCGCGTCCAGTTCCCGGACTCGGCCGTCAAAGGACACCGTGATCCGCTCCCTGGTTACCGCCTGGACAACCCCCTCCCCAAAGAGGGGGTGGCGCACCCGCTCCCCGCCGGCGAGCTGAGGGGGCGGCTGGGTGGACTGAGGCCGGGGGGCCGTCTTGGGTAAAGGGCGCTCGGGCGGGGTCTTGGTCATCTGGACAAACCGGGACACCTTGCTGTTTTTCCTCGAAATCTCGTCGCTGACAACCAGGACAAGCCGGTCCTTGGCCCGGGTCATGGCTACATAGAAGAGTCTCGTCTCCTCCTCAATGGCCCCGCGCTCCCCTTCCACATGGCTTTGGATGGCCACATCGGAGGGAAAGCGCCCCTCCAACAAGTCGATGAGAAGGACTTCGTCGTACTCGAGGCCCTTGCTGGCGTGGACGGTGGACAATGTCACTGGGCTTTGGACCTTGTTTTTCTCTTTGCACAGCGCACCGAAGGATTCGATGCACCCGGCGAAGGCGTAGACGTCCCGGTAGCCTTTGGCCAGCTCCCGAAGCATGTCCATCTTGTAGAGCATGGCCTCGTACCGACTGCCCGAGCGGGTGGTGCGGCTGAGATACCGCTCGTAGCCGATGTCCCACAGCACGCTGTCGATCATGTCGGCCGGGCGCAGCAGCTTGAGGCGTTCTATCCGCTCGGAGAGCTGCCTTAAATCGTCCCACCGCCCCTTGTAGGGCGCGTCCTGCATGAGTGAAAAGACGCTGACGCCGGGGCGGTGATTCCCTTTGACAAAGGCGTAGACTTCCTTGGAGATAAAACAGGAGGTCTTAAAGAACACCCGGGCAAAGGCCGCCAGATCGGAGGGGTCGGCGCTTAAGGAGAGGAAGGCCATCACGTCGGCGGTGACGGCGTTGTCCATGGGGTTGATGGCCCCCGACCACAGACGGAAACCCACCCCCTCCCGCTCCATCAGGTCGATGAGGGGGATGGCGGAATCGTTGTTGCGGTAGAGCACCGCCAGCGTCCGCCCGGGCGGGAGGGCGCGCATCTCCTGTAAGACAAACCTATACTGTTCCCCCACCGAGGTGACGAGATGGTGCTCCACCGCTCTTCCCTCCCCCCGGACGCCGTGCATCTGTTTGTCATAGCGGTCCTTGTTGTGGGAAATGAGGGTGGAAGCGTCCCGGATGATGGCGTCGGTGCTGCGGAAATTGCGCTCCATCTTGAGGATCCGGCCGTCGGGGTAGTCCTTTTGAAAGCGGAGCAGGGCCTCGGGAAAGGCCCCCCGAAAGCCGTAGATGCTCTGGTCCTCATCCCCCACCATAAAGAGCTGCCGGGATTTCATGGCGAGGACGCTGATGATGGCGTGCTGGATTTTGGAGGTGTCCTGTGCCTCGTCCACCTGCACATAGCGGTAGCAGTCCTGGACGCTTGCAAGGAGCTTTGGATCGCAGCAGAGATATTCATAGGCGAGGGTGAGCATATCGTCAAAGTCGATGAGCCCCGTCTCCCGCTTATAACTTTCATAGCCATTGAATATCTCCATAAAGTGATCGCAGACGTCTAGCTCTTTGATCTTTTCCGGCTCCAGCATCATGTTTTTGGCGTAGCCGATGGCCTGTTTGGCTTCCTCGATCTCCTCCTGGGAGGGGGAAAGGTTATTGTACTTGCGGAAAAGCTCGGAAAACAGGCGGTTGACCTTGCCGCCCAGCACCGTCTCCACAAGTTTCGGGGGTCTTACGCCGTCCCGGCGGCTTTTGTTCATCACCACCTGGTAGCAAAAGCTGTGAATGGTCTGAAAGCGGGGCGCCGGCATCCGCTCGCCGAAGAGCCGCGTAAATCTGGCCTCCATGTCCCGGGCCGCCTCCCGGTTGAAGGTGAGCGTAAGGATCTGGGTGGGGTCCACGCCCCGGCAAGCGATGAGATGGGCGGTGTGGGTCACCAGCACCGTGGTCTTCCCAGCGCCGGGCACCGCCAGCAGTAAAATGGGCTTTCCCCCAGACACTACGGCCTCGTACTGCTGGGCGCTGAAAACGATGCCGAAGCGCTCCTTCAAATGCGCAAACAGCGCCTGTTCCTCCATCCGGTTCCCCTGCCCTTCCTTTGTTTCTTTTATCCTACCATATCCCGTAACAATTGCAAAGGGTGTTGACAGCCTTTGTCCGGTCGGGGTATGATGGACAAGGCAAATTCGCCGCCAAACATTCGGTCAGCACCGAAGGCGGGTCAAAGCGCCCGCCTGCTCCGGCGTTCCAGCACGGTGGGCGCCCCAAGAGCGCGTACAGGCGTGGGCGACGCGCGGCACTTAGTTTTCACATTACCTTGGCGGCACAAAGGGAGGGCCCTATGAACTTGAACACACTCGAAAACATCCGCATGTTTTTACTGGATATGGACGGCACCTTTTATCTGGGCAACCAGATTTTCCCCTGCTCCTACGCCTTTGTGGAAAAGATGAAGGAAACAGGGCGGGATTTTCTGTTTTTGACCAACAATTCCTCCAAGGACCGGTTCGCCTACCGGGAGAAGCTGGCGCGGATGGGCTTTGACGTGGCCCCCGAGCGAATCTTTACGTCCGGGGAGGCCACCACTCTCTATTTACAGGATGCCTTTCCCGGCAAACGGGTGTTTCTGGTGGGCACCGATTCCCTGACCCGGGAATTTGAGCAGGCGGGCATTCCCTTAGTGGAGGAGGACCCGGAACTGGTGGTCCTGGGCTTCGACACGGCCCTCACCTATGATAAGCTCTGGAAGCTGTGCGACTTTGTGCGGGCGGGGCTGCCCTATATCGCCACCCATCCCGACTTTAACTGCCCCATCGAAACCGGCTACATGCCCGATATCGGGGCCACCATCGCCTTTGTGGAAGCCTCCACCGGCCGGCGTCCCAAGGTCATCGGCAAACCCCACAAGGAGATCGTCGACGCCATCCTGCAAAAGGTGGGGCTTCCCCGGGAACAGATCGCCATGGTGGGCGACCGGCTCTATACCGACATCGCCATGGGCCAAAACGCCGGTATCACTTCCATCCTGGTCCTCTCGGGAGAGACGACGCTGGAGGATCTAAAGACGAGCGATGTTCGTCCCAACTTTATCTTTAAAGATTTGGGGGAGCTTGCGGAACATCTGGGGCCGCTGCCCCGCTAAATCCCTCTGACATACTAAAAGGCGGACCGCTTTTGTGGCGGTTCGCCTTCTTTTCTTTTATATCGCACAACGATTCTCCCGCACCCTGTTTCTTTTGTGGATGCAGTCCAACCCGGCCCTTTCATGGGGGCTATCGTCAATGTAAACCCGCACCTTGTCCTAGACTGTCCGGTTGACAATTTTTCCGCAGCCCGTCCATCTTGTAGGCCGTGGCTATTTTTCAGCTTTCTCCTCGTCCTCCCCGCTGTCGTGGCGTCCCTTCCAGGACTTGCGGTCGATGGTTTCCAGGTGGTTGTCCGCCTCCTCGTTGCGGATTTCCCAGTGGATGAGGAAGGTCAGCGCCGCCCGCAGGGCGATGATGCCGGCCACCGTGAGGATTTCGGAGAACTGACGGACCACCACGGTGCGCAAAATCTCGCTGCCCAGCTTAAATTCCAGTCCCATGGCCATGCCCTTGGCCAAATTGAGCCGCGTCAACGGATCCCGGCGAACATAGCTGATGATGCCCCGGATGCCCGATACGATGATGACGATGACCCCCATAAACTCAAAAAACACGATGGCCACGTCCACAATATTGTTAAGCAGGCTGTGCATCATTTCCATTTTGTCTTCCCCCTTGTTCCTCCCCGCCGGGCTTTCTCTTTTTCTCGTCCGGCGATTCTCCGGCGTCAGAGCCGTCTATTTTTTTATTATAACAGGCGGGGCCCGGCGGGAACAAGCCCTATTTTCTTCCACCGGGCTTTCCTCTGCGAATTTATCTCACCCGTCAAAGGCCGGCAGGTTTTCTTGTGGAAACCCCACAAAGCTTGTCCGCCTAAGAAGGGGATGCCCCGAAGGGCATCCCCGCCGTCTCAGCTGTTTTGCAGATTGAGGGCGATGACCTTGGGCCGGGTCATGGCCTCGATGGAATAGCGCACCCCCTGGGTCCCCATGCCCGAGGCCTTGACGCCTAAGAACGGGAAGTGGTCGGGGCCCCGCTCGGTCTTGTTGTTGATCTGCACCGTGCCCACCTCCAGGCGCTTGGCCACATAGAAGGCTTCGTCGATATTGTGGGTGAAGACCGACGATTGCAGCCCGTATTCGGAGCGGTTGGCGATGGCGATGGCGTCGTCTACGTCCTTGACCCGGATGATGGGCAGCACCGGCGCGAAGGGCTCCTCCCAGGCCACTTCCATATCGGCGGTCACATGGTCTAAAAGGGTGGGGGACAACAGGTTCTTGACCCGCTCCCCGCCGGTGACCAGGGTTGCTCCCTTTTCTAAGGCGTCGTCGATGAGCTCCTGAGCGAAGTCCGCCGCTTTGTCGCTAATGAGAGGCGTGATGACCGCATTCTCCCTGGGGTCGCCGATTTTGAGCGCCTCGATCCGCTCTTTGAGCTTCTGGGCCAGCGCGTCGGCCACCTTGTCGGTGGCCAGAATCCGCTTGACCGCCGTACACCGCTGTCCCGAATAGGCGTAGGCGCCTGAGACGATGTTGTCAGCGGCAAAATCTAGGTCCGCGTCCTCCAAAACGATGGCCGCGTCTTTGCCGCCCAGCTCCATGAGCAGCGGCTTCATGCAGGAGAGCTGGGAGATGCGCATGCCCACCTCGGTGCTGCCGGTGAAGTTGATGAAATCGATGCCCTCCTGGGTGACGATGAAGTCGCCCAGCTGGCTGCCCTTGCCGGTAACGGTATTGAGAATGCCCGCCGGAACACCGGCGTCATTGAGCGCTCGCGCCAGGTGCAGGGCGCTGATGGCCCCTTGGGTGGCGGGCTTTAAGAGGACCGCGTTGCCGCCGATGAGGGCGGGGCCAATCTTGGAGGCCGAGAGGTTAATCGGGTAATTAAACGGGGAGATGGCCAGCACTGTGCCCAGCGGCACCCGATTGACATAGGAAATTTTGTCCGGGGACCCGCCGGGGAAGTTTTCACCGCTGACGGCCTGGCCCTCCATCCCCTTGCCGATGTCGGCGGTATAGCGCAAGAGGTCCGCCGTCCGGGTCACCTCGGAGAGGGCGGACTTCTTATCCTTGGCGATCTCCATCACCAAAATGTCGGCGATCTCTTCGGAGCGCTCCTCCAAAAGACTGGCCGCTTTGTGGAGGATGTTGGCCCGCTCATAGACCGGCAGCGCCGCCCACGCCGCCTGGTTTTCCTTGGTTCCCGCGATGGCCTCCTTTACTTCCTCCTGGGTCATGGCGGGAATCTTCCCCACCAGGGAGCCGTCCACCGGCGAATGAATGTCGATGAACTGGCCGGACTGGGAGACTTTCCATTCCCCGCCGATGAGATTGCCATAGACCGGGTGGCCTTCGTGCATAGACTCAAACATCATAAAACAGCAACCTTTCCTGTACAAATCTACTGCTAGTATTCTCCGAACCCACTCCCAATAATAGTAGCCGGA
The DNA here is from genome assembly GCF_014385095.1 of Zongyangia hominis. GTDB lineage: Bacteria > Bacillota > Clostridia > Oscillospirales > Ruminococcaceae > Zongyangia > Zongyangia hominis. The sequence goes on from NZ_JACRTC010000002.1 coordinate 39,104, forward strand.
AAAACTTTTTAGTACAAAAGGCTGCTGTCTTTGTTTCTATGATGTTATTGTGCTCTATTCGTCCTCTTCAAAGGAGCCGCCGTAGATCATCTGCTTTTGCTCCCAGACGTGGCGCTGCAAAACGATCTCCCCTTCCAGAGCCCGCTTACGCTGCAATGCGGCGGCCTCGTCGACCATAAATTCCAGATCGCCGAACTGATCTCCCGCCTCGTCGATGACCTGGACGGTCCATTTGTTGACATAATCGTCGTACCAGACGTTGACCACGTCCGGTTTCGGGTCCTCGATATCCTCCGGCTCATATCCAATAATGCGAATCGGCATCATGATCCTCACTTTCCCCGCTTTCATCGCGGCATCTGCGCCTCGGGACATACCAGCCCCCGGCGTATCTTTTCCCTATGGATTGATTCTTTTATTATGTCACTGCTTTTCCCCGATTGCAAGACCTTTCCTACCCAAGCCTGATGATCCCCCGTCCCGCAAATAGGGGAGCGGGGGATGCCCTTATCTCCCACGCCCCTTTCCGGGCAGAATTTCGGCTTTTTGCCCCCTTTTCCGCCTTGCGGCGGAGGGTAAACTATGGTAAAATTTCGATAATTTAGTTTGTTAACCATTTATCAAGAAAAGGAGAAAACACATGGAAGGTCAGGCGCAAGTCATCTTAGAAGGTATCCAGAAGTCCTTTGGGGACAAAGAAGTGCTCAAGGGCGCGTCTTTTACCTTTGAAAAGGGCAACATCTACGGTCTACTCGGCCGCAACGGCTCGGGTAAGACCACCCTCTTCAACTGTCTGAGCGACGAACTCACCCCTGACGCCGGCAAAGCATGGCTTGTGCAAAACGGCGAGCGCAAGGAGTTGCTGCCCTCTGACATTGGTTATGTTTTTGCCACCCCCATTCTCCCCGATTTTCTCACCGGTTATGAGTTTCTCAAGTTTTACATGGACATTAACAAGGACAAAATCACCGACCCCAAGCCCATCGACTTCTACTTTGATCTGGTCAAGATTGAGAAGGAGGACCGGCACCGCCTCATCAAGGGCTATTCCCACGGCATGAAGAACAAAATCCAGCTGCTCTGTTATATGATCACCCGGCCCCCGATTATGCTTCTCGACGAGCCGCTGACCTCCTTTGACGTGGTGGTGGCGCTGGAAATGAAGCAACTGCTCAGAGAAATCAAGAAGGACCACATCATCATCTTTTCCACCCATATCTTGCAGCTGGCCACCGACCTGTGCGACGAAATCGTGGTACTCACCGGCGGGCAGTTAGAACCAGTGGACAGCTCCATGCTCCACAGCAAGGAATTTGAGGAGAAGATCATCGAGATTTTGAAGGATGAGGACGGCCATGAACATCAATAATATGAAAAACACCCTCCTCGGCGTCTTTCACATCAGCACGGCGTCGATGGCGAACCGATTGATCTACTTTGTCAAGCGTATCCCCCTCATCGGCAAGGCGGTCCCCGACGGCATCTACGCCCAGATGGAGCTCAAGCAGGGCCTGGCCGTGGTGGCGGCTCTCTTCTACGCCCTTTACCGCCTCTTCTGCAAGGCGCTGTATGTGGGACTCATGGTGCTCCTCCCCCTCTTGCTGGCGATGGAGGACGGCTTTACCCGCGCCCAGCAGGGGGACTTGTTCCTCCACATATTTTTCTTCCTCAGTTGTCTGGCGGGCGCCGTCCAGGCCCCCAAGGCGCTGGAAGCAAAGCCCAACAAATTCATCTGTATCCGTTTAGTGGGGATGGACCCGGAGGAATACACCCGCTCTATGGTCCTCTTCTACCACGGCAGCGAGTTTCTCTACTTCCTGCCCAGCCTCCTCATCGGCGGCATCATTGCCGGCTGCAACGCCTGGCAGCTCATCGGCCTCATTCTGGCATTCCCCTGCTACCGTCTGATGGGAGAGGCCTTGCAGCTTATCGTCTACCGGCGCACCAAACGGGTGCTGAGCACAAGCTATGTCCTCATCAGCATTTTGCTGGTGGCGGGCGCCATCCTGGCCTATGCGCCTCTGGCGGCGGGATCCGCTTATGCCGTGGGGAGATGGGCGTTCTTCTTCCCCGCGGTCCTCGCGGCGCTTATTCTCGGCGCTTTGTCCCTGCGGTATATCCTTCGCTATCCCGGCTACCGGGCGGCGGCACAGGACGTGCTGGTCCATGACAAAATCTCCGCCGACCCCCAGAAAACGGCGGCGCAAAACCGCTTCCGTGACGTCAAGCTCCGGGACTCCGATTTTACCGGCGAGGAACTCATCGCGGGCAAGCACGGCAACCAGAAGGGCTACCGGTACCTCAACACCATCTTTTTTGAGCGCCACCGGCGGATGCTGGTGCTCCCCCTCTACCGGCGGCTGCTGATTGTGGCGGTTCTTTTCGTGGGATGCGGGGCGGCGCTTCTGTTCTTTCCCGAGTTTCGCCCCACCTTCTCCCAGGTTCTCTCCCGGCTCCTCCCCGCCTTTTGCTTTGTTATGTACTTTGCCTCCATCGGCGAGCGAATCTGCCGGGCCATGTTTTATAACTGCGACATCAGTTTGCTTCGGTACAGCTATTACCGGGAGCGTGGCGCCATCCTGCGCAACTTCCAGATCCGTTTGGCCCGCATCGCGGGACTCAACCTGATTTTGGCCGCCGCCATCTGCCTGGCGGTGGGAGGGCTTATCTTCCTCAGCGGCGTCACCTGGTCCCCCAAAGACATGATCTTTTTCATGCTCTGTATCCTGTTTCTATCCCTCTTCTTCTCGGTGCACCATCTGTTTTTGTACTACGTCTGCCAGCCCTACACCACTGAGCTCGACATGAAAAATCCGCTGTTTAACATCATCAATGTGGTGGTGTACATGGTGTGCTACATGTGCCTACAGATCCACACCGTGCCCTCCAATTTCGCTTTTATCGTGCTGGGCGCCACCCTCTCCTATATGGTAGTAGCCCTGGCGCTCGTCTACAAATTCGCGCCCAAAACCTTCCGCATTAAATAGCTTTTAAGCGAAAAGCCCCGTGCTGTTGGCACGGGGCTTTTTTTGTCAATTTTTCTCTTTACAATTTGAAAAAGATATTGTATAATATTAAAGCACTCAAAAATATGGGGGCGTAGCTCAGCTGGGAGAGCGTACGGTTCGCATCCGTAAGGTCGAGAGTTCGATCCTCTTCGTCTCCACCAAACAGTGCAAATCCGAACTCAGAGATGGGTTCGGATTTTGCGTATTCAGCTCCATAAAAAAGCCTGAAACGATGACTGTCGTTTCAGGCTTTTTCTTTTACACTTTGAGCATCCGGTACCCCACTCCGATGTGGGTCTGGATATACTGGGGGTTGGAGGGGTCCGGCTCAATCTTCTTGCGCAACGTGGCCATAAAGACCCGCAGGGACGCCACGTCGTTGTCCCAGGCCGTGCCCCATATTTCCTTGGTAATATAAGTGTGGGTCAATACCTTCCCAGCGTTCTTGGCGAGCAGGCACAGCAGCTTATATTCAATCGGCGTCAGATGCAGTTCTTTCCCATCCAAGTAGACGCATCCGGCTGCGTAGTCAATCTTCATCGCCCCGTTTTGGAAGACCGCGGCCGCCATCTGGACCGCGCCCCCGTCGTTGAGGCGGCGGAAGGTGACCCGCAGCCGGGCCAGCAGTTCTTCCACCGAGAAGGGTTTTGTCAGATAGTCGTCCGCGCCGGCGTCCAGGGCGTCGATTTTATCGGTGTCCTCGCTGCGGGCGCTGATGACGATGATGGGGGTCTTGGCCCAAGAGCGGATTTTTCGGATGATCTCGATGCCATCCATATCGGGCAGCCCTAAGTCCAAGAGGATGACCTCCGGGTTGTGGGAGACCGCCTCCAAAATGGCGGCCTCCCCCGTGGGTGCGGTGTGAAAACGGTATTGATGGGTTTCTAAGGTGGTCGCGATCAAGTTGCGCACGGCGGCATCGTCCTCGACTACCAAAATCAGTGGTTTATTCATGTAAATGGACCTCCTCCACAGGTAAGGTAACGGTAAAAACGGCGCCGTGGGGCGCACGATCGGAAACGGCAATGGATCCCCCGTGGGCGGTGACGATGGACTTACACAGGGCAAGGCCCAGTCCCAGACTCCTCCGGCTGTCGGCGATCTTGGTTTGTGCGGTGTAGAACATCTCAAAGATGTGGGTCTTGGCGTCGTCGGGGATACCCTCCCCGTCGTCGGAGACGGTCACCACCGCTTGGGAGCCTACCTGTTTCGTCTCAATGACGATTTCGGAGCCCGGAGGCGTATATTTGATGGCGTTGTCCACCAGGTTGATGATGACCTGAGTGATGAGCCGGGCGTCCACCTTGACCAGAATAAAGGTATCCCCACTCCTCATCTGGATGCGGTGCTCGTTGCGTCGCCGGTCGGTATGATGCAGCGCCTCCGCGATCACCTCGTCCAGTAGCTCGGTGGTCAGACGCAGCTTCATGGTGCCGTCCTTGATGCGGGTGACAGAGAGCAGGTTCTCCACCAAGTTAATCAGCCACAAGGAGTCGTCGTAGATATCGGTATAGAGCTGGCGTCGTTTCTCCTTGGGAATATCGTCCCCGCTGGAGAGAAGGATGCCCGCGTTGCCGGAAATGGAGGTCAAGGGCGTGCGGAGATCATGGGAGATGGAACGCAGCAGATTGGCCCGCAGCTGCTCGTTTTTGGCAAGGAGCGCCGCTGCCTCCCGCTCCCGGGACACCCGCTCGTTTTGCAGCGCCAAGGCGCACTCCCCTAGGATGGAGAGCATGATGCTGTTTTCAAACGCGTCGAGAGGGGCGTCGGGAATGGCGATGCCGACGACGCCATAAACCTCCCGGGCCACCCGCACCGAGAGATACAGGCACTTGGCGTTGCCCAGGGTGTTGGTGGTGGCACCGGCGTGCCGGTTGTTTTGATAGACCCAAGCGGCCACCGCCCGCTCATTTTCGGTGGCGTACCCTTCCATACTCTGCTCGCTGTGTACGGGAAAGAGCAGGGGCGGCAGCAGGGCGCCCTGCTGTACCTTATAAAATAGGAGGTCCCGATTGAGTAACTTCGTCAGCTGACGGCAGGTGACGGAGATGATGCCCGCAGGGTCCTTCTCACTGCTCAGGGCCTGAGTGGAATCAAACAGGATTTTGGTCCGGTAGGCCGTCCGAGCGGCCTGCCGGGCCTGCTGCTGAATCCGCACGGCTAAGGAGCTTGTGAGAAACGCCGCCAACAGCATGATGGGAAAGGTGGCAAGATATTGGGGGTCGTAGGCGTTGAGGGTAAAGCGGGGCTCAGTGAAGAGGAAATTAAAGAGCATGACGCTGATGACGGAGCTTACCAGACTCATGACCCGCTGGGAAGTGAGGATCGCCGTCACCAGCACGCCCAGAATATAGACGGTGATGATATTCGCTTCGCTGAGGCCCAACAGAAAAAAGAGATACCCGATGCCCGTAGCGGCCACCAGCACCGCAGCACTTTTAAGAAGATCCATTCCGCTCAGTCCCGCTTTTCGAGAGGAAGGACGCCGGGCCCGGTAGGACGGCGCATCCTGGTCGGGGATGATGTAGATGTCCAGGTTGGGGGAAAGCTGGGTGATGCGCTCGGTCAAGGAGGGGCGGCCCGGCACCAGGCTGCGCCGGGTGCTGCTGCGACCCAGGACAATTTTGGAGACACCGGAAAGCCGCGCGAACTCCGAAATTTGAAAAGCGATGTCCTCCCCATACACCGTTTCGATGGCCGCCCCCAATTGCTGGGCGAGGTGGATATTCTGCCGCAGCCGCTCCTTGTTTTCCTCAGTGATGGAGGCAAAGTCCGGCGTCTCCACAAACAGGGCGGTGAAGCTGCCATTGAAGGCGCCGGCCATCCGGGCGGCGGTCCGGATGATCTTGGCGTTTGACGGGGAGGAGGACAGACAGACCAGGATGTGCTCCTCGGTAAAGAAGGAGCTCATCCGTCCTCCGCCCAAATGGGACATCCGATTGACCCGGTCGGCGCACCGGCGCAGGGCAATTTCCCGTAGAGCCACCAGGTTTTGCAGGGTAAAAAAGTTGCCCAGCGCTCTCTTCGCCTGGGTCTTCCCATAGACCTTCCCCTCGCTCAGACGCTCGATGAGATCCCTAGGCTCGATGTCCACCAGCTCCACCTGGCCGGCCTTGTCGAAGACCGAGTCGGGGACGCGCTCCATCACCGTAATGCCGGTGATGGAGGCCACCAGATCGTTGAGGCTTTCGATGTGCTGGACGTTGAGAGTGGTATAGACGTCGATTCCCTGGTCGAGAAGCTCGTGGATGTCCTGGTACCGCTTGCGGTGGCGGCAGGCGTCGGCATTGGTGTGGGCCAGTTCATCCACCAAGATGAGCTGGGGGCGGCGCCCGATGGCGGCGTCCAGATCAAATTCGCGCAGGGTGACGCCGTTTTGCTTCACTTCCCGGGTGGGCAGCTCCTCCAGGCCGTTGAGGAGGGCCGCCGTCTGGGGACGGGCGTGGGGCTCCACGTACCCGGCCACCACATCGATGCCCCGGCGTTTGGCGGCGTGGGCCGCCTGGAGCATGGCGTAGGTCTTCCCCACCCCCGCCGCATAGCCGAAAAAGATCTTGAGGGATCCCCGGCCCGCCGTACTTTCCTCCTGTCTCAGCTGCCGCAGAAATTCTTCCGGCTCCATTCTGGGTGCTTCCACGCCCATCACCTCCAATATGAAAAAGTATAGCAGTTTCTGATTTAACGCTCCATTAGAAAGGGGCATGCCGGCGTTAAGATTGCATAAAGAGGGAAGCGTGAAAACACGCTTCCCTCTTTTTTCTATGCCGTTAGGATGCCGTCGAGCATCAGATTTACCTTGAGGACGTGGACCGTCTCCTCCCCAAACAGTCCCAGGAACCGGCCTTCGGTGCACTTCTCTATGATCTGCCGGACCTCGTCTTGTGTCCTGCCGCTGGCTTTCGCGATGCGGGGGACTTGATATTCGGCCGCCGCCGGTGAAATGTGTGGATCGAGGCCGCTGCCCGAGCCGGTGATCAGATCCACCGGCACGGCGGAAGTGTCCCGATCGGGATTGGCCGCCCGCAGCTTCTCCACCCGCTCGGCCACCAGCGCCTCATACTCCTCGCTGGCCGGACTCAAATTGGACGGGGCGGCGTAGAGGAGCCTCTTCCCATCTTCATCCACATAGGTGGAGACGTCCAGCTTCATGATGCGCCCCCACAGGTGGGCGTCGTCGGTGTATTGCTGACCCAGGAGTTCGCAGCCGTACTGCTTGCCATCCACCTCGATGATGCTGCCGTTTGCCTGGTGGGGGAAAAGCAGCCGGGAAAGCCCCGTGACGACGGCGGTATAGACAACGCCGCAAAGCAGGGTAAAGATCAGAAAGATGAGGGCCGCCTTGGGCAGCGCCTTTTTGAGAATTTGCATGAGAAAGCCTCCTTTATGCCAATCCGAAGAAAACTAAGAGCAGATCGATGAGCTTGATACAGACAAACGGCGCGATGAGACCGTCCAGGCCGTAAATAAGCAGGTTGCGGGAGAGGAGCCTACCCGAGGATACCTCCCGGTATTTGACCCCCTTGAGCGCCAGCGGGATGAGGGCCACGATGATGAGGGCGTTATAGATGATGGCCGAGAGCACCGCGCTCTGCGGGGAGTGGAGCCCCATGATGTTGAGGGCCGAAAGCCCCGGATAAAGGCCCACGAACAGCGCCGGGATGATGGCGAAATATTTGGCCACGTCGTTGGCGATGGAGAAGGTGGTCAGGCTGCCTCTCGTCATAAGGAGCTGTTTGCCGATGCGCACGATGTCGATGAGCTTGGTGGGCGAGGAATCTAGGTCCACCATGTTCCCCGCTTCTTTGGCCGCCTGGGTCCCGGTGTTCATGGCCACCGCCACGTCGGCCTGGGCCAGCGCCGGGGCGTCGTTGGTCCCGTCCCCGGTCATGGCCACCATGTGTCCCTTCGCCTGGAGCTCCCGGATTCGCTGGAGCTTTCCTTCCGGCGTCGCCTCCGCCAAGAAGTCGTCCACCCCCGCCTCCGCTGCGATGGCCGCCGCGGTCATGGGGTTGTCTCCGGTGATCATAATGGTCTTGATCCCCATCTTTCTCAGGTCCGCGAACTTCTCCTTGACCCCCTGCTTGACGATGTCCTTGAGGTGGATGACGCCGAGGACCCGGCGGTCCTTGGCCACCACCAGCGGTGTGCCGCCTTGGGAGGCGATGGATCTGACGATGGTGTCGCACTGCTGGGGGCAGCTGCCGCCCGACGCCCGCACATAGTCGAAGACCGCCTCCGCGGCGCCCTTTCGGATTTCGCTGCCGGCATAGTCCACGCCGCTCATCCTGGTCTTGGCGCTAAAGGGGAGAAACCGGACCTGACTGCCGGACAGCTGCCGCTCCCGCAAGCCGAACTTTTCCTTGGCTAAGATCACCACGCTGCGCCCCTCCGGCGTCTCGTCGGCCAGGGAGGAAAGTTGGGCCGCGTCGGCCAGCTCCCGCTCGCTCACCCCGTCCACCGGCAGAAAGGCGCAGGCCTGCCGGTTGCCCAGGGTGATGGTCCCGGTTTTATCCAGCATCAGAATGTCCACGTCCCCGGCGGCCTCGATGGCCCGGCCGCTCATGGCCAGCACATTGGCCTCATTGAGACGGCTCATGCCCGCGATGCCGATGGCGGATAATAGCGCGCCGATGGTGGTGGGCGCCAGGCATACCAGCAGTGCCACCAGGGTAGTCACCGAGGTGGGATTTGTGATACCCGCCTGTTTGGCCGAAAAGACGGAAAAGGTATAAAGGGACACCGTCACCAGGATAAAGATGATAGACAGCGCCACCAAAAAGATTTGCAGGGCGATTTCGTTGGGCGTCTTTTTGCGGGCCGCCCCTTCCACCATGGCAATCATCTTGTCTAAAAAGCTCTCCCCCGCCTCGCTGGTCACCCGCACCACAATCCAGTCGGAGAGGACGGTGGTGCCGCCGGTGACAGCGCTGCGGTCGCCTCCCGCCTCCCGGATGACCGGGGCGGACTCGCCGGTGATGGTGCTCTCGTCCACCGAGGCCGCACCGTCGATGACATCGCCGTCACCGGGAATCTGTTCCCCAGCCCGCACAACCACCAGGTCGCCTTTTTTGAGCAGTGCCGAGGCAACGGCGGTAAAGTGTTCCTTCTCCTGTGGAGAGGGGATTTTATGGGCGTCCACGTCTTTGCGGGAAGCCCGCAGCGCGGCGGCCTGGGCCTTGCCCCGGCCCTCTGAGATGGCCTCGGCGAAGTTTGCGAACAGGCTTGTCAGCCACAGCACCGCGGCGATGGCCAAAATATAGCCGCTGGAAGCGTCCGCGTCCCGGACGCCGAAGAGGGATACCGCCCAGAGCAGGGTGGTGAGGATGGCCGAAACGAAGACCAAGAACATGACGGGATTTTGAATCTGGGCTCTGGGGCTCAGTTTGAGAAAGGAATCTTTGACGGCTCTGCCGAGCATCTGCCGCCCGGCGAAAGCCCTCTTTGTTTTTGCTGCCATCACAGTGCCTCCTAACCGATACTGCTCAAAAATTCTGCTATCGGGCCCAGCGCCAGCGAGGGGAAGAAGCTCAAAGCGCCGACCAGCAGGACGATAAAAATAAGTAAGAACACGAACATGGGGTTTTGGGTGGACAGCGTTCCCGCGGAAACGGCCACCAGCTTCTTGCGCGCTAAGCTCCCGGCGATAGCCAGGGTGCCGACGATGGGCAAAAAGCGCACGAAGAGCATGACAAGGCCCAGAGACAGATTGAGGAAGACGGTATTCCCGTTAAAACCCGCAAAGGCCGAGCCGTTGTTGCCGCCGGCGGAAGAAAAAGCGTAGAGGATTTCCGAAAAGCCGTGGGCGCCCGCATTGTTGAGGCTCGCTTCAATGCCGGGGAAGACCGCCGCGATGCCGCTGCCCACGAGAATCGCGATGGGCGTGGCCAGGCAGACCAGCGTCGCCCACTTCATCTCATAGGGCTCAATCTTCTTGCCCAAGAATTCCGGCGTCCGCCCCACCATCAGTCCCGCGATGAACACCGTCAGGATGGCGAAGGCCAGCATGCCGTAAAGCCCGCAGCCCGTGCCGCCGAAGATCACTTCTCCCAACTGCATCAGGAGCATGGGCACCATGCCACCCAAGGGGGTGAAGCTGTCGTGCATGGAATTGACAGAACCGTTGGAGGCCGCCGTGGTATAGACCGCCCAGGTGGAGGAGGCGGCGATGCCAAACCGGGTCTCCTTGCCCTCCATGTTTCCACCGGCCTGATCGACGGCGGAGACGTCGACTGCCCCGTCCTGTATGAGCTGGGGCGTTGCGATCTGCTCCCGGACCGCCACGCAACCCAGCGCTACGACGAGGCACAGGAACATCGCCATAAAGAGGGCCACGCCCTGCCGCTTATTTTTCACACACCTACCGAAAGTAAAGCACAGGGCGGCGGGGATGAGAAGCAGCGAGATCATTTCGATGAGATTGGTGAAGGCGTTGGGGTTTTCAAGCGGGTGGGCGGAGTTGACGCCCATATATCCGCCGCCGTTAGTCCCGCTTTGTTTGATGGCGACCTGGCTGGCCGCCGGTCCCATGGGGACAAACTGCTCGGTGACGATGTCGGCGTCCTCCACCGCTTTGCCGAACACGGTGACGGTGTTCGTCTCCACGTCGATGACAGCGTTTTCGATAATTTCACCCTCCGCGTTGACGGCCACCGGTTCAAGCAGCGGCACGGTCTGCCCGCCCTTCAGGTTTTGGATGACGCCGCCCCCCGCCAGGGCCAAAGCGATCACTAAGTTAAGCGGTATCAAGATGTGGATGACAATGCGGGTTATGTCCACCCAAAAACTGCCTAGGCCGTCGGTCTTCACTTTCACAAATCCTCGGATGAGGGCAAACAGGACGGCGATGCCGGTGGCGGCGGATACGAAGTTCTGCACCGTCAGCCCCAGCGCCTGGGTCAGATAGCTCAGGGTGCTTTCCCCCGAATAGGCTTGCCAGTTGGTGTTGGTGATAAAGCTGATGGCGGTATTGAGAGACAAATCCCATTTGACGCCGGGCAGCCCCTGGGGATTCCCGGGCAGGACGCCCTGCAATAATTGAAGCAAAAACAGAAAAACGAGCCCGATGCCGGAAAAAATCAACACGCTCACCGCATACTTTTTCCAGTTCATCTGTTCGCCGCTGTCAATATGCATCACCTTGTAAACGGCGTTTTCACAAGGCGTCAGGATTCTGGACAGGAAGGTCTTTTCCCCCGCCATCACCTTTTTGATGTAGCCCCCCAGCGGGATGGCCAAAAGGATGAGAATGCCCAGATAAAGGATGTACTGGATGACCGCGTTCATTTTTGCGCATCCCCCTTCATGAGAATGTAGACATAATAAACAAGCAGCGCCGCTGCTACTGAGCCGATAAAGCCAAGCAGAATATTCATGTGTCTTCCTCCTACGACTACCGATTTTAGCATCCGGGCTATAAAAATGGTGTAAGTGGGACGCTGGGCAAATAAAGATGGCATAAAGGTATTCACAGCCATCCGAATAACCACCCCAAAGGGAACATCACAGCCGCGGTCAAAGAGAAAACGGCCAACAAAATGAGAAGCGGCATCCCCAAAATCATAGACAGATAAAAGAGGTCCGGGTGATTCTGTTCAAACACCGCCAGCCTTTTGGATATCTTCCGCTGGGTGTCGCGCACTGAAAAAGCCATGTTCATCATCTCGCTCTCTCCTCCCTGCTTTTATCCTAGCACCGACCCGGTTAAAGCGGTGAAAGGATGGGGGCGGAAAAATTAAGATATCATAAGCGCCTCCAGGATAGCGCCGTGCTCCCGTCCACGGTGCTTTCCCTTTGGCGATAGGCTATCGAATCGTAACCTAACGGAAGGGAGGGATGGGCCCGTGTGGGCCCATCCCTCCGTTATTGCGTACAACCTTTCATTTTTTCCACCAATTCCTTTCCCGCTCTTCTGGCTTATTTCCACAAACTTTTGCATTTGCTAGGACAAAGATTGTGTTTGTAAGTTATTTTTTCTATAATGAAAAGGACTTTCAAAATTTGTTCATTTTTCCCATTTAAAAAAGGAGGTGAATAGAAAACGGATGACACCCGCTTTTGCGGGGGCTAACAACAAAAACGTAAAGAGAAGAAGGAGTAAGCCATGCGTTTGCATTCCAAAACATCCAGAGGACTTTTATCCCGCCGTATCCTGCCGGCGCTGCTGGCGATTATAATGGCGGTATCCCTGCTCCCCATGGGCGCTCTCTCCGCCGTGGCCGCTGGTTCTGCCGACCTAGAAGGCGTTGCCGGCAACAATGTCACCGGTAACGCCCAGGACGGCTACGTGGTGGCCAGAGTGGAAAACGCCAACAACTTCGTAGGCTCCTCCACCAAGGTGGAAGCCTTTACTTATGAAGCACAGATGCTCTTTTCTCCGGGCGGCTCCAACATTGGCACGCTGATGTTCGGAGCTGCGGGAGAAGGCGCCGGCATCACCCAGCCCTTCTTTGGCTTGGAGCTTTCCGCCCGCCAAAATGGGGAAAAATACGACCTCTACCTCACCATGTTCTGCGAGACGGCCCCCCAGACCCCGGTCTATATGTTCATGAATGTTCTGGCCGGCACCGGCGTCAGTCTCACCGATCTTCATTCCTTAAAAGTTTCCGTCAGCCCCAAAAAGGAATTTTCCGTCTGGGTCAACGGCAATCCGGTAGCCGTCAAATTCCAGGCGAACTTCGCCGATTATTACAAAGGCGGCACACTGGGCTTTATGACCTATAACACCCAGACCACCTTTCAAAATGTCAAGTACACCGACGAGGGCGCTTTTGCCGCCGCAGACGGCACCCTGCCGTTGGCGGGCGTGACGGGAAATAACGTCACCGGCAACGCCCAGGACGGCTATGTATTGGAGAGAATCGCAAACAGCAATAACTTTGCCGGTTCCTCCACCAGCGTCAAAGCCTTTACTTATGAGGCGAAGATGCTCATCGCCCCGGGCGGCTCCAACAAGAGTACGTTGACCTTCGGCGCGCCCAACGCGGGCGGCGATATGAACCACCCCTTCTTCGGCGTGGAGCTCTATGCCGGACAAAATGGGGACAAGTATGACCTCTATCTCACCATGTTCTGTGAGAAGGCGCCCGCCAACGCCGAGTGGATGTTTACAAACGTCTTGGCAGCCTCCGGCGTCAGCTTGGACTCCCCCCACACCGTAAAAATCTCGGTGGACGCTGTCAAAGCCTTCTCCGTCTCGGTGGACGGAAAAAAAGTGGACGTCAAAGTGCCCGCCTCCTTCGCCGAATATTACACTGGCGGACACCTCGGCTTTATGACCTATGACACCCAGTCCACCTTCTCCGACGTCCGGTACAGCGACGAAGGGGATTTCGGCACTGGATTCACCTCCAACCTGCCCGGCTGGCGGGGTGTGAGCGGCGCCTGGACCGAGGTGCCCGGCGGCTACCAGGGCTCCGGCTCCGGCAATGTGTTCGCTATGTCCACCAAGGCGGTGAACAGCTCCGACCCCTTCACCTATGAGGCAAAGATGACCCTGGGCCTGGACCAGCAGGCCGGCGGTATCGCCTTTGGCGTCAAGGACCCCGGCAATCCCGCGGGGAAATGGATATGCATCAACGTCGACCGGGGCGGGGTCTCCCGTATCTTCTCCGAGACCAACGCCAAGGCCGACTGGATTCATGACGTGGCCCTGACCCAGGAGCAGAAGAACAAGACCACCTATCAGCTCAAGGTGGAGCGGGCAGTCAAAGACGGCCCCCTCAGCTTTTATCTGGACGGTCAGCTCATCTATACCAAAGACATGCCGGAATTCGCCGGCGGCTACTTCGGGCTGATCACCTGCAACGCCACCGCCACCTTTGATCAGGTCAACTACACCATCGACGGCGCCACCACCGGCTTTACCAGCAATCTGACCGGATGGACTCCGCTCAACGGCACCTGGAGCGAAGTGGCGGACGGCTATCAAGGCGTTCACGCGGGCAAGGACACCTTTGCCTATGCCAAAGATACCGCCATCACCAAAGAGGACACTTTCATTTATGAGGCGGATGTGGAGATCAAAGCCGGCCAGGATGCCGCCGGTATCCTCTTCGGCGTCATGAATCCGGACCATCCCACCAACGATCGGGGCGAGCCCGACCACCTGTTCTGCCTGATGGCGGTCAGAGGGGGCGGCAGCGTCTTCGCCTTCGCTCACAAGGACGGCAAGGATGAATTTGTCAACACCAAGGCCATGACCGACGCGGACAAGGCCGCCACCATCTACCACATGCGGGTGGAGTATCTGGGTTCCCAGACCGCCAATTTTTATATCAACGGCACCCTGTACCACTCCTTTACCCTTCCCTCCTTTGAGGGCGGCCAGTTTGGCCTGATTGTGGCCAACAACACCACCGCCACCTTCGACAACGTCAACTATTATTCCGCCGTAGAGCCCAAAGTCATCGGCATCACAGTGGAGGGCGCTCAGATGAACGAGCAGTTCGACCCCTCCCTGACCACCTACATGGGCAGCGTCCCCTATGGGACTGCTTCCGTCAAGATCACCGCCGAGTGCCCGGAGGGCCTGGTGCTGACCATCGGCGGCAAGAGCGCCAAGAGCGGGGAGGCGCTGGATGTAGCGCTGGGCGAAGACATGAATGTCATCAAAATCGTCGCCCGGGACGTCGATTCCGGACTTTCCGCCATCTACACCCTCAACATTCAGCAGATGTTTGACGAGGATACCATTTATAATCAGGACTACCGTCCCACCTTCCACTTTACTCCCTTCCGCCATCAGATGAACGACCCCAACGGCCTAGTCTACAACTCCGTCACCGGGGAATATCACATGTTCTTCCAGTGTAACCGCTCCTTTGACAGCGGCGTGGGCGGCACCACCTCCTGGGGCCACGCCGTCTCCAAGGACATGGTCAACTGGAAGGAGCTGCCCCTGGCCATCACCCCCGACGAGCTGGGCGTCATCTTCTCCGGCTCCGGCGTCATCGACTGGAACAACACCTCCGGCCTCTTTGAGGAGGACCCCACAAGCCCGGATTACACGGCGCCGGGGGCGAGAATGGTGTTTTTCTACACCAACACCAACGGTTTTGTCCAGAGTATGGCCTACTCCAAAGACAACGGCCGCACCCTCATCAAATACGCGAACAACCCCGTCGTCGCAAACCCGGGCGGCGTCTACGGCCCCGAGATGCGCGATCCCTGCGTCTTCTGGTATGAAGACGCTTCCATGGAAAACGGCGGCGTCTGGGTCATGGTCACCGTCGATTACCGCAGCCCCCATGTCCACCTGTTCACCTCTCACAACCTCAAGGATTGGAAGCACAGCGGACAGGTCATGGACATCCATGGCGCTGCCTTTGGCTCCGAGTGCCCCGACCTCTACCCCCTCGCCCTGGACGGCGATCAGAATAATGTCAAGTGGGTCTTCCGGGGCGGCGGCGTCTTCTACATCGTCGGCCACATGGAGAAGACCGGCGAAGACACCGTCATGTTTGTCCCGGAGACTGAAAACATCCGTCCCCTCAACGGCATCGCCGACCAATTCCCCGGCATCCCGGAGCCGGAGCTCTACGCCACCCAGACCTATTCCGACGAGCCTTCCGGCCGCCGCATCGGCGTGAGCTGGATTCGTGAACGAGGCGGCAATGTACCGGGCAGAATCTGGAATTCCGCCCAGTCCCTGCCCACCGAAAATACGCTGCGCACCGTAAACGGCAAGCCCCAGCTCTTCAATTACCCCGCCGCAGAAGTCGACGCCATGCGGGATGAGAAGATTTTGTCCCTCAAGGACGTCCAGGTGGATGAGAGCAGTGAAAATGTGCTCAAGGACTTCCAGTCCTTTAACTGCGACATGGACGCCACCATCACCCTGGGCACCGCCACCGAAGTGGGCTTTAAACTCCGGGTAGGCGGCGGCCGTCAGCTCAAGATCACCTACAATAAAAACGACGGCAAGCTCTATGTGGACAAAACCACCTCGGACGGCGACGGCGCCGCCGGCGTCTATACGCCGGATATGACCGTCATGGACGGCAACAAGATTAAGCTGCGGATGCTCTTAGACCAGATTTGCTACGACGTCTACGGCAACGACGGCGAAGTCGGCATCCAGGGATTTTTCTATAACGATCTTTCCAATGCGGGCATGGAGTTCTTTAGTAACGGCACAGCCACCCTGGATCTGGACGTTTATTCCATGAAGGCCATGGACCGCACCGTACCCGATCCTGTGGTTCCGACGGTTCTCACCGACCTGACCCTGTCCTCGGCCCTCCTCACCCCCAACTTCTCCGCCGATGTGACCGAGTACACCGCCACTGTGGCAAACTCCGTGGGCTCCATCAAAGTCCTGCCCACCTATACCGGCGACGCGGCCGTCACCGTGAACGGCACGGAAGTGGCTTCCGGCGCTTACTCCGTCGATATTGCCCTGAGCGTTGGCGAGAATACCATCACCGTTGTCGCGGGCGAGAAAACCTACACCATCAAGGTCACCCGCGAGGAGCCAGCTCCGGTTCCCACTGTGCTTACAGGTTTGGCTCTCTCCACCGGCACCTTAGCGCCCAACTTTAGCACTGAAGTCACAGAGTACACCGCCACTGTGGCAAACTCTGTGGATTCCATCAAGGTCCTGCCCACCTACACCGGCGATGCGGCCGTCACCGTGAACGGCACGGAAGTGGCTTCCGGTGAATACTCCGCCGGTATCTCCCTGAGCGTCGGCGAGAACGCCATCACCGTCGTCGCAGGAGAGAAGACCTACACCATCAAGGTCACCAGAGAGGACAAGAAACCTCCTGTTACCGAGACTCCCTTCCTGGATGGCCTGGAACTCTCTCAGGGCGTACTGAAACCCAGCTTCGACAAGGATGTCAACGCCTACACCGCCTCTGTCGGCAATGCCACCGACTCCATCCAGGTCAAACCCTTCTACTCCGGCGAGATGGCAGTCACTGTGAACGGCAAGGCTGTGGAAAGCGGCGTCTTCTCCGAGGCCATCGCTCTCGATGTGGGAGAGAACACCATCGAAGTGAAGCTCGTCATGGGAGAGAAAGACAACATCTATACGATTGTCGTCACCCGTGCAAAACCCGCGGACACGACGAAACCTACCACCACGAAGCCATCTATCCCGGGCGGACACAGCTCCGACTGGAAGTGGCCGGAAGGGACGGCAAAGCCTGGCACTGGGAAAGAGAACCCGCAGTCGGGCGACGCGTCGGCGCTGCCGATAGCGCTGCTGCTCATGGCGGGCGCTGCTGGAACAGCGGTCTTCCTCTCCAGAAAGCGGAAGAAATAGCCATCAGTTATACCATGGCAAGTAATCTTAACAGGTCAGATTGCCACAATATTCTGTGCAAAGGCCGCCGCACTGTCACTTACATGACGGTGCGGCGGCCTTCTATTGCGGAAACATGGGGCTGCACTAACTAAAGTGATGCAATTCTCCTCCAAAATCGAGGAAACTACCATAAATCCTCTGAGGAACGACCAATTTCGACCCAATAAAAAAATATAATGAAATTATAGTTCCCTAGTTTCCCGAGAGGAGTTGATCGAATGCCCTCTTTTACCTTATACCAAAAATACACCCGAGAAAAAGTGCACCATACCTTTTGTCCAAGCGAAAAATTTACACCGCAATCCGGCACCTGGGGCCTCCACGGCATTGTTCATATCAAGGGTACCGATGACTTTGTTTTCTTTGTCACTCTGGGCAGTAAACAAGCGGGACATCAATTTATCGAAACCATCACCCCCGATGGTATCCTATCCTGGCAATCACAACCCCACCAAAGTCTGTCCAGCTCCGTCATTCGCACTCTGATCCAACACGATGCAGCCCGCAATCATATCTATCTCTTCTTCCGGCAAAATACTAGACAAAATTCCTATCTCTACTTGGGACAGCTCGCCTATGTGAACCACGATCCTGAAAAGGAATGCCCCGTCAATTTTCAGTGGCAAATTCTCCATTGGGATCCGCCGGAAAAGGTGCGGCGACTGTGTATGTTGCCATCGGCTGTATCCGAGCAGACACAAAGGCAAGGCAATTACTACTCCTGGGAGATACCCAATGATCGGGTGGCAATTAAACTAACAGATTTGTCTGTTTTTCGGTATCGCGGTTCAGGAATTCCCAAAAAAGCTCGGTGGTTTTGGGGCGTAGATCATTGGGAAGGAAAGGAGGAAAAAGAACTCCTCTTTCTTTGGGAAGATGCTTCCTATAAAGCTACCGTTCGCCTTCAAAACGGAAGGACACGGCTTTTTTGGCATGGCGATTTGGCACAAAAGCTCCAAGCCTATTGCCCCGAGGGTGATTCTTTCACCCCTGCGCAGTTTCCATTCCTCAGATTTTCAAAGTGCGGCCAGGATGCTTATGAATTGACACTCCTCGGCTTTGAGCACTTGGAAACAGATATTGCTCTGGAAGGAGAGACTTTCAGTGATGCCACCTCCGCTCCTAGTCTGGAGGGAGCTGGGAAAAAATCCTATGCGACGCGGTACGAACGCGACCCTAAAAACCGTAAAGCATGTATCAAAATTCATGGAACCAAATGCGCGGTGTGTGGCTTCGATTTTGAAAAAACATATGGACCATGGGGCCGTGATTATATTGAGGTACATCATCTTATTCCCCTCTCACAAATGCAAGGCGAGAGCCTTGTCAACCCCGCCACAGAGATGAAACCCCTTTGTTCCAATTGCCACCGTATGGTCCATCGGAAAAAAGATCAAATTCTTTCCATCGAGGAGCTCCAAGCAATGCTTCGTAAAAATCGTGAGCCCTTTTAAATCTATCGTTCTCCCCGCAATTCATGCGCCCTTTTCTCTTGTAGCGCACAGGTCACCCTCCTGTAATGTAAAATTTCACATTACAGGAGATCTTCACCCGTCCTTCAAAAGCAGAAGGGATAAAAAGAAGAGCCGGGCAGGAAATGTTCCTGCCTAGCTCTTCTTTTGTATTGTTTTCCAATCTGTCAGACAACATGATCGATTCGTTGATGGGAGTTTAGTATCCACCAGGCCAATTCGCCCGGTCAAATTACGGCCCTCGGGTGCTTGAAATAGAGGTGCATATTTTTTATTGCTATTTCGTTACTGACACTTCTATGCCATTTACCTTTATCTGCATTAGTACTCCTCTTGTTCTACGATAATCTTAAACACACGCTCGACCTCGTCTTTGCTCTTGAGAATTTTAAGCAACTCACGCTTGATACGGCGTTCCTTAACAGGATTGTTTCGGAATCTGTCCATTTTAGATCGCATCACTGCCGCATGAAGTGCTTCGGCCAAGTCTACATCACAGCCAGTGTTGTCATATAACGCCCTCATTGCCGCACTATGTCGAACCTTTTCAGGATACCTTTCGTTTTCCTCTGGCTTGGTAACATTACGAGCCAGTTGTATATATTTCTCCAGCAATTGTGCGTATATTATAACACCCTGCTTTCGTTCCAGAATAAGCCGTTCCAAAACAGCGGACATCTTTTCGTAGTATTTGGGGTTCAGAACCATTTTCTCGACAACTTTTTTACGAATATTGTTCTCAATTGCCTCGGCTGCACTTTCCTGCTCGCCTGGTTTAGAACCATCACCTTCAATTTTTTCCCGCTGATCCAGAATGAAATCCAGAAGAGTAAAGTCATCAAAATTTTTAATTACTTTGGCGTCTTCGGCAACGATATAGTTGTCAATCAGGTAGCGCATACCGGGCTCATATGCTTTGAGATCAATAAAATCTCCGCTTGAACGCCCAATGGTAGCCTTTAACGCAACATGAAATTTTACGCTTTTATCATACTGCTCTTGCTGGCTTTCTGTATAACCCAGTTCGCCCAACAAGGGCTTCACTTCAGCATACGCACGGATGAGGGAATTCACCAAACGGTACAGGCGTTCACGGATTCGCGCATATGCTTCGTCATTGTCCACGTCAACTCCATTTTCACCACAGAAATAGTGCAGATAGTCAATTTCTTCCTTGGGATAAGGCACGCCCTCACACAGTTCCTCCAGTTCATTCAAAAGTTTCTCAAACCGTTTCTGTGCCTCTGATTTCCTGTCCTTTAACAGACCTTCAACATCTTCATCTGCATACCCTCGAAAAGCGCCGGAAGTATATTTTTTCATGGCGGCGGACAGGTCTCCAAAAAGCTGCCTATAGTCAACAATGTAACCGAAGTCTTTATCCTCGCCATCCAAACGGTTGACACGGCAAATAGCCTGGAACAGGCCATGATCATGCATAGTTTTGTCTATGTAAAGATATGTACAGGGAGGTGCATCAAAGCCGGTTAGCAGCTTATTCACCACGATGAGCAATTTCATATTGTACGGCTCATCAATGAACTTCTTTTTTGCAGCCGCTTCAAATTCTTCTACTTTTTTTGCAATACCATTTTTATCAGTAGTGTTCGGGTCAATACCGATCATCTGCAAATATATACGATACTTTTCAAAAGCATCGGTTTCCTCATCATCGCTGACGGTTTCCGTACGCAAATCGCCTGTGTTAGGCTCATAGGAAGAAATGATGGCACATTTCTTGAAATTCTTCTGCTGGAACAGTTCGTAATATTTGCAGGCAGTCAAAATATCATTTGCCACCAGGATGGCATTGCCGCTGCCGTCAGCCAAACGAGCCTTGGTTTCAAAATCGAATATGATATCACAGACGATTTTCTCCAAGCGGGATCGGGAACTATACACTGTCTGCATATTGCCCCAAACCTGTTTCAACCGGGCTTTCGCCCTCGGCATCAGGCCACGAGTTTTTGCTTCAAACCATGCATCGATTTTTGCCTGGGACATAATCTCCTGGGGAATATCCCGGTACTCATAACGCAGATCAAGGACGATACCATCTGCCACACCTTCATCAAATTTGTAGGTATGGATATACCGACCGAACACCTCAATGCTGGCCGTCTTGTCAGCCTTGAGCAGGGGGGTCCCGGTGAAGCCAACAAAAATGGCGTTGGGCATAATGGTTTTCATAGCCAGATGCAATTTGCCGGATTGGGTACGATGGCACTCATCCACAAAGACATAGATATCATCTTTGCCAATGAAGTTGCTGGGGAGCGATGCTTTCAGTTCCTCAATATACCTATCATAGTCTTTTTCCGTAGCTTCGCCGCCACGCTTGCCAAACTTATGGATCAGGGAGCAGAGCAGTCTATCCTCATGGGAGTTCAGCCGCGCCAACAGATCTGCACCGCTTTTGGTACGGATGATTGTTTCGTTAACACCCTTATAGTTTTTCTCGATTTGCTCATCCAGTTCGTCACGGTCGGTAACAACCAAAACACGCGCAGTGGGGATGTTGGCAAGCAGCCACTTGGAGAGCCAGATCATCGTCAGAGATTTGCCGCTGCCCTGGGTATGCCAGATAATACCGCCCTTACCTGTGGCAAGGCGTTTCTGCGCCCTCATCATGCCATAATATTGATTATAACGGCAGACTTTCTTTTGACCCTTATCAAAAATCACAAAGTTATGAATCAGGTTTAAGAACCGAAACTTGTAGAACATGGCATACAAAGCGCAATCAAGCTTATTAGAGATGGTTTCGCAGACTTCCTCAATTTTAACATCCATCTCATTTCGCTCGTCGGGATATTCCGTGAAACCGTCTTTTTTCCATTCCAGATAATACTTCTCCGGCGTTTTGATGGTACCATACCGCAGGCCCTCACTGTCGTTGCCGGCCATACAAAATTGTATGGTGGTGAAAAATGGCTGAATGAACATCTCCCGTTGATTGGTCAAATTCTGTCGAATGCCATTAGAAACGGATACCGTACTTTTCTTCAGTTCGATCACCGCCACAGCGATACCGTTCAGATAAACCACCAGATCCGGTCGCTTTTCGTTTTTGGCTACCACAGTGACCTCTTCGGCAATATCAAAAAGGTTTTCTTCGGGATTCTCCCAGTCAATGAAATATACGGTGATTTCGTTTTCATCTGCATTTTCCTTGATTTTTGCGCCGTACTTCAGAAGCTGATAGACCGCTCGATTGGCTGAATACAGCCCCTCCTGCAGATTAGCGGCAGCTTTGACTAGCTCCTCCACGGCACGGATGGCAATCGCAGCAGAATAGCCGTGGGCGGTGAGCCAGCCAACCAGCTTTTCTTCGTCAATATTGCGATTTGCCTGTTCTTTCAGATTACCGATGTAGTTGTAGAGCAGTTTCGTACGAAAGAACTCAATGACATGCTTCTGTGTTACAGCTTCAGGCTTTCCCACATAATCCATTACGATTTCTCCTTGTCTATCAGTCTGATACGGCCAGTAAACAATTCGCTCATCATGCCAGATTTGAACCCTTTGTATTTTGCCAATTTCTTCTCTAATGCTTCAATTTCATTATCCATATCAGATAGAACTGTTGCAATCGAAACTTGTTCTTTTTTGTCAAGTGGTAAGTAAAGCGTAAATTCTTCAAATTGTTTCTTGCTAATGATTGGAAAGGCTGTTTGCCCTGCAAGTAACCTCATATTTTTTTCGTTATGGGATATAAGATAATAAACAAATTCATTATAATAACCATCATTACAAATTATTGCATTAATTTGCTGATTAGTTGCACATTCCATTAAAGCTATACTATTAAGTCCAATAGACGCTATGCACGTTACAAGCACTGTGCCTTTGGGCAATATACGACATCGCGATTTTCCTTCATCGCTGATTTTTTCTGCTGTATTTTTTATATACTTGCCATTAAAATCTTGTGCGCTTATCCAGCAGAAATCTCCGTTCCAATATTGCCCCACCTGCCTCGATGGAGTTGAGCCAGTCACAATTTTGCCGATTTCACGAACCGTGACAACTTTCCACTCGCCGCTAAACCCAGGCAGGCGTCTTTTTTTTGTCAGCAGCTCCTGCATCGCTCCTTGTTTGATGGCTTTTTTCTTTGCTATCAGCTTTTCAAGACTCACAATAAGGGAGTCAATGTCAGAGAGGGCAGTGGAGATATTTTGCTGCTCTTCCTTGGGCGGAATAGCAATGACCGTTTCCAAAATGGCACCTTTGGAAATAGCTGATACTTTTGTACCAGTAATAAACGGCAACAATTGGTCATGATAGACAGCATGATTGATGTAGTATCCCAACCACTTCCGCTCAAACATATTGGAAGCATTAGGACGGCATGGAATTGTATGCAAACCTGATACGATTTTGTCATCTTTGATTCCGGTCACTTCAACTGCTTTGCCTACAATCGAATCCTCTGCTGTATCGGCAAATATAATATCGCCATTCTGCAAGAAGCCTTTGCTTATTTTTGCCACATTTGCAGAGTTGACATAGGGGATACTTTCCAATGCGCAATCTAAAACTGAAGGATATTTTATAAGAATATCTCCATAGTGAATATTGCGAACTTCTCCGCCATTATTAGTCAATTCAGCACGGGAAAGTGTGTTGTTTGGGAGTATGGTAAAACAGTTTTCAAATGTTTTAGTTTCCCATTCTTCGGGAATGGCTCCGATTTCTGTATTCTTGTATCCTGCCTTTACCATACAAATCCCATCCTTTCCAGATGAGATTTCACTCTGGCTTCATAATCATCCACCAGAGTAGACAACGCTGGAAGGGTATCCTCATATCGTTCTGCCAGTTCGATGATGCGATCAGTGATGTTATGGGAAATTGCCAAATATAATGCATCAATGCCGTTATAAATGGAATCGTACCACTTTTTGTTGACAAGCAGTTCTTTGATTTCTTCCACAGTCAAAGCGGTATACTTTTGCTTAACCTTTTCCTCCAAGGCGGCTTTCAAAACTTTTACCATTTTTTTCTTCTCATCATTTTTTGCAATTAAATCAAACAGCGTCATCAACTGCTCATAGTCCTCGGAATACATTTCCGGCACGTGAAGCGTTTCACGCAGTGTGGCAATGCAGGCCTTAATGCTGGTAGCGTTCACATTACCTTTTTCATTTCGGGCAGATACGCACAGCGGGTGTTTTGTCAAGTATGTCTCCATATCTTTCTTTTTCATAGGAAGCAATGCCAGCAATGCAGTCAGTTCGCTGATTTCCTCGGATTGGATTTTACTGCGGATCTCCTCAATTGCGGCCTTCAAAGCCTTAGTCGAAACCTTGCCCTTTTCATCCATCAGTTCGGCAACGGCTGAGCCATCCTCAGCACTTACTAGCAATTCGTCAATCTGCGCCTGGCTATCCGCTATGATCACCTCTGCTGCATCAATAGCTTTCGCCTCTTCGGAGAAATAGGTGTCAATCATAATCGTTTTAGGAATCAACTTGCCGTCCCAGCTTTTCACTTTATCGGTGACTTCAATAACAGTCTCATCGCCTTCTTTGTGGGTTTTTACAACATATTCATAACTCAAATCCCGCCCGGCTTCATAGCCATCATGAATCACTACATACACATCATCAGACAAGACATCCAGCCAGTACTCCAAAAGCACCTGATAAACATCATATTTATCAATTAACTCGACACACTCGAACTGGGTCAGTATACATTCGGCAAGACGAGCAATCAGTTTTTTCGTCTGAATATAAGCATTCATATGCCGCAGTTCGCCATCAACCTCTTCACGCCACCCCGCAAATGCAGTATCCAGTTTGTCGGCATATGCCGAGAACTCTTCGTCATTGTGGATAGTGCTGCGAATGTCATCCTTGGGGACATTCAACTGATAGAAGCCATCCCGCAGAACGGAGAACAATTTCCCTTTTAGTTGGGCAAAAATATTCCAATACCGCTCCATGCTATCTACATCGTGGGCAGGAATACCACCCTTCAAATGGGCTTCAATGCTCTGCAAATCCTCTCCGACGCCGGAGTCGATATAGCGGGAAATATTCAGATTATAGTCATTCTTCCCGGTGATTTCGCTCATGGGAACAAATCGAGCATAGTGGGGATCATCTTTGATCTGCTCGTTGAATGTGGTCACAATTTTATATATATCACGTTCGCGCAGGCGGTTCTTATTTCCGTCCTTCACGAAGTCCCGACTGGCATCAATCATGAAAATGCCCGTACGTTCATCTGCATCTTCCTTGTCGATGATAATAATACACGCATGAATGCTTGTTCCGTAGAACAGGTTTGCTGGCAGACCAATGATACCCTTAATAAAGCCGGTCTTAATAAGTGCCTTTCTGATTTCACCCTCCCCATTTCCGCGGAACAAGACACCATGTGGTAGAATGACGGCTGCTTTACCAGTAGGCTTCAGCGATTTCAGGATGTGCATTAGCCATGCATAGTCACCATTCTTTTCAGGCGGTCTCTCGCCGTAACCATCAAAACGACCGTACCCTTTAACGCCGTCCGTCCAGTTTTTAATAGAAAACGGAGGATTTGCCACAATATAGTCAAAGCGGCGCAGTATGGTTTCATCAGACCCCTCCTCAAAAAACTGAGGGTCGGAGAATGTGTTGCCGGACACAATTGTGGCGGTTGCCCAATCGTGCAGTACTGTATTCATTTTGGCAAGGCCGGCGGTTGTAGTGTCCTTCTCCTGTCCATAGCCGGACAGCGCAATAGGGGCCTCATTCAAGGCTCTGATGAGCAGCGAACCAGAACCACAGGCAGGGTCTATGTTCCTACTGATTTTGATACAATAGAAAAAGCCTTCTCCGGGGTAAAAACCGCCGAAAAAGGCATAAAACAAGGGCTTTCGAGGTCAATCACTGACTCCGAAAGCCCTTTTTCGCTTTATTCAGTTGTGGATTTCTGCCGTTCCAAAGTCCGGCGGCACCGTGGGGTGTAAGCCTTGCGGTGTATGGATTTGGGAATAATTAAAAGGTATAGCAAAATTAAAAGGTTTACTTGTGCTTTCGCCGTACCACAAACGGAATGTGAAACGGAAGGCCCGTTGCCATACCATCATATTTGGAGTCATCTAAGATTAAGCCACGCTTCTTCGCCAGCTTGTGAACCTTTGCGTCAATCTCAAAGAAGTCCTCAAAACCATACTTTTTTCCATGAATTTCATAGTCCCCGCAGGTCAGATATTCGTGACCGTATAATTGCTTGATTACATCACTTGTGGCAAGTTCAGTTCCTTCTGGCAGAGACAGTAGGACATCGACGATTTCAGATACAATTTTATTCATCATCGGTATCCTCCTCACCCTCCATAGGCTCTATGCCAAGCAGCTCCAAGAACTTATTGAAGTTGTACGGATAAGAGTTGCTGCCACAAATCTTCATGGGCTTGTGACCATCGGAAAAGAAAATCTCCAACTCCCACTGGGTTCCGTTCAAGACCTCATATCCGAAACGGCGTGGATCATAATTGCTACGCCATTCTCCAATATGCAACTCTCGGAGACCATCTAAGAACTCCTCCTTGCCTACAGGATAATCAGGAGGGATGCAGAAATTAGACGGCTTCAGAATAAGGGAGTGCTCTACATCCTTATGAAGATGCTCATCATCCAGCGTAATGATATGGGTTTCGTTACCGCTGAAAATGCTCATGTACGGTAAAGTATCACAAGAAAATTATGTCGAATTGACAGCCGCCTCCGCTATACCGAATAAGGAAATAAAGAGTCCTCAAATTTTGCGCTACTAAATGAAGACGAGCGGAAGTAATCTCCCGCTCGTCAGTAAACTTAACTATGCCATATCAATCCCGCTTCTTTCCCGCCACCGGCACTAAGAACAGCGCGGGCAACAGCAGGAAAGCGGTACAGACCAGCCCCCAGGGTATGGACACCTGCTGGGCTACCAGCCCCACAATAGGCCCGCCGATGATCTGCCCGAAAGAGTCCAGCTGTCCGCTGGTGGAAAAGACTGTGGCGCGCATTTTCTCATCCACATGGTCGTTCATCCAGGCGGCCAGCACAGGCTCCTTGATGGTGCGCATAAGCCCCGCCAGCAGGAACACCAACAACATGAACCAAAAGCTCCGCCCCACCGCGAAGAGAACCAGGCACAGGATATACCCGGCGCTGGTGGACATGACCACACTGGTTCGGCTGACAGTCCCTTTTTTCTCCATGCGGGCGATGAGCAACTGAGAAGCCAGAATACCTAAGCCGCTGCCGATAAGACTGATAACACCGAACCAAGTGACGCTGTTCAGCGGCCCGATAACGGGTATTACCGTGTCATCCAGAAAATGAGCGGTGGAGAGCCGGTCAAAGCCTTCACTGGCAAGTCCCCCGCATAGTGTGATTGCTAAGAGCGCCAGCAACACAGGTGCGCCTTTCACAAAGCCCAGGTTGAGCTTGAACAGGCAGACAAAGTCTTTAAGCAAGCCCTGCCGTTCCTCAATAGCAGGGGAGAAGTTGGTTTCTGGCATGATGCGAACCAACACCAGCCCCAACAACAAGCACAAACTGCCCCCCAAGATGACAGGCATTTGCAGGTTTATGTTTCCCAGCAGTGTGCCCAGCACCACGCCCAGAACGCCGCCGATTTGCCCCATTTGACTGCCCCGCAGGAACACCTTGTCTATGGGTTTGTCCTCTTCCTCCGAGGCAATCCACGCCTCCAGAGCGCCGGTGATGAAGGTATCACCGCAACCCCAGACAACCTGGGCCAGCAGAACCGGCGCGAACCACGGTAGCGCACCCTCCATCAGAAAGCCCAGGCCGTAGAGGAACATTCCAATCAGCACCGAGCGCCGACGGCTATACAAATCCGCCACCACACCGGTGGGTATCTCGAACAGAAAGCAGGAGGTCTCCAGAACCGTCCCTACCAGGACAAGCTGGAAAGCATCCAGCTGCACCACCTCCAGGTGGTACACGATGGAAAGCACTGTGGACATAGAAACCGCCAGGGAAAAGACAAATCGGAACAGCAGGTAGACAGAATATGCCTTTGAATTTTTAGCAAACATGAAGTTACATTCTCCTTTACGAATCAGTGGGTTGTTTTGTGAAACAAGCCCGACTGCCGCGCAGGAAGGGCAAACTTCTCAGCCCTTTCTAACAGTGATTTTAGAAAAGGCCTCCTAAAGTGCCCAAAGCGCCGTTAAAAGACTTGTTTCTGTTTTTGCAGTTTGCCATATGAATACCTCCGATACTGAAATTAGAACAACATGGCTGTTCTTCTTCGCGATATTATAGCAAATGGGCTTTGTGTTGTCAACCCTGTCCCACAGAAAATAGCATACACCGCCCTTGATTTCTACACCATTCCCGAAGCAGTCTGAGGCATTGAGGTAATCATGAAGCTCCCTTATCCGTGTGTCAGCAATCATTTCACTTCTGAATGCATCCAAACCCTTTCCGCCAGCAAACCAGCGAGAAGGCACAATCATCGACAGATAGCGAGGTGATAGCTTTTTTGCCTGCTGAATGAACAACTGATAAATTGGGGTTGCACTGGCATTATTGCCGCCATCGCTTAGTTGGTATGGTGGGTTTCCAATAATTACATCAAAGTACAGTTTACAAGGGACTACACAGGGTAGGTATCTGACGGGAGGGGTGCCGCCAGTCAGATTTTCCATGTGATGTTCAAGCTGTCGCTTGTGGCGGCTATGGTGGTGATCATCAAATCCACCACACGCCGCTTGTCATCAAAAGATACATTCTCCCAGGTATCGAGGTAGCCGGAAATCTGGCTGACCTGTTCCGGGCTGATGGCCTCCACAGTCAACTCCGCTATCCTTGCCAGAAGTTCCTGCTTGCGCCCGTCCAGTTCCGCTATCTTCACATTCACATAGGAGAACAGGACATTGTTTGCCCCCGTCAGACTGTCCACCAGCTTTTCAATCTCGCTGTCTACATGGGCAAGTTCCACTTGCAGGGCGGTGATTTTCGGGTTTGCCTTTGCCGCTTTCTTTTTTCCTGTCAGCGTCTTGTAGCTTGCCAGCTTCTTTACCATCTGCTGATAAACAACCGCTTCCAGTTCCGAAGTGATGATTTTCCCACAGCCAGGACAGCTTTTATTGTCCAGCCGTTTCGTGCAGCGGAGATACTGTTTGCCGGAGGGATTGTAGATACTCATAAGAGCATACCCGCAATTCCCGCACTTGATTTTTCCTGCCAGCCATGTGTGGGTGGCTTTCCGGGCAGACTGGATTTTCATGTTGTTCATCAGCTTCTTGCGGCAGGTCAGCCAGGTGTCGGAGGGGACGATACCCTCATGGGGAGCCAGTACCAGCATTTGGTCTTTTAAGTCGTTTTTCTTGCTGGCCTTTACATCTCGCCCTTGATACAGATAGCAGCCGTTCATGCCCGTAAAATCGGCAACGTCATTGACAATGACTGTACCTTGACTTTTGAAAAATTCGTACACATCAAGGTCTGCCTGCACATAGACAGGATTGCGTAACATCTGCGCCAGCGTGGGGCGTATCAGCTCTTTGCCATGGAACAAAATCCCCTGTTCGGCAAAGTACCGGGTAATGTCCCCGTAGGAAGTTGTGGGCTGGGCGTACATCTCAAACATCAGCCGGATATTGGCCGCTTCCTCCGGGTTTACCACCAGCTTCTTTGTGTTGATACCGTCCATCTTGATAGGCTCCGTATGGAAGCCGTAAGGGGCTTTCCCGCCCATCTTAAAGCCCCGCTGACTGCGGGAGTAGTAAGCGTCCGTTACCCGCTTCTGTATCGTTTCCCGTTCAAGCTGGGCGAACACGATACAGATATTCAGCATGGCCCGTCCCATCGGCGTGGAGGTATCAAACTTTTCCGTAGAGGACACAAACTCCACATTGTACTGCTGGAACAGCTCCATCATGTTGGCAAAGTCCAGAATGGAACGGCTGATACGGTCGAGCTTGTAAACCACGACCTTTGCAATCAAGCCCCGCTTGATGTCCCGCACCAGTTCTTGAAACTTCGGACGGTCTGTGTTCTTGCCGCTGTACCCTTTGTCTGTGTATTCCTTGCAGTTACCGCCTTTCAACTCGTATTTGCAAAATTCAATCTGGCTTTCAATGGAAATGCTGTCCTTTTTGTCTACCGATTGTCTTGCATAGATTGCGTCTATCCGATTGTTCATATTGTCGCTCCTTTTCTTAAAAAAGAAACGGAGCTGCTGACAGTTCTATTATACCGCCAGCAGCCCCGCAAATCAATGATGGGTTTGGAAAACCTTATGTCCCGGCTTCCTCACTCTCCCGCTTGTCGGCGTACTTGCGGAACACCTCATAAAGCTGCTGTTCCAGTTCCCGGCGTTTGGCTGCTTCCTGTTCCGGCGTGAACACCGGGGAGAGATTTTCCAGTGTGATTTCCTTTCCCTGAAAAGTCACGATTTCGATTTCCTTTTTGTATCTGATATTACTTATAAGATCACCTTTCCTTTCCATGCTGCCGCTGTTGCCGTTTCAGTTCCGCTAAAATCTCCGGCGGGATACGGTCAACCAGCCGCCGCATATCGTCCAGTTCGCTTTTTAACTTCGCCCGTTCCATCGTGTCATTCATCTTGCCTTTTTCGCTGGCCTTTGCCCTGACTTCCAGCTTTTCATTTTCCGCTAACAAGTCATTGATTGTGACCTTGAATTTTTCAGTTGCCCGGAGAAGTTCTCCATCTGCGGAAACCACTTTTTCAGCATGGAGAGGGCTTCCTCTTTCTTCTTTCCGGCGTTCAGCGGGGTAATGCCGGAGAGAACCGCTTCAATGGCCCTCGCCTGTTTGGAGAGGTTGACCGCCTGTTTGAACAGCCGGGTGGGGATATGCTTCCGGCCCGTCTTGCTGGCGCTTTCCCCACGCTCCAGGTCGGGGTACTGCTCCACCATACAGGCGTGAAAATCGTCCTGCCACTTCGTCAGATTGGCCCGGTTGCCGATAATTTCTTTGGCGCACAGGCGGTTGTCCTTTGTCAGCGGCACAAAGACCAAGTGCAGATGGGGCGTTTTTTCATCCATGTGTACCATAGCCGAAACGATGTTCTCCCGGCCCACCCGGTCAATGAGGAAGTCCGCCGCCCTCTGGAAGTAGGCCGCTATCTCCTTTGGGGACTTGCCCTTGAAAAACTCCGGGCTGGCGGTAATCAGCGTGTCCACAAACCGAGTGCTGTCCTTGCGGGTGCGGCATCTGGCCTGCTCGATGCGGCTCTGAATGAAATGGTAGTAGCGGCCATCCGGCTTGACGATGTGGAAATTGTACTTGCTCCGGCTGGTGTCAATGTCCGGGTTGCTGGCGTACTGCTCCTTTTTCCGTTCATGGTGGGCTTCCAGCGGCCCCGCCGGGTGGCCCTTGTGCTTCTCAAATCGCAAAATTGCGTGTTGTGCCATTGAACTCCTTTCCCCATTCCATTCCTTTCCGGCGGGTTTTCCCGCCGAAAATATCTCTGATAGGATTGGAATGGAATGAATGTAAATAGATGGTTTTAATCTCTGTATTTCTATATACCGTCAGATTTCCGTACTTCAAGAGGATTGATTTTCGTACTCGCCAAGTACGGTTTTCAGCCCTCCGGCGTACCATAACCGGATTTCTTGAAGTCGGTGTTTGGAACCGCTTCATAGGATTTCGGGTAAATGCGGTTGGGTTTTCCACAGCCCTGTTTCTGGATTTCCACCAGCCCCGCATACTGCAACTCCCGCAGGGTGTTGACCGCTTTCTGCCGCCCGCAGCGGAGCAAAGCGACCACCTCGCAGATGGGGTAGTACAGGTAGACCCGCCCGTACTCGTCCGCCCAGCCGTTCTTCCGGGACAACTCCGCCCGGCGCAGGACAAAGGCATACAGCACCTTCGCTTCGTTGCTCAAGGGCTGGAATGTGGGTGCTTCAAAAAGGAAATTGGGGAGCCGGGTGAAACTGAACGCCTTTTCCGGCTGGTGAATATAAATCGTGTTTGTCATAGCGTGTTTTGTGGACGGTTAGAGGCCCGTTTTCCGGGGCGAATGATAAATGATACCAGCCGCCCCGGTTGAGGGCTTGCGGAGCCTTGCAAATCAAGGCTTTTCCCGCTCTTAACTGTCCACAGCAGACCTCCTTTTCCGTTCACTTTCTGTTTTCTGCCGCCTGTGAACTCTGGCGGCGCAGTCCGGGCAGTATTTGCCCCGGTTGGACTTCGGGACGAACACACCGCCGCACTCCGCACAGCGTTTCAAGTCCCTGTCCCGGTAAATCTCCGCTTCCAGCGTCCTGTCCAGCGGCAAGACCGCCCAGCGGAACCACTTGCAGCAGACGGAGAACGAAATCATCTGCGGACAGGCGCAGGTGTCGCCATCGTCCAGCGCAAGGCAGTTTCCGTCCTCGCAGTTGCAGCACTCCCGGCGTATCAGGCCGCTGGCTCGTCTCTTCTGGGGCGGGGTTATGCGGTAGGGGGAGCCGTCCGGCCTGTGTTCCAGCGGCGGCAGGTGTTGATAGGGTCTTTTGCTCATGCGTCCCTCCGTTTTCTTTGGCGTGTTCTGTTTCCAAGGTGCTTGTCCATCGATGAACTATCCCAAGTCTACACCTTTTTGACCGCCTGTGCCGTATATCCAAGAGGTAGGAAATCAGCCTGAAAAACTCCCTATTTCCACGCTCTCGGATTTGTGATATAATCAAAAAAAGATAAAAGACAAATTCAGGTTTCTGGTCTTCTTGCACAAAATAAAGGAGGAGCTATTATGCAAATTGTTTATATTCCAAGCGAATCAATGTCTGTTCAAGGTAAAAAAGATGAAATCTATAAAAGATATGGGAAAGACTGGAATATTAGAGAACAGGGAGGAGGTAACGGAAATTGGTTGTTGACCAGAAAAAGTGATGTGCTTGTAGATGGAAAAAGTTATCGTACTTTTGTACTTGAACACTACGGTAAATCCAAGCTGACAGCGAAGCTTGTTGATAAATTTCGTGAAGATGTAGCAAATGGTAAAATAAAACTGTAAATGCCTATGCCGTTATGCTATGAGCATAGTACATAGCATAACGGCTTCTCTTTCGTTGAGCTAGCAAGGAGGGTGAATATGTCTTTATCCATACAAGAGCGATTAAAAGACCTACGTGTGGAGCGTGGCTTGACGCTGGGGCAGCTTGCGGAGCAGACCGGGCTTTCCAAGTCTGCGCTGGGCAGTTACGAAACGGAAGACTTCAAGGACATCAGCCACTATGCCCTTATCCGGCTGGCGAAGTTTTACGGTGTGACCGCTGATTATCTGCTGGGGCTGTCTGAAATGAAAAATCACCCAAACGCCGATCTTGCAGACCTGCGTTTGAGTGATGAAATGATTGACCTGCTGAAAAGCGGGAGGATAGACAATACCCTGCTGTGTGAGCTGGCGGCGCACCCGGATTTCCCCCGGCTGATGGCTGACCTTGAAATCTATGTGAACGGAACGGCACTGAAACAGGCGCAGGGTGCAAACGCCATAGTGGACACGATGAGCGCAACTGTTATAAAAAAGCATAATCCTGGCATGAGTGATACGCAGTTAAGACAGCTTATCACCGCCCATATTGATGAGGACGAGTTTTGCCGCTATGTGATACAACGGGACATAAACGGGATTGCCCTTGCTCTGCGGGAAACACACAAGGACGATTTTTTCAGCGTCCCAGAGGATAACCCGCTAAAAGAAATGCTGGAAACTGCTGGTGAAATCGTCAGCCAGGACAGCGACACGGAACAAGCGTACTTGGCGTTTATCTGCAAACGGCTCAAGCTGAATTTTAGGAAGCTGTCAGTAGAAGAACGGAAGTGGCTGAAAAAGATTGCGGAAAAATCCGACTTGCTGAAGAATCCAAAACCGCAGAGAGGACGAAGATAAAAAATGCCTGAACGGCGGTTCTGGTTTTTCAGAACCACCATCCAGGCATTTTGTTTAGTAATAGAAAAAGGTGCAGTTGATTATTGCGTATTGTCAATCTCTCTCAAACCGGGTAGTAAAAATACGGCAAGCGCAACGATGATAATGCCAATTCCGCAAATGACAAACCATTTCTCAACTCCCAGCCGCTCCGCCAGAGGCCCGGAAATGACAAGGCCAAACGGCATGGCGAGGGAAGCGGCGCTTGTCAGTAGAGAAAAAACTCTCCCCAGATATTCTGGTTTGACCGTTTCTTGAAAAATCGCATTTTGCACACCGTAAAATGGAGCGGAAATTCCCATAACAGTACAGCACACAACAAAGACAAGAAATGCGTCTGGCGGCAAAAGCCCGGAGAGCATATTGCTAACGCCCATCAGGAGAACGGAAAGACCGATGGTGTACCGCCGTTTCTTAAAACCGCCCCAAATGCTCAGAATGACTCCGCCAAGCAGCATACCAACCGCAAAAGCAATTTCAGCGGCAGAGGCATGGGCCGGTGTTCCTTTGAAGTATGACATACAGATGAGAGGAAAAAGCGTACTGATTGGCATATAAAAGAACATATAAATTACACCAATCCAGAGCAGAGCAAAGAGGCCCCTGTTTTGCTTTAATACCACATACCCCTCTTTCATATCCTGTAAAAACTGTTGTCTTTTCGTTTCTGGACATAGTTCAGGCGTTGGTATGGACGAAATCGCAACAGTCACACAGGCAAGGATTGCACCCACAATATCTAACAATATAATTGCATTAAGAGGCCAAACAGCATATAAAAACGCTGCGGCAGCTGGACTGATAATCGCACTTACTGCTTGCATGGTCTGCGTGTAACCAGCGCATTTTGTAAGTTCCTCTTTTGGCACAATCATAGGTGTTGCTGCGCTGAATGCTGGAGAATGAAAAGCAGTTCCCGCACTTCGGATTAACAGGACAACCATAATAGACCATACGGGCAATTCCATGTAAAACGCCACCAGCGCCAGAATACCGCCAGCGGCGGCAATTATCAAATCCGCACCAATCATTACGCTTTTACGGCTGTGCCGGTCAACAAAAGCACCTGCAAACGGGCCTAAACAGGCTTGCGGCAAAAATCCAATCAGTGTTGCCGCCGTCAATATGATTGCAGAATTAGTTTTCGCAACCAAATAAAAGATAATGGCCATTTGCAAAATACCGCTGCTAATAAAGGATATTGCTTGTCCGGCAAGAAGTGTAAAATAAGTTTTTCTCCATGAATTGTTGTTTTGGGTCATAATGCGAACCTCCTTTTTTATTGCATTGTTCCTTTGTTTCTGCAATAAAAAGCAGGCGTTGTCCCACAGAGAGGGCAGACGCCTGCATAACAACAAAGCACGAAAAAACACCACGATACAGTTCAAAGACTGCTCGTGTCAAACCTACGTGTTCCTTTGCATACGCACGCAAAAAAAGCCCACCATCATGTGGAAAGGTACTTCTACTTTTTATTGCTTATTAGCGTACACAAATTAACACACGTAAGCCTCCTTCCAATCTCAAACTGTCGCACAGTATAACACACATCCGATAGACTTGTCAACCATTTTTAACCTTGTTTTCCATCTTGTTTTTCCATCTCTTACGGGCAGTAGCAAAGCCAGGCGAGCCAGTCAACGGTCAAGATGAACGGCGCTTTCAGCGCCGCCGTTGACAGTCTCGCCCGTCTTTGCTAATGGGTAATCAAGGCGGGAAAGCCATTTTAGGGCTTTCCCGCCCATTTCAATTTTGGGAGAAGAAAGGCCCCAAAATGAACGAGTGCGGCCAAACACTTTTAGGGATTGGCCACCTTGTCCACCCATCCAGCGGGGCGGCGGGGAACGGTCAAGGCCGGGCGTCAGCCCATTCATTTCAGCCTTGACGGTTTCCTGCCGTCCTGCTACTTTTCCCGGAGTGTGGCCACACATCTGGTCACGGTGTCCAGAGCTTTGGGACTTTTTGTCCCATAGGCCGGGGGCGGAGGACGAGGGACGGGGGCTTTCATAATACGCCCTGTCTGCTGCTGAAATCAGCCCTTTGTTTCCGGCTTACCAGCCCCAAACAAAGCCCTGCTTTCCTGCCGCGTCAAATGCCCTTGCCCTCCCCGGCGGCAACGGTATTTTCAGGGCAACGCCGACAGAGCGTATAACACACTACACTTTGCTCCGCAAAGTCGTGTGCCAAATGGGGCGCTGCCCCCTTTGGAAACCCCCGCAACAAACAGGTGCTATGCACCCAGCCGGGAGCATAGCGCCGTTTGTTGTCAGCAGCCCGTTTCACGGTCTGCGTGTAGTTCCTTGTAAACTGACCTAAATTTCATGCTAAAAATCTCCTCAGGCTTGGTGGTATGAATCATTTCATAAGCATACTGTTCTAATGCTTCGTTACGGTCGTACTCGCTTTGGGAAGCCCCACAAAAGATGCATTTACCGCCTTGCCATGTGTGCTTTAATCTCTTAAATCGAATATTTCCCTGTGCATCGTCGAAATGTGTAACAGAAAACTCGCTGTTGGGATATTTTGAGCAATATACACCTCTTCGAGAAAGCAGACTTGTCAGTTCTGTAATTGCAATACCGAAAAGCTGCTTATGGAAAATATGGTCGATTCGTTCCTGCAGATCCGGGAACTGAGGTTCCAGACCGACAATCAGCCGTTTTGCGATCTCCCGCAGAAACACTCCCGTTTTGCAGGCCGGATCTAAAAATGTCGTATCCGGGTTGCGGAACAACTCCTGTGGGAGCATATCCAGCATCTGATTTACGATATCGGGCGGCGTAAATACCTCGTCGTTGGAGAGGTTCGCCAGACAGGACAGCACGTCCGGATTATATACATTATCAAAAAGGCCGTTAGCCATTGTCATTTTCCTCCTTCGTCAGGTGTAAGTGAAGATACGCCTCTCTCCATCGGGTATCATCGTCCTGAATGTGCCGATAATGCGCAATATATTGCTGCAAGAACTTGCCTTCATCGTCCGGCTGTTCAGGCTCATCCAGCCCCATATCAAACAGGGTGCCCTGAACGAAGTCTGCGTCGGCATTCTTCTTTTTCTTTGCCGGTTTCGGTTCGTCCATTGCCAGCAGTTCTGCAAAAGTATAGTCCTTGCGCTGCATACGGGCATCGTTGAACGGGAAGGTCCATTCTGAGAAAATGATCGGAACATTCAACTCCTTGCCCTCAGCATCACAGCACATGAGCGTCAACGCATTTCCGCAGACAATGTTGAGGCGAAGGATAAACCGGGCAGCCTCCCGCGTCTCGTCATTGCATTCCTTTTTGCAAACCTTTTTATATTCCTTATTCCAAATCTCAAACAGACGCTCCTGGCAGGCGAGGACATTATCCAGCATGATGTCTACGCCATACATACTGCCAAGGGCCAACAAGGAGTTGCGCTCCCAATCATAAGCGCTGCGTCTATATTTTTTAGTCACGACAGTCAGCTTCCGTTTCAGAATAACGGAGAGAAAATTCCCATCACCGCAGGCTGGCTCCAAAAACCGGCTGTCGATTCGTTCTGTTTCTTGCTTCACCAAGTCGCACATTGCTTCCACTTCACGCTCAGCCGTAAACACCTCGCCGTGATCCGCCACGCGCTGCTTGGATTTCACTTGTCTTGCCATCGTGCGACATCACCTCTTTCTACGTTTAGACCAAGTTTTGTACTGGTCCATCCTTAATTAAAATATACTAGCTGTCCCAAATACAGGACTTAATCGTCTACCGTTTCCATGATATCTTCCAGATGGCAATCCAGGGACTCACAGATTTTTATCAGGACGTCCGTAGTGATGTTGTCGCCTTTCCCCAGTTTAGCGATGGAGGCTGAACTGATCCCGGCTTTCTCCTTGAGGTCACTTTTTTTCATATTTTTGTCGATAAGCATCTTCCACAATTTATTGTAGCTGATACGCATTTTTAGTTTCTCCTTTACTGATTTCCCATCATCATGTCATAGTGCTGCTTCTGTTTCATGGCGTCAAATATCATTTCAAAAATGCTCCGACACTCATCGGCATCTAGACAATCCTCAACAAAATCCATGCCATCGCTCATACCGATAGAGCTTGCATTGATGTATGCCAACATGGAGGAGGCCAGCTGGAATTTTTCTTCATCGTCATTGCCATCAGCATCTTTGAATCGGCCCTCGGCTTTGCCCTGAATCAAAATGACCTGACGAAGCTGCGATCCCTCGTATCCGCACAACTGAAGGAAGTAATATTCCAGGATGCGGCGAATGACATTCATCAGCGGGACTGCGGATTGTACTTCTTTATACTCATCCCAAAGAGCAGCATAAGAATTTTTAACTGGGTTTACATTTATCCGTTCAGTCGGCGCATTCGGATTAACATCATCACACAGCTTAATCGTGGATTTTGTGCCGATCTTGCGAATCAGATAAAATGATGCATAGTCGTACTTTGCCACATAGCTGTAAGACACTTCTCTGTGGAAGTACGCATTATGGGTTAGAATAAAAATCTGTTTAATGAAGTTTCCTTCGGCTGTTCGGTTCCGGTTGTCGGCGTTGTTCCTGCAGATCTCAATCATCTGTCGAACGAGAGTGCTTACAATAAATAGTGAACCGCTGTCCATACTGGAAACAGGGTCATCAATGACAACGATTTTCTCTCTGGTTTCGCCGTCAGCAGAGTCGCTGCCGTGTACCAGATGGTAGAAATACAGAAACGCGATAAAGTTCTTTTCGCCCTCACTCAAATTATCAGCTATGGTAC
Organism: Zongyangia hominis; assembly: GCF_014385095.1. GTDB lineage: Bacteria > Bacillota > Clostridia > Oscillospirales > Ruminococcaceae > Zongyangia > Zongyangia hominis. The sequence continues at coordinate 77,538 of NZ_JACRTC010000002.1, forward strand.
CATCAGGACGGCGCACTTCATATACGTTGTCGACCCCAGCCTTTGGTTCAAGGCTGAAGCCTCGCATACCTGAATCGCGCAGCATAAGATTGATGCTGTCTTTAGCGGTATCCGTTTCTACCGTTTTTCCCCGGAGCGTCTTGAGCTGTGTCTTGATTTCATCCAGAGTGGCATTGTGCGCCTTTATTTCCGCATCAAGAGCGTCCAGTTCAGCCTGCATATCTCCATCACTTTTCCTATAGGTAGCAATGACATCCTTCAGCATAAAAGCGAGAAGGCTGAAGACAGCATCGGTGCATTCAGTACGCTTGGTAGGACCCGCAGCAACGATGGCGTTATTTGCGTCAATCAAAGAATTAAATCCATTAATGATCTCAGCTAAATCTTCAAGAATGGGCTGAATATCTGTAAGAGCTACTGCAGAAGCTGGATTCTCCGCTTTGGACTTTATCGTTTCGATGTTGGCCTGAATAGCCGCCTTGAGGACTGCCAGCTTATCGGCATACGGTTTCAGATCAATTTGCGGATACAGTTCGACCGGTGTTGTCTGTAAAGGCACGAATAACTCATTTGCAGATTTTTTATACCGCGCCAGAAATTCATCCAGGAGACGCAGGTTTTCCTGATACCTGTTGTCAAAGCTGGCAATAAAGGTTTGCTCAAAATCCGCAGGTAAATCACCGCCGCAATATGGACATCTTCCGTTCGCATTATGAGAATACGCATCATGCCCTTGCCGCATCCATTCCGTTGCGCCAATATCACGCAGGAATCCGGCAAGTTCAGTATCTGCACTATTGACAATGGGCTTACTCAGTATTTCTCGTCCATCTACCGTGTCCATAACCATAGGGTCAGCGATAGTAGTAAACCTTTGGTAACGCTTTGCTGTTTCAGAATACGCCGATTCATAAAGCCGCCGCAAATCCTCCATATCAATATCTGCCGGGGCGTGCTTCAGAATTTCACGGGCAAATGGATCAGACTTTCCCTTCTTGTCCATGGTACCGGGAAAATCATCACGGAGAGTTCTGCCGCGTTCCCAACACTCTTTAAGGAAATCCTTGTGCAGCTTATCTTTGGCGTTGGTAATTTTTCCTCTCTTGTCACTTGCCTCAGACAAGAGTTTCTTTACTTGAGTACGCTTTTCCGTAACCTCGTCAATCTGTTTTTGGATTTCTGCATTTTTGGCGTTCAGCGTAAACACGCCTTTCATATTACGGTAGCTGCGAAAATTCTCATCAATGAAATCCTGGTTATATACCAGCGGCAAATAATCTGATGCTGTTCTCCCGGGAGCGTAGGTTAGGCCAGCACTGCTTTTTATGGCTTTTGCTATCGTGGATTTACCAGCGCCATTATTGCCGAAAAAGAAATTGACATAGGTCGGCTCAATATAGGCATGGCTGTCCTTATAGCTTGCATCCGTCAAATCAATGCGGACAATCTCTGATTTGATTTTGTCAGCCATAAAGACACCTCCTTATACAGGCATCGGAATGCCCGGAATTCCGGCTTCCTTAAACGCCTCGAATACATTTACTTTACGAACGGACCAGGCGCTATGGTTCAGGTCCGTAATCGCGCAATCCATATTCAAGCCGAAGAACATTGCATTCCGTTTGTCACACAGTTTCAACTGCTGAATGGGTGCAATCGGCTTAAATGCGATTTTTATATTTTTTCCAACCTTCATCACCTTCTGGATATAGCACAGCATACAGTATTGGTCGGGAGAAGTTACGCCCTTCATCTCTGTATTTTCCTTGCAGATGATTGCCGGGAAACGTTTCAGTTCCGCAATGCCCTCTTCCGTGAGAGTAGAACATCTGTCAAAAATCTCCGGCGGAACATTGTATTTTGTTAACGCACGGTTTGCGATCACCGACACCACGCCCGTGCTAAAAACATCCTCATCGCAAGTAACAATCAGCTGATAATACTCCTTGCTGAAGGATTGGATGGCAATCATCATCTCTGCCGAGGAGTCTGCCATCTGGGGATAATTAATATTGTATGTTAAGTTGACCGTGCCTCCCGGCTGATTGGATACAGCAACATTGTTAGTACCGGTCTGCTGTAGGGTGGGGGTAGCCAGTTGGTCGGTCTGCTTAATGCTCAGATCGTTGTTCATAATGTACCGCCTCAAAAGTTAAAGTTCATCGTACCGTTATTCGTCAGATTGAAGTTTTTTTCTCCGTTTTGGATGACATTGATCTGCTGTTGAATAACGGTCATTTTTTTATCGTTTTGGGCGGCACCTGATGGCTCATCGTCATCCACGACCTCCGCCTCTATTGGTTCAGCGTCATCTTCTGATGATGCTGGGCTTTTTCTTTTTGTCCCGGCAGCATTTTTCAAAATAGAAAGGAACAAATCTGCCAGCTGCCTTCCTGCGTTGAAGCTATCTATTTCAGGCAGGTATTCCCTAAAACTGTCACAAAGACTCAAAACCGTCTCATCCGAAAAGTCATGGATGTAGGACACAAAATTTTCAGTTTCGATATATGGGCTAATCTTCTTTGCAATTCTGGAGATGCCCGTTTGTCCATTGAAATAAGAACGATAAGTGACCTCAGACTGCTCGTCCAGCGCACTTTGGCCATCTTCCGTGACGATGACTTCAAAAAGTGTTTTTACAAAAGCCCCCTGGCTACTTGACCCGCCAATTATCGGATGCAGTATTTGCACGAAGTCCTTGAATTCCATGTTTTCTTATCTCCTCGCCGAAACCTATCAAAGCCTATCAGTGGCTACCTAATCCTATCAGCCCGATTTTCTATAATGATTACAGAAGCTGACACAAAACAGCTTCCGCGACAGGGCAAACCCCTGCGGCAGCGACTGCAATATATATTGTAACAGAAACTTGTGAATATTTCTACCCGTTTCGCTAATTTCCTTTCTGCGTTCGCAAATTTGAAGTCGCAATCGTGAACTCGCCCTTTCGCCATTTGACTATGAGGAGGTGAAGATCATGGCTAAGAACACGAAGCAGACCTCAAAAGCTGTTGCTTCCAAAGCAAGCAAGATTTTGAGGGACAACCGCTACGGCGCAAAGTCTAAATCCGTTGCTGGAAGCGCTTTAGCACAGACCAAGAAGAATTAAGCATCTTTGGTCGGCGGCGACTGATAACAATCAACCCGCCAAATTTTGTCCCGAGCAGACATTAACTGCTCACCGCCGGATACCGCATCATTTGATCACTGATGGCTCAACGGTACCCGGCGGCACAAGTAAATAATGTAGCTGCCTTTTGAGCGGGTTTGCTGCAGACCGAAACGGAGAACTCCGTTAGGACTGCGGTCGGTTTCTTGCACCCATTTTTAGGCAGCACCCAGAGTCCTCCGTTTCGAGAAATCGAAAATCGGAGGACTTTTTCATGAAAACCAATGACAATCAGACCACCCCGCAGATCTACTATCGCCCCCTCCATAAGTGGATTGAAGTCACCCTGGAGGAAAAACAGAATTGGGAACGCTTCATCGGCACAACCCGCAAATCGAAGCAGAGAGCAGGCACCTGCTGCATTCCTTATAAGAAAAGCTACAAGTGCGATGGCCTGTGTGAGGAATGTGAGTATCGCTGTATTCCCAAGGATGCACCCCAGCACCTTTCCATCGATGGCGAGATGGAAATTACGCAGAAGAACGGCACACGAAATAGCTTCCTTGCCGATGAGGCCATGACCACAGAAATCGGCATCGACAGTATGATCCTGAACCACCTTCTTTCCGAACTGCGGGATTCCGACCCGGAAAGCTATCAGATTCTTATGGTTCTGGCTGACGGGCTGTCCGAGCGCGCCAGTGCTGAAAAGCTGAATATGCCTCGAAACACCTTTGTGTACAAGAAAAATCAGCTGTTGAAGCGCATCCGCGAAAATTTCTAAAAAAAATAATTTCTCTTTCGGCCATTTCTTCCTTTTCTGTCCAGATGGATCGATGAAAGGCAACACAAGACGCCTTGGGAAAGGAGGAAACGCCGATGAGTAACACCGCAAAAAACTACCCCGGCACCGCGGCGGACGAAGATATCGTGGAAATCCTTACCGCCATCAGCGTGGTGTCCCGTAGACTGGCACGGAATATCGCAGCCGTCAGCCAGCAGAGTCAAACCAAGGAAGGAGGAAAACAGAATGAGCAAAATCAAGTTGCTTTTGGATGTCGTCGAGGATGCCCGTGCTGTAGCCGATAGTCTTATCCCGGTTATCGAGAAATTCAAGAACCTGGCCGAGAGCCTGCAGGCTGTAGCAGATGCCCTGGCATCTACGGAAACGAAGGCAGAACGCGTAGATGCTCATCCTGAAGAGCCGAAAGCCCTGCCTCAAGAGGCCAAAGCTGAAGCCACTCCTTCTTTGGAACAGGTCAGAGCCGTCCTCGCGGACAAGTCCCGAAAGGGGCACACCGCTGAAATTCGCGCTCTGCTCCAGAAGTACGGCGCAGCCAAGCTGTCCGGAATCGACCCCGTCCACTACGAGGCACTCGTTGCCGAAGCGGAGGTACTCGGTGATGGCAACTAAGCACGCTGTTCTGTCCGCATCATCGTCCGAGCGATGGCTGAACTGCCCACCCTCCGCAAGGCTATGCGAAACCTACGAGGACAAAAGCAGTGACTATGCCGCCGAAGGTACCGATGCTCATGCGTTGGCTGAAGCCAGGCTCAAGCAGGCACTGGGAATTCCCACGGAAGACCCGGTCGAAAATCTCACCTGGTACAACGCTGAGATGGAAGATTGCGCCCAAGGGTATGCAGCCTATGTGGTAGAGCTTTTGGAAACCGCCAAACAGACTTGCTCCGACCCTGTGGTCATGATCGAGCAACGGGTGGACTTCTCCCGTTGGGTCCCCGGAGGATTCGGCACCGGCGACTGTATCTGCATCGCAGAAGGTCTGCTGAACATAGTGGATCTGAAATACGGTGCCGGGATTGAAGTCAGCGCAGACCACAATCCCCAGATGATGCTCTACGCCTTGGGTGCCTTGGAAATCTTCGATGGCATCTACGACATTGACACCGTCCGCATGACCATCTATCAGCCCCGGAAGTCCAACATCAGCATCTTCGAGATGTCCAAGGACGCTCTGCTCACCTGGGCAGACACTGAACTGACCGAAAAAGCACGGCTGGCATACGAGGGTCAGGGCAACTTCAGCTGCGGCGAATGGTGCCGGTTCTGCAAGGCAAAGGCCGAATGCAGAGAACGCGCCATCTACAATCTGAGGCTCGCCCAATACGACTTCCTGAACCCGGCTCTGCTCCAGGACGAGGAGATTGCCGACATTCTGGGTCGTATCGATGCACTGACATCCTGGGCATCCGATGTAAAGGAATATGCCCTTCAGCAAGCCATCAGCGGTAAGGAATGGACCGGCTGGAAACTGGTCGAAGGTCGTTCCAACCGCAAGTACACCAGTGAGGCCGATGTTGCCGCTGCTGTTGAAAGCGTAGGACTTGACCCCTATGAGCGAAAAGTTCTTGGTGTCACCGCCATGCAAAAGCTGCTGGGCAAGACCCGCTTTGAGGAGCTTCTCTCTCCCTACATTGAAAAGCCGCAAGGGAAACCCACGCTCGTGCTGGAGAGCGACAAACGTCCGGCGATGAATACAGCCAAAAACGATTTTATGGAGGAATTTTGATATGTCTAACAACACAACCAGAGCCACCAATCCCATGAAAGTTATCACCGGTCCCGATACCCGTTGGTCTTACGCCAATGTCTGGGAGCCCAAGTCCATCAACGGCGGCGCAGCGAAGTACAGCGTCAGCCTCATCATCCCGAAATCCGATACCAAGACAGTCGCTAAGATCAAGGCGGCAATCGAAGCTGCATACCAGGAGGGTCAGGCCAAGCTGAAGGGCAACGGTCGCTCCGTGCCTCCTCTCGCTGCCATTAAAAATCCGTTGAGAGACGGAGATCTGGAGCGTCCCGACGACCCCGCGTATGCTAACGCATACTTCGTCAACGCCAACTCCGCTACCGCTCCCGGCATCGTGGATGCGGACCGCAACCCCGTGCTGACCCGTTCCGAAGTTTATTCCGGCGTATATGGCCGTGCCAGCATCAACTTCTATGCCTTCAACTCCAACGGAAATAAGGGAATCGCCTGCGGTCTGAACAACCTGCAGCTGATTCGTCCCGGTGAGCCTCTGGGCGGCAAAGCCAGCGCTGAGTCCGATTTCGCAACTGACGATGACGAGGATTTCCTCGGTTAAGACAATGGAGGTAAAAAACTATGACAACGATTCAGACCATTCTCATCACCGCACTCCTGTTCGCCTGGCTGTGCATCAGCATCAGCTTCCTGGTGACTTCCATCCAGTCCTTCGTCTATGACCGCAAACGCGAAAAGCGTGAGCTGGCCCAGGCTGAACGTGACAAGGAATATCATGCCAAGCGCATGGAGGAACTGCTGAACAAGTAATCATCCATCCCCATGGGCGGTAGAGCAATCTGCCGCCCTATCGGGGAATGTGAAAGGACCGGTGAACATGAAAACTCTCTCAATTGATATCGAGACTTACAGCGATCAGCCACTTGCAAAAACCGGCGTATATCGCTATGTGGAGTCTCCCGTATTTGAAATATTGCTTTTCTCCTATAGTGCGGATGGTGGTCCCGTCCAGCTGGTCGATCTGGCCTGCGGAGAGAAGATTCCGACAGACATTCTCGCCGCTCTGGAGGACGATTCTGTTACCAAGTGGGCCTTCAATGCCAGCTTTGAACGCATCTGCCTTTCCCGGTATCTTGGCTATCCCACCGGTGAATACCTTGCTCCGGACTCTTGGAAATGCTCCATGGTCTGGGCTGCCACAATGGGACTGCCGCTTTCCCTGGAAGGCGTCGGTGCCGTGCTGGGTCTGGAAAAGCAAAAGCTGACTGAAGGCAAAGAACTCATCAAGTATTTTTGTCAGCCCTGTGCGCCCACGAAATCCAACGGTCAGCGTACCCGCAACCTTCCGGCCCATGCCCCGGATAAGTGGCTGGCTTTCAAAAAATACAATATCCGTGATGTGGAAACCGAAATGGCTATCCAGGCTCGGCTTTCTAAATTTCCGGTGCCGGACAGCGTATGGGACGAGTACCACCTGGATCAGGAGATCAATGATCGGGGTGTGGGGCTGGATATGGAATTGGTGCGGCAGGCCATTCAGATGGACGGTCGATCCCGCTCCGAACTGACTCATGCCATGAAGGAACTGACCGCCCTGGACAACCCCAACTCCGTCCAGCAGATGAAGCAGTGGCTTTCGGATAATGGCCTGGAAACGGATACCCTGGGCAAAAAAGCCGTGGCTGAAATGCTGAAGACCGCGCCCCCAGAATTGCAGACTGTTCTGACCCTGCGTCAGCAGCTTGCCAAATCCTCGGTGAAGAAATACCAGGCAATGGAGACTGCTGTTTGCGCCGATGGCCGCGCCAGGGGTATGTTCCAGTTCTATGGTGCCAATCGCACCGGAAGATGGGCAGGCCGCATCATTCAAATGCAGAATCTGCCCCAGAACCATTTGAACGACCTCTCTGAAGCCCGAAGCCTTGTCCGCAGCGGTGATTTTGAAGCTGTGGAGATGCTCTATGAGGATGTACCGGACACGTTATCCCAGCTGATCCGCACAGCATTTGTCCCTCAGAACGGCAGGAAATTCATCGTTGCCGACTTCTCTGCCATTGAAGCCCGGGTCATTGCATGGCTTGCCGGGGAGACTTGGCGGCAGGAGGTCTTTGCCGAGGGCAAGGACATCTACTGCGCGTCTGCATCTCAGATGTTCGGCGTTCCGGTGGAAAAGCACGGCATCAACGGTCACCTCCGTCAGAAAGGCAAAATTGCCGAATTGGCCCTTGGCTATGGTGGCTCGGTAGGGGCGCTGAAAGCAATGGGTGCTCTGGAAATGGGCCTGACGGAAGAGGAATTGCCGCCCCTGGTGGCTGCCTGGCGACAGTCCAACCCCAACATTACCAAGCTGTGGTGGGATGTTGACCGCGCCGCTATGGAGGCTGTCCGATACAAGCACACCAATGAAACCCACGGCATTGAATTTTCCTGCAAAAGCGGGATGTTGTTCATCTCGCTCCCTTCCGGCAGACAGCTTGCCTATGTGAAGCCGAAAATCGGAGAGAACAAGTTCGGCGGCGATTGTATCACCTACGAGGGCATCGGCAGTACGAAAAAGTGGGAGCGGCTGGATTCTTACGGTCCCAAGTTCGTGGAAAACATTGTGCAGGCAACCGCCCGAGACATCCTCTGCTATGCCATGAATACGCTCCGTTGCTGCTCCATCGTGATGCACATCCATGACGAGGTAGTCATTGAGGCTGATCCCCGGATGTCCATGCAGGCAGTCTGCGACCAGATGGGCATGACTCCGCCTTGGGCAAAGGGGCTGCAGCTTCGTGCCGATGGCTATGAGACCAATTTTTATAAGAAAGATTAACGAGGTAAATCCCATGAGTATAAACAAATTCAACAGCGAGGGGTATTATGACCCCACTGCCTTCGAGGCAATGTCAGCGGTAGAAAAAGAAGAGAAGGCGCTCCGTGCATTCCGTCCCATCGTGTACATCTGCTCACCCTATGCCGGAGATGTTCCTGCCAATGTCGAAAATGCTCGAAAGTACAGCCGCTTCGCCGTGGATGCCGGATATATTCCCATCGCACCCCACCTGCTGTTTCCGCAGTTTCTGAATGATACCAATCCGAAAGAGCGCCAGCTTGGGCTGTTCTTCGGGAATGCCCTCATGAGCAAGTGCAGCGAGGTGTGGGTATTTGGAGAGCATATCTCAGAAGGCATGGCTGCGGAGATCAAGCGCGCCAAGTGGAAGAATTACAGACTGCGTTATTTTTCTGAAGATTTTAAGGAGGTACACAATGTTTGCAATAACTGAAGGAACCAGAAAGGTTTTCGGAACGGAAATCACCACCTACACCAGAGACGTCGTCAGTGCCAACCTTCTGGAAGTGGAGGCCGGTACAAACGGGTTCCAGGGTGGCGATGCAGGACACGGCAGCCGCGCTTATATCCGCATTGAGAATATGGGCGGCACCGCCATTCAAGTGAACGCACTGGGGCATGACGGCGGGGATGGCTTTGAACTGCATCTCGGCGGCGACTGCGAATTGGAAACCATGATTACGGCACTCAAGTTTATTACGAAAGCCCTGGAAGATGGGGCCAAGGAGGTGTATGACTGATGTTCACGCTGTACAGTGCGGATTATATCAATTCTCCCGGCAACTGCTCCTATCCCCACAAGATCATCGTAACGGATGAGACCACTCTCGCTGCGGCGGTCAGCCACGACTATGTCTGCGCCGAGTATATGAACAGCTACCGCAACGGTGATAATTTCCTCGGCTCCGATTGCCTGCCCGTGGACTGTGACAATGACCACTCCGAGAACCCTGCCGATTGGGTCACCCCGGCAGATGTCCAGGCCGCATTTCCCGGCATCAGTTTTGCGGTGCATTACAGCCGGTTCCATATGCGTGAAAAGAATGGAAAACCCGCCCGGCCTAAGTTCCATGTGCTGTTTCCCATCGAGTACATGACGGACGCTGCCGCTTACAGCGAAATGAAGAAGCTGGTCAATACCATTTTCCCATACTTCGATACCAAGGCGCTGGATGCCGCCCGGTTCTTCTTCGGCACAGCTACCCCAGAGGTGGAAATGTACCCCGGCGAGATGACCTTGAGCGAATATCTTTCCGCTGACGATTTCGATGCGGATCTGCCCGGCGGTTCCCACGGTGGCACGCAGGTTATTCCCGAAGGAAGCCGTAACGCCACTATGTCCCGCTTTGCCGGTCGCGTTATCAAGAAATATGGTGACTGCGAAGAAGCCTTCAACTGCTTTATGGAAGAAGCGGACAAATGCACTCCTCCGCTGGAACAGCAGGAACTGATGACCATTTGGCACTCCGCACAGAAGTTCTATGCCAAGGTTCAACAGCAGGACGGATACGTCCCTCCCGAACTGTACAACGATGATACCTCCTACAAGCCGGACGATTTTTCCGATGTAGGACAGGCCGAGGTGCTGGCAAAGCACTTCTCCGGGGAACTGCGTTATTCTCCGGCAACTCACTACATCCGCTACAACGGTCGGTACTGGCAAGAAACTGAACCCGGCGCACAGGCCGTTGCCCATGAACTGACCCGCCGTCAGATGAGGGAGGCATCCAACGATATGCTCTCGGCCCTCGCCGCACTTAAGGCTTGCGGCGCACAGGAAATCCTGGAAAACACCAGCAAAGCTAAGGCCGAAAGCATGATGAACGATGAACAGCTGGAAGCATACAAGGCATTCCTTGCGGCGAAAGCATATCAGTCCTATGTCATTCAGCGGCGCGCATCCAAAAACATCACCGCCACGCTGAAGGAGTCCCGTCCGATGCTGGAAATCACGCCACAGGATTTGGATGCGAACCCCTTCCTGCTCTGCACCCCGGACGCCACCTATGATCTGCGCCTGGGTATGGCCGGAGCAAGGGAGCATTCCCCAGAGGATTTCATCACCAAGACCACCACAGTCTCTCCCGGTGACCGTGGCAAACAGATCTGGCTGGACTGCCTGGACACCATCTTCTGCGGCGATCAGGAACTCATCGACTATGTGCAGCTGATCTGCGGCCTTGCTGCAATCGGTAAGGTACAGGTCGAGGCCCTCATCATTGCCTATGGCTGTGGCCGCAACGGCAAGTCCACCTTCTGGAACTCCATCTCCCGCGTCATGGGTCTTTACAGCGGCAACATCTCTGCCGACACGCTGACCTTCGGATGCCGCCGCAATGTGAAGCCAGAGATGGCCGAGGTCAAGGGAAAGCGTCTGCTCATCGCAGCAGAGATGCAGGAAGGTGCGCGTCTGAATGACTCTACCGTCAAACAGCTTTGTTCCACCGATGATATCTTTGCCGAAAAGAAATACAAGGACCCGTTCAGCTTCTCTCCCAGCCACAGCCTGGTGCTGTACACCAATCACCTCCCCAGGGTCAGTGCCTCTGACGATGGCACCTGGCGTCGCCTGATCGTGATCCCGTTCAATGCCAAGATTGAGGGCAAGAGCGACATCAAAAATTACGGTGACTACCTGTATCAGAATGCCGCCGAAAGCATTCTCGCCTGGATCATCGAGGGTGCCAAAAAGGTCATTGACCTGGACTACAAATTTCCTGTTCCCGCTATCGTACAGAAAGCCATTGATGATTACCGCAGCCAGAATGACTGGTTTGGCAATTTCCTGGCCGAGAAATGCGATGTGGGCGATGGCTTGAAGGAGAGCTCCAGTGCGCTGTATCAGGCATATCGCAACTACTGTCTGGACTGCAACGAGTATGTGCGCAACACCGCTGACTTCTATCTGGCGCTGGAGAACGCAGGCTTCGAGCGTTTGGTGGTAAGCCGTAAGCGCTATTTTAAGGGCCTGAGCCTGAAGTCCGAGGACGAGGATTTTCTGAACTAAGCGCGGCAATGACAAGGTGTATCAAGGTCATATATAAAAGTTTTCTTAAGGGAAAATTTCAGAAAAAACCATAAGGAAAAGTTTAGGAAAAGACATTGATACACCTTGCACTTTGCCGGAAATCAAGATGGAGAACACATTATGAGAGAAAAAGCAATCGAGCAAAAATTATCCCTGATGGTAAAAAAGCGCGGCGGCATCTGTCCGAAATTCGTGTCTCCCGGATATGATGGGATGCCCGACCGAATCGTGCTGCTGCCGGGTTGCCATTTTGCCTTTGTGGAGGTCAAGGCTCCCGGCAAAAAGCCCCGCCCGCTCCAAATCGCAAGGCACAAATTACTGACCCGCCTCGGCTTCAAGGTCTATGTCCTGGACAACGAAGAACAGATTGGAGGTATCCTGGATGAGATACAAGCCTCATGACTACCAGGCTTATGCCATTGACTACATCGAAACCCACCCCATCGCAGCAGTCCTTTTGGACATGGGCCTTGGCAAAACGAGCATTACGCTGACCGCCATTTTTGACCTGCTGTTTGACAGCTTCGAGGTTCACCGGGTGCTGGTGATTGCACCCCTGCGTGTGGCACGGGACACATGGACGGCTGAAGTGGATAAGTGGGATCACCTTCAGAGCCTCATCTGCTCCGTGGCTGTCGGCACTGAGACAGAACGCAAAGCGGCGCTTATGCGGCAGGCTGACATTTACATCATCAACCGGGAAAATGTCCAGTGGCTCGTTGAGGAAAGCGGCATTCCCTTCACCTTCGACATGATCGTGATTGACGAGCTGTCCTCCTTCAAGAACCACAACACAAAGCGGTTCAAGTCCCTGCTGAAAGTCAGACCCAAGGTCAGCCGCATTGTTGGCCTGACCGGCACTCCCGCCTCCAACGGCCTGATGGATCTGTGGGCAGAGTTCCGCATACTGGACATGGGCCAGCGGCTGGGGCGGTTTATCACCAAGTACCGCACCGACTACTTTATGCCGGACAAACGGAACGGTCAGATCATTTACTCCTACAAACCATTGCCGTATGCGGAGGATGCCATTTACAGGCAGATTTCCGATATCACAATTTCCATGAAGTCCACCGACCACCTGCAGATGCCGGAACTGGTCAGCAGCGAATATATCGTGCGTCTGTCCGATTCCGAACAGGAAGACTATGAGGATCTGAAGCGTGAACTGGTTCTGACCATCCCGGGTGGAGAAATCACTGCTGCCAACGCCGCATCCCTCTCCGGAAAACTGAGCCAGCTTGCCAACGGTGCCATATACGATGATGCCGGTGATGTCCACAACATCCATGACCGCAAGCTGGACGCTTTGGAAGATATCATCGAAGCGGCTAACGGCAATCCGGTTCTGGTGGCCTACTGGTTCAAGCATGATTATGACCGCATTTCGGAACGGCTGAAAAAGTGCCATATCCCGTTTTCCAAGCTGGACACTTCCGACAGCATTCGCAGATGGAACAACGGTGAGATTCCGGTGGCGTTGATCCACCCGGCATCGGCGGGTCATGGTTTGAATCTCCAGTCCGGCGGCTCAACGCTGGTGTGGTTCGGCCTGACCTGGAGTCTGGAACTCTACCAACAGACCGTAGCCCGTCTCTGGCGGCAAGGCCAGACCTCCAAAACCGTGGTGGTGCAGCACATCATCACCAAAGGCACCATTGACGAGCGGATCATGAAGGCACTGCGAAGCAAGGAGCGCACCCAGTCCGCGCTGATTGATGCGGTCAAGGCCGATTTGAAAATCTGAGACAATCTATCGACAACCTAAGACAATCCGTGCCAATCCGAGGATCACAAAATATCGGAGGTACGAATATGGAACCTTATCAGGCATTAGCCAACGCCATCGTAGAACTGGCAGTAAAAGACTACAAGAAAGCCCTCAAACAACACTTCCGTTTTCCCAATAACAAGGATTACGCAAACGAGGTCGCATCATTGGAGCGGTTTTTCCGTTCCGGCTGGTACGGGATGCTGACCAACCTTGACGGCGAAGTCCTTATGACAGGGGTTCGCCGTATGGTGCGACAGGAGGTGGCAGCATGACCGCGAAGGACTTTCTGAACCAGGCTTATCTGTTGGATCAGCGGATAAAAAGCAAATCCGAGCAGATACAGTCCCTGAATGAACTCGCCACCAGCTGTACGGCAACCATGACCGGAATGCCCCACAATCCCAATCGCGGCACTTCCCGGATGGCAGACGCCGTCTGTAAGATCATCGACCTGCAGAACGAGATCGCATCGGATATGGACCGACTGGTTCAGATCAAAAAGGATATCGTGGATGTGATCAGCAAGGTCGAAGATGTGGAACTGCGCATCCTGCTGGAACAGCGGTATCTGTGCGGTGCGACATGGGAGGAAATCACCATGAATCTCTACCACAACCGCCGCTGGATCTTCCGGCTGCATGACAAGGCCCTGGATGCTGTGCAGCAGATTCTTGACGGCAACGAAAGAAGCCACTAAAAGCCACTATAATGCACATTCCCTTTATGATATCATTATAATGCGAAGAAAATGCAGAGAGCCTCATGGGAGCAATCCCGTGGGGCTTTTCTCATGCCCGGATGGAGGTGAACAGATGCCGAGAAAACCAAAGCGCCCCTGCTCCTTTCCTGGCTGCCCCAAATTGACAGACGGAAGATTCTGTGAGGAACACGCCAAACTGGAAGCCCAGCGGTATGAAAAATATGACCGCAACCCAGAAACCAAGCGTCGGTATGGTCGTGCCTGGAAACGCATCCGCGACAGTTATGCCGCCGCCCATCCGCTGTGTGAACTGTGTCTGAAGGAAGGACGGTATGTGAAAACCGAGGAGATCCACCATATCAAACCGCTGTCGGAAGGCGGCACTCACGCACGGGAGAATCTGATTGCCCTCTGTAAGCCCTGCCATGCCAGAATCCACGCTCAGCACGGTGACCGATGGCACAACCGCTGACCCCCAGGGGCGGTCAAAATCTCCAGGCGGCAAGGCCCTGGGAACGGGCGTGGGGTCACGCGTACAAAATCGCATAAGTTTTCGGGGGAATAGCCCCCTGACGGAAAGAAGGTGTACAGAATGGGCCAGCGAGGACCCAAACCAGGCACCGGAGGCAGGCCGAAAAAGGCCATCGCGGATAAGATCACGGACGGCAATCCCGGCAGACGACCGCTGACTGTTATCGATTTTGGTGACAGCGCGGCTGACCTTGAGGGTCAGGAAATGCCGAAGCCGTCCGAATTCCTGTCCGCCCGGCAGAAAGACGGCTCCACCCTCTGTGCCGCAGAAATCTATGAAAATGTGTGGAACTGGCTGAAGGATCGGGGCTGTGTGGCTCTGGTCAATCCGCAGCTCATCGAGCGATACGCCATGGCCAGCGCCCGGTGGATTCAGTGTGAGTCTATCACCAGCGAACTGGGCTTTCTGGCAAAGCACCCCACCACGGGTGCCGCCATCCAGTCGCCCTATGTGGCCATTGCGGATAAATACATGACCCAGGCCAACCGCCTGTGGTCGGAAATCTATCAGATCGTACGGGAGAACTGTACCGGCGAATACAACGGAGCCAATCCCCAGGACGATGTCATGGAACGATTGCTTCGCGCAAGGAAAGGAACGATGTGAATGTTTGAGAAAGTGAACCCTTCCCATCCAGACAAGCTGGCCGACCGCATTGCCGGTGCCCTGGTGGATTACGCCTACACCAAAGAGCATGACCCAAGAATCGCTGCGGAAGTTCTGCTCGGCCACGGCAAGTGCCATATCATTGCGGAAACCTCCGTGCATATTCCCACGGATGTTGTGGTGGCTGCGGTCTACCGCATTGCCGGATGGCATGAGGTGGATTATGTAGAAGTGCCGCAGGACAATCATCTTTCTGAGAATCAGGCAGATGGCATCCGCTGCGGCGACAACGGCATCTTCAAGGGAATGCCCGTAACCGAGGAGCAGAAAACCCTCTCCCACATTGCCCACATCATCTACGGCGAGTATGAGTCCGACGGCAAGTACATTCTGGACGGTATCCGCCTGATCATCTGCCAGAGCAATGCGGACGCAGATGAGTTGGAATGCTGGTATCCCGGTGCGGAGATCAATCCCCTGGGAGACTGGACCGGCGGTACCAATGTGGACACCGGAGTCACCAACCGCAAGCTGGGCAGTGACATGGCCGACTCCGTGACCGGCGGCGGTCTGCATGGTAAAGATCTCAGCAAGGCCGATGTGTCCGTCAACATCTACGCATGGCTGCTGGCCCAGAAAACCGGGAACCCCGTGGAACTCTGCTGCGCCATCGGGGATGATACCGTGGGAGGCATTCCATATTCTGAAATCGTGGAAACGGCAAGAGACTTCATCTGCCAGATTGGCGGGTTTGAGAAGTTCGCCGAGTGGGGTCTGGTATGAACATTGAGAAGAAAAATGTAAAAGACCTACTCCCGGCAGATTACAATCCCCGCAAGGATCTCAAGCCGGGTGATGTGGAATACGAAAAGCTGAAACGCTCCATTGAACAGTTCGGCTATGTGGAGCCGGTAATCTGGAACAAGACCACTGGGCGTGTGGTCGGCGGTCACCAGCGGCTCAAGGTGCTCATTGACATGGGCATCACGGAAGTGGAATGCGTTGTGGTGGAACTGGATGAGGAAAAAGAAAAGGCCCTCAACATTGCTCTCAACAAAATCTCCGGTGACTGGGACAAGGACAAGCTGGCATTGCTGATTGCTGATCTGCAGGGCGCGGATTTTGATGTTTCCCTCACTGGTTTTGAGCCTGCCGAGATTGATGCACTTTTCAAGGATACGCTGAAGGACGGCGTTAAAGAGGATGATTTCGATGTGGACGCGGAACTTCAGAAGCCCACCATCACCAAACCGGGCGATGTGTGGACACTGGGCCGCCACCGCCTGGTCTGCGGGGACAGCACGCAGCCTGAAACCTATGCCCACCTGATGGGTGATACCAAAGCGAACCTCATCATCACCGACCCTCCGTACAATGTGAACTATGAGGGTTCTGCCGGGAAGATCAAAAACGACAATATGGCATCCGAAAAGTTCTATCAGTTCCTTCTGGATGCCTTCACCTGCATGGAAAGCGTGCTGGCGGATGACGGCAGCATCTATGTGTTCCATGCGGACACCGAGGGACTGAATTTCCGCAGGGCGTTTGGCGATGCGGGTTTTTATTTGTCCGGCTGCTGTATCTGGAAAAAGCAGTCCCTGGTTCTGGGCCGCTCCCCGTATCAGTGGCAGCATGAGCCGGTGCTGTACGGATGGAAAAAGAAAGGCAAGCACCAGTGGTACACCGGACGCAAAGAGTCCACCATCTGGGAGTTCGACAAGCCCAAGAAGAACGGCGATCATCCGACCATGAAGCCCATCCCGCTTCTGGCTTATCCCATTATGAACTCCAGCATGAGCAATGCCATGGTACTGGACCCCTTCGGCGGTTCCGGCAGCACGCTGATTGCCTGTGAACAGACCGACCGCATCTGCCGCACCATCGAACTGGATGAAAAGTTCTGCGATGTTATTGTGAAGCGGTATATCGAGCAGGTCGGCAGCGCGGATGGTGTATCTGTCCAGCGGGATGGGCTGACCTATCGATATGATGAAGTTGCCGCAGAGTCCTCCATGACGTAATTGGTAATTTACACTGCTCTGAGGGAACATCTTTGTCAGATTTATACCTCCGAAATTACTTGATAATCTGTGCGTTCAGAGTGATATATGTAGTACCAAATCAAAGGAGGTACGCATTATGCAAATTGAATTCAACAAAACCGGCGCAGAACGCAAGGCTCTTGTAAGTGCCATATCGTCCATTACCGGTGAAAAGGCTGTCTACCAGTTTATGCCGACCTGCGCATATAAAATCGGTAACTTTACGGTGACCAAGGACGGAGCCCTGGAGTTCGATGACCGGATCGACAGCGAGGATGTAGAAACTCTTCTGGACCAGCTTGCCCAGCAGGGATTCACCGCTGCCGAGACCAACATGGCTGAACCGGAAGAACCTATGGGGCTTACCATTTCTGTTCCGTTGGACAAGGTGAACTGCGGCAACCTGACCCGCCTGCTGGAAGCCAAGGGCGGTCTTATCCGCAAGGCTCTGGGTGTGGCCGAACTTCCCATCGAAATCAGCGAGGACAAGGTTTCTTTCCCTTGGTTTTCCACGCTGCCGGAGCCGGAAGAATGCGAAGCCTACTCCCATTTTATCTGCGCACTCTGCGAGATGAGTGTTACGCAGAAACGGGTTAATGCCTCCGAGAAGGAAGTGGACAACGAAAAATACGCTTTCCGCTGCTTCCTCCTCCGGCTTGGCTTCATCGGAAACGAGTACAAAAGCCAGCGAAAAATCCTGCTCCGCAATCTGACCGGCTCCAGCGCATTCAAGTCCGGCTCCAGGAAGGAGGTGGCAACTGATGCGGTTTCCGAGTAAGGCTACGGTAGAATTGCTTCGCAACCGGTATCCGGTGGGTACCCGGGTGGAACTGGTTCAGATGGATGACCCGCAGGCTCCTCCCGTCGGCACGAAAGGTACGGTCAGAGGCGTCGATGACATCGGCAGCATCATGGTTGCCTGGGACAATGGCTCCGGCCTGAGCGTAGCATATGGGGCGGATATTTGCCGAAAGGTTGGTGACACAGATGCCTGATGATGTTCTGGAAGATCTGTTCTTCGGAAAGATCGACCCCTGGGAAAACCGCCCCAGCAACATGGAGGAGTTTCAACTTCTCAATCAGAAAATGAGCAGGCTCAGCGATGCCCTGGATGAACTGCTGGATGATGAAGCAAAATCGCTGCTCGACCAGTACCTTTCCTCCCGTGCCAGCATGGAAACGCTGCTTTCCTGCGACAGCTTCAAGACCGGATTCCGGCTGGGGGCGCAGATCATGATGGCGGTGTATAAAAAGCCGTAATCTACACAGTTTTCCAGCGGATAGTTTGGTACATATATGGCTTCAAATTGACTTGCTATTATGCGGATTCAGAGCGAATATGTGTACACCGAAAGGGAAAAACACACAAAACACGGAGGAAAACACCATGAAAAAGATTACAGCATTTGAAAACGCCATTGCTAACCAGGTCAAGGACATCCGCGCCGAGGGCATCAACGCCACCGCCTTCTGGGCTTATCGCCGCAGCGAGGACGCCGGAAACGACCTCATCGACTTCTCCGAGGTCATTTGGGACGAGGACATCGACCCCATTGCCGAGACTTTCCGGGAGAACGGCATCACCGAGTTCACCATCAGCAGCACCTTCTCCGGACTGATCCCCACCCTGGCGGCTTTCGAGAAGCACGGCTTCAAGATGGCGGGCATCACCGAGGTCAACGCCACCTACACCGACTGGCAGACCAATCAGCGCGCCAGAATCCCCGCCATCCGCATGGTTCAGGATTAACTTTTCCCCCAGCACAGCAAGGGAGCCGGACGGCTCTTTTGCTCGTATATCGCTGTATTTCCCACAGGATACGCCCTGTATCTTTGTGTACATTATGGCTCAGATTCTACTTGCTATATAGGCCAAGTAGAGCGAATATGTATACACCGAAAGGGAAAACAAACGAAAAACGGAGGAAAACACCATGAAAAACGAAGGCATCAAGAGAACCGAAACATACACCGAGAATAAGGCAGCCTGCTACCGCTTGCCCAACACTACCACGATGGAGAACCTTTCCATGCAGGTTTCCGCAGGTGAAGGCGCGGTTCTCAAGATGGGTGACAAGGTTCTGGTCACCGACGCAGCCTGGAAGGGCTTCATCGCCGGGGTTTACGAGTTCATTGAAACACCGGAGGAAACCGGCTTCGGTTACATCGAATGCCGCCTGAACCTCATCGCCATGAGCGCAGAACTTTTCGAAGACGGCGGTCACGCCATCGCCTGGGCGATGAACGCATAAGCAGGCCGAAACAGAAAGTTCCGGGAATGGAGCCGAGAGGCTCTGTTCCTCGTATACGGATTTCATATATTTATATGTTTTTGCAAGTCGCACCGCTGTCGGTGACGACTATTTTTTATACCCATTTTCAGGAGGTGACCCCATGCGCAAGCTGAAGAAATACAAGCCGACCCCTTTCATGGCAGAGGGGTCCCATTACGATAAAGCGGCTGCGGACTACGCCGTAATGTTCATCGAAAGCCTGTGCCACACCAAAGGCACCTGGGCCAGAAAGCCCTTTGAACTGATCGACTGGCAGGAGCAGATTATCCGGGACATCTTCGGAACGCTGAAGCCCAACGGCTATCGGCAGTTCAATACCGCATACATTGAGATTCCCAAGAAGCAGGGCAAGTCCGAACTGGCTGCCGCCGTCGCGCTTCTGCTGACCTGCGGTGACGGTGAGGAACGCGCTGAAGTCTATGGCTGTGCCGCCGACCGGCAGCAGGCATCCATCGTGTTCAATGTAGCAGCGGATATGGTTCGGATGTGCCCGGCACTTTCCAAACGGGTCAAGATCCTCGACTCCCAGAAGCGCATCATCTACCAGCCCACCGGGAGCATCTATCAGGTGCTGTCCGCTGATGTGGGCAACAAGCACGGCTTCAACACCCATGGCGTGGTATTTGACGAACTCCACACCCAACCCAACCGCAAGCTGTACGATGTCATGACCAAAGGCTCCGGCGATGCCCGGATGCAGCCGCTGTATTTCCTCATTACCACCGCCGGGAACGATACGAACTCCATCTGCTATGAAGTTCATCAGAAAGCCAAGGACATTCTGGAAGGCCGCAAAACCGATCATACCTTCTATCCGGTGATTTACGGCGCGGATGAGGGTGACGACTGGACAGACCCGGAGGTTTGGAAAAAGGCCAACCCCTCCCTGGGCATCACAGTCGGCATCGACAAGGTACAGGATGCCTGCGAATCGGCAAAACAGAATCCCGGTGAGGAAAACGCCTTTCGTCAGCTGCGTCTGAACCAGTGGGTCAAACAGGCCGTCCGCTGGATGCCCATGGACAAGTGGGACAAGTGCGCGTTCCCGGTCAACGAGGATGATCTGGAAGGCCGGGTCTGCTACGGCGGTCTGGACTTGTCCTCCACCACGGATATCACGGCATTCGTACTGGTGTTCCCGCCCCAGGATGAGGACGGTAAATATATGGTGCTTCCGTACTTCTGGATACCAGAAGACAATCTCGATCTCCGCGTTCGGCGCGACCATGTGCCTTATGATGTCTGGGAGCGCCAGGGAACGCTGCAGACCACCGAGGGCAATGTGGTTCACTACGGCTACATTGAGAAATTCATTGAGCGGCTGGGCGAACGCTTCAACATCCGGGAGATTGCCTTTGACCGCTGGGGTGCTGTGCAGATGGTTCAGAATCTGGAGGGTATGGGCTTCACGGTGGTTCCATTCGGGCAGGGCTTCAAGGATATGTCACCTCCCACCAAGGAACTGATGAAGCTGGTGCTGGAGGAGAAGATCGCCCACGGTGGTCACCCGGTGCTGCGCTGGATGATGGACAACATCTTCATCCGCACCGACCCGGCTGGCAACATCAAGCCGGACAAGGAAAAATCCACGGAGAAGATCGACGGCGCGGTAGCCACCATTATGGCTCTGGATCGCGCGATCCGCTGTGGCAATGATACGGGTGCTTCCGTCTACGATGATCGGGGCATCCTTTTTATATGAAGGGAGTGATTTCCTATGGGCATTTTATCCGGACTATTCCATTCCCGGGATAAGCCCACTAACAGCACCAACGGCAGCGGTTACCGATTCTTCCTCGGGCAGTCCACCTCGGGCAAGCCAGTGAATGAACGCTCCGCCATGCAGATGACGGCGGTCTACGCCTGCGTCCGCATTCTGTCCGAAGCCATCGCCGGTCTGCCTGTACACCTGTATCAGTACCGGGAGGGCGGAAGTAAGGAAAAGGCGCTGAAGCATCCGCTGTACCGCATTCTCCATGACGAGCCGAACCCGGAGATGACCAGCTTTGTGTTTCGGGAAACCGCCATGTCCCATCTGCTGCTGTGGGGCAACTCCTACTCCCAGATTATCCGAAACGGGAAAGGCGAGGTCGTTGCGTTGTACCCGCTGATGCCCAACCGCATGACCGTTGACCGGGACGATATGGGCCACCTCTACTACCAGTATCAGGTGCAGGATTCCGATACGCCGACCATGAAGGACGGCACGGTGATTCTGAAGCCCTCCGATGTGCTGCACATCCCGGGCCTGGGCTTTGACGGTCTGGTGGGATACAGCCCCATTGCCATGGCGAAGAATGCCATCGGTATGGCAATTGCCTGTGAGGAGTACGGAGCCAAGTTTTTCGCCAACGGCGCGACTCCCGGCGGCATTCTGGAGCATCCGGGGACAGTCAAAGACCCCGCCCGTGTCCGTGACAGCTGGAACGCGGCCTTCGGGGGCAGCGGCAATGCCAATAAGGTGGCTGTGCTGGAAGAAGGCATGAAATACACGCCCATCTCCATCTCCCCGGAACAGGCGCAGTTCCTCGAAACCAGAAAATTTCAGATTGACGAAATCGCTCGGATTTTCCGGGTCCCGCCCCACATGGTCGGTGATCTGGAGAAATCGAGCTTTTCCAATATTGAGCAGCAGTCGCTGGAATTTGTGAAATACACGCTGGAGCCGTGGATCGTGCGCTGGGAGCAGGCCATCAACCGGGCACTGCTTTCGGAGAAAGAAAAGGAATCGTATTTCGTGAAGTTCAACGTGGACGGTCTGCTGCGCGGCGACTATGAGAGCCGGATGAACGGCTACGCCACCGCCAGACAGAACGGCTGGATGTCTGCCAACGACATCCGGGAACTGGAAAACCTGGACCGCATCCCTGCCGAACTCGGCGGTGACCTATATCTCATCAACGGAAACATGACCAAGCTGCAGGACGCGGGTATCTTCGCGGGAAAGGAGGAAACCGAAAATGAAGAAGTTTTGGAACTGGACGAATCTGACTCCAACGGAGACGGAACCGGAGCAGCGGATTCTCACGCTGAACGGCACCATCGCCGAGGAAAGCTGGTTTGACGATGATATCACGCCCCAGCTGTTCCGGGAGGAACTGAATGCCGGGAGCGGCGATATCACAGTCTGGATCAACAGCCCCGGCGGCGACTGTGTGGCTGCGGCTCAAATCTACAATATGCTCATGGATTACAGAGGCAGCGTGACCGTTAAGATTGACGGCATCGCTGCCTCTGCCGCATCCGTCATTGCCATGGCTGGCACCAGGGTGCTGGTGTCTCCTGTGTCGATGATGATGATCCACAATCCCGCCACCATGGCTATGGGCGATGCCGCAGAAATGCAGAAAGCCATCGCCATGCTGGACGAGGTGAAGGAATCCATCATCAACGCCTATGAGATCAAGACTGGCATGAGCCGCGCCAAGCTGTCCCACCTGATGGATGCGGAAACCTGGATGGACGCCCACACGGCGGTCGACCTGGGCTTTGCCGATGAGATTATGACCCGTCCGGCAGACGCTGGCGCGGAGAATCACGTCACCGGGCCGATGCTGTTTTCCCGGGCGGCGGTGACCAACCACCTGATGGACAAACTGGCAGCAAAGTGCCGCATCGAAAAGAAGCCCACCCAACCGGAACGCTCCGTGGATGATCTCATGGAGCGGCTCAATCTGATGAAACATTAAGGAGGATATTGATTATGACGATTCAGGAACTGCGCGAAAAGCGCAACACCGCATGGAATGCCGCCAAGGCATTTCTGGATTCCCATCGTACCGAGAAGGGTACCCTGACCGCCGAGGACGATGCCACTTATACCCGCATGGAGCAGGACATCGCCAATCTCGGCAAGGAAATCGCTCGTCTGGAACGGCAGGAGGCGCTGGATGCGGAACTCAGCAAGCCCGTGAATGCACCCCTCACTTCCAAACCTACCACCGGAAAGCAGCCGGAGGTCAAGACCGGGCGTGCGTCTGACGAATACCGCAAGGGAATGCTGACCGCCCTGCGCACCAACTTCCGTCAGGTCAGCAACGTTCTGCAGGAAGGCGTGGATGCCGATGGCGGCTACCTCGTGCCCGAGGAGTATGACCGCCGCCTGATTCAGACCCTGTCTGAGGAGAACATCATGCGCCGCCTGGGCCACGTGATCACCACTTCCGGTGAGCACAAGATCAATATCGCGGCCACCAAGCCTGCCGCCGCATGGATCGAGGAAGGCGGTGCGCTCCAGTTCTCTGATGCCACCTTTGCCCAGATCCTGCTGGATGCCCACAAGCTGCACGTTGCCATCAAGGTGACTGAGGAGCTGCTCTATGACAGCGCTTTCAATCTGGAAAGCTACATCATCGAGCAGTTTGGCAAGGCGCTGGCCAATGCCGAGGAGGATGCCTTCCTCAACGGCACCGGCGTTGGTCAGCCCCTGGGCCTGTTCGCAGAAGTCGGCGGCGGTCATGTAGCCGGTACGCTTTCTGCCGCACTGAAGGCGGACGATGTGCTGGGCCTCATCTATGAACTCAAGCGCCCCTACCGCAAGAATGCGTCTTTCATTATGAACGACAAGACCGTGGCGCAGATCCGCAAGTTTAAGGACAACAACGGAGCCTACATCTGGCAGCCGTCCTATCAGGCGGGTGAGCCTGACCGCATTCTGGGCTACAGCGTTCATACCTCCGAGTATGTGCCGGAGAACGCCATCGCCTTTGGCGACTATAGCTACTACAACATCGGAGACCGTGGCACCCGTTCCTTCAAGCAGCTGACCGAACTGTTCGCCGGAAACGGCATGATCGGCTATGTGGCCAAGGAACGTGTGGACGGCAAGCTGATCCTGCCCGAGGCGGTGCAGATTCTGAAGCTGAAGACCGAATGACCCTGATTACGGCGGTGCCGCTCTCACGGGTGGTACCGCCAATCTTTTATGACCGAGGTGGTGACGAGATATGATTGTGTCCCTTGATGAAATGAAACAGTATCTCCGGGTGGACTTCGAAGATGACGATGCCATCATCACCGCCCTTATCACAGGAGCCGAAAAGCTGTGTGCGGATATTCTCCGGGCGGACAGTACCGATGTTCTGACCCAGGTAGAGAACGGCAGGGTGGCGGTCATGTACACGGTAGCCTATTTCTACGAACATCGGGAGGAAGCCGACCATCACGCCCTGACCCTGACCCTCCGTTCTCTGCTCTTCGGTTCCCGGAAGGAGGCCTTCTGATGAAGATTGAACTGCTGAATGTCCGCATCTACCTCAGTAAAAACACGGTGACGGTGGATTCTATCGGCAATCACAAAAACGAGTGGGAGCCCTACTACACCTGCTATGCCACGGTCAGTGCCGAGGGCGGCAAGGAAATGACCGATGCCGGGATGGAGGTGGACGATTCCACCATTGATTTTACCATCCGCTGGTGCAGGCAGTCCGCCGCGATTACCTCCACAAGCTACCGGGTTCAGTTCCAGGATGAACTTTACGACATTCTTTCAGTCGATCACATGAATTTCAAGCGCAAGGGTATCAAGCTACACTGCCGGAAAGTGAGACGATGATATGGCAAATACGAAGATTTCCATTGATTCGCTCTCCGAAACCGTCATGAAGGAACTGAACGAGTATGCCGATGTGGCCTGTGATGAGATGAAGGACGCAGTGAAAAGTTCCAGCAAGCTGGTGAAGGATCAGATCAAGGCCACCGCGCCCAGGGAGACTGGAGCCTATGCGAAAAGCTGGTCTACCAAGAACACCCGGGAGACCGCCCACTCTCTTGAGGTGACCGTGTATTCCCGCAACCGCTATCAGCTGGCGCATCTGCTGGAGCACGGTCATGCCAAGCGCGGCGGTGGCAGGGTCCCGGGCCGGAGCCACATCGCCCCGGCAGAACAGGCTGGCATCGACCAGCTGGAGAAAGACATCGAAAGGAGCCTGCGGCATGGATAAGCTGGTACAAATACTGACGGAATCCGGGCTGCCCTTTGCCTATGACCATTTCGCGGAGGGCGAGTCCCCGGAGCCGCCGTTTGTCTGTTATCTGCTCCCGGGCAGCGACAACTTCGCCGCTGACGGAGCAGTCTACTATAAAATCTCCGAAGTTCATATCGAACTGTACACCGATTGCAAGGACTTGTCGGTGGAACAGCAGCTGGAGGCTGTGCTGGATCGGCACTGCATTTTTTATGAGAAAACTGAAACCTGGATAGAGAGCGAACGGCTCTATGAAGTCCTGTACTACTTTGAAATGGAGGTTTGACCGCGATGAGCAATAAAGTCAAATACAATCTGAAGAATGTTCATGCCGCCAAGCTGACCGAAACGGTCGTGGACGGTGTGACCACCTTTACCTATGATCCCCCAAAGGCTATTCCCGGCGCTGTCAGCCTGAGTCTGGATGCGGAGGGTGATTCCTCTCCCTTCTATGCGGACGGCATCGTGTATTTCCGCACCAGTTCCAACAACGGCTACAGCGGCGATCTGGAGATGGCCCTCATCCCGGAGTGGTTTCGCACCGAAATCCTGCGGGAAAAGCTGGACTCGAAGGGCGTGCTGGTGGAAAAGTCCGACGTCACCGAGACGGAGAAGTTTGCGCTCCTGTTTGAGTTTGACGGCGATGTGAAGGCCATTCGTCATGTGCTGTACAACTGTAGCGCATCCCGTCCTTCCATCGAGTCCAAGACCAAGGAGGACACCATCGAGCCGGGTACGGAAACCCTGTCCCTAACCGCCGATCCCCGCAGCGATGGCCTGGTCAAGAGCCGCACCGGCGATACCACGGACAAGACTGCCTATGACAACTGGTACAAGGAAGTCTATGTCCCCGATGAGGAGGTGGCCTGATTATGCTGGAGAAAACCGTGAAGATTGGCGATAAAGAGGTCAAGTTCCGCTCCTCCGCCACCATCCCCCGTTTGTACCGCATCAAGTTCAAGCGGGATATTTTTAAGGATCTGTCCAGGCTGGAGGCTTCCTACAGCAAGAAGAAAAATGAGGACGGCTCCTTTGCCATCGAGGATCTGGAGATCTTCGAGAATGTGGCCTACATCATGGCCTACCATGCCGACCACTCCATCCCGGACAACATTGATGACTGGCTCGACCAGTTTGAAATGTTCTCCATCTATGAAGTGCTGCCGGAAATTCTGGAACTGTGGGGTTCCAATCTGGTGACCGATGTGGCTTCTAAAAAAAACTCCAGCGCAGCAGCCGTGAAATGACCACGGCCCTGTTCCTCCTGCGGTGCACCGAGATCGGCATCTCCATCGCTGACCTTGACCTCCTCACCATAGGCCTTGTGATGGATATGTGGACGGAGAAAGGCAACGATGGCGTGGCCTATGACAAGGTGGCATCGCAGGAGGATTTTGATCGGTTCTAAGGAGGTGACGCTTTTATGGCAAGCAGAATCAAAGGTATTACCGTTGAGATTGGCGGCGATACCACAGGACTGGACAAGGCGCTGAAAAGCGTCAACTCGTCCATCAAGACCACCCAGTCCGGTCTGAAGGATGTATCCAAGCTGCTGAAGCTGGACCCGACCAATACGGAACTGCTGACGCAGAAACAGAAACTGCTCAAGGACGCCATCGGCTCCACCAAGGAGAAGCTGGATGCTCTGAAACTGGCCCAGGAGCAGGCCAAAGCCCAGCTGGAAAGCGGCGACCTGGGGCAGGATAAATACGATGCCCTCCAGCGGGAGATCATCGAAACCGAGCAGGAACTGAAACGTCTGCAGGAACAGGCCATTGAATCCAATGCGGCTCTGGCTAAAATCGAGGATGTCGGTGATAAACTGCAAACTGCCGGGGACAAAATCTCCGGTGTCGGACAGCAGCTGCTCCCGGTGACCGCCGCTGTAACGGGACTGGGTACCGCCGCCGTAAAGACCACGGCGGACTTCGACACCTCCATGAGCCAGGTGCAGGCCACCATGGGCATCACCAAGGACGCAGTATCCGAACTGAACGGCGAATCCGTCAATACGGTAGAAGCTCTCCGCGCCCTTGCCAAGCAGATGGGTTCTGAAACGGCCTTCTCTGCCAGTGAGTGTGCGGATGCCATGAACTATCTGGCACTGGCCGGTTACGATACGCAGGAAATTTACGATACGCTGCCCACCGTGCTGAATCTCGCTGCGGCTGGCGGCATCGACCTGGCTTCCGCTTCGGATATGGTCACAGATGCCATGTCCGCTCTCGGGATGGAAACCAGCGAAGCGGATACCATGGTGGATCAGATGTCCAAGACGGCATCCACCACCAATACCTCCGTTGCCCAGCTGGGTGAAGCCATCCTGACCATCGGCGCAACCGCCAAGACGGTCAAGGGCGGCACAGCGGAACTGAATGCCGCTCTGGGCATCCTCGCCAACAATGGCATCAAGGGTGCGGAGGGCGGTACCCATCTGCGAAATGTAATTCTTGCCCTGCAAAGCCCCACGGACAAAGCCGCAGCCTGTATGGAGAGCCTTGGCGTGGAGGTCTACGACTCCGAGGGCAATATGCGTTCCCTCAACGATATTCTGGGGGATTTGAATACCAGTATGGACGGGATGACTTCCGCTGAAAAGCAGAACATCATCTCGTCCATTTTCAATAAAACCGATCTGGCCGCTGTCAATTCGCTGCTGGCGAACACAGGAGATACCTGGGACAGTCTCCAGCAGTCCATTACGGAAAGCGGCGGTGCGGCCCAGCAGATGGCGGATACCCAGCTGGACAACCTGTCCGGTCAGATCACCATTCTGAAATCCGCTCTGGAGGGTCTGGCCATTTCCTTCGGCGAAATCCTTATGCCGAAGATCCGTGCAGCGGCAAAGAAAATCCAGGAATTTGTGGACAAGCTGAACGGCATGAACGATGAGCAGAAGGAAACCGTGGTAAAAATTGCTGCGGTAGTCGCTGCCATCGGTCCCATGCTCATCCTCTTCGGCAAGGTAACTTCCACGGTTGGCACAGCCATGAAGGGCTTTTCCGGGCTGACGAAGGGCATCGCCAAGCTGGGCGTAAAGATCGCCGGGAGCAGCGGCTCCATCACAGGACTGGGAAGTGCGCTTGGGGCCGTGGCCGGGCCGGTGCTTGCCGTGGTGGCGGTGATCGGCACGCTGGCAGCCGCCTTTGCAACGCTCTGGAAAACCAACGATGAATTTCGTGAAAATATCATCGGCACATGGAATCAGATCAAAGAAACCGTCAGCGGCTTCTGTCAGGGCATCGTTGACCGGCTGAACAGCCTGGGTTTTGAATTTGAAAGCATTACCGAAGTGCTGTCCGCTGTATGGCAGGGGTTCTGCAATCTTCTCGCTCCGGTTTTTGAGGGTGTGTTCAACCACATCGCCAATACACTGTCCACGGTTCTGAATGTTATTCTTGGGATCGTGGATGTATTCATTTCCGTATTCCAGGGCGACTGGTCCGGTGCGTGGGAGGCCGTGAAGGGAATCTTCACCACTATGTGGGAAGGGCTGGTCAGCTGGTTTGAGAATATTCTGGGTACGCTCAAGGGCGTGGCGGATGTGGTGCTGGGATGGTTTGGCACCAGCTGGGATGAGGTGTGGAACGCTGTATCCACAACCTTCACAAATATCTGGAACGGTATCATCACCTTCTTCTCGAATACCTGGGAAACCATCAAAAACGTGGTCAGTGTGGGCATCCAGTTCATTGGCTCTCTGCTGGAGGCGGCATGGGATATCATCACGCTGCCGTTCCAGCTGATCTGGGAGAACTGCGGCGATACCATCACCAGCATCTGGGAAACCATCAAAACCACGGTGGGCAGCGCCATCAACGCCGTCTCCACTACGCTGTCCACTGTGATGAACGCCATCCAGACAACCATCAGCACCATTTGGACTGCCATCAGCACAAAGATCAGCACGGTGGTGGGCGGCATCAAAACGACCGTGTCCACTGTGTTTAACGCAATCAAAACCACGGCCACCACCATCTGGAACGGCATCAAGACCTCCATCTCCACGGTGGTGGATGGGGTCAAAACCAAGGTGACCACGGTGTTCAATTCCGTGAAAAGCACCCTGTCCTCGGTGTTCAGCAGCATCAAGAGTACCGCCACCTCGGTGTGGAACGGGATCAAGAGCGCCATTACCGGGCCGATTGACCAGGCCAAGACGCATATCAGCAATGCGCTGAACAGCATCAAGAATTTCTTTGCCAACTGTAAGCTGTCCTTGCCGCATATCAAGATGCCCCACTTCAGTATCTCCGGCAGCTTCTCTCTGAACCCGCCCAGTGTACCGCACCTTTCTGTGTCCTGGTACAAGGAGGGCGGCATCATGACTGACCCGACCCTGTTCGGCTTCAACGGCTCCAGTCTTATGGCTGGCGGTGAAGCGGGGCCGGAAGCCATTCTGCCGCTGAAGGGCTTTTACACCAAGCTGGAAGCCATGCTGGACAGCAAGCTGAATATAAGCGGCATGGAGAAATATCTGGCGGTTATTGCCCGGAACAGTGAGAAGGGCATCTATCTGGACGGCAGCACCCTGGTGGGCAAGCTGGCACCCGGCATGAACCGGCAGCTGGGCATTCTGGCCGCACAGGAGGTGTACCGATGAGTACCATGACAAACGGTGCCACCATTACGGTGATTGCTACCGGAAAAAGCTATCATACCCTCCGGGACTGGGGCCTTGCCATCGGGAACAACAACTGCATTGGCACCCCGGTTCAGGAGACCTTTTATCTGGATGTCCCCGGTGCGGACGGCTTTCTGGATTATTCCGAAGCCCTCACCGGGCGTCCCATTTTCAAGCAGCGTCCCATTGAGATCATCCTGGGCGGCAAGATGGACAGACGCATCTGGAACTCCTTTATTTCCAGTATCCGAATCCTGCTTCACGGCAAGCGGGTGCGGATTGTCTTTGACGATTTCCCCGGCTACTACTGGGAAGGCCGCGCCGAGGTGACGGAGTTTGACCGGGTGCGGGAAATCGGCACCTTCAAGCTGTCCATCCCCCAGGCAGACCCCTATGGCTACAGTCTCAATGACAACAGCACCCCAAACTGGCTGTGGAATCCTTTTGATTTTGAACTGGGTGTCATTGACGATCCCATTCAAATTACGCTCACGGCAGACAGCCCTACTGCTGCCTGTACCATCCCGCACAGCGCAGTGCCCTTTGTGGTCAGCGTGGTGGTTTCTGAGATTGGAGAAACCGGGCTGAAGATGACGGTGGATGGAGACGATTATCTCCTGCAAAAGGGCGAGAACCGTCTTGCCGAGCTGCTGGTGGGCGACAGCGATCTGACGCTGAATTTTTCCGGGCGCGGCAGTCTGTGTGTTTACTTCCGAAGGAGGGTGATCTGATGTACAAAGTCAAGCTGGACGGCTATGTGCTGTATCACGCAGACCACCCCTCCGCCATGCTGACCGACCCGGTTCTGGAGCTGGAGCCGGGGTACGCCGGTGTGTTTACGGCAACGGTCCCGCCGGACAACCCGCTCTACGACCGCATCTGCTGCCGGAAATCCATGGTTTCCGTATTCCGTAACAACAGGGAGATTTTTTACGGTGAGGTGCGGAAGGTCCCCAATATTGACCGCTACCGGAACAAGCAGATCTACTGCACCGGGGCGCTGAGTTTTCTGGCGGATTCCATCCAGCCCCAGGCGGAGTACCACGATATTTCCCCGGCAGCACTGCTGGGAAAGATGTTGGAAATCCACAACAGTCAGGTGGAGACGCGCAAGCAGATCAAGCTGGGCTATGTCTCCGTCACCGACCCCAACAACAGCCTCTACCGCTACACCAACTACGAAAACACACTGGAAGCCATCCGGGAGAAGCTGGTGAATCGGCTGGGCGGATATCTGCGGCTGCGCCATGTGGATGACCAGCTGATCCTGGATTGGGTCAGCATCGAGCAGTACGGCAGCTACAGCACCCAGCCCATTGAGTTCGGACTGAATCTGCTGGACTACTCCGAAACCACCTCCGCAGAGGATGTGGTGACGGCGCTGATTCCTTTTGGTGCGACCCTGGAGGGCGAATCGGAGATTGAAGCCCTGGAAAAGCGGGTGGACATTACCTCCGTCAACGATGGAAAGAACTATGTGTTTTCGCAGGACGCAGTGGATCAGTTCGGCTGGGTCTGGGCCACCAACACCTGGGACGATGTGACCGTCCCGGCAAACCTCAAAGCCAAGGCCGAGGAGTGGCTCTCCAGCACTCAGTTTGAAACCATGTCCCTGACGCTGACGGCGGCTGACCTCTCGGAATTGGGTCATGACTATGATGCGTTCGCAGAGGGTGACCGCATCCACTGCCTTGCAAAGCCCTACGGCATGGACATTGTTCTTCCGGTGATGAAGCTGACGATCCCGCTCCAGAACCCAGCCGGGCGGACGCTGGAGCTGTCCAGCAAGCAGCAGAAAACCTATACCAGCCAGCAGTCGGCGGTGCGCAATCAGCTGAGGAGTGAACAGAACGATGCCATCAGCATCTCCAACCGGAATATCCAGATCAGCATTGACAACCTGACTGCTATGATGACCGGTGCCAAGGGCGGCTACAAGCTGACGGAGTATGACGAGGATGGGCGCTGGCTCCGGGACCTGTACATGGATACCCCGGACAAGACCACCGCCAAGCGGATCATGCAGATCAACAAGGACGGCATTGCCGCCAGTACTACCGGCTATGAAGGCCCCTATACGGTGGGCATCACGGTGGACGGTCAGATACTCGGCAGCTGGATTGCCGCCAATTCCATCGACACCAACCAGCTGAGTATCGGCCTGAACAACTGGATCAAGGGCACGGATGACGGCATTGCCTCCAAGGTTGAAAAGGACGGCATCATCTCCGCCATCAACCAGAGTTCTGAGGAGGTGGCCATCCAGGCACAGCGCATCAATCTGAACGGAGCCATTACCGCCAACAACTACTTCAAAATCAAGACCGATGGCAGTATGGAAGCCATCGCGGGACAGATCGGCGGCTTCAACATCAACAGCGACTATATCGCCTTTGGTGACTGGACCCATGCCAGCAACTGGCTCTCCATGTGTACGCCCCACGGCGGCGCTGGTGATGTGTACCTGGGTAAAGGCGGTATCTCCACCGACTCATTTGATGGGCAGTCCGGCAGTATCGTTCGTTCTATCAAGATGACCGAGGGAACCATTGGCTTTTACAAGGGTGCTTATGAATGCGGTTTTGTCGGGGTCAGTGACAGCAACGAGATTCGGATGAGCCTGATGGATAAAGAAAAGAACAACATTCTGAATGTTCATCACGACTGGCTGGAACTGCCCGTTTTCACGCAGGTATCCGGCGACCTGTCCGTATTGGGAAGCAAGGCCCGGTGTGTCAAGACCAGAGACTACGGCGAACGCAAGCTCTACGCCTATGAGACGCCCGCACCCTATTTCGGAGACATCGGTGAAGGGATGATTGCGGAGGACGGCCTTTGCTATGTGTCCATCGATCCGGTGTTCGCCCAGTGTGTATCACTGGAAAGCTACCAGGTGTTCCTCCAGGCGTATGGCTCCGGCGAAATCGCGCTGACAGGCAGATACAGCGACCATTTCGTGGTTTCCGGCACTCCGGGGCTGTCCTTTGGCTGGGAAATCAAGGCGAAGCAGATTGATTATGACCAGCTTCGCATGACGGAAGAGCGCGGACAGGTTGACACTTCTACGACCAACTATGGAGCCGAAGCGGCTTCTTATCTGACATCCATTACAGAAGGGAGAATCACCACATGAAGAAAGTTACCTCCGTCACATTCTGGAATGATGCCGTGGGCAAGCGGCTCAGCATCACCTATTCCGAAATTGACGATACCACCGGGCAGATCATCCGGGACAACTACCGCATCGACCGGGTGCTGGTGGATAAAACCGCCGTTGCTGCCTGTGACAGCATTGCCGATGTTGCCCAGGCTTTTATTGATTCTATCGAGTAAACGAAGGGAGGAATGACCCGTGGCAGATTTACAGGAAGAACTGCAGCGATTCCTGACAGCCCGCTTCGGCGTGGATGTCAAGGACGCCTTCGTATCCTGCATTCAAAAAATTCACAAGGAAAATCAGAATGTGGCCGCTCTGGAGCAGCCCATGAAGGATGCCACCCAGCAGGTGCTGGATATCCGGGAGGAAGTTGTTACGGCTTCCCAGAATGCGGTCCAGACCGCTGATGACGCCAAGACCATCGCCCGGGCGGCAGAGAGCAGCTCCAGCGAAGCCCTGGCCACTGCAAAGAACGCCAAGGATGAATCCTTCAATGCCTCCGGGGACGCACAGCTTGCCATGTCCGCCGCTCAGAATATGCAGCAGAGTTTTTCCAATATGGAACTGCTGCTCTCCGGGAAGGTGGACGGAGCCTTCGTGGAAAACGGCTATCTGTATCTGACCTCCAACAATGAAGTGGTGGTTGGTCCCCTCGGCCCCTTTTCCGGCACGGGCGGCTCCGGTGGTGCCGGCGGCAATAATGCCGTGCTGGCGGTCTCCAACACCAGCGGCTGGCTGAGCAAGTCCATCGCCTACGGCAAGGATTGTCTCGTCCAGATCACCTGGTCCTCTCTGGAGGATGAGCTGCCCACTGGCAACGGCGTGATGAAGGTCACGGTAAACGGCATCGTTAAGGCCATGCTGGACATTCCCCAGGGAGCGGTAACCGCTGATCTGGGACCGTATCTGTCTGTGGGCAGCAACGCAGTGCGGATTCAGGTTTCGGATGCCTATGAGAACAGCCGAACCATCAATTTCAATATCAATGCCATCGAGGCGTCCATGAGTTCCACCTTCGACTCCGGGACTTCCTTCGATGGCATTATCACCTTTACCTATGTGCCGGTGGGGGCCATCAGCAAGACGGTTCACATCCTACTGGACGGCAAGGAGATTGCCACGGTGACCGCCACCTCCAGCGGCAGGCAGATGTCCTACACGATTCCCGCCCAGAAGCACGGAGCGCATACGCTGGAAGCCTATTTCGATGCCACCGTCAATGGGCAAACCATCGAGTCCAATCATCTGTATTATGAGATCATCTGCGTGGAGAGCCTGAACACCACGCCCATCATTGCCACCAGCTTTCAGGATGGCACGGTGGCCCAGTACACCACGCTGGCCATTCCGTTTACGGTCTACGACCCAGCGAATCTGACCGCCGAGGTGGAACTGTCGGTGAATGGCAGTGTGGTGTCCCGCCAGACGGTGGATCGCACTCAGCAGATTTGGTCTTACCGGGCAGACAGCGCCGGGGATCTGGCTCTGGAAATCTCCTGCGGCAGTGCTTCCCGCACCATTGCGCTGACGGTGACTGCCAGCGAGATGGAAATTGAAGCGGAAACCGAGGGGCTGTCTCTGTACCTGTCCAGTGCCGGTCGGAGCAATACAGAAGAGAACCCCGGTGTGTGGGAGTATGGCAATATCTCCGCTGTATTCTCCGATTTTAACTTCACCTCGGACGGCTGGCAGCTGGATGAGGACAATATCCCCGTTCTCCGGGTGTCCGGCGATGCCAGACTGACCATTCCGGTGCAGCCCTTCGGGAAGGACTTCCGTACCACAGGCAAGACCATCGAGATTGAGTTTGCCACCCGGAATGTTATGAACTACGATGCCATAGTGCTGTCCTGCATAAGCGGCAATCGCGGTATCTCCATCACGCCCCAGCTGGCGACTCTTCGCTCTGAGCAGAAGGAGATCACCACCAGGTACAAGGAAAACGAGCACCTGCGCCTGTCCTTTGTGGTGGAGAAGAAAGCCGTCAACCGGCTCATCTACTGCTACATCAACGGTATCATGTCCGGTGTGGTGCAGTACCCGGCGGACGATGACTTTGCCCAGAGTGTGCCTGTGGATATTTCCATTGGCTCCCGGGATGCTGCCATTGACCTGTACTGCATCCGGGTCTATGACAATGACCTGACCCGGCACCAGGTTCTGAACAACTGGATCGCCGACACCCAGGTGGTAGAAACCATGCTGGAGCGGTACAGCCGCAACCATGTATTTGACGCCTACTCCCAGATCGTAATTTCCCAGCTGCCGAAGGACCTGCCGTACCTGGTGCTGGACGGCACGGAGCTGCCCCAGTACAAGGGCGATGTGAAAACCATGAGCGGCTATTACACCGACCCGGTCAACGGCAGCAGGTCCTTCACCTTCTCTGGGGCTGAAGTGGATGTGCAGGGTACTTCCTCCCAGTATTACGCCCGGAAGAACTACAAGATTAAGTTCAAGGGCGGCTTTGTGGACCCCAGCGGCAACACCCAGGAGACCTACAAGCTGCGCTCCGATTCCATTCCCACGAAAACCTTCACCTTCAAGGCGGATGTGGCTTCCTCCGAGGGAGCCAACAATGTGGAACTGGCCCGGCTCTATGAGGATACCTGCCCCTTCCGGACTGCACCCCAGAAGCAGGACAGCCGCATCCGTCAGGGCATCGATGGATTCCCCATTGTGGTCTTCTGGTATGACGGTGAAAACACCAGCTTCATCGGCAAGTACAACTTCAACTTCGATAAAGCCACCCCGGAGGTGTTCGGCTTTTCCGAGGGCGATGAAAGCTGGGAAATTCTCAACAACACCAGCGACCGAGTTCTCTGGAAGGACGATGATTACTCCGGTACGGATTGGCAGGGCGACTTTGAAGCCAGGTATCCCAAGGACTACGCTGATCCCGCCAACCTGTCCGAACTGGCTGCGTGGCTGAAAAGCACCGACCAGTCCGCCGCCACGGGAGACAAGCTGACGGTAAACCGCACCTTTGACGGGGTGCTGTACACCACGGATACCGCCGCTTACCGTCTGGCCAAGTTCAAATCTGAGTTTGCACAGCATTTTGAAAAGGATGCCGTGCTTTTTTATTATCTGTTCACGGAGCTGTTCCTGATGGTGGACAGTCGAGCCAAGAATATGTTCCCGACCTTCATGGCGGGGAGCAAGTGGTTCTCGCTGCCTTACGACTTTGATACCGCCATCGGCATCAACAACGAGGGTGCGCTGGTGTTCTCCTACAATCTGGAGGACATCGACCACACCGAGTCCGGGGCCGACATCTACAACGGTCAGCAGTCCGTCCTGTGGATCAATGTCCGGGCGGCTTTCTTTGAGGATATCAAGGCCATGTACCAGAAGCTGCGTTCCAATGGCACGTTGTCCTTCCCCGTGACGGAACAGCGGTTTGAGGAGCATCAGGCAAAGTGGCCCGAAGCGGTGTTCAACGAGGATGCCTATTTCAAGTACCTCCAGCCCCTGGTGGAGCAGAACACGGCCAGCTATCTCTCCATGCTGCAGGGCTCCAAGGCCGAGCAGAGAAAGTGGTGGCTGTATAACCGATTCCGCTATCTGGACTCCAAGTACAATGCCGGGGATGCCCTGACCGATGTGGTGACCCTTCGTGGATACGCCAAGGATGATATTACCGTCACGCCTTATGCGGATATCTACGCGACGGTGAAGTACGGCTCCTATCTGGTACAGCAGAGGGCGAACCGCAATGTGGCATACACGCTGGCCTGTCCGCTGTCCAATGTGAATGACACCGAGATTTATATCTACAGTGCCAGTCAGCTTCAGTCCATCGGCGACCTTTCCGGGCTGATGGTGGGCTACGCGGATTTCTCCATGGCTACCCGGCTTCAGAGCCTGAAGGTCGGTGATGCGGAGGACAGCTACTCCAACGGCAACCTGACTGAACTGTACCTGGGCAACAACACCCTGCTGCGGACGCTGGATGTCCGCAACTGCCCGAATCTCAAGCAGGCTGTGGATGTGTCCGGCTGTACAAACATCGAGCATCTGTACTTTGAAGGGACGGCGGTGACCGGTGTCCAGCTGCCCAACGGCGGCATTCTGAAAACGCTTCATTTGCCCGGAACGGTGACTAACCTGACCATCCGAAACCAGACGGGCATTACGGATTTCGTGATTGGCGGGTATGACAACATCTCCACGCTGCGTCTGGAAAATGTGAGCGAGGTGTTCGACCTGTGGGAGATTCTGCACAGCATTCCCGTTGGTGCCCGTGTCCGTGTCACCGGGCTGGAACGCAGCTTTGAGGATACGGCGGACATTCTGGCGTTCTATGACCTGCTGGATACCATGCGTGGTCTGGACGAGAACGGCAACAACATGGAGAAAGCCCAGGTCAGCGGCACCTTCACCATTGATACGCTGACGGGAAATGACCTTGCTGAGATGCAGGAGCGGTACCCGAACATCAAAATCCAGTACAACCACTTCACCGCACAAGTAAACTTCTATGATGATTCCGGCAGCACCTTGCTGAAAACTGTCACGGTTTACGATGGTGGGGATACAGCCTATGGAAGCAGCAATCCGACCAAGGCCTCCACAGCGCAGTACAGCTACAGCTTCACCGGCTGGAGTCTGACGGCTGGCGGTTCGGCGAATGCAAATGCGCTGAAGGCAGTTGTGGTGGATCGGAACGTGTATGCGGCGTACTCCAAAACTGTTCGGAAGTATACCATTTACTTCTACAATGGTTCGACACTGTTACAGACCGTCTCCAATGTTCCTTACGGCAGCGGCGCTTATTATTCCGGTGATACCCCGGAAAAGACCGGCGTTGATTTCCCGGAGGACTATGTGTTCACTGGGTGGAGTCCCTCCAATAACGGCATCACTGGGAACACCTATTGCTATGCGCAGTACAAGTATATCGGCTATGCCTACACATCCATTGTGGAAAGCTCCATTGCGGGTGAGTACGCAAATGACCGGGTAACTGCGGTCGGCGACTATGTTTTCCGTAATTGTACTGCTCTGACGGGAATCAGCCTACCTTCCGTGGAGAGCATTGGCGTATGCGCGTTCCTGTCCTGCACGAAGCTGACCAGCGTCAGCGTTCCGGCCATCAAGACGATTTACAGATCGGCATTTTCAAGCTGTACCGCGCTTACCAGCATTGACCTCCACGGCGTTACCTCAATTGCGGCCATGGCGTTCTATTGCTGTACCAATCTGACAACGGTTATCCTGCGCAACGCAAGCCAAGTTTGCGCTCTCGGCGACATCAATGTATTCGATTCGACAGCCCTTGCCCAGGTGTTCGTTCCTGCGGCAATGGTAGATGCCTATAAGGCCGACAGCAGATGGAGCAAACACGCAAGCAAGATACTCGCGATTGAGGATTATCCGGATATTACGGGAGGTTGATAAAATGAGCGAATACACCTATACCGTTGACGTCATCGGCGATGACGCCCTAGCGGACAGTGTGATTATGAAAACTGTTACCGAGGTGATTGATCAGCATATTAACACCATCTCTGAGTACGCATTTTACGGCTGTGCGGCCCTGCAAACGGTGATCGGTACGAATGTAACCAGCATACGCTCCGATTGTTTTACGGGTTGTACTGCATTAGAAACGGTATCCTTTCCGGTTCTGAAGGTTATGGATGGATATTTTAGAAACTGCACTGCTCTCAAAAATGTGGATCTTCCGCAATTGAAAGACATTCGGAGGCAATATGCATTTGAAAAGTGTACCGCGCTGGAGAAAATCGATCTCCCGGTCTGTACCCATATAGGGGTGGGAACAAGCTACGCTTGCTGTGCTTTTCGTTCCTGCTCCTCTTTGTCTGTTGCGATCCTCAGAAGCACAACCATGTGCGAATTGGATGATACCAGCGTCTTTTCTGATACACCCATTTCAAAAGGGACTGGGTATATCTATGTGCCGAAAGCACTGATTGAAAGCTACCAGGCCCATGAAAAGTGGAGTGTCTATGCAAACCAGTTCCGTGCCATTGAGGATTATCCTGAAATCTGTGGTCAGTAACCCAAATAACAGAGTCAAGAGCGGTTGCCCATGACGGGTGACCGCTCTTCTCATATTAAAATTCAAAGGAGGACAACTACTATGAAAGAATTCTGGAACACCATTCAGCTGGCCTTTGCCGCTGTGGGCGGCTGGCTTGGCTACTTCCTGGGCGGCTGTGATGGCCTGCTCTACGCCCTGATCGCCTTCGTGGCCATCGACTACATCACCGGAGTCATGTGCGCCATTGCCGATAAGAGCCTGTCCAGCGAGGTGGGCTTTAAGGGCATCTGCCGCAAGGTACTGATTTTCCTGCTGGTGGGTATCGGCAACATTATCGATGTTCAGGTGCTGGGTGCGCCCGGTGTGCTGCGCACGGCAGTGATTTTCTTCTACCTGTCCAATGAGGGTGTATCCCTGCTGGAGAATGCCGCCCATCTTGGTCTGCCTGTGCCGGATGCCATCAAGACCGTACTGGAGCAGCTCCATGACCGCTCTGACGGGAAGGAGGGACAGTAATGGCTTATACGAACAGTTCTCTGGTGGCATACACCAAGCTGAGCCCCAACCACTCCGGTCA
This sequence comes from Zongyangia hominis, assembly GCF_014385095.1. Lineage (GTDB taxonomy): Bacteria > Bacillota > Clostridia > Oscillospirales > Ruminococcaceae > Zongyangia > Zongyangia hominis. Next base: position 117,300 of record NZ_JACRTC010000002.1, read on the forward strand.
GCGAACTCACAGCATTGACCGCATCACGCCCCACTGTGTTGTGGGACAGGCCACCGCAGAACGCATCTGCGATTGCTTCATCAGCCCTGACCGTCAGGCCAGCTGCAACTACGGCATCGGCACGGACGGCAGGGTTTCTCTCTGTGTGGAGGAAAAGGACCGCTCCTGGTGTTCTTCCAGCAGGGAGAATGACCAGCGTGCCGTCACCATTGAGTGCGCCAGCGACACCTCCGCACCCTATGCCATGAACAGCAAGGTCTACGATTCCCTGGTCAAGCTGTGTACGGATATCTGCCAGCGCAACGGGAAAAAGAAGCTGATCTGGCTTGCGGACAAGACCAAGACGCTGAACTACACGCCCCAGTCTGACGAAATGGTGCTGACCGTCCATCGCTGGTTTGCCAACAAGTCCTGCCCGGGTGATTGGCTGTACAGCCGCCTGGGCGATCTGGCATCTAAGGTCACGGCGGCTCTGGACGGCACTTCCACCACGACCACTCCGTCCACAGGAACGGAAACGAAAGTGCTGTACCGCGTCCGCAAGACCTGGGCGGATGCCAAATCCCAGAAGGGCGCGTACAAGATTCTGGCCAATGCCCAGAAATGCGCCGATGCCAATCCGGGCTACAGTGTGTTCGACAGCAACGGCACCCTGGTTTACCCGGTAAGCTATCGGGTCCATACCGTTGTCCACGGCGATACCCTCTGGAAGATCGCTGCCCAGTACCTTGGTGACGGTTCCCGGTATAAGGAGATCGTCAGCTTGAACGGCCTGACTTCCAATGTCATTTACAGCGGTATGAAACTGAAGATCCCCAACTAAGCAAGAAGCCCATCGAGGAGATGTTTCTCTTCGGTGGGCTTATTTTTTTTGCTCTTTTTAGGGACCAAACGGCAATATCGTGTCCGGTGGCAAGTGAGGGAACCCTTCCGAGGACAAGATTTTCTCTTATGCTTTCGGCCAAAGTCGGCATTCTTGTCCAGATGGGTCATTGAGGAAAGCCCTCAGAAGGAGGATACCATAATGACCAATCAGCAAAAAGATCAAATTACCGCCCTGCGCTCACAGAGGTTCGGATATGCCACCATCGCAAAGGCAGTGGGACTGAAGAAAGATACCGTTGTCGCATACTGCCGAAAGATAGGGCTGACCGGCACAAAGGCCACCGACAACAGCCGTATCGACCTGGATGCCGACTTCTGCCTGCAGTGCGGTGCATTGCTCACGCAGACCCCAGGCAGGAAACGCATCAAGTTCTGCTCGGATAAATGTCGTGTTGCCTGGTGGAATACCCACCCGGAAAAGGTCAACCGCAAAGCTGTATATGAATTCACCTGCGCTCACTGCGGTAAGCCATTCACAGCATACGGCAATGCCGGACGGAAGTACTGCTGTCACGCCTGCTACATTGCAGACCGTTTCAAAGGCGGTGACGGTAATGAGTGAGACCGCATTTCAGGCTGAACTCAAGTATCAGACAGCAATTTCCATAGCCAAGAACCTACGCAGCCAGGGCCTTCTGACCGAGGAGGAATATGGCGTAATTGATACAAAGCTGCAGGCCGAATTCAAGCCATCTTTGGGTACATTATTATCCGAAAATGACTTGATAAATTAGCCTTTTAGAGTGATGTATAGTGTCGGAAAGGAGTGATTTCATGCGAAAAATCAATATAATCGAGCCAAAAGTTCCGCAAATGCCCAGCCGCAAAATGGTCGCTGCCTACGCCAGAGTGTCGATGGAATCAGAAAGATTACAGCACTCCCTTTCGGCACAGGTCAGTTATTACAGCAGCCTGATCCAGCAGAATCCCGCCTGGGAATATGCCGGGGTCTATGCGGATGATGGCATCACTGGAACAAAAACAAATGACCGCACGGAGTTCAACCGCATGATTGCCGACTGCGAAGCCGGGAAAATCGACATTATACTGACTAAGTCCATCTCCCGCTTTGCCAGAAATACGGTTGACCTTCTGAATGCAGTCCGACACTTAAAAGATCTGGGTATTTCGGTTCAGTTTGAAAAGGAACACATTGACAGCCTGTCCGAGGACGGCGAACTGATGCTGACGCTGCTTGCGTCCTTCGCCCAGGAAGAAGTGCGGAGCCTTTCGGACAATGTGAAATGGGGTACCCGGAAACGCTTTGAGAAGGGCATCCCCAACGGACGCTTCCAAATTTACGGTTACCGTTGGGACGGAGACCATCTGGTGGTCGAACCCGAAGAAGCCAAAATTGTCAAACTCATCTACGTTAATTTTCTGAACGGCCTGTCAGCAGAGTCCACTGAAAAGCAGCTTGAAGAAATGGGCGTGAAGTCGTACAAGGGACAGCATTTCGGCAACACATCCATACGGCAGATTCTCGGCAACATCACATATACCGGAAATCTGCTCTTCCAGAAAGAATACACCGTAGACCCTATCAGCAAGAAAAGCCGCAAGAACCAGGGTGAACTTCCGCAGTATTGGGTTGAGAATACCCACGAAGCCATCATTCCGATGGAAGTTTACCAGGCGGTGCAGGAGGAAAAAGCCCGCCGCCGGGAACTCGGTGTATTCGCCAACTGGAGCATCAACACTTCCTGCTTCACCAGCAAAATAAAGTGTGGACGATGCGGTAAAAGCTATCAGCGGTCCAACCGCAAGGGCCGTAAAGACCCCGATGCCAATTACACGGTCTGGATTTGCGGTACGCGCAGGAAAACCGGGAATGCGCAGTGTCAGAACAAGGACATTCCCGAGCCAATGCTGAAGGAAGCCTGTACTGCCGTCCTCGGGCTGGACGAATTTGATGAAACCGTCTTTTCGGAACAGATCGACCACATCGAAATTCCCGCTCCGTATGAAATGGTGTTCTATTTTAAGGACGGACGCATTGTTCCACACCGCTGGCAGTCCACCATGCGGAAAGACTGCTGGACGGATGAACGCCGTGCCGCGAAAGGACGTTATGTTCAGGAGCATCAGCTCGGCCCCAACAGTTCCTGCTTTACCAGCCGTATCCGCTGCGACCAGTGTGGTGAAAATTACCGCAGACAGCGCTCCCGGCATAAGGACGGCAGCTTTGATTCTGTATGGCGGTGCGCGTCTTCCGCAAAGTGCTCCAGTCCCAGCATCAAAGAAGAAACGCTGATGGCGCTATGTGCTAAAGCCATGGGGCTGGATGAATTTGAAGAGACGGCCTTTCGGGAGCAGATAGCTTGTATTCACATTACCGCGCCGTACCATCTGTCTATCCACTTTTTCGATGGCCACACATTTGAAGCCCAATGGGAAAACAAACGGAAAATGCCCAAGCACTCCGAGAAGCGTAAACAGCATATGCGGGAAGTTATGATTCAGAAATGGAGGGAAAGACATGGCGAGAGTAACGACCATTCCGGCGACGATCAGCCGGTTTACGGCAACGCCGATTAACGAGAAGAAAAAACGCCGCACTGCCGCTTATGCCCGTGTTTCCACGGACAGCGAGGAGCAGCTCACCAGCTACACCGCCCAGGTGGACTACTATACCAATTACATCAAGGGGCGTGACGATTGGGAGTTTGTGGCTGTATATACGGACGAGGGCATCACTGGCACCAACACCAAGCACCGTGAAGGCTTCAAGCGCATGGTAGCCGACGCTCTGGACGGGAAAATCGATCTCATCGTCACCAAGTCGGTCAGCCGGTTTGCCAGAAACACGGTCGACAGCCTGACCACCGTCCGGCAGCTGAAGGAAAAAGGCGTGGAGATTTATTTTGAAAAAGAGAATATCTGGACGCTGGATTCCAAGGGCGAACTGCTGATTACCATTATGTCCAGCCTTGCCCAGGAAGAAAGCCGCTCTATCTCCGAAAACTGCACATGGGGCCAGAGAAAGCGGTTCGCAGACGGTAAAGTCACCGTACCCTTCAAGCGGTTCCTGGGTTATGACCGTGGCCCCGACGGCAATCTGGTTCTGAATCCCGAAGAGGCGGTCATTGTCCGGCGTATCTACAGTATGTTCCTACAGGGAATGACACCCTATGGCATCGCCACCCAACTTACCGCCGACGAAATCAAGTCGCCGGGTGGAAAAGATAAGTGGAATTCCGGAGCCGTCCGCAGTATCCTTACCAATGAGAAGTACAAGGGCGATGCGCTCCTGCAAAAGTCCTACACGGTTGACTTCCTCACCAAGAAGAAAAAGACCAATGAGGGTGAAATCCCACAGTACTATGTGGAAGGCAACCACGAAGCCATCATCAGCCCGGATGTATTCGAGCAGGTACAACGGGAACTGGAACGCCGGAAACAGGGCAAAGGACGGCACAGCGGCGTTCACCTTTTCTCCGGCAAAATCAAATGTGGGCAGTGTGGCGAATGGTATGGGTCAAAGGTATGGCATTCAAACAGCAAGTACCGCCGTGTAATTTGGCAGTGCAATCATAAATTTGACGGCGATGAAAAGTGTGCCACCCCGCACCTGACGGAGGAGGACATTAAAACGATGTTCGTATCGGCGGTCAATCAGCTGATCAGCCAGAAGGATGCGATTATCACGGTTCTCACAGCATCCCTCGACACTGCATTCGACCTTACCGCCCTCAAAGCGGAACAGGCTGAACTGGAAAGCGAAATGACGGTGGTTTCCGACCTTATCCAAAAGTGCATATACGAAAATGCTCATGTTGCCCTCGACCAGGTGGAATACCAAAAACGCTATGACGGACTGACTGCTCGGTTCGACGCAGCCAAGGCCCGGTATGAATCCCTGGATGAGACCATCCGCAGTAAGCAATCCCGCAGGGCAACGATTGAAGATTTCCTTACCACCCTCAAAAAAGCCAACCTGGTGGACACCTTCGATACAGCCCTTTGGTGCGGACTGGTGGACTTTGCCACGGTGTACAGCAAGGACGATGTGCGGTTCACCTTCAAAAACGGACAGGAAATCAAGGCTTAAGGGCGCAAGGCCGCAACACCGCAAAGGGTGTACCCAAGGCCGCAAAAACCGCTCAAATATTGCGGTCTTACACAAACGAACTCCTCACTACCATTGTGGCGGTGAGGAGTTTTTCTGTGCGAACAAAAACAGTCGCTTAGGCTTTTACACCGCAACGACTGTTTTTACACCGCAAAGGCACACTTTTTAATTTTTCCTATTCCTTGTATCATAGTCTGCATGATTATTTCATAAACCGTTGCATTCGGTCTGGTTTCATGAGAAATACCTATCACCTGTGCCAGAATGCGAGAAACCTCTGCAGGGGTATAAAATTGTCCTTTGCTCTTGCCGCTCTCGGTGGCAAATTTACGCATCAAGTATTCGTAGGCATCACCAATCAGGTCATCACCCTCGGCACGGTTCTTTGAGAAATCCAGTTCAGGACGGCGGAAAATCTCAATCAGCTTGCTCAGCTTTTTGACCATTTCCTCACCCTTGCCCAGCTTATCAGGGTCGTTGAAAGAAACCTTGTCAATAACACCACGAAGGCCATTTGCTTCTGCCAGTTTTGCAATGACCTTATTGATACCCTCGCCAATATCCTTTTTTCCGATCAGCTTAACCATATCGCCGAAGCTACCACCCTCGGGAACCTCAATATCGGCATAATCCTGTCCGGAAAATTTATCAGAAACATATTTCACAAACAGTAGGGTAAGGATATAGTCTTTATATTGAGAGGCATCCATACCACCTCTCAACGCATCGCAGCTCGCCCATAGGGAACTGTATAATTCGCTCTTTTTAACAGCCATGCCTATTACTCCAATCTACAGATCATTTTTGATCCGGAACAAACTCCAGAATATCATTCGGTGTACATCCCATAGCAACACAAATACTCTCGACCTTGTCCAGGGCAATATACTGACCGTTTTTTAATTTTGTGATGATATTCGCAGAAATACCAGCATCACGCATCAATTGTGCGTTTGAAACGTCCTTTTCAATCATCATGTGTAATAACCGTTTATAGCTCACAGCCATGCTGATACCTCCCAGATAATAGATATCCTATTGTATCACGGTTCTGTGAAAAAATCAATATTTCAGTGCTTTGCTTTGATGAAAACAGAACGATTTTGCGTAATAAGTGGCATTAAATTCAGCAACGTCAGTGTTATTCGTGAGGGGTATCTCCCCTCGTTCATTCTGCGAAAATTCGCATTTGACCTCAGGCCGGTCTCCAATATAAAAAGAAAAAGGCCACAAACCGCATAATCATGCGATTTATAGGCCTTCATATTATGGAGCGGGCAACGGGAATCGAACCCGCAACCTCAGCTTGGGAAGCTGATGTTTTACCACTAAACTATGCCCGCCTGACCCTTTTATTTTATACCATTTGGCGGAAAAAGGCAAGGGCTTTTTTCTCACATCTCTTCTTCCCCATTTCCCTCCTCCCCGGCAAAAAAACGGAGGAATTGCCGTCCGGCCAAGGATAGATGGGCGCTTTGCGGATAGACAGCGGTGATGCAGGTGGTGAACGAGGGCTCCGCGATGATTTTATACGTGGTATCAGCGCTTTCAATGATTTTTAAAGCAGTCTGGGGAACAATACCAACACCGAGCCCGGCATTGGCCCATAAAAGGGTAGTGCGGGCATCGTCGTTTTTGCATAAGACCTGAGGTTGAACGCCCACCCTTTCAAAAGCCGACAAAATGAGCGGTTCAAAGCGCCGGTAAAAGATGAGGGGTTGTTCCCCGAGCTCTGCCAAAGAGACAAGCGTCCCCTCTCCCGCAAAGTAGCGGGGCGCTCCCACGGCCACCAAGGGCTCCGGGTCCAGACTGGTACAGGATAGTCCTTCGGCGGCAAAGGGGGTGCGGACCACCGCCAATTCTATGATGCCCGCCCGCAAGGACTCGATGAGCTCGTAGGTGTTCCCCTCATGAATTTCAAAGCGGATCTGAGGAAACGCCTCGTGAAACGCGATCATCCGCTTTTCCAAAAGCATCGCCCCCGACGAGGAGATGGTGCCCAAGCGCAATGTCACGTGTTGACGGTGGTCCAGCTCCTCCAAATCCCGGCGGGTATCTGTGGTGAGGGCCAGAATTTGTTTCGCCCGCTTGTACATCAGTTCACCCGCCGGCGTCAACATGATTTTCCGCGGCCCCCGAATAAAGAGTTGCATCCCCAGCTCTTCCTCCAGCGCCTTCATCTGGCTGGATAACGGCGGTTGAGACAGGTGGAGACGCTTGGCAGCCGCACTGATGTTCCCTTCCTCCACGATCGCTGTAAAATACGAAAGCTGTTTGATATCCATAAGCCCCTCCTATAGTAAAATCCTATCATATCCATAGGAACGAAATAGTATTCATATAGATCAATGTATGCTATGATCATACAGGAAGAAAAAAACAAAAGCAAGAAGGGGAAGATACATCCATGTGGAAATTGGCGCGATATCTCAAACATTTTAAAAAAGAAGTGATTCTCGGCCCCTTTTTTAAGCTCTTAGAGGCCATTTTTGAGCTGATCGTCCCGCTGGTCATGGCCAAGATCATCGACGTGGGGGTCAAAAACGGAGACACCCGCTATGTCCTGACCATGGGCGGCGTCATGGTGCTCTTGGGGGTGGCGGGCCTCGGGTTCGCCCTGACCTGCCAGTACTTCGCGGCCAAGGCCTCCCAGGGCTTTGGCACCATGGTCCGAAACGACCTGTTTGCCCATATCTCCTCCCTCTCCCACGGGGAGGTGGACCGCATCGGCACCCCCTCCCTCATCACCCGCATCACCGGGGACGTCAACCAGCTCCAGGTGGCCGTCGCCATGCTCATCCGGCTGGTGGTACGCGCGCCCTTTTTGGTCATCGGCGCCGCCGTCATGGCCATGATGCTGGATTTGCGGCTTTCCCTCGTCTTTTTGGCCGCCGCCCCGCTGGTGGGATTGGCCCTCTATTTCGTCATGAGCCGCAGTGTCCCCTTCTATCGGGTTATCCAGAAAAAGCTGGACCGCATCTCTCTGATCACCCGGGAAAATCTGGAGGGAGCCAGGGTCATTCGCGCCTTTTCCAAGCAGGATACCGAGCGGGCGCGGTTTCATGCGGCAAGTGAGGACGCCATGGTTTCCTCCATCCGAGTGGGAAAGATCGCGGCGCTTCTCAACCCCCTCACCTTCGCCATCATGAACCTAGCCATTGTGGCCATCGTCTGGTTCGGTGGATTTCGGGTCGACACCGGCGCTCTCAGCCAGGGCCAGATCATCGCCTTTGTCAACTATATGACCCAGATTCTGTTGGCTCTGGTGGTGGTGGCTAACCTCGTCATCATCTTTACCAAGTCCTCCGCCAGCGCGGCGCGGGTCAATGAAGTCTTCGCCACTCAGCCCTCCATCACCGATCCGGAAAAGGCCCTTTCTACCAAGGACGCCGCCGCGCCCAAAATCCAGTTTCGGGACGTCTCCTTTTCCTACCCCGGTTCGGGGGAAGTTTCCCTCTCCCACATAAGCGTCGACATTCAAAAGGGCCAGACCGTCGGCATCATCGGCGGCACCGGCTCGGGCAAATCCACCCTTGTAAACCTCATTCCCCGCTTTTACGACGCCACCGAGGGGAGCATCCTCGTCGACGGCGTGGACGTGCGCTCCTACCCCCTGGAAAAACTGCGGGGACAGATTGGCATCGTCCCCCAGCAGGCGGTCCTCTTCTCCGGTACTCTGGAAGAGAACCTGCGCTGGGGCAAGGAAGGGGCCACCAAGGAGCAAATGGACAAGGCGCTGCGGGTGGCCCAGGCCAAGGAATTTGTGGACCGGCTCCCCGACGGCTGGGACACTCAGATCGCCCAGGGGGGTAAAAATCTCTCGGGCGGCCAGCGTCAGCGGCTGACTATCGCCCGGGCCCTGACTCGGGAGCCGGACATCCTCATCCTCGACGACAGCATGAGCGCTTTGGACTTTGCCACCGACGCGGCGCTGCGCCGGGCGCTCAGAGAGGAGACCGAGGACATGACCGTCCTGATGGTCACCCAGCGGGCCCACACCATCCGCAGCGCCGACCTCATCATCGTCCTCGACGACGGGGAGGTGGCGGGTATCGGCACCCATGAGGCGCTCTTTGCCCAGTGTGGTGTCTACCGGGAAATTTGCCTATCCCAGCAAAAGGAAAAGGAGGCGGCCGGACAATGAGCCTATCCAAAAAAAGTGGTAAAGAAAACAGCAGCTGGGCGGTGGGAAAGCGGTTACTTTCCTTTACAAAGCCCTACGCGGGCTTTTTGGCCGGCGGGCTGCTCTGCGCCCTGGTGAGCGTTCTGCTCTCCCTGTGGCTGCCGGTGCTCATCGGCGACGCGGTGGACCTCATCGTGGGCGCGGGACAGGTGGATTTTCCCGGCATGGTGCCCATCCTCCTCAAAATGGCCGGAGCCATTGCCGTCAGTGCCCTGTTTTCCTGGATGATGACCGTCTGTACCAACACCGTTTCCTATAAAACCGTCAAATCCATCCGGGACGCCGCCTTTGACCGGCTTTCCCAGGTGCCCCTCTCGGTGCTGGACAGCCACTCCCACGGCGATCTCATCGCCCGGGTGGTCACCGATACCGACATGATCTCCGACGGCCTGCTCCAGGGCTTCAGCCAGCTCTTCACAGGACTTGTCACCATCCTGGGCACCCTGGGCTTCATGCTTTCGGTCAACGCCCACATCGCCCTGGTCGTGGTGGTGCTCACCCCCCTCTCCCTCTTTGTGGCCTCCTTCATCGCCCGGCGCTCCCACCGGATGTTTTCCGTCCAATCGGCCACCCGGGGCGAAATGACGGGACTGGTGGAGGAACTCATTGGCAACCAAAAGGTAGTCAAGGCCTTCGGCTACGAAAAAAAAGCCCAGGCCCGGTTTGAGGAAATCAACGGCCGCCTATACGACTGCGGGGTCAAGGCCCAGTTTTATTCCTCCATGACGAACCCCTGCACCCGCTTTGTCAACGGCGTGGTCTACGCGGCGGTGGGCATCTTCGGCGCTCTCTCGGTCATCGGCGGGAATCTGAGCGTGGGACAGCTTTCCAGTTTCTTGGCCTACGCGAACCAGTACACCAAGCCCTTTAACGAGATTACCGGTGTCATCACCGAGCTGCAGACCGCCTTTGCCTCGGCCCGCCGGGTCTTCTCCCTCCTCGATGAACCTCTCGAGCCATCCGACGCCGGGAACCAACCCATCGCCCACTGCGACGGTTCGGTGGCGCTGGAACACGTCTTTTTCTCCTACCGCCCCGACCGGCCCCTCATCGAGGATTTAAATTTGCGGGTGCAGCCCGGTCAAATTATCGCCATCGTGGGTCCCACCGGCTGCGGCAAGACCACCATGATCAACCTTCTCATGCGCTTTTATGACGTGGACAGCGGCAAAATCTTGGTGGACGGCCAGGACACCCGGACGCTGCAAAGGAGCAGCCTGCGCTCACAGTACGGCATGGTCCTCCAGGACTCCTGGCTCTTTGGGGGCACGGTGGCGGAGAATATCGCCTACGGCCGGCCCGACGCCACCAGGGAGGAAATTGTGGCCGCCGCCAAGGCCGCCCACGCCCACAGCTTTATCCGGCGTCTGCCAAAGGGCTATGACACGCTCATCGAAGGGGACGGCGCCAACCTGTCCCAGGGCCAGCGGCAGCTCATGTGCATCGCCCGGGTCATGCTCACCCAGCCCCCCATGCTCATCCTCGACGAGGCCACCAGCTCCATCGACACCCGCACAGAAGAGAAGATTCAGGAGGCCTTCGCCCGGATGATGCGCGGCCGCACCAGCTTCATCGTGGCCCACCGCCTCTCCACCATCCGCCAGGCCGACGTCATCCTTGTCATGCGGGACGGCCACATCGTGGAGATGGGCAGCCACGCCGCGCTGCTCGAAAAGGGCGGCTTCTACGCCACCCTCTATAACAGCCAGTTCGCCCAGCCCGACGCTCAGGCATAAAATGGCTTTGCACTGCCTGGCAGGCGTTCCCGCCATGGCGCTTTCCCCGCACGCAAAAAGGCCTCCGCTTATGGAAGCGGAGGCCTTTTTCTTTCCGTTAAAACCGGATGGGGTTGTCGTCGGAAGTGTAGTCGTGGGTGTCGGTGGGCATGTTCTTCTTGGCGAGGCGCTCCTCGATAAACCCGCGGATGAGGGTGTAGATGATGGCGAAGACGGGGACGCCGATGAACATGCCGAGGAACCCGAAGAGCCCACCGGCCAGGATGATGGAGAAGATGACCCAGAAGGCGGAGATGCCGATGGACTGGCCCAGAATCTTGGGGCCCAGGATGTTGCCGTCAAACTGCTGAAGCGCCAGGATGAACAGGGCAAACCACAGCGCCTGGACGGGGTTGATCATCAGCACCAGCAGGATACTGGGGATGGCGCCGATAAAGGGCCCGAAGTAGGGGATGACGTTGGTGACTCCCACCAGGACGCTGATGAGCATGGGATAGGGAAAGCTGAAGATGCTCATGAAGATGAAGCAGAGGACGCCGATGATGAGAGAGTCGAGAATTTTGCCGCCGATAAAGCCGCTGAAAATGGCGTTGGACTTGTGTCCCAACCGGATGAGGGAATCTACCCGCTCCTTTTTCATCAGCGCGTAGAGCACCTTCTTGCTCTGGGCCAAGAAGCGCTCCTTGTTGTAAAGGACATAGATGGAAATGATAAAGCCCACCAGCACCCGGACGATGCCGGAGGTAATCTGGATGGTGTAGCCCACCACGTGGGGCAGGGCGTTGGTGACCATGGTGTAAACTTTATAGAGGACTTCCTCCGCCGAGCCGATCATGCCGCCGATGTTCTGCACCAGATGGGCGGCCGTCTGTTCATCGCCCAAAAAGTAGACGAGAGTGCTTTTGGCGAAGTCCTCTAACTTGGTGGCATAGGAGGAGATGTTATGGGTCAAGTTGGAAATGCTGTTGGCCACCTCGGGGATGATGGTGAAAAAGAGGATGGCCAGCACCGCCAGAAAGACGGCGAAGGTCAAAAGGATGGAGATCATCCGCTGAAACTTTGGCTTCAACTTCTCCTTGCAAATGGGGTGGACCACCCGCCGTTCCAGCCACTTCATCAGGGGGTTAAGAAGGTACGCGATGGAAAACGCATAGATGAAGGGGGACAAAATCCCCACGATCTTACTGAGCAGGCTGGTAAAATAGCTGATGTTAAAGAGAAATAAGAAAAACAGGATACTTGCCACGATGACCAAAAACGCGTAGAGCGAAACGGTCAGGTACTTCTTGTTTTGTTCCAGTTTCATGTTGGCCTCTCTCCCGCAATCAATTTAGTGTCCGCTTTCTTCCGATTCCTCCAGCAGGCGGAGCCACTCGTCGCCCATGTCGGAAAGCAGCTGCTTTTCCGCTTCCAGATCGCCGCAAAGCTGGGTGATCTTCTCGTAGTCGATGGCGTTTTCCGGATCCGCGATGGCCGCTTCCAGTGCGGCGCAGTTTTCTTCCGCCTGCTCGATGGCCCTTTCCAACTCCCCCAGCCTGGCCTTGCGCATAGCCGCCGCCCGGCGCTGCTCCTTGGTCTTATAAAAGCTCTGCTTGTTCTGGGAGTCGTTTTCCTTGGCCGCCGGGCGCTCAGGCGGTATCTCCTGCCGCCGCTCCTGATAAAAGTCGAAGTTGCCGGGGTACAAAGTGGCGCGGCCGCCGCTTAGGTCAAGAATTTTATCCGGGACCCGGTTGAGCAGGTACCGGTCGTGAGAAATGAGGAGGACGACCCCCTCAAACTCCCGCAGGGCGTCCTCGATGGCCTCCTTGGTGGGCAAATCCAGGTGGTTGGTGGGCTCGTCGAGCAGGAGCACATTGCTCCCGCGCAGGCGCAGGATGGCAAAGGCCACCTTGGCACGCTCCCCGCCGGAAAGCTCCCCCACCCGCTTGTAGACGTTTTCCCCGGTGAGCAGGACACAGCCCAAGGCGTTTCGCACTTCCTGCTCGGCGAGCCGCGGGTAGCGCCGCCAGACTTCCTCGAGCGCGGTGTTCTCAGGCTTCATGTCGGCGTTTTCCTGGTCGTAGTAGCCCAGGTGGACGTTTTTGCCCCACTCGATACGCCCCTGTTCGCAGGGGCGCGTACCCAGCAGTATTTTTAAGAGCGTCGTCTTTCCACAGCCGTTGGGGCCGATGACGGCGATCTTTTCGCCCTTTTTGACATCCAGCGCCACCCCTTCCACCAGGGTGCGCCTTCCGCTCCCCCGCCCCACCGTCACCGCCAGGTCCTTGACAATCAGCACGTCGTTGGCGGTATTTTTGGCAAAGGAAAAGGTGATCTTGGGAGGCTTCACATAGGTCTTCGGCTTTTTGAGCGGCTCCATTCGGTCGAGCGCCTTCTGACGGCTCTTGGCCATATTGGAGGTGCTGGCCCGGGCCATGTTACGGGCCACATAGTCCTGCATGGAGACCATGACCTGGGACTGGATCTCGTATTCCTTCTGCATCCGCTTCACCCGCTCGTCCCGCTGGCGGAGATAGGAGGTATAGTTGCCCTTGTAATCCAAGACCTCCCGGTCGCTCACCTCCCAGATGGTGTCCACCAGCTTGTCTAAGAAGTACCGGTCGTGGGAGACGATGAGCACCGCGCCTTTGTAGGAGGAAAGGTATTCCTCCAGCCAGGCGAGGGTCTTAAAGTCCAGATGGTTGGTGGGCTCATCCAGGATGAGCAGGTCGGGCTTTTCGAGGAGGAGCTTCGCGATGGCAAGCCTCGTCTTCTCCCCGCCGGACAGGTGATCGATGACGCTCTCGTAAACCTGAGCCCCAAAGCCCATGCCGCCCAGCACCGTCTTGATGGCCACGTCCATCTGGTAGCCGTCCCGGGCCTCAAACCGGGCCTGTTCCCGGGCGTAGACCTGGACGATCTCCTCATAGCGGGGGGAATCGTGGGGAATCTTCCCCATCTCCTGTTCCAGCGTCTGGAGCCGCTCGCCCACCTCGATGAGGTCGGCAAAGGCCGAGCGCATCTCCTCATACACGGTATTTCCCCGGGAAAGGCCGCTGTTTTGCTTGAGATACCCGATGCGTATGTCCCGTTGGATGCTGATTTCCCCTTCGTCGGGGGAAAGCTCGCCGGTGATGAGCCTTAACAGGGTGGACTTCCCCGCGCCGTTTGGCCCGATGACGCCGATGCGCTGGTCGGGCTCGATATTTTGGGTACAATTTTCTATAATCAGGTCGGCGCCAAAAAACTTTGTCACCGACTGGAGTGATACAATCATGGAAGGACGCTCTCTCTTTCTGTCGGAGTATAAAACTGCATTTATTATAACTTGTTTTAGAGAATTCTACAAGAAAGAAAAGCTCCCGCGCGCCGGCGTGGGAGCTAAAGATTCCTAGTAGGTGATTTTGGAGACGCTGGGATAGGAGTCAAAGGACACAAAGCCGTAGAGGATGAGCACGTCGTCGAAGTGGTTTTCGCTCATGATGGCGCTCATCTCCTCCTTGAGATAGCGCAAGTCCACCACCCACACCTCGTCGTAGTTGCGCAGCAAAAACGGGGTGAAGCAATTGCCGAAGCTGTCCTTGACGACCAGAATCCGGCTGCCGTCCCCCGGCCGGTCCACTTCCCCGCTTCTCAGAACAGTGAGTCCGTTGTTGCCGTGGAGAAAAGCGCCGTATTTGTCTCGCTCGTCAAACTTCTCCATGGCGTAGAGGCCCTCTGTCTCCTTGCCGTCGATGACGATCTTCCCGGTGGAAAAGTCGTAGTAGCTGATCACGTCAGGCACCGTGTTGAAGGCCTTGGACTTGGAAAAAAAGGTGCCGTAAAAGTCTTTGACCTCATGGCCGGTGAGCTGTGAGAGCTCCACGGGCTTGCGTCCCCGGCTCTCGCAAAACTGCCGGTAGGCGTAATAGGCTCCCTGGGTGGTCCAGTGGTGGTCGGTGCGGTAGTAGATGTATTCGTCCCTGTGTTCGCTCATGGTGGGGAAAATGTCCAGGGTTTTAATGCCGCTTTTCTCCAGCTCACCGTAAATTTCTTTTGTCCTGGCCACCTGGTCGACAAAGGCGAGCCCCGCGGGCACCTTATCTTCCAGCGCCTCGTAGGAATAGGGGATGAGCATGGCGCTCACCGTCGTCTGATCGGCGTATTTGTCCCCGAACTCCTTGACAAAGGCGGTGTTTTTCCCTAGGCGCTCCTCGTCGGTGGAGAAATATTTCTCGAACATATAGTGGTCTTTGCCGTAAATGACGCCGTTATTCTCCGTCTTGCCCAGCAGAAATTCCGACCGGGACTTGAGGCTGATCCACTGGTCCCGCAGGACAAATTGGTCGTTGACGTACTTTTCATATTTCATGGTGTAGCTCTGATCCCCTTCGGCCATCAGGCTTTTGACCGAGAACGCCGGCTTCTTTGTCAAGGCACGGTTTTCCATGTCGGAAAACTCCCGGATGGGATAGAGGTTGTCCCAGATGAAGATGCCCACAATCAGGAGGCCAAAAATCAGTGTCATGGGGTGTTTGAGCAGTTGTTTTATTTTTTCCATCACGGCAGGAGGCCTCCTTTCTTAGAATCGGAAGTAGAGGAAGGGGTTGTAGGTGGCGTCCACCAGGTATGCCACCGAGAGGAGCAGAATCAGCACATAGACCGTATTTTTGAGCCACCCGATGTTCACTTTCTCAAAGAGCCTGGGGATGAGGGGGGTGGAGAGGACGCAGGCGATGACGATGGTCACCGCGTAGTTGCGCAGGTAGTAGAGCCAGTCGGCCCCGACGGTAAAGGAGAACATTCGCATAAAGAAGGTCCCCAGTTGCGTAAGATCGGTGATGGCGAAAAGGCTCCAGGACATGAGCAGCAAAAACAACACATAGACATGGGAGAAAATCCGGTGCTTGTCCAAAAACTTTGAAAATCCCGCCTTCTCGACGGCCAGGAAGACGAAGAAGAACAGTCCCCAGAAGATGAAGTTCCAGTTGGCCCCGTGCCAGAAGCCGGTGCAGGCCCAGACCACGAACAGGTTAAAGTACATCCGGGCCTTGCCCTTGCGGTTGCCGCCCAGGGGGATATAGACATACTCCCGGAACCAGGCGCTCAGGGTCATGTGCCAGCGCCGCCAGAAATCGGTGATACTCCGGGCGATGTAGGGGTAGTTGAAGTTTTCGGGGAACTCGAAGCCCAGCATCTTGCCAAGGCCGATGGCCATGGTGGAATAGCCGCTGAAATCAAAGAAAATTTGCAGGGAGAAGGCCAGGATGCCCAGCCACGCCAGCGGGGAGGAGACGTTGGCAAAGCCGATTTTCTCCACCTCGGTCCACAGCGCGCCGATATTGTTGGCGATCAGCACCTTTTTGCCCAGGCCCAGAATGAAGGTTTTGACGCCGTCCTCGATCTGGGCGAGATTGATCTTGCGGTTTTTGAGCGCTTCGTTAATATCGGTGTAGAGGACGATGGGTCCGGCGATGAGCTGGGGGAAGAGCACCACAAAGGCGCCCAGGTCGATGATGTTGTGCTCGGCCTTCACCTTGCCCCGGAAGACGTCGATGGTGTAGGACATGGTCTGGAAGGTGTAAAAGCTGATGCCCAGCGGCAGGGTGAGTTCCAAGGTCCCGATGGAGAGGCGCAAAAGGCCGTTGAGGTTTTCGATAAAGAAATTGGTGTACTTAAAGAAAAAGAGCATCCCCAGGCTAAAGAAGACGGCGATGAGGAAAAAGGCGCGCCTGAGCGCCTTTTTTTCCGCGAATTTCTCGATGCCAAGGGCCGCCAAGTAGTTGACCAAGATGGTGGCCAGCATGATGGGAAAATAGCGCGGCTCCCCCCAGGAGTAAAAGAAGAGACTCAGCAGAAGCAGGCTTAAATTTTTGAGCTTCTTCGGGACGATATAATAGATGAGAAAGGCAATGGGTAGAAATCGAAACAAAAATAGCAGGCTACTGAATACCACGCGAAAATCCCCCTCCTTGGCGTCATGTAAGCTGGGCGGCGAAATCGCCCGCATCTATGGGCAAAACAAAATTTTCCAAAAGCAAAAGCTAGCTCTTAATCTAACAGAATCCCCGTCAAATTGCAAGCTAGCCCGCCAAAATTCCTTAGATTTTTAAAGACTTTATCCCGGCTTTCCAGGACCTTTCCCGCTTTAGAAAACACAAGCTGTGTCCGCCCGCCCCTTTGCCGCCAGGCGACGGAAATAGACTCCTATTTTCTAGGCAAAGAAACTGAGGAAAATGTCCTCCGCCTTCTGGATTTCCTTGTCGAGCCCCTTTTCTGAATCGCCGACGATGAGCAGCGCCGCATAATTACCCTTGACGACCACCCGGCCCAGTTCCGCCTTTTCCTTCATGTCCGGCAGATACTGCTCCTCGATGCGGGCCTCTTTGCGTTTTTCCAGCGCCGCCTTGACGTCCTGTACCTTGCCATCCTTGGCCTTGATGACGACAACTTCGTCCACGCCGGGGATGACCTGGGCAAATTTACCGGAGAAATCCTCCACCATATCCTCGCCGATGTCATACATGTCCGCGAGCATTTCCTTGGTCAGATCGCCGGGCATGGCGATGCCGATTTCCTCATCGATTTTCTGCACGATATCGCTGAGCTTCACGCCCTCTTTGAGCTCGTCCTTGGACTGGGGCTGGGAAGCACTGCTGCTACTGCCCTCTTTCTGCGCGCATCCGGCAAAAAGCGTGACGGTCATCATGGCCGCCAGCAAAACTGCAAGTAATTTTTTCATAGTTCTACCCTTTCCTTTTCTAATTTCGCTACCCTTATTATACCTGCTTTGTCAAAGGTTTAAACATGAGAAGCCAGCAGGTCTGGTTGTATAGTGCCGCCGTTATACCGTTTTCTTGCATCTTTTTTCCCTTTTCTTTTACGAAAAATCATAGTTTCTCCCTTTTGGTTGACTTTTGTCCAAAAAGGTCAGTATAATAGCAGTGATCACTTGGACACAACAACACAAACGCGGAAAGGTGGAAGACTCCATGGAAAAATGCAAACGGGTTCTCATCCCCCTCTTTGGGATTCTTTTGATCGCCTCCGCCTTTTTCTTTTATTCCACTGTCTCGGGAAAGGCCCGGGAGGAAGAGAAAATTCCGGAACAGGTGGTCCTACCCGAATACATCCGGCCACAGATCAAGGGCTGGGCCTACACCGAGGGGCTGACTTTAGAAAGCGAATGCAAGATCGCCCTCGTTCCCGGCGGGGAGACCGCCTCGCTGGAACTTTATGTGGACGCCCCTCAGGACGAAAACGGGGCCATTATCTACGACGACGGCCAGGAGTGGACCCTGGTGCTACGAAAGGGCGGCTACTTCTATCCGCTACTAAAAAAGCAGTACATTCAAAACGGCAAAGTGTACTATAACGCCTATTATTCATACGAGGACAACGCCTTCCATATCCTGGTGATGAAGGACCAGCGGGCCGATCTGGACGTCTACGAATGCGTCTATGACGTCCACGAGGACGCCTTCGAGGTCCGCGAAGCCTACAAGGCCAAAGATATTGTGGAAGTGTACAAAAACTACTGATACAGCGGGCAAAAAGCCGGCCGAAGGGCCGGCTTTTTTCTTTTTCAAACGTTGCGTCTCAGACGGTCCTTCTTCGGACAAAGCCCGCGAAAGAAAACAGGGCGAACATGAGGATATTGGCCGCTACCACGCTGGCCCCTGCCGGGGTGGAAAAGACAAAGGACCCGGCGATGCCCGCCACAAAGCAGAGGACCGACACCACCGCCGAGCAGATCACCACGCCCCGGAAGCTCTGAAACAGCCGCATGGCGGTGAGCGCCGGGAAGATCACTAAGGAAGAGATGAGCAGCGCGCCCATAATCCGCATGCCCACCACAATGGTGATGGCGGTGAGGAACGCAAGGAGCATGTTGTACATCTTGGCCTTGATGCCGGTGGCCAGGGCGAAATTTTCATCAAAGGTGATGGCAAAGAGCTTATTGTAGAAAAAGATAAACAGAATGAGTACGATGATGGAGAGTCCCACGCTCAGATAGACGTCCCCCTGGCTCATGGCTAAAATACTGCCGAACATGTAGCTGTTGACGTCGGTGTTCATGCCGGTGGTCAGGGAGGTGACAATGACGCCCACCGCCAAAGAGCCGCTGGCGATGAGGGCGATGGCCGCGTCCCCCTTGATCTTGCTGTTGGAGCTGATGCGCAAAAGCAGAAAGGCCGCCAGCACCACAATGGGAATGGACACCTGCAAAGGGGAAAGGTTTAAGGCCATGGCGATGGAGAGGGCCCCAAAACCCACATGGGAGAGGCCGTCGCCGATCATGGAGTAGCGCTTGAGCACCAGGCTCACCCCAAGCAAAGCCGCGCACAGGGAGACGAGAGTACCCACAATCAGCGCCCGGACGATAAAGTCGTAGGAAAGCAGCTCCTGGATAAGTGCGATCATTTTCCCATTCCTCCCGTCAGGCGGCGGCAGGCGTCGCTTTTTAAATACGCTTTGGTAGGACCGTAAAAAAGCAACTCCCGGTCCATATGCAGGATTTTGCCGCCGTGCTCGATGGCGTAGCGGAAGTCGTGGGATACCATGACCACCGTGACCCCCTGTTCCCGGTTGATGCGCCCGATGAGGTCGTAAAGCTCGGTGGTGGCAATGGGGTCGAGCCCCGTCACTGGCTCGTCGAGCAGGAGCATCCGGTCAGTGGCGCACAGCGCCCGGGCCAAAAGCACCCGCTGTTGCTGCCCGCCCGACAGGTCCCGGTAGGATTTCCCCCGTAAATCGTATATGCCCATGCGCTTGAGGTTTTCCAGGGTCTTTTTCCGGTCTTCCGCGCCGTAAAAGGGACGGAGCCCCCGGCGGCCCAAACAGCCGGAAAGGGCAATTTCATACACCGACGCCGGAAAGTCCTTTTGCACCACCGTCTGCTGGGGCAGGTAGCCGATGGCGGTGGGGCTGAGCCCCTCCCCGCATCGAACCACACCCGCGCGCAGGGGGATGAGCCCCAGCAGCCCCTTGACCAAGGTGCTTTTACCCGAGCCGTTTTCCCCCACAATACAGATATAATCCCCCGCTTCGATATCGAAGCTGACGTCTTTGACCGCGCAAGTGTTTTCATAGAATATGGTCAGATTCCGACAGGACATCAAAGCCATTTAACTTAACCCCTCTTTCAAATTGGCGGCATTTTGCTCCATCAGGGAAAGATAGGTGACGCCGCTGTCAAAGTCTTTTTTGGAAACGTTGTGGCAGGAGTGGAGCAGCAGCATCTTCGCCCCTGTCTCCTCGCTGATGGATTGGGCCACTTTGGGGTCGGTCAGTTCCTCGTAAAAGACCACCGGAATCTGTTCCCGCCTTATGGTGTCGATGATGCCGGCGATGGTCTGGGCGCTGGGCTCCGCCTCATGGGAGCAAGAGTCGTAAGCGGCGGTGTAGCTAAGACCATACCGCTGGGCGAAATAGTGGAAGGCAAAGCGTCCGGCAAAGACGATCTCCTTGCGCCTGCCCTCCCCGATGATGGAGAAAAACTCGTCGTCCAGCGCGTCCAGCTTTCCCTCATAATCCGCGGCCCGGGCGGCATAGGTTTCCTTCCCCTCGGGGTCGCTCTCGCAGAGAGCGTCGGCGATATTTTGTACCATTGCCTTGGCCAGCACCGGGCTGGTCCAGATGTGGGGGTCGTAAGCGTGGTCATGGCCGTCCCCGTCGTGGTCTTCCTCCTCCGAGGCGTCCAGGGTGATGCCCTGGGAGGCGTCCACCACCCGCACATCGGGGTTCGTGATGCCGTCGATGATCCGCTTCGCCCAGGGTTCCATATTGTCCCCGGTGTAGATAAACAAGTCCGCTTTGTCTATCTTGATGATGTCGGCCGGCGAGGGCTCGTAGGAGTGGCTTTCCACACCCGGCGGAAGAAGAAGGGTCACCTCGGCCCGGTCCCCGCAAAGCTGTCTGGCAAAGTCATACTGGGGAAAGAGGGTGGTGACGATTTTAAGCTTACCGCTTTCCTCTCTTGTCTGATTCCCACCGCACCCCGCCAACAGGGTGAGCAGCGCGCCCAGGCACAAAAGCAGGGCCGTTATTTTCTTCTTCACAGGCTTTCTTCCTTTCTCCGCTGTTCGGCACAGCGCCCACAGACGCCATAAAGGACGGTTTTGCTGCTGTCAATATGGAACTGGTGCTTGGCCAAAATGTGGGCCTCCACCTCGTCCAAGTAACTGCATTCCACATGGAGCAGCTGCCCGCATACCACACATTTGAGGTGGTAGTGCCGGTGGCAGCTCCCGTCGTCGCCGGAAAGCTGGAAGCAGGCGCCCTTGCCCTCCTCCAAAAAGTATTTGCGGCATAGTCCCTCCTCCACCAGCTTTTCCAGATAGCGGTAGACGGTGGACTTGCCCACCGAAGTGCCCTGATCCTTAAGGTATTCGACCACGTCGTCCACCATCACATGCCGGTCCTTGTTCTGTTCCAAGTAGTTCCAAATACTTTCCCTCTGTTTCGTTTTATAGCTGACGGATGTCCGCATGCCATCATCCCTAACATTTGAAAATGAAATTCATTTTCATTTTATCTCTTTCCTCCCGTTTTGTCAACGGGATTTCCTTTATTTTCCTAGTGCCGGCAAGGAGGATGCCCTCGCATGCATGTCCCGGCCGCCTCCACGCAAAAACAGCCGCCAAAAGGCGGCTGTTTTGTTGCACTCCCTTAGTCGGGGCAGGCCCTGTTTTGTACCGGGCCATTGGCCAGTTGAAACATGGCGTTCACATTGAGGATACCGCCCGTCAACACTCTTCCCGTCAGGTCCGGAACCGTGTCGGCACTTGATAATATGATGTTTTTTAGCTGCATAGTGGAGAGATACGGGCGGTAGGCTTTGAGCAGCGCCGCTGCGCCGGCCACATGGGGCGCCGCCATGGAGGTTCCGTTTTTGGGACTGTATCCGCCGTCCAGGTCCAAGCTCAAAATATCGGTGCCCGGCGCGCCGATATCCACACTGTTTAATCCGTAATTGGAAAAACGCGCCAGGGTGTCCTCCGGGTTGGTCGCCGCAACGGAGATGATGTTGGCGCTGTCATAGGAGGCGGGGTACAGCGGGTCCACATCGTTGTTTTCCCCGAAGTTACCTGCGGACGCGATGAACAACCCGTTGTAGTGATCAATCGCATATTTTAACGCTTGGGAATATCCGCGCCCGCCCCAACTGGCATTGAGGATGGGGATGCGATAAAAATTCGCAAAGTGGATGGCCTCGATGGCGGAAGCGATGTCCAGGCCAAATTTCATCGAAACCACGCTGACGTGCAGGCAGACGCCCGTAATGCCGATGCGGTTGTTCCCCACGGCGCCGACGGTACCCGCCACATGGGTTCCATGCCCGTTGGTGTCGATGGAATTGCTGTTATTGTCGCCGAAGTTCCATCCGTTGAGCACTCTCCCACGGGGGGAAGCCCACATGTTCCGCCGGATATCCGGGTGGCGGTGATCGATGCCGCTGTCAATGACGCCGACGGCGACTCTAGTGCTCCCGGTGGTATATCTCCATGCCAGCGGCGCTCCGATTCTCTGCGTCCCCCAAAGCTGCCCGTAAAGGGGATCGTTGGGGACCAAGTGCAGTTCTTCCAGGTAATCGGGTTCCGCATAGATGACGCACGGATGGCCCGACAGCTTTTCGACGGCGTCGAGTACGGCCGATTTGTCCTTGCTCCTTAGATGGACAAGCCAAATATCTTCCGCTTCTCCCCCATCCCCGGGAAAGATCCGCTCCATTTTTTCATAGTCAATCCCCTCGAAAAGGACGTTTTTATCACATGGCCGCCCATCGGGCAAATTCCTATGTAAGGCGACGATGACTTTCCCCGCCTCAAAATCGCTCATTTGATCATACATAACCGTGTTCCTCCTCTATTGTTGCTCATGCCATCTTATGATGGGCGGCTTCCTCGCGTTACCCAAGCGGGGGAAACAGTACAAAAAATGCATCTTTAGGGAAGAAATGGGAACACTGAACGCGAGAAACCGGTTTTTCCCAAAAACCGGGCCGCCGAAAAAAGGGGGAAAATCATTGAGCCGTCAGACTAAAATAAAAAGCAAAGCGCTCAGTCCACGCTATTTTGAGGGCTGGTATTATAAACATCAGGCCGCGGGACAGACATTGGCCCTCATTTCCGGCCGGGCACGGGATCACGCCTTTATTCAAGCTGTCACCGACAAACAGTCCTACCGCATCCCCTATCCTCTCTCCCAATACCGGCGGGAGAAGGACCGACTGTGGGTGGGAGAGAGTCTCTTTTCTTCCCGCGGCATCCAGCTCAACATCCATGACCCAGCCCTCTCGCTCACCGGGGACATCCGGTATGGGAGGTTGTCCCCCATTGACGGCGACATCATGGGGCCGTTTCGATTTTTGCCTATGCAGTGCCGGCACGGCGTAGTCAGCATGCGGCACAAACTATCCGGCGCCGTCGAACTGGATGGAAAGACCTTCGATTTCACCGGCGGGACCGGTTACATCGAATCGGACCGGGGCCGCTCCTTTCCCGAAAGCTATGTCTGGGTACAGTCCAACGATTTTCATCGGGACTGCTCCATCCTGGTCTCGGTGGCGACCATCCCACTGCTGGGGCTGGAGTTTCCTGGATGCATCTGTGTCGTCCAGTTGGACGGGCACGAATACCGGCTCGCGACCTACAACGGGGTGAAAATCCGTCGCTGTCAGCCGGGTGCGGTCACCCTGACCCAGGGAAAATACCGGCTGGATATCCGGGTGGACGACCGCGGCGGCCACGCCCTACAGGCGCCGCAGCGGGGCGCGATGACCCGCACCATCCACGAAAACGCCGCCTGTCCCGCCCGCTTTCGCTTTTGGGAGGGGGACACCGTCCTATTCGATGAGTGGAGCCATGGAACCGGCTACGAATATGTGCCCCTTTCTTAAATAACGGCGGCCCGGCTCTCCCGGGGACATGGCGAAAGGGCCGCCTTGCCCTTTCAAGCGGGTTGACTGAGAAAAGGAATACTTTTTTGACGCTTCCATCGGAGAACCGCATTGGGACCCCCGCGCCTTCCTTTCATAAAAAAGTGTGGGGTTTGTGCATGTCCTTTTCTCTTCTGCCTCATAATAAAGGTAAACCACAGCAAAGGAGAATGGATATGTTTAAACACGAAAAGCAGCTATTCGAACCGGTGCGGGTCGAAAAGGCCAATCCTCAGTACGCGGTCCTCATGCAGGAGCAGCTGGGCGGCGGTAACGGCGAGCTCAAAGCGGCCATGCAGTATATGTCCCAGAGCTTCCGCATCAAGGACCCGTCCATCAAGGATCTGTTCATGGATATCGCCGCCGAGGAACTCAGCCATATGGAGATGGTGGCCACCTCCATCAACATGCTCAACGGCCACGACGTGGACGCGCAGAAGGTGGACGCGGGAGAAATCCAGAGCCATGTGATTCTGGGCCTCAATCCGGGACTCATCAACGCTTCCGGCTATTCCTGGACCTCCGACTACGTCACGGTGACCGGTGACCTGTGCGCAGACCTGCTCTCCAACATCGCGTCGGAGCAGCGTGCCAAGGTGGTCTACGAATACCTCTACCGCCAAATCGACGACAAGTACGTCAAGGAAATGATCGACTTCCTGCTCAACCGTGAGGAAGCCCACAACGCCCTCTTCCGTGAGGCCTTTAACCGGGTGCAGAACACCGGTTCCAACAAGGACTTCGGCGTGACGGAGGATTCCAGGCTCTACTTTAACCTCTCCACCCCCTCCCCCGCCAACCACTTCGGCAACACCCCGGCCAATCCCCCCAGCTTTAACAACTAGCTTCCACGCAAAAAAACACGTTCTCTTCCGAGAACGTGTTTTTTTACTGTTTTAAGCTGAAACCTATCTTCTTCGCGCGTTTCTTCTCTTGTCGAACTCGGGATTAAACGCGTAGAAATTCTTGCTGTCCAGATGCTCGGTCGTTCTTCTGAGCGCTTCGCCGAATCTCTGATAGTGAACAATTTCCCTTTCCCGCAAAAACTTAATGGGATCGCGGACATCCGGGTCGTCCACCAGGCGCAAAATGTTGTCGTAGGTCGTCCGGGCTTTCTGCTCGGCGCCCATATCCTCGCTCAGATCGGTGATGAGATCGCCCTTGGACTGGAAGTATTTCACGTCGAAGGGGGTGCCCGATGCCGCGACCGGATAAAGCCCTGTCGTGTGATCGACAAAGTAGGTATCAAAACCGCTCTTTTTGATCTCGTCGATGGTCAGGTTCCGAGTCAGCTGGTGTACGATGGCGCAGATCATCTCCACATGCGCCAGCTCTTCAGTACCTACATCGGTAGCCATCTGCTCCTTTTTCGCCCCTCCCCTACATACTGTCCAAGCCCTCCCGCATAGAAAATACCAACCGGCGGTTCTAATAAAGCCGCCAAGCCGGAAGGGGGAGGGGCATGGACGGTAAATATCAGATCACCACGGAAGGACCGGCGCCCTCCCCCTCCCCGGCCTTCCTTGCCCGGTTGGAGCGGGCCCTCTTATTGGGCTTGCTCCGGGACGGGATACTTACCCAATCCCAATATGAACAGTGTATCCAGGCCCTCAAACATGACCGGGACATCTAAGCGCGAATTAAGGTCATGCATGGAGAAAGGAGGGGAAGCGATGCAGCGGGTTGCCGCCTATTGCCGGGTGTCCACCGACAAGGACGATCAGGCGGGTTCTCTAGAAAACCAACAGCGCTATTTTAAGGAATATATCGCGTCGCAGCCTGACTGGCAGCTCGCCGAACTCTATGTGGACGAGGGCATCACCGGAACCAGCACCCAGAAGCGGCGCGCCTTTCTCCGGATGCTGGAGGACGCCCAAAACCACCGCTTCGATCTGCTGCTCACCAAGGAGATCAGCCGCTTTGCCCGCAACACCCTCGACAGCATCTACTACACCCGGCGCCTTAAGGAGTGGGGCGTCGGGGTTGTCTTTGTGCGGGACAACATCAACACCCTGGACCCCGACGCCGAGCTGCGGCTGACCATTTTGGCCTCCATTGCCCAGGAGGAGAGCCGCAAGACCTCCGACCGGGTCAAATGGGGGCAGAAGCGGCGGATGGAACAGGGGGTGGTCTTTGGGCGGAGCCTGCTTGGCTACGACGTGGAACACGGGGTCATCAGCGTCAACGAGCGGGGGGCCCGGATCGTCCGGCTCATCTTTCACAAGTTCGTGGAGGAGGGGAAGGGATGCTGCGTCATCGCGCGGGAGCTGACTGAAGCGGGGATTCCCACCTTCTCGGGGGGCCGGGAATGGTCCGGCACCGCCGTACTTCGCGCCCTGCGCAATGAAAAGTACTGCGGGGACCTCATCCAGAAAAAGACCTGGACCCCTGACTATCTGACCCACCAGAAAAAGCGCAACCAGGGGCAGGAGCCGCTGGTGGTGCTCAAGGACCACCATCCACCCATCGTCAGCCGGGAGATGTGGGAGGAGGCCCAGCGCCTCCTGGCCCTCCGCCGCCCGGAGCCATCTTCCCCCTCCCGCTATTCCAGCCGCTCCTGTTTTTCCGGTAAGCTCTTTTGCGCCCGGTGCGGCGGCGCCCTGGTCGCCCGGAGCAAACGGAAAAAGGACGGGAGCCTCTCCCGGGCCTGGCGGTGCCGGGAGGCCGTGCGCCACGGAAGGGCCAGGCGGGACGAGAGCGGCGGGGTGACCGGCTGTGACAGCCGCCAGATACCCGAAGCGGAGCTATGCAGGGTGATGGCCCAGATCATTTCCTCCTTGCCGCTATGCCGGGAGGAAATCGTCGGGCGGCTGATGGCGCGCATCGAGCCGGTCCTCGCTCACAAGCCGGAGGCCGCCCCCGCCCACTCCCGTCAACGGCGGCAGATCGAGGAAAAGCGGCTGCGGCTCATCGACCTATATCTCGCGGGGGAGATGGAAGACGCCGACTACCGCCAGCTCCTGGCCCGGTACGACCGGGAACTGGCATCTTTGCAGCGGGATAGGACGGCCCGAAGCGAAGAGCCGCGGCCCTTGGAAGAAACACGGAAGGAGATTGCGGACCATCTTTCCCGCATACTCCGCGGGGAAGTGGGGACGGAGGCTTTTGGGAGGGAGCTCCTTGACCGCATGGTCATCGAGGGCCGGGAGCAAATGGACGTCTTTCTCCATGATCTGGACTGCCGTTTTCACGTCACAACTGTATAATAGCGAGGCGCACGTATTTGCCAAAGCGCCTTCGCTGCCGCCCCACGGGAGTGTCCGAGCTTGGATCTTTTGGGCGGTCCACAGCCGAAATGGAGCGATCACCCTCCCCCCATTTCATCAAAATCTGCGGGAATCCTCTTTTCTTTTGCAAGAGACTCTTGTCTTTTTCCCCCACAGCGTGTTAAGATAGGATAAAGATTTTATTAATATTTGGCGCATAACATAAAGATCGTATTAAGTTTGGTACGATCTTTGTTTTCGTTATCCTAATGTTTGAGAAGAAAAGAGGGGCTCTGATGCGTATTGTCATTGTCGGAGACGGCAAGGTGGGCGTCACGCTGACCGACCAGCTGTCCAGAGAAGGGCATGATATCGTCATCATTGATAAAGATATGCGGGTGCTGCGGGAATCGGTGGATCAATACGATGTCCTGGCCATCCACGGCAACGGCGCCAGCTTGAGCGTCCAGCGGGAGGCGGGAGTCGGGGAATCCGACCTGCTGATCGCCGCCACTTCGGCGGACGAAGTCAATCTCATCTGCTGTGTCCTGGCCAAAAAGCTGGGAGTCAAGCGGACCATAGCCCGGGTGCGCAATCCCGAATACGACGAGCAGTTAATTTATCTCAAGGAGGATTTGGGGCTCTCCATGACCATCAACCCCGAGAAGGCCGCCGCCATGGAAATCCTCAATCTCCTCCGTTTTCCCGCGGTCATCCAGCGGGACACCTTCGCCAAAGGCCGGGTGGAGATCATCGAACTCAAAATCCGCAAGGAAAGCCCCTTGGCCGGGCGGTATCTCCACGAGCTGACCCACATCGTCAAGGCCCAGGTGCTCATCTGCGCCGTGGAGCGGGGGGACGAAGTCATCATCCCCACCGGCGCCTTCCAGATGCAGGCGGGGGACAACATCTTTGTCACCGGCGCCTCCCGGAATTTGGCGGCTTTAGTGCAGAACCTGGGCATTGTGGAGCAGAAGATTAAAAACGTCATGCTCATCGGCGGCAGCCGCATCGCCTACTATCTGGCCAGCGCCCTGCTTGCGGAGGGGGCCGCCGTCAAGATTATCGAGATTGACCCCGAGCGCTGCCGCCAGTTGGCGGGGCTCCTGCCTCGGGCCAGTATCGTCTGTTCCGACGGCACCCAACCCGAGGTGCTGGCGGCGGAGGGACTGGTGGACGCCGACGCGGTCATCACACTCACCGACATCGACGAGGAAAACCTGATTCTCTCCATGTACGCCCACCAGCAGGGGGTCTACAAGGTCATCAGTAAGATCAACCGCATGGAATATAACGAGCTGTGCCAGAAAATGGGGATTGCCAGCATCGTCAGTCCCAAGAATTTGGTCTGCAACGACATTGTCCGTTATGTCCGCGCCATGGAGAACACCGAGGAGGATTCGGTGCTGGCGCTGCACCGCATCGTCAACGACAAGGTGGAGGCGCTGGAATTTTCGGTGGCGGAGGACACCCTCCATCTCAACGTCCCACTGCGGGATATCCGCCTGCGGGACGGGGTGCTCCTTGCCTGTATCAATCGAAACGGCAAGATTATCATCCCTGGTGGCAATGACGTCCTGCGAAAAAGGGACAGCGTCATTGTGGTCACCACCGCCGACCGGATGTACGGCAATCTCAACGCCATCTTCGCATAGAAGCCGCATCTGTTTTCATCTGCCCCGCGGCGTTCCCACGCCCCAGGGTTTGGAAGGAGCATAGGACAACCGTCATGAATTATAAAGTCATCTATAACATCATCGGCCGTATCCTCTGTGTGGAAGCGGCCTTTCTTGTGCCCGCCGTGGCCATCTCCACCTACTATCAGGAAACCGGCGCCATCCGCGCGCTGTGGATCAGCATTGTGGCCATTGCCTGTGTGGGGGTCCTGCTCCTGCTGCCTAGGCCAGTGAAAAAGGACTACTATGCCCGCGAGGGCTACATCTCGGTGGGACTTTCGTGGATCATCATTTCCCTCTTCGGCGCTCTCCCCTTTTATCTCAGCGGGGAGGTCCCCAGCTATCTGGACGCCGTGTTTGAAACCATTTCCGGCTTTACCACCACTGGCGCCAGCATCTTGGAAAACGTGGAGGTCATGTCCCGGGGGCTGCTCTACTGGCGCAGCTTCACCCACTGGCTGGGCGGCATGGGGGTGCTGGTCTTTGTACTGGCGCTGCACCCCATGGCCCGGGGCTCCGGCCAGAGCCTCCACCTGCTACGGGCGGAAAGCCCGGGGCCGGAGGTGGGAAAATTGGTACCCAAAATCCACAAATCGGCCAAGATTCTCTACGGCATCTACATCGGGCTGACCCTACTCCAGATTGTCCTGCTGGCTTTGGGCGGCATGCCGCTGTTTGACAATGTGACCACCGTCTTTGGCACCGCGGGTACCGGCGGCTTCGCCGTGCGGGCGGACAGCATGGCGGGATACAGCCCCTATATCCAGACGGTCATCACCATCTTCATGGCCCTCTTCGGGGTCAATTTCTCCGTCTTTTATCTCTTCCTCTCCGGTCATCCCCGACAGGCCCTGCGCAGCGAGGAAGTGCGCCTCTACATCGGTATCCTGGCGGGGGCTACCCTCCTCATCACCCTCAACATCCTGCCCCACTATGCAAACGCCGGGGAGGCCCTCCACCACGCGGCCTTTCAGGTGTCCTCCATCATGACTACCACCGGTTTTGCCACCACCGACTTTAACTTGTGGCCCGAGTTTTCCAAGTGCATTCTCCTGCTGCTGATGATCGTCGGGGCCTGCGCCGGGTCCACCGGCGGCGGTATCAAGGTGTCCAGGCTCTTACTCCTCATTAAGTCCATGCGCATGGAGCGCAAGCGGATTCTTCATCCCCGCTCCGTCTCGGTCATCAGCTTGGACCAAAAGCCCATCAGCGACGAGACCATGCGGGGCGTCACCCTGTTCATGACCGCCTACTTTTTTACCGCCGCCCTCTCCTTCCTCATTGTGTCGCTGGACAACATGGGGCTGGAAACCTCTCTGTCGGCGGTGCTCGCCTGCATCAACAACATCGGCCCGGGCCTTGACATCGTAGGCCCCATGGGCAACTATGCCGCCTTCAGTCCCCTCTCGAAGCTGGTGCTGTGCGCCGATATGCTGCTCGGACGCCTGGAAATCATCCCCCTTCTCATGCTTTTCGCTCCCTCGGCCT
The DNA here is from genome assembly GCF_014385095.1 of Zongyangia hominis. Taxonomy (GTDB): domain Bacteria; phylum Bacillota; class Clostridia; order Oscillospirales; family Ruminococcaceae; genus Zongyangia; species Zongyangia hominis. Next base: position 147,444 of record NZ_JACRTC010000002.1, read on the forward strand.
GGACCAAGGGCATCCGGCACAAACAAAAAGCATCCGGCTGGTAAAAAAACGAATGCTAAAAATGGAAGTCGGGCCACCGGCCATCTGGGTACAGGCGGGCTCCACGGGAAAACCGGCATCGTGTGGGCCGCTGGTTTTCCCAGCATCCGAGAGGCCGCCGATTTCCCCGCATCCGCGGGGACTGCATGTTTCCTCTGCATCCGAGAGGCCGAACGGTTTTCCCGGCATTCGAGGGGACTGCATGTTCCTCTGCATCCGCGCAGGCCGTCGGGAGGACCTAGGGGAAAGGGCGGACGCTTCTTTCATCCAAATGGCAATTCCCGCCATCTGCTCCCATCGGACCATCTTCCCATACGACAATAAGAAGGAGCTCCCTTTCGGGAGCTCCTTTTTGCGTCGCTTATTCTGCTTTGGGTTCTTCCGCCTTGGGGGCTTCTCCGCCGGTCAGGGCAATGCCCTTGCCGTCAGGGGTGGTGACGTCCATCTTGATATTGCGTGTGGTTTTGCCCTCGAAGGTGTTGGCGCGCATGACCTCGGTCATATCGAAGCCGATGGTATCCTTGAGCGCCTCGTTGACTGCCTTGAGGGAACCGACGGTGTAGCGGGCCACGTCGGCCGCGCCGCCGTCTCCTTCTCCAGAGCCGCCGCCAATGATGGTGATGTTGCCGATCTTGGACATGGGATCCGCCACGGCGCGGGCGATTTCCGGCAGCTTCTCGATGACCATCTGCAGCTTACCGGCGTCGTCCATCTTGGCCAGGGCTTCCGCCTTTTTCTCCAGCGCCTCGGCCTCCGCCAGACCCATCTTCCGCACGGCCTCCGCCTGGGCAAGGCCCTGTCTCTGGGTGATCTCCGCCTGGGCCATACCTTCCTGCTTGATGCGCTCGGCCTGGGCCTCGGCATCCAGCTTCTTCGCTTCCGCCTGGGCGGCGGCGTCCAGCTTCTTGGCCTCCGCCTCCGCCTCGGCCTGCTTGATCATGGCGATCTTGTGGGCCTCGGCTTCCAAGAGCGCCTTCATCTTCTGCGCCTCGGACGGCTTGACCACCGTTTCCAGCAGCTCCGCCTCTTTGCGCTCAGCCTTGCGTTTGGCAAGCTCGATGTTCTTCTGCTCGGCCACGATCTGGATCTGGATCTCCGCCTCTCTGACTTCCTTGGCTCTCTGCTCCTTGAGGACGCTGGCGTCCATCTCGGCGTTGGTGATCTCTTTCTGGGTCACGTTCTGCTGGATGCTGTACGCCGCGTCTGAAATCGCCTGGGTGGTCTGGCGCTCCCGCTCATAGTTGAGCTTTTTGATGTCGGCTTCCTTCTTGGATTCCGCCATCCGGGCTTCCGCTTCCAGCCGGGCCTGCTCGCCGGCGCGCTTGGCTTCGGAAGTCTTGACCATGCTCTCCTTCAGGGCCTCCGCCTCGGCGATTTCGGCGTCCCTCTTGACCGCCGCGATCTGCGGCTTGCTCAGCGCCTCAAAGTAGCCGTTTTGGTCGCCGATGCCCTTGATGGTAAAGGATTTGAGTTCCAGTCCCAGCTCGGAGAGCTGCTCCTCGGCCACTTCCTTGACCCGCTCAGAGAAGGTCTTTCTATCTTTATAAAGCTGTTCCGCCGTCATGTCCGCGATGATCTCACGCAGACGTCCTTCGCAGACGTCCCGCGCCGTCTCCATGATATGGAGCTTGGTTTCCTCGGCGTTGCCGCAGTTAAACTGCTCCACCGCCGAACGGATCATGGCGTCGTCGTTTTTGATCTTGACGACCACCGTGCCGTTTGCCTGAATGGGGACGGCGTCGGCGGTGAGGGTGCCCTGCATGTTGACGTCGAAGCTGATATTTTCTAAGGTGATATAGTCAATGCGCTGGAGCACCGGGATGACGACCACGCCGCCGCCGGTGATCACTTTGGCCTTCCCAAGTCCGGTGACGATGGCGGCCTTATCCGCGGGTACCTTTTTCCAGGTGGAGAAGATGGCGATGAGGACAATGAGTAGCGCGCCGACGACAATGCCTGCCGTCATCAAAATTTGCTGTAAGTATTCCATGATTCATTCCTCCCATACCTATTGAAGCTTGGCTTAACAGCGATAAGGAAGTAATTCAAACTTATCACGGTTAGCTGACGGATTCGGGCGTGCAACACATAAGCAAAGAGCGAAGGTATTCTGAAGGATACTTTCGCTCTTTGTTTCTCAATTATTATTGTTTCGCCCTGTCACGCAGGCGGTTGGTTTCTGGCAGCATCCACAAAAATCAGAGTCAGACCGATATATCCGGCGAGAACCAGCACGATCAGAGACAACAATACGAGACAAATGATGCGCAGTTTCGGCTTTTTACGCAAGAATTTATAGACCAGCACGATGCCTGCCACAGCCAGTGCAAGCAGCAGAACGGATGTTCCCAGCGTCATATGTTTGACTCCTTCTTATAGAGGGTATCCTCTACGCGCAGCGTATCGACAATATCGGTAAACCAGCGCAGCTCACCCAAGAATTTCTGGCGCAGTTCTTCCACATTCGCATTGTTTTTCCCAAGTTCAAAGAAGTCGCGCCCGGTCTGTACCGCAACGTGCAGCTTTCCGTCCCGCAGGAAAGACATATAGACAGTACCGCCGCTCTTGTCCGCTATACTGATAATATATTCCATCATGTGCGGTGTGAGGATGTAGTACGCTTCCTGCGGATCATCCGCTCTGACGCAGAAGCGCTTGCCAAACTGCTCGTTATCCATCGTGACATTGCTTTTCATACTTCTGCGGTCTTTTTTGGTCCACTCGGAGATATATACCTGGCCGGAAAGCTCCTTGCCAAAGTCGCAGGTAAGCCACTGCCCCTTAAAACATGTTTGGCTGTTCTTCTGAGTATTTCCGTTTTCGTCGGTGTTCTCTGTTTCATTGATAAGCTCGATGTCGCCAAGCTCAATGTTCAGCCCATTGTAGACTGCCTTGATATGATCGCTGCCACCCGCGCAGTTATAGGAAAACGGAAACACCATGCTGCCGGGGTTGATTTTGCCCCACGGATTATATTCCACAGCATCGCCCAGCGCCTCCTTCAGCACACCGCCGATGATATTGTCGCTGAGGAGTTTTTTTAGCGTGCTGCTGCTTTTGGCTGACAGATACCCAAACACCAATGCAATTACCAGGAGAACCAGACCCATTACGAGGTTTCCCATAAAGAACCAAACGATGATCATCGCCGCACCGGCAGCGTAGGTCAGTAGCTTGGTAATCGTCGCCTTGATTTGCAGGGACTTGAGATTGCTCTCAAGCTGTTCGTTAGTCATCGTCTGCTTTTCTTCCATGATCGTCGTCCCCTTTCTCAGAACGTCATTTTTACATCTTCGCGCTTGCCTGCGTCTGCGGCGAAGAATTCCTTCGGCTGGCGCGAGCCTGCCAGAATTTTTGCCGGGAACATGGCGATCGCCGTATTGTAGGCGGTGACGTTGCTGTTATACAGTCGCCGCGCCGCCTGCAAATGTTCTTCCGCGTCGCGGATACCCCGCTGAAGCTCTGCGAAAACCTCGCTGGAGCGCAGCTCCGGATAGTTCTCTGCCACGGCAAAAAACTTTCCGCTCAGGACGTCCATCTGCCGCTGGGCATCATTCATCTCCGCAACGCTCATGCCGCGGCGCAGCTCGATGACCTTTGTGAACAGCTCACTTTCATGACCCATATAGCCCTTGGCGGTGTCCAGCATTTTGGTCAACATATCATAGCGCTTGGTCAGCGCAACCTCGATGCCGGAGAGGCCCTCCTGCACACGGATCTCTTTTTTCTTGAAGTCATTGACCGTTCTGATGCACCAGAACACGATGGCCAGAACTGCAATCAAAAAAACAATTACCGGTTTCATAGCCGATTCCACCTTTCTCTTTTTCTTGATTCAACCTGCGAAAAGGGTCATATTTTTGCGAAGGATCCCCGAATGAGGTCGAGAAGTGCTGCCATGGTGGTAAGCGTAGCCGTGTAGCTCATGCGTATCCCATCGATATTCTTAAGATCCTGTTTTGGGGGAATGTACGCAAATTTATAGCTTGTGTGAAGCGCCAGCGTTAGTTCACCGTTGTGCAGACTGAGGGCGGCTACCCTGCTGTTGGCAGCGAAGGCCTCCAGCATGCCGATCAGCTCGCGAATCTGCGGGGTCACCGCGTCATCCGCCTCCGTACCGTCTGCAGTGCGGGCGGAATAGTAATTAGTGAAGGCGACGGGATCGTCGAGACCGCCACCCTTTCGCGTTGGATACCCGGTATGCTTGGGAGTGCCGTTCAACCCCATGGCAAACTCAAACTCGGACCGGTCCCGTAGGTCAAGATCGGCAACGGGCCCGCAGATATCCTTGCATCGCAGCACAATGCCATAAAATGCGGCATAGGGATAGGTAAAATCATCATCCGGGTGATCCGACTCCACTCTGCGGCTCAAGGTCACGTTGGCGGCAGAGAACCGCATGCCATTGCGGGCACCCTCGTAGAAATTCGAGATCTCGCAATCCTCCCAGGGACTACGCACCGGATCGATACGCCTCAGGAACGCTTCGTCAATGGGCATCTCCGGCTTTTCCGGCGCGGGGCCGAACATACGCGCCAGTTCCCCGTAAAAGAAACTGCCGAGTTGCTGTGTCAGAAGGGCATTTTTCTTTCCTTCCGCCCGCATCGGGAGCAGGAACGAGAGCAGGACGATGAACGCGATCAAACCGAGATCGATCAGAATATTGTCCTGCAGGAACACCGTGAGAAATAATGCGATGATCATGACAATGATCATCTTTTCCCCGATGCGCTCAATGTTCTCATAGTGTTTCACCTTTCGGGACAGCTCCTCATCGCTCATCTTTTCAAAACCGGTCTCGTCAGGTCTATTTTGTTTCATATATTTTTCTCCTTTTCTGTAATTCTTTTCGTCCATAAAGCCGCTGCTTCCGCGCCTTAACCTTCCCCATAGATTCCCCGGGCGTTTTCGATCCAGAATGCGTCATTCTGGAATTCCTCATACCAATAGTCCGCCTCGTCCGAATCGGTGCAATGCACCTCCACATTGGCGATAAAGCCGGGGTCGACGACGCAATACCATGCCATCGGAACGACATTGCCGTAGGCGTCTGTCCCCTCGCCGTAGGCGATGATCACATTTCCTTGCAACTCCATCCTCGCACGGGCATCAAAGGTCTCCAAGAATGCATCAGTGGTCCACCCCGATTCGTTGGACTCGATCCAGAAGAGCATCCCGGTATCCCACAGGGTATAGAAATTCATTTTCCCGTTTTCATCCAAGGTGCCTTCCGAGGAAAACACATCGGGATACGTCAGCAGCAGGCCGGTGGATTCATCATAGTAAGTATTGTAGGAAGCCTCTCCGTCCTCGGTGGATCCCTCATCGCCTCGCACATCGTCATGGGCGGCATAGAAGCCAGACCCCATATAGGGAACGTCCGAGGGGAATGTGTTGATGGAAGAAGACAGGTTCTCCAAGACCAGCTCCTGGCCACCATCCATGGTGTAATAGATATTTTCGGCGTCCAGATTCTCGGTCAGGGTGCGCCAAAGGCTGTCCATCATGAACCAGCACTGGGAATCATAGTCAAAGAAGAAGAACTCCTCCTTCTGCTCCCGGTCGTCCAGCCCTGCAACCAGCGTAGAATCCGCAGCCCAGTCCACGATCCAGCCGTCCTCGGTCTGGCTGGCGGTGATGGTAAAGTCCAGCCCAGTCAGCTCGCTGAGTGATTGGGCCAGTTCCTCGGCAGTCTTTTGGGCACCGGTATATTCGATGGGGTATTCTTTGACCTCATCGGCATAGAAAACGGCATAGAGGATATCGGTCTGGGTACGCTCTGCTGCACTCGGTGCCGGTTCCGCCGGCGTCGATGAGTTTGACGTGTCGGATGGCGATGCACGCTTGCAGGCCGAAAGGCTCAGTAGGAACAGTACGGAAAGTGTAAGCACCCAAAAATTGCGAAAGTTTTTCATTTTTCATTTCCTCTCTATCCGTTGACTCAGTAACAAACGCTGAAGAACAGGTCCACCGCGTCCTCCTCTGTAAGGTAGTATTCGGCTGTGGGATCACTCCACTTCATGTGGTCCTCATAGGTCTTTGCCTCCGGCTCCGCGACAAAAAGGAGTCCGTCATATCCTTCAGGCAGGTAAACCATATAGCTCACGGTGTAAACCATATACCAATCCGCCACGAAGAATTCAGCCTCTGTCGAATAAGAATACTCGACCTCATAGCTCTGCCCGTTCCATTCCAGAGTATTGACATAATGATTGTCAATGCGCTCTGTATGGTTTTTCTCAGTATGGTCGTTGTCGGTATTGAACCACTTGCCGGTATAGAAATCATAGAGTCCGCTGCGCGTAGAGATTATGAACTCCTGATCAAAGGTCCCCAGTGAGGATGCCGGAACATAGCAGACAGCGTCGAACTGGATCTCCCGGATACCGTCATGGGTCACGTCATAGTTTTTGATAACCTCCCAATAGCAATCTCCAACGGTGTAGTTCTTGCCAAGGTTGTAGTAGCTGCAAGCACCGTTCTTTAGCAGATAGGTGCCCGCATCCACCGCGGCGTTGATTTCAAACCCATTGCGGGTGAAATATGGCACACAGGACTCGATTTTGTCCGCGGGAACGAGCGTGCCGCCGTTCACGCTGTCGATGAGGTCGCCGCTGACGGTACGGTCCAGCTGCAAGGTATCGCCGCTGCCGTCAAAGTGGAGCGTGATGCCATATTCGTCCACCCACAGCACGCCGTATTCGATCACTTCGTCCTGATCGTTGACAAATTCCCACGTGGCGTCCTCGTGGATGCGCAGCCAGAGGTTCTCCCCTTGATACTCCCAAAGGCCCACATACTCGCTGAGATCATCGCCGCTGAGGTCACCGCCGCTGATGGCAACGGTGGAAAGGTCCTCTCGGAAGACATAGCGCTCCACCGGGTCCCAGATCCAGATCAGCTCCGTAGCGTCGCCGTTTTCGTGGATGAAGCTGACCAGCACATCGCTTTCCCCGTCGTCGTCCATATCGTCAAAGGAGATGGCGTTGAATGCCTGCTCCGCGTCTGGGATGTTCATGGGAAAGGACACGCTGTCAAAGAGGATCTGCTCCGGCAGATCCCGGTAGAAGGCCGCGCTGCTCTCGCTCACCGTGACCAGCACATCCACGCTCTCGCCGTCATGGGTGATGGTACCGCTGCCAACCACCATGCCGGTCGTGCGCCAGTCATCTCCCGCGACATCGTCAGAATTGCCGCAGGCGACAAGGCTCAGGCACAAAACCAGCGTCAGCAAAAGACTTGCATACTTTTTCCAATTTTTCATGTTCGTTTTCTCATCTCAATTCATTCAGTTGTTTGGGGAATTGTGTTCCTGCTCCGCCATGGACAGTATTTCGTCGTGGCTCAGCTCGACATTGCCGAAGCGGACAAAAATACCGTTGGTCACGGCGCTGTTCCACACTGCGTTCGTGCTGCCTCCTTCCTTTTACCGCTCCATCCGGTAATATGTGTCCTCCTCGCCCCAGACGATGACGCCATCCTCCCCGTCTTCCGCAAAGTAAAACACCCGAAGGCTCATTTCACGCACGGAAGAATCCGCACAGAAGATATTGGGCCCATCTGTTTCGAAGAAGAATGTGCCATGGTCTATTTCCGCAGCCTCTGCGCTGCCGGGTGTACGCTGGCAGAGGCTCCAGCTGCCAGCGCTGTCGATGACGATGTAACGTTCCGCCGAACGGTCGTTGTCCAGGTACCAGGTGCCCTGGAGCGCCGAAGCAGCCAAATGGTACGTCCGGGGCTCCTCGCGGCTGAAGATGCCGCAGTCGGAGATGGAGAGCTGGTCACTCTCCAGCTCGATTTGTCTGCCGTTGATGGAGCTGCCGATGGCGCCGCCCTGGTAGCAGTAGACATAGGTGGCGTCCCAGTCCGGTTCATACCACAGGGAACCAACGTCTATCGAATCTCCACCGGCATAGAGCGTCCAGCAGCCATAGGCGTCAAACTCCAGGTATACTTCCTCGCGATCATATTTGCTGCCCGCATCTGCACCGCCCTTCCAGAGCCCCTCGTACTTACTGAAATCATATTCCGATTCCTCCGACGTTTCCGGTTCCTCCGGCTCCTCATCGGGATATCTGAACACAATAGATTGGTAGAACGTGGAGCCATCCGGCTGATAAACATACCCCCCGTCTTCCTCCCAATGCCACGAAATATTCGATTCGCTCATATTCGAATGATAGAGGGTTGCCTGCAGATCACCGTTGTTGTCACCGGTAACATCACGGAAATCCATGGAGCCAAGCACCCAGTCCTCATTCCATATATCCCGATCATAGAGTTCCTCTGTCGGAAGCATGGCCGTGTCAAATAACGCGTGCTCATCGTCATCGCAATAGAGATATATCGCATTTTGATCGCAGACGGCAAACACAATGGTCTGCTCCCCGCCCCGCGTAACCATGCCATAGTCAATAATCACATCGGTGTCGCGCAATTTTCTGCCATGCGAACCGTCGCCGTTGCCGCCGCAGGCCGCCAGGCACAGGCAGAAAACAGCTGCCAGCAGAAGCGCAAGATTCTTTTTCAAAAGATTCATCATTTTATAACCATGACTTCGGCATAGCGAAGTCTTCCTTTCCGGTCTGAAAATTTATTTTCAGACTTTTCATATTGTCCTCCATTAAATCTTTCTTTTCATTTCCAATTTGCTATTATCTCCCGTAGAGAGTGGTCTTGTGATTCCCGCCCCCAGTAGGGGCGAGAATCACAAGAAAGAATTTGGACTCTTTTAAAAGAGCTTTGCAAAGGTTTCACCGGTGGAGCTTAGCGTAAGCGAAGCAGGATTTTCCGGGTCCAGAGTTGCCTCATCCGTCTCGCCGTCATCCCAGATAATCGTTACCGTATCACCGGACAGCTCCCACGTCCCGCGCACCGGATCCTGGGATCCATTGAAGTAGTTGCGATACAGGGTATTATCCCGGAGGAACTGAAGCGTATAATCCGCGCCCCAGTAGCTGTTTCCGTCCGTGATCCGGTACAGCTTAAAAAGCTCCCCATTCTCCAGAGCACTTTCGTGAATGTAAAACTCGTCCCCCTCGTTGACCTTGGCCCAGTCCACCAGGACCTGCCCGTCGTTAACCAGATAGAAGGTGTTACCCATAAAACCACCGGACAGCCTGACTTCCTGGCGAAGCTCGTTTGTCGTCTCATTTGTATTCGCATCCATGACGGAGATCTCCACCTCCTCACAGGTATAGGTCCCCTCTTCCGTGTTGCCCAAGGTGTATGTCCCGTCCTCATTCAACGTCAGGACCAACTGGTACTCCGAGGTGTGATCGCCCTTGTAGTACCAGTTGCCGAAGATATTCGACAGGCCCAGCTTCTCCTTATAGTCAGGCTCGCCCTTGATCCAGTAGGGCTCCCCAGTTTCATCTACCAGTGTATTTGCATCGCCAATCGGAATTTCCACGTCCCCGATCAACGGCACATCCGTCAGAGTCAGGAATGATCCATCGGTATAAGCACCTCCGGTATATCCTGTCGGATCGCCGTATTCGTCATATTCCTCCCAGGTTTCGGCCGCCCCATCGAGATAAATACAGGTCAGAACCGACATGGTGGAACCGAGTCCCTCCAGCGGATACCAGAAGCCCTCCAAATCCTCAATGCTGATATCTCCGTCATAGCTGACATCTTCGTCATGGACGTCTTCTTTTTCTCCGCAGGCCGCCATGCTCAGGCACATCAACAGCGCCAGCAAAAGAGCCATATACTTTTTCAAACTTTTCATACGTCACTCCTCCTGGGATCAACCGAAGTAGTCGCCCCAGCCGTCGTCATAATAGTCGCCGGGGTCGGACCATGCGTCCCAGCCGTCGCCGGGATCGGACCACGGGTCATAGTCGTCGTAGTAATAGTCATCATAGTCCCAGCCCGCGTCATTCGACTCCATATATTCGCCCGAATCGCTGTCAATGTAACCGTCCGAGCCGTAGCTGATGAACACGTTTTCATAGCCGTTCCAGTACCAGATATCGCCGTCCTCGTCGTACCAGTAATATGGCGTTCCATAGTCGCCGCTATCGCCGGAGTAGGCGGGCTGTGCGGGGCGGGCCTTCGGCGCAGTGCTCCAGCCGGCGCTGTAGGAAATCGTATCCAGAATATTGTTGCAGATATCATAGTAGTTCTGGATGCGGCTCTCCAGGGCAGTGGTGACTGCGACGAGTGCGTAGCCGGTCGGGCCGTAATAGCGCACCTCCATGCAGGCGCGCACGGGCTGAGCCAGATCGCCTGTCGAGAAGATCGAGCCCTCGAGCCACATATAGCCGGTGATGCTGTAATAGTCGCCGTTGTCCTCAAAATCGGAACCGATGGATTTGATGAGATAGTCGCCGTACATGCTGTTCATAAAATCATCCATCATGATCATCATGTAGGACTCTGCCGTGGCGGCGCCCTTTTCCATGTAGGGGTCAAAGCCGGAGATGGGCTGGAAGGCAATCAGAATGTTGGTGTAATAGTCGTCCGTGCCGTCTTCCATGACTGCATTGAGGTTCACGGCGTTATGGACATTCGGATGCGGCCCCGCAGTCATCTGGATGGGATAGTTGATCGAAACATCCGCAAAGTCGTCCGAGAAGTATGCGGTCTCGCTGAGTGCATCCTCCGGCGTCGGAAGAAGCATGAGATAGTCCGTGAGCACGAGCAGATTGTCTTCCACATCGCTCAGAAAGCCCTCGTCTTCCTGCCAGAGGGAAATCACCTCGGACCCATCCTCCATGTAAAGTGTGATGTGTCCTTCCTCCGCCACAACATAGCCGGGGCCGATCTCCTCTCCGTAGAGGTTTACGGCAGCCCATTCGCAGCTATCATTGATGACAAAGTAAAAGGGCGCGTTTTCCATTTTCCAGCAGCCGGTATAGCCGGAAATATCGACGCTCTGGGGTTCCTCCACGAAGTATGGGTCATAATCGGCGAACAGATCGTCGTATTCATCCGATGTGCAGATCGTAATGCCCGGATTGTCGTAAGGGGACTCGAGGATGATATAGTCGCCGTTGCACACCGTAAACTCGGCATTTGTGTCGTACAGAACGTCGCCATCCTCACCGTAGGCAAGAATGTTGAAGCCCGGCAGCTCGGACGGCTTGTAGGCGCCGAGCGCGACCTCCATCAATTCTCCGTCCTGGAATACGACGTGGACAAAATCTTCGCCCCACTCGTCACTGGTCGTGGCCGCGATGCTCAGGGAGGTGATGTCCTGACCGCTTTGGTTCGCGACCGTTACCACGACATCCTCTTCTGCTTCGCCGCCGCAGGCCGCCAGGCTCAGGCACATCACCAGTACCAGCAAAAGACTTGCAAACTTTTTCCAATTTCTCATGTTCGTTCTCTCCTTTTTTAATAAGTTGTGTCTCGATGCTCCTGCTCTGCCATGGACAGTATTTCATCGTGGCTCAGCTCCACATCGCCGAAGCGGACAAAGATGCCGTTGGTCACAGCGCTGTTCCATACCCGCGCATCTGCCAGCGGGCGAAACCGGATCTTGTCCAGATACGGCTTCATGTCCAGCAAAAGACGACTTCCGGACACAAAATCGATCTGCAAAACATGATCGGGCAGCGGTGTGACGGCTGTTAGATACCTTCGGTTCAAGTGCGTGCCCTCCTTTCCGCCAAAATATAAATCCACCGTACAAATATTGTACGGTGGATGCAAAAAGATAACCATTAACCAAAGGTTAGGTCTTTTCCCGGAGCAGTCTGGCAAGCTGCGCTCGTTTGGTTCGGGTATCGCCCTCAATATGAAGTTTAGAATAGATTTGATTCACATACTGCTTGACGCTCCCCTCGGAGAGATAGAGCTGTTCCGCAATCTCGCGGTTACTGAGGCGCTGCGCCATCAGCTCCACGATTTCAAATTCCCGCGGTGTCAGCACGTCGAAGGCTGCCGGGCGAGTGCCGGCTGCGTTTCGCGCCGTTGCTGCTTCGCCAAGCTCAATGATTTTTGAGATTAGGTCATTTTTTATCTCCCGTTCCAACAGAGGCTTCAGGATATCATAGTTTTCTACAAACGGCATCACAAAGCCGTCCGGCGCGGCATCGGAAAGCGCCCTGGAGAGCCACGCGTGCGCTTCCTCGGGTTTTCCCAGCATCTCATATGCCGCCGCGGTCTGAATACGGATGTGCAGCACGACCAGCGCATAGTGCATTGCTTCGCACACAGCCAGCTGTCCCTCGCTGCGTCCGATCACCTTGGTATAGGCGCCCTGGGCGAGATACACCTGATTCTCGATCATTTCCATCATGGGCTTGCCCGGCGCAAGAAAATTGATCGTGGAAAGCTGATGTTCGGCAAAAACGGCGGGGATCCGCGCCAGTTCGCCTGCCAGGGCGTGGTAATAGGCGCTGGTGGCAGTCCATAGATAGATCCATGCGGCGTTGTGATAGCGCAGCAGCTCCATGTAGCGTTCCTCAAAGGAATACCGCAGCTCTATATCCGTGCACAGGGAAAGCCGCCACGCGAGGAAGTCGCAGCAAAGCGCCATATTCACCTGCCCGTTGCCCTCGATCTGTGCATAGGCGTGTTCCAGCTCAATGTGCGTGTCCATGCAGCGGCCCTGCATGAACGAGGCCTCTGCCCGCATGATGGTTTCCGCGCCCTGTCCGTGGTTGCCTGTGACCTTATAGTAATGAGGCATACACTCATCCATCTCGACAAGCTCGCTCTGCAGCTCCCCGGGCGCACGGTAGAACATCATCAGAACAGATGGTGAGCCGAAGGTCCAGCCGCCGCTGTTCTGGATGCTGATGGCCAGGCGGGACATCTGGCTGCTGGCGCTGCGGTGCAGGCGGCTCATGGCGCTGATGTCATTGTAGCAGAGGAAACTCATAATGAGGTCGCACTCGCCCAACAGGTTGCCGCGTTCTTCCTTGGGCAACTCCGGGTGTTCTTCGATGGCAGTCAGCAGCAGTGTTTTCAGCTCCAGCATTTTCGGGATCTGCCGCCAGGTGAACATCCTGCGCATCAGCACCAGAATGGCAAAGGGATGTGCCTTCAATGTTTCCGCCGGACACCCATCCAGTATCTCCAATACCTCCGAGGGCTTCAGCGATGCCAGCAGGATGCCCGCATCATTGCGAATGACCCGCAGCAGCGCATCGTAGTTTTCACTTTTCCGGTAGGCGGCGATGGCATGAAGATACTGCCTATGCTCTTCATACCAGAGACCGAACCGCTCCCAATAGAGCTTCTGCGTTTCAGACTCCATCGCCAGAAAACTCCGCTCGGCGCACTCCTTCATCATGTGGTGGAAGCGATAGGTCGCGCCGTCAGGCAGGCGCGTGACAAAGGCGTTTTGCGCAGTCAGCATGGAGAGAATTTGCCCAGCGTCCGCGTCGCCTGTGATACACTGCGCCATTTCGATGGTAAATTCATCGGCAAGTCCCATGACCGCCAAAAACTCCCGCTGTTTTTCCGGCAGCGGATCGATCATGGCGGCGGTAAAGGTGGTATAGATGTCGGAATTGCGGCTCGGTAGCACGCCGCGCTCAGAGAGCGTTCGCAGATTCAGGTACACGGCGGAGAACCAGCCCTCGCTGGAATAGAGGAGGCTTTCGACCTGCGCGTCGGAAAGATCCGTGCCGCAGCGGTGGGCATAGACGGCAAGCTCCGTATGGTTCAGGCGCAGCTGCTCCGTGCCAATTTGATAGGCCTTTGCCCCCAGCCGCACCGTCTCCGCAGCGGGCAGAAAACGGTCCCGGCTGGCGACGATCAAATGCACATTGACGGGCAGCCGGTTTGCCAGCATACAAAGGAAGGTCGAGGCACGTCTGTCCGTCAGCAGATGAAAATCGTCAATGAAAATGTAGCAGGATGTTTCTCCCGCCAACTCATGGCAGAGGTCATCCACCATCAGTCCGCCGCCCGCTGCGTCCGTGGGGCAAGGATATTCCCGCAGGAAGGGGAAGCCCGCGCGGGCAAACGCCTCCTGTACGCTTTTCCAGAAGATCGCAAGGTTATCGGAATACACGCTGATGCGGATGATTTTCAGGGTTTCCGCCTTGGCGCGCTCCTCCAGATACCAGTTCACCGCCGTGGTCTTTCCGTAGCCCATGGGGGCGACCACGGTGGTCATGGAGCAGCGGGAGATGGGCCGCAGGCTCTCCTGCAGCCGCTCGGATATGTAAATGGTATTCAAATTCCATTTTGATTTTGGCATAATGCGTACCTCCGACGATTTATTTTCCCAAAGTCTCCGACTCAAACGGCACGACTACGGATCTCAGCATCCGTACCTCCGGCAAACTCTGGACATATCGTATTGCTGTCTTAGCAAAGACATTGGATTTTATCGTGTCCCAATCTGCCAGCTTCACGATCTCCGCTGTGCCGTTTTCAAAATCAAACCGAATCTCACCCCATTCGCCGTCGTTGTCCGCCCGATACAGGTAGACAGCGGCGGCTATTTTTTTGTTCTTTTTGCGGCACTCGGTCTGCTTCAGCGTTACGGTATGAACAAGGCTGCGTTCCAGCAGCTTCAGGCGCAGCTTGTCCAACGTGCGCCGGTAAAACCTCTCCGCGCCGCTGGCTGTTGTTCCCTCAAAATCCACCGCCAAGTCCTCAAAGGTGGACTGCGTAGACAAAGTGCTGACGCGACCGCAGGTCATGCAGATGGCGTTCCGCTTTTCCAGATACCATTGCTCTTTATAGGATAGCTGGTCAAATGCCGCCGCGACCGTCTTTGCCTGAATCCCGTTCCAGAGGATGTCGGCATAGTTCCAGCTATCGTCGCGCGTCACATCCTCGCCAGTTTCCTCGCCGTCCTCGTCCTGCTCCGTTCGATAGAGGGAAACGATACTGCGGTTGCGCCGGGCAATGGTCAGCAGCTCGTCCGCAGAAACGCTTTCGCCCTTATATCCGCTTTGGGCGGCGAACTCAGAAATGACCTCTGCGCGGCTTTTACCCGAATTGTTATATATCGCGCCAATCTGCCGCACACGCCGGTACTCTGCAAGGCTTGCAAAGGAACCGGCTTCGCCCATCATACGGCAGAACAGCAGTCCGTCCCGGATATAGTGTTTCGCGTATTTCAGAAACTCCGTCTCCTGCTCTGGGTCAAACCTCGGCAGACAGTACAGCAGCATTTGCAGGACTTCCAGCTTGTAGTCCAGAAACCGCGCCGGGTCGTAGCGGTCATATCCGTTGCGGGTGAGAAAGCGGTAAATTACACCGTTCAGCCGCTTTTCAAAGTGGTGCAGGAAGAAGGAAAAGTATGCAAGGTCTTTGCGATGGGCCGTTTCGCGTATGTAGTCGTTCAGTTCCATTTTGGGCGGTTCCGGGTCAAGCTGAAAGACATTCTGGACTTCGCGCATGGTCAGATCATCGGCATTATAGAACGGTACTTTTGCCACATAGCCGGTCAAATCCCATGTCCAGTCCACAAACTGCGCTGGTATCATCTCATTACGATTATCCTTCATCTCCGCACCTCCTTCCGCTGTGGGTTTTGATTACTGCTTCCTATTCGCTTTCGCTTCTGCCAACAAAGCCGTCTGCTCCATTTCGGTGGCATAGCTACCCTGCGCATAGTCATTGTCTTGCAGCGCTTTTTCCAGCTTGCTTTTTGCAAGTACTTTCATCACAGCGGCGGTCTGCTCGTCCAGCGTGCCGCGCCCAAGATACTGTGTGATCGTGTTGAACCGCTTTGTATAGATTTTTCGGATGGGATGGTCGGCGGCAAGCTCCCGCTGCTCCCGGCCACGGAGATTTCCAACCTGACGGCAGGTGCGCCCGCGCTTGTCGTTCGGCGCGTAGCCGCTGCAATATTTCGTGTGCCGCGCGTCGGTAGTCAGGAACCATTTCCCGCAGACGGCGCATTTTCTCGGCGCGTGTCCGACGCATAACCCTTCAAAGAGATCGGCGCGGAACATCCCAACGAAGGATACAAAGTGCATCCGCTTGACGAGCTGTGCCTCCGAATTGCCTGGACGGATTGCGGGAACATACTGCACCGTCGCATTGGTCAGCGCCATCCACGAGGGATTGATTTCCTCCAAGGTGGCATTTTCATTGAAAAACTGCCCGAACGCGGCTGCATACCCAACAGGCGTCCGTATTTCGGCGTTCTCTTGCAGAAATTCCGCAAATGCTGTCAAGGTCATTTTGTAGTGCCGCAAAGAATAGCTCAGATGCCCCAGCACCGGAATGACGCGGATCAGGAGTGCCGCCAAAGGCTGTGTGCCCATGACACCGCTGAGCGCCTGCTGCTCCATTGAAAGCTGCAAATACTCGTTCAGCTCGGTAAATGCTTTCTCAGAAAACGCCTGCATGAGATAATCTTCAAACTGATTTCTGTTCAAATGGGAGAACGGCGGGACATCGTGCAGCGCGTGAATGATAGCCTGCCCTGCCTCCTGCGCTTTCGGAAGAAGCTGCATATCGACATTCTTTGCGCTAAAGCCGGTCAGCAGTTGATTCAGGATCATGCACGGCGCGTCCAATCGCGTGATCGTTTCGTCGGAAATGTTCAATACCGCGCAGCCAATCGTGCCGGTTGGCATGACGCTGCCCGCGTAGGTTACGGTATCCTGCCAGAAATCCAGAGATAAAACCTTGTGGCTGATAAGCTCCTGTGCCATGCTGTATCCTCCTGTCACGTTTTTCTATTTTTATTATACCACAAGAATATGAACGTGGAAAGACCTGTCATGTTTTTTGAAATGAACTTGTCATGCCATCCGCCTGTTTTTTGCGAATCCGAACATAAAACAGACAGAGAGGGAAGAAAACTTCCTCTTGAATCTATTTTACGGAGGATACAGCATGAATCTTTTTCAAAACGTCAAGTATGGCGTGAGCTGTCGGGAAGCAGCAGAACGGTACGGGATAGATGCGAACAGGTACGGCAAAGCCCTTTGCCCGTTTCACAATGACCGGCACCCCAGCCTGTATGTGGCCGACGACCATTATTATTGCTTCGCCTGCGGGGAGCGCGGGGATGTGATCGACTTTGTAGGCAGGCTGTTCCAGCTTTCGCCCTATGATGCGGCGCGGAATCTGATGGCAGATTTTCATCTCAGCCCGGACAAGCCGCCCAGTGCAGCGGCGCTCCACGCAAAGCGCATCCGAACAGAAGTACAGCAGCTCAAGGAAAACGAGCGGCTGTGCTTTTCTGTTCTGTCGGATTATGCCCGTGTGCTGAGAGACTGGAAGGTAAGCTATGCACCCAAATTGCCGGAGGAAGCACCGGATGAGCGGTTTGTGGAAGCCTGCCACAGGCTGGACGAGACGGAATATTACTTGGACATTCTTGCCTCCGGCAATTCCTATGAACGCACCGAAGTGATTCAGCAGCAGATGGCGGACGGCAAGCTGGACAGGCTGCGGCAGCGCTTAGAGAAAATTCACGAGGAGGAATTGGAAGATGGATATGACACCGCAAACGTGGCCTGAGTGGTATGACGGCAGGTACATCAACGAGGTGCTGTTCTGCCAGCAGTTTCTGGACAAGCACCCCATGAAATGTGTGCGCGGACGGCTGTTCACGGTTGACGGTCTCATTGAGGACGAAGGGCAGATCGGTAATCTCATTCTGGAGAAAATTTCCGGAGTTCTGACCGCTGGCTTGTCCAAAGTCGTGACAAATCTGCTTGCCAGCATTAAGCTGCAAGCGTATTCGCCGCCGCTGCCCATTGAGACGGACTGCATCCATGTTGCCAACGGAACGTACTTCATGGACGGCAGCTTCACCGCTGACAAGAGCTACTGCAACAACCGGTTGACAGTCGCCTACAACCCTGACGCACCCATTCCTCAAAAGTGGCTGCAATTCCTGTCCGAGCTGCTGCAACCGGAGGACATTCCCACCTTGCAGGAGTTCCTCGGTTACTGCCTGCTGCCAACCACCAAGGGGCAGAAAATGCTCATGCTGATTGGCAAGGGCGGCGAGGGCAAAAGCCGCATCGGGCTGGTCATGCGCTCACTGCTGGGTGACAGCATGAATACCACCAGCATCCAGAAGGTCGAGAGCAATCGGTTCAGCCGCGCGGATTTGGAAAACAAGCTCCTGATGGTGGACGATGATATGGATATGAGCGCCCTGCCCAAGACCAACTATATCAAATCCATCGTCACATCCGAGTGCAAGATGGACATGGAACGCAAGGGTGTCCAAAGCTATCAGAGTCAGCTCTATGTGCGTTTTCTTTGCTTCGGCAACGGTGCGCTGACCGCCCTGCACGACAAGTCCGACGGTTTCTTTCGCCGCCAGATCGTGCTGACCACCAAAGACCGGCCTGCAGGCAGAGCAGATGATCCGTTTCTGGTGGACAAGCTGCTACGCGAAAAAGAGGGTATCTTTCTCTGGTGTCTGGAGGGGCTGCACCGGCTGATCCGGAACAACTATCAGTTCAGCATTTCGGGCAAAGCCAGAGAGAACATGGAGACGGTCAAGCGCAGCAGCAACAATGTGATCGAGTTTCTGCAATCCGAAGGCTATATCCGCTTTCGGGCAGACAGCGAAGCCAGCTCCAAGGTGATCTATGAAGCCTATACGAGATGGTGCGACGATAACGCACAGAAGCCCATGTCTGCCAACCGCGTCAGCTCTGAGCTTGCACAGAATGAGCGGCTTTACAATGTAGAGGCCACCAACAATGTCCATGTCGGCGGTAAGCGGGTGCGGGGCTTTGTGGGCATTGAGGTGGTCAATCCGCTGCCATATTAAAAATGAGAAGCGGACTTCAAAATTGCCGTACACGCCGTACACTCTGTACGGCTGTTTTTGATTCCATTTTCAAAAACTGTTTTTGCTTGTGCGTTCCGTGAAGCAGTTCACGGCAGAGTGTACAATCTGCCGCTGAATCGGCGGCAGGTACGCAAAAACGGCGTGCAGAAGCGTACACAAGTCAGCTTTGCTGTACCGAGCCGTACACCAACGGCTCAATTTTGCAGCATAAAAATCAATGCTTGTGAAAACCGTGAAGATTTTCGCCGCAGGTCGAATGCACTGCACCATTCGGTGATTTACAGAAGCGTGAAGCCGCTGCACTGGACTGTAGCATATCCTGCCGTTCCGTATGTTCTCACACAGAAAGATGAAGCCGGTAGGGTGCTATTACGAACAGGGCATCACAGACAGAAATTTGAGCGGATTTGCAGCACGGCGGATTTTTCACTGCAAAGCGTACACAGTTCACTTACTCAAAAAACAATATCACGAAAATATGGAGGTAAAAAATTGATGAAATCCAATCTGAGAAATGAGATCAAGTCGTATATCGTCCGTCAGGGAATGACCATGCAGGAGGTTGTTGATCTGCTGCGGGACGAACACGGCTGGTCTGACAGCGCTTCTAACCTGTCCAATAAGCTCCAGCGGGAATCCCTGCGCTATGTCGAAG
This sequence comes from Zongyangia hominis, assembly GCF_014385095.1. GTDB lineage: Bacteria > Bacillota > Clostridia > Oscillospirales > Ruminococcaceae > Zongyangia > Zongyangia hominis. The sequence continues at coordinate 166,829 of NZ_JACRTC010000002.1, forward strand.
CTGTCCAGCTTGCCGACGCACTGGGCTATGAGATCGTCTGGCAGAAACGAAAATAAGGAAGATTTTTCACATGACGGATATGGAAAAGAAGCTGTTACAGGCGCAGCACCGGTTAGAGGAAGCGCAGGCACGGGATCGGGTCAAGGAGCGCAAAGCGAGAACGCGCAGGCTCATTCAGGAAGGTGCGATTCTGGAAAAGGTGCTGCCGGAGGTGCGGACAATGGAACCGTCTGCGGTGGAAGATTATCTGTTCCGGAGACTGTCAGATAGTGACGGAAATAGGAGCAGAGCCGGTAACTGAGACCCGAAGGGCGCACTTACTCACCACCCCGAAGGGGCGGTGGTACTTGCCGTTGGCAAGCCGTGCGCTCTCCGAGGGGGATTGCGGCTTCTGCGGAAGCCTCCAGACAATGCCACAGCACTTGCATGTGCTGCTGTCATCGTCTGCGCGGTTGGACAAATATCGTCGCTTCGACCGACGCTATTTATCCAACCGCCTGCGCAAACCTGCCACCGGCAGCTTTGACGCAGAGATGGACGGTGCGCTCACACCGTCCATTTTCTCTTTTGCGAAAGAGAAACAGAAAAAGGAAACGAGGTAAAAGAACGATGGCAATATACCATCTGGAGGCAAAAGTAGTTAGCCGGGGCGCAGGGCGCTCCGCTGTGGCCGCCTCCGCTTATCTGAGCTGTTCCCGTCTTTATAATGACTACGACGGGATACAGCATGACTACACAAAAAAACAGGGGCTGGTCTGGCAGCAGGTTTTCTTGCCGGAATACGCCCCGCAGGAATGGAAAGACCGTGAGCAGCTATGGAACGCCGTAGAGGAAGTGGAGACTGCCAAGGACAGCCGGTTGGCACGGGAGTTTGTGGTTGCGCTGCCCATAGAGATGAGCCGTCAGGAGCAGATCGAGTTGCTGCACGAATTTATCCGAGAGCAGTTTGTATCAGACGGGATGTGCGCCGACGCTGCCATTCATGACACGGATGGTCACAATCCTCATGCCCACATTCTGCTGACGGTGCGCCCACTGGATGAACAGGGCAAGTGGCAGTACAAGACCGAGAAGGAATACCTCTGCATGAAAAACGGCGAGGAACAGGGTTTTACCGCCGCTGAGTTTAAGGCGGCGCAAAACGAAGGCTGGGAGAAGCAGTATCCTTACAAGGTTGGCAAAAAGAAGGTGTATATGACGCCGTCTGCTGCCGAGGCGCAGGGGCTTGTCCGGGCTGACAAGCATCCCAAAAGCACCCGCTACGGCAGACAGAACTCCATCTCCGAACGCTGGAACAGTGAGGAACAGCTTGCGGCATGGCGGGCGGCATGGGCTGACGTGTCCAACCGTTATCTGGAACGCTCCGGGCGGGAGGAACGCATTGACCACCGCAGCAATGCCGCACGAGGTATTGACGAAATTCCTACCATCCATGAGGGCGTAACGGCACAGGCGTTGAAGCGCAAGGGAATCATCTCTGACCGCTGCGAGATCAACCGGCAGATACGAGAACAAAACAAGCTCATCCGTGCGATCCGCGACGAGATCACTAAGCTGAAAAACACGATTATGACATCCGTCCCCGCCCTTGCCAAGGCTCTAGAAACAGCCCGCAAGGGCATTTTGCTGCTGCGGTATTCGTGGCTCTACCACACCGGCGCGGCAAAAACGCTGGACGCGCGGATTCAGGAAATTCAGCCGTCTTATGAACGTTTCCTTGAAGTACGCCGATTCCTGCGTGAGAAATCCAGGCAAAAAAAGGCGCTGACCGCCGAGCTGAAAGCACTCAGCCCAACGAGCTTTCTGCGCCGTGGGGACATCAAACGGGAGCTGGCTGCTGTTACCGAGGACATGGGAGAACTGAAATCCGAGCTGTCCATGCTACTTGCAGACTTCGGAAAGACCGACGCAGAGGGTATGAAGGATGTAAAACAGCAGCTTGACGCTATGACCGCCAGCAAAGCAGGACTTGAGACCATTGCGGCAAAAGCCGCAGACAGCATGGATACGGAAATTGAAAAATTCCGCGCATTGCAGGAACAGGCGAAAACCGTTAACACAGCCGAGCTGCACACTGCCCGCATGGAGCTGCGCGGCGAAATGACCGCAGCCGTGCGGGAGAAGATCAAGGACACCTTTGGCAAGAGCTATGACTATGACCGCTTCCGTCAGTCTGACCGGGATGTATCCGAGCTGCTGGGTGAGCCGCATCCGGACGAGCAGCGGTCTGTGCTTCACAAGCTGCACCGGACGCAGGAACAGCCTGCCGCTGAAAAGCAGAACCGCAGCCACAAAAACGAGCAGGAATTATGAGAAAGGAATTGTATATGGAGAAAATCATCAGCATTGAAAAGATCAACCACGCCGTTATGACCGGTACGCCAGAAGAAGTAATCGAGCTTTGCAGGTTCATCCACATTGAAAGCTGTTTTGATTATGTCTGTGACCCGCCCGCTGATTTTCTGGAACAGTGCGAAAAATACTGGTCTGGGCGTCACAGCTTTTGCGGGACAGTCGAGCGCAAGATCGGCAACACATGGTACACCGTCGAAACCGTCTGCGACGGAAATGAGCCACTTACCCAAAAGGTAAAACGGCTCATTTTTTCTGACCGGGAGGTGGCTTGTTAATGACAGCGACACATAACTATGGTAATATAAATATAAGCACACCGATTCTGTCGGCTGACCCGAACGTGAAGGAGGACGTTATGACGGATCAGCAAAAGATTACGATACTCTACTGCCGCCTCAGCAATGAGGATAAATTGGAAGGCGAGTCGAATTCGATACAGAATCAACGCGAGCTTTTAACCAAATACGCACAGGATCATGGCTACACAAACCTGAAAATTCTGGTGGACGACGGTTATACCGGCACGAACTTTCAGCGCCCCGGCGTACAGGAGGGCTTTGAACTGGTAAAGCAGGGATTGGTAGGATGCTGGCTTTGCAAAGACCTATCTCGCTTTGGTCGTGATTATCTGACTGTAGGCCAGTACACTGACATCATCTTCCCCAGCTACGATGTGCGGTTCATTGCCGTCAACGACGGCGTGGACAGCCAGTGCGGGGACGGAGAGGGCTTTGCCGCGATCCGCAACCTGTTCAACGAGTGGTATCCGCGCGATACCTCCAAGAAAGTCCGTATCAGCCTACATCAGCGCGGCACCAGCGGCAAGCATCTCGGCAAGCCGCCCTACGGCTACCGCTGCGACCCGAACGACAAGGACAAGTGGATTCTGGATGAGGAAGCCGCGCCGGTTGTCAAGCGCATCTTTGATCTCTGCATCGACGGCAAAGGCCCGGAGCAGATTTCCCGGATTCTTGAGCGCGATCAGGTTCTCACAACCAAGGCTTTGTATGCCAGCCGCAAGGGAAAACCGCTGCCCAAGAATCCGTATGGATGGAAGGATCAATCCATCGTCGGGATTCTGGAACGGCAGGAATACACCGGCTGCACCTGTAACTTCAAGACCTACTCCAAGTCCTACAAGCTGAAAAAGCGGATTCCCAATGATCCGGAGGATATGTTCATCGTACCGGATACACAGGAGGCAATCGTGTCTCATGCACAATGGGACAGAGTGCAGGAGCTGCGCAAAAATAAGCGCCGCCCCGCGAAAGCGGAACGGCAGGGACTGTTCTCCGGGCTGCTGTATTGTGCAGACTGCGGCGGTAAGCTCCATTTTGCCACCTGCAAGAGCTTTGAGGGCAAGCAGGATCACTACGTCTGCTCCAAATATAAGAGTGGGCGTGGCGATTGTTCGGCGCATTATATCCGCGAGGATGTGCTGCGGGAGCTGGTACTGGAACGGATTCAGGCGGTCAACGAGTACATCCGCGGCGACGTGGAGGGCTTTCAGGAGGAATGGCTGCATTACCGCCGCGCCGATCAGGAACGGGACATCCGGGAAGATCAAAAGCACGTGGAGCAGGCAAGAAAACGCCTTGCCAATCTTGATGTGGTCATGTCCCGGCTCTATGAGGACTATGCTCTTGGTGAGATCAGCAAGGAGAAGTATAAGAAAATGACGGCTGACTATGAAGCGGAGCAGGAACGGTTAAAGCTCGAAATTGAAACGACGGAAGAATGGGTCGAGCAGCGTCAAACAATGGGCGACGATCTGGACGCTTTCATTGCGCTGACAAAAAAGTATGTGGATGTCACGGAGCTGACGCAGACGATCGTCAACGAGTACATCAAGAAGATCATCATTCACGCACCTGATAAGTCTGGCGGCAAGCGCAGACAGAAGGTGGAGATCATCTTCAATTTCGTAGACGAGGTGGAAATTCCCGCACTGGCAGAACCCATGATCGCAGAATCTACCCTTGGACGCAGAAAAACGGCGTGACCTTCACGGTCACACCGTTCTCTGCCCCACCGCAAGACTTATAGTTCCTTACGACTGTTAAGCCTTCATTTCTTTGGCTTTTCCTATCGGGCAAACGATGCAGATTTTCTTCTCCTCATCCACATCGACGATCAGCACCTCCTCCCCGACAGGAATATTCTCTTCCACCCACGGGGCCGGTTTGGCGCTGTAAGTCACTTTGCTGCCCACAGCGCTGAGCACCGTGATGGTTCCGACAAAATCCTTGCGCACCTCCAGTTTGACGGTGCCCTCCTTCCACCGCTGGGCCATAATGCCCTGGGCGTAGGAGCGGTTGCGTTTAAGCGGCGCGATGATATACTTGCCGATGGCCCAGCCGCCCGCAATCCCGGCCGCAAGGCCGATGAGCGCGGTGACAAGGCCCGGCAGGTGAAACAGCAGGCAGAGCCTGCCCACCGCGCCGAAGACCACCACCGAGAAAGAAATCGACATCAGATTGACGGAAACCGGGCCGTCGAAGCCCACATCGCCGTCAAAATCCACGTCCAAATCCAGCGCGCCGCCCACGGCGCCGACGATTACATCAAAGACGGGAATGGCCAGCCCAGCCACAATGCACAGGATGTAAACAAGCCCCAGATTCATACGATCTCCTCCCTTCCTGGCAGGTGATTCTTGTCCCTATCATACCGCAAAACTTTGAAAACCACAAGATTCGCCGCCCCCCTCCCCTATCCTTCTGATAGATTTTGTAGATTGCTCCAAAAAAGTTCACACTTTGTTAACGAATGTCCCCACAGAAATGGTGTATATTCTATATTAGCACTCTAAGCACTTGACTGCTAAAAATATAGAACAAAGGGGCGACAGGACTTATGGCAAAAAAACAATTCAAGGCGGAGTCGAAACGCCTGCTGGAACTGATGATTCATTCCATTTACACCAACCGGGAAATCTTCCTGCGGGAGCTCATCTCCAACGCCAGCGACGCCATCGACAAGCTGTGCTATCTCTCCCTGACCGACGACAAGGTGGGGCTCGGCCGCGGCGACTTTGCCATCACCATCACACAGGACAAGGATGCGGGGACTCTCACCGTCTCCGACAACGGCATCGGCATGGACAAACAGGCCTTAGAGGAAAACCTGGGCGTCATCGCCAAGAGCGGCTCCCTCCAATTTAAAGAGAATCTGGAAAAGGGCGAGGAAAAATCCGACGACATTGACATTATCGGCCAGTTCGGCGTGGGTTTCTATTCGGCTTTCATGGTCAGCGACACCGTCACCGTCATCAGCCGGGCCTATGGCTCGGACACCGCTTATAAGTGGGTATCCTCCGGCGCGGACGGCTACACCATCACCGAGTGCGAGAAGGACACGGTGGGCACCGACATCATCATGAAACTCAAAGCCGACACCGAGGACGAGCACTACTCCCAGTATCTGGAGGAGTGGCCGCTGCGGGAGCTCATTAAAAAGTACTCCAACTACATCCGCTACCCCATCCAGATGATGGTCACTAAGAGCCGCCCCATCGAGAAGAAAGAGGTAGACGACGAGAACAAGGCCCCGGAGTACGAGAGCTATCAAGAGTTGGAGACCATCAATGATAGGGTGCCCATTTGGCACAAGAAAAAAAGCGAAGTCTCCGACGAAGATTACAACCAGTTCTACAAAGAGCATTTCTTCGACTTCACCGACCCCGCCAAGGTCATCCACATCAGCACCGAGGGCGTAGTGTCCTACGAGGCACTGCTCTTTATCCCCTCCCATCTGCCCAGGGATTACTTTACCAAAGACTATGAGCGGGGACTCCAGCTGTATTCCAGCGGCGTGCTCATCATGGACAAATGCGCCGATCTGATTCCCGAGCATTTCCGCTTTGTCCGCGGCGTGGTGGACTCCCAGGACCTGTCGCTGAACATTTCCCGCGAGATGCTCCAGCAAGACCGCCAGCTCCAGGTCATCGCGTCCAGCATTGAAAAAAAGGTCAAGCGGGAGCTTGTCAAAATGCTGGAGAACGAGCGGGAGCAGTATGAAGCATTCTTCAAAAACTTCGGCATCCAGCTTAAATACGGCGTGGTGGGCGATTACGGCGCCCACAAGGATGCCCTCAAGGACCTGCTCCTTTTCTACTCCTCCACCGAGGAAAAGCTCTGCACCCTGGCCGAATATGTCTCCCGGATGAAGGAGGACCAGAAATACATTTACTACGCCTGTGGCGAGACCGTTGCCAAGGTGGACCGGCTTCCCCAGACCGAGGCCATCAAAGCCAAGGGGTATGAGGTGCTCTACCTGACCGACGAGGTGGACGACTTCGTCATGCAGATGCTCCACGATGTGGACGGCAAGGAAATTAAATCGGTAGCTAGCGACGACATCGTCGACGAAAGCGAAAAGAAGGCCGCCGAAGATCAAACCAAGGAGAACAAGGAGCTTTTAGACTTTGTGAAGGAAAGCTTGGACGGCAAGATTAAAGAGGCCAGGGTTTCCGCAAAGCCGGGCAGCCACGCGGTGTGCCTGTCCAGCGACGGCGGCGTCACCCTGGAGATGGAGAAATACTTCTCCATGATGAAGGGGGAGGAAGGCGTCAAGGCCGAGCGCATTTTGGAGTTGAGCGCTTCCCATCCCATGTTTGCCGCCCTCAAATCGGCCTATGACAGCGGCGACAAGGAGCTGGCCGGGAAACTGAGCCAGGTGCTCTTTAGCCAAGCCCAACTCATCGCGGGCTTCTCCTTGGAGGACCCCACCGCCTATGCCGACCTGGTATGCGAACTGCTCTCCAAATAAATAACCTTCCATGCATCCATGAGAAAGCGCCCCTGCCTTAGGGCAGGGGCGCTTTTCCGCCTTCCGATGGCACAGATGCCGTTCCCACATCCGTAATTGCCCAATGTTCGTCCTTTACACCGCCTGAGCCAAGTCCATCCGGCCTTCGCGGGCGTCATTTGGGCACCGATGTACCGATATCGGTTAGGATTGCCTTGGCCTCGTCGTACGGGGCCGAATAGCGCTGGGAAAGATAGCGCTGGCTGGCTGCCAGCTCGCCATCCGGACCGCCGAACTGGGTGATAATCACCTTAGCCATGGCCGCATTCGGCCTTGCGATCTTTACCGGATACTGTAATTTCTTATCATAAGTCCACATATACGCTACGCCTCCTCGTCAAGTTCCCAGGGCCATGGGCCATCCACCCAATTCCAGCGGTTGCCGCCGGCAAAATCGGTGTGGCTGAGGGGGCCGTATTTTTTGACGTACATGTCTTTGGCTTCCCTTTCCATGTCCAGGTATTTCTTATAGCAGTCCAGCGCTTCCTGATGGTCGGGGTTGTTGTCTAAAAACAGGGCGATTTCCTGCAGGACAAAACCGCAGATCCGCACCCGGTTGAGCAATACTTTTCTGTCATCCACGAGGCAGCGCCTCCTCTCCGATGAAGGGGAGATCCAAGTCGCGGAAGATGGTGCCTCGATTGAAGCCCACCTCTGGCTCATACAGGTTTCCCCATGGCTGCATCGGCACATATGCCATTGCCAAGGCTACATTCTCGCAGAAAATGGGATCCTGCGGCTGCCTTGCTCCATGATTCATGTCTACCAAAGTAAACCCTCCATTTGCACTCATTTGATAGCGCCGCCAAATGACGGACGTTATATCGGTTTGCAAAAGATTGCCCCGGCCCTTGCGGGCAGGGAGTTGTGACCGGACGGTTTGACCGCCCTGTTACACTCTATGAAGGTCCAACCAGGGGCGTTCAGCGGGCTTTGTCCCGCTTTTTCCACTTTGTCCTATTTCCCGGTCCTTTCGTTTTCCTCCCCTTCCCCTTTCGTCCATGGAACGGAGAAAAAAATTTTTTCTCTTTGAAGGCCAAAAGCGCCGTCCCCAAAAAACGGGGACGGCGCTTTTGCCTGCACTGGGTTATTCCGCCACATTCACATGGATACTGCCGCTGTCCACCCGAATGATCAGATCGTTGGCGGCGCCTGTATCAAAGGTCAGGCCATCCTGCTGCTTTTTATTAAAATAGATGCTGCCCAAGTCGCTGTGAATGTTATAGTTGTAGTCGTTTTTCTTAAGCGTCGTGGCCACGTCCACATTGCCCAAGTCCGCGTGAATCTCGGTGTGGCCCCGCAGGGTGCCGCTGAGATGGACAGCCCCGCTGTCCGCTTCGATTTTGATGCCGTCGGACTCCAGGTTGGCGATGGACACCTCGCCCAGACTGCTGGAAATATCGGAGCTGGTGATCACGCTGTCCTGCAAGTCCAGCCGCCCCAGATCGCCTTCAAAGGTAAGCTGTCCGGCTTTAACGCCCTTGAGGGAGGTAGAGCCCAGGTCGCTGTCAATGTCGACCACATCGGCCGTCAAGTTTTCCGCCTTGATTTCGCCGCTGCTGTGCTCGATTTTGATGATGTTGGCCTGAATGTTTTGGTAGCTTCCCGCGCCCAGGTCCAGGTCGAATTCCACCTCATCGGCTTCAAGGTCGTTCACATGGAGCTCCCCCAAATCATTGGAAATCTTCACCGTCCGGAATTTGGTGTCCTTGGGGTAGTAGATTTTCAGGTAGTTTTCTTGGCGGTTGACCATACCGAAGAGGTTCATATTAAAGCCCGCCCGGTTCTCCGTCCTGATGGTGAGAACGCCAAGTTCGGTGGAGACCGTCAGCTTGCTGTCGGCGCGGTTGATCTGATACTCATAGCCAAAGTGATCGGAGGGGATCAGGGTAATGTTGCTGATGCCCACCTTCACATCGATGTTATGAAACGCATCCAATGTTTGGCTGTCTTTAAAGACCTCGCCCTTTCCGGTGTCCTTGACCTGCATCTCGCTGACACGGAGACCGCCTTTTCCCAGCGTGATCGAGGTTCTGGCCCCTACCATGATGGAAAATCCTGCAACAATCAGCCCCATAAATACAAGGGCGCCGCCTACGATGAGCATCCATTTGCTGGTCTTTTTCATTGTACACTACCTCCCTTCCTCGTCAGTCTGCGAAAGACGTCCGAAACCCAACGGCAGGTGACAAGCACCAAGGCTTTCACCGGCACAAACAGCAACAGCCCCAAGCCCGCCGCCACAAATCCCAGGCCCAGTGTCATGGTCCCGGTGGGCAGGTGGAAAAACATGACGATGATACTGCCCATGCAATAAAGTCCGCCTGCCAGGATGAGAACCACGGGAATCGCGGCCAGACCCAGCAAAACGGCGAAGAGGGCGGCTAAAAGCGCGAACCCGATGGGCCCTAAAAAAATCCAAAGAATGATTTTCACCGCCAGCGGCATCCCTCTTCTTTCCGGGGCAGGGGGTGGTGTCATGCCGTTTTTGAGATAATAGTCATTGACGATTTCCTCGCCCAGCCGCTCCGGGGACCCCAGCTCTTCGAGCACCTTCTGTTCGTTTTCCATCCCCGCGTCTGCGAAGTAATCCCTATAATAGGAAAGGGCGCTCTCCCTCTCCGCCACCGGCAGACGTTCTAACTGTGCGTCCAGCCGCCTTAAGAAGTCACTTGCATTCATGTTCTTTTCCTCCACTCAAAACCAAATCAACTTTGTTCTTGTATTCTGTCCAATCCATCCGATAATGTTCCAGCCGTTCCAAGCCCGTAGGGGTGATCTGATAGTATCGCCGGTTCCTTCCTTGGCAGGGCATATCGTAGGTGGACAGGCACTCCTCTTTTTGCAGCCGCCGCAGCACCGGATATAGGGTGGATTCCGATATCTCGATGACACTGCGGATGTTCTGTGTCAGGATGTAGCCATAGGTGTCTTCCCTCTCCAGCAGCGCTAAAACGCACGCTTCCAGCAGGGAGGCGCCCAATTGAAACGCCATGCTCTCACCTCTATCCTTTCGTGTTAACAATATTATATTCTATATAATATAGATTGTCAACATATATTATGAATTTTAAACTCACTTTTTAATTGGCTGGTTCTCTTGCTCTCTTAGTTGCCCGTACAAAGCCCACAGCGCAGGGGCATGAGTTCCCCTATCCTCCCCCAAAAACAACAAGGGAGGCACAGCCTCAGCTGTGTCTCCCTTTCTTTCCACTATTCCCCTGTGCTCACCGTGGAAACGGTGAATTTATTCCGGTCCCCGCGGTACCGGGCCACGGAATATTCCACCGGCCGGTCAAAGCAATTATAACCCACGGTGCGAAACTGCAAAATGGCGTGGCCCCGCTTGATGCGCAGATGTCGCGATTCAAAGGGGCCGGCGTTGATGGCCTCGATGGTCCGCTTGGCCCGGACTACGGCCGTCTGCGGGTCCTGGCTCGTAAACTCGGTGAGCGAGCGCACCGACATGTCCATCTTGAGGATGGAGGCGCACAGCTCATAATGGAGGTAGGTGTCCACAATGACGATAGGGTCGGCGCCCGCATAACGCAGGCGGGACAGCTTAATGACCTTGCTGTCCTCGGTGGTTTCCAAGGCTTTGATGATGCTTTCGGTGGGATTGATCACCGCGAACTCCAGCACTTCGGTCCGGGGCTCCAGCCCCACCCGGGTCATCTGGGAGCGGAAATTGTCCAGCTTATAGACAAACTCCTGGGAAATTTTCGGCTTAGAGACAAAGGTTCCCTTGCTCTTGAGGCGGCAGAGATACCCCTCGTTGACCAGCTCCAGGATGGCCTGCCGCACGGTGGAGCGGCTGACCTTGTACATCTGAGAAAATTCCACCTCGGTGGGAATCAAATCCCCGGTCTGGAGATTCCCGGAAAGAATTTCATTGAGGATGATCTCCTTAATCTGAAAATAGAGGGGGACCGGACTTGTTTTGTCGATGTGGTGTCTTAAAAAGTCTATCAAAACCATCCCTCCGTCCGCTGTAGTTTGAACACAGTCATCCATGTTAGACAACCGGCTTCCCCATATAGACAAGTCGTTTAAAAAATCTAGTCGATGTGTCGTTAAAACAATTATAACACTTGTATAAATTCACTGTCAAATTGTTCTCTCTTCTTAATTTTGACCATACAAAATCCCAACGAAATCTCGTTGGGATTTTTAGGCTAAAAGATGCTGCGCAGAAATTCCCGGGTCCGGACTTCCTGGGGGTTGCCGAAAATCTGCTCGGGCGTGCCGCTTTCCAAAATTTCTCCATCGTGCATGAAGAGCACTTTGTTGGCCACCTCCCGGGCGAAGGCCATCTCGTGGGTAACCACAATCATGGTCATGTGCTCCTGGGCCAGCTGCTTCATGACCGCCAGCACCTCGCCGGTCAGCTCCGGGTCCAATGCCGAGGTGGGCTCGTCAAAGAGGATAATTTCCGGCTTCATCATCAGCGACCGGGCGATCTCCACCCGCTGCTTTTGCCCGCCGGACAGCTTGGAGGGATAAGCGTCTATCTTGTCGGCCAGCCCCACCTTGTCGAGGAGCTTGATGCACTCTTCGAGCGCCTCCCCCTTGGGCATCTTTTTGACGGTCATGGCCGGCATCATCAGGTTTTGGCGCACGGTCATGTGGGGGAAGAGATTGAAGGACTGGAACACCATTCCCATCTTTGCCGTAATTTTTTTGACCTCGGCGGGCGGGACATAGCGGCCGTCCTCGATCATGGGCTCCCCGTCCACCGTGACGGTGCCGCCGTCGATCTGCTCGAGGTTGATCAGGCAGCGCAGAATGGTGCTCTTGCCCGAGCCGCTGGAGCCGATGATGGCCACCACGTCGCCCCGTTCCACCGTAAAGCTGATGTTTTTAAGGACCTCTAGTTTTCCAAAGGACTTTTTGAGTCCCTGTATTTCAATCATAGCCATGGATGACAAATTCCTTTCCATCGTTTGGTACGTCGCTCTTCCCTATTTGAAGCTGAATTTCTTTTCCACTTTGCGGAAGAAGAAGGTCAGCAGCAGCACCATCAGCAGGTAAATAATCGCCGCCAAAATAAAGGGAACCGTGGTCATTTCCCGGCTGACAGCCAGCTTTGCGTAGTGGAGGACTTCCGGCACCGACACGGCGTAGAGTAAGGAGGTGTCCTTGACCAGCGTAATGGACTCGTTGGCCAAAGAGGGCAACGCCACCCGGATCATCTGGGGCAGGATCACCTTGAGGGTGGTCTGGGCCTTGCTCAGCCCCAGCACCTTGCAAGCCTCATACTGGCCCTTGTCAATAGCGAGCAGGCCGCCGCGATAGATCTCGGCAAAATAGGCTGCGTAGTTGAGCACAAAGCCGATGCATGCCGCTGTAAAACGGCCGAATTTGAGATAGGGACCGATGACCGGCAAAATCGGCAGGCCGAAGTAGATGAAGAACAGCTGTAACAGCAGCGGCGTGCCCCGCATCAGGTTGATGTAGGCGTTACCAATCAGACGGACCACCCGAAACCGGCTGCGCACCATGGCGGTGAAGACGAAGCCCAGGGGCAACGACAGCAAAATGACGATCAAAAACAACAAAATGGTGGTCTGCGCCCCCATGAGCAGCGGCTGGGTCAGCTTCCATATGTGTTCTAAATTCAAACGATTCCCCTCCTGCGGGCACTTTTCTCCTCTGTGCCCTTTTTTCTCGCTGTTTTGCTAGTAAAGCTCAACAATACCGTGCTAAACAGCAAAAGCTACTGGCAATATCATACCATAAATGACAAAAAAACAAAACCGGTTTTGCATAAAAACCGGTTTTGTTTTTTACAATATGCACATTCTCAAAAGAAAGTTGTTATTTGAGTACGATGTCCTTGCCGAACCATTTGCTGGAGATCTCTGCGGCTGTGCCGTCCTCCACCAATTCGTCAAAGGCGTCCTGGACCTTCTGGGCGAATTCGGTATTGCCCTTTTTAAAGCCGACAGCGTACTGCTCTTTTTTCAGGGATTCCTCGATAATGGTGAAGTTATCCGGTTCCTTCTCCACATAGTAGCGGGCGACGACCTCGTCGATGACGACGGCGTCGATTCTGCCGATCTTCAGATCGTTGAGGGCGGAGACATAGTCGGCCATGGAGACGACCTCAGCCACCTCGTCTTTGATGGGGTCGTCGTTGAGGGCTTCCTCACCGGAGGAATCGGTCTGGACCGCCACAATTTTGCCGGCCAGATCGCTCTTTGTTTTGATAGCGGAATCTTTCGCCACCACGATGAACTGGTTGTTGGCCATGTAGGGACGCAGCAGGAGCATATTCTCCTGGCGCTCCTCGGTGATGGTCATGCCGTTCCAGATGCAGTCGATGTTGCCGTTGTTGAGCTCCATGTCCTTGGCGGACCACTCGATGGGCTGCAATTTGAGCTCCAATCCCAGCTTCTCAGCTACGGCTCTCGCCATGTCGATGTCGAAGCCGACGATCTCGTTGTCCTCGCTCATGAAGCCCATGGGCGGGAAGGATACATCCAGGCCGACGATGAAGTCGGTCTTCTCTCCGCCCGCGGGGGTGGAGGCGCTGCTGGAATCGCTCTGGGACTGGGAGCCGCTCTGAGAGGAACTCTCCTCCTTGGCGGCGCAGCCGGCAAATACAGTGGCGCAAAGAACCAGCGCCATCAAAAGTGCAAGTAATTTTTTCATTTTCTTTTCCCCTTCCATCTCGAAGTTTCTCTCCGAGCCTATGGGAACATTATACGCTTCACCGTAGTAAAATGCTACCTCGTCAATTTGTCATTATCCACGATTTTCCGAGATTAATTCTGCCTTTCTCGTTTTTTCTCCGGTTCTCGCAGGATTTCGCATACCAGCACAAAATAAAAAGGAACGCGGATGCGTTCCTTTTTCAGTACAAATTAGAAATATTGAGCAGGGTTCATATACCGCCCGTTGACACGGATTTCAAAGTGGAGATGCCGTCCGTAGGCGTTGCCGGTCTGGCCGACCTGGCCGATGACGTCGCCCTGGTTGACGCGCTGTCCCGCTGTGACATACAGGGCGTTACAATGGGCGTAGAGGGTATAGACGCCGTTGCCGTGGTTAATCAGGATATGGCGGCCGTAGCCGGAAGACTGGTTCTTGGCGTAGACGACGGTTCCTGACATACTGGCATATACCGGGCCGTTGCCGGTGCCCGCGATATCGATGGCGTAGTGTCCCGCGTAGCCGCCGTAGCCGCAGCTGATATATCCGCCGGCCGCCGGCCACAAAAAGCCGCTGATGCCCGCCGAACCGGAGCTCTTGCCGTAGGAGGTCAGGTTGCTGGCGCTGCCCACGACCACCTTCTCCGTCACCGGTTCCTTGATGGTGGTGGACGCCAGAATCACCCGCTCGGTTTCCACGCCGTCGACATAAGTGATGTCGGCGGTGACTTCCGCCACGCCGTTCTGGCCCTTGGTCTTCACTTCGGAGTAACCCTTATAGTAGCGGTTATCCGTGGTCTTCTCCGTCTGATAGGGGATATCCTCGGTATAGGTTTCCGTGCGGGTCACCTGGACGCCGAGGAAAGGTTCGGAGCGGGAAATGAGCACTTCCTGGCCGATGAGGAGGGAATCCTCAATCCCCGGATTCATCCGGGTTAGTTCTGTCAGGGAGAGGTCATTCTTTTCGGCGATGCCCCAGGGGTCGTCGCCGGAAACCACGGTATAAACCTTTTCACCCTCCACTTCGGAGGTGAGGACTGTTTCGATACTGGACAGGTCTACAATACTCGACTCGGGATACAGGCCCTGTTTGACCTGTACGTCGCGAATAAAATCCACCTGCTCGTTTTCGGAGCCGGTGCGGTACTGGGCCAGCATGCCGTCGAGGACATTCTCCAGCTCATCGCCGTTTTTGGTCGCGCCCATGAATTTGTTGTCGATATAAAGGCCTGTCGCCTCATTAATCACACTGCCGGAAGCACGGATGATATTGTCGCACATCTTATCCACAGACAAAAGCTGTGCGGGTTCCACCACTTCCAGTGTGAAGCTGGGGGTCGTATTGACTGGTTTCTGGTTTTCCTCATAGACAATACGTCCCTGCATCATCTTCTCTGCTTGATCAAAGGCATCCTCGTTCTCGATGTAACCCATGTTTACACCCTGGTATTCCACGCTGATGGCGTAGTCCAGATTGGCGAAATAAGAGACGGTGTACACTAACAGGAATGCCGCGCAGATCGGCGCCGCGTAGTTTAAAAATCCCTTGATTAAATGCAGGTTGGCTCTGATGCCGCCAAAGAGCACGTAGAAGAATTCTCCTACCGCGCCAATCAGCCCCTTGTTCCGGTAAGCGCCGGACACACGGTTTTTGATCAGGACACAGGAGGCCGCCACCTTCTTAAATGGGAAGGTAAAGTTTCGCCAGAGTCTCTTGGCGCGGGCCTTGGAATTGTCTTTAAAGCCCACAAAGAAATCTCTCACCGCGAAGACCGCCCGTAGGAAGCCCTCGTGATAACGGCTCTTCAGCCGCCGAAGCAGCCGGAAGAACTGACAGCCAACAACATAGGACAGTTTATACAAATTTTGAAAAAGTGTCGAAAATAATGCAGATAATACCGAAGCTGTCTTCTTTTTTGCTACGCTTTTTCTGTTGCGCGCGCTTTCTGTCTTTTTCTCATCGCGCTCACAGTCTTTGCGTATCACAAGCATCGCTCCTTTCTTATGTGCTGCGAAGCCTGCACCTTCGCCGGGGAACCCATCGGTTCGCACTTTTTCATTCACTCATCTGTGAACGATTACTTCTCATTATACATAATTTCTTAAGAATTGCAAGGTTTTTAGCCATTTTGAAACCTTTTATACACTATATTCAATAATATTTAAAAAATGAAGTGGATATTATTTATTGGAATCCAACAAAGTATGTGTACAAATTATAGACAGATAAAGATCGACATTTTTTGGAAAAATTCCCGAAAAGATGGATCATTTTTAAGCCTACTGAACTTCACCCTGCCTTCCCTCTTCCCCATTACATCACCGCCGCCTGCCTTTCCCGGGGTTGTCCGGAAGGATTCCGGCAGGAATTAGGATAACATCCCAATGTAACAGTTTTATGATGAGAAGGCAAAAAGAGTGCGAAAAAGGACAGGCCGCCCATGCGTCCTGTCCTTTTGAAACAGCAATATTTACAGCACTTTGGAGAGGAAATCCTGTAATCTGGGGTTCTGGGGGTTCGCAAAGAAGGCATCCGGCTTTTGTTGCTCCAAAATCATGCCTTCGTCCATGAAGAGCACCCGGGTTCCCACCTCTCTGGCAAAGCCCATCTCGTGGGTGACCACCACCATGGTCATGCCTTCCAGCGCCAATTCTTTCATCAGCTCCAGCACCTCGCCCACCATCTCGGGGTCCAGGGCGGAAGTGGGCTCGTCGAAGAGCATCACGTCCGGATTCATGGCCAGCGCCCGCACGATGGCGATACGCTGCTTTTGTCCGCCGGAGAGCTGGGGCGGGTAGGCATCGGCCTTGTCGCTGAGCCCGATGCGGTTTAACAGCCGGAGCGCCGTTTCCTGGGCCTGCTCCGCTTTTTGCAGCCCCAGCTTGATGGGAGCCAGGGTAATATTCTCCGCCACCGTCAGATGGGGGAAGAGGTTAAAGTGCTGGAACACCATGCCCATCTTCTGGCGCAGCTTATTGATGTCACATTTGGGGGCGGTGATCTCCTGCCCTTCAAACCAGATTTCTCCCTTGGTGGGGGTCTCCAGCAGATTCAGGCAGCGCAGGAAGGTGCTTTTTCCCGAGCCGGAGGGCCCGACAATGACCACCTTTTCCCCCTTCTCGATTTCCTCGTTGATACCTTTGAGGACCAGGTTGGTTCCGAACGCCTTTTCTAAGCCTTTAACGCTGATCATTCTTCGCCATCCTCCTCTCAAAGTATCCCAGGGCCTTGGTCATGCCGATGACCAATACCAAGTAGGTAAGTGCCGTCACATAGAGCGGCGCGTTATTGTAGGTACGCCCGCGGATGAGGTTGGACGCCGATGTGATATCCATCAGCGCGATGTAGCCGGCCACCGACGTCTCCTTGAGCAGGGCGATAAACTCGTTGCCCAGGGCGGGCAGGATGTTTTTAATGGCCTGGGGCATGACGATGTAGCGCATGGTCATGCTCTGGGTCAGTCCCAGGGAACGGCCCGCCTCGGTCTGGCCTTTGTCCACCGCCATAATACCCGAGCGGACGATCTCGGCCACATAAGCGCCGGAGTTGATGCCGAAGGTGATGATAGCCACAGGAATGGCATTCGTGATAAACGCAAAAAGTGAAAAGTACATAATGAGCAACTGGACCACGATGGGGGTCCCGCGGATGACGGTGAGATACAGGTCGCAGAGCATCCCCAACCACCGCAGCTTCCGGTTTTGGGACGCCGCCACCTTGGCAACCGCTACCAAAATGCCGATGACGACACCGATCAAGGTGGCGAACAAGGCGATGATCACCGTGTTGCCCAGGCCCTTGAGTAGCAATAACCACCGGTCCTGCTCGATGAGTCCCTCGTACAGATAGTCTCCCATGGAGGTAAATATATTGGCTAGTCCTGGAACCATGACGTCCTCCTCAGATTTTTCTCGCCAGTTTCCCCAGACGCCGAAGAGGGCCTCTTCCCTCCCCTGTCCATGCAGAAAACCGCCGGATACCGCCCAACCCAGGCGGGAAACAATCTACGGCAGCGGCAAAAAGATGCCGCTGCCGTGGATATTCGATTGATTTTTAAAGCTCGTTATGCAGCTGCGCCCATGTGCTTGAGGACGTACTCGTCGATCTTACCCTCGTCCATTAGCCGCTGCAGGGTGGTGTTGATGGCGTCGAGCAGGGTGGTGTTGCCCTTTTGCACAGCGATGGCGTAGCTTTCCTCAGTCAGCGCCTCGGGGATGAGCTCCAGGTCGGAGTTCTTCGCCACGATGCTCTCGGCGGGCAGCTGGTCGACGATGACGCCATCCAGACGGCCGTTTTTCAGGTCGTTGGCCGCTTCCAGCGCGGTTTTATATTTCTTGACCTGATCTTCCGCCATGGCGTTGTCGTCGACGCAGAAGAATTCACCGGTGGTGCCGGCCTGCACGCCGATGGTCAGGTTGGGGATCTGGTCGGCGGTGACGCCGCTGCCCTTCTTAATGATCAGATACTGGGAAGATTTGACATACTCGATGGAAAAGTCCACCTTGTCCAGACGGTCGGGCTTGATGGTGATGCCGGCCGCGCCAAAGGAGCCCTTGCCCGATTTGACCGCGTCGACGATGCCGTCAAAGTCCATGTTGACGACTTTCACTTTTACGCCCAGGTCCTTGGCGATCTCGTTGGCGATGTCCACGTCCACGCCCACAAACTCGTTGTTCTCCACATACTCAAAGGGCGGGAACGCCGCGTTTGTCAGCATGACCAGCTCGCCGTCTTTTTTGACCTGTTCTAATGTCGGTGTCTTTTTGCATCCGGCCAGCGACACAACCATCAGCGTCGCAAGCAGGATGGCAACAAACTTCTTCATAAAATACCCCTCCAAAAGTTACGAAATGTTCAAATTTGCTCGATGTTTATTATTATACAAGCCCCGCCGGAAAAATCAAGGCCTAAATGAGAAAAAATTCAGTATTCACCGTTTTTTATTCATATTGACTGTATAAACATACCTGATCGGCCAATTTTTGCATCGGTGTGTCCAAGGGAGCGCTCACCTCCACCCACCGGCGGGTGAGGGGATGGCAAAAGCGCATCCATCCGCAGTGGAGCGCCTGGCGGCCGATGTGGTCCCGGCTGCCGCCGTAGAGCTCGTCCCCGGCCAGCGGGTGGCCCAAATGGACCATATGCACTCGGATTTGGTGGGTCCTCCCCGTTTCCAACCGGCACTGGACTAAGGTATATACGCCGTTTGTGCATAAACTTTCATAATGGGTCCGGGCGCGGCTCCCATCGGGGCGCACACAGCGCAACACCTTGCTCCCGGGCAGCATGCCGATGGGAGCGTCGATGACGCCGGTTCCCGAAAGGACGCCGGTGACGATGGCGGTGTACCGCTTCTCCACCTGCCTTGGGTCGAGGGAGGCGCACAGGGCGTTTTTGGCGCACAGCACCAGCCCAGAGGTGTCCTTATCCAGGCGGTTGATGGGATGAAAGACGGGAACATAACCCAGCCGCTTCCCCATGACCCCGGCCCAGACGTTGGCCAGCGTCTCCTCCTGGTGCTCATGGGCCTGGTGGACCGGCATATGGGGCGGCTTATCGAAGACGAGGAAGTCCTCGTCTTCATAGGGGATGGGGACCGGGAGGAAACAGGGCGTCATCTCCCGGCGCTCATCCGGCAGGCGCAGGCAGAGGCTCTGCCCCGCCCGCACCCGGTCGATAACCCGAGCGGGCTCCCCGTCCAGGGTGATGCCGTCCGGGGCGCGCTTGAGGCACTTGACCACCGTGGAGGAAAGGCCGTATTCCCTTTTGAGCAGGTCGTCGAGCCTCCTCCCCTCCTGCTCAGGGGTAATAAGCCACTCTATAACGCGCATGTCCTTTCCTCCTTTCGCAAAAATCCGGCGGAAACCATAAGGTTTTCCGCCGGATTGAAGATCGCTAGGCGTTTGAGTCTACCGGATGAACGCGGACGGGCTTTCTGGCGCATTTCCAGGGCCGCGCCGTCAAACCACTTGGCGCTCTGCCCCATGTGCCGCTCCTGCCCGGTCCTTTCCGCGCACTCCGCCGGAACCGGCGGCACAAGCCGGGCCGCTACCCAATGCGCCCCCGGAAACCGGTGGCGGGAACTGATCTGCAGCTTATTTTACTTCCACAACCCAGCCGTAGGGATCGGGGATTCTGCCCCACTGGAGGCCGGTCAGCTCGTTATAGAGCTTCATGGAGATGTCGCCGATCTCATTGTTGTTGATGTCCATGATAAGATCCCCCCATTTGATGTGGCCGATGGGGGAAATGACGGCGGCGGTGCCGGTGCCGAAGGCCTCGTCCAGCTTGCCGGCCTTGTAGGCTTCGGCCACCTCCTGGATGGAGAGGCGGCGCTCGGTGACCTTGTAGCCCATGCCGCGGAGCATCTCAATGCAGGACTTTCTGGTGATGCCGGGCAGGATGGAGCCCACCAGCTCCGGGGTGATGACCTCGCCGTCGATGACGAAGAAGACGTTCATGGCGCCGACTTCCTCGATGTATTTCTTCTCCACGCCGTCGAGCCAGAGCACCTGGGAATAGTTCTGCTCATGGGCCTCCACCTGGGCCTTGAGGGAAGCGGCGTAGTTGCCGCCGGTCTTGGCCATGCCGGTGCCGCCCCGGACGGTGCGTACGTAGTTATTCTCCACGTACAGCTTGACGGGGTTGAGGCCCTCCTTGTAGTAAGGGCCGGAGGGAGACAGGATGATCACGAAGAGATAGCTGTTGGCCGGACGAACGCCCAGGTGGGCGTCGGAGGCGATGATGAAGGGACGGATGTACAGGGAGGTGTCCTTGAGATGGGGCACCCAGTCCTTTTCGATTTTGAGTAGCTCGATGAGGGCCTGGAGCGCAAACTCCTCGTCGATCTGGGGGATGCAGACCCGGTCGTTGGAGCGGTTGAGGCGCGCGAAGTTCTCCTGGGGTCTAAACAGCAGGATTCTGCCGTCCTCTGCGCGGTAGGCCTTCATGCCCTCAAAGACCTCCTGGCTGTAATGCAGCGCCATGGCGGCCGGATCCAGCGGCAGCGGACCGTAGGGGACGATGCGGGCGTCGTGCCAGCCCTGGCCCTCGTCGTAGTCCATCAAAAACATGTGGTCGGTAAAGATATCCCCAAAGCCCAATTTTGTCTCGTCCTGGGGCTTCGGCTTGAGATTTTTCGCAAGCTCGATTCTCAAGTTGTTCATGATCGTATCCCTCTTTCCTTTAGGTCTGCCCGCCGGGCATTTCCCAAATCTTTCATTCATTTCATGTTACCAGTATAGCAACCACCCCGAAGGAAAGCAAGACCTTCCTTTGGGGGTGCGCAAAATCCCCAGCCAACGGCCGGGGATTTGCAGTCGAGCAAAAGGCAGGCTCCGCTCTAGGGCGGTCCCTCCTCATTAATAGGCAACACCCTGGGCCATCATGGCCTCGGCCACCTTGATAAAGCCCGCGATATTGGCGCCCATAACCAGGTTGCCCTGTGCGCCGTACTCAACAGAGGCATTGTAGGCGTTGTGGAAGATGTTGACCATGATGCCGTGCAGCTTTTCGTCCACTTCCTGGGCGGTCCAGCTGTAACGCATGGAGTTCTGGCTCATCTCTAAGCCGCTGGTGGCCACGCCGCCGGCATTGGCCGCTTTCGCCGGCCCAAAGAGCACGCCGTTTTTCTGGAAGACTTCCACTGCTTCGGGGGTGGAGGGCATGTTGGCGCCCTCCGCCACCGCCATGACGCCGTTATTGACCAGCATCTGGGCCTCTTCGCCGTTAATTTCATTCTGGGTCGCGCAGGGCAGAGCCACATCGCACTTGACGCTCCAGATACCGCGGCAGCCCTCGGTGTAGGTGGCGCCGGAAACCCGTTTGGCGTACTCGCTGATTCTTCCCCGCTCCACCTCTTTGATCTGCTTGACCACGTCGAGCTGGATGCCGTTGGGATCGTAGACATAGCCGGAGGAATCGGACAGGGCAACCACCTTGGCGCCGAACTGCTGGGCCTTCTCGGTGGCGTAAATGGCCACGTTGCCGGAACCGGAGATGACGACGGTCTTATCCTTTAAGTCGGTGTTTTTCATGACGCTGAGCATCTCTTTTGTGAAGTAGAGCAGGCCGTAACCGGTGGCCTGGGTGCGGACGAGGGAACCGCCATAGGTCAGCCCCTTGCCGGTGAGAACGCCGGTAAACTCATTGCGCAGGCGTTTGTACTGGCCGTACATAAAGCCGATCTCTCTGGCTCCCACGCCGATGTCGCCGGCGGGGACGTCGGTGTCGGCGCCGATGTGTTTGGCAAGCTCGGTCATAAAGCTCTGGCAGAAGCGCATGATTTCGCCGTCGGATTTGCCCTTGGGGTCGAAATCGGAGCCGCCCTTGCCGCCGCCCATGGGCAGGCCGGTCAAAGAGTTTTTGAAGATCTGCTCAAAGCCTAAGAATTTGATGATGGATGCGCATACGGACGGGTGGAAACGAAGGCCGCCCTTGTACGGGCCAATGGCGGAATTAAACTGTACGCGGAAGCCGCGGTTGACTTGGACCTTGCCGTTGTCGTCGACCCAGGATACCCGAAACTGAATGAACCGCTCGGGCTCGACAATGCGGTCAATAACGCCGGACTTTACAATGTCGGGGCGTTTTTCTACGACCGGCTCAAAAGATTCCAGCACTTCCTTGACGGCCTGGAGAAATTCAGGTTCGCCGCTGTTTCTTTTGCAGACGGTCTCGTATACTTGATTGAGGTATTCGCTTTTAAAGGCCATGGTTTCGCTCCCCTTTATCGAATTTGGTTCTATTATACCCACTTTAGCGCGATCATGCAAGAACTTACTGCAACTTTTTTTCTGATTCATGCAAATTTTTTGTGAATTTCACGGTTTTATCCCGAAAATTCCGATCTTCACGGCTTAGCTTTGCAAGATTTATTTTTTGTATTTCACTTTTTCCTGTTTTTTTCGTCTATAATGCTTAAAATGGAGCGGGTCGGGCCCCTTCGTCTTGTGTAAAATCGCTTTTTGTGGTATGATGAAACCTGTCAAAATTGACGGCGTCCCCGGTTGAGGATGCCTTGTGAGTAAGCAGGACAGCGGCGGGAACAGTGCCGTAAGGCCGTTTCCGAGGAAAGTCCGAGCTCCAAAGGGCAGGATAGCTGCTAACGGCAGCCGGAGGCGACTCTAGGGACAGTGCAACAGAGAGATACCGCCGAAGCGTTGATTTCCACGCTGGCAAGGGTGGAAAGGCGAGGTAAGAGCTCACCAGCGTCCAGGAGACTGGACGGCTATGTAAACCCTATCCGGAGCAACACCATTGGGAGAACGCAAAGCGCCGGCCCGGCGTGTTCTCGAGAAGGTGGCTGGAGCCTTATGGCGACGTAAGGCCTAGATAGATCGTTGTCGAAAACAGAACTCGGCTTATCTGCTTAGTCACAAGAAAAAGGCGTCCGCTTCACGCGGACGCCTTTTCTCTTTTGGAGAAAAACACCGAATGTTTTCCTTTTGCACATCGAGTTGGGGTGCTGTCGCCAGTCTTTCGAAGTTAGCCGATGTCGATTTGACGGGACTGGGGTTTGGTCTCCACCACTTTGGGGAGGATAAGCTCCAGCACGCCGTTTTTGTACTCGGCCTTGATGCTCCCGGTGTCGATGCCGGAGACGTCAAAGCTTCTGACAAAGGAACCGTAGCTGCGCTCCCGGCGGATGTAGTTATCCTTCTTTTCCTCGTTCTGGGTCTCGTGCTTGGCACTGATGGTCAGGGTGTCGCCCTCCAAATTGATGCCGATGTCCTTCTTATCGAAGCCCGGCAGCTCGGCCTCCAGCAGATAGTGATCGCCTTTGTCCCGGATGTCGGTGCGGAAGGCGGAGATTTGGTCCCCCATCTCCCCGAAGAAATCCTTGCCCCAGTCGTTAAAGTAATGCATCAGGTCGTTTCTTCTGCGTTCAAACGGTAACAGATCAAACATCATACATGCCTCCATTTATTTGAATGATTTGGTTTTGGTTTGTGTCCTCGGATATCCGTATCCTTTTGACAGTTTTTATTATAGGGGGCAGATGTTACAAAACCACACAAAAATTGCGAACAAACTTTTAATTTTAGCACTCGTATAAATAGAGTGCTAAAATTAAAAGAATCGGCTGGAAACAAAAGAAAAAAGGATGGAAGCGCTCGCTTCCATCCTTTTTTAGAGCTTCTTTCTCATGGGGACATGGGGGCAGTACTCTTCGTAGTACTCGTCCCCGCAGGCTATGTATCCGCACTTTTCATAAAAGCCGCGGGCTCTGCACTGCGCGCCCAGCTCGCCCCACTTCCCGCCCAGCTGACGGGTCTTCTTTTCCAGCTCGTCGAGGAGCGTACGGCCCAGGCCCTGTCCGCGGTATTCTTTGAGCACCGCGATGCGCCCATAATGGTAGGCGCCGTCCTCCCCGGGGAACATTCGGGCCGTGGCCATGGGAGCGCCGGCCTCGTCGTAGAGCACCAAATGGAGGGCTTTGACCTCCATGTCGTCGAACTCGTCTTTAAACTGCTGCTCCTTGACAAAGACGGTGTCCCGGATCATCCGGGCGTCCTCGGGCAGGCGCAGGTCCTCGTACCATTTGACTTTAATCATCTTGTCACATCCTTGTGTCCGTTTTCATTCAGACACATTATAGCAAATATTTATCCAATTGCCCAGATAAAATGCAGCGCGGACATGGTGGCCACCCCCGGCAGCCCCAGCAGCGCGGTGACAAGGCAGGTGAAAAGGTTGACCCCCATCACGATGCCGGTATAGCCGGTGGTCAGGTTGACCGCCGCCAGCCCCAGAAACCCACACAGCGCGTGGGTCACATAGGTGGACACCGGATTGGTCCGTTTGGCATAGAGGGCCACCAACACCCCCGCCGAAAGAAAGATCGCCGCGATGAGAATAATTTCACTTATCCCAAGAGCCGTACACCCCTTCCATTTGAATTCCGTGGGCGGGGTCGTAGGAGATACCCTTGCGTTTTGCCATCTTGATGAGATACCGGTACCGCGCCGAAAGCGCCTTGTTTTCGTAGATGCACGCCTCCAGCAGGTCCTCATCCTGCTCCAGGTTAAAGCGGCGCTCCGCGTAGTCCATCAGCTCCAAGACCGCCTTGATGTCCTCGATGATGCGGTCGGTCTCCTGTACCGGAGCCGCGGACGTCTCCCTCACCCGGGGCAAGAATTTCGATCGGAGTATTCCTTCCATGAACAAGCCCACCCTTCAATTTCATTGTATGTGGGTAGCCTTGGCGGATATGCGGAAAATATGCAGGAGGTTAGGTAAAAAATTCCATCTTAAGACTGGTGGGAAATGGGCGGTAGCGCGGCGCGCAAAAAGGGCCCGGAGCAGATACTCCGGGCCTCTCATAAAAGCTAGACAAATTCAAAATCGATCTTTCCGGCGGAGACGTCCGCCCCCATCACCTTGACGGTGACGGTGTCGCCGATGCGGTACCGGCGGGGGGAGAGCATGTCCTTATACTCCATGCGGCCGTCGTACTGGAAGGAGTCCCCCAGCGTCTGGGCGCGGACCAGGCCCTCCACGGTGTTGGGCAGCATGACATAGATGCCGAAGTTGGTGGTGGAGGAGACGACCCCCTCCATCTCTTCACCCAGGTGGTGCAGGATGTATTCGGCCTTGTAGCAGTCCTCGCAGTCCCGCTCGATGGTCATGGCCACCACTTCCCGCTCGCTGGACTGGTTGGCGGTGGGCCCTGCCACCTTACCGAAGCGCTTACTCAGCCGCTCCACCCCGGAGCCCGCCAGATAGGCCGACATGACCCGGTGGATAAACAGGTCCGGATACCGGCGGATGGGGGAGGTAAAGTGGGCGTAATTTTGTAGCACCAGGCCGAAGTGTCCGATGTTTTTCTCGCTGTACTTGGCCTTGGACATGGTCCGGAGCATCTGGCTGTTGACGATCATCTGGTATTTGGTGCCCCGCACCTTCTGCAAAATCTCGTCGAGGCGCAGAGAGCTGACGCCGGGCTGTATCCCCCGCTTGTCCTGGCCGATGGCGCCCAAAAGTTCCGACAGGTTCTGGAGCTTCTCCGGAGAGGGCGGCTCGTGGACCCGGAAGCAAAACGGCAGGTGCTTATCCAGGGCGAAGGTGGCCGCCGACTCGTTGGCCAAAAGCATGAGCTCCTCGATGATGTTCTCGCTGCGGCCGGTGCCCCGGGGGACGATCTCCTTGACGTCGCGGTTTTCATCCAGAATGATCTTAGACTCACAGGTGACAAGCTCCAATGACCCCCGCTCCCGCTTCTTTTGCAGGCGCAGGTCGCACAGCTCGTCGATGAGATGGATGGATTCCATCACCGCACTGTATTTTTCCATGATCTCCGGGGAGGCCTCCCCGGCCAAGATGGCGTTAATCTCGCTGTAAACGCCCTTGACCTTGGAGCGGATGAGGGTCTTTTGAAAATCATAGCTGATGAGCGTACCGGTGGGGTCGAGCTTCATCAGGCAGGAGAAAGCCAGCCGGTCCTCCCCCTCGTTGAGGGAGCAGATGCCGTTGGAGAGGGCCTTGGGGAGCATGGGGATAACCCGGTCGGCGTAGTAGATGGAGGTGCCCCGCTCATAGGCCTCGTTGTCCAGGGGGCTCTGAGGATGGACGTAATAGCTGACATCCGCAATGTGGACCCCCAGTTCCCAGCCTTCCGCCGTCTTTTTCACCGAGACGGCGTCGTCCAAGTCCTTGCTGTCGGCCGAGTCGATGGTGAAGATCACTTCCTCCCGCAGATCCAGACGGTTTTCCCTCTCCTTGGGATGGATGCCGGAAGCGTTGATGTGCTCTGCGGCTTCACTGACCACTGCGGGGAAGTCCACGTTTACGTCGCTTAAGCGGATGAGGGACTGGGCGCAGTTATCGGCCTTTAAGGAACTGCCGAAGACCTCGATGACCCGGGCCTTGTGGTTATAGTGGCGGGGACCCCGGGAGACGATTTCGCACAGGACCTTGTCCCCCTCCTTATAGCGGTTCGCTTTTCCTGAAACGAGCCGGACCGGGAAGCCCAGCATTTTGTCGGGCACCACTTCAAAGAAGTCCTGGTTGCGGCTGACGACGCCGGTGAAGCGGCAGGCCGCCGCCTTGGCAATGGAGACCACCTCCCCTTCCCCCAGAGAGCCCTCCTTCCGGGAGGGATAGGTCTTGAGCAGCACCATGTCGCCGGGCAGGGAGCCCATCAGCCCCCGTCCGGGGATAAACAGGTCCCCGTCGGCGCCCACCGGCCGGGCAAATCCATAGGTGCTGTTGACCCGCACAATTTCGGCGGCGGTCAGCCCCTCGTTTTTGGGCAGGACAAAGCCCCGCCGTTTATAGTAGAGTTCCCCGGCCTCCACCAGCCGGGTGAGCCTCTTTTCAAAGGCGTCCTGATCCCCCTTGGCCACCTTGAGCTTCCGGCTGAGCTCTTCCACTCCCACCGGATTGCGCTTGCCCTTGGCCACAATGCCAAGGATCTTCTCATCAAAATTTTCTTGTTCTGCTATTTTTACCATAGTTCCTCCATGCCGGACCTCCGGCCTTGTCTTTCGCGTTGTTGTCACTGATGATGGCTTTCCTGCCGCATCCGATTGTTTTAGTTTTCCCAGAATTTTATCCGTTCATGACACCATTGCTTGGAAAGGAGAAAAACGCATTGGCTTTTGCCCTTTCGAGTCCGTATTCGGCATCCCATGTAAATTTGCGCCTGCAAGCTGAAAAAAACCCTGCGAAATTCGCAGGGTTTTTTGAAAACAGCATTTACTTCACAAAAACAGCAATTGCATTGACTGCGATCGTCACAACAACAAAGATGATTGCCACAATTCTTGTCATGCGCTTGAGCATTGCATCGTAGGTTCTCGAGCTGTTCTTGCCCAGATAAGAATCCGTCGCACCCGTCATCGCGTTCATTCCATCGGAATTACTCTCCTGGAGCAATACAACGATAATCAAAATAATGCTGGTTAGAATAAGCAGTATGCCACCGGCTATCTGAAAAGGTCCCATTGTATCACCTCCGAATCCTAAAGCTACCGAGAGCTAACTTGTAATATAATAGCATAATCTTTTGGCTTTTGCAAGAGATTTTCTCGTTTTTTGCCGGATTTCTCCACCTTGGATTTGGGATTAATTGACTAGGTTAAATCCTTCCAAACAACACAAACTATCATTGGCTTTACAGATCATCTCTTTGCGTTTGCACGATATGTAAAGCTATCATCGGACGCGCTCCCCCTTTTGGGCGGGGCCGTCCGATATTTTTTTGCCCATGGGGTGGAAGGGGAGCGCCGGAAACTTTTCCGGCGCTCCCCTTCCCCGTTACCGATGCGCTCCAGGCGCAGACTGGGCGGCGGCGCCCCTAAAAGCTCAGCTGCTCCACCAAGTCCTCCGGCCGCGGTAGGGCGCCCGCCGCCGGGTAGTTCTTGGCCCGGTACCGGTGAGGGCTTGCAAGCATATCGTCCCGGTAGACCGCCGCCTGCTCCACCAAGGCGTTTTTGCGCAGGGTCATCACCTGGACGCCCTGGGTGTTCTTGGTGGTCTTGACGGGGATGAGGGCGGTGCTGACAAGGAGCATCCGCTGGCTCGATGCCTTGAGAAGCAGCTCGCACTCCTCCTGGAAAGCGAAGACCGCCGTCAGCGGCGATTTATCGCTGTAAGCGCCGGTGAGCTTTTTGCGGCGGGTTTTGGTCTCATAGGCGGAGAGGGGCACCTTGGCCGCCTTGCCGTTTTGGAAGACGAAGACCACATGGCCGCTGTAATCGGCGGTGACCACCATGGACACCACGTTTTCCCCCTCGTCCATCCCCAGTCTGGCCGGGATGTATTCGCCCAGGACGCTGGCCTTCTGGTCGTCGAACTCGCAGGCGCGGGTCTTATAGACCTGCTGGCGGTCGGTGAAGAAAAGCAGCTCCGCTAAATTGGTGCTCTCCACCATCTGGCTTATCTCGTCGCCCTCCTTGAGCTTCTGGTCACCGCCCATGCGCAGGGAGAGCGGGGTAATCTTCTTAAAGTAGCCTTCCCTCGTCAAGAAGAGGTTGACCGGGTAATCGGGGATTTCGTCCTCCTCGTCCACCTCTTCGGTCTCGTCCACATAGATGATCATGGTCTTTCTGGGCTGGGCGTATTTCTTCTTGACGGCTTTGAGCTCCTCGATGATGACGCCCTGAATCTTCCGCTTGTCTGCGAGGATGCTTTCAACCTGCTGGATGTCGGCTTTAAGGTCCTCCACCTCGGAGGTGCGTTTGAGGATGTACTCCCGGTTGAGGTGTCGCAGCTTGATCTCCGCCACAAACTCGGCCTGGATTTCGTCGATGCCAAAGCCGATCATCAGGTTGGGAACGACTTCTTCCTCCTCCTCGGTCTCCCGGACGATTTTCACCGCCTTGTCGATGTCGAGAAGAATTTTAGAGAGTCCCAGCAGCAGATGGAGCTTGTCCTTTTTCTTTTTCAGCTCAAAGTAGAGCCGGCGTTTGACGCACTCGAGCCGGAAGGCCGTCCACTCCTCGATGAGCTCATAGACCCCCATCACCCGGGGCGCGCCGCCGATGAGGACGTTAAAATTGGCCGAAAAGCTGTCCTCCATGGGCGTCATACGAAAGAGCTTTTGCATCAGCTTTTCCGCGTCCACCCCCCGTTTGAGGTCGATGGTGAGCTTGAGGCCGGACAGGTCCGTCTCATCCCGCATGTCGGAAATTTCCCGGATTTTGCCGGACTTGATGAGGTCGACCACCTTGTCCATGATGGCCTCCACCGTGGTGGTGGGCGGAATCTGGGTGATCTCGATGCGGTTGCCCGCTTTATCGAAGTTGTACCGGGCCCGGATTTTGACCGAGCCGCGGCCGGTGCGGTACATCCGCTCGAGCTCCTTCTCGTCGTAGCGCATGAAGCCGCCGCCCGGAAAGTCCGGGCCCTTGAGGGTATCGCTTAAGTCGTGGTCCGGGTTTTTCATTAAGGCGATGGTGCTGTCGCACACCTCGCCCAAGTTAAACGGGCAGATGGCGCTGGCCATGCCCACGGCGATGCCCACGTTGGCGTTGACCAAAATGGTGGGAAAGGTCACCGGCAGGAGGGTGGGCTCTTTCATGGAGTTGTCGTAGTTGTCCACAAAGTCCACCGTGTCTTTGTCGATGTCGGCAAAGAGTTCGGCGGCGATGGGGGCGAGCTTAACCTCTGTGTAACGGGAGGCCGCGTAGGCCATGTCCCGGGAATAGGCCTTGCCGAAGTTGCCCTTGGAATCCACATAGGGATGCAGCAGCGCTTCGCACCCCCGGGTCATACGGACCATGGTCTCGTAGATGGCCTGGTCGCCGTGGGGGTTAAGCTTCATGGTCTGGCCCACCACGTTGGCGGATTTGGTCCTCGCGCCGTTTAAAAGCCCCATTTTATACATAGTGTATAGAAGTTTCCGGTGGGAGGGCTTGAATCCGTCGATTTCCGGGATGGCGCGGGAGAGGATGACGCTCATCGCATAGGGCATATAGTTTTTTTCCAGGGTGTCGGTGATGGGCTGCTCGATCACCACGCCCGCGTTTTCAAAGTGAGCGGTCTGGTTTGTTTTAGGCCGCTGTGGGATTTTCTTCTTGGGAGCCATGTCGTTCCTCCGTCCGGTTAATTTAAGAGACGTCCGCGGCGTCTAGGTAGAGGTAGCCGTTTTGGGCGATAAATTCTTTTCTGCCGGGGAGATTTTCCCCCAGCAGCAGGTCGAACATCTCGCTGGTGGCCTTGGCGTCGTCGGGGGTGACCTTGATCAGGCGTCTGGTCTCGGGGTTCATAGTGGTCAGCCACATCATGTCTGGCTCGTTCTCTCCCAGGCCCTTGGAGCGCTGGATGCTGTATTTGTTCTTGCCGATCTTCTCCAAAATGGCGGCCTTCTCCGCCTCGGTGTAGGCAAAGTAGGTCTCCCCCTTGGAGTTAATTTCATACAGCGGCGATTCCGCAATAAAAACGTAGCCCTGCTCGATGAGGGTGGGGGTCAGGGTGTAGAGCATCGTCAGAATAAGGGTCCGGATTTGGAAGCCGTCCACGTCCGCATCGGTACAGATGACGATCTTGTTCCACCTGAGCCCCTCCAGGTCGAAGGAAGCCAGGTCCTTGTTGGCCTTGCTCTTGACCTCCACCCCGCAGCCGAGGACCTTGATGATGTCGGTGATGATGTCGTTTTTAAAGATTTTCCCGTACTCGGCCTTTAAGCAGTTGAGAATCTTACCCCGAACCGGGATGATGGCCTGAAACTCGGCGTCCCGGCCCATCTTGCAGGAGCCCAGGGCCGAGTCGCCCTCCACGATGTAGATTTCCCGCCGGGAGGTGTCCCGGGTCCGACAGTCGACGAACTTCTGCACGCGGTTGGCAAGGTCAATGGTGCCCGCCAGCTTCTTTTTGATGTTGAGCCTCGTCTTCTCCGCGTTTTCCCGGCTGCGCTTGTTGATGAGCACCTGCTCGGCCACCTTGGCCGCGTCGTCGGGGTTCTCGATGAAGTAGATTTCCAACTGGTGCTTGAGAAATTCCGTCATGCACTCATAGATGAATTTATTGGTGATGGCCTTCTTGGTCTGGTTTTCGTAGGAGGTCTGGGTGGAGAAGGAGGAGGACACCAGGATCAGGCACTCCTCCACGTCCACAAAGGAGATTTTGCTCTCGTTTTTGAGATACTTGCCGGTCTGTTTGAGATAGGCGTCGATCTGGCTGACAAAGGCCTGCTTGACGGCCCGCTCGGGGGAGCCGCCGTGTTCTAGGTGGCTGGAGTTGTGGTAATATTCGATGAGCTTGACCCGGTTGGAGAAGCAGCAGGCCACCTGGAGCTTCACCTTGTATTCGGGCTTGTCCTGCCGGTCCCGGCCCTTACGCTCCCCGCTCCAGTTTTGAATCGGGGTCAGGAAGGTGTCCTGTGCGATCTCCTTGACATAGTCGACGATGCCCTCTTCGTAGAGGAACTCCTGCTCGTCGAAGCCACCGCCGTTTTGAATCCTGAGCACAAAGCGAAGCCCCGCGTTGACCACGGCCTGACGCTTGAGAATTTCGGTATAATATTCGTCGGGGACGTCCACGTCGGTGAAGACGTCCAGGTCCGGCTTCCAGCGGATGCGGGTGCCGGTGCGCTTCTTCTTGACTTCCTGCTTTTGGAGCCCCCCCACGTTCTCGCCCTTTTCAAAGCGCAGATTGTACTGGAAACCGTCCCGGAAGATCTCCACGTCCATGTATTCGGAGGCGTACTGGGTGGCGCACAGGCCCAGGCCGTTGAGCCCCAGAGAGAACTCGTAGCTCTCGCCCTCGTTGGTGCGGTATTTGCCGCCCGCGTAGAGCTCGCAGAAGACAAGCTCCCAGTTATATTTCTTTTCGTTATTGTTGTAGTCCACCGGGATGCCCCGGCCGAAGTCCTCCACCTCCACCGAGTGGTCCGCGTATTTGGTGATGACGATCCGGTCGCCGTGGCCCTCCCTGGCCTCGTCGATGGAGTTGGAGAGTATTTCAAAGATGGAGTGCTCGCAGCCCTCGATGCCGTCGGAGCCGAAGATGACGCCGGGGCGTTTGCGCACCCGGTCGGCGCCTTTGAGGGACTGGATACTGTCGTTGCCATACTCTTGTGATTTTTTTGCCATTCGTTTTTAACCTCCCCGCCCCGGACAGCATCCGGAACAGTCTATCATTTGAAAGGATACCCATTTTGTCTCAAAATAAAATGTCAACGGACGCTTCTTCCCGCTTGCCTCCACTGAAAAAGCTGCCGGGAAGCATTCCTTTGGAAGTTTCATCCAGTCTAAATTGTAACCCAAAGTTCGCCCAACGTCAAATCATCCGATGAGCGGGGCCAAACGCGCAAACAAAAACCGGCTGTTTTTACAAACATCCGGTTTTCCGTTTGTGTTTCGTTGCCGCTTCGCCTAGATGGTGGGGGAATCCTCCCCGGACGGCTGTCCGAGGACCTCGCCCGCGTCGGTTCCCTCCTGGGGGGCGGAGCCGGCGGACTGGGAAGCGCCGGAGGTGAAGTAGCTCTCCGGATCGCCGACGAGCGCGCCGAAGAGGGAGTCCTCCATCAGCTTTCTAAACTCGTCGCCGTCGACCTTCTCGTGCTCGAAGAGGTAGACCGCCACCTTGTGGAGCTTATCCATATGGGTATTGAGGATATCCTTGGTGGACTCGTAGGCGGTGTCGATGATCTCACGGATCTCCGAGTCGATCTCCGCCGCCACATTTTCCGAATAATCCCGGTTGTGGCCGATGTCCATCCCCAGGAAGACCTCGCCCTGGTCCTGGCCGTAGACGATGGGGCCCAGCTTTTCGCTGAAGCCGTAGCGGGTGACCATGCTTCTGGCGATGCCGGTGGCCCGCTCGATGTCGTTGGAAGCGCCGGTGGATATGTCGTCGAGCACCAGCTTTTCCGCCACTCGTCCGCCGAGCAGCGTGACAATCTGCTCCATCATTTCCTTTTTGCCTACGTAGCTCTTGTCCTCCGAAGGCAGGCTCATGGTAAATCCGCCCGCCATGCCCCGGGGTATGATGGAAATCTGATGGACCGGGTCCTGGGTCTTGGAATAGTAGGTACAGACGGCGTGGCCCGCCTCGTGATAGGCGGTAAGCTTTTTGTCCTTGTCGGTGACTTTATGGGAACGCTTCTCGGGGCCCGCCACCACCTTGATGGTGGCCTCCTCGATCTGCTCCATGGTGATGGCTTTCAGGTTCTTCCGAGCGGCCAAGAGCGCCGCCTCGTTGACCAGGTTTTCCAGATCCGCGCCGGTGAAGCCCGCCGTGGACTTGGCAATGACGGACAGCTCCACATCCGGGCCGATGGGCTTGTTGCGGGTGTGGACCTTGAGGATGTCCTCCCGGCCCTTGACGTCGGGGTAGCCCACCACGATCTGGCGGTCGAAGCGCCCCGGACGCATCAGCGCCGGGTCCAGAATGTCCCGCCGGTTGGTGGCCGCGATGACGATGACGCCGGTGTTCATACCGAAGCCGTCCATCTCGACCAGAAGCTGGTTTAAAGTCTGCTCCCGCTCGTCGTGGCCGCCGCCGAGGCCCGCGCCCCTGTGCCGGCCCACCGCGTCGATCTCGTCGATGAAGACGATGCTGGGGGCGTTTTTCTTGGCGTTTTCAAAGAGGTCACGGACGCGGGACGCGCCCACGCCGACAAACATTTCCACAAAGTCGGAGCCGGAGATGGAGAAAAACGGCACGCCGGCCTCCCCCGCCACCGCCCGGGCGAGCAGGGTTTTACCGGTTCCCGGAGGTCCCATCAGCAGCACGCCCTTGGGAATGCGGGCGCCCAGCTCGTTAAATTTCCGTGGGTTTTTGAGGAATTCCACGATCTCCTGTAATTCCGCCTTTTCCTCCTCGGCCCCCGCCACGTCGGCGAAGGTGGTCTTGGGCCCATCGGGGGGCTGCTTGACCTTGGCCTTGGAGAAGGTGTTCATCTTACCGGCGCCGCCGCCTCCGGCCTGGCGCATCATCATGACCCAGAAGACCACCAGCGCGCCCACCAAGAGCAGGGAGGGCAGCATGGAGAGCCACCAGGGAATCTCGGTGGCGGGAATCTGGTCAAAAGTCATCTTGGCGTCGGGATGGGCCTCGTTATAGGATTTCACCGACTCTTTGATATCGTCGAGGAACACGCCCACGTTGGCAACTTTGTAGACCACAGGCTTTTCCTGTCCCGCTACCTTGAGCGTCAGCTCTCCCGTTCCGAAATCGAGGGTATAGTCGGTCACCTTCCCCGTTTCAAAATAGCTGAGGACCTCGCTGTATTTCATCTGCGAGGTGGGCTTCATGGCATAGAACAGGGACATGCCTAGAATCAGCAAAACCAGCAGGGCCACATACAGCCCGATATTCCTGGATTTTTTGGTTGCCAAACAGCGTCACTCCTTTTGTTTCAGTTGGGGTATCCGCGCTCCCGCCGCTTTAGCTTATGCCGCTTAGGGGGCGCATATGCAAGCAGGCCGCGGCGCCCCCAGGCGCCGGGCCGGAATTTCTGTTTTATTCGTAGACCGAGGGCTTGAGGATGCCCACATAGGGAAGATTGCGATATTTTTCCGCGTAGTCGAGGCCGTAGCCCACCACAAATTCGTCGGGCACCTCAAAGCAGACGTAGTCGGGCTTGATGTCGGCCTCCCGGCGGGCGGGTTTATCGAGGAGGGTGGCGATGCGGATGCTCTTGGGACCCCGCTTGGAGAGCATGTCCCGCAGATAATGTAAGGTCTTGCCGCTGTCTAAGATATCCTCCACCAACAGCAGATCCACCCCTTCCAGGGAGCGGTCCAGGTCCTTGATGATCTTCACTTCGCCGGATGTTTTGGTCCCCGAGCCGTAGCTGGAAACCGACATGAAGTCGATGGCCGCGTTGACGTCGATGGCCCGCATCAAATCGGCCATAAACACCACCGAGCCCTTGAGTACGCTGACGAGCAGCAAGTTCTTGTCGTGATAATCCCGACTGATCTTCGCGCCGATCTCGCTGACCTTGGCGGCGATTTCCTCTTCGCTTAACAGCACTTTCAAAATGTCTTCCTTCATGTCAAATCCTCCCCATGATCTTTCTCTTCCATTTTCACCCAGAGGATGCGCTGGGTCTCCTCCGTGACCGCCACACTTTCGTCGCAGCCAAAGCCAAAAACCCACAGCACCTTGTTATCATCTGTCAAAACGGGGATTCTATCCCTGACTTGCGCCGGGATTCCCGCCTCTTGCAGCAATTTTTTTAACGTCTTGGTGACGCCTCTGCCCATAAGCCGGATGCTGTCTCCCGGCTTTCTATTTCTAATGCGGGCAGTAACGCCTATTTTATCATAGTCCAAGGTATTTTTTAATACCTTTTGATGAAATTTTTTTAAATTCTCCCATTTCTCACGGTCAAGGATTTCCAAATGCAAATCCACGCCCTCCAAAAACGGATGGATACCGGCCTCCGCCGGCAAGCTCGTGGGCAGGGGAGGCGGCGTCTCCCGCAACACCCGGAGCACCCCGCCCCGCACCTGGCAAAAGTGGACGGGATCGAGTTCCACCGCGCCGCCGGCGGACAGACACGCCTCGATGAGCCGCAGCTGCCGCCCCGTGCAGGGAGCGCCCTCCCCCTCGAGAATGAGGCGCAAAGCCCGGCCTCGGAGGGCGGATGGGAGATCCGCCAGCTTTTTCGCGTCAAAACCGGAAGCCTTCTCCGTTTCCCAGAACCACTGGACGCCGCACGGCGTCCGGTGGGCAGTCTCCTTCGGTTCCGGGTCCCCGTCAGACAGCCGGGCGGGCTTTGGCGTTTTTCCCTCCCCATTCCATGGGGAGGTCGCCCCTGCAACTCCAATTTTCCCATCTGATGGCCGGGCGGCCTTCTCCGCTTCGAGACGGCTGTCTGATTTCGCGACTCCCTGTTCTGGCAGCCGGGCGGCCGCCACCGCCTCCTTTGCCAAGGCGCTTAAAAATTCCTCGTCCTGACGCAATAGCCGCTGGGTCTCGGAAAAAGTGACCGCAAATCCCGGGTGTACCCGCTCGAAATCGGGCACCAGATGATTGCGGATAAAGTTGCGCGTATAGTCATCGGATAAATTGGTGCTGTCGGTGACATAGGAAAGATTCCACTCCCGGCAGTAGTCCTCGATGTCCCGGCGGGTATAGGGAAGCAGCGGCCGGAGAAATTCGTCCCGGCGCTCAGGAATCCCGCACAGTCCTTTGAGCCCCGTCCCCCGCGCCAGGTGGAAGAGGGTGGTTTCGATGCTGTCGGAGAGGGTGTGGGCGGTGGCTATCCAGGCGCGGTGCTCACGGGCCAGGGACGAAAAAAAGGCGTAGCGCTCGTTTCTGCCGCACAGTTCCAGGGAAATGCCCTGCTCCTTTGCTTTGGAAACCACGTCCACGTCTTTGACAAAGAGCGGTAAGCCCAGCCGCGAACAAAAATTCCGGACAAAGTCCTCGTCCCGTTTGGCCTCCTCCCCGCGGATGCGGTGGTTGAGGTGGCAGGCCATGACCGGTAGGCCCATCTCCTCCCGGCCGCTCCACAGAAGATGCGCCAGGCACACCGAATCAGCGCCTCCCGACAGGGCCACGATGATGGCGTCCCTCTCTGATAGCCGCACCTTTGCTTTGAGCTGGTCAATTACCTCACGGTTCACTTCTAAACAACTCCAAATTTCCAAAACGGGTGTATTGGCCGTCCCAGCTGAGCTTGATGATGCCGGTCTCGCCGTGGCGGTTTTTAGAGACGATGCACTCCGCCACGTTCTGTTCCTCCGACTCCCGGTTGTAGTAGGCGTCCCGGTAGAGGAAGAGCACGATGTCCGAGTCCTGCTCGATGGAGCCGGACTCACGCAGGTCGGCCAGGATAGGCCGGTGGTCGGTCCGCGCCTCCGGGCCGCGGGAGAGCTGGGACAGGGTGATGACGGGCACGTCCAGCTCCTTGGCCATGATTTTGAGGTTTCGGGTGATCTCGGAAATCTCCACCACCCGGTTGTCGTTGCGCCGCCCCGAGCTCATCAGCTGCAAATAGTCGATGACCACCAGCCCCAGGTCCTTGACCCGGCGCAGCTTCGCCTTCATCTGGGCCACGGTGGTGCCGGAGGTATCGTCGATGTAAATTTGGGCCTTGGCTAAGGTCTGGGCCGTCATGGCCAGGCGCACCCACTCCTCGCTGGACATGTTGCCGGTGCGCAGGGACATGCTGGAAATGGACGCCTCGGAGGAGAGCATCCGGGACACCAGCTGTTCCTTTGTCATTTCCAGGGAAAAGATAGCCACTTTCTTCTTGGCCTTGATGGCCACATTGGCCGCGATATTTAAAGCGAAGCTGGTCTTACCCATGGCCGGGCGGGCGGCCAGTAGGATGAGGTCGGATTTATTGAGGCCCACCGTGATGTTGTCAAGACCCGTAAATCCGGAGGGCACGCCCATAAATTCCGATTTGTCGTCCCCCGACAGCTTCTGAAGCCGGTCGTAGGTCTCGATGATGATCTCGTCAATCCGCTGCAAGCCCTGGGAGTCCCGGCCCTGGCGGATGTCGAAGATCTTCTGTTCGGCGTAATCGAGCAGGTTGGAGGCGTCGCCGTGGCCGGTCTGGGAGTTCTCGATGATCTCCTGGGAGGCCGAGATGAGGCGGCGCAGGTAGTATTTTTCCGCCACGATCTTGGCGTAGGCCTCCACGTTGGTGGAGGTGGGCACGATCTGTGCCAGGGAAACTAAATAGACCTTGGCGTCCTCGTCGCTTTCAAAGATTTCGTCGGACTTGACCGCTTCCAAGAGGGTGACAAAGTCGATGATCTGTCCGGCGGTGAACATCCGCAGGATGGTAGAAAAAATCTCCCGGTTCTGGGGCCGGTAAAAGCAGTCGGGCGTGATATATTCGAGCACCGCCGAAATACAGGCCGGGTCGATGAGGATGGCGCCGAGCACCGACTGCTCCGCCTCCAAATTGTAGGGCAGCTCCTGGCCATAGAGGGCCGACATCTCGTCCAATGGGCTTCACCTCCCGCTTTGCGCGATCAAAATTTCCACCGGATGACCGGCGAATGAAGTAGGGCCTGGACACAAGCCGCCTTCCGCTCCCATGGGGCGGAAGGCGGCTTTCTTTCTATGTTCTGCTGGGTCTGCGCAGGACTCCCAAAGCTACTGCTCGTCGGAAACCTGAGCGTACATCTTGGCGGAAATGCCCTGATAGAGCTTCACTTCAAATTCATAAGTACCAAAGGCTTTGATGTCTGCGTCCAGCGCGATCTTGCGCTTTTCCACCTGGGCGCCGTACTGCTTCTGGATGGCTTCGGCAATTTCCTTGGCCGTCACCGAGCCGAAGAGCTTACCGCCCGCGCCCGCCTTGGCGGTGAGCTTGACGGTCTTGCCGTTAATCTTCTGCGCCGCTTCCTCACAGGCCTTTTTCTCCATGGCGATCTTGTGGTCCTGCGCCGCCTGTTTGGTTTTGAGCACGTTCATGTTCTGGGTGGTGGCTTCGATGGCCATGCCCTTTTTGAGCAGGAAGTTTTTCGCGTAACCGTCGGAAACATTGACCACCTGGCCCTTCTTTCCGCTGCCCTGTACGTCCTGGGTTAAAATGACTTTCATAGTGTTCGTCCCTTTCCGGCAAAAGATTTGACTGTTCTATATCCAAACAAATATATGGTTCTTTCTATAATAGAATCTGCGCTTTCTCCTTGCGCGGTCGCTGGTCGATTTTTTCACGTTCCACGTCCTGGGATAAAAACTTGCGGATGCTTCTTCTCTGGGCGATGACTTTTTCGAGTTCCATTGTGTTCCTCCCGCCCTTTAAGGCAGCGTCGGCGCCGATGTAAAGTAGGCGTCGATGGCCTCCAGAAGCATTTGGCGCGCGTCCTCCATGGAGGTGGCGTTGATCTGGGCCCCGGCCATGGTCAAATGCCCGCCTCCGCCCAGACGCTCCATCACCAGCTGTACGTTCATGCCGCCCATGCTCCGGGCGGAGAAAGAGATGCCCTTGTCGGTCTCGTAGGCGACGAAGGAGGCGATGACATCGTTGATGCCCAGCAGCTCGTCGGCCGCCTGGGGCGCCACGATGCGCATGTCCTCGTCGTAGGTACCGCCGATGCAGGCGATGGCACAGTTGCGGTAAATTTCCGCGCCTGCCACCACTCTGGATTTCTTCTGGTACGCCTCCATGGAGTCGGAGAAGAGCTTACGCACCTCCACCGTGTCGGCGCCCAGCCTCTTGAGATAGGCCGCCGCCTCAAAGGTGCGCACCCCGGTCTTCATGACAAAGTTCTTGGTGTCCAGCATGATGCCGGAGAGCAGAGCTTCCGCTTCCAGACGGCCGATGCCGTTTTGGTCGCCCAGGTATTGGATGAGCTCCGCCACCATCTCGGAAGCGGAGGAGGAATAGGGCTCGTGATAAAAAATGACGGCGTTGTCGATGTGGTCCACCATCTTGCGGTGATGGTCGATGACGACCACCGACTTGCAAGCCGCATAGAGCTCTCTGGATTCCAGGAAATGCTGGATGTGGGTGTCCACCACGATGAGCAGGGTCTTGCGGGTGACATTGGGCAGCAGGGTCATCGGTTCGGCAAACATGTCGCCGCTGCCCTTTTCGATCATCCGCTCCACCAGCGGCGCCGCCAGCGATTTGGAGCGCTGGATGGCCACCACCGCGTGCTTGCCCATGTTGCGCACCACCCGGCACAGGCCGATGCTGGCGCCCACGCAGTCCAAATCGGAGAACTGGTGGCCCATGATGATGACGTTGTCGCTGTTTTCAATGAGCTCCGAGAGGGCCGAGGCCACGATTCTCGTCTTGACCTTGGTTCGCTTTTCAATGCCCTTGGAGACGCCGCCGTAAAACTCAAAGCCCTTCTGGGTCTTGACCGCGGCCTGGTCGCCGCCCCGGCCCAGCGCCATATCCAGCGCCTGTTTGGCCATGTTTTCGGCCTCCGAAAGGCTCGCGCCGTCCCGCCCGATACCAATGCTCAACGTCGCGGGCATTCGGTCCCCGGCCACGATAGAGCGCACCTTATCGAGAATATCAAACTTGCTGTCGATGATGCGGCGCATGTAGCGCTCCTCCACCACCGCCACGAATTTGTCCTTTTCCAGCTTGCGCAAAAGCCCCGCCGTATCCCCGACGAAGTTCTCGATGGCCCGCTCGATCTCGCTGATCACCTGGACCTTTTCACTGTCCTTGGCGTTTTGCAAAAGCTCCTCGTAGTTGTCGATGACGATGAGGAGCACCGACGGCCGGGTCAGCTCGTATTCCTTGGCGATATTGATGAGCGTCGTCTGGTCCACAAAATAGTACATGTTGAGCTTGTGGCCGTCCTCCTCCGACTGGGAGCGGAAGACCCGGTAGCTGCGCCCGTCCACGTTTAAGTACACGCCGTCATCCGTCGACAATTTTGGATTGTCCGGGTCCTTGACGACGTCGGTGACGGCAAGGCCGATCATGTCCTTGCCCTTGGCCACTTTATCCCGGAAGACATTGTTGTACCATGCGATCTCATTGCCCTGCATGGAAACCATCACCGGAACGGGGAACTCCACCAGCGAGCTTTTCTGCGCGGTGGTCAGGGTGTGGCCCAGCTGCTGGAGATAGAGATGGATGTCCTTTTGTATGCCGATCACTCGCACCGCGATAAAGATGAAAGCCACCACAACCACGGCAAGCTCCACATAAAAGAGCCGGATATTCACAAAAAAGGTCGCAATGACCATGGCGGCGCACAACCCCATCAGCACATAAAGCAGCGGGCGGTACAGCCCCATCTTTTCTTTCATGCCATCACCCCTCTTCTGTTACCCCGCTTGAAACTTCCGAATACTGTCAGATTTCTTGAATAACCGGGAGAATCATCGGACTGCGTTTGGTCTTGTGGAACAAGAAGTCGGAAACCGCGTCCTTGACTTTGGTCTTAATGGTGCCCCACTCCTTGATGTTGCGCTCCCGGCAGGAATCGAGAACGTCGCTTGCAATCTTGCGCACCTCGTTCATCATGTCCTCGGCCTCTCTGACATAGACAAAGCCTCGGGAAACCACGTCGGGTCCGGAGACCACCTGGCCGGTGGCCCGGTCGATGGTGGCGACGATGACGAGCAGGCCGTCCTCGGACAGATGGCGGCGGTCTCTGAGCACAATGGAGCCGACGTCGCCCACGCCCAGACCGTCCACCATGACCTTGCCCGCGGGCACGCTGCCGGCAAACTTGGCGTCCACCCCGTCGAGCTCGATGATTTTACCCAGCTCTGGCAGGATGATGTGGTCCTTAGGGATACCCATGCTCAGGGCCGTTTCCGCGTGTTTTTTCAGATGCTTATATTCTCCGTGGACCGGGATGAAAAATTTCGGGCGGGTGAGCGCCATCATCAATTTCTGTTCATCCTGGCAGGCGTGGCCCGAAACGTGGACCTCGTACATTTTCTCATAGATGACGTCGGCTCCCAGACGCATCAGCTCGTTGACCACCCGGTTGACCGTCTTCTCATTGCCCGGGATGGGGTTGGCGGAGATGATAATAAAGTCCCGGGAGCTGATGGAGACCTTGCGGTGGTCGCCCATGGCCATCCGGCTTAGCGCCGACATAGGCTCGCCCTGGCTGCCGGTGGTGATGAGCACGATCTGGTCGTCCCGGTAGCGGGGGAGCATATCGATATCGATAAGGATGCCCTCGGGGATGGTGAGATACCCCAGCTCCACGGCCTTACCCACCACGTTAATCATGCTGCGTCCGGAGACGGCGATCTTGCGCTGGTAGCGCACGGCGGCGTTGACGATCTGCTGGACCCGGTGAATGTTGGACGCGAAGGTGGCGATGATGATTCTCTGCTTCTCCGCGCGCTTAAACAGCGGGTCAAAGGACTCGCCCACCTTGCTCTCGGTCTCGGAGCTGCCCGGACGCTCGGAGTTGGTGGAGTCGGCCAGCAGCGCCAAGACGCCCCGGCTTCCCAGCTCCCCGAAGCGGGCCAGGTCGATGATTTCGTTTTCGATGGGGGTGTAGTCCACCTTGAAGTCGCCGGTCTGTACCACCACGCCCGCCGGGGTGTGGATGGCCAGCGCGCAGGCGTCGGCGATGGAGTGGTTGACGTGGATAAATTCCACCGACATGCAGCCCACCTTGACCACATCCCGGGGTTTGACCACATTGAGTTTGGCTTTACCCAG
Organism: Zongyangia hominis; assembly: GCF_014385095.1. Classification (GTDB taxonomy): domain Bacteria; phylum Bacillota; class Clostridia; order Oscillospirales; family Ruminococcaceae; genus Zongyangia; species Zongyangia hominis. Next base: position 209,169 of record NZ_JACRTC010000002.1, read on the forward strand.
CAGGCCATGCTCCTTGAGCTTGCCTTCCACCAGTCCCAGGGTCAGCTTGGTGCCGTAGATGGGCAGGTTGACCGTCTTGAGCAGGTAGGGGATGCCGCCGATGTGGTCCTCGTGTCCGTGGGTGATCATGACGCCGCGGATTTTATCTTTATTTCTTTCCACATAGGTAAAGTCGGGGATGACCACATCGACGCCGGGCATCTCCTCGTCGGGGAAAGCTAAGCCGCAGTCGACGATGAACGCGTCGTTGCCGCATTCATACATGGTCATATTCTTGCCGATTTCCAATAGTCCTCCCAGCGGGATAATCCGCAGCGGCGTGCGGCGGGATTCCCGGGGTTCCTTTTTGGCCCCACCCTTGGCGCGGCCGGAATTTTGTTTTTTCGGGCGGCCCAGGATGCTTTCTTCCAACACCTCGAGCACCTCGGTCTTGGCGGTGTCCAGCTTGGCATAGAGCCCCGCGTCCTTGGCTTTCGGGGCGTTCTGCGCGGATTTTGCGGGCCGGTTCTGCGCCTTTGTCTTGGGCGCGGGCGCGCTCTTGGCGGAAGTCACCGCCGGTTTTGCCGCAGACGCCTTGGCCGGTTTTTTTGCCGCTCCACCGGACTTGAAAAAGGGTCTGCGCCCAGTCTTGTTGTTCTGTTCGTTCACGCTTTGTAACCTCCATTGTCTCAAAGCCGCTTTGAGCAAACACGCGCCATCATCAGGCCCTTTCCGCGGCCGGAACCAAACCGGCCGAAAAGGGATCTGAAGCGATGGACCCTATAGATCCTATATCTATCTAAACACTGTTGTTACTCTTTGCCAAAGCGTACTTTCCAGCCGTCAATTTTTCGGCTGTTTCATCGTTCTTTGGTATATTTTCCGTTCACAATCCATGGGGGAAGAGTTTACCGCCGTTTTCTTCCGGCGTTCCACACAAAACCATCCCCAAAAAGCTAACCGTTCATTTGACCAAGGGGCTTCTCTCCCCGATTTATGAGAGAATCTTCCTGAAAATCGTCATTTTCTATAAAAGTCCTTTGTCAAATCTCAATATACTCTTTTCAATTGTAAACTGAATCCTTTCCACTGTCAAGTTTCTTCTTTCCCAGAAGCTCCTCAAAACCGGCGCACAGCTCCTTGGCCGTCTCGCTGCTGGCGGCCTCCGCCATGATCTTGATGCGGTTGCCCATCTTGCTCGGGCGCAGCAGCACCACGCCCTCCGGGCGGTGGAGGACGATGCCCTCCCCCAGCTCTTCCGCTTCCTCCCGCAGCTCCTTGAGAAGCGCCCCGGGGTTGCTCTCACAGGGGACCTGTACCGACGCCTGGGAAAACTCTGGCACACTGGCGGCGGCCGCCGCCGGGCTGATCCGCTGGATGTGGAGGAGGGAAAGGAACTTGATCGCCGTCATCAACGGGTCCCTCGTCCAGTGCTGGGAATAGGCGAGCTCCCTTGCCTCCTCGTCGCTTTTATCCGCCGGACAGCTGAGATACCGCTGGATGCTCCCACCCTGCCGGCGGGCCACCTCGTCGAGAATCCGGGGCGCGTCAAAGCCCACGGCGATGTCCCGGCCCTGCTGCATCTCGAAAGCGGCGCACACGCAAAGCAGGTGCACGCTGTCAAACTCGATGCCGCCCGCTCTCACGGTAGCCTTTTCCCCGTCTTCAGAGATTTCCAACACCACCGCGCCGTCGTTCTCACTGTGCTGGGCGCCCAGCTTGCGCAGCACGTCCCACACCATCTGGTGCAGCGCCGTGTTCTCGCAGATGAGGTTTATTTCCAGCCCCATCAGCCCATAGGGAGCGAAGCGGTAGAGCTCGTTTTTATAGATGGCCTTGACCCCCGTCATATCCATGACTTCCTGGTATTCTTCGGCGGGGGCGCGGCTGAAGTCCCCGCCCCGCAGGCACTGCTCCACCGCCCGCTCGGTCTGCCGGGGAGCGGTGATGCCGCCGTCGGCCACCATGCGCAGGACCGCCTTCTCCCCAACCTGGACAAAGAAACCCATTTTGAGGGAGGAGAATGCGCAGCAAAAGTCAAACTGGGGCCCAAAACAGGTGCCGAAATCGCAGGGCTGTCCCCCGGCGCCCAGGATGCCCGCGCAAAGGGCCCCCTTGAGGGCCTCGGCACAACGGCTGCCGTCGGTGCCCACCGCAATTTTGCCCCCCTGTTCCACCGTGGCGGCCGCCGCACCCAGCCGGGCGCAGAATTCCGGCGTGATCTCCACCCCCACGTCCCCGACGATGCCCTCGTCGTCGAAGTAGGCCCGGTGGGCGGCGCCGGTCTTGAGCGCGCCCTCCAGATGGGCGCCGTCCTCCACCCATTTGAGGGGCCAGACCTTGGCGTCGGGATGGAGCACCGCCCCTTCCCCGACTACGGCCCCGGCGCCCACCACCGCGTTTTCAAAGATCATGGCCCGCTTTTTGACCGACGCGCCGTCGCACACCACGCCGCCGGCCACTACGGCTTTCCGGTCCACGAAGCTCTCCTGCATCAGCACGCCGCCGGTGATGCGGCAGTTTTTCCCCACGGTGCAGCCGTGATCCAGGACCGACAGCCCCTCGATGACCGCGCCGTCGGCAATATGCACCCCTTCGCCGATATAGCAGGGCGGTGTCAGGTGATACTCCCCGATGGGGCGGGCTCTGGCGAAGATATTTCCCTCCTCATCCCGGTCCCCGTCCAACCGGCACCGGACCCGTCCGAGCAGAATGTCCTTCTGGCACTTGATAAAGGCGCCAATCTCCCCGATGTCGCACCAATAGCCCTTGTCCTCGCACACCATGATCTTGTCCCCCCGCTCAAGCATTTGAGGGAACAGATCCTTGGCAAAGTCGTAACTCTCCCCCTCGGGGATGAGGTCGAGACAGGCAGGGTTTAAAAGGTACACGCCGGTGTTGGCAAGATCAGTCACCGCCTGGGCAAAGCTGGGCTTTTCCAAAAAGCCCCGGACCTGACCGTCCTCGTCGGCGTCGATGAGGCCGTACTCGCAGGGGTTGTCCACCGCCTTGGCGACGATGGTGATGTCGGCCCCCCGCTCCTTGTGAAACCGGGCCGCCGCCTGCAAATCGAAGTCGCACACCGCGTCGCCGCTGACGACCAGCAGCGGCTCCCCCGCTTCCAGCTTCATTTTTCCTGCCGCCAGCTTGACGCTGCCCGCCGTACCCAGCGGCGCGTCCTCCCTGGAAAAGTCGATCTGCAGCCCCCGGTAGCGGCGGGTATAAAAATAGTCCTCGATCACTTCCGGCAGATACCTTAAGGTGATGACCGACTCTTTAACGCCGTGCTCCACCAATAAATCCATCATATACACGATGGCGGGCTTCCCGCACAGCCGCGCCATGGGTTTGGGCAAATTGCAGGTCAGGGGTCTGAGCCTGCTGCCCTCTCCGCCTGCCATAATCACTGCATTCATATTGCTGCTCCTCTCGTAAAGCGTGTGCTGCACCCAATTTTTGTGCAGTTCGTTTTACTAGTATTGACAGCGGCCCCTTCGTTTATATCGAACCCTCCAAAAAACGAGCCTTCGCCCTCTTTCGCCCCCATAAAAAAAGAGGAACTCCGTTTCTTTTCCCTGTATCCATAGAATTCTACTGGGAATTATAAAAACCGTGCCCTTCCCCCTTGTGAAAAACCGCCCGAAGAGGTATAATTTTACACGTCTACTACTGATGCTATGGGAGTGTATCCATGAACCAAAAACTGACCCAAGTTCATATCTATACCGACGGCGCCTGCTCCGGCAACCCCGGCCCCGGCGGCTGGGGCGCTATCCTGGAATGTGACGGCAACGTCAAGGAGCTTTCCGGCGGCGAACACCAAACAACCAACAACCGCATGGAGCTCATGGCCGCCATTGAGGCTCTATCGGCCCTCAAACGCCCCTGCCGGGTGGTTCTCACCACCGATTCCCAGTACTTAAAAAACGGCATCGACAAGGGCTGGGCCAAAAAGTGGAAGCAAAACGGCTGGATGCGCAGTGGAAACCAGCCCGCCCTCAACCCCGATCTGTGGGACAAGCTGCTCTCCCTCCTCGAAGTCCACCAGGTGGAGATCGTCTGGGTCAAGGGCCACGCCGGCCACCCCATGAACGAGCGGTGCGACCAGCTGGCCGTCGCCCAGAGTCAGAAGCACCGCTGACAGCATCCGGCAAAAAATTTTGCCGGGGGTATTGTAATCTCTACCAAATTGGTATATATTAAGATTGTAAGAAAAAACAAGGAATTCCGGCGGATTTCCGCCGAGGGAATAAGAAGTTTCACCGCAGCACGGCGGTGTGAAAGGAACGGCGATTCTATGAGCAGATTTGTGTACGCGGACAATGCCGCGACCACCAAAATAACACCCAATGTTCTCGACGCCATGATGCCCTGGCTGACCGAGGGCTACGGCAACGCGTCGAGCATCTACTCCAAGGGCCGGGAGGCGCTGAGAGCCCTCAACGAAGCCCGGGAGACGGTAGCCGCCGCCCTGGGGGCCCAGGCGGGGGAAATTTACTTTACCTCCGGCGGCTCGGAGGCGGACAACTGGGCCATCAAAGGGGTGGCCCACACCCTGGCCAAAAAGGGCAAGCGGCACCTAATCACCAGCGTCTTCGAGCACCACGCGGTACTACACACCATGGACTCCCTGCGCAAGGAGGGTTTTGAAATCACCCTCCTCCCCGTCACCGACAAGGGGCTCGTCCGGGTGGAGGACGTGGCGGCCGCCATCCGGGAGGACACGGCGCTTGTCTCCATCATGTACGCCAACAACGAGATCGGCACCATCCAGCCCATCCCCGAAATCGGGAAACTTTGCCGCGAAAAGGGCGTGCTCTTCCATACCGACGCGGTCCAGGCGGTGGGCAACGTCCCCATCGACGTGAAAGAGCAGAACATCGACCTGCTCTCCCTCTCCGGACACAAGCTCCACGCCCCCAAAGGGGTGGGCGCTCTGTATATCCGCAGAGGCATCGTCCTGCCCAACCTCATCGACGGCGGCGCCCAGGAGAAGTCCAAACGGGCGGGCACCGAGAACGTGGCGGGCATCGTGGGGCTGGCCGAGGCCATCCGCACCGCCTGTACCGACATCGAGGGCAGGGCCGCCCGGGTCAAGAAGCTTCGGGACCGGCTCATCGACGGCCTCCTCCCCATCCCCCGCTGCTGCCTTAACGGCGACCGGGAACATCGGCTCCCCGGCAATGTCAACATCTCCTTTGAGGGGGTGGAGGGGGAAGCGCTCCTGCTGTGGCTTGACCAGAACGGCATCTGCGCATCCTCCGGCTCTGCCTGCACCTCCGGTTCCCTGGACCCGAGCCATGTGCTCATCTCGCTCGGGCTGCCCCACGAGGTGGCCCACGGCTCCCTGCGGCTGACCCTGGGCGATTTTAACACCGTCGAGGACGTGGATTACATTCTCAGCGTGGTCCCCGGCGTCATCGAGCGCCTGCGGGCCATGTCCCCCCTCTGGGAGCGCATCATCGCCAATGAAAAATAGGACGCCCCAGGCGTCACCGATAGAAAACCCGACCGAAACCCATAGAAAGGATGAATACGATGCTCTATTCCGATAAAGTGATGGAACATTTCACCAACCCCCACAACGTGGGCGAACTGCCCGACGCCGACGGCATCGGCGAGGTGGGCAACGCCAAATGCGGCGACATCATGAAGATGTATTTGAAAATTGACGGCGGTAAAATCACCGACATCAAATTCAAGACCTTCGGCTGCGGCGCGGCCATCGCCACCAGCTCCATCGCCACCGACATGATCAAGGGCCAGACCATCGAGGACGCCCTGAAGCTGACCAACAAGGCGGTGGTGGAAGCGCTGGACGGCCTGCCCCCGGCAAAAATTCACTGCTCGGTGCTGGCCGAACAGGCGGTGAAGGCGGCGCTGGCCGATTACTACCGGCGGCAGGGCATCGACCCCACCCCCATCGTGGGCGACATCGGCGAGTGTGAAGCCTGCCATGTCTAAGAAAAAAATACTAGTGGCGCTCAGCGGAGGAGTCGACTCCTCCGCTTGCGTTTATCTGCTGCAAAAAGCGGGGTACGACGTGTCCGCCGTGGTCCTCGACCTCTCCGCCCCTCACGCCCAGGCGGTGGAAGCCGCAAGGGAGAGCGCCCAGGCGCTGGGGGTGGAGCTGCACGTGGTGCGAAACCACGAGGGCTTTGAAAAAAATGTGATCGCTCCATTTATGGCCGATTACCGGTCCGGGCGGACCCCCAACCCCTGCGTGATCTGCAATCCCACCGTCAAATTCCGCAGCCTCTGCCAAAAGGCGGACGAACTGGGCATCCGGGAGATTGCCACTGGCCATTACGCCGACATCGAGGAGCGAAACGGCCGTTTCCTCCTCAAAAAGGCGGGCTGTCTGGAGCGGGATCAGTCCTATATGCTCTACCGACTGGGACAGGACGTCCTGTCCCGGCTCGTGCTGCCGCTGAGCCATCTGCCCAAGGAGCAGGTCCGTCAGATCGCCGGAGAGGCGGGGCTTTCCTGCGCCTCCAAGCCGGACAGTCAGGAGATCTGCTTTATCCCCGACAACGACTACGCTTCCTATGTGGAGGCACGCACCGGCCCCATGCCGGCGGGGGACTTTATCTCCCCCGAAGGAAACATCTGCGGGCGGCACAAGGGGCTGCTCCACTACACCGTGGGCCAGCGCAAGGGCCTGGGCATCGCGCTGGGACGGCCGGTCTTCGTCAAAGAGATCGATCCCGTGGAGAACGTCGTCCGTCTGGCCGACGCCGGCGGTGAGTTTGCGAGCGGCGTCCTTCTCTCAGGACTGCGCTTTGTGCCCTTTGATTCCCTGGACGCCCCTCTGCGGGCCGGCGTTAAAATCCGGTCGGTGGCCAAAGAGGCCCCCGCCCTCCTGACGCCTCTGGATGACGGCCGCCTCCGTGTGGACTTTGATTCTCCCCAGAGAGCCCCGGCGCCGGGACAGTCCTGTGTCTTCTACGACGGGGATATGGTGGTGGGCGGCGGCTTTATTGACGCTTCCCTCTGAGAGCAAAAAGCGGTCTGGACCATGGTCCAGACCGCTTGCAATAGGCCGCCGTTTCGTTACGGCGGCTTTTATTCTTCCGAAGGAAACCAATGCGCAGGGCATCCGCGCTCGACGCGCTCCGCCCCTCATGCGCTAAAAAACAGCCGCTTTCTGCGGGGCTGTTTTTTGTTCCTATGCGCCCCTGTCCTGGCCGCTCTCCTCCATGGCGTCCAGCAGCTTGGCCCCTTTGACGCACTTGACCAAATAGTAGATGAGGGGCCCGAACAGTGCCAGCAGGAAAACCGGCAACGCCCAGCCGCTCAAATTTTTCTGGGCCATGCTGACCCTTAAAATCCAGGCAAACCAACTGACGATCACCAGCTTGACGACGCAGAGCATGGTCAGGGTCGTCCGGTAGACAAAGTCACGATTTTTCTGTGTCACTTCCACCGGCATGTTCCAAATCTTCGGGAAACGGTTGACCATCGTTAGCAGCAGATAGACGCCCGCCTCGATGGCGAGAAATACGAGCAGAGAGCTTTTGCTGCCCCAGGAATCAACCTCCCCCGAAAAGCCAAAATGGGTGGGAATTTTGTCCGGGATGCCACTCCAGCTGATGAGCATCCACAGGGCGGTCAGTACCACGACCGCAAGCGACAAAATTTCCATGACCTTCTGTCCGGTGGTATAGGTGAGCTTTTCTTTCATGGCTCCCTCTCCTCTCCGCTCGCTTATTTAAATTTTCTCCATCATACGGCGCTTTTATAAAAAATGCAAGATCTTTTCCATAAAATTGTCTGCCGCCTTTTTGGGGAAAAGGTACACACAAGCGCGATACGCGCGCACATTTGAAGGAGCCGCAAAACGCGGCGGCGCTCGGACGCAGGCAGTTATCCTATATGGCCTAACGGTGGCGCCGATGACAAAGGGCAAATAAAAAAGCGATGCGGCCAAGCGGCTGCATCGCTTTGTTTACGTTTTCCTTATTCAGCGGTTTCGGGAGCGGGCTCCTCAGTCTCGGCGGCCTGCTGCGCGAATTCCAACATGGACTGCATGTCCTCTTGGGCGGCGGCTTCCTGAGCGGCAACCTCCTGCTCCTCGATCAGCGCACGCATGGACAGGCTGATTCTCTTCTTTTCGAAGTCGATGTCCGTGATCTTGACGTCGACCTCCTGGCCGATGGAGAGCACATCCTGAGGCTTATTGATTCTCTCGTTGGAGATCTGGGAGATATGGATGAGGCCGTCGATGCCCGGGATGATCTGGGCAAAGGCGCCAAAGGCGGTCATGGAGACGATCTTCACCTTGCAGACAGTGCCCACCGGGTAATCTCTCTTGAGGATTTCCCAAGGATTGTCCTCGGCCTTCTTGAAGCCCAGGGAGATCTTCTTGTTCTCAGCGTCGATGTCCTTAATGTAGACTTCCAGAACGTCGCCCACATTGCAGACCTCGGAGGGATGTTTAATCCGGCTCCAGGACAGTTCGGAAATATGAACCATGCCGTCCACACCGCCAAGATCGACGAATGCACCATAGGAGGTCAGGGATTTGACGGCGCCGTGGTAGACTTTGCCCACCTCGACTTCGCTCCAGAATTTCTCTTCCAAAGCTTTTCTCTGCTCTCTCAGGACGGCGCGGATAGAACCGATGGCGCGGCGGCGCTCAGGTTTGACTTCCAGAATCTTAAAGCTGACCGGCTTTCTCAGCAGGTCTTCCAGGCTGTCGTTTCTGCTGGCAGTGGCCTGGGAGGCGGGAATGAAGACGCGCACGCCGCCCGTGGTGGCGATGACGCCGCCCTTGACCACTTCGACGACGACACCCTCCAGGATTTCGCCGGTCTCGGCGGCCTCGCAGATCTTCTCAAACCCCGCGATAGCATCATAGCGGCGTTTGGACATCATGACAGTGCCTTCCACGTCGTTGACGCGGACAACGATCAGGTTGATCTCATCGCCCTTTTTGACGATGTCTTCCGGCTTGGCGGTGGGGTCGTCGGTCAGCTCATGCAGCGGCACATAGCCGGCGTGCTTGGTGCCGATGTCCACCGAAATCTCATTGGGCGCAATGCCAGTGACAATACCGGTTACCTTCTCTCCATTATATGTACTTTTGAGGGACTGTTCGAGAGCCTCCTCAAAATTCACATCTTCTTCGATGTTATTGTTGTTCAGAATCTCACTCATGGTTAATTGTACCTCCTTAATTATAAAAGCCGGTGTTGATGCTCCGGCAGTAACGCCAACCTTGATCTTGCCGCCGAAATCATACGCATACAGTTCCTTCGCCGTCTCTATCAAAACGGTATCGCAGATCGAGCTGCATATATCAAACAGCTTTAACGTGTTAGAGCTGTGACGTCCACCGACAACTATCATTAAGTCCGACTTTTCGGCCAGGGAAACCGCTTCCTCCTGCCGTCTAGCCGTAGCACTACATATTGTATCAAAAATCTTGAGGTTTGTATATACTTTTTTCGCCATTTCTACGGATTTTTCCCACACCTTTTTGTTAAACGTGGTCTGGGAAACCAAAATGACGGGTTTTTCACAAAGTTCAGGCACATTTTCGGCTATTTCCTGCAATTTTTCCGGTGTTTTGAAGACGTAAACCGGTCCCCGGCAATGCCCGCAGATGCCCTGGACCTCGGGGTGCTCCGGGTCACCTGCCACCAGGATGACAGCGCCCTCTTTCGAGTGTTCGGCAACGATCTGGTGGATTTTTGCCACAAAGGGGCAGGTGGCGTCGGCCATACCGAGCCCCGCCTTCTCAATCTGCTCGTAGACCTCCCCGGCGACCCCGTGGGAGCGGATGATGAGCGTCGCGTCCCGGGGCGCGTCCTCCACCCTACCGGCGATCCTCACACCCTTTTGGGAGAGTTCCTCCACCATCTGGGGATTGTGGATGATCGGTCCCAACGTGCAGACCTGTTTTCCCGCGTCCAGGGCCTCATAGACCATATCTACCGCCCGCTTGACGCCAAAGCAAAAGCCCGCGGTCTGCGCCACTGTGATTGGCATGCGTTCCCCTCCTGTTTCTCTTCTTCATGGTAAACTTGTCCGCCGGCGTTTGTCCCCGTCCTCCGTTGGGAGAAAACACGCCCTCTGGTTTTATCGCCCGCCTGCCGGCCGCCGGAAATTCCGCCCACGGCGCGGGGGAGAAACGGCGCAATCCGGCTTTATTCCACCGGGTCCAAATTCTCCACAATCCGTTCCATGATGAGGGCGCTCGCGTGTTTGAGCTGGGAGGGCACTAGGGCCGTGATGCCCAGCTCCTCGTTTTTGATCACCTTCCCGATGCGAATGGTTACCCCGCACCGGAAGCTAAGCTTCTTTCCAAAGCTGATACTCACGGGTAGGATGTCCGCCCCCGTCTGGAAGGCCAGCATGGCCGCGCCGGACTTCGGCCGCAGGGGCTTGCCGTCTTTCGAGCGGGTCCCCTCCGGGAACATGACCATGGCGTTGCCCCCCTTGAGGATGGAGATGGCCGTATCGATGGCCGCTGTGTCCCCCTTGCCCCGCTCGATGGGGAAGGCCCCCAGGTGCCGGATGACCAAACCGAACAATGGGTTGCGAAACAGCTCCGCCTTGGCCATGAAGTGGAGCTGGTGCGGTGTCGCCCCGCCTACAAATACGGGGTCGGCATTGGTGCGGTGGTTGGCGCACAGGAGATAACCGCCTTTGGGCGGTATATTCTCCTTTCCCTCAGTTCTTACCTTATAAAACCAGCCCAGCGTCGTACAGGCAAGCGCCCTCGCAAAGGTATAAAAGCTCATGATGCTCTTCCGCGGGACTTCGGCCCCGCTCTCCCCTTCTCTATTTTCTTGCGGCCAGATGTCCGGCCACCAGGTCCTTAACCGCCTGGATACTCTCTTTTAAATCCATGTCGGTGGTGTCCAGGAGCAGGGCGTCGGAGGCCTGCTTGAGAGGCGCCACCGCCCGGTGGGAATCGTTGTAGTCCCGGGTGATGACGTCCCGCAAAATGTCGTCGTAGGAGACTTTCTCCCCCTTGGCCGCATGCTCGTCAAAGCGGCGGCGTGCCCTGGCCTCCGGCGACGCGGTGAGAAAAATTTTGACGTCGGCGTCGGGCAGCACCACCGTACCGATGTCCCGCCCGTCCATGACCACATTGTGCTCTTTTGCCATGTCGCGCTGCAAGTCAAAGAGGAAATCCCGCACGGCCGGGATGGCCGACACCCCCGACGCCGCCATCGCGATCTCCGGGGTGCGGATGAGATCGCTCACATCCTCCCCATTGAGGAAGACCCGCTGGGTCCCCTCCACAAACTTAAGTTCCAGCCGAATGCCGGGCAGCAGCGGCGTCACCTGGGCCCCGTCGGTGTAGTCCTTGCCCTTTCGCACGGCATAGAGCCCAATGGAGCGGTAGAGGGCGCCGGTGTCCACATAAATAAACTGTAATTCCTGGGCCACCGCCCGAGCGATGGTGCTCTTGCCCGCTCCGGCGGGCCCGTCAATGGCAATCGCTTTCATATATTTACTCCCCCAAGCTCAATTTTATCCCCTTGGATGTCTCTCCGCTAAAGGCGGGGAAAGGCGGAGGGCCGTCCCCTCTTTTCAGACATGGGTCCCGGCGGCAAAGCCGGTGGAAAACGCGATTTGCAAATTAAAACCGCCGGTGTAGGCGTCAAGGTCCAGCACCTCGCCGGCAAAGTAGAGCCCCCGGCAGAGCTTCGACTGCATGCTCTTGGGGTCCACCTCCCGGACGCTCACCCCGCCCGCCGTCACGATGGCCTCGTTGAGAGGCCGGAATGCCTTGGGGGTGATGGCGAAGCCTTTGATGAGCTCCACCAGTCCCCGCCGCTCCTCCCGGGTGATCTGATGCACCTTGCGAGTCCCTTCCACACCGGAAAGGCGGACCACAACGGGTATCATCTTCCGGGGCAAAAGATCCCCCAGGGAATTAAAAAAGTCCTTATTTTTATATTTTTCAAAGTCCCGCAGCAACCGGGCGTCCAGTTGCTCGGGGCTCAGTCCCGGTTTTAAGTCGATGTGCAGGCGATACTCGTCCATCTTCTCGTCGTCGATATGGGAGGAGGCGGAGAGGACCAGCGGCCCCGACACACCGAAGTGGGTAAAAAGCATCTCCCCCAGTTCACTGTACACCTTTTTCTTTCCCTTTGTCACCGAAAGGGTCACATTTTTAAGGGAAAGCCCCTGCATCTCTTTGCAAAATTCCTCTTTGGTCTCGATGGGGATGAGGGAGGGCCGAATGCGGGCGACGGTGTGGCCCAGCATTTTACTGAGCTTGTATCCGTCTCCGGAGGAACCGGTGCCCGGATAGCTCTGGCCGCCGGTGGCGAGAATTACATCCGTACAGGGGATGCGCTCCCCGTCTTCCAGCACCACGCCTTCCACCCCGTCTTCTCCCGCCTGGATGCGTGCCACCCGCCCGGTGCGGTATGGCACACCTGCGTCCGACGCGAAGGAGGACAGCGCGTCCACAATATCGGCGGCGCTGTCCGACACCGGGAAGACCCTGCCCCCCCGCTCGGTCTTGAGGGGGACGCCCCGGCCCTCAAAGAAGGCCATGGTGTCGGCGGTGGAAAATCCGGCGATGGCGGAGTAGAGAAACCGGGGATTGGAGCGCACGTTTTTAAGAAAGGTCTCGTTGTCGCAGTCGTTGGTCACATTGCACCGGCCCTTGCCGGTGATCATCACCTTGCGGGCGGGCCGGGCGTTTTTGTCGATGAGCAGCACGTCTTTTCCCCGCATGGCAGCTTGTCCGGCCGCCATGAGACCCGCGGCGCCCGCGCCGATCACCACTACTTTTTGCTTCATGGGCTTCCCCGCTTTCTATTCCAGGTTTTCGTCCTGGCCGTCCTCATCGTCGATCTTCTCGTAGACGTTGTATTCGTCCCAAATCCGCTCCAGCTTGGAGAAGGTGTTGGAAATTTCTTCTTTCTTTTTAAGCCCCACCGCCACGATGAGGGCGTTGATGAGGCTTAAAGGGGCCACCAGGCTGTCCACAAAGGAGGCCATATCGCTGCGGGCCAGCAGCAGGTGGTCCGCCCCCTGGGCGATAGGGGACATGGGGCTATCGGTGATGGAAACCACAGTGGCGCCCATGTCGGAGGCGTATTTGAGTGCCTTGACCGTCCGCTTGGAGTAGCGGGGGAAGCTGATGCCGATAAAAATGTCCCCTTTGCCGATGCGCAGCATCTGCTCGAACATTTCGCTGGTGCTGGAAGTGTTGACCAGCCGCACGTTTTCAAACAGGTGGTTAAAATAAAAGCTCAAAAAGCCCGCCAGGGTGGCGGAGCTGCGGATGCCTAAGATGTAGATATTCTTGGCCTTGGCAATGTCCTCCACCGCGGCGGCGAAGTCCTCCTTGGACGTTTCCTCCAAGGTGCGGCGGATTTTTTCAATGTCGAAACCCAACACCTTTTCCAACACATCGGAGTTTCCAATCTGCTCGTTGGTGACCTCCATGCGCTGGACCGCCGTCAGCTTGTTGCGGATCATCTCCTGGATGTTGCGCTGCAACTGCGGGTACCCTTCAAAGCCCACCTCGGAGGCGAAGCGGACCACGGTGGATTCGCTGACTCCCACCGTCTGCCCCAGCTTGGATGCCGTCATAAAAGCGGCTTTGTCGTAATGCTCTATAATATAGCGGGCGATGAGCTTCTGTCCCTTGGAAAAGCTGGACATTTTGCTCTCGATCATCGCCAGTAAATCTACGCTCATGGTGTTCCTTCATCCTTTCCGGTATGCATCACGCAAGACGTCCTCCCTGCATCTAGCTGGGAGCCATTCTCTTGCGCTCTGCCGTTCCCTCTCATTTTAGCGGCTCACACTGCAAAAAGCAAGACCATCCCGGACATTTCTCCGCAAAAAATGCAGGAAACAAAAAGTCTCCTGCATTTTTAAGGAAAGGGGAACGAAACAGCCATCCCGATCATTTGAGGAGAGGCTGAATCTGCACGTTTTTAAGCGCCATTTCAATGGTGGACGCGATTTGGCTAAAGTCCGCCACCAAGGAGGACGGCTTGTGGATGTGATCGTCCTGTTCATAGGGCACAAAGTAGATGTATTTGGCATTTTGCAGCATGCCGATATTCTTAGCCGAGGCGCCCAAGCCGTCGTTGGTGGACACGGCGATGACCACCGGCCGGGCGTTGCGGATATGGGCTTTGGCCGCCATGGTGACGCTGGAATCGGTGATACCGCAGGCAAGTTTTCCCAAGGTATTCCCGGTGCATGGAGCGATGACCAGCACATCCAGCAGCTTTTTCGGTCCGATGGGCTCCGCCCCGTCGATGGTGTGGATAATCTTCTTCCCCGTCATCTTCTCGATCTGGGCGATAAAGTCGGCAGCCTTACCAAAGCGGGTATCGGTGGCGTAGGAAAACTCCGACATAATGGGAACCACGTCATAGCCCGCGTCCACCAAAGCTTTCATCTGGGGCAGCACCTTGGAGAAGGTGCAAAACGACCCGCAGATAGCGAATCCTGTTCTAATCTTTTCCATCTGTTTCCCTCCTCTCGGCAATCATGTTGACAATTGTGTTTTTGATAATTTCGCCGGCCGTCACAGGAGCGGCCTTGCCGGGCAGGGACAGCGCCCAGATGGTTTTGAGCCCCAATTGTTTGGCGGTGTCAAAGTCAACGCCTCCGGGCTTGGAGGCTAAATCCACCACCAGGCATCCGGGATCCAGGCGGGAGAGCATCTTCCGGGGCAGCACCACGGCGGGCACAGTGTTGACCACCACGTCCTGCTTGCCGATGACAAGCCCCAAATCGGAGATATGGACCCCTTCGCAGCCGTAGATCTCGGCCCAGGCCAAATCCCCATACTTTCTCGCCGATACCGTCACCTTGGCGCCCATGGCGGTGAGGATTCTCACCAGTGCCTTGGAAATCCGGCCAAATCCGGTCACCAGAATATTACGGCCATAGATGGTGGTGGGTAGTTCCCGCAAAATAATTTCCACCGCGCCCTCCGCAGTCGCTTGGGCGTTATGTACCGCGAATTCCTCCCGTTTGAAATAGTCCTCCACGGGATGGCCCGTTCTTTCAAAGACAGCCTGTGTATTTTCATCCACCCGCCCGCCAAAAACCAGGCACTCCGCCGGCAGCATTTTGGCGCATTGGGTCAGCTCCAAAGTGTGTTCGGAGAGGGGCGTGTTCACTGTTTTTCCATCGAGTGTCATGGGCAGCGGGAATACGACCGCGTCGCAAAGCAGCAGTGCGATGTCCGCCCGGTCGGCCGCGATGATGCCCTCAGGCAGCTCCACGCCGGCGTCGAACCCCACAGCATACACGGTATATCCGCTCTGTACAAATGCTTGGGCCAGATATACCTGCCTCAGGTCGCCTCCCACCACCGTAATTGTCTTCATCTCTTTCACAGGGGAAACCTCCAGCCGCTCATTCAGTCATGTTTGCTTCCATAGAAAATCCGTCCCGGCCTGGGCGCCGTCTCAAACGGGCTGGGCTGGGACTTCTCAGTAACGGGACAAGTGCCCCATGGTCATTCGCTTGTGGTCCGGCCCCGCAAAAGCGGCGGGACCTACGGCGGCAAGCCTTCCGGACCCGGCTGGGATATTGTGGTACACATCACCCCGCCGCGACGGATCTTTCCGAGCAAAAGCCTTCCCGAGATTTTCTTCTATATCCTATGAAGTCCAGGCTCAACGAGTTCCCACTTTTTCCCCCACCTGCCGGTGGAGGGCTACGCGAATTTGGTTTGCTCTGCGACATCGGCGCGACACCTGCGTTTTTGTCGCGAACGATGTCGTGGTGCGCCGCCTGCCGGCGGGGGCCAGCTTCCGCTGAGGGATGACGCGACTTTGGACTGCTTCGCATCATCGGTACAACACCCACGCCGCCTGCCGGCGGGGGCCAGCTTCCGCTGGGGGATGACGCGACTTTGGTTTGCTCCGCATCATCGGTACAACACCCACGCCGCCTGCCGGCGGGGGCCAGCTTCCGCTGGGGGATGACGCGACTTTGGTTTGCTCCGCATCATCGTGGCGGCACCCGCGCCGCATGCCGGTGGGGGTCCAGCTTCCGCTGAGGGATGATGTGAACCTAAAGGTCAGCTTGGCGCGCGCTCGGTCTGCAACGCGGCAGTGTTGCGTCGCACGCTCTACCGTTGCGGCCGACGCAACAAGCGCGCAAAAAAGCAGCCGCTTCCTAGCGGCTGCTTTTTATTCTACTTATTTATGAGAGGGGCGGCGGGCTAGGACTGGCGGTGCTCCTGTTCAGCTTCCTCTTCCAGTAGCGCCAAATGCTCCTCATACTTTTGCAGGATCATGCCCTCCAGCAGTTGACGGGCCTCGGGGGTGATGGGATGGACGATGTCCCGGAAGGTCCCGCTCTCCTCGCGGCGGCTGGGCATGGCGACGAAGAGCCGTTCCGGGCCCTCGATCACCTTGATATCGTGGACAGCCAGATCGTTGTCCACCGTAATGGAGACCAGGGCTTTGAGCCGGGTATCCTGGTAAATTCTGCGGATGCGAATGTCTGTGATATTCATGGCAATTTTCCTTCCTTTGTCAAGTCTTGCGTGCATTTACAAAGTTAATATGCGGCATTTGCGCCCCCCTTATGCATTTTTACGGAAGGTTTTCTGGAAAAATGTATCACACACAGCCGCATCCTCATTCAATTCTATTCGAAAGACGGGCAATTCCAAAAAAGTGCAGAAAAGTGTTTATTTTACTGCCAAAAAACAATATAATAGGAAAGGCGCGGAAACTCGTTCCGCTATCTATCCACAAGAAAGGCTTGGATGAAATTATGGCAAAAGTGACCCACGCGGATATTCACATATTAAAAGGAAAAAAACATCTGCATTTCATCGGCATCGGCGGCTCCGGCATGTATCCGCTGGTGCAGATTCTCCACAGCAAGGGCTATTATATCACCGGCTCCGACAACAACGAGACCGACACCCTGGCCGCCGAGCGGGCGCTGGGCATCCCGGTCTTCATGGGACAGAGAGCTCAAAATATCGAGGGCGCGGACCTGATTGTCTACACGGCGGCCATCATGGCCGACAACCCCGAGCTCATCGCCGCCATGGCCTCCGACGTACCCGCCATCGAGCGCTCGGTGCTCCTTGGCATCGTCACCGGCCAGTATGACAACGCAATCTGCGTCAGCGGCACCCACGGCAAGACCACCACTACCTCCATGATTACCCAGATTCTGGTGGAGGCAAACCTCGATCCTACTGCCGTCATCGGCGGTAAGCTTCCCCTTATCGGCGGCAGCGGACGGGTGGGCGGCAGCGATACCATGGTGTGCGAGGCCTGCGAGTTCGTGGACACCTTCTTAAAGCTCTATCCCGACATCGCCGTCATCCTCAATGTGGACGCCGACCATCTGGACTATTTCGGCACGTTGGAAAATATCATCAAGTCCTTCCACAAGTTTGCCTCCAACGCCACCAAGGCGATCTTGGTCAACGGCGACGATGCCAACTCCCTCAAAGCCTTGGAGGGCCTCGACAAAACAGTCATCACCTTTGGCCGAGGAGAGCACAACGATTACATCGCCAAAAACAGCCGCATCATCTCGGAGCGGCACACCGAGTTCGAGCTGTGGAGTAAGGAGGAGGGTTTCCTCACCCGCATCACCCTGGCCGTGCCCGGCGAGCACAATATCCTCAATGCCACGGCGGCGGCCGCCGCCTCCTTCTTGGCCGGAGCCTCCCCCGCCCAGGCCGCCGGGGGGCTCTCCCACTTCGGCGGTGCCAAGCGCCGGTTTGAGATTCTCGGCCAGGTGCGGGGCGTCACCATCGCCGACGATTACGCCCACCACCCCGCCGAAATCAAAGTGACCTTGGAAGCCGCCAAGGGAATGCACTACAAAAAGGTGTGGGCGGTGTTCCAGCCCTTCACGTACTCCCGCACCAAGATGCTCTTAGACGACTTTGCCTCCACCCTCGCCATCGCCGATCGGGTGGTGCTCTCTGAGATCATGGGGTCCCGTGAGAAAAACACCTACAACATCTTTGCCAAGGACCTGGCCGACAAGATCGACGGGTGCGTGTGGTTCCCGGAGTTCCCCGAAATTGCCGAGTACGTCATGAGCCACGCCGAGGAAGGCGACCTGGTCATCACGCTGGGGTGCGGCGACGTCAACAAATGCGCCAAGATGATGCTGGAAATGTAAAATCGAATGCTGTGAGCCGCGGGTCAAAGGACCCGCGGCTTTTCCTTTTGCCTTCCGATTGATCATATATATCTACCATTATATTTATAACATTAGATATATACGTCTGTCAATGCCAATATTATCATTGTATCATTTAGTTATCGCGGAGACTAAAGGAGCAAAATACAATGAACGATCAATCCTATGGACATATCGAGATCAGGCTCAATGAAATTATTAAACGCAAAGGCCTGAGCAAAAACAAAGTCATGCAGCGAGCAGAATTGCAAAGTGCACAGCTAAAAAGCTATGGCAATGGCGATATTCAGCGTTTGGATATGGCCATACTGTCCCGCCTGTGTTACGTCCTCGACTGCTCCATTGCCGATTTGCTCGAATACATTCCACCGGAGAAAAAATGAGGGCACCCCTTGTCAGTCCAAAAAGCCAGCCGCAAATGCGGCTGGCTTTTTATGGCCCCCACCGGTAGGTGGAAAAAACAAGCGCCCGGAATTTCCGGGCGCCGTTGAGGGCACTGTGAAGTTTACAGTAAAGCGTCAGGGACTTACGCGGCCGCGCCGGCGTGTTATTAGCCGCACGGCGGCCCGAAAGGGGTCTCATTTTACGTCCGACGCTTTATGTATCCTCAGTAGCGCCGCTGATCGTCTGGCAAGCCAAAACTGATAGAAAGAGCCTTGTTGATCGGTTCCATCGCACCGTCATCCAGCCTCCCCATTTTTTCCTTGAGCCGTCTTTTATCGATGGTTCTGATCTGTTCCAGAAGTACGACCGAATCACGGGATAGCCCGCATTGATCGCCTCTGACGTCGATATGGGTGGGAAGTTTTGATTTTTCCTTCTGGCTGGTGATGGCGGCTGCGATAACGGTGGGGCTGTAACGGTTCCCCACGTCGTTTTGTACGATGAGTACCGGACGCATGCCGCCCTGCTCGGAACCGACCACAGGACTCAGGTCCGCATAGTAGATATCGCCTCGTTTGACAGTCACGCTACACTCACGCTCCGCCTATGATTTACTCGGATGCATCCTGAGTCTATTGTTCCCCCGAGCAAAGCGCCTTAATCACGGCATGGAAAAATTTTTCTCCGGCACGTCCGCTTTGGCCTTCGCTCGGGGTCCCGTTCTTATCATATTGTGAAGCGTGTCTTTTTGACCGCGAAAAAGCCCCGGCGTTAGGACGTCGGGGCTTTTCTTTACTGCAAAAAGGTAAAGTTTTCAAAGCTGATATCCAGTTCCTCCCCCGGAACCTGGATATTTAAAATATTTCCGCTCTTCGCATCCAACCGCATGGTGAACTGAAAGCTCTGCTGGGTGGAGGTGATTTGCACCGCATCTTTTTCCACCGCGATATCCACCCCGTTTTTCTCCGCCGCCGTCTGGATGGCCTTGACCAGCATCTTGACCGCCGCGCCGCCCACCGCGGAATTGGGGTCCAAATCCACGTGGAAGCCCTTGTACCCGATGCCCAGCTTTTCGCCGGAGAGGCTAAACTGCATGCCATTTAAGTTTTCAGGGGCCGTAAAGTCCAGCACACAGGTGCCGTCGGCCTTCTTGACCTGAGCCTCGGCCTCGATGCCTTTGTATTTGATTTTAGCCGTGGAGGCAAAGTCGGTTTGGAGCTTTTCACTCACCTGCTCCTCACTGAGCCGGGAGCCGCCCCCCTCCGCCGGCGATTTTCCACATCCTGCGAGCATTGACGTCATGAGCAAGAGGCTCAAAAGCAAACAAGCAATCCGCTTCATTGTGCACAAATCTTCCTTTCGCCTTCACCTCGGCAACAAATTTGACGAAAGCCGCTTTGCTCACCATTCGCTTCCTCCCGCCGGGGATTTGTTGGACGGTGGCCCCCATTTTTCGGAGGGCACCGGCGTTCCCATTCCCGATGGCCGCTGTCTCTCGCTTCGGAGTCCCCATTCTCAGCGGAAGGAGTCCCGTTATTCGGAGACACCGGTATTGCCGCTCCCGGTAGAAACTGTCTCCCGCTTTCTCAGTGGACACAGTCGTCCCCGCTCTCGAGAAGCACACTCTCTCGTTTCGGATTTTCAGCTCCCCCCGGACGCTATCTCCCGTTTTCCGCAAAGATGGCGGCCAAGTCGTTTAGGATATCGGTGGGGAGCATGGCGTACTGGGAGAGGCGCGCTGCACAGCGGTCCGCCGCATAGCCGTGGAGGAATACGCCGCAGGCCGCGGCGACGTCGGCGGGCAGGCCCTGGGCCAAGAAGGAGGCGATCATACCGGCCAGGATGTCCCCGCTGCCGCCCTTGGAGAGCCCGGGGTTTCCGGTGGTATTGATATAGACCTTTCCTTCCGGCGAAAAGACCAGGGTGTTGTGGCCCTTGAGCACCAGGGTGACGCCGTACTCCTTGGCAAAGGCGGCGCCGATCTCCATGCGGTTCGCTGCGATTTCGGACACGCTGCGGCCGCAAAGGCGGGACATCTCCCCCGGATGGGGCGTCAGGATGAGGGGCGCTTTGGCTTTCTTTATTATATCTATGTCTTTTGCCAGCGCATTTATACCATCCGCGTCCACAACCATGGGACAATCCGCTTTTATGATGACGCCCCGGGTCAGTTCGACCGTGTCCTCATCGAGGCCCAAGCCGCACCCAATGAGGCAGGCGTCGCTTTTGGAAAGGCGCTCCAGGACGATGGGCAGATTCTGGGCGGAAATCCGGCCGTCGGCGTTCTGGCACAGGGGCAGGAAGAGGGACTCGGTCAGCCGGACGGAAACCGGGATGGTCAATTCCCCCACCGTGCCCAGGGTGACGAGACCCGTACCGCACCTAAGGGCGCTTAGGGCGGACATGATGGCGGCCCCGCACATCCCCACGCTGCCGCAGAGGTTGAGCAGCCGCCCATAGGTCCCCTTGTGGGAGTTGGGAGGCCGCTTTTTGAGGTGGGAAAAGACAAATTCCTTGGTCAAATGAACATGGCTGAGACTCACTTCCCCGTGGACCCGCGGGTCAATGCCGATGTCGGTGAGTACCACCTCGCCGCAGTAAGACGCCGCTTCCATCAGGAAGTGGGCGGGCTTATAACAGTCAAAGGTGACGGTACAGTCGGCCCACACCGCGTCCGACGCTACCCGGCCGGTATTGGCCGCCACGCCACTGGGGATATCCACCGCGAAGACCCTCCCCTTTCCTTCCCGCAGCAGTCCGGAGAGCTTTTGGGTCTCCGGGTCCAGCTCCCCGTGAAAGCCGGTGCCGTAGACGGCGTCCACCGCCAAGTCGCAGTCCCGGGCCCATTGCTCGATAAGCTCCCGGTTCTCTTCATACCGTACGATCCCTACGCCGTCCTCCCTGGCCCGCTCGTACATAGTGATGGCGTCGGGGGTGGCCGGCTCCCCGTGAAGCAATGCCACCAACAGCTCCGCCCCAGCGTCCTTGAGGTTCTTTGCCACCACAAAGCCGTCGCCGCCGTTGTTGCCCCTACCGCAGAGAATCAGGCACCGTTTTCTTTTGACGTCCATTCGATCCAATATAACCCGGGTGACGCCATCCCCGGCGTTTTGCATCAGACTCAGGTAGGTCTGTCCATAGGGGATGGAACCCGCCTCAATTTGTTTCATTTCCTGTGATGTGGCAATGGCCATGTTATTTTTCCTCCTGATTGGATGATTCTTCAGTGTAGGCGATGACGACGCAAACCGCGTAGGCCTTCGTGTGGCTCATGGAGACGGAAAAGCGCAGCCCCATTCGGCGGGCGAGGGCCTCCGCCCGGCCGGTGAGATGAAGGTAGGGCCGCCCTAACGTGTCCCGCAGGGCGGACACCTCCCGCAAAGCAAAGCCCCGCACGCCGGTACCCAGCGCCTTGGCAAAGGCCTCCTTGGCCGCGAAGTTGGCGGCGATGGTGGGGAGCGGCTCTTTCTTCCCCGCAAAGAGGGCCCGCTCCTCCGAAGAAAAGACCCGCTCCATGAAGTGCTCCCGGTGGGAACACCGCCCCATTCGTTTGATTTCTATCAGATCAATGCCGGAACAAAGCATAGCCGCACCCTCCTTTTTCACTGGTATTATTATACCACATCTTTTTCCCGCTTTATCCGGGAAACCCGCTGTTTTCCCCGCAAAATCCAGAAAAAAGCCCTTGCAAAGGGGAAAAAGTTGTGCTAAGATGAAACTCAAACGCAATGACTGAGAGAGTACGTTCCTTTGCCGGAGCAGAGAGGGCTGGCCATCGGCTGAAAGCCGGTCCATCGGAATCGGGGAACCGAAGTTCACTCACGAGCGGCGGCGCTGAAACCATCGGGTAAGTAGGCGCCGACGGGTTATGCTCCGTTACAAGGCGGCTGAGTGTTTGCTCTTATGCAAAAATCCGGGTGGTACCGCGGAATCGCTTTGTGCGCTTTCGTCCCTGTTTCTATGGGGATGAAGGCGTTTTTTTATTCCAGCTGCCGCTGGAGGTAAACACGCCCTCGACCTACTCCGAACCGCTGACCGCTTTGGCACGCGCTGGCGTACAGACGGGACATCGCGCGCGTTCCAGCTGCCGCTGGAGGTAAACGCGCCCTCGGCCTACTCCGAACCGCTGACCGCTTTGGCACGCGCTGGCGTACAGACGGGACATCGCGCGCGTTCCAGCTGCCGCTGGAGGACATCGCGCTCCCGGCTTACGCCGCGCCGCAGCCTCTCTGGCACGCGCTGGCGTTCCGATCAAGCGCGTGCCCCGCAACCAGCCGCAAAAAGCGAGAGTCATGACCCGCCACACAAGGCAGACAATGAAAAATATAGATGAGGTGAAACAAATGAAAGAAGCGTTACAATCCATCCGGCAGCAGGCGGAGGAGCTTCTCCACGCCGCGCAGGATATGAAAGAAATCGACGCCCTGCGCGTCCGGTTTCTGGGCAAGAAGGGGGAGCTGACCGCCATCCTCAAACAGATGGGCAAGCTTTCCGCCGAGGAGCGCCCGGTCATCGGGCAGCTGGCCAACGACGTCCGCGCCAAAATCGAGGGGGCCATCGCGGCCCGGAACGAGGAGCTCAAGGCCTCCCAGCTCGACCGCCAGCTCGAAAGCGAAAAGCTGGACGTCACCATGCCGGGCAAACGGCATCCCCTGGGCAAAAAGCACCCCCTGACCCTGGTTCTCGACGAGGTTAAGGAGATCTTCTTAGGCATGGGCTTTGACGTGGCCCAGGGCCCGGAGGTGGAGCTTGACTACTACAACTTTGAAGCCCTCAACATCCCGAAGAACCATCCGGCCCGGGACACCCAGGACACCTTCTACATCGACGAGAACACGGTGCTGCGCACCCAGACTTCCCCGGTGCAGGTGCGTGTGATGGAGAAGCAGAAGCCCCCCATCCGCGTCATCGCCCCCGGACGGGTCTACCGCTCCGACGCGGTGGACGCCACCCACTCCCCTCTCTTCCATCAGATCGAGGGACTCGTCGTCGATAAGGACGTGACCATGGCCGACCTCAAGGGCACACTGGAAGTCTTTGTCAAGCGCCTCTACGGGGAGGACAGCGTGGTGCGTTTTCGTCCCCACCACTTCCCCTTCACCGAGCCGTCGGCGGAACTGGACGTCCAGTGCTTTGCCTGCCATGGCGAGGGCTGCCGGCTGTGTAAGGGCGAGGGCTGGATTGAGTTGTTGGGCTGCGGCATGGTGCACCCCAAGGTGCTCTCCATCTGCGGCATCGACCCGGAGGAGTATAGCGGCTTTGCCTTTGGCATGGGCCTCGAGCGCATCGTTATGCGCCGCTTCGGCATCGACGACCTGCGGCTGTTCTATGAAAACGACCTGCGCTTCCTCAACCAGTTCTAATAAGTGACTTTCCCCTACGGCCCCAAATTCATCCGCTGGGGTCAAGGTAATATAACAGCCGCTTGCGGTAGCGGCGGGAATGATGCACACATGAATTTATCCATGAGATGGTTATCCGACTTTGTCGATATTGACGCAAAACCCCATGATTTCTGCGAGGCGATCACCATGTCCGGTTCCAAGGTGGAGGGCTATTTCATCGAGGGCAGTGACATTGACAATGTGATCGTCGGCAAGATTCTCTCCATTGAAAAACACCCCGACGCGGACAAGCTGGTGGTCTGCCAGGTGGATGTGGGGGCCGGCGAGCCCATCCAGATCGTCACCGGCGCCACCAATTTGGTGGAGGGCGACGTGGTCCCCGTGGCCATGGACAACTCCACCCTGCCCGGCGGCAAGAAAATCCGCAAGGGCAAGCTGCGCGGCGTCCTCTCCAACGGCATGCTCTGCTCCCTGGGGGAATTGGGACTCACCCAGCACGACTTCCCGAATGCCGTGGAGGACGGCATCATGGTCCTGGACGAGGAGAACCTCCGTCTGGGCCAGGACATCCGGGAGGCCATCGGCCTCAATGACACCTGCGTAGAGTTTGAGATCACCTCCAACCGCCCCGACTGCTTCTCCATCATCGGCTTGGCCCGGGAGGCGGCTGCCACCTATGACAAACCCCTCAAGCTCCACACACCGGTAGTCAAGGGAAGCGGCGGCGACATCCACGAGCTGCTCGACGTAGAGGTCAAAAATCCGGAGCTGTGCATGCGCTACATGGCCCGGATGGTCAAAAACGTGAAAATTGAGCCCTCGCCCCGTTGGATGCGGGAGCGTCTTCGGGCCTGCGGTGTGCGTCCCATCAACAACATCGTGGACATCACCAACTACGTCATGCTCGAATACGGCCAACCCATGCACGCCTTTGACTACAAATATGTAAACGGCAAAAAGATCACCGTCCGCACCGCCCAAAACGGCGAGAAGATCACCACCCTGGACGACGTGGAGCGTGGTCTCGACGAAAGCATGCTGGTCATCGCCGACGAGAAGGGCCCGGTGGCCGTGGCCGGCGTCATGGGCGGGGAATACTCCGGCATCATGGACGACACCGACACCATCGTCTTCGAGTCCGCCTGTTTTAACGGCGTCAGCGTCCGCCTGACCTCCAAGAAGCTGGCCCTTCGCACTGAAAGCTCGGGGCGTTATGAAAAGGGCCTCGATCCCTATAACACCCTGCCGGCGGTGGAGCGGGCCTGCGAACTCGTGGAGCTGCTGGGCGCCGGTGAAGTGGTGGACGGCGTTATCGACGTGGACAACTCCGACAAAGCGCTCCGCCGCATCCCCCTGGAACCCGACTGGATCAACCGTTTCCTCGGCATCGAAATCTCCCGGGAGCGGATGGTGCAGATTCTCGAGAAGATCGGCTGTGTCATGGAGGGCGACGACATCGTCATCCCCAGCTTCCGCCCCGATTTGGAGCACAAGGCCGACATCTCCGAGGAGATCGCCCGGTTCTACGGCTACGACAAAATCCCCGTCACCGCCATCCGCGGCACGGCCCAGGGCCATCTGACCGACCTGCAGAAGTTCGAGCGCACGGTGAGCGACACCCTGCTGGCTCAGGGTCTCTATGAGATCATGACCTATTCCTTCATCAGTCCCAAGTACTACGACAAAATCAGGCTCCCGGCGGAGAGTCCCCTGCGCCAATGCGTCACCATCCAAAACCCCTTGGGTGAGGACACCAGCGTCATGCGCACCACCACCCTGCCTTCTATGCTGGAAATTCTGGCGAAAAACTATAATAACCGCAACGAAAGCGCCGCCTTCTTCGAGATTTCCCCCGAGTATATCCCCACCGACGGCCCCCTGCCGGACGAAAACTCCCAGGTGACCCTGGGGATGTATGGAGAAGCCTATGACTTCTTCTCCCTCAAGGGCGTGGTGGAAGAACTTCTGCATGTCCTGGACATCGAGGACTACGACGTGGAGGCTGTCAGCGACAACCCCACCTTCCACCCCGGGCGCTGCGCCAAAATCTCCAAGGACGGCCGGGAAATCGGCGTGCTGGGCGAGGTGCATCCGCTCGTACTGCAAAACTACGGCATCGGCGTCAAGGCCTATGCCGCCAAGCTGAGCGCCGGCGCCCTGTTTGATCTGCGCTGTGCCGACAAGCACTTCACTCCCCTGCCCAAGTATCCGGCCACGGCCCGGGACATCGCGGTCCTGTGCGACGACGCGCTGCCGGTGCTCACCATGAAAAAGGCTATCCAGAAAGCCGCGGGCCGCATTTTAGAGCAGGTTTCCCTTTTCGACGTCTATAAGGGCAAACAAGTCCCCGAGGGCAAGAAGAGCGTGGCGTGGAGCCTCTCCTTCCGGGCGGCCGACCGCACCCTCACCGACGAGGAGACCGACCGGGCCATGAAGAAGGTCCTCAAAGCACTCGACGAGTTGGGCGCCACCCTGCGTGCCTGAGGTCCGAAACCTATCCGCCGCCACCGGTCACCACAAAATTTGAAATAGGATTTATGAACTTCGACTTGATAATTACCCAAGAATGGTGTATGCTAGTTTACAAAGAGGTGGTATCATGCACGAACCGACAATATCGTTTTCAATTCATGAGGATAAGGAAAAGGAAATCAAACAGATACTGACGTCTGTGTACGATGCTTTGCGCCAAAAGGGCTATAATCCCATCAATCAGATTGTGGGATATATTCTCTCCGAGGACCCGACCTATATCACGACCCACAACAACGCGCGGAGCCTCATCCGCCGGGTGGACCGGGACGAACTGTTGCAGCTTTTGGTCAAATCCTACTTGAATGATTAAACGCAAACGATATGAGATAAAACCGCAGCCGAGGTTTTCCCGGCTGCGGTTTATTTCGTCCGATCCTCTGAGACCCTTCCTTTACTTGCCCCCAAAAATATGGTAAAATATGAATCTAACGAAGATTTCACCGTATACTTTTGACGCAGATGCGTATTACAAAGATAGAAACGACCTGAGGAGGTATATATTATGGCGCAAGACAAACAGCAGTTTCTGACATACAAAGGGCGGCCGCTGGTGCGCAGCGGAAAAACCCTCTATTACGGCAGCATGTCCGACGAGAGCGTCGTTATGCTTCAAATTCTCTCCACCAAAGAGGAGGAAGGCATGGACATGGCCAGCCGCGTTTCGGTGCAGATGATCAGCACCGACACCACCAAAAGCCCGGCCGAGCGCATTCTCAAAAAGAGCGAGCAGGACGGACTCTATAACGCGTTGGACATCGCCAGCATCTGGCTGGACCGTCTGGACAAACAAAACGCGGCCCAGAGTGAATAACGGAAAGGATGAGCATCGTGAATGACATCTACGCGCGCCTCATGGAGCACATGCAGGACCATCCCGTCATCAACACCCATTCCCACAGCCTGCCCACCGTCGACGGAAGCGACATGACGCTGGATGCCATGCTCACCTCCACCTATATGGGTTGGAAGGCACTGTGCGCGGCAAACTACGCCGACAAGGACGCCTTTGTACGGGATGTGCGGTTTAATTCCTATTTTACCTATTTTCAAAAATCCCTCCAAACCCTCTACGACATTGACGCGCCTCTCTCCGGCGCCACCTGGGAGCTTTTTAGCGATAAAATCGCCCAGGCCTACGGAAATGAGCATCACCGCACCGATGTGCTGCGGAAGGTGTGCCGCTATGAAAAGGTCATTGTGGACTCCTATTGGAACCCCGGTGAAATCCAGGGCTTCGGTGGCATGATGACGGCGGCCTACCGCATCAATATGTATCTTTTCGGCTACAACAAGACCGCGGTGGACCACAAGGGAAAGAATCCCTTTCAAGTCTACGGCTGGCCCGACGCCCCCACCCTGGACGACTACGTGGCCCTCATGCGCCGGCAGATCGGGCTTAAACTGGACGAGGGCTGCGTCGCCATCAAGGCGGGCTGCGCCTACGACCGGGGCCTGGATTTCATGCCCACAACCAAGGAGGAGGCCGCGCGGGGCTATCAAAACCCCAATGCCACCCCGGAGGAAATCAAGGCGTTTCAGGACTATATCTTTGACCAAATCTGCAAATACGCGGCGGAGCGGGACGTGCCGGTCCAGTGCCATACCGGGCTTGCCCGGCTCAATAAGTCCAACGCCATGTGGCTCAAACCCGTCATCGACCAGAATCCGGACACCCGCTTTGTCATCTTCCACGGCAGCTATCCCTGGATGGACGACGTGTTGGCGCTCGTCCACAACTACCCCAACGTTTACCCCGACCTGTGCTGGATGCCCATCCTCTCCCCCAGCGCCACCGAGCGCTTCTTAGAGGAACTGCTGGAAGTGGGCAACGCCTCCAAGATCTGCTGGGGCTGCGACACCTGGATGGCGGAGGACAGCTTCGGCGCATTGCTGGCGGCCCGCCATGTCTTTGCCAAGCTCTTTGCCCGCAAGGTAAGCGAAGGCTGCATGACCGAGGAAGAGGCCAAAGGTCTCATTAGCGACATCCTGTATTATAACGCCAAGAAAATTTATGGATTTTAAAAAACACTGAAAAAGCGGCCGGAAGATTCCGGCCGCTTTTTTGCGTTTGTTCGTACCGATAAAGCCATACCCATGAAATCCCCATCGCGCTCTTCCCCCCCTTGCGCAAACGATAGCCTTTGGCCTATCGTTTTATTGCCGCGCCATAAAAAATCATTGCGCAAGGCATCCGTGCACTCCACGCTCCTCCTCTTTCACAAAAAATAGCCTTTGGCAATTTTTTATGAAATTCACTTTTTCGGATACAATAATACAAATTTCATTTTTTGAAATGAGGGTATGGATTGTTCACCATTGTGATTGTAGGAAAAAAATCCGACAAAAAGACGGTCAGGTTCCTCATGCACGCCCTTTCCCCCAAGTTTTCCCTGCTCTTTCTAGACGGGGACAAGGTGACCGGCGATCCCGGCGGACACTACGACTTTCTGATTTACGAAACGGAAAAGCTCATCCCCGTGGACTGCGAAAATTCGCTCATTATTTTCAAAAGCCACGCGGCGCCGGTGGAAACCCACGGCCCCTTTGACGGATGCTACGCCGTGGTGGACTCCGACGACGAGGACGCGGCCAGCCTGGTCCAAAAGCTGGGGCTCATGGTCATCACTTGCGGGCTGTCCTCGAAAGACACCTTTACCTATTCCAGCTTTACTTCCGATAGCTCCGTCGTCTGTTTGCAGCGCTCTATCCCTTTCTGTGGGCGGCAGATCGAACCCTTTGAGCTACCCACCGATATGGGCAATCCCTTTGACCGCTATCTGACGCTGGTGGTGTGCTGTATCCTCGCCCTCTCAGGACACACCCATTTTATCGAAGAACTGACATGAGCCGGGCAAGGAATTCCAACTTGTTTCCCCAAAAACATCAAAAAAGCGAGGCGGAATTTACCACTCATATATGAAGCCCTTCGGACTACAATAATACTGCAAACGCAATCAAGTAATGAATCCCCAAAACATTGAACAGGAGTGTAATTAATTATGTCTAGTAACAAAATTGTTGTTCCCCAGGCCAGAGAGGCTATGGATCGTTTCAAAATGGAAGCTGCAAACGAAGTTGGCGTGAACCTGAAACAGGGTTACAACGGCGACCTGACCTCCAAACAGGCTGGTAGCGTTGGCGGCCAGATGGTCAAAAAGATGATCGAAGCTTACGAGAACTCCGTGAAATAACTTTCCCCTCTAAATAAAAGCGGGACGCCAATCGGCGTCCCGTTTTTACATATTCGTTTGTTCTGCTAACGGTAATCGGCAGGCCCTTCCGGCGGTTCTGGCGTACGAGCTTGCGGCGCGTCCGGCGCCGCTGGCGCATCATAGGAGTAAGCTGGCGGCTCTGAGGCGGGCGCCTGGGGCGCCACTGGCACCGCTGCCTCTTTCTGGGCATAGGGTGCATAGGCGGGCGCCTTCTTTCCTGTGGCCGAAGCCGGTTTGGCTTTCGGGCCGCGTGTGAAGGCGCTTCCGATGGAAAAAGCGGAAAAGGCAAGCACTGCCAAGCCGATGGCGAGAACGACGGCGCCGCCCACCTTGGCGGTTTTCTGAATCAGATCGTTGGTGGCGTTCACCTGGATGGACATGGCCTGGTGAAGAGCGTTCTCCGACTGTACGACCACGCCCATGGCATGATTGATCTCGTTGAGCTCTTCCACTGCGGTCTTTACCCCATCATAGACATAGGTATAAAAATCCCCGCCAAAGGCTGCCGGATTAGCACTGTACCGTCCCGGTGTATACTGCAGATTGCTGGCGGGTACCACATAGGAGATCGGTTTCTCGTTCATGAGCATGACGCCCAGCGCGATGGTGGCAATGCCGATGAGAGCCGTGATAATGGACATGATTTTTTTGAGCATTGTCTTTTCCTCCCTTACAAAAACATCCATACTTTCTATTAATTATACCTCTTGAACCCATCTGTCCACAAGCAATTAATCGACAAAACCCAACAAAATTTTCCAATGATCTTTGGCAACATAGGCAAAAAAGGACGGCGCCACAGACGCCGTCCTTCTGCAACCTTTAAATATGATTTCACACCGCCGGGTGGGAAGCCAGATAACCGGCGCGGCCCGCTGCGAAGATATTGCCTCCGCCGCAGTCGGCCGCCACCACCAGCGGAAAGTCCCGGACTGTGAGCCTTTTGACCGATTCGCAGCCCAGGTCGTCGAAGGCTACCACCTCGCTTGCTTCGATGGAGGCTGCGGCCAGCGCCCCGGCACCTCCCAGCGCGCAGAGGTACACACCCCGGTTGCGCACCACCGCATCATAAACCGCCTGACTGCGGGGGCCCTTGCCGATCATACAGACCAGCCCCAGGTCCATCAGCCGAGGCGCATAGGGGTCCATCCGGGAGGAGGTGGTGGGCCCACACGAGCCGATGGGTCTTCCTTCGGGCGCGGGGGTGGGACCGGCATAGTAGATAGCGGCGTCGGTCAAATCCACCGGCAGAGGCCTGCCCTCGTCGAGCAGGGCGAAAAAACGTTTATGAGCCGCATCACGGGCCGTATAGATGGTGCCAGACAAAAGCACCCGGTCAAACACCCGAAGCTCCGGCGCCGTTTGGCGAAGCTGTTGTGTCGTGAGATTCCATTCTTTCATTCCGATTCCTCCTGGTTTCCCCTATGGGGCTTTTCATCGCTCAGCACAAAGCAGGAAGGAAGCTTCCTTCCTCCCTGCCCTTTTGTTTGTAATTATCGTCCGCCGAGCATCTGCCACAGCTTTTTAATAAGACCGTGTATGCCGTATTCCCGACGGCCGGCCGGTGTCTGCCACTGAAGCTTTGTTTCCAGCTTTACCACGTGCTCTCGAGGCAAAACATCCGGCTGGAGAGCCGCTTTCGTTTGATGAGGCGCGCCGCCTTTCTCTTCCTCAGAGGGTGGCGGCGTCACGAAAAAACGCAGGATTTTCTTCTTCCTTTATTTCCTCGGACGTTTGTGTCCCCCCAACGGCCTCCTCCGCCTCCACATTGGCGGAAGTGAGGGTGATGCGGGCCGCCGCCTTGTCGATCATGCTGTCGAGGGCGTCGAGTTTTGCATGCATCTGCTCCACCGTGTCGTGGAGTGTGTCCCGGATACGGGCCACATCCTCCTTCACGTAGACCATCTGGCCCGAAAAACTCTCCATGGCGGCAGCGGCGCTGTGGAGGATCCCTTTGGACTGGACCTTGGCGTCGGCGAGAATCTGGTCCGCCTTTTCCTTGGCGTCGATGAGGGCGTCCCCAATCTGCTGGGACATCTCGTCGTACTTCTTGCTCTTGTATTCGGCGCTCTCCGCTTTAAACTGGAGCTGGCGGTTCTGTTCCCGCTGAATCTTGATCTCCCGGTCCTTTTCCTCGCAAAGCTGCTTATATTTGGCCATGTCGAGGCTCGCTTCGCTCAGCTGTACCGTCAGTTCCCGCACCCGCGCTTGCTCGATCTCCAAGCGGCTTTGCGCCTCGTTCATCTTCTCATTGACCGCGGCGATGTCCTCCCCCAGCTGCTGGTTGGAAGCCTCCAGCTCCGCGATCTTATCACCCAGCCGTTTTTCCATCTCCTTGGAGGAGCTGCTCAGCTCGTCGATATATGTAAGAACTTCCGTCTTGTTAAAGCCACCCATAACGCTGGTTTTAAAAAGCACCTGCTTATCCATGGCACGCACCCCTTTCGGCCCTCAAAGTTTTCTCTTTCTTCTCTCAAACCGTTCATTTCTTTTATTATAACATGTTCTTGTCGAAACTCAATAACTTTTCATCTCACCCGCCCTCCAAGTCTTGGAGAACAAAAAACCCGGCCGTCCGATGGCCGGGTGTCTATCACGGTTGCAGGGTGTCCACCGGGGCGTGGAGGGTCCACTCCCTCCCCTGGCCATCGAAAAAACCGGTGACGGTGATTTCCTCGAAGTTGCCCAGCATTTTGAGGACCGCTTCCCTGCCGTCCCCCACGCTCAGAACGCCGGACTCCACCTTGCCGCTTTCTTTAAAGCGGATGTCCTGGTCCTGCCGCCACCGATCCCCCGCGATGACAACTTCCATGGAGCCGCGGAAGATGGTGGAATGAAACAAGGGCCGGGTGAGGGACCCCTCCACCGCGAAGACGGCAGATTGTGCGCCCTCGCCCCCCTCGGCATAGGCGATGGCGGACATGGTATGAGATACCCCCATGGGAATCCAGGAGCAGCCGTAGACAATGCTAAGCGCTAATATGCCGGCGAGCAACACCGGCAGAATCGGGTTCTTTTTCATCTGCATCCTCCCCTTCCGCTTGCAAGCAGGACGCCAAAAGCGCCCTGTCTCCTCTCATTTAGTGGAACATGTCCTTTTTGATGAGGATCACCGTCACAATCAGCATGAGCACGATGGAAACGGCGATGGGGAACCAAAAGTTGGGGAAGGGAATATTGGGCACATTCATGCCGTAGAAGCTGGACACGATGGTGGGGACCGCCATGACGATGGTAATACAGGTGAGGACCTTCATGACGATGTTGAGGTTATTGGAGATAATGGAGGCAAAGGCGTCCATGGTCCCCGATAGGATGCTGGAATAGATATTACACATCTCAATGGCCTGTCTGATTTCGATGAGGACGTCTTCGAGCAGATCCTCATCCTCCTCGTAGAGCTTGATAATCCTGCCCCGCATCACCTTTTCCAGCGTCATCTCGTTGGATTTGAGGGAAGTGGAGAAGTAAACCAGCGATTTTTCCAGGCCCAACAGTTGAATGAGCTCCTTGTTTCGCATAGATTTGTGCAGCTGCTGCTCCACATAGTGGGAAATTTTATCAATCTGCTTTAAGTATTGAAGGTAACGCACGGCGATGCGCAATAGGCATGTGAGCAAAAACCGGGTCTTCAGATGGGTCTGCACATTCTTGACCAGGCCGTTTGCCATCTCGCTGATGACGGGGTTTTCTCTGAGGCACACCGTGATCACCATCTTTTCCGTGATGATGATGCCCATAGGCATGGTGGAGTAGAGGATGGTGTTCTCCGTCTCGGTCTGCTGGGTCGGGTAGTCCACGATCACCAGGGTCTGTTCCTCTTCCTTCTCGATACGGGAGGTCTCCTCCTCGTCCAGCGCCGCCCGGACAAACTCCTGGTCTACGCCCAGGTCGCCCACTAAGAACGCCACCTCTTCCTCGGTGGGGCTGATGGCGCTGATCCAGCAGCCATCCTCCGCCTGAGGAATCTGCTGGATACGGTTGTTCACCGTCTTGTAAAAGCTGAGCATCTTGCTTCCTCCTTTGCGGCAGAAGCACGCAGATGCTGCTCCTGCCCCTATGTAGTTAAACTTCGGTCGTTTCCGCTAGGGTCAGGGTTCACAACTTTCACCTCCAACACGCGGCCTTCCTATTATTCTGCCGCATTTTACCCAAATCATCAGTCGTCGAAGAATCTCCGGCCAAACGGCCGCAATCCTGTTCCATTATAGCACAATAACCGGCGATTGCAAGCGATAAACAGCGATTTGTGGAAGTATTTGATTCTCCTTGTTCCTCATGGGCTATTTTTAAACAATTCGCGTCAATTTGGCCTCAAATGCCCCTGGAAGAATCATCCACGCAAAAAGGACAGGAGCCGAAAGCCCCTGTCCTTCTATGTTCTCGCGCTTTGAAAGCACTATCTCTGATTAAAAATCTTCATGATGTCAAAGTAATCGTCGTCGTCCCCAGCCGGGCCGCCTTTGCCGTCCTCGGCAGCCGCCGTCACGCCGCTTTTAAAGTTGTAGTTGACAGCCGCGTCCATCCGGTCGGCATCGAAGCCGGTGGCGATGACAGTGACCTGCATCTCGTCGTTGAGCTTCTCGTCGAAGGTGACGCCCCAGATGATGTTGGCGTCGGGATGGGAGGCCTGGGTGATCATAGAGGAAGCGATGTCCACCTCGTCCATGCCGATATCGGAGGAAGAGGTGATGTTGACCAGGACGCCCTTGGCGCCGTCGATGGAGGTCTCCAGCAGCGGGCTGGAAATGGCCATGGCCGCCGCCTGCTCGGCTTTGTCCTTGCCCTGGGCATGTCCCACGCCCATGTGCGCGTATCCGGCGTCCTTCATGATGGAGGTGACGTCGGCGAAGTCCAGGTTGACGAGACCGTTGGTATGTACCAAATCGGAGATGCTCTGCACGCCCTGGCGCAGCACGTCGTCGGCCGCCTCAAAGGCGTTGGCCAGCGTGATTCTCTGCTCCGAAATCAGTTTGAGCCGCTCATTGGGGATGACAAGCAGGGAGTCAACATGCTCTCTGAGGGCGACGATGCCCGACTCGGCCTGTTCCATCCGCTTTTTGCCCTCAAACGCGAAGGGCTTGGTCACAATGCCTACGGTGAGGATGCCCAAATCCCTGGCCACTTCCGCTACAATGGGAGCCGCGCCGGTACCGGTGCCGCCGCCCATGCCCGCGGTGATAAAGATCATATCGGTGCCTTTGAGGACCGCCGCGATTTCCTCCCGGCTCTCCTCCGCGGCCTTCTGTCCAATTTCCGGCTTGCCGCCCGCGCCCTTGCGCTTGGTCAGCTTTTCGCCGATGAGAATTTTATAAGGGGAAAGGGAAGCATCCAGCGCCTGCTGGTCCGTATTCACCGCCAAAAACTCCACGTGCTGTATGCCTGCGTTAATCATCCGGTTGACAGCATTTCCGCCGCCGCCGCCAATACCGGCGACTTGTATCTTTACTACTTTTTCAAAATCATTCGCCAAGTCAAAATTCATAGGCATGGGATGCTTTCCTCCTAAAAACCAAATACAAGATGGTTTATGTATTTTCTATGTCAATCTCAAATATGCACAAGATGTTGATACATTCTATATACCTTATAATTTAACAGATCCTACGCATAATTTCAAGAACCGGACAGGAAAAACTGTATTTTTTTCATAAAAAAGCCGGTTTCACTGCACACAAACGGTAAAACCGCCCTACTGCTGGGGGGTGGAGGGCGTTTCTGCCGGCGCTTGGGGTTCCGGCGTATTGGAATCGCCCTCCGGGCCGCCCGAACCGGTGCTCCCCTCCCCTGAGGAAGCCGGGGGCGCGGAAGTGGTCACCGGCGGCGTAGTCACATAGCCCATGATCTCGTCGAAGTCCCCCGCCCGGAAGCGGACATTGGGCTTGTCCTCGTCCACCGCGCCGCTGGCGTCGATGAGGCCCTCCTGGTTCTCGATGTTCTCCTGCTCCAGCACCTTCTTCACAAAGCTGATCTTATAAGGGATCTCCGCCTTGGAGCCCAGCTCGATCTTGATGGCGTTTTTGTAGGTCAGGTAGAGGTTGAGCGCGTCGGAGACGTCGATGAGGGTGACGTCATCCACCATCTCAAACTGAGTCAGGGAGGCGATGAGCTGATTGAGAATCTGAATCCGGGTGGAATCTTCCCCCTCGTTGAGATACTTGCCCACTTCGGGGGAAGTTAGTTCCAATCCGCTGACCACCGCGGCCCCCGCGGGCGGGTCCTTGGCGCCGGTTTCTAAGATTTTGCCGCCGTGGCTGATGAGGCAGTAGGTATCCCCGGTCTTGACCGCACCGATGACGGTGGCCTCAGTGAGCTCGATGGTGAGCTCCGACGGGAGCTTTCGGCTGACCTTAGCCGATTCTATGTAAGGCAGGGCCGCCGTAATCCGGCCGGCCACCACTTTGGTATCGATTTTAAACAGGTTGTCCCCCAAATTCACCTGGGTTGCCTGCAGCACCTGATTGGTGGAGTATTTGTCGCTGCCGCTCACGGCAAAGCTCTCCACCTTGAAGAAAACGTTGAAGGTCAGATAAATTCCCGCACCAAGGACGAAGATCATCAGCAGCACATAGAGGATGGTGTTGTTCTTCTTGTGCTTTTTGCGATGTCTGCGTCCGTTGGATGCCCTTGCGTTTTCCGGCGTGTTCGCCATTCTTTTTCGTTTGTCGTTTGCACTTCCCATTTTGACCTCCGCAAGCTGTATTCATTCCCGTTTCACTCTAGCTCCAACTGCTGTCAAAATTTTCTCAATTGTCTCGTATCCTCTGTCGATATGATGAACCCCTGTGATCACTGTTTCCCCCTGGGCCGCAAGCGCCGCCGTGATCAGCGCCGCCCCGCCCCGCAGGTCGGTGGCGCAGACCTGCGCGCCGTGGAGGGCGTCCACCCCTTCCACCACCGCGACCCGGCCCTCAATCTTGATGTCCGCACCCATGCGCATCAGCTCATAGGCGTGTTTATACCGGTTTTCAAAGATATTCTCCACAAAGATGGTGGCCCCTTTGGCCAGGGTCGTCATGGCCATGAGTGGCGCCTGGGCATCAGTGGGGAATCCCGGATAGGGCATGGTCCGCACGAGTTTGAGGGGTTTGAGGGGTACAGTTCCCCAAATGTGGATGTTCTCCCCCTCGTAATCGAGCCGGCAGCCTGCCTCTTCAAACAGGGGCAGTACCGATTTCATCTGGTCGGGGCTGCATCCGCGCAAAGTGAGGTCGCCTCCGGTGATGGCAGCGCAACTGAGATAGGTGGCCGCCGCAATCCGGTCGGGGATGACGTGATGCTCCGCGCCGTGGATTTCTTCCACGCCGGTGATCTCGATGGTCCCCTCCCCTGCGCCTTTGATCTTGGCGCCGCATTTGGTGAGAAAATCGGCCAGGTCCACAATTTCGGGCTCTCTGGCCGCGTTGATAATTTCGGTGGTTCCTTTGGCGGTACAGGCCGCCAGCATAATATTTTCGGTAGCGCCGACGCTGGGGAAGGACAGGACGATCTTTGCGCCCCTTAGCCTTCCATGGCTCTGACAGTCCAAAAAGCCGTGTTCCTCCACAATCTCGGTGCCAAGCTTGCGCAGCGCCTGCAAGTGGAGGTCGATGGGCCTAGGACCCAGCTCACAGCCGCCGGGGTAAGAAATCGCCGCCTTCTGGCAGCGCGCGATGATCGCACCCAAAAAGACGATGGAAGAACGCATCTCCCGCATCAGATCGTCGGGGATGTCATAGCGGCAGGCCGTATCCGGCAATACCGTCAGGGTGTCCCCCGCCCTTTTTACCTGACAGCCCAGATATTCTAAAATCTGCACGGCGGCGTCCACATCGGAGAGCCGGGGGCAGTTATGTAGGACGCTGGGCCCCTCGCAGAGCAATGTGGCGGCAAGAATCGGCAGGACGCTGTTCTTGGCTCCCTGCACCCAGATTTCCCCCTGGATGGGAGTGCCGCCCTCTACAATTAATCTCGACATTTTTCACGCACCCTTTCGCCCAAATACAAAGGCAGGGTGGATCCGTCCTGTTCTCAGTGAGAGCAGATTTGTAGGCACATCGGACGATCACCCTTGCAACCTCATCTTATGCGGGGGTGCAAATCTTTGTGCATGGCACTTTCGGGCTGCAACGCCTGGTTTGAGGAATGAAAAATGCCGTTTCCCTCTTTTTTTCGGATTCTTGTCTCTCGATTATTCTATGAAATCCCGGCAAAGCTGTCCTCACCCGGGACAAGCGGCCTTTCTATTTTCTAGCTGCGCTATCAAATCTAATGCGCTGGGGCATCCGCGCTTTGCGCTCCGTCCCTCTTGCGCAAAAAAATAGCTGCGCTATTTTCTAGCTACGCTATCAAATCTAATGCGCTGGGGCATCCGCGCTTTGCGCTCCGCCCCTCTCGCGCAAAAAAATAGCTGCGCTATTTTTTCTCCACCAGAGATAGAATCTCCCGGTAGATGCGCTCGTTGGAATCGATAATAGCCATAGAGCGGGCATTGTTGCCCAGGTGGCGCAGGGTAAACGGGTCGGAGATAAGCTCCTCCACCTGCTTGCACAGGTGTTCCCCGGTTAAATCCTTTTCCTCGATGACCACCGCGGCGTTGCGGTTATACAGCGCCATGGCGTTGTGGTATTGGTGGTTCTCCGCCACATTGGGGGAGGGAATGAGGATGGAGGCCCGGCCCGCCGCCTCGATTTCGGAGAGGGTGATGGCCCCCGCCCGGGAGATGACCAGGTCGGCCGCCGCCAGACACCGGGGCATGTCGTCGATATACTCCCGGATGGAGATATGCTTGCAGCCGGTCAGGTCCACGCCCTTTTCTTTGAGCAGCTCGGGCAGCAAATCCACTCCATAGGAGCCGGTGGCATGGATGTGCCAGATCTTGCCCCGCTTATAGTGCCAGGCGATGAGATCCGCAATGGCCTCGTTGATTCTCCTGGCCCCCAGGCTGCCCCCAAAGGAGAGGATGCACACCTTGTCGTCCGGGATGCCGAGCTCAATGCGGGAGACGTCCCGGTCCGCCTTGAGGACGCTGCCCCGGATGGGGTTGCCGGTGATGACGCATTTGTCATCACACTCCCCCAGATACTTTTTCGCTTCCGGCACCGCCAACAGGATTTTGTCCACGTAGCCCGAAAGGAGCTTGGTGGTCACGCCGGGGAAGGCGTTTTGCTCGTGGGTGATGGTCTTAACCCCCATCTGGGCGGCCTTGCGTACCACCGGACCGCTGACATAGCCGCCGGTCCCCATGACCACGTCGGGCTGAAAGTCCTTGATGATCTGGCGGGCTCTGGCCCCGGCAGTGGCGAGATAAGCCACCGCCATGGCGTTATTTTTGATGTTGCGAAGGCTCAGCTGCCGCTGAAAGCCCTTGACTTTGATGGGTGCAAAGTCAAAGCCGGCCTTGGGCACCAGGGAGGCCTCCATGCCGTGGGGGTTGCCGCAAAAGAGGATGGAGGCGTCGGGCTGGCGCTGTTTGATATAGGATGCCACGGCAATGGCGGGATTGATGTGGCCCGCCGTCCCGCCGCCTGCAAACAAAATTTTCATAATCCATGCACCCTTTACTATTAGAATTCCGGCTTAGCCGGCTGTTCTTTCCTGTTAGGTTTTCTCCAAGGCACTGTATCGGCTCACCGAGAGGATAATGCCCATCTCCGCCAGCAGCATACACAGCGCCGTGCCTCCGTAGCTGAAAAACGGGAGGCTGATGCCGGTGTTGGGGATGGTGTTGGTGACCACCGCGATATTGAGGATGGCCTGGATGCCCACCTGGGTGGTGCAGCCCAGCGCAATCATGGAGCCGAATTTGTCCGGGGAGCGCATGGCGATGACGTAGCCCCGCCACACCAACAGCGCAAAGAGGATGACGATGATGGTGGCGCCGATAAAGCCCAACTCCTCGCAAACGATGGCGAAGACGAAGTCGTTTTGCGGCTCGGGGATATAGAGGTACTTCTGCCGGGAGTTGCCCAGCCCCAGGCCCATAAGCCCGCCGGAGCCAATGGCAAGCAGGGACTGGATGGTCTGGAAGCCCTTGCCCTGGGGGTCGGAGAACGGGTCAAGCCAGTGGTGGATACGGCTCATGGCGTAGTCCACTACACCCGGAACGAAGATGGCCACCAACACAATGGCAAGGAGCACCCCGCCGGCGATGGCGAACCACTTCAGGTTGGTGCCGCCGGCGATCATCATGATACAGCCGATGGAGAGAATCAGGATGGTGCCCGAAAGGTGGGGCTCCAAAACCATGAGTCCGGCGATGGCGCACAGCAATAAAACGAAAGGCAACGTGCCGTATTTAAAGGTGCTCATCTTGTTGCCGTTGATGGCGATGAGCTGGGCGAAGGTGACGATGATGGCAAACTTTGCGATCTCCGAAGGCTGGAAGGTGCCGATGCCGAAGTTAATCCATCGTCGAGCGCCGTTGAGGGGCTCCATGAAGAGCACCACTACTAAGAGCAGGATGGCCACCGCGTAGATCGGGAAGGCCAGCCGGTGGAAGAAGTGGTAGTCGAAGTTACAAAAGAAGATCATGGCCAAAATGCCCAACGCCGCCCACATCAGCTGCTTTTTGATGTAAAAAAAGCTGTCGCCGTCGTGGTAATAGGCATAGGCATAGCTGGCCGAAAAGAGCATGATCAGGCCAAAGATGACTAAAATCAGCACCAAGATCAAAAAGGTCAGGTCTATGGGGCCTTTTTTCAGTTTGACGAGTTTTTTTTCTTTCAAAGCCTTACGACCTCCCAATATGGTTCGCTTGTTTCGTACACGGATGGGGTGCTCAGATGCTCATGACCGCCCACACTGCCAACGCGCAGCCGATGGCTGTGATGAGGGAGAAGAGCGCCACGATCTTCACTTCGCTATACCCCGACATCTCAAAATGGTGGTGGATGGGGCTCATCTTGAAGACGCGCTTGCCGGTGAGCTTGAAGCTAGTCACCTGGATGATCACGCTGAGCGCCTCGATGATATACAAAATGCCCACCAAGATCAGGATGACCGGCAGTCCCACCCCGAAGGCCAGGGCCACCACCATGCCCCCTAAGAACATGGAGCCGGTATCCCCCATGAAGACCTTCGCCGGATGGAAGTTCCAGACGAGGAACCCGATGCAGGCCCCCGCCAAAGCGGTGGCCAGGATGCCCATGCCGGTAAAGCCCATAATCATGGTGATGAGCATAAAGCCGATGGCGGCCACAAAGGTGACCGAGCTTGCCAGTCCGTCAATGCCGTCGGTCAAGTTGACGGCATTGGTGATAAAGACGATAAAGAGCACCATCAGCGGGTAGTAGAAAATGCCGAAATTGAGGTAGCCGATCAGCGGGAACCAAAGCTCCGTGCTGGTGTCGCCGCTCAGGTAGAGGGTGAAGAGATAGAGGATGGCGATGAGAAACTGCATGACCAGCTTCTGCCGGGCGGTCAGTCCCAAATTGCGCTTTTTGACCACCTTGATGTAATCGTCCACAAAGCCCACGAAGCCGAAACAAAGCGCCATGATGAGCCCCGCGATGAGACGGGTGTTCTGCACCTTGTAACTGGGGTTTGTCATCACGCCTGTCTGTGCGGTGAGGATGCCGAAACCCACCGCCACCGCGACCACCACGCCGATGATGAACATGATGCCGCCCATGGTGGGGGTTCCCTGTTTATTCTTGTGCCAAGTGGGGCCGATGTCGTTGATGGTCTGTCCATAGTGGACCCTTTTGAGAAAAGGAATGAACCAGAATCCCATGACCGCTGTCAGCCCAAAGCCGATGACCGCAGCGACAATCGTTGACAGAGAACTTAACATTTGTCTTTACACTCCTCGCAGAACCTTGTGATTACTTCTTCCAGCTTCATTCCCCGGCTCCCCTTGAACCAGAGAATGTCCCCCTCCACCGCCTCCCGGCACAGCGTTTCGGTTAAAGTCTCCTTGTCGGGGAACCAGCGGCAGTCCTTAAGCCCTGCCTCTCTGGCGCCTTCGTACAGGCGCCGGGCTTCCCCGCCGTAACAGTAAAGCGCGTCGACGCCCTTTTGGGCGGCGAAGACGCCGATCTGCCGGTGGGAATCTTGGGAAATCTCCCCCAGCTCCAGCATATCCGCCAGCACCATCCGCTTCTTACCCGCGCATGCCATCGTCGAAAGGGTCTCAATGGCCGCACGCATGGAATCGGGGCTGGCGTTGTAGCAGTCTTCTACTATCCGAACGCCCCGGCACTCCCGCATCCGCTGACGCATTCCCGACGGCTGGTAGCCGTTTAGGGCGTCGGCGCAGCTTTGGGGCGGGATGCCGGCAAAGACGCCCACGCCGAAGGCGGCCAGGGCGTTTAACACATTGTGCCGCCCGATACAGGGCAGGGTGCAGGGGTAAGCATTGCCTTCATAGGAGATGGAAAAGTGGGTATCCTCCCCCGCCTCTCGGATATTTTTCGCGGAGATGGCGCAATCGAGGCCATCAATTCCATATTTTACCACATTGAGCCGTCGATTTTGGTAGTTTTGAAGCAGATCATTATCGCCGTTTAGGAGAAGTGTCGCTCCGTCGGCCATCCCGTCGCAGATTTCCGTTTTCGCTTTCAGGATGTTTTCCCGCGAGCCCAGTTGCAGCATGTGGGAGACGCCGATGGTGGTGATAACGCCGATGTCCGGGCGCACGCAGAGGGTCAGGTCATGGATTTCCCCGAAGCCGCTCATGCCCATCTCGAAGACGGCGGCTTGGGTGTCGGGCATCAGACGCATGACCGTGCGGGGCAGGCCGATTTCGTTATTCTCGTTGCCCAGGGTCTTGAGGGTGGCAAAGCGGCTGGAGAGTACGGCGGCGATCATGTCCTTGGTGGTGGTTTTCCCCACGCTGCCGGTGACTCCCACCGACAGGAAGGAAAACTTCTGCCGGTAGTAGGCCGCAATCTGTAACAGGGAGCGCTGGCTGTCGGGCACCACGAGGATTCTCTCATCCCACACCGGGTTCCCGGTGGACACTTTC
The DNA here is from genome assembly GCF_014385095.1 of Zongyangia hominis. GTDB lineage: Bacteria > Bacillota > Clostridia > Oscillospirales > Ruminococcaceae > Zongyangia > Zongyangia hominis. The sequence goes on from NZ_JACRTC010000002.1 coordinate 251,705, forward strand.
CGCTCGGCCACACAGGCCGCGGCGCCCGCCGCGAAGGCCTTGGCGATGTAGTCGTGGCCGTCGAACCGCTCGCCGGGCAGGGCCACAAACAAGCTCCCCGGGCCGATGGTCCGCGAATCGGTGCTCACTTCCCTGACCGTGCCGCCGCCTTCAAAGGGGACGCCCAGCGCCTGGGCAATCTCACTGACTAAAAGCTCTATCATGCTCTTCCCCGCTCCCTCCGTCGCTGCCATATTCTCTCTATGCTAAGATTTTGCTTTGTTTTTCTTCTTTTGCAGCAGGTCCTTCACAATCTCGTGTTCATCGAAGCCGATGGTCCCGAAGTCAAGCACCTGATAGTCCTCGTGTCCCTTGCCCGCCAGCACCAGCAGGTCGCCGGGCTGGGCGTGGTCCAGCGCCCACTGAATGGCCTGGTACCGGTCCACGATGACCTTATAGGGAATCTTATATTCCTCAAAACCGGGCAACCCGTCCTCGATGATCTGCATCGGGTCCTCGTCCCGGGGGTTGTCGGAGGTAAAGATGGCAAAGTCGGCGTATTTGGCCACCGCCGCCGTCATCTTGGGGCGTTTGGTCCGGTCCCGGTTGCCCGCGCAGCCAAAGAGGGCCACCAGGCGCTTGGGGTGCAATTCTTTGAGCGCTCCCATCACCTTTTCCAGCCCATCCGGGGAGTGGGCGTAGTCGCAGATGACGGTGAAGCCCGCGTCGCCGGTATCCAGCACCTCGGTGCGGCCCCGGACGCCGGTGCAGGTGTTGAGCCCCTCCACCGCCTCCTCAAAGCTGAGCCCCAGCGCCATGCAGGCGCAGGCGGCGGCCAGGGCGTTCTCCACCGAGAATCGGCCGGGCATGCAGAAATTGACCCGGGCGATGACGCCGCTACCCACCAGGGCAAATTTGTTGGAGGAAAGCGCAAACTTGATATTCTTGGCCACATAGTCGGCCCGGTCGTCCTCGACGGCGTAGGTGATCATGTTCTTTTTGCCTTGATAGCGCTCGATGAGGCGCTGCCCATAGGGGTCGTCGTAGTTGATGACCAGGTTTTTGGCCTGAGCGAAGAGTTTGGCCTTGGCCTCGAAGTAGTTTTCCATGGTGCCGTGATAGTCCAGATGGTCCTGGGTGAGATTTGTGAATACCGCCGCCTCGAACTCACAGCCAAAGAGCCGCTTTTGGTCCATGGCGTGGGAGGAAGCCTCCATCACCACATACTCGCACCCGGCGGCCGCCATCCGTTTGAAGAGGACGTGCAGTTCCCCGGGGTCGGGGGTGGTATGTTTGGCGGGGATGAGCATATCGCCGATCTGGTTGTGGATGGTGCCGATGAGGCCCACCCGCTTTCCGGCGCTTTCCAGAATATGTTTGATGAGGTTGGTGATGGTGGTCTTGCCGTTGGTGCCGGTGACGCCGATGAGCTTGAGGCCTTTGGCCGGAAAACCGCAGATGGCGGCGGAAAGCAGGGCGTAAGCCTCCCGGGTATCCTTTGTCACAATGACATTCTCGCATCCGTTCAGGGTGAGCGGATGCTCCGCCACCACGGCGCAGGCGCCGGCCTCCACCGCCTTTTGGGCGTGGTCGTGGCCGTCGAATTTGAGTCCTTTGATACACACGAAGACGCTGCCCGGCTCCACCCGGCGGGAGTCACAGGTGACCGACGCGACCTCGCAGTCGGTCGGTTCCCCCCCATAGCCGATTGCTTGGAGCAATTGACGCAGTCTCATGATAACCCTCCTGTCTGCGCGCCGGATTTTGTCGTTTCGGCGCGTTTGGGACGCAGGACCCTACCGATCCGGCATCCCTATTATGAGCATATGTTGTCGCAAATATAGCGTTTTTCCTCGGTTCAATTTCTTTTTGTGTTACTCTACCGGGTCGTTGTTGACGAAGCTCACCTCGACGACGGTACCCACTTCCACCATGGTGCCTTCCGGAATGGACTGCTTGGAGGAGATGGTGGTGCTGCCGTTGAGGTCGATGCCGGAGAGCTTCACATTGAGCCCTAAGTTCGTCAGCGTCTGGTTGACCTGGAGCGCCGTCATGCCCTTGACGTTAGGCATCTTCACCTGGTTGCTCACGTTGCCCTCCTCGGTGTAGAGGATGACCTTGCCATCCCGTGGGATGGGCTGGCCGGCCAAAGGCACCTGCTTGATGACGGTGGCGCCGCTTCCCACCACTTCCACTTTCAGACTCTTTTCAGTGATGGCGGCTTTCGCCTTCTCCACCTCCATCTTAAGGACGGAGGGGACGGAAATGTCCATATTGGCAAGCTCCTCGGCCGTGTACTGGGGCTCGACGCCCAGGTAGGGCAGCGCTTCCTCCAGCACTTCTTTGACCACAGGGGCCGCGATGACGGAGCCGTAGACGTTTTGCATGAAGGGCTCGTCGAGCATAACCAGTACCGCGATCTGCGGGTCGTTGGCGGGCGCAAAGCCCAGGAAGGACGCGATATGGGGCTCGTTGCCGTTTTCGTCCTTTTTATCGATCTTTTCGGAGGTACCGGTCTTACCACCTACGTGGTAGCCGGCGATGTAGGCGCTCTTACCGCTGCCGTCCGGGTCGGAGACCACCCGCTCTAAGATGGAGGAGATGGTGGAGGACACTTCGCTGCTGATGACCTGGCGCTTGACGGTGGGCTCGGTGGACTTGACGATGTTGCCGTCGGCGTCCACGATGTTCTTGACTACATAGGGACTCATCAGGTTGCCGCCGTTGATGGCAGCGGACACGGCGGTGATCAGCTGAATGGGGGTAACCTTGAAGGTCTGGCCAAAGGCGCTGACGGCCAAGGTGTGGGGGCTCTTGACCAAAGTCGCCTCGCTGTGGTACAGGCTGGAGGAGCCTCCCTCCTCACCGGGGAGGTCGATGCCGGTCTTTTCCGTCAGGCCCCAAGCCTCAAAGTACTTATAGAAGTTTTCCCCGCCCATCCGGGTACCCACCATGATGAAGCCCGGGTTGCAGGAGTGCTTGACAATGCCCGCGAAGTCCTGGGTACCGTGCCCCGCCAACTTCCAGCAGCCGATGGTCCGGCCGCCGATCTGGTAGTGGCCGGTGCAGGTGAAGGAATCGGTCAATTTGCTGGTGCCCAGGTCCAGGGCGCTGGACGCGGTGAGAATCTTAAAGACGGAACCGGGCTCATAGGGCTCGGTGATGGATTTGTTCTTCCATTGGGCCGTCTGCTCAATTTGCAGCTGCTTTTTATAGGCCTCCTCGTCCCCTTCCACGGCTTTAAGCCGCTCCAAGGCGTAGGTGTCGGTGACGGTAAACGGGTCGTTGGGGTCAAAGTCGGTCTTGTTGGCCATGGCCAGGATTTCCCCAGTCTTGACGTTCATGACGACGCCCGCCGCCCGGTTCTTGACGTTATTTTCCACGACGGCCGTCTCCAATGCCTTTTCCAGGTAGTGCTGGATGGTTTCGTCGATGGTCAGGACGACGGAGTTGCCGTCCTTGGGGTCGATCATCTGGTCGTACTTGTAGGGCATGTCGCTGCCCCAGGCGTTTTTGGCCGAGACCACCCGGCCCGGCGTCCCGCTGAGCTCCTCGTCATAGTAGCTCTCGATGCCGTTGAGGCCCTGGTTGTCTTCGCCCACAAAGCCTAAGATGTTGGCGGCGAAGTTGCCGTAGGGATAGTAGCGCTTGTTGTCTTCCTCTATATTGATGGCGGAAATCTTATTGTCGGTGGCAAACTGGGTCACCTTGTCTGCCAGCGGCTTTTCGATCCGCTTCTTGATGACTTCGTAGTAGTTTTTCTTTTCGCACTTTTCCAGGATCTTTTCTTTGTCCACCTCTAATAGCTCCGAAAGGCCGGTGGCGATGAGCTCCTTTTGGGCGGCGTCCTTGATGTCGACCGGGGAAATAAACACGGTCCACACCGTGGCGCTCTGGGCCAGCACGTTCATGTTGCGGTCGTAAATGGTACCCCGCTTGGGGCTGATGGTGGTGACGCGCATCTGCTGTTTTTCCGCTTTGCTCTGATAGATGTCGCTTTCCACCAGCTGGATGATGCACAGCCTGACAATCAGGGTGGCAAAGCCGACAATGGCCAGGCCGCACAGGATGACCATCATCCTCTTTCTCATTTTGCTCGTCGGTCCTTTGGACAAATTGGCCGCCTCCGATCTCAGTCTCTCTAAAAAATTAAGAGTCAAGACTTCCGCTTAACTCTTGATGTTTCTTTTACATACTTATTTTGTCACGAACCCAGGTATTCCTTTATTTTGTCGAACCAGCCGGTGATGGTGCTGAGGATACCTCCTCCGGATTTTGGCTCCGTGATTTCGATCTTATCCCCCTCGGTCAGGCTCAGGTACTGGACCTGGTAGTTGTTCATTTTAGTCAGCCCCAGTTCATTTTTGGCCTTATCCTCGATGTTCTTTAAGGACATCTTCCCTTCCAGCTCCACATTGAGCCGGGTATTCTCGCTTTGGAGAATCTCCAAATTGGCGTTGGCGTCGTTGATGTCCTCGCCGATTTCGGTGAGGGTGATGCGGTTAATAATCATCAGGGAGGTGATGCCGATGACGATCACCGCGGCGAAGAAGGCCTTGATGATGGGCACGGCGTTGGATTTTTTCTTTTCCTTGCGTCCCTTGATCACCTGCATCTGAGGCTTTCTCTCCGGCTTGCGTTCAAATTTGGAAAGATCATAGGCAGTGCTTTCGCGGCTGTATTGCATCAAATCACCCCTTGTCGGTTTCTTCGGCCTACAGTTTTTCAATCACGCGGAGCTTGGCCGAATGGCTCCGGTGGTTTTCCTCCAGTTCCTTGGCGGAGGGCTCGATGGGCTTGCGGGAAAGAAGTTTTCCCTTAGGCGTATTGCCACACACGCACACGGGAAAGTCGGGCGGGCAGGTGCAGCCCCGGCATAGGGCGGCGAATTTCTGCTTGACCATCCGGTCTTCCAACGAATGGAAGGTGATGACGGCCAGCCGGCCGCCGGGGGAAAGGCGCGCAAAGGCCGCGTCCACGCCCAGAGATAGGCTTTCGAGCTCCGCGTTGACGGCGATGCGCAGCGCCTGGAAAGTACGTTTGGCGGGATGTCCGCCGGTGCGGCGGGCGGCGGCTGGGATGGAGGACTTGACGATCTCGCAAAGCTCGAAGGTGGTCTCCACCGGCTTTTGACGCCGGGCCCTGTCTATATTTTTAGCGATGGGAAAGGCAAATTTCTCTTCGGAATACTCCCGCAGAATCCGGGTGAGGTCCTGGACGGAATAGGTGTTGACAATGTCGTAGGCGCTCATGCCCTGTTTGCTCATGCGCATGTCCAGCGGGGCGTCATAATTATAGGAAAAGCCCCGCTCCCCCGTGTCCAGCTGGAAGGAGGAAACCCCTAGATCGAGGAGCACCCCGTCCACCTGGCCGATGCCCAGGCTGTCGAGAACCTGGTCCATCTGGGCGAAGTCGGACTGGACCACCTGCGCGCCGGGATAGGGGCGCAGCCGCTCAGTGGCGACGGCCACCGCGTCGGGGTCCTTGTCCAGCGCGATAAGGCGCCCGCCTTCGCTGAGTCTGGACGCAATCAAGCTGGAATGACCGGCGCCTCCCGCCGTGCCGTCGACATAAATGCCGCCGGGTCGGATGGCCAAAGCGTCGATGCATTCATGTAACATCACCGAATAATGACGAAATTCCAAAGCGTTACTCCCTCATTTAGAATCCAAGCTCGTCCATGGCCTCTGCCACCATATCGGAGGAGATGCCGTCGCAGTAGCTTGTCCACCTGGCGCTGTCCCAAATCTCCGCCCGGGTGGAAGCGCCCACCACGGTCACATCTTTGGAAAGCCCCGCGTATTCTCTGAGGTTTTGGGGGATGATGACGCGGCCCTGCTTGTCCCCTTCCACCTCCACGGCCCCCGCGTAGAAAAAGCGCTTGAGCATCCGGGATTTGGAGAGGGGCAGCTCGGAGAGCTTCTCCTCCAGTTTGGACCATTCCTCCAAGGAATAGACAAACAGGCAGTCGTCGAGCCCCTTGGTGATGACAAACCGGTCCCCCAGATCTTCCCGGAGACGGGCGGGAAAGTTCACTCTGCCCTTGGCATCGAGACTGTGCGAATATTCGCCGATGAGCATTTTCCCCACCTCCTCCAAAATCCACCTGGGAACCAGGTTTAGTTAACCACTTTTAACCACTATTCACCACTTTTCTCTAATTATAACGGTTGACTTTTTAAATTGCAATAGAGATTTGGAGATTTCTCCAGAATTTACAATCTAAAATTTGGCAAAAAAACACCCCTCCAACAAAAATTGGAAGGGTGTTTTTGTTACTTTCCACAATTTTCCTAGCGTTTTGGGTTCTTTAACGCATACCGTGTCGTTTTCACCTGACCAAGGGAAGTATTGAGCACTTCCTCCGCCTCTTTGAGCACGTTGTCGGCAAACTGATTGGCCGCCTGCCGGATTTCCCGGGCCTTATACTGGGCCTGGCTCACCAGTTCCGCGGACTTGGCCTGGGACTGCTTGACCACTTCCTCCTGGGCGATGAGGGCGCGGGCCCGGTCCTCCGCCTTTTTAATGAGGGCGTCGGCCTCCTTCTTGGCGGTGAGGATGATGTCGCTGCGGTCGGAGACAATGGCCTTGGCCTGTTTGATCTCCGTGGGCATATTCAGCCGGATGTCGTCGATGAGCTCCCTGACCCGCTCGGCGTCCACCACACAGCGTCCGCCGGTCAGCGGCAGGCTCCAGGCCTTGTCCAGCATCTCGTCGAGTACATCCAAAATTTCTTCGATATTCATAAATGCCTCCCATCCGCATCCCGAAGAACCCAAAAGTTCCTCCGAAACGCCTGTTTATTGGTATTCCGGGTGCCGGCCGGATCAACTCCGCTAAAACGCGTCTTTGTTCATCAGGCGCTGCTCGATGTCGTAGAGCACCTGGCGGGGTACGAAGTCGCCGATGTCGCCCCCGAACTGGGCCACCTGCTTGACGATACTGGAAGATAAGTACATGTTTTCCGCACTGGTGGTGAGGAAAACAGTTTCACAGCTGGGGTTTAACTTTTTGTTGGTCAGTGCCATCTGAAACTCGTACTCAAAATCGGAGACGGCCCGCAAGCCCTTGATGATGGCATTGGCGTTTTTGATGCGGCAGTAATCGGCCAGCAGTCCGCCGTAGACGTCCACCTCCACGTTACTGAGCTCCGCGATGCTCCGCTCGATGAGATCCACCCGCTCCTCCGGCGTAAAGGCCGGATGCTTGGCCGGGTTGTGGACCACCAGGACAATCACCTTGTCAAAGAGGGCCGACGCCCGCTTGATGATGTCCAGATGCCCTTTGGTGATGGGGTCAAAGCTCCCCGGACAGATGCCAATTTTCATTTGCTCCCCCCGCTTTCCCCGGTCCCGCCTCCCGGCGCGCCGGTCATGCTCTCCTTTATTCCTCTTCCCCGTCCTCTTCTCTCTTTCTGTAAAGGGTCAGGGCGATCTTGCCGTACCGGTATTTCTTTTTGAGGACAAATGGGCCGCATTCCTCCGGCAACTCCTCGTGAAGCCTGGTCTCGCAGAGGATGGCCCCGCCGTCGCTCATCCTGGCCGCCGCCAGGGGCAGGATCTCGGGCAGGATGCCGCTGTCATAGGGCGGGTCTAAGAGCACAACGTCGAAAGTTTCATTGGTTGTTTTGAGGAAAGCCTTCGCGTCCATGGCGGCTACCCGCGCTTTGGAACTAAGTTGGGTGGCGGCCAGGTTTTGCTTGATGACGCTCTGGGCTTTCGTGCTCTGGTCCACAAAGATGCAGCATCGGGCGCCCCGGCTGAGGGCCTCGATGCCAAGCTGTCCCGAGCCCGCGAACAGGTCCAGCACCATGGCCTGCTCCATTTCAAAATGAAGGATGCTGAACATAGCTTCCTTCACCATATCCGTTGTCGGCCGGACGTCCCGCCCCTCCAGGGTGGCGAGCTTTCTCCCCCGGGCCGAACCGGTGATTACTCTCATGGGTTTCTCCATTCCGCCGCTGCGCCGGGCCTCCGCGGTTTCCCCAAACGGATCCGCCGGCCGGCATCGGCTCACTTTTTCCAAACTGCGGCAGTCTTCACCCTTTGGGGCCGGCAGTGATCGACTCGCCGCAAGCTATTTTTCGCTAAACTCAAACATTTCCCGGGAAAAACGCCGGGAAACGGATACTTCGTCATTACTATACATTATCAGACAGCGTCCGTCAATTGTCAAGTTGTCTTTTTCCGTCTCAGTTTTCCTGCAAAAAGGCGTGGAGGTTTTCCGCCGCCGTCCGGGTCATCCCCTTGACCTCGCACAGCTCCTCCACCGTCGCCGCCCGGATGGCCTTGACGGTCTTAAAGTGCTTGAGCAGCGCCACCGCCCGGGTCTGGCCGATGCCTTCACAGCGGGTCAGCATGAGCTGGAAGCCGCCGCTCTGATGCTTCTGGCGGCTGTACCGGATGCTAAAGCGGTGAACCTCGTCCTGGATGGCGGTGACCAGGGAGAAGGCCGACCGATTGGAATTGATGGAGATTTCTCCTCCGTCCACCGCGATGGCCCGGGTCCTGTGCCGGTCGTCCTTGACCATGCCGAAGACCGGGATGTCAAAGCCCATGGCCCGCACCACCGGCAGGATGGTGCTCACATGCCCTTTTCCGCCGTCGAGAAGGATGAGGTCGGGCAGGACGGAGAAATGGGGGTCCCCCTCCCGATAGCGGCTCAGACGCCGGGTGATCACCTCGGTCATGGCGGCGTAGTCGTCGGGTCCCTGCTGCTCCTTGATGGCAAACTTGCGGTAGGCCTGCTTGAGGGGCCGCCCCTCCTCGAAGACCACCATGCCCCCCACGATGGTGGATTCCCCGATGTTGGAGATGTCGTAGGCCTCAATGTAATGGGGCGGATGGGGCAGGCCCAGGAGCCTGGCCAGCTCGTCGAGGGCCGCGATCTCCCGGCCGGTGCGGGCCGTCTCGTGGGAGAGGCGCTGGGAGGCGTTCTCCTTGGCCATGAGCACCAGGTCGTGCTGCTCTCCCCGCTGGGGCACGTGGATATGAACCCGGCGGCCCGCCTTTTCAGTGAGGTATTCTTCGAACAGGTCCTGGTCCTCACAGGGGGCGTCCAGCTCGATCTGGGGCGGGATGTCCCCGCCCGTGTCGTAGTAGCGCATGAGAAACTCGCTGCGGGCGCTGTCGATGCTCTCCACTTCCCCCAGGAGGAAGTCCTTTTTGTCGATGAGCTTGGAGCCACGGAACTTGAGCACCACCGCGCAGACGGTGCGTCCGAGCTGGGACAGGGCGATGACGTCCTGTTCGGGCACCTTGGAGAGGACCACCTTCTGGTGCTCGGAAATCTTCTCGATGGCCTTGATGCGGTCCCGCAGCCGGGCCGCCCGCTCGAAGTCCAGTGCCTCGGCGGCCTCCTCCATCATCTTCCGCAGGCTTTTGAGGGAGTTTTCACTCCCCCCTTTGATAAAGTCCACCGCCTGGGCCAGAATCTCCCCGTACTCCGCCTCGCTCACCCGGCCGGTGCAGGGGGCGATGCACAGGTCGATGTGCCGGTTGAGACAGGGCCTCCCCTTCCCGATTTCGGCGGGAAAACGCCGGGAGCAGGTGGGGAGCTTGAAAGCCTTGTTGGTCTCGTCCACCATCTGCTTGACGATGAAGCCGCTGACATAGGGGCCGATGTACTCGTCCCCGTCGTTTAAAAACTGCTTGACCTCCGAAATCCGGCCCCAGGGCTTCTTCTCCACCTTGATATAATGGTAGCCCTTGTCGTCTTTTAACAGGATATTATATTTGGGGGCATGCTGCTTGATGAGGCTGCATTCTAAAACCAGGGCCTCATATTCGCTGTCCACCACGATGTAGTCGAAATCGTAGACGTTCTGCACCATCTGATAGACCTTGGGATGGTGGTTCTCGATGGCGCGGAAATAGCTGGACACCCGGTTTTTGAGGGCCTTGGCCTTGCCCACATAGATAATATGCCCGGTCTTGTCCTTCATCATGTACACCCCCGGAGCCAGGGGCAGGCCGCTGACCTTCTTTTTAAGCCGTTCCAGGATTTCGTCCTGCACGCCGCTCACCTCCTTTATTCTGCGGTTCCGACCCCTGAGCAGGGTTGCTGATCGGAACTATTTTTCTAAATCATCCGGCCTAACCATGTGGGCGCGGCCGTTTTCATGCAAAAAGAAAGGCGCGCTGCATCACACAACGCGCCGTACCTCATCTTGCGAAATCACGAAAAACTACTCGGCGAAACCGGATTCCACCAGTTTGACCAGGCCGTCTACCGCCTGCTCCTCGTCAGCGCCGTCAGCGATGATGCGGATGGTGGTGCCGCCGACAATACCCAGGGAAAGAACACCCAGCAGGCTCTTGGCATTGACCCGGCGCTCTTCTTTTTCTACCCAGATGGAGGATTTGAACTCGTTGGCCTTCTGGATGAAGAAGGTGGCGGGACGCGCATGCAGGCCGACTTGATTCTGAACAGTAACATCTTTTACAAACATATTCTTACTCTCCCAATGTATGAATTAATATAGTCTCGTAGTCACAGTCTTTATTATAACATATGTACAACCTTCGTCAACGACAAAAAATCGCTTTTTGAACTTTTTTCAGGGAATTTCTGCTTGTTTTCCAGTTGCAGCCGAAATTTCACCCCTGGATTTGTTTATTCTCACCACATTTTTTCAACAACAACAGCACATTACACACTTTGCCTGTGGAAAAGCTGTGCAAACATCCAATTTTTACCTCAAGTTTTTGCTGAAAATGCCTGTACACCTGACAAATGCAACCAACTGCTTTGTTATTTTGCCCGTAAAAAGAGCGTTCATACAACGGCGCCCTTTTCCCGAAAAAGTTTCTTCGCGCATCCCACTCTTAATTCTATGCCACAGCGCGAAAAAAGTGCATCGGCTGTGACCGGACTACTCCGCTTCCTCCCGCAGTTTTTTCAGATACGCCCGGTCCTTTTTATCAAGCGGCGCGCGCTCCAGCATGTCCGGGCGCTTTTGGAAGGTTCTCTCCAGGGACCGCTCCCGCCGCCACTTGGCAATGTTGGCGTGGTGGCCGGTCAGGAGCACCCCCGGCACCTCCCGACCGTGCCAGACGGCGGGTCGGGAATACTGAGGATATTCAAGCAGCCCGTTATAGTGGCTTTCCTCGGTATAACACTCCTCGTCGGAAAGGACGCCGGGGAGCATCCGCAAAATGGAGTCGGCCACCATCAGCGCGGGCAGTTCGCCGCCGGTGAGGACAAAGTCCCCGGCGGAAATCTCTTCGTCCACGATCTCCTGGAGCACCCGCTCGTCCACTCCCTCGTAGTGGCCGCACAAAAGCAGGAGGTTGTCCATCTCCTTGAGCTCCACCGCTTTCTGCTGGGTAAAAGTCTTCCCCTGGGGGGTGAGATAGATCACGTGGGGATGCATCCCCACCTGTTTCCAGATGGCCTCATAGCAGCGGTAGATGGGGTCGGCCTGCATGACCATTCCCATGCCCCCGCCGTAGGGGGCGTCGTCCACCCGCTTCTGCTTTGAGAGGGTGTAGTCCCGGATGTTGTGGCAGTGGACTTCAAAGAGCCCCTGACGGCGGGCTCTGCCGATGATGCTCTCGTTGAGCACCCGGTCGCACATCTCGGGAAATAGGGTGGCAATATCAATCCTCATCGTCGAATAACCCCCTGAGCGGCCGGATTTCCATGACGCCTTCGTCGATATTCGTGCGGATGACCACGTCCTTGATGGCGGGAATGAGCTTCACGCTGCCATCGGGGAAGGCGACGTGGTAGACGTCGTTGGCGCCGGTTTCGGTGACGTCGGTAATCTTGCCGTATTCTTTCCCCGAATCGGCATCCCGCACGGTGAGACCGATGAGGTCCTGGACAAAATATTCCCCCTCGGCGAGCTCAATCTCGTCCCGATCCACATAGAGCACCTTCCCCCGGTAGGAGACGGCCTGTTCCACCGTGTCCACGCCCTTGAGCTTGAGTATCGCCATGTTTTTGTGGATGCGGCACTCCTCCACCTCCACGGCCCGTTTGCCCTTATCCAGATAGAGCCGGTCAAAGTCCAGTAAAAATTCCGGGGCGTCGCACCAGGGGTAGACTTTGACTTCCCCCTTAATACCGTGGGTGGTGACGATTTTTCCAGTCTCCAAATACTTTTTTCCTGCCATGGGCCACTCTCCTCTTGTTTTTGCTGACGAAGCGTCCTTTGCTTTGAAACAAAACGAATCGATATTTTTCTCTCCCGCCCAGGGCCGGCCGCCTGGATAAAGCCCAACCCTCCGGTCCCGCGGGGGAAAGAAAAAGGGAAAGCATTTCCTGCTTCCCCCGCTTTTCCTTTTTTAGTCGATTTCCACGGCAATTTTGGTTTCCTGCCGGTTGGCGGCCGCACGCATGACGGTGCGGATGGCCTTGGCAATTCTGCCTTGTTTGCCGATGACACGACCCATATCATCCGGCGCGACATGCAGGTGGTAGACGATGAGCCCCTCTTCGTTGGGTTCGTCGACGGTCACGTTGACCGCGTCCTTGTCATCCACCAGGCCTCGCGCAATGGATACAAGTAGTTGATCCATAAGTAGTCCTCCAGAACCTGATCAGTTTCCTACGAAAATTAAAGCACACCGTTTTTCTTGAGCAGTGCTTTCACAGTGTCTGTGGGCTGAGCGCCGTTGGACATCCATTTCGTCACTTTCTCGCCGTCGATCTTCACAACGACCGGATCCTTGGTGGGATCGTAATAACCGACCTCCTCGATGAATCTGCCGTCACGGGGATACCGAGAGTCAGCGACAACGATGCGGTAGAACGGGGCCTTTTTCGCACCGATTCTGCGCAGTCTAATTTTAACAGCCATTCCAGTCACCTCCTATGATTTGATATAAGAAATCTTTTATTTTACCGGCAGCGCCATGGGCCGCCTCTAAAATAACGCATTAAAAGGGCATGCCGCCCGGGGGCATCATGGGCATTCTTCTGCGCTTGCCCTTTTTGCCCATACCGCCCAGCTGTTTCATCATCTTCTGCATCTGCTCAAACTGTTTGAGCAGGCGGTTGACGTCGGGCACCTCGGTGCCGGAGCCGGCGGCGATCCTCCGCTTCCGGGAGGGGTTGATGATCTGGGGACGCTCCCGCTCCCGGGGGGTCATGGAGCAGATAATGGATTCCATCTGCTTGAGCTGCTGCTCTCCCTTTTCAGCGTCCTCGTCCTTGATGGCCTTGGCCGCCCCCGGCAGCATGGACATGACCTGCTGGAGGGGTCCCATTTTTTTGATCTGCTGCATTTGCGCCAGCAGGTCGTTTAAGTCAAAGGAGTTCTCTTTGAGCTTTTTGGCCATTTCCTCGGCGTTTTTCTCATCGATATGCTCCTGTGCCTTTTCAATTAAAGAGAGGACGTCGCCCATCCCCAGAATCCGGGAAGCCATCCGGGCCGGATGAAACGGCTCCAAGTCCTCTAACTTTTCGCCCATACCCACGAATTTGATGGGTTTGCCCGTCACCGCCTTGACCGAGAGCGCCGCGCCGCCGCGGGTGTCGCCGTCGAGCTTGGTCAGGATGACGCCGTCGATGCCCAGCGCGTCGTCAAAGGATTTGGCCACATTGACCGCGTCCTGGCCGGTCATAGAGTCGATGACCAACAGAATGTCGGTGGGCTCCACTTCTTTTTTGATGCCCTGGAGCTCTCCCATGAGCGTCTCGTCGATGTGCAGGCGTCCGGCGGTGTCCAGAATGACCACGTCGTTGCCGTAGTCCCTGGCGTGGCTGACCGCCTTTTTGGCGATCTTGATGGGGTTGTCGTTGCCCATTTCAAAGACCGGGACCCCGGCCTTCTCGCCCACCACCTGCAACTGCTTGATGGCCGCCGGACGGTAGACGTCGCAGGCAACCAGCAGCGGGCGCCGGCCCTGGCCCTTGAGCATGCGGGCGAGCTTGGCGCTATGGGTAGTTTTACCGCTTCCCTGTAAGCCGCACATCATGATGACGGCCGGAGGTTTTGCGGGAGAATTGAGCCGGGCGCTCTCATTGCCCATGAGGGCGGTCAGCTCTTCGTTGACGATTTTAATGACCTGTTGGGCCGGCGTCAGGCTTTCCAGCACCTGGGCGCCCACGGCCCGCTCGGACACCTTGGAGACAAAGTCCTTGGTGACCTTGTAGCTGACGTCCGCTTCCAAAAGGGCCAGCCGCACTTCCCGCATGGCCTCTTTGATATCGGCTTCGCTGAGCTTTCCTTTGGACTTGAGCCTTTTGAAAGCCGCCGACAATTTTTCAGAAAGTCCTTCAAATGCCATGGGGTTCGCCTCCCTTCCCTATCTAAAATTATAATACATCCTCTTCCAGCTTCTCGGCGGCGTTATACACCTGTGCCGCCATCTGCGCAATCTCTCTGGAAAAGCAAAAACGCTTGTTGTGTTCGGCCATCTGCTCGGCCATTTCCTTGATCTTCCCCAGCAGCTCAGCCATCTCTTTTTGCTTTTGCGCGAAGTGGAGCTTGTCCTCCATCTCCATCAAAAAGGCTTCGCCCCTTTTGATGGAATCCCGCACTCCCTGCCGGGTGATGCCGGAAAGCTCGGAGATCTCGCCCAGGGACAGATCTTCATTATAATAGAGCTCGATGACCTCTTTCTGTTTTTCGGTGAGCATGTCGCCGTAAATATCCAGCAATATGGAAACTGAAAGATCCTTGCTCATATCCGCTCTCCTCTGCCCCAATCTGTAAAGCTACTTTCTTTACAAGAATGCTTTCTTATTATAGCCAATCGCGCTCACTGTGTCAAGGCTTTTTTCTTTACACTCTTCGCCCTTTTTCCCCTTTCGCCTCGGTCCTGCCCCGCCGTTTGACCCTCCAAAGGACGCAATTTTTCGCCGCGCCCATTAAAGGTCCCTTCTTCCATAGATTTTTCTGCCCAAGTCCTGTATAATAAAGACAACTAACAAGGAAAGAAGGGTGCGCGAAATGAAACGCTGGATTGCGGGGCTTTTGGCCGCGTTTATGCTTTGCTCCCTGGCCGGATGCGGCGAAAAGGTGGAAAAAGGCGATCTTCCCTCCGACGGAAAGAAAGCCACCATCGAGCAGGTCAAGGACTATCTGGACGCTATGATTCCCAAAGCGGTGGAGGTCATCGGCATCTTCAGCGTCGACGGCCTGCCTGTGGACCCCGGCGCCGCAGACGCCGCGACAGAGGACGAAAACGGCCAGATCTTTGTCCCGGTACAGAGCGATACCTACCATTCGGTCCAGGACATCAAGGATGCGGCGGAGCAGGTCTTCACTGTCGATTATTTGCAGCAAGCCTATTATCAGTATGTCTTTGACGGCACCTACGCCCGCTTCAAAGACGTGGACGGCGTCCTCTATGAAGACGTCAACCAGGGGGGCGGTGGCAGCAACGACTGGCTCACGGACACCGCCGAGATCGTCAGCCAGGAGGCGGACAGCATCGTCGTGAACATCACCCATGCCGACGGCTACGGCGGAAAGAATCCCTGCAGGATGACCCTGTCCGCCACCGAAGACGGCTGGCGCATCGGAAACGTGGAGTTTTTAGACTGACCTTAAAAAAACACGCGGCTCAATGAGCCGCGTGTTTTTTATTGCCTCCCATTAAAGCCTCAGCGATGGATTATAGCGCGCCTTGGCATTACCCATGCGCAAAATTGCCG
This sequence comes from Zongyangia hominis, assembly GCF_014385095.1. GTDB lineage: Bacteria > Bacillota > Clostridia > Oscillospirales > Ruminococcaceae > Zongyangia > Zongyangia hominis. The sequence continues at coordinate 267,293 of NZ_JACRTC010000002.1, forward strand.
CCCATCGGACGATAGCCGCGCGGCCGGACCCATCGAGGGGCATCCTCGTGCATTGCAAGCGGCTAGCCTGATCCCCTATCCCTGTTGACCGGCGGCGGAAGCCTTTTCTTCCGGGTCGTTTTTGCGGTGATAGTCCTCCACCAGGTCCTGCAGGGTGATGTGGTCCACCACGTCGGTGATGGCCTCCTGCACCCGGCCCCATACCGAATAAGTGACGCATTGGTCCTTCCGGGCACAGGGGGTGTCGTCCAGACAGCCCACTGGCGTCAAACTTCCCTCGGTCACCCGGAGCACATCCCCCACCGAGATTTCCTCCGGCGGCAGTTGGAGACGGTAGCCCCCCTGGGCTCCCCGGGTACTTTTGACAAGGCCCGCCCGGCCCAGGGGCATGATGATCTGTTCCAAATATTTTTCGCTAATTTCCTGCCGGGCCGCCACGTCCCGCAAAGAAACCAGCCCCTTTTCATAGGAGAGGGCTAGGTCCAGCATGAGGCGCAGTCCATAGCGCCCTTTGGTCGATATTTTCATTTTTTCACCTTCATATATCGAAGGGCCAATCTGGCCCGTTTCTTGACTTTTGGCCCATTATATCATATAATAATTTGCACATCAATAAAATCATATGAATTTTCTAGGAATTCTAAATTTATGGGGAAGAGGCGTGACAACATGAGCGTGCGTCAATTGCAGGAAGAAATCCTGAAATTAAAAAAAGAAAAGAATGTGGGGATTCTGGCACACAGCTACCAGTCCTCCGATATTCTGGAGATCGCCGATCTGCGGGGCGATTCCTTCGCCCTGAGCGAAAAAGCTCGGGACCTCCCTTACGACACCGTGATCTTGTGCGGTGTGCGCTTTATGGCGGACACGGTAAAAATCCTCTCCCCGGAAAAAAAGGTGATTCTCCCCTGCCCTGAGGCCACCTGCCCCATGGCGGAGCAGATTCCGCCCGAGCGGGTCATCGCCTATAAAAAAGAGCACCCGGATCATAGGGTGGTGGCCTATGTCAACACCACCACCGAGCTCAAGGCGGTCAGCGATGTCTGTGTCACCTCCTCCAGCGCCCAGAAGATTGTGGAGCGGCTGGACGCCGACACCATCCTCTTCCTTCCCGATCAAAACCTGGGCGCTTACATTCGGGAGAAGGTGCCCTCCAAGCAAGTGATCCTTTGGGACGGCTACTGCCCGGTCCATAACCAGATCACCGAGGACGACGTACTGGACGCTAAGGCGCTCCACCCCGGCTGCCGGGTACTGATGCACCCCGAGTGTCCCGCGGCTGCCTTGCGCCACGCTGATCTCATCGGTTCCACGGCGGACATCATCCGCGACTGTGAGAGCACCCAGGACGACGTCATCATCGGCACGGAAAAAAGCGTGGGGGATTACCTCTCCCTGTGCCACCCGAAGCGGAACTTCCATCTGCTCTCCAAAAAGCTCATCTGCCCCGACATGCGCCTGACTACCCTGGCTCACGTCTACAAAGCCCTTTTGGGCACCGGCGGCGAGGTCATCGAGATTGAGGAAAGCCTGCGGCGCAAAGCCCGTCGGGCCATTGACGAAATGATCCGCCTGGGTAAGTAACGATACAATGAAAAAAGGACCGTCCCGGAAGGGCGGTCCTTTTTTCATGGAGGCGCAGGGCCTTCGTTGATCGGTAAACAAAAACGGCGCGGAAATTTCCGCGCCGTTATTTTGCCGAAAAGAGACTAGGAAAGGATGCTCAGCAGAACGCCTGCCGCCACAGCGGAACCGATGACGCCGGCCACGTTGGGGCCCATAGCGTGCATGAGCAGGAAGTTGCCGGGGTTGGCCTCCTGGCCCACCTTCTGGGAAACACGGGCCGCCATGGGAACGGCGGAAACGCCCGCGGAACCGATGAGGGGGTTGACCTTGCCGCCGGTGACTTTATACATAATCTTACCGAACAGGACGCCGCAGCCGGTACCCACGCTGAACGCCACCAGACCCAGGACAATGATACCCAGTGTCTGCAGGTTGAGGAAGGTGTCCGCCGAAGCGGTGGAACCGACAGAAATACCAAGGAAGATGGTGACGATGTTCATCAGCTCGTTCTGCGCCGTGCTGGAGAGACGCTGGCAGACGCCGGACTCTCTAAAGAGGTTACCAAGCATCAGCATACCCAGCAGTGGAGCCGCCATGGGAACCATCAAGGAGACAACCAGGGTGACCAGGATCGGGAAGAGAATCTTCTCGGTCTTGGATACCGGGCGGAGCTGCTCCATGACGACCATGCGCTCTTTCTTGGTGGTGAGTAGCTTCATGATCGGGGGCTGAATGATGGGCACCAGGGCCATATACGAGTAAGCCGCGATGGCGATGGGCCCTAAGAGGTGGGACGCCAGCTTTGAGGTGACGTAAATGGCGGTCGGGCCGTCCGCGCCGCCGATGATGCCGATGGCGCCGGCCTCAGCGGGAGTAAAGCCGATGAGCAGTGCGCCCAAGAAGGTCAAGAAGATGCCGACCTGTGCCGCGGCTCCCAGCAGGAAGCTCTTGGGGTTGGCGATCAGGGGACCGAAATCGGTCATAGCGCCGACGCCCAGGAAGATGAGCGGCGGATAGATGACGTTCTTGACGCCGAAGTACAAATAGTAAAGCAAGCCGCCCTCGTCGTGTGCGCCCAGCGCTGCCAGAGGCAGGTTGGCAAGCAAGATGCCGAATGCGATAGGCAATAAGAGCAGGGGCTCAAACTTTTTGACAATCGCCAGATAGAGAAGAACGCAGGCAATGCCGATCATCACCGCGTATTTCCAGCCGTCGCCCACAAAGAACTGGGCGAAACCGGAGGTCGCCGCCATTGTTTGCAGCGAATCCCAAAATGTTGCAAAAACTTCCATGAATTACATTCCCGTCCTTTCTAATGATGCAGTCAAATCTTCGCCTTGGCCTTAGAATGGTTTTGTGTTTTTCATCATTCCTGCCAGGCTCCAGACAGGACGGGCTTCCCGCGCCCGTTTGACGCTGCGGATGGTGAAGTTGGAGGAGGAACCCATGATACTGGCCACCGCTGCGGAAATCGCTGCGACCACCTCGCCGGGGATACCTCTTTCTACCTTCATTGCCGCTTGGGGTGCGCTGGCGGCAGGTTTTGCTTCCTCCGCTTTTTTCTCCGTTTTGGGCGCTTTGGGTTTTTTGTCCCCGCCCTGGATGGAGGTCATAATCTTACCAACGATCAGCACCGCCGCAATCAAGATGACCAGCGCGAGAAAAACGATGACAATGCCGCTCAAAATGACTGATAAAGCTAAATTCCAATCCATACTCTTTATCTCCTCGGCTAAAATTCTCTTTAAAACAGAACCAGGAAAAATGGTTTGTTTACCTGTCCGCTTTAAAACGATATCGGGTCTTATTATACAATAGATTGCATTTTTTTTCAACGACGAAACCCATTATTTTTATACGAATTATGAGCAGATCTTTGTTAAATTATTACCAAAATCACGTATGGATCCCCTCTTCCTCCGGTAGGGAGAGGCGAATCGCCCCTTCCTTTCGCACCGAAAGGACGTGACAGCTCCCCGTCCCCATGGCCTGTTGCATGGTCACCTTGTAGTGCTTGGAGAGATCATAGGGGACCAAGGCCTGCATGGTTCCCGCGAAGCCGCCGCCGTGGACCCGCCAGGCGCCCCTTCCCCGGAGCACCTGCTCGGTGATGGCAAGGCCGAGGCTCAGCCCCTGCCGCTCAGGTTCCCGGCTCACATAAATATTTTGCAGCAGCATGGAGGAGGAGCGTCCCGACGCGATGACCAGCTCTTTGAATCGCTCGAAGTCGCCATTTTGCAGCGCCTTCACTTCGTCGAGCACCCGCTCGTTTTCATCAAAGAAATGCATGGCCCGCAGAATGGCCCGGTCGCTGACCTTTCGGCGCAGATTGATGCGGTCGTCATAGAGGGAATTGACAAAGTCTTCCGGCTTTATTTCCCGGAGCACCTTTTTTCCAAAGACGTGGGCCACCGCCCACATCTCTCGGGCTACCGACGCGTATTCCGTCGTCAGGTTGGCGTGGCTGCCTCCGGTATCCACGATGAACAGATCGTGTTCATAGCGGGAAAAATCGCATTGAATGCGCTGAATTTTCGGGTTTTGCATGTCCTCGAAGTCGATGACCACAAATCCGCCCAGGGCGCAGGCAATCTGATCCATAAGGCCGCAAGGCTTTTTAAAGTAGGTGTTCTCGGCATACTGGCCGATTTTGGCCACCTCCACCGGCGGAATCCGGCCGCCGTTATAGAGCTCGCTGACAATGGTGCCCACCATCACCTCAAAGGCCGCGGAGGAGGAGAGCCCCGATCCCTTGATAACGTCGGAGATGGTGTAGGCGTCGAAGCCGCCAATCTGGTAGCCCAGCTCCTTGCAGCGGGCCAGGATGCCCCGGACGATGGAGGCCGAGGTGCCCGACTCGATCTGCTGGAATTCCAACTGGTCGATGTCGATGACGTCCATATTAAAACCGTGGGATTTAATCCGCACCGTGCGGCTCATGTTGGGGGATACCACCGCAATCATATCCAGATTTACCGCGGCGGCCAGCACCCGTCCGCACTGATGGTCGGTGTGATTGCCGCCGATTTCGGTGCGGCCGGGCGCGCTGAAGAGGTAGACCTCCCCGTTGTCCCCGAAAAGGCTGGCAAAGCGGTCCAGAGCGGCCAAGTACCGCTGTACCTGCTTCCCCACCGCGTCGGGGGCGTAAAGACGAGCAAATTGGGAAGCATATTTCCCCTTTTGCAGTTGATCTTTTACCTTATAAAAAGATGGCATCAGGCGTCCTCCTTTATTTTGGGATTCCCTCCCTGTCACCAAACTTGCAATGGCCTTCGGGCCGTCCAATTTTATCGGCGGAAACAGCGTTCCTCGCACATAGATTCACAGGGCCGTCACCAATTTTCCCTTAGATCATGGTGATGTACATGCCCCCGCAACGGCGGCAATTAGCGAAAATTGCCAAACTCTCACCGAAATATCCGCCATTATGGACATACCCTTTCTTATAGAGTAATACGGATAACCAATAAAATCAACACTTTTTATAAATAGCACTAGTGCCACTTCCCTACTTTTCGGGTGGCTGCGCTCATTGCAATTCAAAACGAAAACCATTATAATGAAATCGCGCCGGGAAACCGGACCTATATCCATGAAAAGGAGGCTCCCCCATGGAAAGCACAGCGGAAAACATTATGGAAACCATGGCGGAAAACACGTCCAAATTCTCCGCCATGTGGAAAGCATTTTCCAATAAAGTGGTGGACTATCTCCCCACCCTGATCTATGCGGTCATCGTCTTCATCGTAGGCTACATCATCGTCAAAATTCTCATGAAGCTCATCGCCAGAGGCCTCAAAAAGAGCCGGCTGGACATCACCCTCCACGGCTTTATCCGCTCCATCCTCCACGTCACGCTGCTGACCCTGCTGCTCATCACGGTGGCCAGCACCCTGGGCATCCCCGTGACCACCTTCGTTACCATCTTAGGCGCCGCCGGACTGGCCGTCTCCCTGGCCCTCCAGGACAGCTTAAAAAACCTGGCGGGCGGCATGCTCATCCTCTTCACCCGTCCCTTCACCATCGGCGACTATGTGGAGGTGGAGGCACAGGGCGTCTCGGGCACCGTGTGTGAGATCGGGCTTGTTTACACCCGGCTCAATACCCCGGACAACAAGCGCATCTTTGTCCCCAACGGCCAGATTTCCAACGCCAAGATCATCAACTATTCCGCCGAGGACCACCGGCGGCTGGATCTGACCTTTTCCATCGGCTACGACTGCGATTTGGAAAAGGCCAAGGACATCCTGCGCCGGGTGGTGGAGGAAAATCCCCTGGCCCTCAAAGAACCCGAGCCTGTCATCCGGGTCTGCGCCCATTCGGCCAGCTCCATCGACATTGCCTGCCGGGTCTGGGTGGACAGCGACAAGTATTGGGATTTAAACTTCGACCTCTATGAGGCGGTCAAAAAGGAGTTTGACAAAAACCACATTGAGATCCCGTTTAACCAGATCGACCTGCACGTCAAAAAGGACGATTTGGAAAAATCGTCCTGAGCCCCCGCAGGCCAAAAGCATCCATCCGGCATTGGCCGGATGGATGCTTACAACTGGAAAGCCGGACTTCGCCCCCATGTGCAAAAAAGCTGCCCCTTCGTTAAAGGGGCGGCTTTGCATTGTTTCACTCGCAAATCTCCATGCAAAGGGCTTCCGGGCCTTCGCCCGCCACAAAAAAGCAGCCGCTTTTGCGACTGCTTTTTTGATTTCTTTTATTTAATGGTACAGCCGTACTCCACAGGCTTACACAGAAAGGTATCCGCATATCCGGCTGCCTCCAGCTCCCGCACACAGCGCTTGGCGTCGCCCTTGTCCTCGAAGACGGACACCACGGCGCTGCCGCTGCCGCTCATGACGGCGCCCAGCGCGTCCTCCCGGAGCATGAGGGCCTTGAGGCTCTCAATCTGCTCGTAATGGCCCACCTCTTCCAGCACATTGCACATGCTCGACGCCATCTCCCCGATCTCCCCGGCGATGACCGCCGCGGTGATCTTGTCGATGTCGGGCCGGCGGGAGATGCCCTCCCCATCAAAGGCCCGGAAACAGTCCGCCGTGCGGATGGAGAGGTCGGGCTTGGAAACGACGAAATAGCACTTGGGCAGGGGCGGCAGGGGGCTGAGCACCTCGCCGATCCCCTCCACGAAGGCGGTGCCGCCCTGGATGCAGAAGGGCACGTCGGCGCCCACCTTTTCACCGATGCCGCAAAGCTCCTCCACCGAAAGCCCCGTTTCCAATAGGTGATTGAGGGCCACCAGTACGGCCGCAGCGTCGGCGCTCCCGCCCGCGAGGCCCGCTTCGATGGGGATTTCCTTCTCGATTTCCACCCTGACCCCCACCGGCTCCCTGCCCGTATGGGCAAAAAAGGCGCGACAGGCTTTGTAAACGGTGTTGCGCTCGTCCTTGGGCACCCGCTCGTCCTCACATTCGATGACCACGCCGTCAAATTCCCCCAAGGAAACCGTCACGGTGTCCATCAGGTCGATGGATTGGTTGATCATCCTGAGCAGGTGGTAGCCGTCATAGCGCTTCCCCACCACGTCGATGGACAGATTGATCTTGGCCGGCGCTTTGATTTTGATTGCGTCCAAGTGCTTTGAACTCCTTTCCTTCCCTCGCCTTTAGCGGTGCAAAATGAGATTTCGTTTGATGTCGATAGTTTTAACCGGGCACATCTCGTGGCAGCAGAAACATTTGATGCATCGGCTATAATCGATGCGCGCCTTCTTCTCCACGATGGCAATGGTCTTCTGCGGACAGCTCTCGGCGCATTTGCCGCAGCCGATACAGCCCTGCCTGCGGATGACGGGCTTGGGCGAGGCCTTCTTTTCCAGCCACGCCACCGGGCGCCGAAACATCCTGGGCACATGGGCGGAAAAGTCCACCGAAGCGCTCCGGGGTTTTTGGTAGCCGGGGATGGGGGCGATGTCGGTAAAATCCCCCACGATCTCCATTCCCTCGCCGTAGCCGCCCGAGAGCCCCCGCTCTTTGGCCGCCGCGATGGTGGGGACGCTGCTTTCATCGAGCCCCATCAGCCGGCAGAGCCCTAAGTCCAGCGCATAGGGATTTTCGGCCGCGAAAGTCAGCCCCACCCGCCGCATGGTGCCGCCGGAGGGGCCGTCCCCCTCCATGGCCTCCACCCCGTCCATGACGGTAAAGCCGGGACGCACGCACTCGCACAGGTCCACGAGCATATGGCCAAAAGATCCTTTTTCCGGAAACTGGCAGTGGAGCTCCGGCTTCATCAGCCCCGGAATACAGCCGAACAGGTTCTTGACGCCGCCGGAGAGGCCCGTCATCCCGTGGGTTTTCACCTTGCCCACGCTGACGACCATGTCCGCCCGGCGCACCGGGTCGATGAGGGTAAAACGGGCGCAGCATCTGGCCCCCGGCGCGCTCACCTCCCCGGAGCCTGTCTCCAGGTTGAGGGCCACGCCCTGGCGCCGGGCCACGTCCTCCATGCCGGACGCCCGATAGATGGCGGCAAGCTGGACCCGCGTATAGAGCCCGCCGGGGCTATCCGCTATGACAATATCGGTGACGCCGTACCCCTTGAGCGCCTCGATCACCGCCTCGACCACCGTCGGATGGGTGGTGGTGAATTCCTCCGGCCGCCGTTTAAGCAGAAGGTTCGGCTTGACGAGCACTTTCATGCCGGGATGGAGCTTTTCCTCCATGCCGTGCAGCTGAAAGTGGCGCGCCACCGCGGCGTTCACCACCGTCTGGTCATAGGAGGGCGTTTCGATGACGCTGACCTTTTCCAACTTGCGTTCCCCGCCTTTCGCAAAGCTCACCCGGCGTCCGGCCGGAGCGCTTCGCGGTTATTTTTGAAGGCCCTGTAAAAAATGTTCGATGCGCCTCAGGGCTTCTACGATATGGTTGACACTGTAACAATAGGAGGCTCTAAAGAATCCTTCCCCGCTTTCGCCGAAGGCCGTTCCCGGCACCACCGCCACCTTCTCGTGGTAGAGAAGGCTCTCGCAGAACTCTTCGGAAGTCATACCGGTGGACTGGATGCTGGGGAAGACATAAAACGCCCCCTCCGGCTCAAAGCAGGGCAGCCCGATCCGGTTGAAACCGTCCACAATCAGCCGCCGGCGCATGTCGTATTCGTCGGCCATGCTGGCGATGGCGTCGTCGCAGTTTCTCGCCGCTTCCACCGCCGCGTACTGGCTGGTAGTGGGGGCGCACATGATGGCGTACTGGTGGATTTTGAGCATTTGTTCCATCACCGGCGCCGGGCCCACGGCGTAGCCCAGCCGCCAGCCGGTCATGGCGTAGGTCTTGGAAAAGCCGTTGACCACCACGGTGCGCTCCTTCATCCCCTCGATATTGGCGATGGACACATGGCGGGAGCCGTAGGTCAGCTCCGCGTAAATTTCATCCGAGAGCACCATGATATCGGTGTCCCGCAGCACCTCGGCGATGGCCTCCAGGTGCTCCCGGCGCATGACCCCGCCGGTGGGATTGTTGGGATAGGGTAGGACCAAGAGTTTGGTCTTCTCGGTGATGTGGGCTTTGAGGTCCTCCGGTGTCAGCCGGAAATGGTCCTCCTGTTTAGTTGGGATGGCCACCGGCACGCCGCCCGCCAGGACGGTGATGGGGTGATAGGCCACAAAACTGGGCTCTGGGATGAGGACCTCGTCCCCCTCCTCTACAAAAGCGCGGATGCACGCGTCGATGGCCTCCGAGCCGCCCACGGTGATCATGATCTCCCGGCGGTCGTCGTAGGACAAATGAAACCGGCGCTCCAGATACCGGCAGATTTCGGATTTTAGCTCCTGGAGCCCGGCGTTGGCCGTGTACCAGGTCTTGGACTGCTCCAGAGAGCGGATGCCCGCTTCCCGGATGGCCCAGGGCGTTTTAAAATCGGGCTCCCCCACGCCCAGGGAAATGACCCCCTCCATCTCGTTGGCGATGTCGAAAAACCGTCGGATGCCCGAGGGTTTGAGCGCCTGGATTTTGGGGGAAAGAATGTCCTTGTAGTCCCTCACAGCGAACCCATCCCCCTCTCGTCCACCGGCTCATCCTTGATCATGATACCCCGCTCTTTATACCGGCGCAGGACAAAATGGGTGGCGGTGGACTGGACCGAGTCCAGTGGAGCCAGACGGTGGGCCACAAACATGGCCACTTCCTGGAACGTCTTTCCGGTGACGGTGGCGGCGATGTCATAGCCGCCGGACATGAGGTAGACCGTCTCCACCTCGTCGAACTGGGTGATGGCCTCGGCGATTTCCTCAAAGCCCTGCCCCTTTTTCGGGGTGACCTTGATCTCGATGCGGGCGGTCACAAACTGGCGGTCGGTCTTGTCCCAATCGACTACGGCGCGGTATCCACGGATGATGCCCTCTTTTTCATAGCGATCGATGGCGGCTGCCACATCACTCTCCGTACGGCCCAACATCGCGGCGATCTGCGCGTTGGAGAGCCTGGCGTTCTCGTTTAAAATTTTCAGCAGCTTATCCATGCATACCACTCCTCTTTCTTTTTTCCTCCGCGCTTAGCACGAAGATTTTGGCTCATATTATATCAATTTTTAACAGGAAACGCAAGGGAGCCCCTCTGTTTCCTGCAAAAAACACCGGACGCTTGCCTTCCAAGCGCCGGTGTTTTCCGGTTAATCTTCTATTTTGATCATCTTGGGCTTTCTCTCGTGGAAGAAGGTATAGTGCGTAAATCCCGCCTCTTTCGCAAGCAAAATGCCCTCCCTGATGCCCGCGCCAATATCCTGGGCCGTGTGGGAATCGGAACCGATGGTGAGAATTTCGCCGCCCAGCTCCTTGTAGAGCTTCAGATAGGGCAGGTCGGGCAGAGTCACTCCCACCGGCTGGCGCAGCCCGGAGGTGTTGATTTCGATGCCCTTCCCCCGCTCGATGAGGCCTTTGAGGACAGCCACCACTTCGTCGTAGTAGTGGTCGAGGAAGCTGTAATTCTTTTTATAAATGCCGTTCATATATCGCAGCGGGTAGGTCAGATGGCCCAGCACGTCGAACTTGCCCCAGGCGATGGTTTCCATGAGCTCCTCAAAATAGCGGTCGAAGAGGGCCTTGATGTCCAAATCCGGGTCGTTATAGTTGATGAAGTAATAGTCCTGTTGGTTGAGGTTATTGTGCAGCGAGCAGATGACAAAGTCAAAGTCGTAGGAGGAGAGCACATGCTCGGCGTTTTCCAGCGCCTGCAAGGGCTGCCCCAGCTCCACCCCGGCGGAGAGCTCCAACCGGTCGGAAAAGATGGACTTTGCTTTGAGCATCTCGAAATTGGACTGGCGGATGGTCTTGTCGTATTTATCCTGGAAATAGACATTGATGTCACAGTGATCGGTCAGGGCAAAACCCGCCATTTCCTTGCGGATGGCGTTCTCGCACAAAAACGTGACCGAATGGTAACCATCCGGGGAGTTATCACTGTGGGTGTGGCTGTCGTAAATCTTGGTGGCCATCATATTCCCTCTTTCTTCGCCGTCACTACGCGAATTCTTCTCCTTCACTCGGTATGCCGCTGGGCAATCCCTTTGGGCGGGGCGGAATTTCCGCCTCGCCCGATAGCCTTATCATAACATAGAACACAAAAAATGAAAACTCACCCGCGCAAAAATTTATCCCCTGCGCCCTGTTATCTCCTGCCCAGATATGTTAAAATAGAAACAAATGTCCGCCGGTCCTAAATCGGAGGCCGCGGTTAAGAGGAAAAACAATGGAGGAATGATTTATGCGCGCTGTTATCACAGTCATCGGTAAAGATATGGTCGGAATTCTCGCCAAAGTCAGCAACATCTGCGCCGAACAAAACGCCAATGTCATCGAGGTGACCCAGTCCGTCCTGCAGGACATGTTCGCCATGATTATGCTCGTGGACATCACCGGGCTCACCGGCAGCTTCACCCATCTGGTCGACTCGATGAACGAGCTGGGCGGAAGCCTCAACCTGTCCATCCACGTCATGCATGAGGACATCTTCAACACCATGCACCGCATCTAGCGCTTTGGCCCGCGCACCAAAGACAGGTAAGGCCCATTACGGATCCTGTTTCTCGGAAAGTGAATCCCCTTAAGGATGGGGCAAGCGCCATCACAAGCCCCGCATCGCAACGAAGTGGGCTCTCGCTCCTAGATACCATACGGGGCCATAGCGGCGCGCCCAATGCTCCGCGCGGGTCCCGCGGCATGCAGAGGACACCGCTTCCCGGAAAGGCCTTCTCACAGTGCAGGTGGGCCGCTTCTCAAAAAGGGCCTGGGCCATGCCAAAACGCCGCTGCGCGCGGGAACACTCTCGCCGCAAGAGACCGGCGCCGCGCAGGAAATCTTTTCCGCGCCTAGAGTTTTATCGCAAAGGGAAAGGACGAATTCTTTGATGTTAAATGTCAGTGATATACTGGAAACCATCACCATGATCCAGGACGAGAACCTGGACATCCGCACCATCACCATGGGGATCTCCCTGCTCGACTGCTGCGACGGGGACATCGACACCTCTTGCCGCAAGGTTTACGAAAAGATCACCCGCTGCGCCCAAAACCTGGTCAAGGTGGGGTGCGATCTGGAAACCCAGTACGGCGTGCCCATCATCCACAAGCGCATCGCCGTCACCCCCATCGCCATGCTGGCCGCCGCCTCCAAGGGCGACCCGGTCAAGTATGCCCTGACACTGGAGCGGGCCGCCAACGCCGTGGGCGTCAACTTCATCGGCGGCTACTCGGCGCTGGTCCACAAGGGCTTTGCCGCCGGCGACTTAGAACTCATCAACTCCATCCCGGAGGCGCTGGCCCGGACCGAGCATGTCTGCAGCTCGGTCAACATCGGCTCCACCAAGACCGGCATCAACCTGGACGCTGTCGCCCTCATGGGCCACAAGGTCAAGGAGGCTTCCCTCCTCACCGCCGACCGGGACTGCATCGGCAGCGCCAAGCTGGTGGTCTTCTGCAACGCCCCCGAGGACAATCCCTTCATGGCCGGCGCTTTCCACGGCGCGGGCGAGCCGGACTGCGTCATCAACGTGGGCGTCTCCGGACCCGGCGTGGTCCGCGCGGCCCTCGCAAAGGCTGGGGACTGTGACATCACCGAGGTGGCTGACATCGTTAAGAAGACCGCCTTCAAGATCACCCGCATCGGCCAGCTGGTGGCCTTTGAGGCCTCCCGCCGCTTGGGCGTCCCCTTCGGCATCGTGGACCTCTCTTTGGCCCCCACTCCGGCCATCGGCGACAGCGTGGCCCACATTCTGGAGGAGATGGGTCTGGAGAGCTGCGGCGCCCACGGCACCACGGCCTGCCTGGCCCTTTTAAACGACGCGGTCAAAAAGGGCGGCGTCATGGCCTCCTCCCATGTGGGCGGACTGTCCGGCGCCTTTATCCCAGTCACCGAGGACGCGGGCATGATTAGCGCCGCCCGCTCCGGCGCGCTGACCATCGAAAAGCTGGAAGCTATGACCGCCGTCTGCTCGGTGGGACTCGACATGATCGTGGTCCCCGGCGACATCCCCGACGAGACCATATCGGCCATCATCGCCGATGAGGCCGCCATCGGTATGATCAACCAGAAGACCACCGCCGTCCGCCTCATCCCCGCCATCGGGAAGACGGTGGGCGAGGAACTCTCCTTCGGCGGACTGCTGGGCGGCGGACCGGTCATGAAGGTCAATGCCGCTTCCCCCCTCAAATTTATTTCCCGCGGCGGACAGATTCCCGCCCCCATCCACAGCTTAAAAAACTAAGCCGGTCCGCCGGTATCTTTAGGAGGACTCCATGCCCATTCGACCTGCCGCGCCCGGCGACCTGGACGCCATCGATACCCTCTATCAGCTGCTCTTTGCCGAAATGGCGCGTCTTCAGCCCGAGAGCTGCCGGGCCGCGGGACCCGACCGCCACTTCCTGGAAGTGGCCCTGTCCGACGGCACCGCCGCGGTTCTGGTGGCCGAAGAGGAGGGGCAAGTCCTGGGCTTTGCACTGCTCCAAGAGCAGGAGACCCCCGACTTTTGCTGCATCGTCCCCCACCGATTTGCCTATCTCATGGACCTGTGCGTCCATCCCGAGGCCCGGGGCCGGGGCCTCGGCTCCAGCCTCCTTTCCGCCGTGAAAGACTGGGCCAGGACCCGGGGGCTCGATTATGTGGAACTCAATGTGCTGGATGAAAACAAAGGCGCCATCCGCCTCTATGAGCGCGCCGGCTTCTCCCCCACCATGCACCGGATGCGGCTGGGGCTGTAAAGACAAAGCCTTTCCACTTCGATACTTCTAACAGCCGCTTTCAGCGGCTGTTTTTTTGCGCACAAAGCGGGGCGCGCGCCCCATTTTGAGCGCGCGGTATTGGGCAACAGGGATACGCCTTGCCTGCCTCCCCTACCATAAAAAGAAGGGCTTCCCCGGCAAGGGGAGGCCCTTCTTCTTTTACTTTTCGTCAAAAAGCAAGAAGAAAGAAATACAAATTGTATTTCTTTCTTCAAATAATACTTATTGTTCGACTTTTTTCCGCTCTTTGCTGCTCTTGATGACCTTGAGCCGGGAAAATTCCTCCCGCTCCTTTTCCTCGAGGGCGTCGGTGATAAACTTGGTCGTCTCCTCGAAATTGGGAATGATGATGTTTTTGAGGGCATTGGCGCGGCTTTGAGTCTTCTTGATGGCGTTGGCCAGACGGTAGACGCTGTTCTCAATTTCCGCCAGCTCCACCGTGACAAGCTTCGCCTTATAAAAAGAAATATAGGCCTTGTCGAGCTGGGAGTTGGAACCTAAAAAGCCATAGGGCATTTGCAGCTCGCTGGTGTCGATGGTCACGGTGGGAATCTCCACCCCCATGACGCTGCGGTAAGTGATCTGCACCCCCTGCTCCACCGGCACGGACTTGGCAATGTCCTCGCAGATGCCCAAGGTGATGTTGGCCATCTGCAGCGCCTTGTATGCCTGATTGTAAACGTCATTAATCTCACTGCGGAGCGAGTTTGCTTTGTCAATGAGCTGCATCATCTCCCGCACCAGGATATTGCGTTTGCGGTCGAGCAGTTCGAAGCCCATCTTGGCAAGGGCCATCGATTTTTTGGTGCTGAGTAGGTTTCCCTTGGTGGGAAATACATTGTTTCTCATCATAGGCCCCCTTTCTATGGAATGTGGCGCTCCTTATTTGAGGTTTTCCGCTTTGGCCGGGTCGTAGTATTTGTCGATATCGGCCTGATCCAAGCGGTCCAATGCCTCTACCGGCAGCATGGACAGGAGCGTCCAGCCCAGGTCCAGGGTCTGGTCGATGGTCCGGTTGTCGTCGAAGGACTGACCCACAAAATGCTTTTCGAACATCTTGCCGAACTCCATGTACTTTTTGTCCAGCGGCGAAAGCTCATCCTCGCCGATGACCGACGCCAGGCTTCTGGCGTCCTGCACCTTGGCGTAGGCGGCAAAGAGCTGGTTGGAAACGGCCGGATGGTCGGCCCGGGTATAGCCCTCGCCGATGCCGTCCTTCATCAGACGCGACAGGCTGGGCAGCACCGAAACCGGCGGATAGACGCCCATCTGGTCGAGGCTTCTGTCCAGAACGATCTGTCCCTCGGTGATGTAGCCGGTCAGGTCGGGCACCGGGTGGGTGATGTCGTCGTTGGGCATGGTGAGGATGGGGATCTGGGTCACCGAGCCCTGGGATCCCTCGATAACGCCGGCCCGCTCATACAGGGAGGCAAGGTCGGAGTAGAGGTAGCCGGGGTAGCCCTTTCTTCCGGGGATTTCGCCCTTGGAGGAGGAGAACTCCCGCAGGGCCTCGGAATAGGAGGTCATATCGGTGAGGATGACCAGGATGTGCATGTTCTGCTCAAACGCCAGATACTCCGCCACGGTCAGGGCGCAGCGGGGGGTCAGGATTCTCTCGATGATGGGGTCGTTGGAAAGGTTTAAGAACATGGTGACGTTCTTCATAACCCCCGACTCCTGGAAGGACGCCCGGAAGTAATCGGCCACGTCGTTGTTGACGCCCATGGCGGCAAAGACGATGCCGAACTCCTGGCCGGAGTCCTTGGCGATCTGGGCCTGGCGGACGATCTGGACCGCCAGCTTGTTGTGCTGCATGCCCGAGCCCGAGAAGATGGGCAGCTTCTGGCCGCGGATCAGGGTCATCAGGCAGTCGATGGACGAGATGCCGGTGTTAATATAGTTTCTCGGATAGCTGCGGGCCACGGGGTTGATGGGCTTGCCGTTGATGTCCGCGAACTTCTCCGGATAGACCTCCCCCAGCCCGTCGATGGGACGGCCAGAGCCGTTGAAGACGCGGCCCAAAATTTCCTTGGCCAGCGGCATCTCCATAGGATGGGCTAAGAAGCGGGTGCGTGTATTCTTTAATGAAAGACCTCTGGTTCCCTCGAACACCTGGATGATGGCCCGGTCCCCCTGGATTTGGACGACGCGGCCCATTCTGCTGCTGCCGTCTTCCAGGGTCAGCTCCACCATTTCCTCGAAACTGACTTGTGGCACATGATCCAGCACGACAAGGGGGCCGTTAATCTCTTTGAGTCCAACAAATTGAAGGCTCATCTTGTTATTCCTCCTCTTGTCTTAGTGTACTTCACTGAGCTGTTTATCAATATCCGCCATGTACTCGTCAAACAGTTCCGGCTGGTCGTTGGGGATATCATATTTCATCTTGGAAACTTTTTCAAAGAGTCCCGTCTGCAGGATGCTCGACAGCGGCAGCCCGGTGGCCACAATCTCCTTGGAGCGGTTATAGAGGTGGAGGATGACCTCCATCATTTTTAACTGCTTTTGCAGCGGGACATAGGTGTCGTCCTTGTGGTAAGCGTTTTGCTGCAAAAAGCCCACGCGGATGACCCGGGCCGTTTCAATTACCAGCTTCTGGTCGTCGGGCAGCACATCGGAACCGATGAGCTTGACGATTTCCATGAGCTTGCTTTCCTCTTGCAGGATGCTGGAAAGCTCCTGTCGCTTTCTGAGGAAAGTGGGGTCGATGTTTTCCTTGTACCACTTGGACAAATCGTCGATATATTCGCTGTAACTGGACGTCCAGTTGATGGCGGGATAGTGACGGGCGTAGGCCAGCGACTTATCCAGCGCCCAGAAGCAGCGGACAAAGCGCTTGGTATTCTGGGTGACAGGCTCCGAAAAGTCGGAGCCCTGGGGGGAAACGGCGCCGATGATGGACACCGAGCCGTCGTTGCCGGAAAGGGTCTCCATGAAGCCCGCGCGCTCGTAGAATTCGGACAGGCGGCTGGGCAGGTAAGCCGGGAAGCCCTCCTCCGCGGGCATCTCCTCCAATCGTCCGGAGATTTCGCGGAGCGCCTCGGCCCAGCGGGAGGTGGAGTCGGCCATGATGGCCACATGATACCCCATGTCTCGGTAATACTCGGCCAAGGTGATGCCGGTGTAGATGGAGGCCTCACGGGCCGCCACCGGCATGTTGGAGGTGTTGGCGATGAGGACCGTCCGGTCGGTGAGGGCCTTGCCGGATTTCGGGTCGATGAGCTCGGAGAACTCCTCGAGGACCTGGGTCATCTCGTTGCCGCGCTCCCCGCATCCGATGTAGACGATTAAGTCCGCGTCACACCACTTGGCCAGCTGATGCTGGGTCATGGTCTTGCCGGTGCCAAAGCCCCCGGGGACCGCCGCCGTGCCGCCCTTGGCGATGGGAAACAGAGTGTCGATGACACGCTGGCCGGTGATGAGGGGCATGGCGATGGGCAGGCGGTTATCCACCGGACGGGGAATCCGGATGGGCCACTTCTGGCAGAGGGTCAACTCGTGGATGGCGCCCTTTTTGTCTTTTAGCTTGACAATGCAGTCGCTCAGTTTATATTTTCCGTTCTCGGCCGTATCCACCACCTCTCCCGACAGGGAGGGCGGGACCAAAAAGCGGTGCTCGATGAGGGGAGTCTCCTGGGTGGTGCCGTAGATCTGGCCGCCGGAGAGGGCGTCGCCCTTCTTGACGGTGATCTTGACATCCCAGAGTTTCTCATCGTCCAGGGCGTCCACGTTGCACCCTTTCCCAATAAAGGCGCCGGACATCTGTTCCAGCTGTTTAAGCGGACGCTCAATGCCGTCGAAAATATTGGACAGGATGCCGGGGCCCAGGGTCGCGCACATGGGGCTGCCGGTTGAATAGACCGGCTCGCCGGGCTGAAGGCCTGTGGTCACCTCATAGACCTGGATGGTGGTGAAGGCGTCGGTGATGGAAATGACCTCTCCGATGAGCCTTTTGTTCCCCACATAGACCATTTCCATCATGGAAAAGTCCTTGGTCTCCTTGACGGTGACAACCGGTCCATTGATCGAATATACAGTGTTGCTCAATTTTTTCACCTCTCTGACGGAAAACTAGTCGATGGACAAGCCGGAATGCTGATAGAACCAGTCCTTCTGTTCCTCCAAGGTATTGTCCAGCGTCTCGTCTACATAGATTCCCTTTTCGAGGTTGACAAGGACCACGCCGCCGATTTCAATATTCGGGTCGGCGGCGGTGGCGCAGGGCTGGCCGAAGGCCTGGGCGGCCTTTGCCATGAGCGCTGCATCCCCTGGGGCAAAGCGCAGTTCGCTCTGGGCCAGGGGGTATTCCCGCCCCAGCTTTGCCGCAGTCTCCACGAGCTTTTTTTCGTAATCAGGGGTCTTTGTATAGGAGCGCAGCCGCCCCTTGACCGCGTCAAAGACTTGGTCTCCGAGCTGCTGGCGTTTGATGAACAATTCGCGCTTGGCGTCGTAGTCCCTTTTGGCAATCAAATGGGCGGTCCGCACGCGGATGTCCGCCACGGCCTCCTGGATTCTCTCATAGGACTCATTGAGGACTTCGTTTTCAGCCTTTTCCAATTCGCTGCGTTTATAAGCTTCCGCTTCCTGGAGGTATTTCGCCTTTTCTTCATTGGCATGTTCCATGATATCCGCTTCGATTTTTTTGGCTCTTTCTTGCAGGGAAGCCATCTATACCACCTCCAATGGTCTGCCTGCCCGATGCAGGCGGAATTTCTTTCGCCTTCCCCGGCCGCAGACAGTTTGCCTGTGCCCTGGGTCCTGGCGGACATGGAAAGCCCGGCTTAAATCTTGATGCCGATGGCCTCCCGTACGTATTGCGTGATCGCGTCGGAAATCTGTTGGGAACCGTGGCGGTCTCCAATTTCCACGATCAGCGGTCGTTTGCTGTATAGCTTCATGTCGTAGATGGTGTCGGGGCACAGCTCCATGAGCTTGGAGGTGATGAGTATAATGCCCACCTCTTCGTCCTGGGAGGCCTGTTGTAGCGCCTCCTCCACTTCCTGTGCCTCGTGGACGACAACGCCCTCGATACCGCACAGGCGCATGCCCACGCTGGTATCCACGTTGTCGCTGATGAGAAAGAATTTCATAGGACCTTTTCCCCTTTCCCGGGATGCGCAGGCATTAGAGCTTATTGATGATCAGGATGGAGATAAGCAGGCCGTACAGGGCGACGCCTTCGCCCAGAACCACGAAGATCATGGATTTACCAAAGGCCTTCGGGTCCTCGCTGACTGCGCCGATGGCGGCGGGAGCGGCGGCGGCGACGGCGATACCGGCGCCCACGCAGGACAGTCCCGTTACCAGGGCGGCGGCCAGCAGTCCGAGACCGGAACCGACGGTGAGGCCGGTGGCGGCTGCCGCGGCGGCGGGCTCAGCGGCGGAGGCGATCATGCCGCCGATGGGGGTCGCGGCAAACAAAGCGATGGCGCCGAAAAAGACGGAAAGGTTGATGACGACGCGGCGTTTGGCACTTTTCTTATCAATGGAGCGCTTGCACATGGGCATCATGACCATAGCTGCAAGGGCGACGATGGCTGCGGGAATTAAAAACATTACCATTTTACTCATCATAATTCCTCCAAATATAATGTTCTATTTATGTGAAGTACAGGCGCGGAAGGCTTATGCTTCTATGCCTGGTAGCTGACCTTCATGGGCTCATAGGGATCGCCCTCGGCCTCGAAGAAGCGGCTGAACATCTCGTAGAATTCCAGACGCAGGACCTGGATGCCCACGATGAGTCCCTCCATGCACATGACAAAGACGTTGCCGATGACAATGACCAAGGGGCTCGCCCCCGCGCCGACCATCTCGGCCAGGGTCAATACCACGGCCATCATGCCCGCGTGGCTGAGGATGAACCCGCCCACTCTGAGGAAGGACATGGTGTTACTGATAAAGCTAAGCAGGATCTCAAACATCTCGAAGAAGCCGACCACAATGAAGTTGCCGACTCCCTCCTCGAAGAGTCCCTTGCGTTTGGCGGCCATCTTGCCCAAAGGTTCCTTGAGGAAGATGACGAGCAGCGGGATGACAATCAGGAAGATGACGTAGATGGGATTCATCACGTTCATGCCGGTGAGGGTCCCCACGGCGGCGTAGATCACGGCGCCGTAGAAGATGAAGCCCGCCAGGCCGTTTTGCGAGAAGAGGGCCCGTTCCAGGTTCTTCTGCTTGAGCCCCAAGATGATGTTAAACACCATGGAGAGCAGGATGATGAAGATACCTAGGCCGATGGCCACCAGCAAAATGTTGGTGGTAGTGGCGGGCGCCATGACTTCAATAGGCTTTTCCGCGAATCCCAGCATCTTGTACACCGGGTCTAACAGGTGCTCAAAGCCGAACACCGAGCCATATACACAGCCGAAGACCGCGGAGGAGACGCCGATGCGCATCATGATCCGTCCGAGCATCATCTTTTTGAGCTTCCACATCAGCCATCCCACCAAGGAGATGACCAAGCCCTGGCCCAAATCTCCGAACATCAGGCCGAAGAGGAAGGTATAGGTAAAGGCCACGAAGGGCGTCGGGTCAATGTCGTGATAGCCCGGCAATCCGTACATGGTGACGAACATTTCAAAGGGCCGGACAAAGCGATTGTTCTTGAGCTTTACCGGCACGTTGACCTGGGCCGTCTGGTCCAGTGGCCGGCTCTGCACCTCCACCTTGTACAGGTCGAGGAAGGAGAGCATGAACTCGTCGTACTCCTTCTCGGGGATAAAGCCCAGGATGTGGAACTTGCCCCGGAGGATGACCGCGTTGCGCCTGAGATCGTAGGCGTCGCTCAAAAACTGGAGCTTGGAATAGATCATCAAAAACTTGTCGACCTCTTCCCGGTAAACCTGCTTGATCTGTTCCCTGACTTCTTTTAACCGCTCCGACTTTTCCGCCATCTCCGCCTGGATGGACTCAATGGCCTTCTCCGGCGTGCCGTGGGCGTAGTCGGGAATCCACATCCGCTCGAAGAACAGGGCGTTAAAGATGCCGTCGATCTCCTCCTGATCCTCGTCCGCGGTCAGGTACATGCACCAATGATAGGCGCCGTCGTTGTCAAAAGAATAAAAGACAAAGGGCTTCTCCTCGTAGTAGCTGAGCTTGGGATAGCTGTCCACCGGCAGCCGTCCGAAGCGCACCTTTAAAAAGTGACGGGAGAAAATTTCGTCGAAATTGACGTGCAGGGAAATGATGTGGCGCAGATGGGTCAGCGTCTGCTGATGCGCCTCCGCTAGATTCTCTAAGCTCTTTTTCTCCTCACGAAGGGCTGATACCCGGCTTTGCAGCTGGTCGATATAGGGTGGAATCTCCTCCACCGAAAGGTCGAGCTGTGCAAAGTCCTTGTACTGAAGCGTTACCTCAAAGGTGTCGGCAATCCCCATGACCTTACGGAGCATATCGCTGTAAGGGTTGTGGCCTTCCATTGCGGTGACGCCTGCCGCGTATTCACTAAAAGAAGTAAAGGGCTCGGGCTGGAACATTTCACTCTTAGCCACCCGCCGCAAAGCCTCATCCAAGTACTTCTCTTCCCCCTGAATCTCTACAAGCGCCATCTTTGTAATCGACACCAGCTACACCTCCTTTCCTGATATTAAATACCATAGACATCCATTACTTTTTAACATATCCTACTCCATCGCTCTATTTTTTCTTCCGTCGTGCCAGGTGTCCGCTCCGACGCGGGCGCGGCCCGCACCCGAGGATTAGACCAGAAGGCGGTCAATTTCCTCCACCGGGACCTGATAGCGCACGCCTTCGATGATGCAAAAGATGTTTTCGACCTCCAGGTCGATGCAGTTCATATAAGCAGCCAAGGCGACCGGCGCCTCAATGGTAAAGCGCAGCAGCTTGGCATTGGTGTGGTAACTGGTTTTATCCGTCACATTTTCAATGTGCGTAAAGCGTTCTCCGTCGTAAAAGCGTCCAAAGGGCGTCCTTTTGAGCACCGCGATAAACGCTTTGGGATTGGCCGCGTCCACTAGCTCCGTCAGCAGCCGGGCTGTCATTTTGCCCGGGGCCTTGATGAGCAGGGCTCGGATTTGGTCGGGCTTATAACGGTAGTAACGCTTGAGCCGGTAAATGAGGCTCACATTCCGGATATCGATCTCCGACCCGAATAAATCCTCCAGCTGCTTGCGGGTGTCCCCGCCGTAGTCCTTTTTGATGAGCGCATAGACCTTTTGGTAATAGTAGGTCATCAGCGCGCTCTCGCAGCCGATGAGATCGATATATTCGCTGCCCTTTTTCGGCCGGTAGGCTTTGATGATGTCATAGTACTCGGTGTGTTCGACCACTCGAAGCAGATCGTCGTAGCTTCTGGCCTTGGCAAGGCCCATCAAATCAAAGCTGGCGTACCGGATCATATAGGTGGGCAGGGTGATGATAAACTCATCGCTGGAATGGGAATTGAGCATCCGCATACAAGAGAGGACCAAGATAATTTCCGAGCGGATGATCAGATACGAATAAAAGCTGTTGCCCTTGGAAAAATCATAGCGCAGGAGTTTCGTGTACCGCTCGATGACACTGCGCCGAATCAGGTTTTCCACCTGTCCACGATGGGCCGTTGATTCGCTGATGGGGGCCAAAACATCGCCATACCACGTCTCGTTTTTGAGATACGCCGTGATGTCGTTCACCGATTGCATCCGCATCATTTCGTTATAGTCCTCCGATGTCAGGCGCTTGCCGTACATCGCTCTGGCTTTTGTCAAAATTGCTTTATTGGACAAAGAATCGAGCATTTTTAACCGCCATTTCTCCGCGCTTTGTTTTCCAGTCATCGCATCGTCCGCGCGGAGGACCATGCGTCAAACCTTTGCTATTTGGCCAGGCAGCGATCAAAAATAGTCTGCTCCCACGCCTCGTGACGCTCGTCATAGGTCTCTTGGAGCTGCTGCTGCCGCTTGTTGTAGTATTCGGCCAGCTCAGCGCTTGCCTTGTCCATGTGCTCGTTTTCTTCCTTTTCGAGCAGCTGAATCCTTCGTTTGGCTCTCTCTATATAGGCCTGTTTAAACTGTAACTTTTCGCCTTCCATGGCCTCTTTGATCTTTTCCAATTCCTCTTTGGCGTCGTCGACCAGCTTCGCAGCTTCCTTGTCGACTTCCAGCAGCCTAGCAATCACTTGATCCATTCCATTACCTCCCTCATCGGGCTTTGGGACCCTTATAAAAATATCGCTATTTCATTAATGATATACCTATTTATATGGGTTTGCAAGAGAAAAGCTCCTCAAAAAAACCACGGAAAACACCAAGATTCTATGCATTTTGTTCCATATGAAGAGACAATTCATGAAATTTCGCCATCATTTCCGGTTCATTCCAGATTCTCTCCCGGATTCTTCCGTTTGCGCCCTCCCACGCATATTTTCCCCTGAATCGGGCAGACTACTTACTGCATGGAAAAGCAGCAAACAGCATTTTCCCGTCCCCGCTTTTCCCGCCGCTTTCCACGGCCGCGCGGTTTGGAAAGCGCGCTTTTACTCACTGCCGCGCGGAGAAGGAGTTCTTATGCTGGATAAAATTGCGTTAGTCCTGGTGATTATCGGCGCACTCAACTGGGGCGCCATCGGTATTTTTTCCTTTGACGTGGTCGCCTGGGCATTCGGCGGACAAGCCGCCGCCGTCAGCCGCATCATTTATACATTGGTTGCCCTGGCCGGCATCTGGTGCATTTCCCTGCTCTTCCGCAGCCCGGAAACCAACGAGATTACCGAGTAAAATTTACCGAACAAAGCGGAGAATCCGAACGGATTCTCCGCTTTCTTTTTATCACAAACAAAAAAGCACAGGATACATTTGGTATCCTGTGCTTTTCTTACATAGAAAATCGAATTATTCGTTGATCTTGATGACAACGCCGGAACCAACCGTTCTGCCGCCCTCACGGATAGCGAAACGCAGGCCCTCTTCGATAGCGATCGGGGTGATCAGCTCAACGTCCATCTCGACGTTATCGCCAGGCATGCACATCTCAACACCCTCGGGCAGGGAGATGACGCCGGTAACGTCGGTGGTTCTGAAATAGAACTGCGGACGATAGTTATTGAAGAACGGGGTATGACGGCCGCCCTCTTCTTTTTTCAGGATATAGACCTGGCCGCGGAATTTGGTGTGGGGATGAATGGAACCGGGTTTGCACAGAACCTGTCCGCGCTCGATTTCCGTTCTCTGGATACCACGCAGCAGCGCGCCGATGTTGTCGCCAGCCTCAGCGTAGTCGAGGATCTTGCGGAACATCTCGATACCGGTAACGACGGTTTTCTTTCTTTCGTCGGTCAGACCGATGATCTCGACTTCGTCGGAGGTCTTCAGCTGTCCACGCTCCACTCTACCGGTGGCAACAGTACCACGGCCGGTGATGGTGAAGACGTCCTCAACAGGCATCAGGAAAGGCAGGTCGGCTTTGCGCTCCGGAGTCGGAATGTAGGAGTCGACAGCTTCCATCAGGTCCAGGATGGGTTTGTATGCAGGATCGCTCAGATCGTTGGGAGCTTCCAGCGCTTTCAGAGCGGAACCGGTGATGATGGGGGTATCGTCGCCGGGGAAGTCGTAGCTGCTGAGGAGGTCACGGATTTCCATCTCGACCAGCTCCAGGAGCTCGGGATCGTCAACCTGGTCCGCTTTGTTCATGAAGACAACGATGTAAGGAACACCAACCTGACGGGACAGGAGGATGTGCTCACGGGTCTGGGGCATGGGGCCGTCAGCAGCGGAAACAACCAGGATAGCGCCGTCCATCTGGGCAGCACCGGTGATCATGTTCTTAACATAGTCAGCATGTCCCGGGCAGTCAACGTGCGCATAGTGACGGTTGGGAGTCTCGTACTCAACGTGAGCGGTGTTGATGGTGATGCCGCGCTCTCTCTCTTCGGGAGCTTTATCGATCATATCGTATGCGACGAACTCAGCCTGGCCCTGCATGCCCAGGGTCTTGGTGATCGCAGCGGTCAGAGTCGTTTTACCGTGGTCAACGTGGCCGATGGTACCGATGTTAATATGGGGCTTATTTCTTTCAAACTTAGCCTTTGCCATTTTCGTGTGGCCTCCTTTAATTTTCTTACTGATTTTGTACGCAGACTACAATTTGTATTGTAGCAATAATTCATAGGAAATTCAAGTGTTTTCCGGGAATAACACCGCGTTTCTTTGCGCAAAAACGGGGCCTCCCGGCACCTGAAAATCGCGCTCCGCAAGCGGGGTGACGATTAGTCCTTTTTGCCTCTGGTGCTCATGATCTTTTCCGCAATGGACTTGGGCACTTCAATGTAGTGCGAAGGCTCCATGACGTACTGACCGCGGCCCTGGGATTTGGAACGAAGGGCGTTGGAATAGCCGAACATTTCAGACAGCGGCACAAAGGCCTTGATCTCCTGCGCGCCGAAGACCGCTTCCATGCCCTGGATCTGGCCACGGCGGGAGTTGAGGTCTCCGATGACGTCGCCCATATATTCCTCAGGAATATTGACGGCGACTCTCATGATGGGTTCCAGGATGACGGGGTCCGCCTTCTTCATGGCCTCTTTGAACGCCATGGAACCGGCGATCTTAAATGCCATTTCAGAGGAGTCGACCTCGTGATAAGAACCGTCATAGAGGGTGACGATGACGTCAACCACCGGATAACCGGCTAAGACGCCCGCCTGCATGGCTCCCTGGATACCAGCGTCGACAGAGCCGATATACTCCTTCGGGATGGCGCCGCCCACGATGGCGTTTCTGAACTCGTAGCCTTTGCCGCTCTCGTTGGGCTCCAGCTTGATCTTGACGTGACCGTACTGGCCTTTACCACCGGACTGACGGGCGTATTTGTAATCCACGTCGGCCAGACGGCGGACCGTCTCTTTATAAGCAACCTGGGGCGCGCCCACGTTGGCTTCTACCTTGAACTCCCGGAGCAGGCGGTCGACGATGACTTCCAGATGAAGCTCGCCCATACCGGCGATGATGGTCTGGCCCGTCTCCTGATCGGTGTAGGTTCTAAAGGTGGGGTCTTCCTCCGCCAGCTTGGAGAGGCCAATGCCCATCTTTTCCTGGCCAGCCTTGGTCTTGGGCTCGATGGCCAGGTTGATAACCGGCTCGGGGAACTCCATGGACTCAAGGATGATCGGATGCTTGGGATCGCACAGGGTGTCGCCGGTGGTGGTGTTCTTCACACCGACCGCGGCGGCGATATCGCCCGCGTAGCAGACCTCCAGATCCTTTCTGTGGTTTGCGTGCATCTGCAGAATGCGTCCCATTCTCTCCTGGGTGTCCTTGGTGGAGTTGAAAACGGTGGTGCCGGCGTTAACCGTACCAGAATAGACGCGGAAGAAACACAGCTTGCCCACATAGGGGTCGGTGGCAATTTTAAATGCCAGAGCCGCAAACGGCTCTTTGTCGGAAGAAGGTCTCTCCTCTTCCTCGCCGGTCTCCGGATTGGTTCCCTTGATGTGGGGAATGTCGATGGGAGAGGGCATATAATCGACGATTGCATCCAGGAGCTTCTGGACACCTTTGTTCTTATAGGACGTACCGCAGCAAACCGGTACGATCGCATTGTCGATGGTACCTTTGCGGATGGCTTTTTTGAGCTCTTCGATGGTGGGCTCTTCGCCTTCCAGATATTTTTCCATCAGCGCGTCGTCGAGCTCTACCACGCTCTCGATGAGCTCCGCTCTATACTGCTGCGCTTTCTCCACCATATCCTCGGGGATATCCTCCACGCGGATGTCTTTTCCCAGATCGTCGTAGTAGACATAGGCCTTCATCTCCAGCAGGTCGATGATGCCTTTGAAGAACTGCTCGGAACCGATGGGAAGCTGGATGGGGATGGCGTTACATTTGAGCCGGCCCTTCATCATGTCGATGACATGGTAGAAATCGGCGCCCATGATGTCCATCTTATTGACATATGCCATGCGGGGCACATGATATTTGTTGGCCTGACGCCAGACGGTTTCCGACTGGGGCTCAACGCCGCCCTTTGCACAGAAAACCGTGACGGAGCCGTCGAGGACACGCAGGGAACGCTCGACCTCAACGGTAAAGTCAACGTGTCCCGGAGTGTCGATGATGTTAATTCTATGGCTTTTCCAATAGGCGGTGGTGGCAGCGGAGGTGATGGTAATACCTCTCTCCTGTTCCTGGGCCATCCAGTCCATGGTCGCGCTTCCATCGTGGGTCTCACCGATCTTATGGTTGATACCGGTGTAGAACAGGATGCGCTCGGTGGTGGTGGTTTTACCCGCGTCAATGTGAGCCATTATGCCGATATTACGAGTTTGCTCTAAAGCGACATCTCTTGGCATAGTCTCCTCCTTCAGTTACAAACGACCGGGACTTCTCGCAAGTCCCGTAGATTTTTCATGCGCTGCCGGCAAAACCCGGCAGATAGACGGCTATCCGGCAGGAAAGGCCCTGTCGGATGACCGTTTTAAGCGGCTTTAAGAAAGCCGCCATGGATAACGAACTACCATCTGTAATGGGCAAACGCCTTGTTGGCCTCTGCCATTTTGTGGGTGTCTTCACGTTTTTTGACAGCTCCACCGGTGCTGTTCAGGGCATCCATGATCTCGCCAGCCAGACGCTCTCTCATGGTCTTCTCGTTGCGAGCTCTGGAATAGCTGGTGATCCAGCGCAGACCCAAAGTCTGGCGCCGCTCCGGACGGACCTCCATGGGCACCTGATAGGTGGCGCCGCCCACGCGGCGGGCCTTGACCTCCAGGACAGGCATGATATTCTCCATGGCCTGCTCAAAAGCTTCCAGGGGATCTTTTCCGGATTTTTCCTTAACAATATCGAATGCACCGTATACAATCTTCTGGGCAACACCCTTTTTGCCGTCCAACATAATGTTGTTGATCAGCCGGGTGACCAGTTTGGAATTGTAAAGCGGATCTGGCAAAACATCACGTTTTGCTACACGACCTCTTCTTGGCACTTCGCTTCCCTCCTTCACAGTATGATATCATCGGTACTCGAAAGCGACAATACTTCCGTCGGTGCCAACGCGGCCGGTGTTTATAAGTTATATAAACGCCGCATCAGCAGCACGAGTTTACTTTAGAAACTTTGGAAGAATTATTTCTTTGCGGCACCAGCTTTTGGACGTTTCGCGCCATATTTGGAGCGAGCCTGCATTCTCTTGGCAACACCCTGGGCATCCAGAGTACCGCGGATGATGTGGTAACGCACACCAGGCAGGTCCTTCACACGTCCGCCACGGATCAGCACAACGCTGTGTTCCTGCAGATTGTGACCGATTCCCGGAATGTAAGCTGTCGCCTCCATGCCGTTGGAAAGCTTGACTCTGGCCACTTTACGAAGCGCGGAGTTGGGCTTCTTCGGGGTCTGTGTTCTGATTGCAGTACAAACACCACGTTTTTGCGGAGAATTCTGGTCGATGGCGACCCGCTTTTTGGAGTTGTAACCCTTCAAAAGAGCCGGAGCCGTGGATTTTTTCTCGACCACCTCTCTGCCTTTGCGTACGAGCTGGTTAAAGGTTGGCATATTGCACCTCCTTACTTTGTTGTCGGGCAAAAGCCCGGAATCTATGTCATGCGCGGGGACAATTCCCCGCGCAAGCCAACAAAAAACGAGAGAAAAACGCAAGTTTACCTGTTTCACACAAGTATATAGTTTACCATTATTCCTGCACGCTTGTCAATACCTCTCCGGTGGGAACAACCTGTACATTGGTGTAACAGTTCATACCGGTGCCCGCAGGGATGAGCTTGCCGATGATGACGTTCTCCTTGAGTCCCAAAAGCGGGTCCACCTTGCCTTTGATGGCGGCTTCGGTGAGGACGCGGGTGGTCTCCTGGAAGGAGGCCGCGGACAGGAAGGAGTCGGTGGCCAAGGATGCCTTGGTGATACCCAACAGCACCGGAATGAAGGTGGCTTTCTCAAGACCCTCTTCCCCGGCGGCGATGCGCTCGTCGATCTCCCGGTTGGCCGCTCGCAGCTCGGTCTTGTCGACCAGCGCCCCGGAGAGGAGTCCCGTGCTGCCCGCGTCGTCCACCCGGACCTTGCGGAGCATCTGGCGGACGATGACCTCGATGTGCTTGTCGTTGATGTCAACGCCCTGCATCCGGTAGACGCGCTGGACTTCCTGGATCAGGTAATCCTGGACGGCCAGCGATCCCTTGATGGCCAGCACGTCGTGGGGATTGACCGAACCTTCGGTGAGCATGTCGCCGGCTTCAATTACATCGCCCTCCTGCACCCGCAGGCGGGAGCCGTAGGGAATCAGATAGCTCTTTTCATCATTGGTTTCTTTATTGAAGACCACCACATGGCGGTTTTTCTTGATTTCTTCCATCCGGACCTCGCCGCCGATCTCGGAAATGATGGCCAGATGTTTGGGCTTTCTTCCCTCGAAGAGCTCCTCGACGCGGGGAAGACCCTGGGTGATATCCTCGGCCGACGCGATACCGCCGGTGTGGAAAGTACGCATGGTCAACTGGGTGCCCGGCTCGCCGATGGACTGGGCCGCGATGATGCCCACCGCTTCGCCCACGGCCACGGGATTGCCGTTGGCAAGGTTGGCGCCGTAGCACTTGGCGCAGACGCCGTGCTTCGACTCACAGTTGAGGATGGAGCGGATTTTGAGCCGGGTGATGCCCGCCGCCGCGATCTTGGCCGCGTCCGCGTCATCCATCATCTTGTCCCTGCTCACTAAGAGCTCCCCGGTGTTCGGGTCGATGACATCGTCGGCCACATACCGGCCGATGAGGCGCTCGGTCATGGGCTCGATCATCTCGCTGCCGTCCTTGATGTCGGAGACCCAGATGCCCTCGTGGGTGCCGCAGTCGTCCTGGCGGATGATAACCTCCTGGGAGACGTCGACCAGACGGCGGGTCAGGTAACCGGAGTCGGCGGTACGCAGCGCCGTGTCAGCCAGACCCTTTCGGGCGCCACGGGAGGAGATGAAGTACTCCAAGATGTTGAGGCCTTCCCGGTAGTTGGCGCGGATGGGGATTTCGATGGTGGCGCCGGAAGTGTTGGCGATGAGGCCGCGCATACCGGCCAGCTGCCGGATCTGGTTGATGGAACCACGGGCGCCGGAGTCGGCCATCATGAAGATGGGGTTATACTGATCCAGGTTGTCGGTCAGCGCGTCGGACACTTTCTTGGTGGTGTCGTCCCACGTCTTGATGACCTGGTTGTAGCGCTCCTCGTTGGAGATAAGGCCCCGCTTAAACTGGCGGGTGATCTTTTCAATGTTCGCTTCCGCCGCTTCCAGCAGTTCCTTCTTCTGGGGCGGGATCACCGCGTCGCACACCGCGACCGTGATGGCGCCGCGGGTGGAATACTTAAAGCCCTGGGCCTTAATTTTGTCAAGTACCTCAGCAGTTTTTGCCGTTCCATGCACTTTTATACATTTTTCGATGATCTGGCCCAGCTGCTTCTTGCCGACCAGGAAGGAAATTTCCAGGCTGAAAAGGTTCTCGGAATTGGACCGATCCACATAACCCAGATCCTGGGGAATAGGTTCGTTGAAGATGAGGCGTCCCACGGTGGCGTCGATGAGTTTCGTCATCTTCTTGCCGCCGATTTCCTTGGTGACCCGCACACGGATGGGGGCGTGGAGCCCCACGACGCCCTCCTGGTAGGCCATGAGCGCCTCGTTGACGTCCCGGAAAACCTTGCCTTCGCCCGGCTCGCCGTCCTTGACCAGAGTCAGGTAGTAGGAGCCCAGCACCATGTCCTGGGTGGGCACCGCCACCGGACGTCCGTCGGAGGGTTTGAGGAGGTTATTGGCCGCCAGCATGAGGAAGCGGGCCTCGGCCTGGGCCTCGGCGGACAGGGGGACGTGGACGGCCATCTGGTCGCCGTCGAAGTCGGCGTTGTAGGCGGTACAGACGAGCGGATGGAGTTTGAGGGCACGGCCCTCGACCAGCACCGGCTCAAAGGCCTGGATGCCCAGTCTGTGCAGGGTCGGCGCGCGGTTTAAGAGGACCGGATGGTCCTTGATGACGGTTTCCAGGGCGTCCCAGACGGGGCCCTTGGCCCGCTCGACCATCTTCCGGGCGCTCTTGATGTTGCCGGCGGCGCCGGTCTCCACCAGGCGCTTCATGACGAAGGGCTTAAAGAGCTCCAACGCCATCTCCTTGGGCAGACCGCACTGGTACATCTTGAGTTCGGGCCCGACTACGATAACGGAACGTCCGGAGTAGTCGACGCGCTTACCCAACAGGTTCTGGCGGAAGCGTCCCTGTTTGCCCTTGAGCATGTCGGAGAGGGATTTGAGCGGCCGGTTGTTGGGACCGGTCACCGGACGGCCGCGGCGGCCGTTGTCGATGAGGGCATCCACCGCCTCTTGGAGCATCCTCTTTTCATTGCGCACGATGATGTCGGGCGCGCCCAGCTCCAGGAGCCGTTTGAGGCGGTTGTTGCGGTTGATGACCCGGCGGTACAGATCGTTTAAATCGGAGGTGGCGAAACGGCCGCCGTCGAGCTGGACCATGGGGCGGATGTCCGGCGGAATGACCGGCACCACGTCGATGATCATCCATTCCGGGCGGTTGCCGGACTGGCGGAAGGACTCGACGACTTCCAGGCGTTTGAGGATGCGGACCTTCTTCTGTCCGGAAGCGCCCTCCAGCTCGTCCTTGAGCTCCTTGGAGAGCCGGTCCAGATCGATTTCGGTCAGCAGCTCTTTAATGGCCTCCGCGCCCATGCCGGCTTTGAACTCGTCCTCATATTTTTCCCGCATATCGCGGTACTCCTTCTCGCTGAGGAGCTGTTTTTTCTCCAGCGGGGTGGCGCCGGGATCGATGACGATATATTGTGCAAAGTAAAGCACTTTTTCAAGGAACCGGGGGGACAGGTCCAGGATCAGGCCCATCCGGGAGGGGATTCCTTTAAAATACCAAATGTGGGAGACCGGGGCCGCCAGCTCGATGTGTCCCATTCTTTCGCGGCGGACCTTGGCCCGGGTGACCTCGACGCCGCAGCGTTCACAGATCTTGCCCTTGTAGCGCAGGCGCTTATACTTTCCGCAGTGGCACTCCCAGTCCTTCTGGGGCCCAAAGATGCGCTCGCAGAAAAGGCCGTCGCGCTCTGGCTTCAGTGTCCGATAGTTGATCGTCTCCGGCTTTTTCACTTCGCCGTAGGACCACTCCCTGATTTGGTCGGGAGAGGCCAGGCCGATCTTTATCGATTCGAATACATTAAATTCCATATTGCGACCCCCTTACAGATTTTCGTCTTCCATGCCTGCGATGTCGACGCCCAGATCCACTTCCACATCCACGACTTCATCGCTGCCGTCGTCCAAGTCGAAGACGTCCAGCGCCTCAAATACGTCGTCAATCTCGTCGATTTCAGGCTCCTCTACACCGTAGCCCTCCAGGTCCTCTTCGACTTCCACTTCCTGGTTCTCGAAGGTGCTGGGCTCCTCCACCGGAGCGAGTCCCATATCCTCGTCGTCGTCGAAGGTCTGTTTCAGGTCGATCTCCTGGTCGTCGGCGTCGAGCACCTTGACGTCCAGGCACAGGGACTGGAGCTCCTTGATGAGCACCTTGAAGGATTCGGGGATACCGGGCTTGGGCACGTTCTGGCCCTTGACGATGGCTTCGTAGGTCTTGACACGGCCCACCACGTCGTCGGACTTGACCGTCAGGATTTCCTGCAGGGTGTAAGCGGCGCCGTAGGCTTCCAGGGCCCAGACCTCCATCTCGCCGAAGCGCTGGCCGCCGAACTGGGCCTTGCCTCCCAGCGGCTGCTGGGTGACCAGGGAGTACGGGCCGGTGGAGCGGGCGTGAATCTTATCGTCAACCAAGTGATGCAGTTTTAAGAAGTACATATAACCCACGGTGACGGGGTTATCAAAGGGCTCGCCGGTGCGTCCGTCGTAGAGCACGGTCTTGCCGTCCTCGCGAAGGCCCGCTTCCTTGAGGCACTCGCGGATGTCTTCCTCGTGTGCGCCGTCAAAGACCGGGGTCATGACCTTCCAGCCCAAAGCCGCCGCGGCGTAACCCAGATGAACTTCCAGCACCTGGCCGATGTTCATACGGGAGGGAACGCCCAGCGGGTTGAGCACGATGTCCAGCGGTGTGCCGTCGGGGAGGAAAGGCATATCCTCCTGGGGCAGGATGCGGGAAACAACGCCCTTGTTGCCGTGGCGTCCGGCCATCTTGTCGCCCACCGAAATTTTTCTCTTCTGGGCGATGTAGCAGCGCACCACCATGTTGACCCCGGGAGAGAGCTCGTCGGAGTTTTCACGGGTGAAGACCTTGACGTCCACCACGATGCCGTATTCGCCGTGGGGCACGCGCAGGGAGGTGTCCCTGACTTCCCTGGCCTTTTCGCCGAAGATGGCGCGCAGGAGCCGCTCCTCGGCGGTGAGCTCGGTCTCGCCCTTGGGGGTCACTTTGCCCACCAGGATATCGCCGGCACGAACCTCGGCGCCGACGCGGATGATGCCCATATCGTTGAGGTCCTTGAGGGCGTCCTCGCCCACGTTGGGGATGTCGCGGGTAATTTCTTCGGGGCCGAGCTTGGTGTCTCTGGCCTCAATTTCATATTCTTCGATGTGGATGGACGTAAACACGTCGTCCCGCACGATCTTTTCGTTGATGAGGACCGCGTCCTCGTAGTTGTAGCCCTCCCAGGTCATGAACCCGATGAGGACGTTTTTGCCCAGGCTGATCTCGCCGTTGCAGGTGGCGGGGCCGTCGGCGATGACCTGGCCCACCTTGACCCGCTCGCCCCGGTCCACGATGGGACGCTGGTTGGTGCAGGTACCCTGGTTGGAGCGCAGGAATTTGATCAGGTGGTAGGGGTGCAGCTCGCCGTCGTCGGTGCGGATGACCACCTCGTCGGCGGAGACGCGCTCCACCACGCCGTCATGTTTACTGAGCACCACCACGCCGGAATCCACCGCCGCTTTGTACTCCATGCCGGTGCCGACGATGGGGGACTGAGTTTTGAGCAGAGGAACCGCCTGCCGCTGCATGTTGGAGCCCATCAGGGCGCGGTTGGCGTCGTCGTTTTCGAGGAAAGGGATCATGGCCGTGGCCACGGAAACCACCATCTTCGGGGAGACGTCCATGAAGTCGACACGCTCTCTCTCCACCTCGATGATCTCATCCCGGTAGCGGGCGTTAACCCTCGGTCTTGCGAAGCAGCCGTTTTCGTCGATGGGCTCATTAGCCTGGGCGACGATGAAGTCGTCCTCCACGTCGGCGGTCATGTAGACCACTTCGTCGAGGATGACGCCGGTTTCCTTGTTCACCCGGCGGTAGGGCGCTTCCACAAAGCCGTATTCATTGATTCTCGCAAAGGTGGCGAGATAGGAAATCAGTCCGATGTTGGGTCCTTCCGGGGTCTCGATGGGGCACATACGGCCGTAGTGGCTGTAGTGCACGTCGCGCACCTCAAATCCGGCGCGGTCACGGGAAAGTCCGCCCGGGCCCAGGGCCGAGAGGCGGCGCTTGTGGGTCAGTTCCGCCAGAGGATTGGTCTGGTCCATGAACTGGGACAGGGGCGAAGAACCGAAGAACTCCTTGATGGAGGCCACCACCGGGCGGATGTTGATGAGCGCCTGGGGAGTGACCACGTCCATATCCTGGGCCTGGATGGTCATTCTTTCACGGATGACCCGCTCCATTCTGGAGAAGCCGATGCGGAACTGGTTTTGCAGCAGTTCGCCCACGCTGCGGATGCGGCGGTTGCCCAGGTGGTCGATGTCGTCGATCTTGCCGACTTCGCAGCCTAGGTTATTGATATAGTTGATCGAGGCGAGGATATCCGCCTTGATGATGTGTTTCGGAATGAGGTCGTCCACCCGGGAAGCGATCAGCTCGGAGAGGGCTTCGCCCTCCAGGTTCTGTTCCAAAATCTCCTGGACCACGCAGAAGCGGACCTTTTCGTTGATGCCCAGAGCCTTGGGATCCACCTCGGGGAAGAAGTCCTGCAGGTCCACCATGCCGTTGGAGATGACCTTGACCAGTTTCCCTTCCATGTCGATGTAGGCGGTGTCCACACCGGCCTTTTCGATGGCGAGAGCCTTTTCGCGGGTCAGGATTTCTCCCTCCTCGCCCAGGATTTCACCGGTTAAGGGGTTGACGACAACAGCCGCCAGTTTCCGTCCCGCAATCCGGGCGGAAATCGCCAGCTTTTTATTGTATTTGTAGCGGCCCACCCGGGACAGATCGTACCGGCGGGGGTCAAAGAACAGCGCGTCGATATGGGATTGGGCGCTGTCGACTGTGGGAGGCTCGCCCGGACGGAGTTTCCGGTAAACCTCCAAAAGGGCCTCTTCGGTATTTTTGGTGGCGTCCTTCTGAATGGTGGCGAGAACCCGCTCATCCTCGCCGAAGAAGTCCAGAATCTCCTGGTCGCTGCCCAAACCCAACGCGCGGATGAAGGTAGTGACAGGGATTTTCCGGTTCTTATCGATGCGGACATAGAAGATGTCGTTGGAGTCCGTCTCATATTCGAGCCATGCGCCACGGTTAGGGATGACCGTGGAGGTAAAGAGCTTTTTGCCCGTCTTGTCAAACGACATGCCGTAATAGATGCCGGGGGACCGGACGAGCTGGGAAACGATGACGCGCTCGGCGCCGTTGATGATGAAGGTGCCGCTCTCGGTCATGATGGGGAAATCTCCCATGAAGATTTCCTGCTCCTTGACCTCTCCCGTCTCCTTGTTGAGGAGCCTTGCGCGGACACGCAGCGGTGCGGCGTAGGTTACATCTCTTTCCTTGCACTCTTCCACCGAGTACTTCGGTTTATCGTCCAGGCGGTAGTCGATAAAATCCAAAACCAGGTTTCCGGTGTAATCAGTGATGGCGGAAATATCGCGGAATACTTCCTTGAGACCTTCTTCCAGGAACCATTTGTAAGAATTCTTCTGCACCTCGATTAAATTGGGCATGTCCAGGACTTCGTTAATCCTGGCGAAGCTCATGCGCGTATTCTTTCCGAGTTGCACCGGCTTGACATTCACCATAGGCTCACACTCCATTCGTCTATTTGCCAACCTTTTATGCAAACCAAACAGGAAGCCCCATATCTTTCTGTTTGATTCGCTGATACGTATTGAAATTCTCTGTACCCTGTGCTATAATACTTGGGTATTAGGGCGCGTATAGCCATTTTGATACAGTATATTAGTATATAATAGATGAGCGCTAATGTCAAGAACATTTTGGCGTGTTTTCTCGTCGAAAAAGATGGATAGGAACGCGGTTTGCGTTCCTTTTTTGATGATTCCCGTCTGTTCTTTACGAATCCTGACAAGCCGCGCAAAAACCCGGCCGCAAATGCGGCCGGGTTTTCTTTTTGTGAAATTCCAATGGGATTTCCTATTCCTCGACCACGAGGGCCAATAACCGGAGGATCCCATCGCCGGTATTCTTGATGGAGTGGGACGCGCCGCCGCCGGTAAACACGGCGTCGCCCGGGCCCACCTGTACCGGCTGGCCGTTATCCATGACCGTCCCCTCGCCCTCCATTACATAGTAAAGCTCGGTTTCCCCACTATGGGCGTGCTCCCCGATGGAGTCGCCGGGGGCAAAGGTGAGCTCTGCGGCGAAGCGCCATTTGGCAGGGTTTCCCTGGGGTGCCAAATGCCTGCATTCGATGGCGCCGTCCCCGCCCCGCCAGGCCGAGCGTTTTTCCACCTTCATGTCCGCTTTTTTGACTACCATAGTTTTCTCCCCTTTCGTGTTTTGCCTTCCAACCAGGCCGGTTTAATTATCTCTAGCATAGCGCAAAAGGAGAGAAAACACAAGCGCGCACCTGCGGTGAGCATGCCGCGCGCCTGGCGGCGGGCATTCCGCGCACTTGGTTCCCATGGTTGCTGTGGTTCATACCCCGCGAGCGGGTCTCGTTTCCGCTTTCGTCCGTTCCTGGCGGTGAGCATGTCGCGCACATGGTAGCCTCGGTTACTGTGGCCCATTTCCCGCGCGCGGGCTCTATTTCCGCTTTTTTCCGTCCCCGCCGGCGGCGCGAAAGTTACTCTCCCGAAGCGCCCGCATGGCCCGTCCGCTTTAGGCAAACACCTTAAACGTAAAAGAGACCAAAATGGGCACTGCGGTGGAGCAAATGACCCCGTTGATGACGGCGATAACCGCCACCTCCTCGCTGGTGTATTTCATCAGGATGGGCAGGGTGGTGTCCTCGCTGGTGGCCGCCGCCGGGGCGATGGCGGTATAGGGCCCCAAGCGGGTGGCGATGAGGGGAATGAGAATAAAGGAAAAAATCTCCCGGAAGATGTTGCTCAAAAAGGTCATGGTGCCGATCTGGGCCCCGGCCAAGTCCTTGAGCATGATGCCCGAGAGACTGTACCATCCGAGCCCCGACGAGATGGCGGACGACGTGTTGAGCGGCAGCCCCATGAGCAATCCCGCCGCCGTGCCGAAGAGGAGAGAACCGGCGATGATGCCCAGCGGTATGTAGAGAACCCGCAGGTTAAACTCCTTGAGTTTGCGGAAGATGAGCTTGTTAGCGCCCACGGTGATCCCCACCGAGAGGAGGAGCAAATTTAACAGCACGTCCGAGGCGCTGTCGATGAGTCCCACCGCCTCCCGGGGGATGAACTGTCCGCAAAGGACCCCGGCGACGAGACAGACGATGGCGAGGAGGATGGTCATGCGTCTTCCCTCCCCCCGACGGTCAGCTCGTCCGGTTCTGCCCCGCCGTCCTCTTTGACGGAAGCCGCCTTCGCTCCCTCCGCCAAGGCGGCTTCCATGACCTCCTCAACGGCGTCCTCCGCCTCCCCCG
This sequence comes from Zongyangia hominis, assembly GCF_014385095.1. GTDB lineage: Bacteria > Bacillota > Clostridia > Oscillospirales > Ruminococcaceae > Zongyangia > Zongyangia hominis. The sequence goes on from NZ_JACRTC010000002.1 coordinate 304,789, forward strand.
GCCGGGGCAGCTTCCGGGTGAGGAGCCAGACAAACAGGATGCTCCCCGCGATGGTGGTCAGGGCAAAGACCACCGACTCCCAGCCCACGGTTCTCAAATCCTCCCAGAACGTGGGGCCGTTGCCCAAAGAAATCCCCATGGAGAAGATGAGCAGAAAGACGCAGGCCTGCTGCAGGACGCTGTTATATTTTTGGAGCTTCGCCGGGAAAAGCTTGGCCCCGATGAACATGCCGATGGCCATGAAAATCAGTGTGGAAATCATGGTGGTCCCCCTTTTGCTTTTTCTGTGACGCGCTTTTTGGCGGTTTCCCGCCAAAACCGCAACGGGGCGGGATATTCTGTCCTCCCTCTCGGAGACAGGAATACTACTTCCCGCCCTTCGGCCGCAAAAGTCCGGCGGCGAAATCTTCCGCCGCCGGACTTTATTTTGCTTGTAACAGGCCTCCTCTTACTGGTTGAGGAATGCGTAGAAGGCCCGGTAGGTCTCGTATACGTCGTTCTTGGCCACCACCTCAAAGGGGGCGTGCATGGAGAGGACGGGCACACCCACATCCACCACATCCACGCTCAGAGAGGCGATATACTTGGCCACGGTGCCGCCGCCGCCAAAGTCCACCTTGCCCAGCTCCCCCGTCTGCCAGGCCACGCCGGCATTGTCCAGGATGGAACGGACTTTACCCATAAACTCGGCGGAGGCGTCGCTGGTGGAGCTCTTGCCCCGGGCGCCGGTATATTTGGTCACCACCACGCCGTAGTTGAGGTAGGCGGTGTTTCTCTTCTCCACCACGTCCGGGAAAGTGGGATCAAAGGCCACGTTGACATCGGCCGACAGGCACTGGGAGTGCTGGAGCACCGTGCGGCCCTCCACCCCGTAGGGGGCGGCCAGGTCGGCGATAAAGTATTTGAGGAAGCAGGAGTCGAGGCCGGTGTTCCCCTCGCTGCCCGTCTCCTCCTTGTCGGCGAAGATGACCACGGAGGTCTTCTTGGGAGCGGGGCAGTCCAGCGTCGCCATGAGGGAGGTGTAGGCGCAGACCCGGTCGTCGTGGCCGTAGGCACCCACCATGCTCCGGTCAAGCCCTAAGTCCTTGGCCTTGAAGGCGGGGACCATGGTCAGCTCCGCGGAGAGGAAATCCCCCTCCACCATGCCGTACTTTTCATGGAGAAGGGCGAGGATACCCAGCTTCACCTTCTCGCTGAGCTTGTCGTCTTTAAAAGGGCGGCTGCCGATGAGGATGTTGAGCTCCTCCCCCTTGACCCCTTCGGAGAGGGTCCGTTTGCTCTGCTCGGTGGCCAGGTGGGGCAACAGGTCGGTGACGCAGAAGACCGGGTCCCCGTCCTCCTCGCCGATGCGCACCTTGACCGTCTCACCGTCCTTTTTGACCACCACGCCGTGGAGGGCCAGCGGGATGGCGGTCCACTGGTATTTCTTGATGCCGCCGTAATAGTGGGTTTTAAAAAGCGCCAGCTCGTTGTCCTCATAGACCGGCCGGGGCTTTAAGTCCAGGCGGGGGGAATCGATGTGGGACGCGGCGATGAGGACGCCTTGGTCCATGGGCTCGGTGCCGATGGTGGCGCAGATGAGAGCCTTGCCCCGATTATTGTAGTAGACCTTCTCCCCGGGCGCGTACTTGGTTCCCAGGGTAAACTCTTTGTACCCCTTGGCCGAAAGCAGTTCCACGATGGCGTCCACCGCTTCCCGCTCTGTCTTGGCGCTGTCCAAGAAGGACTTGTAGCCCTCGCAGAAGGAGACCGCTTTGTCAATCTCCATTTCGCTCATGGTGTCGTAGCTGTTTTTCGGCTTGTCGGTCAGTTTTTCCTGTAAAAGCGCCGCCGCGCTCTTTTCCTCTTTCATATTGGTTGCCTCCTTGCTCACAGATCGTAGAGCTCCTTATATTTTTCCATGGTCTTATTGACCTTTTTTACGTATTGCGAGGTGTCCCCAAAGGGGATATGGTCGATATTCTTCCCATCGCTGGAATACTTGGGGTTATTTAACCACTGCCGCACGCTGCCCCACCCCGCGTGATAACCGCACAGGGCGTTGTCGATGGTCTCATATTCATCCAGCAGGGTACGCAGCAAAAAGGTGCCGTACTCCACATTGCGCTCGGGGTCGAACATGTCGTCGTAGGTGATGTCCCGCTCGTCCCCCATCCGGTATTTCACCCAGTCGAAGGTGTCTTCGGTCAATTGCATCATCCCCCTGGCCCCAATGGAGGATACGACGTCCGGGCGAAAGCCGCTCTCGCAGCGCACCACCGCATAGACCAGCGCCTTCGGGAGATTGTTTTTCTCCGCGTACTGGTCGATGATCTCGGTATATTTCATTGGATAGGCCATTTCGTAGTATTTGTCCCGGGCCGCCCAGAAGATGGCGGCCGCCGCCACCAGCACCACGGCGATCACCGCCAGAATTTTGAGCGGATTTCGTCGCCGGGCGGTGGATGTTAATCGTCTTGGCATAATCTCCCTTTCAGCATGTGGGCCAGTTTCCGGGCGCTTTCCTCAAGCTCTCGCAAACTGCCGCTGTTTTCGATGATTATATCACAGTTTTGATAAAAAAAGGCGTCGCCGTGCTGGCTGCGGATGCGGTCCATGGCCTCCTCCCGACGAAGGGAGTCTCGATCCATAATCCGCGCGCACCGCACTTCCACCGGGGCGATGACCCCGCAGACGCTGTCGCAAAGCTGTTGGGCCCCGCTTTCAAAGAGGACGGGGGCGTCGAGCACCACCGCCTTTTCCCCGGCCCGGTCGAGAGCCTTGATCTGGGCCTCGATCTCCCGGCAGATGTGGGGAAACATGATGGCGTTGAGGCGCATGAGCTCCCCCTTGTCGGCAAACACAATCTGCCCCAGTCGCCGGCGGTCCAGTCTTCCCTCCCTGAGAATTTCTTCCCCGAAGGTTTCCGCTAAGGTAAGGAGCGCCGGGCGTCCCGGCTCCACCACCGCCCGGGCCACCCCGTCGGCGTCGATGACGGGAAAGCCCGCCCGGCGCAGAATCTGGGAGACGGTGGTTTTTCCCGCGCCGGTCTGGCCGGTCAGCCCCAAGACAAAGCTCACAGCTTCACCACCTCAAACCCCGCGGCCCGGATGAGCCGGTTGTAGACGGCAAGGCCCATGCCCTCCTTGCCGGGACAACGGGCGTAGACCGTCTCTTCCCCCGCGTCGTCCAGTTCCCGCAGCCGGTCAAAGAGCTCCTTGGCCTGGGTCTCCGGGTCGTCCTTTTTGCCGTAGGGGAAGGCACGCACCGGGAGGGCGCTTTCCTCCCCAGCAAAGCACAGCGCGGCGGTTCTGCCACGCTTGTGCGTTTCCACATAGCTGACAAACTGCTCGAGCGTCCCGTCCAGAATGATGACGTGGGCCTTGGGGGCGTAATGCTTATACTTCATGCCCGGGGAGCTGGCTTTCGCCCCGGCTTCCAGTTGGTGGAGGACCGCCGGGTCCACTTCCACCTCTCCCAGGACCCGCCGGAGCGCTTCGACGGTGACCCCGCCGGGACGCAGCAGCCGGGGCTTGCCCTCGGCCAGGGTGATGACGGTGGATTCCACCCCCACCTGGCAGGGGCCGCTGTCCACGATAGCGTCCACCCGGCCCATCATGTCCTCGATGCAGCGGGCGGCGTTGGTGGGGCTGGGCTTCCCCGACAGGTTGGCCGAGGGGGCGGCCAGGGGCAGTCCCGCCGCCGCGATGATGGCCCGGGCCACCGGGTGGGAGGGCATCCGGATGGCCACGGTGTCAAGGCCGCCGGAGGTTTCATAGGGGATACGGCCGCTCTTTTTGACGATGATGGTCAGCGGCCCCGGCCAGAAGGCCCGGGCCAGCTTTTGGGCGGCGGGCGGAAACTGTGCGGTCAGCGGCGGGATCATCTCCATGTCGCTGACATGCACGATGAGGGGATTGTCCCCCGGCCGTCCCTTGGCCTCGTAAATGCGCCGGACGGCTACCCCGTCCAGGGCGTTGGCCGCCAGACCGTAGACCGTCTCGGTGGGGATGATAACGAGGCCGCCCGCTCGGAGCAGTTTGGCCGCCGTCTCCACCGCGTCAGGCGTAAGCGCAGGGTCCTCTATGGGCAGTATTTGCGTATTCATCACAGTTATTCCTCTATTCCTCGCTCTGGGCCTGGAGCTTTTCGGCCTGATCGAAGGTGATGAGGGCGTCCAGGAGCTCATCCAGGTCGCCGTTTAAGATGCTTTCGATTTTATAGAGGGTCAGCCCGATCCGGTGATCGGTCACCCGGCCCTGGGGATAGTTGTAGGTCCGAATCCGCTCGCTGCGGTCCCCGGTGCCCACCTGGAGCTTGCGCTCGGAGGCAATCTTCTCATTCTGCTCGCTCTGGGCTTTTTCATAGAGCCGGGAGCGGAGAATCTTCATGGCCTTATCTTTATTTTTAAACTGACTGCGCTCGTCCTGGCACTCCACCACCAGCCCGGTGGGCAGATGGGTGATGCGGATGGCGGAAGAAGTCTTGTTGACGTGCTGTCCGCCCGCGCCACCGGCCCGGAAGGCGTCGATTTGCAGGTCGTCGGGGTTGATCTCGACCTCCACATCCTCCATCTCAGGCAGTACCGCTACGGTGACGGTGGACGTGTGGATGCGTCCCTGTGTCTCGGTCTCGGGGACCCGCTGGACCCGGTGGACGCCGCTTTCAAACTTGAGGCGGGAATAGGCTCCTTCGCCCTCGATGGAGAAACTGATTTCCTTAAAGCCGCCCAATTCCGTGGGATTGGCCGAGAGGACCTCGCTCTTCCAGCGGCGGCTCTCGCCGTACATGGTGTACATCCGGTAGAGGGAGTTTGCAAACAGGGCCGCCTCGTCGCCGCCGGCGCCCCCGCGGATTTCCACGATGACGTTCTTTTCGTCGTTGGGGTCCTTGGGGAGAAGCAGGATTTTGAGCTCCTCGGAAATCTGCTCGATCTTCTCCTTGCTTTCGCTGTATTCCTCCTCCACCATCTCGCGGAAGTCCTTCTCCATGCCGCCCTCGTCGAGGAGGCCCTTGGCCTCGTCCAGGGTCTTTTTGACCCCGGCGTACTCCCGGTACTTCTCCACGATGGGGGTTAAGTTCTTGTATTCTTTCATCAGGTTTTTGTACTGCTCGTTGTCCCCGATCACCGCCGGGTCTATGAGACGGTCACTGATCTCCTCGTAGCGGTCCTCTACATTTTTGAGCTTTTCAAACATAATCTACCTCTTACCCTTCACTTGCAACTCTGACGATCTTCTTAATATTCTTTTCCACCTTGGCCCGGGGCACCATGACCTCCCTGCCGCACTTTTTGCACCGGATGCGGAAGTCCATCCCGGAGCGCAGCACCAAAAATTCGTTTTCCCCGCAGGGATGGCTTTTTTTCATGACGAGGGTATCGCCCACCCGCACATCCATTTCACACGACCTCCTGGCAACCCGCTTTTTGTGGGAATGGTATCTTTTACTAAAGTTCTATTATAGCAAAGTGTCCAATTCCCCGCAATATTTATCCGGTAAATCCCGCTCCAATTTCTCCCCTTTTCCCGATTTTCATGCCCCACGGCGGGCGCAAGCCCCCGATGCGGGCCCCAAGAAAAAGCAGGATATTGGAGGAGCCCGGCGCATATATATGAAAGCGGAACAAAAATAACCCGCGGCTTCGGGCCGCTTCCCGTCGTTGGGAGCCCGGCACCGCCCGGGCTTTGGGGACCGACGAATCTGATTACGTGCAATAAAAAGGAGGTCGCACAGATGTACGATTATAAACCCGAGGGCTGGCTCATCGACACCTATGAAAACCGGGCGGCGCTCAAAAGTCAGGCCGCGCTTCATGAGGCGTGCCAGTCCTCCCGAATATTAGAGGCCCGGGCCATCCTTTGTGACAGCGCCCACAACCTGACGGTGGACCTAGGGTGCATGCGGGGCGTCATCCCCCGGGAAGAAGGGGCCTGGGGCCTTGCCGACGGCACCACCCGGGACATCGCGGTCATCTCCCGCGTCAATAAGCCGGTGTGTTTCGTGGTCACCGGCTTTGAAAAGGACGCCTCCGGGGACGCCTATGCCCTGCTCTCCCGCCGGGCCGTCCAGCAGCAGTGCATGGAGGAATATCTCCCCACTCTCACCCCCGGCACCATCCTGGACGCCCGGGTCACCCACCTGGAGCCCTTCGGCTGCTTTGTGGACATCGGCTGCGGCATCTCCTCCCTGATCCCCATCGACGCCATCTCCATCTCCCGCATCTCCCACCCCAAGGACCGCTTCCGCGTGTCCCAGGACATCAAGGCCGTGGTCCGCTCAGTGGATGAAAACGGGCGGATTACCTTGAGCCACAAGGAGCTGTTGGGCACCTGGGAAGAAAACGCGGCGCTCTTCCAGAACGGGCAGACGGTGGCGGGCATCATCCGGTCGGTGGAGGACTACGGCGTGTTTGTGGAGCTGACCCCCAATCTGGCGGGACTGGCCGAGCCGCGGGACGACGTGGCCGCTGGACAGCACGCCAGCGTCTATATCAAGAGCCTCATCCCCGAGAAGATGAAGGTCAAACTCATCATCGTCGACGCCTTCGACGCCCAGTATTCCCCCGAAAAGCCCCGGTATTTCATCGAGGAGGGGACCCTCTCCCGCTGGCAGTATTCCCCCGACAGCGCCGCAAAGCTGGTAGAAACAGTGTTTTGACGCTCTGTTCCCCATCCCCGCCTGACGGCTGCCGACCTTTTGAATATGACCTCTTTTGGGGAGTGCGAAACGTGCCGTTTCGCACTCCTTTTTGCCGCCAAAAGCACATGGCCACTGCGCCCGGCAGCCTCCCTTCCCGCGCGAAAAATGGCCAAAGGCCTTTTTTGCTGTCAAATCCCGCCTATTTCCTTGCAAAAAACAAAAATTGGCATATAATAAGAGGCATATCGTATTCTATTATGGTATACTCCGATGTGAAACAAGTTTCATCCCCGCTGGAACCGGGGAAAACTCCACTGTAAATAAGGATTCATAAATCCTAAAGCTGGCCGTAAGATTTTTGAAAGAAATTTCTGTTATAGTATAAAACAGATCAGAATTCTGCCGCGGGGATTTGCCCGGCAGAACAAATATAAGGAAGCGTGGTGAACAATATCGTGCTTGAAAAATTGGAGCAGAAACGTTTTTCCATCGGCGGCCACGATTTTAGCCTGCTTTTCGTGCTGCGGCTGTTGATGGTCGGGTTCTTCCCGCTGTTTCTCGCCTTTACCACCGAGCTCAACCATATTCAAAACCTGGGGCAGGTCTTTACCTTCATGGGGCGCAATCCCCAGATCATTCTTCTCGACTACCTCATCGTCGCGGTGATCTTCCTGCTGACCTCCCTGCTTTTTAAACGCACCTGTATCTCCATGGGCCTGACAGGGCTCATCTTCTTCATTGTCTCCTGGGTCGAATATTTTAAATTCGACGTCAGCGGGACCCACTTCACCATCACCGACTTGCAGATGACCTCCAACGCCACCGATATTGCCAAGTTTGCCAACATCCATCTGACCTGGTACCTGGTCCTCAACTTCCTGCTGTTGGCGGCCTATGTGGCGGCGGCCTACTTCTTCAAGCTGGAAAACAAAGTCCGGCTCAAATACCGGATGCTTAGTTTCTGCGCCACCTTTGCCGTGGTCTGTATTTTCTTTGTCACCCCTACCATGGCTATGGACGTCTTCGAACTGTTTCGGGTGGAGGAGCCGGATACCGCCAACGTCTTCATGGCCGACAAGCATTTCCAGGAGACCAATCTCATCACCTATTTTACCCAGTCGGCCGCGGAATATCTCTCCACCCGGGTCGCCCGTCCCCAGAACTACAACGAGGAGACGGTGGACAGCATGCTCATCCAGGGCAGCCAGAAAACCGGGGGCAGCGTCAAACCCAATGTGATCATGATCATGTCCGAGTCCTTCGCTGATTTCCGGCAGCTGGAAAAGCTGGATGTGGACCCCACCATCTATCAAAATTTTGACAAGGCCAAAAAGGAAGGTTTCGGCGGCACCTGCGTGGTCCCCACCTTCGGCGGCTACACCGTGCGCACCGAGTTTGAGCTTTTGACCGGCATGCCGGTCAAAAGCCTGCACACCCCGCCGGCACCCCAAAAAATGCTCAAGGATAAAGATTCCAACGCCTCGGTGGCCAGTTATTACCGCCAGTACGGCTACAAGTCCTATTATATCCATCCGTTCTCCAGCTCCTTCTACGGCAGAAAAAGCATCTACTCCACTTTCGGCTTTGACAAAATGTATTTTGAGGACGATCTGACCGTGGAGCGGACCCGCTTCGGCTCCAACCAGTATATCGACGACCAGACCCTCTTCCATCAGATCACCTCCCTGCTCTCTCAAAACGACGAGCCCAGCCTCATCTTTACCACCACCATGCAAAACCATCAGCCCTACACCGGAAACGGCGTCGGAGACGCGGAGCTGGGCCAGTATCTTCGCGGCATCCGCGAGACCGACCGGGCGCTGGGTGAGTTTCTCGAGGGGCTCAAGCAGCTCAACGAGCCGACGTTGGTCTTCTTTGTGGGCGACCACTTCCCCATGTTCACCCATACGAACACCACCTATGACGACGCGGGCATCGATTACAGCAACAGCACTGAAATTTACAAGCAGTCCTACTTCATTTGGAGCAACTATGGCGCGGATTTGAGCGGTCTTCCTACCGAGGAAGTTTCCACCTTCTACCTGCCTTACCTGCTCATCGACGTGGCCGGCATTCCCCAGACCGAGCTTGCCTCCACCATGCTGGCCCATCGCAAAGAAGTCCCCGTCTATTCCCCCACGTCGGTCCAAAACGTGAAGTCGGATGAGTTTTTGGATATGCTCACCTACGACCGGGTGTTCGGACAGGATTTCTGCTCCGACGCGGGCTAAAAAATAATAAAAAAACAGCCGCAAATGCGGCTGTTTTTTATTGCAGTGATTATTTCTCCGAGGCGTTTTCCTGCTGGCACAAAGCCCAAACCAAATCCGCTGCGCCCGCGCGGCTGAGCTCTTTGGTGGGATAAACGCTGCCATCGTGGGTAGAGAGCATCCCGTAGGCGCTCAGGTTCATATAGGACTGGGTGGCCCAGTCGGGGATTTCCCCGGCGTCGGACACCTTGAGGTTGACACCGGTGGCGTTGTCCACACCAGAAGCCCGGTTGACCATGACGACGGCCTCCGCGTTGGTGGGCACGCCGCTTGCCTGGAAGCTTGATTCGGTGATCAGCCCATTTTCCATGGCGCTTGCCACATAGGGTTTGAGCCACATAGGAATCTCGCTGTCGTTGTCAAGGCCGGTGTTGACGCAGGCGGCCAGGTCCTTATCATAGCCCTTGGCGGCCAAAAGCATCATCATCAGTTCTCCGCGGCTGACAGAACGTTCTGGGTAGAATAATTGAGTGCCGCCCAGCTTTTCTCCGGTCATCAGACCCGCTTCACTCAGCTTCACAGCGGCGTAAGCGGAGGGGTTCTTGGCCATATCGGCATACTGGGTACCGGAACATTTTTCCAAATCGATGTTGACTACGGCGTCGGAGGAATAGTTGCCCTGACTGTCCACGGCACAATAGGAGAAGCGGTCCTTGCCGGTCTCGCCGGGATAGGGCTCATAGGAGAAGGACATGCCGCTCACCTTGAGCTCGCCCTTGGTGGGCTGCTGGGTGATCTTGATGGTGACGTCATTCATGTCCACATCATAGCAGTCAAAGGCGCTGGACAAGACAGCTCCCGACATGGTGGCAAATTTTAAATCCGAAACCTTGGGGGAGGCCTTTAAATCCTCGGTGAAATTCATGTTGAGGGTGGTGACAGTGGGATTGTCGCACTCGGGGATAAAGGTGAAGGAGGTGGTGGTAATGTCACGGATGGGGACAAAATACATGCTGTGAATCTTTTCGCGGGGGACATAATCGTACTCGTCCACCTCGATGTCGGCCAGCATCAGAATGCCGTCTCCCACTGCGGGGAGCTTGGTGATGGTGATCCCCTTGAGTTCTCCCTGGGCGATACCCAGGCGGTATTCCAGATCTACCGGGGACAGTTCATAGACGCCGCCCTTTTTAAAGGTGATGGTGCAGGTTTCTTCCTTGGTCGTGGCGGCCGCTGGCCACCACACGTCGCCGATGGCAAAGGCGCTGGTGCAGAGCATCACAGCGGCCATGAGCGCGGCGGAAAGCTCTTTCATTTTATTTTTCATGCTGTAAAACCTCCGTTTTGGATGGAATGATGGTTCATCAAAGAATACCTGTCCTTATTTTCTGCCCCAATTTGCAAAGGATACCTGAATAAATTTACCATGGCTTTTTCTGCCGGATTTCCATGTATCTTTTGTGGCATATTGCTTGCATTTTTATCGAAAGCATGGCAAAATGAAGAAAGTATAAAGATAAACAATTTAAAAAATTTATAAAGAAAGTCGGGAAGTATATGACACATGAAACAGTTCTGATCCTGGACTTCGGCGGCCAGTATAACCAGCTGATCGCCCGGAGAATCCGCGAGTGCTCTGTCTACTGTGAAGTCCACCCCTATACCCTGCCGCTGGAGAAAATTAAAGAAATAAACCCCATCGGCATCGTCTTCACCGGAGGGCCCAACAGCGTCTATCTGGACGAGTCCCTCAAATGCGATCCGAAGCTGTTTGAGCTGGGTATCCCGGTCCTAGGAATCTGCTACGGCATCCAGCTGATGGCCCATCTGCTGGGGGGGCAGGTCAAAACGCCGAACACCCGGGAATACGGCAAAACGCACACACAGTTCGATACCCGTTGTCTCCTCTTCCGGGATCTGCCTTCCGAGGGCATCACCTGGATGAGTCACACGGATTATATTTCCACCCTGCCCGAGGGCTTTACTTCCACCGCCCATACCGCCGCTTGTCCCACAGCGGCTATGGAGGACCCGGCGCGCAAGCTCTACGGTTTGCAGTTTCATCCGGAGGTGCTCCACACCGAAAACGGCATCCAGATGCTCCACAACTTCCTGTACTTAGTTTGCGGCGCCAAGGGCGACTGGACCATGGGCGATTACGCCAAATCCGCCATTGCATCCATCCGGGAAAAGGTGGGAGACGGGAAAGTGCTCCTCGCTCTTTCCGGCGGCGTGGACAGCTCCGTCGCGGCGGCGCTGCTGGCCAAAGCGGTGGGCAGCCAGCTAACCTGTATCTTTGTCGATCATGGCCTCATGCGCAAAAACGAAGGGGACGAGGTGGAGGCCGCTTTTGCAAACAGCGGCATCAATTTTGTCCGGGTTAACGCCGGAGACCGCTTCTTAGCGAAGCTCGCGGGGGTCAGCGACCCGGAGAGCAAACGCAAAATCATCGGTGAAGAGTTCATCCGCGTCTTCGAGGACGAGGCCAAGAAGATCGGCCGGGTGGACTATCTGGTCCAGGGCACCATCTACCCCGACGTCATCGAGTCGGGCGTGGGAGATGCCGCGGTCATCAAGAGCCACCACAACGTGGGCGGCCTACCCGATTACGTAGACTTTAAGGAGATCATCGAGCCGCTGCGGCTTTTGTTTAAGGACGAAGTTCGGGCGCTGGGACTGGAGCTTGGCCTCGCCGATTATTTGGTGTGGCGCCAGCCCTTCCCTGGACCGGGTCTCGCCATCCGCATCATCGGGGAGATCACCCGAGAAAAAATTTCCATTTTGCAGGACGCCGACTTTATTTTCCGGGAGGAGATCGCCAAGGCGGGGCTCGATCGGGATATTCATCAGTACTTCGCAGTGCTTACCTCCATGCGTTCCGTAGGCGTCATGGGCGACGGACGCACCTATGATTATACGCTGGCGCTGCGTGGCGTCACCACCACCGACTTCATGACCGCCGACTGGGCGCGCATCCCTTACGACGTGCTCGAGCGGGTGTCCAACCGCATTGTCAACGAAGTGGGCGGCATCAACAGAATCGTCTACGACGTGACTTCGAAACCACCGGCTACGATAGAATGGGAATAAATGGAAAACAGCTACAAACCGCATACTCATGCGGTTTGTAGCTGTTTTTTTGATCCTGTGGCTCTGTTTGCTCTGCAATCATCAGGCATCTCTCTTGCTGCCCAAAATGCAAATCGAAACTTTCTCCCCTATGGAAAGATCTCATACAATGGAAAAAGAGGGCATATACATGACCATTGTCTCCGATTGCCGAGACGGAGGAGGTTTTTTGATGTGTACTGCTATGGCGATGCAAACGTCGCAAGGGGGCCCCTTTTTCGGGCGCACCATGGATTTTTCCTATCCACTGGAGCCGGAACTCTATATCGCGGCCAAAGGCTACGAATGGATCAATACCCTTGGCACCCATAAAATTTGCAACCAATTTCAATTTATGGGCATTGGACAAAATATTTCTCCCGTGGTCTTCGCGGACGGGGTCAACGAAAGGGGCTTTGCCGCAGCCGTGCTGTACTTTCCAGGATATGCCCACTATGATATCTACAATGCCCGTGATCCCAGACAGCCCATCGCCGCCTTGGAGCTGGTTGGTTTTTTATTGGGCAGCTGCGCGACGTTAGACCAGGCCGCCTCCCTCCTGCCCACCATCCAGATAATCGGTAGCAAAGATTCGGTGACCAATTCCGTCGCACCGCTCCACTGGATCATCGCGGATGAGAGCGGGCAATGTAAGGTCATCGAAAAAATGGCGGACGGGCTCCACATCCTAGACAATCCCATCGGTATTCTTTCCAACAGCCCAGATTTTTCATGGCACCTGACCAACTTGCGCAACTATATGAATGTGGTGCCCTCCCAACAGCCCGAAGCCGTCTGGTCCTCCGTCCCATTGACCCCCTTCGGTCAAGGTGGAGGATCCATGGGGCTGCCGGGAGATTATACGCCCCCGGCCCGCTTTGTACGAGCCGCTTATCTGAAGAGCCATATCCAGCCACCCACCGGCCAACTAGAGGCTGTAAACGCTTGTTTTCACATCATGGAGAGCGTCAGCATCCCCAAGGGCATTGTCATCACCTCCCGGGGGGCCAGCGACTACACGCAATATACCGCTTTCATGGATCTTGGGGCAAAACAATATTTTTTCAAGACCTATGATCATAGTCAAATCCTTTCCGCCAAGTTGGCCGAAAATCCCCATTTCGACGCTAAAATGATGTCCCTTGGCAAACTCTCATAAGGCTTTTTGAAAAAAGGCTCCCATAGGGAGTCTTTTTTCTTTCCGAAGTTTTTTTACCCACCCCGCGGCTTCTCCCGCCGGATGTGCCTTGGTGTCTTACGGCACACAAAGTAACCCCTTACTCCCTTTATTAGGACGAACCCTATACTTTTCGAGATCCAACAAACAAAACTCTCCTCCCTCGTTGACTTTCGACAATTCTCCCCATATAATGGAGATATAAAAGCAAAATTTTCTAAAAATCTGGATGAGAAGAGGAAGTCAGGCTATGAAAAAATGGTTGATTCTCTTATGCAGTTTTTGTCTTTTGCTCTTTTCCACCGGCTGCCAGAAAGAGCAGGCTGCGCCTCAAAAAATCATTGCCCTCGACGCCCTCTCCTTAGGATTGGGTCCAGGCGAGGAGGACATCCTCACTGCATCGCCCAATCCCGAGACGGACGCTGGGCTCCAATGGTCTTCCTCCGACCTCAATGTCGTCGTGGTGGATCATGGCGAACTGAGAGCCGTCCAACCGGGCACCGCCCGCGTCTCCGTGTCCTGTGAAGGCTACGCCACTGCGGTCTGTGAAGTCAAGGTGCGGCATGTCCAGACCCAAGAAATTAGGGTGGAGAACCCCCGTATAGTCATGGCACTTGGCGACAAAATCTCCCCCACAATCCTTTTTATTCCGGAAGAAGCCACCGACCGGGAGGTTACCTGGCGCTCGCACAATCAGGCCGTGGTGGCGGTCGATGAGAAAGGCCGGTTGGTGGGCAAAACCATTGGAAAGACCAGCGTCTCTGCCACCTCCAGTAACGGAAAAGAGACTGTCTGCGAGGTAGAAGTCCGCAAGCTCCCGCTGGGGCTCAAACTCGACCGAGGCGCCGTCTCCATGCAGCAGGGGGAGTCGATCCAGCTGACTGCCAAGCCCTCCTCGGGCACCGTGGAGGACGCTGCCATTCACTGGTCAAGCGACAATGAATCGGTGGTCACTGTTCACAAAGGCAAAATCATCGCTACCGGCCTTGGTGCCGCCACGGTGAAAGCCAATACTATCAACGGCAAAATAGCGGAATGCCATGTGCTGGTGCGCCCCGACCCCATTACCTACCGGGGCTCGGGGGACAAAACCATCGAGCACGTCAGTGTCCCCGCCGGATGCTACGCCGTGCGGATGGAGCATGAGGGGAAAGGCTATTTCGGTGTCACCGCCTTTGACGACAAGGGCAACGAGGAGTTATGGTGCAATAGCTCAGTCTCAGTCTCCTACGCACCCCTCTTTTCCGGCAAAACAGATGGGGTCCATGACGCCCGCATTGTGGTGGAGGCGGACGCCGGTTGGACCATCTCCTTTGAGCCGCTGATGGTGTACGGCGGACTCAACTGGGAGGGGAAAGGCTCGGGCGCCACTGGTATATTCCCTGGAACGAACCAAGATGTTCGAATCTTCTGCCACGGCATCCTGACTGCTTGGCTCTTGGATGACACAGGCAAAATGACAAAACTGACCGACCCATCCGATTCGCCGGTCTCCTATCATCTGGATCATGGCCGTTATTATTACATCGTCGCCGTTACCAGGGGAGAGTGGCGCGTCGAAATGCAGACCTCGGATCAAAACGGCCCGATCGTGGACTTTACCCAAATCCCCGACCGCACCGAAAAGTGACTTTAGCAGCCGGAAGACGCAAGGCGTCTTCCGGCTGCTTTTTCTTTCTCCTGTCCGGGCCTTTTAGTTATTAAGAGTTTCATTATTTCTCCCCCACCGATTGCCACTCCCCGTCAGGCGTGGTATAATTTTTAGAAGATCAAAATGGGCGGGCCGCCCCTGTTTCGGGACAGGGACGCCGCCAATGACAAAGGAGAAGGTAACATGGGTATGGATTTGAGAAAGCTGCAAAACGGTAGCGACATCCGCGGCGTGGCAGTGGAAGGTATCGAGGGGGAAAAGGTGAATCTCACTTCCGACACCGTCTATCAGCTCTCCAAGGCGTTTGCCCTGTGGCTCAAACAGCGCGCGCCCAAGGGACTGACCATCGCGGTGGGACACGATTCCCGCATTTCTTCCCCTAAACTCAAGGACGCCGCCTGCCAAGCCTTGTCCCGCATGGGCTGCCAGGTCTTTGACTGTGGGCTGACTTCCACGCCGTCCATGTTCATGTCCACCGTATTTCCCCAGTTTCAGTGCGACGGCGCTATCATGATTACCGCCAGCCATCTGCCCTTTAACCGAAACGGCATGAAGTTCTTTACCCGTCGCGGCGGGCTCGACAAGACCGACATCAGCGCCATCATCACCTTCGCCGCCGGGGACATCGAGGAAAAGGGCGAGGGCCGTATCCAGGTCGCCGACCTCGTCGGCGTCTATGCCGATTTTCTCGTCCACACCATCCGCAAGGGCGCCAACATCAAGGACAACTACGACCGTCCCCTGGAAGGGCTTAAAATCCTGGTGGACGCCGGAAACGGCGCCGGCGGCTTCTTCGTCGACAAGGTGCTTGGCCCCTTGGGCGCCGACACCACCGGCAGCCAGTTCCTAGAACCGGACGGCATGTTCCCCAACCACATCCCCAACCCGGAAAATGAGGAGGCCATGGCCTCCATCTGCGGAGCGGTGCGCAAAAACGGCGCGGATTTCGGCATTATCTTCGACACCGACGTGGACCGCAGCTCGGCGGTAGACCGGTTCGGCAACGAGATCAACCGCAACGCCATTATCGCCCTCATCACCGCCATCATCGCCGAGGAGCATGGAGGCACCACCATCGTCACCGACTCGGTCACCTCCGACGAGCTGGCCGAATTTATCGAGAAGGACTGCGGCTGCGTCCACCACCGCTTTAAACGGGGATACCGCAACGTCATCAACGAGGCCCTGCGCCTCAATGACACCGGCGTGGACTGCCAGCTCGCCATCGAAACCTCGGGCCACGCGGCGCTCAAGGAAAACTACTTCTTGGACGACGGCGCTTATCTCACGGCCAAAATCCTCATCAAGGCCGCCAAGATGGCCAAGGAAGGCAAGCGCATTGAGACGCTGATCGCCGGTCTTAAGCACCCGCTGGAATCCAAGGAACTTCGCATCAAAATTAAGGGGGACGATTTTGCCGTCTACGGCAAAATGGTGCTCGAAACCATCAAGGCCTACGCCGACAGCCACGCCGACTGGATGGTGGCCCCCGTCAATCACGAGGGCATCCGCATCAACTTCGCCAAGGAGGACGGCAATGGGTGGATGCTCACCCGCATGTCCCTCCACGATCCCATCATCCCCATCAACGTGGAGTCCAACTCCCCCGGCGGCTGCAAGAAGATCATCCGCAAGCTACTGGGCGTCATCGGCACCGGCTTTGACCGCCTCGACCTTAAGCCCCTCACCGACTTTGTCGGTTAAGCTACATATCGCCCATCTGGGCAAAGGAGTGTGTATTTCTTCATGAAATTTTCCCCTTCCCTCATGTGCATGAGCTTCTTGGATGTCCGCCGCGGCATCCAGGCCATGAACGATAAGGCCGATTTCTATCACATCGACATCATGGACGGCCACTTTGTCCCCAACCTGGCCATGAGCCCGGCCCAGGTGGCGGAGATTTCCGCCATCACCGACGTGCCGCTGGACTGCCATCTGATGGTGGATAACCCCCAGAACTACATCGACATTCTGGCCAAGGCCGGCGCCGGTTACATCTGCCCCCAAGCGGAAACCCTGAGCGGCCAGGCCTTCCGGCTCATCTCCCGCATCAAGGAAGCCGGGTGCAAGGTGGGCGTGGTCATCAACCCCGAGACCCCTCTCGGCTTTATCCAGCACTACATTCATCTCATCGACAAGCTGACCATCATGACGGTGGACCCGGGCTTTGCGGGCCAGCCCTTCATCTGGGAGATGATCGACAAGATCAAAAAGGCCAAGAAGCTCAAAGAGGAATACGGCTACTCCTACCTCATTGAAGTAGACGGCGCCTGCAACGAGGCCACCTACAAGGCCCTAACGCAAGCGGGGGCCGAAGTGATGATCTTGGGTTCCTCCGGGCTTTTTGACCTAGACGAGGACCTGACGGTGGCGTGGGAAAAGATGGAAAGCGCCTACGCCCGGGCCATCGAATAAAGACGGAAAGGCAGGTGTTTCCATGTCCGGGAAATCCTATGTCGCCGGCATTGACATCGGCGGCACCAATTTCCGCCTGGGGCTGGTAGATCGGGAGCTAAAGGTTCATCACTTTGAAAAGAAATCAAGTACCGTCCTGGCCGCCGAAGGAAACGGGGTCCCCCATCTCATCCGGGAGATCACCGCCTACTTAGACGCCCACTGTTCCCGGGAGGAGGTAGCGGCGGTGGCCATCGGCTTCCCCTCCATCGTCAGCAAGGACCGGACCACCCTCTATTCCACCCCCAACCTCCCCGGCTTTGACGGCGTGGACGTGGTATCCCCCCTCCAAGAGGCACTGGGCCTCCCCGTCTTTATCGAGCGGGATGTCAACTTCCTGCTGCAAAACGACATCCAGCAGCTTAAACTCGACCCATCTCACACCATCCTGGGCTTTTATGTGGGCACGGGCTTCGGCAACGCCCTCTATCTGGACGGGAAATTCTACACCGGCAAAAACGGCGTGGCCGGGGAGCTGGGGCATATCCCGCTCTA
Organism: Zongyangia hominis; assembly: GCF_014385095.1. GTDB lineage: Bacteria > Bacillota > Clostridia > Oscillospirales > Ruminococcaceae > Zongyangia > Zongyangia hominis. The sequence continues at coordinate 322,505 of NZ_JACRTC010000002.1, forward strand.
TGGCCTTGACAGGCGGTGCAACTGCGGGAATCTGGGCTGCTCGGAGATCCTCTGTTCCGGCATGGGCCTGCGCGCCATCGCCGAAACCCACTTTCCCGGCGAAGACTTTTCCCGGCTCTTTTTGGAGCACGGCGACGCCCCGGTGCTGCGGCAGTTTGTGGCGGATTTGGCCATTCCCATCGCCACCGAGCTCACCCTCCTTGACCCGGACACCGCCGTCCTCGCGGGCGGGGTGATCGCCATGGAGGGCTTTCCCAGGGAGGAGCTCATCCGTTTCATCAAGGAGCGCACCCGCAAGCCCTACCCTGCCGAAAACCTGGATCTCCGCTTTTCTAAGCACACCCAGCAAAGCGGCGTCATCGGCGGGGGCATCTATGGCTGGCAGAAGCTGTAAATCACGGGCGGTATCCCCGCCCCATCATAGAAAACGTAAGGAGGCAGACAAATGATAGCGTTTGGATGCGATCATGTGGCCATTGATCTGAAAAAAGAGATCATGGAGCTTTGTAAACAAAAAGGATACGAGTGCAAGGACTTTGGCACCTACACCCCCGAGAGCTGCGACTACCCCGTCTTTGGCGAGGCGGTGGCCAACGCGGTGGTCTCCGGCGAGTGCGACCGGGGCATCCTGATCTGCGGCACCGGCGTGGGTATCTCGCTGGCGGCCAACAAGGTGCCGGGCATCCGGGCCTGCGTGTGCAGCGAGCCCTACACCGCCAAGCTCTCCAAGGAGCACAACAATACCAATATCCTGGCCTTCGGCGCCCGGGTGGTGGGCTCAGAGCTTGCCAAGATGATCGTGGAAAGCTGGCTGGACACCGAGTTCCAAGGCGACCGCCATCAGCGCCGGGTGGACATGATTACGGCCATCGAGCAAAAGTACAGCAAATAGTCCGCAGAGAAAAAGCGGGACGGCCCCTTTCGGGCCGTCCCGCTTCTTGATGGGCACTTATTATTCTGCGTTTCCCCGGGCGCGGAGCGCGGCGCTTAAGCGCCTGCACTGGGCGCGGTTATAGAGATAAAAGCCCAGCCAAATGAGGCCGCTGGAAATGAGGGCCGCCCCGATGGAGATGAGGCAGGCGATGGGCGCCGGGGAAATCCAGCCCAGCGCCGCGGCCAGCAAAAAGTAGACGAGCAGTCCCGACCCCATGTGGACGAGAACCTTGAGGGGCATACCCCAGCTTTCCTTTTTGTAGACAACGCTCATGACGCTAAAGACGATGCCGATGAGCAACGCCGCCCCGAAGTTGGGGAGATATCTCTCAAAGACGGCGTCCAAGACAGGTCCCTTCGCCGTCAGCACAAAGATGGCCATGGTCAAATTGAAGATCACCGACCCGGTGCCGATGCCGATAAGCAGCTTTTGTACCATGCGTTTCATTTTCGCTTTCCTCCCAGTCCCAGCGCCGCTTTGAAGGCGGGCAGGTATTTGCGTGAAATGTAGTCGCTTTGGCCGCTCTTCATAAAGAGCCGCATCAGCCCGCCGATGGTGGGTTCCACGCTCTCCACCCGGCCAAGATTGACAAGCGCCCCCTTGGAAATCCTCAGAAGTCCCGGGGAAAAGGCCTTTTCCAGCTCATAGAGCCGTCGTCTCACTTCATAGCGCTCTCCATTTTGGAGATAGGCCATGGTCTTCTCCCCCTCCACCCGGATCAGCTCCACGTCCTCCGGCCGCAGGGGAAAGTAGCGGCCGTTTTTCTCCCCCGTGACGGTCATGTCCCGGACGTCTCCGGAGAGCTCTTCCATCAGACGCCGCACCTCTTCACTCAGGCGCGGCGCGCGGATGGTCACCACCGGCTCCAATAGCGCCGGATCCAGTTTGAGTTCCACCTTCATAGCCTTTGCCCCCTTCCTTGCATCTTTATCATAGCGCCTTTCCCTGCCCCTGTCAGCAGTTTTCCCCCAAGTGGACGGTATCCGGCGGCAAGATGCAAAAAAAGCGTCCGAAAAACAGCCCCCATCTTCCGGGGAGTCCGTCCTTCGGACGCTTTTCCGGCTACCGCCGCGGGTTGACGCGCCGGCTGCCGCCGGGGGTTGACGCGCTCTTGGCTTTATCTGCGACACCGCCGCGTCACACGCGTTTACGTCGCCATGGCGCCTCAGAGCGGCTTCCTCCACCGGCAGGTGGCCGCCGGGGGTTGACGCGCTCTTGGTTTTCTCCGCGACACCACCGCGTCACACGCGCCCACGCTGCCGAAGCGTTACAGCGCGGCTTCCTCCACCGACTGCCGCCGGTGCGGGATGGCGCGCTCTTGGTTTTCTCCGCGACACCGCCGCGTCACACGCGCCTACGTTGCCATGACGTCTCAGGGCGGCATGGGGCGGCTGCTTATTGCTTGAGGCGCTCGACCAGGGCGGCGTCGGGGTCCACCACGGCGGTCTGGAAGCGGTCGTAGATCACCATGCCAGGCTTGGCCCCGGGCGCCTTTTTGACATTCTTAACCTGAGTGTAGTCCACCGGCACCTTGGCCGACTCCCGGGCCCGGCTGTTGTAGGCAGCGATGACGGCCGCCTCCTCCAAGGTCCGGTCGGGGACCTCCCTGCCCTCGGTGAGAATGACGGTGTGGGAGCCGGGAATCTTCTGGGTGTGAAACCAGATGTCAAAGTTCCGGCTGTCCTTGAGGGTCAGGCGGTCATTTTGCAGATTGTTGCGCCCGCACAAAATCGTGAATCCGTCGGAGGAGCGGTACTTGAGGGGGGAGAGCTTCTCCGGGCGCTTGTTCCTAGCCCGGTAGTTCTTGATGTATCCCTGGGAGGAGAGCTCCTCCCGGATGGCGGCCAGCTCGCTTTCCCCGGTGGTCCGGGTGACGAGATCAAAGACCGACTCGATGTAGATGAGCTCCTCCTCCCCTTTGGCGATGAGCTCGGTGAGCTTCTCCTGGGCGGTGGCCGCCTTGCGGTATTCGGTGTAATAGTGCTGGGAATTCTGGATGGGGGTGCGCAGGGGGTCCAGAGGGATCTCCACCAGGGGGCTCCCCTCCTCGTAGAAGTTTGCCAGCACCGCTTTGCGCTGTCCTTTTTCCAGCGTGTGGGCGTTGGCGGCCAGCAGGTCGCCGAAGACGCGCAGCTGCTCCCGGTTGTCGCTCTCCCGTAGTTCCTCCCGCTGGGTGGCGATCTTCCGGGTGATGCGCTCGGAGGTGTTCATCAGGAGTTTGAGCAAGTCGTGGGAGCGCTGTTTCATCCGCTCGATCCGGTCCCGCTCGCTGTAAAAGCTGTCCAGGAGCGCCGATGGGCTCTCGAAATCCTGGGTCAGCATGCTGTGACCGTACTGGTGTACGGGAAGAAAGGCAAAGTCCTTGGGTTTGCCCTTTAGGTCCGTCACCATGGTAAAATGAGGGGCCCGCTCTTTTACCGTCTGGGTGAAATTTCCCAGCACGAATTTTAGGCGGTCCCACTGCTCGCTTCCCAGCTCGCTGACCGCCCGCTCGATGCCCCGGGTGGCGTAGTACGCCGCCTCCCGGGCCACAATGGGAGAAATACCCTGAATCTGTTCCATGAGCGCCTTGGAAAGCTCCACGTCCCTGCCGTTTCGCACTCCTTCCACGATCTCGTCGGGGGCGTGGAGCAGGAGGCTCTTTTTATGCTGCTGGGGCGGCAGGGCGTAGCGCATCCCCGGCAGCACCTGGCGCACCGAGGACATGCTCTCGTCGATGCGCTTGATGGCGTCGAGTATTTTTCCGTCCTTGTCGGTGATGATGATGTTGGAGTGGCGTCCCATGATCTCCATGACCACCGTGGTGGTGGTCAGATCGCCCAGCTCATTGATGGTCTCAAAGTCGAAAAAGAGGATGCGTTCCATGCCGTCCTGGCGCACGCCCATCAGCTTGCCCGCGCCCAGATGCTTGCGCAGGAGCATGCAGAACATGGGCGGGGCCTTGGGGTTTTCCAGCGGAATTTTGGTAAAATGTACCCGGGGGCTGGAGGCTGAGGCGGAAAGCAGGAGCTTGGCCGTGCCCCCGCGAAAGCGCAGGGCCAACACAATTTCCTCCCGGGAGGGCTGGTAGATCTTGTCCACCCGCGCTTCCAGCGCCGTCTCGATAATTTCATCCCGTAAAAAGCTCAAATATACTGCGTCTAATGCCAAAAAATTTCACCACCTAAAAAGTGTAGACCACCGGGTCGATGCTATTCTGGGCCAGTAGGAAGCGCACGCCGGAAAACCGGGTCTGCAACAGGCCCCGCAGCCGGGGCATCACCACGTTTTCGGTGGCGAAGTGGCCCGCGTCGATGAGGAGAATCCCCATCCGGTCGGCCTCCAGCCAGACGTCGTGCTTGATGTCCCCCGTGATGAGGGCGTCGGCCCTGGCCGCCTTGGCCGCTCCCAACAGGGAGCCGCCCGCGCCGCCGCAGACCGCCACCCGCTTGATGCGCTTGTCAATGCGGTTGGAGCGGATGAGCGGGGTGTCCAGCGCCTCCTTGACATGCAGGGAGAATTCCTCCGCCCCCATGCTCTCGTAGAGGCTGCCCACCCGGCCCAGTCCATAGGGACGGCGGACCCCCTGGTTCTCAAAAATATCGTAGGCAGGGGTCTCGTAGGGGTGGGCCGCCTGCATGGCCGAAACCACGCTGGAAAGCTCCCCCTCCCCCACAATCATTTCGATTTTTATTTCCTCCACCCGGGTGAGTTCCCCCGCCCTGCCGATGTAGGGAGATGCTTTGGCGGAGGGCTGGAAACATCCCTCCCCGCGGCTGAGGAAGGCGCAGTCGGTATATTCCCCCAGGCTTCCGGCCCCGGCCCTAGCCATAGCCGCGCGCACCTGCTCGCCCTGCCCGGCCGGCACAAAGACCGCAATCTTGTAAAATGTTTCCCGGCCGGTTTCCTCGAGGAGCTCCAAGTCCTCTAAGCCGATCACCTTGGCGAGACAGTCGTTGACCCCCAGTTCCGCCACGTCCAGATTGGTGTGGGCGCAGATGACGCTCATCCCTTCCCGCACCAGACGGTAGCTGAGGTCCCCCGCGAGGACCCTTTTCTGCGGATGGAAGATGACCGGATGGTGGGAGATGAGGAGCTTTGCCCCGCATGCCGCCGCCTCGTCGACAACCGCGTCGGTGATGTCCAGTGCCATCATCGCCTTTTCCGCCACCGCCTCCCCGTCCCCGATGAGAAGTCCGGAATTGTCCCAGCTCTCCTGCCGGTCAAAGGGGGCCAACTGATCGATATACCGGTAGATGTCCCGTACCTTTGTCATGTCTTTCTTCCCCCGCTTTCGATCATTTCTTGGATTTTGTCCGCTATTTCGTTATATTCATTTGATTTATTACTATATGTATTACTTTTTTGCAGATTTTCCGCGATCTTCCGCACAATTTGCGCTTGATGGCGAAGATAGTCCCAGGAATCGGGCGCGCCGTCCAGCGGGAGGGCCCCGGTGCGGGCGTAGACTTCATCCGGGGAAAAACGCTCCCCTGTAAAGGTAACTGCCATGACAGTGTAGACAAAGCGGCCCTCCCTGACGCCCTGTTCCCGCAGGATGGAAAATCCGTGCTCACATAAAGCCCGGCGTAGGTCTTGGGCCTTCGACATGGGGGAAAGGACCAGATGCTTGTCCCCCGACCTGAGCCAGGGCGTCTCCAATACAATGCGGGCGATGAGGTCCCCGCCCATGCCGGCGATGACGATGTCGTCAGCCTCCCCGGGGGAAACGCCCTCCAGCCCGTCGGTGAGACGAAAGTCCATCTTCTCGGTCAGGTCATAGAGACGGGCGGTCTCCTTGGCGCGCCATAGGGGGCCCTCATGGATGTCGCAGCACAGCGCTCGGGGGCACTTCCCCGACCCCACCAGGGCAGCGGAGAGGTAGCCATGGTCGCAGCCGATATCCGCCACCACTCCGCCCGGGCGCACGAACTCCCAAAGTAGGGAGAGCCGGGCGTCTAGCTTGGGGGTTTTCTGTTCCGGCACCGCTTACTCCTCCAAAAAGGCGTTGATGCGTTCCACCATGGCGTCGGCGTCCACGCCGTGGACCATGCAGGCTTCCTCCAGGCTCTCGGCCCGGGAGGCGGGACAGCCTAAGCAGTGCATGCCCATCTCCATGAGAAACTGGGCGGTTTCGGGCTCCATGCGCAGCAGATCGCCGATGAGGGTTTCCTTACTCACTTTTCTTTCCATCATTTGCACTCTCTTTCCTTGCAGTTTGGGCGGCGGTGGGCCGCTGTCTTGCTCTTTATTATAATATGGGGCTTCCTCGATTGCAACATGCGCTTTCCGGCAGAAAAAGCCCCGTCCCGGCATGACCGCTTTGCTCTTTGGAGCCTATAACGGCCCGGCGCAAAAGAAAAGGGATGCCTTGGCTAACGCCAAAGCATCCCGGTTGGGCATTTTATTTGAATACATTCAAAACAAATGCTTACAGCTGCTGCTCCTCTTTCATCTTCGCAAAGCACTCGCTGCAATAAACAGGTCTGTCTTCACGGGGTCTAAAGGGAACTCTCGCTTCTTGGCCACAAGCTGCACAGGTAGCTGTGAACATCTCTCTCTCGGGTTTGGAAGCGTTTTTGCGTGCATCGCGGCAAGCTTTGCATCTCTGGGGCTCGTTGACGAAGCCTCTGGAAGCATAGAACTCCTGCTCACCTGCTGTGAATACAAACTCTGCGCCACACTCTTTGCATGTTAATGTTTTGTCTGCGTACATGTTTTTTACCTCGCTTATTTGGATAATAAAATTTGCCCGGGACGGATTTGAACCGACACCTTTGCTCTTACAACGCTCTACCTTTGAGCTACAAGGGCATGTATTTGACCTAAGCTGTAACGCCCAGATACACACGGTTTGCGGCGCTTATGACGCCGATCTTAGCTTTCGTCTTACTCGTTGCAGGGCGTTATCAACTGCTTTCGGTGTGGATTCCAACCGCTGGGAAATTTCCTCATAGGTAAAACCGCCGATGTAAAGCATGAGAGCTTCCCGCTCAAACACAGACAAAAGGTTCTCAAATTGTTTCTTTTTTTCCTCTATGGCCTCCCGCTCGATGACGATGTGCTCGGGATCGAGCTGTTGGGGGTTCATCAGGCTCCACTGTGTCTCCACAGCGTCGTCGCCTTTGTCAATGGAAATGTAGTTTTGGAAAGGCTTTTGCTTGAGGCTCTGCTGGGACTGGGCCACCGAAGCGATCCGCCGGTTCATACAGAGGTTGGCAAAAGTCTTAAAAGAACTTTCCCTGTCCTCCCGATAGGAACGTACCGCGCCGATCAGTCCAATCATGGCCTCTTGGAAGATATCGTCCTCCTCCATACCGGCGATCCGGCTGCCTCTGGCCTTCATTTTGGCCACCGGGATGTACCGGTCGAAAAGGACACCCATGGCGTTTGGGTTCTGATTTCGGATTTCCCGGATCAGCCATTCGTCACAGTGTGTTTCGTCCAAAGGCGATGCACTTTTTCCCATCATAGTCAGACGCATAATCCTTCTCATAAACCCTGTTTTCCCTGTGGGAATCAGGTTTATGTATCAATTTCGCTACGTTGTTCATTGTAACCGATAAATCGGAATCTGTCAATTCATTTTTGTAATTTCCAGACAAATCTCTTTCTTCTGACAGCAACTCCCATGATTAACGGGTCAGGTTGTTAATCCACCGGCCGCTTTTCACACGGAAAATGCCGATAAAGAATTTGATGAACTCGTCGGATTTAAGGCACAGGAACACGACCACCACCGGCAGTTTGAGCCAAAGTCCCGCCACGGCGCCCAGCGGTACGCCCACAAACCATAGGAAGATCACGTCGATGAGCAGGACGAACCGAGTGTCCCCGCCGCCCCGCAGCACACCGATCAAATTGGTGTAGGTCAGCGCCTGGAAGGCCACGAGCACGGCGGAGGCGATCATGAGTTCATTTGTCATGGCGCGGGTGGTAGCGGAGATGTTATAGAATCCGACAATGGGGTCCTTGATGAGCATGACGATGGCGAAGGACAGCGCCCCCACCCCCACCGCAATCATCTGGAGGGTTCGGGCGCTTTGGCGGGCCCGTTCATATTGGGAGGCACCCACCGCCTTGCCGATGACCACCGCCGTGGCGCTGCCCAGACCGATGATGAGCACCATGGCCAGCTGCTGCACCACCCCAGAAATGGAGCTTGCCGCCACGGCGTCCTGCCCCATCCGCCCCAGGATCATGGAGTGGACGGAAGTCCCCACCGACCACATGGCTTCGTTGAGGACGACGGGGGTGCTGTTGAGGGCAAAGTCCTTGGCCAGGACCTTGTCCTTGACAAGCAGATTCCGTGGGCGGAACTGGATGCGCTTGTCCACAAAGAACAGGTAGACACAAAGCACGCAAAACTCAAAGATGCGGGCGGTCAGGGTGGCGATGGCCGCCCCTCGGATGCCCAGGGCCGGGAAACCGAACTTGCCGAAGATCAGGACGTAGTTAAAGAACACATTGACAAAAAAGGAACTGGAATAGATGATGACCGAAATTTTGACGATCTCCACGCTGCGGAAGACACAAATCATGGTGTTGGTAAAGCCGAAGAACAGGTAGGTGAAGGAAGTGATCTTCAAATACTGCACCCCGGCGGCGATGACGTCGGCTTCGTTGGTGTAAATGCGCATGGCCGTCTCCGGGAAGAAATAGAGCAGCACAAAGAGCAGCAGGGAGAGGACGATGGTCACGTCTAGCGCGATGCCGATGATGCGGCGGATGGGCTCCTTGTCCCCCTTGCCCCAATACTGGGAGGTGAGGACCGAGCAGCCGCTGGCGATGCCGAAGGTGATGATGGTGAAGATGAAGAAGGGCTGGTTAGCCAAGGACGCCGCCGAAAGCTGGGTTTCCCCCAGGGCGCCGAGCATGATAGTATCCATCATGTTGATCCCGTAGGAAATGAGGTTTTGCAGGGCGATGGGAATGGCGATGGACAAGATGACTTTATAAAAGCCCTTCTCCTTGATAAGCATCGACATAAAGCGTCCTCCTTCTCTCTTTTTTATTGCCGCCGCATTGGTCTGAGCGCACAAAAAAAACAGCCGCGGAGCGGTTGTTTTTTCCGAGGGTTTCTCAGATCATTTGACAAGACCCATTATAGCAAGATCCTCGTCTTTTTTCCAGCCCCATTTTTCTTTTTCCCCAAATTTCTCCCAAATGGCGCCGGGAAAGAAACAGCGGACAGCCGCCATGGGCGGCAGAGGGACGCCTGCTTTCCCTCCGCGAGACGGGGATTGGCGGGCCCGGGCAGACAGAAGGCGACCGCCTATGGCCCCGCCGTACCCGCCGTCCCTCCCTCGGAAGCCTGCCGGCGGACACAGCTCCATCGCGGGGCGGCAGGCACGGCGGGGCCTAGTATCAGCCGCGGGGCTCCGTCTCACCGGTAGCAGCCGGGCAGGGTGCGCACCTTGCGGTCGTAGTCGGCGATTTTGGTCTTCCCTAAAAGGGAGGCCCGGAGGACCGCCCTCTTGCCGTACTTCATCCGCACCCCGTCGATGCTCCCCTCCAGCTCTTCCATCCGCTGGAGGGCAAAGGGGTCCTGCCCCAGGCAGATCTGGCCGCAATGGATCTCGTCGACGAGACCATAGGCCCGCACGCCTACCGCCCGGATGTCTTTGTGCCAGCCGTAGTTTTCCTCGATGAGACGCACGGCCTTTTGGGCAAACGCGGTTACCGAGCGCTCCGGCGTGAAGAAATGGCCGGTGTATTCCCATATTTGCAGAGCGCTGTCCTTGACCTGCGCCGCGATCATTCCCGCCTTGAAGCCATGCTCCCGCAGCTGGGCGCAGACCTCCTCGCTCAGGGCCAGCACCACCCGGCCCACCTCCTCCATATTGACGAGGTTCTCTGTGCAGGTGGTGCTGCGCCCGATGCTCTTGATCGGTGGCTCATACCCCAGCGGCGTCACCGGGCTTTGGTCTTCCCCTCTGGCATAGTGCCAGAGGGCTTCCCCGTTTTTGCCCAGCATCCGTTTAAGATACTGCCGGTCGGCCGCGGCGATGTCCCCGATGCGGACAATGCCCGCATCGTTTAAACGTTTGTTCGTTCTTCTTCCCACTCCCAGCAGGTCGCCGGCCGGAAGGCCCCAGACGATCTCACGGAAGTTTTCTCTACTGATCACACTGACAGCGTCCGGCTTTTTCAGATCGCTGCCCAGCTTGGCGAACATTTTGTTGAAGCTCACCCCCACCGAAATGCACAGCCCCGTCTCCTCCTTGACCTGCTCCTTGATCTGGTAGGCGATAGCCTCGCCGTCCCCGAAGAGCCGCCGGCTCCCCGTCACGTCCAACCAGCACTCGTCAATACCGAAGGGTTCCACCAGATCGGTGTACCGGCCATAAATTCCCTGTACGATCTTGGAATAGCGCAGGTATTCCCCCGCATGGGGCGTCACCACCCGCAGCTGGGGACATTTCCTCCGGGCCTGCCAAACCGGTTCCCCGGTGCGGATGTCACAGCACTTGGCCAGCTCGTTTTTAGCCAGCACAATGCCGTGGCGCTCGTCCTCCCGGCCGCAGACCGCCATGGGCACCTGCCGCAGTGTTTCGTCCTGGATGCACTCCACCGAAGCGTAAAAATTGTTGAGATCACAATGGAGAATCACCCGGTCCATGCCATCACCTTCAAACATTTGTTCTCTTTTGGTCCTACCACGGGGAACGCGCCGGGATCTCCGCCCTCTTGCGCCCTCCTTTACCGCTTCCAAACCGATGTTACCTTTTATAGTATATCCTAAAACATACGTTCTTGTAAAGACCCTTTGTCTGGAAAAAATGGAGGGTCCTGGCTTCGTCCCCATGGAGGGGGAAACCAGTGTCCCCTGGCTGTCAGCCCAGCGAAAAACGGTAGATCGGAAAGCCACGGCAATCTCACGCCGCAAAGGGCCGCCTCACACAGGAAGCCGTACGTAAAAAAGCAGCTCCTTTGACGGCTGCTTCTCTACTTCTTAAAAATAGCCGATAGCTTCCATGATCGTGCGGAGGAGGCCGGCATTTTCTTCGGGGGTGTAGGCATATAAGACCGTGTGGCCCACCCGCGCGAGAACCGTGTACTCCCCGTCGGATTTCAGCGTATAGAGGGAGTAGTTGGCTGCCTGTTCTCTCCACTTCTTAGAATTGGCCGTGTCCTTGGTCCGGCGGATGAGGGCGTCGAACTGTTGGCTGGCCGACCGGGCATTTGTATCGCTGCCAAAGGTAAAAAAATAAAGGCATAGGTCGCCGTATTCCGTTGCGATTGCCTTGTTCAGATTGGAGTCCGGCTGCCACCACTCCTGCGTTACGTCCAACGGCTGATAGCCCTGTGCGACGACGGCCTCCCAAACCTGATTGGCTGTCGCAGGCGTTTTGGGAGAGCCAAAAAGATGAAGCACAACAAAAAAGAGGAGGAACAGACTTCCCACCGCAACGGCAACCTTAAGCGCTCCCAGGGCGATGGTTTTCCCATCCGGCGCCTCCTCCTTGGGGGTGCTCTGTGTCTCGCCGGCCGACCGCTGAGTAGCGCCCGCTTTTTTGGCTTTGCGGCGGTATAGGATCCCCGCCACCACTTCGGCGGCGATGATGACCGGCATAATCACCGCGGCGGGACCCAGCGCCCTGTCAAGAAAGGGGACCGTATAGCTCATCAGCGCCAAATTGACACAGAGGAAGCTGGGTGCCATACAAATCGTGTAAATCCATATAACCCTGCGAAACTTCTTGGGATTGGGGGACCTTTGCTCCATCCAGCGGAGAACCATGCGGTTGACGCCCCCGATGGCAATGACAATCTGGTCCTTATATTCTTTCACTTCACATTTGGTAACGCCCGCGATTTGAAAGAGGAGATTGTAAATCCACAGGCAGCTGAGAAAGTTGAATACCGCCATGATGATGAAATAAAGTAGCCATATACTGTCGTTCATCGCACTCTCCCCCTTTCCCCGTTTTCATATGATATAGGCACGCCAAAGGCTCTGGCGCGCGTTATGGCCCTCAGTAACCATACAGCCGGCCCTGTCCCGGGCGGATACCCCACCCGAAATGATAAAAATAAGAACGGCAATACATTGCCGTTCTCAATGACGGTCCTATCTTAAAGCGACTGCGGTGCGGAGATTTCTTTGCCCACTAAGTCCATGATTTTCACAAAGCCTTCCCGGTCCCTAAGCTGACCGCCCAAGGAAGTGGGGATTGCGATGATCCGGCCGCGTCCCACCTCAAGCGCAAAGGTTTTAACAGCGGGCGGCAGATGGCCCGCCCACACGGGGAACACCACCACGGCACGCTCGTCACCGGCGGGGGATTGATAAACCGCGGGCAAGCCTTTGCCTCTTAACGCCATAGCGCCCGCCTTGAGATAGCCCCATAATCCCGACCAATTCTTGCCATCCGTAATGGGCAGAGCGACAGTTCCCTGCTGGGACGCAATCGCTTGGGCAATCTGCTTGCTGCGCCCGGTGCGCGTAAAATAATAAATGAACATGATGTTTCCTCCTAGGTGAGGCGCTAACCGCTTCCCCGCGAAATTGGCGCGTTTTCTTGGCCATACCGGCCATTCGGCTTGTCTTTATTTTACCATGATTGTTTGCGCGGCACAAGATTGAAAAAGGAGGAAGCAATTCCTTTGCCCCATCGGGAGAGGGGCAGAGGACCCCCATTTCGCTCCAGGAAGGGAGCAATGCCCCCCTGATGCATAACTCCCGCCGGGGGCGGAGGACATGGCATCAGGGGGGCATTGCGCTAGAATGTTTTGACAAAAAGGGGTGGTGCTACTTACCAGCAGCCCTTTGGGGGTTGACGTCGGGGGATGACGCAGACAGAGGCGCAAACGGTGTTGTTGCGGGGATTCGGATCGGCATTGAGGGAAGACACTCTGGCCGTGTTACAGATACGCCCTTTGGCGCACGCGCTGATGAATCCGGATATCCGAAGGGTAACAGAAGCGCCTTCAGCGAGGGTGCCCACCGTATAGCATCCCGTCCAAATTTCCCAGGTTTGGCCGTTATCCACAGAATAGATGGCGTCGCACAACTCCCTGGGCATCCTGTCTGTAATGACCACCTGCTCCGCTGGCGCCGGGCCAGCGTTGGAGACCGTCACGGTGTAGGTAATGTGCTGACAGCGGTACACGGGATTGGGGCACGCGGTTTTTTGGATGGAGAGGTCTGCCTCTTCCAACAGGAGAGGCGTTTCCACCGTGTCCGTGTTGTTATTTGGATCGGGATCGGGGGTGGTACTACTCACCAACGCGGTGTTGATGATACTGCCGTTTGCCAGCAACGAGACCGTTCCCCGGAGCAAAATCGTGCGGGTGCTTCCCGCCGCCAGCGTCCCCAGGGGCAGAGAGCCGGGCCAGGGCTGGAAAGTGCCACCGCCGTCCACAGAGTACTCCGGGCCGATGAGGGTGGATGGCACGCTGTCCAACACGACAACGTTTTGGGCGTCGGCCGGTCCGTTATTGAAGACCGTTACCGTATAGGTCAGCACATCGCCCGGCCGTACCGGGTCGGGCGCGGCAGCCTTACTGATCGACAGATCCGCTGAGGGAGCCACCGGCGTGACCACGATGAATGTGTTGTTATCCGGGTTGGGGTCAGGCGTATCGCTGCTGACCACGGCGGTGTTCGTCAGGCTACCGGCCGCGAAGGAGGAGACCTCGGCACGGATGATTAGCTCCACCACCGCCCCGGCATCCAGTCTTCCCACGGGATAGATACCGCTAAAGGGGGCCCAGGTAACGCCCCCGTCCACGGAAATTTCAGCGTTTTCAAGCTCCGCCGGGAGTTGGTCGCTCAAGACGACGTTCTCCGAAGCGGAGGGGCCCGCGTTGGAGACTAACAGCGTATAGGTGAGCCGTTCCCCCGCCAACACCGGATTGGGGCTTGCCGTCTTGACGACGGAGATGTCGGCAGAGGGCTGGATCGGGGTTATATCCGTGGAAATGTTGTTGTCGGGATTGGGGTCCGGGGTGGTGCTTTCCGCCACGGCGGTGTTGATAATCTCTCCAGTGGCCGAGGCGCTGAGGGTGCCGCGCAGCACAATCGCTCGGCTTGCGCCCGCCGCAAGGGTACCCAGCGTATAGGGGCTGACCCAGGGGAAGAAGGTGATACCGCCGTCCACGGAGAATTCCGGATCGCGTAGGACAGCGGGGACCGCGTCGATGAGTATCACACCCTGGGCGTCGGAGGGACCGCCGTTGGTCACCGTGATCGTATAGCTGAAGGTTTGGCCGGGAATGGCGGGGCTACTACCGGCTGTTTTGATTACCGCCACGTCGGCGGATACTGTCACAGGGGTCTCTTCCGTGGCGGTATTGTTATCGGGGTCTGGATCGGGGGTGGTGCTCTCCACCGCCGCGGTGTTTTCAATGCTTCCGACGGGGGCGGAGGGGTTCACCGTCCCCCGTATGGTCACCACGAAGGACTCCCCCGCCCCCAGGGTGCCGATATTGTACGGGCTAATCCAGGGGGCAAACACGGTGCCGCCTTGCACCGCAAATTCCGGGTTCAGAATCTCGGCCGGGATCAAATCGGCCAGCTCCACGTTCTGTGCGGCGTTAGGCCCGGCGTTATACACGGTGATCGTATAGGTCAATATCCCGCCCGCTTCCACCGGAACCGGAAACGCCCTTTTGGATACCGATAGGTCTGCGGAGATCCCCACAGGGATTAGGGCCGTGGAGGTATTGTTGTCGGGATTGGGGTCCGGGGTATCGCTGGAAACCGTGGCGGTGTTGTCGATGGTCCCCGCCGCCGTGGGACTCACAATACCCCGCAGCAACACTGTTTGGACAGCGCCGCTTACCAGTGTCCCCGCGGCGTAGGAGCCGGTCCAGGGAGACCAGGTAGCACCGCCGTCCACAGAGTATTCCACATCGGTGAGGGTGGCCGGCACCGCATCGGTGAGCACGGTGTTCACCGCCGGGTCAGGGCCGTCGTTTGTGATGGTAATGCTGAAAATTAGGGGTTGGCCGGGAAAAACCGGGCTTGGGCTCCCGGTCTTGACCACCGACAGGTCCGCTGCGGTATCAATCGGGGTAATTTCCGTGAACTGGTTGTTATCGGGATCGGGGTCCGGCGTGGGGCTCTCCACCACCGCGGTATTGATGATCGACCCGGTTGCCCCAGCACCCACGGTGCCGCGGATCAGGACGGTCCGGGAGCCCCCTGCGGCTAGGACGCCTAAATCCACAGAGCCAGGCCAGGCTTGGAAGGTGGCGCCGCCGTCCAGGGAATACTCCACTCCGGCGAGTTCCGGGGGAATAGAATCGGTCAGCGTCACATTTTGCGCGTCGCTGGGGCCGTTGTTGGATACGATTACCGCATAAGTCAGCACGCCTCCAGCCGGCACAGGCGACGGACTCCCCGATTTTGTCACGGCCAAATCGGCGCTTGCCGCCACGGGGGTCGTGTCGGTGGACTGGTTGTTGTTGAGATCGGGGTCCGGGGTATCGCTGGAAACCGTGGCGGTGTTGTCGATGGTCCCCACCGCCGAGGCACTCACAATACCCCGCAGCAGCACTTGAACGACCGTGTTCGGCGCGAGATTGCCCAGGGGCAGGGAGCCGGGCCAAGGCTGGAACGTGCCGCCGCTATTGAGGGAGTATTGCACATCGGTCAAGGCAGCGGGAACCGCGTCAGTCAGCAGCGCATTGACTGCGGTGGAGGGGCCGGCATTGAAGATGGTCACCGTATAGGTGAGCCATTCACCGGGTATGGCGGGATTCGGACTGCCCAGCTTCACCACGGAAAGGTCGGCCAGCTCGTTGACAGGCGTCACCACCGTATCGGAGTTGTTGGAAAGATCGGGATCAGGCGTGGACGAAAGCACGGTGGCGGTATTAATGATACTCTCATTGGCCGCGGGATCCACCGTGCCGCGGATGAGGATCGTCTGGCTCTGCCCGCTGGGAAGCCGGCCCAACAGATAAGGCCCTACCCACGGGTACCAGGTCGCGCCGTCGTCGGTAGAGAATTCCGCATTGATGAGGGTGGCGGAGACATTGTCCGCCAGCTCCACATTTTCTGCGTCCGAGGGGCCCGCATTGGAAATCTTAACAGTATAAGTCAGCACGCTTCCCGGGTCCACCGGGCTGGGGCTGGCCGTTTTTACCACTGAAAGATCCGCCAATTCTTCCACCTGCACCGGTACGTAGTTGGAGACCACATGAAATACCCCTGGAATGCCGCCCTCCACCGGCGTGTATTCATAGCGTATGGACGCGCTGTTCAGCGCGGGATTGGGGGCGGGGATGGCTGTGACCATGGCTGAGAAAGAGACCGTAACAGTCTCGCCGCCCGGCACATTCGGCAGCGGGAAACCAATGTCCGGATCGGCTTGTGTGTCCGAAACTTCGTTGATCGTGACGCTTCCAGGGACAAAGGCAAGCCCGTTTGGCACGATATCCTGGAAAAATACGTTTGTCAGCGGGCTTTCACATGTATTGGTCAACGTCACCGTAAAGCGCACCGTCTCCCCCACATTGGCGGTGGATCTATCCACAGTTTTCACCGGGATAAACACAGGCTCCTGGATCTCCTGGAAGGCGACGTCGTCGATGGCGTAATCGTTGCCGATCACCTCGGGGCCCTCACTCACAAATTCCACGGTCAGGCTGGTGTTGTTTTGTGAATTGATGGCGCTGCCGATCTGCCTCCATTCCGGCGCGTTGACATTGACGGGAATCAGGATACCCAGGGTAGCGCTGTACAAGACGTCCCCGTTTTGATCCAGGATGAGCACACCCAGCTCTGGGTTGGGGTAGCCCGTCACCCTGAAGAGGTTTAAAATCCACGCGCTAAATAGGTAATTGGTGTAGGGCCGGACCGGCACTACGGTCTGGAAAAAGACCGCGCCGGGGTTAAAGCCGTTGACAATCATCATCCGGCCGGTTTCGTTGCCTGCGGTGTGATCCGCGATGCGCCACCACGCGCCGATCACCTCGCTCAAGGCATTATTCATGATGTTTTGTACCGTATATTGCCCGCCGGCCGGCGTGTAGGCGTCGGGATTGGGTAGTACATAGGTAAAGTCCGGCGTCACTCCCGGATAAGGCTCGGTCGGCGCCCCGGTGTTTGCCGGTGTCCCCGGGGGGAAGGAACCGAAAGTGCCGTTGTCCGCATCCTGGATCAGGTTTTCACCGGAAATGAACGAACAGGGGTCCAGGATCACCTGGATGGGGGTATAGATGACCGGACCATTCAGAAAATTCTGATTGGTGAAATCTGGACCGGTCACCGTAACCAGCAGTGTATCCGGCGTAACGGAGTCCAAATTCGTAGAGCCTGGCGGCGGATTGCTCGCCGCGCCGATGGGCGGATTGACGCCCTGAGGAATGCTCCCCACCACCGCTGTGGAAAAATTCCCCGGTGTCGGAACCCCGCCGGAGGCGCCGTAAGACTCTACAATCCGATAGTTGCCGTTGGGCACGTTGAGAAAGGCGTAGTTGCCGTCGGCGTCCGTCAAAACGGTAAGCCGCTCGGCCGTATCGACATTTTGAAGCACTACCGGAATATTGGCAAGGCCGGAATCACCTCCGGAGATCGTAGCGCTTCGATCCCTGTCGAAGACGACACGGCCCGAAATTGTTGCCATAGTAATTGCACCTCTCGATCGAAAATCAATGCCGCCAAGAATGAGGCGGCGGAAAAAATTGGGACAGCAGACTGTATGGCTGTCAGGAAGCGGGCATAACTGCTTATGCCACCCCTCCTACAATATATGCGTGTCTTTCGTCAGCGGGTACAGCTGAAAATGCAGATACGGCCGTGTGATATGCGTTGGAATTGTTGCATTTGCGCTACAAAAATATCCCACTGCCCAACGTGCAGTGCAAAGCCCGAAAAAGCCTGGCAGCGACGAGAAGGCGGCAGTTTAAAAGTCAACGGACGCAGCGAGGGAGATCTTTAGCAAACGGATCGAAGGCCCCGTGATCCAGCGACTTTTAAAAAAAAACGTCGTTGCGAACAAAACATGGTCCGCGACGACGTGGATAAGCGTTGATAAAGTAGATACCCGGTTAAAACGCAGGGCTCGAAACAAATGCTCTATAAAAGGATAAAACCATGTTCCCAAGCGATTTCCTCTATCTGTGAACCATGGCTTTGCGTATTTATCGGCAACACCAAGGTGAAAAAATAAGCGTGATGCGCGTAGCAAAAATTTGGGGTGGAATGCTTGGGGTCATTACGCCGTTATACCAAATACGGACGATATCTCCCGGAAAGAAGCCGCGAGTGTTCCTGGTGTTGACAACGACATTCTGAGAAGTAACGCGGTCTCTGACAAGCAGACTGTTAAACCGCACGTCCCGCACCGTTGCAATCATGAGCATGGTTGATCACCTCCTGTGTCAGTATATGTTACGGCAATAGTGAATGCGCATGGCGGGCTTTCTTTCCGTACGGCGTATAAGCAGATGATATATGGGGAAAGGCAAAATGCAAGCAAAGAATCCGGTTAGCTTTTTACAAACCGGCGAAGCATAAAAAAATCAGAATTGAGAGCCTTCAGATTTCAAACTCCCTCCACATCAAAATAGTATACTTCAAGATAGGAGGTGTTCCTATGGCGACACTACTGATTGTGGAAGACGATAAAAAGACCAAGAAGGGGTCGATTACGCTTACGCGAAGGGAAACAAGATTTTATCCGGTGTAAATACCGCATTTGAAACAGGAAAGATGTACGCGATCCTCGGGCCGTCCGGCTCCAGCAAAACGACGCTGCTTTCTCTGCTCGGCGGACTCGACGCCCCGACAAAAGGACATATTTTCTTCGACGGTAAAGATATCGCCGGACAGGGGCTTGCCTATCACCGGAAAAACCATGTTTCGCTGATTTTCCAAAACTACAACCTCATTGCGTGATACCACAGAGAAAGAGATTCGTTAAAGATTCACAACTCGCTTGCGCTTAGAGTAATCCGGGTCTTAATGGCATAATATCCGTGTTGTAAGCCAATGTTTACGTTTTTTGCTCATCCTTTGCTGCTGACCGTTAAAATTGAGGCTCTCATTGGTTACGAATGGTATTTGACTCATAGCCTACCTGCACCTTTCTCTATGAGCGAACGGAACTTTTCCATCGCTTTCGTCGTATTCTCATTGGTTGAAAAGGCAGTTAGACGGAAAAACTTTTCCCCGTTTTTTCCGAAGCCTGCTCCCGGTGTTCCAACTACACCAATCTCAGATAACAGCATATCAAAGAACGTCCACGAGTCCAAGCCAAACGGACAACGAAGCCAAATGTACGGAGAATTTTTTCCGCCCGTATACCAGATACCAAGCTTGTCCAAGGCCGATGTAATGATTTCGGCATTTTTTCGATAATAGGCAATATTTTCTTTGATTTGTTTTCTTCCGTCTTTTGCAAATACTGCTTCTGCACCCTTTTGCACAATGTAGGAGACGCCATTAAATTTTGTTGTCTGTCGGCGAAGCCACATATGGTTAAGTTTCATTCCGTCAAATTCAAGTATTTGAGGGACTACGGTATATCCGCAGCGAGTGCCCGTAAATCCCGCGGTTTTTGACAGCGAGCAAAATTCAATGGCACAATTCTTTGCGCCATCAATCTCAAAGATACTGCGGGGAAGGTCTTTATCCACAATAAAAGATTCATAAGCTGCATCGAATAAAATAACGGCGTGATTGCGGAGGGCATATTCCACCCAAAGTTTTAACTGCTCCCGGTTATAAACCGCTCCTGTTGGGTTGTTTGGAGAGCAGATATAAATAATATCTGCCAAAACCGAATCATCAGGCAGCGGAAGAAATCCGTTATTTTTGTTTGCATCTGTAAAAATGATTTTTCTGCCATCCATTAAATTGGTATCCACATATACGGGATATACAGGGTCGGGTATCAAAACAGTATTCTCTTTGTCAAATAAATCAAGGATATTGCCAAGATCGCTTTTAGCTCCATCGGAAACGAATATTTCCGAGAGTTCAAGTGCAACGTTATTTTCGGCATAATAGGCTTGCATCTTTTCTCTGAGAAAATCATATCCCTGTTCGGGACCATAGCCATGAAAAGAATCGGCTTTTCCCATATCCTCTGCGGCTTGTTTCATGGCTTCCACCACCGAACTACAAAGCGGCAGGGTGACATCACCAATTCCCATGCGGATGATTTCTTTCTCGGGATGAGTTTTGCTGAAGTCACTTACTCGTCTGGCAATTTCTGAAAACAGATAGCTTTCTTTTAAGTGATTGTAGTTTATATTTGCTCTCACTTCTCTTCAACCTCACATTCGCATATGGTTTCTGCCGGACCGGTCATCATTGCTGTGCCATCTGATAGCACCTTAATGTTTAATCGTCCGCCATCAAGACAAACTGTTATTTCCTGATCCTTATCACATAAATTTGCCCGGACTGCTGCAGCAACTGAGGCGCAGGCTCCGGTACCACAAGCCATGGTAATACCGCTTCCACGCTCCCAAACACGCATTTTTATTGTATTTCGGTCAATCACCTGCACAAACTCTGCATTGACGCCATTTTTGAAATACGGGTGATGCTCCAATTCTTTTCCCATTGTATCCATAGGAGCATCTGTAATATTCTCAACAAAAGCTACGGCGTGGGGATTTCCAACCATTACCGGTGTAACCATAACCTTTCCATAGGTTGTAGCAAGCAAAACCGGCTTATAGACAATGCATTTTCCCATATCGACGGTTACTTCGGTTACCTTATTGCCGATGGTTCTGAGCGTAAGCTCCCTATGACCTGACAGCGTTTCAATTATCAACTTTTTTCGGTCGGTATAGCCTTTATCAAAAACGTATTTTCCCACACAACGGATACCGTTTCCACACATCATGGCTTCGCTGCCATCAGCATTAAAAATTCGCATCTTAAAATCCGCGGTTCTTGACGGCGAAATTGTAATGATTCCGTCAGAACCGATTCCAAAATGCCGATCCGATAGCTTTTGGGATAGGACAGCTGCGTTTTTCAATTCTCCATAATAATACAGATAATCATTTCCCAGACCGTGCATTTTTGTAAAGTGCATTATTTACCTCCTATGAATTGATCGTTGAGATTCCTATTGTTGTTTCTTCTAACACATCCAGTAGGACCTTAACCGTATCAAGGGATGTGAGCATTGTAATATTGTTTTCGGTTGCACAACGGCGGATCGCAACACCATCTTCGTAATGTACTCCCGAAAGAATGGCACGAGTGCAAATCACATAGCTTACATATCCGGCTCTGATGGATTCCAGTATTTCCTCGCTCCCTTCGCTGAGTTTGCGGCGTACTCTTGTGCGAATACCGTGTGCCTTTAAAAAGTCTGCCGTGCCGATAGTTGCCTCAATGTTAAAGCCGAGGTTATAAAATCTTCTCACAAGCGGCAACGCTTCTTCCTTGTCCTCATCTGCAAGAGTTACAACGACTGTACCGTAATTCTGCAGGTGGATTCCGGATGCCGCCATTGCTTTGAACATCGCACGGTGCATCTTCTTATCATAACCAATAGCTTCTCCTGTGGATTTCATTTCGGGTGACAAATAGGCGTCCATACCATGAAGCTTTGAGAAAGAAAATGCCGGAACTTTGACGTAAAAGCGTTCTTTTTCTTTCGGATAGATTTCGGTAAATCCTTGTTCTTTCAAGCTTTTTCCGAGAATTACAAGGGTTGCAATATCCGCAAGACTGTACCCCGTAGCTTTTGAAAGAAACGGAACTGTTCTCGAGGAACGAGGGTTAAGCTCTATGACATACACATGATCTTCTGCATCGACAATGAACTGAATATTGTAAAGCCCCACAATGCCGATTCCAAGACCGAGTTTTTTCGTGTAGTCAATGATTTTACCCTTTACCTTGTCCGAAATACTAAAGGACGGGTAAACGCTGATAGAGTCGCCTGAATGAACCCCTGTACGCTCTACCAGCTCCATGATACCTGGAATAAACACATCCTTGCCGTCACAGACGGCATCCACTTCAACTTCTTTTCCACGCAGATATTTATCCACTAAAACAGGTTTGTCCTCGTCAATCTCTACCGCGTTTTTCAGATAATGGCGAAGCTGCTCAGGCTTTGCCACAATTTGCATTGCTCTGCCTCCAAGCACAAAGCTCGGGCGAACCAAAACAGGATAACCGATTTCCTCTGCCGCACGAAGACCTTCCTCGATATTAGTAACAGCCTTGCCTTTTGGCTGTGGAATGGAAAGAGAGGCAAGAATTTTCTCAAAGGCCTCTCGGTTTTCGGCTTTATCAATGGCATTCTTATCCGTTCCAATAATGCGAACGCCACGCTTTGCAAGAGGTTCTGCGAGGTTAATTGCTGTTTGACCGCCAAGCGTAGCAATGACACCAAACGGCTTCTCCAGCTCAATGATATTCATAACATCCTCGACACAAAGCGGTTCAAAATACAACTTGTCTGAACAGGTGTAATCGGTTGACACCGTTTCGGGATTGTTATTGATAATAATGGCTTCAAAACCCGATGCTTGGATCGTTTGGACAGCATGAACCGTTGAATAGTCAAATTCCACACCCTGACCGATACGGATAGGTCCCGAGCCGAGCACAATGACCTTTTTCTTATCGGATACCACCGATTCATTTTCATCAGCATAGGTGGAGTAAAAATACGGAATATAGCTTTCAAACTCGGATGCACAGGTATCAATCATCTTGTAAACAGGAACAATGCCATTATGCTTTCTTTCATCAAAAACAGCTGTCTCGGTTATGTGCCAAAGCTTTGCAATTTCCCTATCCGAAAAGCCCATTTTCTTGGCTTGCATAAGAGCCTTCACATTGTGAGGATGATCTTTAAGGCATGCTTCCATATCCACAATATTTTTCAGTTTTTCAATAAAGAACAAATCAATTGCAGTCACCTCATTGATTTGTTGCGTGCTGTGGCCTTTCCTAAACAGCTCTGCAATGGCATAAATACGGTCATCTGTTCCAATTTTGATATAGTCCAGCAATTCATCTGCACCTATATCATCAAACTTGCAGTGGTGCAGATGGTATAATCCGATTTCAAGTGAGCGAACAGCTTTGAGTATACTTTCTTCCACCGTTCTGCCGACGCTCATTACCTCACCGGTTGCTTTCATCTGAGTGCTTAGCGCGTTATTTGCATCAGCAAATTTATCAAAAGGGAACCGGGGCATTTTTGTTACCACATAATCCAAAGTCGGTTCAAAGGAGGCTGGCGTGTTGGCGATACGGATTTCGTCCAAAGTCATACCCACACCAATTTTTGCGGATACTCTTGCAATGGGGTACCCGCTGGCTTTTGACGCAAGGGCGGAGGAACGGGAAACTCTCGGATTGACCTCAATGAGATAATACTGAAAAGACTTCGGATCAAGAGCAAACTGCACATTACAGCCGCCTTCAATTTTCAGGGCACGAATGACTTTGAGGGCGCTGTTCCGAAGCATATGATATTCTTTGTTGGTCAGCGTTTGAGAAGGACAAACAACAATGGAATCTCCCGTATGAATGCCGACGGGGTCAAGGTTTTCCATGTTGCAAACGGTAATCGCCGTATCATTGGCGTCCCGTATCACCTCGTACTCAATTTCCTTATATCCTTTTATGCTCTTTTCAATTAGGACCTGATGCACGGGAGAGAGCGCGAGGGCATTTTTCATCAGCGGCAACAATTCCTCTTCATTATCGGCAAAGCCCCCACCTGTTCCACCAAGGGTAAATGCAGGACGAAGCACAACAGGGAAACCGATAGCCTTTGCAACCTTGAATCCGCCCTCTACGGTGGTGGCAATATCAGACGGTAAAACCGGTTCTCCCAGATCCTCGCAAAGCTCCTTAAACAGCTCACGGTCCTCAGCACGCTCAATGCTGCTGCTTTTCGTACCGAGAAGCTTTACTCGGCACTCAGCAAGCACGCCCTTTTTTTCAAGCTGCATTGCGAGATTAAGCCCGGTTTGACCTCCAATTCCGGGCAGAATCGCATCAGGACGCTCATAGCGAACAATCTTTGAGATATATTCCAAAGTCAGAGGCTCCATATATACCTTATCCGCAATGCTGGTATCGGTCATAATGGTGGCAGGATTGGAATTGCAGAGGACAACCTCATATCCTTCTTCTTTGAGCGCAAGGCAAGCCTGCGTACCCGCATAGTCAAATTCTGCTGCTTGACCGATGACAATAGGACCGGAACCGATGACAAGGACTTTTTTAATATCTGTTCTTTTAGGCATCGCCCTTTACCTCCTGCATCATTTCGATAAATCGGTCAAACAAATAGCCGCTGTCCTCTGGGCCGGGGGCGCTTTCAGGATGATACTGTACCGAAAACACCTTGTCCTTTTCACAAGCAACACCCTCTACGGTGTTGTCCAACAAGTTGATATGCGTTATCTCAAGCGGCGTGTTTTTCAGGCTATCGCTATCCACCGCATAGGAGTGGTTTTGCGATGTAATTTCAATTTTCCCCGCCTGCATATTTTTGACGGGATGGTTGCCGCCGCGATGTCCAAATTTCAGCTTATAACACTGAGCTCCATAGGAAAGACAGATGATCTGATGCCCAAGACAGATACCGAAGGTTGGATATTCACCGTGAAGCTTACGAATGGTTTCGATTACCTCGGGAACATCACCGGGGTCGCCGGGACCATTGGAAATAAACACACCGTCGGGACTTAATTTTCTAATATATTCAGCGGTAGTATTGTAAGGAACAACAGTTACCGCACATTTTCTCTTATTCAATGACCGAACTATATTCTGCTTCATGCCGCAGTCAATGGCGACTATATGAAATTTTGGATTCTGGGTATTTGCATGATAGCTTTCTTTGGGTGAAACTTTTGAAACCGCATCTGTAGGAATGTCGGTCTTTTCGAGAATTTTCATTCCATCTTCTTTTGTAGTTGAAACATCTGTAATCAGCACCTTTCGGCTGCCAAAATTCCGGATATACCGAGTAAGCTTTCTTGTATCGACCCCATAAATCCCTGGGATGCCATACTGTTTCATAACTTCTCCAAGGGTTGCCGTGCTTCTGAAATTTGACGGGGTGTCATTATACTCGCCAACAATGAAGGCGCCAAGAGAAGGATGTTTTGTTTCGTAATCATCCTCTGCCATACCGTAATTGCCAATCAGAGGGTAGGTCATCACGACCGCCTGATAGGTATAGGACGGGTCGGACAGAATTTCTTGGTAACCAACCATAGAGGTGTTGAACACAATTTCACAAACCTTATCGCCGGTGTCCCCGAAAGAATACCCGAGATATTCGTTACCATCCTCAAAAATCAGTTTTCTATTAAATTTTTTCAGCATACTCTATACCTCGCATATCTTTATTTCCTTTCGTTTTTTCTCAAAACGGTCTTTGTCAAACACACCGCATTTTTTTGTGAATACTTCATATATGCGTTTCTTTCAGTTGTCCAATAGCAGCACCGATAAACCCCTTAAACAACGGATGCGGTTTATTGGGCCGACTTTTAAATTCGGGATGATACTGAACGCCGATATAAAAATCTCTATCGGTGAGTTCAACCGTTTCTATCAATCTTCCATCGGGTGATGTGCCTGCCAGTGTCAGCCCCGCCCTTTCAAACCTATCACGATAATCGTTATTAAACTCATATCTGTGGCGGTGTCTCTCACTGATTTCGGATAAGCCATAGCATTTTTCCAGTATAGTACCGCTTTTGACTTTACAAGGATATGCACCGAGACGGAGTGTGCCTCCTTTATCAACCTCATCACTTTGTCCCGGCATAAAGTCAATGACTTTATTTGTACAAGCCTCATCAAATTCACCGGAGTTGGCATCGCGAATCCCTAAAACATTTCTTGCATACTCAATGACCGCAATTTGCATACCAAGGCAAATCCCGAAATAAGGAATCCTATGTTCTCTTGCATATTTTGCGGCAAGAATCATACCTTCAATTCCTCTGTCGCCAAAGCCGCCAGGAACAATGATGCCATCAACATCAGATAACTCTTCGTCTGCATTTTCTGTGGTAATTTGTTCTGAATCTATCCAATGAATTTTGATATGCGTATTGTGATAATATCCGGCGTGACGGAGTGCTTCTGCCACCGATAAATACGCATCGTGAAGTTCTGTATATTTGCCAACCAAACCGATTTGCACACAATCCGTGCGAGCCTTAATCCGCTCTACCATTGCAATCCAATCCTTCAGTTCAGGCTCATCTGTCTTAAGTCCCAATTCTCTGCACACAACCTTAGAAAAGTTTGCTTTTTCCAGCATCAGCGGTGCTTCGTAGAGGACAGGCAATGTGATGTTTTCAATCACGCAATCCGGTTTTACATTACAGAACATAGATATTTTTTTGAAGATAGATTCTTCAAGCGGCTTATCACAACGAAGAACAATAACATCCGGATTGATGCCCATCCCCCTAAGTTCCTTCACTGAATGCTGCGTGGGTTTCGATTTGTGTTCATCCGAACCGCTTAAAAAGGGAACGAGGGTTACATGAATAAACAGACTGTTTTCATGTCCTACCTCAAGAGAAATTTGCCTGACCGCCTCCAAAAAAGGCTGAGATTCAATATCGCCAATAGTGCCTCCAATTTCCGTGATCACAACATCTGCATCGGTCTGCTTTCCAACATGGTAAACAAAGGCTTTGATTTCATCGGTAATATGTGGAATCACCTGAACAGTTGAGCCGAGGTATTCGCCACGGCGCTCTTTATTCAGAACATTCCAATACACCTTTCCAGTTGTAAGATTAGAAAACTTATTCAAATTTTCATCAATAAACCGTTCGTAGTGTCCGAGATCCAGGTCGGTTTCGGCACCATCTTCTGTCACATACACCTCGCCGTGCTGATAGGGACTCATTGTGCCCGGGTCAACATTGATATAAGGGTCAAGCTTTTGCGCTGCAACCTTTAGCCCTCTTGCTTTTAATAATCTACCGAGCGATGCGGCTGTAATACCTTTTCCAAGGCCGGACACAACACCACCCGTTACAAAAATATATTTCGTCATATAGTATCTCTCACTCCCATTCCATTGTTGCCGGAGGTTTCGATGTGACATCATAGACAACTCGTGTTACTTGTTTAATTTCATTGGTGATGTTGGCCTTGCCGGTCAATTGCTTCATAAGGCAGGCGAGTCCATTCCGCCGTCATAAAATCATCTGTAGTTACTGTTATTGATGATTTTGCCTGAATCATTCCTTCCATAATCATGAACCTCTTTCTTTTATTTTCCACTGTCACCATAGTTGGAAAGAACACGGGCAGAGGGGTCGTTAACATTGCATCCTTCCCATTCCTTATTGGGCATCCAAAAATCAACGATCATTTGCGCCTGATCGGGGTAGTATTTTTCAAACAATTCTCTATACAGTAAGGATTCTTTTGTAAACGGTTTTGCGTGTCTGTATTTTTCACAGCCTGCCTTAAACGTTTCATCGGTATAGGTACTCTCGGCAAACTCTTTCAGATAATCCACCATAGAATGTCCGACAGCATCGGAAAAGGCTGCTTTTTCACGCCACAGAATATCTTCAGGCAGATAATCGCCATCTTCAAAGGCATGACGAAGCAGGTATTTTCCCTTTCCATATTTGTTGAGTTTCATTTCGGGGTCAATTGCCATTACATATTTCACAAAATCCAAATCCCCAAATGGAACACGAGCTTCCAAAGAGTTTACCGAAATGCATCTATCTGCACGAAGCACATCATACATATGCAGCTCACGAATTCGCTTTTGTGATTCCTCTTGAAACGCCTTCGCACTTGGCGCAAAATCCGTATATTTATAGCCGAACAGCTCATCGGAGATTTCTCCCGTCAAGAGCACTCGAATATCCGTTGTTTCATGGATAGCCTTGCAAATCAAATACATACCCATGCTGGCTCTAATGGTAGTAATATCAAAGGTGCCAAGGATATAAATGACCTGCTCCAAGGCAGAGAGTACATCATCTTTGGTGATGATTATTTCTCTGTGGTCGCTGCCGATATACTCCGCCACCTGTTTTGCATATTTGAGATCAATTGCATCCTCGCTCATTCCAACAGCAAAGGTTTTGATTGGCTCTTTACTTTTCTTCGCAGCAATGGCACACACCAACGAGGAATCCAATCCTCCGGAAAGAAGAAACCCTACTTTTGCATCCGCAACAAGGCGTTTTTCAACACCGCTGATAAGCTTGTCTTTGATTTTTTTGCATACTGTTTCCAAGTCATCACGAATGACTGTCTTGACTCTGGTAACATCACAATAGCATACAAACTCGCCATCCTTGTAATAATGACCGGGAGGGAACGGCATAATCTTACCTGCAAGCCCTACGAGGTTTTTGGCTTCACTGGCGAAAAGGATGGTTCCAGCTTTATCGTAGCCGTAATACAAAGGACGAATACCAATCGGGTCACGGGCCGCGATGTATTCCTCTTTTTCGCCATCATAAAGAATGAGGGCAAATTCTGCATCCAACATAGAAAACATTTCTACGCCGTATTCTTTATATAACGGCAGCAATATTTCGCAATCCGACTCGCTTTTGAACGTGTACTTTTCGGATAATTTCTTTTTAATCCGTTCAAAACCATAGATTTCCCCGTTACATACCAAATAGCTCTTTCCAAGGCA
This sequence comes from Zongyangia hominis, assembly GCF_014385095.1. GTDB lineage: Bacteria > Bacillota > Clostridia > Oscillospirales > Ruminococcaceae > Zongyangia > Zongyangia hominis. The sequence goes on from NZ_JACRTC010000002.1 coordinate 351,029, forward strand.
AAAAGGCTGCATACCTTCCGGATGTAGCCCCATGATTGCTAAACGGTGAAAGCCGAGGAGACCTTTTCCCGTATCAATTATTTTGCTGTCGTCAGGCCCTCTGGAGACAGTTTTCTCAAAACCGCCCCTAAATACTTTTAATGTTGCGGATGTACCGCAATAGCCCATAATAGAACACATATATATATCCTCCCATAAAACAATATTCAGCATCCTATAGGGCGAGTGCTGTTCTCGCGGTACCACCTATATTTGTTCTCTTAAAGCTTCTGACAAAGCTCCACCTACTCACGCAAGGCTATACGGCGCACCTACTAAATCTCCATTTTTCAGTTTGCAGCTCGACCGGTGTTATTCACACAGAATCTACTGTATGGCTCTCACCATCCCACACTCGCTGTAAGCGATTCTCTGTGTTACTTCTCCTGTCTCAAACGCTTTTGATTATGAGGGCTTAATAAAACTACCCTTTCCGTTTACTCTACATCCTGCAGAGCATCATATCCTTCTTCACCGGTACGAACCTTAACGATGTTTTCTACGTCATAGACAAAGATTTTTCCATCACCTATGTGACCGGTATAAAGTACCTTTTTGGCTGTTTCAATTACACTGCGAACGGGAACCTTACTTACAACGACATCCACCTGAATTTTGGGTAGCAGATTGGCTTCTACCTGCACACCACGATAGTATTCGGGCTTGCCTTTCTGTACGCCACAGCCGAGAACATGAGATACAGTCATGCCAGTAATCCCAATATCCATCATGGCTGCTTTCAAAGCCTCAAAGCGAGATTCCTTACAAATGATTTCCACTTTGGTGAATTTCTGAGCGTCTTCTTCAAACGCAGGCATCTTTTTGACCGGTACTGCTTCTGCCACAGGAATGTCTCCTTTGACCGCAACTGCCGATTCGTAGCCATAATCAAGGGTTTCTACAGCCGGAATAAAATCGGCATATGCACTCGGAAGCCCATGTTCAGTGCTGTCAAGGCCTTTAATTTCTTCTTCGGCAGAAACTCGAAGGCCTACTGTCTTTTTGATGATAAAGAATGTAACCGTCATTAAAACAGCAGTCCATGCAAGAACAGAAACGATACCGATTAGCTGGACACCGAGGAGTTTTGCACTTCCAGTGTAGAGAAGTCCGTGAAGACCGGCAGGAGCTGCGGGGCTGGCAAGCAGTCCAACTGCAATTGTGCCCCAGACACCATTTGCAAGATGAACTCCGACCGCACCGACCGGATCATCAATATGAAATTTCAAATCGAGAACCTCAACAGCAACCACCACGAGAATACCGCAAACAATACCTACGATGATAGCGCCAAGAGCATCCAATGCATCACAGCCTGCGGTTATGCCGACCAGCCCCGCAAGTGAGGCGTTCAGGCACATAGAAACATCAGGCTTACCATTTTTAATCCATGTAAAAATCATTGTTGTACAGGTAGCAACAGCGGGAGCAATCGTTGTTGTCAAAAAAATGGAAGCCAGGGAGGTTCCACTCCATGCAGCTGCACCGTTGAACCCGTACCAACCGAACCAGAGGACAAAGCAACCTAACGCGCCAAGTGTGATGGAATGTCCGGGAATCGCATTTACTTTTTTTATCTTGCCGGATTTATCTTTTATGTACTTACCAAGACGAGGGCCAACCATAATCGCACCAATCAGCGCCGTGATACCGCCAACCGAGTGAATTGCTGCCGAACCCGCAAAATCGTGGAATCCAAGCTGTGCAAGCCAGCCCTGACTGTTCCAGATCCATCCGGCTTCGATGGGATATACAAAAATGGAGATAACGCCGGAGTAAATGCAGTAAGCAAGGAATTTTGTTCTCTCTGCCATTGCACCCGATACAATTGTTGCAGCAGTTGCACAAAATACCAGGTTAAACACAAAGCTGGATGCGTTCTTCTCGATAAATCCGCCAAAATCGGCGAAAATATCAAGATTGGGAATCCCAATCACACCGAAAATGTAATCCTCAGCCATCATCAGTCCAAAGCCAAGCAAAACAAATACTACCGTTCCGATGCAAAAGTCCATCAGGTTTTTCATGATGATATTGCCGGCGTTTTTGGCTCTGGTGAAACCTGTTTCTACCATTGCAAAGCCTGCCTGCATAAAGAATACAAGAGCGGCTCCGATCAAAAACCATACACCGAATACCTCGGAGGTAACGCTTTCCTTCACAAACTCCATGATGCTTGTAGCATCCATATAATCATCTCCTAAAGGTTTTTTTATTTCTATTTATCTGACACCAAACAGCAGATCTCCATAAGTTGGGAACGGCCAATACTTTTTGGAGGTCAATACTTCTGCTTCATCACATGCAACACGCAATTCTCCCATCTTATTGATAAGAACATCTCGGATTGCAGCGGATTCTGTAACGATATTGTCGCACTGTCCTACCTGAGCAATTGCACTTTCGAGTTCGTCTGTCGCAATAGAAATACGCTCTGTCAGTACAGAGAGCTTTTTGAGCAAATTGCTCTCATAGACACAGGAAATATCATCCGAGACGGCCTTCTTGAGTGCTGCTGTCTTGGCAATTTCCTTTACAAAGGTTTCCACAGCCGGAGCGATTTCACTTCTTGCCATGCTTACCATGGTATTTCCTTCAATAAGAACAGCCTTACAATAGTTTTCAAGGGTAATCTCCATACGTGACTTGAGTTCCGCTTCTGTGAAAACCTTGTGGGAGGTTAACATATCCACATTCTTCTTGTCGAGAAGATGAGGAAGACAATCTGCTGTGGTACGATAATTGCAAAGGCCTCTCTTTTCAGTAGCTTCTTTAATCCAGGCATCGTCATAGCCGTTGCCATTGAAGATGATTCTCTTATGGTCCTTTATGGTTTTACGAATCATCTCATGAAGCGCCGTTTCAAAGTTCTCTGCTTTTTCCAAACGGTCTGCGTAAATCTTGAGAGATTCAGCAACTGCCGTATTCAGCATAATGTTTGCACAGGCAATACTGTTGGAGGAGCCAAGCATACGGAACTCAAATTTGTTTCCTGTGAAAGCAAAAGGCGAGGTACGGTTGCGGTCTGTGGTATCCTTCGTGAATTGCGGAAGCACACTTACGCCAAGTTTCATAACCTGTTTGCCTACATCGCTATATGGCGTATTGGTTTCAATTGCTTCCAAAATGGCATTCAGTTCATCACCAAGGAACATAGAAACCACTGCGGGAGGCGCTTCGTTTGCTCCTAAGCGGTGGTCATTGCCAGCCGTAGCAACGGAGATACGAAGCAAATCCTGATAATCATCCACTGCTTTAATAACAGCACAGAGGAACAAAAGAAACTGTGCGTTTTCGCAAGGCGTTTTGCCGGGAGCAAGCAGATTTATACCGGTATCGGTAGTAATTGACCAGTTATTATGCTTTCCGCTTCCGTTGACGCCTGCAAAGGGCTTTTCGTGGAGAAGGCAGACAAGGCCGTGTTTTGTAGCTACCTTCTGCATAATTTCCATCGTCAGCTGGTTATGATCCGTCGCTACATTGGTTGTCGTATAAATTGGCGCAAGTTCATGCTGTGCAGGAGCAACTTCATTGTGCTCGGTTTTCGCAAGAATACCAAGCTCCCATAATTCATGATTCAAATCATCCATAAAGGCTTCTACACGGGGCTTGATAACACCAAAATAATGGTCGTCCAATTCCTGCCCCTTGGGAGACTTTGCACCAAACAGGGTTCTTCCGGTAAAAACCAAATCTTGTCGCTTGTTGTACATCTCTCTGTCCACAAGGAAATATTCCTGCTCAGGACCTACCGAGGTCTTCACACATTTAACGGTGTTATCACCAAACAAGCGAATAATACGCATAGCCTGCTTGTTCAGAGCCTCCATAGAACGAAGCAGCGGAGTCTTCTTGTCCAGAGCTTCACCGCCATAAGAACAGAACGCCGTAGGAATACAAAGTGTTTTGCCTTTAATGAATGCATAAGAGGTGGGGTCCCAAGCGGTATAACCTCTTGCTTCGAAGGTTGCACGAAGGCCGCCCGACGGAAAAGAGGAAGCATCCGGCTCGCCTTTAATCAGTTCTTTACCCGAAAACTCCATAATCACACCGCCATCGGGTGAGGGGGAAATAAAGCTGTCATGCTTTTCAGCGGTAATCCCCGTAAGAGGCTGAAACCAGTGCGTATAATGGGTTGCACCGTTTTCTACTGCCCAATCCTTCATCGCTGCAGCCACAGCATTTGCCACGCTGATATCCAAATTCTCTCCCTCGTCAATCGTTTTCTTGAGAGAGTTATATACCTTCGCCGATAGAGTTGCTTTCATTACTCTGTCATCGAAAACCTTCCTTCCGAAAATTTCTGTTACTGTACTCATTGTAGTTTCTCCTTTCAAAATCTAAAGGCAAAGACACCGTACCCACGAAAGATTTGTCAGACGCCTTTGCCTTTACATATTTAGATGAAACGTTACCTGCGCGGTCGTGACATCAACGACTTTTTCAAAACCTGCAACATCGTTATGTACCACATCGTACTTCTTGGCAGCCGCATTCAAATTGTGGAACTCCGGTTCTACGGGGATTTCTCTGATGACTCGTTTCATGCTTTCATCAACATTTGACATCTTACAGCCTCCTTTTGAAAACAAAAAAGGCGCCTTTAAGGGTATAAAACCACTTAAAGACGCCTTTGCCTTCTCGTTATCATTTAATTTAATAAAAAAGAGAGCGACTCCGAGAAATGAATCTCGAAGACGCCCTTGCCTTCAACACCAAGTATTCTACCACGACAAATCGGTCTTGTCAACCTAATTTTGCAAGATTTATTTTTAATCTTGCAATCCCACTCGCGTTTCTATTGACAAATGTAAAAAAGCGGTATAAAATAAATACGCAAATGGGCAAAGGCGTTCATTTTAGGATAGGATAAGTTTCCTAACTAAAATGAGCGCCTTTGTTTTTTGTTTTTTGAGAACTAGAAAGGAAGGCAAGCGTTATGAGTAATATTGAAGGTCAAGTACGCATCCCCTCCGGTTGCGCTATTGCCGCAGTGATTTCCAAAAACGGAAACAAAATGACCGGAGAAAAGATTATTGAATCAATGAAACCGATGCACGACCGTTCCAATGGACTTGGCGGAGGTTTTGCTGCGTACGGTATTTATCCGGAATATAAGGAATTCTATGCTTTGCATATGTTCTTTCATGATAGAACTTCCCGCAAGAACTGTGAGGTATTCTTAAAGGAGTACTTTGAAATTGTTAAATCCGAAATCATTCCCACAAGGAAAATTCCGGCCATTACCGATGAACCCATTATATGGCGATACTTTGTAGCTCCGCTTCGTTCTATGCTTGTAAATCTTCAGCTTGATGAAAAAGAATATGTGGCACGCTCAGTCATGAAAATCAACACCGAAATGCACGGTGCCTATGTGTTTTCAAGCGGAAAGAATATGGGAACATTTAAAGCAGTCGGATTTCCCGAAGATGTTGGTGTGTTCTATAAATTAGATGAATATGAAGCATATTCCTGGACAGCTCACGGCAGATACCCCACGAACACGCCCGGTTGGTGGGGCGGTGCGCATCCTTTCACTTTACTTGATTATTCGGTTGTACATAACGGTGAAATATCCTCTTACGATGCCAACCGCCGTTTTATCGAGATGTTCGGCTATAAATGTACCCTTCAAACCGATACCGAGGTTATCACCTACATTATGGACTATCTGCTCCGAGTACAAAAGCTTTCCTTAAATGAAGCCGCAAGCGTTATTGCTGCGCCCTTTTGGAGTACCATTGCGGCAAAGACGGATATTTCAGAAAAAGAAAAATTGAAATATCTCCGTACTGTTTTTTCGAGCCTTTTGATTACCGGTCCCTTTTCCATTGTGTTTGGTTTTAACGGCGGGCTTATGGCACTCAATGATCGTTTGAAACTTCGTTCTATGGTAGTTGGCGAAAAGAATGACAAGGTATTTATTGCAAGTGAAGAAGCTGCTATCCGTATGATGGAACCAAATGTAGAGAATATGGTCTCTCCGGCAGGCGGCGAAACAGTAATTGTTAAGGTAAAGGACGGTGCGTACTAATGGGCGTAGAATTTATTTATCCTGAGTTTGAAGTAATAAGGAATGATCATCGCTGCATTGCTTGCCGTGTATGTGAACGACAATGTGCGAACGAGGTTCATTCCTATGATGAAGATAACAAGATTATGCTCTCTGATGAGACCAAATGTGTAAACTGTCAGCGGTGCGTTGCGCTCTGCCCAACACGAGCATTGAAAATTATTAAAAGTGATTGCCGACTCCGTGAAAACGCCAACTGGCAGGATGATACCATCAAAGAGATCTATAAACAAGCGGGCAGCGGTGGTGTATTGCTTTCCTCTATGGGTAATCCAAAGCCTTTGCCGGTATATTGGGATAAAATCCTTATAAACGCATCACAGGTGACGAATCCCTCCATCGACCCTCTTAGAGAGCCTATGGAAACCAGAGTTTTTCTTGGTAAAAAACCATCGCAGATTGAGAAGGATGAAAATGGACAGATCATTTGCAAATTCGAACCACAACTTGAGCTCTCTATGCCGGTTATGTTCTCTGCCATGAGCTACGGATCTATCAGCTATAACGCCCATCAATCATTGGCAACCGCAGCCAGGCAGCTTGGGGTTCTCTATAACACCGGCGAAGGTGGTCTGCACGAAGATTTTTATTGTTATGGTGAAAACACAATCGTACAGGTTGCATCCGGTCGTTTTGGTGTTCACAAGGATTATCTGGAAGCCGGTGCCGCTGTTGAAATCAAGATAGGACAAGGAGCAAAACCCGGTATCGGAGGACATCTTCCCGGCACTAAAATTGTTGGGGATGTTTCCCGTACACGTATGATTCCCGAAGGCTCGGATGCCATCTCCCCAGCACCACATCATGATATTTACTCGATTGAGGATTTACGGCAGCTTGTTTATTCTTTGAAAGAAGCAACTGAATACAAGAAGCCTATTATTGTCAAGGTTGCTGCCGTACATAACATTTCCGCCATTGCAAGCGGTATTGCTCGAAGCGGTGCGGATATTATCGCCATTGATGGTTTCCGTGGCGGCACGGGAGCAGCCCCTACAAGAATCCGTGATAATGTGGGGATTCCGATTGAGCTTGCTTTGGCATCCGTAGACAAACGCCTCCGTGACGAGGGAATCCGAAACAATGTTTCTATTGTTGTTGGCGGTAGTATTCGCAGTTCTGCAGATGTAGTAAAAGCAGTCGCCCTGGGCGCGGATGCCTGCTATATTGCAACCGCTGCTCTCCTTGCACTTGGCTGCCACCTTTGCCGCACCTGTCAGAGTGGCAAGTGCAACTGGGGCATTGCCACACAGCGCCCCGAGCTTGTAAAACGTCTCAATCCTGAAATAGGTTGTGAACGCCTCGTCAATTTAATGAATGCTTGGCGTCATGAAATCAAGGAGCTAATGGGCGGTATGGGTATCAATTCCATCGAAGCATTAAGGGGTAACCGTTTGATGCTTCGTGGTATCGGACTAACAGACAAAGAACTTGAGATTCTCGGCATATCTCACGCCGGAGAATAAGGGGTGATAGTATGAAACGAGTATATGTGAATGAAGAATGGTGCCTTGGCTGCCACTCGTGTGAATATAATTGTGCCTTTGCCAACTCTGGATTGTCTGATATGGTGAAAGCACTCAAGGGCAAAAAACTTTTTCCGAGAATCTCGGTGAACGGCAAAGACAAAATCAGTTTTGCTGTTTCCTGCCGCCATTGCGATGACCCGTTGTGTGTAAAGTGCTGTATTTCTGGCGCTTTACACATAGACGAAGGACGCGTCTGCATCGATAAAACAAAGTGTGTGGGTTGTCTTTCCTGCATGATGGCTTGTCCTTATGGAGCTCTTTCAGTTTCTGAAAACGGGACAGCGCAAAAATGTGAACTGTGCTTGGAAAACGCCTGTGGCGAGCCTGCCTGTGTTAAGGGCTGCCCCAACAGAGCAATTGTGTATGAGGAGAGGTGAGCATATGAAACAGTATGTGATTATCGGCAATGGTATAGCCGCCGCAGGATGTATTGAGGGCATTCGCAGTATTGACACAAAAAACCATATTGTTGTCGTTTCTAAAGAAAGTCATACTGTGTACTGCCGTCCTCTTATCTCCTATTACCTTGAAGGAAAAACGACACTTGATAAAATTGGATATCGCTCTGATGACTTCTACAAGAAATATGGATGTGAGGTTCTCTATAATGAAACAGCCATCCAAATTGATGATGAAAACAAAGGCGTTTTAATGTCAAAAGGCGGCACGATTCCGTTTTCTGAATTATGCGTTGCTACTGGTTCATCTCCTTTTGTTCCATCCTTTGATGGATTGAACTGTGTGAAGAACCGTTTCTCCTTTATGACATTGGATGACACCTTCGCTCTTGAAAAAGCAATTTCTCCGGAATCCAGGGTTCTCATTATCGGTGCGGGACTGATCGGATTAAAATGTGCGGAAGGTTTGCACAATCGAGTAAAAAATATAACGGTGTGCGACCTTGCAGATAAAATTCTGTCCAGCATTCTTGATGATGACACCGCCCCGATGGTACAGAAGTTTCTCGAAATGCAAGGCGTTGATTTTTGCCTGTCGGATCGTGTGGCTCGATTCGATAGAGACAAGGCCATTATGAAAAGTGGAAAAGTCATTGATTTTGATGTTCTTGTTACCGCTGTTGGTGTGAGAGCAAACACAACTTTGGTCGCGGAAATAGGTGGAAAAGTAAATCGTGGTATTGTTGTAAACGATGAAATGCGAACAAGCCTTGATAATGTATATGCTGCAGGAGATTGTACAGAAGGATTTGATATTTCTTTGGGTGGCAATCGTGTGCTTGCATTACTCCCCAACGCATATATGCAGGGCTTTACCGCCGGTGTTAATATGGCAGGTGGGACTAAGATATTTGACAATGCAATCCCTATGAATTCTATTGGTTTTTTTGGCTTGCATATTATGACAGCTGGCAGTTTCATCGGTGAAAAAGATGGCGGAACAGTCTATATGCAAAAAGACGATACATCCTGTAAAAAATTCTTCGTGCGTGATGGCTTGTTGAAAGGATATATTTTGGTGGATAAGGTGGAGCGAGGCGGTATTTATACCTCTTTGATTCGAGAGCAAACGCCCCTTGAAACCGTTGACTTTGACTTGCTGAAAGAAAACGCGAGCTTTATGGCATTTTCTTCTGAGACCCGCAGAAAAAAGTTTGGAGGTGTGGTATAATATTATGTTATTTAATGTTAGAGGTCTTGACCACAAAACGCTGAACCAAAAGGTTCGTTCATTTGATATGGATGTAACAATATCCGAATGCTGTGGACAGCGCTTCATCGCTGCGGGTATGAAGGACAAGCATATTACAATTAACGGAATCCCCGGCAATGCACTTGGCGCTTATCTTGACGGTGCTACTATTGAAGTGTATGGCAATGCCCAGGATGCCGTAGGAGATACTATGAATGATGGAAAAATCATCATTCACGGCAATATCGGAGATGCCGCAGGCTATGCAATGCGTGGCGGCAAAATTTATATTCAAGGGGATGCCGGTTATCGTGCCGGCATTCATATGAAAGCATACAAGGACAAGGTACCTGTTATGATTATCGGTGGAAAAGCAGGTAGTTTCCTTGGAGAATATCAAGCCGGAGGTATCATTATAGTTCTTGGACTGAGTAATAATGAGCGTAGAATTGTCGGCAATTTCCCCTGTACCGGAATGCACGGTGGAAAAATCATTCTCAGAGGTAACACTGATCATATTACTTTTCCCAAAAATGTCTGTATAAAATCTGCAACCGATGACGATATAGAACGCATCCAATCAGAACTCGCCGAATTCTGCAAGGTATTCGGCTACGATATAAAAGAAATAATGCGCTCAGAGTTTACTGTCGTCACACCCGACAGTAAGAACCCATACAAGCAGATGTATGTAGCAAATTAAAGAAAAGAGGTCATCTTATGAAATATTCGAAGGACGAGGTCATGCAGTATATCAAGGAGGATGATGTAAAATTCATCAGACTTACTTTCTGCGATGTGTTCGGAAAGCAAAAAAATATATCTATTATGCCGGAGGAACTGGATCGGGCCTTTGCATACGGCATTGCTTTCGATGCATCTTCTATTGAAGGCTACGGAGATGAAACACATTCGGATTTGTTCCTCAAGCCGGATAGTCAGACCCTAATGGCACTTCCTTGGCGCCCGGAGCATGGTAAGGTTGTCAGGATGTTCAGCGATGTCACATATCCCTCTGGAAAGCCCTATGAATGTGATACCCGTTATTTACTTAAGAAAGCAGTGCAGGCCGCTGATGATGCAGGGGTTTCTTTCTACTTCGGTGCAGAGCAGGAGTTTTATCTCTTTGAACTTGACCAAAACGGCAAGCCTACAAAAACTCCTTATGATGATGCAGGATATATGGATGTAGCCCCCGAAGACAAGGGAGAAAATATCCGTCGGGAAATCTGTTTAACTTTAGAGCAAATGGGTATTCGTCCGGAAAGCTCTCATCACGAAGGCGGACCGGGACAAAACGAAATAGACTTCCGATATTCTGACCCGCTTACCGCCGCAGACAATGTTATGACCTTTCAAACTATCGTCAAAACAGTCGCTCGCCGCAACGGACTTTGTGCTGACTTTTCGCCTAAGCCGCTTGAAAATCATCCGGGCAACGGTTTCCATATCAATATGTCAATTAAGTCGAAAGACGGAAGCGATAATTTGCCTCACATGATCGCAGGAGTTCTTGAAAAAGCATCGGAAATGACAGCATTTCTCAATCCAACAGAAGAATCCTACATGCGTTTCGGACACAATAGAGCTCCTCGCTATATTTCTTGGTCCAGCGAAAACAGAAGTCAGCTTGTCCGCATCCCTGCGGCACACGGTGAATATCGTCGAGCGGAACTTCGGTCTCCCGACCCCACATCCAATCCCTATCTTGCTTTTGCTTTAATCATTTATGCTGGACTATATGGGATTGAGAACAAACTTGATATGCCAAAGGTGGTGGATCAGAATCTGTTCAAAGCCAATGCAGATTTAATTTCTAAATTGCAGAAGTTGCCCGATTCTTTGGATGAAGCCTGTTTGCTTGCTAAACAAAGTAAATTTATCGCTGAACATATCCCTACTGCTGTTTTGGATATTTATTGCAGCAAATCATTATAATCAAATAAATTAGATGGAAGAGGGTATTTTATGAGTTTGAAAGAGCGTGTATACAGCGTTCTTGTCGTTTCCGCTTCAGAAAGTTTCAATGCGGCAACCAGAGAACTACTCCCTTCTTCCGGATATCAGCCGGTACATACAGCAACCAATGTCAGCGAAGCAAAGCGGTATATTGCGGCACGAGAATTTGATTTTGTAATTGTCAACTCGCCTTTACCGGATGAATCGGGTACTCGTTTCGCTATTGATTGCTGTCGATCGCAAACAACTGTCGTACTGATCCTCTCTCGCTCTGATGTTCACGCAGAGGTGCATGATAAAGTCGCAGAACATGGGGTGTTTACACTTTCCAAACCAACAAGCAGAAACATTTTTCTGCAGGCACTCAGTTGGATGTCCAGTGCAAGAGAGCGACTGAGAAAAATGGAACAGAAAACATCTTCTATTGAAGAACGAATGGAAGAAATCCGCATCGTGAACCGTGCAAAATGCTTACTTATCAGCGAACTGAAGATGACGGAACCGGAAGCACATCACTACATAGAAAAGAATGCTATGGATAACTGCATTCCAAAAAAGGAAGCTGCTGAAAATATTATAAAGCTTTATTCCTGAAATTATATATTGGTAAAAAAGAGGAATTCTTATGAAACAGACAGCATCTATTGCCTTTGTCCTCATCATAGCGATTTTGGGACTCGCTGGGTGTGCCTAATTAAAAAATGCCCTCAAACAAGTCAATTGACCTGTTTGGGGGCACTTTTATGCTTCATTTAACATTCAATGCCGTAATATTATTCGATAAACATATATGAAATTAGCAATTAAGTAAGGACAAGGTAGTAATTTGTGTTTTTGGGGCGGGCAAAGATATTGTATAACTCCTGTGCCATCCGGTATACATTTCCATACTCGGTCCGCCCTCCGGCCCTCTCCCCCTGGCGCAAGAAGAATTGGGAATTGTTGACGAAAGATTGTTTCTCCTAGTGAAGGTGGAATATCGCTACTCTAACAGTTCTAATATCTTCCTATACAGCATATCCACTTCAATAGGCTTCGCAATATGGCCGTTCATTCCCGTCGCCAGCGCCGCCGCCTCATCCTCGCGAAAAGCATTCGCTGTCATTGCGAGAATTGGTATATGATCTGCATCCTCACGATCGACCGATCGTATGGCTCTGGTTGCCTCGTATCCATCCATGATCGGCATTTGTATATCCATTAATATAACGTCGTAATAACCATTTGGGGAGGCACTGAATTTGTCAACCGCCTCTTTTCCGTCGCTTGCACATTCGATTTCAGCGCCGGACGCTTTTAGAATCTCCACTGCGATTTCCTGGTTCAGCTCATTATCCTCCACCAAAAGAAAACGCTTTCCCTTAAATAATACAGCCGAGGCTTTGGATTCCTCCCTCACAACGCTTTCTTGACAAATCACAGATGACAAAACCTGGTAGAAAGTAGATTCGAACAGTGGCTTGGCAATAAAAGCGTTCACTCCAGCCGCTTTTGCCTCGTGCTCGATTTCACTCCAATCATATGCCGAGATGATAATAACCAGTATATCCGGCCCCAGTTCCTCACGGATTCGCCGGGTTACTTCTATACCATCCATATCCGGCATTTTCCAGTCTATAAGACATACATTATAATCGCGATATTCCTCATGGGCCCTTAATACCATCTGTACAGCTACACTGCCGTGCTGAACCCAGTCAGCATCAATCCCCATTCTTTTCAGCAGCATGCTCGCATGGGTACAGGCCCCCTCATCATCGTCCACTACCAATACCTTGAGATTTTCCAAATCGCTGTTTTCCCGCTCTTCTTTTTCTTCGGGAACTTCAACCGGCAATTCCACCGTAAAAGCAGTGCCTTCCCCCTGCTTGCTTTTTACGTAAATAACACCGCCCAGGATACCGACCAAATTCTTAGTGATCGCCATGCCCAACCCAGTGCCGCCGTATTTCCTGGATACGGTGCCGTCTTCCTGCTCAAACGGAGTGAAAAGATGCTGCAGGAATTCTTCACTCATGCCAATACCGCTGTCTCCACTTTAAATGTAAGCCTGGTCTTCCCATTTTTCACTGGCGCCTGACTTACGCTCAGGCGTATGGTACCTCCTGCAGGGGTGAATTTTACTGCATTTGAGAGCAGATTGAGCAAAATCTGATTGATCCGGAGGGAGTCCCCGATCACAGTGTCTGATACCATGCTATTGAATTTACATTCAAACGCACTCCCCTTAGCAGCCGCCTGGGAGTAGATCGCCGGAACGAGCGTTTCAAACATCTGCGGCAGCTCAAAAGGTTCTTTATTTGCGGTGAGCTTTCCCTCCTCTATTTTTGACATATCAAGAATGTCATTGATCAGCGATAGCAGATGCTTTGAGGAAAATGCTATTTTGGACAAGCAATCCTTTACCCTGTCCTTATCCTCCAGATTCGCTCCTGCAATTGTGGTCATACCCACAATGATGTTCATAGGCGTCCGGATCTCATGCGACATGCGGGAAAGAAAATCCTTTTTGGCGTTGCTTGACTGCTGTGCGAGAAAAAGGGCATCCTGCAGCTCATGTTCCCTTGAGATCAGCATTTCTATATTACGCCGCTCCTGCCTGTTTGACAGGATTGTCAACCCAATTGTTGAAAATGCAATTATCAGAGAAACGATTGTTGCCGTAACCCCAGATCTCTGCACCTGTTCCTTCAAACTATATATCTTGGCATCCGCAAAATTGATAATTGTCGTTAGGCAGTCGCTGACTTGGTCATAGAAGGATATACATTCATATCCATGTAATTCTGGATCTCATCCGCCGAATGGTCATCCGCATAGCTGCACGCCTTTGTCTGAACTGTGATCAGAGTATCCATTGCGCTCCTGAGGGCGTCCACATCCGAGGCTGGCCCCAAATACAGTTCACGAATCGTGTCGATCGCTTCATTCTGCATATCGTAACGCGCCCGGAAAAAGGATTCCTTATCCGTTTTTGATTGGAAATCATGTGTCAGAAGTATGCCGGAAAAACTTTTCATGTCCCATAAGCGTGAGCGCATTGCCCTTGCGTTGTTTGATACAGTATATGGATGTTCATACATTCTCTGGGCATTTTTATTCATTCCATAAGAAATTGAAATGCTGATCCCAGAAAAGATAAAGGCGGCAATGCAGATGAGCAATGATACCTTTGATAGTTTCAATGGCGCTTTTTTGTCTCTATTCATCGTACCAGACTACATATTCTCTCATAATTTTATATAACACTTGATTCTTCACTATCGCACGTGGCTTCATAGCATTCGGAGGTGATCCTAGTCGGAGTCCGGCTTGTAAGCGCAGCTGCTCAAGCTACTCTTCTTTCTGGCTGTCCCACAGCAGAATCTTGGAACGAAACAAATTCAGCCTGTCCTCAATCAATGACTGCCACAGCCCCGCAAATGCAGCCAAATGATCTGTTATAGATTGAATCAACGAAATTTTCAACTTTCGAGTAGACCCCGCTATAATAAGAATCCATCTTCTGCTTGATTTCATCGGCCTTCACTATTGAGAAACGCCCATCCTCCAGGCAATTGTCTGGTCCATATTCTTCATCCGGATAAAAATAATTTAAATATCGCAAGAGCTGCCAATAAAGGCTGCTCATCAGTCTGTTATTTAATGTATTAAGCGCATCATCATATAGCTTTGTCGCTTCAAACATCATCAGGTCCCGCTTCCCGTGCATGCTGTCTGGCGGACTCAGCTCAATTTTCTTTATCCCCTTCTCCCAGACCGGAGAAAACAGAAATGGTCCCCATTGATTAATATCCCGAAGCCCATCACTTCTGGGGACAAAATACTTCACGGCATTTTCCTTGAACATTTTGGGGTTCCCTTGATAAATAACCCTCGCCATTCTTCGCTGTTCTGTTTTTATGTATCCTTTTTCTTCCAGCTTATTTAAAGCGGCCTGAACTGTATTCCGGGCTAATCCAAATGAAGCACAGAGCTGCGACACCGACTTCAGTTGATCGCCGTATTTGTAAATACCAAAACAAATACGCGATTCATAGTACTCATAAATCAGCTCACTCAATACATTGTCTTTTTCCATTTCTGTCCTCCAGTGGCGGATACCCGTCTTTTTTAGGAACGCCAGCTGGTAGGACCGGCTCTCAGTCTATTAAAGAACGCCGGTTACATTAAGTGACAATCAAGATGCTTTATTCGGTTGCGCATGATACTTTAATGGGCAGTTTGATGCAGGTAGTGTCTTAAAAAAAGGCACGCTTTTCCCGTGCATTTTGAGGCCTGAAAGTGCCTTTGGAGGTATTCGTCAATCTATCTACTTGTTTGCCGAAATCTTCTACACATCCGTGGGCGGGGGAAAAGGCCGTAAAACGCAAAAAAACGAGGCCTCCGACCTGAAAAATCAGGCGGAGACCCCGCTTTGGCGGGTTTATCTGCGTAGCTGTTGGGCATCCACGGTAAAACCGTTTTCGGATTTCGATCCAAAAAGCCCGCAAACCCGCATGAAAGCTAAGAAAAAAGGGTTGACATCTTTTTTGTCAACCCTTCATGGTGCCGGTGGCGGGGGTCGAACCCGCACCCTGTTGCCAGGACTGGATTTTGAGTCCAGCACGTCTGCCAATTCCATCACACCGGCTTATGTATGTCAGCTTTCTTATTATACAAAAATTGCCCACCAGAATCAAGGGGTGTGAAGAAAAAAAGAAACACATTAACAAAACCGGACGTCCCCCAGCGCCATTTCACACGGAGGGGTTCGTCCGGTTTGCTTTCCCATTCGTTGATTTTCTCCTCTACGGAGGGCGTCTAAAGCTTCACCAATTTGTCGGGGCCCATACCGCAGATGGGACAGACGAACCCCTCGGGGATGATGTCCGATTCCAGATGATAGCCGCAGATGGAACACTGATACCCCTTCCCCGACTCTTCCCGGTAGGAAGGCGCATTCTTGGGGGTGGTTCCCTTTTTGACTTCATGATAATACCCATAAGTCATGGGGGCCTCCGGAGAGAGGACCTCCGCCTCTGTCAGCTCGCCGATGAACATCACATGGGTTCCCAGATCCAGACGGTCCACAATTTTACAGCTCATGCGGGCGCTGGCCATGGCCGTCACATAGGGGACCTGGGCCTCGTCCCGGCGATGGGGGAACTTTCTGAATTTGTTCACCTCGCAGCTTTTCTTAAAACCGAACTCCCCGATGAGATCCATGTCCGCCTCCTCCGAGAGGGCCACCGCGGCGAAGACGCCGGATTTTTCCATCATCTGCTCGGTGCAGTTCTCTTTGTTCAGCGTGATCGCCAGCTTGACCGGGGAGGCGGTAACCTGCATTAAGGTGTTGGCCACACAACCACAGTCTTGGCCGTCCAGCGTGGTGGAGATGAGATAGAGTCCGCAGCCGATCTTTTGTAATGCCATGCTGTCCATAAACTTCCTCCAAATAATATTAATAATCATTACTGTTTATTGTTATCATACTCTATCCGCCTGAATCTGTCAAGATTTTATCCTAAATAATTACACTGTTTTTCCCAACCGTCCAATTCTGAGAAAGCGCCGGCCTCCCCTTGATTTCCCCCGCCAAAGGGGGCATAATGGGGGACAGGAAGAATTGCCTTCCCCATTTTCTCATAAAGGAGGAGCTTCGATGTCTGTTTCCAGCGGCCATTCCCTGGGCCCCGCCCAATTTTTCCGTAAGGAACTCTCTAAAATCTTTTGGTTTTGCCTCATAGGATTTCTACTTTGTTTTTTCGCCGTCTTTCTCGTCTTCTATTTTCAGCCGGAGCTATCCCAGAACCTGATGAATGAACTCTCTGAGATGTTTGCCTCCAAGAACATCTATACCTCGACCGGCGGCATCTCCTTCCTCTCCCTATTTTTTAATAATGCCCGGGCCAGCCTGCTCATGACGGCGGTGGGACTTCTCCCCTTCCTCTTCCTGCCCGGCTGGATTCTTGCCTTTAACGCGGCCATTGTCGGCATTGCGGCGGGCGCCTCCCTCAATATAGGGCTCAGTCCCGCCTCCCTGACAATGGGTCTTTTGCCCCACGGCATCTTTGAAATTCCCGCCCTCTGCCTGGCGGCGGCGCTGGGCATCTATCTGTGCAAGGAGCTTGTCAAAAAGCTCATCGGTAGAAGCGAGCTCTCTTCTTTCGGCGGCGTCTTTCTCTCCATCCTCCGCTTTTTCCTGTGCGTGGTGCTCCCCCTGCTGCTGGTGGCGGCGCTGATGGAAGCCTTTGTCACTCCCCTGCTCATGGAGCTGACCCTCTAGCGTCCCCGCCCCACGCGGGAGAAACACAGCTATGTATCCGCGTCAAAAGCAGCCGTTATAAACGGCTGCTTTTTTGGTGCATGCTCCATGCGTGCCGCGCCGGCATCGCAATCGCAGGGAATACGGCATGCCACCAACGGACCCATAAGCGCAGGGTGGGCGACTATGCTGCATCGAAACCGCAAATGCGGAGCACACGGCAATCTGTCAAGAAAAGCAAGGCGCGGCATCCCCGCTGGCCGCCACTCCGCAAAAAAGGCGGGAGACCCTTGGGCCTCCCGCCTTTTTATTCTCTTTAGTCTCCCATGCTGATACCCAAATCCCGGGCCGACTGGACGATCTCGCTGTCTTTCGGCACCATTTTGAGCTTTCCGGCCACCTCGGTTAAGGGCACTGGGACGATTTTGCCGTCCTTGAGGGCCACCATATTACCGAAGTTGCCGTCTTTGATGAGCTGGGCCGCCGCCGTACCCAAGCGGGTGGAGAGCACCCGGTCATAGGCGCAGGGACTGCCGCCCCGCTGGAAATGTCCGGGAATCGTGACCCGGATTTCCTGGCCGGTCTTCTCTCCCAGCTCCCGGGCCAGGCGGTAGGAAATGGAGGGCTCGAGCATCTGGGCCCGGGCGGCCTTAAACTCCTTTTTGCTCATCTTGGCCTCCTCCACCGACTTGGCCCCTTCGGCCACCGCCAGGATGGAGAAGCGCTTGCCCGATTGGTTGCGGTCCTTGATCACCTTGGCCACCTTATCCACACTGTACGGAATCTCGGGAATCAGGATGACGTCGGCGCCGCCCGCGATGCCCGCGTAGAGGGTGAGCCATCCCACCTTATGGCCCATGATCTCCACGATGAAGACACGGCCGTGGGAGGTAGCGGTGGTGTGGATGCAGTCGACCACATTGGTGGCGATGTTGACCGCGCTCTGGAAGCCGAAGGTAGCGTCGGTGCCCCACAGGTCGTTGTCGATGGTCTTGGGCAAGGTGACCACGTTGATGCCCTCCTGGCTGAGGAGGTTGGCGGTCTTGTGGGTGCCGTTGCCGCCCAGAATGACCAAGCAGTCAAACTTCATCTTCCGGCAGGTTTCCTTCATCTTGTCTAGTTTCTGGACATTGTTTTCGTCCGGCACCTGCATGAGCTTGAAGGGCTGGCGGGAGGTGCCCAGGATGGTGCCGCCCCGGATGAGTATGCCGGAGAAATCCGACGGCTTCATCAGCTGGCAGTCCCCCTCAATCAGCCCCCGGTATCCGTCCCGGATGCCGTAGATCTCTACGTCCTTTCCCAGCTCATGATACAAGGCTTTGGCCACGCCCCGCAGCGCCGCGTTGAGTCCCTGGCAGTCTCCGCCGCTTGTCAGCATTCCTATCTTTTTCATGGAATCCATCCTTTCTCTTTCCAAACTCTCCCGGTAACCGCTGAGCGGTCAGGCCGTGGGCCGGAATATCCTCTTGTTTTCAGTATAAGGGATACCGCGGCGAAAGGCAACCGAAAAACTCCCTTTGGGCCGGGAAATCCTCCTTTTTCATTGTGCCCCTTCCCGCCCGCTCTAAACCATCCAGAAAGACGCGGGAGCCGAAAGTCTATCGCTCCGTTGCAACCCCAATGCCCCAAAGCGAAAAAGCGCCCGCGGAAACGAATCATCCGCGGGCGCTTTACCCGGTGAGCTGCTCTCTTAAGCAGCCCAAAATCTTCTTTTCCCGCCGGGAGACCTGCACCTGGGTCATTCCCAGCACCTTGGCCACCTCGGTCTGGGTCTTACCGCCGAAGTAGCGCATGACAATCAGCCTTCGGTCCCGCTCGTCGAGGGTGGTAATCACCTCCCGCAGAGAGAGCAGATCAGCCACATTTTCCTCGTGGGAGGAAACGGGGATGTCGAACTGTCCGCCCCCCTCGTCGTCGTTTTCGGTCAGCGAGATGGGGGGCTGGGCGGCTCCCACGGCCTCCACCACGGCGGACACATCCACTTGCAAATTTTCCGCCAGCTCGTTGACGGTGGGCTCCCGCCCCAGCCGGATGGCCATCTGCTCCCGGGTCCTGACGCATTTGAGGGAGAGCTCCTTGAGGGTGCGCCCCACCTTGACGCTGCCGCCGTCCCGGAAGAGGCGCTTCATCTCCCCCAGGATGACCGGCACCGCGTAGGTGGAAAACTTGACGCCACGCTCGGTGTCGAAGGCGTCGGCCGCTTTGATGAGTCCCATACAACCGGCCTGGAATAGGTCGTCGTACTCGATGCCCCGCCCTTTGAAGCGATGGGCGCAGGAATGAACCAGGCCCAGATTATTTTCAATCACCTGTTCCCGGGAAGTTTCCTGAGTTTTCAAATTCATGCCCCCTGTCCAAGATTATGTAGAGGCTCATCTGGCCCTTTGCTCGATCTTCTTGGTCAGAGTGACAATGGTCCCTTTTCCCAGGGTGGAACGGACCGTGACCTTGTCCATAAACGACTCCATGACGGAGAATCCCAGTCCCGCCCGCTCGTCCCCTTGGGCTGTCGTGAAGAGGGGCTCCATGGCCTGCTTGACGTCCGCGATACCGCAGCCCCGATCCCGAATCTTCACCATGAATACGCCGCCCTCTAAAATGCGCGCTTCCAGGGTGATCATGCCGATTTCCCCGGCGTAGGCGTGGACGATGCAGTTGGTCACCGCCTCGCTTACCGCCGTCTTGATGTCGGCGATTTCCGCCACCGTTGGATCCAGCTGCGCCGCAAAGGACGCCACCGCCGACCGGGCGAAGCCTTCGTTGACGGATTTGCTGGGAATTTTCAGTCTCATTTCATTGATGATGTTCATCCTTCGCTCTCCTCCTCTATTGTTCGTCGTCCATCCGAGCCACACGGTGCAGTCCCGCGATCTGCATCACCTTGCGGATGTTCCCCTTGGCCCCCTGGATTTTGACCTCCCCGCCAAAGGACTTCATCAGCCGCACCCGGCCCATGACCAGTCCGATGCCGGAGCTATCCATAAAACTGACGTCGGAAAAATCTAGAATCAGGGTGCCCGGACGCACCCGCTCCGCCACCGTGTCGATCTCCTCCCGCATGGCCTTGGCCGAATGATGGTCGATTTCCCCGATGAGGAACACCATCATCAGTTCCTGCGCCGTTTCAATTCTCAACATTTTTTCTTCCTTCCCTTCTTCCGCGCCTACCGACGAGGTTGACACGTTCTAGGCTTGTTCGAGTCATTGCCGCGGCACTCGCGTTCAGGCTTCCAACTCACCGCAACGCGGCATCCCGCACCGGAAGGTGCCGCGGCCTCGGCCTGTTCGCAACACCGCCGTGCCACAGCGCGAATCGCCTGCGGCAGCTTGCCGCCCGCGCCTGCCGGCGGGGGACGACGCGTTCTAGGCTTGTTCGAGTCATTGCCGCCGCGGCACTCGCGTTCAGGCTTCCACCTCACCACAGCGCGGCATCCCGCACCGGGAGGTGCCGGAGGCGCGCGAAATCCGATACCATATGTCTCTATGGTATCGGATTTCTCCTAAAATATTGGTCGAAGCCGGTGCGCGGTTCCGATGTTCTTTTAGCGTTTTTGCAGGAGGGCTGTCATCTTTTCCCGCATGGAGGTCGCAAGGTAGAGGGAACCGCAGATGAACAGGACGTCCTCCTCCCCCATTCCCTCCATGGCATAGGCAATCGCGGCGTCGTAATCCTCAAAGGCCGCCGTCTCGGGGACATAGACCCGAGCAAGCTCTGCCAGCACCGCCGGATCGAGGGCCCGGCCGTTTTCCGGGCGGATGGTGGCCAAACGCCGGCAATACGGGGCGATGAGCGCCACCGAGGCCCGATAATCCTTGTCGGAAAGCATCCCCATGATGACCCGGATGTCTTTGTGGTCCAGGGACGCCATGACCTTTTCCAGCGCCTGCATACCGGACAGGTTATGGGCCCCGTCCAGGACGATGAGGGGGCGCTCGCAGAGTACCTCCATCCGGGCCGGGAACCGCACCGACGCAAGTCCCTCCACGATGGCGGCGTCCGGGACGGCGTACCCTCTCTCCCGCAGGGCCAGGAGGGTCTCCACGGCAGTGACGGCGTTGGCGATCTGGTGGCGTCCCGCCATCCGCAGTCGAAGCGCCAGCCCCCGGTAGCGAAACCGAGAGCCCAGCATGGTCTCTTCCCCGATGTCCGCCCCGGCGAAATTCCCCATGATGAGCGGGTTACCCCGCTTTGCGGCGTGCTCCATGATGACCGCCAGGGCCTCCGGCTCCTGGAGGGGGTAGCAGACGGTGACGCCGCCGGGTTTGATGATGCCGCACTTTTCCATGGCGATCTGGGCGAGGGTGTCCCCCAGCACGTCGGTGTGGTCGAGGCTGATGGAGCAGATCACCGACGCTTCCGGGACGCCGATGACATTGGTGGCGTCAAAGCGGCCGCCCAGCCCCACTTCCAGGCAGACGATGTCGCAGCCCCGCTCATAATACCAGAGGAAAGCCGCCGCCGTGATGGCTTCAAACTCGGTGATGATTTCATCCCGGGCGGCCATCTCCTCGATCTGGGGCCGCACCCGGTCCATGAGGGCGCACAGCTCCTCCTCCGTGATCATGGCCCCGTTTATCTGCATCCGCTCCCTAAACTCCACCACATAGGGGGAGATATAGAGTCCCGTCCGGTATCCCGCCCGCTGTAAGGCCGCGGCAATCATGCAGGTGGTGGAACCCTTGCCGTTGGTTCCGGCCACGTGGACGAATTTGAGCTTCTCCTGGGGATTGCCCAGCCTTTTTAACAGGGTGCGGATTCTCTCCAACCCCGGCCGGGAGCCAAACCGGAGCAGAGAGTGGATGTGGTCCAGTGTTTCCTGATAAGTCGTCATGGTTTCTCCTTAGAAAAAACAGGCCGGTTCAGTAACCGGCCTGTCGCTTTTATTTTTCCAAAGCCTGCAGGCTTTCTTCGATCTTTGCAAGGCGCTCTTTGGATTTTTCCAGCTTCTGACGAATCTGGTTGACCACCTGTTCCGGCGCTTTGGAGACAAAGTTCTGGTTTTGGAGCTTCTGCTCGTTCATGGCAATCTCCTTTTCGCAGGAGGCCTTTTCCTTACTCAGTCTCGCCTTCTCCTTCTCCTTGTCCACCAGCTCATCCATGGGGATGAGCGCGCGGGCGGCGTCGGTGATGACCTGCACGGCGCCCTCCACCTGGAAGGACTCGGCCACTTCCACGTCGGAGGCGGAGGCCAGCCGCTCCATAAACAGCTTGCCCTGGGTGAAGATGTCCACGAATTTCGTCTCGATGAAGACCCGGGCCTTCTTCTTGGGCGGCACGTTCATCTGGGCGCGGCAGTTGCGGATGGCGCGGATCATGTCCATGATCTTCTGAAAGTCCTGCTCCTCTTTCTCGAAGTTAAGGGACTCTTCGTACACCGGCCAGGGAGCAACCATGATGCTCTCCCCCTCGTGGGGCAGGGCCTGCCAGATCTCCTCGGTGATGAAGGGCATGAACGGATGCAGCAGCTTCAGAATCCCGTTCATGACGTAGACCAAGACCTTTTGAGCGCCGAGCGCCGTCTCCCCGCCCGCCTGAAGCCGGGTTTTGGTCAGCTCGATATACCAGTCGCAGAAGATGTCCCAGACAAAATCATAGAGCTTCTGGACCGCGATGCCAAGCTCGAATTTATCCAGATTATCGGTGACCTCTTTCACCAGATGGTTATAGATCGAAAGGACCCATTTGTCCTCGATGCCAAGCTCTTTCGGGAGCTCCGGCTTTGTGATCTCATCGCTCAGGTTCATGAGGATGAATCGGGAGGCGTTCCACAGCTTATTGGCAAAGTTGCGGCTGGCGCTGACCTTCTCGTCGGAGAAGCGCATGTCGTTGCCGGGGCTGTTGCCGGTGGCCAACGTAAAGCGCAGGGCGTCCGCGCCGTACTCGTCGATCACCTTGAGCGGGTCGATGCCGTTGCCCAGGGATTTGCTCATCTTGCGCCCCTGGGCGTCGCGGATGAGGCCATGGATGAGGACAGTCTTAAAGGGGACCTCCCCCATGTGCTCCAGTCCCGAGAAAATCATCCGGGCCACCCAGAAGAAGATGATGTCGTAGCCGGTGACCAAGGTGTCGGTGGGATAGAAGTATTTGAGTTCCTCCGTTTCCTCGGGCCAGCCCAGGGTGGAGAAGGGCCACAGGGCGGAACTAAACCAGGTGTCCAGGGTGTCCGGGTCCTGGGTCAGGTGGGCGCTGCCGCATTTGGGGCAGACCTTAGGCGCCTCCATGGCGACCACGGTCTCCCCGCAGTCGTCGCAGTACCAGGCGGGAATCCGGTGTCCCCACCAAAGCTGACGGGAGATACACCAATCCTTGATGTTCTCCATCCAGTGATAATAAATCTTGTCAAAACGCTCGGGCACGAACTTGGTCTTGCCCTCCTTGACCGCCTCGATGGCGGGCTTGGCCAGCGGTTCCATTTTAACAAACCACTGCTTGGAGACTCTCGGCTCCACCGTGGTGTGGCAGCGGTAGCAGGAGCCCACGTTGTGGGCGTGGTCCTCCACCCGCACGAGGAACCCCTGCTCGTCGAGGGCCTTGACGATCCGCTTTCTCGCCTCATAGCGGTCGAGCCCCGCGTACTCGCCGGCGTTTTCATTCATGGTGGCGTCGTCGTTCATGATATTGATGACGGGCAGGCTGTGTCTGAGCCCCACTTCGAAGTCGTTGGGGTCGTGGGCCGGGGTGATCTTGACTACGCCGGTACCGAAATCCATCTCCACGTAGCTGTCGGCCACAATGGGGATTTCTCTATCGGTCAGCGGCAGTTTCACCATCTTGCCCACCAGGTGCTGATACCGTTCGTCGTCGGGATGGACCGCCACGGCGGTATCGCCCAGCATGGTTTCCGGCCGGGTGGTGGCAAGCTCCACATAGTCGTCGGTACCCACAATGGGGTAGCGCAGGTGCCAGAAGTGACCCGCCTGCTCCTCATATTCCACCTCGGCGTCCGAGATGGAAGTCAGACAGTGGGGACACCAGTTGATGATGCGCTCGCCCTGGTAGATGAGCCCCTTTTCATAGAGCTTAACAAATACGGTTTTCACCGCTTCCGAGCAGCCCTCGTCCAGGGTGAAGCGTTCCCGCTCCCAGTCGCAGGAGGAGCCCAGCTTTTTAAGCTGTTCGACGATGGTGCCGCCGTACTGTTTCTTCCATTCCCAGGCCCGCTCCAGGAATCCTTCCCGGCCCAGGTCCTCCTTGGTGATGCCCTCTTTTTTCATGGCCTCCACGATCTTGGCCTCGGTGGCGATGGAAGCGTGGTCGGTGCCCGGCATCCAGAGGGTGGAATAGCCCTGCATCCGGCGGTAGCGGATGAGGATGTCCTGGAGCGTCTCGTCCAGGGCATGTCCCATGTGGAGGACGCCGGTGATGTTGGGCGGCGGGATGACGATGGTATATGGTTTCTTGTCGTGATCCACCTCGGCGTGAAAATACCCGCCGTCAAGCCAAAAGGCGTAGGTTTTGTCCTCCACCTGCTTGGGATCATACACTTTGCTCAGTTCCTTTGCCATGTTGATGATTCCCTCCCATTTACTCGCCGGAAAACCGGCTTCCCCTTATAAAAACGCGCGTCCTCTCCGGATGCGCAGGGTCGTGCCCGCACCGGCCCGCACT
The DNA here is from genome assembly GCF_014385095.1 of Zongyangia hominis. Lineage (GTDB taxonomy): Bacteria > Bacillota > Clostridia > Oscillospirales > Ruminococcaceae > Zongyangia > Zongyangia hominis. Next base: position 376,138 of record NZ_JACRTC010000002.1, read on the forward strand.
CATCGGGCCTCTGCTGTTTTTCATTCCGCAACGGACCGCTTTTCTGACGAATCCACGCCCTCTTGCGAGAAAAAACACTAAGTTATATTATCCCTTACTCCTCATCCTGTGTCAAGTAAAAAAACACCTACCGGTGGGGATAACGCGATTCAGGTTCTATTCACAACACTGCCGCGTCACCCGCGTTACAGTCTCGTACGCGCCGCAGCGCGGTATCCCGCACCGGCGGTCCCTACCGGGACAGGATGACGCGCCCTTGATTTCTTCCGCAACACTGCCGCGTCACTCGCGTTGCGGTCTCGTACAGGCCGCAGCGCGGTATCCCGCACCGGCAGGTGCCCCGCACCGGCAGGCGCCGTCAGAAAAAAGCGGGCGGAGGAAACTCCCTCCGCCCGCCGGCTCGTCCGTTTATTTTACCATGGTTCTCCACAGGCCGTGGAGGTTGCAATAGGCATAGACGGAAACAGGTTTGTCGTCCACCACCGTAAACTCGGCCTGGGGCGCCGCGTCATGGCTAAGGCCCTTGCGCTGGCCGCCGTGCTTGGTCTCCAGGTAAATCCACTGGATGGAGTGTTCCTCGCTCATGGGATGATGGGTGCTGCCCACATCCACCGAGACCTTGTCCCCTTCCACCTTGACCACCGGCAGGTGCTTCTCCCCCGCCGCCTCGGTGGAATTGGCCTCGAGCTCCTGCATGGGCTCCCCGCAGCAGATGATGGGAACCCCGGCGTTGTGAATCATACCCACCAGGTTGCCGCAGTGCTTGCAGATGAAAAACTTCTGATCGTGTTGTGCCATGTTTGTCTCTCCTTTCGTTTTCTCGCTTTAGGACAACATATCCATGATTTGTGCCTTACTTTGCGCGCCCACCGCGTTTTTAACGACCTTCCCGTCCCGCAGGACTAAAAGGGTGGGGATGCTCATCACGCCGTAGCGGGCGGCAAGCTCAGGCTCATCGTCTACATTGACTTTGCCCACCTTGACCCGCTCCCCGACTTCACCGGCCACCTCGTCGATGATGGGTCCCACCATCCGGCAGGGTCCGCACCAGGGGGCCCAGAAATCGACGAGCACCGTCTTCTGGGAATGGAGGACTTCTTTTTCAAAATTTTCTTTGGTAAAGGTCTGTACGTTCATGGCTCCTACTCCTTTGTCTGACAGTTTCTAGGAGTTAGTATGCCCGTTATCCCTCCAGTTTTTCACTGGTTTTTCTTTTCTTCTTCGGGGGAGTCCGGCGTCTCGTCCAGCGCCTCCTGCAATAACTCCCGCAGCGGAGCCGATTTTAAGGGTCTGTTATCATCCGCCGGTCCGGCCGTTTCGGTCCGCTCCGGGTGCTTTTTGCTCCAGAGGATGAGCAGGACCAAGGCCGCCACACCGGCCAAAGATACCACCGCGCCGATGACCACCTCTTTGGGCAGGAAGGTCAGGGTGATTTGGTGGGTCCCGGCGGGCAGATCGCAGGCAAGCAGGGCGTCGAGCACCCGGTAGGTTTCCACCTTCTTGCCATCGACCTTGATCGTCCAGCCGTCCTCATAGGGGATGGAGGTGTAGAGCACCATATCTTCCGCCGCCTCCACGGTGGCGGTGAGCTTGGTCTCGCTCTTCTTTTCCACCGCGGCGTTTCTCGCTTTGAGCTCGTCCATGGCCTGCTGGAACAGGGCCCGGTCGAAGGTATAGAAATACGCATTCTTGAGATAGACTTCGCTCTCGGTCAGGGTCATGGTCAGCTTGACCCGCTCCCCGGCGGTAAACTCGCCCATCTTCATGACGTGGTAGGTCTCGTTGTCAAAGAAGGTGTCGAGCCAAGCGTCGTTGACCCAGAGGTTCACTTTGCGCTCATAATTGGAGGGGAAATAGCAGTAGAGCTCCCCGTCGATGGCGCCCTGGACGGTGTAGTCCACCTGGGCGGTGACGCCCTCAGTCAGAGGGGAATACTTGATATGGTCCTCCGCCTGCTCCTCCTTGACGTTGACAAGGTCAGTGTTTTCGATCTGGGCCGGGTGGAAGAACTCCCGATACTCGCCGCCCACAAGGGCGCTGAGCAGCTCATTTTGCAGCTCGAAGGGGTTGTCGTTGTCCACGCTCACCCCTTTGACGGCCGCGTTGGAGGGGAAGACAATGGGCAAGGCGTTGGGGTTTTCATAGACGCCGATGCCATTTTCCTCCAGCACCAAGCTGTATGGCTTATCGATGGTGCCTTTGTCCATCACGTATTTGATGCCGAAGAGGGCGTCCACCACCTCGGTGGCGCCCAAATATTTGGTCCAGTGGCCCCGGGCGCTGACGCCTAGGCGCTCGATCATGGTGATGTTCTTCTCATTGAGGGAGGAGCTGGAATGGGACATGCCGTAAAGGCCCAGGGCCATATTGTCGTTGACCATCCGGGTGAAGTTTTTCTCACTGCGGTAAAAACTCGTATCCATGGCCTTGAGCTTGTCCACCACCGGCTGGAGCGGGTCCATGAACTCCCGGTAGGAGGTGCGGGTGGAATAGACGATGTCCTTGTCCTGGGCCTTGATGGTGTTCCAGGCCGAGGCGCCCATCTCCATGAACACGGTGAAAGCCAGCACCGCCGGCACGATGTTCTCCGCCTTGTCCTTGTGCTGCAGCGCCAGCATCCCCACATAGATGGTGGCGCAGATAACCGCCAGCCAGATGGAGTTTTCGGGGGAGATATACTCGAAGGCGAAGTGATCGACGAGGGCGACGAGGAAGAGAAGCCCCGCATAGCACTTGATGAGGCTTGCAAAAGACACCTCTCGGATCCTCTCAAAGGCCTCGCATGCGAAGACGAGGAGCAGGAAGCAGAACATGAACGAGTAGCGGTAGTTGAGCCAGTTGGGGACGGCAAAGCCGTGCCACACAAGGTCGATGGTCCGCACGTTCATGGAGATAAACATCACCGCCAGGATACCGGCGGAGAGCAGCCTGCGCCGGAGGGAAATCTTCTTGTTGAGGAAGTAAAGCGGCAGGAGCAGCAGCGTCAGCACGCCGCAGTAGATCATGGGCAGGCCCTCCGGGCGCAGGGTGTCGTAGGAGGAGGGCAGGAGTTTGGAGAAAAACTGGAAGAAATCAAACTGGGAGAGGGGGGAGAAATTGGGGTCGGAGAAATTGAGTTTCCCCAGGCGCAGCGAATACATGGTGGGCAGCAAAATGATGGCCGCGATGGCCGCCGCGATGGCCGCGCACAAAAGAAACCAGCCCAATTTTCCAAGAAAGCGGCGGAAGGAAGGCCCTTCCTCCCGGCTGAAGACGTAGTAGAGGAAATAGAGGAAGCTAAAAATGCCCACCATATAGCCGATGTAGTAGTTTGCCAAGAAGCACAGAGCCAGCGGAATGATGAACAGGGCGAACTTGCGCTTCTCGCACAGCTTCTCGATGCCCCAGATGATGAGCGGCAGGGCGATGAGCCCGTCGAGCCACATGATGTTGTTGGCTTCCGCCACCACATAGGCCATGGTGGCATAGAGGAAGGAAAAGAGCAGGGTGGAAATCCGGGAGGTCTTCTTCCCCCGATCTAAGTAGATGGCCATGGCCAACCCGCAGGAGCCGATCTTTAAAAGCGTCATGGCCAGGATGGCCTCGGTGATCATGGCCTTGGGGAATAGGAGTGTCAGGAAGCTGAAGGGGCTGGCCAGGTAGTAGGAATAAAGCCCCAGCATCTCCCCGCCCAGAGAACGGGTCCAAGAGTAAAGCAGGCCGTCGCCGCCCAGCAGCGCGTCCCGCATGTGCTCGAAGTAATAGACATACTGGCCGTTGAGATCGAGCACTAAAAGGGAATTCTGCCCGAAGGGAAAGACGTTAAAGAGGGCGTACACCGTCCACATGACGAGGATGGGGATAAGAAACGCGGCCGCGAAATGGCCCTTGTCCTGCAATGGGTTTTTGAGCTTATGATGCTGCACGGATGAAGTCCTCCTAATCTTTTGTGATATCTTTTTGCCCTTTGCCATCGGTGGTTTCCTGTATGATGTACCGGGGCCGGAACTTGACCTCGTCGTAAATGCGGGCAATGTAGTAGCCGATGACGCCGAGGCTAAACATGATGATGCTCCCGATGAGCAGGAGCAGCAGAATCACCGTGGGGAAGCCCGCTTCCGCGTGGCCGATGAGCTTGCTGACGAGGGTCTGCACCCCCAAAATCACGGCGAAGATAAAGAATAAAAAGCCGCAGATGGTCACCGCCTGCATGGGAGCGGTGGAAAAGGACGAGATGGAACGCATGGCGTAGCGGAAGAGCTGTCCCACCGACCATTTAGACGTGCCCGCGTTGCGGGGCGGCACCTCAAAATAGACGATGGCCGTGCGGTATCCCACCCAGCTTGAGAGGGCCCGGAAGAAGGTCTGGCGCTCGGGCATGGCGTTTAAGGCGTCCACCACTTCCCGGCTCATCAGCTTAAAGTCTGAGCAGTTCTCCAAGTCGATCTTGCCCACCGCTTTGAGGAGCCCATAAAACAGCTTGGAAAAGCCCTTGTAGAGGAAGTTTTCCTTTCCCCGGGAGGATTTTCTCGCTTCCACCACGTCCACGTCGTTTTTCTCCCAGATGCGATACATCTCCACCACCGTCTCAGGCGGGTGCTGCAAGTCGCAGTCCATGACCGCCACGCAGTCGCCCTTGGCCGCACGGAGCCCGGCGAAGATGGCCCCTTCCTTGCCGAAGTTGCGGGAGAAGCGCAATCCTCGCACCGCCGGGTCCTTGTCCGCTTCCTCTTGGATGCAGCCCCAGGTCCCGTCCGAGGAGCCGTCGTCGACGAAGATGAGTTCATACGCGATGCCCGCCGCTTTCATCCGTTCTTTGACGGCCGCGGCCGCGGCCGCCACATTTTCCTGTTCGTTGAAGGCCGGAACCACAAGAGATAACAGCGCCATGGTCATTCCTCCTTCCCCTTTTTAAAAATCCAGAGTTTAGAAAAAATATAGTTGAGGATGACCACCACAACCTGCGCCATAATCTTGACGATCACATCGTTCATGTGGCAGAAGTCCACCAGGACCACCAGCATGCCGGTGTCCACCACGCCGGAAAACAGCCGTGCCGCCACAAAGGAGACAAGCTCCCTTACAATGGCCCGCGGGGTCATGTCCCTGCTCTCAAAAACATAGAGCTTGTTGGTCACATAGGCAAAGAGCACCGACACCGCCCAGGCGGTGATATTGGACGCCACCATGGGAACGCCCAGCAGATTTTTAAGTCCCAAATAGACGACAAAGTTGACGACCGTCGTCAGCCCGCCAAAAAAGACGTAGAGTATGATTTCTTTGTACTTGACAAAGAGCGCTTTGATTTTTTCCATCATGTTGTTCTTCTCCCGGCCCTAAACTTGTCCACTGTTAAAGTGCCTGTTTTTCCCCGCATTTATCCGGATTTCCCTAAAAAACAGACGCTTTTCACAGAATACTCTTTTCATTTTAACATGACGGGGGGGGATGTCAAGGCAAAACCTGCAATTCCCGGGGGACGCGCCCCAACCGCCGCCGGGATGGACGCCTTCTCCGGCGCGGACGAAAAAAAGAGGGGCTCTTCCCCGCGCGCAAGGGCCGACGGCACGGCGCTGGGGATGGGCCTACGCGGTTGAGAGCGCGGCGGCTTTTGACGGCGTCTGGTCTGCCGCAGTCCCGGCGGGCATGGGAGTAAACGCCGCCCGAGACACGCCCAAAAAAGCACGGGATACGCTTGTCCTCGCCGGGGAACGGATATGGTACGGCGGGGACCTCATCGTGTCGTTCACATCCTCTTCCCGCCGCCCCACGGCTCCTGCGTCTCCTTTGGGCGAACCTCGCCTTATCCACAAGGCGCAATAAGGGCGCGGACCAAAAGTCCGCGCCCTTTAAAAACATCCCGTCTATAAGATGATACAGATGAGTCCCGAGCAGCCTTCGTTGATGATGCGCTCGATGGTTTCCTGCAAGCGGATGCGGGCTTCCCCCGGCATCCGGTAGAGCTTGTTGTGGAGCCCCTCGTTGACCAGCTCGTGGAGGGATTTTCCGAAAATGTTGGATTCCCAAATCTTTTTCGGATTCTCCTCAAACTCCTGGAGCAGGTACATGACCAACTCTTCCGACTGTTTCTCGCTGCCCACGATGGGGCTGACCTCGGTGGTGATGTCCGCCTTCATCATATGGATGGACGGCGCCGAAGCCTTCAGCCGGACCCCGTAGCGTCCGCCCTGCTTGACGATCTCCGGCTCCTCCAGGGAGAGCTCTTCCAGCGACGGCATGACGATGCCGTAACCGGTGGCCTCCACTTCCTCCAGAGCGCCTCTGATCTTGTCGTACTCCTTCTTGACCCGGGCGAGCTCGATCATGCAGGGCATGAGGCCCGCTTCCCCGTCGATATCCAGTCCCGTGGCCTCCCCCAGCACCTGATAGAACAGGGACGACTGCATGTGGACCCGCAATTTCGCCCGGCCCACGCCGTAGTCTAAGGAGGTGACCTCCGCCTCCACGATGTATTCGCACTCGCTGACGCTGGCAAACGCGCCCTTGACCGCGCTCATGTGGGTGATGCCCGCCGCGCAGTTCTGAATGGCGGCATAGGTGGCGGATTTGAGCCAGTGGTCCTTGGGAAGGGTGACCAGCCATTTGGGTATCTCTACTGAAATTTCCTTGACCGGGAATTCCTGCAAAATGGTGGAAAGGACTTCTTTGATATCGCTTTCGTCGATGTCCAGGCAGTTGACAGCGATGACCGGAACCCCGTATTTCTCTTGCATCTGCTCCCTCAGCTGCCGGGCCTGGGGGGTGTTGGGGTACATGCAGTTTAAGAGGATGACAAAGGGTTTGTCGATCTCTTTGAGCTCGTTAATGACCCGCTCCTCGGCCTCTTCATACTCGGCCCGGGGGATGTCGGAGATGCTGCCGTCGGTGGTGACCACCAGTCCGATGGTGGAGTGGTCGGTGATAACCTTCTGGGTGCCGATCTCAGCGGCCATATTGAAGGGAATCTCCTGCTCGAACCACGGGGTTTTCACCATCCGGGGCATTTCGTTTTCAATGTAGCCTAAGGAACTGGGGACGATAAAGCCCACACAGTCAATCAGGCGCACGCTCAGCTCGCCGGCGCCGTCCATGCTGATGGAGACGGCTTCCTCCGGGATGAATTTGGGTTCGGTGGTCATGATGGTCTTCCCCGCCGCCGATTGGGGCAGCTCATCCACCGCCCGCTCCCGGCGGAAATCGCTGTCGATGTTCGGGATGACCAAGGTCTCCATAAAACGCTTAATAAAGGTCGATTTTCCGCTTCGCACCGGACCTACGACGCCGACATAGATGTTTCCGTCTGTGCGCCGGGCGATATCTGTGTATATGTTACGGCTTTCCATGCCTTCAGTTCCCCCTTTAATTTTCACTTATCGCTGTTAGTCTAAAATCGGAATCAAGATCATGCCCCGCTTTTTAAGTTTCTCGTCTTCCAGGCTGTTTTCTTCCATCACCGCCTGAACCGAGGTATTGTAGCGCTTGGCAATGTCCCAGATATCTTCCGATTCATCTGCGTAGTAAATGGTCAGCGCGCTGTCGTCCGCCGGTTTTTCCTTCTCCCCGGCGACTTCGATATCGGTGAGCAGCTGCTGCTTCACCATATCATAGACACAGCCCATGAATTTTACGTCGCAGCGCACTTCCACTTTGCGGGGGCTTAAGGTATAAGCGCTGGAGAGAACCGCCGCGTCCAGTTCACACACGGGACTCATCGGTACATTCTGTTGGCTGATATTCTCGTTGACATCCGCCGCCCTTTCGATGTACACCGGTTCGTTCTGGGCGTTCATGGCAAACAGACACACCGTCAGCTTTGCCGAAACCGCCACGCATCCCTCGCCCGGTTTGCAGGAGATGATCTCCAGGCGTCCCCAAAGGTCCATGATGGCACTCAAATCCTCATCCAGGTCTAAGGAGGCCTTGACCAGGCTTTTCTCCGCGATGACGTCGGACAGCTGCATCATGGAGATGGGGCTAAAGGAGGGCTTCACCACGCTGGAGGTGGAGTAGGCGTCGCTGACCGCGGTGACGGTGTTCTGCCGGTAGGCTTTGGCCGTGACGCACAGGGTGACGTCGGCGTCGATAATTCTCGCCTCCCCGTCGATGTCCGACTGGGGCTGCATATCCCAGGAGATGGGCTCAAAGCGCACATCGCATTTGCAGTCCTCATCCACGCCGGGCATGTCGATGATCTGGCTGATGGGGATGGTGTTTTCCATCACCTGAGGCCTTGGGTCCTCTTCCGCCGCGTAGAGGGTATGAATCATCAACTCCCCCTTAGCGACGATCTTGCCGGTAATCACCTTGTAGTCGGTGGTATTGGCGCACAGTTCGCAGCGTATAATGGAAGCGATGGGGGGCTTCCCCTGGCTGAGCTCCAGCTCCTCCTCGATGGAGAATTGCCGGCTGACACAGCCCACCAAATCGGTGGCGTCAAAGGAGCGACGGCACAACTGGATGCCGCCGCCTTCGGCGTCCTCCATAAACTGCTCCTCCCTGGGAGCCGTCACCTTGACCATCAGGGAGACCGCGCCCCGCACATCCAGCCGCCGCTGGTTGACCGCGCGGCAGTTGGCGTAATCCACCCGGGGCCGTACCGTCACCACGGGGTTTTCCGCCGTTGTTTTTAAGTCACAGGACTTATTGAGATTGATTTTGTGCTCACAGCACCGGATCTGGGAATTGTCGGACAGATAGTACACCATCACATTGACAAAGCCGTCGATGGTCAACCGCTCCCCACCCACGTTGGTCTGCACGATCTTGGGGCAGATTTCGCATTTGAGGATGCGGAGGATATCCGGGTAGTAGTCCGCCAGCACAATGTCACATTCCAAGGACTGTTCCAGCGTTGTTTCTAAAACCACTTCATTTATGGTAACCGCCTGCTTCGTAACCTTCAAATCCATAAGGAAGCTCTCTCCTTTTTACTAGTCTTTTGGTTCCTACCACATCTATATGGCCCCCCTGTCCCAAATATGCAATCTGTTCGTCCAAAGAAAATGGAAAAAGGAATAATCCCCGGCGGGGATTATTCCTTTACAAATGGGCGCGCGGGAAGTGGCGCGGACAGCACCTTGTTTTCTCCTCCGCGCGTGCTTTGAGGCGGCGTGACCGCCGCGACTGTCCGGCATCCCCCACCGGCAGGTGGCCGCTCATGCCGCGGGGGCACATCCTTTCCCTTGCCGGAAAGGATGCAAAGGGCACAGCAAGGGGGACTCCCCCTTGCTAACAACCCCCAAGGATCGCGCTCTGGGTCTGCGGCGGATGACCGCCCTCCCTCCA
>NZ_JACRTC010000003.1 GCF_014385095.1 Zongyangia hominis
TGGAGGGAGGGCGGTCATCCGCCGCAGACCCAGAGCGCGATCCTTGGGGGTTGTTAGCAAGGGGGAGTCCCCCTTGCTGTGCCCTTTGCATCCTTTCCGGCAAGGGAAAGGATGTGCCCGCGCGGCATGAGCGCAGGACTGCCGATCTCATCGGCGCCTATGTCTACACGGCACGAGCGCAAAAAAAGGATGCGCGGAGAACCGCTTTGTGGTAAAATAAGGACAGACAAAATGCCGCGTTGACACGGCGGATAATGGGAGACGAACATGGAACAAAATTATGATGTCGTCATCATTGGCACCGGTGTGGCGGGCCTTTACGGCGCGCTGCATCTGGACAAGCGTTTAAAGGTGCTGATCATCTGCAAACGGGACATTACCCTGAGCAACTCCTCTCTGGCCCAGGGCGGCGTCGCGGCGGTGACGCGTCCGGACTATGACGACGTGCGGTATCACATCGAGGATACCCTCATAGCGGGAGGGCATCAAAACGACCTGGCCGCGGTGACAAAACTCTGCGAAGAGGGACCCAAAGAGGTCCGGCACCTCATGGAGCTGGGCGTGGACTTTGACACCGATGCCGAGGGGAAGACCCACCTGACCTTGGAGGGCGGCCATTCCAAACCCCGTATCCTCCATCACAAGGACTGCACGGGCCGGGAAATCGTCAATAAACTTATACTGAATGTAAAAAAACAAGAAAATATTACTATTTGGGAGCATTCCATTGTGGTGGGACTGGAAAAGAGAGGGGATGGCTTTGCCATCGACGCCCTCTATGACGACGAGCACCACGACAATGAGCACTGCTTCCTCGCCGCCCGGTATGTCATGCTCTGCACCGGCGGCATCGGGCGGGTCTACCGCTACACCACCAACTCCGCCATCGCCACCGGCGACGGCATCGCCCTGGCCTACCAGATGGGCGCACGCATCAAGAACTTGAGCTTTGTCCAGTTTCACCCCACCGCCTTTGCGGGCAATGTGCGGGAGCGGTTCCTCATCTCGGAATCGGTGCGGGGCGAGGGAGCGAAGCTGCTCAACTGCCACGGCCAGCAGTTCATGACCCGCTATGACCCCAGAGGGGAGCTGGCCCCCCGGGATGTGGTGAGCAAGGGCATCATGGCCGAACAAAAGCGGGTGGGCAGCGACAAATTCTATCTGGACATCTCCTACAAGGACCCCAAGTTTATCAAGGAGCGTTTCCCCATGATCTATGCGGCGCTATTGGTGGAGGGCTACGACCTGACCAAGGACCCGATTCCGGTCTATCCCTGCCAGCATTATCTCATGGGCGGCATCGACGTGGACCTCAACTCCGCCACCACGGTGGACGGGCTCTACGCCTGCGGGGAGTGTTCCCACACCGGTGTACACGGGGCCAACCGCTTAGCCAGCAACTCCCTGCTGGAGGCCCTGGTCTTCTCCCATGCGGCGGCCAATCATATTAACGCCCGGAGCCTGACGGAGCCCGCCAGCTACCCCGACCCCGCTTTCCCGGCGGACCGGGGCCGCAATCGGATACCCAAGGGCATCCGCACCGAAATCCGCGCCATCATGCAGGAGGCGGACTTTGTGGTCCCCGATCCGGAGAAGGCGGCGGCCGGCCTCGCCCGCATCCTGGAAATTCGCCGGATGCTCCTCGACGGCGGCTTTATGATGAGCCACGACTACTTTGAGGCACTGAGCCTGGCCACCATCGCCTGCCTGATTTTGCAGGACGTCTCGGAGAAGGGGGACGCCGCCCCCGGCGCCCGGTAAGAAAGGCCCGGCGAATGCGATGAAATGGACGCCGCCTGGTAAGAATGGCCCGGCGAAGGTGATAACATAGACGCCGCACGCTTTTCCCCGGCGCGGCGGAAGGAGGAAAAATCATGACACTGCCCCAGTTTTATATCGACGACCTGATCAAAACCGCCCTCAAGGAGGACATCAACTATATCGACGTGACCAGCGACTATCTGCTCGACCCCGAGGCGGTGAGCGAGGCCTACTTTGTCTCCAAGGACGAGGGGGTGCTCTGCGGCATCGACGTGGCCATGCGGGTGTTCACCCTCTTGGACCCGGAAGTATCCTATGAAATTTATAAGCGCGACGGCGACCCCATCCAAAAGGGGGACGTCATCGTGGAGATGAAGGGGCGCACGGTGAGCCTTCTCAAAGGCGAGCGCACCGCCCTCAACCTCATCCAGCACATGTCGGGCATCGCCTCGGCCACCAACCGCTGTGTGAAGCTCACGGCGGGAACCAACGCCTCCATCGCCGACACCCGCAAGACGCTGCCGGGACTGCGCCCCCTGCAAAAGTACGCGGTGGTCTGCGGCGGCGGGCGCAACCACCGCTACAACCTGTCGGACGCGGCCATGCTCAAGGATAACCACATCGACGCCTACGGCTCCATCACCGCCGCCGTGGAAGCCCTGCGGAAAAAGGCCGGACACATGCTCTCCATCGAGGTGGAGACCCGCTCCCTGGACGAACTGCGGGAGGCCCTGGCGGTGGGCGCCAACATCATCATGCTCGACAACATGGACTGCGACACCATGAAGGAAGCGGTGGCCATCACGGCGGGCCGGGCCAAATTGGAGGCCTCGGGCAACATCACGCTGGAAAATATCGCCCAGGTGGCCCAGACCGGGGTGGACATCATCTCCCTGGGCGCGCTGACCCACTCGGTGCAGTGCTTCGACATCTCCATGAAGATCAAATAGTAACCGGAAAGCGCCGTCCGCAAAGCTGCGGACGGCGCTAGCACGTTTAAGAGGGGAAAGGCCCGGCCTCACCGAATGGAGGACGGGCCTTTCTCTTTCCTGTTAGGGCCGCGTGCCTTTCGCCGCCGCAATTATGGACTACGCTGTAAATTCGGTGATGAGCGGCCGCCGCCTTGGCTTTCGCGGGGGACTTCCCGGGGAGCAGATCCGGCCCCGGACATGAAAAAAGCAGCCGCTTTTAGCGGCTGCTTTTGGTTGCAGTTATGTTTATTTCACTTGTGCGAACTCCAGCTCCTCGCCGTCGGGGCCGGAAATTTTAAAGTAGCGGTTCGATTTGGGCGCGAACATGTCGTTGGACTCGATGCCCTTGGTGGTGATTTTGTAACCCAGGGAGACGGCCTCCGCATAAGCGGCGTCGATATCATTGGACACAAAAGCGATGTGGTCGACAATGCCCAGGGGTTTCTGATGCAGATCGTCATGGCGCTGGTAGATCTCCATGGTGCAGCCGTTGTTTTCCAGCATGCAGGATTTTTCCAACATAACGACTTCTTCAAAGCCGAGGCTCTTATAAAATTCAACGGATTTCTTAAAGTCTTTGACAGGCAGTCCGATATGAGCCAGGCCCACAGGATTGTTTTTCATATGTGCGCACCCCTTTTTATAAAATATTGATGTTATTTCTATTATAAAGGCCGCTTCTTGAAAATGCAATGGATTTGCCCCTTCTGAGCCTTCTGAAAATACAAGGTGGAAGTTAGTGAATATTACAGAAAAGGAGGCAGAAACGAAATGTTGATGTTTCGTTCAAACTTTTTTCACAAATGGGGCCGGTGTTTACAAAATCCATGATTTACTTTCATTTGCTATTCAGTTTTCATTCAAAAAACTGTCACTTGGGCCGGGTATACTATAAACACAGTCAAGGAAACGAACATGAAGGAGGCACCTTTGATGTATCAAGATAAAAACGAGATGAACAGCTTATTCGATTTCCTCAGAGACGAGGACAGAGCCAACCTGAAAAATGATCCGGCCGGTCCGGCGGATGTGTACGGACAAGGCTATCAAACTTATGAAAGCAAACAGGACAGCACCCCAACTTCCGAAACAAACAGCGCCGGCGGTGTCAGCGGAGGGACAAACCAGAGCGGCTGGATCATGGCCGATTCTTCCGTGAAGCCCCAGGCGGACAGCGCGCAGAAAGCTTCCTCCGCTTCCGTAGACGGCGCGGCGGCCACACCCACCGCCGACTGGAACCGGACGGCGGACCCGGCGGACGCTTCCTCCGCCGGGTGGACGGCGTCTTCCACCTCCTACGGCGCTTACAGCCAAGGGTACGGCGCGGACCAGGATACCACAACGCCGCCGGGCGGGCGCAGCGCCGACTGGTACGCCGCCCACAGTGCGGGCAAACCCCCGCGCCAAAAAAAAGAGAAAGCCCCCAAGGCGAAAAAATCGCCCCGTCCCATGAGCGTGCGCGCGGCGGCGGTCATGATGGCGGTGGGCATCACCGCGGCGGGAGCCGCGGGCTTCGGCGGCGGATACCTGGCCAACAGCCTCGCCGGAAACCACATGACAGCACCCCAAAACGGCAACTCCACGCCCCCCGCCTCCACCGTCAGCGCCAATACGAGCTCTTTGAGCGTGGCGCAGATCGCGGAGATGAACGGCAACTCGGTGGTGGAGATCACCACCGAAAGCGTTTCGAACGGCGGGTTTTTCATGCAGCAGTACATCTCCTCCGGCGCCGGGAGCGGCGTCATCATCTCGGAGGACGGCTATATCATCACCAATAACCACGTCATTGAAGGGGCCAGCACCGTCAAGGTACGGCTCAAAAACGGCGACACCTACGACGCCACCCTGGTGGGCACCGATGCCCAGACCGATGTGGCCGTCATCAAAATAGACGCCAAGGATTTGACTCCTGTCACCATGGGCGATTCCGACACCCTCCAGGTGGGCCAGACCGCCGTCGCCATCGGCAACCCCTTGGGCGAGCTGGGCGGCACGGTTACTAACGGTATCATCAGCGCTTTGGACCGGGAGATCACCTTGGACGGCAAGCAGATGAACCTGTTACAGACCAACGCCGCCATCAACCCCGGCAACTCGGGCGGCGGGCTCTTTAACGACAAGGGCGAGCTCATCGGCCTGGTGGTGGCCAAATCCACCGGCGAAAACGTGGAAGGCCTGGGCTTTGCCATCCCGGTTAACGACGTCAAGAACGTCATCGACAACCTCATCGACTACGGCTATGTCAAGGGCCGCTTCGCCCTGGGCGTCACCACCCTGGACATCACCAGCCAAGAGGCACAAATGAAATACCAAGTGGATAAACAAGGCGTTTATGTACAGCAAGTAAATGTCGGCGGCAACGCGGAGCTGGCCGGGATCCAGGCGGGCGACCGGATTGTCTCGGTGGACGGCACCGCCATTGAAAGCGGGTCCCAGCTTAAAGACATCATCCAAAGCCACACGGCGGGCGACAAGATCACGATGGTGGTGGAGCGAAACGGCCAGCAGGTCTCCCTGGCGGTGACCTTGGCGGAAACCACCCCCAACCAGAACGGCGCCTCCGGACAAAATGACGCGTCCGGCGGCTCCGGCCAACTCCCCGGCGATGGCGCCATCCCCGACCGGGGCAACTAATTTCGCGTACTCCTTCTATATAGATTACTTCTTCTTCTCAAAATTCTCCAAAGGAAAAGGGCCGGTTCTTATGAACCGGCCCTTTTTCTTTTTGCTTTACAAAGGAAGGGTCCGCGGTTTGGCCGGGCGAGGCAAAACCGGCCCGAGTGGGGGCCGCTTTCCGCCGCTGCGGCCATCGGTGTCGCCGCCCCATCGGCCCCGTGTCTTTTGCGGCGATTACCACCGGTCGGGCATTCCGATACCGTGGGGAGCCCGCCGGTTTCGAGGTCTTCCCACCGGCGGGCGTTGGAACCTGCCGCTGCATACCTTCTCCGGCGTCCCCGGCCAAGGCGTGGATGTTACCGGGGAGGCAACGCAAAAAACGGCGGCTGACTGCCGCCGTCCGGTTTCCTCGGAGAAATATTCCGCCGTTCTCATCCTTCGTTTTGACGCAGGGCCTCCTCGGCCAGACGCTGGGCGTCGGCAAACTCTCTGAGCTGGCCCGCCGCCCGGCGCAGAGAGGCGGCCCCTCTGAGCCCGTGCATATAATAGGCCGCGTGGCGTCTTGCCTCCCGCATGGCGATGTATTCGCCCTTGTACTCACACGCGAGGCGGATTTGACGCAGCATGACCTCCATCCGCTCCTTTAGCGGCGGGTCGGGGAGGAGGACGCCCTCGGTGAGATAGGCCGCGATCTGCTCAAAGACCCAGGGGCGGCCCAGAGCGCCCCGGCCCACGGCTACGCAGTCGCAGCCGGTCTCCTCGAGCATGCGCTTGGCGCTCAAGGCGTCGGTGACATCCCCGTTGCCGATGACCGGGATGGAGACCGCCGCCTTCACCTGTCGGATGATGTCCCGGTCCACCGGCGGAGCGTACATCTGCTGGCGGGTCCGGCCGTGGACGGTGAGGGCGGCGGCCCCCGCGTCCTCCAATATTTTGGCGAACTCCACCGCGTTGACATGCTCCTCGTCCCAGCCCTTGCGGAACTTGGCCGTCACCGGGACAGGCACCGCCTTGACTACCGCCGCCACGATCTCCCCGGCCAGCTTCGGGTGCTTCATCAGCGCCGAGCCACCGCCGTTGCCCGCCACCTTGGGGGCGGGACAGCCCATGTTGATGTCGATGACGTCGGGGGAAAAGGCCATGGCCCGCCGGGCGGCCTCGGCCAGGGTGGCGGGCTCGTCGCCGAAGAGCTGGACCGCCATGGGCCGCTCGGCGTCGGTGACGGTGAGCAGGGCGGCGGTCTTTTTGTCCGAGTAGGTCAGGCCTTTGGAGGAGGCCATCTCCCCCACCACGAAGGCGCAGCCGAACTCCTTGCACACCTGGCGGAAGGCCCGGTCGCCCACCCCGGCCATGGGGGCCAGGGTGGCGGTGCGGGGAATCCTCACATTGCCGATCATCATATATTCCATGGAAAAACTCCTTTTTCTTTGCAGGTAGAATTATTCTAGCAAATTTGTGGGAGACGCGCAACAAATGTGGTATAATAATTCCGAATCGGCTTTTGTTCCCGGAAGGGGGAAAAGGCCGGCGGATTCCGGCTTTTTGCCGGGGACCGTGAATTTAGGACGAGGTGAATGTATGAAACTCATGGCTGTGGACGGCAACAGCGTTTTGAACCGGGCCTTTTACGGCATCCGGCTTCTTTCCAACAAGGACGGCATCTATACCAACGCCATTTTCGGCTTTATCAATATCATACTCAAGCTGATGGACGATATCAAACCCGACGCGGTGGCCTTCGCCTTCGACCTCAAGGCCCCCACCTTCCGGCATCTGATGTTCGACGACTACAAGGCCAACCGCAAGGGCATGCCCGAGGAACTGGCGGTCCAGCTGCCGCTCGTCAAGGAGCTGCTTGTGGACCTGGGCTACAAGATCGTGGAAAAAGAGGGCTACGAGGCCGACGACATCCTGGGCACCCTGGCCCAGCGCTGCAAAGACGACGGGGACGAGTGCGTCATCGCCACCGGGGACCGGGACTCCCTCCAACTGGTGGGGGACGGGGTCACCGTGGTGCTGGCCGCCACCAAGATGGGCCGGGCGGAGTACACCGTCTACGGCCCCGAGGAGGTCAGGGAAAAGTACGGGGTGACTCCCACCCAGTTTATCGACGTCAAGGCCCTCATGGGCGACGCCTCCGACAACATCCCCGGCGTGGCGGGCATCGGGGAGAAGACGGCCACCGACCTCATCTCCCGGTTTGGGAGTATCGAGTATATCTTCGAGCACTTTGACGAAATCGAGCTCAAGCCCGGCGTGCGCAAAAAGCTCCAGGACGCCCAGGGCATCGCCCAGATGAGTAAGGTGCTGGCCACCATCGACCTGGACGCGCCGGTGGAGTGCGGGGCCCGCTGCTATGTCCGGGGCGTCCCCGACGAGGGGGCGGCGGTGCGCCTGCTCTCTAAGTTAGAGATGTATTCCACCATCCAGCGCCTGGGCCTGCGGGCCGACGCGGCCACCGCTTCCGCACCGGCCGAAGCGCCCGGGGAAAATGAGCCGCCCGCCGCCGCCATTCCCGTCTCGGAACTGGACAAGGCCGCCCTGGAAAAGCTCTTAAAAGAAACCGAACCCGTCTCCTTTTGCGTGCGGGCCGAGGGGGAGGAGATCACCGAGGGGTGGGCGGCCTGTGCGAAGGGGGTCTTTCACACCAAGGACGCCGCTTTCATCGACCGGCTGCTGCAGGCGCAGGGCGTCAAGCTCGTCACCGATAACGGCAAGGCCCTCCATCACCACGCCATCACCAGAGGCTACCGCATCGGGAATCTCATCTTCGACGTGTCCCTGGCGGCGTATCTTTTAAGCCCCACCTCCGCCAGCTACGATCTGACCATGCTCTCCTCCCAGTACGGCGCGAAGGTGCCCCTGCTCGAAGGGGAGGGCAAGGACGAACGGGGGGCGCTGGATGCGGCCATGACCTTGGCCCTCTACCCGCCGCTCCTCGCGGCCATTCAGAAAAACGAGCAGGACAAACTGCTTTTTGAAATCGAGATGCCCCTCTCCCAGGTGCTGGCCCAGATGGAGCACACGGGCTTTGACATCGACACCGCCGGAGTCGCGGAGTTCGGCAAGGAGCTGGACAAAAACATTCTTTCCCTTCAGGAGCGGATCTACGGCTTTGCGGGGGAAGTGTTCAACATCAATTCCCCCAAGCAGCTGGGGGTCATCCTCTTTGAAAAACTGGAACTGCCCACCCGAAAAAAGACCAAGACCGGCTATTCGACCAACGCCGACGTGCTGGAATCCCTGCGGGGCAAGCACCCCATCATCGAGGAAATCCTGGAATACCGGAAGCTGACGAAGCTCAAATCCACCTATGTGGACGGGCTGTTGGCCGCCGTCTTCCCCGATGGTAGGATTCATTCGAGCTTTAACCAGACCGAGACCCGCACCGGGCGCATCAGCTCCACCGAGCCCAACATGCAGAATATCCCGGTGCGCACCGAGCTCGGCTCCACATTGCGCAAGTTCTTTAAGGCCCCTGCGGGCTGGAACCTCATCGACGCCGACTACTCCCAGATTGAACTCAGGGTTCTCGCGTCCATCGCCGACGACGAAAACATGATCGCGGCCTTTCAAATGGGGGAGGACATCCACCGCCAGACGGCGGCCCAGGTCTTCCGTCTGACTCCTCTGGAAGTCACCCCCCTCATGCGCTCGCGGGCCAAGGCGGTCAACTTCGGCATCGTCTACGGCATCGGCGCCTTCTCCCTCTCTCAGGACATCGGGGTCAGTGTGGCCGAGGCCGACAGCTATATCAAGGGGTATCTGGACACCTACCGGGGCGTGGCCAAATATATGGAAGAGATCAAGAAATTTGCCAAGGATAACGGCTATGTGGTGACTCTTATGGGACGCCGCCGCTACCTGCCGGAGCTTTCTAGCTCCAACCGGAACATGCGCAACTTCGGGGAGCGGGTGGCCATGAACACCCCCATCCAGGGCACAGCGGCGGACATCATCAAGATCGCCATGGTCCGGGTCAGCGACGCCCTGGAAAGGGCGGGGCTTAAAACCCGGCTCATTTTGCAGGTCCACGACGAACTGATTCTCGCCGCGCCCCCTGAGGAGGTGGACAGAGCTTCCGCCATCCTGAAAGAGGAGATGGAAAACGCGGTTCATTTAAAGGTCCCCATGGAGGTGGACGTCCACGCCGGGGAGAACTGGCTGGCCGCCAAAGGCTAGCGGGCAGGGCGCGCTGCCATGTCGCGCTGTGGCGTCGTTCGTATCCCAAACGCGGGCAACGCGACACTGTTGCAGTTTGGACTTAAGGGCGCGTCGTCCACGCCGGTAGGCGCGGTGGAGCAAACCGCGACAGAGCTCATGCGTAACCCGAGCGCGGGCAACGCGACACCGTTGCAGTTTGAACTAAAAGGCGCGTCGTCCCCCAGCGGTAGCTGGCGCGTCATCCCCCAGCGGTAGCTGGCCCCAGCGGCAGCTGGGCGCTATAACAGGATTTGAGAGAGAAGACGGAAGGAAGCAGTATGGAAGCAATCGAAGGAATCCGCATTGTCAAGATGGAGCAGCGGCACATCAGGGAGGTCGCCAGGCTGGAAAAGGAGTGTTTCTCCACCCCCTGGCGAGACGAGGGGCTCGCCTATGAGCTAACCAATCCCCTGGCGGCCTTTTATGTGGCGCTGGACCCCCAGGACCGGGTGGCCGGCTACGCGGGGATGCACAACATCGTCGGGGAGGGATACATCACCAACATCGCGGTGTATGCGTCCTGCCGCCGCCGGGGCATCGGCCGGGCGCTTTTGCAGACGCTTCTCCACTTTGCCAAGGAGCATGAGCTCCGCCTGGTGACGCTGGAGGTCCGGGCGTCCAATACTGGGGCCATCGCCCTCTATGAGCAGATGGGCTTTGACCGGGTGGGATTTCGTCCCGGCTACTATCAAAAGCCCAAGGAGGACGCCCTCATCATGACCCGCCGTTATTGGTCCAGCGACCTGTTCCCAGAGCAGATCCATCAGGGCGACTATCTCAACGAACAGAGAAAGGAAGAGACGGTTGAAAATATTAGCCATTGAAAGCTCCTGTGACGAGACGGCCGCGGCCGTAGTGGAGGACGGACACCGGGTCCTCTCCTCCATCATCGATTCCCAGGTCCAGGAGCATAAAATATACGGCGGTGTGGTGCCGGAAATCGCCTCCCGCCGCCACTGTGAGGCCGTCGACGGGGTGGTGACTTCCGCCCTCACCGAAGCCGGCCTCTCCCTAGAGGAGGTGGATGCGGTGGCGGTCACCGCTTACCCCGGCCTTATCGGCGCGCTGCTCGTCGGCGTCAACTACGCCAAGGGCCTCTGCCTGGGCTCCGGCAAGCCCCTCATCCCCGTCCACCACATCCGCAGCCACATCGCCGCCAACTACATCGAGCACCCGGAGCTTACCCCCCCCTTCCTGTGCCTGGTGGCGTCGGGGGGGCATAGCCACATCATCGAGGTCAGGGACTACACCGATTTTCATATCATCGGCCGCACCCGGGACGACGCGGCGGGGGAGGCCTTCGACAAGGCCGCCCGCGCCATGGGCTTTCCCTATCCCGGCGGCATCTACATCGACAAGGCGTCCAGAGCGGGCAACCCCGACGCCTATAAACTGCCCCGTCCCAAGGTGGAGGGCTGCCCCTATGACTTTAGCTTTTCCGGGCTTAAAACCGCGGTCATCAACCTCATCCACAACTGCGCCCAGAAGGGGGAAGAATTTAACCGGGACGACCTGGCGGCTTCTTTCCAGAAGGCGGTGGTGGAAATCCTCTCCGATCGGCTGCTGCTGGCGGCCAAGGAACTTCACCACAAGCAGATCGTGCTGGCCGGGGGAGTAAGCGCCAACTCCGGGCTCAGAACGCATCTCAAAAAGGAGTGCGCGGCACGGGGCTATACCCTCACGGTGCCCTCGCCCATCTACTGCACCGACAACGCCGTTATGGTGGGGGCGCAGGCTTACCACGAGTTTTTGGCGGGAAATGTGGCGGACATGTCCCTGAACGCTTGTGCGAGTTTGCCCATTGACCAAATACCCACTTGGTAAAACTGCCAAATTTGTTGCGGGATTGAAAATTTGATAAGAATATAACAATTTCCCGCTTGAAAACACTGGACACAGGGGTTATAATGATATTCGTGGTACTTTTGCTTACATCCGGTTGCCAAAGCAATCGGCGAAAGGAGATAGGACAATGCTTACAAACAACAAGAATGTTCTCAACTGGGTCGACGAGATGGCGGCCCTGACAAAACCGGACAAGATTGTCTGGATTGACGGCAGCGAAGAGCAGCTTGAAGAGCTGCGGAATCTCTCCATTTCCATCGGCGAAATGGAAAGACTCAACGAAGAAAAACTGCCGGGCTGCCTGCTGCACAGAACCGCGCTCAACGACGTGGCCCGTGTCGAGGGCAGAACCTTTATCTGCTCCAGAGAAAAAGAGAATGCCGGCCCCACCAACAACTGGGAAGATCCCAAAGTCATGTATCCGAAGCTGAGAAAGCTCTTTGACGGCTGCATGAAGGGCCGCACCATGTATGTCATCCCCTACTGCATGGGCCCCATCGGTTCCAAACTTTCCAAAGTGGGCGTCGAGCTGACCGACTCCACCTATGTTGTACTCAATATGGACATCATGACCCGCATGGGCGCCGACGCGTTCAAACAGCTGGGTGACGAGTCCAACGACTTCGTCCGCGGCCTGCACTCCAAAGCGCAGCTGGACGAGGAAAACAGATACATCGTCCATTTCCCGGAGGACAACACCATCTGGTCCGTCAACTCCGGTTACGGCGGCAACGTGCTGCTGGGTAAAAAGTGCTTCGCGCTGAGAATCGCTTCCTACCAGGGTTGGAAGGAAGGCTGGATGGCCGAGCATATGCTCATCCTCGGCATTGAGAATCCCCAGGGCGAGATCAAATACATCTCCGCCGCTTTCCCGTCCGCTTGCGGTAAGACCAACCTTGCCATGCTCATTCCGCCCAAAGCCTATCTGGAAAAGGGCTATAAAGTATGGTGCGTCGGCGACGACATTGCCTGGATGCGCATCGGTCCCGACGGCCGTCTGTGGGCCATCAACCCGGAGAACGGATTCTTCGGCGTTGCCCCCGGCACCAACGAGAAATCCAATCCCAACGCGCTGGCTTCCACCAGACAGGGCACCATCTTCACCAACGTTGTCCACAACCTGGATGACAACACCGTTTGGTGGGAGGGTCTGGACAAGAACCCGCCGAAGAACGCCGTCAACTGGAAGGGCGAGAAGTGGGATTGCACCGATGGAAGCAAAGGCGCTCATCCCAACAGCCGCTTCACCGCTCCGGCAAAGAATTGCCCCTGCGTGAGCAAAGAGTTCGATAACCCCAACGGCGTGCCCATCTCCGCCATCGTATTCGGCGGCCGCCGCGCCAAGACCGCTCCTCTGGTTTACCAGTCCCGCGATTGGAACCACGGCGTGTTCGTCGGCTCCATCATGGCTTCTGAGACCACTGCCGCCGCTACCGGCGCCGTCGGCGTTGTCCGCCGCGATCCCATGGCCATGCTGCCCTTCTGCGGCTACCACATGGGCGACTACTTCGCACATTGGATCGAAATGGGCGAGAAGCTGGGCGACAAGGCTCCGAAGATCTTCAACGTCAACTGGTTCAGAACCGACGATGAAGGCCACTTCATCTGGCCGGGCTTTGGCGACAACATGCGCGTCCTGCTCTGGATCCTGGCCCGCTGCGAAGGCAAGGCCGACGCGATGGAGACTCCCATCGGCTACGAGCCCAAACCCGAGGACATCGACATCGAAGGCCTGGATATCGATCTGGATACCCTCAAAGGTCTGCTGGATGTAGACGTGGACCTCTGGAAAGAGGAAGCAAAGGGCATCCACGAGTTCTATGCCAAATTTGGCGACAGACTGCCGGAAGAGCTGAAAAAACAGCTGGCAACTCTGGAAGCAAACCTGAACAAATAAGCATTTTGATAAAAAGGCGGTACGGTTACGTACCGCCTTTTTGTTTTGCCCAGCGTCCCCTGCCTGTTTGCGCCGCCTACATGACGTCCCAGCGCCCGCGGCGGGCAGGTCAGGCCCCTGGCCCCTTTGCGCCGCCGCCGCGCAGTCCGCGCTTTCGTTCTGGCGGAGACAACAGCGCGGCATCTCGACCGGCAGGTCCGGCGCGGCATCCCGCCCCGGTAGGGGCTGCGGCGGGCAGGACGCGCCCCTGGCCCCATCGCGACGCCGTCGCGGCACCCGCGCTTTCGTTCTGGCGGAGACAACAGCGCGGCATCCCGACCGGCAGGTCCGCCGCAGGTGGGGCTTGCGCTGCGGGGGGAAACGTGCTACACTAAAGGCGGAAAAACAAGTAGAAACGGAGGGCCCAGCCATGTATGAAAAAGGAAAAAATGCAGCCTTGTGGAATGCGATTGTAGCGCTATCCCTGGTGGCGGCAGGATGTGCGGCCATGGTTCTCAGTGCGATTGCCAGCGTCAAACTGCTGTCCAAGAATCTGGATTAAAAAAGAGCGCTCCACCGCGGAGCGCTCTTATTTTTTGCCGGTCCGATCATTTCCAGGAAATTTACGAGATATGGTAGATTTTTTCATAAGAATGGGATAAAATGTAAATCAAGATGGGGATAAGGCGGAGGCGACTGAGATGGGCATTGCATCGGTATTGTTTGAAGAAGTTTATCAAATCTTGGAGAAGATTGTGGACGAACAGTATGAGGCGCTTGGCCGGGAGGGAAAGCTCATCGGTGTCAGCGAGGAGGAAATCCGGGAAATCCTGGCCCGATATGGGGCGCCCACCCGGGTTCCCGTGCGGCGGCTGGTGGATGACTTTGCCTACCGGCAGCTGCGGCAAACCAATTTCTACAAGGGATACCTGAATCTGTGGCTGGACGGGGAAAGAAGCGGCCTTTATCTGGTCTGCGCCATCGGCCTCGACGGGCAGGGACGCGTGGTCTATTCGGCCATTGACGAAATTCACGTCACCCGCAAAGCGCCCGAAACCGCCCTGCGGTGAGAATCGGCTCCGGGGCGAGTCCATAAAAGCGCCCGAAGTCACTCTGCAGTGAGAGCCACTGAGCAGGTTTTACAAAGACGCGCAGAAAAAGGCCCGGCAGTCATCGACTGCCGGGCCTTCAGTTTGTGCCGTTAGAAGCGCTCGCTTTCAGGGGTGTAGGAAAGCTCGATGCCCTGAATAATTTCCCGGACAATAGCCTCGGAATCCAGGCCGGTGATGCGCTGGTCGCAGGCCTTGAGATAGAGGTCCCGGCGGGCGTTATAGAGCTCCCGCAGCTTCTCCGGAGTGTTGTTTCGCACCAGCGGCCGGTCGGAATCCTTGATGCGCTTATAGCACACGTCAAAGGGGATGTCCAAGAAGATGACCCGGTCCCCGTGGGAGTGAAACAGCTCCACATTGCGCTCAAAGGTCATCATGCCGCCGCCGGTGGCGATCACTTGGCTTTTGTTGCGGGAGGTCAGATCCTGGACGGCCGCGTGCTCCAGATCCCGGTAATGCTCCTCCCCGTGGACCTCGAAGATCTGGGGGACGGTCATGCCGGTGGACGCCTCGATGACGTCGTCGGTATCCACATAGGTGAAAAGCAGGTGGCCGGCCAGCATCTTGCCGATGGTGGTCTTGCCGCTGCCCATAAATCCGCAAAGAACAATATTGTGTAACATGGTTTTACTCCCTTCCGCCCCACGGGGCAGTTGCATGATCATTCTATCGTTAAGGTACCCGGCGGCGCAGAAGACAGGAAATCGCGCCCCTTACCGTCCCGTCTTTGCCATCTCCCGCTCAAAGCGCACGGTGAGGGCCGCGATGTCGGCGGGGTCATAGGAGGAGCCGTCCCAGATTTCGTGGGCGGCCACCGCCTGCCACACCAGCATGGACATGCCGCCCACGGCCTTTTTGCTCAGGCGGCGGGCGCACGCCAGCAGCCGGGTCTCGCCGGGGTTATAGATGGCGTCGAAGACTTGGCGGCAACCGGCCATCATCTCTTCGGTGGCGGGCATGGCCTCCACTTTGGGGAACATCCCCACCGGGGTGGCGTTGCACATCAGATCAAACGCGCCCTCCCGCTCCATGAGGGGCAACACTTCGTCCATGAGCACCAGCCGCGCCCGCGCGTGGGGGGAGAGGGCCCGGATGTCCGCGAGGACGCCTTCGGCCCGGGGCACGCCGCCCAGCCGCACGGCCAATACCACGTCGCACCCGCGCAGGGCAAGTTCAATGGCCATCATCCGCCCGGCCCCGCCGGCCCCCAGGATCAGCACCCGCTGGTCCCGGGTCTCCACCCCCGCTTCACGCAGGGAGCGGAGAAAGCCGTCCACGTCGGTGTTGTAGCCCACCATCTGTTCCCCGCACCGGACGGTGTTGACCGCCCCAAAGCGGCGGGCGCTGTCCGAAAGTGCGTCCAGATGAGGTATAATTTCCAGTTTATGGGGAATCGTCACATTAAAGCCGGTGAGCGCGCGGAGCGCTCCCACCCGTCCGGACAGCGCCTCGGGGGGGATTTCCATGACCTGATAGTCCCCCGTCTGTCCCGCCAGCGCAAAGAGGGCGGCGTGGATGGGGGGCGACATGGTGTGCCCTAAAGGATAGCCGATGAGGGCAAAGGAGCGCGCCTTTTGCATTTCCATGTTCGGTCGCCTCGCTTTAGGTTACAGGGACAATTCCGCGATGGCTGTCCCCAAAGTTTTCTTGTTTTCGATGTGGAGGTTGGGCATGCCCTTGAGGGTCTTGCGCACCAGCCCCGTCAGCACCTTGCCCGGCCCGAGCTCCACGAAGATGCTGGCCCCCGCTTGCCGGATGTTCGCAAGCTCTTTTGTAAAGAGGACCGGGGACACCATGTGGCGGGCCAGATAGGAGGGCATGTCCGTGAGATCGGCGTCGCAGTCGCCGGTCACATTGGAATAGAAGGGGGCTTTCCCTTTCCCAAAGGGAATGGAGGCGATGGCCTCTTTAAAGGAGACGGCGGCCTCCTCCATGAGCCGGGAGTGAAATGCCGCCGACACCCCCAGTTTGACGGCCCGGTGGCCCATTTGGGTGAAGACTTCCACCGCTTTGGCGGCGGCGTCCAGCTCCCCGGCGATGACGGTCTGGACGGGGCTGTTGTAATTGACCGGCAGCACATAGCCGTCGATGCCCTCACAGACTTCCCCCACCTTCTCCGGGTCACAGCCGACGATGGCGTACATGGCCCCCGGATGGCGTTCACCCGCCTGCTGCATGGCGCGGGCCCGGGCGTCGATGACCCGGAAGCCGTCCTCCATGCTCATGACCCCGTTGGCGCAAAGGGCCGCGTATTCGCCCAACGAGTGGCCCGCCATGGCCATGGCCGGGGGCAGGTGATCCTTGCACAGGGTGTAGCAGGCAAGGCTCATGGCAAAGATGGCCGGCTGGGCGTTGATGGTCTGGGAGAGGGCGTCGGCGTCCTCCCCAAAGGAGACGGCGGCGATATCACGGCCCAGGATGTCCCCGGCGCACTCATAGATCTGGCGGACGGCGGGGGAAGTGTCGTAGAACTCCTTGCCCATGCCGCAGTATTGAGAGCCCTGGCCTGCGAAAAGATAAGCTACTTTGGTCATGTCAAACCTCCATTTTGATGGCTTCGCGACGAAAAATCCTGCCATTTGCCACGATTTTCACAAAATCATCATTGACAAATCGGCCGTCAGTCACTATCATAATAAAATGTAACGGCTATTATATTTTTTATAAAAATTGGAAATTCCTAGCAGCGCGTGAGAGCGCCCTTTGCAGAAAAAGAACCTCCCAGCCACAGGCTTTTGCGGGAGGCTTACCAAAATTACTATAACAATAAACCCCGAGAAAATCAAGGCGCTGGGGGAAAACTTCACAAGAAATGAGCGGGAGGCCGCCAAATACGGCCCGCGGGCGGCTCCCGAATGAAAGAGCATGAGCAAAAGTCCGCGCGCGGGAAGCGGAGACAGGGAAACGATATGGGAATTAAAATTTTAGGGATGGGGAGCTATATTCCTCCCCTCTGCGTGGAAAACGAGGCGTTCACCTCATTTTTGGATACCTCCGACGAGTGGATCACCTCCCGTTCCGGCATCAAGACCCGCCACATCGCCGACGGGGAACTGACGGTGGAGATGGGCGTCAAGGCGGCCAAGGGGGCCCTGCGTGACGCGGGTGTGGAGCCCGACGACGTGGATCTCATCATCTTCAGCACCGTCACCGCCGATTTTTATTCCCCCTCCATGGCCTGCATCGCCCAGAGCGGGCTGGGCATTGAGGAGTGCATGTGCATCGACGTCAACTGCGCCTGTGCCGGGTGCGTCTACGCCATCGACATGGCCCGGCGGTATCTCGTGAGCGGGGACGTCAAAAAGGCGCTGGTCATCTCCTCCGAGCGGCTGAGCCAGATCACCAACTACGAGGACCGCTCCACCTGCGTCCTGTTCGGGGACGGGGCGGCGGCCTATTTGCTGGAAAAGTCCGACGCCTTCTATACCTCTTATATGGGCGCCGACGGCACGGGGGCGCATCTGCTCTTTGCCCGGCGTCCGGAGAAAAAGACGGTGTTCATGGAGCATGACGTGCCCGCGCTGCCTGAAGAGTATGTCGACTGGCCCGACGGCGTCCTCTATATGGACGGAAGAGAGGTCTATAAGTTTGCCACCCGCATCATGCCCCGGGCCGTGGAAAAGGCGGCGGAGAAGGCGGGAGTTTCCACCGAGTCCATCGACCTGCTCATCCCCCACCAGGCCAATATCCGCATCATCAAGACCGCGGCCCAGAAGCTGCACATCCCCATGGAGAAGGTCTTCTGCAACTTGGATAAATACGCCAACACCTCCAGCGCCAGCATCCCCATCGCCTGCGAGGAGGCAAGACGCCTGGGCCGGATGCCGTCGGGCACCCGGGTGTGTCTGGTGGGCTTCGGCGCGGGGCTCACCTACGGCGCGGTCATCTTCGACGTGGAATAAGGGCCCCGTGTACTCCGTGGCTCTGGGTGGGGCCGGCCGCCTTTTCGATCGTGGCGCTCGCCCCCTATGCGCGCCGCTCCCAGAGGGCGCGGACGGGAAAGCGGGCCCTCCCGCGAACCCTAGGCGTCCCGGACTCATCGCCGGCTTCGATACGGCGCCGGACAGCACAAAAGCGAAATACTTCGGCTGCGCCCCCCATCGGCGGGTCAGGCGCACAGATTGATAGGGGGCCTTTGACGGCCCGCCCCGTCCGCCGCAAAGCGGGCCGGGAGAATAGAAAAAGCGCCCTTTTTGAGGGCATGGGACACAGTGAGAAAAAGGAGTGTTGATTTTGGCAAAAACAGCGTTAATTACCGGAGCCTCCCAGGGCATCGGCGCCTGCATCGCAGAGCGTCTGGCCAGGGACGGCATGAACATCGCGGTCAACTGCCGCGGCGAGGTGGAATTTGAAAACGGCGGCAAGCAGGTGGCGGCCAAGTGCCGGGAGTACGGCGTGGACGCCGACTGCTTCCTGTGCGACGTCACCGATTTTGACGGCTGCGGCGAGATGGTCAAGAAGGTGGTGGCCCGTTTCGGCAGCCTGGACGTGCTCGTCAACAACGCCGGTATCACCCGGGACGGTCTCTTGGTGCGCATGAGCGAGGAGCAGTACGATGCGGTCATCAATGTCAATATGAAGAGCGTCTTCAATATGACCCGCTTTGCCGGGGCCCAGATGATCCGCCAGCGGGGCGGGCGCATCGTCAACGTCTCGTCGGTGGCGGGGCTTTACGGCAACGCCGGTCAGTTTAATTACAGCGCCTCCAAGGCGGGCATCGTGGGCATGACCATGACCGCCGCCAAGGAGTTGGGCGGGCGCAATATCACCGTCAACGCGGTGGCTCCCGGCTTTATCAACACCCAGATGACGGCGGTCCTCCCCGACAAGGTCAAGGAGGAGGCCCTCCACGGCATCGCCCTCCGGCGCTTCGGCGAGGTGGAGGAGATCGCGGCGGCGGTGTCCTTCTTAGTGGGACCGGATTCCACCTATATCACCGGCCAAACCCTGGTCATCGACGGCGGCATGGTGATGTGATTAAATACTAATTGTATAAATTAAGATAAATAATACTGAAAATCCCCTGTCCGAGGCCTTAGGGCCCCAGGGGAGGATGGAAAGGTATGGGAAAAGGCATGAACAGAGTGGTAGTGACTGGCATCGGCGCGGTGACGCCGGTGGGCACGGGCGTGGCGGAGATGTGGAAGAACATCCAAGCGGGCATGTGCGGCATCGGGGAGATCACCCATTTCGACACCAGTGATTTTGATATTAAGCTGGCGGCCGAGGTCAGAGACTTCGACCCCACCGCGTATATCAGCAAGAAGGAAGCCCGGCGGATGGACCGGTATTGTCAGTTCGCCTGCGCGGCGGCAAGTTTGGCCCTCACGGACGCGGACAGCAAGTTCGAGGACGACGATCCGTTTCGGGTGGGCGTCATCCTGGGCAGCGGCATCGGCGGCATCGGCACCTTCGAGGAGGAACACCTCAAATCCATCGAAAAGGGCTATAACCGGGTGTCCCCCTTCTTTATCCCCATGATGATCTCCAACATGGGCTGCGGCATGATCGCCATGCAGCACGGCTTTAAAGGGGCCAACTTCACCGCCGTCACCGCCTGTTCCTCGGCCAACCACGCCATCGGGGAGGCCTATCGCAACATCAAATACGGATATCTGGATGTGGCGGTGACCGGCGGCGCGGAAGCGACCATCACCAAGTTCGCGGCGGCGGGCTTCCACAACATGGGGGCGCTGACCAAGAGCCAGGACCCGACGCGCGCCTCCATCCCCTTTGATAAGGAGCGCAGTGGATTTGTCATGGGCGAAGGCTCGGTGATGCTCGTTTTGGAGGAACTGGAGCACGCGAAGAAGAGAGGGGCCAAGATTTACGGGGAAGTCGTGGGCTACGGCGCCACGGCCGACGCCTATCACATCACCAGCCCCGACCCCGAGGGCGCGGGCGCAGCCAAGGCCATGGAGCTTGCCATTGAAGAGGCGGGCATCCGTCCGGACCAGGTGGGGTACATCAACGCCCACGGCACCTCCACCCCCATCAACGACAAATATGAGACCAGAGCGGTCAAGAAGGTCTTTGGGGAGCAGGCGAAGGAGATTCCCATGTCCTCCACCAAGTCCATGACCGGGCACATGCTGGGCGCGGCGGGCGCTATGGAGACGGCCGTCTCCGTCTTGGCGCTGCGCGACGGCGTGCTGCCGCCCACCATCGGCTTCCAGGTGCCCGACGAGGAGTGCGATCTCGACTATGTCACCGAGGGCGCACGGAAGGCGGATATTACCTATGCCATCACCAATTCACTGGGCTTCGGCGGACAGAACGCCACCCTGTGTCTGAAAAAATATCAGGGCGAATAAGCCCGTCAAACTGCGGCGCTCCCAGAGACGGGGCGCGGGGAGGAACCTATGGAACTGAATGTAGAAAATATCATCAGCCTGATGGACCGGGTGGCAGAGGATCAGCTCACCCGGCTAGAAATTGAAAGCGAAGGGGTGAAGCTCGTCATCGAGGGAGCCAAGACCGAGATGGTGCTTCCGCCCATGCCCGCGGTGCCCATGCCTATTCCCGCCGCCGCACCGGCCCAGGCGGGCCAGGCGCCGGCCGCCGCTCCCGTGCAGGAAAAGGAGGTGCGGGGCCAGGTGGTCAAGTCCCCCATTGTGGGAACCTTCTACCACTCGGCCGCGCCGGAAAAGCCCCCCTTCGTCAGCGTGGGGACCCGGGTCAAGAAGGGGGATACCCTCTTTATCATTGAGTCCATGAAGCTGATGAACGAGGTGCCCAGCGAGTTTGACGGCGTCGTCGCCGACATCCTCATCGATAACGCCCAGCCGGTGGAGTTCGGCCAGCCCGTCATGGTCATCGACCCGGCGTAAGGCGCCGGGCTGTAACGCATTGGCAACATAAACGCGTGCGACGCGACGGCGGTGCGGAAGGAAACAATTGCGCGTCATCCCGCCCGCAGGCCAGCTACCGCTGGAGGATGCCGCGCTGTAACGCATATGGGCCTGTAACGCGGGCAACGCGGCAGTGATGCGAAAGGAAACAATTGCGCGTCATCCCGCCCGCAGGCCAGCTACCGCTGGAGGATGCCGCGCTGTGACGCATACGAACCAGTAACGCGGGCGACGCGACAGTGGTACGATGAAAACCAAGAGCGCGACAACCCCCGGCGGAGCCGGAGAAAAGAGGTAAGAGAGTGGAAGAAGTGCTGATGAACCAAGAGCAGATCAAGAAAATTATCCCCCACAGGGACCCGTTTCTGCTCATTGATGAAATATTGGAGCTCACCCCCGGCGAACGGGTGGTGGCGAGAAAGACTTTAAAGGAAGACGAGTTCTGGTTTCAGGGCCATTTCCCGGGCATGCCGGTACAGCCGGGGGTGCTCACGGTGGAGATGCTGGCCCAGGCGGGCGCTGTCTGCGTGCTGAGTTTAGAGCAGTTTCAGGGCCATGTGGCCTTTTTCGCGGGCATCGACAAAGCAAGGTTCCGCCAGCAGATCAAACCCGGCGACACCGTCCTCTTGGAAATGGAGATGCTCAAGCTGAGAAGCAGCATGGGCGTGGGCAAGGCCACGGCCACGGTGAATGGAAAGCGGGCGGTGACGGCGGAGCTCACCTTTGCCATCGGCCCCAAGGCCGCGGGCGAAGAATAGTGGAGGGACGCCATGTTTAAAAAGATTCTGATTGCCAACCGCGGGGAAATCGCGGTGCGGATTATCCGGGCCTGCCGGGAGCTGGGAGTGCGGACGGTGGCCGTCTTCTCCCAGCCGGACCGGGACGCCCTCCACGCCCAGATCGCCGACGAGGCCATCTGCATCGGCCCCGCGGCCACCAAGGACAGTTACAACAATATCGCGGCCATCCTGTCGGCGTGTGAGATCACGGGGGCGGAGGCCCTCCATCCCGGGTTCGGCTTTCTTTCCGAGAACGCCGCGTTTGCCCGGATGTGCGGGCGGTGCGGGGTCACCTTCATCGGGCCGAAGCCGGAGTCCATCGAACTGATGGGGGACAAGGCCACGGCCAAGGAAACCATGAAGAAGGCCGGGGTGCCGGTGGTGCCGGGCTCCGACGGCGTGGTGGAAAGCCTGGAGGACGCCAAGGCCGTCGCCAAAGAGATCGGCTACCCGGTCATGGTGAAAGCCAGCGCCGGCGGCGGCGGCCGGGGCATCCGCTTTGTGGGGAGCGAGGCGGAGCTGGAAGGCGCCTTCACCGCCGCGAAACAGGAGGCGCTGACCTTCTTTGCAAACGGCGACGTGTACATCGAGAAATTCATCGTGGGCCCCCGTCACATCGAGGTCCAAATCCTGGCCGACCGGTTCGGCAATGTGGTCCATCTGGGAGAGCGGGACTGCTCCATGCAGCGGCGCAACCAGAAAGTGCTGGAGGAATCCCCCTCCCCGGCCCCCTTTATGACCGGGGAGCTGCGGGAACGGATGGGGCAGGCGGCCTGCGCGGCGGCCAAGGCCTGCGGCTATGAAAACGCGGGCACGGTGGAATTTCTGGTGGACGAACAGGGCAACTTCTACTTTATGGAGATGAACACCCGGGTCCAGGTGGAACACCCGGTCAGCGAGCTTGTCTCGGGGGTGGACATCGTCCGCCGCCAGATCCTCATCGCGGCCGGGCACAAGCTGCCCTATACCCAGGCGGACATCCAGCTCAAGGGCCACGCCATCGAGTGCCGCATCAACGCCGAAAACCCGGCCCTGGGCTTCCGCCCCTGCCCGGGCACCATCGAGGCGCTGCACATGCCGGGGGGCCCCGGCGTGCGTATTGACAGCGCCATCTACCAAGGGTATACTATAACTCCGTACTACGACTCCATGATCGCCAAGCTCATCGTCTACGCCCCCACCCGCAAGGAGGCCATCCTGAAAATGCGGTGGGCGCTGGCTGAATTTTTAGTGGAGGGCGTTGACACCAACATCGAGTTTCAGTTAAACTTGGTCAAGGACCCGGACTTCGAGGCGGGCAGCTTCGACATCGGCTTCTTGGATCGGAAGAACTTTGCCCATCAGTAGGCCCCGCCCCCTGGGCAAAGGGCGCAAAAAAGCCCGGGGGCTTGGTAAAAAGGAGGGAACGCCGTCGTGTGGGAGGAACTGTTTCAAAAGGTAAAGACCCGGCTGGACATCGAAGACACCTCCGAGGGAAAAGCAAAAAAAATCAGCATTCCCAGCGATCTGCTGTTTAAGTGTCCCCGCTGCCAGCAGGTGGCGCTGATGGAGGAATTTACAGCGGGCGGCAAGGTGTGCAAAAGCTGCGGTTATCACGCCCGGCTCAGCGCCCGTGAAAGACTGGAATTAACGGTTGACAATGAGACGTTTAAAGAATATGATACCCTTATGAAAAGCAGAAACCCCATTGATTTCCCCGGCTATGAGGAGAAGGTGAAGGAACTTCAGAAGAAGACGGGCCTCTCCGACGCGGTGGTCACCGGCGAATGCGAGATCATGGGGGAGCAGTGCGTGGTGGCGGTGATGGACTCCCGGTTTATGATGGCCTCCATGGGTTCGGTGGTGGGAGAAAAGATCACCCGCGCCTTTGAGCGGGCCACCGAGAAGCGCCTCCCCGTCGTCATCTTCACTTCCTCCGGCGGCGCCCGGATGCAGGAGGGGATTCTCTCCCTCATGCAGATGGCCAAGACCTCCGGCGCCTGTGCCCGGCACAGCGACGCGGGGCTGCTTTACATCACCGTCCTCACCGACCCCACCACCGGCGGCGTCACCGCCAGCTTTGCCATGCTCGGCGACATCATCATCGCAGAACCCAAGGTGCTCGTGGGCTTTGCCGGACGCCGGGTCATCGAGGGCACCATCAAGCAGCGGCTTCCCGACGATTTCCAGTCGGCGGAATTTCTCATGGAACACGGCTTTGTGGACATGATCGTGGAGCGCCGGGAAATGCGCAGGACTTTGGCGGACCTTATCCGCCTGCACGGCGCGGGAAAGGCGGGTGGATTTGATGAGTAAATTGACCGCCTGGGAGCGGATGGAGCTCATCCGCCAGAAGGAGCGCCCCACGGTGCGCGACTATATCCCCGTCGTCTTCGACGAATTTTTTGAAATGCACGGCGACCGGCTCTACGGCGACGACCACGCCATTGTGGGCGGCATCGGTGTCCTGGACGGGACCCCCGTCACCGTCATCGGCCAGCTCAAGGGCAAGACCATCGAGGAAAACAAGCACGCCAATTTCGCCATGGCCCACCCGGAGGGGTACCGCAAGGCCCTCAGGCTGATGCGCCAGGCGGAGAAGTTCCACCGTCCGGTCCTCTGTTTCATCGACACCCCCGGCGCGTTCTGCGGCGTGGAGGCCGAGGAGCGGGGCCAGGGCGAGGCCATCGCCAAGAACCTGTTTGAGCTCATGCGCCTCAAGACGCCGGTTATTTCGGTGGTGCTGGGCGAGGGAGGCTCCGGCGGCGCGCTGGGGCTGGGCGTCTGCGACCGGCTGGCCATGCTGGAAAACGCCGTCTATTCGGTCATCTCCCCCCGGGGCTGCGCCAGCATCCTGTGGAAGGACGCCTCCAAAGAGAAGGAAGCGGCCAATGTGCTGAAAATCACGGCGGAGGACCTCCAGGAATTCGGCGTGTGCGACGATATCTTGGCGGAACCCACGGGCGGCGCGCACAAGCAGCCGGAGCTCATGGCCCAGACGCTCAGAGACTACCTCATCCACACGGTGGGGGTGCTGCGGGACTGGGACGAACAGGAGCTTTTGGACGCCCGCTATCACAAATTTAGGAAAATCGGTGAATTTTCCGAAGAGTAGTGCATATCCATAGGGTTACCTGGTGAAAGATCACCTTAACTTATAGAAAATAAAATCTAAAGTCATTTGAGGAGGAACAGCAATGGTACTGGAGAAAGTCAGAGAAATTCTTTGCGATCAGCTGGATGTCGACGAGGAGCAGGTCACCATGGAGGCCAGCATCACCGACGACCTCGGCGCGGACTCTTTGGATGTTGTCGACCTTGTCATGAGCATCGAGGAGGAGTTCGACCTGGAATTCCCCGATGAGGAAGTCGAGAACATCAAAACCGTCGGCGACATCGTCAAGTACATCGAGTCCAAAATCGACGCATAGGAAACGCTTGGAAGAGCCGCCGCACATCCGATTGTGCGGCGGCTTTCTTTTGCGGCGGAAAGGTTCGCATTTCTTATTGAAAAAACCGAGTTTTTCTCCTATAATGGAGGAGAATCCCTGTTTCCGGCGCGCCGGGGCAGGGAAATTGGACAAGCAAACGAATGAAAAGGAGCGGTGACATTGGATTTTCTTATCGCCGGCCTGACGGCGATTACCTGGAAACAGGTGGTCATGTGGGCCATCGGAGGACTCCTCATCTATCTCGCCATCAAAAAGGACTATGAGCCCGCCCTCCTGCTGCCCATGGGCTTTGGCGCTATTTTGGTCAACCTCCCGTTGAGCGGCGTCATCAACCAGACCGTGCAGGGCATCGGCGAGGTCAACGGCATCGTGGACTGGCTTTTCAACATCGGCATCGCGGCCTCGGAGGCCCTGCCGCTGTTACTCTTTATCGGCATCGGCGCCATGATCGACTTCGGCCCCCTCCTCTCCAACCCCAAGATGTTCCTCTTTGGGGCGGCGGCCCAGTTCGGCATCTTCCTCACCATCACGGTGGCGGTGCTCTGCGGCTTCGGGCTCAAGGACGCGGCGGCCATCGGCATCATCGGCGCGGCGGACGGCCCCACCTCCATCCTGGTGTCCCAGGTGCTCAAGAGTAACTACATCGGCCCCATCGC
Source organism: Zongyangia hominis (assembly GCF_014385095.1). Taxonomy (GTDB): domain Bacteria; phylum Bacillota; class Clostridia; order Oscillospirales; family Ruminococcaceae; genus Zongyangia; species Zongyangia hominis. Next base: position 26,099 of record NZ_JACRTC010000003.1, read on the forward strand.
GGTGGCCGCCTACTCCTATATGGCCTTGGTGCCCATCATCCAGCCCGCCGCCATCAAGCTCGTCACCACCAAAAAGGAGCGGCGCATCCGGATGCCCTATAATCCCAAGAACGTCTCCCGGGCCACCCGCATCCTCTTCCCCATCCTGGTGACGGTCATCGCGGGCATCGTGGCGCCCCAGTCGGTATCCCTGGTGGGCTTTCTCATGTTCGGCAACCTCATCCGGGAGTGCGGGCGCTTGGACTCCCTGAGCCAGACGGCCCAAAAGGAGCTTGCCAACCTGGTGACGCTCTTACTCGGCATCACCATCTCCGCCAGCATGAAGGCCGAGCAGTTTGTCTCCCCCTACACTTTGCTCATCATGGCTCTGGGCCTCGTCGCCTTTGTCTTTGACACCATCGGCGGCGTCCTCTTCGCCAAATTCTTAAACCTCTTTCTCAAGCATAAAATTAACCCCATGGTGGGCGCGGCGGGCATCTCCGCCTTCCCCATGTCGGCCAGAGTGGTGCAGAAGATGGCCCTCAAGGAGGACAACCAGAACCATCTGCTCATGCACGCGGTGGGCGCCAACGTCTCGGGCCAGATCGCGTCCGTCATCGCCGGTGGCATCATCCTGGGACTGGTCCCCGGCATGATCCATTGACCGCCCGGGCGTCTTAGAAAGGGAGAAACAATATGAATGTGGATATGAACGCGCTTTCCCAGTCCTTTGAACTCATGGGCAAGGGAATGCTGGGCATCTTTGTGGTCATTGGGCTCATCTTCCTGCTGGTGGTGCTGTTAACCAAGTTTACCTCCGGCAAAAAACCCAAGGAAGACGAATAAATTCCCGCATCCTCCGGCCCGGGCCTTCCGGCGCCGTCATCAAAGCGAGGCCGCTCCGACGGCACGCGATATAGAAAGGTTGGAACAAACGTGGCAGATCAGAAAAAAATGGTGGAAGCCATCACCAAGATGGACGAGGACTTCACCAAATGGTATACCGACGTGGTCATCAAAGCGGATTTGGTGGACTATTCCAGCGTCCGCGGCTGCATGATTTTCCGCCCCTACGGCTACGCGCTGTGGGAGAACATCCAGCAGATCTTCGACCGCAAGTTTAAGGCGACGGGACATGAGAACGTCTACATGCCCATGCTCATCCCCGAGAGCCTCCTCGAAAAGGAGAAGGACCACGTGGCGGGCTTCGCCCCCGAGGTGGCCTGGGTCACCCACGGCGGCAGCGAAAAGCTCACCGAGCGCCTGTGCGTGCGCCCCACCTCCGAGACCCTCTTCTGCGACCATTACGCCCATGTCATCAAGTCCTACCGGGACCTGCCCATGCTCTATAACCAGTGGTGCTCGGTGGTGCGGTGGGAGAAGACCTCCCGCCCCTTCCTGCGCAACGTGGAGTTCCTCTGGCAGGAGGGCCACACCATGCACGAGACCGCGGAGGAAGCCAAGGAAGAGACCCAGCGGATGCTGGGCATCTACGCCGAGACCTGTGAAAACGACCTAGCCATCCCGGTGATCAAGGGCCGCAAGACCGACAAGGAGAAGTTTGCGGGCGCGGAGGAGACCTATACCATCGAAGCCATGATGCACGACGGCAAGGCCCTCCAGAGCGGCACCTCCCACTTCTTCGGCGACGGCTTCGCCAAGGCCTTCGACATCACCTTCACCGGACGGGACAACACCCTCCAGCACCCCTTCCAGACCTCTTGGGGCGTTTCCACCCGCCTGATCGGCGCCATCATCATGACCCACGGCGACGACAACGGCCTGGTGCTTCCCCCCGCCGTGGCTCCCATCCAGGTCATCATCGTCCCCATCGCCATGCACAAGGAGGGCGTCACCGACAAGGCAAACGAGGTTCTGGAGCGCATTCAGAAGTTCTGCCGGGCCAAGATCGACCTGACCGACAATTCCCCCGGCTGGAAGTTTGCCCAGTACGAGATGAAGGGCGTGCCCCTGCGTCTGGAAATCGGGCCCAAAGACATCGAGAAAAACCAGTGCGTCCTGGTGCGCCGGGACAACCGGGAGAAGTATTTCGTCTCGTTGGACGAATTGGAAACAAAGATCCCCGAGCTTTTAAAGGCCGTACACGACGGCATGTACGAAAAGGCCCGCAAAAACCGGGAAGAAAAGACCTATGAGGCCAAGAGCCTCGACGAGCTCAAGGAGATCGCTGAGACAAAGCTCGGCTTCATCAAGGCCATGTGGTGCGGCGATCAGGAATGCGAGGAGAAGCTCAAGGAAGTGGCGGGCGTATCCTCCCGCTGCATGCCCTTTGAGCAGGAGCAGATCTCCGACACCTGCGTCTGCTGCGGCAAGCCCGCCAAGAGCATGGTCTACTGGGGCAAAGCCTATTAGGCACCTGCCGGCGCGTGCGGCGCGACAAGTGTTACAACCAAGGCCCCTGCCGCGGCGACCCGTCCCGGCAGGGACCGCGCTGTGGCACCCATTGCAACAGTAACGCGTGCGGCGCGACAAGTGTTACAACCAAAACCCCTGCCGCGGCGACCCGTCCCGGCAGGGACAGAGGAAAGGTGGTCAAACAGATGGCAAATATCATCATCAGCCCGAGCAGATATGTGCAGGGCCAGGGAGAACTGAAAAACTTAAGCGGCTATGTGAGCAAGATGGGCAAATCCATGCTCATTCTCATCAGCGAGGGGGGCAATAAGCGCATCGGCCCCATGGTGGAGGAGAGCTTCCAGGGAACCGGCATCGCCGTGACCTTCGACGTCTTCGGCGGCGAGTGCTGTGAGACGGAAATCAATCGTCTGCGCGAGGTGGTCGCGAAAAATAAATGCGACTGCGTTATCGGCGTGGGCGGTGGTAAGATTCTCGATACCGCCAAAGCGGTGGCCTATTATGAAAAAACACCGGTGGTCATCTGTCCCACCATCGCTTCCACCGACGCCCCCTGTTCGGCCATCTCCGTCATCTATACCGACGACGGCGTGTTCGAGCGGTATCTCTTCCTTCCCCAGAATCCCAACCTGGTGGTGGTCGATTCCTCCATCATTGCGGCGGCTCCGGCCAGACTGCTGGTCGCGGGCATGGGCGACGCCCTGGCTACCTATTTTGAGGCCAGAGCCACCAAGGCCAGCCGCAGCGACACCTGCGCCGGCGGCAAGGTGACAAGCGCCGCCATGGCGCTGGCGCGCCTGTGCTACGATACCCTGATGAGCGAGGGCGTCAAGGCCAAAATTGCCATGGAAGCGGGCGTTTGCACCGAGGCGGTGGAGAAGATCATCGAAGCCAATACCTACTTAAGCGGCATCGGCTTTGAAAGCGGCGGCCTGGCCGGCGCTCACGCCATCCACAACGGACTGACCTGCATCAAAGAGTGCCACCACCTCTACCACGGCGAGAAGGTCGCCTTCGGCACCCTGACCCAACTGGTCCTGGAAAACGCCCCCGAGGACGAAATCGAGGAAGTGGTTTCCTTCTGCATCGAAGTGGGACTGCCGGTCACTTTCGCCCAAATGGGCATCAAGAAGGTGGATAAGTCGAAACTTATGGAAGCGGCCACCCTGGCCTGCGGCGAAGGGGACACCCTGCGCAACATGCCGTTGGAAGTCTCGCCGGAAAAGGTGTGCGCGGCCATGATCGCGGCCGACGCCATCGGAAGATACTTTATGGAATAAAAGAAGAAGCGGCGGAACCATTTGGTTCCGCCGCTTTTCTAAGATGTGAGAAAAGAATGTGCCCGCCCGCCACGCTACGAGGGGCCACCTGCCAGTGGGGATGCCGGACAGTCGCGGCGGTTGCGCGTTGGCAATGATAGCGCGGGCGTCGCGGCAATGTTGCGTATAAAGCTGGGAGCCCGTCAACCTGACCGGAGGTCCGTGTCGGGCAGACCCAGGCGTGGCGGGCGCCGCATCCCGGGAAAAAATAAAAAATATGTCCAAAATTGACGGAAAAACTTCGTGAAAGATGGTCAAAGCGACAAAGTTGCACTTGACCAGTATTTTCCTCGTAAAAATGCAAAAAAAGCTTGCATTTAAGCCATTTTTATTGTATTATATACAAGCACGACTGCACTAGATATGCGATGAAGCGGGAGGTTGCTGCTCTGAGAAGCAGGTAATTTCCGCCGAGTATGTCCGATTTTAAACCGGGCGACAAAAAATACTGAAACCGCGAAAAATCTTGGGAAAGCTGCGCTTTTCCAGAATTTTTGGCGCTTTGCGTAGGGCGAAAAAACGCCCATGTCCCGGCTAGACGTGTGGTTTTCCACAGTTTAACCGGTTTTTTAAACGGCCGAGCACGGAACACACGGCTCGGTGTTCAGTTTTTTGATCGTTGCCCCGCACAAGCAAAATTATGAGGAGGCGATGGTAGTGGCAGTCAAAGAAAACATCAGAATCAGACTGAAGGGCTATGACCCCAAGCTGGTCGACGCAGCGGCTGAAAAGATCGTTGCAATCGCAAAGAGGGAAAACGACAAGATTTCTGGTCCGATCCCCCTGCCCACCGAGAAAGAGGTCATCACCATTCTGCGCGCTGTCCATAAGTACAAAGACAGCCGCGAGCAGTTTGAGATGAGAACCCACAAAAGACTCATCGACATAATTAAGCCCTCGAAGAAAACCGTCGAGGCTTTGTTAGGTCTTGAGCTTCCTGCCGGCGTGGACATCGAAGTCAAACTTTAATTTCACGCGGTCAGGTCATGTTGGCCCCGCAAAGGGAGTCAACCAATAACCATAGGAGGTAAGTAGAGTATGCAAAAATGCATCGTAGGCAAAAAGATCGGCATGACCCAGCTTTTTGACGAAAAGGGAAAAGTCATCCCTGTCACCGTCGTGGAAGCGGGCCCCTGCGTGGTCGTACAGAAGAAAACCGTCGACAACGATGGTTATGAGGCTGTACAGATCGGTTTCGGCGATATCCGTTCCAAGAACGTGAACAAGCCCATCGCCGGTCACTTCGCAAAGGCGGACGCCCCGGTCAAAAGAACCCTCAAAGAATTCCGTCTGGACAACTGTGAGGAAGTAAACGTCGGCGACATCATCAAAGCTGACAAATTCGAGCTCGGCGACAAGGTCGACGTGTGCGGCACCAGCAAAGGTAAAGGTTATGCCGGTACCATCAAGCGCTGGAACAACTCCCGCCTGAAAGAGACCCACGGTTCCGGACCTGTGCATCGTCACGCCGGCTCCATGGGCGCGTGCAGCGACCCGTCCAGAGTCATGAAGGGCAAGAAACTGCCCGGCCACATGGGTTCCGAGACGGTCACCGTCCAGAATCTCGAGGTAGTAAAGGTAGATGCAGAAAACAACCTGATTGCGCTCAAAGGTGCAATCCCGGGTCCTAAGAACGGGATTGTCTTTATCACCGACAGCGTGAAAAGGGCTTAAGGGAAGGAGGAAGCACGATGCCAAAGGTTACAGTATTTGATATGGCGGGAAAGAACGTCGGCGAGATCGAGCTTTCCGATGCTGTCTTCGGGACCGAGCCCAACAAGTCCGTCATGCACGACGCTGTTGTCAATTACCTGGCCAACCAGCGTCAGGGCACCCAGTCCACCAAGACCCGCACTGAGGTCGCAGGCGGCGGCCGCAAGCCCTGGAGACAGAAAGGTACCGGCCACGCAAGACAGGGTTCCATCCGGGCTCCCCAGTGGAGACACGGTGGTATTGCCCTGGGCCCCAAGCCCCGCGATTACAGCTACACTCTCAACAAAAAGGTGAAGAGACTGGCTATGAAATCCGCCCTCTCCAGCAAAGTGCTCGCTGGCGAGATGGTGGTGCTCGACGCGCTCAAGCTCGACGCCATCAAAACCAAGAGCGTTGTGGCAATGCTGGGCGCTTTGGGCGCTGACCGCAAGGCACTGATCGTACTGCCGGAAATCGACAATACGGTCATCAGAAGCGCTAAAAACATTCCGGGCGTCAAGACCGCCGTGGTCGGCACCCTGAATGTGTACGACATCCTTAACTACGATAAATTTATCGTCGTCAAGGACGCTGTGGCAAAGATCGAGGAGGTGTATGCATAATGAGAACCGCTCAGGACATCATTATCCGCCCCATCATCACCGAGGCCAGCATGGAGGCCATCGGCATGAAAAAATACACGTTTAAAGTGGCCAACGACGCCGGCAAGATCGAAATCGGCAAAGCTGTCGAGGAACTCTTCGGCGTCAAGGTTCTGAAAGTCAACACCATGCACGTCAGAGGCAGAAAAAAACGTCAGGGCCGGAATGAGGGCTATACGCCCGATTGGAAGAAAGCCATTGTAACTCTCAAAGAAGACTCCAAAGGCATCGAGTTCTTCGAGAGCATGGTGTAGTCCCTGCTGGAAAGAAACAATACGCGAGGGACTTGTATGGGATACTCATAAATCCCGCTAAACCAAGTTCTTTTGAGCGGAATCTTCCGCGAAACAGAATTTATGAGGAGAGTGAAACCGAATGGCGATCAAAAACTACAACCCGACAACCGCCGGCCGCCGTGGCATGACCACCACCGACTACAGCGGGCTGTCCAAGGTCGCTCCGGAAAAGAGCCTCTTGGCTCCTGTGAAGAACACTTCCGGACGCAACAACACCGGTAGAATCACGGTTCGTCACCGCGGTGGCGCCAACCGGAAAAAATACCGCATCATCGATTTCAAGAGAGATAAGGTCGGCACCGCCACCGTTCTCACCCTGGAATATGACCCCAACCGTTCCGCACATATTGCCTTGGTGCAGTATGAGGACGGCGAGAAACGCTACATCATCGCACCGGTCGGGCTCAAAGTGGGCGACACTGTTTCCACCGGCGCCGATGCTGATATCAAACCGGGCAACGCGCTGCCGATGGTCAACATCCCCGTGGGTACCTTCATCCACAACGTGGAGATGTATCCCGGCAAGGGCGCACAGCTTGCCCGCGCCGCCGGTATTCTGGCACAGCTCATGGCAAAAGAAAACGGATACGCACTGATCCGTCTGCCTTCCGGCGAGCTTCGCAATGTTCCTGTCACCTGCATGGCCACCATCGGCCAGGTCGGCAACGTTGACCACGAAAACGTCAACTACGGTAAAGCCGGCCGCAAACGCCACATGGGCTGGAGACCCACCGTCCGCGGTTCTGTCATGAACCCCTGCGACCATCCGCACGGCGGTGGTGAAGGTAAATCTCCGGTCGGCCGTCCGGGCCCTGTCACCCCGTGGGGCAAACCCGCGCTGGGCTACAAGACAAGAGCGAAACATCACCGCTCCGACAAGTTCATTGTCAAGCGTCGCAACGCGAAATAGAGCGACAGGAAAGGAGGCAGATGATCAATGGGTAGAAGCGTAAAGAAAGGCCCTTTCGTACAGGAGGCACTGTATAAGAGAGTCGTTGCTATGAACGAAGCAGGCGAAAAGAAGGTTCTCAAAACCTGGAGCCGCGCATCTACGATATTCCCCGAATTCGTTGGACACACCTTTGCCGTCCACGATGGACGCAAACATGTGCCTGTGTATATTACTGAAGACATGGTCGGACACAAACTCGGTGAGTTTGCTCCCACCAGAACCTTCAAAGGCCACGCAGGCTCCAAAAAATCGAATACCGGAAAGTAAAGAAGGCCGGAAGGAGGATTACCTATGGAAGCAAGGGCTTACCTCAGATATGCCCGTATTGCGCCCCGCAAGGTCCAGATTGTGCTTGACCTGATCAGGAACAAACCGGTCGACGAGGCGATGGCGATACTCAAGTATACACCGAAGGCTGCATGTGAGCCTCTTCAGAAGCTCCTGAAATCGGCCGTGGCAAACGCGGAGAACAACAACAATATGGATAAGAACAATCTGTTTGTTGCCGAGTGCTTTGTTACACCGGGTCCGACTCTGAAAAGAATCAGACCGAGAGCACAGGGCCGTGCGTTCAGCATCAAAAAGAGAACTTCGCACATGACCCTGGTTCTGAAAGAAAAGGAATAAGCTGAAAGAGGAGGTAAACTATGGGCCAGAAAGTTAACCCACATGGTCTCAGAGTGGGTGTCATTAAAGATTGGGATTCCCGCTGGTTTGCTAAGGACGATGCTTTCGGCGATATCCTCGTTGAGGATTATAAGCTGCGTAAGTTCCTTAAAAAGACTTTGTATGCCGCCGGCGTCCCCCGCATCGAGATCGAGCGCGATGCCAAGAGAATTAGAATCAACATCCACTGCGCCAAACCCGGTATGGTCATCGGCAGAGGCGGCAGCGAGATCGAGAAGCTCCGCAAAAACTGCGAGGCACTGATTGGAAAACCTGTTTTCCTCAACATCGTTGAGGTCAAACAACCCGATAAAAACGCACAGCTGGTGGCCGAGTCCATCGCGTCCCAGCTCGAGCGCAGAATCTCCTTCCGGCGCGCCATGAAGCAAGCCATTGGCCGCGCTATGAAGTTGGGAGCAAAGGGTATCAAGACCTGCGTGTCCGGCCGTCTGGGCGGCGCGGAGATCGCCCGCGTCGAGCATTATCACGAGGGCACCATCCCGCTGCAGACCCTGCGCGCAGACATCGATTACGGTTTTGCTGAGGCGAACACCACCTATGGTAAAATCGGCGTCAAGGTGTGGATCTACGCCGGAGAGGTACTGCAGGAAGTCAGAAAGCCTCAGAGGGAAGGAGGCAGAAAATAATGCTTCTACCGAAGAGAGTAAAATACCGCCGTGTCCACAGAGGACGCATGAAGGGCAAAGCCATGCGCGGCAACTTCATCTCCAACGGCGAGTTTGGTCTGCAGGCGCTGGAGCCCTCCTGGGTTACCTCCCAGCAGATCGAGGCAGCCCGTATCGCCATGACCCGTTACATCAAGCGTGGCGGTCAGGTTTGGATCAAAATTTTCCCCGACAAGCCCGTCACCGAGAAGCCGGCTGAGACCCGCATGGGTTCCGGTAAAGGCAGCCCCGAGTACTGGGTGGCCGTCGTCAAACCTGGACGCGTCATGTTCGAGATGGGCGGCGTCAGCGAGGATATCGCAAGGGAAGCTATGAGACTCGCGGCTCACAAGCTCCCGTTAAAGTGTAAATTTATTACAAAGGATAAGGAGGAGGAGAAGTAATGAAAGCGACAGAGATTCGTGATATGACTCAGTCCGAGCTCAACCAGAAGCTCGCGGACCTCAAAGCTGAGCTTTTCAACCTCCGGTTCCAGCACGCGATCAACCAGTTGGATAATCCGATGCGGATTAAGGCTGTCAAAAAGGACATCGCCCGCATCAAAACGATTATCCACGAAAAAGAGAACGTGCAGTAACACGGAAGGGAGGATGAAACTGTGAGCGAGAGAAACCTCAGAAAAACGAGGGTCGGCACTGTTGTCAGCGACAAGATGGACAAAACCGTCGTCATCGCCATCAAGGACAACGTCAAACACCCCCTTTATAAAAAGATCATCAAACGCACGGTGAAGCTGAAAGCCCACGACGAGGACAACGCCTGTGGTATCGGTGACAAGGTGCAGGTGATGGAAACCCGTCCCCTTTCCAAAGATAAAAGGTGGAGAGTTACAGCCATCATCGAGAAAGCGAAATAGTCAAACTGTCAAAGCCGAAAGGAGGAACGCTCTGTGATACAGATGCAGACCTATCTGAAGGTCGCCGACAACACCGGTGCAAAGGAACTCATGTGCATCCGTGTGCTGGGAGGCACCCGCAGAAGATACGCCAACATTGGCGATGTAGTGGTAGCTTCGGTTAAAAAAGCTGCACCCGGCGGCGTTGTCAAAAAAGGTGAAGTGGTCAAGGCAGTCATCGTCCGCTCTGCGAAGGGACTGCGCCGTGATGATGGATCCTACATCCGCTTCGATGAAAACGCGGCCGTTATTATAAGAGATGATAAAAACCCGAGGGGCACACGTATTTTTGGCCCGGTGGCGAGGGAACTCCGCGACAAGGATTACCTCAAGATTTTAAGCCTCGCCCCTGAGGTGCTGTAATGGAGGTGCTCTTAAGTGAATAAGATTCATGTCAAAAAGGGCGATACCGTTGTGGTCCTGTCCGGCAAGGATAAGGGCAAAAAGGGCAAAGTTATGGCAGTCAGCCCCGCTGAGCAGAAGGTCATCGTAGAGGGCATCAACATGGTCACGAAACATGTCAAGCCCCGCAAGATGGGCGAGCCCGGCGGCATTGTGAAGGCGGAAGGCGCCATGTATGCCAGCAAGGTACAGCTCGTTTGCCCGCGCTGCGGCAAACCCACCCGCATCGGACATAAGATTCTGGAAGACGGAACCAAGGTGCGGATGTGCAGAAATGAAAAATGCGGCGAGACTTTTTAAGTGAGGAGGAAAGAACATGGCTAGAATGAAAGATTTCTATCTGAAAGAAGTAGCCCCGGCAATGATGAAGAAGTTCGGCTACAAGAGCGTCATGCAGATCCCGAAGCTTGAAAAGATCGTCATCAACGTTGGTTGCGGCGAGGCCCGCGACAACCACAAGATCATCGAGGCAATCATTTCCGACCTTGGGAAGATCACCGGCCAGCGGCCCGTCGTCTGCAAGGCGAAGAAATCGGTTGCAAACTTCAAGCTCCGTGAAGGCATGGACATCGGTGCCAAAGTCACCCTGCGCGCCGACCGGATGTACGAGTTCCTGGACAGACTCTTCAACGTCGCGCTCCCGCGCGTCAGAGACTTCAGAGGCATCAACGCCAACTCCTTCGACGGACGCGGCAACTACTCCATGGGTCTCAAGGAGCAGCTTCTGTTCCCGGAAATTGAGTACGATAAAATTGATAAGGTCCGCGGTATGGACATCTGCTTTGTCACTACCGCTAAAACCGACGAGGAAGCCCGGGAGCTGTTAACGCTGATGGGCGCCCCGTTTGCGAAGTAAGGGGGAAGATTTGTGGCAAAGAAATCCATGATTATCAAACAGCAGAGAACGCCGAAGTTCTCTTCGAGAGCATATAACAGATGCAAAATCTGTGGCCGGCCACACGCCTATCTTCGCAAGTTCGGCATCTGCCGTATCTGCTTCAGGGAACTCGCCTACAAAGGCCAGATCCCGGGCGTGAAGAAGGCCAGCTGGTAAAAAGAGCAAAGGAGGTTGACGGCATGCAAATCACCGATACAATTGCCGATTTGCTGACCCGCATCAGAAATGCGAACTCAGCAAAACACGACACGGTGGATATCCCCGCTTCCAACATGAAGAAAGCGATCACGCAGATTCTTGTGGACGAGGGATATATCAAAGGCTTCCAGGTCATCGACGATGGTAAGCAAGGGATTATCCGTATTACCTTAAAATACGGTGAGAATAAATCACAGGTCATCACCGGCCTGCGCAGGGTTTCTAAACCCGGCCTGCGCATCTATACCAGCTGCGAGGATATGCCCAAGGTCATGAAAGGCCTCGGCATTGCGATTCTCTCCACATCCAAGGGCATCATGACCGACCGACAGGCCCGTAAGGAGAATGTTGGCGGCGAAGTCCTTGCATTTATTTGGTAAGGAGGTGCACAGGGAATGTCTCGTATAGGAAGAAAACCAATTGAAATTCCCGCGGGAGTCGACGTGAAAGTCAACGGTCAGGAAGTGGCGGTCAAGGGCCCGAAAGGCGCGCTGGACATGACGTTCCATCCCGAGATTGGAATTAAGCTGGAGGGCAACGAGATCATCGTATCCCGTCCTTCCGAGGATAAAATGCATAAGAGCCTGCATGGACTGACCAGAACCCTGATCGCCAACATGGTACAGGGCGTGACCACCGGCTTTTCGAAGGAGCTGGAGATCAACGGCGTCGGTTACCGTGCCGCGAAGCAGGGTAAAAACCTGGTCCTGACACTGGGTTACTCCCATCAGGTCATCGTGCCTGAAACCGATGGTATCACCATCGAAGTTCCTGCCCCGAACAAAGTCATTGTCCACGGCGCTGACAAACAGCGTGTGGGACAGTTTGCCGCCGAGATCCGCGAGAAACGTCCGCCGGAACCCTACAAGGGCAAGGGCATCAAGTATATCGACGAAGTGATCATCCGCAAGGAAGGCAAGGCCGGTAAGGGCAAGAAGTAATTAAAGGAGGGAAAAAGCAATGGTGACAAAGCCTGACAGCAACAAAGCAAGGCTTTTAAGACATCGCAGAGTGCGCGCTAAAATCAGCGGCACCGCGCAGCGTCCGCGCCTCAACGTATTCCGCTCCGCAAAACACATCTACGCCCAGATTATTGATGATGTGAAGGGAGTCACCTTAGTTAGCGCATCTTCGATGGACAAGGATTTTGAAGGTTTTGGCGGTAACAAAGAGGCTGCGAAAAAGGTCGGCATGGCCATTGGCAAAAAAGCAGTGGACGCGGGCATCACCGAAGTGGTGTTTGACCGCAGCGGATATATTTACCACGGCCGCATCAAAGAGCTGGCCGACGGCGCTCGTGAGAGCGGATTAAAATTCTAGGGAGGAGGATACTTTTGGCTAGAATCGACGGATCTACAATGGAACTCACTGAAAGAGTTGTATCCATCAACCGTGTATCCAAAACCGTCAAGGGCGGCCGTATTTTCAAATTCGCCGCGCTGGTCGTTGTGGGTGACGGCAACGGGATCGTAGGCTTTGGCATTGGCAAAGCGAGCGAAGTTCCGGATGCAATTCGCAAGGGAATCGAGGATGCTAAAAAGAACCTCATCAAGGTTTCCCTGAAAGGCACAACCATTCCTCATGAAATTATCGGCGCGTTTGGCGCTGGCCGCGTTCTGATGAAACCGGCCGCACCCGGTACCGGCGTAATCGCCGGCGGCCCGGTCCGTGCTGTCCTTGAGACTGCCGGCATCCGCGACATCCGTACCAAATGCCTGCGCTCGAATAACCCCTGCAACGTGGTGAGCGCAACCATGAACGGTCTGGCATCCCTGCGCGACGCCGAACAGGTGGCCGCCATCCGGGGCAAGACTGTGAAAGAAATTTTAGGTTAAGGGAGGGGATTATCATGGCAAACCTGAAGATTAAGCTCATCAGAAGCTTCGCGGGGAGAAAAGACGATCAAATCGCCACCGCCAAATCCCTGGGCCTTCGCAAAATCGGTGCACAGGTGATTCAGCCTGATAATGCAGCAACGAGAGGGAAAGTCGCTAAGATCTCCCACCTGGTCGAGGTAGAGGAAGCGTAAGCGGCCCCCATCCAACTGATAAAAAAGCAGGCAGAACAGCCTAGCAAGGAGGTGCGAACACGATGAAATTGCACGAGCTATCTCCGGCACCTGGTTCCGTAAAAGATGTCAAGCGCAAGGGCAGAGGTGCTGGTTCTGGAAACGGCAAAACAGCCGGTAAAGGCCATAAAGGCCAGAATGCACGTTCCGGCGGCGGCGTCAGACCTGGATTTGAAGGCGGTCAGATGCCCCTGCAGAGACGTGTCCCGAAGAGAGGCTTCAATAACATCTTCGCCACAAAGTATGCAGCCATCAATGTTTCCGCCCTGGAGCGGTTCGAGGACGGCGCGGTTGTGGATGAGAAGGCGATTATCGAGGCCGGTCTGATCAAAAAGCCCCTGGACGGTATCAAAATCCTGGGCAACGGTGAACTCACCAAAAAGCTGACAGTAAGCGTCGCTGCTTTCTCTGCTTCCGCAAAGCAGAAAATTGAAGCGGCGGGCGGAAAGGCCGAGGTGAAGTAGAGTGTTTGAAACCCTGAAAAATGCGTGGAAAATCGCTGATCTGAGGAAAAAGATTCTCTTTACCCTGCTCATCCTCTTACTGTTCCGGATTGGCTCCGCCATCCCGGTGCCATTCCTTAATCCCGCGGCCATCAAAGAGCTGATTTCCGGCTCCGGCAACCTGCTCGGTTACCTGGATGTACTGACCGGCGGCGCGCTGGGCAAGGCGACCATCTTCGCCATGTCCATCACCCCCTACATCACATCCTCCATCGTCATCCAGCTTTTGACCATCGCCATCCCGGCCTTGGAAAGAATGGCCAAGGAAGGCGAGGACGGCCGCAAAAAGATCAACAAAATCACCCGTTATACCACCGTGGGCCTGGCCCTCATTCAGGCCATCGCCTACTATATCATGCTGAGAAACACCTCCGGTGTTGTCCAGTACCGCTCCGGCTTCGCCGGCTGGTTCGCGGCCATCGTCATCGTTCTCGCTTTCACCGCCGGTACAGCTTTGGTTGTCTGGTTGGGTGAGCAGATCAATGAGCGTGGCATCGGCAACGGTATTTCCATCATCCTGTTTGCCGGTATCCTTTCCCGCGGTCCCCAGATGGTTTCCCAGATGATGGCGTATCTGGAGCTCGCGAAAAACGGCCAGACCAAGTACTACTTCATGGTGCCGCTGGTCATCGTGATCTTCTTAGTGGTTATCGCCTTCATCGTGCTGATGACCAACGCCGAGCGGAGAATCCCGGTGCAGTACGCCAAGCGCGTCGTGGGACGCAAGCAGTACGGCGGACAGTCCAGCCACATTCCCATCAAGGTCAACATGTCCGGTGTTATGCCCATCATCTTCGCCAGCTCCCTGCTGGCAATCCCGGGCACCATCAAGGCGTTTGTTGATCCCAGCGCAACCAGCTTCTGGGGCAAATTCCTGGGCGCTTTCGACTACAATAAGCCGGTTTACGCGATCCTCTATTTCCTGCTGATCATCGCGTTTAACTACTTCTATGTGGCCGTTCAGTATAACCCCATTGAAATTTCCAACAATATCCGCAAGAACAACGGCACGGTGCCCGGACTTCGTCCCGGCAAGCCGACGTCCGACTTCATCGCGCGGATTATCAGCAAAATCACCCTCATCGGCGCGCTCTTCCTGGGACTGGTCGCCATCCTGCCCATCGTCTTCGGTGCGGTGAGCGGCATGAACATCGCCCTGGGCGGTACGACAGTTCTGATTATCGTGGGCGTCGCCATCGATACCATGAGACAGATGGAATCGCAGATGATGATGCGTCACTACAAGGGCTTCCTTGAATAGCGAAAAGGAGGATATGGTTATGAAGCTGATTCTTCTCGGCGCCCCGGGTGCCGGCAAGGGCACACAGGCGGAGATGATCTGTGATCACCTCCACATTCCGGCAATCAGTACCGGAAACATCATTCGTGAAGCACTGAAGAACGAAACCGAGATGGGGCTCAAAGCCAAATCCTACATGGAAGCCGGCACCTTGGTCCCCGACGACGTGGTCATCGGCATCATCCGGGAGAGACTCAGTCAGGACGACTGCCAAAACGGCTTCATCCTGGACGGATTCCCCCGCACCGTCGTGCAGGCCCAGGCCCTCGACGAGATGGGTGTGGAGATCGACCGGGTGGTGAACATCGAGGTTTCCGACGAGGACATCGAAAAGAGGCTGTCCGGCCGCCGGGTCTGCGAGAGCTGCGGCACTTCCTACCATCTGTTGTACAAAGCCCCCAAGAACGAGGGCCTGTGCGACAAATGCGGCGGGAAGCTGATCATCCGCAAGGACGACCAGCCCGAGACCATCCGGGACCGGCTGAAGGTCTACCACGAGCAGACCGAGCCCCTCAAAGATTTCTATGCGCAAAAGGGCAAGCTCCGCACGGTCATCGGCCAGGAAGAGGTCGCGGATACAACCAGACTGACCCTGAAAGCCCTGGAGGACTGACATGATTGTGCTGAAAACGGCGCGGGAGCTGGAGCTCATGCGCGAGGCGGGCAGGATTTCCGCCATGGCCCTGCAGGTGGCCGGGGAACATATCAAACCTGGCGTCACCACCAAGGAGATCGACACCATAGTCCATGATTACATCGTGGGCGAGGGCGCGATCCCGTCCTTCTTGGGCTACGGCGGGTTTCCGGGCAGCGCCTGTATTTCCATCAACAACGAGGTCATCCACGGCATCCCGAAAAAGACCAAAGTGATTCAGCCCGGCGACATCGTCAGTGTGGACGTGGGTGCCTGCATCCACGGCTTTCACGGCGACAACGCCTTCACCTTCCCGGTGGGCGAAATCAGTGAGGAAGCGCAGCGGTTACTGGATGTAACCAGACAGAGCCTGGAGCTTGGCGTCAAAGCTGCTGTTGCCGGCAATCGGATCGGCGACATCGGCCATGCGGTCCAAACCTATGTGGAGGCAAACGGCATGGCGGTCGTCAAGAAATATGTCGGTCACGGCGTCGGCGAACACCTGCACGAGTCCCCGGATGTGCCCAACTTCGGCCGACCCGGGCGGGGCGCTAGGCTGGTTCCCGGCATGACCATCGCCATCGAACCCATGGTAAACGCCGTGGGGGAGAACGTCAGGGTGCTGGCGGACGACTGGACAACAGTGACTGTGAGCGGCAGCCTGTCGGCGCATTTTGAATATACCATCGCCATCACAGAAAATGGTCCGGTGGTGTTGACCCGTCCATAAACTGGGAGGGACAAAATGAAAGTAACGAAAGGCTGTGTCGTGAAGTCCATGGCGGGACACGACGGCGGAAGGTTCTACTTGGTTTTGGAAGTGAGGGACGGCTTTGCCACCATTGCCGACGGCAAGGAGCGCAAGCTGGAAAGGCCCAAACGGAAAAACCTGCGGCACTTAGCGCCGACGAACAAGGTTCTGGATGTGGAAACGCTGACCACCAACAATCAACTCAGGCGTGCTCTGCGGGAGTATAACGGCCCGCTGGACGCTCCCCAAAAGATGGGAGAGCAGTGAGCCGCCCGTCACCTGCGAGGGAGGTATTCGCTTGTCGAAAGACGATGTAATCGAGATTGAGGGTACCGTACTGGAAGCCCTGCCCAACGCGACGTTCCAGGTGGAGCTGCAGAACGGTCATAAAATTCTGGCCCATATCTCAGGCAAGCTGCGGATGAACTTTATCCGCATTCTGCCCGGGGATAAGGTGACGGTCGAGATGTCACCCTACGACCTGACCAAGGGACGCATCACCTGGCGTTCCAAATAGCCCCGACTGGGCCCGAAACAAGGAGGTATTTCAAATGAAAGTCAGACCTTCCGTGAAGCCTATTTGCGAGAAATGCAAAGTCATCAAACGCAAGGGGCGGATCATGGTAATATGCTCTAACCCCAAACACAAACAGCGCCAGGGCTAATCCCGGCGTGTAACGGGTAAGATTCCGGAGAGGAAAACGCTCCGGGCGTATCAATACTTTTTGTAAAAGTATAGAAGGAGGTGCAACAGTTATATGGCTCGTATAGCTGGTGTGGACCTGCCGAGAGAGAAGCGGGTCGAGATTGGCCTTACCTATATTTATGGTATCGGCCGCAAAAAAGCTCAGGACATTATCGAAGCAACCGGCGTCAACCCTGACACAAGAGTCAGAGACCTCAGCGAGGACGACGTCTCCAAACTGCGTGAATACATCGACCACAATCTGCAGGTGGAAGGTGATCTGCGCCGCGAGGTTGCGCTGAACATCAAGAGACTGGTGGAAATCGGATGCTACCGGGGTGTTCGTCATAGAAAGGGCCTGCCCGTCAGAGGACAGCGTTCCAAGACCAACGCCAGAACCCGCAAGGGTCCGAAGAAGACCATCGCCAACAAGAAAAAATAACTAGGGAGGGATAAGAGAGATGGCAAAAGCAACAGCGAAAAAGGCCACTCGCCGGCGTCGTGAACGCAAAAATATTGAACGTGGCGCCGCACATATCCAGTCCACCTTCAACAATACCATTGTGACCATTACCGACACACAGGGCAATGCCCTTTCGTGGGCAAGCGCGGGCGGACTTGGATTCAGAGGCTCCAGAAAATCGACCCCGTTTGCAGCGCAGACCGCAGCGGAGACCGCTGCCAAAGCCGCTATGGAGCATGGGCTGAAATCGGTGGAAGTATATGTCAAAGGTCCGGGCGCTGGACGTGAGGCCGCAATCCGCGCTTTGCAGGCTGCGGGACTGGAAGTCAACATGATCAAAGACGTGACCCCGATCCCTCACAATGGATGCCGCCCGCCCAAGAGACGGCGTGTATAATCACACAGCGTGCTGTGTAAGTTCCGCTCTCGGCCCCGGTTTCCCGGTAAGGCCGTGATGAGCGCAAAGCGTGCCGGTGGAAGGCATGCGTTTCGATTCGCAGGCTTGCGCAATGCAGGCCCAGGGCGGGGCGAGCCCGTCTCGAATCGGTATTTTACAGGAGGTGTAACCATATGGCAAGATATACTGGAGCGGTTTGCAGACTGTGCCGTCGCGAGGGCCAGAAGCTCTTTTTGAAGGGCGAGAGATGCTACTCCGATAAATGTGGCATTGTCCGCAGAAGCTACGCTCCCGGCCAGCATGGCCAAGGCCGCAAGAAGACCTCAGAGTATGGTCTGCAGCTGCGGGAAAAACAGAAAGCAAGACGCTTTTACGGCGTTTTGGAAGGCCAGTTCGCGAAATATTTCGACATGGCCGAGCGCAAACAGGGCGTGACCGGTGAAAACCTGCTCCGCATCCTGGAAAGCCGTATCGACAATGTGGCATACCGCTGCGGTTTTGCTTCTTCTAGAAAAGAAGCGAGACAGCTGGTGCGTCACGGCCACTTTACTGTGAACGGCAAGAAAGTGAATATCCCCTCTTACCTGCTCAAAGCCGGCGACGTCATCGCGATTGCCAATAAGAGCAAGGCGAGTGAAAAATTCAAAGCGGTCATCGAGGCAAACTCCGCCAAGCCCGTTCCCAAGTGGCTGGACGTGGACCGTCAGAATTCCCAGGCGACCGTCGTAGAGCTGCCCCAGCGTGAGGATATCGACCTCGAGGTTGAGGAGCATCTCATCGTCGAGTTGTACTCCAAGTAATGCCCGGCACATCGGCAAAGGAAGACGAAAAACACGGGTCCTGCTGGGCCTGTCCTACTAGGAGGGTTATGAATGATAGAAATTGAGAAGCCAAGAATTGAGACGGCGGATATGAAGTCTGACGGGACTTATGGCAAATTTATCGTTGAGCCTCTCGAGCGCGGCTTTGGTACAACGTTAGGTAACAGCCTACGGCGTGTGCTGCTCTCCTCGCTTCCTGGTGTTGCCGTCACATCTGTCAAGATTGACGGTATTCAACATGAATTTTCAACGATTCCCGGGGTGAAAGAGGACGTCACGGAGATCATCCTCAACATCAAAGGATTGACGGCCAAGCTTTACAGCGACGGCCCGAAGGTTGTCTGCATCGAAGCGGAGGGCGAGTGCGAAGTCACCGCCGGATCCATCAAAGCGGACAGCGAAGTGGAAATTCTTGACCCGAGTATGCATATTGCTTCTCTGGGAGCCGGCGCAAAGCTCTACATGGAAATCACGCTGGACAAAGGCCGCGGCTACGTGGCGGCGGAGCGCAACAAGCAGACGCTCCAGACAGCGATCGGCGTGATTCCGGTGGACAGCATCTATACGCCGGTGCTCAAGGTCAACTATACCGTGGAAAATACGCGTGTCGGCCAGATTACCGACTACGACAAATTGACAATTGAGGTATGGACCGACGGAACCATTTCCGCCAAGGAAGCCGTATCTCTTGCAGCCAAGGTCCTCAACGAGCATCTCAACTTGTTCGTTGACCTGTCCGATGAAGTCTATCGCACTGAAATCATGGTGGAGAAAGACGATAACGGAAAAGAGAAGGTCCTTGAGATGACCATTGAAGAACTTGACCTGTCTGTGCGCTCCTTCAACTGCCTCAAGCGCGCGGGCATCAACACGGTGGAAGACCTTATCAATAAATCTGAGGAAGATATGATGAAAGTACGAAACCTCGGCAGGAAGAGTCTTGAAGAGGTGATCAGCAAACTCAACTCCCTGGGCTTTAATCTGAGCAAGGAAGAGGAATAGTTTGCAAACAACCAGGTAAAGGAGTGAATTTCGATGCCAGGTACACGGAAACTCGGCAGAACCTCTGACCACAGAAAGGCGATGCTGCGTGCCATGGTAACCTATCTGCTGGAAAAAGGCAAGATTGAGACCACGGTCACCAGAGCCAAAGAGGTTCGGTCCATGGCTGAGAAAATGATTACAACCGCGAAACAGGACAATCTCCACTCCAAGCGTCAGGTCTATTCCTTCATCACGAAGGAGAGCGTGGCCAAGAAAGTGTTCGACGAGATTGCGCCCAACTATAAAGAGAAAAACGGCGGATATACCAGAATTATCAAGATCGGCCCGCGCCGCGGCGACGCTGCGGAAATGGCCATCATCGAGCTGGTGTAATCAAAAGGCCAAGGTATGAAAAAAGCAGCCGCTACAAGCGGCTGCTTTTTTTATAGACAACGCGGGCGACGCGATGGTTTCGGTAAAGCCCCAAGTCGGGTCATCCCGTCCCGGCAGGGATCGGCATCCTCCGCCGTCAGGCGGCGGTGCAGGATAACGCGCTCTGATGCAATGGCGGTGTCAACGCGGGCGACAGAGCAATGGTTTCAGTTAAGCCCCAAGTCGCGTCATCCCGTCCCGGCAGGGACCGGCATCCTCCGCCGTCAGGCGGTTAGGCGGGCTTGCGGGCGTATTTGAAGTGAATCTGGCCGGAGAAGGGGGAGAAGCTGATGCCGGTGACCTCCTCGCCGGTAGCATAGCTGGAGGTCTGGAAGTACATGGGCACCACAATACAGTCATTGAGGAGGAGCTGTTCGGCCTGGGCGAAGGCATTGGCCTTGGAGACGATGTCGGTGCTCTCCAGCGCCGCGTTAAGAGCAGACGTAAAACCGGCGCTCTGATAGCCGTAGTAGTTTTGCTTGGAGGTGGCAAGGAAATTGTTGAGCAGGCTGTCCGGCGCGTCGTAGCCCGCTTTGAGGGGGATGAGCGCCATCTCAAAGCTGCCGGACTCCACCTTTTCGCTGACTTCGCTCAAAGGGAGGGGCTCAATATTTAGGTAGGAGGACAAATCGTCCTTCCAATTTTTCTGCATGAGGCTCAGCGCCAGGTTGTGAGGCGGTTCGTCTGGATAAATGATGTTGGTCTTGGGCAGCTTCTCCAAGCCCAGCTCGGCGAGGCCCGCATTCAGACAGCTCTTGGCGGCCGCCGGGTCGTAGCCATACATCAGGTCCTTGCCAGCCACCGAGCGGTAGGAACGGTCAAGCATGTTGACGGCGTTGGGAATGAGAGCATCCGCGAAGGACATATAGCTGGGCAGCACCTCGATGCAGGTGGAACGGTTCATGGCATAGGAAATTGCTTTGCGAATGTTGGCGTTTTGGAAGACTTCATTTTTCCCGTTAAAAGCCAGAACCCATACCGTGTCCTCAAAGCTGTCGTAACTGAGGCCCTTTTTGGTGACGGCCTCCAACTGATCGGCCGTCACCGGCATGGCGTCGATATTGCCGTCCAGAAGGCGGTTTAAATCCAGCGCTTCCTTGATATAGAAGGTCACGCCGCCTGCGATCGCCGGCTTTTCGGACATGTAGTGGCTGTTTTGCCGTAGGGACACATATTCGTCGTGAGACCACTTGCGGATAAAGAAAGGCCCGTTATAAAGAAGCATATCCGCGTCCAGTCCATAGCGACCCTTGGTGGAGAGAAAAAACTTCTCGTTGCAGGGGACGGCCGCGGAAGAAGCCATCAGGGTGGGGAAATAGGGATTGGGATACCCGAGGGTTACTTCCAAGGTGTGGGCATCAATGACCTGCACCCCCAAAGCGTCCATCTGCGCGGCGCCGTTATAGATGGCCTCGGCGTTTTTGACGCAGAAGAAGGAGTGGGCATGGGGGGAATGGGTGTTGGGGTCCACAATGCGCTGGAGGGCAAACTGGAAGTCGGCGGCGGTGACCGGGGTGCCGTCCGACCACTGGGCGTCGTCCCGGAGATGAAAGGTGTAGATTAAATTGTCGCTGGACACCTCGTACCGCTCTGCTACCCCCTGGGCAATTTGGTTGTCCTCATCCAGGGTGAGCAGCCCCTCAAAGGCGTTTTCAATGACCAACATGGACTCGTGATCCCCGGCAAGTTGCGGGTCCAGATTGGTGGGCTCCGCCACAATGTCATATCGAAAAATCTGTCCGGCCGTCTTGTCCCGGGAGCACCCGGTGAGCGGCGCGCACAACAGAGCGGCGGACAGGATCAGTACAATGATTTTTTTAAACACAATGGTTCTCCTATGAAAAACATCGCCCGAAAGCGATGGAATATGTCAAGATTACTTTCTTAGTGTAGCATGGGAGACAGAGGGAATCAACGCTATCACAAAAATTTCAAAGAATCTTAAAAATAAGACTTGTATTCCTAGCATATTCCAAAAGGAGCGCCATCATACGAAGAAAACAAAGAAAACGGACAGGAATTTTCCTGTCCGTTTTTTTACCGCGCTGGGTTCTTCTTTTGCATGACAAAATTGGTCAGCCGCTCCTTCCCACGCCGCACCTGTTGTTCCTCCACGAGAAGATAGCCCCGGCGAAGGAAAAAAGGCTTTGCCGTGATGGAAGCGTGGGTCGTGATCATTTCCGAGGAAACGGCGCGCTCTAATGCGTCGCAGATGGCGCTTCCGATGCCACGGCCCTGTGCATCCTTGTGGACAAAGAGCCGGTCCAGATAGCCGGTGGCGTCCATGTCCCCGAAGCCCACAATGATTCCGTTTTCTTCCGCGACAACAGTGTAGTGCTCCAGAAAGGAACGGTTCCAGGCGTCCAGGTCCACGCTGCTCCCGGTCCAGGCGTCCAACTCCGCCGGGGTGTAGTCGCGGGCGTTGACCGAATGGACCGTGCCGTAAAAGAGGGCCGCGAGCTGAGCGCAGTCGGCGGGCTGATAGCTTCTAAGAATCATAGAAAGGCTCCTTTAGAGGAATTTGACGGCGATGATGGAGACGCCCAACAGGGAGAGGACCACGCCGGTGGCCCGGTTGAGGACGATGGGGCTCGCTTTATTGGCGAATTTAGCGGCGATTCTGGCCCAGAGGAGGGTGGAAAGGACGCAGAAAATGAGGGACCAAAGGTCGGGCGCGCCGCCGATGGCAAAGTGGCTGACAGCGCCGGTGAGGGCGGTGAAGGACATGATGAAGACGCTGGTCCCCACGGCGGTTTTGAGCTCATAGCCCAGGACGCTGGTGAGGATGAGGAGCATCATCATGCCGCCGCCCGCGCCCACAAAGCCGCAGATAAGGCCGATGAGGACGCCGCAGGCCACCGACTGTACAAAGCGTTTGCGGGGGCTCACGCCCAGCATGGATTCCTTGGTGGTCATGACGGGTCGGACGATAAACTTGATGCCGAGAAGGAGGGTCATGAAGACGGAGAAGCCGCCCATAGCGGTGTTGGGGATTAAACTGGCAACCCAGCTTCCCACCAGGGTGAAGCAGAGGACGGACACCATCATGACCAGGCCGTTTTTGATGTCCAGATTTTTATTTTTCCCATAAGTGTAGGCGCTGACGGCGCTGGCGAGCACGTCGCTTGCCAGCGCGATGCCCACGGCCTCGTAAGCGGGCATGCCCAGAAAGGTGATGAGCATGGGACTGATGACGGCCGCCGCGCTCATGCCGGCGAAGCCTGTTCCCAATCCGGCGCCGATGCCGGCAATAAAACAGATGAGCAGTTTATATAACATCAAAAGTACCCCCTTGCAGCGCGCTCCTGGCATTGCCTGTAATTTTTATGAGGGCGCTTTCCATGGCCTCTGCTTCCTCTTTGGAAAACCCCGCTAAAATGGCGGAAAAGAAGCGCTGCTGTGCCTGCTGCCCCTCCTCGATAATGGGCACGGCGGCGGGCAAGGGCCGCAGATGAACCAGCTTCTTATTCTCCCCTTGAAAGGAGCGCGCCAAATATCCCCGCCGCGCCAGACCTGCGATGGAAGTGGACACATGGGATTTGGTCAGCTTCCGGCGCTCCACAATATCAGTGGCTGTATCAAAGGGCGGGTTGTTGGACAGAAAAAGCAGGATGTCCAGTTCCATCCGCGTGATGCCGTGCCGCCGCGCCACCGGCTCTACCGCCTGGTCGTACAGGCGCTTGAGGAGGGAGAGACTGTCCCAAAATTCATAGAGCAACGGTTACACCTCCAATTAGTTCTATTTAGAACAATATGGATAGCATACACCCTTTTTCCTCTTCTGTCAACCACCATCTGCGGGCGGACAGTGTCCTCTGCCACATCGCGCTGTAACCCATTCGCAACGGCAATGCGAGAATCGCGGCGGTGTTGCGAAGGAATCCCAGGGCGCGACAACCCCGCCGGTAGGCGCGCGGGTGTCGCGGCAGTGTTGCGAAGGAATCCCAGGGCGCGACAACCCCGCCGGTAGGCGCGCAGGTGTCGCGGCAGTGTTGCGAAGGAATCCCAGGGCGCGACAACCCCGCCGGTAGGCGCGCAGGTGTCGCGGCAGTGTTGCGAAGGAATCCCAGGGCGCGACAACCCCGCCGGTAGGCGCGCGATTTCCCGCCCCGGTAGGTGCTAGAAGTTGTGGAGGACGATTTCCCCCTGGGTGAGGGAGGGCGCCACCTCAATGGCCCGCTGATTCCTGCTGCCCCGGAAGGGCGCGTCCAGGGTGCGCTCCTCCTGTAGGAAGGGCCCGTCCATCAATATATCACACTGTTCCAGCAAATCACGGGCAAATGGGTCGGAAAGCTGTAAAATCTGCTCAAATGTATACCCGCTGTATATATAAATATTCAGTCCCAGGGCTTTCACCTCCCGGCAGAGGGCGGCAAGTGCCTCGCATTGGCAGAAGGGTTCCCCGCCGCTGAGGGTCACCCCTTGGAGCAAGGGGTTCTTTTTGACCTCCGCCACGATCTTGTCGATGGGACAATCAAAGCCCCCCTCGAAGTCGTGGGTCTGGGGGTTGTGGCACCCGGGGCAGTGGTGGGGGCAGCCCTGGACAAAGACGGTGAAACGCAGCCCCGGCCCGTCCACGATGGATTCCTTGATGACCCCCGCCAGGCGCAGGGTGCGGTTTTCACAGGAGACTGATGCGGACATTGTTTTTTCCTCCCATTTTTAAAGATGCCCGATGGGCACAAAAGGTACGCCCCGCACAGCAGGCGGGGCGTCCATCACATTCATTTTGGGGCGCGCGATGGAGGGCTTACAGCTCCTCCATGGTGACGCCGTGCTTGACACGGTCCTCCACCTCGGCGCGCTTGGCGTTGTTGAAGCGGTCCAAAGTGCCCACCAGATAGCCGGTGATGCGGCGGATGCGCTCGAAGGCGGGGCCGCCGTCGTTCTCGGTGCGGTGGCAGTTGGGGCACTCGTCGCCGATGATGCCGGTGTAACCGCATACCGGGTCCCGGTCCACCGGATGGTTGATGGAGCCGTAGCCGATGCCCGATTCCTTCATGCAGCGGATGACCTGCTCGAAGGCCTCCAGGTTCTGGGTGGGATCGCCGTCCATCTCCACATAGCTGATGTGGCCGCCGTTGGTCAGGTTGTGATAGGGGGCCTCCAGGCGGATTTTATCGAAGGCGGAGATGGGGAAATAAACGGGGATATGGAAGGAGTTGGTGTAGTAGTCCCGATCGGTGACGCCAGGAATGACGCCGTATTTCTTCCGGTCAATCTTGACAAAGCGCCCGGAAAGGCCCTCCGCCGGGGTGGCGATGAGGGAGAAGTTGAGGCCGCTCTTCTTGGTCTCTTGGTCCATCCGGCTGCGCATATAGCCCACGATCTCCAACCCCAAATTCTGCGCCTCGGCGGACTCGCCGTGGTGCTTGCCGATGAGGGCCTTGAGGCACTCGGCCAGACCGATGAAGCCCAGCGTCAGAGTGCCGTGTCTCAGCACCTCGGCCACCGAGTCGTCAGGGCCCAGCTTGTCGCTGTCGAGCCACACGCCCTGTCCCATCAAGAAGGGATAGTTGCGGACCTTCTTCTGGCACTGGAGCTGGAAGCGGTCGTAGAGTTGCTCGATGACCAGGTCGATCTTCCGGTCCAGGTCCTCGAAGAAGAGATCCAAGTTGCCGTGGGCCTTGATGGCCAGGCGGGGCAGGTTGATGGAGGTGAAGCTCAAGTTGCCGCGGCCAGCTGTGACTTCTCTTTCGGGGTCGTAGACGTTGGCCATGACCCGGGTGCGGCAACCCATGTAGGAAACCTCGGTGTTGTGGTCGCCCTCGCGGTAATACTGGAGGTTAAACGGCGCATCCAGGAAGGAGAAGTTGGGGAAGAGGCGCTTGGCCGATACCCGGCAGGCCAACTTGAACAGATCGTAGCTCGGGTCGTTCTCGTTATAGTTGACGCCTTCCTTGACCTTGAAGATGTGGATGGGGAAGATGGGGGTCTCCCCGTTGCCCAGACCCGCCTCTTCGGCCAAGAGGATATTCTTGATGACCATGCGGCCCTCGGGGGAGGTATCGGTGCCGTAGTTGATGGAGGAAAACGGAATCTGTGCGCCCGCCCGGGAATGCATGGTGTTGAGGTTGTGGACCAGCGCCTCCATGGCCTGATAGGTGGCCCGGTCGGTCTCCTTGCGGGCGTATTTGGAGGCGATGCCCTGCAGCCGCGACGCGGTCTCCTCGTCGAAATGCTCTTGCAGGTAAGCCCGCTCGGCCGACTGATAGGCCGCGTTTTGGGCAAGCGTCGGGACAAAGCCGGTTTTCTCCTCCAGTACGGCGATCATATCGCCGACAAATGCCGCGGCGTCCTCCCGGTCGGTGAGGGTTTCGATGGCCTTCGCCATGTTGGCTTTATAGGTGTGCAGATAGGTCTTTTTGACGCCGCCCGCCATGGCGTAATCGAAGTTGGGAATACTCTGGCCGCCGTGCTGGTCGTTTTGATTCGACTGGATGGCGATGCAGCACAGGGCGCTGTAGCTCTGGATGGAGTTGGGCTCCCGCAAAAAGCCGTGGCCGGTGGAGAAGCCGCCGTCAAAGAGGGCTTCCAAATCGATCTGGCAGCAGGTGGTGGTCAGGGTCAAGAAGTCCAGATCATGGATGTGGATATCGCCGCTTTCGTGGGCTTCGGAGTGTTTGGGGTCGAGAATGAACATCTTATAAAACTGCTTGGCGCCCTCGGAGCCGTATTTGAGCATGGTGCCCATGGCGGTGTCGCCGTCGATGTTGGCGTTTTCCCGCTTGACGTCGTTGTCCTTGGCCGACTGGAAGGTCAGGTCCTCGTATGTCTTCATGAGCCGGGTGTTCATCTCCCGCACCCGGGTGCGCTCGGAGCGGTAGAGGATGAATTCCTTGGCGGTGCGGGCATGTCCCGTTTCCACCAAAACTTTTTCCACCGCGTCCTGAATTTCCTCCACGCTGGGCGTCTTTTTGCCCAGATCGTTCTCTATGTAATCCACTACCTGGGAGGCAAGGGAAAATGCCGTTTCATAATCGTGGCCGCCGGTGGCCTGGGCCGCCTTGAAGATGGCGTTGGCGATTTTTTCTATATTAAAGGCCACTTCCCGGCCGTCGCGCTTGATGATTTTTGTGAGCATGATCGATTCCCTCCGTGTGTTTTTAAAATACAAGATATTGTGTTTGTTAAAAAGCCAATACCAATTGTATAGTATGGTGTTGGAAAAGTCAAGGAAGAAACCGTAGAAAAGAACGACAATATTCAACAAAAAAACAGTCACTTTTCTGTGAGAATACAAAACCCACAGGCAAACGACAAAGACCCCCCGACCGCTCAGCGGAAGGGGGGTCTTTGCCTGAACAAACGTTTAGATAAAGAAGATAGCAATAGAAAAGGGGCCTACACCCGGTAGATCAAATCGGTGTAGGTGGGCAGCGGCCAGGCATCGGACGCGATGATGGTTTCCGCCCGGTCGCAGCATTCCCGCAGCCGCTGCATGGCGGGGACGACGATGTCGCAGTAATAGCGGGCGGTCTGATAATGGCTCTTGTCCTCCCCGGCGTTCTGATTGAGTTCCTCCAAAGCGGAGGTGCCGGCCTTGATCTTGCCGATGAGGCCGGAGAGCTCTTTGACGATGTCGGTGACAGGGGCCTGGATACCGCCGGCCTCCCCAATGAGGGCGGCGTCCTTGGCCATTTCGGCAGTATAGCGGATGCAGGCGGGGAGGATGGTCCGCCGGGCCATCTCCACCATGGTGGCCGCCTCGATGGAGAGGACGTGGATATAATTGTCCAGCATGATATCATACCGGGAGAAGCACTCGGCCTGGGAAAACACGTGGTGGCGCTCAAAAAGGGTGATATTTTTGTCAGAAATCAGGGCGGGGATGGCGTCGCAGGTGGTGTTCATGATGGGCAGCCCCCGTTTGCGGGCGCGCTCCACCCATTCTTCTGTGTAGTTATTTCCATTATAGATGATCCGGCTGTGTTCTGCAACCACATCGTGGACGATGCGGCGCACCTCGCTGGACACATCGGCGGCGTTACGCAGACGCTGGCCGTAGCGGGAGAGGACGTCGGCCACGGCGGTGTTTAAAAAGATATTGGCATAGGCGATGGACTGGGAGGAACCCACCATCCGAAATTCAAATTTGTTGCCGGTGAAGGCGAAGGGGGAGGTCCGGTTGCGGTCCGAGTCGTCCTGGGGCAAGTCGGGCAGGGCCGCCGCCGCGGTGTGCAGGATGAGGCGGGAGACGGTGTCGGGATTAACGCCGGTGGCGATGGACTGCAGTAAGCTCGTGAGCTGTTCCCCCAGGAAAATGGAGACGATGGCGGGCGGCGCCTCGAACCCGCCCAGCCGGTGGTCGTTGCCGGCGCTGGCGGCCGCCAGGCGCAAGAGATCGCCGTATTCATCCACCGCTTCCACCACCGCGCACAGGAAGGTGAGGAAGACGGCGTTGTCCGCCGGGTCCTTACCGGGGCTTAGGAGGTTCTTGCCCGTGTCGGTGGAGAGCGACCAGTTGTTGTGCTTGCCGGAACCGTTAATGTAGTTAAAGGGCTTTTCATGGAGCAGGCAGGCCAAGCCGTTTTTCTTAGCTACGGTCTTGCAGGTCTCCATGATGAGCTGGTTGTGGTCGCAGGCCACGTTGGCCGATTCAAAGACGGGGGCCAGCTCGTGCTGGGCCGGGGCCACCTCGTTGTGCTTGGTCTTGCTGGTGACGCCGAGACTCCACAGCTCCTCGTCCAGATCGTGCATATATTTGCTCACCCTGAGCCGGATGCGTCCGAAATAGTGGTCGTCCAGCTCCTGCCCCTTGGGGGGACGGGCGCCGAACAGGGTCCGGCCGCAGAGCTTTAAATCCAACCGTTTTTCGTAGAGGCTCCGGTCGATGAGAAAGTATTCCTGTTCCGCGCCCACCGTGGCGATGACCCGTTTGACGTCGTTTACCCCCAAGAGCCGCAGCACTTCGATTGCCTTGTCACTGATGACGTCCATGGAGTGGAGGAGCGGGGTCTTGGTGTCCAACGCCTCGCCGGTATAAGAGCAAAAGGCGGTGGGGATATACAGGGTGCCGTCCTTGACAAAGGCCGGTGAGGTGGGGTCCCACGCGGTGTAGCCCCGGGCCTCAAAGGTGGCCCGCAGGCCGCCGGAGGGGAAGGAGGAGGCGTCGGGCTCCCCTTTGACCAAGCTCTTTCCGGAAAACTCCAAAATCACCTTGCCGTCGTCGGTGGGGGTCAAAAAGGCGTCGTGTTTGCCCGCCGTGATATTGGTCATGGGCTGGAACCAGTGGGTGTAATGGGTAGCGCCCATCTCCACCGCCCAGTCCTTCATGGCGCCCGCCACCACATGGGCCACGTTTTCGTCCAGCGGCGTCCCCTCTTTGCGGGTGCGCTTGAGGCTTTCATACACGCTCTTGGGCAGACGCGCGCGCATGACCGCGTCGTCAAAGACCTTGGAACCGAATATTTTTGTGATGTTCATCCGAGTAATTCCTCCCAAAATTAGCGTCTACCGGTGCGACCAGCTACCGCTGGAGGATGACGCGATTTGGGTTCCCTATGTAACCCTGTCGCGTCCCCCGCGTTTTCGTCTCGCTTGCGTCACGGCGCGATGTGGGAGCGGACACTGTCCGCCCGCCGCAGGTGGCGTTTATAACAAATGGATGCCGTTGGCCTCGCATTCGTCGATCATATCTTCCGGCCAGATGGAGGCCTGCACTTCGCCGATGTGTGCCTTTTGCAGCAGCAGCATGCAGATGCGGGACTGTCCGATGCCGCCGCCCATGGTCAGCGGCAGTTCCCCGGCGAGCAGACGCTTGTGAAAGTCGAGCTGGCTGCGTTCCTCGCAGTCAGCGGCTTTCAGCTGGGCGGCCAGGCTTTGGGGGTCCACCCGGATGCCCATGGAGGAAATTTCCACCGCCCGGTCGAGGACCGGATACCAGACGAGAATATCCCCGTTGAGCTGCCAATCGTCGTAATCGGGGGCCCGGCCGTCGTGGGGTTTGCCGTCCCGCAGCTTGCCGCCGATCTGGGAAATGAAGACGATGCCCTTTTCTTTGGCAATCCGGTCTTCCCGCTCGTGGGGGGTGAGCTGAGGATATAAATCCGCCAGCTCCTGGGAGGTGATGAAGAAAACGTCCCCCTCAATCAGGTGGTCCAGCGCCGGGTAGGCCCTGGACAGCACGCTTTGGGTCTTGCGCAGCGCGCCCACGATATCGAGCACCGTTTCTTTTACATAATCGAAGGTCCGGTGGTCTCGGTCAATGACCTTTTCCCAGTCCCACTGATCCACATACACCGAATGAAGATTATCGAGATCTTCGTCCCGACGCACCGCGTTCATGTCGGTGTAAAGTCCCGTACCCGGTCCGAAGCCGTAGCGCCGCAGGGCCAGACGCTTCCACTTGGCCAGGGAGTGGACGATCTGGACGTCGGCGCCAAGGTCTAGAATGTCGAACTGCACCGGCCGCTCCACGCCGTTGAGATCGTCGTTGAGACCGCTTTCCGGCCGCACAAAGAGGGGCGCGGATACGCGGGTGAGATGCAGCGCCTTGGCAAGCTCCCGTTCAAAGGTGTCTTTGATGAGCTTGATGGCCACTTCCGTCTCCAATATATCCAGCTTGTTGAGATAAATTTCGGGTAAAATCAGTTTTTTTACGGACATGGACGTTCCCCCTATGCAACTAGCCTTGCCACCCCGCTGGTTTGTGATCCCGGGGGAAGCAATATATCAATTTATCATAGCATTTTTTGGTCAAAAATACAAGAGAATCTACGTCTTCTCCAAATTCCCTGTTGCGAAAAATAGTAACATCTATTACAATAGAATAAAAGCATAGAGCAGATCAGAGAAAGGGGGCGGAGCCTTTGCCGGAACGGGTCAAATGGATTGGACTGGGTTATAACCTCCCGGTCAACCCCTCCAAGAACCGGGTGTATGTTTGGCGCAAGCTCAAGGAGATGGGCGCGGACTACTTCAAGCAAAGCATGGCGATTCTGCCGAAAAATCCGGTGAATGTCCGCGCCATGGTCCGGCTCCAGGATAAAATCCGGGACCTGGGCGGGGAGGCCACCCTCATCGAGATGCAGTTTGTGGACGAGCGGGACGAAATGCGGATGATCGCCCGGTTCAAAGAGGCGCGGCGCAAGGAATACGACGACATCATCACCGAAACCCACCGGTTGCTGGGGACTTTGCAGCAAAACGGCCGCACCAAGATGGCGCCGGAGACCGGGGATGAGCTCAAAAAGCTCATCAAGCGCTATGAGCGGGTCCGCGCCCGGGACTTCTTCGGGCTGGGCACCGGCGGCGTGCTGGAAGGGGATATCCGGCAGATCGCGGAGCTATTGCGCTCCTCCATGGATGGGTTTTCCGCTCAGTTGCGCCGGATGCTCGACGCCTGGATTCATTAAAAAGCCCGCCTTCCGGCGGTACTCCATATAACAGTAAGAATAAACGAGAAATGGGTAACTGCCAAAAGAGGGTTCTGAAAGAGATAGGGCTGTATGCAAACAGCACACAGCCCTATCTCTTATTCTTTTTTCTCCTTGTTGAAGCAATACCCCACGCCGCGAAACCTGTAGTCCATACGTCTCCTTATCCAGCCGTGCTATTACTCAAAAACCGCATAGCATTGCAGCGACCTGGGCAGGGGTGGCCTGACCCTTGGGGTCCAGGATGCCGTTGCCCTTGCCGGTGATGATGCCCTGCTCCACCGCGTCGTAGTACCAGACATGATCTGGCACATCATGGAACGGGTTTGTCCACTCGCTTTCCGGTACGAAGGTCACATCAACGCTTACCTTGCCGTCGGTGATCTCGTCGGCTCGGGCCAGGTCTCAGCCGGTCAGCGCCTCGATACCGTCCAGCAGCCCCTCGGGGGTCTGCTCTCCCTCTAGGGATAGTCGGTGTATTCTCCGCCGCCCAGGGTGATGTACAGGGGTTCCGGTGCCTCCATCTCCTCCGGCGGGGCAGCGCTTGTCCGGCGTCTGCTGTATCCGGCACCCGGACAGGAACAGCACCGGCATGGCGAATACCAACAGGCCGGACAGCCGCCGTTTTTCTCATCGTTTTTTCGTGGTTCAGACCCGCATCCCATATTTTTTCCTAAAACTGCTTGCGCAGCGTCACACTGCGCGCGGTGCAGTATTTGGTAACGGAGGTCTGCACGCGCTCCCGCAAGGATACCGCGACCTTCACATGGCTGGGTAAAAAGCGGTCGAATTTGACTTCCATGGTCACGGTCCTGATCTTCCCCACGGGGTACAGCAAAAGCCTGGGCGAGAACAGGTTCAGATTACATTCACTGGCCCGCAGGCCGCTGTCCAATGTAATACGGGTGTTGTACTCCGCCACAAAAAATGCTTTTCTATCGTATTCCACTACACACTTGGGGCGGTACACATACCGTTGCATCCTGCTGTACAGCTCCAGCGCGAAGGAGGAACCCTCTTCCAGCAGCGGGAAAAGGTCACCGGCACACAGGCGTTGCGCCGCCGCACGCGACAGGATCAGCGATCGTTTTCGCTGTAAGGCGTCCTGTTCCTCCTTCAGCTCCAGCTTCGCGGTAGCCGCATCCGGGCCGTATATCCGCAGCCGCAGCTGGCGCTGTATCTCATGTCCGACCAGCTTGTTGTAATAATCAGTGTCATCCAGCGTATCAAAATACAGCGAGCGCACTGGATAGCCATACGGCCCGTTGTGTTCGTCCGGGTGCAGCACCTGCCCCAGTACCGCGCCCAGCCGCTCGGCCTCGGCAACGTCCATCCGATATTTCTGCTCCGTGCGCTGCACTTCCAGCAACTGTCCCATTATTTCCTCCTTCCATTCGGCCGACTGCTTCCTCCGCGGTGATTTGATCTATGTGCCTTCCATCACCCGGGTGGGCTGTAAGGGATAGCTGTAATATACGACCGTATGAAACGATGTCTCTCCCTGCTCTTGCTGATAGGTCTGGCAAATGCGTTTGGCAAGCATGTCGGCGTTTTCTAAGGTCAAGTCAGACACCATGACCAGGTACTGGCAGCTGCTGTACTGGGTAAACACATCGCCCATACGCAGCCCGTCATGGATCACCGCACCCAGGACGGCCATCTGTGCATCCCGGCTCTCCAACGCAGGAAAGTCTCCCTTGCTGTCTGTTAAGGTAAACAGAAGAAGGAACGCCTTATCCTTGGAGCGGCGCATTTTGCGTTCAGCGTAGCGGTAGATCGCCTTAAATGTCTCATAATCTTGGCAGTAACAGCCCGGTGGGGCGGGACGCTCCCGAATTTCGGAGGCAATGATCTCCATGTCCGTAGTGATCCCGCTTATAAGGTCCTTGATTGGCCCCATACGCTTTTTCCCAAGCTTCCGCAGTCGCTTTCCCTGTATGATCTTTTGATCCGCCCGGTCAAACATGCTGCGGTAACAGTCGCCCTGGCGATATAGGGTACCGGCTGCCGTCACGTCTAAATGGATTTTGAGGCCTTTGTTGAGATGGGGCTCCTGCATACGCCTCCGTAGCTGGTTGCAGAGCAGGTCAATCTCCTTTTCCTCTGTGGGAGCCTGAAGCAGAACCACGAACTCGTCTCCGCCAATGCGCCCGATTAGGCTGCCGTTTGGAAATAACCTGGTTAATATAAAGGCTACCTTCTGTAAAATCAGATCTCCGGTAATATGTCCGTAGCGATCATTCACCTGCTTGAAATAATCCAAGTCCATGGCGATCAGGGCCCCTGTCTGTCGAGCGAGCAACCACTCGTCCGCCAACCGCTTCATTGCGCCGTGATTATAGAGGCCCGTCAGCCAGTCATGCTCGGCATCATACTGCAGCGCGCTATTTTCCTGCTGGAGTTGCTCCAGTGACTTTTTGGCTTGACTTGTATTCTGTTGATCTGTTTCCATGATTCATTCGCACTCTCCTAACATGGCGCAGCTGCCTCCCAGTGTAGGATGTTCCCGCTGCGCAAAGTCTCTGCGCTGGTGGGCATCAGGTAGTAACCGTCCACATGCGCCTCCGCTGCCCGGTTGAGGTAGGCGTCGGTTTCCGCGATCAAATAGGTTAGAACGTCGGGGCAAACCTTGCGCACCAGACGCACCACATCGAAGCCGCCGATGGGCTTGGTCTGCACTTCCGTATACACCGCGTCCACATCGTGATTGAACGCATATTTTACGGCGGACATGGCGTCGTATTCCGCCACCAGTTCCGCGTCGGGGTAGAGCTGCCGCAAACAAGCGGTTCGCTGTTCCAGGTCCTTCCTGCGCCTGCCGACGACCAAAATTCGCACATCCCTCACCTCCTTGCCATCATGTTAACATACAACCCGTTGCAAACCCGTTGCAAATCCGGGCCGTTTTTCCGATTTTTTTAACAGATGAATGAAAATATTTTTTGCCAAGGGGCGCAGAAAAGGGCGGCCTCCATACGGAGGCCGCCCTTTTCTGCGGAAATCAATCCATTCTAAATTCTGCCCACTCGTAGTCGGTCAGATAGTCGTGCCGGTAACTGTTCACCGCCTGGGGGTCGCCGTCCAGGAAGTGGTAGCTGTCGCAGTCCAACTGCTCCGGGATAATGGCGAGGCTGTTCCAGGAGCGAAGCAGGATATGTTCGATGCCTGCTTCCTTCAGCGCTTCCCGCAAGCCTTTGACGATAGTACGGAAATAGTTCTTTTTGCCGGCCTCAATGGACGCATCGCCCCACAGAGCCGCGCAAGCAGCGGCGGCGGTGGCACTGACTCCCCGCCGGTCGATCAGGTAGGCCAGCAGCTCCTTGGACTTGGCCCGTTTGAACTCCAGCGGGACCCCGTCCACGAATACGTCGAAGCCGCCGAAGGTCTGCACCCGCACCCGCTTTTTCTGGGAGGTCTCGCCGTAGAGAAAGGTCAGCTCCCGGCGGATGTCCTCCGCTGTGGCGGGCTTCATCAGGTAGCCGGTGGCATGAAGTTCAAAGGCTTTCACTGCGTATTGCTCGTGGCTGGTGACAAAAATGATATGAACCTCCGGGCGGAGGTCTTTCAGCTTTTTGGCAAGTACAAGGCCGCTGACGCTGCCCAATTCAATATCCAGAAACGCCACATTCACCAGGGTACTCCCGGCATAGTCCAGCGCCTTGCTGGGGGTGTTGAAGCTGTGCAGCACCGCATCCGGCACGGCCTCGTGTAACGCTTCTTCCAGGTCTTTCAGGGCAAACGGTTCATCGTCCACGGCGATGTAATTCATGGCATTTCCTCCTTGGGGATGGTAATGACGGCGGTGGTCCCCACGCCCGCCACGCTGTCCAGGGTGAGCGTCCCACCGCATAGGGCGGACAGCCGCCCCCGGACGTTCTCAATGCCGACGTGGGACCGGCCATCCTCCAGCGTTGCCCGGATACCCAGCCCGTCGTCCTGCACGGTGATGACGTAGGCTGTGTCCGTCTCCCCGGTATGCACTGTCACCGTGCCGCCCTCCTCCCGGGAAAGCGCACCGTGGCGCACGGCGTTTTCCACAATGGGCTGCAATGTCAGCGGCGGGAGGGAGAAGTCCCGCGCGGTGATGTCATAGACGATTTGAAGTCGACCCTGGAACCGCTGGCGTTCCAAAGAAAGGTAGTTTTCTACATGGGAAAGCTCTTGTTCAAAAGGAATGGGCGCTTTACTCTTGAGAGAATCCATGTTGCCCCGCAGGAATAGGGAAAAGTCCCGGACGGCCTCTTTCGCCTGCTTAGGGTCCACGTCACAGAGCTGACGAATCGTGGTAAGGGCGTTGTAGAGAAAATGGGGCTGAATTTGGGAGAGCATGATGTCGATGCGGCTCTCCGCCAGTTCCTTTTCCTGCTGTTTTACCAGCAGGTCGCGCTCGGACTGGATGTTGACAAAGATGAACAGCAGGGCCAGTGTCACGCCCACGTTTACGACGGCGATCCCACGGCAGAACATTTGCGCCGCCCCACCGCCCAGCGGGATGAAGATATACAGCAGGAAGAAGATCACTTCGCGCCGGGTCAGCTTCTTCCGGCACCAAATGACCAGGAACGTGAACGAGAGATAGCACAGCAGCGGGACCATCTGCGAGATCATAAATAGGGGGCCGCGCTGATATCCGCTGGCCGATACATAGTAGATCGCGCCTGTGAATGGGCTGATGGCGGCGAAGAATATATGTACCGCGCACAGGGCCGTGATGACGGCCAGGAAAATCGTTCTGACCCGGCCGGACAGCTTCAAATATTCGTCCATGTACCGGGCAAAGAAATATAGTACAAAGGCGGAGCTGATGTAAAACAGCAGGGAAAGCAGGGAGAGTGCCAGCGCCATTGTTGGCTCTGAAACGTCCTTAATACACCAATCCGCCAAATCTCCGATGATCATAAATGCGTTGGAAATGCTGATCCCCATAAAAAACCGATTCAATTTGAGCTGATAACGGCGGTCATTCACCAGATAGACAATTGGGATCAGGCAGAGGACCAAGCAGAAAATATCAAGCGCGATGTTGGCGATCGTCAAGTTGTCCACTCCGGCCCCACCTCTTTTCCTGAAAACAGTATAACATACAAAAATAAAAAAAGGAAACGGGGACGATACTGCGCGTGAATGTGAAACAAAAAACGCAAGCAATGCAAAGTGGTACACACTTTGCGTTTTTGCCACCAAAGCCCCGGAGGGTTTTTGCGGCAAAACTGCTTGTTGGGGCGCATATCCAATCCCCTGAAAACGCATGATTTCATCCTGCGGCTGCGCGTCCCTGCGGGTCGCTTGATCGCATAGATAGACGCCTCTGCGCTTTCCCTCCGGTCAGGCCAATAAAACCGCTGTCATA
The DNA here is from genome assembly GCF_014385095.1 of Zongyangia hominis. GTDB lineage: Bacteria > Bacillota > Clostridia > Oscillospirales > Ruminococcaceae > Zongyangia > Zongyangia hominis. Next base: position 62,886 of record NZ_JACRTC010000003.1, read on the forward strand.
ACTTAGCCGCTTCGCATCGTTTCCAGCGGACAAGTCCGCTGCCTTTTCCGAGCCGGTCAAATTAGGAACTTCGCCGCATTGTGCGGCGAAGTTCCCCGTCACATCCTTGCCTCCTTTTTCGGTCTCCGATGTGGCTGGATTGATATTTTTAGTTCATCCACGTATAATAATAGAATATGTAGTTTAGACGCTGCCGCGGGGGGAAAGGTCCCATGCGGCTTTGCGATTGACAAAAATCCGGGCGGAGACCGCGCCGGAATTCTGGAGGAAATCTATGGACAGCACAGTCGCGCAGTTTTTCGATCAAATGAAGGGCAGAGACGTCACCTTTATCGGCCTGGGCGTCAGTCACCGGGAGCTCATCTCCCTCTTTGCGAAGAAGGGGGCCCATGTGACCATCCGGGACCGGAGAACCCCCGAACAGATGGGGGAGGAATATGAAAAGCTCAAGGCCCAGGGCATCGACTTTATCTTGGGGGAGCACTACCTGGATAAACTGGATGGAGATATGATTTTCCGCACCCCGGGCATGTATTTCCACCACGAGGCGCTAAAAAAGGCGCGGGAAGAGGGCAAAGTGGTCACCAGCGAGATGGAAGTCTTCTTTGATCTGTGTCCCGCTAAGCTCATCGCGGTCACCGGCTCGGACGGAAAGACCACCACCACCACCCTCATCAGCGAGCTGCTCAAGGCTCAGGGAAAGCGGGTGCATCTGGGCGGCAACATCGGAAAACCCCTGCTCTCCCACATTGAGGAAATGGGGCCCGAAGATTATGCGGTGGTGGAGCTTTCCAGCTTCCAGCTGCTCTCCATGCGCCAGAGCCCGGATATCGCCGTGGTGACCAACATCGCCCCCAACCACCTGGACGTCCACGGCACCATGGAAGAATATATCGCGGCGAAGAAAAACATCCTGTTGCATCAAAACGCCTTCTCCACCACGGTGCTGGGGGTGGATAACGAGCTGGCCGCCTCCCTGGCACCCGACGTGCGGGGAAAACTCGTCACCTTCTCCATGCAGGGCCCGGTGGAACGGGGCGCTTATATGGACGAAGCGGGGGACATTTTCTATGCCGACAGCGGCAATGTCCTCAAAATCATGAACCGGGACGCCATCAAAATTCCCGGCGACCACAACGTGCTCAACTTCCTGGCGGCCATCTCGGCCACCTGGGGCCTTGTTTCCTTGGAAAACATCGTCAAGATCGCCGAAAACTTCGGCGGGGTGGAGCACCGCATCGAGCTCGTCCGCATCCGGGACGGGGTGCGCTGGTATAACGACTCCATCGCCACCAGCCCCACGAGAACCATCGCGGGACTCAACGCCTTTAAACAGAAGGTGATTCTCATCGCCGGCGGCTACGATAAAAAGATCCCCTTCCTCCCTCTGGCGCCCAAGATCATCGAGAAGGTAAAAGCGCTCATCCTCATGGGCGCCACCGCCGATAAGATCGAGGACACGGTGCGGGGCTTCTCCGGTTTTGACGGGGAAAAGCTCCCCATCTATCGGGTGGGCTCCATGGAGGAAGCGGTGCAAAAGGCGGCGGAGCTGGCGGTGGATGGCGACATCGTCACCCTGTCCCCGGCTTGCGCCAGCTTTGACCTCTATCAGAATTTCGAGACGAGGGGCGAACACTTTAAGTCCCTGGTCCGCGCGCTTTAAAGCGGGAGGAATGTATATTGGATGGAAAGAAATTGGCCCTGACCCTGGCCCAATGCTATGGCGTCAGCGGCGATGAACAAAGCGCGGCCCATGTGGCCGCAAGCTATCTCAAGGGATGGGGAGAGGTGCGCTCCGACGCCCTGGGCAACCTCATCTGCACCCTCCGCGCGCCGAAAGACGGGGGGCCCCATATGATGCTCTGCGCCCATATGGACGAAATCGGCATGATCGTCACCCACATCCTGCCCGACGGGTTCCTGCGGGTGGCGGCGGTGGGCGGCGTCGACCGCCGGACCCTCCTCGCCTCTCCGGTCAAGGTGCTGGGAAGGGAGAAGCTCGACGGCGTCGTCTGCTCGATCCCACCCCATTTGCAGCGGGGGGACGATGCCAAAAAGATTCCTCCCATGGAGGAAATTGCCGTGGACGTGGGGCTTTCCTTTGAGCAGGCCAAGGAGAAAATCTCCTTAGGCGACCGGGTGGTAGTTTGCCACAGCGGCGCGGCCATGGGGGAACACTGCATCAGCTCCAAGGCGCTGGACAACCGGGCGGGCTGCGCGGCCGTCATCCGGGCGGCGGAACTTCTGAAAGACGAGGAGCTCACCTGCGGGCTGAGCGTGGTCCTCAGCACCCGGGAGGAACTCGCGTGCAACGGGGCCAAGACGGGGGCGTTCGGCCTTTGCCCCACCCATGCCATTGCGGTGGACGTCAGCTTCGCCCTCACTGACGACGCGCCCAAAGAAAAATGCGGGGAGCTGGGCAAAGGCCCCATGATTGGCGTTTCCCCCGTCCTCTCCCGTGAAATGAGCGACGGACTCATCCGATGCGCCAAGGATCGCGGCCTTCCCTATCAGCTGGAAGTCATGGCGGGGCCTACCTCCACCGACGCCGACGTCATCACCCTGACCGGCTCGGGCGTGCGGTGCGGGCTTCTCTCCATTCCGCTTCGGTATATGCACACCCCGGCGGAGCTCGTCGACGTCCGGGACATCGAGTCGTGCGCGGCACTCATGGCGGAGTATATCATCGACCGCTTCGGCGGGACGGAAAGGGAGGCGGACTGAGATGGAAAAACTCATGCGGCTCATCAAAGACCTCTCCCAAATCGGCGGCGTCAGCGGCGACGAAGGGGCGGTGCGGGCCTATATCCGGGGACAGTTGGAGGGCCACTGTGACATGCGCACCGATGCCCTGGGCAATTTGATCTGTAAAAAGAAGGGAGCCAAGGCCCCCGCCCACCGGCTCATGGTGGAGGCACATATGGATGAAGTCGGCTTTATCGTCACCGGCATCACCGAAAGCGGCATGCTCCGCTTTGATACGGTGGGCGGCATCGACGCCCGGGTCATCATCGGCAAGCCGGTTCTCGTGGGTCCCCAGGCTGTGCGGGGCGTCATCGGCACCAAGGCCATGCATTTACAGTCGGCCGCGGAGCGGGACGAGATGCCGCAGGTGGAGACTCTTTCCATCGACATCGGCGCTTCCTCCAAAGAGGAGGCGGAGTCGCTGGTGCGCCTCGGGGACAGCGGGGTGTGGGACAGCGCCTTTGTCTCCTTTGGCGACGGCTTTGTCAAAGGCCGCGCTTTGGACGACCGGGCGGGCTGCGCCATCATGATCGATCTCATCCAGGGGGACATCCCCTTTGACACCACCTTTGTCTTCACCACCCAGGAGGAGGTGGGGACGAGAGGAGCCCAGGCCGCGGCGTACGAAGTGGCCCCCGACGTGGCCATCGTGCTGGAAACCACCACCGCCGCCGACATCGCAGGGGTTGCGCCGGCAAACCAGGTCTGCCGTTTGGGGAAGGGCCCGGTCCTCTCGGTGATGGACAAGGGCACCATCTATGACAAGGGGCTTGTCCGCTTTGCCATGGATACGGCAAAGCGCCGGGACATCCCGGTCCAGATCAAGGAAGGGGTCTACGGCGGCAACGACGCCCACGCGGTCCACGTCTCCCGGTCCGGGGTGCGGACGCTGGCGGTCAGCCTGCCCTGCCGGTATCTTCATTCCCCCTCCTGTGTCCTCAAGGTCGAGGACATTGCCGCCACCCGGGACCTGACCGCCGCCCTGCTGGGGATGGAAGGCCCCGCGCCCGCGCTGTGATGAAGCTCATGCGCCCGGAGGCGGCGGGGCCTCTCGCTCGGATGGGCACCCTTCCCCTCCTCTGCGCGCTGGACCTCGCCGCCTATGAAAACCGCTACCCCTTTTCCCAAGTCTACGGGGTTTATCCCGCACCAGAGGACGGGGAAGGGCTGCATCCAGGAGCCGGAAGGGCAGAAGAGGCCGGTTTGGTGTACGGCCCCCCGCGCGTGATGGGAAACGGCGATCTAGACAAGGCCAACCCGGCAGCCGCCGGCGGAGCTGGAAGATTGGAAGAGGCCGCATCGGAGAACGGTCCCCTGCGCGTAATGGGAAACAGCGCCTTGGGCAAGACCAACCCGGCAGCCACCGGCGGAGCCGGGAGAGTGGACGGTGCCGCATCGGAGAATGGGACCCCGCGGGTGACTGGAAACAGCGCCTTGGATGAGACATATCCGGTAACCACCGGCGGAGCCGGGTGCTTTTATGGCCAGGGGGCGGCATGGGCCCTTTCTTCCGCCGCCGCGGAGGAAGTGGCGGCGCTCCTGCAAGCGGACGGGCGCTGGGAAACCCTCTGGTGCGATCAGGCCGTCGCCGCGCATTTGGGCGCGGCATGGAAAGCACGGGCGGTTTCATTGACCGCCCGGGACATCGCGGGAAAGTTGGATGCCGAGGTTCTCGCTCCCCGACCGGAGGAAGTATACCGCCTGTTGGGGATGTGCGACGCTTTGGCGGCGCGGACCCCCTTCGACGGCTGGTACTGCGACTTGAGCCACCGGGCGCGCCGGGGCCAGCGCAGCCTTTGGGGCATCCGGGCAGAGAGGGAGCTTGTGAGCACGGCCACGGCGGATGTGCTGGAAGACCACATCCTGCTTCGGGACATTGCCACCCGCCCGGACATGCGGGGCAGAGGATTTTGCACCCGGATTTTATGGCACCTGTTTGCCAAATTTCCGGGGCGCACCTTTCATTTGCTGACAGAAAGCGAAACGGCCCGCCGGGTCTATGAAAAGGCGGGCTTTGAGATAGAAAACGATGGGATTATTAGAATACATAAGGAGAACACCGATGCAGCAGGAATTTTTTAAAATTGCGCCCGCCCTTCAAAGAATAGGGGAGGAAGCGGAAAAGATGTGCGGGGAAGCCTTTGGACGGATTGATGAGATATCCGAATACAATCAGCTCAAAGTCCTTTCCGCCTTTACCGAAAATCATGTATCCGAGTATCATCTGCACGGCACCACCGGCTACGGCTATGACGACCGGGGCCGGGATACCCTGGACGCCGTCTTTGCCCAGGCCATGGGGTGTGAGGACGCCCTGGTGCGCCACACCTTTGTCTCGGGGACTCACGCGCTGGTAACGGCGCTCTTTGGCGTACTGCGCACCGGGGACACTATGGTTTCCCTGACCGGCAAGCCCTACGACACCCTGGAGGAGGCCATCGGCATCCGGGGGGAGGGCCCCTGCGGCTCCCTGAAGGAGTACGGCATCCATTACCAGGAGGTGGCCATGGCCGGGGAGGCACCCGACTATGACGCCATCCCCGACGCCTGTGTGGGCGCCAAGGTGGCCTATATCCAGCGTTCCCGGGGCTATTCCCTGCGCCCCTCCCTCTCGGTGGAGGCCGTGGGCAGGATGGCGAAGCTCGCCCGGCAGAAGAACCCCGATATCGTGGTCATGGTGGACAACTGCTACGGCGAATTTGTGGAGAAAATGGAGCCCACCCAGGTGGGAGCGGACCTCATCATCGGGTCCCTCATCAAAAACCCGGGCGGCGGCCTTGCACGCACCGGCGGCTACATCGCGGGAAAAGCGAAATGGGTGGAGCAGTGCGCCTACCGTCTGACGGCGCCCGGCATGGGCAAGGAGGTGGGGTGCAGCCTCGAGCAGAATCGTGAGCTCTATATGGGCCTCTTTTTCGCGCCCACCACCACGGCTAACGCCCTCAAGACGGCGGTCTTTGCCTCCGCCCTCTTTGAACTGCTGGGCTTTGGGGTGACGCCCCGGTACGACGAAGAGCGGGCGGATATTATCCAGGCGGTGCGGCTGGGGGACCCGGAGCGGCTCATCGCCTTCTGCCAGGGGGTGCAAAAGGGCGCGGCGGTGGACGCCTATGTGGCGCCCGAGCCCTGGGATATGCCCGGCTACGACAGCCAGGTCATCATGGCGGCGGGCGCCTTTACCATGGGCGCTTCCATCGAGCTTTCCGCCGACGCTCCCCTCCGGGAGCCCTATGCGGCGTGGCTCCAGGGGGGGCTCATCTATTCCGCCGCCAAGATGGGCATCCTTTTGGCGGCCCAGTCCATGCTGGACAAGGGCCTTTTGGAGCTTCGTTGACACCCCCTTTTTTGTATGATAAAATAATGAATGTAGTGATAACTGGCGCTTCCTCTTCCGTGAGGAAGCCTTCTGCGGGCGTGGCGGAATGGCAGACGCGCTGGTCTTAGGAGCCAGTACTTCGGTGTGTGGGTTCAAGTCCCACCGCCCGCACCAGCGGCAAACTGCCGCTCTCAAGACGCGCACCTCACTTTGTGGGGTGCATTTTTTTATGCACAAGCTGAAAGCTGGGTATCTTTTTGATCAGCGCTTTCCAAACCAATGAGACGCAAAAGCGGTTGGTAATCCACCGCTTTTGCGTCTCATCTTTTTATTGCGGGATCCCCTCTGGACGCTCAACTTTCGGCGATACCAACTTTCTGCCATCCCCTGCGAGAAAATGAAAGACGTCCTTCCCGGCGGAAGAAGGGGAGAAAAATGCACCTAGACCGTCCGCAGGCACCGTGCCCTTGGGTTCAGGGGATAAAAGGCGGGCCTTTTTCCTGTGGCGCTCTTGTCCAATGGAAGGTTTTGCAATATAATGAGGAAGGATATACCGCAATGGGCGGTATTCGATTTGAATCAGGACGGAAGAAAGGAAGAAGTAGATGGAAAACTTTAATTTTTACAGTCCCACCATGTTTGTCTTTGGCAAGGGAGAAGAAAATAACACCGGCGCATACGTCAAAAAATTCGGCGGCACCCGGGTGCTGCTCCACTTTGGCGGCGGCAGCGCTGTGAGAAGCGGCCTCATCGACCGGGTCAAAGCATCACTCGACAAGGAGGGCATCACCTATGTCACCTTGTCCGGCGTCCAGCCCAACCCCCGCAGCGGCCTTGTCTATGAGGGCATCGAACTGTGCCGCAAGGAGGGCGTGGACTTTATCCTGGCCGTAGGCGGCGGCAGCGCCATCGACTCGGCCAAGGCCATCGCCGCGGGCGTGCCCTACGACGGCGACTTTTGGGACTTCTACGACGACAATCCCAACCGGCCCGTGGTGGAAAAGGCGTTGCCGGTGGCAACCGTCCTGACCATCGCGGCCGCGGGCAGCGAAGCCTCCGGCGACACCGTCATCACCCAGGAAAAGGGCATGTTTAAGCGCGGCACCGGCAGCGACGTCCTGCGCCCCAAATTCTCCATCATGAACCCGGAACTGACCATGACCCTGCCCCCCTACCAGACCGCCAGCGGTGCGGTGGACATCATGGTGCATGTGCTGGAGCGTTACTTTACCAATACCCCCGACGTGGAGATCACCGACCGGATGTGCGAGGGCATCCTGCTGACCATGTTAAACGAAGTGCCCAAAGTCATGGAAAATCCGGGCGACTACGAGGCCCGGGCCAACATCATGTGGGCGGGCACCGTGGCCCACAATAACATCTGCGGCGTGGGCCGGGAGCAGGACTGGGCCAGCCACGAAATCGAGCATGAGCTCTCCGCCCTGTATGACTGCGCCCACGGCGCGGGGCTGGCGGTCATCTTCCCGGCGTGGATGGAGTATGTCTCCCAACACCACGACCTGAGCCGCTTCGCGCAATTGGCCGTCCGGGTTTTGGGCTGTCAGATGGACTTTGCCCATCCCGAGAACACCGTCAAAGCGGGTATCGCCGCCCTGCGCCGGTTCTGGCACTCCATCGGCATGCCCACGAGCTTCGCGGAGCTGGGCGCCAAGGAGGAGGACATCCCCGCCATGGTGGAGAATATGCGTATCGGACAGCGGAGTATCGGCCACTTCCTGCCCATGACCAAAGAGTCCTGTGCGGCCATCTATCATCTGGCTTGCAGATAACGAATCCAAAGAGGAAAAGCCGGAGGCGAAAGAGCCTCCGGCTTTTTGCGTCCGTGCCTCGGGACGAAAACGTAGGCCGCGCCTCCCCCCGGGCCGGGCCGCCCCCTAAGTTTCCGTCCATGGATGAACTTTGGCGTGCGCGGTTGTGGAAAAACGCCGAACTCCCCCAGGGCCAGGCCTTACCCGAGATGGCCGGCCCCCGCTTTCAGGGTCTCCTTCCCATGCGGTGGGGCCGCCTTATTTCGCTCAAGGTTCACGAGCCCTTTGCGCCCCAAGGCAGCGGGCTGAAGGCGCAGTGATGGCGTTTCGCCAACCATTGCCGTCGGCTGGGCTAGGCGGCGGAGCGAAAGCAGCGGGGGAAAATTTGGACGAATTGTTATCTTTTTTTGACGGGCCACCTTTTTATTGTTATTTTTCTTCCAATAGGCTATAATGAATGTGATTATCCGGCCCTTGCTGCCGGCAATGGAGGGAAAGCATGAGAGAAGACAATTTATCCAATTTAGGCCGTGATATCGGCAGAGCCGTGCGCAATGTGCTCAACTCCAGTGACTTTGAAGACTTAAAGGATTCCATCCATTCGGCGGTGCAGAATATCAGCCGACCGCCTTATACGCCCCCGCCTCCACCCGATCCGCGCTATGACCCCTTTGGGCCGGGCAATTTCCAGCAAGGAGGTCCGGGTCCGGGCGCTCCGGGCGGTCAGCAGCCACCCCGGGAGCCATGGCAGTGGAAGCAAAGCTACCAGCAGTCCTACCAGCGTTGGTCGAGGCCCCGGCCTCCCAGACAGCAGGCGAAAAATTACCAGCCCCCCTACCGCCCGCCGGTGATGAACCGGCAGGTGGCGCCCTACGCCCAGGGAAAATCCAGCACCGATTTGGGCGCGTTTTTCTTGGCCTTCGGTATGATTCTTACCTGTGTTTTCGGGTTTTTGATCTGCTGGAGCGTCTATAATTTCCTCATCGGCACCATGGTCAGCCTGTCTCCCCTCGTCATACTGGGCCCCGCCTTTGCCATAGGGTTGGTGCTGATGGGAAGGGGGAACCATCTGCGGGGCCGGTTTAAACGGTACCGGCAGTACCAGAAGGTGTTGAACGGGCGCACCTACTGCTCGATCAAGGAGCTGGCCGACAGCGTGGGCGAGCGGGTGGAATTTGTTGTCAAGGACCTGGAAAAGATGATAAAGGACCGCCTGTTCCCCCAGGGGCATTTGGACGAGCAGAAGACCTGTCTGATGACCGACGAGGCCACCTACGCCCAGTATCTGGAGACCCAACGCCATCTCAAGGAGATTGAAGAGGAGGAGCGCCGGGCCAGAGAGCTGCGGGAGAAGGACCCCGAGGCCGCCGCTTTACAGGAAATGCTGGCCGAGGGCGCCCGTTACCGGGAGGAAATCCGCCGGGCCAACGACGCCATTCCCGGGGAGATCATCTCCCAAAAGCTGGACAGGCTGGAAGAAGTGACCGCCAAGATCTTTGAATATGTGGAGGGCCACCCCAAAAAGCTCCCCGATATCCGCAAATTTATGAGCTATTATCTGCCCATCACCCTCAAGCTGGTGGGGGCTTACCGTGACTTTGACGGCCAGCCGGTCCAGGGGGAGAATATCCTCTCGGCCAAAAAGGAGATCGAGGAGACCTTGGACACCATCAATCTCGCCTTCGAGAACCTGCTCGACGGCCTGTTTGAAGACGACGCGCTGGATATTTCCACCGATATTTCCGCATTGGAGACCATGCTGGCCCAGGAGGGACTGACCGGACAGAAGTTCGGCTCCCATTCCGCCGACGGCCGATAGAAAAGAGAAAGCCTTTCGCCCATCAGGGGCGGAACACAAGGGCAACGCCCAAAGGAGGAACTGTAAGTGAGCGAAGAGAACAACATCCCCAGCCTGACCCTGGACCCCTTCGGCGAGGAGGCCCCCGCCCCTGCCGCCGCCGTGGAGATTACGCCCGCCGCATCGCCCGAGACGGCGGTGCTCGATGAAAGCGCCCTCACCGAGGAGGAGCGCAAAATGGTGGCCGATTTTGCCGAAAAAATCGAGCTTTCCAACTCCAATATGGTGCTGCAATACGGCGCCGGAGCCCAAAAGAAGATCGCCGATTTTTCCGAGACGGCGCTGGGCAACGTCCGCACCAAGGATTTGGGCGAAATTGGAACGCTGATTTCCGGTGTGGTCACCGAGCTCAAGAGCTTTGACGTGGAGGAAAACGAGAAGGGCTTCTTCGGCTTCTTTAAGCGCTCCTCCAATAAAATCACCGCCATGAAGGCTAAGTACGACAAGGCGGAAGCCAACGTGGACAAGATCTGCACGGTGCTGGAAAACCACCAGGTCCAGCTGCTCAAAGACGTGGCCATGCTCGACAAGATGTACGAGCTCAACAAGGTCTATTTTAAAGAGCTTTCCATGTACATCCTGGCGGGCAAGAAAAAACTCAACGAAGTGCGGGAGAAGGACCTGCCCGCCCTCACCGAGCGGGCCCATCAGACGGGGCTGCCCGAGGACGCCCAGGCGGCCAACGACCTGTCCGCCCTGTGCAACCGCTTTGAAAAGAAAATCCACGATCTGGAGCTGACCCGGATGATCTCCATCCAGATGGCTCCCCAGATTCGCCTGGTGCAGAGCAACGACACCCTGATGTCGGACAAAATCCAGTCCACCCTGGTCAACACCATCCCTTTGTGGAAGAGCCAGATGGTGCTGGCGCTGGGAGTCGCCCACTCCCAGCAGGCGGCGGAAGCCCAGCGGGAGGTCACCAACATGACCAACGAGCTGCTGCGCAAAAACGCCGAGACCCTCAAGATGGCCACCATCGAGACGGCCAAGGAGTCCGAGCGGGGCATCGTGGACATCGAGACCCTCAAGCACACCAACGAGAACCTGATCACCACCCTGGACGAGGTCATCCGCATCCAGGACGAGGGCCGGGAGAAGCGCCGGGCCGCCGAACTGGAACTGGGACGGCTGGAAGGCGAGCTCAAACAGAAGCTCCTGGACATCCGCAAATAAAACGAAAAGGCCCCTGGAATGTTCCGGGGGCCTTTTGACGCGCAGTCGTCCCACCCTTGCAAAAAAGGGGGAGAACGGGTATCATAGAAGGACAAGAAAAGGGGAGGGACATCCATGAATCTCAACGCATCCTGTATTAGCTGCATCGTCCGGCGGGAGGAGGAAAAAATCCGCCCGCTCTCCGACGAGACGCTCAAAAAAGAATATATGGTCCGCGTGCTGGGGCTGCTTTCCGAGCACAGCGGGGAGCCCGCGCCCGTGGCGTCGGTCTACCTCAAGGAGCTCGGGGAGGAGATGCTGGGGGCGACGCCCAGCTTCCGGGAGATTAACAAAGGCTATAACCGCCTGATGCTTTTAACCGAGCCGGATTTGCGGGAGAAGATCGCCGCCGCGAAGGATCCGCTGTCCGCCGCCATGCGCTACGCCCGGGTGGGCAACTACATCGACTTTGGCGCGATGGAAAACGTGGACAAGGAGGTGCTGGAGGGGCTCCTCGACCGGGCGCTGGAGGAGGAACTGGACCCCGGCACCTACGCGGCCTTTCTCGCGGACTTGGAGAAAGCCGAGAGGCTTGTCTACTTGACGGATAACTGCGGGGAGATCGTGGCCGACAAGCTCCTCATCGAGGAGCTAAAGCGCCGCTATCCCGGCCTTTCCATCACCGCCGTCGTCCGGGGGGCGGAGACCATCAACGACGCCACCCTCATCGACGCCGAAGAGGTGGGGCTCACGGACGTGGTGCCGGTCATGGGCAGCGGCGTCGCCCTGCCGGGCACCTATCTGCCCTTCCTCTCGGGGGAGGCAAGGGACGCCCTCACCGGGGCCGATGTGATCATCGCCAAGGGACAGGGCAACTTCGAGACCCTCCACGAGTGCGGGCTCAATATTTACTACCTCTTTTTGTGCAAGTGCGAGCTCTTCACCCGCCGCTTCGGCATGAAGCAGTATGCGGGCATCTTTGCAAACGAGCGCCGCATCCTGCTGTAAGAGGTCCGGGGACTGCCCACGGGGCGGCGGGTGGGACTGCCCTCCTGCTGACAGCGCGCCTCGTTTTTTCCGTCCGCCTGCCCGGAGGGCCCCTATCCATTCGCGCGGGCTCTTAGCGCATTGAAACGGCCCCGGCCGTTGTCCCGGCCTAATGTACCGAGGCGGCACGGCAATCGGGCCGTTTCATCCATATCACGCGGCAAACCCCGGGAGAAAGCGAAAGCTTTCTCCCGGGGTTCTTGATTTCTTCACAGCCTATTTTTTCTTTTTGTGGAGCTTGAGTTCAATGCCCCTCTCTTTGGCCGCGTCCTGGAAGTAACGCGCCGCCAGAGCGCCCCGCTCTTTAAGAGACATGTCCTCCCCGGCTTCCTTTTCGAGCTTTGCCATCACTTTTTCCAGGGTTTTGAGGTCAAAGAGGGTGACGGCGAGGCAGAAGAGGGTCTTCTTACGCCCATCGTTATACCGGGCCAGCAGCCTGTCCAGGATGCGGATTTTCTCAGCGAGTTCCAACTGGTAGGCATCGATGCCGATTTCCTTGGCCCTTTGCAGGTCGGCAATCATGCGGCGGTGGGTGAGGAAGGAATCGTAAGCCGAGAGCTCCTCCAAGCGGGGGCAGGGGAAGGCGGCGCACTCATAGCAGTACGCCGGATTGCCGTGATCCCTGCCACACCGGATGACGGCGCAGGGCTGGTGCCCCTCCCCGCCGCCGCAGCCGGGGCAGTAGCCGCCAAGGCGCATGGGACACAGCCCACAATTTAGCCCGCACAGGGAAAAGAGCGGGTAGGAGCGCCGGTAGTCTTTCATCGGTAGTTCCCCTTTCGCGGGTCTGTAAGCCCTTTTATTTGCAGTGGATGTGGTTTTCCACCTCGTTCCATTTGACCGGATACCCCGCCCCGTGGGAACAAAAGACTGAATCGGGGGTGTTTTCCAAGTCCCGCTCGGGGTCGTAGCCCGCCTGGGCGATGACCTCTTCGGCGTTGTGGCAGGGGGCGTAACCGTCAAAGCGCATACTGATGCGCCCCGCGCCCTTCGTGAAGGAAATGAGCTCCCGGGGGTAGTCCATGAGACAGGCGGCGGGCGCCCGGCCCCGGATGATCGTTCTGCCGCCGTCGGGGAGGGGAGGTTCGGTCTCGCCGGACATCCGCTGTATGTCAAAGAGGACCCTACCCACGTCCTGGGGAGATACCTCGATGACAAAGGCGGTGATGGGCTCGAGTAGGACGCTTTTTGCCCCCATGAGCCCCTGGCGGATGGCCCGGTAGGTGGCCTCTCTAAAGTCGCCGCCCTCGGTGTGCTTGAGATGGGCGCGGCCTGTGAGGAGGGAAATCTTCACGTCGGTCAGCGGCGCGCCGGTGAGGACGCCACGGTGCTCCTTTTCCAGCACATGGGTGCCGATGAGACGCTGCCAGTTGAGGTCCAGGACGTCGGTGGAGCACAGGCTTTCAAAGACAATACCGCTTCCCGGCGCGCCGGGGGTGAGGCGCAGATGCACCTCGGCGTAGTGGCGCAGCGGCTCAAAATGGCCGTAGCCCGTCGCCGGCGCGTCCACCGTCTCCTTGTAAAGGACCCGGCTGGGGCCGAAGGAAACGGAGAGACCGAACCGCTCCCGGCAGAGGGCCTCCAAGACCTCCAATTGCACCACGCCCATGATCTGCACGCTCAGTTCCCTCAGCCGGGCGTCCCACCGCACAGCCAGTGCCGGGTCCTCGTCTGCGAGCTCCCTAAAACACCGCACCACCTCGGGCGCGGGGAGGGCCGGGTCAAAGAGGACCTGGGCGCTGAGCATGGGGGTCACGTTGGGAGGCATGGCGTCCGGTTCCCCGCCAAAGCCCCGGCCTGCCGGGAGGGAGAGGCCGGTGACGGCGACAAGCTCCCCGGCCCGGGCGGTGTCCGCCGCCTCGAACCGGTCCCCGGCATAGCGGCGAATGGCGGTGATCTTCTCCCCGCCGATCTCGTCCCGGACCCGCAGGACGCCGCCGGTGAGCTTTACAAAGCACAGGCGGTTTCCCTTGGCGTCGTGGCGGATTTGATAGATCCGCCCGGCGGGCGGCCCCTCTTCCTGATAGGACGTCTCGGTGAGGGCGTGCAGGGCTCGGAGAAAGGCGTCGATTCCCTCGTCCTGCAGGGCGCTACCGGAAAGGCAGGGGAAGAAGCGGCATTCCTTTACTAGCCGCCGGGTGAGCGTCACCGCCTCCCTTCCCACGTCCTCCCCGCTGAAATACCGGGCCAGGAGATCGTCGTCCTGGCTGATAACCTCTTCTAAGGGCGCGCCGGATAGCCGTTCCCCGTCAAAGGCGCCGTCCAGGGAGAAAACCGCGGGGGAAAACCGGGCCCGCAGCTCCTCGAGGGTGCGGGCGGGGTCGGCCCCCACCCGGTCGGTTTTGTTGAGAAAGAGAAAGGTGGGAATTTTCCGCCGCCGCAGGAGCCGCCAGATGGCTTCGGTGTGAGCGTCCACGCCCTCGGCGCAGCTGATGAGGAGGATGGCCCCGTCCATCACAGAGAGGGCGCGCTCCATCTCGGCGGAAAAGTCGGCGTGTCCGGGGGTGTCCACCAACGTGTAGGTGTCCCCCTCGTAGGAGAAGGAGGCCACGCCGGAAAAGATGGTGATGCCCCGTTCCCGTTCCAGTGGGTGGGTGTCCAGATGGGCGTCCCCCCGGTCCACCCGGCCCAGGGCGCGGATGGCGTGGGTGTGGTAGAGGAGCTGTTCGGAAAAGGTGGTCTTTCCCGCGTCCACATGGGCCAAGATGCCGATGACCTTGTTCATGCGCCCCGCCTCCTTTCTTTGATGTTTGCCTGTCCGGCGCTGGGCTTTTGAGCCGCCCGTCCGGAGAAAATGCATGGCGTCTTATATGATTTTGCCCGGCACGCTATAGCGCCGAGCAAAAGAGCGGCCCCGCAGAGCCGGTGTCCGTCCTCGAGAGAGGCGGGTCCCGCATCCCGACACCCCCGAAAACCGAGGTCGGCCTGGCGGAGCTTCTCTCCCCGCGTCCGGGCCCAAAGCCGGGATCTGACGCCGCGGCATGGTCGTAGCCCTATTGTACCCGATCTTTCCAGGGGGCGCAAGACGAAGATTTGCGGTTTTCACGGGATTGGACTATAATAGAAACAAAGATCGAAGGGAGGAAAAACCGATGGTCGTTTCATCAGCAGTTATCACCCTGCACGCGCCGTGGGTCCACTCCCTCAAGGAAAAGCGGCGGGAGGTAAAAAGCCTCCTCGCCAAGGCGAGACAGCGCTTGGGCGTCTCGGCGGCGGAGACGGGGAGCCAGGACAAGCACCAGCTCATGGAATTGGGTTTTGCCTGGATTGCCGCGGACGCCGGGCAAAACGACAGCATCTGGGAAGCCCTGGTTGATCTCATTGAGACAAATACCCAGGCCCAGATCATCCGCGCGGAGCGAGAGCTCAGATAGGAGGACGGCTATGCGTCTGTTTATTGCGGTGACCCTGGAAAGGGAGATCAAGGACAAGCTGTGCGCCATGGCCAAATCCCTGGCGGAAAGCTCCCTGACCGGCAGCTTCACCCGGCGGGAAAACATGCATCTGACCCTTTCGTTTATCGGAGAGACCTCCCGTCTCTCGGCGGTCAAGGCGGCGCTGGACAGCATAAAAGCACAGCCCTTCTCGCTGATGATCGGCGGGGCGGGACGGTTCCGCCGCAACGACGGAGACATCTGGTGGGCGGGGGCCCGGCTGGACCCGACCCTTGTGGATATCCAGCGTCAGCTGACTGCCGCCCTGCGGGAGCGGGGCTTTGGGGTGGAGGACAAGGAGTTTACCCCCCACCTGACCTTGGGGCGGCGCATCCATCTGCGCCCCGATTTCGACCGGGCGGCCTTCACCGCCAGCATTCCGGTCATGGAGATGCCGGTGCGGAAAATCAGTCTCATGAAGTCGGAATTTGCGGGCGGCAGGCTTGTATATACGGAAATTTACGCCAAGAATTTGTAAGAAACGGGAAGGAGCGAGGAGGATGAAAGACCCTTTGCGGACGAATTTGCAGGATTTTTCCATCCGGTTTGCCGGGGAGGAGGACGTGGGCCTCATTTTGCGGCTCATCACCGAGCTGGCCGCCTATGAGAAGATGGAGGACCAGGTGGTGGCCACCGAGGAAACCCTCCGTGACTCCCTGTTTGTGGGACACCACGCGGAGGTGCTCATCGCCGAATACCGGGGGGAACCGGTGGGGTTCGCTTTGTTTTTCCACAATTTCTCCACCTTCTTGGGGAAGGCGGGGCTGTATCTGGAGGATTTGTATTTGCGCCCGGAAGTCCGGGGCAAGGGCTTTGGACGGGCCCTCTTCACGGCGCTGGCCCGGCTGGCGGTGGAGCGGGACTGCGGGAGGATGGAATGGGCGTGCTTGGACTGGAACATCCCCTCCATCCGCTTTTATAAGGCCATGGGCGCCGTGCCCATGAGCGAGTGGACCGTCCACCGGCTCACCGGCGACGCCCTGCGCTCGCTGGCGGAATAATCTTTGCGGGGAGGAAGGATAAATATGAGCGTTTTATTTGTGGAATATCCCAAGTGCTCCACCTGCCAGAAGGCCAGGCGCTGGCTGGAGGAGCGGGGTGTGGACTTTACTAGCCGGCACATTGTGGAGGAAAACCCGGCCCCGGAGGAACTGCGGGATTGGTGGAAGAAAAGCGGCCTGCCGCTGCGGCGCTTTTTTAATACCAGCGGGCTCAAATACAAGGCCCTGGGGCTCAAGGACAAGCTCCCCACCCTCAGTGAGGAGGAGCAGTTGGCGCTGCTCGGCACCGACGGGATGCTCGTCAAGCGCCCCCTCGTTATCGGGGAGGACTTCGTGCTGGTGGGCTTTCGCCCGGCCGAGTGGGAAGCGAAGCTGTAACCTATATCGCCGAAGATGATTGGGCCTTGCAGCGGAAGGGCGGATGTGCGGGTACTTCCCGCGGCAGGGGATGCAGCACACCCGGTTTCCAAGCCTACCGCTGTTTCTGTGCACATGCGGGGCACAGCGCGTTTCCGCGCGAAGCCCCCGTCTCTACCAATGATCCAGTAGAAAACGCCTGTCCGCTGTGGACAGGCGTTTTTTTTCGAGGCCCCGCTTTTTCGATGCCGGAAAGTCGGGGCCCTTTTAGAGGACCTTTTCCATGGGAATGAGCCCGGAAGAGTCCGGGCCTTCCCCGGGGTGAACCGCCCGGTAGCCCAGCCGCTCATAAAAGCCGCGGGCGGTGAGAGAGGACGCGAGCACCACCTTTTTGCCGCCCAGGGCCCGGGCTTTTTCCTCCAGCCTTTGGAGGAGGAGCCGCCCCACCCCCTTGCCATGGAAATCCGGGTCCACAAAGACGGTGTACAGCCCGTAAGTTCCCGCATCCTCCCGGTCGGGGAGGAGACGGGCGCAGCCCACTGGAACAGTGTCCCGCAGCGCCACCAGGCTGCTCCCCTCCCCCATCAGGATGCGGACATCCTCGGGGGTGTGGCGGGCGCAGAGCCGCTCGATCTCCTCACAGGGATAGTCGCGGCTGTTGACCTGTCGGAAATTGCGGCGGATGAGGGAAGAAAGGGCGTCGGCATACCGGTCCTCGTAGGGGACGATGGAGAGGGGGGATTCCTCGTGGAGCTTCTGGGACGGACAGGGCATGGTCGTGACCTCCTTTTCTCTTAAGCCCCATTGTAATGCGCCGGGAGGAAAAGGGCAAGGGGCTTCGGGGGAAAAGGATGGCCGGGGCCGCTTTGACAATTGCATCACCGGGCCTTTTGTGGGATAATAATGACAAAGAATCCGGCATGGGCAAAAAGGGGGGGAATAGGATGAAAAAATGCGCATCGGCCGCTAGAGCGAAGGAAGCCGCGGCCCCGTCACAAAGGGAGGGCAAGCGCCTCGGAGAAGGGGCCGCCCTGGCCGCAGGGAGGGATGTCCCGTCTCCAAACGAAGCCGGGCCCCGCGAAGGACAAAAGAGCCCCCTCCCCCACGGGTCCAACCCATCGGCAGAAAGGGGTAAGCGCCTCGGAGAAAGGGCCGCCCGGGCCGGGAAAAAAGACAGGCCTTTGGGGGAGAGACAAGGCAAGGGCAGAGGGTTTGGGCGCCGTGAGACCCTCCCCTTTTCCGGGGGTCCAGTGGAGAAAGACTATCTGCCGGGGATCAATTTGGAGGATACCGGTAAACTGCTTTTCATCATGGCTTTGGCCACCCTATTGGGCTTGGGGTTTGAGCACCTGGGCTTTAGCAAGGCCATCATCATGGCCCTGTATATCCTGGGTGTGCTGCTCATTTCCACCCAGTGCAGCGGCCGGGGCTACGGGGCTGCCTCCTCCCTTATAGCGGTATTGGCTTTCAACTTCTTTTTTACCGTCCCCCGTTTCACCTTTGTTGCCCAGGGCGCCGAATATCCGGTGACCTTTATCATCATGTTTATCATTTCCCTGATCACCAGCACCCTGACCCTGAGGGTGCGGCGGCAGGCGAGAGCCCAGGCCCGCAGCGCCCACCGCATGGCGGTGCTCCTCGATACCAGCCAGAAGCTCCAGCGGGCGGCGAGCCTCGACGACATTGTGGAGGTCTCCTCCGCCCAGCTCTGCCGCCTGCTCGACCGGACCATCGTCTTTTATCCAGTGTCCGACGCCGCCCTCGCGCGGCCGGTGCTGCTTTCCCCCGCGGGAGTGGAGGAAGCCCCCGGCGGCCTTTTGTCCGCGGAGGAGGAGAAGACGGCCGCGCGGGTGCTGGGCTCCCAAGAGCCGGCGGGGCGCACCACCGAGGTATGCCCCGGCGCCATGGCCTATTACTTCCCCGTTTGCAGCGGCGACCAGGTGCTGGCCGTGGTGGGGGTGGTCCTGGGAGAGGGGGAGCAGGTGGACCCCATGGACCTCTCCTTGCTCCAAGGCCTGCAAAGCGAGATCGGCTTTGCGCTGGAAAAGTACCGGCTCGGGGAAATCCAAAAGGAAATTTCCATGCAGGCCGAGCGGGAGCGGCTGCGCTCTAACCTCTTGCGGGCCATTTCCCATGACCTGCGCACGCCGCTGACCAGCATTTCGGGTAACGCGTCCATCCTGCTTTCCGACGGGGCGCGCTTCGAGGAAGGGGCCCGGCACAAAATCTATGGGGACATCTACGACGACGCCATGTGGCTCATCAGCCTAGTGGAAAATCTACTGTCAGTGACCCATATCGACAACGGCACCATGGAAATCCGCCGCCAGCCCGAGCTGTGCGAGGAGATCGTCGCCGAGGCACTGCGCCATCTCAGCCGCCAGGCGGGGGAACACCATATCGCCGTGGACATCCCCGATTCCTTGCTCATGGTGCCGGCCGACGCGGGACTTATGGTCCAGGTGATCATCAATATCGTCAATAACGCCATCAAATATACTCCCGCTGGTTCCGCCATCACGGTATCGGCGCGACGGGAGGGGGAAAAGGCGGTGTTTGAGGTGGCGGACACCGGCGGAGGCATCTCGGATCGGGACAAGGCCCGGCTCTTCGACATGTTTTTTACCATCGACAATAACCGGGGGGACAGCCGCCGGGGCCTTGGCCTGGGGCTCTCCCTGTGCAAATCTATTGTGGAAGCCCACGGCGGGGAGATCTATGTAAAGGACAACCTGCCCCATGGGACCGTCATCGGCTTTACCCTGCAAGCGGAGGAGGCGTTTTCGAATGCATAAAATATCAATTTTAGTGGTGGAGGACGACAAGGCGGTGCGAAATCTCATCACCACGACCTTAGAGGCCCACGGCTATCTCTACCGGGCGGCAGGGACCGGGGAGGCGGCCATATTGGAGGCGGTGTCGGGGCGTCCCGACATCATCATTCTCGATCTGGGCCTGCCCGACATGGACGGGGTGGAGATCATCGAAAAGGTCCGGGGCTGGAGCCGGTGCCCCATCATCGTGGTCAGCGCCAGGAGCGAGGACCGGGACAAGATCGAGGCGCTGGACGCGGGAGCCGACGACTATCTCACCAAGCCCTTCTCTGTCGACGAACTGCTCGCCCGCATCCGGGTGGCCATCCGCAAGATGAGCTACGACAATTCCGGGGCGGGGGAGGACGCGGTCTTTCAAAACGGCGGGCTCAAAATTGATTACAGCGCCGGCTGTGTCTATGTGGAGGACAGGGAAGTCCACTTGACCCCCATCGAATATAAGCTGTTGTGTTTGCTTGCTAAAAACTTGGGCAAAGTGCTCACCCACAATTACATTCTCAAATCCATCTGGGTCAATGTGCTAGAAAGCGATGTCCCCTCCCTGCGTGTGTTTATGGCCACCCTGCGCAAGAAAATAGAAAAGGACCCGTCAAATCCCCGGTACATCCAGACCCACATCGGCGTGGGATACCGGATGATTCGCAGGCAGGGGGACGAGTCGTAAAACCGAAAGGAGCAAATCATGGCGACAGATCTGCAAAAGATCCCCGGCGTGGGAAAGAAGATAGCGGAGAGCTTTAAGATCATGGGGTTTCATTCGGTGGAGGAGCTGCGGGGCCAGGATCCCCAGGAGCTCTATGACCGGTGGTGCCTCATCGAGGGGTGTCAGGTGGACCGGTGCGTACTCTACGTCTACCGGTGCGCGGTCTACTTTGCCGAGACCGAGCACCCCGATCCCGAAAAACTCAAGTGGTGGAACTGGAAGGACTAGGGTCCTCTGGAAAGGAGCAGATATGCAGCTGAGCGTAGAAGAAGTCAAGGAAAACCGGGAGGAGTGGATGCCGCTTCTTCTGCTGGCCGATCCGGAGGAAACGATGGTGGAAAAATATCTCCATCAAGGTATCATGGTGGCGGTGTACGGCGACGGGGAGCCCGCCGGTGTCATCATCGCCGTACCGCTGGAAGGCGGCCGGGAGTGGGAAATTAAGAACGTGGCGGTGGCCCCAAGATTTTGGCGCAGAGGGATCGGCACCCTCCTCATCGAGGAGGTGGAGCGCCGCCTGCCGAAAGAAGCGGACACCCTCTGGGTGGGGACCGGCGGCTTTGATTCCGGCCCCTTCCTTTTCTATGAAGAGTGCGGCTTTCAGTTTGACCATGTGTTGGAAAACTTCTTTGTGGATAACTACCCCGAACCCATCATCGACGAGGGGGAGCAGTGCGTGGACATGTACTACCTGAAAAAGACCAGCTTCCGCTGGGGTTAGCCGCGCTGGGACGTAATTGAAATCATAAATGCGATCTTCGGCAGTGGCCCTTACAAAACTCAGGGCCGTCTTCCAGCGGTACGGCGAGTTGCCGCAGACATGCCGCGCCGAGGCTCGTTGCACCATAAGCGTGTGCCTCGCACCGAAGCCTCGAACAAAACTCAGAGCGCGTCTTCCCGCACCGGTAGGTGCAGGTGGGGAAGGATGACGCGGTAGGCTTCGGTGAGGGTGTCCAGGTTGTGATAGCGGCAGTTGGCGGGACTAGTGGAGGGTAGGGTGGCGGCCTCCACGCCTGTCTGGGGTAGAATGAGCCGCCGGTAGAGGGCGGCGGCCTTGGCGCCGGTGGTATAGACGGCGGCGATGGGCGCGCGCGTTAAGAGCCCGGCGATGTCGTTGGGCCGAGGCTCCCGGATGGAGCCGTCGTCCGCCCCCGCGATGAGGCAGGAGGACAGCACGTCCCACAAAGCAATATGGGAAGAGAGCAGGAGGGCTCTCTTTTCTTCATTTGTCTGGGGCAGCGGGGCGTTTAAGAGCCGCGCCATCACCTTCCAGAACCGGTTTTGGGGATGGGAATAGTAAAATCCGGCCTCCCGGGACTTGGGGGAGGGCATGGTGCCCAGAATGAGCACCCGGGAATGGGCGTCATATACGGGCGGAAGGGTGTGCTCCACCCGGGACAGGGGAAGATTCATAAAGATCACCTCAGCCCCATTGTACCACACGCCGGTGCGTTTGCTAGAGGAAAATGGGGGAATATCAGGAACATATAGCCGGGAGGAACTCCCCGGTAAACAGCGCCGGGAAATACCGGCGGATGGAGGTGTCAAGCATGGACAAACAAAGCGCATTGCAACAAATGATCGACGAGAGCGGGCGCATTGTATTCTTTGGCGGGGCGGGGGTCTCCACCGAAAGCGGCATCCCGGACTTTCGCAGCGTGGACGGGCTCTACCACCAAAAGTACGACTACCCCCCTGAGACCATCATCAGCCACAGCTTTTTTGTGGAGAACCCGGAGGCCTTTTACAAGTTCTACAAGGAAAAGATGCTCTGTCTGGACGCAAGCCCCAACGCGGCCCACCGGAAGCTTTCTGAGCTGGAGGCGTGCGGGAAGCTCAGCGCCGTCATCACCCAGAACATCGACGGGTTCCACCAGGCGGCGGGGAGCAAGCGGGTGTTGGAACTCCACGGCAGTATCCACCGCAACTTCTGTATGCGGTGCGGCAAATTCTATGACGCCGCCTATGTCCGGGACGCCGCCGGCATTCCCCGGTGCTCCTGCGGCGGGATGGTCAAGCCCGACGTGGTCCTCTATGAGGAGAGCCTGGACAGCGACACCCTCCAGCAGTCGGTGGAGCTTATCGCGGGCGCGGATATGCTCATCGTCGGCGGCACCTCCCTGGCGGTCTACCCGGCGGCGGGACTGCTGCGGTACTACCGGGGCGGGAAGTTGGTGGTCATCAACAAGTCTCCCACCCCCATGGACCAGAGTGCCGACCTGCTCATTTCCGGCAAGATCGGGGAGGTGCTGGGCGCCGTTTCCTGCCGCTGACAGCAAAAGCCCCGGCGCTTCCGAGGAGGAGCGCCGGGGCTTTACAGTTGGGTCCGCGTTTCCCGCCATTGAGTTTACAACGCGTCCAGTGCCTGCTGCACCGCTAAAAAACGGGGATGATGGGAGAGAGTGGAAAAGGCGGGGTTTAGGCGGAGGACCGAAGCCAAGTTTTTCTTCACATAGTCGGGGGAAAAGACGGCGCTTGTAAATTCACAGCCGTCGAAGAGGGGATTCTCCTCGAGGGCGGCGAGCAGGTCCCCCCACTGGGGCAGGAAGGCCGCCAGCTCTTCCAGAGCGGCCAAGGATTTCTCCTCCTCCCCGCGCAGGGCGTGACATTCGGCCAGAGTCAGCAGATGGTTGGGGAGGGAGGTCTCCGTGAGTCCCACACAGGTGAGAAGCTCCCGCTGCTTTTGGAGAAGGACGAGCGCCCGGTCCCAGTCCTCTTCCCGTTTGGCGATGGTGTAGAGACTCATCAGGCAGAGGTTCGCGTCGCTGAGCCTTGCGTAGAGAAGCTGCCCGCAGGCCTTCTTAGCGGCGGTCAGATCCCCTTTGCTCAGATAGATACCGATGAGCATCATGTCGGGATTTGCCTCCTGCCGGGGAAGCTCGCCGAGGAGCGCTTCCGCCCGCTCCGGCTCCTCGGCGGTGAGAAGGCTTGCTAAAAGCAGCGTCGCCGATTGGCTCACCTTGGCGTCGTCGCTCTCTCTGGCATCCGACAAGAGCTCCTTTGCAAGGGCAAACATCTCCTGCCGCTGCGCTTCCTCCTTGCACTGGGGCAGATAGACGGGCAGCAGCCCCGCCAGCCGGAATTTGAGAAAGTGGCTGTTGGGATATTCCCGGAGATAGCTCCGGCATAGCGCGAGCCCCGCCTCGGCGGATTCCTCCTCAAAGACCTGGGCGCACCGGCGGCTCCTTTCCATGACCTCTTCCGCCGTCAAATCCGGCACAAAGCCCAGCAGCGCGTCGGCGGTGGTCCCCAGAAAGCGGGCGATGGGGGAAATGAGCGTGATGTCGGGGTAGGCCCCCGCCGACTCCCATTTGGACACCGCGGCGGCGGAAACCCCCACGGCCGAGGCCAGCTGCTCCTGGGTGAGTCCCCGCTCCTTCCTGAGCCGGGCAATGGTGGAACCGATGGCAAGAATCATGATGTCCTCCTCCTTTTCTTTGTCCTTATCATACCAGGAGCGGCCCCAACGCGCAATGGAGGCCAATTTAAGTAAAGCTCCGATTTTCTTAACCAGCGGTTGTGTTTGGTTTGTTTTTTTCTTGACAAATGACGGAAGATGTCGTATTCTAATTGTAAACTAAAATAATAAAAAAGTTTACAATAGGAGAAAAGGATATGACGACAAAATCACGTACCCAAAAGATCACCTTTTGCGCCCTCTTCGCGGCCCTGACGGCCATCCTGTCCCAGCTTGCCATTCCCATCGGAACGGTTCCCATCAATCTGGCCATGCTGGCGGTCTTTATCGCCGGCGGCGTGCTGGGACCCGTCTATGGGACCATCAGCATGGTGGTTTATGTGGCCCTGGGGGCGGTGGGCGTGCCGGTTTTCGCCATGTTTACCGGCGGCGTCGCCATCCTGGTGGGCCCCACCGGCGGCTATATCGCGGGCTATATCGCCGCGGCATGGCTGACGGGCCTCCTGATCTCCAAAGGCAGCGGAAAGGCCTGGCAGTCGGCGGCCGCCATGGTAGCGGGCCTCGCGCTGTGCTACCTGCTGGGAACGGCCTGGTTCATGGTGTCCACCGGCACCCCGTTGGCCGCCGCCCTGCTGGCCTGCGTGGCGCCCTTCCTCCCCGGGGACGCGATCAAGATCGCCGCGGCCACTTTAGTGGTGCGGGTGCTCAAAAAGCAGCTGGCATGGTGACGCTGAGGCCTCATCACGGCCTTTGCATCCGCCATTTTGCAGGGAAGGGATACAGCCCCGCCTTTGTCAAACGGATGGCCGAAGTGATCGAGGAGCTTCGCCGGAACCCGGGACAGCCCATTTTTTTGCGCAGCGGGGCGGACGTGCTGTGCGCGGCGTGCCCCCACCGGCGGGAAGAGGGCTGCGCGTCGGGCCAAAAGCCGGTGGACTACGACGCTACCTGTCTCAAGCTGTGCGGGTTAAAAGAGGGCGCGGTCCTCTCCTGGGAAGCCTACGCCAAGCGGGTGGAGGAAGCGGTCATCGCGCCGGGACGGCTGGAGGAAGTATGCAAGGGATGCCAGTGGATAGCGCTGTGCAGATAAAAAGAGGAAAGCTAGATAGCTTCCCTCTTTTTAATCTTTGTAGACGAGCTGTTTTAGCCGTTTCTCCCGTAATATATCTTCCTCCAAATCGATGTAAATACATTCGTTGCAGCAGCCGAAGATATGGAGGGAGGATAAGCGGCAGACACCCTCATTCCAATAGATACAAAAAATATTGTCGCAATGGGGCGTGGTTTTTCACTATTGTAACAAAACACTGGTAAAAATACAACAGAAATTTCTGTTGTATTTTATTTTTCTGGTTTGTTTTACAATAAGACAAACACAGGGAGGGCTAGTCATGCCATTTATTCCTAAGAAGACAAAGAATAAAGAAAAATCAAGTTATAAGACACTTTATATATCAGACAAATTGATTGAACAGATAACTGCCATTGCGAAAGAAAATAACACTAGTTTTAACAATGTTGTTGTAAGTATGATTGAGCATTGCTTAGAAGAGAATGAATAACAAAAAAGCGGAAACCACTTGGTTTCCGCTTTTTTCTATTCAAACTTTTCAGCCAGCATCCGGAAGAACCGGCCCAGCACCCGTTTCTTTTTCTTGACCGGTACCGGGGCGGGCTGTTTGGCGGCCATCTCTTTGGCCACGGCGATGAAGTATTCCTGGGAGTTGATGAGCGCCTCCCCAGGCGCCACCTGCTTTTTCAGATAGCGGCCGTCGCTTTGGAGGACCCGGGCCTTGACGTTGTCACGAAGCATGACGTCCAGGATGTGGAAGATCCGCTGCTTGACCTGGGGGCTTAATACCGGACAGGCGATCTCCACCCGGCGGTCGGTGTTGCGGGTCATCATGTCGGCGGAACCGATGTAGATTTTCGGATCGTCCCCCGCGCCGAAGATGTAGATGCGGGGATGCTCCAAGAACCGGCCCACAATGCTGGTGATGTCGATGTTGTCGGTTTTCTCCGGCACATGGGGTACGATGCAGCAGATGCCCCGGACGATCATGTGGATTTCCACCCCCGCCTGAGAGGCTTCGGCCAGCTTGTCGATGAGCAGGCGCTCGGTAATGGAGTTCATCTTGAGGACGATTTTCGCCGGTTGCCCTGCTTTTGCCTTGACGATCTCCTCGTCGATGCAGTCGAGGAGCACGTTCTTCATGGCGTGGGGGGCCACCAGCAGCTGGCGATAGCTGCCCTCCAGGTTGGCGATGGCCATATTCTTAAAGAAGATGGCGGCGTCGTTGCCAATTTCCTGGTTGGCGGTCATGAGCGAGAGGTCGGTGTAGAGTTTGGCGGTCTTTTCGTTGTAGTTGCCCGTACCCACCTGGGTGATGTACTGAATGTCCCCCTTGTCCCGCCGTGTGATCAGGCAGATTTTAGAGTGGACCTTAAAGCCCTCAAAGCCGTAGATGACCTGGCATCCTGCCTCCTCCAGCCGCTCGGACCAGTTGATGTTGTTCTCCTCGTCAAACCGGGCCCGCAGCTCCATGAGGACGGTGACGTCCTTGTTGTTTTCCGCGGCCTGGGCCAGATATTCGATGAGCTTGGCCTGGCTTGCCAGGCGGTAGATGGTGATTTTGATGGAGAGGACGTTCGGGTCGCTGGCCGATTCTCGGATCAGCTGCAAGAACGGGTCCATCTGCTCATAGGGGTAAAACAGCAGGATGTCATGGCGCAGCACCTGGGAGGTGACGCTCTCCTCCCGGTTGAGGGAGCGGGAGGGCTGGGGCTCAAAGGGCGGATAGGTGATGCGGCTGAGGGTGGTCTGGGGGAATTTGTCCTGCAAGGCAAAGATGTATCCCATGCCCAGCGGCGATTTGGAAAGGAAGACCTGCTCCTTGCGCAGGCCCAGCCGCTCGCAGAAGTAGTCGATGAGCTTTTGGTCCGCCTCCCCCTGGATTTCCATGCGCACCGGGGCCAGACGGGCCCGCTTCTTGAGCACCTTGCGCATGCGCAGGCGGAAGTCGTCGTCCACCTCGAAGCTGTCGTCCTCGGGGCTGATGTCGGCGTTGCGGGTGATGGAGATGATCGTTTTATTGGTCAGGTCGTACATGTCGAACACCTGGGCGGCATACTCGAGAACCACCTGCTCGGTCAGGACGTAGCGCACGCTGGACCCGGGCAGGAAGATCACCTTGGGCAGGGAGGTGGGCACCGGGATGATGCCGTAGGTCTCCCCTCCCTTGTCTTTGAGCATAACGGCGATATAGAGCGCCTTATTTTCCAGATGGGGGAAGGGATGATGGCTGTCCACCACCTGGGGGGAGAGAATGGGGAGAATATAAGTCTTCCAATATTTCTCGATGTATTTTTTCTCCGAGCTTTCCAGCTCTTTGATGGAGAGGTTGGAGATGTCGTGCTGGCGCAGCCGCTCCTCGATCTCGGCAAAGGATTTGTCCTTTTGCTTGCACAGGGCCGGTACCGCCTTAAAGATGTTGGAAAGCTGCTCCTTGGGGGTGAGCCCCGTCTTGTTGTCGATGTGCTCCTCCTTGAGCAGCGCCATATCGAATAGGCTCCCCACCCGGATCATGAAAAATTCATCCAGGTTGCTCGTAAAGATGGAGACGAATTTGAGCCGCTCATACAGCGGCACCTCCGGGTCCCGGGATTCCTCCAGAACCCTTTCGTTGAACCGCAACCAGGATAGCTCCCGGTCCTGGGTATAACTGAAGTCCTCGTGCAATTTGGCCACTGTGATCCACTCCTTTGTACTGCGGGGATGCCCCGGCGGAAACTCGCGCCTTGGGCAGGTCGCCAAGGGACAATTTCCTATATATTACCTATTGTACCATATGTTTTGCAATCGAACCATTGTAAAATTTACGCGAATTTTTCATTGGAATCTGTGAAATCACACAAAAATAGAAGGGAAGATTGATTTTATTCTGTAAATACTGCTGGAGGCTTGTCTTGCCACGGCCTCCATTTTTCCGTATACTGGACGAGGGAAAGGGGAATGCATGTCATGAAAACCAAAGAGGAGGCCGTCGGGTTCTGTCTGACCTATCCGGACGCCTACGAGGACTATCCGTTTGAGGGCGGGGAATGGACGGTGATGCGCCACAAGTCCAACAAAAAGTCCTTCTGCCTGATCTTCGAGCGGGAGGGGCGCATTTGGCTCAACCTCAAGTGCGAACCCATGCGGGCTGATTTTCTCCGCCGGGCGTATCTTGCGGTGATTCCGGCTTATCATATGAATAAGGTGCAT
Source organism: Zongyangia hominis (assembly GCF_014385095.1). GTDB lineage: Bacteria > Bacillota > Clostridia > Oscillospirales > Ruminococcaceae > Zongyangia > Zongyangia hominis. Next base: position 90,784 of record NZ_JACRTC010000003.1, read on the forward strand.
TGGAACTCCGTCATCCTAGACGGCTCCGTGCCGGAGGAGGAGATCGAAAGCATGATCACCCACAGCTACGAGCTCACTTCCCCCCGGCGCCCGGCCCCCCGCCAAAAGGCCACCAGGTGACGGGCCCGGGAGGCGGCCCAGTTGCGCCGCTGGTGATGGGCTGGGGCTGGCGCCGCCGGTCCAAACCGTGAACTGCGAAGGGCCGCGCTCGGGCCGACCAAGCCATGTGGTCCGTCGCGTCTGGGAACTGTGCTGCGGGAAAGCCGGCCTTCGGACCGGACAAGCCGTGTGGCCGAAATGGTCCGCCGCGTCTGCGGATCGCACCACGCCGGGAGCAGGCCCCCCGCCCAATCGGGCCCAACGGTGGAAACCGCTCCTTGGCTTGTAAACTGCGCTGCGCTGAGAGCCTGCGCTCGGGCCGGGCGGGGCCACAGAGAAAACCGTCCGTCTGGCGCAAACCGGCGTGGGGCCGGGCGTCTGTCCTCAAACCGTACGGGCTCACTGTGACAAGGTCACATAAAGGGATTGCCGGAAGCCCTACAATAATAGTATAATATCCCCAATTCCGAAATGAAACCCCTGTTAGGAAAGGAGTTACCCCATGAAAACAAAACTGCTGATCGGAGTGCTTTGCCTCTCCTTTTTGCTCACCCTGTTCGCCGGGTGCGCAAAAAAGGAGGAGAGCTCCTCATCCTCCGTACCCCAGACGAGCCAGAGCGGCGAAAGCGGCGCTTCCAGCGCGTCCCAGTCCACCTCCGGGGAGGACATCGGCGACTTTTCCGCCGTGGATTTGGAAGGCAACACCGTGACCCGGGACATCTTCTCCGGCCACAAGGTGACGCTGGTCAACGTCTGGGCTACTTGGTGCGGCTGGTGCCTCAAGGAGATGCCCGAGCTCCAGGAGCTCAGTGAGGAACTCAAGGAAAAAGGCGTACAGATCGTGGGCATCGCCGCCGACGCTGGCACCGCGGAGGAGGTAAGCGAGGAGCAGCTGCCGGTGGTCAAAGAGGTACTCGACCAGACCGGCGTCACTTATCCCATCCTCATCCCCGATGCGGTCCTTTTAAACGGGCGTCTGAGCACCGTCACCGGACTCCCCGAGACCTTCTTTGTCGACGAAAACGGCAAGATCCTCACCGTGTTTAAGATGGGTTATCAGGACAAGGAGGGGTGGCTCAAGACCATCGACAAAGCCCTCAAACAGGTGGGGGAGGGATAAGCGTGAAGCGACGTTTCATCCTCCCCGGCATCGTCCTCACCCTGGGCGTCCTCATGATCGCGCTGGGAATCTATCGAGGGGAGATGGCCGTGGTCTTCCAAAAGGCCGTCAACCTGTGTCTGGAGTGTATCGGCATTGGCTAAAATCAAGCGGCAGCACAAGCGCCTGGGCGTCCAGACCCTGTGGGCGCTGGCGTCCAACAGCTATCTCATCGGGTTTATGAAGGGGAAGATCTACAAAGGCCCGATCAAAAACCTATGCGTGCCGGGGCTCAACTGCTACTCCTGCCCCGGCGCGCTGGGCGCCTGCCCCATCGGCGCCCTCCAGGCGGTCATCGGCAGCCGCAACTACAAGTTCGCCTTTTACGTGGTGGGTTTTCTCATGGCGGTGGGCGCCGTCTGCGGACGGTTTGTCTGCGGATGGCTGTGCCCCTTCGGCTGGATCCAGGAGCTGCTCCACAAAATCCCGTTCCCGAAAAAGATCCGCTCCTTCCGGGGGGACCGGGCCCTTCGATGGCTCAAATATGTAATTTTGGCCGTCTTCGTCATCCTGCTCCCCCTCTTTGTGGTGGACTTTCTCGGCCAGGGCAAGCCCTATTTCTGCAAACTGATCTGTCCGGCCGGCACCTTGGAGGGCGGGATCCCCATGGTGGCCCTCAACGAGGGGCTGCGAAGCGCCATCGGCTGGCTCTACGCCTGGAAAGTGGCCATTCTGGCGGCGGTGGTCTTCCTCTCCATCCTCCTCTACCGCCCCTTCTGCAAATACCTGTGCCCCTTAGGCGCCATCTACGGGGTGATGAATCCCATTTCCTTCTACCGCCTGCGGGTGGATGAGGAAAAATGCATCCGCTGCGGCAAATGCGCCCGGGTGTGCCCCATGCAGGTGGACCCGGTGCGGACTCCCAACGCCTTGGAATGCATCCGCTGCGACATTTGCCGGGACGCGTGTCCCACCGGCGCCATCTCCACCGGCTTCCGGGTGGGGGTGGACAGCAAGCGGCTTGTAGGCGTGGAGCTGACCATCGACAAAAAGGAAGAACAATCATCTTGACATATGGGCATATGCACGTTATACTATGTTTTAGCGTGCATATGCCCATATTTTGACGGCGCGGCACCCTGGTGGAAGACACTGGGAAGCGTCGGCGGAAGGGAGGCTTCCCATGCCAAAGAGTAAATGCAGGCGGGTCTGCGCCGAGCCGGAAAAATTCTGCTTTGTCCCAGAAAACGGGACGGGGGAGGAAAACCGGTTGAGCGTGGACGAACTGGAGTCCTTACGCCTGTGCGATCTGGAGGGGATGGACCAGGACACGGCCGCCCAAAGGATGGGAGTGTCCCGGGGAACCTTTCAGCGCATCCTGTACGCGGCGCGCAAACAGGTGGCCGACGCGCTGTGCCACGGCAAGTCCATCCGCATCGGCGGGGGCAATTATCAGGTGGCACAGACCGAATGCCAGTGTCCCGGCGTGTGCGCCCGGTGCAGATTTTTAAGCGATGAAAAACCAAAGGAGTTGGAATAATTCATGAGTGAATGTAATCACGATTGCGGCAGCTGCTCGGAAAACTGTGCCGAGCGGCAGAATCCCGCGGATTTCAAAGAGAGTCTCAATGAGATGAGCAGCGTCAAGAAGGTTATCGGCGTGGTCAGCGGCAAGGGCGGCGTGGGCAAGAGCCTGGTCACCGCCATGATGGCCGTCACCCTCAACCGCCGGGGCTACAACACCGCCGTCCTGGACGCGGATGTCACCGGGCCCTCCATCCCCAAGGTGTTCGGGGTCAAGGAGCGGGCCCAGGCCAATGAATTCGGCCTCCTGCCCGCCCGGACCAAGAGCGGCATCGACATCATGAGCATCAACATGCTCTTAGAAAACGACGACGACCCGGTGGTGTGGCGGGGCCCCATCATCGCGGGCACGGTCAAACAGTTTTGGACCGACGTCATCTGGACCGACGTGGACTATATGTTTGTGGACATGCCTCCGGGCACCGGCGACGTGCCGCTGACCGTTTTCCAGTCCCTGCCGCTGGACGGCATCATCATCGTCACCTCTCCCCAGGAGCTGGTGAGCATGATCGTGGCCAAAGCGGTCAACATGGCCAAGATGATGAACATCCCCATTTTGGGCGTGGTAGAGAACATGAGTTATGTACAGTGCCCCGACTGCGGCAAGAAGATCCAGGTTTTCGGCGAAAGCCACCTGGAGGAGGCCGCGGCCAAATACGATTTGCAGATTCTCGGCCGCATCCCCATGACGCCGGACCTGAGCCGGGTCTGCGACCAGGGGGTCATCGAGCTGTTTGAAGGCGACTGGATGGAACATGCCGCCGATGTCATTGAAAAGATCGAGGAGGATGCAGAGTGAAACTGGCGATAACCACGGAAAACAATCAGGTCTTTCAGCATTTCGGCAAGACCAAGACCTTCACCGTCTACACGGTGGAGGACGGCGAAATCAAGGGAAAAGGGCTGCTCAGCGCCGGGGACGCCGGCCACAGCGCGCTGGTGGATGTGCTCCGGGGCGCCGGTGTGGAGCTGCTCATCTGCGGCGGCATCGGCCAGGGAGCCAAGGACGCCCTGACTGCGGCGGGCCTTTCCTTTATTTCCGGCGCCGCCGGGGATGTGGACGCGGTGGTGCGCGCCTACCTGGCCGGGGAACTCCACGACGACCCCACTGCCCAGTGCAACCATCATCACGGTCACGGCCATGAAGAGGGCCACACCTGCGGTTCTCACGGCTGCCACTAAGAGAAGCAAAAGCGCCTCTTTCAGGCGAAAGATACCACAAAAGGATAAGGGCGGGAGCCATCGGCTCCCGCCCTTGTCCTTTTGTCTGTGTGCCACGCCGCAGAAAAGACCCCGGAGAACGCTTCCCTGAGCGCAAAGTGCTCGCCCCCATGGTGGGGCCTAAACCGTTATCCCGGCTTCGGCGGCTGCCGTAGCATGCGCCACAAGAGCGGCGGCTGGGTGGAAGCCAACCTTTTTCTGTTTCCTCCGGGGGCCGCTTTCATCTAAACCTTGCGATTTCGGGCGGGTCCGCCTGGGCTCAATAGCGCCGATGGCCGCCCGCCGCCCCGGCTTTGGAGGCTTCGTCCCAAGCCGCGCGAGGCCTTGAGGGCTTTTCGCTCTACGGGCGCCGAAAGACCGCCCGCCGCCCCCAGGAGATCGGCGGGCGGAAAGAGGCTCGCCGCCTGCCAGAATCGGCCCGGAAGGCGCGGGCTCCCGTAGTGCATCCTAGAAAAAGCGGAGCTGGTTTCCCTCATACCCCAGGCGGTAGGAACGGATGATGTCGGTCATCTCATAGAGCAGCCCCAGCCGCTCGCACTCCCGGCGGAAATAGGCCCAGAGCGTCTTCACCCGGGGTACGGCGCAGCGGTAGTTTTCCCCATAGCGCTTTTCGTAGGCTTCCCGCAGGCCCTGACCGGGAAAGAGCTCGTCCAGCTTTTGGTAGTACCATTCCCGCTGGTTGTAGCGCAGCGTCACCCCCAGACCCGGGTAGACAAAGCGCGCGCCGCTCTCCTTGGAGAGGCGCAGAATTTTGCCGATATTCTCCTCGCTGTCCTCCAAAAAAGGGAGGACCGGCATGAGCAGGACGCCGGTGTAGATGCCCGCGTCCGAGAGGGCCGCGATGGCGGCAAACCGGCGGGAGGAGGGCGGCGCGTGGGGCTCGATCCTGGCGCAAAGGCCGTCGTCGGCGGTGGTCACCGTGATTTTAGCCAGGGCCGGGGAGTGCTCCCTGATCTGGGAGAGGATGTCGATGTCCCGGGTGATGAGGTCGCTTTTGGTGGCGATGGCAACGCCGAAGCCGTAGGCGTCCAACAGCTCCAAGGCGTGGCGGGTCAGTTCCAGCTCCTTTTCAAAGGGGTTGTAGGGGTCGCTCATGGACCCGGTCCCCACCACGCCGGGTTTGACCTTCCGCCGGAGATCCCGGGCGATGATTTCCAAGGCGTTTTCCTTCACCCGCACCCGGTCGAAGTCCTCCACGCCGTAGCAGGCGCTGCGGCTGTCGCAGTAGATGCACCCGTGGCAGCATCCCTTGTAGATATTCATATTGTATTCGGTGCCAAACCAACTGCTGGATTTGGTCCGGGTGACGATGGTCTTGGCCGGAATTGTGTCCAAACCGTACCCCTCCTCTGCTTTTTGTGCGCGGCTCCCCGACGCCCCGAAAGACGCGGGATGCTAGGCTTCCGGGCCGGTGTTTTTATCAGTATAGCACAGTTTCCCTGACAGGAGTATGTCATATTTCTGCGTCCCCGCCCCGCTGTGTCTGAGAAAAACGGCCTGATGAGGAGAAAAAGAGATGCAAACGCGGCTAGAAAGAAAAAGATGGGGCAAAGATAAGAAAGAAGAGCGGCGTCCGCTTGACAGGGGCGGGGGAAAGACGCATAATATACTTAATAAGTCAACTTACGGCTGACAGAATGCCGGTATTTCCGGCAGAGATGGAGGAGGCGGCAAATATGCAGATGCAGACCGTATTGTCCGCGCTGGCGGGCACAGGCTTTACCTTTTTGATGACCACCCTGGGCGCGGCCCTGGTGTTCTTTTTCCGCAAGGACATTGGAACGAATATCCAGCGGATTTTTCTCGGGTTCGCGGCGGGCGTGATGATCGCCGCGTCGGTCTGGTCGCTGCTCATCCCGGCCATCGAGCAGGCCGAGGAGCTGGGGCAGATCGGTTGGATTCCGGCGGCGGGCGGCTTTGTTTTAGGCGGGCTGTTTCTCTATCTCTTAGACCATCTGCTGCCCCACCTTCACCCGGGCAGCAAGGACCCGGAGGGGATGCCCTCCTCCCTGCGCCGCACCACCATGCTGGTCTTCGCCGTCACCCTCCACAACATCCCCGAGGGCATGGCGGTGGGCCTCGCCTTTGCGCTATCGGCCCAGCAGACCGAGAACAGCGGCGCGCTTTTGACTTCTGCCCTGGCCCTTGCCATCGGCATCGGTATCCAGAACTTCCCCGAGGGCGCGGCCATCTCCCTGCCCCTGCGCCAGGAGGGAATGCCCGCCTGGAAGGCCTTTATCTGCGGCAGCCTTTCCGGTATCGTGGAGCCCATCTTCGGGGTACTCACCGTCTTTGTGGCGGGCACGGTGACGGGGCTCATGCCTTGGCTTTTGGCCTTTGCCGCCGGCGCCATGATCTATGTGGTGGTAGAAGAGCTGATCCCCGAAGCCCATCTGGGGGATCACTCCCACACGGGCACCATGGGCGTCATGGTGGGCTTCCTCGTCATGATGATCCTCGACGTGGCGCTGGGTTAAAAGAAAAGACAAACCGCCCCTCCGACCGGAGGGGCGGTTTTTTGCTTTTGGATGAAAGCTGACAGGTCCAGTCCGCGTGGGAGCGTTGGGCCGCTCCGCCGATGCTGACGGGCGGGTGCGGACCTGCCGCAGACTTCGCCCCGGCTGGCCGCTGGCGGCACAAGCTTTGACCGGCGCGCGGGGCTGGCGGCTCCGGTCTTGAGCGTCCCTCGCGTCTCCCGGCTGCCATAGCGCTCACGGGGGGATGCGGTCACTCCGCCGCCGGGTCGCCGCCGGGGGCCTCCTCGTAGAGGGCCAGCGTCCGGTGGAGGAGCGCCGCCAGTTCCCGGCGCAGCCAGTCCGGTTCCAGGACCAGGGCCCCGTCGCCGTAGGAGAGGAAGTATCCGGTCACCCAGTTGTCCATGGGAAAACAAGCGGTGATGAGGAGGGAGCCGTCCTCCCGCCGCTTGACCATCTCGGGGGAGAAGTCGTCCAGCACCCGGTAGGCAAAGTGGGGTGCGACCCAGACCTTCAGCCGGACGGTGGGCGGGGGATTCTTCCCGTCATAGGGGGCTTCCAGGGGCGGCGGAGGCTGAGGACGGGGGGAGAAGAGGGTGTCTGTCACCGTCAGATGGTGCAGGCGGCTGACCCGGAAGAGCCGGTAGCTTTCCCGCTTGAGACAGTAAGCTTTCAGATACCACACCCGGCTTTTGAGGCACAGCTGGACCGGTTCGGCTTCCCGCCTTGTTCGCTCCCCCACGGCGCTGTCGTAGTCGAAGAGGATGCGCCGGTGCTGCAAAATAGCGGCTTTGAGCTGTCCGAAGCGCTCCTTTTCTTCCGGGGAGCTGCCCCAATGGGAGAAATCCAAATCTAGCCATCCGCTTTCTTCCCGCTGAAACAGGGCGCTCAGCCGCCCCAAAAGCCGTTCCCCTTCCTGACCGCTGACGGCGTGCAGGCCTTCGAGGGCGGAGAGGATCTCCGTTTGCTCCTCGGGGGAGAGGAGGGATTTGTTGAGGACGAAGTCGTCGAGGAGGGCGATGCCGCCGCCCTTTCCCTTGACGGTGTAGATGGGGATCCCCGCCGCCGAAAGGGCGTCGACATCCCGGTAGATGGTCCGCTCGGACACCTCGAAGCGCTCAGCCAGCTCCCGGGCCGTCATCCGGCGGCGTCCCAAGAGGAGATAGACCATCTCGAAGAGGCGATGAATCTGCATGGGGGTTCCTCCTTCGGCGTGGATTTTCTGCTTGTTCCTATATCATACCATAAAAAGCTGACAAATACCTGTCAGCTTTTCTCTCCTTATTTTCCCGCAAAATAGGCGCGATTGTGGAGCACCGCCGGGGCGTCGGGGTGGATGGCGGCGGCTAATTCGTTGTAGGCCTCCGCTTTCTGCCGGTGGCCCAGCCGGTCGTGGCAGACGCACAGTTGGAGGTAGGGGATAAAATCATAGCAGTCGGGGAGGACAAAGGCCCCGCTGGCGTCGTCCCGGGTGCGGGTGGCGGCCAGCTCATACCAGAAGACGGCCGCTCCATATTGGGCCCGCCCCATCAGATGCGCCCCGATGTCACAGCAGATTTCCGCCCGGGGGCTGTCGTATTCCAGACTGCGCCAGAGGGCGCGCAGGGAGTTTCTTTCGTCGCCCACGGCGTCATAGCAAAGTGCCAGATGGCGGCAGGCGTCGATGTTGTTTTCCACCCAACCCTTACCGCCGTCCAGGAAAGCGGTGAAGACCGCGATGGCCTCGGGATACCGGGCGTGGTAATAAAGCTCCCTGGCGTAATAAAACTGCTGCCGGGGCTCCAATACCTTACCGCGCCTGAGCATCCCCTCAAAGATGCGCAGGTTCCGGTCGGGGTCGCCGGGGCCCTCCTTGCGGTGGGTCACCGCGATGTCACAGTGGAGCACCTTCCCCGCCGGGACGATCACCTCGTGGATTTCCCCCACCCAGGGGAACGCCCGGTCCCGGCGGATGAGCCGTTCCCGGTAGTAGGAAAAGGTGGGATGGCCTCCCTCGTCGAAGGCGGTGTTATATTTCATCATGACCATGTCGACTTCCGGGTCCAAGGTTTCCTTGAGGGCGATGAGCTTCTCCCGGTCCTCGGGCAGCAGGACGTCGTCGGCGTCCAGCCACAGGCAGTAGTCCCGGGTGGCCTTGGAAAAGGAAAAGTTCCGCGCCGACGCAAAGTCGTCGGTCCAGGGAAAATCGTAGACCTTGGAAGTAAAGGCGGCGGCGATCTGGCGGGTTTTGTCGGTGCTGCCGGTGTCCACCACCACAATTTCGTCGGCGATGTCCCGCACGCTTTCCAAACACCGTCCCAAAACGTCCTCCTCGTTTTTGACAATCATACACACACTGATGCTGATCAAATGGCGTCTCTCCCGTTCTATCGCTTTTCCACCATCCTATGCGCGGGATCTTACGGGCTCCACAAAAACGGGGGGAACCGTCAAGGTTCCCCCCGTTTTGCCGTATTCTATGCTTCCCCGTCCGACAGGGAAGCGGCGCACGCTTTGGCAAAGGCCGCGGCGGCGGAAAGCTCCTCGCTGTTGGGGTGTCCCATCCGGCACACCAGCAAAAAGCGGCCCAAGCAGGAAAATTCCTCTTCCAGCACCGGGATGCCCTTCTCCTCCAGAATCTGTCGCAGGGGACCGCTGGCCGCAGCGCCGGTGACGCTGGTGGTAAAGAGCGCGGCTTTCTTACAGCGCCCGGGGTCGAGACTTCTGGCAAAGGCCTCGATGTCGGGGGAGAGGTTCCCGCCGTAGACGCCGCTGCCCAAAAGGAGCAGGTCGGCCTCCACTTGGCCCGCCTCCTTGGCGGGGAGGGCCCGGGTCCCCAGGGCCTCGGCCATGGCGTTTGCCACCTTCTTGGTTTTTCCGGTCATGGATGCGTAAATGACGGCTGTATTCATCATGTGTCTCCTCTTCTTTTTCGGTCTTTGTCCCCGATGGCCTTGGTGCTCATCGGATAGGGGTAGTCGATACCGGCCTTTTTGGCCTGGCTGTGCTGGTACTCACGGCGGATGCGGTAGAGCCGTCCGTCCTTGATGAGCCTGGCGCCGGTCTGCTTAAAATGGAAGGGGATTTCGTGCTGGATGCACTGTCCCCGCAAATCCAGAATCCAGTCGAAGTCGCAGGGCCTGGCGTCGCTGCCCGATTCCCCGCCCGCCACCAGCTCTTCCACCCAGTCCCCCAGATAGGGGCGCAGGTTCACCCGCTCGAGGAGGGGCTCGCAGACGATGATCTTGTGGCGGATGGGGGCGGCCCGGTAGAGGGGCAGGCGATAATCGGCCCGGTCCTGGTTCTCCACCGTACAGCAGATGGTGACATTGGGGTACCCGTCCCCCCAGTCCTCCGGAATACAGTCCGCCAGGCGATCGATGCGCTTGGTAATCATGAGAAAGTGGAGGTCTTCCCGCTCCCGCATCATCCGCCAGGCCTCTGCGCGCCACTCGTCGGCGTCCTCCACAAAGAAGTCGGAGGAAAAGCAGGTGTACACCATCTCGCCCGGCGGGATTTTATATTCCCCGTTTTTCTTTCGCTGGATCGGGAGGCGGGAGGAGGAGGTCTGGGTCACCACCGAGCTGTCCCGGTTGTAGTGGGCGTCCATGCGGTAGACATAGCAGTGCCGGCATCCGGGGCTGAGTTTGTGGCAGCCGTGCCACGGATTCCATTGGGCCATGCGCTCCCCTCCTTTTTCTGCTATTATACCATCAAAGGGCTTCCTTCGCAGCCTCAAAGTCAGTGAGACAAAAAAATTTACAAAACCCCTTGACTCTCACGCTACGTCATAGGTTATCCTAAGGACAAAGGAAGGGTGATGGACATGAAAAAAACCGTCCGACAATTGGCAGAGCTCTCGGGCATCAGTGTGCGCACACTGCATTATTATGATGAAATCGGCCTGCTTTGCCCCAGCGAACTGACCGAAGCGGGCTACCGGCTGTATGACGACGCGGCCCTCCTACGCCTGCGGCAGATTCTCTTTTTCCGGGAGCTTGGTTTCCCCCTCAAAGAGATCGGCGAGTTTTTGGACAGCCCCTCCTTTGACGAACGCGGGGCTTTAGAAAACCAGCGGGATTTGCTGCTGCTCAAGCGGCAGCGGCTTGATGGCATCATCGGCCTTGTGGAACGACTGCTGAAAGGAGAACAGATGACCGATATGAAAGCATTTGATCAAAGCGGCATCGAGGCCGCCAAACGAAAGTACGCAAAGGAAGCGAAGGAGCGCTGGGGCGGCACCGACGCCTATCAACAGAGCGAGGAGCGCGCCGCCCGGTACACCCCCGCCGACTGGGATAAAATCCAGGCGGGCATGGACGAGATTTTCTCCGCCTTCGCCGCGCTGCGGGGACAGGACCCGGGCTGTGAGGAGGCGGAAAAGCTGGTCCGCCGCTGGCAGGACTTTCTGACGGAGCATTTCTACGACTGCTCCGATGAGATACTCCTGGGGCTCGGGGAGATGTATGTGGGAGACCAGCGCTTTTTAAAGAACCTGGACACCCGCTACGGCGAGGGAACCGCCGCCACCATTTCCGCCGCCATCCATGCCGCCTGCGGCGACGTTTCCGACACGGGAAGCCGCGACTGAGCGCGACGGCAACTTAAAACGCGTGTGACGCGGCGGCGGCAAGCTGCCGCTCCCATATCGCGCTGTGCCGCGACGGCAGCTTAAACGCGAGCCACGCGGCGGTAGTATGGATAAAACCGGGTACGCGTCAACCCCCAGCGGTAGCTGGCCCGTCCCGGCAGGGACCACCTGCGGTGGAGCAAGCCGCGACTGAGCGCGACGGCAACCCAAACGCGTGTGACGCGTCGGCGGCAAGTTGCCGCACCCATATCGCGCTGTACCGCGCTGGCAACTCAAACGCGAGCCACGCGGCGGTAGTTTGGATAAAACCGGGTACGCGTCAACCCCCCTGCGGTAGGCGGGCATGACAAACGGAGCGGCGTGTGGTATACTCATGGGGAAAGGAAGGATGATACCCCATGAAAAAGTTTATACCCATGGAAAAACGCAGCAAGCGCGAACAGCGCGAGTGGCACAAGGCCCGGAGGAAGACCTGGGGGGAATTGAGCCCCGTCACCCGGAGACCGGAAAATCCAAAGGCCTACAACCGCAAAAAGACTGGACGAAATCGAGATGATTTTGGCCAGTCTTTTTCTTTTGTCCGCGCGCGGCTAGGCCCATGGCGTTCCCAGGGCAGGCCCCGCCTTTCCCACCTGTACGGGCCAAATGCGGACATGTTGGGGCCATGTCTTCTTTTTATGTACCAATTTTTTACTCTTCTGCTAGAGAAACCATGAGCCTTTCAGCGTATTTTACAAAAATTTTAAACAACTTTCTATTCATTGCGGGTATATGAAGAAAGTGTTATGATATTAAGTACAAATACTTTGGGGAGTGGAATGGTTTTCTTTTCTTACCATTTCCCGCGCCCGGACTTTTGCATTTGGGTGCCTGTATGTTTTAGAAGAAGAAGGAGTGAAGTAAAATGCAAAACCTGAGGAAAAGAAGAGGCAGCCGTCTCTTCGCGCTTATCCTGGCGCTGAGCATGGTGGTGACCATGTTCGTCCCGCTCCAGGCCTCCGCAGCGGGGAATTCTCTGGGTAATTTAACCGGCGACTACAAGGTCGAAGGGGACGCGGTCATTGCCAATGCGGCTACCGGCAACAACTTTGTCATCTCCGACACCTACGCCGAAACCTTTATTTTTGAAGCCGATATGAGCTTTGTCAGCGGCGGCACCGGCGGCCTTCTCTTTAATACGGCCGGCCCCAATGACCCGGGCGCCGATTGGTGCGCTCTGCATATCGGCAGCGGCAGCGCCCGGCTCTTCTGCGAGGGCAATCATCTGGATACAGTGAATGGCCTTGAAGTGGTCGGAGGCCTGCCCGCCGGCGCGGCAGCGCCCTACCAGCTCAAACTTGAAGTGAGCAAGACCAACATCAAGGTCTCGGTGGATGGCACCATTGTCATCGACAAGGATTATACCGGCCTTAGCGGCGGCTATGTAGGCTTTATGTCCTATGGAAGCGCCATCAAGTTTGAAAACATCAAATTTACCGACACCGCTACCCCTCCTTCCGAGGTATTGGGAAAACTGAGCGGCAACTATTTTTCCGTGGACCCCGATACCGGGGCTGTGACGGTCGAGGAAGTCCCCGCGGAAGTCGGAGACAAGAATAACTTTGTCGTCTCCGAGACCTTCTCCAAGGCCTTTGTCTATGAGGCGGACATGACCTTCTTAAACGGCGGCACCGGCGGCCTGGTTTTTAACTGCGCCACCTCCACCAGCCAGGGAGGCGCTTGGTGCGGCTCCTGTGTCCGAGGCGGGTCCGAAATCCGCCTGTTCTGCGAGGGCAACTGGGGGGACAAGGAAAACGGTCTGGACGTCTTCCTCCCGCTGCCCGAAGACGCGACGCAGCCCTATCATCTGCGCCTGGAGGTCACTCCCGAAGGGGTGATGACGGTGGATGTGGACGGAAAGCGGGTCATTGAAAAGACTTACCAGAATAAAATCATCTCCGGCGGCTATGTGGGCTTTATGACCTGGAACTCCTCCGCCAAATTTGAGAACGTCAAGTTTACCGACAACACCCCGCCCATCGTCCCCAATTTTAAGACCAACATCGAGGGCTGGGCCGGTCAGACCGGCGAGTGGAAGGCGATGGAAGAAGGCTACCAGGGCTCCGGCGCCAACAATTTCGCGGCCTTTTCCACCACAAGCGCCAAAAACTTTAGCTATTCCATGGACCTGACCTTCTCCGGCGGCGGCGCGGGCGGCCCCATCTTCCGGGCGAAGCCGGACGGCACCGCTTACTATATCGCCACCCTCTCCCGGGGCGGCACCGCTCGGATCCTGCGCTTTACCCAGGATAAAGCGGGCAAGGTCACCGGCGAAAGACAAATCGGCGGTACCTACAACCTGCCGGAAAACAAAGAGACCTACAAAATCCGGGTGGAAACCTACGGCCCCTCGGTGAACCTCTATGTGGACGACATCCTGGCGGTCACCGGCTCGGACGACGAGCTGCTGGAGGGCGTGTTTGGACTCAACCTCTTTAACTGCATCGCCACCTATCAAAACGTCTACTATGAGGAGAAGGACCCGTCCTCCGTCTCCCTGCTCACCGGGCTCAAAGCCGAGGGCGTGACCTTCACCCCTCCCTATTCCCCCGACGTATACAGCTATAAGGGCTTGGTCCCCTTCTCCACCGATAAAATCACCCTGACCCCCACGGTCTCCGGGGAGGGCGACATCACCATCGCCGGCTTGAAGGCGCAAAACGGACAGCCCTGCGAGGTGCCGCTGGAAGTGGGAGAGAACGCTTTCACTATCTCAGTCAAGGACAAACAGAGCGGTTTTGTTTCCTCTGTCAATTTCAAGATCAAACGGCAGCAGGACCCCGAGCTTGCTTACCGGGAAAAATACCGCAACCAGTTCCACTTCTCTGAGGAAGCCAACTGGATGAACGACCCCAACGGACTCATGTACGACGCCACCACCGGGCTCTATCACATGTACTATCAGTACGCGGCCGGCGAGGGCACCACCTGGGGCCACGCCATCTCCACCGACCTGGTGGCTTGGACCGAGCTGCCGGTGGCCATTCCCGTGGACAGCCTGGGCAACATCTGGTCCGGCTGCGGGATTATTGATGAGAAGAACACCAGCGGGCTCTTTGATGAAAGCACACCGCCCGCCTCCCGTCTGGTCGCCATCTACACCAACCAGGGCGGCGACGAGACCTACGGCAATCAAAAGCAGTCCCTAGCCTATTCCACCGATTACGGTACCACCTGGATCAAATATTCCGGGAACCCCGTCATCAAAAACGAGGGCAACAAATACGGCGAAGGTTTCCGCGACCCGAAGGTCCAGTGGATTGAAGACGCTTCCCACAAAAACGGCGGTTTCTGGCTCATGATCGTGGCCGGCGGCCGAGGCAGAATCTTCACCTCAGATAACCTCATCGACTGGACCCTCAACGACGAGCTTGTCTATCACAGCGGCGGCGAAATCCACTCCGAGTGCCCCGACTTCTTCTGTCTCCCGGTCAACGGTGACCCGAGCAATCTCAAATGGGTCTACACCGGCGGCGGCACCTTCTATGTGGTTGGTGATCTGGTCAAAGGAGCGGACGGCCTTTACAAATTCAAGGCGGAAACCGACAACATCGCGCCGCTTTATACCGGCGGCGACATGTACGCCACCCAAAGCTACTTTAACGACGCCAAGGGCGGCCGCCGCATCCTGGTCAGCTGGATGGTGGACCGCTTCCAGAGCCCGGCGGACGGCAAGGTTTGGCAAGGCGCCCAGTCCCTTCCTCTGGAAACCACCCTCAAGTACAAAAACGGCCGGTATCTCCTCAATTCCTATCCCGTGGAGGAGGTAGACTCCGTCCGTAAGGACCTCATTTACTCCAAAGAAAATATCACCGTCACCCCGGATACGGAAAATATTTTAAAGGATGTCAGCGCCTCCCTGTGCGATATCGAAGCTACCTTTACTCCCGAGGGGGCCTCCTCCTTTGGATTTAACCTGCGCACCAAGGACGATCAAAAGATCGTCGTCACCTACAACACCCAGACCCAGCGCATCTCGGTGGACCGCACCCACTGTGCCCGTACCGACATCACCAGCGGCATCTATGACATGGCGCTCGTACCCATGGACAATGGCAAGGTCAAGCTGCGGGTGCTGGTGGACACCTCCATCATCGACGTTTTCGGCAACGATGGGGAGTCCTCCACCAACTGCTTCTATTATGTGGATCCCGAAAACGCGGGTATGGAGTTCTTTACCGTGGGCGGCAATGTGACCGTCGACTCCATGAACATCTATTCCATGAAATCTACCTGGAGAGAGATGGAGCGCCCGGGCATCCCCGAGGTTCCCGACCACACCGACGCGGCGGTCATGACCGATATTTCCCTGTCTGAGGGCACCCTGACGCCGTCCTTCTCGAAAGATGAGAAAAACTACACCGCCGAAGTGGCAAACGCCGTCGATACCATCCGCGTCACCCCCACCTTCACCGGGGACGGAAAGGTCTATGTGGGCGGTAAAGAAGTGGCAAACGGCGCGGCCTCCGACGAAATTTCCCTCAAAGAGGGCGCCAACACCATCTTGGTACAACTGACTTCCAATAACGGCGAAGAGGTTACTTACACCATCGTCGTCACCCGTCTGGGCGCCGGCACCGAGCCGACGACCAAACCCAATAAACCCGGCAAACCCACCACCCCCGGCGGTTCGGGCAGCGATTGGAAGTGGCCGGAAGGCTCCGGCAGCGCCACCGGCGGCAAGCAGAACCCGCAGTCGGGTGACCATAGCGCCCTGCCTGCGGCCCTGGCCTTACTAGCGGGAGCGACGGTTGTGGCCGTAGCAGTCACCCGTAAAAAACATAGGTAACTCCTTCATTTCCTAACTTCATTGGGGAGGGACCAGGCGGAAGCACCGCCTGGTCCCTCTTCCCGTTTGTTCGTGCGTCAGGGGTTAAGCGCAGGGGGACGGAAACCCCGCGCATTGGGTTTATGTTGCGGCGTGGCCAAAGCACGAAGCGCACTTGCGCATAGTTTCGCTTTCGTTATGAATGGGTTTTCGGACCCTGTGGGCTGCCACCCGGCCATCGACGTCAGCTTTTTATCGCGTAGAAAGAGCCAGAGGGGCCGCCCGTGGGCGGCCCCTCTGAGGAGGAAATGGAATGGATACGCTAGGGCCTGGCCACCGGGATGCGCAATACGGTTTTAAGGCGCTCCGGATGGCTGCTGCGCTCGGGGTTGGAAAGATAGATTTCGTGGTGCCGGCGGTCGGAGCCCGTCATGTCGACGAGTCCCTCCTTCGCAATGAAAGCGTGGATGCGCTCGATGGTGGCTTCCTCCTCGCTGTAAGGGCCAACATGCATCATCTGGACGCACAGCCCCTCGTTGAAGGTTGCAAACCGTGCCCGTTCCACCGGGATGCCCGGCTTTTTGGAGCGGCAGGAGGCCACGGCCTCCTCAAAAATTTCGGGGGTGACGAATTCCGGCTGGCGGATGAGGGAGGTCCAGCGCCACTTCTCCCGGGGAAGTGCTAAAAAGTTATGGCTCTCGCCGCCGCACCAAAGCCCTTCCAGCGGGGGCACCGCATAGTCAAAGTAGCCGGCGGGCGGACGGCTGCCCAGCTTGCTCATTTTGATGGTAAAGCTCAGGGAATAGAGCGCCTGGATGGCCTGCTGGTAGTTTTCACCCTCCGGTGCTCCTTCGCCGTCGACCATGATGAAATTCATGGGGGGCACGTTGATGAGGACCGGATGGCAGGGCGGCTGGTAGAGTTCCTTGTCTCTCTTTTTGTAGTCGATTTTTTCTCCCATGGTTTTCTCCTTCCGATGTTTCGGGTTCCGGACATGCATCCGTCCGACGCCTTGTGGGGTGCTGTTCCTTGTGATCTCAAGTCTAGTATACACGTTTAAACTGACAACTGCGTGTCAGCTTATCGGGAGCCGGCAAAATTCCCCCCGTGAAGAGGGAATTGTTTGCCGCGTCATCCTATTTGCGGCGGAGGCGGGGGACTATATTCCGCCGCCCGATTGTGCTATGATAGAAAAAAGGCCGCAGAGGGAACAGGGAATGTTCCCCTCGCCGTTAGAAGGCAGGCTTCCAGCGGTCCGCCCTGGGAGGATAGGGCGGGCCGCTGGAAAAGCCCTGCGGGAAGGAGTGCTTTCTATGCAATATCAGGACAAGGTGTGCGTCGTCACCGGCGGAGGACTGGGCATCGGACGGTGTCTCTGTCTGGAATTTGCCCGGCAGGGCGGGAAGGTGGCGCTGGTTGACATGGACCGCGCGGCGGGGGAGGAGACCCTTCGGCAGATGCGGGCTATGGGGGCGGAGGGGCTCTTTTTCTGCGGCGACGTCGCCGAGCCCCAGGCGCTGGAGGTGTTCTCCCGGACAGTCGCCGCCACATGGGGCCGGGTGGACGTCTTAGTCAATAACGCCTGCCTCTCCCGCCAGGGGCTCGGGTCCAGGTGCGGCTACGACGACTTTACCTACGTTTTGCGGGTGGGCGTCAGCGCGCCCTACTACCTGACCCGGCTCTTTCTGCCCTATTTTGGGCCGAAAGCCGCCGTGTGCAACATCACCTCCAGCCGGGCCGTCATGTCCCAGTCGGACACCGAGAGCTACTCGGCCGCCAAGGGGGGCATCTCCGCCCTGACCCACGCTATGGCCGCCAGCCTGCGGGGGAGGGTGCGTGTCAACGCCGTGGCGCCCGGCTGGATTGATACCGGGGCCTATCACGATCCGGACTACCGTCCCTCCTACACCCCGGCGGACACTTCCCAGCACCCGGCGGGCCGGGTGGGGGAGCCCATGGACATCGCCCGGGTGGTCCTCTTTCTGTGCGACGAGGAAAACAGCTTCATCGACGGGGAGACGGTCACAGTGGACGGGGGCATGACCCGGCTGATGATCTACGACGGGGACGAGGGGTGGTCCTATGGCGGAAAGTAGGGCGGGACAAAATGGGGTATATATTCTCCGATGCGCCGACGGCACCCTGTACACCGGCTGGACCAACGATCTCCACAGCCGTCTGGCGGCCCACAACGCCGGAAAGGGCGCCAAATATACCAAGGGCCGCCGTCCGGTGGAGCTCATGTACTGGGAGACGCACCTCACCAAGGGGGATGCGCTGCGGCGGGAGTGCGCCATCAAGCGGCTGACCCGGGCGGAGAAGGAAGCGCTCATCGCGCGGGGCGGGAAGGACGGCGGGCTCTGAGATGACGGATTATAGCGCCGCGCGTCCTTTTGAAAAATGTGCCGTCCAATCAAAACGAGATTCTTTTCAAAAATTTCGTTGACAAACTGAGTGGAATCCGGTATACTGGCACAACAACGAGAAAAGGGGAGAAGTGAATGCGCCATATGTTCTTATAATTTTCCGAAGGTTCATAGCCCGGGCCCTGGTATGGGGCTTTGTTTTGCTGTGCTTGCCTGCCGTTAGGAAAAGAATAAGAGATGTGGCTGCTCTACCGGATACCCTGCCGGTGAAGTCTCTTCTTCTTTGCTATCTGTAAAAAAGCGCGGACAAACTGTCCGCGCCTTTTTTAAATTTGGCTCATGCCGTTTCATCAAGGGGAAAAGCGCCCGGCCGTGACGACGCGTCTTTTCCGCCGGCTTCCGAATAGAAGCGGCAGGCATCCAGTATTCCTATGCCGGTACGCGGGACGCACGTCCGGCGCCGGGGCTAGTCCTTGGAAAGCCCCCTGCCTTTGTTGTAACACTGACACTCACACACATCTACGACACCCCAAGATTGGAGGGATCCTCTTTGATGCAAGTAACCAAAGAACATTGGAAACGCGTATTTTTTACCATCTATACCGGCCAGGCCTTCTCCATCATTGGCTCAAGTGCCGCTCAGTTCGCCATCATCTGGTATCTGACCATCCGTACCGACTCAGCGCTCGTGCTCTCCATTGCCGCCGTGGCTGGGTTTCTGCCCCAGGCCCTCCTGGGCCCCTTCGCCGGGGTCTGGGTGGACCGACTCAGCCGCAAGGCCATCATGATGGGCGCCGATAGCTTTGTGGCCCTGTGTTCGGGCGTGCTGGCGGCCGTCTGCCTCTTTCTAGAGCCGCCCATATGGCTTGTCTTTCTTATCCTCTTCCTGCGTTCCATCGGCAGCGTCTTCCACGGCCCGGCCATGATGGCCGCCATCCCCATGATCGTGCCCCCCGAGGAGCTGACCCGGGCCGGCGGCTGGGGCCAGTTCATCCAGTCGGGCGGCCTGATGGCGGGCCCGGTCATCGGCGCGGCCATGATGAGCGTCTTTTCTCTCGCCGGCGTCATGATGGTGGACGTTATCGGCGCGCTCATGGCCGTCGGTACCCTCTGTTTTATTAGTCTCCCCCGCCTGCCCAAGGCCGAGGGCAAGGTCCAGGTGCTGGGGGACATGAAACAGGGCTTCCGGGCGCTGCGGGCCAATCGCCCCCTGATGGCGGTGACCATCCCCGTCCTCATCTCCACCCTGGCCTATGTGCCCATGGGCTCCCTTTACCCGCTCATGGTCAGCCAGCACTTCCACGGCACAGCCTGGCATTCCAGCCTGGTGGAGTTTATCTTCGCCGGCGGCATGCTGTTAGCCTCCCTGGTAGTGGGCGTCTTTGGCGGCATGAAGCGCCGCTTCCTCATGATCTCACTGTCGTTGGGAATGTTGGGAGCCGCCTCGTTTTTAAGCGGCCTGCTGCCCGCCACCTGGTTTGCGGGATTTGTGGTGCTCACCGCCATCATGGGTATGAGCGGCACCCTCTTTAATATCCCCTACATGGCCTATGTCCAGGAAACCATCGCGCCGGAAGTGATGGGGAAGGTCATTTCCCTCATCACCAGCGCCATGTGCCTGGCCACCCCCATCGGCATGTTCTTGGCGGGCCCCGCGGCGGAAGCCATGGGCATCGACGCCTGGTTCGGCGCTTGCGGCGCTTTCGTCGTCCTGACCGGCGTCATCTGCTACCTGGTTACCCGCAAGTACGACCGGGAGCCTCTGCCCAGCGCTGCCCCAGAGGAAAAAGAGATGCCGGAATCGGCGGAATAGAAGTAGCTTTTGCTATTTTCGCGCTGTGCCTGAAATGTCATGGCGGAGCAAAAAAAGCCGAAGCGAGGCGCAGGCTATTATACCGCATGAGGAATGGAGCGTAAAGCGCGGCTGCGCTAGCAATCAAATACGAAAGAAAAAAAGTCCCGTCAATCGACGGGACTTTCTTCTTTTAATAGGGAGTAGATGCAGGAGTCGAGGAGACGGCCCCGCTTGTAGACGCTTTGGCGCAGAACCCCCTCCAGGGTAAAGCCCGCCTTTTCCAGCGCCCGGCGGCTCCCCATATTGGAGGCGTAGGGCTCGGCGTAGATGCGCACGATGTCGTAGCGGGCAAAGGCCTCCCCGCAGAGCCGACGGATGGCACGGGTCATGACGCCTTTGCCCCAGAAGGGCTCGGCCAGCCAGTAACCCAGCTCCCCGCTCTTGCGGTAGACGTCCTCCTGCAAAAAGATGCCGATGCTGCCCACCGCCTCCCCGCCCACCACAATGGCCCGGGTGAGCTGGCGTTCCTCCCCGGCCCCGATACAGGAGGAGACATAGCCCACCGCGTCGGCCTCGGTGTAGGGATGGGGGAAGACGTCCCGTAGGTTGGCGGCAATCTTTTCGTTGTCGGCGTATTTGAGGACGCTGGGCACGTCGGTGAGAAGCCAGGGGCGCAGAGAAAATTCCATGGAAAAAGATCCTTTCTATTGGTCATCCTTCATCAGAGACTGGGCGGCGGACAAAAGGGCCGGGCGCTCATTGGGCCAACGGCCGTCCAGCACCCCGTCGAGCAGGGCGCGGAGGAGTTCCCCCAGCCCGGGGCCGGGCGTCATCCCCAGCGCGATCAAATCCGCCCCGTGGACGGCGAGACTTTTGAGGGTGAGACACGCGCCGCTTTGAAGCTCCGCCCGGGCGCAGGCCTCCATCTCGTCCACCATGGCCAGCCGCTGCGGGTCGGGAACCCGGCGCTGGGAGTGCAGGTCGGCCCGGCGGACGTCCATAAGCTGGAAGAAAGTTTCCGGGCCCAGCCGGGAGAGCCAGCGGCGGATGACCTTGGGCTGGGCGGGCAGGCAGAGGTCGTGGTGAGAAATAAGGGTGAGAATTTCCTCCCGCTGGGCATTGGAAAACCGCAGCCGGGCCAGGATATCCCCGGCCATTCCGGCGCTGATTTCACCGTGGCCGTAGCAGTGGCCCACCCCGTCGGAGGACTGGGTATAGCACCGGGGCTTGCCGATGTCGTGGAGAAGCATGGCCATCCGCTCAGACGGGCGGGGCGGGATGAAGGAGACGGCACGGGCCAGGTGGGTGTAGAGGTCGAAGTCGTGGTGGGGATTGTGCTGGTCAAAGCCCACGCAGGGCAAAAGCTCCGGCAGGATGACCCCCAGGACGCCGGGGAAAGAGAGGAGCACCCCGAGACAGTGCTCACCGCACAGCAGCCGGAGAAGTTCCTCCCGCACCCGCTCGGCGGCCACATTTTTTAAAAGGAACCCCAGCTCCCTTGCCGCCGCCCCGGTTTGTTCCTCGATGGAAAAGCCGAGGACAGAGGAAAACCGCAGCAGGCGCAGGATGCGCAGGGCGTCCTCTGCAAAGCGGCGGCGGGAGTCCCCCACACAGCGCAGGACCCGGGCCTCCAAATCCTCCCGGCCGCCGAAGCAGTCCACGAGCCCCCGGCGGGGGGCGTAGGCCATGGCGTTGACGGTAAAGTCCCGGCGGGCCAGGTCGTCCTCCAAACGCTCGGAAAAGACCACATAGTCGGGATGGCGGTTGTCCGAATAGCTGCCGTCGGTGCGATAGGTGGTGATCTCGATGGGGACGCCCGCCCGGTGTACCGTCACCGTCCCGTGCTTGAGCCCGGTGGGAATTACCATGTCCCCGCCGAAGCAGCTGAGGACCTGCTCTGGGTGGGCGCTGGTGGTGATGTCCCAGTCGTGGGGCTCCTTCCCCAGCAGGGCGTCCCGGACACAGCCGCCCACCGCATAGGCTTCAAAGCCCCGGCGGGTGAGCGTTTCCAGGGCCTCCGCCACCGGGGAGGGGAGGGATAAGGTCATGGGGCACTCCTCCTTCCGCGTTTTCTTCATTATACCATTTATTGTGCAGCAGCGCGCGGTATTTTCGGAAAACATCCTCGTAGGAGCGCTCTTCCCCGCTGCAAAAGAAAGGGAGATAGGGCCCCGGTGTAAAATAGGGGGTCAGGTGGTGGTAGAGCGCCTCCACCTTCCAGAGAAATTCGGGGGAGCGCCGGTAGCCGAGGCTTCGCCACTGGACGGTCAGGGCGTCGAAATAGGGGAAGAGGTCGTAGGGGTGGCCTCCATGGAAGATGTGGCGGACGACGGGATGGTTCCGGTAGCCGGGACGCTCCCCCCGCAGCAGTCCCCATACCGCGTTGTAGATTTGGTAGAGCTCCACCGCCTGCTTGCCCAAACGCTTGGGATCCCGGCGCAAATAGGCCGCGCACGCGTCGAAGGAGGCAAAGGGCTGAAAAATCTGCATAGACGCCCTCCTTTCGTGGGATGATTACCCTCATTTTGCCCCGGCAAATCGGGGGGAAAACGAAAAAAACAAAATGAGACAAATTTTGTAGATTAATTTTTAAAAACCCTTGACATCCCAGGAAAGGACTGGTAATATAATAACAGAAACAAGAATCATTACTAGAAAGGGAAGGCCAATCATGAAATATTCCCGACAGAGGGAACTGATTTTGGATGCTGTCCGGGAGGATGCCGTCCATCCCACGGCGGATATGATTTACCAGAAGCTCAAAAAGGAGCATCCCAACTTGAGTCTGGGAACGGTGTACCGCAATCTCAATCTGCTCAGTGAGATCGGCACCATCAACAAGCTCCATGTGCCTGGGATGCCCGACCGTTTCGACGGCAACATTACCCCCCACTATCACTTTTACTGCAAAAGATGCGGCGGTGTCTTCGACCTGCCCCTGAGCTATCTGGGAAACATCGACGAACAGGTGCGCAAGGAGACCGAGTGCCAGGTGGACTTTCACAATATTCTATTTAGGGGCACCTGCAAGGAGTGCGCCAAAATAACAGCACATGTCAGTAGCGGTGGACACACCGTGGAATAAATTTGACAGAAAGAGGTATTGATGATGAACTTAAAAGGATCGAAAACAGAAGCCAATTTGATGACAGCATTCGCAGGAGAGTCCCAGGCCAGAAACAAATACACCTATTTTGCCAGCAAGGCGAGAAAAGATGGATTTGTACAGATCGCGAAGCTCTTTGAGGAGACCGCGGGCAACGAGAAAGAGCATGCGGAAATCTGGTTCAAGCTCCTCGACGGCATCGGCTCCACCGCTGAGAACCTGAAAGCGGCGGCAGAGGGCGAGAACTACGAGTGGACCGATATGTATGCCACCTTCGCCAAAGAGGCAAAGGAAGAGGGCTTTGACAAGATCGCGTTCCTGTTTGAGTCGGTCGCCAAGATCGAAAAGCACCACGAGGAGAGATACCTCGACCTGCTCAAGAACGTTGAGGACGGCAAGGTCTTCGAAAAAGACGGCAAAGTTTACTGGAAATGTTCCAACTGCGGCCACATCCACGAGGGTGTCAAGGCGCCCGGCGTCTGCCCGGTCTGCAACCATCCCCAGGCTTACTTTGAGCTGCTTTGTAAAAACTATTAATCTACATAGGATGAGAAAAGAGAGCCGCCCTTACGGGCGGCTCTCTTTTTGCGCATAGGGCCGAAGTGCGGCTCCCAAGATGCTGCCGCACGGAAGGCCCCGCGCACCACGCTCGCGTCGGAGACTGAGCGGGCCGTCCAAAAGGACGGCCGTCTTTTTGCGCCGCCTGGGGCGGGGCCAAGCCGCGCTGCGGCCCCGCCGAGGCCCCATTCTTGATGCCGCGGCGGGACTTCTTCTTACGGCCAAAGCAAAATGATTGTGAACTTTCTGGAAGAAAACTTTCAAGAAAGGAGGGAGTGTATTATAATGAAACGGAACCTTGGCCGGGAGGCCGGCAACGAAAGGCGGGAAGGAATTTGAAACTGACGTCCAAAAAAAGAATCGCCTTGTACTGGCTGGTGATCTTACTCTCTGCGGCCTTTTTGCTGCTGGGCTACCATTGGGCCGCCTCCCGGGGCGACGGGGAAAGCAACGCCCTGCCCCAGGGCGACGACCTCTACCGCTCCAAGATCACCGAAATTGTGGCGGAGGACTTGGTGGAAACCGACCTGGGCGGCCAAAAGGTCTACCAGTGGATCTGCTATTTCCGGGTCAGGCTCACCGAGGGGCCCTACAAAGGGGAGACGGCCTTGGTCCGCCAGTCGGTGGATGAAAACATGATCCCCGCCTCCATTCCGGCCAAAGTGGGGGACGAAATCTACGTCTCGCTCAGTGAAGGCGAGGACGGTGCTTTTGGCGGGGAGGATACGCTCACCGGTTTTGTGGGGGATTATGTGCGCACGACGCCCCTTTACCTGCTGGTGGGGGCCTTCCTCCTACTGTTGCTCCTCTTTGGCAGGAAAAAGGGAGTGAACACCATCATTTCCCTGACATTTACTTGTCTTGCCGTTTTTGTGGTCCTCATACCC
Organism: Zongyangia hominis; assembly: GCF_014385095.1. Classification (GTDB taxonomy): domain Bacteria; phylum Bacillota; class Clostridia; order Oscillospirales; family Ruminococcaceae; genus Zongyangia; species Zongyangia hominis. The sequence continues at coordinate 115,350 of NZ_JACRTC010000003.1, forward strand.
GCCATCCTGGGCGGCCATTCGCCGGTGTTCGCCGCGGTGCTGGTATGCGTGTACATTATCGTCATGACCCTCCTCATCGTCAACGGGTTCACCTTCAAGACGGCGGCCAGCGCCTTGGGGTGCGCCGGCGGCGTGCTGATGGCGGGAGTCATCGCCTATTCCATGGAGTATATCCTCAAGCTCACCGGCATGATCGAGGAAAAAAGCCTGCTCTTAACCACCATCACCGGTAACAGCGGCTTTGACTTCCGGGGCCTCATCTTTGCGGGCATCATCATCGGGGCTCTGGGGGCGGTGATGGACGTGGCCATGGACATCGCCTCCGCTTTGGAAGAACTCATCTTCAAGGTGCCCACCCTCACCTTCCGGCAGATCGTGGCCTCTGGCATGAAGGTGGGACGGGATGTTATGGGTACCATGGCCAATACCTTAATTCTCGCCTATGCGGGGGGATCTTTGACAACCATCCTGCTGATCACGACCTCTGGCAAATCCCTGTCCCTCATCCTCAACGGGGAACTCATCGCGGTGGAAATCCTCAAAGCCATGGCGGGGAGTATCGGCATCCTCTTTACCATCCCCATCACCGCCATCATCACGGCTCTATTGCAAACCGAGCAGGTCCATTTTCTCCGCAGGAAGTCCCACAGTGGCGCGGGCGCGCTGCCTCCCGGAGTGGACGGCCAGTCCGAACAGGAAGCCGTTAGAGAGTCTGCGGCGGAGAAAGCGGCGGTCTGGACCGCCGAAGACGCCCCGGCCCGGCCGGTCTCCATGGAGGCGGCGGACGCGCCTTTTCCCTCTTCCCCACCGGCTGCGGAGAAGGTGGGCGTCGTTGCAGCCTCCGAGGCCGCGGGAGATAGTGTCTCAGGCGACGCCGGGGAAGCCTCAAAAGAGGGGATGGCGGACCAATGGGCCCACTTCCAGGAGATTATGGGTGAAAAAAGGGAGTAAAAAAGCGCGCCGCCCATCGGACGGCGCGCTTTGCGATGGAAATCCGTTAGAAATCAATGAGATTGAGGCCAATTTCGGGGGAGAAGGTGCGGCCCACGTGGCCATCCACCGTGTGAATATAGATTTCACCTGTGGCGCTGATGACCGCCTCGCTCAAATGGCCGCCGAAGACCCGGCCCTCCCGGTCGCCAAAGGTGGCGTGGAGGTGGAGGTAAGTTTCCCCGTCCATCTCGGACACGTTGCCGGTGACCGAGGCTATCTCATAGACCCCGTCCAGGACATTGGGGCAGAATTTCTGCTCCTCGGTGTCAAACACGCCGATGACCACATGGTTGACAGCGCCAAGACCCGTAATGGAGCCGGCTTTGACCCCTTCTTTGACACAGATTTCTTTGATGGCGGCAATGACTTCTTCGCCTTTATCCAGACGCGCGACGATTGTATCGCCAAATACACGATAGAGCATGAACACACACACCTTTCTTATCTCGGAGGGAACGCCCCCGCTTTTTCTTCATTATATCACGGTTTATCAAAAAGGAACAGATAGTTTATCAAAAATTCCTTAGAAAACGGGGAAAAATTGAGGACAAGAGGCGGCTGTTTTGGTGCGGTTTGCCGAAGAAGGGAAGAGGAGGAAGAGATGAAAGAAGAGAAAAAACAAGAATGCTGCTGCCGGCGGGTCAAGTGCCCCCGCCACGGCAGATGTGAGGAATGCCTGGCCCACCACGCCAAAAATCCGAAGCATCCCCCCGCCTGCCTGAAGAAAAATCGGAAGGCCCTTGACAGGCAGGCAGCGGACGGGTATGGTAAAAAAGAAAAGGATGAGCCGGCGCGGGAGCGTGGGGCAAAAGAACGGAAAAGAGGGAAACGGAGTGAAGGAGCTTAAAAAATGCGACCCGGAGAGCGTCTGCCGGGTCTTGGATGCATGGGGCATTTCCTACGAGAGGCTCACGCACAGCGAAGTGCGGACCATGGACGACTGCAAGGCCGTCGAGGAGCGCATCGGCGCGCCGGTGTGCAAGAACCTCTTCCTCCAGACGAGACAGGGCACCGAGTATTTCCTCCTGCTCCTAGAGGGGGACAAGCGGTTTCGGACGGCGGAGGTCTCCAAAAAGCTGGGCCGTTCAAGGCTCAGCTTCGGCAGCGAAGAGAAGCTCTATGCGCTGTTGGGGGTGCGCCCGGGCGCCATCAGCCCCATGGGCCTCATCCACGACGGGGAGCGGGAGGTGCAGCTGATCATCGACCGGGACGTCCTCAGCCACGGGCGCATCGCCGTGCACCCGTGCGTCAACACCCAGACGGTGGCCATGGCCACCCGGGACTTTGTGGACATTTTTCTGCCCCGCACCGGCCACGTCCCCCAGGTGCTGGAGATCACCGGGGCGGACCCGAGTGAAAAGGGTTGAGAGCGGGCATACTTCCAGGGAAAGGAGTGGTATCCATGAAAAAAGTGAAGATGATGATTTTGGACTCCTGTCCCTATTGCCACCAGGCTTTTGCCATGATGGAGCGCTTGTGCGCCGAACATGAGGAATATCGGGAGGTGGACGTCGAGGTGATCGAGGAGTCCAAAGAGCCCGAGAAGATCAAAGGCTACCATTATTGGTATGTGCCCACCTTTTTTGTCGGGGAGGAGAAAGTCCATGAGGGCGTGCCCACTGAGGAAAAGGTGGAGGCCGTCTACCGGGCTGCCCTGGGAAAATAGGGCGGCTCTGGCAGATATGTATTGACATCTTGGGCGGAACACGGTAGGATGATACCGTGAAACCAACTAAAGGAGAGAAATGAATGATCACCATACAGATGGAAAACGGCAAAGAAATCAAGCTGGAACTCTATCCTGATAAGGCGCCGATCACCGTGGAAAACTTTGTAAAGCTTGCCAAAGAGGGCTTTTACGACGGGCTGATTTTCCACCGGGTCATCCAGGGCTTTATGATCCAGGGCGGCTGCCCTGAGGGCACCGGCATGGGCGGCCCCGGCTACCACATCAAAGGTGAGTTTGCCTTAAACGGTGTGGACAATCCCATCAAACATACCCGGGGCGTCATCTCCATGGCCCGGGCGCAGGATCCCAACTCCGCCGGCTCCCAGTTCTTCATCATGCACCAGGACGCTCCCCATCTCGACGGCCAATACGCGGCCTTCGGCAAGGTGGTGGAGGGCATGGATGTGGTCGATGAAATCGCATGCATCGACGTGGACTTCCGCGATAAGCCCACCGTTCCCCAAAAGATCGCCAAGATCATCGTCAGCGAGGACGAAAACCAATAGTTTAGCTTGAAAACGATCATCCGCAAACCTGCGAATGATCGTTTTTGCGTGTTTGGACATGCGCTTTTGATAAATAGGATGGTTTACGAGCAGGAACAGAAGATTGCAACTTGTGTTCTCAAAATTTGTACCTACAAATGCTTACGTCTTTTCTTTTTCTGTGCTACAATAGAGAAAACGCCGCGAGGCGGCAGGGGAGGAGCTGGACTTTCTTGGAGGAGCTAAAACCAGGGCGCTACCGCCATTTCAAGGGCGGGGAATACCGGGTCATCGGGGTGGCCACCCATTCGGAGACCATGGAAAAGATGGTGGTCTATGCCCCCCTCTATAACGACAGCGGCCTGTGGGTGCGGCCGCTCTCCATGTTTTTAGAGACGGTGGAGCGGGAGGGGAAAACCTTCCCCCGCTTTACGTATATAGGCGAGTAGCCCCCATAGGGAAAGATGAAAGGACGGGTAGCAATGAAACAGTATGACACGGCAGAAAAGTACTACATGGACAAAGATTACAACTGCGCGGAATCGGTGCTCCACGCGGCCAATGATGAGATGAATTTGGGCTTGGACGATACGGCCTTCAGGGCCATCGGCGGCTTTGGAGGCGGCATGCAGTGCGGCGGCGTGTGCGGCGCGGTTTCCGGGGGCGTGGCGGCCATCAGCGCCAAGTACATCGAGACCTATGCCCACGACTGCCCGGAAATCGGCGAGCATGTCTCCCGATTTGTGGAGCGGGTGCGGGAGGAAATGGGCTCCGACCAGTGCTGTGTGCTCAAAGAGCAGCATTTTAACGATCAGACCCGCTGCTATCCGGTGGTGGAAAAAGTCTTCAATATCCTGATGGACTGCGAAGAAAAATGAAATACGGGCCGATGATCCGCGCCCGGTTCCTGGAGCGTCCCAACCGCTTCCTGGCTCGCTGCGAGTGGGAGGGGGAGGAAGTGGTCGCCCACGTGAGGAACACCGGCCGGTGCCGGGAACTGCTGACGCCGGGGGCCGCGGTCTACTTAGAGCGCAGCCGGAGTCCCGCGCGCAAGACCGCCTTTTCCCTCATCGCGGTGGAGAAGGGGCCGATACTGATCAATATGGATTCCCAGGCGCCCAATAAGGTGCTGGGGGAATGGCTCACACAGGGCGGCGTCCTTCCCGGGCTTTCGGGGAGGGCGCAGTTTCTGCGTCCGGAGACCACCTTCGGCGCCTCCCGGTTCGACTTCTATCTGGAGACGGAAAGGGAGAGGGCCTTTGTGGAGGTCAAAGGGGTGACGCTGGAGGAGGGCGGCGGCGCTTTCTTCCCCGACGCCCCCACCGAGCGGGGAGTCAAGCATCTGCGGGAGCTCATCAAGGCCCGGGAAGCGGGGTACGCCGCCTATGCGGTCTTTGTCGTGCAGATGCGCCCCGTGCGCTTCTTCGCGCCCAACGACCGGACCCATCCGGCCTTCGGCGCGGCGCTGCGGGAGGCCTCCGCTGCCGGGGTGGGGGTGCTCGCTTACGACTGCGCCGTGACACCGGGAGAAATCACCCTGGGCAAACCGGTGCCCATCTGTCTTGAGGAGGGAATAAGATGACCGAGCTCAAATGCCCCGTGTGCGGGGACAAGCTCTTTGCCGGGAAGGGCGCGTACCGCTGCCGGCGGGGCCACGCCTTTGACATCAGCCGGCAGGGCTACTGCAACCTTTTGACCGGCGGCCGCCCGGCCAAGACGCCGGGGGACAATCAGGAGATGGCCCGGGCCCGCCACTTCTTTTTTGCGGGCGACCCTTACCGCATCCTTCTCGACGCCCTCTCCCGGACGGTGTGCCGCCTCCTCCCCGACGGCGGGGTACTGGTGGACGCGGGCTGCGGTGAGGGGTACTACACGGCGGGCATCCATGGGGCGCTGGAGGACGCGGGCAAATACGCCGATGTGCTGGGCTTTGACCTATCGAAATTCGCCCTGCGCTACGCGGCCAAGCGGGACCCGGCGGCCCGGTTTTTGGCGGCCAGCCTCTTTTCCTTGCCCCTCTTTGACGGCTGCGCGGATTTGGTGCTCAGCGTCTTCGCGCCGGTGGCGGGCCGGGAGTTTGGGAGGATTTTGCGCCCCGGCGGCACCCTGCTCATCGTCTGTCCCGGCCCCCGCCACCTCTTTGGGCTCAAGGAGGTCCTCTACGAGCGCCCCTACGAAAACGCGGAAAATAACTACGACTTAGACGGCTTCACCCTCCTGGAAAAGACCCAGGTCCGGGGGGAGATCACCCTCCAAAGCGGGGAGGACATCCACTCCCTCTTTCTCATGACCCCCTATTACTGGAAGTCCCCCCGGGCCGGCTGTGAGCGCCTTTCCCAGCTCGACCAACTGACCACCCCCATCGAGTTTGAAGTGCGCGCCTACCGGTGGGGGGAATAACCGATGTTCAAAAAGCCGCGGGCGCTTTCCAAGGGCTGCGGCTTTTTGATCGCCGCGTCTAAAAATGGATGCGCTTAGCTATTCACCCTTGGTCTTGGATGCGAAGCGAAGCCGCAGGCTTTGCCTCGCCCGTGGCTTTGACCTCGGGCAGGGCGAAAAAGCGGATACCGTGGCGTATTGCCGCGTCCCCCGGGGGTGCGGCGCGGCAATGGCCGGGCGGGCTCAGCCAACAGTAAAGATCTTCAGTCAAAACCGCAAAAAAATCCCCGTTTTTCTGTGCAAAACGGGGATTTTGTGCTAGAATATGGGTTGGACTTTGATGAAAGCTCCGCCCGGCATCCCCCTGCCGGGGAGCAATTGGCGGGCCGCCCGCCTGAAGTAACAGCGGCAGCCGCTTTCGCGAGACGCGCGGGTGCGGTTGGGGAGGATATGTATGCAGATCACGTTAAAGACCGTGGAAACGGAAGAAGAAATCGCGCTGACGGCGCGGCTGGCCAAGGAAATCTGGCATGAGCATTACGACGCCCTCATCGGGGTGGCCCAGGTGGACTACATGCTCTCCCATTTCCAGAGTGGAGAGGCCATCGCCGCGCAGATCGAAACGGGCACCGTCTATGTGCTGGCCTACTGGGCCGGGGAACCGGCGGGTTACTGCGCCTACCGGCCGGAGGAGGAAAAAATGTTCCTCTCCAAAATTTATGTCCGCAATGAGCTGCGGGGCCGGGGCATCGGCAAGGCCTTCTTTGACCATGTGGAGGAGAACGCTCGGGGCAAGCGCTCGGTCTATCTGACCGTCAACAAGCACAACGACCATTCCATCGCCGTCTATGAGCGGGTGGGCTTTGCGGTGGCCGACCAGGTCTGCACCGACATCGGCGAGGGCTTTTATATGGACGACTATATCATGGAAAAAGCGCTGGCATAGCGCGTCAAGGAGTAAAGTTTATGTTGATTGAACCGAAAACCAGAGGCTTTATCTGCACCACCGCCCATCCTGTGGGCTGTGAAATCAACGTGAGGCGGCAGGTAAGCTATGTAAAAGAGCATCCCAAGGTGGCGGGCCCCAAGAAGGTGCTGGTCATTGGCGCGTCGGCGGGCTACGGCCTTGCCTCCCGCATCGAGGCCGCCTTCGGCTGCGGCGCGGCCACCATCGGCGTCATCTTCGATAAGCCCGCCAGCGGCAAGCGCACGGCGACGGCGGGGTGGTATAATACCGCCGCCTTTGAGAAGTGCGCGGCTGAGGAGGGCATTTACGCCAAGACCGTCAACGGCGACGCCTTCTCCCGGGAGGTGAAGGACGAGGTCATCGGCCTCATCAAGACGGATTTGGGCCAGGTGGACATGGTGGTTTATAGTCTGGCCGCCCCCCGGCGGGCTATGGCTGACGGGACGGTCTATTCCTCCGTCCTCAAGACCACGGGAGCGCCCTATACCAACAAGACCATCGACCTCAAAAGCCGGCAGGTGGAGGAAGTGACCATCGAGCCCGCCAGCGACGAGGAGATCGCCCACACCGTGAAGGTCATGGGCGGCGAAGACTGGATGGACTGGATGGACGCCCTTCACGACGCGGGGGTCCTGGCCGAAAAAGCGGTGACGGTGGCATACTCCTACATCGGGCCGGAGCTGACCCACCCGATGTATTACGACGGCTCCATCGGCGCGGCCAAACAGCACCTCTACGAGACCGCCCGCCGCATCACCGAAAAGTTTGACGGGGTGCAGGGCTATGTGTCGGTCAATAAGGCGCTGGTGACCCAGTCGAGCGCAGCCATTCCCATTGTGCCGCTGTATATCACGGTGCTCTACCGCATCATGAAAAAGGCGGGCACCCATGAGGGCTGCATCGAGCAGATGGAGCGCCTGTTCCGGGAGAAGCTCTTCGGCGGCGGCCCGGTCCTCGACGAGCGGGGCCTCATCCGCATGGACGATTTGGAAATGAAGGAAGAGATCCAGTCCCAGGTGGCGGCGGAGTGGGAGCAGGTGGAGTCCTCCACCGTGGAAGAGCTCTGCGATATCGACGGCTATTGGGAGGACTTTTATCAGATGTTCGGCTTCCGGCTGCCGGGGGTGGACTACGCCGCCGACGTGGACCCGGACGTCCCCATCCCCAGCATCGGGGAATAAGCGCCGGTCAGACGCCCTGTCGCTCTCGGACCTTATGCCTCTCCACTTTGGCGGAGAAAATCGAAGGCGGTTTTTGACCCAAGGGGTACGGAGGACGGCGGCATCCCACTGGTTTTGCGGCGGGCCTGCCGCCCCTTCGGCGAACCATAGGAAAAGAAAAAGGCGCCGGAAAAAGTTTCCGCGCCTTTTTTGGGCCAAAAACCGCCCGGCCGGATCACGGCGCCCTCTCTGTGGGAGCGCATAAGGAAGCGGACGGGCATCTTACCCCGCGGGTCCATCGCGAGAAAAGAAAGCTGCTTTTGCGGCGGCATTTCTTTCCCGTTTGTGGAATAGGACGGCCGGGAAGGAACAAAATAGAGAAAGGAAGGACGAAATGGAACCTGTCAACTATACGGTGCGCCGCATCGACGGCGACTACGCTATTCTCCTCAGCGATGAAGGGGTGGAAAACACCGTCGCCCGGGCGCTGCTGCCCATGGAGATCGACGAGGGCACGCGTCTGCGGTGGGAAAACTTCGTCTATACCATCATCGGTTGATGCCGGATGAGAAGGTGCAAACCCAATGGAGGGTCGCGCGCCTATCCCCGCCGGCGGGCCGCAAATAGAAGATAAGCCGCAGACGGGCCCACGGCCCGTCTCAAGCGGCGTCCGCGGCGCGCCCAAAAGGGGCCGCGGAGAAGGGAGAAGAGGCTATGAAAGCGGAAATCTTGTGCGTGGGAACGGAACTGCTCTTAGGCGACATTGTCAACACCAACGCCGCCTTTATCGCCAGGGAGCTCGCGCGCCTTGGCATCGACGTTTACAACCAGTCGGTGGTGGGCGATAACCCCCAGCGCCTCAAGGAGAGCCTGGAACTGGCCCTTGAGCGCAACGACATGGTCATCATGACCGGCGGTTTGGGGCCTACCTACGACGACCTGACCAAGGAGACGGTGGCCGAGCTTTTTGGGCGGAAGATGGTCCTCCACCAGCCGTCCATGGAGCGAATTGAGCGGTTTTTCCAGCATTACCGGCGCGTGATGACCGACAATAACCGCAAGCAGGCCTACATGCCCGAGGGAGCCACCGTCTTCCCCAACGACAACGGCACCGCGCCGGGCCTGGCGGTGGAGCAGGACGGCAAAATCGCCATCCTTCTGCCCGGCCCGCCCCGGGAGATGACCCCCATGTTCTTGGACGCGGTGGTGCCCTATCTGGAGCAGTTTTCCGGCTCCACCCTCTATTCCACCAATGTCCATCTCTTCGGCATTGGGGAATCCCAGGTGGAGACTATCCTCAAGGAGATGATGGTCTCCTCTCAAAATCCCACCATCGCCCCCTATGCCAAGGAGGGCGAGGTCCGGCTGCGGGTGACCGCCAGCGCCAAGTCGGGCGAGGAAGCTAAAGCCATGGTGGAGCCGGCGGTGGAAAAAATCAAAGAGATCCTGGGAGAATATATTTACGGCATCGACGTGGGGGATTTACAGACGGCCCTCGTCAAGGCCTTGCAGTCTAAGAACAAGAAGGTGGCCTTTGCCGAGAGCTGTACCGGTGGATATCTGGCCAAGCGGCTGACCGAGGTGCCGGGGTCCTCCAGCGTCTTTGACTGCGGCGTCTGCTCCTATGCCAATGAGATCAAGGAGCGTATCCTCCATGTCTCCCACCAGACTTTGGCCGACTTCGGCGCCGTCTCGGAGCAGACGGCCAAGGAGATGGCCCGAGGGGTGCGGGAGCTTTCCGGCGCGGACATCGGCGTATCCACCACCGGCATCGCGGGGCCGGGGGGCGGCAGCGAGGAAAAGCCGGTGGGGCTTGTCTATGTGGGCATCGCCACCGAAGACTCCTGCGAGGCCTATGAGCTGCGGCTGAGCCGGGGCTATCAGGACGAGCGGGAGTATATCCGGTATCTGGCCGGTTCCCACGCCTTTCACCTGTGCCTGAAAACCTTGGAGCGGCTCTGATGACGCCCCAAAAGAATCCTTTTCCCTATGCCCAGGACAATAAGCGTTACCACACCTTTAGCTACGCCCTCAAGCAGCGCTTCGGGCGCAAGGTGTGCAAGGTCTCCCTCAACGCGGGGCTCAGCTGCCCCAACATCGACGGGACCCGTGGCCGGGGTGGATGCACCTACTGTTCCAGCGCCGGGAGCGGGGAGTTTGGCGGCGATCCCGCCCTGCCCCTGGAACTCCAGTTTGAACAGGTGCGCCGCATGCTCTCGAAAAAGTGGCCCGACTGCGCCTACCTGCCCTACTTTCAGGCCCACACCAACACCTACGCGCCCCTGCCCCGCCTCCAAGAGCTCTATGAGCGGGCCCTGGCCCTGCCGGGGGCGGTGGGGCTTTCCATCTCCACCCGGCCCGACTGCATCGACGAGGAGATCGCCGACTACCTGGGAGCGCTCTGCCGCCGCACCTATCTGACGGTGGAACTGGGGTTACAGACCATCCACGACGACACGGCCCGGCGCATCAACCGCTGTCACACCTACGCCGAGTTTTTAGAGGGCTTTCGCCTGCTGGAAGAGCGGGGGGTGCCGGTGGTGGTCCACCTCATCGACGGACTGCCCGGGGAGAACCGGGACAGGATGCTGGAAACCGCCCGGGCCATGGCAGAACTTCCCCTCTACGGGGTCAAGCTCCACCTGCTCCACGTCCTGCGGGGCACGCCCCTGGCCCGGGAGTATGAGGCCGGCGGGTTCCGGCTCTTGGAGCGGGACGAATATGTGGACATCGTCTGTTCCCAATTGGAGCTCTTTCCCGCTACCTTTGTCATGGGACGGCTCACCGGGGACGGAGCGCCCGACGACCTCATCGGCCCGCTGTGGAGCCGGAAGAAACTTGTGGTTCTCAACGAGATCGACAAGGAGCTCGTCCGACGGGACAGCTTCCAGGGCAAATACGCGCCGATAAAAGCGGGAGCATTCAATACAAATAGTATAGATGGAGAATTAATATACAAATAATGGGGAAATTTGCGGTCCCCCGTCGAAGGAGGGAAGACCTTGGAATCCATCTTGGAAAGCGCAAAGCATTTGATTCGGCCGTCCATCCGCCCGGACAGCACGGTGGCCGACTTTACCATGGGTAACGGCAACGACACCCTGTTTTTGGCGGGGCTGGTCCCCCAGGGGAAAGTCTACGCCTTTGACATCCAGCCCCAGGCGCTGGAAAATACCCGGGCGCTCTTAGAGCGGGAGGGGATGGCGGCCCGCGCGGACCTCATTCTGGACAGCCATCACCGGGCGGACCAGTATATCCCTGGGGAGATCGACGCGGGGATGTTTAATTTGGGCTATCTGCCCTACGGCGACCACAAGGTGACCACCCAGCTTGCCACCACCTTGGAGGCGGTGGAGCGGGCTTTGGCCCTGCTATCAAAGGGCGGGTGCCTCCTCATCGTCGTCTATCCCGGACACCCGGAGGGACAGCGAGAGGGGGAGAGCCTCACCCAATGGGCGGCGGGGCTCGACAAAAAGAGATACGATGCCCTCCTGCACCGGCTCATCAATGTGCCGGAATGTCCGTTTATCCTGGCCTTATGGCGAAGAAAATAATACATATTGTATAAATAGCATCATATTTAACAAAAACTCGACAGAATATCCTGGAAAGGAGCCGAGATTTTTGAAAAAAATTGTCATCGCGGTCCTGTCGGTGCTCCTCCTTGCGGGCATTGGAACGGCCGCCTATCTGCTCTTGCGCCCCGAGCCGGAGCCCATGCCCTTCCCCCAGCTCATCAAAGTGCCCCAGTTTCCCGAAGACCGGGCGGGGACGTATCCGCCGGCCTATCAGATAACGGGGGAGAACTTCATCTACCACCAGGGGGAGAACCAGTGCGCGGGATACAGCGGCGCTTATCTTTTGCGCCATCTGGGCCAGGAGGTGGATGGCCCAGCCCTGGACGAGCGTCTGGCGAGGCTTTCGCCCCAGACCGGCGTGATGCCGGAGCGGCTTGTCCGGGTGCTGGGGGAATACGATGTCAAGGCGGCCGCCTATCGGGGGACGCTGGAAAGCCTCAAGACCCGGGTGGCTGAGGGCGTGCCGGTCATCGTCCTCATCGGCGAGGGGGCGGCCTGGCAGCATTACGCGCCGGTCACCGGCTATGACGGGGAGCATATCTACCTGGCCGACCCATCGGGGGAGGAAACCGGAGAGGACTATAACAGCATCCTGACCACGGCGGAGTTTCTCGACCAATGGGACAACGGGCTGCCGGGGTATGCAAATTTATATATCATCACAAAGGGGACAGAAAAAACAGCATGAAACTGATACTGCGAGATTTTAAAGAACAGGACCTGCCGGAGATGCGGGACATCTGGAACGAAATTGTGGAGGAAGGAGTGAGCTTTCCCGGCGAAAAGGTGCTGAGCCTGGACGAGGCCCGGGAGATGTTTGCTTCTCAGACCCGTTCCGTCGTCGCACTCCAGGACGGGGAGGTGGTGGGGGTCTACATTCTGCACCCCAACAACATCGGGCGCTGCGGCCACATCGCCAACGCCTCCTACGGCGTCAAGCGGGGCCACCGGGGGGAGGGCATCGGCGAACAGTTGGTGCGCCATTCCCTGGATTCCCTTTCGCCCTGTGGCTTCCGGGGGCTTCAATTTAACGCAGTGGTGGCTATGAACCGCACCGCCATCGTCCTGTATGAGCGCCTGGGCTTTGACCGCATCGGCGTCATCCCCGGCGGCTACCACCTCAAGGACGGCAGCTATGAGGACATCATCATCTTCTACCGGGCAGCGCCCGGGGGTGTGACGCGCCCCTAGCGCTTGAAATGCGGAGGCGCTTTCCCCGCGTTTGTGTCGCTTTGGGAAGGCTGGCGTGTTTCGCCGGGGAGCCCCCGGAGGCGATTCGCGCCCATAGACTTTGAAAACGCCGCTGCACCAGGGCCGGGTTTCGCGGCCGGAATTACAATGGAGAGGAGGAGGCTCATGCGGATTCTCATTGACGCCGACGGCTGTCCGGTGGTGCGTCTCACCCTCCAGTGCGCGGGGGCGTACGGCGTGCCGGTAATCATCTTTTGCGACACGGCCCACGAGTTCCGGGATGTGGAGGCCGAAGTGGTCACCGTATCCAAGGGGGCGGATGCCGTGGACTTCGCGCTGGTCAACCACGCCCGCCCCGGGGACATTGTCATCACCCAGGACTACGGCGTGGCCGCCATGGCCCTCTCCCGGGGCTGTCGGGCGCTCAGTCAAAATGGGCTTGTCTACACTTCGGGTAACATCGACGGGCTCCTCATGAGCCGCCACCTGGCCCGGAAGGTGCGGGCCGCCGGAGGACGGATGAAAAATGCGCCCAAGCGCACCAAAGAGGACGACGAGCGCTTCCTCAGCGCACTTCGGGGCCTCTTGGACGTAGCCAAGGCGTAAAAGGGATAAAAAAGCGGGACAGCATTGCTGTCCCGCTTTTTTCTGGCTGGCGCGGCGTCCGGCACGGCCCAATCATCGGGGGAAAGAATTTTTGAGGCCGATTGCGGGCTTTCAAAAGAAAAACTTGCTAGCGCCCTGGCGCGGCCTTCGCCCGCCGTGGGTAAAAAAGCAGCCGCCCAAATGGGCGGCTGCTTTGTATGTACGCTGTACTTTTTTACGCAAAGGGGTTCTCGGTGGGATAGGGCACGCCCTTGGGCTGGTTGTAGCCGATGTCTTTGACGCCCAGCATGTTGAAGATGCTGTACAACGCCTTGCCGAAGTGGCCGAAGGCCACCGCGCCGTGATGGGGATACTGTTTTTCCACCAGGACATGGCGGAAGAAGCGTCCCATCTCCGGGATGGCGAAGATGCCGATGGCGCCAAAGGAACGGGTGGCCACGGGCAGAACCTCGCCCTGGGCCACATAGGCGGTCAGCTCCGCGTCGGCGTTGGACTGCAGACGGAAGAAGGTGATGTCGCCGGGGACGATGTCGCCCTCCAGGGTGCCGCGGGTGATGTCCGGCTCTTTGTCCGGCTCCAAGCCCCGATGCATGATGAGCTGATACTTCATGCTGCAGGAGGAGAGCTTGGCGGAGGCGGTGTTGCCGCAGTGGAAGCCCATGAAGGTGTCTTTATGGGTGTAGTTATATTTGTCCTTAATCTCGCTTTCATACATGTCGGCGGGAACGGTGTTGTTGATGTCCAGCAGGGTGACGATGTCGTCGGACACGCAAGTGCCGATAAACTCGCTGAGAGCGCCGTAGATGTCCACTTCGCAGGAGACGGGGATACCCCGGGCGGTCAGGCGGCTGTTGACATAGCAGGGGACAAAGCCGAACTGGGTCTGGAAGGCGGGCCAGCATTTGTTGGCGAAAGCGATGTACTCCCGGGAGCCTTTCTGCGCCTCGGCCCAGTCGAGGAGGGTCAGCTCATACTGCGCGAGCTTTGGGAGGATGCCGGGCATCTTGTTGCCCTCGCCCAGCTCCTTCTCCATGTCCGCGATGACCTCGGGAATCCGAGGATCGCCGGCGTGCTCGTTATAGGAGGCAAACAGGTCGAGCTCCGAGTTCTCCGCAATCTCCACGCCCAGGTTAAAGAGCTGCTTGATGGGGGCGTTGCAGGCCAAGAAATCTCTGGGACGGGGACCGAAGGTGATGATTTTTAACTTGGACAGGCCGATGATGGCCCGGGCCACGGGAACAAAGTCGAAGATCATGTCCGCCACTTCGCAGGCGGTGCCCACGGGGTACTCGGGGATATAGGCCTTGACGTTACGCAGGCCCAGGTTGTAGCTGGCGTTGAGCATGCCGCAGTAAGCGTCGCCGCGGCCGTTGATGAGCTTGTCGCCGGCTTCCTCAGCGGCTGCTACGAACATGACCGGTCCGCCGAACTCTTTGGCCAAGAGGGTCTCCTCGGTCTCAGGGCCGAAGTTGCCCAAAAAGACGACCAGCGCGTTGCAGCCGGCCTCTTTGACTTCGCCGAGGGCTTTTCTCATATGCAGCTCGTTCTCCACGGTGGTGGGGCACTCATAGATGCTGCCGCCCTTTTCGGTAAAGGCTTTGACCACCGCTTTTCTGCGGTTGGTGGAGAGCTCCATGGGGAAGCAGTCGCGGCTGACCGCTACGATGCCAAGGTTGACTTGCGGAATATTTTTCATGTGAATTCCTCCTGTCGGATCAAAAATAAAGAACACTTTTTCCCGTACTGGGTGACAACCCTATCTTACACCATCACCCAGAAAAAATCCATGAAAATGAGAAGAAAATCCTCATTTTCTCAAAAATTTTATAAAATAGAGATAGAAGATGTCGATAAAAAAGCAGTTTTCACAAGTTTTTTGGCCTAACTTGTACGATCAACATGACAATTACCGGAAAGATGTCCGGGCGGGGAAGAGGCCGGGGCAAAAGCGGCACGAAAAACCCCCGGCTCTCCGTCTGAAGAGCCGGGGGTGATGGCGGGAGAAAGGTGGAGATTACGCGATGTCCCGCTTTTCATAGATGTTGAGCGCCACGATGCAGGAGATAAAGTACAGCGCCAGCGCGGCGACCAGGAGCAGGAAGAGGGAGGAATTTTGCAGCCAGCCGAGGACGATGAAGAGAATGTCGCCGCTAAAGGCGAAGGAGAAGACGGCCATATAAAAGACCAAGGCCACAATCCGCCCCTTGACGCCGCCCAAAAACATGGTGAAGGGATACTGAATCGCCAGATAGAGGGCGGTGAGGATGAAGCTGAGCGCATAGAGGGAGGGCAGCTGCTGATTGGAAATCCGGTCGGCGTCCATCATCATGCCGCCCAGGAAGGACAGCGCAAAGCAGACGACGATGGAACCCACCAGCAGGACCAGGGAGAAGGCGTATTTGCCGATGACATACTCGCTGCGCCGGATGGGGAGAAAGGCGTAGTAGTTCTGGGTGTGGTAGTTTTCATCGTAGGAGAGAAGCCCATACCCCAGCAGGTAGACCATGAGCACCAGGACGAGCGGCATGGCCTGGGGGGCAAAGAAGGCGACGATCACGGCGACGATGGGGAAGAGCTGATAGATGATGGAGACGCTCATAATTTTTGTGGCGTCCGCTTTGATGAGTCGGATGATATTTTGCATGGTTACCGGTCCTCCTTCCGCGTGTAGCCGATAAAGATTTGTTCGATGTCCGGGCGCTCGTAGATAGCTTCCTTGCCGAAGGTGTCCAAGGCCCATTGGGGGTCGTCGGTGAGCGCCTCAAAGCCGAAGCTGTTTTTCTGGATGCTGATGAATTTGTCCTCGCTGCCGGGGGAGAGCAGGGAGGCGGGGCCTTTGACCACCCGATGGCCCTCGATGATGGTGTCCTTGTCGCCGAAGAGGAGCATCTTTCCCTGGTGGAGGAAGACGATGTAATCGGCGGCGTGGTCCAGGTCGGAGGTGATGTGGGTGGAGAAAAAGACGGTGACCTCCTCCTTTTCCATCATTTCCAAAAGCAGGTCCAGGATGTCCCGCCGCACTAAGGGGTCCAGGTTGGCGGTGGGCTCGTCGAGGATGACGAGCTTGGGGTGATGGCACAGGGCGATGACCAGTTCAAACTGCTTTTTCATGCCCTTGGAGAGGGAGATGTATTTGGCCTTGGGGTCCAGGCGGAAGCGGCTTAAGAGCTTATCGAAGAGGGCCCAGTCCCAGCGGGGGAAGAAGGGAGCGGTGATGTTCGCGATGGTGCGCAGGCGCATACTGGCCCAGTAGCCCGCATCGTCGCCCACATAGCCGATATCCGCCTTGGCGAGGCTCCCGTCCTTCTGCGCGTCCCGGCCCAGCACCTGTATCTGACCGCGGTTCGGACGGAGCATGTCGAGAATCAGCTTGATGGTGGTGGTCTTTCCCGCGCCGTTTTCACCGATAAAGCCGGTGATAAAGCCGGTGGGAACCTGTAAATGATCAATGGAGAGGACAAAATGACCCAGGCGTTTTTGGAGATCGGTAATCTCAATACTGTTCGGCATGGCAATAGCACGCTCCTTTTATTTGATAGCAATGGGTGGGGATATCCCCGATCAATACAAAAATCATCAGGGCGCTTTCGAGGGGGAGGGGCTTTGCGCTTCCTCCTCCATGTCCCGGTAGAGCAGGGATACAATTTCCAATAGCTCGTCTAATGACATTTTAATAGCGCGGGAGGAGGCTACCGCTTCGGCGATCTTTTCCTCAATCTGGGCCACCGCGATGTTGCGGATGAGCTCCATGTTCTGTATCGCCACAAAGGTACCCTTGGAGGGGGCTGTTTCCAGAAAGCCTTCGGCCTCCAGGTCGTCGTAGGCCCGCTTGACGGTGATGATACTCACCCGGAGTTCTTTGGCCAGCATCCGGATGGAGGGCAGCGGCGCCCCTTGACTGAGTTCCCCGTTTAAAATCATGTTCTTGATCTGTTGCTCAATTTGTTCATATAGCGGGGTCGCGGATGCGCTGGTGACAATGAGGTCCAATGGCTCACCTCCTTGTGTGATTGACTGTATATACTGTCTATGCACAGATAATAACACGTAGGCACATGGCTGTCAAGAGGTTTGTGAGATTTTTTTCACAAAATCCGGCGGCAATATCGATAGAAACGGCCAGTCTCCCGCGTGGTGGGAGAAGCGCTGCGTGGGCCTCGCGCGATGGCTATTTTTTCGGTCATGGAGCCCGGCTGCCCCGCCGGAGGGAGGACAGCGGCCATAAAAAAATCCCCCGGCGTCTGCCGGGGGATTTGGAACCGCTCTCTTATACTTGCAAGTGAAATTCAAAGAAGTAGAGGTCCTCCTCTTTGGTGGGGGAGGAGTAATAGACGCTGGAAAAGTATCCGCTTTCCTGCAAGGCAACGAAAAGGGCGTCGGCCGACTCCCCGTTGGGGGAAAGGCAGTCCATGACGATGTCGCTGCCCGCGATATGGAAGGAGCTCACTTCCACATCGGACGGAATGGCGCGGGCGATGGTGAAAAAGATGGTGGTGTCGTAATCGGGCAGCTCTTCAAACTCGATGGTGGCGCCGGCCAGGGCCTGGGCGTAGGATTTCATCAGGCGGATGGTGTTCTTTTTGCCCAGGACTTTCTCCACATCGGAGAGGGAGACGTTTTTCTGGATACTGGCCGCCACGGTGTTGGCCCGGTTGAGGCCGAGCTCCCGCACCGCCTGGGCGGAGATGGTGGAGAGGAAGACGATGCCGCCCAGGCACACGGCGACCAGCAGCAGGGAAAAGAGACGCTGTCCCACGCCCCGCCTGCGTCCGGTGAGGGATATTTTGATTTTGCTCCAAACCCCTGCCATCGGCTTCCTCCTTTCTGATGGGGGTTCCGGCTTTATGCCAGCCCCAGATATTCTTCCAAGCACTGGTGGGCCGCGTTCATGGCTTTGGCGTTTTCCACGCCCACGTAGCGGTAGTGCCACGGCTCATAGGTGATGCCGGTGATGTCCTGCTTATCCTTGGGGTAGCGCAGGACAAAGCCGTATTCCTCGGCGTGCTCGCTCAGCCACGCGAAGGCGTCGGACTTCTCGAAGTTTTCGTTGAGGTCCCCGTACTCCTCGTAGTAGCCGGGATAGATAATGTCCAGCGCCAGCCCCGTGTTGTGCTCGCTGGTGCCCGGAGGGGCCACCCATTTAGCGGCTTCGGCCTCGGCCTCGGACTGGCTGTAGCCGTAGCCGATGTATTCGTTTACCTTGGCGTCATAGAGCTCGGTCTGCCGCTGTACGGTGCGGTGGGCGGAGGTGATGGCCAGGCTCACCCCGTCTGCTTTGGCCGCGGCGATCATCTCCATCAGCGGCTCCCGGATGCGGGCGTCTACCTTGTAATTGCCGGTGGCAACCTCTAAGTCCACGCTGTAATCTTTGCCCAGCGGATGGGCCGCCGACGCCATGACCAAGCGCCAGTCGGAGGAATTCACCCCGGCGCTCGCGGGGACGGACGCGGAGGAGCCGGGCTCCTCACTGGGATTCGACGCGGGGGAAGAGCTGCCGGGGGTGCTCATCGGGGCGGAACTGCTGCCCGACGCGGAAGTGCTGCTGGAACTCATAGAGCCTCCTTGCGAACTGCTGCTGGGGCCGTCTTTGCCCCCCAGTTTGGCGAAGATAAAGATGCAAAGAAGGATGAGGAGAAATAAGATGATGACGAAAAGCAGGGTTTTGCGGTTATTTCGTCTCTGTCTTCTGCGGTTGGGTGTTCTGCGCACGGGTTGCTGCTGCGGCATGTTCTACCTCCTGCCTTTTGACGGGTCCTGTGTTTATTTTTTGACGGGTACTGGTATCTTATGCAAAAACCGGCCTGTACTATCCCAGCGGGCGCTTACAGATTGCCGGTGGCGTACATGATGACGGACAGGGCGCACAGCGGCGCCGTCTCACACCGGAGAATCCGGGGGCCCAGGGTGGCGGTGCGAAGGCCCATTTCTTCGGCGAGACGGACCTCCTCCGGGTCAAAGCCCCCCTCGCTCCCCACAAAGAGGGAGACGCGCCCCGCGCCGGGGAAAAGAAGCTCGCGAAGGGGCGTCCCGCCGCCCTCGTAGAAAAAGAGGGCGAGGGGGTCCAGAGAAGCCTCCTGCACCGCGTCGGGAAAGGAAAGGAGCGGGGCGACTTCGGGGACGCGGCCCCGGCCCGACTGCTTGGCGGCCTCCAAAGCGATGCGCTGGGCGCGGGCCTGCTTGGCGCGCATCCCCTTTTCGTCGGGCCGGGAGACACAGCGCCGGGTCAGAATGGGGACGATGCGTCCCACTCCCAGCTCCACCGCCTTTTGGACGATGAGGTCCAGCTTGTCGGACTTGGGCAGCGCCTGGTAGAGGGTGACAAAGCATGCCGGTTCCCCGGCGCTGGGGGCGCGGGAGAGGACGTCGCACCGGACGCTCTCCCGGTCGATGGAAGCAATCCGGCAGCGGTAGTCGCTGCCCGCCCCGTCGCAGAGGATGAGCTCCTCCCCCACGGCCATCCGCAGGGAACGCCCGATGTGGCGGGCGTCCTCCCCTGTGATGAGGGCGAATTCATCGTTTATTTGATCGGTAAAAAAGCGGGGCATCTGTTTACCCGTCCTTTCGCTCATAATGGCAGGCAAGCGCGCACCAGCCGCCGCTTTCGCGCAGCTCGTCCACCACGAAGCCCGTTTCGCTCAGGGCTTCCCTCACGTCCTCGAGCCGCTCGTCGATGATGCCCGATGCGATGAAGACGCCGTCTTTCTTTAAAAACCGGGGGATGTCGGGGCACAGGCGGATGATGACGTCGGCCACGATGTTGGCGCAGATCAGTTCATATTGGCCCTGGACCCGGGCGGTCAAATCGCCGCACAGGACGGTGAGACGGTCTTCCACCCCGTTGAGTGCGGCGTTCTCCCCGGCCACCTTGACGGCATTCTGGTCGATGTCAACGCCCAGGGCGTCCTTTGCGCCTAAGAGCAGGGCGGCGATGGAGAGGATACCGCTGCCGCAGCCCACGTCCAGGACATGACAGCCGGGGACCATGTGCTTTTCAATGAGCTGCATGCAAAGCCGGGTGGTGTCGTGGGTGCCGGTGCCGAAGGCCATGCCGGGGTCGAGACGGAGCATCACCTGGCCAGGCTGTAAGTCCGCCTCCTCCCAAGAGGGGCAGATGAGCAGCCGCTCGGACACCTGCACCGGATGGTAATATTTTTTCCAGGCGGTGGCCCAGTCCTCTTCCCGCACGTCTGTGAGGGAAAGCTCCAGCCGGCCCCAGGCACCGTCGGTGTCCCTGTCCTTGAGCACGCCCAGCATGGAGCGGATGGCCGCCAGATTCTCCGCGCCCTGGGGGTTGTCGGGAAGATAGACGGTGATCTTGGTCTCACATTCGGTGAGCTTCATCAGCTCCTCGTCCACATAGTCCCAATAGATGGTGGTGTCCTCTAAAAAATCCCGAAAGTCCTGGGCGTCCTGTATGGCAAAGCCGGTGACGCCCAGAGCGACCAGCTGATCGCTGACCGGGTCGATTCCTGCTGTGGTGGTAAAAATGTCCGCCTCTATCCAGTTCATGATGCTCCTCCTTTAAAAGGTGCCTGCCGGGCGGCGCTTTTCTGCACCGTCTCCAGCCTTTTGTCAGTATCCCCTATTATAGCGAATTTTCCCGCCCGCGTAAAGGCGGCAGGGTTGGAGATGCCTGGAAACGGAGCGGGAGACAGAAAGTTTACATTTCACCCGTTGACGGCTGTGCTATAATAGCAAAAAAGAGAAGAAAAACCTATGGGAAAGGAGAAATCCATGGAAAACGAGCAACAGTCTTCCACCCGCCGCCGGGTGTTTACCGTTGTGGGGCTCCTGTTGGCCCTCATCCTCATCGGCCTTGGCATCTTCGGCTTCTACCGGAAAAATCAGCAGGACCAGGTGGTCATCTTGGACGCCGAGGAGTTCACGGTGCACAGTGAATCCGAAAATCTGACTCTGGCGGCCGTCCAGTGGCTGAGCGGCTATCTCGAACAGTACCAGGTCGCCTATCTGCCCCGGAAAGAGCGGCTCATGGACTTCGCATTTCGTGACATCGAGGAAAAGGAAACCGGTTCGTATCCGGTGGTCCTCTGCGAATTTACCATACAGCCGGCGGCCAAGGACTTGGGGGACTTCTCCTCCTGGGGTATCGCCGAGGAGGATCATGTTTCCTGCCAGTGGGTGCTGTGGATGGAGCGCAAGGCCCTCCCCGACGGCGGCTACCTCTATGGGGTGCGCCGCCAGGGTACACCGGCGTCCTATGATCTGGAACAGTACCAGGGGGGCAGTCAGCAGGAAAAGGACGAATACGACCACGAATATAAACAGGAGCTGCCCTACGAAAGGAACCAGTACACCTACAAAATCCAGGACGGGGCCTGTTCGGTGAGCTTGGACGGCGGGAACGGCTGGCAAAAGATTCCCCTCTCACTGGAAACCCTGTGCGAGGTGGGGGACGGTAACGCCTACTATAACCGGCTCCAGGAGGGCAGCTTCCTCATCACCCCGGAAAAGACCGCCTTTGCCTACGGCGGGACGGTGGATACGGGGCTCTCCGTCATCTATAGCGAGGACCAGGGGAAGAGTTGGAAAACGGCCCTCGTGGACGAGAAAATGGACAGCGTGCGGGTCAAGTTTCTCAGTTTTCCCACGCCCCAGACCGGCTTTCTGGTGGCCACCGGCGGCCGGACCATGTCCCAAGAGGGACAGGTGATCTACCGCACCCAGGACGGCGGAGCCTCCTGGCAGCGGGTGGGGGAGGGCCCTCGGACCAGCCTGCTGCAATCGGCGGGATTTGTCAGCGAGACGGTGGGATTTTTGTCCTATCCCCCCATCGAGGGGGCTGAAGCGAACCTCTACCGCACCGAGGACGCCGGGCAGACCTTCTCTCCCATCCAGTTCCCGGTCAAGGACGAGTGGAAAGAGGTCTTTGTCGCCCCCACCGCGCCTTTTATGGAGGACGGGAAGCTCGTCATGCTGGTGGGACAGGGGGACAGCGGCGACTTTGAAGGCGGCCGGGTGATGGCCAAATATGTCTCGGAGGACATGGGACTCACCTGGACCTATGCCGATCTCTACGAGCCGCCCGACAACGAGCCCGGATAAGCGTCTGTCCGATGGGTCAGACCGCGCTGTGGCCCGGACCAAGCTGTGGGGCGGGCCGGAAGGGAGCGACTTTGCTGGCTTTGCTCCTAAACCCCGGTCCCGCCGCCGCGGGCAGGAAAAACAGCCGCCAATTGGCGGCTGTTTTTTATTAGCTTTTGCCTTCCCAGGCGTCCTTGAGCTTATCGAAGAAGCCCTTGCGCTTCTCGTAGTTTTTGTCCGAGGAAGCGCCCTCAAACTCCTTGAGCAGCTCCTTTTGCTTGGCGCTCAGGTTTTTGGGCACCTCGATGGTCACCTTGACGTATTGGTCGCCCCGGCCCCGGCCGCCCAAGAGGGGGATGCCCTTATTTTTGAGCCGGAAGGTGGTGCCGGGCTGGGTGCCCTCGTGGATGTTGTATTTGACCTTGCCGTCGATGGTGGGGACCACCACCTCGTCGCCGAACACCGCCTGGGTGAAGGTGACGGGGATTTCGCACCAGACGTCGAAGCCGTCCCGGTCGAAGATGGGGTCGGGCCGGACGCTGACGGTGACGTTTAAGTTGCCCGCCGGGCCGCCGTTGACACCCATGTCGCCCTGGCCGGACACGGCGAAGGTCTGGCCGTCGTCGATGCCCGCGGGGATGTTGACCTCGATGGTCTTATTGACCCGCACCCGTCCCAGTCCGTTACAGGCCTGGCAGGGATCGGAGATAATCTTTCCTTTTCCGGAGCATTTGGAGCAGGTCCGGGTGGAGTTGATGACGCCAAAGGGAGTGCGCTGGGTCACCCGCACCTGGCCCGAGCCGTGACAGTCCGGACAGGTCTGGATGGCGTCGGGATTTTTGGCGCCGGAGCCGCTGCAAGTTTTACAGGTTTCGAGCCTGGATATTTTCAGCTGTTTGACGCAGCCCTTGGCAGCCTCTAAGAAGCTGAGCACAATGGAGGAGCGCAGGTCGCCCCCGCGCACCGGCCCGTTGGGGTTGCGGGAACCGCCGCCCCCTCCGCCGAAGCCTCCGAAACCGCCGCCGAAGAAACTGTCGAAGATATCGCCCAGATCGTCAAATCCAAAACCACCGGCCCCATAGGCGCCGGCGCCGCCGGCACCGCCGCCATAGGACGGGTCCACGCCGGCGTGGCCAAATTGGTCGTAGCGGGCACGCTTGCCCGGGTCGGAGAGAACCTCGTAGGCCTCTCCCACCTCTTTGAACTTGGCTTCCGCTTCCTTATCTCCTGGATTTAAGTCCGGGTGATACTTTTTTGCGACCTTACGATATGCTTTTTTGATTTCGTCCTCGGAAGCGCCCTTTTCGACGCCCAGGACTTCGTAATAATCTCTCTTTTCTGGCAAATTGATCACCCTTACGTTTCTATTATCACACTGTCATGCCGCCCGCCCCAACCAGGGAGCGGCCCCTACCGTCCGCCCGCGCTGCTTGGCAGCCGGGGGAGCCGGGGAAGCGGCCCTGCACAAGATAAGACCGGGTGATAGGGCCCAGTCTCATCTTTCGGTATAGCTTATTTAGTATATTACTTGTTCTGGTCCTCGTCAACCTCTTTGTAATCGGCGTCCACCACATTGTCGTCGTGGGGAGCCTCCGCGCCAGGGGCCGCGCCGCCAGGAGCCTGGCCTGCCGCCTGCGCCTGCTCGTAGACCTTGGAGGAGATTTCGTAGAACTTCTTCTGCAGCTCCTCCTGCTTCGACTTGATGGCCTCCACATCGGTGCCCTTGAGGGCCTCTTTGAGCGCGTCGATCTTGGACTGGACGTCGGACTTTTCACCCGCGTCGATCTTGTCGCCCAGGTCGGTCAGGGTTTTCTCGCACTGGTAGACCATCTGGTCGGCCGCGTTTCTGACGTCGATCTCCTCACGGCGCTTTTTGTCCTCGGCCGCGAACTGCTCGGCGTCCTTGACCGCCTTTTCGATGTCCTCTTTGGACATGTTGGTGGAGGAAGTGATGGTAATGTTCTGTTCCTTGCCGGTGCCCAGGTCCTTGGCGGTGACGTGAACGATGCCGTTGGCGTCGATGTCGAAGGTCACTTCGATCTGGGGCACGCCGCGGGGCGCCGCAGGGATGCCGTCGAGGCGGAACATACCTAAGGATTTATTGTCTTTGGCCATCTCGCGCTCGCCCTGGAGGACATGGACTTCCACAGAAGTCTGGCCGTCGGCGGCGGTGGAGAAGATCTGGGATTTCTTGGTGGGAATGGTGGTGTTGCGGTCGATGATCTTGGTGAAGACGCCGCCTAAAGTTTCAAGGCCCAGGGACAGGGGGGTGACGTCCAAGAGCAGCAGGCCCTTGACCTCGCCGCCCAGGACGCCGCCCTGGATGGCCGCGCCGATGGCGACGCACTCGTCGGGGTTGATGCCCTTAAACGGCTCTTTGCCGGTGATCTTCTGCACCGCTTCCTGGACGGCCGGGATACGGGAGGAGCCGCCCACCAGCAGGATTTTGTCGAGCTCGGAGGCGGAGAGCCCCGAGTCGGAGAGGGCCTGACGGACCGGACCCATGGTGGCTTCCACCAGGTCGGCGGTCAGTTCGTTGAATTTAGCCCGGGTCAGGTTCATGTCCAGATGCTTCGGGCCGGTGGCGTCGGCGGTGATGAAGGGCAGGTTGATGTTCGCCTGGGTCACGCTGGAAAGCTCGATCTTCGCTTTCTCGGCGGCTTCTTTCAGGCGCTGCATGGCCATTTTGTCGGCTCTTAAATCGATGCCATTTTCTTTCTTAAACTGGTCGGCCAGATAATCGACCACCCGGTTGTCGAAGTCGTCGCCACCCAAGCGGTTGTTGCCCGCGGTGGCCAGCACTTCCTGTACGCCGTCGCCCATCTCGATGATGGAGACGTCAAAGGTGCCGCCGCCCAGGTCGTAGACCATGACCTTCTGGTCGGTCTCCTTGTCCACGCCGTAAGCCAGGGCCGCGGCGGTGGGCTCGTTGATGATTCTCTTGACTTCCAGCCCCGCGATGCGTCCGGCGTCCTTGGTGGCCTGGCGCTGTGCGTCGGTGAAGTAGGCCGGCACGGTGATGACCGCGTCATAGACCTTTTCGCCCAGGTAGGATTCCGCGTCGGTTTTGAGCTTTTGCAGAATCATGGCCGAAATTTCTTGGGGGGTGAAGTTTTTGCCGTCGATGCCTACTTTATAGTCGGAGCCCATGTGGCGCTTGATGGAGCTGACGGTGTGATCGGGGTTGGCGATGGCCTGGCGCTTGGCAACCTGGCCCACCAGACGCTCCCCATTTTTAAAGGAAACAACGGAAGGGGTGGTTCTTTCGCCTTCCGCGTTGGGTATGACGACGGCCTCGCCGCCCTCCATAACAGATACACAGGAGTTAGTGGTACCTAAGTCAATGCCGATAATTTTTCCCATAATGATTTTCCTCCTCGAATAACAACTTATTCACTGAACTTTTGGTTCGGATTTTCTGCGTTTATGTCAAAGGCGCTGGAAAAGCGCCCTCACTGCCTAGTTGGCGACCTTGACCATGGCGTAACGGAGGACCTTGTCGCCCATCCGGTAGCCCTTCTGGAAGACCTCCACCACCACGGAAGCGCCCACGGCTTCGTCGTCCACATGCATGACCGCGTGGTGAAGCGCCGGGTCAAATTCCTGGTCCTTGGGGTCGATCTCCTCGATGCCCAGCTTTTTGATGGTCTCGCAAAGCCCGTCGTAGATCATCTGCACGCCCTTGTGGAAGGTCTCGTCGGCACATTCGGTGGCCAGGGCCCGCTCGAAGTTATCCAGCACCCCCAAAAACTGGGAGGCGGTGTCCGCCTTGGCGTCGGTATAAATCTGGTCCTTTTCCCGCTGGGAGCGCTTGCGGAAGTTGTCAAACTCCGCCATGGTCCGCAGCAGCTTGTCGTTTAAATCGTCGATCTGCGCCTGGAGCGCCTGGGTTTCGTCTTCCGCCCCCGGCGCCTCGGTTTCCGGCGTCTCGGGCGTGGTCACCTCTTCAGTTTGCTCCGCCTCGTTTTCTGGGCTTTTCTGGTTCTGTTTTTTCTTTTCGGACACGTCAATGTCTCCTTTCGTGATGCTGGGGGAACCTTAAGTTGTCTCTGATTCCTGCGCGCTGCCGTCCGGGGCTACTGACTGCTCCGAATCGTCCTCCTGCGAAATCTCGGTGAGGATGCGCCCTAGGGTATCCGCGAAATACTGGATGTGGGGGATGAGCTTGGGGTAGTCCATCCGCACCGGGCCGATGATGCCGATGACGCCGGACTTTGCATGCCCCACATTGTACCGGGCAATGACGACGCTGGAATCGGCCAGGGCGGTTTTACCGGCCTCCCGGCCGATAGAGACGTTTTTGTCCCGCATTTCCTCGTTGATGAGGCGGAGCATTTCGTCCCGTTTGTTGACAAAGGTGAGAATTTCGTGGGCCACCGGCATAAATTCCCGGTAGGTGAGCAGATTGGTTTCCCCCTCCACGTAGTACCGCCCGGAATAGATCTGGCGGCACAGATCGAAGATGCAGACGAGCAGGGGAGTAAAGATACGGGAATATTCGCCCAGCGCCACGGCCACCGATTGGAGATAGAGCTTGGAAATTTCCTCTAAGCTCTTGCCGTGAAAGCGGGAGTTGACGAATTTCCGGAAGAACTCCAGCACCTGGGGAGTCACGGCGAAATCCACCCGGCAGACCTTGCTTTTGACAACGCCGTTGGTGGCGATGACCAGCACCACCAGGGTGCGGGGGCCGGAGGGAATGATGTCGATGCGCCGGATGCACACGTCCTCGGGGGTCAGGGTGGAGGAGACGGTGACACAGCCGGTCAGATTCGCCAGGGCCGTGGCCGCGTCCTCGACGAGCCTGTCGGGGTCGGGGTGCTGGATATTGAACAGCGCGTCGATCTCCGCCTTTTCGGCGGCGGTCAGCGGCTGGGTCTGCATGAGGCTGTTGATGTAGAGCCGGTACCCCTTGTGAGAGGGCACCCGGCCCGCGGAAGTGTGGGGCTGTTCGAGATACCCCATCTCAAAGAGCGCCGCCATCTCGTTGCGGATGGTGGCGGGGGAAATGGCGTAATCCAGAACAGAGGCCAGCAGCTTGGAGCCCACCGGCTCTCCGGTTTTGGTGTAGACCTCGATGATCGCTGCGAGTATATTCATCTTCCTTTGGTCCAGTTCCACAGCGTATCACCTCTCTTGTTCTCTTGATTTAGCACTCATTAATACGGAGTGCTAAACCTTACAGTTAACAATGTATCACTTCTTTTTTAGTATGTCAAGGCACTTCATAGTTTATTTACAAAAATATTGGCAAACGGACACAGGGACTGCTAAAAAAAGAAAAGCCCCTTCTTTTACCTCATCAAAGCGGGAAAAAGGAGGGGCTCGAGTGAGCCGCCGGCTGCGAGGCAAGGGGGCGTCAAGCGGGAGCCCCGGGGAGCGGCAAAGGCCCGCCATGCAGACGCGGCGCGGGAGCCGCAAAAAAAGCAGCCACTTTCCGTGGCTGCTTTCTGATAGCTGCACTATAAAAAACCAATGCGCAGGGCATCCGCGCCGTGCGCTCCGCCCCGTTGCGCTCCGCCCTGTTGCGAGAAAAACGGCGGCGTTTTGACTGGCACGCCACCCTGAATGAATCGCCGCCCCTGCGCTGCGTCTATCTTTCTGAAGCGGCGTCCAGCAGGGCGGCGATGACGGCGTTGGAGACGAGAAAGCCCTCCGGCGTCAGGGAAAGCCGCCCGTCTTCCAGCACCGCCAGTCCCCGCGCGCATAAAGGCCGGGCGGCTGCTTTAAGCGGAGACAAATCCAGCGCATAGCGCCCAGAAAGGGCGTCCAAATCCACCCCTTCATTCAGCCGCAGCCCCAGCATCAGCTCCTCGAAGAAGCCGCCCCCCTCGCACACCTCCGTAAAGGGGAGCCGGGAGAAGTCGTCCGTCCGGCAAAAGGCACGCAGGTCCCGGAGGACGGCGAAGCGCATCCCGCCGTAGTAGGAGTGGGCGGCGGGGCCAAAGCCCAGGTAGGGACGGCAGCGCCAGTATTTGAGGTTGTGGCGGCTTTCCATCCCAGGGCGGGCAAAATTGGAGATTTCGTACTGGCAAAGGCCGTGTTGGGAGAGGTATCGGACCGTCTCCAGATAGAGGTCGGCCTGGGCGTCCTCATCGGGCACCTTGTCCCGAAAGCGGGGGGCGTCGTAGGGGGTGCCCGCCTCCACCTTTAAGATGTAGGCGGAAAGGTGGGCGGGGGAGAGGGAGAGGGCGAAGTCCAGCGTATCCCGCAAAGAGGCGGAAGTCTGACCGATGACACCCAGCATCACGTCCAGGGAGATGTTGTCCACCCCGCCCGCACGGCACCCTTCCACCGACCGGGCCACCTCGTCCCGGGAGTGCCGCCGGCCCAAGAGGGAGAGTTCCCGCTCGTCGGCCGACTGCATCCCGAAGCTGGCCCGTGTAAAGCCGAGGCTTCCCAGGGCGGCGATCACCTCCCCTTCGGCGGCCCGGGGATTGGCCTCGGTGGTGATCTCGCAGTCATGGGTCAGGGAAAAGCGGGCGGAGAGGGCGGCGAGAATCTTCCCGAGCCGCTCTTTTCCCAACAGCGTCGGGGTGCCGCCGCCGAAATAGACCGAATCGGCGGCCTCGGGCGGCGCGGTGGAAATTTGGCGCAGGAGGGCGTCGGTGTAGGCGTCCATGAGCGCGCCGTCCCCCCGCACCGAATAAAAGTCGCAGTAGGGGCACTTACTCCGGCAGAAAGGCACGTGGAGATAGAGGCCGATGGGCTCGCTCATGGAGAAAACCTTCTTTCTAAAACAAAGGCCGCCGCTTATAACGCGGCGGCCGGCATAGTGGTGCCGTGGGATTTATCTGGGACGAAAAACGGCCCGTCACGGGAACCGGGGGGAGCGACGGACCGGCAGACGGACAGGAAATCATGGGCCGCACGGGTCACATACAAAGCGGAAAATCCGGCGCTTCAGCCAAACCGCCACGCGGGAGCGGCGGGGCCAATGCGCAGGCGGGGCAGCAATCGTATTTGAACCCTCGACGGTTCCCGCCGGGGCTTTTGTCCTTAGTCGTCCAGCTTGAGGACGGCCATAAAGGCCTCCTGGGGGACCTCCACGGTGCCCAGCTGGCGCATCCGCTTTTTGCCCTCTTTCTGTTTTTCCAACAGCTTCTTTTTCCGGGTGATGTCGCCGCCGTAGCACTTGGCCAGCACGTCCTTGCGCATGGCCTTGACCGTCTCCCGGGCGATGATCTTGCCGCCGATGGCCGCCTGGATGGGCACCTCGAAGAGCTGGCGGGGGATATTGTCCTTGAGCCGCTCGCAGATGCGGCGGGCCCGGGGATAGGCGTTGTCGGCGAAGACGATGAAGGAAAGGGCGTCCACGATCTCGCCGTTTAACAGGATGTCCAGCTTGACCAGCTTGGAGGAGACGTAGTTTTTAAGCTCATAGTCAAAGGAGGCGTAGCCCTTGGTGCGGGATTTGAGTGCGTCGAAGAAATCGTAGACGATTTCGGCCAGGGGAAGGTCGTAGTGGAGCTCCACCCGGTCGGTGTCCAGATACTTGGTGTCCTTATAGATGCCCCGGCGCTGCTGGCACAGCTCCATGATGTTGCCGATGTAGGCGGTGGGCGTCAGGATATTGGCGGCCACCATGGGTTCCTCAGCCTCCAGGATGGTGGCGGGGTCGGGGAAGTTGGTGGGGTTATCAATGGAGAGGGTCTCGCCCGAAGT
Organism: Zongyangia hominis; assembly: GCF_014385095.1. GTDB lineage: Bacteria > Bacillota > Clostridia > Oscillospirales > Ruminococcaceae > Zongyangia > Zongyangia hominis. Next base: position 145,145 of record NZ_JACRTC010000003.1, read on the forward strand.
GAGAGTCACCTTGTAGATGACGCTGGGGGCGGTGGTGATGATGTCCAGATTAAATTCCCGCTCGATGCGCTCCTGGATGATCTCCATGTGGAGTAGTCCCAGAAAGCCGCAGCGGAAGCCGAAGCCCAAGGCGACGGAGGTCTCCGGCTCAAAGGAGAGGGCGGCGTCGTTGAGCTGGAGCTTTTCCAGCGCCTCTCTGAGGTCGGGATATTTGGCCCCGTCGGCGGGATAGATGCCGCAGAAGACCATGGGGTTTACCTTGCGGTAGCCGGGCAGGGGCTCTTCCGCCGGATTTTCGGCGTCGGTGACGGTGTCGCCCACGGTGGTGTCCTGCACCGTCTTGATGCTGGCGGTGATGAAGCCCACCTGCCCGGAGGAGAGTTCCGCCATGGGGATGAGCTCGGTGGCGCCCATGGCGCCGGTCTCCACCACCGTAAATTCCGCGCCGGAGGCCATCATTCGGATGGTCATGCCGGGACGGACGACGCCCTCCATCACCCGGACATAGACGATGACGCCCTTGTAGCTGTCGTAGTAGGAATCGAAGATGAGCGCCTTGAGGGGCTTGCCGTCGTCACCACCGGGGGCGGGGATGTCGGTGACCACCCGCTCAAGGACCTCCTCGATGTTGACCCCGGACTTGGCGGAAATGCGGGGCGCGTCCATGGCCGGGATGCCGATGATGTCCTCGATCTCGTGGCAGACCCGCTCGGGGTCGGCGGCGGGTAGGTCGATCTTGTTGATGACGGGGACCACTTCCAGGTCGTGCTCGATGGCAAGATAGGTGTTGGCCAGGGTCTGGGCCTCGATGCCCTGGGAGGCGTCCACCACCAAAAGCGCCCCTTCGCAGGCGGCCAGGGACCGGGAGACCTCGTAGTTAAAGTCCACATGTCCCGGGGTGTCGATCAGGTTAAAGCAGTAGTGCTCCCCATTTTTGGCCAGGTAATCGAGCCGGACGGCCCGGGCCTTGATGGTGATGCCCCGTTCCCGCTCAATGTCCATGTTGTCGAGAATTTGTTCCTCCATGTCCCGCTCGGCCACTGTGCTGGTCTTTTCCAGCATCCGGTCGGCCAGGGTGGACTTGCCGTGGTCTATATGTGCAATGATGCAGAAGTTGCGAATGTGATCGCGGTCGTACTGCATGCTTCCTCACCTCTTCGTGGATGTCTGGGCTTCCCCGTCGGACAGCGGGGATGTCCCACCAAAATTATAGCTCATTATAGCACAAGAAAAGCGCCTTTCGCAATAAAGATGCGGGCGCTTCCATAAAAATAGGGACATTCTTTGTCTGCGGGGGACGAAAGACCCTCAGGAAAAGGGGAGAAAGGAGGTCCAGCCCTCCTGCTCGGCAAAGGCGTAGAGCTCGGGGAGGATGCGGTAGCGGATGGGGATAAGGGTGCGCAAAGGGGCGGCCCGCTCCCCGATGTCGGAGAGAAGGGAGGTGTCCACCGTGTACTCCCGGCCCATCCAGACCACGTCGGCCTGGTCCTCGGAGACGTTTTCCACGAGAAGAAGGGCATTTTCATCGCCGAACCCCCGGGAGCGGGAGTGAACGTCGGCGAAGAAAATGCCCAAGACACCGATGTAAAAGACAAAAGAAAGAGAAAAAGCGGCAAAAAAATACCGAAGCTGTTGTTTGTCCATGGGCTTGCACTTCCTTTCCAGGGCTTGCAGCGCCCTGGGATTGCTGGTTAAAATTAAGAAGACTGCTCCAGGATGAGCTGGGCCAGCGCCTTGCCGCACAGCTCCCCCGAATAAACGGCTTCCTCCAGGGAGTTGCCGTGGGCGCCGAACTCGAGCAGCAGGCTGCCGGGGGTCATATGCATGTTATAGCGCCGGTAGCAAAAGAAGATGGGGCGGGTCAGCCCCGGATAGCTTCCTTCCATCTCGCTTTGAAAGGCCGCGGCAAAGCGCAGGTTGTCGGACCAGTTTGGCATATCCATGGTGCCGTCGTCACAGCCCGAGATAATCATAATCTGGGCGGCTTTTTTGCCGTCAATCTCCGCCACCGGCGCGATGCGGGTGCCGTCGCTTTGCTCGATGGCGTCCCGGTGGACGTCGATGGTGATGCGGATGGAGGGATATTTGTCCAGATAGCTCTGGATGGTTTCGGCGCTGCGGTCATAGGCGCCGTTATAGGAGGGGTAGTCGTGCATGGTGGTGTCGTGGAGGACGCCGATCCCGGCGGCTTCCAGTTGTTTGACGATCTCGTCGCCCACCCGGATCATGTTTTTATCCTGCTCGGTGGAGCGGGAATTATACCTGTCGTCGTAGTATCCCCGGGTGATGGGTTCGTAGGCCTCGGTGGCGTGGGTGTGATAGATGAGGACCGTCGGTTCCTTGGGGGTGGAGAGGTCCAAGTCCCAGGCCTTTTTGAGCTGTGCCTGTACGTCGGCGTTGGAAAGCTTGGTGGAGTTTTTGACAAAGCCGCTCTGAAGCGGGATATAGAGCCCGCCCGCCTGGGCGGTGTAGGTCCGCTCCACGATGGGGCCCCGGTGCTCCTCGGGGACCTCCTCCACCTCGATGGGGGCGGACTCAGATTGGCTCTCGCTCTCGGAAGAGGGCTCGCTCTGGGACGGCGGTGCGGTGGTCACCGGCGGCGCCACATAAGGGTCGCTTTCCTCCTCGCCGGTGTCGATCTCGTCGTCGAACCGCTGGCGGATGAGGGAGAGCCCGCCGTCGGGCATGCCGAGTACCGCCGAAAGCACGGCGGCCTTTTGGGTGAACGCTTCGATATAGGGGGCGGAGACGGCCGCCACCTTAATACAAACAGCCAAAACGGCCGTCAATACACACAGGGATACCGCTCTTTTGCCCGTCTGGCCCAGACGGCGATTCCTTCTCTTTCGCATGAAGTGCATGACCTCCTCCCACAGCGCAGGAAAAACGCAGCTAACGCCATTATCATTCCTATGCGCGGGGAGCGGGGGGTATGCCCTCACGATGCATGGAAAATGCCGGCACTCGCTAACGCGGGAGAGCTTTCTTTATAGCGGCCTTTTCGCGGGCGTGGCACTAAGGTCCAGATCAGGCCCAAAGCGCGGCATCCTGTCCCGGCAGGGTCTGGGACTATCCTTGAGAGAACCCCTTTCGCGGGCGTGGCACAACGGTCCAGATCAGGCCCAAAGCGCGGCATCCTGTCCCGGCAGGGACTGGAACTATCCTTGACAGAGCCCCTTCCGCGGGCGTGTCACTACGGTGCAAATCGGGCCCAAAGCGCGATATCCCGTCCCGGCAGGGACCTAGACGGTCAGGTAGATGAGGTCCTCACGGCTGATTTCGGGCTGGAGGGCGCTATTGATGGCCAGGGCGATGACCTTGGCCGAGCGGGAGATGAGGGTGTCGATGTCCCGAGGGGTGACCATCATGGGGTTTTGGAAGGCTTCGTCCAACTGGGGCTTGGAGCCCGCCTGCTCCAGGACGCTGTAAGCGAGGGTGGAGGAGTCGACCACGGTGGGAACGCCCATGGAGATGACGGGCGCGCCTAAAGTGGCTTCGCTGAGCTCCTTGCGGCGGTTGAGGACGCCGGAGCCCGGGGAGATGCCGGTGTTGGAAATCTGGACGGTGCGGCCCAGGCGCTGAGGGCTCTGAGCCGCCAGGGCGTCGATGACGATGACCTGGGCGGGATGGACGCTGTCCACCAAGGCCCGGATGATTTCGGAGGTCTCCATGCCGGTCTGGCCCAGGACGCCCGGGGAGATGGCGGCGACGGGGGCCAGGGTGTCGAGCCCCGCGGCGGCCGCTGCCGCGCCCTGGATGTGGCGGGTGGCCAGAATCCCCTCAATGACCTGGGGCCCCAAGGCGTCGGGGGTGATGTTGTGGTTGCCAAGGCCCACCACCAGGGTCAGGCCTTTGCGCTTGATGAGCTTTTTGAGGGCCGCGCAAACGGCCTCCACCGCGTCGTCGGCCGCGGTGACACAGGCGGCGAAGTTGTCCACGGTGATGGTGATGTATTCCCCCACCGGCTTTTGCAGGCGTTTGGCGGCCTCTTGACCGGAGACGGTGATGGTGCTCACCTTGACGCTGCCTACCTGGGTGTCCTCGGATGTGATGCCGGAAATGTGGTCGGTAATAAACTCTCTGGCCTCTACGGCGAGGTCGGTGCGTTTGTTCATAATTTGCCCTCCTGAGAATCGTTTGGCGCTGGGAGGGTTTCCCAGGCAAAAAATTTGATTTTTTTGCGGAAAAACCGCAATTTTATCAGTGTAACCAGTTGATTTTTTGAGAAAATAATGCTAATATAATTTGTACTGTCTTCGGGATAAAAAGGAGGTGGAATGATGCCCAACATTAAATCTGCTAAGAAAAGAGTAAAAGTGAACTCTGTCAAGACCATGCAGAACAAAGCGATGAAAAGCAACCTCAGAACTGTGATCAAAAAGGCGGAGGCTGCCACAGCTAACGGCGCGGCCGACATGCAGGACAGCGTGAAGCTGGCGGTGAAAAAAATCGACCAGGCTTGCGCGAAAGGTCTTATGCATAAAAATTGTGCATCCAGAAAGAAATCTCATCTTGTCTGCAAGATGAATGCTGCGATGGCAAAATAAGCCTTTCCCGTATATTGTCACTTTGAAAAGCAGGTGTATTCTGTCCAGGACGGCATACAACCTGCTTTTTTCCCTTTTCCCGGCGCCTATTCCGGGGAAGGGAATTTTTGTTCTCAAAAAGTTCGCAGCCCTGTCAGAAATTTCGGTTGACAGCGGGTCATGCTTTGTTTATCATAGAACTTACAGAGCAAAATAACATCTATCAGACTCTTTTGCGTCTTTTGAACGGAGGTTGTATCGATGGTTCCCAGAGAAAAGCTGAAATTTTTGACGGTGGTTCTGAGCATTTTCTCCCTGGTGGGTTCGGTGGCTTATATCGCCTACCGGCTGGCCAACGAGCGGGCCTACCGCGAAAAGTGGAGAGATTATAACGACTGCGGCATTTAAATAGGGTAAGGAAAGGACGGCTGTGGCCGTCCTTTTTTGCTGCCCTATTTCCCCGAACCGGACCTGCCGGGCGGCGGGTTTGCTCCCATAGCGCGGGGGATGTGCTGGGACTTTGGAAGCACTTTGTGCGCGCCTTCCCGTCCCGGCAGGGACCGCGACATCCCACGGCGGCAGGTGGGCCGGTTAGCTCCACAGCAGCGCGGGTGTGGCACTAGCGCTTAAAAAACACCTCGAGCGCGTCTTCCCCCGCCGGCAGGCGGTTAGGATTTTTCTTTGGGTTTAAAGATGAGGGCGATGAGGAAGCCGAAGAAGATGGCGGCGGTAATACCGGCGGCCGCGGCGGTGATGCCGCCGGTGACCGCGCCGAGAAGGCCCTGCTCGGTGACGGCCTTGTGGACGCCCTTGGCCAGCAGATTGCCGAAGCCAGTAAGGGGGACGGTGGCGCCGGCGCCTGCAAAGTCCACCAGGGGCTGGTAGACGCCGATGGCGCCCAGGATAACGCCGGCCACCACGTAGGAAACGAGAATCCGGGCGGGAGTCAGCTTGGTTTTATCGATGAGAATCTGGGCCACGACGCAGAAAAGCCCGCCGATGACAAATGCTTTGATATAGTCCATGTCACTTACCTCACTTTGTATTGGAAATGTGCACCAGATGGGCGATGCCGGGAATGGATTGGCCCTGCTGGACGCTGGTGGGACTGAGCAGCGCGCCGGTGGCGATGAACAGTACGTTTTTGAGCTCACCGTCCCGGATGCGGGAGAGGATATAAGAACACAGCACCGAGGCAGAACAGCCGCAGCCGGAGCCGCCCGCGTGGACATCCTGCTTTTCCCGGTCGAAGATGAGCAGCCCGCAGTCGGAGTGGTTCTTGGCGATCTCGATGTTCTCCCGGCGCAAGAGATCATAGAGGATATCGGAGCCGATCTGTCCTAAGTCGCCGGTGAGAATCAAATCATAGTCGGAGGGCTGGGTCTGGGTGTCCTCCAAAAACTGCTTGATGGTACTGGCGGCGGCAGGCGCCATGGCGGCGCCCATATTGTTGGCGTCCTTAATGCCCAGGTCTTCGATGCGTCCGGCGGTGACGGCCCGAATATAGGGGGCGGCATCCGATTGTCCCACAATGGCCGCGCCCGCGCCGGTCACCGTCCATTGGGAGGAGGGGGGACGCAGTCCGCCGTATTCCAGCGGATAGCGATACTGTTTCTCCGCGCTGCAAAAGTGGGAGGAGGTCACGGCCGCCGCACGGGAGGCGCAGCCGGTTTCCACAAAGAGGGAGGCTAACATCAGGCTTTCGGCCATGGTGGAACAGGCCCCGTAAACGCCCAGGAAAGGGACTCCCAAATCCCGAAGGCCATAGGCGGAACCGGTACACTGGTTGAGCAGGTCCCCGGCGAAAACATAGTCCAGGTCTGTGCTGGAAAGCTGGGCCTTTTCCAGGGCCTTGCCGACCACCACCTGCTGCATCCGGCTTTCCGCCTTCTCCCAAGTGCTTTCTCCAAAGGTGCAGTCCTCGTTGACAATATCAAAACAGCGGGCTAACGGCCCCTCCGCTTCCTTTTTGGAGGCGACGGCGGCAAAGCCCACCACCGAGGGGCAGGAATTTAAAATGAGGGTGTATCTTCCGGTGCGGGTAGGCATGATGAGACAGCTCCTTTCTTAAACAATATGGAACAGGTAGAGGATGATGCCGTAGACCACCGAGACGGTGATGCCGTAGACCAGCACCGGGCCCGCGATGACGAACATTTTGGCGCCCAGTCCCAGCACATATCCTTCGCTTTTAAACTCCAGAGCGGGAGCCACAATGGAGTTGGAAAATCCGGTGATGGGCACCAGCGCGCCCGCGCCGCCTACCTTGGCAATGTTGTCAAAGACATTGAGCCCGGTGAGAAGGGCGGCGATGAAGATCAGGGAGATGGAAACAGCGGCTCCCGACTCGTCCACCGAGAGCCCCAAGGAACTGCTGATATTCATAATGGCTTGCCCCAGGGTGCAGATGAGACCGCCCACCAAAAAGGCCATGGCGCAGTTTTTCCAGGTCTTGGAGGAGGGGGAATACTTCTTATTTAACTGTTCATACTCGTTGGGTGTCAGCGACATAATTGATACCTCCATGTTTTTACCCGCCGCGTGGGAGAAAAGAAGATGCGGCGGTCCCATCCCTGCCCGGCCTTTGTTGCGGATGGGCGGGGATGCAGAGAAATTTTTTTCAAACTGCCTCTATTTTCCCACACAGAAGGAGGATTATGTAATTGATGGTGAGAAAACTCGCTCACTTTGTCTTTAGAATGAAGAAGTTTGTGAATTTTCCACCTTTTTTCTGATTTTTGATTGCGGGGAGAAAAACGATTTGTTATAATATAGCTTGTGTGTTTGGCAAAGAGCGAAACATGCTACTTTTATGAAATGAAATGAGGTTTTACCATTGCCAGCAAGTGTAGTTGTCGGCGTCCAATGGGGCGATGAAGGTAAAGGAAAAATCATTGACATTCTGGCCTCCCGCGCCGATGTTGTCGTGCGCTCCCAGGGCGGCAACAATGCCGGTCATACGGTGGAAAACAACGGCGAAGTTTATAAGCTCCATCTCATTCCCTCGGGGATTCTCTACCCCGACACCGAGTGCCTCATCGGCGCCGGCGTGGTCATCGACCCAAAGGTGGTGCTCGAGGAGATCGACGGACTCAAGACGCGCGGTATTACCTGTGATAATTTAAAGATCGACCCCAGGGCCCACATCATCATGCCCTGGCACATCAAACTGGACAGTTTGTCCGAAAAGCTTAGAGGCAAGGCGGAGATCGGCACCACCGGCCGGGGTATCGGCCCGTGCTACATGGACAAGGCCGAGCGCAGCGGTATCCGTTTCTACGATTTGGTCCATCCGGTGCTTCTCAAAGAGAAGGCTTCCCTGGTGGGCGAAATTAAAAATTTATATCTGACGAAAATTTACGAGACAGAACCCATGGATGTAAACGCCATCATCGATGAGTATATCGAATACGGCAGACGGCTGAGACCCTATCTGGCCGACGTATCCGTCCTGGCTTACGAGGCCTGCAAAGCGGGCAAAAACGTCCTATTTGAAGGCGCCCAAGGCACCCAGCTGGATTTGGACTTTGGTACTTATCCCTTTGTTACTTCCTCCCATCCGCTGTCCGCGGGTGTCTGCACCGGCACCGGCGTGGGCCCGACGGTCATCGACGAGGTTTACGGCGTGGCAAAAGCCTACACCACCCGGGTGGGCAAAGGCCCCTTCCCCACCGAGCTGCTTGATGAGATGGGGGACCTCATCCGCAACAAGGGCCACGAATTCGGCACCACCACCGGGCGGCCCCGCCGCTGCGGCTGGTTTGATAGCGTCATCATGCGCCACGCGGTGCGCGTCAACGGCCTGACCGGACTTGCCATCAATAAATTGGACACCCTCTCCGGCATCGGCACCCTGAAAGTCTGCACCGCCTACAAGCTGCCCGACGGTACGGTGATCCGGGACTTCCCGGCCACCCTGGAAGAGCTTGCTAACTGCGAGCCCGTCTACGAGGAACTGCCCGGCTTTGACGACGACGTCACCGGCTGCCAGTCCTTCGACGAGCTGCCCGAGGTCTGCAAGAGCTACATCGCCCGGCTCGAAGAGCTGTGCGAGTGCCCCGTGAAGATGGTGGGCGTGGGTCCGGCCAGAGCGCAGAACCTGGAAAGATAAAAATTAACCATAATAACAGCGGAACACTGGAGTGTTCCGCTGTTTTTTTATCGCTTGCGTCAAGGTGCGACACCCCGCACCGGCAAGTGCCGCGGCGCACGCGCACAAGGTCTGCCCGGAGACAAAGTGCGACACCCCGCACCGGCAAGTGCCGCGGCGCACGCGCACAAGGTCTGCCCGGAGACAAAGTGCGACACCCCGCACCGGCAGGTGCCGCGGCGCACGCGCACTAGATTTGCCCGGAGGCAAGGCGCGATACCCCGCACCGGCAGGTGCCGCAGCGCACGCGCACAAGATCTGCCCGGAGGCAAGGCGCGATACCCCGCACCGGCAGGTGCCCCGCCTGCGGCTGAGCATACCGCGCTTTGGGCTGGTGTGTAAATTGTGCCGTGCTCCCCGCGTCTGCCATTTTTTCTGTGCCGGAAAGCGAGCGGAATGCACTGAAAAATAAACTTTTCAAAAAATCCATGTTTAAAAGTCCGCCAAAGAATAAATACTAAGGTTGTAGCAAAACCGAATGGACTCAAAGCAATCAACATGGAGGTGTCATTTCCAATGGCAGAAATGCGTTTTTCAGGGAAAGATTCCAAGGTAAAGAAGTTTTTATCAGGCAAAGGCTTTTATATAGCGCTTGCCGTCTGTCTGGTGGGAGCAGGAGCGGCGTCCTGGGTCGCCATCGATTCCTCCCTTAAAGGGATGAACGAGGGGCAGAGCATCGCGGCGCCGCAGAGTAGTAGCAGTGAGGTGAATGAAGATTGGGGATTTCCAGACTTAGAAACGGGCGAGAGCCAGAGTGGAGTGGAAATATCATCACAGCCGTCCACACCGGAGTCAACCTCGTCATCCTCGCAGTCGCAGTCTCAGCAGTCCTCCGGGCAATCCGGAGCCTCAGAGCAACAGGTGCTATCGCAAAATCAGCAAAAACCGCAGTTTATGCTGCCTCTCTCTGGCGACGTTATTAATAAGTACAGCGCCGGGGAGCTGGTCAAAAACCAGACCCTGGGTGACTGGCGGACCCACGACGGCATCGATATGGCGGCGGCCTCCGGCACCCCCGTCAAAGCGGTGGCCGACGGCGTGGTGGAGACGGTTTCCGACGATCCCCTCTGGGGCAAGACCGTGACCATTTCCCACAGTGGAGGATATAGCAGCTGCTATTCCGGCCTTTCCGACGACGTCTCCCTCAAAGATGGGCAGACGGTGGAAATCGGCCAGTTGGTGGGCTATGTAGGCTCAAGTCCTTTGAGTGAAGTGGCGCTGGAATCCCATCTCCACTTCGGTCTCAAGCTGGACGGCCAGTGGGTCGACCCCCTCGTCACCATGGACAAGCTACAAGACTGATGTTTTTAGCGTTTGAGGCGCCCGGTTTTACCGGGCGCCTTTTTCATGCGTGCAAGAAAAGATGTATTCTAGATAGAAAAATTGTATACAATTTTATTGACAATTATACAAACGGGTGCTATGCTTTCAGACAAAGGGAGGCCGCAAGGCCTCATCATCTGATGAGTACAGAAAGAGGCGTACAGTATGAAAATTTCCCAGAAAGGGCCCTTCCAAAGGGGCTATACCGCCATTGTCAAAGAAGAAGTCAACAAGGACATGGGGATGGACTTCGGCGTCCTGTGCATGGCGCAGGGGGATACCGTGGACTATAACGAGCCCAAGGAGGTTGTCTATACCCTGACCTATGGCGTCGTGGAATTGAGCTTCGACGGCAAAACGGAGAAAGCGGACCGTCCGTCCTGCTTCCACAACGACCCCATCCTCCTCCATGTGCCGGAGAACACCCCGGTGAAAATCACCTGCCTTTCGGAGCAGGCGGAACTCTCCATCCAGCGCACCACCAACAAGAAGCGCTTCGCGCCCAAGCTCTACCGGAGCGCGGACTGTCTGTGCCCGTCGGAAGAGCGGGGCAAGGGCACCCTGGGAGAGGCGTCCACCCGGATTGTCCGCACATTCTTTGACCGCTCCACCTGCCCCGAGACCAACTTCTTCATCGGAGAAGTGGTCAACTTCCCCGGCAAGTGGTCCAGCTTCCCGCCCCACAGCCATGTAGAGCCGGAGATCTACTTCTATAAATTCCTTCCCGAAAATGGCTTTGGCTTCGGCGAGTTCGGAGACGAGGCCTACAAGATTAAAAACAACGATCTGACCGGCATGCCGGATGAAAAGACCCATTCCCAGTGTGTGGCGCCGGGCTATGCGGAGTACTACCTGTGGGTCATCCGCCTGCAGGACGACAAGGACATTGTCACCACCGTGGTGCCCGAATATGCATGGACCACCGAGCCCGGAGCCAAATACTTCCCGGAGATCTAACTATAATCCGAGAAAGGGAACGCCCCATATGAACGCCAAAAAACAAAGTCTCAGCGATACCGTCTATGAGCACATCCTGGAACTGATTCTCCACGGGGAGATCGCCTGCGGGGAGAAGATTCCCGAGGACCGCATCGCCGCACAGCTGGGAATCAGCCGGACCCCCATCCGGGAAGCGCTGCGAAAATTGGCGGCGGATGGGCTCATCGAAATCTACCCCAAGCGCTTTGCCCAGGTCATCTCCTTCGGGGAGGAGGATATGCGCCATCTGGGCGTGGTGCGCCTGAGCCAGGACATCCTTGCCGCCCAGCTAGCCATCTATCACGGCAGCAACGCCGAGTTTGACAAGCTTCGTCAACTGGGACAGGAGTGCCGGCGCTATCAGGAGCTGGATGATCTGTATATGCGGGCCAAACGGGACGCCCAGTTTCATCTCTATCTGTCCGAGATCGGTAAAAATCCCATTTTGCTCAGGTTCCAGCAGCAGCTCTACCTCAAGACCCGGCTGCTCATCGTCTCCCAGAAGGCGGCGGACCGGTGCGATCTAAGCCTTCATAACGACATCGTCGACGCCCTGACGGCCCGGGACGAACAAGCGGCGGTGGAAGTGATTGTCCGGCATTTGGGCAGCTTTTACGACGTGGGGGAAGGGTATCGCTATTCCCTCCAACTGCTACAAAAATGACTGCAAAAGTATTGGCTATTTTCCGTGTTTGAGATTCGAGCCTCGAATGCGAGGATGCGACTGTACATCAAAATGATGGCAAAGCAATAGCAAAGGAACAGCTGTGTGAGCAGCTGTTCCTTTTTGTGTGCCATATTCAGGAAAATGTCGGCATGACATTGCATGTAACTTCCAAATTTATTTCCTCTTTTTAATCATTTTGCGAATGGAAATATTTTGTCGAAAGTTGTATATTGAAGGCAATAACTTTCGTAGGAGGGGAAATATATGAAAAAAATAATCGCCCTATTGCTGGCGGTCATGATGATGCTGGGCGCGCTGCCCATGGCGTCCGCCATCCAGACAGAGCCCCAGACGAGGGATTTGGTCATCGATACCAATCCGCTGCCCGACGGCACATCTGGAAGCGGCCTTGTGGACACGAAAGCACCGGAGCTCGTGGACATCACAGTGGACACGCCGACGGTGACAATACCCGGAACGGTGAAAGTCACGGTGAAAACGGACAAAGACATGTCTGGGCTGTATTTTATTACAGCTGTTTTCAAAAACAATGAAGGGTACACACTAAATATACAGGGGGGCGCAGGAGAAAATCAAAGTGGTACAGTTTCGAGAGATATAGATGAATGGTTCCAACATCCAGGGGAGTATACATTAGATAGTGTTATTGTGTTGGATAAGGCATACAATGAAACGACTTATGTGAAAGAGCTGGACAAATATGGGAAAGAACAGGGCTACAAAGAACTGCCTGATAAGTACAAAGACGTTTCCTTCACCATTGTAAACGATCAGCCCTTGGACACGAAGGCACCGGAGCTCGTGGACATCACAGTGGAGACACCGGAAGTGACGGTGCCGGGAACGGTGAAAGTAACAGTGACGACGGACGAGGATATGTCTGGGCTGTATTTTATTACAGCTGTTTTCAAAAACAATGAAGGGTACACACTAAATATACAGGGGGGCGCAGGAGAAAATCAAAGTGGTACAGTTTCGAGAGATATAGATGAATGGTTCCGACATCCAGGGGAGTATACATTAGATAGTGTTATTGTGTTGGATAAGGCATACAATGAAACGACTTATGTGAAAGAGCTGGACAAATATGGGAAAGAGCATGGCTATAAAGAGCTGCCAGCCAAATTCAAAGACGTTTCCTTCACCATCCGCAACAGCGGCTTCTCCTATGATCTGAACACCTCCACCACCAACCCCAATTTGGCGGAGGACATTGCGGCGCTGGACAACGACGCCATCGTGGGCATCACCTACGGCGGTGACACCACCCTGCCCAAAGAGGTCATCGAGGCCATCCAGGGCACCGACAAGACCCTCATCCTGGAGGAGTCCGGCATCCAGTGGATTGTCAACGGCAAGGATATAGACAATATAGACGAGATTAAGGACCTGAACCTGCATGTGGACATTGATCAAAATGCGCAGGTGCAGGGGCACCCCGCCGCCGTTCTCACCTTCGGCGACAACGGCAAGCTGCCCGGTGACTTCCTTATTCGCGTAAAAGCGGACTATGCCTTCCGCCAGTATATCGGCATGAAAGAGCTGTACGTCTACTACTTGGACAATGAAACCGGTGAATATGTGGAAGTCAAGGCCAACGTGACCTTGACGGCGGACAACTATGTGGAATTTACCATCGACCACAACAGCACCTTTGTCATCACGGCCGGCAAGCTGGGCGGACCCATTCCGCCAAAGCCTCCCGTGGTTCCCGACCGTCCCAGCATTGGCGGCGGTTCGAGCAGTACGGGAAATGGCTCTTCTCTCAGCGGCCTCTTAAGTGGCACGAAAGAAAACCCCAACACCGGCGGCGACGTGCTGGCGGCTCTCGCTTGGGCGGCATCCCTTTTTAAAAGCTAAAGATCGATAAACAACAAAAAGCGCCCGGCTTTAACCGGGCGCTTTTTTTATAGAGAGCATCACTTCATACCGTCGCATCATTTCGCGGCGGTCTTCTCACGGCCTGCATTTTTACATAAGAGGTATTTGCGGCGGGTGGCCATGCCACCCCGGATATGGCGCTCCTGCTTGTTGACGTCCAGGACCTTTTTGACCTGGACATAGAGCTGAGGATTGAGCTTTTTTAAACGTTCCGACACATCTTTATGTACGGTACTTTTCGATATATGGAAAACAGTGGCCGCTTTTCTCACCGTCGCATTGTTTTCGATAATATATGCCGCAAGCGAAACCGCCCGTTCTTCAGGTAATCCCTTCAAAACATTTCCCTCCCTTTACGAAACGATATCTTGTGACATATATATGCAGCGGCGAGAGCGGCTTATGCGTAGATGATCTCGAAAGAAAGGGGAGTTTTTCCGGGATGGGAACTCGACAATTTACAGATGTCGGGGTTCGTGCTACAATCAGGGAAGAAAGTGGAAAAACAAAGGAACGTACAACGACGGAGGGACTATGAAAGAGGGACTGGCAAAAACGATCGGCAGCACCTATGGCGTCCGCAACAGCCGCCGGCAGAAGGATACCTTTTTAAAGTGGGCGCAGCAGATGCTGGCCCAAGAGGGAATTGCCACGACTATCAGTGTGGACCCCTGCTTGGTCCGCAACCGCAATCTGGTCATCGGAGACTTGAGCCAAGCCAAGACGGTGGTGACCGCTCACTACGACACGCCCAAGACGATTTTCTTCCCCATCGCCATCTACCTGGATAGCTTTTGGCTTTCCCTCCTCGCCCAGGTGTGGGCGGTTCTCCTGCTCATCGTGGTGATCATGGTTCTGCCCGCCTTCCTGGGCGTCCCCTTTTGGGCGCGGTACGCCGTCTTTCTTCTTACCCTGGCGCTGTTCTTTTTTGTGTTTAATAACCGCAAGAATCTCAATGACAATTCCTCCGGAGTGGCCGGTGTGCTGGAATGCGCGTTGCGCTGCCACAAGGAGCGGCGAAATGATGTGGCCTTTGTCCTCTTTGACAACGAGGAGTGGGGGCTTTTGGGGTCCGCCGGGTTTGCAAAAAAATACAGGGAAGAGATGCGGGGGAAGCTGGTCGTCAATCTCGACTGCATCGGCGCGGGGGATGAAATTGTGCTGGTGAGCAAGAAAGAGGCGCTGGAAGACGCCAAGGAGCTGGCGGCTTCGGCGATGAGGGAATACACTGGGAAGACGGTGACGGCCCAGCTTTCTGGGAACATGCTGGCCATGTCTGACCACGCCAATTTTCCGCGCAGCATGATGGTGTCCGCTTTCCACCGGGACCGGCTGGGCCGCAAGCTCTGCCGCATCCACAGCTGGCGGGACACGGTGCTGGAAGAAAAAAACATGGATTTGGTTTGTGATTTGATCACGGAGTATCTGCGGAAGAAAAGTATACAATAGTAGTAACGATTTCTGAAGCAGAAAAATTGGAAGAGAGCAGGTGGTTTATATGACAGACATCTTGATTATCGGCGCGGGGACGGCGGGTCTTTCCGCCGCCATTTATGGCATCCGCAGCGGACTGAGCGTCCTGGTCATCGAGCAGATGATCTACGGCGGCCAGATCGCCAACACGCCCGACGTGGAAAATTATCCGGGTATCGCGTCCATCTCCGGCTTTGAGTTCGCGCAGAACATCTATAACCAGGCGGTGGCGCTGGGCGCTGAGGTGGTCTATGAGACCCCTGTCCAGGTGGAGCTTAACGGGGATATCAAGCGGGTGATCACCGACCAGAACACCTACGAGGGGCGCTGCGTCATCATCGCCAACGGCGTGGAGCGCCGGAAGCTGGGCTGTGAGGGGGAGGAGCGGCTGAGCGGCCGGGGCGTCTCCTACTGCGCCACCTGCGACGGGGCGTTTTACAAGGGCAAGGACGTGTGCATTGTGGGCGGCGGCAATACCGCCTTGGAGGACGCGCTCTATCTGTCCAATAACTGTAAAAAGGTCCACCTCATCCACCGCCGGGACGCCTTCCGGGCCTCTAAAATCATCGTGGATTCTGTGCTTTCGAGGGACAATATCGAAATTCATTACGACAGCGTTGTGGATAAGATCGAGGGAAAAGACGTGGTGGAATCGGTGGTGCTCTCCAACAAGAAGACGGGAGAACGCACCGAGATTCCCTGCCAGGGGGTGTTTATCGCCGTGGGATTGGTGGCCAAGAACCATCTCTTTGCCGGGGTGGTGGAAACCGACGAGGGCGGCTACATCAAAGCGGGGGAGGATTGCCACACCAACCTGCCCGGCGTCTTCGCCGCGGGGGACACCCGCACCAAATCGGTCCGCCAGCTGGTCACGGCGGCGGCCGACGGCGCGGTGGCGGCGATGGAGGCCGCCAACTACGTCGGGGAAGTGCCGGCGCTCCATTAAAAGCGTCGGGGAGAAAGGAGCACAAAATGGCGTCACTGAAAGAATTGCCCAATATCGGCCCGGTGCTGGAAGAAAAGCTGCGGGAGGTGGGCATCGACACCCCGAAGGCCCTGCGGGAAACGGGGAGCCGGGAGGCGTTTGTGCGCATCCGCCTCAAAGATCCCACCGCCTGTCTGCATATGCTTTCCGCTTTGGAGGGCGCGGTGCGAGGCATCCCCAAAAAGGAACTGCCCCAGGACGTGAGGCAGGAGCTCAAAACGTTTTTTAATAGTCTCTGATCTATCCAAATGGGGGAGCAGAGCCCAATCCCTCCCCATATGGTGGGGAAATATAACTAAAACTGCGCCTGGAACGCATGGCTCCAGGCGCAGTTTTGTATAAAAAAGCGGGACCCGGTGATCGGGTCCCGCTTTGGTTTATATGTTTTTATTTGTAGAGGGGGCCGTAGGTGCCGCAGGCGCGGTAATCGGCGCTCTCCAGGTCCTTGGTGCCGAAAGCGCTCCAGGCGTGGGGCCGGAAGATCTTTTCCCGTGGGACGTTGTGCAGCGCCACCGGGATGCGGAGCATGGAGGCTAAGGTGATCAGGTCCGCACCCACATGGCCGTAGGTCAGGGAGCCGTGGTTGGCGCCCCAGTTGGCCATGACCGAGTAGACGTCGGTAAACGCGCCCTCCCAGGTGATGCGGGGGGCAAACCAGGTGGTGGGCCAGGTGGGATCGGTGCGCTCATCCAGAGTGTGGTGCACTTCGTCGGGCAAAGTGACGGTATAGCCCTCGGCGATTTGCAGGACCGGGCCCAGCCCATCCACGAGATTGAGCCGCATCATGGTCACCGGCATTTCAGCGTCCGTCTTAAAGTGGGAGGAGAAGCCGCCGCCGCGGAAGTAGCCGAGGCTGGCCGGGCACCAATCGGTGGCTTCCATGCAGGCGTCGGCATCTGTTTGGGTCATGTCCCACCAGGGCTTCATGACCGCGTTGCCCTCGGCGTCCTTGGACTTGCCGGTGGCATCCAGGGCCGCGGCGCCGGAATTGATCAGATGGATAAAGCCGTTTTCCGCTTTCCCCTCCGGCTTCCAACCGGTGACGCGCTCCACCGCGTCGGGGCTCCAATAGGTGCGCACGTCGGCGAAGATGGAGGCGCAGCCGGTGAGCAGGTGGCCGAAGAGCATGGAGGTGGCGTTGAGGGTATCGTTTTCGGTGGCGAAGATGGTGGGCTGTTTTGGCCCGTTCCAGTCAAAGGTGGTGTTGAGGATGGCCTCGGTGAAGTCGCCGTTGGGCTGCCAGTCGGACCACATCCGCTGGCCCTGGAAGCCGCCCAGCAATCCGTTGCGGCCCAGGCTCTCCTCGTACCAACCCATGTCGTAAAGCTTCGGGTTGCCCTGGAAGATATCCCGGCAGATGAGGGTCATCTTGACGACGAACTCCCACTCCGCGTCCTTTTGCTCCCTGGAGTGCTGGACGTCGGGGGCGTTGTTGTCCCGGCCCTCCTTACAGTTTGCCTTGACCCACGCCAAAGCCTTTTCAAATTCGTCGTGGTCGTAAATCTCATATTTGACGCGGCGAGAGACCTCGCTCATATCCACCCATTCGGGGCGGATGCCCAAATACTTCTGGAAGAAGGCCGGGTCGCAGAACGCGCCCATGATGCCCATGGAGACCGAGCCCAAATTGATGTAGGACTTGCCTCGCATCTGGCCTACCGCCACAGCGCCCTTGGCGAAGCGGATGATCTTTTCTTTCACGTCTTCGGGGATGGTGTTGTCGGTGACGTCCTGCACGTCGTGGCCGTAGATGGAGAAGGCGGGAAGGCCACGCTGATTGTGGGCGGCCATGACGCATGCCAGATACACCGCGCCCGGGCGCTCGGTGCCGTTAAAGCCCCAGACGGCCTTGATGGTCATGGGGTCGGTGTCCATGGTTTCGGAGCCGTAGCACCAGCAAGGGGTGACGGACAGGGTGGCACAGACGTTGTTCACCGCGAACTTCTCCGCGCACAGGGCGGCCTCCTTGCAGCCGCCGATGGTGGTGTCGGCAATGATACATTCCACCGGGGAGCCGTCGGCATAGCGGCAGTTTTCGCTGATGAGGGTGGCCGCCGCCTGGGCCATCGCCATTGTCTTCTCTTCCAGGGATTCCCGGATGCCCAGCCGTCTGCCGTCGATGATGGGCCGGATGCCGATTTTCGGATTTGCCATAATGAAGATCCCCTTTCCATGGTGTAAAGATGGTGTGTTGATGTCTAAGGCGCTCTAAAACGCACCGGTTTGTGTTACTGCAGTATGGTTTTTGGCCTGTGTCCGGTCAGAAAAACACCGGACAGGCAGGTATCACCTTCATTATAATGGAAAAAGAGAAAGGCCACAATCTGAAAACTGTGAAATTTATTGCCCATTTTCTTGTGAGATTCTAACAAATAGAAAGAAAAAATCTCAGGAAAAATGGGAGAAAACTTCTAAAAAAGTGGAAGCTCGCCCGGTAAACTCCAAGTATAACCCACCGTCTCCCGCAAAAAATTGCCATTATCCCGGGAGACCGGGCGTCCCCCGAAAGACGTAGGCGCCCCAAAAAAAGCTGGCCCGTTCACTCGAAGGTGCCCACTGTTACAAAGGGGCCGTTGTCCTTCCAGGGGGCCGTCGTTCACTCAAAGGCCCGCTGTTACACAGGAGACTCCAGGGGCCACCGCCCTGAGAAGGACCCGCCGCCCCGAGCGGGGCGGGCCATGGAGCAAAAAAAGGGCCTCCGGAATTCCGGAGGCCCTTTGGCTTTCTGGGAGTTTAGGCGGCAGTGGGGAACATGATGTCGCTTTGCAGCACGTCCAAAGAGGGAAGATCGGGATAGAATTGCCGCAGCTGGGACGCGCAGTCGGTGAGAATGTTGTAAGCCTCCTCGTACCGCGCTTCATAGTCCCCCGTGATGTCCGCGGGCTCCAGCGCCAGCTTTTGCAGCACTTGGGCTTGGGCGTGCATCTTCCGCAGCAGGTCGTGGGTTCCCTGCTGGTCCTTGGCGGGCTTGGGCAGGGAGGAGAAGGCAGTGTCGGCCGCGTCGAAGGATTTCTTGATCTGCTGGGGATACCCTTGTTCCTTCGCCTCCTTTTGGAGGGCTTTGACAATCTCGTCGGGGTTGAGCCCTTCCTCTTCGGCCAGATCGCCGGTCTGGGCGTAAATTTTGCAGATGGAAGCGCTGAGAAGTCCGGAGCGGTAGATATTTTCGTAGGCGGCGGGGAGCCCATCCTCATATTTGGTGCTGCTTCCGCCGGTCTGGCCCGGGAAAAAGAGAATCAGGCAGCTGACGCCCACAAAGACGGCCACCAGCGCGATGATGACAACCACCGTCAGCATCTGCCGTCGATCGGCGGGCTTGCGGGGCGACTTGGCCCCCGGCTTTTTGGCGGGGGGCTGGGGGGCGTCGCCTTGTGCGGGCGGCGCGTCCTCATATAGGTCGGTATATTGGTTGGGGTCCATGATCTGACCTCCTTTTTCGCAGACATCGAAGCGGGATGTTTCCTATATTATAACACAGTTCCCAGTTTTTCTGTCAAAGGAACGGGAAAATACACAAAATATTCAGAATTTTCAGAGTTGTAAGAACCGATTAAGGAAAAATCTCTAATTTTGCTTGGATATGTTTGTCTAAAAAGACAAAAATCTACCGAACACATGAAAAGAAATGAACCTATATTGACAAAGAAATGCGGATATCTTATGATAAAGCTGTTCATGCAAATCTGTGTTTCACACAGATAGTTTCCGCAAAACGATAGGAAAGAAGGAAGAAAGAATGGCTTTGGATATTGTTACCATTGGTTTGGCCTGCAGCGACGTGGCCCTCAAACCCATGGTCAGAGAACTTTTTGAAAGGGATGCCATCCACTTGGATTCCATCCAGTCCCAGTCCGGCGGCGACGCGGTCAACTGCGCCATCGACTGCCAGAAAATGGGGCTCAATGCAGGCGTGGTCTGCAAGGTGGGCACCGACATGTTTGCGTCCCCGATTCTCGATAATTTAAAGGACGCGGGCGTCGACACCCAAGGGGTCATCGTGGACCCCAATGTCCGCACCTCCGTCTCCATCGTCTGCATCGAGCCCAGCGGCGAGCGCCACTTCGCGGTCACCATGGACGCCAACAACTCCCTGTGCTACGAGGACGTGGACGTGGACTTTGTCAAAAATTCCGGCGCGAAGGTCATCCAGTACGGCAGCGCCGTTTCCTGCCCCAATATGGACCTGGGCATCGGCAAGCTCTTTGCCGAGTGCCAGGAAGCCGGGATGCTGACCTCCTGCGACATGTCCTGCTGTGAGGATATGGACGAGGAACTCAAAAAGCTCGACGGCATGTTCCACCATCTGGACATCTATCTGCCCAGTATGTATGAGGTCACCGCCCTCACCGGCAAGGAGACCTGTGAGGAGATCGAAGAGTTCTTCCGCCCCTACGGCATCAAGATGATGGCCATCAAACTGGGCGGAGACGGCTGCTTTGTCACCGACTTCAAAAAACACAGATACATCCGCACCTTTGAAAACGCCCCGGTGGTGGACACCACCGGCTGCGGCGACAGCTTTTGCGCGGGCTTCCTGACCGCCATCATCAAAGGCTGGGATATTGAGGAAGCGGCGGTCTACGGCAATGCCGTGGGCTCCTGCAACTGCCAGGTCATCGGCGCCAACCTGGGCGTGCGTTCCTTTGAGGACACCATGGCCTTTATTAAAGAGAACATCGAGTATGTCCCCGAGGACCTGCGGGCCAGATTCCAGTAGAAAGCAGGGCGCAGGGGGCGCTGGATGTCCTCTGTTACCCAACACATAACCGACCGCAGAATACCCTGGCTATGCCGGGGTGTTCTGCGGTCAGACTGAGAAAGGGAAGGACTTATGGATATTGTAACGGTAGGCAACGCGGTATGCGACATGGCGCTCAAGCCAGTGACCAAGGATTTTATGCAGCGCGATTCCATCCGCATCAAAAGTGTGCAGAACACCTCCGGCGGCGACGCGCTCAACTGCGCCATCGATTGCTCCAAGCTGGGGCTGGATGTGGGCATCTGCGGCATGATCGGCCAGGATATGTTCGGTGGCGTGGTCAAGGATAACGCTGTGAAAAACGGCGTGGATGTCAGCCATCTGGTGGAATCCCCCGACTACATGACCAACATCTCCTTTGTCTGCATCGAGGAGGACGGCGACCGCCACTTTCTCGTTACCATTGGCGCCAACGATGAATTTGCCTACGAGCACATCGATATGGACTATGTCAAACAGGCCAAGATCGTCCAGATCGGCTCTGCCAACGGCATCCCCAAACTCGACGGCCCGGGTCTGGCCCGGCTGTTTAAAGAGTGCAAGGAAGCGGGACTCACAACCTCCATGGACGTCACCGGCGGTCTGGACGGGCTGGTCTATCTCTCCGCCATCGAGGAAGCGCTGCCCTACACCGACATCTTCCTGCCCTCCTTCTACGAGACCACCCAGCTCACCGGCAAGAACACCTGTGAGGAAATCGAGGAGTTCTTCCGTCCCTACGGCATCAAAGTCCTGGCGATTAAATTGGGCGGCGACGGCGTCTACGTCACCGATTTTACCAATAGAAGATACATCGGCACCTTCAAAGACGCGCCGGTGCTCGACACCACCGGCTGCGGCGACAGCTTCTGCGCGGGCTTTTTGACCGGTATCGTCAAAGGCTGGGACATCCAGGAATGCGCCGTCTTCGGCAACGCCGTGGGCTCCTGCAACTGCCAGGTCATTGGCGCCACCCTGGGCGTGCGCAACTTCGACGAGACCATGGCTTTCATCCGGGAAAACATCCAGTTTGTTCCCGAGGACCTGCGGGCCCGGTTTTTGTAAGAGAGAAAAAAGAGGAATGTGAAAACATTCCTCTTTTCTTTTGCGCTTTTTTTGGAGAGGTACTTGTTCCTTGGAGAAAAATGATAGTGATTTTTCGGTGGATTTCACAAAAATGTGCAAAGGGAGGACGAAGAATCAAACCGATATTGACAAAAAATCCAGATTGTCCTATCATATAACTTGTATTTTGGTGTTTTATTGTCCTGCGATAAAACACCTTTTTCTCACGGCTGGCGGGAACGGGACGCCTGGGGCTATCGCCGTCCTTTGGAGGACGCCGGGTCTGGGGACCGTCTGTCACCGCTCTTAATTTATAAAAAAGGATGGAAACTATGGATATTGTCACCATTGGAAGCGCCGTCAACGATATGGTGCTCAAACCGGTACCCAATACCCTGCTCAACCAGGACGCAGGCGTGCGGATCCCCGAGATCGTCTCCACCACCGGCGGGGACGCCCTCAACACGGCGCTCGACTGCGTGAAGCTGGGCATGAGCGCGGGACTCATCGCCAAGGTGGGCGACGACCACTACGCCCATGTCATCCATGAGCACTTGGAGCAGCGGGGGGTGGACCACAGCCAGGTCATGACCGACCCAAATGCGGAGACCAGCCTCTCCTTTGTCTGCCTGGAGCCGTCGGGGGAAAAGCACGTGGTGCACACCTGCGGGGCCAACGACGAGCTCTCCTATGAGGATGTGGACTTTGACTATGTGGCAAAGGCCAAATTCATCCAGTACGGCAGCGCCAACGTCCACAAAAAGCTGGACGGCGAGGGCATCACCAAGGTCTTTAAACGGGCCAAGGAGCTGGGGCTGACCACCTCCATGGACGTCAACTGCAACCTGCCGCCGGAGGAGTGCTTTGCGAACATCAAGGATGTGCTGCACTATACCGACATCTTCTTCCCCAGCGACTACGAGGCGGAAATCATCACAAACGGGCTGAAAACCTGCGAGGAATTTGAGGAGTTTTTCCGTCCCTTTGGGCTCAAAATCCTGGTGGTTAAGCTGGGCGCCAAGGGCGTCTTTGTCACCGACTTTACCACCCGGCGCTACCTATCCACCTTCCAGGTGGAGAAGGTGGTGGACGTCACCGGCTGCGGCGACGCCTTCGTGGCCGCCTTCCTCACCGGCCTGTCCAAGGGCTGGAGCATGGAGGAAGCGGCGGTGCTCGGCAACGCCGTGGGCTCCATGAACTGCCAGGCCATCGGCGCCAACATGGGCGTCGCCTCCTTCGAGGAGACCATGGCCTATATCAAAGACCGGATCGACGAGGTGCCCGAGGATCTGCGGGCCCGGTTCCAGTAAAAGAAAATCTACATAAAGGATGAAGGATATGGATATTGTTACAGTGGGCCATGCGGTCGCCGATATTGTGCTCAAACCGATTCCCGACGATTTTTTCCAGATTGACGCGGTCAACATCCCGTCCATCGCCACCGTGACCGGCGGCGACGCCCTCAATACCGCCATCGACTGCGCCCGGCTGGGGATGCAGGTGGGCTATGTGGCCAAGACCGGCACCGACGCCAACGGCGACTTTGTCAGACGGGAGGTGGCCAAGGAAGGCGTGGACATCAGCCGGGTCGTCACCACCGATAAGGCGGGGACCGCCTGCTCCGTCCACTTCCTCAAGGAGGACGGCGAGCGCCACACGGTGGTGCTCACCGGCGCCAACGCGGAGCTCAACTACGAGGACCTGGACCTCGACTATTTTAAACAGGCCAAAGTGGTCCAATACGGCAGCGCCAACGGCTTGGAAAAGCTGGACGGGGACGGCATCACCCGTCTGTTTAAAGCGTGCAAGGAGGCCGGGTGCATCACTTCCATGGACGTCACCTGCGATCTGCCCCCCGAGGTGTGCTACAACAATGTAAAGGACGTGCTGCACTACACCGATATCTTCTTCCCCAGCGATTACGAGGCGGAAATCCTCACCGGGGGACTGACCAAGTGCGAGGATATCGAGGAGTTCTTCCGCCCCTTCGGCATTAAAATCCTGGTGATCAAGCTGGGGGCCAGAGGCGTCTATGTCACCGATTTTACAAAGAGAAGATATATTTCCACCTTTAACGTCCCCAAAGTGGTGGATGTCACCGGCTGCGGCGACTCCTTTGTGGCCGCCTTCCTCACCGGCATCGTCAAGGGCTGGAGCATGGAGGAATGCGCGGTGCTCGGCAACGCCGTAGGCTCCATGAACTGCCAGGTGCTGGGGGCCAATCTGGGCGTGCGCACCTTCGACGAGACCATGGACTATATCAGAGAGCGGATTGACGAGGTACCGGAGGACCTGCGGGCCCGGTTCCAATAATATAAAACAAGGGAGGCAATCAGATGGATATTATCGCTGTGGGCAGCGCTATGCAGGACTTGGCTTTGACCCCCATCGCCAAGGACATTTTTGACGGGGAGTTTCACAATTACAAGTTCTGGGAAGTCTCCAGCGGCGGGGACGCCATGAACGTGGCGGCCGCCTGTGCCCGCATCGGGGTGGATGTGGGTTGTGTGTGCAAGGTGGGCGACGACCTGTTTGGCCGCAGCATCCGCCAGATCGGCGAAGAGGACCATGTGGATATGAGCGGCACGGTGGTGTCGCCCAAAGGGAGAAGTACGCTGTCGGTCCACTTGCTCGACGGCAAGGGCGGACGGCATAGCGCCTTCAATCTGGACCCGGATGTCCTGCTCACCGAGGAGGACTTGGACTACGAGTATCTAAAGAGCGCGAAGATCGTCCACTACGGCAGTATCCATCTCTGCCCGGCCTTGGACGGCCGGGGCGTGGCCACCATGTTTGAAAAGCTTCACAAATTGGGGGTGGAAACCTCCATCGACGTCTCCGGCACCATGGACCTGATGGGGGGCACCGAGACGGGCTATGAAAAGATCAAAGACGCCCTCACCCACACCGATTACTTCCTCCCCAGCTGGGACGAGGCCACCGACATCAGCGGCAAGGATTCCTGCGAGGAAATCGTGGAATTTTTCCGCCCCTACGGCATGAAGATGATGCTCATCAAAATGGGCCCCCAGGGCGTGTTTGTCAGCGACTTTGAGAAAAGCCGCATGATTCCCACTTTCCCGGTGGAGCTTGCCATCGACACCATCGGCTGCGGGGACAGCTTCTGCGCGGGCTTCTTGTCGGGCATCTCCTGGGGCTGGAGTATCTGGGAAGCGGCGGTGTTCGGCAACGCCGTGGGCTCCATGAACTGCCAGGTGGTGGGCGCCACCCGGGGCGTCAGACCCAAAGCGGAGGTATTAGCCTATATTCAAAAACACATCGACGCTGTGCCTGAGGATCTGCGGGCCCGGTTTACCTAGAGGAAGGAGCAACATGATGCCTGATATATTAGCTATCGGCATGGGCATGGTGGATATCGCCATCAAGCCCATCCCCGCCAACATGTTCGACTACGACGTCTATCTCTTCGACTCCGCCACCACCACCACCGGCGGCGACGCGCTCAACTGCGCCATCGACTGTTCCAAGCTGGGGGTGGACACCGGCTGCATCTTTAAAACCGGCAAGGACATCTACGGGCGGCTCGTGCGGGAGACCAGCGAGAAATACGGCATCGACATCAGCCGTGCCAAAGAGGATCCCGAGATGCCCACCACCATGGCGGTATTGTGCATCGAAAACAGCGGTGAGCGCAGTGGCTGCGCCCACACCCGCGGGGTCAACAAGAACTTTACCATCGACGACATCGATCTCGATTATGTCAAGCAGGCGAAAATCGTCCACTACGGCAGCGCGGGACTCGCCCCCAAGCTGGACGGCGAGGGCATCGGCCAGGTGTTCAAAGCCTGCAAGGAGGCGGGAGTCGTCACCGCCATGGACGTCTGCGTCCTTAACCACGACGACGTGGCGCTCGATTACGTCAAATACGCCCTGCCCTACACCGATTACTTCCTCCCCAGCGACAACGAGGCGGCGGAAATTTCGGGCAAGCAGACTTGTGAGGAATTCGAGGCGTTTTATAAGCCCTTCGGCATCAAAAACCTGATTGTCAAGCTGGGAGCAAAAGGCGTCTTTGTCACCGACTTTAAAGAGCGGCGCACCATCCCCACCTTCCATGTGGACCAGGTGCGGGACGTCACCGGCTGCGGGGACAGCTTCTGCGCGGCCTTCCTGTCGGCCATCTCCTGGGGCTGGAGCATCTGGGAGGCGGCGGTGTTCGGCAACGCCGTGGGCTCCATGAACTGCCAGGCCGTGGGGGCCACTTTGGGCGTCAAATCCAGAGAGGAAACCATGGCGTATATTAGAGCTCACATCGAGGATGTGCCCGAAGACCTGCGGGCCCGGTTTGAGGCGTAAGAATGGAAAAAGCAGCCGCTTATTGCGGCTGCTTTTTTGCGCATCTGCCCCGTTGTGGGTCCGCCTGCCAGCGGGGATGCCGGACAGTCGCGGCGGGTCATACCGTCCCAAGGCGCGCGCAGAGAATAAACCAAGGCGCTGTCTGCCCACTGCCACGCTCTTTGGCATGAAGGGGCGGGACGTCGCAGAAGGGGGACGCGCAGCCTCGAGCAACGATTTTTTTGCAGGTTCAGCGGCTTTTTGCGTTCTCTGCTGGTATTTTATTGACCTTTTGGGAAAATAGAAATATAATAACTTAGCGAATACCCCCGCGCGGCAGAACCGCCGGGGGAGAGACAGCAGGAAGAGAAAAGGAGAACTCCGATGAAAATATGTACGGTGGTGGGGGCGAGGCCCCAGTTTATCAAGGCGGCGGCATTGTCCCGGGTTTTGCGGAGGCAGCATGAGGAAGTGCTCATCCACACCGGACAGCACTACGACCACAATATGTCCGATATCTTTTTTGACGAGCTTTCCATTCCCAGACCCGACTATAACTTGGGAATCGCTGGCGGCAGCCATGGTAAGATGACGGGGGAGATGCTCATCGCCATCGAGGAGGTGCTCCAAAAGGAGCGCCCGGATATGGTGCTGGTCTTCGGGGACACCAACTCCACCCTGGCAGGTGCCTTGGCGGCGGTCAAACTCCACCTGCCCATCTGCCACGTGGAGGCCGGGGTGCGGATGGAGACGCTGCAAAACCCGGAGGAAGTCAACCGGGTGCTCACCGACCGCATCTCCGCCCTGCTTTTATGCTGCACCGAAACCGCCATCGGCAATCTGCGGGCCGAGGGCATCACGCGGGGGGTCTACAACACCGGGGACCTGATGTACGACGCGGTCCTTTACTATGGCAAGCGTCTGACCGCCCCGCGGCCCGGCGACCTCATGGACTTTTCGGGGAAGGAAGTCGCCCTGCCCGAAAAGTATGTGCTCCTGACCTGCCACCGGGAGGAGAACACCGGCACCGACGAGCCCCTCGACCAGATTTTTTCCGCCATGGAGGCCCTTCCCGTCCCGGTGGTCTATCCGGTGCATCCCCGCAACCACGAGCGGGCCCAGCGTCTGTGCCAAGAGAAAGGCTACCGTAACATCCTGCTCACCCAGCCGGTGGGGTATCTCACCTCCCTGTATCTGGTCAGCCATGCCGATCAGGTGGTCACCGACTCGGGCGGCTTGCAGCGGGAGGCGTGGTTTTTGGGGCGGCAGTGTATCACCCTGCTGGACAACCCGCCCTGGCCCGAAACCCTGGAGGGCAATGTCAACCAGCTCTGCCGTCCTGACAAGGAGGAGATTCTCCGAAAACTCAGCGTCCGGCCCGATTTTTCCAGGCATCAAAACCAGTTCGGGGACGGCCATGCAGCGGAAAAGATCACCGAAATCCTCAGCGCCTATCAAGGCTAGAAAGGGAGCGGCATCGTGACCATTTTATATATCACTTTTATCGATTTCGGGGAGCTCAAATCCGGTTCCAGCGTCCGGCCCCAGAAGATGTTCCACGCCTTTGAGAGCTTGGGGCATGAGGTAAAGCTCCTGGAGGGCCAGCAAAACCGAAGGGCCGAGCGCCGGCAGCGGGTCGAAGAGATTCTCTCCTGGCTCGACACCCACAAGCCCGACATCTGCTATGTGGAGCCCCCGGCGGGCCCCTTCTTTAACCGCATCGACTTAAAGCTATTGCGCCGGGTCCATCGGATGGGAGTGCCCATCGCCCTCTTTTACCGGGACGCCTACTGGAAGTTTGCCAAGTGGTGGGGCGTCACCGGCCCCAAAAAGTGGGTGCTCATCCATATGCACAAACGGGACCTGCGGGCCTTTGGGAAGGATTGCGACATCCTCTATTTCCCGAGCCCCAGTATGGCCGACCTCTTTACCTTCCCCCGCCGGGAGCCCCTGCCCCCGGGCGGCGATGTCCACTGCGCCCCCCATACCGAGCTTTTTCACCGGATCGTCTATGTGGGCGGCATCTCGGAGAAGTACGGGAGCATCCCGCTGCTCGAGGCCGTGGAGCGGCTCCAGGAAAAGGGGCTGGACATCAAGCTGACCCTTGTCTGCCGGGAGGCGGAAAGGGAACATCTCGACGAGCGCTATCTCAAAATGGACTGGCTCGACGTCCGGCACGCCAGCGGGGACGAGGAGCTCGCCCCCCTCTATGCCCAGGCGGACGCGGGCATCCTGCCCATGAAGCGGGACTTTTATATGGACTTTGCCGTGCATGTGAAGATGTTTGAATATATGGGTTACGGCCTGCCCCTCATCGCCACCGACTGTGTGGAGACCAAACGCATCATCGACCGGTACGGCTGCGGCTTCACCTGCAAGGACGACGCCGCCTCTTTGGCCGACGCCATCGAGCGCTTTTATAGTTCCCCGGAGCAGATCGACGTCTACCGCCGGAATGTGGTAAAGGCGATGGAAGAAAACCGTTGGGAAAACCGGGCCCAAAAGGTGGTGGAGGATCTGTCCGCCCTCTGCTGAGCAAAAGTCAACAAGGGAACAAAGCGCCAAACCGGAAGGGACTACCGGCGACCAAACCTTACCGGCCCACTGATGAAAAATGCGGGCGCGACAGCGTTCCTTTATCGGGAAAAGGGGCGTGCTCTGTCGCCGGGCTCTCCCTGCGTGTTGGGTTTCACCGGGCTGGGGTGGTCCGTGGAGAGGAAAGCGGACGGAACTAGCGTCTATCCGCTGGAGGAGGCGCCCCATCGCCGGGCTCTACCAGAGCGCTCGGCCGGGCGGAAGGTCGCCGTCTATGGACAAACCGTTAAGGAATGCACGGAAGGAAGCCGCACATCCCGTCAAATCAAAAGAAAAAGCGCCATGGATACAATCCATGGCGCTTTTTTAGATGTCTTTGGGTATTGTCACACAGTGCCCGCCCGGCAGGGGGATGGTATGCTGGACGCTGGTGGCCTCCCAGTAATCGTCGTCCCAGCCGTATTGATACTGATAATAGCTGTCCTCATAGTGGTATTCCGCCCACCGGATGATGGCAAAGAGGCCCGTGAAGAGGGACACCACCACGATCACCGCCACAATGACGATGGCCACGATGAGGCCGGTGTGCTTTTTGGGCGGCTGGTAGTTGACGGTGGGGTGGGGCGCGCCCGGCTGCTGGCCGTTGGACGCACTGTAACCCGGCTGACGGGCCGCCTGATTGGCGGCGCGGTTCTTTTGGGTGTAATAATCATATGCCGTGCCCGACACGGGACCGTAGCGGCCGGATGCGGCGTTTTGCTGGTAATTCTGCTGGTAGGCGCCTGCATAAGGACCGCCGGGCGTTTGGGGCCCTGAGCCCGATGCGGTGGAATCGCCGCTGGAATTGCTGGGCTCCTGGGAGACGGTCATGGAGTCCTGTGCTTGGGAGGGCGCCGCGGGGGTGTCGGCCCAATCGGATGTGCCGGCGTCCACGTGGAGCTTCGCCTGGCATTGGGGGCAGAAATGATACTGCTCTTCTACTTCCGTGCCGCATTGGGGGCATTTCATAGAAATCACACCTTTCTCGAAATCGGGGGCTCATGAGCGAAAATCAACATAGAATGAAGCAATTATAGCACGGCGGGGCGTTTATTTCAATTCCATCAGGTCGGTTGCCTCTTCTTTCCTCCGCTTTTGGGCGCGGAAGTAAAGGATGGAGACAATTAAGCTCCCGGCAAAGAGGAAGCCGAAGAAGCCGGCCGCCACCTGGTAGAAGGTGATGAAGCCGTTGCTTACGTCCGCCGTGGAGACGGCGGTGTCGATGGCAAGGATGCAGGCGATGTTCCCGGCGGCGTCCTGGATGGGGATGTAGGAGGTGATGGTGGAGCCCCGGTTCTCACTCTCTGAGACGGTGTTGGTGGAGGCAAGGGGCATACTCCCCTCATAGACTCGGGAAAGCAGCTTCTCAGCCTGTTTGGAGATGGCCTTGGGGTAATAGCCCCCGCCGATGGCGATGTAATCGGTGCCCGCGATGAGGCTGGGGGAGTACTGGGCGTCGAGAAGGACGTGGTAGCCGTCGGACTCCTTGTAGATCACATAGAGATATTTGTAACCATTGACCTCCCTGATTTCCCCCAGATATTCGCACAGGGAGCGGTAGGTGTCGGTGACCTGTTTTTGGGAAATGAGGGCGCGGATGTCGGAGAGGGCAAAGCGCTTGAGGCTGGCGGCGATGCCCCGGCCGGTGTCCACGCTGCTTTCCCCGAGGCTGGTGAGGTTGCTCGTGCGGATGCTGGAAGCGAGGAAGAGGCTCATGATGCCCATGACGGCGGAAACGAGCACCAAGAGCACCAAAATGACAGCCAGATTGACCCGGCGCTTATTTTTTACAGTGATAAATTCCTCTTTTTTTTGGCGGAACATGGCCCGTCCTCCCTTATTCTTGTTATTCTCATTATACGGCGAAAAATCTTCCCGTCAAGGCATTGGCGGACCCTTCCCCCAGTCCCTTGTGGAATGTGGCGGGGTCGGGGCGGACTTCTTTGGATAATGATACGAAATTGGAGCGCTCACAGGGCAAAAGGTTTACATTCGAAAGGAAAGGAATATAATGGGACTTGGAACGTGGTGGGATGGATCTTCCATCCGCCCGAGTCCGCGAGAAAGGATGATAATACATGGTCAACTTTAATTACTGTAATCCCGCGCGCATCATTTTCGGCAAGGACACCGAGCGTGAGCTCCCGGGACAGATTGAGAAATACGGCCACAAGGTGCTCCTCCACTACGGCGGCGGATCAATCAAAAAGACCGGGCTCTACGACAAAATCGTGGGCATTTTAAACGAGGCGGGCATCCCGTTTGTGGAATTGGGCGGCGTCCAGCCCAACCCCCGGCTTTCCTTAGTCTACAAAGGCATCGAGCTGTGCCGTAAGGAGGACGTGGACTTTATCCTGGCCGTGGGCGGCGGCAGCACCATCGATTCGGCCAAGGCCATCGCCATCGGCGTGCCCTACGACGGCGACGTCTGGGACTTCTTTGACAATAAGCTCGTCCCCCATGTCACGCTGCCGGTGGCGTCGGTCCTCACCATCCCGGCGGCGGGCAGCGAGTCCTCCGACGGCTCGGTCATCACCAACGACACCCTCAACCTCAAACACCCGGCCAGCAGCGAAGAGATGATCCCCAAATTTACCATCATGAACCCGGAGAACACCTTCTCCCTGCCGCCCTACCAGACCGCCTGCGGCGCCACCGATATCATGGCCCATCTGATGGAGCGCTACTTTACCACCGTCGGCCATGTGGACGTCACCGACCGGCTCATCGAGGGCACCTTCCGCACCATGCTCTACAACACCCCCAAGGTGCTCCGCAACCCCAACGACTACGACGCCCGGGCGGAAGTCATGTGGGCGGGCACCGTGGCCCACAACAACCTCTTCCAGATGGGCAGAATTCCCGACTGGGGCTCCCACAACATCGAGCATGAGCTCAGCGCCATTTATGACATCGCCCACGGCGCGGGACTGGCCATTGTCTTCCCGGCCTGGATGAAATACGTCTACAAAACCGACATCAAGCGCTTTGTCCAGTACGCCGTGCGCATGTTCGACGTGGATCTGAGCTTCGCCGACGACGAGGAGATCGCCTTGGAGGGCATCCGCCGTCTGGAGAGCTTCTCCAAATCCATCGGCATGCCCACCCGGCTTTCCGACATCGGCATCGGTGACGAGCGCATCGACGAAATGGCGGAAAAAGCGGTTATGTACGGTCCTCTGGGCAACTTTAAGCCGCTGTACAAAGAGGATGTGGCGGCCATTCTGCGCCTGGCCCTGTAAGGCGGGAAATGGCGAAGGCGGCCCATTGCCAGAACTTAAACGCGTGTCTCGCCCAAACTTTAATGCAAGTAAAAATCTCCTCTGCCAGACAGGGGGGATTTTTAGCAGAAAGGAAAGGAAATGAAGGTTGGCATTATCCGCTGCGCCCAGACCGAGGACTACTGTCCCGGCACCACCGACTTTTGCATGATCCGCGAAAGGAAGGGCGCCTTTGCGGGCATCGAGGAGGACATCGAGATCGTCGGCTTTATCGGCTGCGGCGGCTGTCCGGGGAAGAAAGCCGTCCTCCGGGCCCGGGAGCTTGTAAAGCGGGGCGCGGACACCATCGTGTTTGCTTCCTGTATCGGGAAGGGCACCCCCATCGGCTACCCCTGCCCCTTTGCTAAGAAGATGAGGGAGCTTATCGCGGGGGATTTGGGGGAACAAATCCGCATCATCGACTACACCCATTAAGGGTAAGATAAAGAGCCCGTCCTTTTGGACGGGCTCTTCTTAGCCCAGGGCAGATGGGTAATAACGGCCGCGCAGGTCATACGCGCCTTGCGCTCCCCTGGAGGCGCAAAAAAACAGCCGCTTTAAGCGGCTGTTTTTACTTTACCCCGCGCACGAGGTACATTTCTTCGTTGTCGATACGCTCCGTCACGGTGAAGAGAGGCTCCATCAGGCTTTGAAGACGGGAAGCCTCCATGAGCCCCATGGATATTTCGCTGGCGCTGCCGCCGTGGACGGCGTTGATCTGGGCCCGGGACTGGGAGTGGGCCACCACCAGCCGTCCGCCGGGGGAGAGAAGCTCCCACGCCTTTTGGATGAGCCGTTCCGGCTCGAGAAAATGGGGAAAGGCGCTATAAACGATGCACACGTCAAAAGTTTCCCCACGAAGCTCCAGCACGTCGCCGCACAGGAAGCGGACCCCTTCCGGGTGCTTCTCCCTGGCCCGGGCGATCATCTGGGGGGAGAGGTCGATGGCGGTGACGGCGGCGGGGTTCCGCTCGCGCAGGTAGGGGGCCAGCACCCCGGTGCCGCAGGCGATGTCCAACACCCGGTCGGTGGGCGCGATGGCGCAGGCGTCCAAGATGCGGTGGATTTTCTCCTGGTCGTGGGAGCACATTTGGTCCCAACGGGGGGCCAGCGCGTCGAAATAGGCCTGGATTTTATTTTCCAAGGTCGGTCAGCCCCGCTTTCTTCATGACGATCAGGATGAGGGGGACCAGGATGAGCTGGATGATGATGCCGGGCAGGGCGGTGACAAAGGCGCTGCTCAAAAAGACGTTCAGGGTGTAGCTTTTCCCGGCCAGGCCCAGCAGGACCAAGTTGGCGCAGCCGGACACGGCCCGCCCCACCAGCATGGAGAGGATGAGCGCCAGGTAGACATTGCACTTTTTGCGCAATAGTCCCGTCATGAGGCCGTAGGCCAGCAGCTCCAAAGCCATGGCCACCGCGGTGGGATACATGGGGGGCATGCCGGTAATCAGGGAGGAAATCAGCGGGACGACCAGGCCGCACAAAGCGCCGAACTGGGGGCCGCAGAGAAATCCGCACAGCAGCACGGGGATGTGCATGGGGAGAAAGATGCCGCCGGAAATCTGGAAGGTATGGAAAACCATGGGGATGAGGATGCCCAGTGCCAGCATGAGCGCGGCATAGGTCAGCCGTCGGGTGGTATTTTGTTGCATGATAAGACCTCTCCTTTTTCTCTTTCGGGGCGATGGGCTGCATAAAACACGTTCCTTTGGCAATTATAACCTGTGTAGGAAAATCCGTCAATTTTTCTGGACAAACAAAGCGCCGGACCGGGCGCGAGAGGAAAGGAAACGTGATGAAATGGAACTGAAAGACAGCAGAACTTATGCGAATCTTCTGGCGGCCTTCGCCGGGGAGTCCCAGGCCAGATGCAAGTATCAGATGTTTGGCAAAAAGGCCAAAAAGGACGGCTACGAGCAGATTGGCGCCCTGTTTGAGGAGACCTCCGGCAACGAGTACGCCCACGCCTACCAGTGGTTAAAATATATCCACGGCGGCGAGCTGCCCGACACCCAGACCAATCTGGAGGAAGCGGCCCAGGGGGAAAACTACGAGTGGACCACCATGTACAAGGAGTTTGCCGAAGTGGCCAAGGAAGAGGGCTTCACCGAAATCGCCACCAAGTTTGAGCTGGTGGCCCAGATCGAGGCCGAGCACGAAAAGCGCTACAATCAGCTCAAGCAGAACGTCCAGGACCAGAAGGTCTTCAAGAAGGACGACGGCCAAACCGTCTGGATTTGCCGTTTCTGCGGCAGGGAGCACACCGGCCCCGAGGCGCCCGCCGTCTGCCCTGTGTGCAAGCACCCCCAGAGCTACTTCCAGGTCAAAGCCACCAATTATTAAGTTGCATCCCCAAAAAGCGGTCAAAAAAGCGTGCGGAAACATCCGCACGCTTTTTTTGTGCTTTCGGTGCTATGGAAGGAAAGCCGTCCGCGCGATTACCGGAGAGAATGCCGGCCCTTGCCGGTGCGGGATACCGCGGCACCTACCGGGGCGGGTATGACGCGCTTTCGGGTACAAGCTGAAACAGTGTTGCGACACCTGCGGCATCTGCCGGTGCGGGACAACGCGCCTTGGGCTTCCGTCCGCTCCACTGCTGCGTTGCCCGTACTTAGGTTATGGATGCATCACAGCGCGGTATGGAAGCGGCAACTTGCCGTTAGACGTTGAAGCGGAAAAGGACCACGTCGCCGTCCTGCATGACGTACTCCTTGCCCTCGCTGCGCACGAGGCCCTTTTCCTTGGCCGCCGCCATGGAGCCGCAAGACACCAGGTCGTCGAAGGCCACCACCTCGGCGCGGATGAAGCCCTTTTCAAAGTCGGAGTGGATTTTGCCCGCCGCCTGGGGGGCTTTGGTGCCTTTTTCAATGGTCCAGGCACGGACCTCCGGCTTGCCGGCGGTCAGATAGGAGATGAGGCCCAAAAGGCTGTAACACTCCTGGATGAGCCGGTCGAGTCCCGACTGGGTCAGCCCCAGCTCGGAGAGGAACATGGCTTTGTCGTCGGGCTCCATGTCGGAAATTTCTTCCTCGATGCTCGCACAGATGGGAAGAACCCCCGCGCCCTCTTCCTCGGCGATCTTTTTCACCTGAGCAAAATATGCCTGCTTGTCCAGCCCCTTGACAAAGTCGTCTTCGGAGAGGTTGGCCGCGTAGATCACCGGCTTATTGGAGAGCAGGGGCACGGTGTCGATAAGCGCCCGCTCCTCCTCGTCGCAGACAAAGCCCCGGGCGGATTTTCCCTCCTCCAAATGGGCTTTGAGGCGCTGGAAGAGCTCGGCCTCTGCGGCGTATTTTTTGTCCGCCTTGGCCATCTTCAGGGCCTTATCGATGCGCCGGTCCACCAGCTCGATATCGGAGAAGATCAGTTCCAAGTTGATGGTCTCGATGTCCCGGGCCGGGCCGATCTCCCCGTCGACGTGGATGATCTCCGTGCTCTCAAAGCAGCGCACCACGTGGACGACGGCGTCCACCTCCCGGATATTGGAGAGGAATTTGTTGCCCAGCCCCTCCCCCTTGGAGGCGCCCTTCACTAGCCCCGCGATGTCCACAAACTCGATGACAGCAGGGGTATATTTATCCGGATGATACATTTCGGCCAGCACGTCCAGACGCTTGTCCGGCACAGCCACCACGCCCACGTTGGGTTCAATGGTGCAAAAGGGATAGTTGGCG
Source organism: Zongyangia hominis (assembly GCF_014385095.1). Lineage (GTDB taxonomy): Bacteria > Bacillota > Clostridia > Oscillospirales > Ruminococcaceae > Zongyangia > Zongyangia hominis. Next base: position 180,759 of record NZ_JACRTC010000003.1, read on the forward strand.
GATTCCGCACCGGCGTTGGTGATGGCGTTAAACAGGGTGCTCTTTCCCACGTTGGGAAGGCCGACGATACCTAGCTTCATAAGTGATACTCCATTCTCTGTGATAGATTGCGCAGATAGCTTCAGACGCCCGAAAAGCGGGCGTCTGCTCAAAACATTACCATTATACCCATATTTTCCGCGGCGGGCAAGGGGCTGTTCATCCGAAATCGGGGATTCTTTAAAAAATTATTCACTATTCAGGGGCTTTTTATTGTATAATAGGAATATCGGTTGATTGGAGAGCCAAGGAGTATCAAAAACCATGAATCATAACGAAACGATACGGGGGTTACAACCATGTCCATGGGCAAAGTGTTAGTATGCGATGACGATAAAAATATCAGCGAGCTGCTCAGACTCTATCTGGAAAAAGAAGGATACGAGGTGGCAATCGCGGGCGACGGCACCCAGGCCATCGCCAAATTTAACGCCGAGAGCCCGGATATGGTGCTCTTGGACATCATGATGCCGGGTTTGGACGGCTGGCAGGTCTGCCGGGAGATCCGGAAGAAATCTAGCTGCCCCATCATCATGATCACGGCCAAGGGCGAAACCTTCGACAAGGTGCTGGGCCTGGAGCTGGGCGCCGACGACTATGTGGTCAAGCCCTTCGACAATAAGGAGATCATCGCCCGGATCAAAGCGGTCATGCGCCGCACCGGGAAAAACGCCGCCGAGGGCGACGTCAAGGAGGTCCGCTACGACAAGCTCATCGTCAACATGACCAAATATGAACTCAAGGTGGACGGCAAGACGGTGGACACCCCGCCCAAGGAATTGGAGCTTCTCTACCACCTTGCCAGCAACCCCAACCGGGTCTATACCCGGGACCAGCTCCTCGACGAGGTGTGGGGATTTGAGTATTACGGCGATTCCAGAACGGTGGACGTGCACATCAAACGTCTGCGGGAAAAGCTGGAAAGGGTCTCCGACCAGTGGTCTCTCAAGACCGTCTGGGGCGTGGGCTACAAGTTTGAAGTAAAAGAATAAAGCGGACAGGCTGTACCGAATTCTGGTGCAGCCCTTCGTCTGTGAGGGTGAGCCGCGCGCCTCCAAGCGGGGGCAGGCGCGGGACAAGGGAGGAAAGACTGTGCAAAGAAGCGTATTTACCCGCTATTTTACGGTGTGCGCCATCATCATTTTGATGAGCGTTACCATTCTCGGCGGCGTTTTTCTCATGTTTGCCTCCCAGAATTTTCGCAATGAAAAACTGGATATGCTCTATCAAAACGCCACCCACGCGGCGGACATCACCATGAGTAACTACGAGAGCAACGGCTACCAGTTCATCAGCCAGTCCGCCATACTCCAAGGCTTTCAGATGATGGGGGAAGCCATTGGCGCGGAGTTCTTCCTCACCGATCTCAACGGCAAGACTCTGGTCTGCACTGAGGAGGACGCCTGCCAGCACGCCAACTATCTGATGGCCGAAAGTATCATGACCCAGCTCAGAGCGGGCAATTCCTATACCGAGGTGGGCAAGCTGGGCGGCATCTATCAAAGCCAGTATTACACGGTGGCGGTGCCGCTGTTGGCGGACACCCAGGTGGTGGGCGCCATTTTCGTTTCCACCTCGGCCCAGAGCCTCCACGCCTTCCTCATGACCACCCTCAAGATGTTCGTGGTCAGCGCTTTGGCCGTGCTCATCATCGCCTTTGTGATCATCTACTTTGTCACCAAGCGCATGACCCAGCCGCTGGCCCAGATGTCCCAGGCCACCCGCAGCTTTGCCAAGGGCGACTTTACCGCCCGGGTTCCGGTGGCCGGTTACGACGAGATTGCCCAGCTGGCCATCGCGTTTAACAATATGGCAAACTCCCTGGCCCTGACCGAGTCCACCCGCCGTTCCTTTGTGGCCAATGTCTCCCACGAGCTGAAAACCCCCATGACCACCATCGGCGGCTTTGTCGACGGCATTTTGGACGGTACTATCCCTGAGGAAAAGCACAAATACTACCTGCGCATCGTCTCCGACGAGGTCAAGCGCCTTTCGAGGATGGTCCGCTCCATGCTCAACATCTCCCGCATTGAGGCCGGGGAGACCACCATCAACGCCACCGACTTTGACATCAACGCCGTCATCTGCCAGACGGTCTTTAACTTAGAACAGCAGATTGAAGCGAAGCACGTGGACGTGCGGGGACTGGATAGCCCCCGCATCCTGGTGAGCGCCGACGAGGACCTCATCTATCAGGTGGTCTATAACCTCATCGACAACGCGGTGAAATTTGTCAACGAGGGCGGTTATATCGAGCTGAGCTACGAAGTGGCGGGCAGCCTGACCTACATCGCCGTGCGCAATTCGGGCGCCGGCATCCCCAAGGAGGAGATCCCCCACGTCTTCGACCGGTTTTATAAGTCCGACCGGTCCCGGGGCCTGGACAAAAACGGGGTGGGCCTGGGACTGCATATTGTGCGCTCGATTATAAATCTCCATGCCGGAGATATACTAGTCAGGAGTGTGGAAGGGGAATATTCCGAATTTGTCTTCTCTCTCCCCACCGGTTCGGCGGCAAAATTCAAAAAAAATGAGCCCAAAGAGAAATGATTGACCTTTTGTTTATTTTGTGTCCACAATCGCCGGTTACAATAAAGACAAACGGGACGGCACGGGCTAACCGTCCGGAAAGAAGCGGCGAGACACGGGAGGATGAGATTGATGAGCGAAATGAAATACGGCGGATACCCCGAGCGTCCTGAGGAGGAGGCGGGCTACCACTCCGGCGGGGACGACACAGGGGAAGCCGGCGCTCCGGAAGGAGCCGGCCCGGAGAAGTCCTCGGCCCCCGGCTGGGAAAACCGGGACGGGGGAGGGGACGGCGAAGCGTCCTCCTCCGGCAGTGAGGAAACCGGGTGGGTCTATGGCGGCCAGACGCCGCCTCCCCCGGGGGGCGGGAGCGCGCCGGGACAGGAAAGCGCCTGGTACGGCGGCCAGGCCCCGGGCGGCGAGAGCCAGGGCCAAGCCCCGGGCGGATACAACGCTTACAGCGGGCAAAGCGGCTATCATCAGCAGCCATACAGCGATTACCGCGCGCCGGGCGCGGCTCCAAACGGCGGCCGGCAGCGGGTGGAGCCCAACCCCTACCACTACAACTTCGACGAGTACGAGGCGGCCTCCCGCGCCCCCAAGCCGAGGAAAAACAAGGGCGTCACCGCCTTTGTTTCCATCCTGTGCGTGGTGTTTGTGCTGGCGGGGCTGTTCTTCGCGGGCCTTGGCATCTATCAGATCGTCACCAAGGACGAGAGCAAGTTCCATGGCCAGTCCGCACAGTCTCCCAGCGGCGAAAATTCATCCCCCTCCGAAAACAGCGGCCTGCAATTGCAGGACAAGCCGACGGTCAACGACGGCCAGGAGGCCGACGGTTCCCTGTCCACCGCCCAGATTCAAAAGAAGGTCCGCCCCTCGGTGGTGGGCGTCATCAAATATCAGGCGGAAAATCCGTTTGCGGCCGTGGGTGAGGGTTCGGGCATCATTATGAGCGCCGACGGCTATATCGTCACCAACGCCCATGTGGTCAGCGGCGCCGACGAGATCGGCGTGGTGCTCTCCAACGGCGAGGATTATGTGGCCACCTTGGTGGGCATCGACAGCAAGACCGATTTGGCGGTGCTCAAAATCGACGCGCAGAGTCTCTCCTACGCGGAGTTTGGCAACTCCGAGCAGCTCGAGGTGGGCGAAAAGGCGGTGGCCATCGGCTACCCCGGCGGCATCGAGTTCGGCGGCAGCACCACCGAGGGCATCATCTCGGGGCTCAACCGCCTGGTCAAAAGTTCCGACGGCAACTCTATGAACTACATCCAGACCGACGCGGCCATCAACCCCGGCAACTCGGGGGGCGCGCTCATCAACCGTTTCGGCCAGGTCATCGGCATCAACTCCGCCAAGATTTCCAACGTCAACTATGAGGGTATCGGCTTCGCCATCCCCATCAATGAGGCAAAGCCCATCATCGACGAGCTCAAGAGAAACGGCCGGGTCACCGGCCGGGTCAAGATCGGCATCACCATCCAGCCGGTCACCGAGGCCCTTTCCAAGCTTAATGAGGTGCCCCAGGGCGTGCGGATTATCTCCATCGACCCGGACAGCGACGCGGCGGCCAAGAATTTGGCCGTGGGCGACATCATTACCAAGATAAACGACAAGGAGATTCTTAAAAACGCCGATGTGGCCGAGGCACTCGAGGGGCTCAAACCGGGACAATCCATCAAGATGACCATTTATCGCAAGACGGGCAGCGGTTCCCAGAAGACCTTTGAAATCAGCGTGGTCTTGCAGGAGGACATCGAAAGCGCCCTGCCCCAGACCGTTCCCACTGTGGGATAAGAAATAGCACCCCAAGCGCCGTCCAGAATTTTATTCCGGACGGCGCTTTTTTGCCGGGCGGAAAGTTCTTGGACCTACGGCTTATTTTTGGTGATCCTGCTACTTTTTGGGGCCCCGCGTTGCCCTCTTCGCTGGATTGTAGTAAGATACAATAGGAATCGGGCCGCCCGACGGCCCGCGAAGGGGGAAGAGGTATGCAGCTTTCATGGGTGCTGGCACAGCAGGTGCTCGTCATGTTTTTACTGATGGCGGTGGGGTTTTTCTGCGGGAAAAAGGGGATCATCAACGAGGACGGGAGCCGGCAGCTCTCCGATTTGCTGCTCATGATCGTCATCCCCTGTCTCTCCATCAACGTCTACCAGGTGGATAAGGACCCGGCCATCGTCCGGGGGCTGCTGCTGGCCTTCGGGCTGGCCATCTTCTCCCACATCCTGGCCATCGTGGTGGCAAAGCTGTGCATCCGCAAAAAGGAAGACGTCCGCTACCGGGTGGAACGCTTTGCGGCGGTCTATTCCAACGCCGGCTTTATGGGTCTGCCCTTGGTCCAGGCCACCATGGGCAACGAGGGGGTCATCTTCGCCACCGCCTATATGGCTTGCTTTAACTTCTTCGCCTTCACGTTGGGGGAGATGGAGATGCGGGGGGAGCGCCGCCCGCCGTCCCTTAAAAAGATCATTCTCCACCCGGGAGTGTGGAGCGTGGCGCTGGGCATCCTGTTTTTCTTTTTGCAAATCCGGCTGCCCGCCCCCATCGGCCCCACCGTCAACTTTATCGCCTCCATGAATACGCCCCTGGCCATGATCGCCTGCGGCACCTTCTTAGCCGGGACCCAGCTCAAGGGGCTATGGAAGAATAAGAAGATGTACCTGGTGACGGGGCTCAGGCTCGTCGCCATCCCGCTGCTGCTCATCCTCATCTATAAGCTCACCGGCGTCATGGGCTGGTTTGCGGGCGCCGACACGGTGGTCATCATCAGCCTCATTTCCGCGGCCTGTCCCACGGCGGCCATGTGCTCCATCATGGCCCGGAAGTTCGACCTGGACGCCGCCTACGGCGGCCAGATGGTAGCGGTGACCACCGTCTTCTCCATCGTGACCCTGCCCTTGGTGGTCATGCTGGCGCAGCTGATTTGACACGAAGAAACACAGGAGCCAAACTTTTTTTGAGAGAGAAGTTTGGCTCCTTTTTTGCGCCCAGTGGGGAACTTCGCCCCCTTTTTTCCCCAAAGGGCCGCCGCTGCACGGCCCCCGCGCCCCTCCACGCCGGTGCCACAAATGTTCGGGGCGCATAAGATACTACTGGCACTCCATTTTCCCCCGGCGGCCTCCATAAGGGAGCGCCGGGGTCCCCCGCGCCCCTTTTGACAGTGCCGCGCCGCAAGGCGGGGAGCGGGGGATACAATCACACAGCGAAGGACGCACAAACACCTCGAACAAAAAGGAAGCTGTGCCTACTTTGCTGTGTTTTTCATAGGGCGCCCGCCCGCCATCCATCGGATGCGGGCCTGGGCGCAGCTGTCCACGCGCTGTCTTTCCCAGGGAGAGACAGGTTCCAGCCGGGGCGGGCAACCGTTCCGGCTTTTTGATAAGGAGCGCGGGCTTCCCTGAGAATGCCCGCGCTGAGGAATACGCCCAAGCGCCGCTTCCATCCTCCTTATGCCGCTCGCCTCACGTCCATGCGGCGGGCCGGCGTCCTCATCCCAGCGGCGCTTTCTTGTAAAAAGGCCCCGCCCGCGTTTTAACGCGGGCGGGGCCTTTGATGGTGCGCCCTAGGGCAGGGCGTTGATGGCGGTGTCCGCCTCCTCGAGACGGTCGGGAATTTGGATGTGCTGGGGGCAGTGCTCCAGGCACTTGCCGCAGCGCACGCAGTTGTCGGCCCGCTTGGCGGGGTCGAGGAACTTGGTGTAGATGAGTTTCGTCGGGGAGGAGCGCTTACGCTGCTGAAGGGTGTTATAGATTTTAAACACCTCCGGGATGTCCACCCCGGCGGGGCAGGGCATGCAATACCGGCAGCCGGTGCAGGGGACGGTTTTGACGCTGTGGATGGCTTCCACCACCTCGTCGATCACCCGGTATTGGCTTTCCGTCATGGGGACAAAGGGGTCAAACTGGGCGATGTTGTCCATGACCTGCTCCATGCTGGACATGCCCGAGAGAACCACCTTGACGTTTTCTAAAGACGCCACCCATTTGACCGCCCAGGAGGCCGCCGAAGCGTCGGGCTCGTACTTTTTGAACACGTCCTCCGCCACATCGGGCAACGTGGCCAGATAACCGCCCCGGACCGGCTCCATCACCCAGCAGGGGATATGGTGGTCGCAAAGGATCTGGTAGCTGTCACGAGCCCGCTGCATCTCCCAGTCCAGGTAATTGACCTGGAGCTGAACAAAGTCCCATTGGTGGGTTTCCACCATGTTGGTCAGGTATTTGGGGTCGTCGTGGTAGGAAAAGCCGATGTATTTGACCTTTCCTTCCTCCTTCTTGCGGCGGATGAAGTCATAGGCGGCAAATTCCTCGATCTGGGTCCACTTCTCTTGGTCCACGCTATGTAAGAGGTAAAAGTCAAAGTAATCGGTCTTGCAACGGGAAAGCTGCTCGTTAAAGATGCGCTCCATGTCGTCGGGAGTCTTGCAATACCAGACCGGCAGCTTGCTGGCCAAATAGAAGCTCTCGCGGGGGTATTTTTGGGTGAGATAGTCCCCGAGAAACTCCTCCGATTCGCCGTCGTGGTACATATAGGCGGTGTCAAAGTAGTTCACGCCGTGGGCATAGGCGTAATCGAGCATCTTCTGAGACGCGGGCCGGTCGATTTTACCGTTGGGGAGCTTGGGAAAGCGCATGCAGCCGAAGCCCAGCAGGGAGGGGGTGGCCGCGATCTTTTCCATTGGCTTTTTTTCCATGGAGGTCCTTCTCCTTTCGTGTGTCCAAACTGTTGAAAAATTTGCCGGGCGTGCTTGTCCCGGCCGGTGAAAGCGCGCTTTTCTTTGGAGAGATAAGCGGCGCGGACGGTTGTAAATAGAGTATAACACAAATATGAATTTATTGAAACCATCCCGCTTTTTGGAAGGGGAAAGGTTGACGTTTACCCACGGGTAGTTTAGAATGAATAAGATGAAAATATGGTTACCATGGGGTTCTGTCGCCTGCCGGGGCGCGGGGAACAAAACTCCGGCAAACAATGGAGCCAAGACATAAAAATCCGCCGGGACGGGCCCGGCGGGAAAGAGGGGTTTTGTGATGATTAAGATTTCACCGTCGATTCTGGCCAGCGATTTTGCCAATTTGGAACGGGAATCCAAGACCATGGTGGCTGCGGGCGCGGACATGCTCCACGTGGATGTGATGGACGGCCATTTCGTCCCCAACATCTCCCTGGGCGCGCCGGTGGTGGCGGCTTTGCGCCCGAAGCTCCCCATCACCTTTGACGTGCATTTGATGATTACGAATCCTCTTCAGTATCTGCCCGACTTTGTCAAAGCCGGCAGCGACATCATCACCTTCCACTACGAGTCCGACGACGACCCCCGCGAAGTGATCCGGGCCATCCGGGCCGCAGGCAAGCGGGTGGGCGTTTCGGTGAAGCCGAAAACCCCGGCCCAAGAGATTTTTCCGCTCCTGGAGGAAGTGGACATGGTGCTCGTCATGACGGTGGAGCCGGGCTTCGGCGGGCAGAAGTTCATGGACGACATGCTCCCCAAAATCCGGCAGATCCGGGAGAAGGCAAACGCCCTGGGCAAGACCGATTTGGACATCCAGGTCGACGGCGGCATCGCCGACGCCACGGCGCCGCTGGTGGCGGCTGCGGGCGCCAACGTGCTGGTGGCGGGTTCCTCCCTCTTCAGGCAGGACGACTACGCCGCGGGCATTTTGAAACTGCGCCGGGCGGCGGAAGAAGCCTACGCCAAATAGTAGGACAGGGTGTCGATGGCCCGGTCCTCCACGATGGCGTGGCCGTGCTCCTGCAAATAGGAGACGAGCAGATGCCCCCGCCCCGCCAGGGGCGCGTATTCGCTCAAAAACCCGGCGGTTTTGCCGCTGATGCCGTCGAGCGGGTAGATGGCCAGATAGTAGGCCCGCCCCATTCGGTAGAGGGAGCTTTTGAAAATCCGGTGCCCCATCAGCTGGAAGAGCCGCACCGATGCGTCGATGACCGTATCGATCTTGCCGAAGCGGTAGACAGCCGGTTCCCCGATGGAGCGCTTGACCCGGTAGCGCCGGATGGCGGGGTTTTTGTCAAAGAGCGGGGTAAAATAGATGACACAGCCGTTTTGGCTGCTGGGATAAACTTCGATGAACAGCTTCTGCCGTCCGGGGGCGAAGCCCGCCTGGGTTTTGGCCTTGCCTAGGATGTGGAGCAGCACCTCCTTGGTGTGGGGATCGCTGTAATCGAGGGAGTCGTAAGAGATACCTAGGCCCTTGAGGTCCTCCCCGCTGAGGGTGACCTTGAGCTTATTTTTGCTGATCAGCTGTATATTCATGGAATAAAACCTCCAACGGGTCCCGGCGGCGGGGCCCGCAGTATGGGTGACAAACGAGAAGAAACCGGCTTTGACTTTAAGCCGGGAAGCCGCCGCGGACGTCCCGGTAAAAGCGGGGGACCGGTCGCGGCGAAAGAAAGCCCCGATGCCAACGGGGGAAGAAGAGGTGAAGCACATTCATGCAACTGAGGAAAAAGGGAGTCCCGCTCGAGCAGCGCAAAGACCCGGCGATTTCCCGTCCCATCGCTCATTATTTGTTTCCGAAAAAGGCGTATCTGCGGCTGCCCGGGGACGCGGCGCTTAAGCACGGCGACCAGGTGCAGATCGACGAGCCGGTGTTCACGGTGAAAAACCAGGCGGTCTTTTCTCCCATCGACGCCATGGTGGAGGAGATTTTGCGCCCCTCCTTTGACCCTGATCATACCTACGCGGCGCTGAGAAACACGGTGACGCCCACCCAGCGCCAGGTCATCCAGATCAACGACCCCGAGACGGTGGAAGCCGATCGGATTTTGGGCTTTGCAAAAAAATGCTCCGTCCTCGATGCGATGGACGGGGAGTTTCTCTATCAAAAGTTGGAGCGGCTCCAGGACAAGCGGAAATTGGTCATCGTCGGCGACGCCATTGACGACGAGCCCATGGTTTCCAGCCGCGTCGGGCCACTGCTCAAGCTGACGGCGGAGGCGGCGGGCGGACTGCGCCTGGTCCAGCGGGCGTTGGACGCCACCGAGGGCTGTTTTGCCGTCTTTGGCGACAGCGGGGACGCGGTGCGCTTTCCCAAGACCCTCTCCGGGATCCCGGTGGTAAAACTCCGGGGCCATTATCCGGCCCGTCTGCGGCTAAAAAATGAGATCAAAAAGCGGTACCCGGGCCGGCAGAGCGTCATCATTTCCGTGCCCGCCCTCATCCATCTTTACCGCGCGGTGGTCTACGAAAAGCCGCAAAGCTCCACCTTTGTGACCGTGGCCGGGGACGCCGTGGCCAACCCCGCCAATGTGGAGGTGGCCCTGGGCACGCCGGTGGGGGAGGTGCTGCGCTTCGCGGGCCTTGCCAAGGAACCCAAACGCCTCATCGCGGGGGGCACCATGGCCGGCTACCGCATCACCGACACCGAAACGCCGGTGCGCTACGGGCTTCGCTGCCTGATCGCGGACACGAGCGACGGACGCCGCACCCGGTACGAGTGCATCGGCTGCGCGCGGTGCGTCAAGGCCTGCCCGGTGGGGATTAACCCCTACCTGGCCTACCGCTACATCGACGGGAAAAACCGCCGGTACCGGTGGCTGGAACTGGACAAGTGTATCAAATGCGGCCTTTGTTCATATATATGCCCATCGAATATAGATGTTGCTTCCTATATCCAGTCGGTGCTCGACTAGCGCCGGAGGCAAAGGAGAGGAGAAATCTGTGAGTAAGAAAACCCGGCTGACGGCACAGCTGAGGGCGAGGGACACCTCGGCGGTGATCATGGGGGACATGATCATCGCGCTCGTTCCCCTGTGCGTGATGGCCTTCTATTATTATGGACTGCGGGCGGCGCTGCTGACCCTGACGGCGGTGGCGGTCAGCTACGCGGCGGATATGGCGGGCTACGCCATCCGGGGGAAGCTCCCCAATCCCAAGGACCTATCCAGCATCGTCACAGGGCTCATTGTGGTGCTCATGATGCCGGCGTCGGTGCCCTATTTTATCGTGGTGCTCGCCTGCCTCTTCGCCATCCTGGTGATGAAGCACCCCTTCGGGGGCCTTGGGAACAATGTCTTTAACCCGGCGGCGGGGGGCTTTGCCTTCGTGGCCATCAGCTTTCCCCAAAGCGTGTTTACTTACCCCGTGCCCTTTGCCCAGCTCGAACCCTTCGGCAATGTGACCGCCGCCCTGGTGGAAAGCCCGGCCTTCACCCTCAAGCTGGGGGGCTTGCCCACCTACGACCCGGTGCAGATGCTCTTGGGCAACTACCCCGGCCCCATGGGCGCCACCAATATCCTGGTCATCCTGACCTGCCTGCTCTTCCTGCTCTACCGAAAGAGCGTGGACTGGCGGATCCCGGTGGGCTTTGTGGGGGCGAGCGCCCTCATCGCCGTCCTCTTTCCCCGCATTGTGCTGGGGGCGGAGTACTCCGTGCTCTACGAACTGCTTTCCGGCAGCCTTCTTTTCGGCGCGGTCTTCGTGGTCACCGACCCGGTCACCGGGCCCAAAACCCGGGCGGGGCGCTGGCTCTACGGAATACTGGCAGGTGTGGCGACGCTGCTGTTTCGCCACTTCGGCGGCTTTGAGGAAGGGCTTTGCTTTGCCGTCCTCATTTTAAACTCCTTGTCCCATGTGATGGACCGGGAGACGACCCGTTTATCACGCTATTTGAGGAGGTGGATGCATGGGGATGCTCAGCTATCTGAAGAAAAATCGAAATAAGATGCGGTTAATCGAGGGCATGAGCTACCGAAACCCCATCTTGATCTGCGGTTTCGCCCTGGCCCCCGCCATCATGATCACCACCTCGTTAAAAAATTCCGTGGCCATGACCTTGGCCTTCCTGGTGGTGACACTGCCCACCCTGGTGGCCGCCTCTTTAATTAAGAGCCGTCTGCCCCAGTGGCTGCGCACGGTCCTTTACGCCCTGATCGCGTCGGTATTCTATATCCCGGCCCTGGCGCTGGTGCGACAGGTCCACCCCTTAGGCGTGGATCTGATGGGCATCTATCTGCCGCTGGTGGTCATCAACTCCGTGGTCCTTTCCCGGGCCGAGCGCTTTGCACGCCGCAATCAGCCCCAGTGGGCCCTCATCGACGGGCTGTGCTACACGGTGGGCTTCGGCTTTGTGCTGTGCGTGCTGGGTGTGTTGCGGGAATTGATCGGCGCGGGCAGCATCTGGGGCGTGTCCCTCGGGCTCGACCAGCGGACCCCCGCCGTGCTATTGCCCTTCGCGGGCTTTATGCTCGTGGCGTTTTTGGCCGCCGGCGCCCAATTCTTTAACCACCTGCTCCGCAAGCGAATCTATCACAGACAGTCCGAGGAGGTGAAGTAGATGGATGCGGTGACCCAATTTTTCCTCATGGCGCTGGTGGCGGTCTTCACCGAGAACGCCATCTTCACCCGAGCCCTGGGCGCCAGCCGCGCCCTCATCGAGCTGAGAAGCTCCCGCAGCACCGTCCTTTTCGGCGCGGTGCTCACCGCCATCACCTTTCTTTCCTCACTACTTTGCTATCCGGCGAATATATTTCTGCGAAAGCTCCCATATTATTTATATTTGGAGCCGCTGGTCTTCGTCTTTTGTATCGGAGCCGTCTACGCGGTCATCCATCTGCTCATGTCCCGCTTTTTGCCGAAAGCCTACAAGCGCGTGAGCAAAATGTTGCCCATGGCCACCTTTAACTCCGCGCTCTTGGGCGCTATTCTGGTGGCGCTGCACCAAAGCTTCGATCTTCCCAAGACCCTGGGCTTTGGCCTGGGCACCGGCATCGGCTTTACCTTTGCCGCCCTCCTCATCTGCGAGGGGCAAAAGCGGATGGAGCTTTCCAGGCTGCCCCGCTCCTTCCGGGGGCTGCCCGCCACATTGCTCTTTATCGGTATCCTGTCCCTGGCCTTCTATGGCCTCATCGGCCACCAGCTGCCCAGCTAAGTATCATTTTTGGACCCTGACCATGACAAGGGAGGCGTCACCAATGTCAAAACCGTATAAAATTAAGAGGAACACCAGAGTCTACCGCCGCCGCAGCCGCCGGACGTCGCCGCTTATGATCGTGCTGATGGTCCTGGGCTGCGCGGTGCTGGCCTTCGTGGGCTGGAGCATCTACCAGCCGGTGTACAATCTCATTACCGGCAATATCGAAGCCCCCGGGCCCGACGAATCCCAGAGCGTTTCCCAGCCGCCGGTCACCACCCCGGTGGAGAGCGAGCCGGAGACCCCGCCGGAAAAAGCGAGCGCGGCCAAAAAGCTCATGTATCTGCCAAACGCGGTTTTGACGGACCCGGCCAAGCTGGACGCCTTTTTGCAAAGCGCCGTGGACGCGGGGGCAAACGGCGTGATGATGGACCTCAAGGACGCCAACGGCTACCTGCTCTATCAGTCGGCGGTCAGTCAGGCGGTGGAGGCGGGCGCCGTTTCCGGGGGCGCTGTGGACCTGCCCGCCGTCATCGCCAAACTCCAAGCAAAGAACCTGACGCCGGTGGCCCGCATCCACGCCTGGGTCGACCACATCGCGTCGCGGACCTATGTGGACATGGCCATCAAATACAGCGGTGATATGAATTACCTGTGGCTGGACGACACCCAGCAAAACGGCGGCAAGCCGTGGCTCAACCCCTACTCCGCGCAGGCGCAGAAGTATATCACCGACATCGCCTTGGAGCTTTCCAGCATGGGGGTGAAGGAAATCGTCCTGGACGGCTGCTATTTCCCCACCATGACCGGTTCCAACCTGGCAAATTACGGGGAGACGACCAATACCGTCACCAAGGACGCGTGTCTGAAAAACTATATCGCGGCCCTCACCGCGGCCTTGGAGCCCTCGGGGACCGAAGTGGCCCTCTATGTGACCAGCGCTCCCCTCCTCACCACCGGAAGCGCCGCCTACGGCGGGGTCAACCCGGCGACGCTGGGGGCCAAAAATCTCTTAGTCAACGCCATGCCCGCCTCCTTCGGCTCCAAACTGGAGGCGGGAGGCCAGACGGTGGCCGCCCCGGCCAAGACCCCCTACGCGTCCCTGACGCTGGCGGTGTCGGAGATCAAGAAGGTGGCGCCGGAGGGGACGAAGCTGATGTTCTTCGTCCAGGGCTACACCGACGGCAAGCTGGCGGCGGACCAGAACAAGACCTACGCCAAGGCGGACGTCGACGAGCAGCTCAGGGCGTTACATGAGCAGCAAATCGAGGATTACCTCCTCTTCAGCCCCACCGGGGAGCTCCCGGCGGCATAAGAAGACCCCAAAGGGCAGGAAGCAAAAGCTTCCTGCCCTTTTTGTGTAAAATATTTAGAAGTAAATTTAGAGAATACCCCCGAAAAGGCCGGATATTGTGAAGAAAATCCCAGAAAACAGCAGAGTAACCAAGGGGGTACGCCAAATTCTGGACAGGAATGGGAAAATTCCCTATTGAAATATTTATATAAATATTTTATACTGGGAACGAAAGGAGGGGAAGAGATGAAAGTCAGCATCAAAAAACTCAGCGAACTTTCCGGCTTCTCTCCGGCCACCGTCTCCAACGTCCTCAACGGCAAGAAGGGCGTCAACAAGGACACGGCGGAACTGATCATGAAGATTGCCCGGGATTCGGGCTACCTTAGCGAGAACCGGATGACCAGCATCAAGCTGGTGGTGCTGAAAAAGCACGGCTGGGTCCTCTCGGACACCCCCTTCTTCTCCTCCCTCATCGAAGGGGTGGAGCAGGGGAGCCGGAACGCCGGCTACGACACCATCATCTGCAACCTGAGCGCCCAAAGCGACGATTTCGACGAGCGGCTCGAACAAGTCCTCACCGACCCGGGCTCCGGCATCCTCTTGCTTGCCACCGAGCTTTCGGGCGAGGACGTCATGGCTTTTTCCCGCGCGGTGGCCCCGGTGGTGGTCCTGGACGCCAGCTTCGAGAACCTGCCCTTTGACACGGTGCTCATCAACAACACCGATTCGGTGTGCGGCTCGGTGACCGGGCTCATCGAGGGGGGGCACCGGGAGATCGGCTATCTAAAAAGCAGCGTGCGGATTCAAAACTTTTTGTACCGGGAGATCGGCTACCGCCGGGCGCTGGAGCGGGCGGACCTGACCGCCGACCCCAAGTTCACGGCGGCGCTGACCCCCACCATGGAGGGCGCTTATAAGGATATGGCCCGCTATTTAGAGCGCGCCCCCAAGCTTCCCACCGCCTTCTTCGCGGACAACGACATCATCGCCTTGGGCGCCATGAAGGCGCTTAAGGAGCACGGCTGCCGGATTCCCGAAGACGTGTCGGTCATCGGCTTCGACGACCTGCCCTTCTGTGAGATTTCCTCCCCCAGCCTCTCCACCATTCGGGTCTTCAAGCAGGAGATGGGCCAGATGGCGGTGGGCCGCCTCATCGACAAGATGAAGTCCCCGGGGAAGGTCGTCAGCAAAATCCAAATTGGAACCGAGTACATCCAAAGGGACAGTGTCCGCGTGCTAAAAACACCTACGGAATCCATGGGCGCATAAGGCCCTGACGATATGATTCCTCCGCATCACCCGGCGGCGGGCGGAGGGGAGACAAAAGGCAAAAGGCCCCGGGAGAAATGGAGCGCTGTGATGGAAAACTTGAAAGCGAAATCCTTTGAGATCAGGGAGCATGTGCTCGACGTGATCTACCGTGCTAAGGCCGGGCACATCGGCGGCGACTTTAGCGTCACCGACATCCTGGTCACCCTCTACTTAAAGCACATGAATGTGAGCCCCGAAAACTTTCACGACCCCAACCGGGACCGCTTTGTCCTCAGTAAAGGCCATTCGGTGGAGGCCCTCTACTGTGTGCTGGCCGACCGGGGGTTCTTCCCCTACGCCGATTTGGAGACGGTTTGTCAGTTCCAAACCAAATACATCGGCCACCCCAACAATAAGATTCACGGCATCGAGATGTGCTCCGGTTCCCTGGGCCACGGGCTCCCCGTCTGCGTGGGCATGGCGCTGGCCGGCAAGATGAACGGCCAGGACTACCGGGTCTACACCGTCATGGGGGACGGCGAGCTGGCGGAGGGCTCGGTCTGGGAGGGCGCCATGGCGGGCGGCCACTACAAGCTCGATAACCTGACGGCCATCATCGACCGCAACCGGCTCCAGATTTCCGGGCCCACCGAAGAGGTCATGAGCCAGGACGACCAGAAGACCCGCTGGGAAGCCTTCGGCTGGCACGCCATCGTCTGCGACGGCAACGACATCGACGCCCTGGACAAGGCGCTGACTGAGGCCAAAGCCACCAAGGGGAAACCCACTGTCATTATCGCCGAGACCACCAAAGGCTACGGCGTCTCCTTTATCGAAAATAAAGCGCCGTGGCATCACAAGGTGCCGAACGCCGAGGAATACGCGGCTGCAAAACAGGAATTACAGGCAAGGAGGGCGCAGGCGTTATGAGTAAGATTGCAAACAAACAGGTCATCTGCGACGTGCTGGTGGAAGAAGCCAACCGGGACAAGGACATTGTGGTGCTGTGCAGCGATTCGAGGGGCTCTGCTTCTCTGACCAATTTCGCCGACGCTCACCCCGACCAGTTCATCGAGACCGGCATCGCCGAGCAGAACCTCGTCTCCATCGCGGCGGGACTGGCCGCCTGCGGCAAGAAGGCCTACGCGGCCTCCCCGGCCTGCTTCCTCTCCACCCGCAGCTTTGAGCAGTGCAAGGTGGATGTGGCCTATTCCAACACCAACGTCAAGCTCATCGGCATCAGCGGCGGCATCAGCTACGGTTCTTTGGGCATGACCCACCATTCGGCCCAGGACATCGCGGCCCTGTCGGCGGTGCCCAATATGCGGGTGTATCTGCCCTGCGACCGGCTGCAGACCGAAGCGCTGATGAAGGAGCTTTTAAAGGACAATAAGCCCGCCTACATCCGAGTGGGGAGAAACGCGGTGGACGACGTCTATGAGGAGGGCAACGTTCCCTTTGTGATGGACAAAGCCACCCACATCCACGAGGGAGAAGACATGACCATCATCGCCACCGGCGAGATGGTGCGCCCCGCCCTGGACGCGGCCAAGGCCCTCGAGGAAGAGGGCATCGGCTGCCGGGTGCTGGATATGTACTGTGTCAAGCCCATCGACGAAGAGGCGGTCATCGAAGCCGCTCGGGAGACCGGCGCCATCCTGACAGTGGAAGAGCACAGCATCTACGGGGGCTTAGGCTCCATGGTCAGCCAGATCGTGGCGAGAAACTGCCCCAAGAAGGTTATCAATTTGGCCCTGCCCGACGAGCCCGCCGTCGCGGGAAAATCCGCGGAGGTCTTCGGCTACTATGGGCTGGACAAAGCGGGCATTGTGAAGGCGGCCCGGGAGCTGCTGGGCAGATAAAAGCGGAGATTCTGCGGGGCGGGACAGGACATGGCCCCGCGCACCATAGAAAGAGGGGAAACGCGATGCAGGAGAAGTACATCCTATCCATAGACCAGAGCACGGCGGGGACCAAGGGGTTACTCTTTGACGCCCAGGGGACGCTCATCTGCCGCAGCGACGTCAGCCACCGCCAGATCATCGACGAGCGGGGCTGGGTGGAGCACGACGCCGAGGAAATCTACCGCAACACCATCGCGGCGGTTAAGGCGGTGGTGGAGAAGGCGGGCATCGACAAGGCGCTCATCGCGGGGGTCGGCATCTCCAACCAGCGGGAGACCGCCATGGCCTGGGACCGGGAGACCGGGAAGCCGGTCTACAACGCCATCGTCTGGCAGTGCGCCCGGGGGGAAGCCATCTGCAAGGAGATCGAGGCTAAAGGCCACGCGTCCATGGTCAAGAAGGCCACGGGCCTTCATCTCTCCCCCTATTTTTCGGCGGCAAAGCTCAGCTGGATTTTGCAGAATGTGCCCGGCGTCCAAGAGAAGGCGCAGGCGGGCAAGCTGTGCATGGGCACCATGGACAGCTGGGAAGTGTATAAACTGACTGGCGGGAAGTCCTTTAAAACCGATTATTCCAACGCCTCCAGGACCCAGATGTTGAACATCTTCTCCCTGCGGTGGGACGAGGAGATCTGCGGCCTCTTCGGCATTGACACGGGATGTCTGGCGGAGCTTTGCGACTCGGACGCCGACTACGGCGAGACCGACTTCGAGGGTTTCCTGCCCCGCCCCATTCCCATCTGCGGCGTACTGGGCGACTCCCACGGTGCCCTCTTCGGACAGGGATGCCTGCAAAAGGGCATGATCAAGACCACCTACGGCACCGGCTCTTCGGTGATGATGAACATCGGCAAGACCCCCATGCTCAGCAAGAGCGGCGTGGTCACCTCCATCGCGTGGAGCATGGGCGGCCAGGTGGACTATGTGCTGGAAGGCAACATCAACTACACCGGCGCCGTCATGAAGTGGATTGTGGAGGACTTGGGCCTCCTGTCCTCCCCCAAGGAGGCCTCCCAAGCGGCGGGGGCCGCCAATGGGGAGGACGAGACCTATCTGGTGCCCGCCTTCACCGGCCTGGGCGCGCCCTACTGGGATTCCGAGGCCCGGGCGGTGATCTACGGCATGACCCGGACCACCGGAAAAAATGAAATTGTCAAGGCCGCTGAAGAATGCATTGCCTATCAGATTGCGGATATTGTAGGCGTCATGAGCCGGGAGTCGGGCATCACCATCGACTCCCTCCGGGTGGATGGCGGCGCCACCCGGGACGCTTACCTGATGCAGTTTCAAAGCGACATCCTGAATATCCCCGTGCGGGTGGCGAGCGTCGAGGAGCTTTCCGGCGTGGGCGCGGCCTACACCGCGGGGTTGAGCCTCGGCCTCTACGACCAGGGCATCTTTGAGCGGATGACCCGCCGGGACTACCTGCCTCAGATGAGTGAAAAAACCCGGGAGAAAAAGCGGGCCGGCTGGCAGAAAGCCGTCTCCGTCGTATTGTCCAAATAACCACCTGCCGGTGGAGGATGACGCGAACCTGTGGTTTTATAGGTAACGTTGTCGCGGCACCCGCGTTGCAGCTGCGAGCGCACCAAAGCGGCCCTGCGGTCGGCATGACGCGCCCTAAGCCCCCAATGCAAACCATTGTCGCGGCACCCGCGCTGCGGCTGCCGACTACCCAGCGGCACCTTCCATGCAAACAGAAAGGAGTCTTCCTATGAAAAAGACAGGGATTCTCAACAGCCAGCTCTCAGGGCTCATCGCGGCGCTGGGGCACAAAGATCAGGTCATGATCGGGGACGCGGGCATGCCCATCCCCCAGGGAGTGACCATCGTGGACTTGGCGGTCTGCGCCGGGGTCCCCACCTTCGCCCAGGTGCTGAACGCGGTGCTCGGAGAGATGTGCGTGGAGCACTTCGATGCGGCCGAAGAGACCGCCGGGAACAATCCGGAAATTTGGGCCCTCCTGCAAAAGAGCCTCCCGGACGTGCCCTATGACACCATGTCCCACGAGAAACTCAAAGAAAAAAGCGCCGGGGTCAAATTTGCCATCCGCACCGGGGAATGCACCCCATTTGCCAATGTGATTTTGCGGTCGGGCGTCGTTTTTTAAATTCCGCCGGTCTACAAGGAGAAGGTAGCTTCTTATTTTGTAGGGAAAAAGCCTATGAAAATCTTTGGATTTTCATAGGCTTTTTTTGTTTTATTTCAAAGGAAAAACAGCGGAAAGAATTTTGAGAAGATTTCGCATAAGTTTTGGGCGTTAGTAAATAATAGAAGCAAGAGATTCGGCGCATATGGACGACCTCCCGTAGAAACATCAGACCGGGCGTCCGGAAAGGACACCGCGGCGGCAAGCCGTATGCTGGGAATCGGTCCAGCTAATGATTTTGAATTTCCGGACAGCGCGCCCGGATGTATAGGAGGAAACAAACGAATGAAAGCGACAGGAATTGTGAGAAGAATTGATGATTTGGGAAGGGTGGTCATCCCCAAAGAAATCCGGAGAACCATGCGGATCAGGGAGGGGGATCCCCTTGAAATATACACCGATAACGACGGCGAAGTGATCTTCAAAAAATATTCCCCCATCGGAGAGCTGGCTTCCTTTGCGGGCCAATATGCCGACGTGCTCTATAAGATCGGCGGCCATCCGGTCATCGTCAGCGACCGGGATCACGTGGTGGCGGTGTCCGGCATCCCCAAAAAGGAAATGATTGAGCGGCGGGTCTCCGCCTCCCTTGAGGACATCATGGAGCAGCGCCGCGGCTATATCTATTCCTCCAAGGAGCAAAAACGCCTCCAGCCGGTGGAGGGCGTGGAGCGCTTCGCCAGCGTCGCCATCCCCATCTTATCCGGCGGCGACGTGTCCGGCACGGTCATGTTTTTAGCCAGCGAGCCCGCCTCCGCCGTAGGGGAGAGTGAAATCAAGCTCATCCAGGCGGCGGCTGCCTTCCTCGGCAAACAGATGGAGGAATAACCGGCCAAAGGACGCTCTTTCCAGGCAGGGAAGGGGGGAAAGGCTGGGGCAAAAGCCGCCGCATTCCCCCGCAAAAGGGCGAAAAAACCTTGACAGAAGCCATTTTTCAGTGTATCCTAGATAAAGTAAGAATAGAGTGAAGGTGAAGAGTGGGTTAGCCCACTCTTCGCTTTATGTTGGAGTGATTTTTTGTGGCGAAGGCGAAACAGGGCGGCAACACCGTCCAGACTGTGACCGGCATCGTGGAGCCGGTGATCGCTCAGATGGGCCTTAAACTGTGGGACGTCCGGTTTGAGAAAGAGGGCGCGTACTGGTATCTGCGCATCTTCATCGACAAAGAGGGCGGCGTGGACATCGACGACTGCGAGCGTGTCAGCCGCGGCATCGACAAGCTCCTCGACGATGCGGACCCCATCGCCCAGAGCTATTATCTGGAGGTCTCCTCCCCCGGCGTGGAGCGGGATCTTGTAAAGAATTGGCATTTTGAACAGTTTCTCGGACATAAAATTAATGTCAGGCTCATTCGTCCGGTGGACGGATGCCGGGACTACACCGGCGAGCTCCAGTCGCTGGAGAACGGGGTGGTCACCATGACGCTGGAAAATGGTGCGGCTTTCTCCTTTGATAAAGCGGGGGCGGCATTTATACGACTGTATGACGATTTTGAAATGGGAGGATGCGGAGAATGAACACCGAGTTTTTTGAGGCTCTGGCGCTGCTGGAAAGAGAAAAAGGCATCCCGGCGGACTACCTGCTGGAGAAGATCAGCAACGCCATTGTCATCGCCGTCAAGCGCGATTACGCGGGGGTGGAAAATGTCTTAGTGGACATCAATCCCGACAAGGGCGTTTTCGACGTGGCGATTGTGAAGAACGTCGTGGACGAGGTGGAGGACGAGGCCAACGAGATTCTCTTGGAAAACGCCCTCGCCTATGATAAAAAAGCGCAGGTCGGCTCGGTGGTCAACATCCATTTGGAGACCAAGCAGTTCGGCAGAATCGCGGCCCAGACGGCCAAGCACGTCATCCGCCAGGGCATCCGGGAAGCGGAGCGGGGACAGATGCTCCAGGAGTTCCAGAACAAGGAGCAGGAGATCGTCACCGCCATTGTCCAGCGCATCGACCTAAAGCGCGGCACCGCCACCCTGGAGATCGGCCGCAACGAAGCGGTGCTCCCCAAGAGCGAGCAGGTGCCCGGGGAGGAGCTCCGGGAGGGCGAGCGGATCAAGGTCTATGTGGTGGAGGTCGCCGATTCCGAGCGCGGACCCAGGGTCATGATTTCCCGGACCCATCCGGGGCTGGTCAAACGCCTCTTTGAAATGGAAGTGCCGGAAATTTACGACGGCGTGGTGGAAGTCAAAGCCATTTCCCGGGAGGCCGGCTCCCGGACCAAGATCGCCGTACACACCAAGGATCCCAATGTGGACGCCGTGGGCGCCTGCATCGGACAGCGGGGCGTGCGGGTGGCCAAGATTGTAGACGAGTTGGGCGGCGAGAAAATCGACGTCATCAAATACAGCGAGGACCCGGCGGAGTTTATCGCCGCCGCCCTTTCCCCGGCTGATGTCATCAGCGTGGAAGTGGAGGACGAGGAATTAAAGACCTGCCATGTGGTGGTCCCCGAAAACCAGCTGTCCCTGGCCATCGGCAATAAGGGACAAAACGCCCGCCTGGCGGCCCGGCTGACCGGATGGAAAATCGACATCCGCAGCGAGGGCGTTATGCAATAGTCCCATCAGTTTGGCTTACTTATATTTTGAAACGGCGCCCCCACCGGGGCGATCAAATAGATGAGAAACTCTTTCGCCGGATGGTAAAGGATGGAGGAAACGATGCAGGCAAGAAAAGTACCCATGCGGATGTGTACCGGATGTCGGGAGATGAAACCCAAGAAGGAGCTTGTCCGGGTGGTCAAGACCAATACGGGTGAAATATTCCTGGATCTCACCGGAAAAAAATCGGGGCGGGGCGCCTATGTTTGCAGGAATGTGGAGTGCTTTAAGAAAGCGAGAAAGCAAAAGGGCTTTGAACGGGCTTTCTCCTGCGCCATTCCCGACGAAGTGTATCAAAAGATGGAGGAGGAAATGCAGGCAAGTGAATGAACAGCTGCTATCCTTTCTCTCGCTGATAAAAAGAGCGGGCAGGTTAGCTCTCGGATTTGATGTTGTAAAAGAGGCGGTCCACACACGCAGGGCAGCGCTTGTCCTATGTGCATCCGACCTGTCGCAGAAAACCTACAAGGAGGTAAGCCTCATCTGCGCCCGGAGCCAAGTTCCTTTGGAACCCCTTCCGGCCACCATGGACGAAATTTGGTTTGTGGTGGGAAAGCGCTCCGGCGTACTGGCGGTATTGGACCGCGGTATGGCAGGGAGGCTCAGACAACTTCTCGTATCGGATGAGGATACGAAACCATGTGTGTAATTTTGATGGCCGCAATGACAAGGAGGTAACGCCCAGTGATCATAAAGTACAGAGTCCACGAGGTCGCCAAAGACCTGAACGTCCCCAGCAAGGATGTCATCGATCTGCTCGGAGAGCACTTCGATACGCCCAAAAAGCATATGACTGCGCTGACAGAACAGGAGCTCAATCTTGTTTTTGAACATTATACCCAGAAAAGCCAGGTGCAAAATTTTAACGCCTACTTCGCGTCCGGCGTGAGAAAGGAACCGGCGCCCAAGCCCGCGCCCAAGGCGGCTCCCGCCCCCAAAGCGGCGCCGGCCGCTCCGGCGGCGCAAGCCGCTCCTGCCGCGCCCGTGGCAAAACCGGCTCCGACGGCGCCCGCAGCCCCGGCCAAAACCCCGGCTCCCGCGCCTGCCGCGGCACAGAGCCCGGCCGCCGCGCCCAAAGAGGCGCCGGCAGCGCCTCAGAGTGCTTCTGCGCCCCAGAGTGCTGCCCCCGCAAAGCCCCAGGAGACGCGGCCACAGGCCGCCCCGCAGAACCGCCCGCCGTATCAGGGCAATCAGCAGGGCAACCGCCCGCCGTACCAGGGTAACCAGCAGGGCAACCGCCCGCCGTACCAGGGTGGCCAGCAGGGCAGCCGTCCGCCGTATCAGGGCGGCCAGCAGGGCAGCCGTCCGCCGTATCAGGGCAATCAGCAGGGCAGCCGCCCGCCCTACCAGGGTGGCCAGCAGGGCAGCCGTCCGCCGTATCAGGGTAACCAGCAGGGCAGCCGCCCGCCGTACCAGGGTGGTCAGCAGGGCAGCCGTCCTCCGTATCAGGGCGGCCAGCAGGGGAATCGCCCGCCGTACCAGGGTGGACAGGGCGGGCGCCCCTCCTTCCAGGGACGTCCCGGCCAGCAGAACCCCAAGCGCCCGGCGCTCAACAAGCAGCTTCCGCCCAGACAGGCGCCGACCACGGTGGGCAGCAACTCCAACGTCTCCACCATCGACGCGGACAAGAACGTGAGATATGTCGACATGCGCGCCGCGCAGGTCAACTTGGATAAATATAACGAGCATTACGAGCAGATCGCCCCGGCGGCGGCCAACAAGGACAATGTGCAGAAAAAGCAGAAGCTCAATCAGCGCAGCGCCCAGCGGGGCCGTGGCCAGTACGGGAGAAAGCGGGAGACCGAGGCAGAGAAACTCCGCCGCATCGAGGCCGAGCGCGCCAAACGGCCTCAGCTGCATCTGGCGTTGCCGGAGGCCATCGTGGTGGGCGAGCTCGCCTCCAAGCTGATGGTACCGGCGGCCCAGGTCATCAAAAAGCTGATGGGCCTTGGCATCATGGCCACCGTCACCGAGACCATCGACTACGACACCGCCGCCCTCATCGCCATGGACTTTGGCGCTAAGGTGGAGAAGGAAGTGGTCGTCACCATCGAGGAGCGCCTCATCGACGACAGCGAGGACGACGAGGCGTCCCTCCAGGAGAGAAGCCCGGTGGTTGTGGTCATGGGACATGTCGACCACGGCAAAACCAGCCTCCTCGACGCCATCCGCAACTCCGACGTCACCGCCACCGAGGCCGGCGGCATCACCCAGCACATCGGCGCCTACCGGGTCAAGGTGGGCGGCAAATATGTCACCTTCCTGGATACCCCGGGCCATGAGGCGTTTACCTCCATGCGTGCCCGCGGCGCCCAGGTCACCGATATCGCCATCCTGGTGGTAGCCGCCGACGACGGCATCATGCCCCAGACGGTGGAGGCCATCAACCACGCCAAGGCGGCGGGGGTCTCCATCATCGTGGCCATCAACAAGATGGATAAACCCGAGGCTAACCCCGACAAGGTCAAGCAGGAGCTGACCGAGTACGAGCTGGTTCCCGAAGAGTGGGGCGGCGACGTCATCTGCGTCCCGGTCTCCGCCAAGACCCACGACAATATCGATACCCTCTTGGAGATGGTCCAGCTGGTGGCCGATATGAAGGAGCTCAAGGCAAACCCCGACCGTCTTGCCAAGGGCACCGTCATTGAAGCGAAGCTCGACAAAGGCCGCGGCCCGGTGGCCACGGTGCTGGTACAAAACGGCACCCTGCACACCGGCGACGTCATCATCGCGGGCACGGCTTTGGGCCATGTGCGGGTCATGCTCGACGACCGTCACCGCAAGGTGTCCGAGGCGGGCCCGTCGGTGCCGGTGGAAATCACCGGACTTTCCGAGGTGCCTTCGGCCGGCGACATCTTCAACTGTGTCGAGGACGAGCGGCTCGCCAAGGAGCTGGTGGACCAGCGCCGCCACGAGATGAAGGAGGAGCAGTTTAGCACCTATCAGAAGGTGACGCTGGATAACCTCTTCTCCCAGATCGAACAGGGCGAGGTCAAGGAACTGCCCATCATCATCAAGGCCGACGTTCAGGGCTCGGTGGAAGCGGTCCGCCAGTCGCTGGAGAAGCTGTCCAACGAGGAAGTCCGCGTCAAGGTCATCCACGGCGCGGTGGGCGCCGTCAGCGAATCGGACGTCATGCTGGCCGACGCCTCCAACGCCATCATCGTCGGCTTCAACGTCCGTCCCGACCCGGTGGCCAAGGATATGGCCGAGCGCGACGGGGTGGAAATCCGCCTCTACCGCATCATCTACGACGCCATCGACGAGATCAAGTCCGCCATGAAGGGCATGCTGGCTCCCAAGTTCAAGGATGTGGACTTAGGCCGGGCCGAAGTGCGCCAGGTGTACAAGATTTCCAGCGTGGGCGCTGTGGCCGGCTGCTATGTGCTGGAAGGCAAGATCACCCGCAGCGCCAACATCCGCATCGTCCGCGACGGCATCATCATCGCAGACGACAAGCTCGACAGCCTCAAGCGCTTCAAGGACGACGTCAAAGAGGTGGCCTCCGGTTACGAGTGCGGCATGAGCTTGGAAAAATTCAACGATATCAAAGAGGGCGACGTATTCGAAGCATATGTCGTGGAAGAATACAGAGAATAAAAAGGAACGGTTTCGTTTCATTTATACCAGCAGGCAGAAAATGTCTGCTGGTAATTTGTCATCCGTCCATCCGGGCGGAAAGATAGGATGTGAAAGAATATGGCAGGATTTAAAGTGGACAGAATCAGCGAGGACGTCAAGCGGGAACTCACCGACATTTTGCGTTCCCTCAAGGACCCGCGGATCAGCGGCCTCATCACCATCGTGCGCACCGAAATGTCGGGGGATATGTCCCAGGTGAAGGTTTATGTCAGCTCCATGGATGGCATCGAGGGGGCCAAGGAGGCCGTCAAGGGCCTCAAGAGCGCGGCGGGCTACATCCGCCGGGAGATCAACCACCGCCTTAAACTGCGCGCTTCCCCCGAGTTTAAATTCATCGCCGACGACTCCATTGAGCACAGCGCCCATATTTCCACCCTGCTCAAGGATTTAGACGAAAAATAAAGGAGCGGGGAAGACATGAAGATGGAAAACAAAAACGAAAGGGAAGGCCAGGAAATAAAGGTGGAGGAAGCGGCCCGGATGCTCCTTTTGGGAGAGGACGTTCTGATCTTATCCCACCAGCATCCGGACGGGGACACCCTGGGCTCGGCCTTCGGGCTTTGTTTCGCGCTGCAAAAATGCGGCAAGCGGGCGAGAATCGAGTGCAGCGACCCCATCGCCGACCGGTACGATTACCTGACCGACCACTATACCGAGGAGAGCTTTGTCCCCCAAATGATTGTGGCGGTGGACATCGCCGACACCCAGCTCTTCGGGGAAAAATTATGGCCCTATCGGGACCAGGTGGACCTTTGCATCGACCACCATCCCTCCAACACCCATTACGCGCGCCGCGTTCTCTTGGAAGCGGACAGCGCCGCCACCGCCGAGGTGATCTATGAGGTCATCAAAGCCATGGGGGTGGAATTTGACCCGGTGATGGCGTCGGCGGTCTACACCGGCATCGCCACCGACACCGGATGCTTCCGATACACCAACGTGACGGCACGCACCCACCGGATTGCGGCCGACCTGTATGAAAAGGGCGCCATGGCGGGGATGATCAACCGCGTCATGTTCGAAACCAAGAGCCTCAGCCGCATCCGGATGGAGCAGCTGGTCCTCTCCACCATGGAATACCACTTTGATAACCGCTGCGCCCTCATCGTGGTGACGCTCGACGCCATCGAGCAAACCGGCATCACCGACAGTGAGCTCGACGGCATCTCCGCCATCCCCCGGCAGATCGAGGGGGTGCAGGCTGGCATCACCCTCAGGGAGAAAGAGGGCGGCTACAAAATCTCCCTGCGCACGTCCGACAATATCAGTGCCACCGCCGTTTGCAGCGCGCTGGGCGGCGGCGGTCACGCCCGGGCGGCGGGCTGTTTTATCGCGGGAAATTTGGAGGAAGCCAAGGGGGCCATTTTGGAGGCGCTGCGCCCGGAGCTGGAGGGGAAATAATCCATGGACGGCATCCTTTGCATCAATAAGCCCCAGGACTTTACCTCCTTTGACGTGGTGGCAAAGCTCCGGGGGATCTTAAAGACGAGAAAAATCGGCCACAGCGGCACGTTGGACCCCATGGCCACCGGCGTCCTGCCGGTGCTTGTGGGCACGGCCACCAAGGCCTGCGACCTGTTGCCCGATCAGGACAAGGGCTACCGGGTCCGCTTCCGGCTGGGCCTTTCCACCGACACCCAGGACATCACCGGCCGGGTCCTCTCCCAAAGCGATCTGCGCCCCGGCGAGGCGGAAATCTGCCGGGCTGCGGAATCCTTCCGCGGGGAGGGGATGCAGGTGCCGCCCATGTACTCGGCGGTCAAGATCGGCGGGCGGAAGCTCTGCGATCTGGCCCGCCAGGGCATCACGGTGGAGCGCCCCGCCCGTCCCATCACCGTCCGGGACATCCGGGTGCTGGGCGTCGAGGGGGACGAGGTGGAAATGGAGGTCTTTTGCTCCAAGGGTACCTATGTCCGCACCATCTGCCACGATATGGGGCGGCTTCTCGGGTGCGGAGGGACCATGACGGCGCTCACCCGCATCCTAGCCTGCGGCTTTCATCTGGACGACTGTCTGACGCTTGAGGAAGTGGAAGAACTGATGGCGGCGGGGAAAATCGAACAAAAACTCCTGCCGGTGGAGCGTGCCTTTGCTGCGTATCCTGCGGTGCGGCTCTCCGAGCGGGCGTTTTTCTTATTTTGTAACGGCGCGAAGCTCTCCTTAGACCGCATCGCTTGTCCCGCGGCTGCCGGCGATCTGCGGGTGCTCCGGGAGGACGGGGCCTTCGGCGGCCTCGGCTACCGGGACGAGGAGAAGGGGGAGCTGCGGATACGAAAGCTATTTTTGGGGGAGGGCATTCTTTGATTCGAGAGAACACCTTGGACATACAGGGGAAGGAACCCACCGCCGTGGCGCTGGGGCTCTTCGACGGGGTCCACAAAGGTCACCGGGCGGTGCTCGCCCAGGCCCTGGCCCAGCGGGAAAGGGGCCTTATTCCCTGCGTTTTCACCTTCACCTTCGACGGCGGGGCCCCTCCCTCCAAGCAGGGGAATCTCGCCATCATGACGCCCGAGCGGCGCAGTGAAATCTTTTCCCAGTTGGGCTTTGCTTATGAAATCTGCCCCCCCTTCTCCGCCTTCTGCAACCTGACGCCCCGGGAGTATGTGGAGGAAATCCTGATGAAGCGCCTGTGGGTCAAGTTTGTCGCCTGCGGCTACGACTTCCGCTTTGGCAAAGGGGCCGCCGGGGACGTGGAGACGCTGCGGGAACTTTGCGGGGAGCGGGGCATCGAGGTCCGGGTGGTGGAACACGTGGATGACGGCGGCCATCCGGTCAGCTCCACCCGCATCCGGCATCACATCGAGAACGGGGAGATCGAGGAGGCAAACCGCCTGATGGAAAGCCTCTTTTCCATCGGCACCCGGGTCGTCCACGGCCGGCGGCTGGGGCGCACCTTGGATTTCCCCACCATCAACCAGCCCTTTCCGGCGGGATGCATCATCCCGCGCTTTGGCGTCTACGCCTCTCTGGCCTTTGCGGGCGGACGGTGGCGGGAGGCGGTGACTAACGTCGGGATCAAACCCACGGTGGCGGTCAAGGACCCCCTGGCCGAGACCTATATCCTGGATTTCACTGGGGACCTCTACGGCAAAAACGTGGAGGTGCGGCTTCTCTCCTTTTTGCGCCCCGAGGAAAAGTTCGGCTCCTTGGAGGAGCTCAAGGAGCGCATTTGGATGGACAGCGAGGACGCCCGCCGCATTTCGGGGGCGTATCTGGCGGGACTGGAAAAGAACAAGAAATTTACAAAAAATATAGACAAACGGGTACCCGCTGTGGTATCCTATGATAGTTAGTGGAGTTCGGCCTTTGGTCCGAAATTTCACAGCGCGCCGTATGCATGGTTTAGGGAGAAAGCCCCCAACGGGAAGGCGCCCGCCCTCTTCTATGGTACTGGCGAATTTTAGAAAAAGAGGTGCATTTTCATGCTGGACAAAGCAGTCAAAGCCCAGGTCATCGCGGAGAACGCGACCCACGAGGGCGACACCGGTTCCCCCGAAGTGCAGATCGCCATTCTCACCAAGAGAATCAACGAGCTCACCGAGCATCTGAAGGTCAACAAAAAGGACCATCACTCCCGCCGGGGTCTGCTCAAAATGGTCGGTAAAAGAAGAAACCTTCTCAACTACCTGATCAAAAAAGATATCAACCGCTATCGTGCGATCATTGCGAAGCTGGGTATTCGTAAGTAAGTTATGCTCTGAAGGCAGGTGTAAAAAAGCACCTGCCTTCAAATGCATTTCGCCGGAGGTGGAAAAAACCTCGGGCGAAGGGAAAACGTGCCAAAGTCCTGCCGGGAAAACCGGGGGACAAAAAATACAGGCGGGGAAATTTCACTCGCGGCTTTAGCAGTGCATCGGGGACGCAAGGGGACTTGCGTAACGGATGAATTGCTAAACCAGAGGGACCCTTCCCGCCGCAAAACTGGAGGTAACAACCATGTTCGAGAATTACCGCGTCTTTGAAACAGAGCTGGCGGGGAAAAAGATCACCTTTGAAACCGGCAAGATGTGCGCTCTCTCCAACGCGTCGGTGCTGGTGCGCTATGGCGAGACCACGGTCCTTGTCAATACCACCGCTTCCAAGAAGCCGAGAGACGGCATCGACTTTTTCCCGCTGTCGGTGGACTTTGAAGAAAAGCTCTATGCCGTGGGCAAAATCCCCGGCTCCTTTATGAAGCGGGAGGGCCGCCCCACCCAGAAGGCGATTCTCGCCTCCCGGCTGGTGGACCGCCCCATCCGGCCCCTCTTCCCCAAATACATGAGAAACGACGTCTCCGTCGTCATGACCGTCCTTTCGGTGGACCCGGACTGCTCCCCTGAAATCGCGGGCATGATCGGCACTTCCTTCGCCCTGTCCATCTCCGACATCCCCTGGGCCGGACCCATCGCGGGCGTCAGCCTGGGCCTGGTGGACGGCAAGGTGGTCATCAACCCCGACGAGGAGCAGCGGAAGGTCTCCGAGATGTCTGTCACGGTGGCGGGCTCCAAAGAGAAGATTGTCATGATCGAGGCGGGCGCCAACGAGGTCCCCGAGGACGTCATGCTCGACGCCATCGCCCAGGGCCATGAAGAGATCAAGAAGATGGTCGACTTCATTTTCGGCGTCCAGGCCGAAATCGGCAAGGAGAAATTCACCTTCGAGTCCATGGAGGTCAATCCCGAGTTCTTCGGCAAGATCAAGGAGTTTGCCGAGGAGCGGGTCAAAGAGGCCCTTGACACCGACGACAAGAACGAGCGGGACAAGAGACTGGCCCCCATCGTCGAGGACATCCACGCCCAGTTCGACGAGGAGTATCCGGAGCTGGTGGGTACCGTCGACGAGTGCATGTACCAGCTCCAGAAGCAGATCGTCCGCGCCTGGCTCAAGCAGGGCAAGCGGGTCGACGGCAGAAAGCTGGATGAAATCCGGCCTTTGGCCGCCGAGGTGGGACTCATCCCCCGCGTCCACGGTTCCGGCATGTTTACCCGCGGTCAGACCCAGGTGCTCACCATCGTCACCTTGGGCCCTGTCAGCGATTCCCAGATCCTCGACGGCATCGACGGCGAGGATTCCAAGAGATATATGCATCAGTATAACTTCCCCTCCTACTCGGTGGGCGAGACCCGTCCCAGCCGCGGCCCCGGCCGCCGCGAGATCGGTCACGGCGCGCTGGCTGAGCGCGCCCTCGAGCCGGTGATCCCGCCGGTGGAGGAGTTCCCCTACGCTTACCGCCTGGTTTCCGAGGTGCTTTCCTCCAATGGCTCCACCTCCCAGGGCTCCATCTGCGGCTCCACTCTGGCCCTGATGGACGCGGGCGTGCCCATCAAAGCGCCGGTGGCCGGCATCTCCTGCGGCCTCATCACCGACGGCGACGACTGGATGACCATGGTGGACATCCAGGGGCTGGAGGACTTCTACGGCGACATGGACTTTAAGGTGGGCGGCACCGAAAAGGGCATCACCGCCATCCAGGTGGACATCAAGGTGGACGGCCTGACGCTGCCCATCATCAAGGAAGCCTTTGAGAAGACCAGAAAGGCCAGACTTTACATCTTAAATGAGATCATGCTCAAGTGCATCCCCGCCCCGCGCGAGGAGCTCTCCAAATACGCGCCCAAGATGCTCACCCTGACCATCGATCCGGAGAAGATCCGCGAGGTCATCGGTTCGGGCGGCAAGGTCATCCAGAGAATCTGCGCCGAGTGCGAGGTCAAGATCGACATCGAGGACGACGGCAAGGTCTTCGTCTCCGCCATCGACATCGACAATGCCCGCCGGGCGGTTCAGGTCATCGAGACCATCGCCAACGACCCTGAGGTGGGCGCGCTCTACAAGGGCCGCGTCACCAGACTGATGAACTTCGGCGCCTTTGTGGAAATCGCTCCGGGCAAAGAGGGACTGGTTCACATCTCCAAGCTGGACATGAAGCGGGTGGAGAAGGTGGAGGACGTGGTCACCGTGGGCGACGAGATCATCGTCAAGGTCACCGAGATCGACTCCCAGGGCAGAATCAACCTCTCCAGAAAAGACGCGCTGATGGAAATCCAGGCAAAGAAGAACAAAGAAAAAGAATAAGAGCGAAGCCGCTCTCGATAGAGGCCCCGGACACTGCCGTGTCCGGGGCCTTTTTCACAAATATTCTTTTCAGGGCATAGGCATTTGTGCTATAATGATGTCTACATGAAGTGCCGTGGAGAAGGCCCCCCGCCTGAAAAAGTGCGGGCAGCGCGGCTGCTCTTTTGAAGCGGCGCAAGGTGTCAGCGTCCACAGGCAACATCCGAAAGGGGAAGTAAAATGAAAAAGAAGCTCATGGCTGTCATCCTATGTATGGTTCTCGCCTTCACCGGCGTGCAAACGGCTATTGCCGCGCCGGTCATTCGGATGGAGGAGCAAAGCGCTGTGACGACCAGTGCGCCCCAGAGCACCACCACCCTGCCGGAGACCAACAGCGACGGCCGTCCCAAGACGACCAGGGAGCAGGACATCGCCATTGTGGTCCTGACCTTCGTGGGCGTCATCGGCATGATCATGGTCATCATCGAGAAGAGAAAGAAAAACGACAAGGGCCCGCTGCGCAAATAGGCACAGCGTGCAAAATTCATATTCCGTTTCTTGTTTGGCGCAAGGGGATTTTGTTATAATGAAAAGGCGCCGTATCCCTTCTATATATAAAGAAGGCTCTCGGGTCCGAAATTTGGCCCCGTGGGAGCGGGGGATGCGGGCGGAAGGGGAACAACGAAGATGAACTGTTTTGAAAAAGCGAGACGGGTGGTCGTCAAGGTGGGCACTTCCACGCTCACCTACGACACGGGACTCATCAATATCCGCCATCTGGAGAGACTGGTCAAGACCCTCTCCGATTTAAAAAACTCGGGGAGGGACGTCATTCTGGTGTCCTCCGGCGCCATCGGCGTGGGCGTGGGTAAGCTGGGGCTCAAGGAGCGGCCCCAGGACACCCCCTCCAAGCAGGCGGCGGCCTCGGTGGGGCAGTGTGAGCTGATGTACCTCTACGACAAGCTCTTCTCTGAATATAACCACACCATTTCCCAGGTGCTCATCACCCGGGACGCCATCGACAATCCCGACCGCAAGCAGCATATTATGAATACCTTTGAGCGTCTGATGGACTACGGCGCCATCCCCATCGTCAACGAAAACGACACGGTGAGCGTCGAGGAGATCGAGTTCGGCGACAACGACAGCCTGTCCGCCATTGTGGCGGCCATCGCCCAGGCCGACGCGCTGGTGGTGATGACCGACGTGGACGGTCTCTACGACGCCGATCCCCGCACCTGTGAAAACGCCCGGCTGATCCGTCAGGTGGACCAGGTGGACGACGCGCTGCGGGCCAAGGCGTCGGGCGCGGGCACGAGACGGGGCACCGGCGGTATGATCACCAAGCTCAACGCCGCCGAGTTTGCCATGGAGCGGGGCATCGATATGGCCATCGTCAACGGCAAGGACCCCTATATCCTCTACCGGCTGTTTGAAGGACAGCAGGTGGGCACCCATTTTAAACGGAAAGGCTGATGGATGTGACACAGATCATTGAAATCGGGAAGCGGGCCAAGAAGGCCTCCCAGACGCTGATGTGCGCGGGCACCATGGAAAAAAACCGGGCGCTCTCTTCCATTGCGCAGGCGCTGCGCCGGGAAAAGGCGGCCATTCTCGCTGAAAACGCCGCGGACATTGTGGCGGCCAAAGAGCGGGGAATGTCGCCCTCTATGGTTGACCGGCTCACCCTGACGGAAAGCCGGATTGAGGACATCGCCGCGGCGGTGGAGAAGATTGTGGACCTGGAGGACCCGGTGGGGGTCATCGAAACCGGCTTTGTCCGCCCCAACGGGTTGCAGGTCAGAAAGACCCGCGTCCCTATGGGAGTGGTGGGCATCATCTTTGAAGCGCGTCCCAATGTGACGGTGGACGGCGCGGCCCTGTGTCTTAAAACAGGCAACGCGGTGATTTTACGGGGCGGAAAGGAAGCCATCCGTTCCAATACGGCTTTGGCCGGCGTCATGCGGGACGCCATCGAGAGCACGGGACTGCCCGCCGACAGCGTCATTTTAATAGAAGACACCTCCCGGGAGAGCGCCACGGCCCTGATGAAGTTAAACGATTATCTTGACGTGCTCATCCCCCGGGGCGGCGCCGGGCTCATCCGCGCCGTGGTGGAGCAGGCCACCGTTCCCGTCATCGAGACGGGCACCGGCAACTGCCACATTTATATCGATAAAAGCGCCGACGTGCAGATGGGCGCCAACATCATCTTTAACGCCAAGACCTCCCGGCCCTCGGTGTGCAACGCGGCCGAGACGCTGCTCGTTCACCGGGACATTGCCCAGGAGTTCCTGCCGGTGGCCAAGGTCCTTTTGGACACCAAGCACGTAGAGCTGCGGGGGGATGAAAACACACGGTCCATTTTAGGGCCCAGTGTCAAGCCCGTCACCGAGGAGGACTATGCCACCGAGTTTCTCGACTATATCCTGGCTGTGCGGGTGGTGGATTCCCTGGAGGAGGCCATCGACCATGTGCGGAGCTATTCCTCCGGCCACAGCGAGTGCATCGTCACCCGGGACCTGGGATGCGCCCAGCGGTTTGTGGACACCGTCGATAGCGCGGCGGTCTATGTCAACGCCTCCACCCGGTTTACCGACGGCGGGGAGTTCGGTTTCGGCGCGGAGATCGGCATCTCCACCCAGAAGCTCCACGCCCGGGGTCCCATGGGGCTCAAGGAGCTAACCACCGTGAAGTATATCATCTATGGCGATGGACAGGTGCGCTAAGCAAAGAGAAGAATCTTGCCAGGAAATGGCGGAATGGATGGTTTAGGCATGGATTTGGAGAAAAACACGCCTCTGGTGCCCGACGAGGAGCCGGGCCGGGAGACTGAACAGATACGGCCCGGCCACGGAAGGAACGTGGGCCGGCACAAGCGGAAGAATAAATACGCGGTGGCGGGGCTCATCCTGCTGCTGTTGGCGCTGGTGGGCGTCATTGCGGTGGTGGTGTCCAGCATCAAGCTCACCGGCAATATCATGGACAACGGCAAACAGAAGGGAAAATTGGAACGCTATCTCCAACCGGTGGTCATGTTCGACCCCCTGCCCTTTGAGAAGGTGGAGGACGCCGACCCCCTGGTGGTGCTTCAGTCGGCCCTTTGGTACACCATCATCAACGAGCCGGAGGAGAAGCAGTCCTTCGACGACTTCGGGATGCGGGTACTGAAAGTCAGCGACGTGGACCTCAGCGGCGCCAAACTCTTCGGCAGCTCCCTCAAGCTCCAGCACCAAAGCTTCGGCGACTTCGACGTCAGCTATATCTATGAGGGCACGGAGCAGGTCTACAAGGTGCCTGTCACCGGGATCATGGCCACCTACAAGGCCAAGGTGGTGAGCATGCAGAAGGAGAGCGGCGGGGAATACCATATCATTGTGGGCTATGTCCCCACCGGAAACGAGTGGATGGCGGACTTGCAGGGCAACACCTACGAGACCGAGCCGGATAAATATATGAAGTACATCCTGAAAAAGGAGAAGAACCAGTATTACATCGTTTCCATCCAGCAGCCGGCGGAGGGGGAAACCCCCAGTCTCACCGCTCCAATTACTAGTACAGGTGGCCAAAGCGAAGCCAAATAGGAAAAACCCATATTCGTCATTTTAAAAGATGTTTTTGGGAAAAAATACAAGAAAGTAAGAGCGTGTGTTTTATACACACGCTCTTACTTTCGTTTTTCACTAAATTGATACAGACAAGTTCGTGCAAAATTATGGTCAAAAAACAAAAAGGAGCATGCAAGTTTGCACAAAAATAAATATGACTAAATTGTGAATAAAAAAGAAACTTGTACCGGAACTTGTGTCTTTGTCCAGTTTTTGTCAGTTGTAATATTTGGAAGTGACAGAAAGTTAACAGTTTGCCAGTATGGGCGGAAAGAAACTTGTTTCTTAATAATTTAGTCATAATTAAAAGAACCATTGATATAATAGGATAAAATCACAAATAAATCATTGATTTAGAAAACATAGATAGTTTCAAAGGCTAATATTTAGCAGGTTGTTACTAGTAAATTGTACAACTTCATCGGTATAATGAATACAACCTCAAAAAATGTGAGGAGAGAATTAATATTCCAGTACATAGCTGGAAAAAAGAGGAGGAAAATCCATGAAAAAACTGTTAGCCCTTGTACTGGCTGTACTGATGGTAGTTACCATCTTTGCAGGCTGTGCAGCAAAAGAAGAGAGCTCTTCTTCTCAGTCTAGCTCCACTCCCGCTGGCGATTCTTCCAGCACCGGTGGCGACGCTAAAGAGGGCCCCTACACCTTTGGTTATTCCGCAATGACTCTGAACAACCCCTTCTTCGTCTACATTGGCGACACCGCCAAAGCTGTTGTTGAAGGCAAAGGCGACAAATTTGTCAGCGCTGACCCCCAGTTTGATCAGAGCAGACAGATCTCCCAGATCGAAGACATGGTTACCCAGGGCATCGACGTCCTGCTTCTGAACCCGGTTGACAACAAGGGCATTCGCCCGGCGCTGGATGCCTGCCAGAAGGCAAACATCCCCATCGTCAACTTCGACGCTGACGTTTATGACACCGACATGGTCGAATCCATCCTGGTTTCCAACAACAAACAGGCCGGCTATCTGGTAGGCCAGAAGGTTGTTAAGGACTTCCCGGACGGCACCAAACTGGCTATCCTGGATTCCCCGACTGCGAAATCCACTCTGGACCGCGTTGCGGGCTTCATGCAGGCTCTGGAAGAGGCCGGCAAGGACAAATATCCTGTCGTTTACCAGCAGGATGGTAAGGGCTCCACTCAGGACTCCCTGCCTCTGGCTGAGAACTGCCTCCAGGCTAACCCCGATGTCGGCGCATTCTTCGCTGGTAACGACCCGTCCGCAATGGGCGCTGTCGCAGCTCTGGAAGCCGCTGGCAAAGTTGGCGAGATCAAAGTTTACGGTATCGACGGTTCTCCCGAAGGCAAAACTGCCATCAAAAAGGGCCAGATGCACGGCACCGGCGCTCAGTCCCCGAAAGCAATCGCTGAGCAGTCTGTCGAAGTAGCTTACAAGATCCTGGCTGGCGAAACTGTTGAGAAGAACATCCTGGTTGACGTGTTCCTGATCGATGACACCAATGTTGATCAGTACGGCACCGACAGCTGGCAGTAAGATCGAAGGAGTCCTTTGATTCCTGACAATCGAAGCGCAGCTTACGATGAAAAGAAATGCCCTGCTTTTAGCAGGGCATTTTTTATTTATCTTTACAAAGGGAAATAATAGCTGAAATTTCCAGTAAAGAACGCATAATCAAATAAATAAACGAGGGCACCGCCGTTATGGAGGAAAAAGTGTTGTGTACATATGAGGTATTTTAGACGGTTTTCGCCAGGCTAAATGGTACAAGTTTCACAACACTGCATGAAACTTGTTGCAGAGAAAAAATAATGACTAAATTGTGAATATACCATACAAAGGGGGTTCCACCGGAATAAAAAGTAACGAAATCGAAACAACACAGGGACGCATCATTGACAATTTTGGGCAATAAGAAAACTTGTCTATGATAAACGGGAAAAAATAAGAAAATTGTTGATGATTTTTATAAGAATTAAATAGAAAAAAGACGATGAAACTTGTTGCAATGTTTCGTCGTCTTTTTTTGGATAGGTTGCATATAGAAAAGGTACAACTGATCACCGTATAATAGAGAAGACCTCAGAGATGAGGACAAAGATTCCAGAACTTATCTGGTATTTAAGGAGGAAAATTATGAAAAAGTTGTTAGCACTTGTGCTGGCTGTCCTGATGGTAGTTACCATCTTCGCAGGCTGCGCAGCAAAAGAAGAAAGCTCTTCTTCTCAGTCCAGTTCCACCCCTGCTGGTGATTCTTCCAGCACTGGCGGCGACAGCAAAGAAGGCCCCTACAAATTCGGTTACACCCCCGCAACCATGAACAACCCCTTCTTCACCTATATTGAAGGCGTTATGAGAAAAATCGTCGAAGATAAAGGCGATGAGATGGTTACCACTGACCCGCAGTTCGACGTTTCTAAGCAGATCTCCCAGATTGAAGACATGGTTACCCAGGGTATCGATGTCCTCATGCTCAACCCCGTTGACTCCGAAGGCGTACGCCCCGGCCTCGACGCTGCGAAAAAAGCCAATGTCATCATCGTTAACTTCGATAACGACGTTGCTGATAAAGACATGGTAGACTGCATCCTGGTTTCCAACAATGAGAACGCTGGTTACGTTGTTGGCCAGAAAGTCGTCAAAGACTTCCCCGATGGCGCTAAGATCGCTATCCTGCATCAGCCCACTGCTCAGGCTTGCATCGACCGTGTTGCTGGTTTCAGAAGAGCAATCTCCGAAGCCGCTAACAAAGATGCTTACAAAGAAGTTGCCGAGCAGAACGGCGGCGGTTCCACTCAGGACTCCCTGGCTCCGGCCGAGAACATCCTGCAGGGTAACCCCGACCTGGATCTGTTCTTCTGCATCAACGACCCGTCTGCTGTTGGCGCTGTCGCAGCTCTGAAAGCAGCGAACAAAGTCGGCGACATCAAAGTTTACGGTATTGACGGCGCTCCCGAAGGCAAAGCAGCCATCAAAGCTGGCGAGATGGTCGCTACCGGCGCTCAGTCCCCGAAAGCTATCGCTGAGGATTCCATCGAAGTAGCTTACAAGCTCCTCGCTGGTGAGACTGTTGAGCACAAGATCCTTGTTGACACCTTCCTGATCGACGGCAGCAACGTTGACCAGTACGGCACCGACAGCTGGCAGTAATAGGAACTCTATTATGCGAGTTTTGATCGAAAATTAAAAAAAGGCTCCGCTTAGCGGAGCCTTTTTTCTTTTTTGATTGCTCCTTGTCTTCTGTGTGTTTTTCCCATAAGTGAAAATAAAAAATACAAAGAAAGACGAATTAAGCGTGAAAAATGTTACTGTTAAAAAATATGACTAAATTATGAAGCAAATCCAAAAGATAATCTTTTGGATTTATTCATTTTTTGAAACTTGTTTCTCACGAGATTAAGCTGTGATATTCTGGGAATTCAAAGTCAGGACTTTTCCATCGAAAAAAAAGTAAAGGCAATTTTATCAGAATAAAAAATGAAAAGAAGGAGGAAATCAGGTCGAATTCGGACAAATTCGCAAGAAATTGGCATAAGTCTTCTTTTTGGTGAAGTAATTTTAGTAAAGTTGCACATAGAAAACAGACAGCTATGAGTTTATAATATAGACAACCTCAAAGTGAGGCGAATGTTTTTTTGTTTTAAGGAGGAATACTATGAAAAAGCTACTGGCGCTTGTACTGGCAGTATTGATGGTCATTACTGTTTTTGCAGGCTGCGCGGCAAAAGAGGAAAGCTCCGCTCCCAGCAACGATCAGTCCAGTTCTGTCGCGGGTGATTCATCCAGCGGCGGCTCCACCAACAAAGAGGGCCCCTACAAATTCGGTTATTCCCCGCCAACTATGAACAACCCCTTCTTCATTTACATTGAAGACACTATGAAATCCAAACTGCATGAAGGTGACGAGCTGATCACCAGTGACCCGCAGCAGGATACCAGCAAGCAGGTTTCCGGTATTGAAGATATGTGCATGGCCGGCATCGACGTTTTGTTGGTCTGCCCGTTTGACTCCGCAGGTATTAGACCTGGACTGGATGCTGCGAAAAAAGCAGGTGTCTTTATCGTTAACTTTGATACCGACGTCATTGATACCGACATGGTCGACGTCATCCTGGTTTCCGATAACGTGAACGCTGGTTACGTCATGGGCGAGCAGGTTGCCAAG
Organism: Zongyangia hominis; assembly: GCF_014385095.1. GTDB lineage: Bacteria > Bacillota > Clostridia > Oscillospirales > Ruminococcaceae > Zongyangia > Zongyangia hominis. Next base: position 219,826 of record NZ_JACRTC010000003.1, read on the forward strand.
GACTTCCCCAACGGCGCAAAGATCGCCATTCTGAACAGCCCCGTCGGCGAGGCTACCAACAACCGTGAAAAAGGCTTCCGTCAGGCTCTTGAGGATGCCGGTGGCGAAGGCGCTGGCTACACAGTAGTCGCGACCCAGGATGGTAAGGGCGAGACCCAGAGTGCTCTGGCTCCGGCTGAAAACATCCTGCAGGCACATCCGGATTTGGATTGCTTCTTTGCGATCAACGACCCCTCCGCAATGGGTTGCGTAGCCGCTCTGGAAGCAGCCAAGAAGGTTGGTCAGATCAAAGTTTACGGCGTTGATGGTGCCCCCGAAGGCAAAAAGGCCATGAAAGAGGGTAAAATGCATGGTTCCGGCGCCCAGTCCCCGAAGGGCTTGGCAGAAGGCTCCATCGAACTGGCATACAAACTGCTGGCCGGTGAAGATGTCGGCGAGCACAAACAGTTGGTTCCCACCTTTAACATCAATCCTGAAAATGTTGATGATTTCGGTGTCGACAGCTGGCAGTAAGCTACAGTCAGTGGTTTACGTCTAACCAATGGAAAGAAACCGCTATCCAATCGGATAGCGGTTTTTCTTTGGGAACAATCAAAAAAGAGCATGATATTTCAAAAAAAGTTCTGACCCTGCTCAATAATTGCAATAATAAAGCTTTTCAATGGACAAGCATGCAAAAAGGGTGAAAAATTCTTTTCAAACAGGGACGGTAAGGGAGAAAGAGAACAGAACGCGCATAGACGAAAAAGTTGTATGGTTTTTAAAAAATCAAGTACAGACAACTTAATGAGGTGGTTCCCTCTTTTTTCCGCAGGAACGGGGGAGTGGCGTCAAAGGCGTGTGCATATTTTTGGTAGAATCGTTAGTAATATTTGGGTACAAGCTTACGTATACATGTATTAGCTATCGAGTTTCCGAGTAAAATGCATGAAATAAATAATCCTTCCCGTCGAAAACTGTAAGTAGTACATATGATAACGATACAATCAAAAGAAATGAGAAAACCATATGAAGTGTTTGTGAATAACTTATAAAAATTTGTGATGAAATTCGACGGATGGTATATTGAAAAGCAGTGGTTCGACAGCTATAATAATAACATCACATTGAATTTACGGATTTGTTGAACTTAAACAGTTTTATCGTGAGTTGCTAAGGGCTCTAGCGGCTACATCTGTATGTTCAGTACGGACAGTTTGAAAAAAGTGTTTGTGTTGGGCATTCGGAAATGAAACAAGTGTTAAGGACGGCAGGCTGTAAATAAGTGGTTGTTTTTCTTGGCGTTTCTTTGTGGAGCGAAGAGAAAAGCAAAAGAGCAATCTTTCCGGCGGAGGCCGGGTGCGCGGAATGGGGAGCCTAAGTGGAAACTTGGATTCGTCATATCCGGAAGCGCCACAGGAACTGATGGATTTTCCGGCAGTTTTTGTGCGTTTTATCATAGCAGAAGAAGGTGAGAATCTGTGGGAAAAACTGTATTAGAAATGAAGAACATTCATAAGAAGTTTCCTGGAGTCTATGCCTTAAATAGTGTTGACTTCGAACTGAAAGCAGGCGAAGTACATGCATTGCTCGGTGAGAACGGTGCAGGTAAGTCGACCCTGATCAAGGTTCTTGGCGGTATTTATCATCCCGACCAAGGTCAAATCATTATTGACGGCAAAGAAGTCAAGATCAACACGGTTATGGATGCCGACGCGGCTGGCGTTAGTATCATCCACCAGGAAATCATGACGGTACCCGAGATGACAATTGCTGAGAATATCTTTCTTGGCAGAGAGCCGAAAACCAAATTCGGTACTGTTGACTTCAAAAAGATGCTGAGCGTATCTCAGGAGCTGATCGACGGATTCGGACTGGAGATGAAGGCCAGCAGAAAGATCCTGGCGCTGAGCATTGCACAGCAGCAGATGGTCGCTATCGTGAAGGCAATCTCCATCAATGCGAAGATTGTGGTCATGGATGAGCCGACCTCCTCCCTGACAGACAGCGAGGTCGATTATCTGTTTGAGATCATCGAGAAACTGAAAGCACAGGGCATCGGCATTGTTTACATCTCTCATAAGCTGGATGAGCTGTTCCGCATCTGCGACAGAATCACCGTTATGCGTGATGGTCAGTATGTTGGTACCAAGGTCACCGCTGAGACCACTCGTGATGAGCTGATCTCCATGATGGTTGGCCGTACACTGGATAACTACTACGTCAGAACCTTCCATGAGTTGGGCGACGTGGTTCTGGAAGCTAAGAATGTCAAAGGCGGCCTGGTTAAAGACGCCAGCTTCCAGTTGCGCAAGGGTGAAATCCTTGGCTTTGCAGGCCTGGTCGGCTCCGGCCGTTCCGAGCTGATGAAGGACATGATCGGACTGGATCCCCGCGAAGGCGGCGAAGTGTTCGTTGATGGCAAAAAGGTAGAGTTCCACGGCGTCACTGACGCACAGAGAGAGGGCCTTGTCCTTGTTCCGGAAAACCGGAAGAAAGAGGGTCTGCTTCTGAAGAACTCCGTTGGCTTCAACTTGACGCTGGCGGTCCTGGGTGACTTCATCAAAGGTATTTCTGTTAAAAAGAGCAAAGAAACCGAAATCATCAATACTTATGTTGATGCTATGGCTATCAAAACTCCTTCTGTTAACCAGCTGGTCGGCAACCTGTCCGGCGGAAATCAGCAGAAGGTTCTGATTGGTAAATGGTTGGCGGCTGCTCCCAAGATCTTAATCATGGATGAGCCGACCAGAGGCGTTGACGTCGGTGCCAAAGCTGAGATTTATCAGATCATGAACAATCTGGCTGACCAGGGTGTTTCGATCATCATGATTTCTTCGGAGCTGCCCGAAGTCCTTGGTATGTGTGACAGAATCTGTGTCATGTATGAGGGCGAAATCACTGGCGTGGTAGATAGAAAAGATTTCTCGCAAGAGAGAGTAATGCATTTTGCAACAGGAGGAAGATAAGATGGCAGCTCAAGCAGTAAAGAAAGAAAATGCCATGGTAAGATTTGGCCATGGTGTCGTAACTTACTTAAAAGAAAACCTGGCAATCCTTTGTGCATTCGTTGTCATGTGCGTGGCACTGGCGATTATGTCCCCGGTATTCCTGAGCGTTGATAACATACTGAACGTTCTGCGTCAGGTAACTGTTAACTGCAACCTGGCTCTTGGTTTGACCATGTGCATCATCATCAACGGCATCGACCTTTCCGTCGGTTCTGTTGTCGCTATTTCCGGTACCCTGGCCGCCGGCTTCATCTCCAACAACGGCATGAACGTCTGGCTGGCAATCCTCATTGCATTCCTCATCGGTGTTGTTATGGGCATCTGCAACGGCTTGATCATCGCCTACACTGGCATGCCGCCGTTTGTTGTAACCTTGGCAATGATGAACATCGGCCGTGGTGCTGCTTACGTTTATGCAAACGGCCAGCCGATCCGCTGCTTCGTTGACGAGTTCAACTTCTGGGGCGTCGGTTACATCCTGGGCATCCCGGTACCTGTTATCATTTCCGCAATCCTCTTCATCATCATGACTTTGGTTCTTACCAAATCCAAATTCGGCCGTCATCTGTATGCAGTCGGCGGCAACGAAGAGGCTGCGAAATTCTCCGGTATCTCCATTAAGAAAGTTAAGATCACCGTTTACACCCTGTCCGGTATCTTTGCATCCCTGTCCGGTATCGTCCTGGCAGCCCGTATGTATTCCGGTCAGCCTTCCGCTGGTAACGGCTTCGAGCTCGATGCTATCGCGGCATCCGTTCTGGGCGGCGTTTCCTTCCTCGGTGGTGTTGGTAAACTCGGCGGCACCATCATCGGTGTTCTCGTTATCGGTATCCTGTCCAACGGCCTGAACCTGATGAACGTTAACTCCTTCTGGCAGTACATTGTCAAAGGCTTGATCATCCTGGCGGCTGTTTACCTCGATATCGTCAAGAAGAGCAGACAGAAATTCTAATACATACCCACAATTCCGAAAAGGGTGCGCAAGAAATTGCGCACCCTTTTTTTATGACTGGGCTTGCAAAATCGCTTTTAGCTGCAAGCAAAGCGAGAGAGGTTTCGTCCATACATCTGGTGGGGCTAAAATCAGCTTTCTTCTTTTTGGCACAAGAAGAGCGCACCGCCCGGCCATAAAAGACGATGCGAAGCGCATTCGTGCAACGAGCTTCGCCCTAATGGGCTTTCTATCAAAATTTAAAATTGGAGCGCAAAAAAGCGGATGGGCAATCGCCCATCCGCTTTTTCCAAAAGATTGTCACTAAAATCCTAATTTAAAAGCGCAGACAAGAATATGGAGCACCATGAGATGCATGTCCTCCACCTGCTCGATACAGTCGCAGTCGCAGTGGATCGGATAGTCAGCCATCTGATCGAGGCGGCCCCCATCGAAACCGGTGAGACCGATGACAATGCCGTTCCTGGATTTGACGTACTCACAAGCCTGAAGGATGTTGGGGGAGTTGCCGCTGGCGGAAACCGCGAGCAGGATATCGCCGTCGTTCATCAGGTTTTTCAGTTGCTCGGAAAAGATGTCCGCAAAGGTGTAGTCGTTGCCCAGAGCAGTGATGGAGCTGACCGAATTGGCCAGTGAGATCACCTTAAAGCGTCCCACATCGCCGGGAATGGCATTTTTGGAAAAATCGCACATGAAGTGGTTGACGGTCGCGGCGCTCCCGCCGTTGCCGGCCAAGAAAATTTGGGTCTGCGTCCCCTTTTTCTCCTTGAGCAGCGCCACCACCCGGTCAATGGCTTCGACGTCCATGCGGTCGATTTCACTTTTTAATACATGGAGATAATCTTGTGCGTTATGCAATGTACTTACCACCTTTCGTTTGGGCTAAGGTCGCGGCGCCGATGAGAGCCGCGTTATAGCTCAGCGCCGTTCTGCAAAGTTTCAGTTCTTCATTGGTAGTGGCAAAGGCCATTTTGGCCAAGGCATCCCGGATGCCGTTTTCCAATAAATCAAAGTCCATGGAAACGCCACCGCCAAAGACAATTTTTTCCGGATTGAGGATATTGGCCACATAAGAGGCGGCCTGCCCCAAATAGAAACCGGTCTGCTCATACACCTTCAACGCGGACTCATCGCCTACCCGGGCCAGCTGCGCAATCTTTTTGGCATTGCTTTGCTTGCCTGTCAGCTTCTCGTAAGCGGCGGCGATGGCACGCCCTGAGGCGTGGGCCTCCAGGCAGCCCACATGGGAGCAAGGGCAGATATTGCCCTCAGGCTCCACCACAATATGCCCCACTTCGCCGGCGCCGTTGCGGAACCCGCGAATGAGCCGGCCGCCGGAAAAGATGGCGCCGCCGACGCCGTTGCTGATGGTAATCCAGGCAAAGTCGTCGGTATCTTGACAGCAGCCGTAAATTTTTTCCCCCAGCGCGCAGGCGTTGACATCGTTGTCGATGTAGACGGGAAGGTGGAAGGCGTCACTGAGCAGTTTGGCAATGGGGAAGTTGCTGACGCCGGAAAAGGGAGCATAGAGCCAAAGACCCTGCTTCACATCCGCGACGCCGGGGATGGTGACGCCGATGGCCTCCGCCTTGCGCTTGGTGGCGCCCATAGCCTTGCGGGCCAGGGTCAGGATGGCTTCAGCCAGGGTGGCCACCGTCATCTTCTCGGTAAACTCGTGGCGGAAGACTATGGCCGGGTTTCCATCGCTGTCCACAATAGAAGCGAGCATCTTGGAGCCGCCGATGTCAATCCCCAGCACATGCTTGTAAAAGAACATAAGAACCTCCCTGCTTTTCAGCTCTTCTTATTCTAAATTATAGCATCCCTCAAAGGGAAACTCAACACTTCCCCTATTGTATCATAATGCGATAAATTGGCAAGTCCGTGGGCAAATATAGGAGGAATCATTATGTCTAAATTATGAACATTAAAGGACGAGAAAACAAAAAGGATGGGAATCCTTTCGTTTTTTGAGCGAGTGGCGATAGAAGACTAGTACCACTTTTTTCGCTCCATTTTTTGGAAAGCCATATAGATAAAAAGAGAAGCATTACTTTGTGAGAATCTTACAAAAAGTTGTGCGAATTTGTAAGATCTACTAGCGACAACTAATTCCATAGATCTACCTGAGCAAAAGCATTGATTTTGCGGGACAACTGTTATATAATGAGGACAAGATGCGGTTGGAAAATCCTGCGCCTGTATGTCAGGACTTTGTAGGGTTGTTTGTACATGTTTCGTAGAAATGTATGCAAAAATACGCATCTTTTGGCGGAAAAATACAGCAGGTTGACTCCGTCCGGGCGTGTGATTTTTTGCGGTTACACGCGGCTTTTGACCCCAGTGATTAGGAATAGGGACACCCTATCTTAATTATAACGAGATGTGCGTATATGTGGTGCGCGAACTGGCCTCGTTTGTGCACTTTGTATATGCGGCACAGCCTATCAGTAATTTGAATCAGGAGGGATACTATGAGTTTTCCAGAAGTTGATCTGAAAGAGAAAGCAAAAGAAATTCGCTATCACACTTGTGATGCGATTGCGACCCATGGCGCCGGCCATTTGGGCGGTTGTATGTCCTGCGTCGAGTTGATCACGGTTCTTTATTATAAAGTGCTGAACATCGACCCGAAGAATCCGCAGATGGAAGGCAGAGACAGAGTGGTTATGTCCAAAGGACATGCAGGCCCCACCCTGTACGCGACACTGGCGCTGAAAGGCTTCTTCCCCATGGATTGGCTGAAGACCCTCAATGCTTCCAACACCAATCTTCCCAGCCACTGTGATATGAACAAAACCCCCGGTATCGATATGACCGCCGGTTCTCTGGGCCAGGGCTTCGGCTGCGCAGTCGGTTTGGCCAAAGGGTCCAAGATTATGAACGACGGCGCCACCATCTACGCGATCCTGGGCGACGGCGAGAGCCAGGAGGGCTCCATCTGGGAGGCCGCGATGACCGCTTCTCAGCAGAAACTGGGCAACCTGATCGCCTTCACCGATTACAACAAAGCGCAGATCGACGACTGGGTGGACGAGACCGTCAGCCTGGAGCCGATCATGGACAAGTGGGAGTCCTTTGGCTTCAACGTGTTCGAGTGCGACGGCCATGATATGGACGCCATCTATAAGACCATCTGCCTGGCTAAGAGAAAAGGCATGAACAACAAACCGTCCATGATCGTTCTGCACACCGTCAAAGGTAAGGGCGTATCCTTCGCAGAAGCGGATCAGGTTGGCTGCCATCATATGGGCATCGCCGGCGAAAAGGCTGCTCAGATGTACAGCGAAGTAAAGTAAGGAGGGGAATAGAATGAGTGTCACTTTAATGAAACCAATCTTCCATGAAGAATTTACAAAATTGATGCGGGAAGACGAAAAAGTCGTCTTCATCGACGCTGACCTTGCTAAAGCGCACGGCAGTGAAAACCTGAGAAAAGAGTTCCCCGACAGAGCTCTGGATGTGGGTATTGCCGAGCAGATGGCAGTAGAGTATGCCGCGGGCCTGAGCGCCTATGGCTTTAAGCCCTATGTCGCCACCTTCACCCCGTTTTTGACCCGCCGCGCCTGTGATCAGATCACGATCTCCGTTTGCTATGCCAAGAGAAACGTCAAGCTCATCGGCACCGACCCTGGCATCACCGCGGAGACCAACGGCGGAACCCATATGAGCATGGAAGACATCGGCGTCATGCGCTCCATCCCGACCATGGTTATCTATGAGCCGGCGGATGCGGCGGAGTTTAAAAAAGCGCTGCCTGTCATCAACGATTATCCCCATGCCATGTACATCCGTCATCAGAGAACCCAGGCCCAGGACGTCCATGAGGGCGACTTCGAGTTCGACCTGTTCAAGGCTGAGGTCCTCAAAGAGGGCGCCGATGTCACCATCGCCGCTTCCGGCTACATGGTCGCTGAGGCACAGAAGGCCGCCGATCTCCTCGCCAAAGAGGGCATCAACGCGGAAATCCTGAATGTACATACCATTAAGCCCATCGACGGCGAAACCATTGCCGCTTCCGTCAAGAAGACCGGCTGCCTGGTCACCGCTGAGAACCACAACATCGTCGGCGGCCTGCGCTCCGCAATTCTGGAAGACTTCTCTGAGCGGGATGTTTACGTTCCCACCGAGGCCATCGGCGTCAGAGATCACTTCGGCGAAGTCGGCTTCCTGCCCTTCCTCCAGGAGAAATACAAAATGAGACCTGAAGATATCGCAGAGGCTGCCAAGAAAGTCATCGCGAAGAAATAAGCAAACTAAAACATAAAACAAAATCTCCTTATGCATCATAAGGAGATTTTGTTTACCTCCATCGTTGAAAGCAGCGGCATTTTCGTCAAAAAGCGCAAAAAAAGCAGCCGGTTTTGATCGAATGATACAGATTTCTGTGGGCTTGCCCACAAGAGAAAGGAGTTCCTATGGAAAAACTGATTCTTGGTTACATCCCCACCAGAAGAACCATCTTCAGCGTGCCGGACGCCATTAAATTTAATAAGCTCATCCGCGAAAAGCTCAATGAATATACCGACCGCATCGAAATTGTAGGCATCGAGGACATCAACGAAGAGGGCCTCATCGTCGACAACATCAAGGATGTGGAGGCCATCATCCACAAGATGAAGGTCAACAAGGTGGATGCCATCTTCATCCCCCACTGCAACTTCGGCACCGAGGATTCCGTGGCCCGCATCGCCCGGGAAGTGGGCAAGCCCACCCTGCTGTGGGGCCCCCGCGACGAGGCGCCCCTGGCCGACGGCCAGCGCCTGCGCGACACCCAGTGCGGCATGTTCGCCACCGGCAAGGTCCTGCGCCGCTTTGGGGTCAAATTCAGCTACATTACCAACTCCACCCTGGATAGCGAAGTCTTTGCCAGAGGGTTTGACAACTTCATCCGCACCGCCAACGTGGTCAAGCACTTCAAAAAGACAAGAATCCTCCAGATCGACACCCGTCCGGCGGGCTTCTGGTCGGTCATTTGCAACGAGGGCGAGCTCCTAGAAAAGTTCGGCATCGAGACTCATCCCATCTCTTTAACTGAGCTGGAGATGAAGACCAAGGCGCTGGAATCCGAAAACGGTGATACGCTCAAAGCCACCGTTGAGGACATCAAGAAGAAGATCTGCTGCGAAGGTGTGGAGGAGAAATACATCGTCCGCGTGGCGGCCATGAAGCTGGCCATGAAAGCCTTTGCCGACGAATACCAGTGCAACTGCGCGGCCATCCAGTGCTGGAACGCCATGCAGGACTGCATGGAGATCATGCCCTGTCTGGCCAACGGCCTGCTGACCGAGGAAGGCTTCCCCGTTGCCTGCGAAACCGACATCTGCGGCGCCATTTCCTCCGTCATGGCCCAGGCGGCCACCTTCGGCGAGAAGCCGGCCTTCTTCGCGGACATTACCGTGCGCGACTGGGAGAATGAAAACGGCGAGCTCCTCTTCCACTGCGGCAACTTCCCGCCCTCTCTCATGGAAGACGGCAAATTCCGCACCCACTTCACCTTCCCGTCCCAGTGCAAAGGCACCGGCGAGGGCGAAATCAAGGGCGGCGACATCTCTATCATCCGCTTTGACGGCGACCACGGCGAGTATTCCCTGCTCATGGGCAAGGCCAAGGGCTACCATGGCCCGTTCTCCCGCGGTTCCTTCCTGTGGATTGAGGTCAATGACTGGCCCCTGTGGGAAGAAAAGGTCATCACTGGACCTTACATCCACCATGCTATCGGCATTCACGAGTATATCGTCCCCGTCATGTACGAGGCATGCAAATATCTGGGCATCACCCCCGACCCGGTGGACCCGGAGGAAAAGGACATTCAGGCTTGGCTGAGAGGCTCCAAATAATGTCCGCAAATGAGGGATTCCTGTTCTTAACAGAACGATACTGATAGGCAATCCGCAGCCAAACGCCCGGCGCTATTAGCGCCGGGCGTTTGGTTTTTCGGCAAGCGCACAAGAATCCCTTCCTTTTTTCGTGAAAATGCCGAACTTCCTTCACCTACTTGCAACTTGTCCTGAATTTTTGTAATATAAGAATAGATATTTTTCATATCCTTACTGAGGGAAAAAGAAGAAGAAAACGTAATAAGAATCATGGAAATATGCGGGGATATGAAAAGGTAAAAAACGCTTACAAAAAAGATGGGAGTGCGCGAATTATGTATGATGTTGTATCGTTAGGCGAGTTTATTATCGACTTTACGCCTTATGCCAATCCGGAAAACAAAATTGTTTTTGAGCAAAAGCCGGGCGGGGCGCCCTGCAACCTGGCCGCCGGCGTGGCAAAGCTGGGGAAAAAGGCCGCCTTCATCGGCAAGGTGGGTAAGGACATGTTCGGTGATGTGTGCATCGAGACGCTGGAAAAAGCGGACATCGACACCAAGGGCGTGGTTATGACTGATGAATGTAATACCACCTTGGCCTTTGTCAAGCTCCTGCCCTCCGGCGACCGCCGCTTCTCCTTCTACCGCAATCCCGGCGCCGATATGATGCTGGGCTTTGACGAGGTGGACCTCTCCATCATCGACAACACCAAAATTTTCCACTTCGGTTCGGTGTCCATGACCCATGAGCCCTCCCGCACCGCCACCATGGAGGCGGCCAAGTATGCCAAGAGCAAGGGCAAGCTCATCTCCTACGACCCCAACCTGCGGGAATCCCTCTGGCCGGACTTAGGGATGGCCAAGGACGTCATGCTGGAAGCCATGCAGTACGCGGACATCGTCAAGATTTCCCACGAGGAGCTGGAATTCCTCACCGGTCAAACCGACCTGGACGCGGGTTCCAAAATGTTGATGGATCAGTACGGCATCAAGATGATGACCATCACCCTGGCCGCCGACGGCGCCTATGGGCGGGTGGGGGACAACACCGTCAAGCTGGGCGCCTATGACGTCAAGACCATCGACACCAACGGCGCGGGCGATTCCTTCTTCTCCGGCGTCCTCTACAAGGTGCTGGAACTGGGTAAACCGGTGGAAGAGGCCACCGCCCAGGAGCTCCACGACATCATCGACTTTGGCAACGCCACCGGTTCCATCACCACCACCGGCTACGGCGCCATCCCCTCCATGCCCACCCTGGAAGAGGTGTACGACTGTATTAAAAATGTGCCCATCCTCAAATAAAACGCACAGATAGAAGCCCCCGGCAAAAAGCCGGGGGCTTTTTGCCGCCAATAGATGCCTCATCAAAAAGGCTTGTCGGGCGGTTTCGACCCGTCGGATGGCTGCCCATCACCGCATCCACGAAACCAGGTCCTGGTGCGGGAGCATCCCTTTATTTACAAATATTTTAAACATTGCGGGAAGTCGCATCGTTTTTTCCTCTACCGAATATCTTGACAAGGAATGGGGGATGTGTTATCATAACCGCAAATGTTGGAACCGTTACCGGTAACGATACTGGAAACGATCCCACCTGTATGAGCATCAGGATGCAGGTCCATACTCCGACAAGAAGGGAGGGAGCGCCGTGGCCAACATGAACATCCGGGACATCGCGAAGCTGTGCGGCGTGGGGGTCAGCACCGTGTCCCGGGTCCTCAACGACCACCCCGATGTCAACGAGGAGACCAAGCAAAAGGTCCTGCGGGTGATGCGGGAACACAACTATGTCCCCAACAACAGCGCCCGCAATCTCAAGCGCATCAAGAGCCGGACCATCGGGGTGGTGGTCAAGGGCATCACCAACCCCTTTTTCTCCCCCATGATCAAGGTTATCGAGGGGGAGCTGACCAGACGGGGCTACGCCATGTTCCTTTCCCAGGCCGACGACTACGAGGACGAAATCCGCAAGGCGGCGGAATTGCAGATGGAGCGGCGGCTGGAGGGCATCATCTTCCTAGGCGGCATTTTCCACTATGAAAAGGAGCGGCTCTCCCTGCTGGAGGTGCCCTTTGTCTTCGCCACCATCCAGGTGTCCAGCGACATGGAGGGCAACGCTTACTCCACCATCTCCATCGACGACACTTATGAAGCCGCCCGAGCCACCCGGTATCTTTTGGAGCTGGGACACCGCCGCATCGGCGTGCTGGCCGGGGCCTTCGAGGAACAGAGCATCAACCGCCTGCGGCTGGAGGGCTATCTCCAGGCACTGGGGGAATACGGCATCCACTACGACGAGCGTCTGCACAAAAACTGCAACTTTACCTATAAAGGCGGCTATGAGGCAGCGGGGAGCCTTCTGAGGGAAACCGACGTCACCGCCATCTTCGCCATCTCCGACGTCATGGCCATCGGCGCTATGAAGGCGGCGCTGGAAATGGGGAAGAAGATTCCCGAGGAGGTGGCCATCCTGGGCTTTGACGGCCTGGATATCACCGCCTACACCCATCCGGGCATCTCCACCGTCCGTCAGCCCAGCGAGCAGATGGCGCTGGAAGCGGTGACCACGGTCCTCGACATCATCGAGCAGAAAAGCGGACACCGCCACAGCGTCTATCCCTGTCAGATCATCGAGCGGGGGTCCACCCACCCGGCCAGACAGGGGGAAGGCCCGGAAAGGGGAAAGCCTTGATAGAAAGGAAGGAGTACGTGATGACAGTGAAAGTGAAGGTCAAACCCGCCGGACCCATCCGTGACAAGGAGCGGCGGGCGGGGATCTTATTGCATATCACCTCCCTGCCCAGCAATCACGGCATCGGGACGCTGGGGAAGGAGGCCTACCGGTTCGTCGACTTCTTAAAACGAAGCGGCATCGCCTGCTGGCAGCTCCTGCCCCTGGGTCCCACCGGCTTTGGGGATTCCCCCTACCAGTCCTTCTCCACCTTTGCGGGGAACCCCTACCTGATCGATTTGGATCTGCTTGTGGAGGAGGGGCTCTTGCGGGAAGAGGACATCGACGACAGCCTCCTGGTCGGCGACCCCCGCTTCGTGGACTTTAAGGCCCAGTTCGACCACCGCTTTGCCCTATTGCGCCGGGCTTACGAGCGGGGGAGGGAAGCGTATGCCGGAGAGGTGGCCGCTTTCCAAAAAGAAAACAGCCGCTGGCTCGACGACTACGCCCTCTTTATGGCGGGGAAGAAGAAGTTTCATAACGCCCCTTGGCAGATGTGGGAACAGGGCGTCAAGCTGCGGGAGCCCGCGTCCTTGGAGGCCTTCCGTCAGGAAATGAAAGATGAGACGGATTTTGTCGTATTTACCCAATATTTATTTTACAAACAGTATAAAGACTTAAAAATATACGCAAATCGACAAGGAATTTTCCTCATTGGCGACATCCCCATCTATGTGGCCCAGGACAGTGCCGACGTCTGGAGCCATCCCGAGCTTTTCCTCCTGGACGAGCAACGTAATCCCATCCTCTGCGCCGGGGTGCCCCCCGACCTCTTCAGCGCCGACGGCCAACTCTGGGGCAACCCTCTCTACCGCTGGAAGGTACACAAGGAAAGCGGGTACCGCTGGTGGATGGAGCGGATCCGGGCGGTGTTTGAGCGGTGCGACATTGTGCGTATCGACCACTTCCGGGCGTTTCACGACTATTGGGCGGTGCCCTACGGCAACAAGACCGCCCGGTGCGGCCGGTGGATGCGGGGCCCGGGCATCGGGTTCTTTGAAGCGCTGCGCCGGACGCTGGGGGAGAAGCCTATCATCGCCGAGGATTTGGGCGCGCTCTCCGCGGGCGTGGGAGAGCTGCTCGCGGCGTCGGGATTTCCGGGCATGAAGGTCTTGCAGTTCGCGTTTTCCCCCGAGGAGCGCAGCGCCTACCTGCCCCACCATCACAAGAAAAACGCGGTGGTCTACACCGGCACCCATGACAACGAGACCCTCTGCGGCTTTTTCATTCACGCCCCTGACAAGGTGAAGGCCTTTGCAGGCGCGTACCTGGGCTGTGAACCCCAGGTGGAGGTTCTCACGTGGGAAACGGTCCGCGCCTGCTTTGCAAGCGTTGCCGATCTGGCGGTTATCCAGCTCCAGGACGTCCTGCTGCTGGGGGACTGGGCGCGGATGAACGAGCCGTCCACGGTGGGGAAAAACTGGCAGTGGCGGATGAACAAAGGCATACTGACAGACGAGCTTTCGGAACACCTCCGGGCGCTCTGTAAAATATATGAACGATAAAAGAGGGCGTTTTGCGCCCGCCGCGGCAGACGGCACCGGCGAGAGTGTGCGGCGGAGAAAAGAGACCCCTGGTCGCCGGAGAAAGTGGGAAAATATGCTTGACACCAAACGCATCGCAGCGGATGTAAAACGCGATATAGAGCTCTGGCGGGTCCAGGGCGAGGACATCAGTGGAGAACTGCTCAATTTCCTATTGTCCAAGGCCATTATGCGGGAGCTTATCCCGCTGCATGAGGCCACCGTGGAAAAACAGCGGAAGGTCAAAAATGCCTATTACTTCTCGGCGGAGTATCTCATGGGCCGGATGATTCAGAATAACCTGATGAATTTGGGCCTCCATGACGAGCTCAAGGAAGAGATGAAGGCAGTGGGGATCAATTTGGATCAGCTGGAGGAAGTGGAGGACGCGGGCCTTGGCAACGGCGGCCTGGGACGGCTGGCGGCCTGCTTTTTAGACTCGGGCGCCACGCTGGGCCTGCCCCTCAACGGCTACGGCCTGCGGTACCGCTACGGATTGTTCCGCCAGCAGTTTGAGGACGGCTTCCAGAAGGAGCTGGCCGACAACTGGCTCAAGCATCCCGATCCGTGGAGCATCCGCCGGGACGACCGGACCTGCACCGTGGAGCTGGAGGGCAAGCGGGTATTGGCCGTCCCCTACGACATGCCGGTCATCGGCTACCACAACGACACCATCAACAGCCTGCGCCTGTGGCAGTGCGAGGCCATCGAGGACTTTAACTTCGAGAAATTCAATAACTACGAGTACGACGAGGCGGTGGCGGAGAAAAACTACGCCGAGAATATCACCCGGGTCCTCTACCCCAACGACAGCACCGACGAGGGGAGAAGCTTAAGAATCAAGCAGGAGTACTTCCTTTCCAGCGCGTCGCTGCAGGACATCATCCGCACCCACAAGGAAAACGGCCGGACCATGGCGTCCTTCCCCACCTATAACGCCATCCAGCTCAACGACACCCATCCGGTCTTCTCCATCCCGGAACTCACCCGGATTCTTATCGACGAGGAGGGCGTCTCCTTCCAAAACGCCCTGGACATCGTGCGTAAGACCTTCGGCTACACCAACCACACCATCATGGCTGAGGCGCTGGAAAAATGGGACGCGAAGCTGGTAAAGGAAATCGTCCCCCGCGTCTATGAGATCATCGAGCGCATTGATCAGCAGCTGCGCAAGGACCTGGCCGCCGCGGGCCGCGGGGAAGAAAAAATCGAGGAGATGGCTATTCTTCGGGACAAAAAAGTCTATATGGCCCATTTGGCCATTTATCTCTCCCACTCTGTCAACGGGGTGGCCAAGATTCACACCGAAATTCTCAAAAAGCGGGAGCTTTCCGACTGGTACGCCCTCTATCCCGAGCGCTTCCAGAATAAGACCAACGGCATCACCCAGAGAAGATGGCTGCGGCTTTGTAACCCCCATCTGTCCGATTATATCACCAAACTCTTGGGGGACGAGGGCTGGGTCACCGACCTCGACCGCCTGACCGAACTCAAGCAGGACGCGGCAGACCCGGCGGTGCTGGCGGCCTTCCGGGACATCAAGCGCATCAACAAGCAGCGCCTGTGCGACATGATCTGGGAGAAGGAAGGCGTCAAGCTCTCCCCCGACTTTCTGTTTGACATCCAGGTCAAGCGCCTGCACGAATATAAGCGGCAGTTCCTTAACGCCCTGGCTATCCTGGACATCTATTTCTGTCTCAAGGACGGCGCCATCACCGGCTTTACCCCCACCGTCTATTTCTTCGGCGCCAAGGCCGCGCCGGGCTATGACCGGGCCAAAGCCATCATTAAGTTCATTAACGAAGTGGCAAAGCGCATCAATAACGACCCGGAGATGAAGGACCTGCTCAAAGTGGTCTTCGTCACCAATTACGACGTCTCCTACGGCGAGCGCCTCTTCCCGGCGGCGGACGTCTCCGAGCAGATTTCCACCGCAGGCACCGAGGCGTCGGGCACCGGCAACATGAAGTTCATGTTAAACGGCGCGGTGACTTTAGGCACCTACGACGGGGCCAATGTGGAGATCGTGGAGGCCGCGGGGATGGAGAACAACTACATCTTCGGCGCCCGGGTGGAGGAGCTGGAAGCCCTCGACCACTACGACCCGGTGGCGCTCTACGAGGGCAACGTGCGCATCAAGCGGGTGGTGGACACCCTCATCGACGGCACCTTTGACGACGGGGACACCGGCATGTTCCAGGAGCTCTACGACAGCCTCCTCAAAGGCGCGTCCTGGCACGACCCGGACCAGTATAAGCTGCTCTACGACCTGCCCTCCTATGTGGCGGCCAAGCTGAAGGTCAACCGGGACTACGCCGATCGGGAGAAATTCTCCTTCAAATGCTGGATGAACATGGCTTCCGCCGGACGCTTCAGCAGCGACCGCACCATCCGGGAGTACGCCAAGGACATCTGGGACATCGCCCCTGTGGAGGAGTAAGAGGGACGAAACCATCCAATTTGGAACAAGGGAAAAGGCAATTGCCTTTTCCCTTTTTTGTTGTGGATGGAATTAAAAATATGGACAGGATAAAAGAAAAGGGGAAAGAGAGCGGGCACTCGGGTAAACTCCTTGCTTTTAGGGGAGTGGCTGTGGTATCCTTAATAAATTAGGAGCCACTTGGTTTGAGAAACAAAGAGAAA
Source organism: Zongyangia hominis (assembly GCF_014385095.1). Classification (GTDB taxonomy): domain Bacteria; phylum Bacillota; class Clostridia; order Oscillospirales; family Ruminococcaceae; genus Zongyangia; species Zongyangia hominis. Next base: position 236,486 of record NZ_JACRTC010000003.1, read on the forward strand.
TAGAAGTGGTGAAAGCGCGGCTCGGATGCCGGATACGCCGGGCCAAAGCGGCGGACGGATTAGAGCAAAGAGAGAAGAAGAGCACGGAAGTAAAGAGAGAGGGAAAGACGCCATGGAGGGAAAAGAGAAGTGGTGGGTGAGACTAGCAGCGTGGGGGAAGGGACATCCGGGGTGGACATGGATGATCGTCTGCGCTGTGGTGGCGGTGCTCATCAGCGCCGTCTACCTGCTTGTGGGAGGGCACGGTGTATCTCCTAAGAATCAGGCCGACCCGCAATATGTGGAGGAGGGCGGCCAGGTACAGTTTGGGGACGAAAAATTTGAGGCGGCGGTCCGCCGTTATCTCAAGCGCCCGTCAGGGGACATCTATGCCCTGGAACTGATGGATCTCAATGCCCTCGTTCTCACCGGGGACGCCGCGCTGGAGGACGTTTCCGATCTTAGGTATTTCGTAAGTCTCGAAAAGCTGACCATCACCGGCACCGGTGTGCGGGACATCAGCGTCCTCCAAAACCTGCCGGTACTTAGGGAAGTAAACCTGTCCGGAAACGCCATCGCTTCGTTGGAGGGCTTACAAGGACATAAGAATTTGACAAGCCTTCAGCTACAAAAGAACCGCATTACCGATATGACGCCCCTTTTTTCCTTGGAGCGGCTGGAATTTTTGGACCTCGCACTCAATAACATCAGCGCCGTCGGCGACGGTGTCCGTCGCTTGGCGCGACTTCGGGAGTGCAACATCTCGGGCAACCGGCTTTCTTCCATCGACAGCTTTTCCGGCATGGGGAACCTTCGGATTCTCCGCGCGGCCAACAACAAAATTACCGCCGTGGCGCCGCTTGTGGGGATGGCGTCCCTGGAAAAGCTCAACCTGGAAGGTAACGCCATCTCTGCGATGGCGAGTCTTGGCGAGACGCCAAGGCTGGAAGAAGTCTACCTCTCCCACAACCTGTTGACGGATTTGGCCTTTGCGCCGGCGTGCCGGAGTCTTCGCGTCCTGGACATCAGCGATAACGACGTGGCGGACCTGGACCCGCTTTCCGGTTGTGGGGCGCTGGAGGCGCTCCATCTGGAGGGAACCCGGGCGCAGGACCTGACCCCGCTGCACGGACTCGAGCACTTTAGCGCCAACTATCTGGACCCCGAGTTTGACCGGACCAAAATCGACTTTCTCGTCTCCCATTTCAGTACGGGGGATTTCTTGACAAAAAAGTACATCATCGCTCAAAAGCACGACTTACTGTGATGAAAACGGCGTTTTCTACTGCTGACGAGAGGTGATGAAATTCATGACGCTGCTCTATCTTCTGCTGATGGTTTTGGGGCTCATGGTGTCGCTCTATCTTTTCCACCGCGCCGCCGGGACCTTGAACATCGGAAAAATCAATGTGGTCTCTTTGACCTACTTTTTGTTTTTGATTCAGACCTATCTGGGTATCAGCCTGATTATGCTGGGTTTTGACAAGCATTACACCCTCAAATACCTGACCCAGGGGGACGGGGTGCTTCCAACCGTCTTCTATGTGACCATCGCCGCCATGATCTTGCTGCCGCTGGTGATTTTAGGTGTCTTCAACATCGCCAAAGTGAAAGCGGGGCCCGCCTACGACGCCTATCTTCAAGCGCCGGTGCGCAAAGAAAAGGATGAGGTCATCTTCTGGCTGGTGATAGCGGGCGGCGGCGTCTGCCTCCTACTATTGGCGGTGTACCTTTTAAAAATCGGCTATTTGCCGCTTCTCAAGATGATCGCCGCGCCGGCGGACTTCAATTTTGCGCTGGAACGCACCCGCATCAATTCCATCATTGTCATCAACCAGTATGTGCGAAATCTCCTGATCTTGCAGTTTATCCCCCTCGTTTCCTATATCACCTTTGCCTTTTCTCTCTCCACCCGGAAAATGAAATGGCATGTGCTGACCGTTGTTTTCTTTGCCGCCGCCCTCGTGACAAAGACCAATAATTTCTCCAAGAGCCCCGTCATCTTCCATCTGTTTATCTATCTACTCATCTTCATCTATATCCGGGGCGGGCTCAAACGGTGGGTGCAAGGCGTCTTCTGGGCGGCCATGGCGGGGCTCACCATGCTCTTTTACACGGTTTTGGGTGCGGGGGGAATGCCCAACGGCTGGCTGGATATCTATAACGGACCGCTGGGACGCATCATCTTCACCCAGGTGGGCACCCTCAGCTACAGTTTCGATATGTTCCCGGCCATCTATCCCTACCTGGGCGGGCGCAGCTTTACCCCGACCCTTTTGCGCTTGGTAGGGGCGGACCCGGCCAGGCATCTGCGCTCGGCCAAGGTCATCATGGACTTTTACGGCTCCGAAAGGGTTTACGACGGGACGGCCGGTGTCATGAACTCCTGCTTTCTGGGGGAGGCTTACGCAAATTTCGGATTTTGGGGTATCCTGTTCTCCATTTTTTGGGTGGGGCTCATGCTCGCGGTGTTCTTCCTACTCATGCTCAAGCTCCCCAAGACCCCGGTGACGGTGGTTCTCTCCGCCGTCATGGCCTGCAAGCTGGCGCTCATGAGTCAGACCGGGTTTACGGATTTTGTGTACAGCGCCGACGTCATGGTGACCACGGTGGGGCTCCTCATCCTGAACGTTGCGCCCCAAATTTGGGATTGGCTGTTAAAGCGCTTGCACACAAAACCCCGCAAGCAGTCCGCGCCTTAAAAGTTTCTGACGCTTTTTGTATACCCAAAAATCCCCCTGCCGCAACAGCGGCAGGGGGATTTTTGATGAAAACTAGTCTCCGATCTTTTCCGAATGGTCCGACACGACCTCCTCATAAATCTTATCGGTGAAGAGTAGCGCCGCGCCGATGGCGGCAGCCTCCGAGCCGAAGGTGGAAACCTCGATGGGATGTTTGGCGTTTTTCCAACACTTAAAGTCCACAAAGCAGCGCATTTTGCTCAGGAAAATATCCTGGTAATTCATTAAGTCCCCGCCGAGCACGATGAGCTCGGGGTTAAAGATGTTGACCACATTGGCGATGGCGATGCCCAGATAGGTGGCGGCGTCGTCGAAAATGCTCATGATAAATTCATCGGAACCCCTGGCCGCCTTGGCAACGGTGGCCAGGGTCAGCCGGTCGCCCTGGCTGAGTAGGGTTTCGAGGACCGGGGCCCGGCCCATCTTCATCCCTTCCCGGGATTTGCGGAGGATGGTTTCACAGGAGGCATAAGTCTCCAGACAACCATAGTTGCCGCAGGAGCACCGGGGCCCGTCCGGATTCATGGTGACGTGGCCAAATTGGCCGGCGCTGCCGTTGAGCCCGCGGTAAATCTTGCCGCCCATAATGATGCTCATGCCGATGCCCATGGACAGACGGATAAACATGAAATTGTCCACATTCTGTGCCAGTCCCATCCGGCGCTCGGTGAGGGCCATGCAGTTGGGGTCGTGTTCGATGGTGACTTCAATACCGAACTCGTCCTCCAAAATTTTTTTGATGGGGACTTTGGAAAAGTCCTCGAAGTGGGGCACAAAGATGGAGACGCCCTGCTGGGCGTCGATGTCCCCGGGAAGCGCCAGGCCGATGCCCTTGATTTTGTGCCGATCATCCACCGAATCGATGAGCTCAGAAATCATGTGGCTGATTTTGGAAAGAATGTTGGATTTATTGGGAACCGACATCTCCTCCCGCACCTTTTTGATGATGCGGCATTTGAGGTCGATGAGGACGGCGGTAAGGCCGGACAGGTTGACGTCCACGCCGATGATAAAATTGTCGGTGCTGCTGACGTCCAGCAGACAGGGGGTGCGTCCCACCACGGTCTCGCTGCTTTTGATTTCCACGATCAGCTTTTTGGAGATCAGTTCCAGCGCGATGGTGGAGATGCTGCCCCAGCTCAACCCCGTGTGCTGCTGGATTTCCTTCTTGGTGATGGGCCCGTATTTTCGGATACATTCAAACAATGCCAACGTGTTGGTACTGCGCATGGAGTTGTGCTTGACTACTTTGGTCATTCTTATGTTTCCTCGCTCATCTATTAGAATAGGTATAAAATTCCTTATAGAATATAACATATCTGAGCAGAAAATACAATATTTATTAATTTTTTCTCAGTTTTATATATAATACTACTACATTTTTTATCAGAATTATTGAGGCAAGAGGCAAAAAGACGATTTTTTTCGGTATAACTTTGGTCAGTTTGGAACAAGGGAAGGTCGGTACATGGGAAAAAGGAAAAACCTGTCCTTTTTTCGGTGAAAATGGCCGGCACTTCATTGCAAGATGAGGGCAAATATGGTAGAGTAAAACTAATGAAGCGGGGGAGAGCCCTGTGTAATGAGGAGGAAATGTCATGCCCAAATATTGTACCCGCTGCGGCAGACCTCTGGAAGAGGGAGAAATCTGCACCTGTCAGCAAACCGCTGCGGCTGCCGCGCCGCAGACCGCTGTGGCCGAACCTGCCCAGCCCGACTCGACCGATGCCATCCCTCAAAAGCCCGGGACAGACGCGGGATATGAGTCCCCGACTCCGGCTTCCACAGGAGCTTACGACGCCCAGGGGAGGGCCCCTTATCAGGAGCAGTACGGTATGCCGCGTCAGACGCCCCCCGCATACGGCGCACCCCAGACACCGCCGCCTTACGGGGCCCAGACGCCGACCTATGGCGCGCCTCAAACGCCGCCGTCCTATGGCCCGGCTCAGGGACAGCAGGCGCCGCCTCCGTACCCCGGCCAGATGCCCCTGCCGCCCATGCCTCCCCGTCGGCCAGGCAAGGTGGGAGTTTTCTTCCACAATGTGGGCAGTTTAATCGGCGCCTTCTTTAAAAAACCGGTGGATATGGTCCAGGCGGCCACCAGACATGAGGACATGGGCATCGGCTTCTTCTTTGCCGGTGTCAACGCCCTGTTTGTAGCGCTGTTTTTCGGCATCATCTTTTCCCAGGTTGGTTCCTTGGTGGACCATTTGATAGGCGGCATGGGTTCCATGTTCGGCTACGGAGGGTTTAGCCTGCCCTTCCTGCCTTTCTTCCTGAGCGGGCTCGTGATGGCTATTTTGGGATACTTCCTGCTGTGCGGCCTGACCTTCCTGGTGGGCAAGATCGGCAAAGGGCAAGTCTCCCTCAAAGGGACCTTCGCGGCCATGGGCGTTTCCACCTTCCCGGTTACCCTCTGCATGGCGCTTGCCATCCTCTTGGCCTTCCTCATCCCAGATTGGTCCATCTATGTGGCCATCTTCGCCCTGTTCGTGTGGGTGATGTGCTCCTATCAGGCCAGCCGGGTCTGCGCCAAGGTGGAGGACAATAAGCTCTATTTCCTCTATCCGCTGGCGTTCCTCATCATGTTCCTGATCACCGCCTTTATCTCCATGAAAATGCTGGGCTGGGCCATGACCCAGATTCAGATGATAAACTCTAGCCTCTGGTAACCGCCACCTACCGGTGGGGGATGCCGCGCTATGGCTCATTCACGGCGGCAGCGCGAGCCACGCGGCGATGGTTTGCAGTAAAGCCCGGTGCGCGCCACCTACCGGTGGGGGATGCCGCGCTATGGCTCATTCGCGGCGGCAGCGCGAGCCACGCGGCGAGGGTTTGCAGTAAAGCCCGGTGCGCGCCACCTATCGGTGGGGGACATCGCGCTATGCTCATTCACGGCGGCAGCGCGAGCCACGCGGCGATGTCACAGAGAGGACCCGAGGCGCGTCGTCCTCACCGGTAGGTGCGGTGGAGGATGCCGCGCTGTAGCTGTTTCGCGATAACAGCGCGGGCCACGCGGCGATGTTGCAAACTGAACTCCGGTCGCGTCCTGCCCGCCGCAGGCGCAGAAAACCCCCTGGCAATTTGGCCAGGGGGTTTTTATGTAGTTCGCTTTTATTCGCCGAGCACTTCGATGTCGATGTCCAGCATCTTGCAGATGGTTTTGAGCTCCTCCACATGGTCGCCATAGACGGCGTGGCAGTGGTTGGCGTCAAACTTCTGGATGAAGATATCGTGATCGAAGGGGAGCTTGGCAAAGACATGGGGCCACTCCTCAGTGGTCTCGGCCATCTTTTCCCGGGGCAGGGTGACAAACTCGGCCGGGATGATGGTCATGCGGTAACGGTCCTTGTACCGGTTGAGCCGGGCGATGGTGGCCTGGCCGGGCGCGGTCATGCAGTTGACATGGCAGCCGCCGCCGGGATAGAGGTCCAGACAGGGGTAGAGGGTGACGTTTTTCAGATTCTCCTTGTAGTCGTCGGAGCGGCCGGCGTAATAGGTGGACTCGGAGCCGCAGTTGCAGAAGACCATGACGTCGTAGTCCGCATCATAGTGGCGCACGTCCATGAACAAGACCGGGTCTTCGGTGAGGAGCTTGAGAATCTGCATGGTCAGCGCCGCGTCGGAATCGGCCTCACAGGCCATGACGGTGGGCTCCTTGGGGCCGTTCCAGTCGTAGGGGTCGTTCATGAAGGCGGCTGTCAGACACTGGGTACAGACATGCTTGCTCATCTCGTAGTGGCATTTGACGCCGATAAAGTCAAAGTTGTAGGCGTCCCGAATCTTCTTTGTGGCCTCGTAGTGACGAATCTGGGTCTTGAGCTTTTCGGGGGTCAGGCGGTCGCCGTCGTATTTAATTTCGGCCACATTGTCGGTGAGCCACTGGAAAGCCTTCTCCACCGTCTCCTCGGGGACCTCCTCGGCCAGACGAATGATCTCGGACTGGTCCACATGCTCGATGTCGATGCCGAATTTCTCCTGCCACTGCTGCATGCTGACGGTGGCCGAATACATACCCAAGCTCCGACCGCCGATAAGGCCGTAGGTGGAACCTTTCAGGCGGTTCACTACCCGGGCGCATTTGGCAAAGTCGATGAGCTTTTGCAGGACAGCCGGGTCCTTGACGTCGCCGGCGGTGCGGAAGTGTTCGATTCCCAGGTGGTGCAGCGCGCCGCCCGCGGCCAGCATGGCCACCATGCCGGGCCAGTCGGGCTTGAAGCCCGCCACCAGCATGAAGGGGCCCTTGCCGAATTTGGCGGCGATGGCGGAAAAGTTGGGGAAGGCAAAGACGCCGTAGGAGAAGATCATGCCGTCCACGTTTTTAGCCACCATCTTTTGGGCCTCTTCCTTGGCGGCCTCTACCGAGTTGACGATGCGCTCACCGAGGACAAGTTCCACTTCGCCGGACTCTTTGAGAGCGTCCACCACATAGTTAAATTCCCGGTCTACGATGGGTTTGAGCAAGTCAAACGCCTCGGGATCGCCGTCGGAAAACGCAAGAACGCCAATTTTAGGTTTGGAAATCATTGTGTTACCTCCTTATATAATTTGGGTTTGGTTGCGTACAGAAGGAAGCCCTCTTCTCGGCATTATCACGGAAGATCGGAAGTGTTTTTGAAGGATTTCCCTAAAAATACCGGTGTCAAGAGCATGTGAGGTTGTACTTACATTTAGCCCCATTCCTGAATTCTATTATAAAACATTAAATCGAAATTGACAATTGTTATCTGATAAACTATAATAATTTCATGGAATATCTGAAATTTTTCCGCACCATTTGGCAACTTGTCCATGCTCGACGGACAAGTTGATAAGGTGCCGGAGGAAGTGAAAAACGCGGGCCGGTTACCTGGTCCGGAGGCGTTGCGATTGGAACAAACATCGAATGGAGGTTTTATCGTGCAGAAGATCATCAATAATCCTCAGACCGTGGTGGATGAAATGATTGAAGGCGTCGTCAAGGCGATGCCCGAGACCCTCAGCCCCACCAAGAACAAAAGGGTGCTCAAATACAAAAACGCGCCGCAGAAGGGCCGGGTCGGCATCGTCACCGGCGGCGGCAGCGGCCACAAGCCCGCGTTTGTGGGTTATGTGGGCAAGAATATGGTGGACGCGGTTGCCATGGGCGAATTGTTCTCCTCCCCGCCGGCGAAAATGTTCTACGACGCCTTTGTGGCAGCCGACGGCGGCGCTGGCGTTGCATGCCTCTACGGCAACTACGCGGGGGACAACATGAACGTCAAGATGGCCATTGAGATGGCCGAGGACGACGACATCGTGGTCAAGACCGTGGTCGCCAACGACGACGTGCCCTCCGCGCCCAAGGACAAAAGAGAGACCCGGCGCGGCGTGGCCGGCGAGATCCTCATGTGGAAGGTGGGCGGCGCCAAGGCGGCCATGGGCGCTGACTTGGACGGCGTCATCGCGGCGGCGCAGAAAGCCATCGACAACACCCGCAGCATGGGCGTCGGCTTGGCCCCCTGCACCATCCCCGAGGTAGGACACCCCAACTTTACGATCGAGCCGGGCACCATGGAAGTGGGCATCGGCCACCACGGCGAGCCGGGCATCGCGGTCAAACCTCTGGCCACTGCCAAAGAGATGGCCAAAGAGATGGTGGACGTCATCGTCCCCGACCTGCCTTTTGTAAACGGCGACGAGGTGGTCGTGCTGGTTTCCGGCCTCGGTTCCACCCCGCTTTTGGAGCAGTACATCTTCTTTAATAACGTGGAGGAGGAGCTCTCCGCCCGCGGCATCAAGATCTATAAATCCTATGTGGGCAACTACTTCACCTCCTTGGAGATGAACGGCATCACCCTGTCCCTCATGAAGCTCGACGACGAGCTCAAAGAGTGCATCGATATGGAGTGCGGCTGCATGGGACTGACCCAGCTTCCTAAATAAACACCGGAAATCGTTGGGGAAGCGAACAGACGGACCAATTCCTTTCCCCATGCGTTTTCGCATGGGGAAAGCTATGTGACAGGAGGAATTTGAGTGGCAAGCTTTAAAAACGAGGATGGCGCCAAGATCGTCTATGACATGATCAAAGCCATCCAGGACAACAAACAGTACTTAAGCGACATCGACGGCCTCATCGGCGACGGCGACCACGGCATCAACATGAACAAGGGCTTCACCATGTGCAAAGAGGCCCTGGATGCGGAGCCGGGCAACCTGTCCATGAGCCTCAAGACCCTCTCCAACGTGCTCATGGAGGACATTGGCGGCTCCATGGGCCCGCTCTACGGCTGCATCTTCCGGGCCATGTTCCGGGCCAGCAAGGGCAAAGAGGACATCGACAAGGACGTCTTCAAAGAGATGATCACCAAATCCGAGGAGGCCATCCGCAACATCGGCGGGGCCGAGGTGGGCGACAAAACCCTCCTCGACACCATCGCGCCGGCGGCGGCGGCCTACTGTGCGGCGGTGGACGCCGGCGACGACTTTGCCGCGGCCCTCACCAAGATGAAAGCGGCCGCCGAGGCGGGCCGCGATTCCACCAAGGACCTGGTGGCCAAGAAGGGCCGGGCCAGCCGTCTGGGCGAGCGTTCCCGGGGCGTGCTGGACGCGGGAGCCACTTCCTGCTGCCTGCTCATCTGCACCATGGCCGATTCCATCATTTCCCTGTTATAAGAGGAGGTAAGTTCCATGAGATTAGTCATTGACTGCGACGACGCGGCGGAAAGCCTGAAACAGGCATTATATGAGCATGCCAAGGCGCTGGGCTACGAGATCGACGACCTGGCCTATCAGAAATCCCACGACTGCGATTATCCCGACGTAGCCTTCAACCTGGCCCGCAAGGTAGCGGCCGGAGAGTATGACCGGGGCATCCTGGTCTGCGGCACCGGACTGGGCGTCGCCATGTGCGCCAACAAGGTGCAGGGCGCCTATGCGGGCACCTGCCACGACGTCTTCTCCGCCGAGCGGCTCAAAAAGAGCAATGACGCCAACATCATCACCATGGGCGAGCGGGTGGTCGGCGTCGAGCACGCCAAAAAGATTCTGGAAGCGTTCCTGGACGCCAAAGAGTTCCAGACAAAGAGCCAGCGCAAGGTCGACCGGATGCGCGCGCTGGAAGCGGAGAGCTTCCGCAAGAAATAATCGCGGCGGATGGCGGCCCCGTGCACCAGTTTTCTACCCTGGGTGCGGATGCCCTGCCATGGCTTTTTAAGAGATCAGCAATGTCCGGCGGCAACTGCGCCGCCGGACATTTTTATGCTCCCGCCCACCCGAAGTCCGTCGTCAGGGCAGGATGCGCGCGGGAAAAAGGAGGGAAGCAAATGGAAGGTTATGCTTGGATCAATGAAAGCAGCGCCAAATGGAGCGGTAAAGATGTGAGCGTCACGGCGCCGGATAAAACGGACCTTTTCGCGCCGCTGGACGGGAGCGACGTCGTCCATAGCGCGCCGGTCTATTACCGGGAGGTGACGGGGGACTGCGTCATCCGGGTCAAGGCGGCCATGAAGCCTCACAACAAATACGACGGCGCGGGTATCATCCTCTATGACGATGAGCGCCACTGGGTTAAGGGCTGCTCGGAGGTGGTGGACAACGGCCGGTCCGCCGCCATCAGTGTGGTGACAAACGGCGTGTCCGACGACGCTATCGGCCCCTATGTGGACCGGGAATCCATCTGGCTCCAGGTGGCCCGGAAGGGGGAGGACTTCGCCGTCCACTTCTCCCTGGATGGGGAGACCTTCGACCTGATTCGCTTTTGCCATGTGCCCATGGGCCGGACTGTGAAAGCGGGCCTGGTGGCCCAGGCCCCTCTGGGCGAGGGCGGGCCCCGGGACTTCTCCCAAATTTCCATTGAGGAGCGCACCCTGGACGACCTCCGCGCAGGGAAATAGGGGAGGTGCTTGGTGTCGGGCCCGATGCGCCCGACGAGGGGACCCCATTCATAACGAAAGAAACCGCCCCCAGCCGCAAAAACACGGCTGGGGGCGGTTTTTGCACCCTAGGGGAAGCCCCCTAGGGCTTGTCGGTGCGGCCCAGGATGTAATCGGTGCTGACGCCGTAGTAGTCGGCCAGTTTGATGACGGCCCAGGTGGGAATTTCCCGTTCTCCCTTTTCATAGCGCCGGTACACTTCACGATGACAATGGAGAATGTCGGCAATCTCCTGTTGGGTCTTGTCGTGATCGACGCGGAGATCCCCTAAACGCTGAAAGTACATAGTATACCTCCCGAAATCAGCGGCAATCTGGTATATCGGTGCGGCCCAGGATGTAATCGGTGCTGACGCCGTAGTAGTCGGCCAGCTTGATGACGGCCCAGGTGGGAATTTCCCGTTCTCCCTTTTCATAGCGCCGGTACACTTCACGATGACAATGGAGAATGTCGGCAATCTCCTGTTGGGTCTTGTCGTGATCATTGCGCAAATCTTCTAAACGCTGAAAAAACATAACATCACCCCTCTTGCTCATGCTACTATTTTGTGGCATTGTGAGAATAATATGATACCAAAAGTTATCTTTTGGTGGTGATGAGACGAAAAGAGAGACGCAGCTTTCGCAGGAAATCCATGTGCTTCGCATACAGGCGGGCCTATTGGCGGCGCATGGCGGGCCACGGGACAAAGGGTGGCCTCTAGGAGAGGCTTGTCCGCATCGAAAGCTATTTGAGCCGTATGGAAAGGCTTTTAAAAGAAGATTAATTTATTTGCGCTCGTCCACATATATATCAAGAGGGGCGGAGCGCGCAGCGCGGATGCCCTGCGCATTGGCTATTATAGCGAAGCTATAATAGAACAACATGGATGAGATGCAGGTGATCGAGTTTGAAAAAATGGGTGGAAATGGGGCTGACCCTTTCGGCGGCCGCCTTGGTGATCGTCTCCTTCCTGACGCTGGACGCGAAGCTCACCCCCGAGCTGCTCCCCCAGGCGCAGCCGGTGGAGAAGGGCGGCTATATCAAATGGGCGGAGTTCGACGTGCCGGACTCCGCCATGAAAAAGGCCATGAAGCTGGACATCGAAAGCTGTGAGGAGCCGCTGCACCTGGACTGGCTGGAAATGCTCGGCTATCTGGGGGCCAAGTACGGCGGGGAGTGGAAGCGCTACAAGGCCAAGGACATGGACGCGCTGGTACAGCGGCTGCGGGGCGGGGAATCCATGTCGGCCCTCACCGCCGACATGAAGTACTATGATTATTACCATGAGGTCTACCAGACGGTATTGGGTGAATTTGTGGGATATTACGACATGGAGCGGGAAAGCGACGTGCTGCCCGGGGAAACTTTTGTGGAGACCCAGTACGGGCTCAAGGTCTTTTCCCCCATCGCGTCGGGCTACTCTTACAGCCACTACGACGACTTCGGCACCTCCCGATCCTACGGCTACTCCCGGCCCCATCTGGGCAACGACTTGGTGGGTTCCATCGGCACCCCCATCGTGGCGGTGGAGGGGGGCACCATCGAACACATGGGCTGGAATCAATACGGGGGCTGGCGCATCGGCATCCTCAGCTTTGACAAGAAGCGGTACTACTATTACGCTCATCTGCGCCAAAAGCACCCCTACCACCTGGGGTTGGAGGAGGGGATGGCCGTCAATGCCGGGGACGTCATCGGCTACCTGGGGATGACGGGCTACTCCACCAAGGAGGGGGCCAACAATATGACGGTTCCCCATCTACACCTGGGGATGCAGCTGATCTTCGACGACTCCCAGATTGAGGGCAATGGGGAAATCTGGATTGACATGTACGACATCGTCAGCTTCCTCTCCCAGAAGAAGTCCAAAACGGTCAAGGACGAGGCCACCAAAGACTATAACCGGATCTACCAAATCTACGACCCGGATTATCAGGACTATATCACCGCCGAAGAGGGCGGCGCCTCCCCGCCGGGGGAAAGCGAAGCGCACTCGTAAAACAAGAGCCGCCGGACAGCGCTGTCCGGCGGCTCTTGTTATTTTCCCGCGTCCTTTTTGCGGTACTTCATGATTTTTTCAAAGAAGTCCTTGGTGTTCAGATTGTGGACGCGGTTATTTCGTTTGAGATGGAATAGGCACTGAGGGTCCTGGGTGATATAGTTGAGCCCCGATTCGGAGGAAAAGGTGCCGAGAAAGCCCATATCCTTGAGCACCTCTTCGGCCTCCTTGCAGTAGTAGCCGAAGGGGTAGGCGAAGAAGGTGTCGTCCTTGTTCATCTCCTTCATCATCTGGTCGGATAGCTTCTGCACATCCTCCCGGAACATCTTTTTGTATTCCTCTGCGTTTTCTCCCCAGTTTTTCTTGCACCCCTTGCGCCCCTTGTCGGTGGTGTGCAGGTTGTAGGTGTGGTTTTGAATGTCGATGGTGCCCATATGTTCCATGGAGCTCAGCTGATCCCAGTTGAGGTGGGAATAGTTGATGTGTAGATCCCCCCGCTCGCTGTAAAGGTCGGTGTATTTGCCGATGATGGAGATCACCGCCTTCATCCCGTACTTTTGGAGCAAGGGATAGGCGTAGACGTAATTGGAGTAATACCCGTCGTCAAAGGTGATCATGATGGGCTTTTCCGGCAGGGGGACGCCGTGATAGACATAATTGACCAGGTCGTCGGTCTTGATGGTGGTGTAGCCATTTTCCCGGATATACTGCAAATCCTTTTCAAATTCGTCGGGGGTGATGGTGTAAGCGCCCAGCTGTTTGCCATGCTTGAGGATGTGGTGGTACATGAGGATGGGCACTTCCACGGCCTGCTCTGACTTTTCCTCCGTTTTTTCTCCCAGCGCCGTTTCCGGCTGGGACGGCTCCGCCGCACTGACGGCGGGGCCAGACCGGTTGGCGGCCAGGACGCCTAAGGAGGACAGGGCAAGAACGCTAATCAGAGCGGCGGCGAGAACCCGCCGGTTTAATTTGAATACCTTCGGAAAGATCATAGAAACACAGCCTCCGATTTCATAAGACCGCGCTCCATCGGGAGATAAGCGGTTTACTATCAATATATTGCCGGAGGATGACAATCAGTACACGGGACAAGGAGGGACGGGGAGGAAAAGAAAAGCGCCCGGTTTTCCGGGCGCTTTTTTGTGGGCTCTATGTCTTTCCAGCGTCTTTCCAGCGGCCGCAGCGCCTCCATCTGCTTGTCTCACGGACTGGCGTGGCGAATTATTCGGCCCCTTTGTCGTCGGAGGCGGTGAGGGCCTCCACGTCGGCGGGGGTGAGATTGACCAGTACCGCCGCGCCAAGGAGAAGCAGTCCTCCGATGAGGATATGGACGCTCAGGGCGTCGTAGCCGAAGAGCAGGGAAAAGATGGTGCAAAAGAGGGACTCCATGGAGAGGATGATGGCGGTGTGGGAGGGGGTGAGGTGGACTTGCGCCTGACACTGGACGTAATAGGCGAAGGCGGTATTGACAAGCCCCATGACGATGACGGGCCAGAGTCCGGCCCCGTAGTCGACGCCGGGCAAGGTGTCCCAGTCAAACAGGAGGAAATAGATCCCGGAAAGGACCGCCGCCGTGGCGATCTGCAAGAAGGCCACCTTGATGTGGTCCATCTGCTGGGCCGCCCAGCCCAGGGTCATGGTGTGAAAGGCAAAGACTACGGCGCAGATGAGGATGAGCAGGCTGCCGGTGTTCATAGAAAACTGGAAGCTGGGGGTGACGCTCAAGAAAAAGACGCCGCCCAGGCAGAGCAGGGCGCTTAAAAAGACCTTCATGGGCGGGCGGAAGTGGTAGAAGGCCCAGGTGAGGAAGGGGACAATGACCACCCAGACGGAGGTGAGAAAGGCGGTGGTGGAGGGGGTGACGTAGAGCAGTCCCGTAGTCTGCAGGAGAAAGCCCGCGAAGAGGAGGACGCCGCATCCACAGCCGATGAGGAGCTCCCGCCGGGTGAAGCCGCGCAGCCGCCGGAAAAAGAGCAGGGCGAGAGCGCCGGCGCCGATGAGAAAGCGTAAAAACAAAATCATGCTGGGGGACATGCCGGCATCAATGGAAAATTGGTTGAGGATAAAGCCGAAGCCCCAGATCACGGCGACGCCGAAGAGGAAGAGCTTACTGCTGCGGACATTGTTGATCATGATGGTGGACCCCTCCCAAAATCTGCGAAAAAGAATCCGCCTCCACAGCGGGAAGCGGATATGGATACCCATTTATTATAGCGAAACCGGTCCTTTTTTGCAAGACGAAGCCGCATCAAGGCGCCGGTGACGCCTAACTCCCGTCTTAGGGCTGGGGCACTTTGTCCTCCTCTGGAGGCGCCTCGTTACTGCCGCGAGGTGTTTTGCCCCCGTCCGGGGACGCCCTGTCTTCGTCTGGGGACGCCTTACCCCTGTTCTGGGGCGTCTTGCTATCTTTTGGAGACGTCTTGTCCCCGTCCGGAGGTGAAACTTCCTCGTCGGGGAGGTAGAGCAGGATGTCCTCCACCCGGCACTCGAGCAAACGGCACAGGTCATTGATGAGCTGGGTGGAAATGCCCATATTGTGCCTGAGACGGTGGACGGTGTGGCTGCTCATGCCGCACTTATTGATCAGGGTGTAGGTCGTCACATTTTTTCTCTTCATCGTTTCCCACAGAGGGGTGTATACAATCATCGTTCTGCCAGCCTTTGACTTAGATTCGCCATACTTCTATCATCAGTATAAAATATGCTCCATCTATTGAATATTATCCAAATATGGACTATAATGACGATAATCCTTCGCTTTTTGAAGAAAAGGATTGACATTGGAAGACGACGAGTGTAGACTGGAGTTAGACTACGAATGTAGGCTTGGAGATTATGAAAAAGTTTGCAAGAAAACTGCTGCAAAACGCCTTATTATTAGTGAATAGCTATTCAGAGCGAAATACAAGGGGAGAGGAGGGGGATTTTTTGGCGCAGATGATGCAACAGGAGTTTGAGAAGATCTATCGGGAGACCTATCGGGACATTTTTGCCTACACGGTGGCTTGTATCCGGGATGTGGGCAACACCGACGACCTTTTGCAGACGGTGTACACCTCCTTTTTTCGCAGGATGCTCCGCAAGGGGACCATGGATGTGGAGTCGGCGCGCAAGTATCTGATAAAATCGGTCAAGCACGAGCTGACCCGGTATTACGGACATCTGAAGCGCCAGAAGGAAATCCGCTCCCTCTCCGACGAGGACGCGGTGGACGGGCTGGAATACGAGTTTGCCCAGGAGGAATATCCCGATCTCTCCCAGGGCGCGCTGATGCAGGAGATTTGGCAGATGATCGAGGAGCGGGGGGAAGTGACCAAACGCCTGTTCATCCTTCATTTCCGGCTGGGGCTGACCATCCGGGAGTCGGCTGAGTATCTGCAAATTTCCGAATCCAACGCCACCAGCCGCATCTATCGAACCCTCAATGAATTAAAAAACACGTATAGGGAGGTGCCATAAGTGACCTCACAGGAGTTTTATGAAAAGTTAGTAACACAACAGACCCAAGATCTCTTTTTGGATGAGGAACATCTATTGCAGCGCGTCACCGTGGCCGCCCAGTCCCAGGCGAAAGTGTACAGGAAGATGCCGCTGAGAAAGACGTTTGTTCTGGCGGTGGCTCTCGCAGTGCTGATCTCTCTGGGATGCATTACCGCCGTGGCGGTTACGGTGCTCAACCTGCCGGGCCTGGCGGCCCAGATGGGGATGAACCCCGACGATTTAAATCCGTCTAGCGCTTCCTACGGCATTTTTGACCGGTATTTTACCCTCCGCCTTGAGAACTGGAACGAGGAGCGGAAGGCTGCCGGGCTGGAACCGATGAACGCGGGCCTCATCGTCCAGATGGTCTCCGCAGGGGACATGACGGTGGAGGAGGTCTACAAACTCTATGGCCGGGTACCCCTGCCCGAGGAGGAGTATCAGAAAGTCAAGGAGAAGTATGGCGAGCTCGATCAATTGGAGGCATCCCTTTCTGTTGAGCAGGAGATGATGGACCGCCTTTTCTGGGCACAGAAAAACGGAGAGCGGGCCCTCACCGATGAGGAGCTAGAACAGATCGAGGCCTATCAGGCAAAGCGGGACCGGATAAGCGCCCTGCGCCAGCAGATGAGCCGAGAGCTGCAAGCCTTGGAGAGCGGCTACAATTCCCCCGATCAGTGGCCTAAAGAGGTGCCGGCGCAGTGGAAAATCCCCGACGCCCTGGAAGGGGAAGTTGTCATCCGGGAAAATCTCGCCCTCATCGGCGGCCAGCTCGACGGCTTCGGCAAGGATTTTTCCACCGTCCAGCCCACCTATGACCTGGTCGCCGACGCGGCACGGCTGGAAGGGCTTTCGATGGATGACAGTACCTTTACCATACCGGCGGACATCGTGGAAAAAAGGGTGCGGGAATTTTTCGGTCCCGACGTGAAGGTAGTCCACGGCAGCAGTGGGGAAGGCACGGATTTGGCGCTCAGCTACGACCCGGAGGCCGGGACCTACACCGGGCGCTGGGGCGGGCGCAGCGAAGGCCGGTTCCCCTGTCTTTTGAGCTGGGAGCGCCAGGGGAGCGAGATTGTTCTCCGGGTGGTCTTTGTCTATATCACCGAGCAGCCCCAGGAGGGGGACATCTACTATTATCTGGACGAGGACCGGGGCATCTTGGCCAGCTTCTCCAGCAGCTTTGATGGACTTAGCGAATATCAGGTGCAGCAGATGGCGGACACCCTGCCCCAATGGGAGTACCGCTTACAGGTAATGAAAGTGCCCTGCCTCGACGAACAGGGCAGAGACACCGGCGACACCCAAGAACAGGTGATCATCCACTCCATTAAAAAGATCAGGTAAACAGATCGCGTACAATTCACACGAAATGAGATGAGTGCTTTGGAATTTCTTTCCCCTCAAAACTTAATGGAATATGAGGACTTTGTCACCCACCATCCCCAGGGGACGTTTATGCAGTCCTACCGGTGGGCCAAGGTCAAGTCCAATTGGATTTGCTCCATCATCGTCAGCCGGGATAAAGAGGATCAGCGCATTGTGGGATCCATGATGGTCCTCGTGAAGAAAGCGCCAGTATTCGGCGCCAGCATCCTCTATGCGCCCAGAGGGCCCCTGTGTCCTCCCGACGCCCCCGAGGTGTTGGAGGACTTGATGGCGGGCGTGCAGATGGTGGCAAAGAAATATAACGGCTTCCTGCTCAAAATTGACCCCTATGTGGAGGAGACGGACGAGGCGTTTATCTCGCTTTGCACAAACCTGGGGTTCCGGTACCAACCGGACCAAAAGGACCTGACCACGGTCCAGACCAGAATCAACTACATGCTGGACATCGCGGGGAAGACGCCCGAAGAGGTGTTTGCCGGCTTTCACAGCAAGTGCCGTTACAACATCCGGGTGGCCCTGCGCCACGGCGTCCAGTGCCTGGTGCAGGACAAAAGCCACCTACCGGAGTTTTATAAGCTCTATCAAATCACGGCAGAGCGGGACGGCTTCACCCCCCGGCCTCTTGCCTACTTTGAGAGGCTCCTCAAAAGCATGCAGTCTGCCGCCCGGCTGTATCTGTGCTACTATGAGGGGGAGCCGGTGTCGGGGGCCATCGCTGTCAACTACGCGGGGAAGACCTGTTATCTTTACGGCGCTTCGGACAACGACCACCGCAACGTCATGCCCAACTATCTCATGCAGTGGGAGATGATCCAATGGGCCATAGAAACCGGCTGTCACACCTATGACTTCCAGGGGATTCCCTTTTACGATGACCCCGAAAGCAGCTATTATGGGATCTACCGGTTTAAGAAGTCCTTTCAGGGCAAGGTCGTTAAGTTGGTCGGGGACTTCGATTTTATCCTGCGCCCCAACCTCTATCGGGCTTTCACCTTCCTTTCCAGCACCCACCGGAAGATGGCGCAGCGGATGCATACTTCCAAAAGCACGCCGTCTTAGAAATGCAAAATGAGCGGTGCCGCCAGAGTCCGGCGGTACCGCTCATTTTAGCATTGAATTTTAGAGGAAAGTTTGCTATAATATTTTTTATCTGAGGGATCGGGACCCTTCAGTGCTTTCCGCTGGAAAGAAAAAGAAATAGGGAGACGTATCGAAGTGGTCATAACGAGAACGACTCGAAATCGTTTGACGGGTGAAACCGTCCGTGGGTTCGAATCCCACCGTCTCCGCCACCAGGCAGGGCCTGGAGCCAATACGCGCTCCAGGTTCTTTCTTTGTCCGGGCAACCTACCCGCGCCGGGGCAGCGATTGAACCTGCAATGCCACCAGGTAGGGCCTGGAGCCAATACGCGCTCCAGGCTTTTTTCATTGTCCAGACAATCCACCCGCGCCGGGGCAGCGAATCCTTCCTTAACACATACGAGCCTTATATACAAAGCAGGGGCGAGCAAATGGCTCACCCCTGCTTTGTATTTAGAAGGAGGTTCGGCATGGAGCGGTACTTGTTTTATGAACGCTTAGCCCCATGGCTTGGGCGGCGATGCGCCGAAAAAGTCCACGGCTGGCCAAAGCGGACGAAGACATAGGTTGTGCAAACACCGCCCACCGCCAAATAGAAAAGAAAGAACCAGGGAAACAAAGCGAATATTTCGGGCTGCGCCGCATACCTCCCCAGCTCGAGGGCAGGCAGCAGGCTGGCATACTTAGCCGAAGAAAGCCCCATGGCTGTAAGTAACACAGGACCTCCTAATAGCATGGCGCCCAGCAGCATGGAGGAAATAGGTTTCCTTGTTTTCAGAGAAAGGGCGCATAACAAAGCCGTTGCGGCGATACAGACTATCATTTGGCATAGATAATGCGCGGCCAGAAGCCCCCAGACCGGCAGCCAGATTGGTAGTCCGGCATAGTCAGGCAAGCTGGCCGCCGGAAGAGACAAGCCGGGGAAGCCGTAGGTAATACCAACCGATACAAGTTCGGGCAGGGCGCTCAGCGCAAGCAACAGCGGCGTCAGCAGAAAGCAGAGCGTCAATTTAGAAGCCGCTGTCCTTCGCCTTCCCAGAGGAGCCGCACCAATGAGGCGAATTGTCCCGCCGGGATATTCCATGGCGAAGAGGGTGGAAAAACATAGCACCATTGTTACCAGGAGGGGGAGCAAATTCCCTGCGTTTCCCGTGCGGGCAAATAGGGTGCGGTATCCTGTGTCGTATAAAAAACCGGCGCCGGGCCGTCCCTGGAGAGTTTCCGCACGCTGCGCCAGAGCATCCCAGAGTTCCCTGCCTTGGAGGACGCGGTCAAATGGAGCGCTCATCTGATCGGCCTGAGCACGGCTGATTTCTCCGGCGCTCTCCTTCCTATCGATGGCTTCGATATGTTCCTGTGCATCTTCGATGAGCGCGAGCTGATCGTCGATTTTCCCTTGCTTCTCCGGTGTCCATATCCCCTCCAACTCCTGCAAAGCCGCTCGATATTGCCATTCGTCCGGCGTGAGGTAGGCCGGTTGCCGGGGAAGGAGAAAGACGGTAAGAATTCCAAAAAGAGCCAGGAAAAGCGCCGCTTTGTTTTTTATCAAAAGTTTATAGGCCTCCTGTCCCCACACGCCGGCCGGTGAGCGGCGGCGTATATGCGGGCTGTGGCCAAGCGATGGAAGGGCCATCTGAAAAACGCTGTAATTTCGTTTGTGGACGGCGGTGAGCAAACAGGCGGCCACCAGCGAGATGAGCGCGATACACAGGAAAAATACGGTGACTGGGATTTGATTGGCAGGCCAGCCGAACAGGTTAAAGTTTCGGTAGGTAGTGTAAATGGTATTGGTTCTGAGGATAGCCGCCGGGTTGAGGTATTTGAGCAAATTCCAGCTGGAGAAGGGGGAAATACCTGCATACAGGGCGAATCCCGTCCCAAACAGCGCCGCCAGGGCCAGAAATGCCAGAGCCGGATGCCGCACATGCAGGGAGATGAAGAAGACACAGAGCCCTGCCAGACATCCCGTCGCCCATTTGGTGAGAAAAAACAGCAGCAGATACTGCCAGATGGTGAGCGGCAGAGCGCTGCCCATAAATGCGCCCACCGACTGCAACGGGCGGTCCAGGGCGCCAAGCCCCATGGTGGCGGCGCACCAGATTAGCCCACCGCCGAACAGGAGCAGGGCCAAAATTCCGGCGCTGACGGCCATGGCGGAAAGCTTGGCGGCCATGAGCGGTCTGCGCCCCTTTGGAGAAGCGCGAAGCAAAGAAAAGAGCCCCTTTTGCTTTTCCTCAAACACCAGGACGCAGGAGAGAGCAAACAATGCTAGGAGGAACAAGACATCGCCGTATATCGAATCAGTGGCGGCCAACAGGCCGTGGGAATTGTCAAAAGATAGGTTCCGGTTCCCAAGACGGGCATAGTCCGCCGCTGTTTTGCGGATGTTCCGCGTGGAAAATGAATCTGCCGCGCCTCCGAAGATGGAGATGCCGGAGAGGCGTTCCGACTTATTCCGAATTTCCTCCAAAAAGGCGGGATAACCGTGGATCTGCCGCAGTTCTTCCACCACTGGGGCGAGAAATTCGGCTTCCCGCTGCCAGTCCACGGCATAGCGCGGCGATGCGGCGGCGCTGTCATAGCCGGCCTCATATTTTTCCGCGAGGCCCGGGTGCTCGCTCTTCATAAAGTCAATCCGCTCCTCTAGGTCTTCGCCGCCCGCTGCCTGAGCAAGGCGGATGCGCTCTATTAGGGCATAGGCGGCGGCTCGCTCGTAAGAGCCCTCCAGCAAGGCGGTTTTTTCCTCCTCGCTTAGTCCCTGCAAATCCGATGCGAGACGCTGGTTGGCCCCGGCGGGAATTCCCGTGCGTTCCGGCCGGTCGATGTACCACAGCAAAAACAAGTTGACTGCGAAAAGAGCCGCCACGACACACCAAAATCCTTTTTTCCCCCAAACCTTCCACAATTCGCACCTCACTAGGCCTACTCTTCCGTTTGGGCGCATTCACTTTCCACCTCCTTGTCAAAAAGCTGCATATATACCGTTTCCAGCGTTGCCCCCGGGGCATAGCGGCCGATGAGTTCCTCCGGTGGGCCCGACGCCGTTATCCGACCGGACTTGAGCAAAATGACGTTGTCGGCGATGCTCTCAATATCCGGAACCACATGGGTCGCGACGAGCACCGTCCGCTCCTGGGCCAGCGACGCCAGCAGTTGGCGAACCCGGACCCTCTCCCTGGGGTCCAAACCCGCGGTAGGTTCGTCAAAGATGAGTAGGCGGGGATCGCCGAGCACCGCTTGTGCGATGAGCAGGCGCTGTTTCATTCCGCCTGAGTAAGCGCCGATCCTTTGATCCAGCTCAGCCGAAAGATTGACCAGCCCCGCTGTCCGTTCCACCTCACCGCCGATGTCCTTGCGGGGGATTTCTTTGAGAGCTGCCATATAACTGAGAAAACGGCGGCCGGTAAAATCATCGTAGAGCCCCTGTTGCTGGGGCGTGAACCCCAGCAGGCGGCGGTACGCTTTCCCCATGCGGCGGATGGGAATGCCGTCAAAGAGCACTTCTCCGCTATCGGGGAGCAAATTGTCGGTGAGGATGTTCATCAGGGTGGATTTTCCCGCCCCGTTGGGTCCCAATAGCCCCGTGACGCCGGGCTGAAGGAGAAGGCTGACTCCGTCCAGGGCCAGGTGGCCACGATAACTTTTCCGTATTTCACAAAGCTTTAGCATCATCAGCCCCCCTCGTTTTCGCCGCTGTTTTGGATGGGGATATAGGCGTCCCGATTGTTCCAGTAATCTTCCACATTGATGAGCGCGCAGTTCCAACCCTGTATCTCCACCTGATGGGTACCCGCCCAGGTCTTTTTCTCCTCACTGCGGTACCCGCAGAGCACCAGATACTGCTCCCCGTTGCGTGCCAGGACGGAGACCCTTTCCCGCGGCTTCTTGATAAACAGGGTAAAGGGGGAAAGCTCCCCGGTCTCGCTGTCCACTTTAAGGACATCGGTCACATCGGCATTGACCTGCTGGTTGTCGATGTAGATAACCAGCACATGGTCGTCCTCCGCTTCCAGCCAGTGCCGGCCTGCCGGCAGCTTATCGGTGAGCAGGGACACCTGGTCGTCGGCCAGTGTGAGACGACGGATGGTGGAGGAGGGCCCGCCGATATACACCGTGTCCCCGGCGACACAAAGGTCGTCCAGTTCCCCACCTTTGCCCGCGATGTGCTCTTTCTCTTCCCCGGTGGCAGGGTCCCGAGAGACGAGGCGGACGGGCGTCTGGGAGAATAGGGCGTTATACGCGCTGTCGCTGAGAGCGTTGGGGTTTTCTGTAAATTCGTATCGTTTGAGCAAAAGACGGTTGTCGTAAGCGCCCACCAGCAGGTCGAAGTAGTGAAGAGAACAGACGTCCTCCATGGTTTTTTGAACGGTATTGAAGACCACTAAGCGGCGGTTTTCGGTCACGGACTGGGCGAGACCGCCCTCCCCATTCTCCATCCGCGTGGTCTCGGCGGTGGCGTAAATATTCCCGCCGCCATAGACAATCGGCTCGGCAAGGAGGGTGCCGGTGGGCAGATCGAGCAGCTTTGTCCGCCCCGTACCGTCCGGATTCATGGAAAACAAACAGGGCGCGGCCGCCTCGATGCCGTCCCCCCCGATCCATACCGCCCCGCCGCCAATGGGCAGATAAAACAGAAACAGCTGATCTTCCTCCGCTAGAATTTTGTATTCAAAAGAGCTGCCCGGCAGATAAGCGGTACACTCGTCGGTATTGTGAGCACAGGACGGCTTCCCGCACAATGGCACTTCCTGACGGGAGGCGTAATCCACATAAAGCAGCAGGGCATAGGTGTCGCCATCCGTAGGGAGGTCCATGGATATCCGGTAGAAGCCTTTGCTGTTGCCGGAGCCCCGTCCCAGTGTCTGGAGCTGTGTCGAGGCTGGTCCACCGGAGGCGGAAGACGACTTCCCCAATGGGCCGCCGGAGGATGTGCCGTGGAAGGTGGAATGGCTTTGTTCTGTTTGGTCCCCCGCGGCGCATCCGGTGAAGAGCAGCAGGATGGCAAGGAATAGGAACAGTAGTCGTTTCAAAGATCATCACTCCTTCTGGGGCGGAATCGCCCCTGATTTTCAGGCGCGAAAAACCCCCGCGCCGGGTTAACATAGGCGCTGCTGCGCCGGAGTAAGCAATGGCCGCTGCGCCGGTACGGGCGCGCATTGCTTACAAACGTTATCCTAGCACGGGGGTGTATCTATGTCGTATCTATGTGGGGCCGGCGGGTACGAGTTGGGACCAGGTCAGCAGGGAGGACAGCAGATCAGGGAGGCGGTTATTGTCATAAAACCCAATGGGTGCGACGCATAGTAGGAGCCCATCGTCGTTATAGAGACAGTAAAGCTGCATTTGCGCTTTGGCGGACATCCGCCCAATTTCATTTTCCTTCCAGTCATTGAGCACATCCAGCCCCAGATACTGGAGATAGCCGTCCATTAGTTTTTGCCGGTCGGGCAGGGGGAGGGAGGTTGCCAACCCTTTCTGTCCGATGCCTAAAAAGATGAGTTTGCCGGTCTTTTGTTCGATCTGAAAGCGGATCAACGGATCTTGCGCCGTGGCCTCGGATGCCACCGCCACATAATGGGAAAGCATCCGGTTTTCGCCACCGGCGTTGGAATAAAAAACGGGCTGGGCTGGAAGAAGCGCGCCATAACCCGGTGGAAATCCCGCTTCTTCCAGCAGTTCTTTATACGCTTGGGGAAAGCTTTGTGATGCCGACCAGATGTCGGGGGCGGAGGAAGCGCTTTCATAGAGGTCCCGGATGGCTCCCAAAAGATAGATGTCCTCGGCTTGAGGGTCGATATTGGCGGAGGGGGTTTTCCGGGAATGGACGCCATGGATCTGTGCCTCATCCGACAGGTGGAAGTAAATCAGGGGAAAGAGGCCCGCGCCCACCGTCAAAAAGACGCACAAAACGATGGCCAGAATGGCGCGTAGGAGGGCTTTATCTGTCTTGATCCGCGCTTGCATCCGCCATCACCTCCAGTTCCACCCAAACCCGGGTTCCTTCTCCCGGCGCGCTCTCGAAATGCAGCGCTGTGCCGTGTATCCGGGCGATCCGTTCTCCCAGATACAGTCCTAACCCCGCGCCGCCCTGGGCCCGGGAACGGGATTTGTCCACCATGTAAAAAGGCTCGGTGATCCGCGCGAGCTCGTCGGGAGGGATTCCGCACCCTCGGTCCTCCACCGTGATCCGGTAGCGCGGGCCGAAGCGTTTGCCCGTCAGATAGACCACAGCGTCCCGCGGTTCGGATTTGCGCGCGTTATGGAGCAAGTTGGCAAGTAGGCACTCGAGGAGCGCGCCGTCGGCCATGACGGGGACGGTATCGGCTTCTACCTGCACCTGGACGCCGTCCCAGGCCGCGTCCATCCGCCGCTTGAGGCGCAGCAGCATCCCCTCCGCCTGGATGGGGACGAGGACGCTTCGTTTTTCCGTCAGCGCCATCAATTCCATAAGTTTGCGCGACAACTCCTCCAGACGCTTTCCCTCCTGGTAGATGAGGCTCGCATAGCGGAGCTGTTTTTCCTTGTCCACGGCGGCCGTGCGCAGAATATCGGCATAACCGATGATAGAGGTCATCGGCGTTTTTATCTCATGGGAAAAAGCGGAGATGAAATCATCCCTTTGCCGCAACGCGTCGTCAAGCTGATGAATTCTTGCCTCCACCGCCGCCGCCATACTGTCGAAGCTCATGCTCAGTTCCCCGATTTCGTCCCGCGTCCGTATTTCGGTGCGCTCGTGGTATGCGCCGGCCGCAATATTCCGGCTGGCGATGTTGAGCTTTTGGATGGGGCGGGTGAGGATGGTGGACAGTATACCCACGGCCGCTACCGACAGCAAGGAAATCAGCGCATCCAATAGCAAGAATTCCCGCAGCTGCCGGTCCCGTTCATGGTAGAGCGCCGTCACATCGTAAGCGCCCACCAAAGTCGCCTGATGGGAAGCGACGGCCATGCGGGAGGTGACGATCATGAAAGTGCGCCCCGCCGTCCGGCGAAGCAGGTAGGTGTCCTCCCCCTGCATCAGGGCCGCCTGTTTATCCTCATCCGGGAGGGCGGGCAGGTTTTCGGCGATCACCGCCCCGTCCTCGCCGTATAAGCCGATCAACCGGCTTGCCGCGTCGGAGTAATCGGTCATCCTCAGGGCGTATTCCTTGAGTTTTTCGTTGGAATAGGGAGCGCCTCCCAACACATATCCCAGTATGCTTGACTCGATGGCGTACCGTTCCAGCATGTGCTGGCCGGTGTTTTGAGCCGCAGCATTTTCCAAAGCGTGGGAAAAGTTGCGGGCCACCAGTAAGGTGCCCCCCAGGGAGAAGAGGATGGAGACGATAACCGTGACACTGAGTATAAGCTTAGCGGAAAATTTCATAGCGATGCCTCTAGCCGGTACCCGACTTTATAAACAGTCTGGATTTTATCCTCCCAGCCCAGCTTTTTGCGCAACCGCTGGATATGGAGATCCAGCTTCCGGGTGCAACCGGTGAAGTCCTCGCCCCACACCTTTTCAAACAGGGTTTCCCGATAGAGGGCGGCGCCCCGGTTGCGCATGAGGAATAGAAGCAGATCGTATTCCTTGGGTGTCAGCTCCACCCGCGTTCCGTTTTGCATGACCTCCCGGGCCGCCGTATCCACCGTCACATCCCCCGCATGGAGCAAGCCCCGGCTTTTGTTGTACCGGCGCAGCACCAGCGCAACGCGGGCTACCAGCTCATCGAGATCGAAGGGCTTGACGATATAATCGTCCGCACCCATGCGCAGCCCTTTGACCCTGTCGGCGGGCGTTCCCTTGGCGGTGATGAATATGGCGGGTATGTTGAGTTGTCCCAGATACTCCATCAGTTCATATCCGTCGATTTCGGGCAGCATGATGTCGAGTAGGACCAAGTCATAGTCGCGCTCCTCCAGCCGGTCCGCCGCTTCCCGCCCGGTAGCCGCGTGTTCCCAAGCGTATCCCGCGCGGTCGAGCGCCACGCCGATGAGTTCCGCGATGGTGGACTCGTCTTCCGCAATGAGTATCCGAATGGCACCCATCATTCCATTCCTCCTTCCTTTGCAGTGATTGTTTTATTATAACACAAAAATGCATCCAACTTGTATCAGCTCGCGCGCCACTCGGCTTGGGGCGTGACCGGCAACATGGCGCTGTGAAGGGAAAGTTAAGGGAGGGGGGAGCGCGCGGCCGGGAAGGCTTGCAAAAAAGGCCCGTCCCAAGCGGCCATAGCTTCGGGGACGGGCCTTTTGTTTCATTTTTTCATGGTGGGGTTTGCCTGATGCCGTGCCATGGCGAGGGCTTGCCTCGGGATACGCCGAACGCCGATCAGGGCTTGACACGGTCCTTGCGTGCCTGTTCGATGGCGTTATAGAGGTAATTGACATCGATGGGCTTGGGAATAAAGCCGGTCATGCCAGCTGCCAGCGCCGCATCCACATCCTCTTTGAAGGTGTTGGCGGTCATGGCCAAGATGGGGATGGAGGCGGTGTCGGGGCGTAGGGAACGGATGGCCTGGGTCGCCTCCAAACCGTTCATCTCCGGCATGAGGATGTCCATCAGGATGATCTGATAGGTTCCGGGCCGGCTCTCTTTCATCAGCGCAACCGCCTGCTTGCCGTTTTCCGCATGGGTGACCTGTGCGCCCTGCAAAGTCAAAAGTTCCTTGGCGATTTCCGCGTTGAGAAGATTGTCTTCCGCCAGCAGAATGGAAAGGCCCTGCAGCCGGTCTTTCTTTGTACAGGCAGCCGGCTGCGCCATTTGGGCGAAGTTCCGGCCTTTAGGGAAGGTGACGGTGAAATAAAATTCACTGCCCTCGTTTGTCCGGCTTTGGAGGAGCAGTTCCCCGCCCATGAGCTGGACAATGTTTTTGCTGATGGCCAGTCCAAGGCCGGTCCCTTGGCTCTTGGTGATGTTGGGGCCCACCTGTTCAAAGCTGAGGAAGATGCGCTCGTGGTCTTCCTCCGAAATGCCCACGCCGGTGTCGGCGACCCGGAAGGTGAAGGTGGCCTCCTCGGGGGTAGAGGCGTCCTCCCTGGCAAGGATGCGGACAGTGCCGCCGGGCGGGGTGAATTTAAAGGCGTTAGAGAGCAGGTTGAGGAAAACCTGACGCAGCCGGACCGGATCGCCGAGGACCAC
This sequence comes from Zongyangia hominis, assembly GCF_014385095.1. Classification (GTDB taxonomy): domain Bacteria; phylum Bacillota; class Clostridia; order Oscillospirales; family Ruminococcaceae; genus Zongyangia; species Zongyangia hominis. Next base: position 264,155 of record NZ_JACRTC010000003.1, read on the forward strand.
ATCGTTTTGTATTTGTTTCTCCACACGGAAGTTGAGGTTTCTCTCCTGGGCCTCCGCCTTCATCATGTTTTGCAGCTCATCGAGTAGGAGTCCGAGGGAGAAGGATTCGCGGCTCAGGTCCATCTTGCCGTTTTCAATGCGGCTCATATCGAGAATGTCGTTGATGAGCCCCAGCAGATAATGGGAGGAAGATTTAATTTTCGCTAAATTTCCCTGCGCCTTTTCCGGCAGCCCCTCCATCATGCCCGTTAAATCGGTGAGCCCTACAATGGCGTTCATGGGGGTGCGGATTTCATGGCTCATCCGGGAGAGAAATTCGCTCTTGGCCCGGCTTTCCGCTTCCGCCTTTTCCAGCTCGTTCTGCATGGCCGCGGTGTGCAGCCGGGCGCGGAAAATCAAGATGACGGTGGCGAGGATGAGCAGCAAAAAGACCGATACCACCGAAATCGCCAGTTCGGGGTTGGCGTAAATGATGCCGGTCAAGGTCATCCGGGATTCGCCAATGGAAACCAAGTTTCGACTGCTGATGGTGTCCCTTTGCTCTTCGGTCATATTGTTGATGGCCTTGTTGACGATGGTGAACAAATCCGGGTCCACCGGCACGCCCATTGCAAAGCCGATGTCCGTGCTGTCGTTAACCAGATTCACCTGTACCACATTGGGAAAATGCTGTTGCTGCATGATATATTCCAGATGGGAAGAGATGCCATAGAAAAAGTCCACTTTGCCCTTGTTGACATCGGAGAGCGCTTCAGCGACGGTGAGGTAGTGCTTGACCTCATCCGCCACGATATTGGAGGGCAGCTCACAGCCCTCCAGGACCGCTCCCACCAATCCTTCGGCCGGATAAGTGGACTCCTTGTTGCGCACGAGGATGGAATCCATCTTGGTGTAGGAGGAGGTCAGTGCCAGGCCCCGTTCCATGGCGTCCTCCTCTGTCCCCACAAAGAAGCCCAGCATATCGGCCTCGCCGCTTTGCACCTTGCTGATCGATTCGGCATAATTGTCACAATAGAGATAGGAAAACTGGAGCCCTGCATAATTGGCCACTTCCTTTAGAAAATCGGGGACCAGGCCGTCGTGCTGATCCTCGTTATCCAAACAGAATATGGGGTGCCAGTTGTTGGGGACCGCTACCGTCACCGTCCCTTTCTGCCGGACGTAGCCCTGTTCCTGGCGGCTGAGCACGATGTGGCCGCTGCCGATGGTGGAAAAATTGGCGGCATAGACTTCCGAGGCAAAGTTGGGATTGGCTTGATAAATTTTTTCCAGCGCCATATTTAAGCCGTCCAGGACTTCCTGGTTGCCGGGGGTGGTCACGATATAGTGGGCCTGGGATTCAATGGTGGCGGCCACATTGAATCCGGATTCCGAGTCTTTACTGTTGCCCACCAGCATGTCGACCTCCCCATTTTCTAAAAAGGGGAAGAGATCGCCGGTGATGGACAAGTCTTCGAAGGTATAGGTCTTGATGGTGCAGTCCAGATCGTTGCTGGATAGATACTCTTTGAGCCGGCGGATATTTTCGGTGGCCCGCTCGAAAACGCCGATGGTTTTGCCGTTGAAGGTGCTCAGGTCATAGCTCTTGATCCGGTCATCATCCCGGCGGGTTAAGAGGACGATTTTGCTGTATCCGCAGTTGAAGTCGGGGTAGGCGAAGTATTCCTCATATCCCTCCGCGTAATAGTTTCCGCCCATCAGATCAAAATCACCGGAAAAGAACTGATCGAGCAAATTGGTGCTGTTGGTATCCACATATTCATATTTCCAGCCGGTATACTTAGCGATTTCATTGAGAAAATCGACCACCAGGCCATAGCGATGTCCGTCCGGCGTGGTCATGGTATAGCCTTCCGCATCGGGATAGGCAACACGCAGCACCTTTTCCTCCGCTTGCGCCGCACAGGGTATCATGAGCGCTGTGAGCAGTACGGCGATGAGAAAGACGGCGCAAAACCGCATGTTTCGGCTGAAATATTTCATCTGTACACCTTCTATTCAAAGTTGTAACCGCAAAAACAGATAGATACGGTCATATTATGTTCTCAAACTGCGCGGGAAGGATGGCTGGTTACAGCCTGTCCGCACAGCAGATGCTTTGGGATTGTGTTGCTTTACATTTTACCATAGTCAATCCCCTCGCGCCATAGCTTTTACACATTGTGTTCCATTTTTCCGGCCGGATTTTCCCAAAAACACCATTTTTTTGCCACTGTTGGGCCCTGGCGATGGACGATGGCCGTGCATCCGGCGGCGGCCTTCCCCTGCGCGCGTTTTCGCCCGCCCGAGGCTGCCCATAGCATTTGGAACAGGCAGCCTTGGGGAAAGAGGGGGAAATTCGCTGGCGACCAATACCGAAACGATAAAAAATAAGTTGTCAATGGTCTTATTGACTCAACTCAATATGAATATTTCATGAATTTACAACAAAAGCTTTGACAGGAAAGACAACTCTGTGCTATAATCAAGTTGTCAATATAACGAGAATTGTATTGCTTTCTCCTCTTTTTTATAATTATATTCTTTCCTCCATCCTGAACTTTTTAGTTCGTCTCCAGCAGAAAAATACCGCCGACTTGTGTCAGCGGTATTTTTCTGCTTTTCTTTGGCCGCAATAAAAAAGCGCCCGGAAGCGGGCGCTTTGCATGGCTTTAGGACTCTTTGCGGCTAATCATACCGATTAACACCGTGGTGGCCAAGGCAAGCACGGTGTACACCGCCACCCAGACCCAAAAGCTTGTATTGAAAAATAAGAACATGCCAAGAATGTAGGAGACGGCCAAGGTGGCTATCACCATCCACTTGGTGCGGATGAGCAGGGTCAAGGCAACTGTGAGCAGGATGGTCAGGAGCGGCAGCAGGGTTAACACCAGGAGAAAGGGATTAACAAAGCCGCTGCTCAAGTAGAGAAGTAGCTGCACCAGCGCCACGGTGAGGGCGCAAAACAGGATTTTTCCGGACTTGGTTAGATTCATCAAAGGAAGACCTCTCTCTCAAAAGCCAAAAGGCATGACTTATACACAGGAAAACGTAATAAAAAGTTAATGGCTATTGCTGGAACGCTGTGATATGATACACATGTTATCATAGAAGGGGTGGGGCGTCAACCGTGAAAGAAAGAAGAAAATCCGGGACAAAACAGAATCAATGGTATGTTCATCCATAAGTTAGTATGATATAATGATTTTGTTGTCGAATGATTGCGGCAGGAAAGAGAAGACTGGCGCACAGTTGGGCACAGTTGCGGAGGTAAAAAGTTTGGACGCGAAAAAGATTTGGACCATACCGAATGTACTATCCTTTGTCAGGATTTTATTGATTCCTATCTTTGTATACTTTTATCTGACAGCCGAAACCGTACAGGAATATTACATTGCCGCCGCCGTCATACTGCTTTCGGGATTGACCGATATGGCGGATGGCATCATTGCCCGGCACTTTCATATGATTACCGACTTTGGTAAAATTATCGACCCCATTGCGGACAAGCTGACCCAGGGCACCGTGGCCATTTGCCTGGCCATCCGTATTCCCGGCATGGCGGTGCTCCTATCCATCTTCATCATCAAAGAAGTGCTGATGATGCTGGGCGGTTACCGGTTGCTGCGGGGCGGCGCGAAAATCCAAGGCGCCCAGTGGTTCGGCAAGCTCTCCACCGTGATTTTTTATATCGTCATGCTGGCCACGGTGGCGTTTCCCACTCTCGACCGCACGGTAACTACGGTGATGATCTGCATTTCCGCCGGATTCATGATCTTTTCTTTTATTATGTATCTCCCCGTGTACCGGGAGCTTAAAAAGGAGACAGCAAAAAACGACCAAGGCCAAAAGTAAAAATAGCCGCGAAAGCGGCTGTTTTCGCGCTGGAAGGGCGGATGCCCGCAGCCATACTCATGCGCCGTCCCCCGATGCGCCGGCTTTCTTGACGCCGCTTTGGGAGCGCCATAGGGGAACTAAGACCAATAGATGGCAGTTGGCTTGACAGTTCAGATATTTGGCGGTAGAGTAGAGAAGACAGGTTCTCCTATGTCAAAGCAACCACTTTGGGACAAAGGGGAAACGGTTTCATTCAGTATTATTTAGGAGATTAGCTTTATGAAGAATAATAAGACCACGGAGATTGTACGCTGACCGGGAGGTTTGCGTCTGTCAGTGGTAACACAAACCTCCCAAAAGTAGCATTTTACTTTTAGGAGGAACCATCCCATGAATCGGGAAAATAAAAAAAAATCATTTGAAAAAGGGTATTACAAAAAACACGCCTGTAACGAGACGTTTTTGTGCAAAAGCTGCGGAAGAACCGTAGTTCCGGCCGGAGCCGGAAGCGAGCACAGAAATCATTGCCCGAATTGCCTGACCAGTCTCCACGTCGACAACGAACCGGGGGACCGGGCGGCCGGCTGCGGCGGAAGGATGGAGCCAATCGCCGTATGGGTCCGCAAGAATGGCGAGTGGGCGATCATCCATCGCTGCCGCATCTGCGGGAGCCTGCGCTCCAACAGAATTGCCGCCGACGACAATCCGATGATGCTCATGTCACTGGCGATGAAACCGGTGGCCCGCCCGCCTTTCCCATTGGAAAAACTCGAAGAAATGACGGCCCTCATGGGCGGAGACGGATCGGTGAAATAAGCACAAAAAAGGCCGGTGAGACAGCTTGTCTCACCGGCCTTTTTGCAGCTTTTTCTATTTTTCCAGAAAGGCGAGGAGCGCTTCATAACACCGGGAGGCTTCGATATAACCGGTGTCGTAGAGCGCCTGGAGCTTCCGCTTATTTTTATCGGTGCTCTTGACAGCCACCGGATTTTGGGGCGCAATGATGAAAACAGAGCCCTCCGCTTCCATCCGCCGCAGCTCATCCAGGGTGCGGTTATACATCAGATGCCGGTTTTCCAAGGCCTTCACAAATTGGGGATATTGGCGGTATTTGCGCCGCAAAAGCGCCATATGCTTCCCCGGCTCCTTGCGATAGGCGCGGTCCCGGGTGAGGATCACCACATGCTTTTTGTTCCCGTCGGCAATGGATTTGTCGATGGGGATGGAGTCGGCGATGCCACCGTCCAGGAGCTTGTGTCCGGCGAAGGAGACGATGGGGGAAATGAGGGGCAGGGAAGAGGAAGCGGCCAGCGGCGTGCAGTCGTAGTCCATCTCTTCCTTGGAGAAGAAGAGGGCTTGCCCTGTCTCACAGTCGGTAGTGCCGATATAAAAGGCGGTATCGCTGCCGTAGAAGGTGTCGTAATCGAGGGGTACCAGGTGGTGGGGCATGTCTTTAAAGATAAAGTCCATGCCGAAGAGGGAGCCGGTTTTTATGAGACTGCGCAGGCTGAGATACCGGGGGTCCTCGATGTAACCGATGTTGATCTCATAGTTGCGACCCCGTTGGCGGCTGACATAGGAGCATCCATTGCAGGCCCCGGCGGAAACCCCCACCACATAGGGCAGATAGAGGTTGTGGTCCATAAAAAAGTCCAGCACCCCGATGGTGTAAAGCCCTCGCAGGCCGCCGCCTTCCAGTACCAGTCCAATGTTTTCCATCCTTGCATTGCTCCTTTCATATGCCGCCGCAAAATCATGGGAAGCGGTCCGTCCAGCGGCCATGCCTTTGCGTCCCCCATGGGAGCGACCCCGCTCCCCTAGCGAAAATTGACACCCAGCCTTGCCGGGCGTCCGCTCGCCGTGTGAGGGTGTCTGCGCCCCGCGCTGTATCCTTGGGACCGCTCGGTCGCCGCAGGCTGACTCCCATTATACCAGTCCGACCGTCAAAATTCAATTGACCATCCGGCGAGGAGGGGTATAATAGAGAAAAGAGTAAAGGAGGCGCGGGGATGCGGGACAAAGAAAAAGTCGATCTTCACATTCACTCCACCTGTTCCGACGGCACCATGACCCCCGAAGCCATCTGTGCGCGGGCGGCGGCGCGGGGCGTAGGGCTCATGGCCATCTGCGACCACAACTGCCTGGACGCCTTGGGGCGGCTGGAAGCCACCGCCCGGAAAGAGAAACTGCGTTGGGTCACCGGGGTGGAACTGGACTGCGGGTTCGAAAACCGGGTCTACCATGTGCTGGGCTATGGCTTTAGCGCCAAGGACGCGGCCTTCCGAAAGCTGGTGCGGGAAAACCGGCGCAAGCTCGACCAGATGAGCGTCGATCTGCTAAAAAGGATGGAGGAAGATTTCCCCCAGGTATCTTTGGAGGAATTCCTGCGCTACCCCAACAACCCCGCCCGGGGCGGTTGGGCGGCGCTCAATTACTTCTTGGACAAGGGAATCGCCTCCAACTTTGACGAGGTCATGCAGCTGTATGGGAAATATAAATGCAGCTACGCCAAAGCGGGCTTTGTGTCCATGGAGGAGGCCTGCGCCGCCATCCACGCCGCCGGGGGACGGGCAGTCCTCGCCCACCCGGGCTATTCCATCAAGGGGGATCGGAGTCAGTATCAAGCGGCGCTGCGCCGGATGCTCCTGTGCGGGCTCGACGGCATCGAGTGCTATTATCCGCTGCACACCCCCCAACAGCGGGAGGACGCCCTGGCCCTCTGCCGGGAGCGGGATCTGCTCATCACCAGCGGCAGCGACTGCCACGGGGACTTTCAGAAGACCTACGAGGGCGGCATTCTGGACATCGGGGTAAACGATACCCGCTGGGAAGAAATCCGCCTGGGGGACATCGCCGTCCAGGGGGAAAACGAGGAAAAATAAAAGACCCGGACTTTAAAGTCCGGGTCTTTTATTTTTAATGGAAGATGGAAGTGAGAACATGGAGCAGGGGACGCCAGATGCGGGGGAATTCCCGCAAAATCAGATCACGTACCTGGTCCCGGGGCAGTTCCGTAAATTTGGCGGGGAGGGAGTTTGTCAGCGTCCTCACACCGTCCACGGTGTTGCCGATGGCCAGATGGCCGGAGGATGCCATGTCCCCGATGGCAATTTGGGAGGCGACGGCGGCCCAGCCGATGGCATACTGGCCCACGGCCAGTCCGCCCAGCGCGACGATGCCCACGGCCACGCCGCCCAGGGCAAATCCACCCACCGCCACACCGCCCAGGGCCATCAAAAGCCCTATGGCCAGCGCCCCCAAAGAAAGGAGTCCGACGCTAACGCATCCGAAACTAACGACACCCAGGGAAACAAGGCCCAAGGAAAGGATGCCGGTGGCCACGTTGCCCACGGCGATGACGCCCTTGGCCCGGCACCCCAGCCCGAAGTGGATGTGGACGAGAGGAAGGCCCCGCAGAGTGCGTTTGCTTTTATATTCGTAGTGGCGCAAAGGGATGTGCAGGACAATTTTCCGGCTGCCGGTATCGGCGAGACCGGCGGGAAGATCCGGGGCAGGGGAGGGCGCTTCGGGCGGAGGGGCCTCCTCCCCCCGTAGGAGGGCGTCCACACTGACGCCGTAGAGGCCGCTGAGTGCCAGGAGATTTCCTATATCGGGGGAGGAAGCGCCGGACTCCCACTTGGAGACGGCCTGCCGGGAGATGCCCAGCTGTTCGGCCAGATCCTCTTGGGAGTAGCCGCGCTCTTTTCTGAGCGCTTGCAAACGCTGTGATAGTTCCATGAACGATACTGCCTTTCCGGCGGGGGATCCCGCCTTGGTAGTTTAGATAGGTAAACCTTGGCTGAAAGCCTGCAACCAGCATAACTTGCCGGGGAGAAAAAGGCCACCAACCAGCGCTTTCTTTTTGTCAACCAGCGGTTGCATGGAGCAAAAAATGCCTATTTAACCTCGTTCATAATCGCTCTGGGAGAAATAAGAGGGGTAACCGATGTCTGCGGTGGGGTGGTTTTGGAGCAGGAAGCGCTTTAAATCAAAGCACAGGTCACAGCGGTTGACGTAACGCTCCCGGGAGGGTGTAAAGCCAAAGCCCTTGGCATAGTCCCAGAGACCGGCGGGCCCTCTTTCATAGGCGGCGTAAAGGGCGGGATATTTCTCCCGGTCCAAAACCCCGTCCACGTCGGCCAAAGCGATGGTAAAGCCGGTGCAGACCGGCGGAATATAGTTTTCGTAGAGGTCCAAATGGCAGTGGCCGGTGGAGGTCAGGCAGGTGCAGGGTCCGTTTTCTCCCGCGATGTCCCCCGGCCGCTTTTGCACATAGGCCCCGCGGCACAGGGAGATGGCCCGGCCGTTGCAGTTGAGCCCATAGGAGCGGGCGGCGTCGGACTGGTAGTCCCCGCCGAAGAGGGCGTCGAACTCTTTAATGGGGTGGGGGACGCTGGTGTCGAGAAGCTCTAGGTCCCCGCCGAAATTGCCGGGCCAGATGAACGTCCCCATGCCCTCCTTCCGGCACAGGCGGATGAGCTCCTTTTGTTTCGAATAGGGGATAAACTCGTTGTGAAATGGGTCTACCGAAATGAGCAGACAGTCTACCCCCACTTTTAGCAGCTGCCGGAGGAGGGAAACGGTCTTTTCCTCCAAGATGTGCCAGGAGGCGTTGGTCTCGATGTATTCGATGCCGATGCCGTGCTCCTTGGCGAGGGAACAGATGGAAAGGAGCGCCTCGGGGCGAAGAAACGGCTCCCCGCCGCCGATGTGGCAGCTGCGCACCCGGCGGCTTTTCATCCAGGAGAAGACCCGCCCGGCGGTTTCTACACTCATATAATCCCCCGGCCATCCGGGGGAGGAGGAATAGCAGCAGTGGCGGCACTTGGCGCTGCATTTGTAGTTGACGATGACGCCCATGCTGTGGATGGGTCCGATTTTCATGAGGGGCACGCTCCTTTCCCGGGTTCCTTCGGCAGAAAGGGCTTAAAACGCTCGGTCCGACACCCTCCCTGTCCCTTTTTTTACAAAACACAGGGGACGTGCGGGCGCGTCCCCTTAAACGGGTCTATTTTCCAAAAATTGCCGCGGCTTTTTCCATCCGCTCCACCACCGGCACCTGGAAGGGGCAGTTGCGCTCGCAGCTGCGGCAGGCGATGCACTCGCTGGCGTGGTGCTCCAAAGCCTCATAGTGGGCCCGGATGGTGGCGGGCACCTCCGGCTCCGCGGCGGCCAGGTCCAGGAACTTGCCCACCTGGGCCACGTCGATGTGCTTGGGGCAGGGGAGGCAGTGGTTACAGTACATGCACTGGCCCTTGGCGGCGGCAAACTGCCAAGCGCCCGCCAGCGCTTCGGTGTAGTCCCGCTCCTGGGCCGAGGCTTTTTCATAGGCCGCGGCGGCGCGGACCTCCTCCGGGGTGCGGCAGCCCACCAACACCGAGGAAACGGCCGGGCGGTCCAGGGCGTAGTGGACGCACTGGGCGGGGGTGAGGGAGACCCCCAGCGGGGAGGTGTCGGCGCTGAGAAGCCGTCCGGCTCCCAGCGGCTTCATGACGGTGATGCCCACCCCCATTCTTTCACAGGTGCGGTAAAGCTGCTCCCTGGCCGCGTTGATGCCGGCCACACCCTCCCGCCGCTCGGTGATGCCGCCGAACAGGCCGTCCAGGTCGGTCCCGGCGGGGGCGAGGTCAAAGGAGGGGTTGATGCTGAACATTAGTACGTCGATGAGCCCGGTCTCCACGGCCATCCGGGCGACGCCGGGGTCGTGAGAACTCATGCCCAAAAGGCGGATGACGCCCTCTTTCTTAAGGCGCTTGGCATACTCGATGACCGGGCTGTGGAAGACCGCTTCAAAGTCGGCGGGGGTGTCCACATAGTGGAGCATGCCGATGTCCACGTAGTCGGTGCGCAGGCGGACAAGGAAGTCCTCGAAGAAGTGCTCGCACTCGTCAATCTTCCGGGTGCGGCAGTATTGGCCGTTGAGCCAAGCCGCGCCGATGTGGCCCTGCAAAAGCACCTGGTCCCGCCGCCCGGCCAGCGCGCTGCCGATATCGGTGCGGACCTGGGGCTCGGACATAAAGATATCAAAGATATTCATCCCCTGCTTGAGAGCTTCGTCCACTACGGCGCGGATGGCGCCGGCCTCCATGCCCTGTAAATGCTCGCAGCCAAGGCCTACCTGGCTGACCAAAACGCCGGATTTTCCCAGCGGACGGCGTGTAATGTTCTCCTTCATCGCACTTTCTCCTTTTCTACTGTTCCCGCGGGATGCTTTCTTCCCGTCAGGATAGGCCAAAGGCGCCGGGACTTCAGCCGGCGCCTATCGTTTGGTAGGAAAGGGGCCCGCGGCCCCGGTTATGCTTTTTGGGTGAGATGGGCGCTCTTTACTTCCTCCATGGTGGGGATGGATGGGGCCGCGCCGTTTTTGGAGACGGCCAGGGAGGAGGCGATGGAAGCGTATTCCAACGCTTTGGGCACCGGCTCTCCCGCCATGACGGTGGAGAGGAAAAAGCCGGTAAAAGTGTCCCCGGCGGCGGTGGTATCCACCACCTGGACGTCGTAGATGCCGTGGGTGTAGGTGGACTTTCCGTCGTAGTACATGACACCCCGCTTGCCTAAAGTGAGCACCACAATGCAACCGGGATAGATGTCCCGCATCTTCCGGGCGATCTTTTCGGGCTCCACTTCCCCGGTCATCTCGTTGCCCTCGATCTCATTGAGGATAAAGTAGGTGATCTTGCTCAAATCCATTTGGAGGAGCTCCTTGCTGATGGGGGAGGGATTGAGGGCCAGCACCATTCCCTTGGCATAGGCTTTCTCGATGATGGCGTCGATGGAGCTAATCTCGTTTTGCAATAGCAGCATGTCCCCCTTGTTAAAGTGGGAGAGGACCTCGTCCACATCCTGGGCGGTGATCTCCTGGTTTGCGCCGCCGTAGAGCAGGATGCAGTTTTGCCCGTTCTTGTCCACCTGGATGATGGCGTGGCCGGTGCGGCCCTCGGTCATTTTGACGAGAGAGGCGTCGGCGCCGTATTGGGTGAGGACGTCGATGAGCATCTGTCCGTCCACGCCCACCTTGCCGGCGTGATAGACTTCCGCCCCCGCCTTGGCCAGGGCCACCGACTGATTGAGCCCTTTGCCGCCGCTGAAAATTTCCATTTTGAGGGAAGCGGTGGTTTCACCGGGCCGGACAAAATGATCCATGGAATAGACGTTATCAATATTTAACGAACCAAAGTTGAGAATTTTCATAGGGAAACGCTCCTTTATGTAAAATCTTATCCTTTTTGGCTGCGGATGCTCTCGCGGATGATGAAGTCGTGCTGGAGAACAAAGCGGTTGTTGGCCGCGGTGTAGGTGGCGTCCCGGTCGGTGACCAGGGAGAAGGTGAGGCGTCCCATCTGCTCCCGGGGCTGGTTGACGGTGGAGAGGGAGGGGACGGTGTAGCGGCTGATGTCGATGTTGTCAAAACCGATCATGGATACGTCCTGAGGGATGCGCAACCCCCGCTCGGACAGCACCCGCTTCATGCCGATGGCCAGGTAGTCGGAGGAGGCCATGACGCCGTCGGGGACCTCTTTGGAAAGGATGGAGGTCATGGCGTAATAGCCCGCCTCCAATTTGCCCAGCAGCACGTCGTTTGCCACCACAATTTTATTTTCACTGTAAATCCCATGCTGTTTCATGGCGTCGATGACCCCGTCCATGCGCTTTTGCACCGGCGCAGACATGACCTTCTGGGTGACATAATAGACGTTCTCGCATCCGTTTTGTATCAGGCAGGTCATAGCGTCGTAGGCGGAACGGTAGTTGTCGATGACCACATGGGGAATGGTGCCGGTCTCGTCGTACTTGTCCGCGTAGGCCACATGGTTATTGGGGTTCATGAGCAGATTTTGCACCAGCTGTGTGTCGTCGTCCCCGGTGCCGATAAAGACAAAGCAGTTGACTTTGATACTGCGCAGATAGGAAATCTGCCGCTCCTCCTCCGCCAGGGAATTTTTGGTCTCGGAGACATAGATGGGGTATCCCGTCTCGTTGCAACGGTCTCTAAGCCCCTTGACGATCTCCAAATAAAAGGAGTTATAGAGATCGGGGACCAGCACCCCCAGGCAGATATAATGGGACTGGCGCAGAGAGACGGCGAAATTATTGGGCACATAGTTGAGCTTTTTTACGGCGTCGAGCACCTTGTCCCGGGTTTCCTTACGCACCTTGTCGCTGCTGTTGAGCACCAGCGAAACGGTGGAGGGAGCGACACCGGCTAGGAGCGCGACATCTTTGATCGTTGCAGGCTTGTTTTCTTTCATTGAGAGCTTCCCACCTTCCAGATTCGGACTTAAAGCGAAGGGATGATCGTTATGTCAATTGGTTAGTATGTCAAAATAAAATCGTTTTTCTACTGTAATCATAATATGCCCGCTGTCATTTGTCAACCGAAGATGGACAGAGAAAAACGGCTGTTAAATGAGGATTTAACAGCCGTTTTGTTCGTTTCGTGCAATGGGTCAAAAAGCTCCCGAAGATTAGACTCTCCACTTCTCCAGGCTTTCGATGAACTTGCTGTTTTCAGTGACGACCTGTACGGGTTTTGAATAATCCAGCGCCATCAGTCCAAGGACGGATTTCGCATCCGCGATTTTACCGTCGGTGGTGTGGACGCCCACATCGTCCTCGCAATTCCAAGCCATGTTCATGAATGTCTTTAAATCTTCAGCGCTTTCCAGCTTGATAAATGCTACCATGATCAAAACCTACCTTTCGTTTATCAAATTGCAATCCAATTTTTTACTCTTTGAGTATGGTTTTATTATAGCACGCTTTTTCACAGATATCAATATTTTTTTAGTAGAAGTGTTAAAAATTAGACGGAATATTTTATGCAGAACTTACAAAAACGCTGGGATTCTCCCTGAATGGAGCCAACAGAGCGGGCCAATCTTTTTGAAAGTTTGGCTGTGCCGCCGGCCGGAAATATGGTATAATAGGCACATATTACAAGCGGGAGGAAAGAAAATGTCGAATCAAACGCTCAATATGAAGCCCAACGTCGCCGCGGCCCTCTCCTATGTGTTCGGATGGATTTCCGGACTGATCATCTTTTTCCTAGAGAAACAGGACCGCTATGTCCGCATCCACGCCATGCAGTCCATTCTGGTGTCCGCCATTTTTACCGTTCTCACCGCGGTCATCCGGTTTGTTTTGGGCTGGTTTTTCCTGGGGAAACTCATTCTTGGCGTTTTGAGCTTTGCCTTCTTCCTCGTCTGGCTCATCTGCATCGTCCAGGCGGCCAGCTACAAGGACTTCCGCATTCCCTTCATCGGCGCCATCGCTGAGGGAATTGTCGGCTAAACTTAGCAAAAGGAAGGAAGTGACCCATGAAAGGCGCGATTTTTGACATGGACGGCACCCTGCTCGATTCCATGGGCGCGTGGGACCGGGTGGTCCCCCTCTTTTTAAAAAAACACGGGGTTGCGGACCCGGGGGACATCAACATCGCCATTGCCGCCATGACCTTTGTCGACGGCGCGCAGTACACGGTGGACCGGTTTTCCCTGCCCATGACCGCCGCGGACGTCATGAAGGGCCTCAACGACCTGATGCTCTGGGAGTATACCCATACGGTGCAGCTAAAGCCCGGCGTGCGGGATTATCTTGAAAAGCTCAGGGAGGAGGGCGTCGCCCTGTGCGTGGCCACCGCCACCGACCGGGCGCTGGCCCTCCCGGCCTTGGAGCGGCAGGGGATTTTGGACCTGTTCCAGTTTGTGGTGTCGGTGGAGGAAGTGGGGGTCGGCAAAGAGCGCCCCGAGATCTTCCTCGAGTGCGCCCGGCGTCTCGCCCTGCCGGCCGAGGAATGCTGTGTGTATGAAGACGCCCTCCACAGCATCCAGGCGGCCCGGGGCGCGGGATTTGCCACCTGCGGCGTGGCCGACGGCGGCAGCGCCGCGGTGGACGCGGGAGAAATTGAGCGGCTCTCCACCTTTTATATCACGAGCTTTGAAGAACTGTTGTAAAACGGTTGTCAAACGCGCATTTATTCTTTATAATACAACATAGTGATTTCGTTTCGGCCCCGGGAGCGAAACGCCCGCGCCCTGCGGGGATGGGGGCCGGACCGCCGGGGGAAAACCGGCGAAAGAAAACCAAAGGCAGATGGAAAAGGACAGCACCGATGACGTGCTGTTTTTCCTTGTCAGTTTTAGGATGGAAAGAGAAAAGCAAGGGGGAACGGGATGAAAAGGCAAGGATTTGACAACGACCAATATGTACAGCTCCAGTCCGAGCACATTCTCAAACGGATTGCAGCGTTTGGAGGCAAGCTCTATCTGGAATTTGGAGGCAAGCTCTTCGACGATTTCCACGCGTCGCGGGTGCTGCCGGGTTTTGCTCCCGACAGTAAGGTCAAGATGCTCTTGGAGCTGAAAGACCAGGCGGAGATCGTTATCGTCATCAACGCCGCGGACATCGAGAAGAACAAGGTCCGCGGGGACCTGGGCATCACCTACGACGTGGATGTCCTGCGTCTCATCGACGCCTTCCAGGGCATCGGCCTCTATGTGGGCAGCGTGGTCATCGCCCAGTTTTCCGGACAGCCAGCCGCCGAGACCTTCAAAAAGCGGCTGGAGAACCTGGGCATCAAAGTCTACCTTCATTATCCCATCGCCGGTTACCCGGCCAACATCCCCCTGATCGTCAGTGACGACGGCTACGGCAAGAACGAATATATCGAAACCTCCCGGCCCCTGGTGGTCATCACCGCCCCCGGCCCCGGCAGCGGCAAGATGGCCACCTGCCTGTCCCAGCTCTACCATGAGTACAAGCGGGGCATCAAGGCGGGGTACGCCAAGTTTGAAACCTTCCCCATCTGGAACCTGCCCCTCAAGCACCCGGTGAACCTGGCCTATGAAGCCGCCACCGCCGACCTCAACGACGTCAACATGATCGACCCGTTCCATCTGGAGGCCTACGGGGAGAAGGCGGTCAACTACAACCGGGACGTGGAGATCTTCCCGGTCCTCAACGCCATCTTTGAAAAGATCGCGGGGACAAGCCCCTATAAGTCCCCCACCGACATGGGGGTCAACATGGCGGGCAACTGTATTGTGGACGACGACGCGGTCTGCGAGGCCTCCCGGGAAGAGATCATCCGCCGCTACTACCACGCCCTGTGCGACCAGCGCCAGGGACGGGTGGACGCCGACGCCGTCTATAAAGTGGAACTGCTCATGAACCAGGCGGGTGTATCCCCCGAAAAGCGGGCGGTGGTCCAGCCGGCTTTAGACCGGGCGGAGGCCACCGGCCTGCCTGCCGCCGCCATCCAGCTCCCCGACGGAACCATCATCACCGGCAAGACTTCCTCCCTGCTGGGGGCGTCGGCTGCCGTCATCCTCAACGCACTCAAAGCCCTGGGCGGCATCAACCACGACATGCATCTGATTTCCCCCATCATCATTGAGCCCATCCAGAACCTCAAAATCAAGCACCTGGGCAACCACAATCCGAGGCTCCACACCGACGAGATTTTGATCGCTCTCTCCATCTGTGCCGCAACCAATCCCACGGCGGAGCTTGCGATGCGCCAACTTCCCAAACTCCGCGGATGCGAGGCACATTCCTCCGTCATCCTCTCCCAGGTGGACGATTCGGTCTTCCGCAAGCTGGGCATCAACCTGACCTGCGAGCCAAAATATCAAACCAAAAAGCTCTATCATAAATAGGCCTGGACGTCTGCGGTGTGGGGCCTGCCTACCTTCCAAATCCATGCGAGCGAGTAGGGTTTCATAGGGGTCCCGGGAACGGACAGCTTTTCGCCTGTCCGTTCCCGGAAGAGGCGAAAAACAAAAGATCACCAAAAGTTAACCATTGTGGGTAATTGTTGCACCTTTGGAAGGAGGCTTTCAAAGGTGCTTTTTTCGCCTTTTTAAGATTTTGGGATGAAACAAGTTCCATCTTTTCCACGGGGCTGTCCGTACAGGAAGAGTGGAAAAGCGGTAAAAGTGCCGGTTTTTTTGGAAGTTGTGGATGAAACTTGTCCCAAACTGGGAGCGATAGATAGGGCTTTTCATAAAATTGTTATATTTTTAACAAGATGAATCAAACTTCACAATAGTTGTGGGAGGAAATGGACGAACTTTGGCATTGTAAAAGCTTGTAAAATTCCGGGTAAACTGCTACAATGAACATGGCGGTAAAATGTAGGGACAATTCACCGCAAGAAAAACAAATACTGTTTGAAAAAGGAGCGTTTACTTATGTTAGTAACCATGAAAGCAATCCTTGATCGTGCAAGCGAAGGCAATTACGCCGTTGCAGCGCCAAACGTGGGTTCCGAGCTGGATGCACGCGCAGCCATCGAAATCGCGGAGGAGCTCAACGCACCGATCATTCTTGATGTACATATCACCCATCATCCTGATTTTGAGTTCATCGGCCCGGTTTTCCGCAAACTCGCCGAGGAATCCAAAGTTCCGGTCGCCATCAACCTGGATCATGGTGCTGACTTCCATCAGGCTATCCTGGCCATCCGCTCCGGTTTCACTTCCATCATGGTTGACCGCTCCATGCTGCCCTACGATGAGAACGTCAAAGAAGTTAAAGAGCTGGTGAGAATCGCTCACGAAGTCGGCGTTTCTGTCGAGGCTGAGCTGGGCCACGTAGGCAACGGCGAGAACATGGAAGACGCTGGCGTTTACACCGATCCGAAGGAAGCGCTCCAGTACATTAAAGATACCGGCATCGACTGCCTGGCAGTATCCGTTGGTACCGCTCACGGCGCTTATGTCAATGTCGTTCCCAAACTGCAGTTCGACCTGCTCAAAGAGATCAAAGAAGTCACCAATAACTTCCCGCTGGTTATGCACGGCGGTTCCGGCACCGGCGACGAGCAGCTGCGCAAAGCTTGCTCCATGGGCATCAACAAAGTCAACCTCTGCAACGACCTGCTCAAAGCAGCTGTCGCGGAAGTTGTCAACGCCAACACCGAGGGCAACGGCGCTTACGACCTGTGGGTCCTGGTTAAGAAGGGCTTCAAACGTCGTCTGGGCGAGCTCATCGAGATCCTGGGTGGAAAAGACAAGGCTTGGACTCCCGAAGTCAAAGGCCTGCCCACCTTCGAGATTCAGGCTGGCGAATAATCTCTCCTTTTAAAAAAGTAAAACCGGTATGGATTTTTCCATACCGGTTTTTTTCTTTTCCTTGGCCCGGCCTTTCCGACCCAAAGAGCGCGTTGACAAGTCATGTTTGTCGCATTATACTGAAAAACAGCGAAGCTGTGCTTGTGGAACAAAGGTCGACGCCGTGGCGCCAACGCATTGGGGCGCGGAGAGCTGCACACCCGATAGCGCGGCCTGTTTTACGAAGTGCCATCGATGGAGGCAAACTCCCTTCATGGTCAGCGCAGCCGATCCAATACAGAAGCGGCGTCCGGCGCATCACGCCCGGCGTGCGCAAAAGCTAAGGAGATGGGCAGATGAAAGAAAAAGCGAAAAGCCTGATCGGGGAGTTTAAGGAATTTATCTCCCGCGGCAATGTGATGGACATGGCAGTGGGCGTCATCATCGGCACCGCCTTCACCGCCATCGTCAACTCCCTGGTCAAAGATGTGGTCATGCCGGCCATCGGCTACCTCATCGGCGGAATCGACTTCACGGAATTTAAGATCGTCTTGTCCCAGGCGGTGGGGGAGGTCCCCGAGACAGCCATCTATTACGGCACCTTCATCCAGAACATCATCAATTTCCTGCTGATTGCCCTGGTGGTCTTTTTGATGGTCAAAGCCATCAACCTGTTCCACCGCAAAAAGGAGGAGCCGATCACGGAGGAAGCGCCTGAGGAGCCGGAAATTTCCGCAGAGCTTGCCATGCTCACCGAGATCAGAGACCTGCTCAAAGAGCAGAAGAACCAAAGGGAATAGCGGCGGCCCAAAAGAAAACGAGAAAAGCCCCGGACGCAAAAGTCCGGGGCTTTTTGTATTTGATCATGAAAGAGACGCACCCGCCACGAAGGCTTCAAATTCCCGGGAACCGTGTGGGAACGATTCGAGAAGACTGCGGATGCAAAACAAAAATGTGGTGCCAAAGCGCGTTTATTCGAGCATCTCATAGCCGCTGATGAGTACCGGCATTTTGAGGATGCCCAACTCCTTTTCTAAAAGAACCCCGTTGCGGTTGGGATAGTTAAAGCCGTAACTTGCCTTGATGCACTGGGAGATAAACTGCACCGCCCGGTCGATGGCCACCGGCAGGCTGTCCCCCTGGAGGAGGCTGCCGATCACCACGCTGGCGAAGGTGTCCCCGGTGCCGGGGTAGGAGGCGGGAATGTAGCGGCAGCCCACCTTCCAGAAGGTGTCGTTGCCCCGGTCATAGGCGATGACGTTGGTATTTTTCCCCCGTTTCTCCCCGGGAGCGCTGGTGATGATGACGATGCCCGGGCCGATGTCCGCCAGCTCAAGGAGCCACTGCTTGATTTCCTCGTCACTGATGTGCTCTACGCAGGGCCGCCCCAGCAGGAAGGCCGCCTCGGTAAAGTTGGGGGTGATGATGTCCGCCTTGGCTACCAGCCGCTTCATCTCAGGGATGATCTCCTCGCTCATGGAGCTGTAAAGCCGCCCGTTGTCCCCCATCACCGGGTCCACCACCACCAGATTGTCCGGTGTGCCGAAGTAGTCGATAAAGTCGGCCACAATGTTGATTTGCCGGGTGGAGCCGAGAAACCCGGAGTACACGCAGTCGAAATGTAAGTCCAGCCGCTTCCAGTTGTCGATATATTCCTCCATGGTATCGGTCAGGTCCACGAAGCTGTAATGCTCAAATCCCCCGGTGTGGTTGGAGAGAATGGCCGTGGGCAGAGGGCAGACTTGTACGCCCATAGTGGACAGCGTCGGGATGATCGCACAGAGGGACGCTCTGCCGAATCCTGACAAATCGTGAATAGCCGCCACTTTTTTGATCGCATTGTTCATAAATTCCATCCTTTTTGTCGATTCAATGTGTTTTTATACTATTTGTAAAACTATTTCCGGCGAAACGTGGTGATTCCTTTATAATCGACAGCTTCCACCCGTTGATCCTGCCGCAGTTTAGCGAGAAACTTGTCTTTATTGGGAGAACAGCGGGAATCGAGGAAGCTCATAACCTCAAACTGGTTCATGGGGTGGCGGGCGATGATGGAGAGGATGGCTTCGTAGTCGTCGGCGATTTCGCTGAAGAAGGAGCCGGTGCTGAGCATGTCGATGGAGATGCCGCCCAGCTTTTCCACCGCGTACTGGATGGCGGCGGGGGAGGCCACCCGGACGTCGGGCTCGGCCGGGGGACGGACGGGGGTATTGATGTAGAGCCGGTCATAGCGGATGCGGGGCAGGAGCTCCGCGAACCGGTCGATGGCGGCGGGGCTGTCGTTGACGCCGCCGCAGAGCATGATTTCCAACCAGAGCTGGCCGGTATACGCATGGGAAAAGGCAATGAGCCCCTCCTGGATCTCCTGGAAGCGGAGACTGCCCTGGGGCCGGTCGATGCGCCTGAAGGTCTCTTCGTCGCAGGCGTCGAGAGAGGGCAGGACGATATCGCAGTGCATGAGCTCTTCCCGGACCTGGGGGTCACTGAGGAGGGCGGAATTTGTGATGACGGCCACCGGTTTGTCGGTGCGGCGCTTGACTTCCTTGATGAGTTCGCCCAACTTGGCATAAAGGGTGGGCTCCCCCTCGCCCACGATGGTGACCACGTCGAATTTGTCCTCGTCCTTTAAATAGGTTTCAAATTCAGCGATGATCTCCGAAACGGGATAATATTCCCGCCGCTGGGTGGTCATGTGATCGGTGCGCCCCAGCTGACAGTAGATGCAGGAGTAATTGCAGGTTTTGGGCGGGATAGGACTCAGCCCCAGGGAGTTGCCCAACCGTCTGGAGGGGACGGGGCCAAAGGCGTGCTGTAAGTTTTCCATTCAATCACCTCATTATTAAAAAGAAGAAAGGGCTGGGAAGTCACGCCCCAATTTCCTATGAAGACACCGTCGCGGCGCACGCGTTTGCGTCTCAAACGAAACCGCAGCGCGGTATCCTCCGCCGGTAGGCCCCAACCGGGGCGGGTATGTCACGCCCCGGTTTCCTATGAAGACACTGTCGCGGCGCACGCGTTTGCGTCTCAAAGGAAGCCACAGCGCGGTATCCTCCGCCGGTAGGCGGTATTCTGGGAATATTTTAGCACACAACGGGAACGGATACAAATAAAAACAGCGGAAGGAAGCCCTTCCGCCGCGTGATGTTTCCATTATTGTTCCCGCTCGATCTGGGAGAGATCGAAAGGGGTATTTTGGTAGACGAAATAGTTGAGCCAATTGGAAAAGAGAAGGTTCGCGTGCCCTCTCCAGATATGTAAGGGCGTTTGCCGGGGATCGTCGCCGGGAAAGTAGTTCTTGGGCACCTCAATGGGAAGACCCAAATTGACATCCCGGAAGTATTCGGTGGCCAGGGTTTCCCGGTCATATTCCGAGTGACCAGTGACAAAAAACTGCCGTCCGTTTTTCTTCCCTACGATATAAACGCCCGCTTCCTCCGACTCAGCCAGGATTTCCAGTTTAGCGTGCTTCTCAATGTCCTTGCGCAAAATGGTGGTGTGGCGGGAGTGGGGGGCCATAAAACGCTCGTCAAAGCCCCGGAGCAGGGCATGATCGGGCAAAAGGGTGTTGTGAGGGAAGATGCCGAACATCTTTTTTGGCAACGGGTGCTTAGGGATACCATAATGATAGTAGAGCCCCGCCTGGGCGCCCCAGCAGATATGCAGGGTGGAGAAGACGTTGGTTTTGCTCCACGCCATGATTTTGCAAAGTTCCGGCCAGTAATCCACCTGTTCAAAGTCCATCTGCTCCACCGGAGCGCCGGTGATGATCATCCCGTCGAAGCGCTGGTCTTTGATGTCGTCAAATGTCTGATAAAATTTAAGTAGATGCTCGCTGGGGGTATTCTTGGACACATGGGAGGCGGTGAGCAATAACTCGATGTCCACCTGCAGCGGCGTGTTACTCAGCAGCCGGAGCAGTTGGGTTTCCGTCTCGATCTTTTTGGGCATTAAATTGAGTATCACGATTTTTAACGGCCGGATGTCCTGGTGGGCGGCGCGCTGCTCATTGATAACAAAGATATTTTCGCTTTCCAGCACCGCCTGTGCAGGCAGACCGTCAGGAATATTAATCGGCATAATTTCCTCCGTCAGTTGGCAATACTACCTTTATATAGAAGAGTCATCTTCATTATACCGAGGGGAAAGGGTAAATACAAGAGAGAATATGGCAGGGAAAATCGACAAGTTGGCTGGATGAATTGGATAAAAAGACAAGATCGGCCTGTGCAAAAAGACAAAAATGAAGGGCAATGAAAAATACTTTGAATTTTTGTCAAAAAAGGGATTGACAGGGGGGAGGGCGTATGGTAAAATAAATGAGCTGTCCGGGAAAAGGACGGGCGGGAGCCCGGAAACGAAAAGGCAGCAAAAAAAAGAATGGGAAATATATTGAC
>NZ_JACRTC010000004.1 GCF_014385095.1 Zongyangia hominis
ATCGCCGCCCATACCCATGGGTTCCCTTGCGGCCGCACACGGGGTTCTCGAAGGGGTTTCCCCTTCGATCACTTTTGCATCCTTTTCTTGACAGAAAAGGATGTGCCCGCCCCGGCACGAGGGGCAGGACTGCCGTCCCCGACGGCGCGATGCCCGCGCGGCATGAGCGTAGAACTGCCGATCTCATCGGCGCACCCTTACAGAAGAGACTCGACCGCCACACGCAGCCCCATCCGAAACCCGGTCAGGAAGCACTGCTTCCCCTCGTAATAAAACCGCTCCTCCGCCGCGTCGTTCAGCTTCTCCCAGAGTTTCTGTTGCTCGGGCGCGAGCGCGACCTCCCATTTGTTCCGGACTTTGCTATATATCCGCTGGGCTTCCCGATACTCCGGGTCCTCCACAGGCTCCGCTTCTCCACAGATGCCCCCCAGAAACAACTCTTCCAATACACTTTCCATTTCATCACCTCATGATTTAAAGTAAACGTCCTTCGCAGTATATCACACTTTGAGTAAATCGGGCTGTTTCCAGCCAAATGTGGCTAGCATACAGCCGCCACGAGACCTTTGCTTTTAATACACGGAATAAATTCATTGATTTTTTCACATGATACGATGTAAAATAAATATCAAGGCGCACCAATAATCCCGCGCCCTCAAAGATTGGATAAAAGGTGCTGGGTAAATGTTAAAAAGGATCAAAGATTTACGGATTGACCACGATCTGACGCAAGCCAAAGTTGCCGAGGCAATCGGCATCACACAGCGCAAATATAGCTATATCGAAACCGGTACGCAAAATCTGGATGAGACGATTCTTGCGGCCCTCGCCGATTTCTACGGCGTATCCACCGACTATATCCTGGGGCGCACCAATAATCCCGCGCCCCCCAAGGACATGCAATAAGGAGAATCTATGTACGAAAACGAAGAAATCAAACAGCGCGCCCTGCTCGTCTGTGTGGACACCGGCGACTTCGATGCTGAAATCTCCCTGGACGAGCTGGCGGAGCTGACCGATACCGCGGGCGCCGAGGTGGCCGGGCGGGTCATCCAGCGCCGGGAGTCCTTAGACGCCGCCACCTGTGTGGGCTCGGGACGGCTCGAGGAAATCAAGGAGTTTTCCTCTACCCACGAAGTCAATCTTCTCATCTACGACCATGAGCTCACCGCGGTCCAGCAGCGCAACATTGAGCGAGAGACCGACTTGCCCGTCATCGACCGCACCACCCTGATTCTGGACATCTTCGCCCAGCGGGCCCGGTCCAGCGAGGGCAAGCTCCAGGTGGAACTGGCCCAGCAGCGCTACCTGCTGCCCCGGCTTTTGGGACAGGGACAGAGTCTCTCCCGGCTGGGCGGCGGCATCGGCACCCGGGGCCCGGGCGAATCCAAGCTGGAATCAGACCGGCGGCACATCCGCCGGCGCATCCAGTCGCTGGAGGAACAGCTCGCGGAAGTCCAGCGCCGCCGGGAGCTCCACCGTGCCCGGCGGAAAAAGGACGGCGTCACCACCGTGGCCATCGTCGGCTACACCAATGTGGGGAAATCCACCCTCCTCAATACCTTGACCGACGCGGGGGTGCTGGCCGAGGACATGCTCTTCGCCACCCTGGATCCCACCTCCCGGGCGCTGAAACTCCCCGACGGCCGCACCGTCATGCTGGTGGACACGGTGGGGCTCATCCGGCGGCTGCCCCATCATCTGGTGGAGGCCTTCAAGTCCACCTTGGAGGAGGCCGTCAACGCCGATCTCATCCTCAACGTCTGCGACATCGCAAGCGACGAGACCCTGGCCCAGATTGAAACCACCCGCCAGGTCCTGGGCGAACTGGGCGCGGGGGATGTCCCGGTGCTCACCGTCCTCAACAAATGCGACAAGCTTTCCGAGATGCCGCTGACCATCGAGCGCGACTGCGTCTTTATTTCCGCCAAGACCGGCTTTGGGCTGGAGCACCTGCTCGAGCGCATCCAAAAGGCCCTGCCGCCCACCCATATCCGTCTGAGCCTGCTCATTCCCTTTGACAAGGCCGGGCTCTATTCCCGTCTCAAGGACGATTCCACCGTCTATGCCGAAGAGTACACCGCCCACGGTATTCTGGTGGACGCGCTGGTGGATGTAAAAATGATGAAAGAGGTCAGCGCTTTCATCCAATAAAATGCGGGCCGCTCCCTTCCGGAGCGGCCCGTTTTCGTATAGCGAAAGGCGGCCGTTGAAAGACGGCCGCCCTGGGGTGCGAGGCTATTTGACCAGCACTTTTTTGATCCTGCCCACATACATGGTGTGGTAATCCTTATCGGGATAGTAGCGCTCGTCGTAGCCTGGGACCAGGAAATGCTCGGGTTTTAGCTCCTGGGCATAGAGCTTTTCACAGACGATGACCACTCTGGCCTCGTCGAAGTAGGGGGTATCCCCCTCATAGTCCACGGTGAACCCGCAGGCCCCAATCTTATCCATATCACGGCCCGACTTGGTGCCGCACAGGTTGAGCGCGTCCCGGAACGAGGCGTCCATCACGCAAATGGAAAACTCCTTTTCCCGGTCCACAAATTCCTTGGTGTAACGCTGGGGCCGGATATAGACGGTGCAGACGTCCTGATTCCACAGCACGCCGACGCCGCCCCAGCTGGCGGTCATGGTGTTACATTTGTTCTTGTCACCGGCGGTGATGAGGAGCCAGTCCTTGCCGATCATGGTAAAGGGGTTCTCCTGTAGCTGTTGGGGCTTAATCTCACGAAACATATGCATTGCCTCCTTCTCGGTGCTTGGGCTATCATCTCCCAGTATATGTCGTTTGGGTCCGAGATGCAACCTTTTTGAGTCCATCGCCTCCAAACACCGCCCATATCCCCGGGGATTCCCCGATTTTTCCCATGTCCCTGCCATTTCGGTTGGAATGGGGGGAGGAAGATGCTATAATGAAACCATACCAAAAAAGGGCAGGTGGCAGGGATGATTCGGGATTTATCCAAACAAAACCGCAGCTACACATGTTTTAATCAGAGTACGGCGGTCCCTTACGAGCTGTTGGAGGGGTTGGTGGACGCGGCGCGGTACGCGCCCTCCTGTCTGAACATCCAGCCGCTGCGCTACGTCATCAGTTGCACCGAGCGCAAAAACCAGTTGATTTTCCCCTGCATCAACTGGAACGTGCTGTTACGGGGCTACGACGGACCCCGGGATGGGCAGAAACCCATGGCCTATCTTGTCATCCTGGCTGACAAGAGCCTGATGCCCGAAGACGAAATGATGTGGATCGACATCGGCCTCGCCTCCCAGACCATCATGCTGGCGGCGGTGGAGCAGGGTCTGGGAGGCTGTATGATCGCAAACTTTGACAAGGCCCGGCTTTGCCGCTCCCTGCGGTTAGAGAAGTGGTACGACCCGGCGCTGATTTTAGCGCTTGGCAAGCCCAACGAGCGCATCTTCCTCGATTATATCACGGAACATGACGCCACCGAGTTTTACCGGGACAAGGAGGGGTATCTGCACATCCCCAAGCGGAAGCTGGAGGACGTCATCCTGCCCCTGGACCCGGGAGAACTACAAAAATAAAAGGAGGACGCGCCCCAGGCCCTGGCCGCAACTTTGCCGCGGCGCACGCGCTTGGGGGACGGGTCTTACCGGGAACCATCCTCTTTGCCATCATTTGTATATCATTTTTGATAAGAAATGCGTATCATTTGCTTTATTTATCCAAATATTTTGATATTTTTGATAGAAGATGCCGATTGTAAAATAATGTCGAATGGTGTAAAGTAAAGGTGAGGAGAAGAAGGAAACCGAGGCTGCCAAACAAAGGAGGCGCATTTTATGTAGAATGAAAGAAGCTCCTCGTTGGTCCTCAAGAGGATGGAAGACTGGAGGAAATCGATGGGCTGTATTGTAACCGCCATCGTGGCGGCATGGCAACACATTCCTCGGTCTGGCCGCTGGATGCCATGAGCGGTCTTGTCCTATTCCTGAGCCTCATGGTGACAGCGGCTGTAATGTGCTTTTGTACCAGCCTTCCCGCTGGGTGTGCAGCACAAAAAGCATCAAACAGGTGTCTATCCATCCATGGGAATACGCAAGGCGCAGATGGACGGCCAGTGCCTGATCGAGAAACTGATGGCTGTGTCTCTGGCGCTCGGCTAACTGGAAAGGAATTTCCGGCCCGGCCTTCGCCATAGGAACCGCCGTTCTTGTTCCGGCTTTGCCCCCTGCCGGAGAGAGCTGGCCGACCTGCCCTATGCGCGGCCATATCCGCCCTTCGATGTGCCTCCTTGGCCTCGGGAACGCTCGGAAATGAGGGCGGCGGAGCATTTTGCCATTGACACCGCCGTGGGTATCGGTGTCGCGGCGCCATTTCCCTTTCTGCCCTCCCAACTGCGGATAAAGCTCGAGGATTCTTCTGTCGTCCAAAGGCTGATCGCAGACCATACGGAAGCCCTGTCCGGGCCTGCACCTGGACAGGGCTCCTTTTTGCGCCTACCGGCGGGGAGAGCGCGCCCCGGGCCCCGACGGCAACTCAGTCGCGGCGCACGCGCTCAGACTTCTTTCGCACCACAGCGCGATAGGGGTGCGGACACCGTCCGCTGCCGGCGGGGAGGGCGCGCCCCGGGACGGCAACTCAGTCGCGGCGCATGCGCTAGACTTCTCTCGCACCACAGCGCGATATGGGTGCGGACACCGTCCGCAGTCCGCGCAAAATACGCTTTTCTTTTCCCCCCAATCCGTGTATGATAATAAGGTAATTTAACTTTGATAAAAGGGATGAAGGAAAAGCATGTGTGATTTTCTCAAGCGCAGTTGGGCCGAAATTGACCTAGACTGCATTTCCCATAACGTAAAATCCATCCGTTCCCTGATCGGGCCAAAGTGCAAGCTGCTGGGGGTCGTCAAGGCGGACGCCTACGGCCACGGCGACAAAAAGGTGGCCCTCCAGATGCAGGAGGATGGGGTGGACTGGTTTGGCATCTCCAACATCGAGGAGGGCGTGGGGCTGCGGCAGGCTGGCATTGTAAAGCCCATTTTGATCTTCGGCGCAACCCCCGTGGAGTATGTCAAAACCCTAGCCAAATACCGCATCACCCAGGCCCTCTTTTCCCCCGAGTACGCTCTTGAACTGAGCCGTGCCGCCGTGGAAGCGGGGGTCCAGGTGGATGTCCATGTGAAGGTGGACACGGGCATGACCCGTATCGGCTTTGTCTGCACCGACGGCATCCAGGCCGCGGCGGATCGGATTGCAGAGGCTTGTGCCCTCTCCCACCTGCACCCCACCGGCATCTTCACCCACTTCGCGGTGTCCGACGAGTTGAGCGCGGAGTCCCAAGCCTACACCCGGGGGCAATTCGACAAATTCATGGCGGTCATCGCCGCGTTGGAAGAACGGGGCGTCACCTTCCCGTTGCGCCACTGCTGTAACAGCGCCGGGGTCATCAACTACCCCGAAATGCACCTGGATATGGTGCGCCCGGGCATCATCTGCTATGGGCTCGCCCCCTCCGACGAGATGCGCCGTGCGGTGGACCTCCGCCAGGCCATGACCCTCAAATCGGTGATCTCCATGGTCAAGGACATCCCGGCGGGGACCACCGTCAGCTATGGGCGGAAATTTGAAAGCGGCCGTCTCTCCAAGATCGCCACCGTCCCCATCGGTTACGCCGACGGCTATAACCGCCTATTGGGCGGGCGGGCTCACGCGCTGGTCCAGGGCCGGCAGGTCCCGGTGGTGGGGCGGGTCTGCATGGATCAGATCATGCTGGATATCACCGACGCCCCCGGCATCCAGGCGGGGGATGAAGCCATCCTCCTGGGCACCGACGGCCACGGCCACGAAATCAGCATCAACGAGGTGGGCGCCCTGTGCGGCACCATCGGCTACGAAGTGGTCTGCCTCATTGGGAAACGGGTGCCCCGGGTCTATCTCAAAGGCGGAAAACAGGTGGGCGTGGTCGACTATGTCCAGCCCTACGAAAAATAGCCTGCATTTTGCGCCATTTTTCGCCCAGCAAGAGCCCGTACCGCAACACGGAGCCCGGCCCCGCATATTTTGTATCTCGTTACCAAAGTTCCCTCCTGCCGTATTACGCACTGGGGGCGCAACGCGATAGCGCGGACGCCGGCCCAAACCTCCACGAAGTCCGAAAAAGGCAGCCGTAAAAGCGGCTGCCTTTTCCATAACCAGAGCTCCAAATCCCCGTCGCTGTCATTTTTCCCGGCTATACCCTGCCGCCGCTGCGAAAAAAGCCCCCGGTTTCTAAAAACCGGGGGCTATGCTATGTCTGATTTATGCGGCGGAACCCTTAAACCCGTCGGGATAGGCCATGCGGGCCATGACTTCCAATTCCTGCATGAGGCGCTTGCTCTGCCGCTCAAAGAGGAGGGTGTTTACCGGGTAGATGGCCTCATTTTTCACCGCGTCCGAATTTTGGTAGAGGGGGCAGCGCTTGACCTCCTCGATATCCACCGAGTTATCCACAAACAATAGGGCGGGATTGGTCTGGGCCACCTTGTCCGAGGCAAGGGCCCACCCAGTGGAATCCTCCGCCAGATTCTGAAGCCCCAATTGCTCCAGCAGGTCCCCGGTGAAGGTGTCCCCGGTGGCCACAGTGTTGTTTAACATCCGGATGAGGTAGCAGCTCTTTTCCGAGCGTTTGACCACTGTGCGCAGCTCGTAGATCCGGGCGGTCATGAGGGCATATAGGTCGCCCCCCACCTTCCCGCCGGTGATGCGCCCGCCCAGGACGGACCCCAATGTCCGATACACCCGCTCCAAATCCTCCAGGGACTTGGCCGGGGCTATCTTGATGACCAAAATCCCCATCCCCTCGACCTGTTTGAGGTCCTCCTCCACCAGATCGGAGGAGATGAGCAGGCATTCCGGGGCAAGCTCCCGTAACTTGTCCAGATCCGGCGTGTGGACATTCCCCGCCTGCGGCAGGTCGGTGGTGGCCTCCGGGTAGTCGCAGCTGTCGCTGACCCCCACCAGCTTGCCCCCATACCCCAGGGTATAGGTGATCTCGGTTAAAGAGGGGGAGAGGGAAACCACCCGTCCCGGCTCGCGCTCCACCTCCTTATCGTCAATGTGGAAGGGATACTCCTTCTCATCGGTGGTGGAGGTCACGGGAGGCTCCGGTATCTCCTCCTCTATTTTATTACAGGAGGTAAATCCAACTACAAAAAATACAGAAAGCAATATTGCAATCAGTCGTTTCATAGCTTTCCTCCTTGTAAGTCATAGACGGGGGCTTACAGCAAATCCGGGAAAGACTGTCCCCGGGACAGGCTGGCGTCGATGGCATCCACCAGCTGGCGGATGGAGCGGGGCGTCGAGGTCCCCCGCCGGGCGCACCATCGGGGCACCGCCGCCTCTAAGCGGGCCGGATCGATGGCGAGCCCCCGGTCGGCGCAAAGCTTAGCCGCCAGATCGGAAAGTTCCGCCGCGCCCAGGCCCGGCAGGACGATGGCCTCCCCAAAGAGCTGGGCCAGGGCTGCGGCCGGGGAACCGCCGGGCCGCAGCTCCTCGCCGGGCTCGGGGGGCTCGGGCCGATCCAGGGGCCGGGACGCCGTGGCGTAGACGACGGCGTTGGCGGGCAAAGCCGCCATCAGCCCCGACAGGCTGGACAGGTCGGCATCGGGGGTCAGATCGTCAAAAAAGAGGATCACTTTCAGCGGCGAACTGCTGATCTTTTCGAGCAGAGCGTCGGCATAGGGCAGGCTCTGCAGCCCCATTTCAATCAGGCGCAGTCCACGGCCCTTGTACTCGTTGACGAGCGCCCGGACAAGGGAGGTCTTCCCAGCGCCGCGTCCGCCGTAGAGCAGCACATGGGCGGCGGGCCTTGCCTCCAGCAGCGTCTCCGTGTTTTCGATGAGCCGCTGCTTTTCTTGCGGGTAGGCGGTGAGCTTTGACAGCGAAACCGGATCGGTAAAGGGCGCCGGCCGCAAGAAATCCTCGGCGTCGGGGCAGAAGCGGAGGGTCTCACAGCGGGCCATATTGCCGCAGCCATGATGGCGGACAAAGTCGGCCATTTTTTGAATGTCGTCCCCCCAGGGGGTTTTGACGTCATATTTGTTGTTTTTGTTCACCCAGTCGGGGAGCAGGGAGATGGCCTCCCCATCGCTTGGAAACTTTTCCCGGTAGCGGGACTTGAGCTCCTCGCTGGACACCGAGGCCAGCAGCCCCAGGGCGGTCAAATCCCGCTGGGCGGCGGACCGGATCAGCTTGGGCAGGGCGATATACAAATTTCTCGACGCGGCTTTGGTAAAGACGTTTTCGTCGTACAGCGCCTTGTCAAACACATAATCGGCAAAATTGGCGTAGAATTTGGACCGGGAAAGCCCCTCGAACATCCGGCCCCAGAGGAAGGCCAGGCGGTCGACGCTTTCGCAGTCGATCAGGGCAATCATATCGGCGATGACCGGGTCCCGGTGCAAATTGCGGTAGATGGACAGGGAGTTGGCGGTCAGTTTGATGAGTGAAAAAGTGTCAGGCAAAGATAATCCCCCATTCCCCATGGCAACGTCGTTGTGCCATGGGATACTCGTATGAATTCCAATGATGGCGGTCCCGCTTTCCAGATCCCGAAGGCCAGTCGGTGCGCGGGGAGCGAAAGCGGTCTTGTGATAACCGCACCGTCTGGGGAGGGCCCGTTCCCCGCGCCCCTGCGGTCCGGCCAAAACGCTTGGCCCCAAACATCCTTATATTGTTTTATTGTACCTCCCATCCGGTGGAGTGTCAAATATTTGTTCGCGTTTTTTCGCGGCCGGCGGTGGAAAATCCTGGAGCGGTTGGGAAGCCGGAGGAAAGAGGGACACGGGTGCCCGTCCGGTTGACGGGGTCCCCGGGACATCGTATAATAGTGGAAAACATCTCCTTTACCGGCATCCCGGCAGGGGAGAGGGAAAGCGGGGGAAAACGGATGAAAATCACAGGCGCCGAAGCCATGGTCAAATGTTTGGAAAATGAGGGCGTATCCGTTGTATTTGGTTACCCGGGCGCCACCATCTGCCCGTTCTACGACCGGCTGTCCCACTCGCCCATCCGGCACGTGCTGGTGCGGCATGAGCAGAACGCCGGCCACGCGGCCAGCGGTTACGCCCGGATTTCGGGCAAGGTGGGGGTGTGCGCGGCCACCTCGGGTCCGGGGGCCCTCAATCTGATCACGGCGCTGGCCACCGCCTACATGGACTCCATTCCCCTGGTGGCCATCACCGGCCAGGTTCAAAGCGATCTCTTGGGCCGGGACGTCTTCCAGGAGGCGGACATCACCGGGGCGGCGGAGCCCTTTACCAAGCACAGCTTCCTCATCAAGGACGTCACCGAGCTGCCCCGGATTTTTAAAGAGGCCTTTTATATCGCCTCCACCGGACGTCCCGGCCCGGTGCTCATCGACATCCCCATCGACATCCAGCAGGCGGAATTTGATTTTTCCTACCCCGCGGGGGTCAGCATCCGGGGTTACAAACCCAGCACCAAGGGCCATGTGGTCCAGATGAAGCGGGTGGTGGACGCTATCACCCACAGCGAGCGGCCGGTCATCTGCGCCGGCGGCGGCGTCATTGCGGCGGGGGCCAAGCGGGAGCTGCGGGAATACGCGGAGAAATGCGGCATCCCGGTGGTCTCCACCATGATGGGCATCGGCGTCCTCCCCTCCGGCCATCCCCTCTACCTGGGGATGCTGGGGACCTACGGCACATCGGCGGCCAATTTGGCCATCGGGGAGGCGGATCTGCTCATCATCATCGGCGCGCGGGTGGGGGACCGGGCGGTGGCCACCCCCGGGATGCTCTCCCAGCGCACCCAGGTCATCCACATCGACATCGACCCGGCGGAGATCGGCAAAAACATGGGCACCGCCATTCCGCTGGTGGGGGACGCCAAGCAAATCCTCACCCAGCTCTACGACATGACCCCGGGCACCGATTTTTCCCAGTGGCTGTTGCAGGCGCGCCAGTGGCGGGAGGAAGTTTCCTTTGATCTGGGCGAGCGCAAGGGGTATATCAATCCCCGCGCCTTCATCCGGAGTCTGTCGGCCGCCCTGCCCGACGACGCGGTCATCGTCTCCGACGTGGGGCAAAACCAGATTTGGACCGCCAACCATTGTAATGTCCGCCCGGGGGGCCGCTTTTTCACCACCGGCGGTATGGGCACCATGGGCTACGCCATCCCCGCGGCGGTGGGCGCCAAGTTCGCCGACCCGGGCCGCATGGTTGTGGCCGTATGCGGGGACGGCGCGTTTCAGATGCAGATGATGGAGCTTGCCACCGTCTGCCAGGAAAACTTAAATCTCAAGATCATCCTGATGAAAAACGGCCAGCTGGGCATGATTCGGGAATTGCAGAAAAAGCAGTACAAGGGCAACTACATGGCGGTGGGCCTCGACGGCGGCCCCGACTACGGCAAGATCGCGGGGGCCTACGGCATCCGAGCGGCCGGTATCAGAGAGCAGTCCCAGGCCGGAGAGGCCATCGAGGAGATGCTTTCTCACGACGGGCCCTATCTACTTCAGTGTCTCGTCCGGCCGGACGAGCCGTCGCTGTGAGGAAAGGAGGAGCCATGATGAAACACACCATTTCCGTCCTAGTGGAAAACCACTCCGGTGTCCTTTCCAGAATTTCCGGGCTTTTTTCCCGCCGGGGCTTTAACATCGACAGCCTCGCTGTGGGCGTCACCGAGGACCCCTCCATCTCCCGCATGACCATTGTGGTAGACGGCAACGATTACACCGTCGAACAGGTGGAAAAACAGCTTAACAAGCTCATCGACGTCATCAAGGTGCGCACCATCCCCTCCGAGGAGCTGGTGACCCGGGAGCTCGTCCTCGTCAAGGTCCAGGTGGAGACCTCCCAGCGCAGCGAGGTCATGGATTTAGTCAAGATCATGGGCGGCAAAATCATCGACATCTCCCGCACCACCCTGACCATCGAGATGACCGACACCACCGCTCAGATCGCCCTGTTGGAGGACCTGCTCTCCCCCTACCGGGTGGTGGAGGTGGCCCGGACCGGCCTCATTGCCGTCCAGAAGGGCGCCGTTACCATCCACAAAAAATAACCGCGCCTACCGGCGAGGATGTCGCGCTCTGGTCGCTTTCGTAACCCTGTCGCGTCGCCCGCGCTCAGGTTTCATACGAGCCACAGCGCGACTTGGCTGCGGCTCCTTGCCGCCCTAACACGATAAAAAGCTCCGGACGAAATGTCCGGAGCTTTTTTGCACTCAGTCGGCCAACAGTTCGGCCAGCGCCACAATCTCTTGCAAGGTTTCGGTGTTCTCCACGTCGTAATAGGTGGTCAGGAAGGTGAGGAATGGCACCTGGTAGTGGGAGACAAAACGGTTATTGATCTCGGAAATCAGTTCCAATTGGTTGTCTGTCTCCACCTCGATGATGGTATTGCCCAGGGTGCGCTTCTCATCAAGGGAGATATTCCGTTTAAAGGATAGTCCCTGAATTTTGTCCATCAGCCGGGCCGCGCGGTCCCGATCGGTGATCTCGTAATAACTGTCGCCCCGCCGCACCGAGATGCGCACCACCCGGCTGGGTTTAATGTCCAGCGCGTCCTCCCCGGAAAGGCGGTTATCCATAACGTATGTAATGATGGGGATCAAGGTGAGCAGAATGAGAATCACAGCAATGACAATCCAGAGCTTTTTGCGCGAGCGCTGCGCCACAGCCATCATCCCCCAACACTTCTCCACTTTTTGCCCCTTTTTTGTGAAATCTCTATATGTGATTATTATATTACAAAACTGTAAAGAGTGCAACAGTGGGCGAGCCTCCGGGCGGCAATTTTGCGCGGGCCCGCTTTTATCCGAATAGTCCCCGGCGTTCCCGCCCTGGGAACGCCGGGGACTATATGATCTCCTATTACATGGCCGCGCGCAGCCGCTTCCACTTGCGGATTTTGCCCCGGAAGGACTGAAAGGGCGCCACGGTGTTGATGTGAATCCATTTCCACACCGGCCAACTGGAGGGGGTGGACTGGGACCACTTCCTGCCGCCCGGCTCGAAGAGCTCCGCGTCGGAAAAGGAGGCCACCCAGGTAAGCAGCCTTTCCACAGCCGACGCGAACATCTCCCGGAGGCCTGCCAAGGACTCCTCGCTATATCTGTCGTAAAAGCTCTGGTACAGCGCTCCCAGCTGGTTCCATTTGTACCCGCGGGCGGGGGTGACAGCTTCCTTCCCGGAAAGCTCGTCTTCATCCCAGCTGTGCATCAGCTCCAGCCAGCCCAGCTGATAGGCGATGATCTCCCGGGGCGTCCGGTCCACGCCCTCCAGCCGCAGGTCTCGGTCCTCCTCCGCCACAGTGTCAAATTCCCCTAAGAGCAGCGTGGCGGTCTTCTCGATCTTACTAAGAAATTCCTCTTTGCTTTTATACCCTTGCATCGGCTTCCTCCGTTTTTATTGTCATCATACCACGGGGTATATGACAACACCGTGTCAGGTAAAAAAGGCCCGCCGCTTTCGCGGCCGGCCTTTTGAAAACGCACCGAAAGAAAAGGGGGTGGCGGGGCGATTTTTATGCGAAATTCGCTTCCAGACCCGATTCCTTCTCAAACTGGTCGAAGATAAAATCGAGCATGTCGCTGGACATCTCAAAGGCGCCCCGCACCTTCTGATAGCTCAAATCCAAGGGAATGTCGGCGGGGTAGCGGGTCTCTATGTAGCAGCGGTTGAGCTTGGCCGACTCGGAGAGCCAGCGGGCGAAGGTGCCGTCGAGCTTGACCGCCTGTTTGCACAGCCAGGTCAGGTTGTGCCCGTCCACCAAATTGCCGGTGCGAAAGAGCAGGTATCCCTTGAGTCCCTTTTCAATGGCCTGCTGGCAGTGGAAGGCGGAAAGATTGTAGCACCGCTCGTCCTGCATGAGCAGTTCGGCGGCGGCCATGTCGTCCTCGGCCTGATTGAACCAGTCGTAATACCGCCGTGAGTCCCGGGGGTTGATTCTCCGCCTACTCATCGACCACACTCCCCGTCTGATCCACGCGCCAGGCAAAGGTGCCCTCGCACGTCTTAAGATGGTCCCACTGGGCCGGGGTGTAGATGAGCAGGTCGTAGGGCACGTCGCAGTCGATGGTCAGATAGAGACGCCGCTCCGCCTCCGCCTTATCCCGGGTGTCCATGACGAGGCACAGCTTAAAGGAGGTCGTCTCCCCGGTCACCGCGTGTTTTTCATTGTAGAGTATCATCCGCTCCACCTTGTACATGGACCGGATTTCTTCGGCCACCTGCCGGATGAGGGGGCTGACCCGCATATTGGCATCTCCTTCCTAATCTAGTCCAGCTCGTCCAACGTTAGATAGAACCCGTCCATGAATTCGGATAAAAACAGGTCGGCCTCGGGGAGCCGGTAGCCCCGGATGGCCGCCTCGATGGAGGTCTTGGCTTTCGAAAACTCGGTGTTGCCCGCCTTCTCTTCCTCAATGCACTTGATAAGCGCGCACAGTTTGTCGGCGGCCTTCACCAGCCGCAGGAGATAGCCGTCCTCCCCGGCAGGGAAGAAGATGGCCGCATAATCCCCCCGCATATCCTCGGGCAGCATGGAAAGCAGCTTTTCCCCGGCCACCCGCTCCACCTGCTGGTAGGCGTCCCGGATGGCGGGATTGTCGTATTTGACGGGGGTGGGCAGATCGCCGGTGAGGATTTCCTCGGCGTCGTGATAGAGGGAGAGCACCGCCGCCCGGTTCCCGTCGAGGCGCTTGCCCAGCCGCCGGTTGCCCAGGACGCACAGGGCGTGGGCCACCACGGCGGTCATTAAGCTGTGTTCGGAAAGGTTTTCCTGGCGGGTGTTGCGCATGAGCGCCCACCGGTCGATATATTTCATCCGTGAAATCATGGCGAAAAAGTTTCCCTGTCCCATGGAGCACCTACTTTCTATCGGAAGGATCGGGCTGGGAGGCGGCCTTGCGCCTGCGCGCCCGGAGTTTATACAAGAGATAGCCGAGCCCCGCCAGCAGCGCCAAAGGCACGATGACGACGCTGTACTGCTGGCAGTAGCCTACCACCACCGTCCAGTTGTCGGCCAGCAGGTAGCCCGCCGAAATGAGCACGGTGTTCCAGACGGCGATACCGCCGGCGGAATACAGGACGAATTTAGCCGGGCGCTGCCGGGCCAGTCCCGCCACAAAACTGATGTAGGTGCGAAAGAGGGGGACGCACCGCCCGAGCAGCACGGAAACGCTGCCATAGCGGGAAAACCACCCCTCGGAAGCCGAGAGCCCCGGCCGGAGGCTGGGGAAACGGGCGGCGATTTTGTCCACCAGCGGCCGCCCGCCGAAATAGCCGATGAGATAACACAAAAGGCACCCGGCGACGCCCGCCAGGAGGCTGACGAGGAGCACGGCGAAGAAGGGGATGCGCCCGGAGACAGCGATAAAGCCCGCAAAGGGCAGGACGATCTCGCTGGGCAGCGGGAAGCAGGCATATTCCAGCGCCACCGCGCAGAAGATGGCGACGAGGCCATAATCCATCATCAAGTTTTCCAAGAGGGCGATATCCATGGGCGGGCAAAACACCTTTCTCTGGTTTTGTTTTCAGTATACCCTATCCTCCCCGCCTTTTCCAGAAGGAGGGCAAAAGTTTTACACTTCCCTTACATTTTACAGGGAAGGCGCTGACCGCTCCGGAAAATTGTGGTATAATACACTAGATTGTTGAGGGTCCTCGCCGAAATGATAAGCATCAAACCGGCAGGAAACGGACACTGTTAAAAAGAACCGGAGGCAGCTTGGCACCCATCGGGGGCAGAGCGCGGCGCGCCCCCCATGCGTCGGATCCTGTGGCGCGGCATGACCATGGCTATTGGGGGTACGGAGGCAAAGCGCCGCAGCGCTCTCCCTTTGCGCCGCAATGAAAAAAACGCCGCGGCGGGAAGCCGGCGGCAGCAAACTCATAAACAAAGGCCGTCACGTTTGACGGCCGGACGATAAAAATTTTGGAAAGCGACGGTGAAGCGACGTGCACAGCCTTGCGCAGAGACTCGACCAAGAGGGGACCAAAAAGTATAAGCAGGCCTTTTTCCTGGCCCTGCTGACAGCGGCCGTCATCTTTTTGCCCTATGTCATCATGGACGGCGGCTATTTTACCTTCTATGGGGACTTCAATGTCCAGCAGATTCCCTTTTATAAATTGGCCCACGAGGCGGTGCGCTCCGGGGACATCTTCTGGAACTGGTACACCGATCTAGGCGTCAACTTTATCGGCTCGTACAGCTTCTATCTCCTCATGAGCCCCTTCTTCTGGCTCACTTTCATCTTCCCCACCAGCTTCGTTCCCTTCCTCATGGCCCCGCTTTTGGTGCTCAAATTCGCCTGCATCTCCCTGACCGGCTACGCCTTTATCTCCCGCTTTGTCAAAAACCAGTATTTCGCCGTGGTGGGAGGGCTGCTCTATGCCTTCTCCGGCTTTGGCATCTATAATATCTTCTTTAACCACTTCCACGAGGTCATGGTCTTTTTCCCGCTGCTTCTCATCGCCCTGGAGGAGTTTGTCCTCCACGACCGGCGGGGCGTCTTCGCCCTGGCGGTGGCGGCTAACGCCCTCATCAACTACTGGTTCTTTATCGGGGAAGTGGTGTTCACCGTCCTCTATTTCTTCGTCCGGATGACGAGTCCCAGCTTCCGGGTGAGCCTCAAGCGCTTTTTCTGGCTCTTCTTCGAGGCGGTATTGGGCATGGGGCTGGCCCTCTTTATCTTCCTGCCCTCGGTGCTCGCCATCATGGGCAACCCCCGCACCGGCGCCGACAGCCTCCTCTCGGGCTGGAACCTCTGGCTTTACTCCCATCCCCAGCGGTATCCGGGCATCATCCAGGCTTTATTCTTCCCGCCCGACCTGCCCCCCGCGCCCAACTTCTTCCCCGACCACGGCGGCAAATGGTCCTCCCTGTCGGCCTGGCTGCCCCTCTTTAGCATGTCGGGGGTCCTCGCTTACGTGCTCTCCGTCAAGAAAAGCTGGCTCAAAAAAATCCTGTGCATCAGCCTTGTCATGGCCTTGGTGCCGGGGCTTAACGCCCTGTTTATCCTGCTCAATAACTCCTACTACGCCCGGTGGTTCTATATGCCGGTGCTCCTGATGGCGCTGGCTTCCGCCAAAGCCCTCGATAACCCCGCCATCGACTTTATGCGGGGGGTCAAGTGGACGGGCGTTATCATGCTCCTCATCGCCGTGCCGGTGGCCCTCACCCCCCAAAAGGTGGACGACCAGTGGCGCATCGGACTCTACAAATACATCCCCGAGTTCTGGGCCTACATCCTGATGGCCGCCGTCTGCTTCGTGCTGTGCTACCTGCTTATGCGCCACTATCGCAAGGACCCCCGCTTTGTGGCCTTTGCCCTGTCCGGGGTCATGGTGGTCAGCAGCTGCTTCGGGATCATCTACCTGGGCATGGGACGGTTTAATTCGGGCAGCAACGAGGCCATCATCGAAAAGTCCCTCAAGGGCCGGTATCAGCTCCAGATGCCCGACGATGTTTTCTACCGCACCGACGTCTACGAGGGGCTCTCCAACCAGGGCATGTTCTGGCATCTGCCCAATATCCAGGCCTTCCACTCCATCGTGCCGGTGTCCCTGATGAAATTTTATCCCGAGGTGGGGGTGAAGCGGGACGTCTCCTCCAAGCCGGATGCCGCCCTCTACGCGCTGCGGGGCCTTCTTTCGGTCAAGTACCTGTTCTCTGAGCAGGGCAAGGAGGAGGAGCCCAACATGCCGGGCTTTGTAAAATCCGACATGCAATTGGGCTTTGACATCTACGAAAACAAGGCCTTTGTCCCCATGGGCTTTGCCTATGAGCACTATATCGACGAAGAGACCTTTGAAACCTGCACCGAGAATAAGCGCTCCAACCTGCTCATGCGGGCGCTGCTCCTCACCGACGAGCAGATTGAAAAATACGGCGATCTCCTCTCTCCCCTGCCCGGACATAACCTGTCGGGCCTGGGCACCCAGGACTATCTCAGCGACTGCAAAGACCGCCAGTCCATGAGCTGTGTGAGCTTTGAAAAGGACAACCGGGGCTTTACCGCCGTCAGCAACCTGCAAAAGGAAAACCTCGTGTTCTTCAGCGTCCCCTACGATGAGGGCTGGTCGGCCACCGTCAATGGAGAGCCGGTAGAGATCGAGAAGGTGGACATCGGCTTCATGGCCGTCAGAGTGCCCGCCGGGGAATGCGACATCCGTTTTAACTACATGACCCCCGGCCTTCTGCCCGGACTATGCGTCTCCATCGGGAGCGCGGCTGTTTTGGTCCTCTATCTGCTCCTTGTCCGGCGGCGTCGTGTCCGCCAGTCGGCGGCGGCCCTGAGCGCCCCCCGGCCCGGCGAAATCCCGGCCATCGACATTTACGACGAGGAAGTGCTCAGGAGCCCGGATAATCTGGACGCGCCCGACGCCAGCGCACAGGACGCCAGCCCAGAGGGCGGCGCTTCACCGGCAGAAACCACACGGGATACCGGAGCGCAGGGCGGCGGCACACGGGATGATGGCTCACAGGCCGATGGTCCAAAGGGCACCGGCTCACAGGACGCCGGCACGAAGGATACCAGTGCACGGGCCGATGATCCCCAGGACGGCGGCCCGGCGCAGGAGGAACGCTGATCCGGTGGGGACGGCCCCGCAGAGTCGTAACCATTCCTCCCCCGGCGAAGGGGAAGGACAAGATAAAAACGCAGAAAAACAGCGCGTCCGCTCAGAAGCGGCCGCGCGGGAAGGTGTGAAGAAACGTGACAAGCCCGGTATTGTACATTGTGGTACCCTGCTATAACGAACAGGAGGTGCTCCACGAGACGGCCAAGCGGCTGACCGCAAAGCTCCAGGACCTCATCTCCCGGCAAAAAATCGCGTCGGACAGCCGGATGCTCTTTGTCAACGACGGCAGCCGGGACGCCACCTGGGAGATCATCGAGGAGCTGTGCCAGGATAACGGCCTTGTCTGCGGCATCAAACTTTCCCGCAACCGGGGCCATCAAAACGCCCTGCTGGCGGGGCTGATGACCGCCAAGGAGCTGTGCGACTGCGCCATCTCCATGGACGCGGACCTGCAGGACGACATCGAGGCGGTGGACAAATTCCTCGAGCAGTATGCGGCGGGGTGCGACGTGGTCTACGGGGTGCGCAGCAAGCGGGACACCGACACCTTCTTTAAGCGCAACTCGGCCCGGGGCTTTTACAAGTTCATGAAGGCGCTGGGGGTGGACATCGTGGAGGATCACGCCGACTACCGGCTTTTGAGCCGCCGCGCCCTGGAGGGCCTCAGCGAGTTTGACGAAGTCAATCTCTTTTTGCGGGGCATCGTCCCCCTCATCGGATTTAAAAGCGGCACGGTCACCTATGAGCGCCACGAGCGGTTTGCCGGCGAGTCCAAATACCCGCTCAAAAAGATGCTGGCCTTTGCTTTTGACGGCATCACTTCCTTCAGCGTCAAGCCCATCCGCCTGATTACCACCTTGGGCTTTGTCATCTTCTTTGTCTCCATCCTGGTCCTGCTCTACTCCCTGATCGTCTGGCTCCTGGGCAAGACCGTCACCGGCTGGACCACCCTGGCCGCCTCCATCTGGCTCATCGGCGGTATCCAGCTGCTGTGTCTCGGCGTCATCGGCGAATATATCGGCAAGATTTACGGCGAGGTCAAGCACCGTCCCCGCTTTATTATCGAAACCTTCCTCAAGCAATAAGAAACACAAAAGAAGAGCGGCCGTTTATAACGTCCGCTCTTCTTTTGTGCCGCCGGCTACCGCCGGGGGAGGACGCGCCCTAAGTTTTATTCTTACATTGCCGCGTCACTCGCGCTTCCGTTTCCATCACGCCACAGCGCGATATGGGAACGGGCCCTGCCCGTTAGGCGATGGCGAAGTAGCCGTAGGTGGTGCCGGAGAGATTGAGGCGCAGAAAGCGCCGGTCGATGGGGGTGGCCTGCTGGTGGGTGATGGTAAAGCCGCCCGTGGCAATGCGCAAGCCGTAGGACCCGGTGCCGTTGGCGGCCATGGCGCAGAAAACTTCGCCGATGCTGTTGTCGTTGACGGGGTCCACCGGCATCTCATCCTGGGCAAAGATGATGCAGAACTTGGGGGTAAAGCCCACGGAAATGGTGCGGCTCACCGAGTTATCCCCCACATAGGTGCCCGACGCGATACGGGGCGCTCCGTTCCACTTGGCGCGCTCGGCGGCCGTGACGTGGATGTCCCCGTCAGCCACATGGGTACCCAGGCTCTGGTCAATTTTCAGATTGTCACTGTTAAAATCGTCCATCCGGGGCTTGTCGGTCAAAATCCATTGGTTGAGTCCCAGATGTTCGGTGTGATTGGTGCTGGCCATAGGCCGTCTCTCCCTTACTGATAAATTTCAAGTTCCATCCAGTTGAGCGCCAGGTTATTCCACTGGCTCCAGGTGTGGTTTTTGCCCTCGAAGACCGCCCAAGTCAGGGTGCCCATGTCAAAGAGCACCTCCAAATGGGCGGGCAGAAGCTGCCCGGCCTCCCGACGCACCCGCAGGTATTGACTGAGGTCGGCCATGGCGGAGCTGTCGCTGAGGACGAGCTGTTCCTGGGCCAGGAGCTCAACGAGGGTGGCGTCCAGGCCGATGGCCCGCAGCCCGTTTTTCATGCCCTCGGGACTAAAGTCGTCGGGGCGGTGGGCAAAGCGGTAGAGAAGCATCTCCCGCCGCTTTTCTATCGGCATGTCCGCGCTCTGCCGGGAGGAGGTAATGGCCTCCATCCGGGAGATGCCCGTCTCCGAGGCCGTCTGCACAAAGCCCTCCCGCAGAAGGGCGTCCAGCGCGTCGTCCACCGCATCGAGGGCCGCCGCGTAGCAGCGAAGCTCCCTTGCCACAAAGCTGCCCTCCCGCAGATCATAGAGCCCCAGCGGGCGCAGAGCACTACCCATCCGGGCCATCATCCCGCTCATGACGCGCCTCCGCTCTGCGCCGCCGTCACCGTGAAGGCGGGCCGGATGACCTCATCTTCCCCCGCCGCCACATCGGCCGTGGGGGCTGTCACCCTAAAATTATCTACTCCCTGTATATTTATAATGCTTGTATACAGATCAACCAGTTTCAGCGGCTGTCCCACGGCCAATTGCTCGCCCAGGGAAGTGAGCGCCGCCAGGGCGGAAGCTTTGACTTCCTCCGGGACAAAGCCCTCGGCGGGAGTCAGAGTCACTGCAACGGAAACGGACTTCTCCCGTGCCCTGGACACCTTTACGTCCACGCCGATTTCCCGGCGGGCCGCCATCTCCCGCTCGATCTCGGACATGCGGGACACGCTTGCCGCGTCCACGTCCACCACCACGTCCACCGTACCCCGGCCACGGCGGCGGGGGATGACATGGGCCGAGCGGACAAAATCGAAGGAAATGGCCAGGTTGTAGTAGAAAACCGCGTTGGTGCCGTTGGAAATGGAGGCGAAGGCCGCGAGCAGGCGCTTGCGCAGGGTCTCGTCGTCCTCCTCGTCGCTGCCGCCCGAAAAGGGGGCGGGGTTTGACACCCTGGCCACACCCTGGGGCGGGGTCACCATCACCGAGACGGCCCCGGCGGCCACATTGCCCGCGTGTCCGCCCTGGGTGGCGGCAGCGGGGATGTCCACCGATGTTTCCCCGGCGGATAGAACCCCATCCTCCACCGTCTCAAAGCGGACGGGGTCGTCGCCGTCGGTGCAGCAGAGGGCCCCCGCCGGGATGGGGATGTCGTAGGCCGCGGCGGTGTCCCGTCCAAAGCGGAGACTGCCCGCCGCCGGGACCGCCCCCTTGCGGACGAGGCCCCGGGTCTGGGCGTGCCGGTCCAGATATTCCCCGGCGGCCGTATCGGCAAAGAGCATTTTCCCGGCGAACTCCACCTTTTCGTGGAGGGCCGCCAGTTCTCCGGCCAAGAGCCGCAGGCGGATGGCGATGTCGCCGGCCTCCTGGGGCGCGTAGCCGCTGAGGGACTCGTATTCCGCCGTCATTTGGTCGAGTATTTCTTCGTAGGAAAGTGGGGTAAACTCGTCAGTCAAGGGACACACCTACCTTTACGTCATAATCTCCCGCGTCCATTTGCAGCCCCACGCGGACGGTGAGGACGGAACCCATGCGGGCGGTGGACACATCCCCCACCCGCACTTCATCCACCCCCTCCAGGGCTTCCCGCACCATCATGGCCGCCTGCTCGTCCATCCGCTCCTGGGTCCCGCCCCGCAGCGTGTGGAGGCGGCTGCCGAAATGGGGCATCCGGGCAAAGCCTCCCCGGCGGGCGGTCAGGCAGAGCAGAACGCGGTTGACGACCTCTTCCACGCCAAAGCAGCCCCGGGGGATACCCCGGCGGTCGGGGACAAAATCCCCGTTTTGGATGCGCATATCCATCATCCATCTTCCTTTCCGTTGATCGGGTTAATTGCCCCCGCCGGGGACAAATTGGCCGCCGGGGGTGATGTGAGCGCCGTTGAGCCAGATGGTGCCGTCGTTTTTAAGCCGCACTTCGGCCCCGCCCGCTGAGCGGATGACCACCTCTCCGGGGGAAAGACCCCCGTCCTGGGACTGGACACCGCAGGACACCTGCCCCAAACCGGTGGAGAGCAGGAGCACCGGCGTTCCCTCGGGGGGACGGGCGGCGTAGCCATAGGGCGCGTAGGACGGGGCGTCCCGCAGTTCCGCGCCCCCCGACACCGCCTGGGTTTCCCCCGACGCCAAAGTGACCCGGCCGGTGTCAGCGGCCGGAGCCGATGACCGGTTTTGGGATAACCACATGGTTTTCGCCCTCCTTTTCTCCTTCGCTCAGATCGATTTCCAGATGGCTTTTGTCCTGCAAAACGGCCGAGATCTCCCAGCCCTTGGGCCCCAGCGTCAGGGTGCGCCCGGTGACGATGAGCTCCCGCTTCCCGTCCTCCAGGGGCCCAAAGAAGCACAGGTCCAACAGGTCGATGCCCTCCCGGGCGGCGGCCGTCACCCGCACCGTAAAATAGTCCCGCATGGACTCCCGGATGCGCAGCTTGGCGTTTCGCACCGGCGCGTCGGCGTACTCCTTGGGCGTCGTCTGATATTTCCGCCGGGAGATGCCCGCCTCGATGGCCGCGGGGTTGCGCACACAGGTGGTGTAAAAGCCGTTTTCGTTTTCAATGAGAATCTTTTCGATGGGGGCGTGGCGGTCGTAGCGGATTTCATAGCCCGTATACCGCACCGCACCCGGCCGGGTGTTGGAAAGATGGACCCGGCGTTCGCTTTTGAGATAGGTTTCTATGTTGACCGTGCCGTCCGGGAGCAGTCTCGGATAGGCGCCGGTGGTTTTCTCTAAAAAGGAGAGGAGCACCTCCCACTCGGTCATCCCCTTGCCCACCACGAAGCTGCCCAGCTCCTGGCGGTGGCCCACAATTCTCGTAAAGCCGTGGGGCTTTAAGTGCCGCTCAAAGATGTCCCGGGCGGTGGTGCGCTGATAGGTCTGGGGCCGGGCCTCATTGTCGAGTAAAAGCGCCCCCCGGCTTCGGGCCCGGATGCGGGTGCTCCCGCCCGCCGCCGCGCTTTCCATGACCTGCTGCCGGTCCACAAAGCCGTCGAAGAGGAGCTTCTCCCCGTCGTAGACAAGGACGCTGCCCGCGCACTCGTCCAGCATGTCGGAGATTGTCAAATCCAGGGCGGCGGCGGGGACAAACAGGCTCTCGTCTAGGGAGAAGGCCAAAATCTGCCGGGGGCGGATGAGCTTGCCCGAGAGGGTGTAGATGAGCACTTTCATGAAAACACCCCGTTTAAGGAGAGCCGTCCGCCCCCGGAGATGACCCGCTCGGTGTCCTCGGTGAAGACAAAGCCGTAGCGCAGGGTGTGGAGCGGCCCCTCCCCCAGGAGCTTGAGGCTCTCAAAATAGGCGTAGACCGGGCGGAAGGAGGGGAGCAGCAGCTTGCCCGAGCCCTCCTCGTCGAAGATGCGCCGCAGCCGCTCGAACTGCTCCTTGCAGTCAGAGCCGAAGAACTCCCC
Source organism: Zongyangia hominis (assembly GCF_014385095.1). Lineage (GTDB taxonomy): Bacteria > Bacillota > Clostridia > Oscillospirales > Ruminococcaceae > Zongyangia > Zongyangia hominis. The sequence goes on from NZ_JACRTC010000004.1 coordinate 22,901, forward strand.
CTCCCCCTCGACGCGGGCGGGGGTCTGTCCCCAGTCGCTGACCAGGGTGCCGAAGCCCCGGGCCTGCCGGGTGCGCAGGTCCCGCCCCAGCGTGATCTCGACGCGCTGGGGGTTATAGGGCCAGACGTAGCTTTTAAATTGCATCAGTTCCATGGGCGTCGCCTCCTAGGTTTGGATGGGCCCCATCCGGGGCCGGTGAATGGCGGACCGTGTCCGCTCCCATGCCGCACTATGGCGCGGACGTCATCGGAGCGCGAACACGCGGCCGTGTTGCGGTCAGAGCCTTGCGCGCGTCTTTCCCGCCGGCAGGCACGTAGGACCACAGGCGGCCATAGAAGACCAAAGCGCGTGCTCTGCGTCAGCGACAAGAATAGAGCCAAGTGCGCGACAGCCCCGCCGGTAGGCGCGGACAGTGTCCGCTTCCATGCCGCGCTGTGGCGCGGACGTCATCGGTGCGCGAATACCGCGACAGCGTTGCGGTCCGGGCCTTGCCCGCGTCTTTCCCGCCGGTTGGCGGACCGTGTCCGCTCCCATGCCGCGCCGTGGCGCGGTTGTCATCGGAGCGCGGGCACCGCTGCTTACTGGAGCGTCACGCTGCCCCGCAGGGCGTCGAACATGACTTCGTCGGAGATTTCCTCCGCCAGCGCCCTGCCTTCCTGCCGCAGGGGACTGGCGGACGTCGGAAACCGCAGGGGAGAAGGCTCCTTGATGCGCACCTGGATATCCCCGGCGGCCGCCTTCACGGTAAAGTCGCCGGGAGAATGGGCGGGCAAGCCCGCGTCGAAGGGCAGCGGGCGCTTGTCCCCGCCCTCCTCCGTGCGGTGTGCATTCTCCGCCGCCCCTTTGGGGGCAAAGCGGCCCAGGGAGACGAGCTGTTCAAAATAGTTCATGCCTCGTCCTCCCCCTCTTCGCTCATCATGCGCAGATATTCCCGCTGCACCCGGGTGATCTCCTCCACACTCAGCGCGCGCAGGACGGTAAGCGGTGTGGAAAAGGCCCGCCGTCCGGCCCGGTAGAGGCACAGCGCCGCCATACAGGCCCCGTCGCACAAATCCTCCACCTGACAGGTGGCGTGCTTTTCCATCTGGGCGGCGGCCTTCTGGGCGAGTTTCGTCCCCCGGACGGCGTCGTAGGCGCTGATGGGCCGCAGCTCATAGGAGCCGCCCATCAGCCGCAGCCGCCTCATATCTGTAACCTCTTGGAGGCCAAAATGGCCACCGATTCCAAGACCACCTCGCCTACCGAGGAGCTTTCCACGATGTCGGACCACTCGCAGCCCGAGAAGATGACCCGCTTGTCGGGGCCGCCGATGACCACGTTAAAGTCGGAGAGGCTGTAAAAGTCGATGCCGTCGGAGAGGGCCGTGTCGGTGACCGCCACCCGGGTCAGTTCCAAGAGATAGCGGCTGCGTCCGCCCACGGCGCCCACCGGCTCCTCGCTGCCCAGCGCCTCGATATAGCGGCTCTCCTTGGAGGCCTTCACCTTATAGGACTGGGCCACCGCCAGGCGCTTGCCGTTTACTTCGATGGAGATGTCCTTGCTGCTGGGGAAAGAAACAATCATGCGTTTTCCTCCTTACATGGTGATATGGGCGGCCACATGGATCATGTCCATGGCGCCGGACACCCGAAAGGACAGCTCCACCACGCACACGCCCGGATCGCTGTCGGATTTATAGATGAGCGGCGGGCCAAAGTCGTCGATGATGCCGCCCTGGCAGAGGTTCGAGAGCTCCAGCGCCACCTGGGACCGGATGGACTCCCGGGTGGCCAGGTTGTTTTTGGCCCCCTTGAGCCGGATTTTGAGCATGTCCCGCAGCCGCCGCATACAGTGGTCAATGGTCATCACCGCGCCGATGGAATGCCAGGTGCGGTCGCTGACCCCGTCGGTGGTGGTGCGGGTGGAGACGGGCTTGATGCACTCCACCGCGCCCGACACCGTCTCAAAGGGGGTGACGCCGCCGGTGAGCATCCGCTGGATGTCGCCTTCGGAAAACTCCGTTTCCAGGGCGTCGACGCCTACGAGCGCGCTGCCGTTTAGGTTGGCCGACGGGTCCTCTGTGGCGGCGAGAAGCCCCGCCATGGCGCAGGCGGTAAAGAAGCTGTCCGACCCATCTCCCGCCTTACACTTGCCCGCGCAGACCATCATCCGCTCGCTATTTAGCTTCCCCGCCAAAGCGAGGGCCGCGTCGGGGCCGTCACAGGCGCAAAGGCCGATTTTCTCCTTCTGGGCGAGGCTGTCCGAAGCGATGCGCTCACTCAGATAAGACATCACCCCTTCGTCGGCTCCGTAGCAGACCACCACCCGGGGGGCCTTGTGGTCGCAGAGGTTGTCGACGGCTTTTTTGTAGTCCGCCGCCCCGGCGTTTTCATCGGGAACCGCGGCCACAATGAGCCGGCCGACGCCGTTTTGCAGCAGAATGTCCGCCGCCTTTAATAAGATGGCGCTTTGTGCCGTGTAAATCTCGGTGAGAGCCGAAAGGCTCCCCGCCTCATTGGCCGTGCCGTCGTTTTGCGCGGCGGCCGGGACAATGAGCCCCACCGGCAGCGCGCCGTCCTTGCCCCGGTACAGGGACTGGACGATATAACTGGATGTCACCCCCGGCCTTTCGCTGGCAGGGGAGGACGCTGTCCTACTCATCAATCATTCCTCCTCAGGATAATCTGGGTCAAGTCCTCTTCCTCCTCGCCCCGGCAGACAAAAGCGGTCAGGGCGGCGTAGCAGGGCAGGGTGAACCCGTCGTTTTGGGCGGTGGCGCACATTTCCCCGCACCACATTTTGCCGAGGTCCGGGAGCTTTTCGGTCATCAGGTCGCACAGGGCGCAAAAGTAGTAGTGGCAGTCCTTTTCCCAGCTTTTGGGCAGATAGATGTCAAAGCGCAGTTCTACCGCCATCTTCCTGCCAAAGAGCTGCTCCCCGTTTTCTCCCAGTCCCACAAAGCTGCCCATGGCCCCCTCGGACAGGGTGACCGCCCGCAGCCCCACACAGATGCAGGGGCGGCGCAGGGGGTAGCTTCTGCCTCCGGCCGGGAACTCGCAGAGGATGTCCGCGTCGGGGATGCCGCCCGCGGCGAGCAGGTCCCGCACCTGGGCTTTGAGCTGATAGAGTTTGTGAAAGGCCGCGATCATTGCCATGGCTTATCCTCCGCGGGCATCAGGATGGCCCGGTTATAGAGCGGCGCGTCTTCAAAGAGGACCTCCATGCTTGAGCGCACCACAAATTCCTGTCCGCCGCACTCCACGACGGCGTCCACCGGCAGGGGATGCTCCACCGGCCCGATGTAGATGTATTCCTCCCGCGGCTCCTGACCCGCCGGGATATAGTCTCCCTTCTCCCGGCGGCCCATGGTGGTCCGGTTGGCCGGGAGGAGGACCGCTTTAAAGGAGTCCTCCCCCAGCTTTATCCGGGAGCCGTAGTGGTCAAGAAACCACCGGTATTCTTTTCGTATCTCCATGCGTTTCCTCCTAGCTGCAAAGCCAGACGTCGCCGTCCGGCCGGGTGAGCAGGTCCTGACACAGGGCCCACATCTCCTCCAAAACCTCCCGGGAGGTGTCGCTCTGGGCGGAGGACTCCACCTTCACATCCCCCACCGAGATACTCTTAGTCCCCGCGCTCCCCCGGCCTTTCTCGTAGTGGTGATAGGCAAGGGCCGCGGCCACCAGGCTCAGCCGCTCCTGGTTTTTGTCGGGGTCCGCACCGGGGCGCAGCGAGCGCTCCACCGACTGGGCCGCGGCCTGGCACAGGGGGAGCCACTGCATGGCGTCGGTCAGCTCCATATCCGCAAACAGGGCGAATCGTTCCAATATCTTACTCAGTTCCAACCGCGTTCTCCTTTCTCATTTCAGCGCAGGGACGCCGTCCGCCGTTTGCCACGGGGGACGGCGTCCCTGCTGGGGTGCTGCGATCTCCGCCTGCGGCGGGGCAGGCCGCGCTTTGTTGCGTTCTCAGCGTAAGCGCCCTTGTCGCGTCCATCGCGCCATCGTCACGCTCGCGCCCCGGTAGGGGCTGCGGCGGGGCAAGCCGTGCTTTGGCCCATTCTCAGCGAAAGTGCCCCTGCCGCGTCAATCGCGCCATCGTTACCCATGCGTCCCGGCGCGGCATCCCGCCCCGGCAGGGGCTATGCGGTTTTGACGGTCATTACCCGCACGGCGTCGGGGAAAATCTTGGAAAAACCGGTGATGGCGGTGACGGCCGCACGGTCGAGCTGGCGGTCGATGACCTTGTCGTAATCAATCTGCACATCGCTGGCACAGACCATTTCCAGCGCGTAGCGGCGGTCCAGGGCGATGATGGTGCCCGCGGGAACGCAGGTGGATTTATAGAGCATGGCGCCCATGGGGGTCTTGAGCATGCCGGTGGCATTAAAGATGTCCCCAGCGCCGGTGTCCTGGAACTCAGGGAGAAGCAACAGCTTTGCCATGACGTCGGGGGAGACGAGGAGGGTGTTCATCTGATAATCCTCAAACTCGTTCCACAGCGCCACCAGGTCGGCGTAGGTCACTTCCCCCGCGGCGGCGGTCGTCAGCTTCTTGGCACCGTTCCGGTTGCCGTCGCCGTTCATCAGCACGTCCACCGCGTCGGAGAGCTGGCTTTTGGCCATGGTGGCGCCCATCTGGCGCAGGGCCACGGTGAAGAGATCCAGCTTCTGGTGGCGCACCGCCTCGTAGGAGGCGCAGAGCATCCGGCCCCGCTTGATGAGGCGGATCAGGTTGTCCTTGAGTTTTAAGACCGTCTGGGGAATCTGAGCGCCCTCGCCCACCTCCTTGACCGCGTTGCCCTCGTTTTCCGAGGTCACGCCGCGGTAGTCCATGGTGTCGATGACGGTCTTGGTGGCGATGATGTTGGAAAGGATGCTGCTCTCGTCCATGCCCTGACGGACCGCCCGGACGATATATTCGGGGAAGAGCACCGCGCCCGCGGGCTCTTTGAAGAATTTATCCACGGTGTCGGAGCCCTCTCCGGCCACCTTGATGTCAAAGCGTTTGAGCTGGCGCTGATAGGCGTCCAGGCCCACAAGCTCGCTGCCCTTGTAGTTTTCGGAGGGGTCCAGCTCCTCCAGGATGCGCGAAAAGCTCTTGGACGCGGTGGCGTACATGCTCCGGTCCAGCTGGGTGCTTTCATAGGTCACGATGTGATTCCTCCTTTAATTTTGGAAAGTAGGGCTTACAGGAAGGCGTCCAGGACGCCGTTTTCACTGGCGACCACCAGCACCTGCCGGCCGCCCTCGCCCGCTTTGGCCTTGCCGGACGCCTCGCCCACCAGGGACGCGAGCCCCAAGGAAACCTCGCCGGTATAGGGAATCTGGGCGTGTCCGGCCACAATGACGGTGGCAAGGCCGTGGCGCACATTCTGGCAAACGCCGGCGACGTCGCTGCCTGCGGTGGCCGCGGTCACCTTGCCGTTTTCGGAGATACTCACCACTTGCCCTGCCGCCACGTCGGCGCCGCAGGTAAAGGTGGCGGCCACCTGGCCGAGTCCTTTAAAAGAAACTGTCATGAATCTTCCTCCTAGATTTTAAATTCCCCGTTGGGGGTCCTATCCTTGGAAGGCGCGGCTTTGAGCTGGGGCGCGGGGCCCTGGCCCAGCCGCTCCTCAAAGGACTTTTCAAACGCTTTGAGCTCTGTGATATCCATCTTGTCCACCAGCGTGGAGAAGGCCGGGGCCGGGATATCCTCCCCGCACAGCAGAGAGAGGGCCCGCACATGGCTTTTGAGATCCTCCACGTACTGCGTTCCCAGGGCCGCTTTTTTCTCCAGCTGACCGATATAATCGCTCAGTTCCCCCGCCTCGTGGGAGGACAAAAGAACTTCCTCCCCCATTGACAGGCTTTTGATCAGATGTTCCATAGTCTTTCCTCCTGTGATGTGGTAGCTTTTGGTCACACCGGCCCGGCGCTGTGCCGGAACGGCCACAAAGGACCATTCGTAGGCGTCGGTGGGACGCTGCAACAGATGGTAGCAGAGCTTCCCGTCGTACCGCCTCCCCTTTTGATGGGTGCAGCGGTCCTTCTTGACGTCCTCCCCGCAGATGGAGCAGATTTTTCCCTCCACGCTGCAACCGATGCTGACCTCTTTCTTGATGCCCGCGTCGATGTCCAGGATGAGCCCCTCGTTTTGCTTGGAACGCACGGCGTAGGCGTTTGCCTTGAGATAAAAATAAGGTGTCCCGTCGGCGCACTTCCGGCTCTCGTCGGGGAGAACCTGGCAGTCGAAGATGCGGGCGGTCTGGTTCTGGCTCTTGGGGTTGTGGTCGAAGATGCCGGTCTTGCCCAAAAACAGCTGGGAGAGGGCGTCCAGCCCCTCCTTATCAAAGCGCTCGTTGTCCCGGTCGATGTCGTTGTCGCACAAAATGAGGGAGAAGACATAGACCTCCCCGGCCTCCATGGGACGCAGGCTGTACCGGTTAATCTTTTCCAGCGTCTCGGGGCCCGCCTGATTTTCGCCGCCCGCCTTTCCCGCCTTCACTGTCGGGATGGCAATCGTGTCTTTGTTCATGGTTTCACCTCCCCGCGTTCCAAAATTTGTTCGAGCTGCCGGGCCTGGGCGTCATAGAGCCGGGCTTTGGCCAGCTCCACCTCGTCCTGGAGGTTGATGCTCTCCCAGGTGATGACAGGCTCGTCTTCTATGCCGCGCAGCCCTAACCAGATGCCCACAATCCGCCGGATGACCGCGTTTAACTGGGTGCGGTAGCAGTCGAGCTCACTGGTGAGGATGTCGGCTTGCTGGGCGCTCATCCGTTCGGTGGTGGACCACTGGAGCCCCAGCAGGAAGGGGGGCACCCCCAGCTTGGCCACGATCTGCTCGGTCATCTGGCGCACCGGCACCTGGATGTCCAGCACCTGGTTGTCCGCGCCGATGACCTTGATGTCCACATCCCCCACGCAGACGAAGTCCCTTACCCGGCCGTCCTGGGCGCTGATGGCGCTGCGCCACTCGTCGGCGATATGCCGGGCCATCTCCTGGGCATAGGCCCTATCCATGGGGCCGTCCCCGGGGTGGTAGGTGACGGCGAAGCGGACATTGCCCACCCGCTCGAAGTTCTGCCGGGTCGCCTCAAAGATTTTGAGGAGCACGTCGCTGACAAAGGGCAAGCTCCGTAAGAGGGAGCGGCCCACCGCCTCCCCGGGCCGGGGGGAGAGGGCGGAAAAGAGGACGAGCTGGGGATAGGGCACCGGCCGGAGGTCGAAGCCGCCGCTGCGGGAAAAAATCCGGGTTTCCAGGGGGTTCTCCCCAGGGCGCGCCTCCACGTCGGCGAGGGACGCGTGGTAGAGCCCCGCGATCTCGCCCCGCTTGTGGTCGAGGACCACTTCGCCTACCGCGTTGCCGTAGCAAAGCAGGCTGTCCAGATACCGGGCCAAAAACTCACCCAGTCCCGCGCCGCCGCCCGACACCGGCACCCGCTCCAGAAAAGCGGCCAGCTCCCGCTCGGCCTTTTTATCCCCTAAGGACACGGTGATGTCCCCCATGGTCAGCCGCACGATCTTGCAAAGCGCCGCGTCGATGAGGGGGACCGACTCCCGCAGCCGGTCATAGAGCCTGCACTGCTCATCGAGTCCCAACATCCCTTTGTCCCAGTCAAAGCCGGGGGGCGGGGATGTCTGTACCACGTTGGCCGCGGCGGCGGGTCTGCCCCGCCTGCCAAAGGAAAAACGCAAAAGACCACCTCCCATATGTCTTCGATACTTTTCGTGTCGTTGTACTTATAATACATTTGTTCTTATCGGAGCCTTTGTCCGACGCCCCGCCCTGGCGGCTGGGACGGCCCCAGCCTTCCTTTCTCCCGAAAGGGGGCCGGAAAAGGTCCTTTAATCCTCCCAACGGTCGGCCGCCATAGCGAAGAAGCCGCCGGCGGGACGGCCCAGGGCGTGCATGACGAAATAGCGGATGTCGTCCATGGCGTGGTCAAACCGCTTGACCACCCGGTCTGCGCCCGCCGCCTCGTCCCAGCGGTAAAGGGAAAATTCCCGAATGCTGTCCACACAGCCCTCCCACAGCTTGATCTTCCCCTCGTCCAGGGCGGCGGCCACCGCCCGGATGCCGGGGAGTACCTGGTTGTCGGCGGGCACCGGGAGAAATCTCCCGTGGCTGCGCACCGTCTCCATGAGGCTGGCCGCCGACGGGTCGACGACGATCTCCCGCACGGGGAGGCCGCCGCCCAGCGCCTCAATGGCCTTGTAGTGCTCCTCGTCGGTGCGCAGGACGCCGCCGTGGGCCTTGGCGTCGTAGTAGTATTCCCGCATCCGGTACCAGACCCCGCCGCTAAGACCCCAGAGCCCCGCTGAACAGGGGTTGACGATGCCGTAGTCGCAGGAGAGGAGGTAGCGCTCCATCCGCTGGGGGAGGGCGTTGACCACATGGGCCGCCGGGGAAAACATGGGGTAGACCGCCCCGGCGGCGGCGCTCCACCGCCCCAATACAAAGCGCTCGTAAAAAGCGCCGGAATAGATATTTTCATAACGCCGGATGATTTCGGGGGAAAGGGCGGGATTGTCCCGCATGGTAAAATGAAGGTACAGCGCTCGCTTTTCCCGCCGCTTTAAAATCCACTCCTGGTAAAACCAGTGGCCCGGGTGCTCGGGATTGCAGTTAAACCAAAATTTGCTTCCCCGCACCGAGCACCGGGCCAGGGCCTGCTCCACAAAGGAGCGGGGCAGCAGCGCCACCTCGTCAAACAGCGCCCCCGACAGGGTGACGCCCTGAATCCGGGCGGCGGAGCTTTCATCGTTGCCCCCAAAGAGATAAAACCGGTTGTGACGCCCCGCGTAGCTGATTTCCACCAGATTTTGGGAGGCCGTCTCCTGGGCGTGAAAGCCCAGGGAAGCTAAGACCGGCAATAGGGGGGAAAGAAGGTTGCGCCGGACACAGCCCAGCGTCCGCCCGCATAGGGCGAAGGCGGCGTCGGAGAAGCCCAGCATGGCCCACACCACAAAGGAAAGACCCATGGAAAAGGTCTTGCCCGACCGGATGGCCCCGTCGCAGATGATGGCGTCGTGGCGCCGGTAGGGGCTGCGGGAAGTCCACCAGCGCAGCACCGCCTGCTGCCGCTTGGAAAACGCCGGATTTGCCACTGCTTCTCCCCCCTGCCACTTTGGTCGTCCGCTTGTTCTTTTTTGTCTTCGTACGCGGCTTATCCTCCGCGTCCCATACGCTTTGTCATCCCCGCGTATATCCCCGGAGTCCCGGTTCACAGCGGGGCCCTCGCGCTTTATGGTTTTGGAGCGCCGAGGGGCTCCCCTGTTTTTCTTTTGGAGCCGGCCGGGCCGCTTCGCCGCAGGTGGAACGTATCCCGCCCGTACAAGCGGTGACCGCCGCGCTTTTCATGCGCTTTCTTCATCCGCGGCGCGACCCATAAGTCAGGGTGCGTCCTCCTCGATGGGTTCGCTTTCCCCGCTTAAAGCTAACAGCATCTTGCGGCCCTCTTCCTTCTCCTCCAGCCGGTGCTGGAGCATATCCAGGCATTTGAGTGCCTCCAGCCGGTCGTAGAACTTAATCTCGATGCCGTCCTTGTTGGTCCTTATTTCTTTAATATTAAACAGATCCAGCCCGTCAATGGATACCGGATCCTCGGAGGACTGAATCACCAGCTTGACGCTGTCGTTGACCGACCCCATGGCCAGCTTCCGCAGACTCTCCTCCACGGTCCGCGGTGTCTTCCCCGTAGAGGAGGACCGTTTCTTTTCGCACATGTGCCCTGCCAGAAACAACGCCCCCTTTCTTTTCATCCCTTACGTCAGACCCATAAAAGGAAAAGAGGTTGTACCCGTAGGTACAACCTCTAATCAATTAATAAAAAATCTCAGAAATTTTTTGTGTATTTCGACACATTTCGACAAATTGGATTATCGGAACATGCTGCGCAGGGTGTTGATGGTGGTATCGGAGAGGACATATTCCTCCCGGCCGCCATAATACCGGCCGCCGATCTTCACCGTAACGGTCCGGTCACTTTTGGCAAACAGGCTTTTAAAGAAGCCGGACCTTCTCACATAGTCTTGGGCGGAAAGGTTGGTTTGAAAGCAGTCCAGGAGGTTGTGGAAAAGCTCGTCCGCGTCCTCCAAATAAAGAGGCGCGATTCTCTTCTCCATAAAGAGGGAGACTACCTCGGCCAAAAACTCATTGCGGGCCATCTCTCCCTGGGTGGTCAGCCGGTAGTAGCCCAAATCCACGATCTTCTGCGCGTCTAAGAGCTGCTTTCCCCGGGAGAGGGCCACATTGCGCCCGTCCCGCACAAAGCCCGCCGACTCCTTCACCTCATATTTGATGGTGCCGATGCGCCCGATAAGCTCTTCGAGCCCGGCCAAGTCGGTGTCCAAATAGGCGTCCACCGTCAGCTGCAAATTTTCCTGTACTACGCCGGCGCAGAGCTCCCCGCCCCCCTCCTTCCAGAGGGCGTCCAGGGTCGTTTTCTCCCCATCCTTTTTGAATGCGGTCTGATAGGGCAAAGGAATGACCAGGGTGCGGGCGGTTTTGGCGTCTAAATGAATCAGATGGTAGGAGGCCGTCGTTTCCTCCGCGTCCTTCTTTTCATGGAAGCACAGTAGCACCGTCAGATCGTCGTCGTCGGAGGGAATGTAGCTGTCCTCCACCGGCGCTTCGGATTCGGAGGAGATGGCACCGCTTTTGCGCCCCACCGTCATGGCCACCGTGGCGGCGATGACCGCCAGCACCAAAAAGGCGGCGGAAAAGCTGAGCAGGAAGCTTTTCACCGCCCGTTTCCTTTCGCTCATGCAATCCCTCCTCGCCCATTGTTATTGATTAGGATACGCATTTTCTCTCCATTCATACCTCCCGCCCTAAATGCACATCCACCTATCGCCCCCATATCGCGCTGTGCCGCAGTCGCACCCGAAGCGCGTGCAGCGCGACTGTGGTTTGGCTCAAACCCAGGGCGCGCCACCTGCCGGTGGTGGAAACCGCGCTGAGACGCCAACGAGCCGCAACCGCGTGCAACGCGCCTGTGGTTTAGCTCAAACCCAGGGCGCGCCACCTGCCGGTGGTGGAAACCGCACTGTGACACTTACGAGCCACAACCGCGTGCAACGCGACTGTGGTTTGGCTCAAACCCAGGGCGCGCCACCTGCCGGTGGTGGAAACCGCGCTGTGACACTTACGAGCCACAACCGCGTGCAACGCGTCTGTGGTTTAGTTCGAACCCGGTGCGCGTCATCCCCGCCGGTAGGCGCGGTAGGTGGACTTGTGGAAATTCACCAGGGAAGGAAGCAAAATTTTTTGCAAACTGGTCAAACCAACAAAATCAATAATTGCATGAATAAATATACATAAAACCCTTGTTTTTTCTGTATACAGGTGTATAATGGCAAATATAAAGGCGGAACGCCGCCAAACGGACAAAATGGCCTGCGGGCTTTGATTTTACAAAGGTAGGGATGAACAATGGCAAAGTTTAAAAAGGTACTGCTTGCGTATTCCGGTGGACTGGACACTTCGATTATTATTCCCTGGCTCAAGGAGCATTATGACGGCTGCGAGGTCATCGCCATGGCGGCCGACGTGGGACAGGAGGCGGAACTGGAAGGCCTCAACGAAAAGGCCATTGCCACCGGCGCGTCCAAGCTCTACATCGAGGACCTGCAAAAGGAGTTTGTGGAGGACTACATCTTCCCGACCCTGAAAGCGGGCGCTGTGTATGAAAACAAATACCTGCTGGGCACCTCCTTCGCCCGCCCCATCATCGGCAAGAGGCTGGTGGAAATCGCCAAGAAAGAGGGCTGTGACGCTATCGCCCACGGCTGCACCGGCAAGGGCAACGACCAGGTCCGTTTCGAGCTAGCCGTCAAGGCGTTTGCTCCCAATATGCCCATCATCGCCCCCTGGAGGACCTGGGAATTTAAATCCCGTGACGACGAGATCGACTACGCCATCGCCCACAACATCCCGTTGAAGATCACCCGGGAGACCAACTACTCCAAGGACAAAAACCTCTGGCACCTGTCCCACGAGGGCCTGGACCTGGAGGATCCGGCCAACGAGCCGAAATACGACGAGATTCTCGAAATGGGCGTCTCCCCCGAGAAAGCGCCGGACAAAGCCACCTATGTGACGATCCACTTTGAAAAGGGCATCCCCACGGCGCTCGACGGCGTGGAGATGGACGGCGTGTCCCTCATCAAAAAGCTCAACAAGCTGGGCGGCGAGAACGGTATTGGTCTTGCCGACATCGTGGAAAACCGTCTGGTGGGCATGAAGTCCCGGGGCGTCTATGAGACGCCGGGCGGCGCCATCCTCTATCACGCCCACGAGGTGCTGGAGACCATCTGTCTGGACAAGGAAACCCAGCATTACAAACAGCAGATCGCACTGAAATTTGCCGACATCGTCTACAATGGCCAGTGGTTTACCCCCTTGCGGGAGGCCCTCTCCGCCTTTGTGGACGCCACCCAGGAGACTGTCACCGGCGATGTCAAGCTCAAGCTCTACAAGGGCAACATGATCAATGCCGGCGTCACCAGTCCTTATACCCTCTATTCCGAGGAGTTTGCCAGCTTCGGCGAGGACGACGTCTACGATCAGAACGATTCCGCCGGCTTCATCAACCTCTTCGGCCTGCCCATCAAGGTCAAGGCGCTTTTGGATGAGCAGCGGGGCCAGAATAAATAAAAAATACAAAATTATTGTATAATCATCCGCAGTTAGGCTGGCATGTGCCGGCCTAACTGCCATTTCGTACCGTACCCATAGGGGGCGCGGGAACTTTGGGAGGGGACAAGGACATGAAACTTTGGGCCGGAAGGTTTAAAAAAGAGGTGGATAGTAAGGTCAACGACTTTAATTCCTCCATCTCCTTCGACAGCCGCATGTACGCCCAGGATATCCGGGGCTCCATCGCCCACGCCACCATGCTGGGCGCCGTGGGCATCATCGAACAAACGGAAGCGGACGCCATCTGCGGGTGTCTCGAAGAAATCCTGGGGGACATCGAAAGCGGCGCTTTGCCCTTTGACCCAGAGGCCGAGGACATCCACATGTTTGTGGAGGCGGAGCTCACTAGGCGTCTGGGCGAGACGGGCAAGCGCCTGCACACGGCGCGCAGCCGCAACGACCAGGTGGCATTGGACCTTCGCATGTACCTGCTCGACCACGCCGGGGATCTGGACGATCTCTTAAAGGAGCTCATCGGCGTTCTCTGCGACGTGGCCGAACAGCACAAGGAGACGGTCATGCCCGGCTACACCCATCTCCAGCGGGCCCAGCCCATCACCTTTGCCCACCACCTCATGGCCTACGCCCAGATGTTTTTGCGGGACAAGGAGCGGCTGGAAAACTGGCGGAAGCTGTCGAGCTACATGCCGCTGGGTTCGGGGGCGCTTGCCTCCACCACCTATCCCATCGACCGGGACATGGTGCGAAGAGCCCTCCACTTCGACCACATCACCGTCAACAGCTTGGACGGGGTGTCCGACCGGGACTTCTGCATCGAGCTTGCCTCCGACCTTTCCTTAATCATGATGCATCTCTCCCGCTTTTCCGAGGAAATCATCCTCTGGTGCTCCTGGGAGTTTAAATTTATCGAGCTCGACGACGCCTATGCCACTGGCTCGTCCATCATGCCCCAGAAGAAAAACCCCGACATCACCGAGCTCATCCGCGGCAAGACGGGCCGGGTCTACGGCGACCTGATGACGCTGTTAACCATGATGAAGGGCCTGCCTCTTGCTTACAACAAGGATATGCAGGAGGATAAAGAGGCCGTCTTCGACGCGCTGGACACGGCAAAGCTGTGTCTTTCCACCTTCATCCCCATGCTGAAGACCATGACGGTGCGAAAAGACAACATGCGGGCCGCGGCGGCCAGGGGCTTTATCAACGCCACCGACTGCGCCGATTACCTGGTCAAAAAGGGGATGGCCTTCCGGGACGCCTACAAGATCACCGGCACTTTGGTGGCCCGGTGCATCGACGAGGGCAAGACCCTGGAAACCCTGGAACTCTCCGCCTACCGGGAGCTTTCCGACCTCTTTGACGAGGACGTGTATGAGGCGATCAACCTGGAAAAATGCGCCTTTGACCGGAAGGTACCGGGCGGGCCCGCCCCCCAGAGCGTGCAAAATCAGATCGACATGACTCGGGAGCTCATCCGATAGCCCCCGCATCCCCATAGAAACAAAAAAAGGAAGTGCCCACATGATCGACGTAGGAATCATCGGCGCCACCGGTTATGCCGGTGTGGAGCTGATTCGCATCCTCCATGGACACCCCCAGGTCCACATCCGGGCCTTGGGCTCGGTGAGCTTCGAGGGACAGGACATCAGCGACATTTATCCCTCCCTGGCGGGCATCTGCCCCCAGAAGCTGCTCGCCACCGACGAAGTCATCGACGCCTGCCAGGTGATCTTTGCCAGTGTACCCCACGGCGTATCCGAGGAAATCGGCCGCAAATGTGTGGACCAGGACAAACTGCTCATTGACCTGGGCGCCGATTTCCGCCTCACCGACCCGGAGGACTATAAAGAATGGTACAAACTCGAATATAAAGACCCGGAACTGCATAAGCAGTCGGTCTATTCCATCCCGGAATTGCACCGGGAAAAAGTCAAAGGAGCCAAGATTATCGGGAACCCGGGCTGTTATCCCACCTCCATCGCGCTGGGCCTCTTCCCGGCGCTCAAAGCGTGCGTCATCGACCCGGACACCATCGTCATCGACTCCAAGTCCGGCGTCACCGGCGCGGGACGGGGCCTCTCTCAGACGAGCCATTATCCCGACTGCAACGAGGCCTTCTCCCCGTATAAGATTGCGTCCCACCGCCACACCCCCGAGATCGAGCAGACCATCTCCCAGATTGTGGGCCGGGACGTGCTCATCACCTTTGTCCCCCATCTTCTGCCCGTCAATCGGGGCATCGTCTCCACCATCTACTCCAAGCTGAAAACGCCCCTCTCCCCCAAGGAGGTCCATGAGCTCTATGCCCACACCTATCAGGGCGAGCAATTTGTCCGGGTGATGAAGGAGGGCCAGGCAGCCAATCTGAAAAATGTCCGCGGCTCCAACTACTGCGACATTTCTCTCCATGTGGACACGAGAACCAACCGTCTGATTGTGGTTTCCACCATCGACAATATGGTCAAGGGCGCGGCCGGCCAGGCCATCCAGAACATGAACCTGGCCCTGGGCTTTCCCGAGGACATGGGCCTGCACTTGGCCCCCCTCTGCTTCTAGCGGGCAGGGCCCGCTCCCTCGACGCGCTTTAGGTTTTGTTCGCACCATCGGCGCGGCACCCGCACTCATGGCTCGATTGCACTACAGCGCGACAGCACCTACCGGTGCGGGATGACGCGCCCTAAGCTTTATTCGCACCATCGCCGCGTCTCACGCGTTAACGTCTCGATTGCGTCACAGCGCGATTTGGCTGCGGCACCTTGCCGCCACCTGCGGCGGGCATGACGCGTCCTAGGCTTTATTCGTACCATTGCCGCGGCGCCCGCACTCATGGTTCGATTGCACTACAGCGCGACACCCTCCACCGGTAGGTGGTGGGATTTGATAGGAGGATATGTATGGAACTGATTAAGATAGAAGGCGGAGTCTGCGCGCCCCGGGGCTTTTTGGCCTCTGGCGTCCACTGCGGCATCCGCAAGAACAAGGAAAAACGGGACCTGGCGCTGATTTACTGCGAAACGCTGTGCTCGGCGGCGGCGGTCTATACCCAGAATAAGGTCAAAGGCGCGCCCATCGCCGTCACCAGAAGAAATCTGGCCGACGGCATTGCCCAGGCGGTCATCTGCAACAGCGGCAACGCCAACACCTGTAACGCCGACGGCGAGGAAAAGGCTGCCCAGATGTGCCGTCTCATCGCCGACGAGCTCTCCATCACCCCGGAGAATGTGATTGTCGCGTCCACCGGCGTCATCGGGCAGGTTCTGCCCATCGAGCCCATCGCCTCCCACACCCACGCCCTCAAAGAGGCCCTCTCCAGAGAGGGCAGCGGCGATGCGGCCGAGGCCATCATGACTACCGACACCCACCGCAAGGAGGTGGCCGTCTCCTTCGAGCTGGGCGGCAAGGAATGCCGCATCGCCGGTATGGCCAAGGGCTCGGGGATGATTCATCCCAACATGGCCACCATGCTGGGCTTTTTGACCACCGACGTGTGCATTGACCCGGATATGCTCAAAAAAGCCCTGTCGGCGTGCATCACCGACACCTTCAATATGGTCAGCGTGGACGGGGACACTTCCACCAACGACATGGTGTCCATCATGGCCAGCGGCCTGGCGGGCAACGCCATGATCGACGAGGAGGGCCTGTTCTTCGACACCTTCACCGAGGCGCTCATGGAAGTCTGCCGCCATCTGGCCAAAGAGGTGGCCGCCGACGGGGAGGGCGCGTCCAAAGCCCTCGTCTGCACGGTCCAGGGCGCGCCCACCAAGGACTGCGCCCGGAAGATCGCCAAGAGCGTCATCACTTCCAGCCTATTTAAGGCCGCCATGTTCGGCTCCGACGCCAACTGGGGCCGGGTGCTCTGCGCCATCGGCTACACCGACGCCAACTTCAGCATCGACAAGACCAAAGTCACCCTGTCTTCCTGTGCCGGTTCCATCCTGGTGTGCGAAAACGCCGCCGGGGTGGCCTTTTCCGAGGAGGAGGCCAAAGTCATCCTTTCCCAGAATGAAATCAATATCCTCATCGAACTCTTTGACGGCGAGGAGGAGGCCACGGCCTACGGCTGCGACCTGACCTACGACTACGTCAAGATTAACGGGGACTACCGCACCTAAATGATACAGCAGCACCCAACCATACTGCGGCATAGACACAACCAAAACTCGACTTGCTCACGCAGGTGAGAATTGAAGGAGTAGGGAGATTGCAAGATGAAGCTTTCCAATTCCGATAAGGCGCAGGTCCTCATTCAGGCCCTGCCCTATCTGCAAAAATATTATAACAAGGTGGTCGTGGTCAAATACGGCGGCAACGCCATGACGGACGACGAGCTCAAACAGGCGGTCATGAGTGACATTGTCCTGCTCTCTTTGGTGGGCATCAAGGTGGTGCTGGTCCACGGGGGCGGCCCGGAAATCAGCGCCACCCTCAAGGCCATGGGCAAGGAGAGCAAGTTTATCGGCGGACTGCGCTACACCGACGCGGAGACCGCCGACATTGTCCAGATGGTCCTCTCCGGCAAGGTCAACAAGGACCTGGTCTCCCTGCTCGGCAAGGCGGGCGGCAAGGCCATGGGCCTGTGCGGCATCGACGGGGCCATCCTCACGGCCAAGAAGCACAAAAGCGAGGTGGACCTGGGCTTTGTGGGGGATGTAAAGAAAGTGAACACCGCTCCCATCATGGACTGCCTGGAGGCAGGCTATATCCCAGTCATCGCCACGGTGGGCTGCGACGCGGAGGGCCAAGTCTACAACATCAACGCCGACACGGCCGCCGCCCGCATCGCCTCCGAGCTCCATGCGGAAAACCTGATGCTTATGACCGACATCCGGGGCCTTTTGCAGGATAAAGACGACGACTCCACCCTGATTCCGGTGGTGCAGGTCAGCGAGGTACCCTATCTGGTCAGCCAGGGCATCATCCAGGGCGGCATGATCCCCAAGGTCCAGTGCTGTGTCGAGGCCGTCCGCCGGGGCGTCAAAAAGACCTTTATCATCGACGGCCGCATTCCCCACTCCATCCTCATTGAGATGCTCTCCGACGAGGGCATCGGCACCATGTTTGTTTAGTCTTTTCGTATTAATTTATATAAATTATACTTTTTGTAATCATTCCTGCGGGTCAAACCACAGGCAAGGGGGTCATTCCATTGAAAGGCGATCTGATTAAAGCCGCCGACCAGCAGTATTTAGCGCCCATCTATAACCGCTTTGACGCGGTGCTCGACCACGGCAAGGGCGCGGTCTGCTACGCCCTTGACGGCAAGGAATACATCGACTTCACCGCCGGCATCGGGGTCAATTCCCTGGGCTTCTGCGACGAGGGCTGGGTCAAAGCGGTGACCGAGCAGCTTCAGAAAATCCAGCACACCTCCAACCTCTACTACACCCAGCCGGACACCCAGGTGGCGGAAAATCTCTGCCGGCGTTCCGGCATGGAAAAGGTCTTCTTCGCCAACTCCGGGGCCGAGGCCAACGAGGGCGCCATCAAAGTGGCGCGGAAATACGGCGTGGACCACTACGAGGGCAAGCGGTATAAAATCATCACCCTGGTCAATTCCTTCCATGGCCGCACCGTGACCACCCTGACCGCCACCGGCCAGGAGGTCTTCCACAAAAACTTCGGCCCCTTCACCGAGGGCTTTGACTACGCCCTCGCCGGCGATATGGACGATCTGCGCCAAAAGGCGGACGATACCACCGTGGCGGTCATGGTGGAGATGATTCAGGGCGAGGGCGGCGTGGTCCCTCTCTCCGAAAGCTATGTCAAGGAGCTCTCGGCCTTCTGTGAGGAGCGGGACATCCTCTTCATGGTGGACGAAGTCCAGACCGGCGTGGGACGCACGGGCAAGTTCTTCGCCTATGAGTACTTTGATGTAAAGCCCGACGTGGTCACTTTAGCCAAGGGCCTGGGCGGCGGCCTCCCCATTGGCGCGGTGCTGCTGGGGAAAAAGGCAGCCGACGTCCTCCACTATTCCGACCACGGCACCACCTTCGGCGGCAATCCGGTGGCCTGCGCGGGCGCTGTGGAAATCCTAAAGCGCATCGACGACAGCTTCCTGGAAGAAGTGCGGATGAAGGGCATCCACATCACCGACCGGGTCAAAAAGATGCCCTGTGTCACCGGCATCACCGGCCGGGGCCTGATGCTGGGCATCTCCCTCAAGGAGGGGCTTGCCTCTGTAGACATCCTCAAAGAGTGCCTGGCAAAGGGCCTCCTTCTCCTGACCGCGAAAACGAAACTGCGAATGCTTCCGCCCCTCAATATCTCCTTTGAGGATATCGACAAGGGCCTGGACATCCTGGAACAGGTACTTTCTTCCCACGAATAAATAACGAAAGGCAGGTTTGACCCATGAACCATCTGCTCAAGCTCCTCGATCTCAGCAAGGAGGAGATCGTCGATCTCCTCAATCTGGCCGATCAGCTCAAATATGAGACCAAGCACGGCATCAAGCACACCCCCCTCAAGGGCATGACCCTGGGCATGATCTTTCAGAAGGCCTCCACCCGCACCCGCGTTTCCTTTGAGACCGGCATGTACCAGTTGGGCGGCCACGCCCTCATGCTCTCCTCCTCCGATCTGCAAATCGGCCGGGGCGAGCCGGTGCAGGACACCGCCCGTGTCCTCTCCCGGTATCTCGACGGCATCATGATCCGCACCTTCGAGCAAAAAGAGGTGGAGGATCTGGCCAAATACGGCTCCATCCCCATCATCAACGGCCTGACCGACTTCTGTCATCCCTGCCAGGTGCTGGCCGATCTCATGACCATCCGGGAGCACAAAAGCGTCCTGGAGGGCCTCAAGATGTGCTACATCGGGGACGGCAACAACATGGCCAACTCCCTGATCGTGGGCGGGCTCAAGGTGGGCATGGAAGTGGCCGTCGCCACGCCCGACGCCTACCGTCCCGACCCCATCGTCCTGGACTTTGCCAAGGAGTACGGCGACAAGTTCACCCTGACAAGCGACATCTTTGCCGCCGCCAAGGACGCCGACGTCATCTTCACCGACGTCTGGGCCTCCATGGGCCAGGAGGGCGAAGCCACCGAGCGCCGCAAGGACTTCGAGGGTTATCAGGTCAATGAAGAGCTTCTGGCCGTGGCCAAACCGGGCTGCATGGTGCAGCACTGCCTGCCCGCCCACCGCGGCGAGGAAATCACCGAGGAAACCTTTGAAAAACACGCCAATGAAATCTTCGACGAGGCGGAGAACCGCCTCCACGCACAGAAGGCCGTCCTCGTCAAGCTCTTAAAAAAATAGGCGCCCACCGGCGCGGGATGCCGGACGGTCCCTGGCGAAATATTGGACTCATGGGACGCGCAATGTCCCTGTATCGTTTGATCGCGATGTCTTCCGGCGCGGGCTATCGCGCCCTGGGTCTAATTTACACCATCGCCGCGGCGCCCGCGCTTCGGTTCCCCCCGCGCCACAGCGGACCCAGCGGTCGGCATGACGCGCCCTGAGTATTATACGTACCACTGCCGCGTCACTCGCGTCCCAGTTCCCCCATGCATCACAGCGCGTCTACCCGCACCGATAGGTGCCCGTCATATTGCCGAAAAAGCAGGAATAAAATCCACGGGAACCACAAAAGTTCCCGTGGATTTTTTGCATGGATTGACAAGCCCCCGCCTGTGGTCTATGCTGGAAATGTCCTCTCCGGTGGAGGCAGGACAATCTTAGCAAAACGCCGGGCCACTGGAGCGCACTGGAGCCCCGAACCCGGCATCCAGGCAATATAAGCAAAGGAGCGTGTTACTATGGATAAAAACGCGAGAGCGGCGATGGAAAAACGGATGGAAATCGTCTGCACCAACTTAGAAAAAAACAATATGCAGGCCTTTTATGTCCCCTCGGGGGAGGAGGCGTTGCAACTGGTCCAGTCCATGTTGCGGGAGGGCGAGACCGTCGCCACCGGCGGCTCCATGACGCTCAAGGAGTGCGGCATCATCGATCTGCTCGACAGCGGGAAATATACCTTCCTCAACCGGGGCGCACCGGGCCTGACGCCGGCAGAGAAGGAAGAAATCACCCGTAAGGCCTTCTTTGCGGACACCTACCTGTGCTCGAGCAACGCGGTTACCGAGTTCGGCGAGCTCTACAACGTGGACGGCAACGCCAACCGGGTCGCCGCCCTGGCCTTTGGCCCCAAGTCGGTTATCCTGGTAGTGGGGTACAATAAAGTGGTCCACAACCTGGACGAAGCCGTCAATCGGGTCAAAACCACCGCCTGTCCGGCCAACTGCGAACGCATCCCCTGCGAGACCTATTGCCGGGAGAAGGGCCGCTGCATGAGTCTCAGCGAGGAAAACCCCGTCATGACCGACGGCTGCCAGAGCCCCGCCCGCATCTGCTGCTCTTATTTGATTCAGGCCTACCAGAAGGAGAAAAACCGCATCAAGGTCATCCTGGTCGGCGAGGACCTGGGATATTAATAGGGAAAACGACAGAACCCGCCTCCTCTTCGGGGGCGGGTTCTTTTATTTAGCCGTCCCGCAGGATACGCCATACAATTTCATCCGTGTCGGGTAAATCCGGCCTTTTTTTCTGGATTCTTTTAATTTTTTCATCCGGGTGCTCCCAAACATAGGCGATTTTTTCACTGATTTCCCGTTTGAGGTCCTCTGGGGTGATGTCTCTTTTGGCGGCTATGTACTGATAGAAAAAGTTGACCAAAATTCTCTCCTCCTTTTTCATTCCATCGCCCCAAACTATATATCTATATAAATATATATCTAAATAACAGAGCTGTCAAGAAAACATATATTGGGTATACTAAACCCAAGGTGATGCAAATGGCTGGCTCTGTAAGACTTTGTCTCAACCGATACCTGGATGAACACCACATTTCACGGTATTGGCTAGCGAAAAAGGCAAGAATTGAATACCCGGTAATCAATCGATATTACAAAAATAAAGTCGTGCGCTATGATAGTAACGTGCTGGCTAAAATTTGTGACGCCTTGCAATGCCAAATCGAAGACATCCTCGAATACGTAGACGAATAAATACCCTTTCTTTAAGCAACAAAAAAGAGGCCCCGCCGGGGGCCTCTTTTTTCTTTCGTCTTATACCGTCAGCACGCCGTTTTCCGATTCGAGCAGGATGAGGACTTGTTCCTCCGCGCCGGTCCTGGCATTGACATACACCAGCACTTTCTGCCCGTTTCTTCCTTCACACAGGAATTCGTAGCAGTAGATTTCATTTTTACCGTCGGTGGGGATGATGGCCATCTGCACAGACTGGACTTCCAGCCGGGAGCTGAGCACCTGCTGGGCCCGGTCTTTCGATAAAATACCGGTGGGAATTTCCCGCTCCTTGTGGTTCATCAGATACCCCCTGGCCTCATAGAAGACCACGTCGCCGGTGTCCAGCGCCACGCCCACCTTGACCAGGTCCGGGTAGCAGACAACGTCGTCCTGGACTGCGGAGAAATTCATGGTGCAGATGCCGCCGCCGATTTCATAGTAACTGTCCTTCATGCCGGAGAGGCCCACGCTGTTGAGATACTGGTGGGCGGCGGCAAAGGCCTCCTTCACCGTCTTGACCGGGTCGCCCACCGGGCGGCTTTGGCGCATATAGCACAGATACCCGCCCTGCTTGGTGACGCCTACTTCCACATTCTGCCCCGAGAAGCAGTAAAGCGGCATGTGGGAATTTTCGTCCGACGCGTCCGTCAGGGTATCAGCCTCCACCATGGCGGCGGCCGCCGCCTTCTTGTGGGCAGCCGCTCTGGAAATGCTGGACTGGCCCTGGGTCATCACCGGCGTGCGGTCTGCGAGATGGTCGGAGAAGGGGCCGTCGTAGATGAGCTTCGGATAGCTGGTGAAGCCCTCTTCCATCTGTTCAAACCCGGCGTTGACACTGGCCACACCCGGGTCGTCGGAATTTTCATTGGCCGCCTGGACGATGTCCCCCAGGGATGCGTTATTGGTGTTGATATAGTCGTCGAGTCCCATCAGCTCGTTTTCCAGCGAGGCGGCATAGTCCACCATGCTCTCGAAATTGTCCCGCTCGTCACTGGAGAGCTGTTGGCCGTTCATGGACTTTTTGGAAAGCGCCATGGAGAAGTCTCCCACTTGGGAGAGGAAGCGATAGGTGTTTTCCAGGTGCATTTCTCCCACCGGCAAGCTGGAGAGACAGGACTTGGCCGAAGCCGCGTCTTTCCAAAGCTGGGCCGCCACCATGGAAATTTGAGTGGGGGATCCCACATAAATGCCCTTGAGCAGGGTGTTTTCGATGTTGCCGAGGGTGCTGGTGAGCTCGTCGAGGGCGCCCCGATAGCCGCTTTCCAGGGCCCGGCGGTATTGCATGGCCTCATAATTCCCGCGGAATGCCCCGATGCCCAGCACCAGGAACAGCGCGGAAAGATAGCTGATGATACGAATCATGGTACGCCGTTTCATGGAATCTTCCTTTCCTGAGACGAATTTACCACTATATTTTCCTTTTTTATTACAATTATGTAAAATGCGGCGGGTTTGTTTGAACTCAAAGGCCATCTGGTGTATAATGTTTTTGTTTATGACACGCGTTTTTTGTGGAAAACACAAGGAATTTCGGGATAAAAAAGGTGGTATCGACGCTTTGACGGAAAGCTATTTGGATAATGCGGCGACGACTTCGGTTTTGCCGGCGGCCGCCCAGGCGGCTATGGAAGCCATGACCCAGTGCTGGGGCAATCCCTCTTCCCTCCACGGACGGGGCATCGAAGCCCATCTGCTCTTAGAGCGGGCCAGGGAGGATGTGGCGGCGGCCCTCGGGTGCGGGAAGGAGGAACTGACCTTCACCTCCGGCGCCACCGAAAGCAACAATCTGGCGCTTTTCGGGGCCGCGCGGGCCAAACGGCGCCGTGGCAGGCGCATCGTCACCACCGCCTTCGAGCATTCCTCGGTTATCGGCGCCATGGGGCAGCTCCAAAAGGAAGGCTTCGACGTCGTTTTTGTCCCACCGGAACCGGACGGCACTCTTCCGCCGGAAAAAATTGCGGAACAGGTGGATAAAAATACAATTTTAGTCAGCACTATGTTTGTGAACAACGAACTGGGCACGATTTTGGACATTTCCCGCATTGGACGGCTCATTAAGCGGCAAAATCCCGATGTTCTCTATCACTGCGACGCGGTCCAAGCCTTCTGCAAGGAGCCCTTCAAGGCCGCCCGGCTGGGGGTGGACCTGCTCAGCGTCAGTTCCCATAAAATCCACGGGCCCAAGGGCTGCGGCGCTCTGTATCTGAAAAAGGGTGTGCGCATCGAGCCCATCGTCTTCGGCGGCGCTCAGGAGCGGGGCCTTCGTCCCGGCACCGAGGCCCTGCCTCTCATCGCGGCCTTCGCGGCGGCGGCGAAGGAGTCGAGCCAGCACATGGCCGGATCGAGAGATCATATCTGCGCTCTTAACGCCTCCCTGCGTGCCCGGCTTTCGGATCTGGACGGCGTTTTCATCAATTCCCCGGACACCGCTTCCCCCTATATCCTCAACGCGTCGGTGACCGGCGTCCGGTCGGAGATTATGCTTCACGCCTTGGAGGAGCGGGGCGTCTACGTCTCCTCGGGCTCCGCCTGCGCCAAGGGCGAGCCGAGCCATGTGCTCTCCGCTCTGGGCCTGTCCCGGCCTCTGGCCGACAGCGCCCTGCGCATCAGCTTCACCTACGAAAGCACACAAGCCCATGTGGACGCCCTCATCGACAGCCTGCGCGATCTCATCCCCCGCTACCGCGCCTCCCGGCGAGGATGACGCGCCTCAGATTATATCTGAATACTGTCCGCGTGGCACGCGCTCAAATCCTAACCTGCGCCACAGCGCGGCATCCCCCACCGGTAGGTGGCGCGCGAGAAAGGAAATTAACTCATATGAAAGAACTCATTCTTCTCAAATACGGGGAGGTGGCCCTCAAGGGCCTCAACAAATCCGTGTTTGAATCCATGCTCATGAAGACCTGCCGCCGCAGGGTGCGGGACTTGGGCGAATTTAAGATATACAAGGCCCAGTCCACCATGTACTGCGAGCCGGTCAGCCCTGACGCGGACCTGGACGGGGCCTTTGACCGCCTATGTAAGGTCTTCGGCTTTGCGGGTCTGGCACGGGCCGTTGTCGTGGAAAAGGACTTTGACGACATCAAGGAGAAGGCTGCCGTCTATCTGGCCGACGAGCTGGAGGACGCCCGCACCTTCAAGGTGGAAGCCAAGCGCTCGGACAAGAGTTTCCCCATGAAATCCCCGGAGATCAGCGCGGAGCTGGGCGGCTATCTGCTGGAGCGCTTCCCCCATCTCAAAGTGGATGTCCACCACCCCGATCTGGTCGTCACCGTGGAGGTCCGTGATTTCGCCGCCTATGTCCGCGGCGCTCAGATCCCGGGCGCGGGCGGCATGCCCACCGGCTCGGCGGGCCGAGGGATGCTCCTCATTTCCGGCGGCATCGACTCCCCCGTGGCCGGCTATATGATGGCCCGGCGGGGCATGGGGCTCTCCGCCATCCACTTTGTCAGCCCCCCCTATACCAGCGAGATGGCCAAGCACAAGGTCTTGGAGCTGGTCAAGAAAATGTGTGCCTACTCGGGGCGCATCACCACCCTGGTGGTCCCCTTTACCCATATCCAGGAGGAAATCCGGGACAAATGCCCGGAGGAATATTTCACCGTCATTATGCGGCGGTATATGATGAAGATCGCGCAGATCGCGGCGGAGCAGATGGGCTGCGAGGCCCTCATCACCGGTGAGAGCGTGGGACAGGTGGCCAGCCAGACGGTGCCGGCCCTGGCCTGTACCGACATCGCCACCGATCTGCCGGTTTTCCGCCCCCTCATCGGCATGGACAAGGACGAGATCGTCTCCATCGCCCGGAAGATCGACACCTTTGAAACTTCCATCCTGCCTTATGAGGACTGTTGCACCGTCTTCACCCCCAAGCACCCCCGCACCCGTCCCAAACTGGGCGCCATCCTCCACGCCGAAGAGGCGCTGGATGAGAAAGCTCTCATCGAAGAAGCGGCCGCGGGCATGGAGCAGATTACTATTAGCATATAATATAAATTAATATACATTTTGTAATAATAACAAACGGCAAATCCAGTTGTTTCCCTGGCAGGGAAACCGTTAGAGGAGGAACAACCCTATGACCGCATATCTCATTGGTGCGGGCGACGAGCAGCTTTTGGGCAGCCTGGGAAACAGCCAGGCCAAGACCCTGCTGCGGGAGCTGGAAGCCATCGGCGTCCAGATACGGGGACAGGCAAGCGCGGCGGGGGACCGTCAAAAGCTGGGCAGCCTGTTGACCACCGCCCTGCCCAAAAGCGATCTGATGATCATCACCGGCAAGATTGGTCCCGGAGAAAACGACTTTGCCCGGGAGATGGTATGCCGGGGCCTGGGACTGCCCCTGGAACTCGACCGGAACCAGCTGCATATCTTGGAAGAAAAATGCGAACAGCGGGGGACCATGATGCCCCCTTCCTATCAAAAATTGGCCATGCTGCCCAGGGGCGCCACAGTTTTTGAAAACCCCATGGGCATGGCCGCCGGCTTCGCTATGACCCGTGGGCATCAGTGTGTCATCATGCTCCCCGGGGCGCCGGGGGAATACCTGCCCATGCTCATTCACCAGGTGGTCCCGTTTCTCGCAGTGCGCAGTACCGCCCCGGTGGTTTCCCGCACCATCGCGCTGATGAACCTGAGCCTCGCCGACGCCGCTCGGGAGCTGGGCGCTCTCGCCCAGCAGACCCGCCCGGCGGTCTGCCTCTATGAAAAGGAGGGCCAGCCCTTCATCCGGGTCACCGTCTGTGCGCCCACATTGGCGGAGGCCCAGTCCCTGGCCGTGCCGGCGATGAAGGCGGCCGCCGCCAAGCTGGAGCCCTATGTCTGCGGCATAGACGTGGGTTCCATGGAGGAAGCCCTGGTCAAACGTCTGCGGGGTGCCCAAATGAGTGTGGCCACAGCGGAAATCGGCACCGGCGGCGTTCTCAAGCGCCGGATGCTGGCCGCCCCAGGCGCGGGCGCCGTCTATGACTTCGGCGTCATGGCCGGGTCCGAGCGGGTCAAGCACCAGGTGCTGATGATTCCGGACAAAATTCTCAAAAAATACGCCGACGGCAGCGAACAGATGGCCGCCGCCATGGCCATCGGCGTCCGAGAGGCGGGCAACGCCCATCTGGGTCTGGCCGCCGTCTGCGCTCAGGGCAGGGAGGGCGAGAACCTCCCCGGCACTACCTATGTGGCGGTATCCGACGGCGAAAACGTGTGGGTGCGAAAGACCGACGCGGCCAGCCACCGCAAAAACGCGCCCATCTTGGGCTGCGCCGCCGCTTCCGCCGCCATGGCGCTCGGGCAGGAATACCTGCTGGGCAGTGACGCCTTAAAAAAGGCCGGCACTCCCGTAGCCACCGCCTTAGCAGGCAAGGTCCGTGTGTTGGAGGCTGGCAGCGCCGCTTCCACCGCCGACCCCAATCGACCGTGGTATAAAAAATTGGCTTCCGCCATCCTTCCTCAGAAAGGGGATAGCATGAGAGATAAAATCCGTAAAATCATATTGCTGCTGGCAGTGGTCGTCTTTGTGGCCTCCGCCGTTTATATCGGCAGCTATTTCTACGAATCCTTCCACAACAAAAAGCTCAACGAGGACCTAAGCAGCTTGATGGGCACCGGCGATATCCCCGACGGCTACCCCGATGACTATTTGGCCAAGTTCGGCGCCCTCTATGAACAGAATCCGGACATCGCCGGATGGCTCAAGATCGACGGCACCGGCGTGGACTACCCGGTGGTGCAGACCGACGCGGACAACGGAGAATACTATCTGCGCCGCGACTTCACGGGCGCCAGCAACCAGCACGGCGTCCCGTTTGTGGATAACCGGGTGGATCAGAAAGCGCCCAGCACCAACACCATCATTTTCGGCCACAACATGAAGGACGGCCAGATGTTCGGTGAGCTCATCAAATATAGGGATCTGGAGTACTATAAACAGCACCCGGTCATCTCCTACGATTCGGTTTACCGGGAAGGCAAATATAAGATTATCTCCATCTTCATCACCAACACCATGGCCGAGCATGGGCCGGTGTTTGACTATCACAACTTCATCAACGCCACCAGTAACGACAACATGGCCCAATTCCTCAACCAGCTCAAGCTGCGCACCATCATCAACACCGGCGTGGATGTCAACACCAGCGACACCCTCCTGACCCTCTCCACCTGCACCTATGAGTTCAAAGAGGCCCGCTTCGTGGTGGTCGCCCGCCGCGTCAGAGACGGGGAAGACGCCTCGGTGGACGTCTCCAAGGCAAGCGTCAATCCCCAGCCCTTCTACCCTGATGTGTGGTACCAGCTCTACGGCGGTTCCAAACCGGAAGGCGCTGTGAATATGTCCATCGGCACCACCCAGGCGCCGCCCACCACTACCCTGCCTATCACCACACGGCCGCCGGAAACCACCACCACGCCGCCCGTGACCACTACGCCGGAGGTCACCACGACGCCGCCGGTCACCACGACGCCGGAGGTCACGACAACCACCGAAGAGGTGACGACTACGACAACTACAGCCACAGAGCCGCCGCCACCCGATACCTCTTCAACGACGGATCAAACTGACGAACCGCCGGTGACTCCCGCGGATAACCCCGATCATCCCACTGTTGGCTGACGAAACCCCCAGCGGAAATTTCCGCTGGGGGTTTTCCCGCCTACCCGCCTACCGGCGGTGGCGGACGCGCCCCTAGTTTTATTTGCAACACCGTTGCGCCGCCCGCGCTTTTGTTACAAACTGCGCCACAGCGCGATAACCGGCAGGTGGGCGGATGTCGGCTGGGAACCAGTACACCGCGCCGTCCCATGCACCCACTATTCCATCAGGGACTGTCCGGCTTCCCCCACCGGCAGGTGGGCGGATGTCGGCTGGGAACCAGTACACCGCGCGTCCCATGCACCCACTATTTCACCAGGGACTGTCCGGCTTCCCCCACCGGCAGGTGGGCGGATGTCGGCTGGGAACCAGTATACCGCGCGTCCCATGCATCCACTATTTCACCAGGGACTGTCCGGCTTCCCCCGCCGGCAGGTGGTAGTTGTTTAGTACGGCAAAAATATGGTATAATACTTGCAGATATCCTTTCTTACACTGTCCCGGCGCTCCGCCCTCTTTTCGATGGAGCGCTCATAACCACCTGGCCGCCCGCCCGGCCTTTCCCGCGCGGGCAGAAAGCGAGACACTATGGAACGGCACAATGTCACCGTCGTGGATTTCGGCGGGAAAAAGAAGAAAAAGAAGCCCGTCGGAAAGATTATTCTGTTTTCTCTTCTCGGGCTGGTTCTTTTGGTCCTCATCACCGTCATTTCCATCTTTGCCCTGCTCCCCAGCCTGACGGACAAAGAGATCAACAAATATGTGGAGTCCCAGAAAGGCGCCCTCACCTATGCCGACGTCATCGGCCGGATACCTGCCGAGAGTATCACCTTCGAAGAGGGCACCGAGCTCACCGGCGCCCTGGAAGGCGCCGCCTATCGCGGGGTGGGTCTGTGGGATTACAACGTCTTGCTGCGGGCAGGGGATAAGGTCATGGATTTGGGGGAGCTCTCCTCCAATACCCGGTCCCCCACCCTGGATAAGCCGGAGGTCTGGCAGCGGATGGAGTTGGTCTCCTACAAGGGGCGGGTCTATCTCATCAAATATTTCCCCTCCTTCTATGGGCCCTCCAACGTCAGCTGCTATGAGATCCTGGACGGCTGGGATCTCATTCAAAAGGTGGACGCCATCGCATAAAAAAGGACAGCCTTAACGGCTGTCCTTTTTTGCGAATGAAAACAAATGATAGAACAGAAAAGGGACGAGGCTTTCGCCGCGTCCCTTTTCCATGTGTAATTCTATTTCAGGATTGTAGCTTATTTGCAATCGCCGTATTTGATGGCTGCCTGCGCCGCTGCCAGACGTGCGATGGGCACGCGGAAGGGAGAGCAGGAAACATACGTCAGACCAATCTTGTGGCAGAACTCGACGGAGGAAGGATCGCCGCCGTGCTCACCGCAGATGCCCAGCTTGATGTCGGGGCGGGTCTGACGGCCCAGTTTCGCGGCCATCTCCACCAGTTTGCCAACGCCCTTCTGATCCAGGCGTGCAAACGGATCGGACTCATAGATCTTCTTGTCGTAGTAGGCGCCCAGGAATTTACCGGCGTCGTCACGGCTGAAGCCAAAGGTCATCTGGGTCAGGTCGTTGGTGCCGAAGCTGAAGAACTCGGCCTCTTTGGCGATCTCGTCGGCAGTCAGAGCAGCGCGCGGGATCTCGATCATGGTGCCCACTTTGTAGCTCATCTTCACGCCGGAATCAGCGATGACTTTATCGGCGGTCTCGGTGACAACACCTTTGACATAGGCGAGCTCTTTGATTTCGCCAACCAGCGGAATCATGATCTCAGGAACGATGTTCCAATCGGGATGTTTTTTCATCACATTGATCGCGGCCTCGATGACAGCTCTGGTCTGCATGGCGGCGATCTCCGGATAGGTGACGGCCAGACGGCAGCCACGGTGACCCATCATGGGGTTAAATTCATGCAGGGAAGCGATGATGCCTTTGAGGGCCTCAACAGTCATGTTCATCTCTTTGGCCAGGGCGACGATGTCCTCCTCAGCGGTAGGCAGGAACTCATGGAGCGGGGGATCCAGGAAGCGGATGGTGACAGGCAGTCCCTGCATCGCCTCGTACAGGCCCTCGAAGTCGCTGCGCTGCATGGGCAGGAGCTTCTCCAGCGCTTTCTCTCTCTGCTCCACGGTCTCGGAGACGATCATCTCACGCATGGCCGGGATTCTGTCTGCGTCAAAGAACATGTGCTCGGTGCGGCACAGGCCGATGCCCTGCGCGCCGAAGGAAGCGGCCTTCTGCGCGTCGGCGGGGGTGTCGGCGTTGGTGCGGACCTGCAGGGTTCTGAATTTATCGGCCCAGCCCATCAGACGGCCGAAGTTGCCGGAGATGGCGGCGGGGACGGTGGGGATGGCTTCGCCGTAGATGTTGCCGGTGGAGCCGTCCAGGGAGATATAATCGCCCTCTTTGTAGGTGCGGCCATCCAGGGTGAAGCATTTGTTCTCTTCATCCATCTTGATTTCGCCACAGCCGGAGACACAGCAGGTGCCCATACCGCGGGCGACAACGGCCGCGTGGGAGGTCATACCGCCGCGCACGGTCAGGATGCCCTGTGCGTAGTGCATGCCTTCGATGTCCTCAGGGGAGGTCTCCAGACGGACCAGGATGACTTTTTCGCCCTTCTTGGCCCACTCGGTGGCGTCCTCAGCGGTGAAGACAACCTTGCCGCAGGCAGCGCCCGGGGAAGCGGCCAGCGCAGAGGCGACGGGTTTGGCTTTTTTCAGCGCCGCTGCGTCAAACTGCGGATGCAGCAGGGCGTCGAGGGATTTCGGATCGATCATGGCGACGGCTTCCTGCTCGGAGATCATGCCCTCGTCCACCAGGTCGCAGGCGATCTGGAGAGCAGCGGCGGCAGTTCTCTTGCCGTTTCTGGTCTGGAGCATATAGAGCTTTCTGTCCTCGATGGTAAACTCCATATCCTGCATGTCGCGGTAGTGGTTCTCCAAAATGCCGCAGATCTTGACAAACTCGTCATAGCACTGGGGCATGACTTCTTTGAGCTGGTCGATGGTCTGGGGAGTTCTGACGCCGGCGACCACGTCCTCGCCCTGGGCGTTCATGAGGAACTCACCGAAGAGTTTCTTTTCGCCGGTGGCGGGGTTGCGGGTGAAGGCCACGCCGGTACCGGAGTTGTCGCCGGTGTTGCCGAAGACCATCATCTGTACGTTGACGGCGGTGCCCCAGTCGGAGGGGATGTCGTTCATTCTTCTGTAATAGATGGCGCGGGGGTTATCCCAGGAACGGAACACGGCCATGATGGCGCCCATCAGCTGCTCCTTCGGGTCGCTGGGGAAGTCCACGCCCTTTTTGGCTTTGTACTCTGCTTTGAACTGGCGGGCCAGCTCTTTCAGATCGTCAGCGTCCAGCTCGGTGTCCAGCTTGACGCCCTTTTTCTCTTTCATCTCGTCGATGAGTTTTTCAAAGTAGGCTTTGCCCACTTCCATAACAACGTCGGAATACATCTGGATGAAACGGCGATAGGAGTCGTAGGCGAAGCGGGGATTGCCGGTTTTCTTGGCCATGACTTCTACAACTTCGTCGTTTAACCCTAAGTTGAGGATGGTGTCCATCATGCCGGGCATGGAAGCTCTAGCGCCGGAACGGACGGAAACCAAGAGGGGGTTCTCCATGTCGCCGAATTTTTTGCCGGCGATCTGCTCGAGTTTTGCCAGGCACTCATAAATCTGCTCCTGGATATCGTCGGCGATCTTCTGGCCGTCCTCATAATAACGGGTGCAGGCTTCGGTGGAAACGGTGAAGCCCTGAGGAACCGGCATGCCCAAATTGGTCATCTCCGCCAGGTTGGCGCCCTTGCCGCCGAGGAGCTCACGCATTTTGCCGTTGCCCTCGGAGAACATATACACGTACTTTTTGCTCACTACTGATCTACCTCCTGAAATAATATTGCCCTGGATTGGCAATGGCGGGAGCGGTCTTACACATTCTACCGCGCACCCGCTTTTCGCACTCCTGCTCAACGTCCCTTCCCGATGGAAGAGACATCCCAAAGCGCCCGAAAAACCGCATGTTCTGCCGTTTTTAGGCGCTGGACAGGCTTAAGTATTAGTATAGCAAATCCGAGGGCCGTTTTCCATAATTTTAAGAAAAAACTTCTTATTTTTATTCGTTTTCACTGAACTTCACAACTTTTCTCCGGTTTTTGCAAGAAACCCTTGCAAACCGACGGGAAACTTGCCATAATATTTATCGTAAAGAATTATGCCTATCTGTTGATTTGCGCCCGGGAACCACCCTGTTTGCGGGGCTTTCGTGCTGTCAGGGAATCGGACGGAACGGGACGCTTCGGCTTTGACGGGGAGGGGCTTGTCTCCCCTGAACGGGCACGCAAATCGGATGCCATCATCATCTTTAAAGGGAGGCGGATTGATTGA
Source organism: Zongyangia hominis (assembly GCF_014385095.1). Classification (GTDB taxonomy): domain Bacteria; phylum Bacillota; class Clostridia; order Oscillospirales; family Ruminococcaceae; genus Zongyangia; species Zongyangia hominis. The sequence continues at coordinate 55,548 of NZ_JACRTC010000004.1, forward strand.
ACGACGTTTGCGCTCTGATTTTGGCCGCGGGCGACGGGAAACGAATGAAGTCCAAATATCCCAAAGTGCTCTGCCGGGTGCTGGAACGGCCCATGATCCAGTGGGTGCTGGAAAGCGTGCGCCAGGCGGGTATGGAACACATCTGCGTCATCACTGGACGGGGCGGCGACCTGGTGCGGGAAAGCTGTGAGGGCTGCTCCTTCGCCGAGCAGGCCGAGCGGCTGGGCACCGGACACGCGGCGGCCCAGGGCATCGGTTTCCTCCGGGAGCATCCGGGGGATGTGCTGGTGCTTTGCGGCGACGCGCCCTTCATCGACGCCGGCACCATCGAGCGCGCCCATGTCCTCCATACGAAGACAGCTTCGGCGGTCACCGTGATCACCGCCAGCCTTGACGACCCCACCGGCTACGGCAGGATTGTCCGCCGGGGCGAGGAGATCGCCGCCATCGTGGAGCAGTCCGACGCCACCGAAACCGAGCGGGCCATCAAAGAGGTCAATTCCGGTGCCTACTGGTTTGACGGCGCGTTTCTTATAGAGGCGCTGGGACGCCTGACCCCACAAAACGCCCAGGGGGAATATTACCTGACCGACACGGTGAAAATCGCCGTGGAGGAGGGCAGGCGGGTGAGCGGCTATCTTTCTCAGAACCCGGACGTCATCCTGGGCGCCAACAGCCGCCAGGGTCTTTATGCGCTCACCGAAATCGCCCGGCGGAAGGTCATCGAGGACCACATGGAAAACGGCGTGGAGTTTGTCTCCCTCGACGGCGTACTCATCGCCCCCGGCGTAAAAATCGGGCCGGACACCCGGATTCTGCCGGGCACCATCCTCCTGGGGGACACCGTCATCGGGGAAGACTGTGTCATCGGTCCCCAGTCCCGGATTGAAAACAGCGTCATCGGCAGCGGCAGCACCATCAACGCCTGCCAGATCTACGATTCCAAAGTGGGAGAGGGCGTCAAGATGGGGCCCTTCGTCCACATCCGGCCAAACAGCGTTATCCTCGACAAGGTGAAAATCGGCGACTTTGTGGAGATTAAGAACTCCCAGATCGGCGAGGGAACCAAGGTGCCCCATCTGACCTATGTGGGGGATTCCGACGTGGGAAAAGGCGTCAACTTCGGCTGCGGCTGCGTCACCGTCAACTACGACGGGCGGGTCAAATCCCGCACCACGGTGGGGGATCACGCCTTCATCGGCTGCAACACCAACCTGATCGCCCCGGTCAAGGTGGGGGACGGCGCTTACACAGCGGCCGGGTCCACCATCACCGAGGACGTCCCGGACGGGGCCATGGCCATCGCCCGGTCCCGCCAGGAAAACAAGGCGGGCTACGCTGAGAAAAAACTCAAAAAATAGCGCTATTCCAGCGCGGTAGCGTGCCTATCCTCTGGCGCCGCTCTCCGCGGCGGTCCGGCGTCCGTCCTTCATCGGCGGGACGGCGCGCTGGTTCTCTTCCTTTGCATCGGTTGTCCGGCAGCGCCGGGCATAGAAATATAAGAAAAATATCGGCTAGGAATAAAAATGAAAAGGGAGTCAAAAATATGAATCTTCACGGCAAGGATATCAAGATTTTTTCCGGCAACTCCAACAAAGAAGTGGCATACCGGATGGCCAAGGAGCTGGGTTTACCCGTGGGAAAGAGCGACGTGGTCACCTTCTCCGACGGCGAGATTTCCTGTTCCATCTTTGAATCGGTGCGCGGCTCCGACGTCTTCGTGGTCCAGTCCACCTGTCAGCCGGTCAACGACCATCTGATGGAACTGCTCATCATGATCGACGCGTTCAAACGGGCCAGCGCCGGACGGATTACCGCCGTCATCCCCTATTTCGGCTATGCCCGTCAGGACCGCAAGGCCAAAGCGAGAGACCCCATTTCCGCCAAGCTCTGCGCGGACCTGATCACCACCGCCGGCGCCGACCGGGTGCTGACCATGGACCTGCACGCGCCCCAGATTCAGGGCTTTTTTGACATTCCTGTAGATCACCTGCTGGGTGTTCCCATCCTGGTTCCCCATTTCATTGAAAAGTTCAAAGACCACAAGGAAAACATCGTCGTCGTCTCCCCGGACCTGGGTTCGGTGGGCCGCGCCCGGAAATTTGCCGAGCGGATGGACTGCCCCTTGGCCATCGTCGACAAGCGCCGTCCCAAGGCCAACGTCAGCGAGGTCATGAACATCATCGGCGACGTCAAGGATAAGACCGTCATCCTGGTCGACGACCTCATCGACACCGCGGGCACCCTCTGCAACGGCGCCAACGCCATCGTGGAAAAGGGCGGGGCCAAAGAGGTCTACGCCTGCGCCACCCACGGCGTCCTGTCCGGTCCCGCCATCGAGCGCATCGAGGCTTCCGCCATCAAGGAGCTGGTCCTGCTCGACACCATCCCCCTGGGCGACAAGCACTGCGACAAAATTCGGATGATTCCGGTGGCTCCCGTCTTTGCCGAGGCCATCGAGCGCATCTACGAGGATAAGCCCGTCTCCCCCCTCTTCGTCTAGGCGGCGAGCCGCCGCTCCCAAATCGCGCTTTAGCGCACAGGAATACATAGTCGCGTGATACGCGGCGCCGGCTGCGCCGGAGCATACCGCGCCGTGGCGCAAAGAAGTACATAGTCGCGGGTGGCGCGATACCGGCTCCAACCAAACCCAGGGCGCGGCTTCCTGTCCCGGTAGGGACCGCGTCTGCCTCGCCGGTAGGCGCCACCTCCCGGTGGGGGACATCGCGCTGTGGCGCATGATTTCACATCGTCGCGTGATACGCAGCACCGGCTGCGCCGGGGCATGCCGCGCTGAAGCATCGTTTGCAACGCCAGCGCGGGCGGCGCGACACCGTCTCTAACTAAACCCAGGGCGTGACAACCCGACCCGGAAGGGGCCGCGGGCGACGCGGCGCAGTTTCCAACCAAACTTAGGGCGTCTTCCTGTCCCGGAGGGACACAACTTCATAAAGCAAAGCAGCGGGGTAGCGTACTATCCCGCTGTGTTTGGCGTGGGGCAAAAAATGCGAATTTTGGGCTTTTTGCCCTGCAACGTGTGAAAAAGAGAGGAAAAAGAAGATGAACAGCAGCTTAGACCGGCTCTTCGAGCTCATCAGTTCCAAGCGGCCCCAGGTTCCCGTGGGCCCGGTGGAATACATCATCGTGGGCCTGGGCAACCCCGGCAGCAAGTATGACGGCACCCGCCACAATACCGGCTTCATGGCCATTGACCGGATTGCCGAACAGTATCACTGCAAAATCGACCGGCTGAGGTTCAAGGGCCTGTGCTGCGAAGCGGTGATTGCGGGGAAAAAAGTGCTCCTACTCAAGCCCTCCACCTTCATGAACCTTTCCGGCCAGTCGGTGACCGAGGCCGCCTCTTTCTATAAGGTGCCCATGGACCGGGTGGTGATCCTCTTCGACGACATCTCCCTGGAACCCGGTTCCATCCGGGTGCGGAGGAAGGGCACCGACGGGGGCCACAACGGCATTAAGAACATCATCTATCTTTCGGGCCGGGACGACTTCCCCCGGGTCAAGATCGGCGTGGGCAAAAAGCCCCACCCCGACTACGACCTGGCCGATTGGGTCCTCTCCGGCTTTAAAAAAGAGGAAGTGGAGCCGATGAAAAACGCCTTCATCCTGGCCCAGGGCGCGGTGGAGCAGATTGTGGCCGGGAACATCGACAAGGCCATGAACCTCTATAACGGCACCGGCCGCAAGAAGGCGGAGAAAAAGCAGGCGCCTGAAAAGGGCCCGGCGCCCGCTGCTAAAGGAAAGTCTGCACCGGAAACAGACGCGCCACCCTCTATGAACAATTATCCCGCGCAGGGAGAGGGCGCGCCTGCCTCCCAGGGGCCCGGCAACGGCCGCTCCCAAGGCTCACCGGCCCGGGACACCGCCCCGGAAGCCCCGGCGGACACAAAGGCAAAAACGGATGCCGTCCAGTCCTAGTGCCCGGCGGTGAAAACCGCTGACCGGCAGCCGATCACATTCGATATGAAACAGGAGGAGACCATGAAACATCTTGCCCATTTGCTCACCGCGCTGGAGGAATACCGGCAGTATTCCGACGCTGTGGAAAGGCGTCAGCTCCCGGCGGTGCTCACCGGCCTTTCCGGGGTCCACAAGGCGCTGATGGTTTACGCCTCCTGCGTCAACCTGGAGTCCCCGGCCCTGATCCTCTGCCCCGACGAGGCGTCCGCCACCCGGCTTTGCGAGGACATGAACGCCCTCTTTGAAGAAAACCGGGCACTCGTCTACCCCGCCCGGGACTTCACCTTCCGGGACGCGGACAGCGTCTCCCATGAGTATGAGCAGGCCCGGCTTTCGGTGCTGGGCAAGATTCTCAGCGGAGAGTGCGACATCGTCCTGTGTTCGGTGGAGGCCCTCACCCAGCTCACCATCCCGCCCAAGCGCTACCGGGAGCTGGCCTTTGAGATCGCCGCGGGCGGGGAGTACCGGCTGGAAGCGCTCTTGGAGCGCCTCGTGGGGGCGGGCTATGTCCGGGCCGACCAGGTGGACGGCATGTGCCAATTTTCGCTGAGAGGCGGCATTCTGGACGTCTTCCCCCCCGACAGCCCGAACCCCGTGCGCATCGAGTTCTGGGGGGACGAGGTGGACACCCTGTCCTACTTCGACGTGGGCACCCAGCGCCGTCTCGACCCGGTGGAGCGGGTGAGCGTCTCCCCGGCCCGGGAGGTTCTCTTTTCTTCCCCCGACGAACTCATGGAAAAACTCGCCGAATTGCGCGCTTTACAGCGGGGGAAGGCCGGGAAGCTGGCCAAGGTAAACATCGACCGGGACATGCAAAGGCTCCGGGATCACCTGACCTTCGCCAGCTTCGACCGCTTCCTACCCCTGGCCTATGGGGAGGGGGCGACTCTCCTCGACTACCTGCCCGACGCCCTGCTCTTTGTCTCGGACTACATCAAAATTCGGGAGACCCAGAAAAACCTGCTCTGGCAGCGGGACGAGGACCTTAAAATGCTCTTTGAGGAGGGGGTTCTCTACCGGGGGCTGGACCGGTACGATTTGGAGCGGGGACAGCTCCAGCAGGCCCTGTGCAGCCGCCGCACCGTGGTCCTCGAGACCTTCGCCCGCTCCCTGCCGGAACTCCCCGTCAAAACGCTTCTCAACTTCGACGCCATCCAGCTTTCGGGCTGGAGCGGCGAGATCAAATATCTCTTGGACGACCTGCGCGGGTTCCTCGACCGGAAGTATTGCGTGGCCGTCCTGGCCGGCACCCGCCGGGCGGCCCAGGCCCTTGTCTCCGACCTGCGCAAGGAAGGCTTCCCGGTGGACTTTGCCGAGGACGTCAAGTCCATCGTCTTCGGCCGGGTGTATGTGCTGGAGGGCGGGCTCTCCGGCGGCTTCGACCTCCCCGGCATCCGGTTTGCCCTCATCACCCAGTCGGCGGCCCGGCGGGTGGGGGAAACGAAGCGCAAGCGCCGTCCCAAGGCCCCGGGGGACAAGATTAGCTCCCTGGCCGACCTGACGCCGGGGGACTATGTGGTCCACATCTCCCACGGCATCGGCGTCTTCGAGGGCATCCACAAGATGGACATTCACGGGGTGGTCAAGGACTATATCAAAATCCGCTACGCCGGGGCCGACACCCTCTATGTGCCGGTGACCCAGCTCGACTTGGTGAGCAAGTACATCGGCCCCAGGGAAAACGGCAGCATCCGCCTCAATAAGCTCAACTCCACCGATTGGCAGAAGACCCGCAGCCGGGTCAAAAAGGCGGTGGACGACATGGCCGACGAGCTTATTAAGCTCTACGCCAAGCGGATGCAGGTCAAGGGCTACGCCTTCTCCCCCGACAGCGAGTGGCAGCGGGAGTTTGAGGAGCACTTCCCCTATGAGGAAACCGACGACCAGCTGCGGTGCATCAGCGAACTGAAGGGGGACATGGAGGGAACCGTGCCCATGGACCGGCTTCTGTGCGGCGACGTGGGCTTCGGCAAGACCGAGGTGGCCCTGCGCGGCGCCTTCAAATGCGTCTTAGACGGCAAGCAGTGCGCCATTTTGGTGCCCACCACCATTCTCGCCTGGCAGCACTACAACACCATTCTGGCCCGGATGGAGGGCTTCCCGGTGAACGTGGAGATTCTCTCCCGCTTTAAAAGCCCCAAGCAGCAGCAGGAGATCGTGAAAAAGCTCGCCCGCGGGGAGATCGACATCATCGTGGGCACCCACCGCCTCATCCAAAAGGATGTGCGGTTTAAGGATTTGGGTCTTGTGATCATCGACGAGGAGCAGCGCTTCGGCGTGGCCCACAAGGAGCGCTTCAAGGAGCTGAGAAGCACGGTGGACGTCCTCACCCTGTCGGCCACCCCCATCCCCCGGACCCTTTCCATGGCCATGTCGGGGATGCGGGACATGTCGGTCATCGAGGAGGCCCCCTCCGACCGCCACCCGGTGCAGACCTATGTGCTGGAATATAACCGGGGGGTCATCGGGGACGCCATCAAGCGGGAGCTCAGGCGGGGCGGCCAGGTGTTCTACCTCCACAACCGGGTGGAGACCATCGACCGCTGCGCCCTGCGCATCCAGGAGATGGTCCCCGACGCCCGCATCATGGTGGCCCACGGGAAGATGGGGGAGGAGGACCTCTCCTCCATCTGGCAGCGGCTTTTAGACCATGAAATCGACATTCTCGTCTGCACCACCATCATCGAGACCGGCGTGGACGTGCCCAACTGCAACACCCTCATCATCGAGGACGCCGACCGGATGGGCCTTTCCCAGCTCTATCAGCTCCGGGGCCGGGTGGGGCGGAGTAACCGGAGGGCCTTCGCCTACTTTACCTTCCAAAACGGCAAGGTCCTCACCGATGTGGCCGCCAAGAGGCTCTCCGCCATCCGGGAGTTTACCTCTTTCGGCTCGGGGTTTCGCATCGCCATGCGGGACTTGGAAATCCGGGGCGCGGGCAATATCTTAGGCGCCCAGCAGCATGGCCACATGGAGGCGGTGGGCTATGAGATGTACCTCAAACTTCTTTCCGACGCCGTGGCCCAAAAGCGGGGCGACGCGCCCGAAACGCCGGTGGAGGAATGTCTCATCGACATCCGCATCGAGGCCCACATCCCGCCCCGCTATATCGAGAACCAGACCCAGCGCATCGAGGTCTACAAGCGTATCGCGGGCATCCGATCCTATGAGGACAGCCTGGACGTGATGGATGAGCTCATCGACCGCTTCGGGGAGCCGCCCGCGTCGGTCAAGGGCCTCATTGATGTGAGCCTCATGCGGGGCACCGCGGCGCGGATGGGCATCACCGAGATCACCCAAAAGAATAACGAGATCGTCTTCTCCCTCTCCCGGGTGGACATGAATATGATCGGGGCCCTGGTCAGCGAGCTGCGGGGCCGGGTGCTGCTCAGCGCCGGACAAAAGCCCTACCTCACCGTGAAGATCGCCGACAAGCAGACGCCGCTTGCCGCCATGCGGCAGATTCTCTCGGCCATGGATATGGCAAGCGCTCCCAGGGAGAGCGAATAAGCGAAAAACTTCTCAATAAATCGTGAATTTTCACAGCTTTTCTGGACTTTTTCGCCCCGGACGTGTATAATTTTATTTTATCAGCGGCATTTTCTACGGAAAGGCCCGCTTTGTGAAAGAATGTAAGAAAATTGGGAGGAAATCAAATGAAACTCGGAAAGAAAATTCTTGCCGCGGTCATGGCAATGTGCATGGTGGCACTGACGTTTGCCGGATGCGCCGGGCAGGATACCACGTGGATCGCCACGGATAAAGAGGGAAACAAAGTTCCCATCGGCATCTATCTCTATCAGCGGTTTGAAGCCTACACCGAGGCGCTGGATCTGGCGGAAGACAAGGGCAGCGATGCCTGGGGCCAGCAGATCGAGGGCAAATCCTGCTATGACTGGGTCAACGACAAAGCCACCCAAGCGGTCAAGGAGTATGTGGCCGTGGAGGAGAAATTCAAAGAGGGCGGCTATACCCTGGCCGAGGAACAGCAGGCCTATGCCGAGCAGCAGGCGGCCAACCGCTACAACTATTACAGCGGCCTCTATGACGCCAACGGCATCAGCCTGGATTCCATCACCGCCATCTATCTCAACAATATGAAACGCAGCGTCATCTTCCAGGAGACCTATTCCCCCGGCGGCTCCAAGGGTCTTTCGGAGGACGATCTGAAAAATGAGCTCAAGGATAACTACCTGCGCTTTAAGGTGGTCATGGTCTCCAAGGACGACACCGAGGGCAAACAGCTGGGCGAGGAAGACCTCAAAAAGGCGGAAGCCTCCCGGGATGAGTATCTGAAGCGCGCCCAGGCCGGGGAAGACTTTGACAAGCTCATCATCGAGTCGGAGGACGTCTATCTCAAAGCCAAGGCGGGCGACGAGAATTACGAGCCCACCGATTCCGATTACGGCCACAAGCACACCAACAAGGACGCCCATCTGACCATCATGAGAAAAGACAGCACCAATGCTTCCGCGGACCTGCTCGACGCCATCGCCAAAGCGGCCAACGGCACTTTCGGCAAGGCGGAAGACACCGATTACTACTATGTGTTCCAGAAGCTGGACATTACTGAAGAGATCGACACCACCATCAAGACGCTGGAAGCGCAGCTGACCAGCGACCTGAAAGCCGACGATTTTGATGTAGAGGTGGCCGAGTGGGCTGAGAACACCCAGATGACCTTCAATGACAAGGCCATCAGCCAGCACAAAAATAAGCAGTTTAAGAAAGGGAAAGCCGCCGCATAGCTTTCCCCTTGCGATAACGAGAGAAAGCCGCGCCGTAGGGCGCGGCTTTTTTGCTGCCCTGGACACAGGGGGCCCTACCGACGGCTCGTCTTTCCAGCGCGGCTTTTTGACGTCCTGGGCACAGGGGTCTCTACCGGCAGTCCCGTCTTACCAGCGAGACTTTTTGCTGCCCTGGGCGCGGATGTGGCGCCGATGCTTTCCTTGCAGCTTTTGGCCGAATCGGTTCCTTTTTTCTTTTTTCATGGGATGCAACAAATTCTGCGGGCCCCCGCACTATATGATTAGAAGAGCCCATGAAACATCCAGTGAGGAGGGACGCCGATGAAACCGATGAAAACCATTTTGCTTGTCTGCCTGGCCATTTTGGCCTTTGCCCTTGGCGGCTGTCAAAAACGGCCGGCGCCCACGCCCCCGGAGCAGCTCCCCGCCATCCCGCTGCGGGTGGAGGAAGGGCTCACGCCGCAGGCGGTCTACAATGCCCTGGTGGGGCGACTGGGTCTGGTGGGCTCCGTTTTGGAAAATGAAGGGACGGGTCCTGTCTTCCAGGAGGCTCAAATGTATACCGTCCGCGTCGACCAATCGTCCGCCCCGGCGCTGTATATCTTCGCTTTCACCGACGCCTCCCAGGCCCAAAAAGCGTTGGAGGGTTTCCTCGGCCAGGACTTGACAGGGAGCGGTTTCGATCAAACCAAAATATACCAAAAGGATAATCTTCTGGCTATTTATACAGGAAGTAGCAACGAGGCCTCCGAGGTATTGGCTGGCATGATGGATATCGCCCAGGTCTAAGCAAAAAAGCCGAAATCTTTTGTGATTTAATATTACAAATAGGATAATATGATATAAAATATACTAATTTTAATGCTAAAGCAGACCTGCCGCATACGCGGCATCAAAAAGAGAGGAGCCCACAGGCCCCTCTCTTTTTCGTTTTGGGTAGCTTCAGCCGCCGTACAGGCCCGACCGGATGACCGCGTCCCATCCGCACGCAAAAAAACAGCCGCCTATAGGCGGCTGTTTTTCATTTTTATTCATCCAGCGGCGCGCCGCAGGGTTTACAGTTTTGCAGCTCAATGCCCCGGGCGTCCAGGTCGTTTTTGACGGCCGAATACAGACGGTAGCCGCCGCTCAGGTTCTTGGTCGCAAAGCCATTCTGGCGCAGGATGCACTGGGCCACATAGCCTCTAAGCCCCACCGCGCAGAAAATATGGATTTCCTTGTCCCGTGGCAGTTCATCCAACCGTCCACGCAGTTCGTCCACCGGAATGTTGGAAGCGTTTCCGATGGTGCCTCTGGCGTACTCGCCGGGGGTGCGCACATCCAAAAGATAGGCGTTTTCGGGAAGGTTCCCCAGGTCCTCCACAAAGAAGGGCGTCATCCGGCCCTCCACCACGTTGCCGGCCACATAGCCCGCCATGTTGATCGGGTCCTTGGCCGAGGAGAAGGGGGGCGCGTAGCTCAGTTCCAGCTCCTGGAGGTCAAAGACGCTCATTCCGGCGCGGATGGCGCCCGCCAGCACATCCATCCGTTTGTCCACGCCGTCCCGGCCCACGATCTGGCCGCCCAGCACCTTGCCCTCGGGGGTGTAGAGGAGCTTGACGATCATGGTGCTGCCGCCGGGGTAGTAACCGGCGTGGGAGGCGGAGATGGTGAAGGTCTTTTTATAGGAGATGCCCGCACGGGCGAGGGTGGTCTCATTTTCGCCAGTGACGGCCACGGTCAGGTCGAAGACTTTGGCGATGGCGGTTCCCTGGGTGCCATGGTAAGCTCTGGGGATACCGCAGAGGTTGTCGGCCACCATGCGGGCCTGTTTGTTGGCCGGGCCCGCCAGCGGGATGACGGCGGCGGCGCCGGCGCCGAAGGTCTTGACGCCGATGGCGTCGCCCACCGCGTAGACGTCGGGCACATTGGTTTTCAGGTATTGGTCCACGATGATTTCACCCCGGGGCCCCAGCTCCACGCCGCTGTCCCGGAGGAAGCCCGTCTCGGGGCGCACGCCGATGGAGAGGATCACCAGATCCGCCGGGACCTGATTGCCGTCGGACAAAACCACCGCGTCGGCGGTGATCCGCTGGGCGGTGGCGCCCAGATGCAGATCCAGCCCCTTGGCCCGCAGGTGGTTGTGGACCTCATGGCTCATGTCCTCGTCTAAGCTGGCGATCACGTGGGGAGCCGCCTCCACCACGCTGACCTTAAGGCCTAAGTGGCAGAGATTGTCGGCCATCTCCAGACCGATGTAGCCGCCGCCGATGACCACGGCGGTCTTGGGCGCGTGCTCGGACACATAGGCCTTGATCCGGTCGGTGTCGGGGATGCTGCGCAGGGTAAAGATCCGTTCTTTGCCCTCCATTTCCATGGCGGGGACGATGGGGCTGGCGCCCGGGGAAAGGATCAGCTTGTCGTAGCTTTCGGTGTAGGTCTTATTCTGGGCGTGGTCGAGGACGGTGACCGTCTTTTCCTTGGTGTCGACCGAGAGCACCTCGTTTCGCACCCGGACGTCCACGTTAAAACGGGCGTGGAAGCTTTCCGGCGTCTGCAATAACAGTTCCCACCGGTCGGTGATCACATCGCCGATATAATAGGGGAGGCCGCAGTTGGCAAAGGAGATGTACTCCCCCTTTTCCATCATGATAATCTGCGCCTTCTCGTCGTTTCTCCGAAGTCTGGCCGCGGCGCCCGCGCCGCCTGCCACACCACCAACAATGACTGTTTTCAAAAAAACTACCTCCCTTTCTGTTCCAGCCGCGCTGGGTCTCATCTGTATGGATGTTCCCGCCGGCGGCGCCCGTAGGGGGAAACCCGCTCCTTCCTTGGGAAAAACAAAGGATTCCCTGCCGGCGTCGCTTTCAGGTCTTTGCCCCTATTATAGCACGTTTTTATCTCCCTTCGCTAGCTCAATTTGTCATAACAAAAAGATTACTTTCACCATGGACGGCTATACGCGTCCGGAAAGCCGCTTGCGCGCCGCCCGCGGCGAGCTAGTCTTCCCCATAATCCCCATCAACAAATCCATTGGATGTCCCGTGTACCGCTTTAGCTTTGCGTCTGCACAGGGACTTGAGCGGATCAATACTGGATACCTCAAAGAATACCGGCCGGGCGCATCATTTCTACGAAAAAGCAGGATTCCAAAAAATAGAAGCGGCGGCTTTGCCGGTACAATATGACGATCCCTATTAAGACAGCGGCTTTTTCGGCTGATCCTGCCTGAATAAATACTATCAAAACAAAAACGGCCGCGTCACCCCCCCCTTTAAAAGGAGGCAACGTCGGTCGTTTGTTTTTTATAGTTGCGCTGTTTCCTCCGTGCTCAATAGGCTGAAGGACGGCGACGAACTCAAATCCTCCGGCTCATAGCCGTGTTCTATTAAAATATCTTTCGCAATCCGGTATTCGCTTTGCATAAAGGCATGGACTGTCTGTGAAAAACGCTCCGCGTCGTTCTCCAAAACGGCCGCTATGACGGCCTGGGTAAATGCGATCAGAGTCTGGTCAAGGCCCGGCATCTCTTTCCTGTATTTCGCCATGGGATACCCCCACAGGTTCAGGCCATAGAGCTTCCCGTAAATTTCTTCAATAACCTGCAGCGGACTGTGCTCGGCGACAAAGGCGAAGATGCTCTGCGGGGAGATATAATACCGTTTGTTCCGCAGGTATCCTTCCAGCAAATCCACAAGCTCTGCTCTTTCCTTTTCGGAAAAAGCCTGCAGCGCCATACGCATAACGCCTTTACAAGATTCCGCAAGCAGTTCGAACGACTGAAGATAATAGGCCATGTTACGGCGGATTTTGGGAATGGTCAGATCCGGCGTCTGTTCTATTTCAGAACCGCTAAGCATTAAAATACGGGTGCCTTTGCCGTTGATGGACTGCGTGGCGCCCAGCTGGTTGAGCACGCCGATGGTCCGCCGCATGGTGCTGACGGATACACCGTATTTTCCAGCCAGTTTTTCGTAGGATGGCAGAAATTCCATTCCCTGAAAATCACCCAAATAGACGTCATGGATGACCCGGATTGCCAGGCTGCCGCAAATTTCAGGCCGGTCGCGGTACACCTTCCACACAAACGGGAGCGGCTCTATATTTGGTTGTTCCGGAATCCGGGCATTGATATAGGAAATGATCTGCTTGGAAACGTCCAGCTGAAACGCAAGATGTGCTTCATAAATGTGCTCCGGGTTTTGGTCTCTGCCGGCGGAAATTAATTCCTTTAATCTCTTGCGGCTGGTTTCAGCGTCGTACAGCCGGTGCCCCTTGTCCTCCATGGGAAACGGAAGGCCGAGGTACAGGGTACTTTCCCAAAACAGGTTCATGACAAGCGGGTTTTGCGCTTTTTGCAGGATATAGCAGAACAACCGCATCTGATCCTCCGGGTCCGGCTGTTCTGCCAGCCGGGTGAGAATCGCGAAGTCCTGTTCGTCCATCCGGCAGAAGCTCTTGACCATCATCGGCAGAACCACCAGTTCCGTGGACTGGTAGAGGTCGGGGATCACGGCTCTGCGCTCTGAAAAAAAGCGGACGGCATAGTCGTTCAACTCCCCGTCGCTCTGCCGGAACAGCACCTGGGCGCTCCGGCCGTGGCACCGGGAGATGTACCCTTCATTCTGCAGTCGCTGCAACGCAGATTTTATGGTAAGCGACGATACGCTGAACTGGCGGCAAAGGACATCGATTTTCGGAAGGCTGTCTCCGTATTTGTAATACTGAAAATGAAACCGGACGACAAAATATTCATAGATTAGGTTTGCAAATCCTTCGTCATTCCGCATATCCATCACTCCCTTCTGTTTTTATTTTAACATTGCCGGCATGAAAACGCCAGATAAACTTGCGCTTTCCCCTCTGCCCTTACGTGGTGGCGTTGACTGCTGCTCGGCATATAAAACAGAAAAATGAACCGGCGGATTTGGCCTCCCATCCGATTCACGCATACCCAAAATGGGAGAGGATACCTTGGCGGTATCCTCTCCCATTTTCATATATCCCTATTATGGGTTCTCTGGACAAGTGTAGCGCGGCAGGCCCTTACTGTGGTTGCCATATTCAATCGCTTCTTTCGGGCACCGGCTGATGCACGCCATACAGTGTGTGCAGTCTTTTCCCCAGACGGGCTTCCCGTTTTCAAGGCGGACATTCTTAAGAGGGCAGACGCTGACGCATTTTCCACAGGAAACACAGCCGTCGGTGGCATAGAACTTCTTTGCGTGGACGAACATCGGATAGAAAAGGTCGTTTACGATGCCGCTGTTCATTTTATCCCCGAAGGAAATATCCGCTTTCGGGAAGCTTTCACCGTTTTGAAGGAACCTGGCCGTGCGGTCGATGACGTCTTTTGCCTGATCGAGTATTGGCCTGGCTTGTTCCTCAGCCGGAGTGGAAAAGAGCGCGATATAGTTTTCGGGCATCAGAATTCCCATGCACCCGCGGTACGTCATCTTTTTTTTGGCACACAGCTTTTGAAGATATTTTCCTGCGTTTCCAATACTCCCGCCGCAGGTCATCACAAAATAAATTTCGCTGTTTCCGAAAAGCGGCGTCTGTTCCAACCACTTCTGCACTATGCGTGGGATTCTCCACGCATAGGTGGGGACGACCACCACCCACGGGCGTTGCGAGTACATTTTGGCAAAATCAGAACTTTGAATCCTTTCAAAAAGATTGACAACCTCATCGTCTATGGCTTTTCCAATTCTTTTTGCGGCGTATTCGCTGTTGCCTGTTCCTGAAAAATAGAGAATCATCGCTTTTCCTCCTTAGGATTGTGAACTGATATGCTGAACACCCGCGTAAATGCGATTGATCAAATCGGAAATCTCTTCCCATCGTGTTTCGTCAGCACTCAAATAGTAATAATTTTTCGTTCCCTCGCGGCGCATGGCAACGATGCCGGCCTCCTTTAATATCTGAAGGTGGTGGGAAACGGAAGGCCGTGTAAGATGCGTTTTCTGCGCGATTTCTCCTACCCGGATACCGGAGAGGTCGCTTTCCAACAGCACAAGTAAGATAAGCTGCCTAGTTTCATCGCCAATCGCGGTAAAAGCGTTTCGGCATTCTCGAAAGCCGCTGATAATTTGCTTCAGGTTTTCTTCGCATTCTCTTTCCATACCAGATTCTCCTATCGATACCGTATGTCTAATTCTTTGTGGGGAGTCGAACGAAGGAATTTCATGTTCGGATAACCAATTACCAACGTCATCGCCACCCTTTTTCCTTTTGGGATGCCGATGGCCTTTTTGATTTTCCGGGAAGCGTTTGCCGCCATGGTGAAAAATCCGCTGTATAGCATCCCTAATCCGTTCGCTTCCGCAACAAATTCCATGTTCTGTGCGGCAAGAATGCCGTTCGTCTTATCCTTGGCCAAGATCACGATGACAGACTGCGCATGGAAGAAGAAAAAGTGATCGTCAATCTGGTTGTTCCTCGCCATGGGACTCAATACGTCCGCGACCGGCTTGACGGCCTTGAATACCTTAACCGCCATTTGCTCAATGCGGTCCTTTTCTTTCTCCAGCACAACAAAGGACACATCTTGCATATTTTTGGCCGTATGGGTGAGCCGGCCGGCTTCTAAAATCTGTTCGATGACCTCCCTGGGGATTTCCTTTTCCCGAAAGCTGCGGATACTCCTGCGAAAACGAATCACGTTCAACACATCCTCGGGATTCAGGCGGATGTCCTCCGTCTTTTCCACTTGCCCGGTTCCGCAGCCAACTAAAGAAATCGCTTCTTTCGGGCAGACTGCCGCGCATTGCCCGCACAGAATACAGTCCTCCAGGATGGTGCCCGCCTTTTGGTTGTTAATCTCTATATTATGTGCGGCGCAGACCTTCCCGCACAAGCCGCATCCGATACAACGGCCGGTATCAATGACTACCTGACGCTGATTCATCGGTTTCTCAACCCCCCTTTCGTTAACAATCTTTAACCATTATAGCAAGCACATCATTTTTAAGCAACATCGGTAAAGAAATTGGTTACCAAAGACAAGGAGCGCAAAGGAGCGGCGCCCTTAAAAATTTGACAATTTCGAATTCGACTTTTCATCCGCCTTTTTTGATTATGAAAACACGCTATGCGATTGCTTTTTGGTGCAGAGTGCCGTATAATAACAAAAGAATGACTTGAACAAGGATTGCGTTGCCTTTTGGAACATAGAGTTACAATCTCAATAGTAAAGGACCATCACAAACATGAAAAAAACAATACGCGGAAGCTGGAAAAGGATGGTTGGTCTTGGGCTTTGCCTGGGGCTGCTTTTCAGTTTGGCCGGGTGTGCCGGTGAGCCAGGGCGGAACATCGTCATAGAGAAAGATCCTTTAGCGGCGTCACAAGCAAAGCTGACCTTTTTCGGCTATAAATACGAAGCGCTCAACGTCACGGCGATCGAAGATTCCCTGCATAGATTTATGGATTCCCACCCGGAGATTACCATCTCTTATGATGGAATCAAGAGTCCGGAGTATTTTGACGTATTGGAAAAGCGGATGGCAACAGGCAATGGAAATGACATTTTTATGGTGGATCATGCCCGTATGCTGGAATTGGGGCGGCGCGGAAAACTGGCGGATTTGTCCGATTTGTCCACGCTGGAAAACTTCAGCGATCTCGCCAGAAGCCAGATGGGCGCCGACGGGACCATCGATTATGTCCCCACGTCCATTTCCGCATTCGGGTTGTACTGCAATTTGGATTTGCTGAAGAAACATGGGCAAAAAGTGCCGGAAAATCTGTCGGAACTGGAAGCAGTGTGCGACTATTTTGTAGGCAAGGGAATTACCCCCATCGTAGCGAACAATGATATATCGCTGAAAACGGTGGCCATCGCCAAGTCGCTGCTTCCCATCTATCAGCACGAGGATCCCTCCGCCCTGCTGGCACAGTTCAATAACGGAACCGCCGACCTGGCGGAAACGCTCCGGCCCGGTTTTGCGTTGGTGGAACAGATGCTGGCACGGGGTTGGATTGATTCGGAAGAGGCTCTGGCCACGGCGAAAACGAAAGACGACTTGACCCTGTTTGCCGGTGGGGAACGGCCCTTTATGCTGACCGGCGCATGGGCGGTGCCACGGGTCAGAGACCTGGCGCCAAAGCTTGATTTCACGGTTCAGCCTTATCCCATCTTGGAGGATGGCAGCGTACTGGTCATCAATGTGGATACCCGCGTCAGCATTAACGCGGACAGTGCGCATGTGAAGGAGGCTAAGCAATTCCTGGAGTATATTACCCAGCCCGACGCTATGTGGAAATTTGTCAACAGCCAAAGCTCGTTTAGTCCGCTGAAAGAAAACCGTCTGGCGGAAGATAAGGCCGTCCAGCCTATCGGTCCCTATCTGAGCAACGGCAGAAGCGTGCTGGGCTCGGATGACAATTTGCAAATTCCCATTTATCTATTAAACCCTCTGTAAACCCTGCATTTTCAAGGCTTTTCGCCAGTGTAATTCTCAAACCTTATGTATTTTCCCTTGTTTTTGCCCTTATGAGCCGAAACAAGGGAAAATTTTGTTATTCGCCGCCGACTACCTTATCCAGCAGCCTTGCGGAAGTACGCTTCGCTTCCCTTGTAGCGTGAGCGTAGATGTTCATTGTGGTACTGACATCAGCGTGTCCGAGAAGCTCCTGCACATCCTTTGGAGCAGCCCCATTTGAGAGCAGATTACTTGTGAAGGTGTGGCGTAGCTGGTGGAAATGGAAGTCCTCCAATCCCTCAACCTTTTTCCTTGCCGCCCTGCACATAATCCCTACCGTACTCGGCGATTCAAACGCCCCGTCCGGTCTGAGGCAGACAAAGGATATTTCCTTGTACCCCTCCGGGACTTCTTCCGTTCTCGGCAGACTGTAAACCTCGTAATAAGTACGGTCTTTTTCTTTGACTTCACGGTAGTAGTTGAGGCTGTAAAGTTCTCCGTAGCGGAAGCGGTTTTTATGCTGCTCGGCTTTGGCTGCCTTAAGGATTGCCGCCAGCGTGTCGCAGAAGTCAACAGTGCGGACTTTCTTACGCTTCGTTGCTCCTATCTCTGTCTTGTGCCTTGCTCCGTTGTAGCGCATACTGCGGCGTACCGTGAGGTACTGTTCATTAAGGTTGATGTCCTGCCAAGTAAGAGCGCATACCTCGCCAATGCGAAGTCCCGTGTAGTAGGCGATTTGAATGGGCAGCAGAGCGGGATTATCTTTCTTTTTCAAGAAATCTTCCAGTTGCAAATATTGCTCATGGCTGATTGTGGGGGCGGAAGCCACATCACCGTCCTCGTCCGAGAACAGTTCGTATTCTTCCTTTTTGCCCCTCCACACTACATACTGCATCGGGTTAAAGGAAATCAGCCTTTTCGGGAACACCGCAAAACGGAACGCCCCTTGCAGGACTGCCGAGAACAATCGCAGATACCCTTTACTGAGTGCCTTTGCCTGTGTGCCGTCGGGATTTGTACCGCCGAAGCTGAGAAGGTCGATATATGCCTGTAAATGGTCAGCCGTTACACTTTTCAGTTTTCGGTTGCCGATAGGGTGCTGCTTGATACGGTTGACTGTACCCTGATACGCCATAACCGTACCGTTACTCAGATTACCGGGCTTCAGTTCTTCCTCTACCCATTGATCTAACAGCATTCCCACCGTAACATTCTCCGTTTTAGCAACAAATTTCTTTTCCTCGTAGTCCTCCATTGCCTTTCGCAGCAGTGCTTCTGTTTCCGCCTTGCTTTCTGTTCCGGGGAACTCCTTCTGCACACGGTTTCCGCTTTCATCTTCGATATAAAAGCGGTAGTACCACTTTTTGCCTTTCTTTCTTACAGAACCTTTTGCCATAGATATAATTTCTCCTTTCTATCCGTGGCAATCGGGACTGTGACATATGGTGTGCGTAAAGTAAATAGCGTCACTTGCCGGTTGTTATTTCAGCCGGCATTTTCATTTGTCAAGGTGCCACGGAAATTTTCTTTTCGGCCAGCCTTTCCTCGGCTGCCGACACTATCCCGAAGAGTTCGCCCATGGATACCTTTGTGCGACCCTCATCGTAGATATGTAAAATCCCGTCAAGAAATCGTTTCATATCTTCGATCGGTGCTTCCATTTCGTTACGATAGACCTTTTCTGTGATTGCGCCCGATTCAATGGCATATCGCATCAGCGATTCTTTCAGCCCCTCGTCAGCAGCTACACGGTCAACCTCTGCCATAGCATCAGCAAAGTGATAACAGAGTACCGAGTACAGGTCTATCATCTTTCCGAGAAATGTGGTCAGAAGCTGCTGGTGCGGCTCTCCCTGAACAACGCTCACGCTGTCAAGGTATTTTGCAATGTGACTTTCAATGTCTCTCTGGCAGAGCGTTTTGGTGTCATATTCCTTTTCTTCGGAAAGACCTGTCAGCCATTCGGGAGTGGTCAGAAGTGCTTCTGCCAGTCCGTTGATAATCATGGTTCGCTTCGGATCAACACCGTCTGCTTCATATCGCTGGATGGTGGATTTGTTCACTCCTATGCGTTTTCCGAGTTCCGGCATTGTGAGATTCAGTTCCAATCTTCGTTCCTTCACTCGTCCACCGACCTGTTTTGCGGTGAATGTAATTTCTTCTTTCAAGGTTTTCACCTCCTTGCGAATATAATCATAACACAAAGGTACGCAATTTGCAACCCTATTTTGCATATTTTCTCAAAAATATTTAATAACAGGTTGCAAAATAGGTTGACACAAGATAGCAAAATAAGTATAATTATGATTGTAGAGTTGCAAAACAAGTATTTTACAAAGGAGGAATGAATATGAGCACAACCAAAATGGGACTTACCATCGAAGAAGCTGCCGAATGTACGGGCATCGGGAGAAATACCATGCGTAAGTTGGTAGACTGGGGCAAGCTGCCTGTTCTGAAGGTCGGACGAAAAACCATCATCCGCAGGGATACACTGGAACGTTTTATGACCGTCAATCAGGGCAGAAACCTACTGTGTCAGGATGATGTCCGAAAGGTAGAGTAAACCGTTCGGGGAGCCCTCGGCGTTTGAGAGCGAAATACACCCCTCGCACAAATCTGACGATTTGTACTCCGGGTATTTCGCCCTTGCAGGGAGCCTGTATCACAGCATCGGCGCACTCCCTCTGCTATGATACAGAGAAAATTGCATCGCAATTTTCTGTTGCTGTCCCTCTGTCAAATGCCATCGGAACAGCCGCAACCGACAAGTCGGTTGCAAAATGAGAACGCCCCAATACGGGAGAAAGGACACTATGGCAAGACACAGCTTCATTCAGATGTCGAAGCTGCCAAATGTCAAAGGACGCATTTCGTATATCACAAGCAAGGCAAAACAGGAGAACCTGTATGCCACCTACCGCACCGCAGACAATACCTTTTGGAACAATCTTGCAAGGGAAAGTCAGCAGGAATTTAAGCGAAGCGGCACCACAGGAAAGTGTATCGAAGCAAGGGAGCTTATCATCGCCCTGCCGGAACTCTACACTAAATTTGACCCCGACAAGGTGCTGAAGGACTTCACAGACCTGTTTCGCAAGCGGTACGGCGTGGAATGTGTGTCGGCACTCCATCACAACAAACGAAAGACCAACTACCATATCCACCTGATTTTCAGCGAACGAAAGCTGCTCCCGGAGCCTGATGTAAAGGTAGCCACCCGAAGCGTTTTCTTTGATGAAGCAGGGCAAAGGGTACGCACCAAGAAAGAAATCACCGGGGAGGACGGACAGATACGAAAAGGCTGTACAGTCATCAAAAAAGGTGAGACTTACGAAAGCCACCTCTTTACCACCAAAGACGAGCGTTTCAAAAGCGAACCCTTTCTTGATGAAGTCAAGCAGGTTTACACCGCCCATATCAACCGCCATATCGCAGACCCCGAACAGCAGCTCAAGGTCTTTGACAAAAACGGTGTGTATCTGCCTACCAAAAAAATCGGCAAGAACAATCCGCGAGAGGAAGAAATCAAAGCCGACAATGCCGCAAGGCAGGAGTGGAATCGAACAGCGGATATGGCACTTATCACAGGCATTTCGGAAGAAACGATATTGGAGGTCAAGCAGACGCAGATCCACGAAAAAGTCAGCCAGTCTATCCGTGACAGCGGTTGGCTTCCCAACCTGTTCCGCAGTATCGTGAGTAAGGCAAAAGATTTTCTGCAAAATCTTATCCGAGAAAAGGATATGCCGCCAAAGCCTACACTGGATATAGATATGGCGGAGTTCCGTCATATGCGCAACCTGATGATAAAACTGCAGGATAAGGCAAAAGAAATCAAACACTTGCAGGACAAGGTGCTACCCGACCTGAAACAGCAGCTTGCCGAAACAAAGGGTATTTTCAAGGGCAAGGAGCGTAAAGCGTTGGAAGCGCAGATACAGCAGACCGAAAGGGAAATCGCTGATAAGCTGGACAAAATCCCTGACACACTGAAAGCAGACGGTTATCCCGATGTACAGGCGTTTATGGATACCTTCCGAAAAATGGAGGGTGTTGTAGAGCAGTACAACCGTGACCTTGCCAGATGGGAACAGCAGGTTCAGGAGAAAGAAAAGACCCAAAGACCGCCTGAAAAAGAAAGCGTCCGAGACAGGCTCAGACAGTTACAGGCAGAGGGCAAGCAGCAAAGAACACGAAAGAAGTCCCAAGACAGAGAAAGATAGTTTTGACACCGAAAACGACACCGCAGGGCAGAACCTCTGCCTTGCGGGATTACATATATCCTTGAAATACTTATCCAATTTCACTATAAAGTAAGAAAGCCCTCCTGTCAGTTTGTATCTGACAGGAGGGACTGTTGTAAGTGTGATAAGCACACTTATATGATTTTATTTCGCTCTTTTCTTCTTACCGTAAACCATAGTTCCGATTACGCCTGCTCCGCTCATAAAGAGAAGTGCAATCCACAATGCCATATGGCTGTTATCTCCGGTCTGAGGAGACTTTGTATCGTTATCTACTACTGCTTTCGCATTCACGGTAAATGTTGTGGTAGCTGTACCGCTTTCGGATACAATGCCGATGGTATGCTCGCCGGCTGAAAGTGTTGCTACATAATCAGCCTTTAAGGTTACAACCGTACTGCCTTCCTTGACGGTATAATTTTTCGCATCAAGGTTTTTTCCGTCAAGCTCAACTCGGATAAAATCGCTGAACGCCGCATTGGATTTGAAAATAAGCTCTTTCTTTTCTCCTGCTGTTATGCTTTGTCCTTTACCCTCGATAATTTCAGGCGAGAGCTTTGAGATTATTGTGTCCTCAAGCTTGATTTCCTTTGTGCCGTTTTCATCGGCGAAGTATTTGCCGCAATCCTGACAATGCCAATACTCTGTGTTTCCTGTTTCTGTAACAGTTGCATCCTTTGCAGGAATTTTTTCAAGATTATGATTTGCACTGTCAATCTCGCCGTATTCTGCCTTGCAGGTGTCGCAGACTGCTTTGGCTACACAGGTAGCTTCACCGCCTGCGCAGTTGCCGTCTTCATAGCCGCTGCAGCCATCAACGGTGCAGTAGCGTGTATGTGTGTCATCACTGTTTGACTGCCATTCGCCGTAGGTGTGCTTGGCATTTGCCGCAGTAATTACATATCCGCATTCGCAGACAACTGCAGTTGTGCAGTCGCCGTCATCCGTGCAGGAGTGAGGTGTTTCGGTTTCGGCGACGGTACAGCCATCATTTTGACAAATGTGCCAGTGGTCTGTGCCGTTTTTCTGCCATTCGCCGCTGAAATCGTGAGATTTCGCCGCAACCACAACCGTATCGGGATGATAAATGCAGTAAACAGGTGTTGAACAGTTGCCGTCATCATTACCCGCTGTGTGTCCGTTATTGACTGTTACACAAACCTGTGCGGTGTTGCCTGCATTGTCTGTAACAACAACAGTTACCTTACCAACCCCTTTTGCAAGAGTATATTTGCCGTCAGTGGCTGTTAATTCAACATCGTTTGCCTTTACGCTTGCAATACCGTCGTTATCGCAGACTTCAAACTCTACCGCATCGCAGTAGATATTGCCGTTTTCAAGTCCTGTGATTACAGGCTTTTGAATATCCTTCCACTGGGCAACAAGTGTAACACTTGTAACAGTATCATTAGCCGCAAGATCGGAATACATAGTGTTTGCGTTTACGGTCATATCCCCGCACTTCCAGCCGGTAAAATCAAAGCCGTCCTTTGTCGGATTCGTAATACCGTCAAGTACTTTATCCGTCCATTTAACACCTGTTTTATCACTTATACCGCTACCGCCATTGGTATCAAATGCAACGGTGAAACTATTTTTCTCGGTATAATGCGCCGTATAGGCTCTGTCACCTGTACTGCCTTTCGCAATGATAACGGTCATATTGTTTTCGCCGGTTAAGCCTGTTCCGCTCCAGCCGGTAAAGGTGTAGCCGGTCTTTACAGGATTGTTGAGCGTAATCGCATCACTTTCCGCATTATATGTTGCCGGGTTAGTTGCCGTACCGCCGTCTAAATCATAGGAAATATTATAAGTTATCGCATCTTTGTATTTTGCCTTCAAGGTAATGGTTTGTGTAACGGGTAGGTTGAAATCGTACTTTGTATCGCCGTTGTACCAACCGTCAAAGGCTTGGTATCCGTTCTTTGTGGGATCGGCAGGCTGAAGCGCCGTTGCCTTATCTGTATTGACAAACCACTGGGTAGGTACGGAGCCTCTGCCGCCGTTTGAGTCAAAGCTGACGGTGTGATATGTGCCGCTGACCGTGCCTGAACTATCCTGAATACCGCCGTAGTAAACACCGCTGCTGATGGTTCCCTTGTTTGTAACCTTTTCATAAAACCTGGTATAGCTATTGGAGCTTGTGGTTTGAATCGTGCTGTTTGGTTGTAAATAAACCATGTCTTTCACAATACCGCCGTTTGCGAGAATATTCGAATTGCTGGCAAAAATAGCAGCGGATTCTGATACATATTTTGATGTACAATTCTCAATAATGCCGCCGGTCATGGTAAACGTAGAAAGACCACCGGATCCTGAAGCTACAATATACAAACCGCCACCGCCAAATGATGATTTGCAATTCTTAATTTCACCATCCCCTATGGTAAAGGTACCACTGGAAACATATATGCCGCCACCGCCTCCAGATTTTGCACTGCAATTCTCAATGGTGCCGCCCTCCATGGCAAAGGTGCTTTTGTCGACATACACACCGCCTCCATATGTGGCACTGCAATTCTCAATGGTGCCATCCTCCATGGTAAAGGAGCCAGAATGGAAGACATACACACCGCCTCCACCTGTTGCACTGCAATTCTCAATGGTGCCGCCGGTCATGGTCATGCTGCAGCCACCGCCGACATATACTCCACCTCCGTTTTGTGTTGCATTGCCGCCGGTGATCACGCCGCCGGCAGGTAAAGTGCTGTCTGTGTGAGTTGCGGTGTTGTTGCTGTCTATCATCGTCAGATTTGCTTGGCTTCCGATGATAATCACAGTGCCGCTGCCGGTCATTTTTATCACATGACCGTTAAGGTCAAGGGTAACTGTTCTATCCACGTCCAGAGTTGAGTCGATGGTATAATCCTTGTCCAGCGTTACCGTGCCGCCGCCGCTGAGCAGGCTCTGCAGCTCAGTGGCATCGTCGTTGGCCGCAAAGGCCGTCACCGGGCAGAGCATCAGCACCATGCAAAGGGTAAGCACGATACTTAAAATTCGTTTTTTCATTGAATCTTCCTCCTAAGAGAATATTTTTAATTAAACTAATTCTGTAACAGTACCCGACCTTGCTTTCGGGTTGTATTTCTCGATAAAGAGTGCAAGGGTTTCCTTCAGCACTTCTATCTGGGATTTCAGATAGAACTCATCCTCAAAGAGTGCGTAGTGCACGCAGGCTCTGATTAGAATGAAAATCAGTGGCGTCAGTTTTTCGTATGGAATCCCCAGCTTTGGTTCTAAACTCTTGGCATATTCGGTATATCGTTCATCTACACCCTTAAAGAACTTCTGTCCGTATTCCCTGTATTTGGGGTGGGTGTAGATTTGATACATCAGGCGGTATTTCTTGCCATGGTTTTTTGCTGTCCAATAGGGTATCTCGTCAATAAACCGCCACAGGTCCTCCACATCCGTGGGAGCTTTCGCCATAAACTCATCTTCCACCTTACTCATGCAGTATTCGGTGGACTTAACGATAAGGTCGTCGAGATTGTCAAAATACAGATACAGTGTCGCAACACTGCAATCGCAGGCCTTTGCAATCGCTTTTATTCCGACAGAGGAAAATCCGTTCTCCGCATAGCAGTTGAAGCTGTTTTCCATTATCTCAATTTGCTTTGCCCTGCGGGCTTCTTCATTTTGGGGGCGCAATATATTACCTCCTTCCTTGTAACATAGTGAATGATCGTTAATATTATACTATATTTGCTTTGATTTTTCAAGAGGGTAATGCAAAAATCTGAATCATTCTGTGAATCATTCTGTGAAAACGGCAGGGATTTCTCCCTGCCGCCGAAGCCTGTTTTTGTAACTTTATCATAACCTCATCCACCGCATCCGTATATCTTGCTTGTGCAATCAATTTGTTGCGGAAGACGAGTAAGGCATTAAAGATATACATCCGTTCCTCTACTGTGAGATAAAGGTAATACTTCTGCTTTCTCATACGAAGATCACCTCGGCATTGACAGCTTCCGTAACTGCTGACCGCAGTGCGTTCATCCTGCCGACCCATAACATGGGGCTTTTTGCTTTCAGTGTTTCGGTAATGCCCCCATGCTCCGCCCGTTGCTTCATCAGTCGGTCAAACAGCTCCTGTGCCTGTTCCTCAACATCAGCAAGGTAAGATTGCAGCTTGCCGCTTATCACCAAATCGGTGTAAAGTACCTTTTTATGCTCCCGAATATACCGCAAATGCCGATGTCCCCATATGCCGATATGCCTTTCTTCTTTTTCGTCAGGTAATACCAGGCAGGGAATGTAATAATCGCCCTGCAACTCATACCAAAGACCGTTTTTCTCGTTATAAATGTACTTGTCCATATTGAAATCCTCCAGTATCATATATTCGCACATATGTCACAGTTTCCCGATTGCCACAACCTGTTATATTTTGTTATGAGATTTTTTTCCCTCAATTTTTCCCTTATGAGATAGCGAGGGAAGAATAAATTGTTGTGAAATCGTATAAAGGGATAAGGTGAGCACACTGCGAAAAATCCTTTATTTGCAAGGCTTTTGGAGGATTTTAATGATAACCTATAACCTCTGTTAAGAGGTCATAATTTGTGGAAATTCAAATTCCAGTTTGGGATATGACGCGCCAGTGCATTGTAAAGATGCTGGAGGGCGCAGACGCGCAGGCGGCCGTTTCCAATATGAACGAACAGATCAGCGCCTTCAGAGCCATGGAAACGGAGGCTGTGCAATGATGAAAAAGCATTCCGGCAGTTTTCTATTATTTTTAATCGCGTTGTCCGTACTGATCATCATAGTGGGCGGATTGCTTTATATGGCGAACGTTCAGCAGGCCCTGCACGCCCATTCCGTTACGGATATTCTGGAGGTAACCGACCAGGGACGCCATGCGCTGGACACCTATTTGGAAAAGGACGAGGAAATGCTGCAATGGCTGGCTGTCGAGTTGAGCGAGGTGAGCTCCGACAATCACGTGGAATTAAAAAATAAAATGTATCTGCTGGACAACGCGGAAGGCGCCTATATTTGTGTCGATCTCACTTCCGGAATGCGGTATACCGATCTTCTACAAGAGGGCCGGGCGTTGGATGCGGAGTCCCTTGAGAATTACAAAGCTCTGGAAGGCGACGGAATCCGGGAGCCTTTTCTGGATGAACGCACCGGCATATGGACCATCGGATATTATGTGCGTTTTGCCTTTGCGGACGGCTCCGAAGGATTGGTGCAGAAAACGCAGCCTCTGGAAGATGTCGCCGAGCGTTTTTCCCTTTCCTTCTACAATGACACGGGGTTTTCTTATGTGGTAAACCGTGCGGGAGACATCCTTATCCGTTCCCAGCACCGCAACAGCAACCGCACATTTCGGAATCTCTTTGATATTGTGGACCTGCAGGGCAACGCCGCCGGGGCCGTCCGCTCCTTTAAGGACGCATTGCGTACGGGAAAACAAGGCGTTGCGCAGTTCCGGTATCAGAAAGAGGACTATGTCTTTTGTTACGTCCCTATGGAAAATGCCGATGGATGGTATGTGGTGTCCATTATCCCGAACCGGGTCATCATGGAGCAAGCGAACGGCATCCTGCGGCAATCTCAGGTACTTTTCGTTATCATCGCGGCCTGTGTGCTGATATTGGCCGCCTTTTTCCTTGTAAACCGTCGCTCCACGCGGCGAATTCTGCTGGCGGAGGAAAAAGCGCGCAAGGCCGCCGAGAGCGCCAACATGGCGAAGAGCCGGTTTCTCTCCAATATGTCCCATGATATCCGCACCCCCATGAACGTTATCATCGGCATGACGAAGCTGGCCACCGACCATGCGGAGGAGCCGGCAAAAGTGCGGGAATACTTAAAGAACATCAGTAAGTCCGGCAATCTGCTGATGGGGCTTATCAACGATATCCTGGATCTGTCCAAGATCGAGAGCGGCAAGATGACGCTCAATGAGGACAGCGTTTCCTTACCGGAATTGATGACGGATCTTGTCAGTATTGTTCAGCCGCTTGTAGAGAAAAAGGATCAGCAATTTGAGATCCGGCTGCACCAGGTAGAGCATGAGCTGTATTATTTTGACGCGCTGCGGCTCAACCAGGTACTGATCAACCTTTTGTCCAACGCCACCAAGTTCACGCCCCCGTGTGGGGTCATAACCGTGGATGTGTCGGAACGTCCCTCTCCCAAAGAGCACTGCGCCCATCTGGAGTTCCGCGTTGCAGATACCGGTATGGGGATGAAACCGGAGTTTATCGAACACCTCTTTGACGCCTTTACCCGGGAGCAGGACAGCCGGGTCAATCGAATCGAGGGTACCGGCCTGGGTATGGCCATCACCAAGATGATCGTCGATATCATGCAAGGCTCTATTACAGTGGAAAGTGAGCCGGGACGCGGGACCGTCTTTACCGTCAGCCTAGATCTCCGCCTGGACCGGGAAGAATCGGACCAGACGTCGCCGCTGCCTGCGCTGCACATATTGGCGGCGGACGACGATCCGGATA
This sequence comes from Zongyangia hominis, assembly GCF_014385095.1. Lineage (GTDB taxonomy): Bacteria > Bacillota > Clostridia > Oscillospirales > Ruminococcaceae > Zongyangia > Zongyangia hominis. The sequence goes on from NZ_JACRTC010000004.1 coordinate 83,396, forward strand.
CCTGCCGGTCCATCGAGCAGTTTCTGCACGAATTGGGCATCGATCCGGACGTCACGCAGGACAGCCGGACTGCCGTAAATCTGGCAATCGAAGCCCATGAGCGGGGCGAGGATTACGATTTAATCCTTTTGGACTGGAAGATGCCCGGCATCAGCGGAGTCGAGGCCGCCACATTGATTCGCCAGCGTACAAGCCGTGAAATTCCCGTGGTCGTTTTCTCCGGTTATGACTGGGCGACCATTGAAGCGGCCGCGTTGGCGGCGGGGGTTGACGGATTCCTGCAAAAACCGATCTTCAAATCTACGCTCAACCGTTGTATCCGGCAATATGTTCTGTATACCGCCGCGCCGGACGCGGTACACGGCGGCAGTGCCGACCTGTCCGGCCGGCGGTTCCTGCTGACGGAGGACAATGCCCTCAACCAAGAGATCGCCAAAGAGCTGCTCACAGAGATGGGCGCTCAAGTAGAAATCGCGGAAAACGGACAGGAATGTGTGGACCGTTTCCAGCAATCGGCCACCGGATATTTTGATCTGATTTTGATGGATGTCCACATGCCGGTTATGGATGGCTATGAGGCTACCCGGCAAATCCGCCGATTGGAACGGGAAGATGCGGCCACCATCCCCATTTTTGCTATGACGGCGGACGCTTTTGCGGAGGATATTCAGCTGGCCCGCCAAGCCGGCATGAACAGCCATATTCCAAAGCCGCTGAATATTCCGGTCATGCTGCGGGAGATACAGCGCTTCCTTGGCCCAGATAACAAGAAAGCGCATATGGAATAAGGAAAGGGTTGAATCGATGGAAGAAGCAAAGAAAAAAACAGGCTGGATTTTCAGTGCAGTCAATTTGGCGCTGTGCGTGCTCCTGATACCAGTCATCCTCATCAATGTGACGGTGATCATCAGTTCATACATACACCCGGAGGAAATCCCCGGCGTCTTCGGCGTTAAGCCGGTGGCGGTGCTGTCCGGCTCCATGGAGGACACCTTTAGGACCGGGGATCTCATCTTCGTACAGAAAACCGGCACCGCTTCCCTGAAGGAAAACGACGTCATCTGCTACTTGCAGGACGGACAGGCGGTCACCCACCGGATCGTCGGCGTGGAGCGGGGTGAGGACGGAACAATTTCCTATATCACCAAGGGCGACGCCAACAATACCGAGGATCGCGAACGGGTGAAGCCGGAGCAGGTGCAGGGCGTCTGGAACGGCGGAAAACTCGGCGGCATGGGGAATTTTGTGATGTTCCTTTCCAGCACCACCGGCATGATTGTTTTCATCGTCTGCCCGATTCTGCTGCTGATTCTCTGGGACGTCATCCGCCGCTGGCAGGCGGACAAAAAAGAGAAATCCCGGGCCGCCGAACTGGAGGCGGAGCTGAACGCACTGAAGGCAGCGCAGAACACGCAAAGGGATTCCCAAGAGGAACCGAAGCTATAGTCACGTAATTATGTTGGTCACATTTTCGGCGCCGGCACAGGACGCCGCTAATGTTCCATATAGATCAAACCGGGGCCACCCGGTAAAACGCTGTGGGCAAATGGGAAGCGCGCCCCGCAGAAACCAAACGGCATTCTTCCCAAGTCCCAATCCATCTTAAGGAGGTAACCCCCATGAAAAAGAAGTTATTTGGGCACCTGGGCGTTGTGGCCCTGGCACTCACCCTTATCAGTATGACCCTGATGGGCGGAACGCTGGCCCGGTATGTCACGGAAGTGACAGGAAACGCAAAAGCCGAGGTAGCCGCTTGGAGTTTCAAGGCGAATGCTTCGGACACCAAATTTACGGATATTGATCTGGGCAGTACAACCAATCGCACAAAATATGATGCTAAGGACATCAAGGACGGCGTCATCGCTCCCGGGACCAAGGGCACCTTTGATATTGTGCTGGATGGAAGCACCAGCGAGGTAGGTGTGGACTATACCGTAAAAATTGCAGCCAAGTCCGGAACAACGCTGCCGACCGACCTTACCTTTAAGGTTGTCAATGGCACTGGGGATGCAACGGCTTATACCTTAAACAGCGACATCACTGGCACCATCGACTATGATGCAACTGCAGCAAACATGAAAAAGACCATTGCCGTATCCTGGGAATGGGCGTTTGACGAAAACGACACGATCTCTTCTAATGACAATACTTATGCCGATAAAACTTGGACTTTGGACATCACGGCTTTGGGCAAGCAGACAATACCCAACGTGTCGTCACAACCGGCTGCCTAAACCGCTGATTGCTCCCCGCCCCTGTGCCAGGCGGGGACCCGCAAGGGCTTTCAGCCCTTCGCAAAGCGCTTCCGATTCGACAGAGCGTTTTGCAAAAGGCTGAAATTCATGCATGCAAAGGAGATTGGACAAAATGGAACAACAAAATCAAAACAACGAGACTCCTTTGCGGGAGGAAAAACGTAAAAAAAAGCGCGTCGTTGTGCTGCTGCTCCTGCTGGCGCTGTTCTCGTCGGTCATCGTAGGCTTTTTGATCGGACGGAATACCGATCCCTATCGCGGGCAGATTATCGACACCATCGTCATCGGCCCGGATCACAACCGGGCGCTGCATGTGGCCGGACAGGTTCTCTACACCGACGGGACGCCATATGCAGACAAGCGGGTGGAGCTGCGCAGCGAGCCCCGCATTACGACGACGGACGGACGCGGCCGGTTTTTCTACGAATCGACGGAGCCTGGGCCGCATACCCTTTCCGTTCTGGACGATAACGGAAAGGCACTGGCGAAATGCGAATTTACCATCTTCCGTAACTCCGACGGCCAGCCGATTAACATCCAAAAGCAGGCCGACGGAAAATACGCGGTGGAGCTTTCCGTCAACGTGCGTTTTGTGGAACTGGCGGTGGAGCTGGACGCAGGTGGCGAGGCTCTGAAGCTGCTGCCGGAGAAAACGGTGGCGCTGGAGGACGACGGAACCCTCACCGCGGGAGAAAAGAAAATGAACGTAGAGGACGGCGCCGTGGCGCTCCCCTCCGGCACGGTTGTGCTTCCCGACAAGACGGTGGTGGTGCTGGGAAGCCTGATCCTCCCGGACAACACCGTAACCCCCATCCCGAACGACGGTTATACCGGCGGGAACGGCGAAAAGGTTAAAGCCGACGCAACAGTGACGCTTCCGGACGGGACGGTAATAGCCCCGGGTGAAGTGAAGAAGCCGGACGGCAGTACCGTAAATCCGGAGGAACCCTACCAGATCCCTACGGACAAAAAGCCGGAGAACGCCGATTCTTCCCGTCCTTCCGAGCCTTCTTCCAAGCCTTCGGACACCTCCCGCACGCCCTCCTCCAAGCCGACGAATCCATCGGAACCCGGCAGCAGCTCCGGCGGGGATATCCCGGTCATCACGCCGCCGGCGTCCTCCACCTCCACTTCAAGCCCGTCCGAACCGGAAGATCCCGGCACCCTCGGCGTGGAAGGCGAAAACAAGGGCGGCTGGATGCTTTGGGAAAGCCAGAGCGACATCGATTTGTTCTATAACCGCGTGGGCGGCCCGGCGGACAAAATCCAGCCCGGTTCCGCCGGGTTCTACCGCTTCCGGCTGAAGAACACCCGGTCGAAGGAGCTGCAGATCACCATCACCCTTTCGGAAGACCGGCTGCACATTCCCCTGAAGCTCACGCTGACGCCTCTGGACGCGCATGGAAACAAAACCGCGGGGCGCGTCACCGGCTCGATTGTCAATGGGACGCTGGTTCTAGAAGGCTCCATCGGAGCGAAGACGGAAACCACCTACCAGCTGGACTGGGAGTGGCCGTTGACTGGCAATGACAAAGCGGATACGGCGGCAGGCCTTACCGGCGGCGACTACATCGTCAGCCTCCAAATCCTCGCCCAAGAGAGAGCGTAATATGGGCCAGGCACTTGGAAAGCTCATTCGCAAAGCTTTACACGGCGGGACTGGCGCTGCTATTCCTGCCGGACTTAATTCGTAACTTCATATCCCACAGAAAGGGGTGTGCCGATTGAAAAAACAACTGACCGCCGGACGCATCGCCGGTTATCTCTTCTGCCTGTCGCTCATCTGCATGGCGGTATGCGGCGTATCCTACGCCCGGTATGCCTCTTCCGTGAACGGTAGCGCCATAGCGACGGTGGCGGCGGTGGCCGGCGAGATGAGAAATACGGCGATTGACGTCAGCGGCATGCAGCCGGGCGATACCAAAACCGTGGAGTTTGCGGTGGCGAACTATTCCGGAGGGAAGACCAGCGAAGTGGCGCAGGAGTACACCGTCACGGTGAAAACCTCCGGGAACCTGCCTTTTACCTTTACTTTAACGCCGAAGGCCGGGACGGAGAATCCAGCTGGAAGCCTAAAAAATACAAGCGGCGTGTGGAAATCCACAGCCGGGTTTCTGCCGGCGGCGGAGCAAACGACGCATTCCTATACCCTGACGATCACCTGGCCGGCCGGGCAAACGGCGCCGGATTACATGGATGAAATCGATACGGTTACGCTCATCGTGGACGTCTAGCAGGCGATTCCTACAGATGCGAAATAAGAGGAAGGCGGTGAAATGGAATGAAATTCCATCGGCCACAACATGAAAAACCAAACAAGCAGAAAAAGCGGCGGTGCCTGCTGCTGGCCGGCGTCGTTCTGACGGCCGCCGCCCTGGTCACCGGGCTGACGATGGCGAAATATGTGCAGCAATGGAAAAGCGAGCCCGCGCTGGTCGGCACCAAGGCATTCTATTTCACCAGCGACCTGCTCAAAGACGCGAGCGAGAATGCTTCCTATGAGCTATACAGCTGGGGCGATGGTATTAAAATCCAGCTTCAAAACTTTGAGGATGAAAAACGGATTTCCGAAACCGATATTACATACGAGGTCTCTTATACTCTAACCGGGGGAGCCAAGAGTGAAGTTACAAAAGGGACAATCGCCTCAGGTGCGGGAACCGCCGTGAGTGATACGATCACCGTCAAACCGGAACCAGGGGCAAAAACGGTGACAGTGACCGCAAAAGCGACATCTCCTTATGAAAAGGCACTGTCGGCACTTTTGTGCTGAAGGATACGGAATCGCCGAAATATCAGGTGGTGGATTCCGTGGGTAGTCCCACCGCCGAACTGATTATCAAGGGCGGCAACACGACGCAGGAATTTACACTGAAATGGGACGCCAGCCTGCTGTCCCCCGACCGGACCAATCCGTTATTCAAAGAAGCCGTCTTTAGCAGCAGTACCGTATCCATAAAGATAACCGCCAGCGGGAGCTGCAGTTTCCTTCTCTTTAAAAAAGATCCTGTGCACAATTACAGCATAAAAGAACAGGAAATCATAAACAGCACGATTTCACTAAACGGTAATTGACAGGTGAGAAGAGCGAAAGGAGCTAAGCGAAATGCATGATAAAATGATGAAATTATCGGAAGCCCCAAAGCGCCTGCTGGCGGTTCTGCTGGCTGTCTGCCTGCTGCTCTGCGCTGTCAATCTTCAAAGCCTTACGGCGTTCGCGGCGGCGGATATGGGCAGCGAGACGCTGACCGCCACGGTTGTCAAAACCGACGGCAGCGACTCCGTTTCCCTGGTATCTGAAGGAGACGCAGTTGCTTCAGAGTGGGCCTATGACGAAACCCGGAGGCTCACCATAACGGCGGATTTCACCGGCGTGGACGGCGAGAGAAAAATCAAAATCGAGCTGCCGGTGGGGATGTGCTTCAATAAGGGCGGATATCCCACCGAAGCGAATTCCCAGATTCAGACGTTTACTTATGTTAAATCCAAGCTGCCGACCAATTACAGTCCGGCCGATAAGGATCCTGCGCTGGGTGGAACGCTGACATACACCATCAAGCCGGCTGTGGACAAAGTCTCTCTCGATATTTTAATTTCCTACGATGAACAGCTTTGGAATAAAGAAAACGGCGGTTCGGTGACAGGATCGCCCGATGATAAGACTTCCAATTATGCAGTTCCTGTTGCGGTAACGAAGACAGCCGGCAATTTTACCGAAACAAAAATCCTTTCTAAAGTCACGACGTATACCGGTACGGATAAGACCAAAACCTATTATGTTTCCTATAGCAACGATCCGGATATCATGTATGACAAACCGCTTGATACAGCCGTCTCAATGGGCCGGCAATATATCTATAACGGACGCAGCGGCAGCCAAATCAACAGCACCCCGAACCTGTACTGGAAAAAAGTGACTCTGATCCAGGAAGCGCCGTATAAGACTTTGCATGATGGAACAAAGGTTCATGCTGAATATGCAGGCATTGCCGCGGTATCTCCCACAGATTATACCAACGCCGAGACGAAAGACCACACAACTACGCTCACCTGGACGGACAATGGTAATTTCGGCTATGGCATGCCGAGCATCAATGCAAAATATAGTTTTCCGTCGGGCAATTTCCAGGCGGGTGATAAGATTACCTACCCGCAGCCGCAGATTCGCGTACAGGGAATCTATGGAGGAGAACGCGATTACTATACTCCGAATACTGGGGCAGCCGTTACATTTAATCTCAGCAACGAGGGACAACTTGTCATCGGCCGGGGAGCCGGGGGAAAATCGTTTCCGGCCAGCGAAACGAACACAGACGTCGCCTACTATCTCGATAACTTTCTGTTATCCAATCAGGGAGCCGCGGCGTCCGGGCCGCAGAAATTCACCTATACCTTTGCCGGTAAAAGCGGCGTAGGCGTCACGTCCATGCGGCTCATTATGCCCAAACAAGCCGACTGCAAGCTAAATGAGAACCAAAAGGTGGATGTCACTTGCACGGTGACGGATAAGGACGGCATAGAAGTACCTAACGATACCGTAAAGATTGAAGTAACCCCCAGCCTCAATGACACCGGCCGGGATGTGATTGTATCCCGGAACGCGGAAATGGTAGAAAAAAACTACTACTTCCATACCATCTCCTATGAAGTGGGGACGCTCCAGCCGGGAACGCTTTATTACGCCAGTTCCTCCCCCTTCATGAGCGGCGGCGCGATTTACGGAAAGCTGATCGAGGGCAGCGCAAACAAACCGGAAGCCGGCAAGGAATGCCTGAGCGCCTCGCTTGTAATTGAATCTGTCGAGACAGGCAAAACCACGGCAAAATATGAACAGATGTCGATCAAGGTCCAGGATGAACCGCGCACAACTACCATTGGACTTCGGAATACCGATCCGCTCAAAGGGAATGAAAGCACCACCATACCAGCCGGGGGCACGCTGAAGGTCACGGCTCAGCTCGAAGCCAGCGATTACCCGTATCATAGCACCACCTTTATCTCGCATCCCGTTTTTTATCTGCGGCTGCCTAAAGAGCTTTCCTTGGTGAAAAACTCTCTGAGCACCGACCGCGTGAATGCTCTTCCCGTCGAGCAAACTTCTGTTGCGGAAATCGTAGACGGAAAAGAAACAGGCTATACGCTTACCGCCATCAACTTTGGAAATACCGAAGTCCCGATTGGCTACTATGGCGAAAATTTAAATGCTGTAAATGGCTTCCAATCTCTGACCCTGACGTTCACCCTGCAAGCCTCCAATACCATCTCACAGACCACCCAGTACGACTTGCGGGATTTGGTATGTGCGGCTGATGAGGAAGTAGGCCTGAGTACAATGAACAGCGGCTGGAATCCTTGTAACTGGACGCACAATCCAAGTAAAGAAGATCATTTCAGCGCAGGGACGTACCGCGCAACCTATAAGCACAACGCGGACACGAATGCCACCTTTACCGTGCAGGCCGCCGCCCCGATGGTGGAGTTTCATGCGGCGGTAAAAGACCATAGCGGGACGACGGACGCCGATTATAGCTCGGAGATGATCTTCATCGACAATTCGGGCAGTATAGACTACCGCATTTCTTTCCAAAACAATCAGGGCGGCACGGTGGACGGCGACAAATTCTATTATCTCATCCAGCTTCCCAAAAAAGGCGAAGCGATGTCCGGGCATATGACGGGCAATACAGAGGCTCCTGCATTCGACCTTTCCCTCACCGGCCCGGTGACGCTCAAAAGCGAATATGCCAATTTGTATGATGTGCGGTATAGCACGGATATTTCCACGGATCCAGCAAACACGGATTTCTACAACAACGGCAAGGCGGATTTCAGTATGGATGGCGGCTTTGCCTCATATTTCACCGAAGAGGAAATAAAAAAGAAATTTGAGGGTCATGAACTGAGTTGGGACGATGTCCGATGCATCAAACTGGTGGTGAAAGACAAGGGTGCTGAAAACAAACGAGTGATCCCCAACGGGGAGTCCTGCACCATCACCCTGGAGAATGTTAGCTGGGATGTATCCGGTGCGAAAGGAGATACCGATTTTGTTTGGTCGGCCTGCGGGCTGCAGCGGTACGATTTGAAAAGTGCTGCATCTGAGGGCCATACGCCCACGAATCCGGTGACCTTTCATATCCACCCCTTCAAGATAGCCTCCAGCGTAACGCTGACCGGCGTGAAAGGGACTTCCCCGGCAGGAGCCGCCAAGACGACAACCATTCTCATTCCTGCCTACATCAATTCGAGAACGCTGAAAATAAAGTCGGTGACTATCAGCGACGGAATCCATTTAGTTTCCTCCACTGAAATGGATTCTAACAGGAACGCGGGAATTCCCTGGGGAGATCAAAACTTTACTCTGACAGCTTCGCTGAATTCAGGCGCTTCGCTAGATATCCTAAAAGAGAATACCGATGTGATTGGAACGACCACAAAAGAAGTTGTCTCTACGCTCACTATTACTCTGGACCACGCCAATCTGCTATCCACGAAATCCAAAGCCGGCACGGTGACGGTGGTTATCGGTGAAGATGGCACCGATGGCGTGGAGATAACCGAAACAATTACCATCCGTACCATCGGCACTGAAATGGACGAAAATTATCCTTCCAGCGTCTTGTCCCAGGGCAAAAACTTTTCCGATATTAGGACAGGAAACGATCAGGTGAAAATCACCTCCGACAGCGCCGTGAGCGTACAGTTCAATTTGCAGAGCTACCTGTCCGCAAATTACGGAAAACCGTATATCACAGGAGCCTTCCCAGCCGGCGCCACGCTGATCCTTGCGGATATCTCCAACGGCAAACAGCCGAAGTATTATTACTATTCGTGTTCGGAGGCAAAGACTGACAGCTCGCAAATCCCCTTGTCGTCATTCGTAAGTATGAATGACGGAATATCTCCGTTTATCAGTGAGCGTCTGCCTGTTGACGCTAAGCTGCTTTTCGTGGTGGACTATGCGCAGGCCACGGTGACGATATCAGGCAATGAGCTTCCGCAAACGCTAAAGCTTGTATTTCCAGGCGCGAAAGACGGGGCGCAAACCGAGCGCAGTGCCGCAGCCGCATGGGTACTTACACCCAAAAGGGAGTTCACGATCGCTGTGGATACAAGCGAAAGCGGTATGAGCATGGCAAGCAAAGGAACGGCTGCGCTTTCCGGCTCTCTCAACAGCAAGCAGCTTGTAGGAAACGATACCTGCCATGCCTCCGACTATCTCACACTGTCTCTTACCCTCTATGCGGAGGACGGATCAACCCCGGCAAATTTCCCGGCGGGCGCCACTATAACGGCCAACCAGGTGAAGACGGGAACGGCCGAGAACAAAGCGCTTCTCACCCTGGGAAAAGCAGGAGCCAATACCGTTTTATTTAACATCCTTCTGGAAACCGCGGGATGGGGACTTTCGCCGGGGAAATATAAGCTACAAGCAGAGCTGTATTTTTCCCGTGCCGAGGGCTATGTTTCGGCCGTTTCTCAGAAGCCAGAAGCAAGTATGGAGATTACATTGACAGTCACGGATGATCCCTCCTACGGTCTGAAGGTCGAGCAGACGGATAAGGTTGGCCGGCTGGTGGATTCCGGGGCCATATTAACGTTTAAGCTGGATTACGCGGTCCCGGCAGGAAGCCCCATCACTTATAGCGCCGCACTGTATGAGAAAACAAACGGCAATTACAGCAAAACAGCCACAGCATGGACAACACCGCCGGTGTTTAACGATGATGGGAAAGAATCCTGTATGGTTTCATTGCAGGTCCCATCTACAGTGAAAAAAGGTCCTACCTACCGTATCATGTTCCGGATGGAGTGCGACGGCAAGGCGATCGAGGTGCCGTATAACATCATTATCCGGGAATAGCAGACGGCACAGGCGACACTTAGAAGAAATATAAAATCAAAAAACGGCGGGCGGCAAGCCCCGGATGTGAAAAGTGCTGGCCGAAAACGGCGTACCGTCGAAGTATTTGCAGGAACGGCTCGGGCATAAAGACTTGCAGGTCACCATGAAATACGATCCGCATTGAACCGACCAGATGAGCGGAAAGGGACGGGATGTACTAAAACATGTACCGGTATAAAGCGCAAAACGAATGATTTTTGCCAAGCATCCCTCCCCGGCAGCCTGACACGCGGCGGAAGGCATCCTCCGGCGGCAGCCGGAAAAAGCCCCCGGAATATAATTCCGGGGGCTTTTTGATCGGTTAAAAGTGGGACTTATTTGTTTGCCTCTTCGACCGCGACAGCGCAGGCGACGGTGGCGCCGACCATGGGGTTATTGCCCATGCCGATGAGGCCCATCATCTCTACGTGTGCGGGGACGGAGGAGGAACCGGCGAACTGGGCGTCGCCGTGCATGCGGCCCATGGAGTCGGTCAGGCCATAGGAAGCCGGGCCGGCGGCCATGTTGTCCGGATGCAGGGTGCGGCCGGTGCCGCCGCCGGAAGCGACGGAGAAGTATTTGACGCCGTTTTCATAGGACCATTTTTTGTAGGTGCCTGCCACCAGGTGCTGGAAGCGGGTGGGGTTGGTGGAGTTGCCGGTGATGGAGACGTCCACTTTCTCGTGCTTCATGATGGCGACGCCTTCCAGGACGTCGTTGGCGCCATAGCATTTGACCTTGGCCTTGTCGCCGTCGGAGAACGCTCTCTCCTCCACGACATTGAGCTCGCCGGTGGCGAAGTCATAATCGGTCTTCACATAGGTAAAGCCGTTGATTCTGGAAATGATGTAAGCGGCATCCTTGCCCAGGCCGTTGAGGATAACCCGGAGGGGTTTCTTTCTGGCCTTGTTGGCGGTTCTGGCGATACCGATGGCGCCCTCTGCGGCGGCGAAGGACTCATGGCCCGCCAAGAAGCAGAAGCAGTCGGTCTCTTCTCTGAGCAGCATAGCGCCCAAGTTGCCGTGGCCCTTGCCCACGTCTCTCTGCTCGGCGACGGAGCCGGGTACGCAGAAGGCCTGCAGGCCCAGACCGATGGCCTCAGCGGCGTCGGCGGCAACGGTAATGCCTTTTTTCAGTGCGATGGCAACGCCCAGGGTGTAGGCCCAGACGGCGTTCTCAAACGCGATGGGCTGTACGCCTTTGACAATGGCGTCCACATCTATGCCTTTGCTCAAGCAAAGGTCGCGGGCCTCTTCGAGGGATGCAAAGCCGTACTCAGCCAGGCATTTCTCAATTTTGGCCATTCTTCTTTCTTTACCTTCAAACTGTGCCATGTTTGTTACCTCCTTCTCCCTTATTCTTCACGCGGGTCGACATATTTGGCAGCGCCTTCATAGCGGCCGTATGTACCGGTTGCTTTTTCAAAAGCCTCTTTCGGGTCCATGCCGTGGCGGATGTTTTCCAGCATGACGCCCAGCTTTACGAATTTGTAGCCGGTGACTTCGCTGTTTTCATCCAAGGCGATGTTGAGGACATAACCCTCGGCCATCTCCAGATAGCGCACGCCCTTGGCGTTAGTGGCATACATGGTGCCCACCTGGGAGCGAAGGCCCTTGCCCAGGTCCTCGAGTCCGGCGCCGATGGGCAGTCCGCCCTCGGAGAAAGCGGTCTGGCTGCGGCCGTAAGCGAGCTGTTTGAAGATTTCACGCATGGCCACGTTGATGGCGTCGCACACCAGGTCGGTGTTGAGCGCCTCCAAGAGGGTCTTGCCGGTGAGGATCTCCGCCGCCATGGCCGCGGAATGGGTCATACCGGAGCAGCCCAGGGTTTCCACCATGGCCTCCTCGATGATGCCCTCCTTGACGTTGAGGGTCAGTTTGCACGCGCCCTGCTGGGGTGCGCACCAGCCCACACCGTGGGAAAGACCGGAAATATCCGAAATCTGATAAGCTTTGACCCATTTGCCCTCCTCGGGGATGGGTGCCGGGCCGTGTTTCGGGCCCTTTGCGACGACGCACATTTTCTCAACTTCATGAGAATAGTTCATATCGGTACTCCTTTCGCTTTCGCGGAAACCCGCGAAAAAAGATTTGTTCGTCCCAGCCGCCTCGCACCGCGTGCCGCGGCCGCAGACCCGCGATACCATTCCCGCTTTCTAGCGGCATCCCGCCATGGAGCGTCCGGGCCCCGGCGCCGCGCCGCAAAACCCAGATGGAACGAATGGAATCTGCCGGAGACAATCGTTGTCCCGTCCGCCATTCCCAACCTTTCGACGGCGAAAACCGTCCCCTTTGGACAAGAAGGGCGCAACTACTTTGTATTATAATATGGGGCGGAGTATTAATCAAGAGAATCGGGAGTTAAATTTCTGTCAATCTCTCTCAAAACCGCCTTCCAGGGCCATTTATTTACTGAATGTTCATCCTTTTGTCCGGGGGCTTCTATATAATGTTTGCTGAGTGCCAGTTTTCTTATTTATATACTTCTCCATCCTTCAATTGACAAAATTAGGAAACCTCGGTAGAATAGGAATGTTCCAGTGAATTTCGGTTTGCACCGGGTTTTGTTCCCGGTGTTTCCAATATGTTAGAGGTGAAAGTACATGGGTTTTATGGAAAAACTGTTCGGCTCCTACTCCCAAAAGGAGCTCAAACGAATTAACCCCATTGTGGACAAGGTCATTGCCCTGGAGGAAAAATACCGGGCCATGAGCGATAGCGAGCTCAAGGCCATGACGCCCGCTCTCAAGGAAAGGCTTAAAAACGGCGAAACCCTCGACGACATCCTGCCCGACGCGTTTGCCACCTGCCGGGAGGCCGCCGACCGGGTGCTGGGCATGCGCCACTTCCCCGTCCAGATCGTGGGCGGCGTGGTGCTGCATCAGGGCCGCATCGCCGAGATGCGCACCGGTGAGGGCAAGACCCTGGTGGCCACCCTGCCGGCCTATTTAAACGGCCTCTCCGGCGAGGGCGTACACATCGTCACGGTCAACGACTATCTGGCCCGCCGCGACTCGGAGTGGATGGGCAAGGTCTACCGGTTCTTAGGCCTCAGCGTGGGCCTCATCGTCAACGGGCTCGACAACGAGGAGCGCCGCAAGGCTTACGCCTGCGACATCACCTACGGCACCAACAACGAATTCGGGTTTGACTACCTGCGGGACAACATGGTCATCTATAAAACCGACAAGGTCCAGCGGGGCTTCCACTACGCCATCGTGGACGAGGTGGACTCCATCCTCATCGACGAGGCCCGGACGCCGCTGATCATCTCGGGCCAGGGGGACAAATCCACCGACCTGTACACCATGGCGGACCAATTTGCCCGCACCCTCAAATGCAAGCGGGTCAAGGAGCTCAACGACAAGGAAGAGCAGGAGGACGAGGTCGGCGGCGATTACGATTACATCGTCGACGAGAAGGCCAAGACCTGCACCCTGACCAAAAACGGCGTGAAGAAGGCGGAAGCCTACTTCAATCTGGAAAACCTGATGGACGCCGACAACATGACCATTCAGCACCACATCAACCAGGCCATCCGCGCCCACGGCATCATGCACCGGGACATCGACTATGTGGTCAAGGACGGGCAGGTCCTCATCGTCGACGAGTTCACCGGCCGCCTGATGATCGGACGGCGGTACAACGAGGGACTGCACCAGGCCATCGAGGCCAAAGAGGGCGTCAAGGTGGAGCGGGAGAGTAAAACCCTGGCCACCATCACCTTCCAGAACTACTTCCGCATGTATAAAAAGCTCTCCGGCATGACCGGTACCGCCATCACCGAGGAGTCGGAGTTCCGGGAGATTTATAAGCTGGACGTCATCGAGATTCCCACCAACAAGCCCTCCCAGCGGGCGGACCACCCGGACGTGGTCTTTAAAAACGAGAACGGAAAGTTTAACGCCGTCATCGATCAGATTGTGGAGTGCCATGAAAAGGGCCAGCCGGTGCTGGTGGGCACCATCTCCATCGACAAGTCGGAGCGGCTGGGGCATATGCTCCAGAAGCGGGGCATTAAGCACGAAATCCTCAACGCCAAATACCACGAAAAAGAGGCGGAGATTGTGGCCCAGGCCGGCCAGTACGGCGCGGTGACCATCGCCACCAACATGGCGGGCCGCGGCACCGACATCATGCTCGGCGGCAACGCGGAGTTCATGGCCAAGGCGGAGATGCGCCGGATGGGCTTGTCCGAAGAGCTCATCAGCGAGTCCACCGGCTATTCCGACACCGACGACCAGGAGATTCTCGACGCCCGCAAGACCTTCCAGGAATTAAACGCCAAGTTCAAAGCGGAGATCGCCGACGAGGCTGAGAAGGTCAAGGCCGCGGGCGGACTCTTCATCGTGGGCACCGAGCGCCACGAGTCCCGCCGGATCGACAACCAGCTGCGGGGCCGCGCCGGACGTCAGGGCGACCCGGGCGAAACCCGGTTCTACCTGTCCATGGAGGACGACCTGATGCGGCTGTTCGGCGGCGAGCGGATGCAGGGCATGATGGAAGCGCTCAACTTAGAAGAGGATATGCCCATCGAAAACAAGATGCTCACCAACACCATCGAGTCGGCCCAGAGCAAGGTGGAGACCCGCAACTTCGGTATTCGTAAAAACGTGCTTCAGTTCGATGACGTCATGAACCGCCAGCGTGAGATCATCTATGGCCAGCGCTCCAAGGTCCTCGACGGCGAGGACCTCAAAGACAACATCCTCAAGATGATTGAAGCCGTGGTCCAGACCGCGGTGGACCAATTTATCCCCAACACCGACGACAAGGCGGACTGGAATTTAGACGGCCTGAAAGGCTACTTCTTAGGCTGGATTCTCTCCGACGACGACCTTGTCTACAATGATGATGAGCTCTTCGGCCTGAGCCGGGAAGAGCTGGTCACCACCATCACCGGCAAGGCCAAGGAGGCCTATGCGGCCAAAGAGGAGAAGCTGGGAAGCGAGCTCATGCGGGAACTCGAGCGGGTGGTGCTGCTGCGCAACGTGGACGCCAAGTGGATGGACCACATTGACGCCATGGATGAGCTCAAGCGGGGCATCTATCTGCGCTCCTACGCCCAAAAGGACCCGGTGGTGGAATACCGTCTCGAGGGCTTTGACATGTTCGAGGAGATGAACAACTCCATCCGGGAAGACACGGTCAAGATGCTCTTCACCATCCAGATTAAGAGCGAGGAAGCTCCCAAACGGGAGCAGGTGGCCAAACCCACCACCGCCTCCCACGGCGGGGACGGAGACGGCTCTGAGAAAAAACAGCCCATTAAAAAGGGCAAGAAGATCGGCCGCAACGACCCGTGTCCCTGCGGCTCCGGCAAGAAATATAAAAAGTGCTGCGGCCGCGACGCCTGACCTGCGGTCGGCAAGCGGCCTCCCGGCCGTAATCAAGCATAATAGTGCCCGCTTTCATGTCGCGTCCCAAGTCTAATGCGCAACACTGCCGCGCAGCACGCGATTCAATTTCATATGATGCCGCAGCGCGTCATCCCCCACCGGTAGGTGGGCGGTCGGCAAGCGGCCTCCCGGCCGTAATCAAGCATAATAGTGCCCGCTTTCATGTCGCGCCCCAAGTCTAATGCACAACACTGCCGCGTCACCCGCCCACCTGCCGGCGAGGATATCGCGCCCTTAGTCTTGTTCGCACCACTGTCGCGTAGCTCGCACCCAAATCACGTACAAAACTGCAGCGCGGTCTGTCGGCGGACACTGTCCGCCCACCGGTAGGTGGGCGGTCGGCAAGCGGCCTCCCGGCCGTAATCAAGTATAATAGTGCCCGCTTCCATGTCGCGCCCTTAGTCTTGTTCGCACCACTGCCGCGTCACCCGCGCGCCTGCCGGCGAGGATATCGCGCCCTTAGTTTTGTTCGCACCACTGCCGCGCAGCTCGCACTCAAATCACGTACAAAACCGCAGCGCGGTCTGTCAGCGGACACTGTCCGCCCGGCAGATCGTACTGTTCGTCTTAGCGGGCAGCCAAAACGCCATCGCGTTTTATGAACACATGGGCTTTACCCTCACGGGAAAGCAGCTCGTACAGCAGACGCCTTTCGGCGATCTGCGGGAATTAGAAATGCTGCTCCTCCGGTAATGCAAACACAAAAGGGCCGTGGAAACTTCCACGGCCCTTTTTCTATTGCATATGCTGTGTCGATCTGGGAAATTACTCCGCGAAGATGCGGTCGTACTCGCTGTTGATGTAGGCGATCTCTTTTTCGGAGAGCTCCCAGTTGGCGGCGGCCACATTCTGAAGCGCCTGTTCGGGGGTTCTCATGCCCACCAGGGCGCTGGTGACCAGGTCGTTCTGGGTGGTCCAGTTGATGGCCACCTGACCCACCGGCACATTGTGGTCCGCGGCGATGGAGCGCAGCACTTCGACGAGCTGCATGCATTTGCTCCACTTGGGCTCCTGGAAAAAGTCGTAGAAATTGGCGCGGTTGTCGCCCGGGCCAAACTTGGGCAGCTCCTTATATTTGCCGGAGAGGACGCCGGAGCCGAGGGATCCATAGGTCAGCACACCCATGCCGTGCGCTTTGGCGTATTCCAGCAGATGCTGCTCATCGCGGTAGATGAGGGAGAACTGGGGCTGGATGCTGACCACCTCACCCGCTTTGCGGCAGGCGTCCATCTGCGCGGGGCTGAAGTTGGAGACGCCGATGTAGCGGATTTTGCCCTGATCTTTGGCCTTCATCAGCGCGGCCATGGTGTCCTCAAAGGGAGTCTTCTGGACCGGCTCAGGCCAGTGAATCTGCATCAGGTCGATGGTGTCCACGCCCAGGTTTTTGAGGGATTTGTCGATGCCGTAGGTGATATATTCCGGGGAACAATCCTTGTAGACCGGGGAAGTCTGATCGTCCCAGCGGATGGCGCATTTGGTGGCCAAAATGACCTTGTCCCGCACGCCCTTGATGGCCTCGCCCACGATCTTCTCCGCGTGGCCGCGTCCGTAAGCCGGCGCTGTGTCCACCAGGGTGACGCCCGCGTCAATGGCGGTGCGCAGGGTCTCGATGGAATTCTTGTCGTCCGCCGGACCCCAGAAGTCCCCGCCGATGGCCCAGGTTCCCGCGCCGATGACGGATACATTCAGGTCTGTGTTGCCCAGTTTTTTAAAACGCATCTGTACCTTACCTCCTGTTTTTCCTAAGAGCTCATTTCTCAAACAACCCCTATTATAGCACTTTTTGACAGAGGAACAAGCCCTCATTCTGTGCAACTTGTTCCTATTTTTGCGTCATTGTGTTTGATTGGGGCGAAAAAGGACGGCTTTGTTCACAAAGCCGTCCTTTTTTATTTGAGAAATTTTCGCCAGCTGCCGCGCCTACCGGCGAGGATGGCGCGCCCTCAATCTTGTTTGCTACATTGCCGCGCCGCACGCGTTCAAATTTCATACGATGCCACAGCGCGACACCCCCCGCTGGGAGGCGGCGCCGCTGCGCGGTATGGGTGCGGACACTGTCCGCGGCTAGACGAAGAGTTCGGTCAGGACGCGCTTCGTGTCGTCCAGCGTAAAGACGCCCGGGGTGTTTTGGAAGTTGGCGTTGCCCTTAAACCGGGGGAGATAGTCCTCGATTTGGGGCGGGGTCATCTTCACTTCCATGCGGGCTAAGTCTTTAATGAGGTCCACGAAGGTCTCACAGTGGGTGCCCAGCGCGGCCTCGAACCCGGCAAACTTCTTCGGGTAAGCCTCCTGGGCCCGGTGGATGTACTCGGGCAGGAAGATGGCGCAGGCCTTGCCGTGGGCGATGTGGTAGTCCTCGGTCAGGACATAGCTCAGGGCGTGGCAGAAGGTGGTGCCGGTGATGTTGATGACAAGCCCGCCGTAGAGGGAGGCGTAATAGAGCCGCTCTCTCAGGGTGTGGGGCAGATGCTCGCCGCTGTCGCCCTTGTGCATATAGAGCTGAATGAGGCTCCCGCCCAGGATGGAGATACCCCGCAGAGCATAGGCGTCGGATACCTCGTTACCCTTGGCCGCGAAGAGGCCTTCCAAACAGTGGGCAAAGGCGTCCAGGGCGGTGCTGACGGTGAAGTCATAGTTTAAGCTGTAAGTATATTTTGGGTCCCCAAAGGAGAGGGCCGCATAGGTCTCATCGCTTTTAAAGCTCTTTTTCTGGCCGGTGGCGTCGTTTGTCAGGACGGATACCGCCGTCACCTCGCTGCCGGTGCCCGCCGTAGTGCCCACCAGCACAAAGGGAAGGGCGCGGTTCTGCCATCCGCCGTAGATATCCAGTCCCGAAAGCTGGGGATTGGAAGCAAAGACCGCCACCGCCTTGGTGGAGTCCAGCGGCGAACCGCCGCCGATGCCTAAGATGAACTGGGCGCCCATCTCCCGGGCGATTTGGCCCGCTTTATGGCAGGTCATGACGTAGGGGTTCTGCACCACCTCGTCGAACACCTGGTAGCCGATGCCCTCCTTGTCCAGCGCCGCCGTGACGTCATCCAAGGCGCCGCAGGCCTTGGCGCTGTGCTTGCCGGTGACGATGAGGCATTTGTCCCCCAGCTTTTTGAGGGCGGCGCTGTTTTTGAGCACGCAGTCCTCCCCGCTGGTGACCCGGGCCGGCATATACATATTAAAATTCATGTCTTTCCACTCCTTGTCCTTGCTCTTGTTCCCGTTCTTACCGCGTTTTCTCTATGATACCATGATCGTTTCTCCCAGGCAAGGGACCCGTCCCGTTCCCAGGGGGAAGCGGCTACTTTCGTTTGTCCTCGCCGTCCGGCTGGTCCTCCCAGGGCGCGGGATAGGGCTCGCTTCTGGGCGGTTTGGGCGCATCGTCCTCGATCTTCTTGGGCGGGGGGTAGACCTCGTTGTTGCCGTATTTGCCCTTTCTCATGAAGGGCATCTGCACCTTTTTGCCGCTGCCCAGATGAATTTGCTGGGGCTCGGCCTCATATTCCGCCGTGCGCCAGGGCAGGCCACGCTTTTCCAGCCGCTTCTCGGTGAGGCCCCGGACGATGGAGTAGATCACCGCGAAGAGGGGGATACCCAGCAGCATGCCAAGGAATCCGAATTCCCCGCCGGCCACGATGATGGCCAGCAGCGCCCAGAAGGCGGGCAGGCCCGTCTTGCTGCCGGAGATTTTCGGGTCGATGATATTGCCGTCGATCTGCTGGAGGACGACGATAAAGATGACAAACCAAATGGCCTGGATGGGGTTGACCATCAGAATGATGAGGGTGGAGATCACCGCGCCGATGATGGCGCCGAAGAAGGGGATGAGGCTGCACACACCCATGATGACCGCCACCAGAATGGGGTAGGGCCACCGAAACAGGGTAAGGAAAAGAAAGCACAGGGAGCCGACGATGCAGCCGTCCAAGACCTTGCCGGTGATGAAGCCGTTAAAGATCTGATGGCTGTGCCGGGCCAGGTTGATGGCCCCGTCCACGAAGCCCTCGGGCAGGAAGGCGTACATGACCTTCTTGATCTGGGCGCAGAATTTTTCCTTGCTCATGAGCAGATAGAAGGACACCACGATGCCCAAGAAAAAGTTGGCCACGCCGGAGCCTAAAGACATGGAGAAATCCAGCACCTTGGGCAGGGCGATGTTGGCAAGTTCCAGGGCTTTGGTCATGATCTCCTCGCCGGAAATCATGAACTTGGACACCGCGTCATAGATTTCGGGTTGCTCCTGCAAAATCTTGTTGACAAAGGTGGTCAGCTGGCTGACATAATAGGGGATGTTGCGGGCCAAAAGATAGACGCTGTTGACAAGCTGGGGCAGAATAAAGGAAAACAGGGCCACCAGCACGATGAGGGCCACCAGATAGGTGGTAATCACCGCCAAAGTCCGCTTGGCCTTTTTTCTGGGTTTGTCCCGTTCCAGCATCCGCCCGTAGAGCCGCTCGAAAAAATTCATGGGGGTGTTGAGCAGATAGGCGATGGCAAAGCCGAACAAAAACGGGGTCAGCAGGCTGAGAATACGGCGCAGGCCGCTGAAAATGGAGCCCATGTTCCAAAAGATGAGAAAGATGGCCACCCCGGCGGCTAAGACGAGAATATTGGAAATGGTGCGGGAAGTATATCTTCTATCCCAATGAAATTTCATCCGATCAGACACCTCATTTTTCTTCCGTTGCATCCGGGGGTGCTCCCCAGGTGCCATTATCAAGTAGTATAGAGGATTTGCCTGGAAAAATCCAGCAAACGGGCAGAAAATTAAGGAAAGTTTTCATTTTATTCGCTCCAGAGACGTCTTGGGGCCTGTCGGGGGAAATGGGGTGCCTGTGCTCCTGGGATAGGCGCATCCGCCGTTGAAAAAACGGCGCTGTTTGTGGTATATTACTACATACGAAATTCTTTTTTCCCCGGCGGCGCGGCGTCCGGCGAAGCTCCCAGTCCGCGTCGCCTATTCGGCGCTGCTTTTTAGCCTGGTTCTTCCGAGCGCCGCCGGGCCCTCTTCGCATGCGCCCCCTGACCGCGGCGGTCATCGTGTCCCGCTCCCGCCGCCCGGGCCCTCTTGGACGCGCCCTCTGACTGTGGTGGTCATCCGTGTCCCGCTCCCGCCGCCGCATGCCCGCTGGAAATCGTTCCGCGCCAGGACGGGACCGCTTTCTTCGCTGCCCATCCCGCTTTTCCACCGGGGAAAAGTGATCTGTTAAAAATAAGGAGAGATTTCTTTGGACGGAGCTTCATGGCTCTACTATCTGCTCATTGTGGTACTCGTGGCCCTGTCGGCCTTCTTTTCATCCACCGAAACGGCCTATTCCAGCGTCAATATGATCCGCATGCGCCACTACGCCGACAGCGGCGACAAGCGGGCCAAGACGGCCCTTGGCATCGCGGAAAACTTTGACCGGGCCCTGTCGGCCATCCTCATCGGCAACAACATCGTCAATATCGCGTCGGCCTCCATCGGCACGGTGATCTTTACCGCGCTCATGGGCCCGGCGGGCGTGGGCGTCTCCACAGCGGTCATGACGGTGGTGGTGCTCATCTTCGGCGAAATCCTGCCCAAAACCCTGGCCAAGGATAACGCCGAAAAGACCGCCCTGGCCGCCGCCGGGCCGCTGCGGGCGCTGATGACCATCTTTTCCCCGCTGGTCACCGTCTTCGTCTGGCTGACCAAGGTGGTGCGCCGCAAGGACGGAGGCAAACAGCCCTCGGTGACAGAGGAAGAGCTCAAATACATCATCGAGGAAATTGAAGACGAAGGCGTCCTGCAAAAGCAGGAGAGCGAGCTGCTCCAATCGGCGCTGGAATTTGACGACATCACCGTGTCGGAAATTTGCACCCCCCGTGTGGACATGGTGGCCGTTGATCTCGGCGACAGCGTGGAGGAAATCAAGAATGTCTTCCTCTCGGAAAAATATACCCGCGTCCCGGTGTATGACAAGACCATCGACTCCATCGTGGGCGTCCTCCACGAGCGGGAGTTCTTGCGCGCCTACATCGAGCACGGGGACCAAGTGGACGTGCAAAGCCTCATCCAGGAGGTCCTCTTCATCCCGCCCAAGAAGCGGATCTCCACCCTCTTGCGGGAGCTGCAGCGCAGCCGCAGCCATATGGCCATCATCGCTGACCAATACGGCGGCACCTTCGGGCTCATCACCTTGGAGGACATCCTCGAGGAACTGGTGGGGGAAATCTGGGACGAGGAGGACGAGGTGGAACGGGACATCGAGGTGCTGGGCGAAGGGCGCATCCGGGTCAAAGGCGACATCGACGTGGACGACGTCTTCGATTATTTCGGCCTGCCCGATCCGGACGACTCCATCACCGCCGTCACCATCTCAGGCTACATCATGGACGTGGCGGGCAAAGTCCCCGAATCGGGGGAGCGCTTTTCGGCCGACGGCTTTGTGTTTCACGTCGAGCAGGTGGAGGAGCAGCGCATCCTGTCGGTCGTCATCTCCCGCCGGCCCCAAGAGGAGCCGCCCCAGGACAGCTGACCCCAAGCGCCCTGGCGCTCCAGAGCGTCCGGCTCGTGTCCACCGGCATCCGGGGCCATGGCCCGCGGGAAACCGCGGCGCTCACAAAATGCGCGCCACGGCCGGCACAAAAAGGAACGATCAACGGCACACGCCGCAGGTTGCCTGCGTTGTGTGCCGTTTTTGCGTCCCGGCGCGGAGTCCGTCCTGGCCCCAATGCCATCGCGCCCAGGTCACACCGACGGCTATCCGACGGCATCCTGCATGCTATCAAAAAAATGGTCCCCATTTTGTTTAACTTGCCACTTGCGTTTTGAAAAACCGTACAACCTGTTTTCTTCCCTATTTCGACAGATTCCCTCTCGATCTTCTTTACTACCGCCTCCATTGGTACCCGTTGTCAATTTTCGGAGAAAATTCCCAGAGGACAGTTGAAAAATCTGTTAAATATGTGGAAAGTTTATTTTTTGTACTTTTGATTTGGAAAAAATCAAAAAGAAGCGGCAAAATTTTTTATTTGGCATGTTTGTGTAAACCTGCAAAAAAACCGGTTAGATTCTTATGCATTTGCGAGAATCCATCCAAATCTTCCGCCGATCTTCCCTCACTCCTTGCATCTATCTACCAAGAGTGATACATTATATAGTATGTGAAAAACAAATACTTCAAGATCATGTAGTCCCAGGAAAAGTCTTGGCTGTTTCGGAGGTAATAAAATGCAGATGAATAAAAATGGGCAGACGGTGCTGGAGCGCCGGTATCTCATCAAGGACGAACACGGGCAAAACATCGAGACGGTGGAGGGACTCTTCCGCCGGGTGGCTGACGCCATCGCGGGCGCCGACACGCTCTTTGACAAAAAGGCGGATGTGCGGGCGCTGTCCGATCAGTTCTACGACCTGATGACCAACCTGGAATTTCTGCCCAACTCCCCGACCCTGATGAACGCGGGGCGGCCGCTGGGCCAGCTTTCGGCCTGCTTCGTGCTGCCCATTGAGGACAGCATGGAGGAAATCTTTGAGACGGTCAAAAACGCGGCCCTCATCCACAAGTCCGGCGGCGGCACGGGATTTAGCTTCTCCCGCCTGCGCTCGGCGGGCTCCACCGTCAAGACCACCGGCGGCGTGGCCAGCGGGCCGGTCAGCTTCATGCGGGTGTTCAACATGGCCACGGAAGCGGTCAAGCAGGGCGGAACCCGCCGGGGCGCCAACATGGGCATTCTGCGGGTGGACCATCCCGACATCCTGGACTTTATCGACTGCAAAAAAAATAACGCCGACATCACCAATTTCAATATTTCGGTGGGCATCACCGAAGACTTTATGAAGGCCGTGGAATTGGGGATCGACTACGATCTTGTCGATCCTCACACCAAAGAGGTGGTGGGCCAGCTTTCCGCCAAGGAGGTCTTCGACAAGATCGTGGAGGCGGCTTGGCGCAACGGGGAACCGGGCATCATCTTCCTCGACCGGCTCAACCGGGACAATGTGGTCCCCAGCCAGGGCGAAATCGAGAGCACCAACCCCTGCGGCGAGCAGCCGTTGCTTCCCTTTGAGTCCTGCAACCTGGGCTCCATCAACCTCTGTCAGATGCTCAAAGAAACGGACGGGGGCTGGGAGCTGGACTACGACAAGCTGGACCGGACCGTGGGCCTTGCCATCCATTTCTTAGACAATGTTATCGAAGTCAACAAATATCCTCTGCCCATCATCGACGAGGTGACCAAGTCCACCCGGAAAATCGGCTTGGGCGTCATGGGCTTTGCCGACATGCTGGCCCGTCTGGGCCTCTCCTACAACTCCGACGAGGGGGTGGAAGTGGGCGAGAAGGTGATGGACTTCATCACCACCCGGGCCAAGGCGTACAGCCAGGAGCTAGCCAAGACGAGAGGAGCCTTCCCCCTCTTTGCCGAGAGCATCTTTAAAGACGAGGCGCCTTTGCGCAACGCCACCTGCACCACCATCGCCCCCACCGGCACCTTGTCCATCATCGCGGGCTGTTCCTCCGGTGTGGAGCCGGTTTTTGCCTATGTCTTTATCCGCAATGTCATGGACAACACCGAAATGATCGAAGTCAACCCCATCCTCCGGGAGACCCTGGAAAAACGGGGGCTTTACAGCGACGAGCTCATGCGCAAGATCGCCAAAGAGGGGACGCTGGCCCACATCGACGAGATTCCCGAGGACATCAAAAAAGTCTTTGTCTGCTCCCACGACATCTCCCCGACCTACCACGTCAAGATGCAGGCGGCTTTTCAGCGCCACACCGACAACGCCGTTTCCAAGACCGTCAACTTCACCCACGACGCCACCACCCTGGACGTCCGGGAGGTGTATATGCTGGCCTACCGCCTCGACTGCAAGGGCGTGACCATCTACCGTGACGGCAGCCGGGACAGCCAGGTGCTCAACATCGGCTCCGTCAAAAAGGGCGAGGCCCCCGAAGCCGCCAACCTGGAAATTCCCACCCACATCCTGCCCCGTCCCCGGCCTGAAATTACCAGCGGCATGACCGAACGGATGAAGATCGGCTGCGGCAACCTGTACGTCACCGTCAATTACGACGAAAACGGCATCTGCGAGGTCTTCACCTCCACCGGCAAGGCGGGGGGCTGTCCCTCCCAGTCCGAGGCCACGGCTAGACTCGTCTCCATCGCACTGCGTTCGGGCATCGATCTCGACGAGATCATCGACCAACTCCGGGGGATTCGCTGCCCCTCCACCATCCGGCGTCAGGACGTCACCTGTACCTCCTGCCCCGACGCCATCGCCAAGGTCATCAAAAAGGTGGCGGATTTCCGGGACCTGCACAAGGATGAAGCTTGCCCCTTTTGTTCCGACACGGCCGCAGGGAAGCGGCCCGTCATCAGCCACCCCGGCGCCATGAAATACTGTCCCGAATGCGGCGCCGAGATGGAGCACGAGGGCGGCTGTGTCTCCTGCCGCAGCTGCGGCTACTCCAAATGCAACTAGCGGGCAGTGCCCGCTTCCATACCGCGCCGTAGTCTCGTACAAAACTAAAGCGCGGGTGTCGCGGCTGTGCCACAAGCGAAACCCAGAGCGCGACACGCCCGCCGCAGGCGCGCGGGTGTCGCGGCTGTGCCGCAAGCGAAACCCAGAGGCCGATTTGCCACCCGCAGGCGCGGGGAACATCAAAAATGAGTGAGGTAGCCCATGACGAAACAAGAGATGAAAATCAAAATGTACGCGTTCACCATCGACTGCCAGGACCCCTATGCGCTGGCAAAATTCTACGCGGCGCTGCTCGGCTGGGAAGTCCCATTCCATGATGGAGATTGGGCATGTGTGGGCGCGCCGGGAGCGGAGCAGGGGGCTTATCCCGGGATCATGTTGCAGCGAAACGAGGCCTATCAGCCGCCGGTGTGGCCGGAAACGCCTGCCGCGCAGCAGCAAATGGCGCATTTGGACTTTGCCGTCAATGATCTGGAAAAGGCGGTGGCGCATGCCATTGCCTGCGGGGCCACAATGGCAAAGGAGCAGTTTTCCGACGGCTGGCGGGTCATGATCGACCCGGCCGGGCACCCATTTTGCTTGTGCCTGATGAAAGAAATGATGGAAAGCCCTCATTTTGCGCTGTTATAAATTAGCCGGGAAGGTTTGCCCGTGCTCCGGCACTACAAAAGCCGGCGGCAAGCGCGTCATGATGAACCGGCGCGCCGAGGCCAATGCACTTACTTTATCGCGAAATAAAAAGGGACCGCTGTGAAAAGCGGTCCCTTTTTCATGTTGCCGTCCACAACTCCATGCGATCCCTGTGCCGCCCAAAGTCTAGTGCTTGTCCTGCGCGAGCCGGATAGGCGCTCAATTTCTCAGATCCAGGTATTTGAGGACCCGATAGATTCTCTCCCGGCCGTTGCGGATAACCCGGCTGACGCTGGATTTGTTGATGCCCCGGTCCTGAGCGATCTGGGTCATGGTCTCCTTGCCGAAATAGAACCGGGTCATATATTCTAACTGCAGGGGGGTCAGCTCCTCTTTCATCACCCGATGCAAAATCTTTTTGGCCCGATAAAGCTGCCGGGCATTGTCTTCTCCTTTTTCCGCCGCAAATTGGTCGAAGCTCGCTTTGTCGTACAGATGAAAGTCAAGACTGAGTTTGGAAGCCATATCCCTTGTCCTCCTGTTCATAGTTGGCCAAATAAAACGCGGTCTTTCTCAGCTCCAGCAGCTCCGCGTACAGCGCCGCAATACGGCTCTCCAAGAGGATGCTCTCCTCTCCCAGCACATGCTTGCGCTGTTCCTTAAGAATGTATAAACGGTCCTCCACCCGTTCCGCCGTAGTCCGGTACTGCATCGACAACTCCTGCAAATCCATAAATAAGCACCTCCATATACACATTTCGTGTAGATTGTGTTGTAAAAAATGAGCCTGTCCTCGTTCTCCCCACAGGCCATTTTCCCAATTTTATGCAACAATCACCGATCTTCTTCTCACATGTTTCATTGTATCACACAATATGAATTATATCAATATCCAAAACGTAAAAATAAGTTTCTATTTTTCTTGCATTGTCACACAAAATGTGGTATCCTAAGAAGGAATAGAAAGTATGTTCGTTTGGGAAAGGGAGTGTTCTGGATGTTTGCGGATACCCTTCGGGCTTTGCGGCAGAATAAGGGGATGACCCAGGCACAGCTGGCCCGCCGGCTGGGGGTGAGCAGCAGCACCGTGGGCATGTACGAGCAGGGAAGGCGGGTGCCACACAGCGAGATGTTGGGAAAAATCGCGTCCCTGTTTGGGGTCTCGGTGGACTATCTGCTGGGGGAGCATCCCATCTCCGGCACTATGGAGCTGCGAGATTTGGCTCCACAGGTGCGGCGGCTCCTGCTGCAAAACGAGGGCCTGATGTTTAACGGCACGCCGCTGAGCGCCGATGACGTGGACAAACTTCTTGACGCGCTGATGATGGGCGCGGCCATTATTTTACAGCAGGATAAAAAGACAGCAGAGAATTGACAAGCCTAGGGGAGGCAGAGTGACAACATGGATTATATCAGAACATTGGCGGCAGATCTCATTGCCGCTTTTTCTACCCGCGACCCTTTTGAACTTTGCGACGCGCTGGACATTTTGGTCCTCAAGGCGGACCTGCCCATCGGCATGAACGGCTTTTTCACCACCCTATTAGGCCATCGGGTCATCTACCTGGCGTTGGGGCTTCCCCGGGAGAGACAGCGCCAGATATGCGCCCATGAGTTGGGGCACGCCCTGCTCCATCAACAGATGAACCGCCTTTTTATGGAGAAGTCCACCCATCTGGCACAGGGGCGGTATGAAAGGGAGGCCGACCTCTTTGCCGCCTGTCTGCTCATCGACGACAATATGCTCAAAGAGGGGGAGGGCCGGACCATCGAGGAGCTTTCCTGCCTGGCCGGGGTGGACCGCCGTCTCATGGAACTGCGTTTCCCGGCCACCCCCGGCGCGGCACCTGCCGGTGCGGGATGACGGCACCTGCCGGTGCGGGATGACGGCACCTGCCGGTGCGGGATGACGGCACCTACCGGTGCGGGATGGCGGCACCTACCGGTGCGGGATGACGGCACCTACCGGTGCGGGATGGCGGCACCTACCGGTGCGGGGATGACGCGCCCTCGGTTCCATTTGAACCACTATCCGCGTCACCCGCGCTTGGTTTCGTACGATGCCACAGCGCGACAACCCCCGCCGGCAGGCGGTTACAAAATTTTCATGCAATGTTCTTTCGTATGTGGTATTCTGAGGCTAGATGCAGGAAGGGAGCTGGTTTCATGAAAAAAGGGCTGGTGCTGGCGGGCGGCGGGTCCCGGGGCGCCTATCAAATTGGCGTCTGGCAGGCTTTAAGGGAGCTGGGCTTTGAAATTGAAGCGGTAGCGGGCACCTCGGTGGGCGCTCTCAACGCCGCTATGATTGCCCAGGACGACTTCGACACGGCGTTATCCCTATGGGAGCAGCTAACCACCGAGGACATCCTGGAAGGCATCCCGGAGGCGGACCTGTCCACGCCGGAGGGTTGGCTCCAGGCGGCCCGTGGGTTCGTGGAAAATATCGGCAGCGCCTCCGCCGCGCCGCTCCATCATCTGGTCCGGCAGGTAGTGGACGAAGAGAAGGTGCGGCAAAGCCCCATTGACTTTGGCATTGTCACCGTCCGTTTTCCCGACTTTAAGCCCATGGTCCTCACCAAAGAAAAGATGGAGCCGGGAAAACTCACGGATTACATCCTGGCCAGCGCCTCCTGCTTCCCGGCCATGAAGAGCTACCAGATTGGAAAGGAGCAGTTCATCGACGGGGGCTATTACAACAACCTCCCCATCGAGATTGCTGTAAAGCAGGGGGCGGACGACATCATCGCCGTGGATTTGCAGGCCATCGGCCTCGTCCGGAGTGCCCATTATCCCAAGGTGCGCATCCGCACTTTGCGATGCCACTGGGATTTGGGGCCGGTGCTGGTCTTTGACCCGGCCGTCTCCCAGCACAACGTGCGTCTGGGCTACCTGGACGGGCTGCGCCTGTTCGGGAAGGTGTCGGGTCGCTTTTACGCCTTTGTGCCGGGACAATTGCGCCGTGTTGCCGCGCTCCTCATGCCCTTCCTAGGGGAAAGCTGCGCCCGGTGTTCCTTTGGCCTTGTGGCCAGCCAGGGCCTCCCCATGGAAGAACAGGGCAAATTGCGCCTCCTTCAAACCCTGGGGCTTAAGGGGGACCATCGGTACGAGCTGGACCGCTTTCTCATGCGTTGCGCGGAGACGGGCGGGGAGGCCCTGGGGCTCGATCCCTGCGCCCTTTACGACGCGGACGCCTTTGTAGACGCGGCCCTGGAGGCCTACCGGGCGCATATCCAGCACGCTGCCGATGATTTATCCGTCACCCGCGCCGACGCACTACTTGCCGCCGCGCTCCGGCTGTCCAAAAGCGGGCTTCCCGCGCTGTCGGCCTTTGCCGCCGACTGCCTCTGGGAGGTCTTCACCCACCGGACAAGGCCTCATTGCCTCTGGGTCCTGGCTGTCCACCACCCTGAAGCCTTTGTTGCGGGCATCTTTCTCCTCCTCTGCCGCCAGCTCCGGGAGCCCCGCCTCCTCGATTAACGGGCCCGAAAAAGCGCCCCAAACTCCGTCTGGGACAGTCCAAACGCTTCGCAGGGGAGGGGGCGTTCCCTTCTCACTTTACAAAAAACGCCCCGGCTTCTTTAGCCGGGGCGTTTTATTATTCCTGAGAAGAATCGTCCCCTGCTGCGCCTGTGGGGACATAGGGACAAGGGGGGACATAGCCGGGAATGGGACCCCGAGGCATCTTTCCTGTGGTGTGGTCGTGGCCGTCCATTTGGAGGAAGGCCTTGTGGCTACGCCAGAGATACACGCCCGCCAGCACCGCCATGATGCCGATGAGTCCCTCCACCAGGTAAACATTCCACCCAAAGCCGTTGAGCAGGATGACGGGCGGCGCGTCCACCAGGGTGTGGAGCAGGACCGCCAGCCCCAGCCAGAGCAGGTTCCGTTTGCGGACGGCATAGAGCACCAGTACGGAAAACGCGATCTGGATGGTGATGACAAAGACGCGTTCCAGGCCGGCCAACAGCAGCTCACCAGGGCCCACCTGCACCATCTGCTGGAAGATAAGCTCCGCCGTACCCGGGTCCAGGGTCTTGGCATAGGCTTCATAGCCGCCGGTATTGATGAGAAACGCGAGGGTCAAGTTATTGATATTGGTCATGCCGGTGAGCAAAACCGCCTCGATGCCGCCGTGGCCCACACCGAAAGCAAAGCCGTCCCACCAGGCGTTTTGCCGCTTAAGCAGCGCCTTATAGCCGATAAACCGGCCGACTTCTTCAAAGATGCCTGCCGTCAGCGCCAAAAACAGGGCATAGACCCAGATATTTTTGGCCATGGACTGAAACCAAGGTTGGGGGGCCAGCACATTCTGCAACAGCGGGATGCGCAGTATCATCTGAAAGACAAAGAACACCAGCATGCCGGTGAGTATCGGGCGCATGGTGGATTTTTTCTTGAGCACCAGCCAGATCATCAGCCCAATGGGCAATCCAAAGCAGACAAGGACATTGACAGCCATGGCGGCGATGGCCAGGGCGGATACCGTTCCTGTCACGAGATTCATCCTCCTCCAATGAGATACTACGGCCCGGGGACACTGTCTCCGGGCCTATATCAAATCTTCCCCCATTGTACACCGGACAACCTCACAAATCAACCGAATCGGCATTAAGATCGCATTAAGATTCCGCGGCAGTGTCGCGCATAAACTTAAGAGCGCGTCTTCCCCGCCGGTAGGCGCGGGTCACTCGGCAGTGTCGGGAATAAAACGTAGGGCGCGTCTTCCCCGCCGGTAGGTGGGATGTCGCCGTCCCCGTCTTGCCGCATAATTCGTCTGCATGCTGGGTATCCTCAAAGACATAGGGCGCCTCTGATAAAAATGGGCTCCGGCCCAGGATTTGGTGTTTTGTCATCCCCTAGGGAGCCGCCGGGTTTTACCATACAAGCGAATATGAATTTTTTATCAATATCTTTCTTTCCGCCTTGACAACAGCCGCTGTGAAGCCTATAATCCTATATCATAGTTAATTGATAGGAATTAGAACGGAGGAATACAATGGGAACGTATTACACATCTTTAACCCAGCTTATCGGCCGCACGCCGCTGCTGGAAATCAAAAACACGAGGGAACAACTGCATTTGCCTGGCAGAATTTTAGTCAAGCTGGAATCCATGAACCCGGCGGGGAGCGTCAAGGACCGGATTGCGGCGGCCATGATTGCCGACGCCGAGGAAAAGCGGCTGTTAAAACCGGGCTCGGTCATCATTGAGCCTACCAGCGGGAATACCGGCATCGGACTTGCCAGCGTGGGCGCCGCCAAGGGATACCGGGTCATTCTTACCATGCCCGACACTATGAGTGTGGAGCGCCGCCGTTTGCTGGCGGCTTATGGGGCAGAACTGGTGCTGACCGAGGGAGCCAAGGGCATGAAGGGGGCCATCGAAAAGGCCCGGGAGCTGGCGGCCCACATCCCCGGCGCGTTTTTGCCCGCCCAGTTTGAAAATCCGGCCAATCCCGCCATCCATCGGACCACGACCGGCCCCGAGATCTGGCAGGACACCGATGGCGCGGTGGACATCTTTGTCTCGGGCGTGGGCACCGGCGGCACCGTCACCGGGGTAGGCGAGTATCTCAAATCCCAAAAGCCCTCGGTCCGGGTGGTGGCGGTGGAACCCACCGACTCCCCCGTCCTGTCGGGCGGCAAACCGGGTCCCCACAAGATTCAGGGCATCGGCGCGGGCTTTGTCCCCGACGTGCTGCGCACCTCCATCTACGACGAGATTATCGCCGTCTCCAACGAGGAGGCCTTTGCCGCCGCCCGCCGGTTCGCCCGCACCGAGGGTATCCTTGCCGGCATCTCCTCCGGCGCCGCCCTCCACGCGGCCATCACCCTGGCTTCCAAGGAGGAAAACCGTGACAAAATGATCGTGGCCCTCCTCCCGGACAGCGGAGACCGTTATCTCTCCACACCGGTGTTCGAAAACGCCGAAAACTGAGGCGCTGCCTCCCCCCCGCCAAAGGGTCCGCCGCGGCGCAGCCCCGTCCGTACCCACCCCGGTGGGCGGATACCGCCCTCATCCCGCGGTCGACGCCGGTGCTAAGCCAATTTTCTCTTGACATTCTTCCCCCAGATGTGCTATTATATTTAGGCACCCAAGCCGCTTGACGGCCCGGGAAGCAAAAAGCGCCAGTAGCTCAGCTGGATAGAGTGTTTGGCTACGAACCAAAAGGTCGGGGGTTCGAGTCCCTTCTGGCGCACCAAGCCTGCGATGAACATTTGCGT
Organism: Zongyangia hominis; assembly: GCF_014385095.1. Lineage (GTDB taxonomy): Bacteria > Bacillota > Clostridia > Oscillospirales > Ruminococcaceae > Zongyangia > Zongyangia hominis. Next base: position 115,231 of record NZ_JACRTC010000004.1, read on the forward strand.
TCACCGCAGGTTTTTTTATTATTGCGCCGCCGGCGCGGGACAGCCGCGCGATGCCTTCGTCCTTTGCCTAAAAACAGCCTTCGGCTGTTTTGACGGCCCCCGCCATCAAACCCAGAGGCGCGGGACGCTTCGTTCTCTTGCGGTATCATCTTTTGTCGTGTATGCCCGCCGCAAAAGCGGGCTCTTTGCCATAACTGCCACATGGGAGGGAATTTCACCATGAAAAAAGTCAAAATCACCGTGCTCAAAACCACCTTGGACCAGCAGCTCGCAAAGGAGTATGGGGCGGAGGGGCTGGGGCCCTGCCCCATGATGAAGGCGGGCCAGATCTTTTACGCGGACTACGCCAAGCCCGAGGGCTTTTGCGACGAGGCGTGGAAGGCCGTCTATCAGTACGCGTTCGCCCTGGCCCACGGCATGGGGGAGGAGCTGTTTTATTACGGCGACTGGATTCGCAAGCCCGGCGTCGCCATCTGTAGCTGCAACGACGGACTGCGGCCGGTGATTTTCAAGCTGGAAGCCACCGATGAGGTCTCCGAGCTCGATTACGAGCCGGTGCGGTAATTGAAAACTCAAATCATCGCGCCAAAATTCGGCGGACTTTCCGCCATCGGATTTTAATAAAGGAGGGGCGGCCCCATAGGGCCGCCCCTCCTTTTTTGTGCGCCAATGGCTGGAACGCCTTTCCGATAAAAGAGGCGCATTCCCGCTCCTACAATTCCAGGAGCCTTCGCAGCTCGTCCTCCCTTTCCTCTGGAGTGCACTCCACGAGCTTTCCATCCACAATCTGAAAGCGGTGGCACATCTGTTCATCCAGCAGCTGATAGCGCAGCGGGAAGTAGGCGCAGTCATCCCCATATCCCTCAGCGATCAGTACATCGCGGTCCGTAATCTCCCTCATGTGGTGAGCGCTGTCCAAAATGGCCAGCACCTTTCCCTCCTCATTGCATCTGGCATAGACCTGAATCATGGACATCCTCCTAATAATAGATGCAAGCATCAAAATCAATTTCCTTATTGTACGCTTTTCCCGCAGTAAACACGTTGTTTTCCGTTGTGACGGCCAAAAGGCTCTTATTGCTCATATCCACCCAAGTCAAGGTCCCCGTCATGGCGGTAATGCTCACCTGGGCAATGGCGAAGGAGGTGGAAGCGGTCGAGACGCTGGGAACCACCCGCATGGGGAAGAAGTTCATGCACAGAGAAAGCGATTTGGCCGACGTGGCTACCCCTTCCACCCGCATTTTGCGGTAATACCGCATACAGCGGGCGGTTTCCACTCCCGGATCAAAAAGGTTCCAGCCGGTGAACTGCGCCCCTTCCTCCAGTTTTACCCGCTGGATGGTGGTGAATTCACCCGAATAGGTGTCAATCTGGACCAAAAGGTAATCCATGTCCGCATCGGGCACCGTGCAGGTCATGAACAGATCCTTTTCCCCGGTAAATCCCTGTTGGAGATAGGAAATCTGGGTTTTGTTCCCGCCTTTGACATAGTTTAACCGGATATAGATGGCTGTACTGACGCTATTGAAGGCTTTTACCGTCAGCGCCAACTGTTTGCCGATAAACTGTTGGGGATTTTCGATATACTGGCAAATTCCATGATAATTGGCGGTCGGCCTGATGGTACAGCCATTGTCTCCCACGGTCATGGAGCAGTTGCCGGTAAATTTCCAGTCATCAACGGTATATTGATCGAAATCGGAAGTGGAGTAGGTGGTTTTGCCCCGCTGGTTGATGACCCCTTTTTTTAAGTAGCCGTTGGTCACCAGGTTGGGCAGGGGCTGGGCATAGAAACTGGCCGGCTGGTTGCCAAGCATATTGGCGTTGACGGCGTTGCCCGACGCGTCCCCTAGGGCCCCGCCCAGGGAAGTGAGGGCGTCGGACGCCGTCTTGGCGGCCAGGGTCCCATTGGCGCCTGTAAATACGGGCAGACCGGAACCGGTTCCCGTCAGCTTATCCACCTTGCCGGAAATATCCACCTGTCCGGCAGCCTGTGTGGCCACTGCCGCGATATCCGCCGTGGTAAAGTAGTCCACCCCCTTGACGGGAGTGCGGCCTGCCGGGCCCGGTTCCCCTTGGAGGCCTCGCAAACCGGTGGCTCCGGTGTCCCCCTTGGGTCCCGCTGGGCCCGTTTCTCCCGGATCGCCTTTGTCTCCTTTGGGCCCCGGTTCCCCTTGGGGGCCTGGCAAACCGGTGGCTCCGGTGTCCCCCTTGGGGCCCGCTGGGCCCGTCTCGCCCGGATCGCCCTTATCTCCCTTGGGGCCCGGTTCCCCTTGAGGGCCTACCTCACCGGTGGCTCCGGTGTCCCCCTTGGGTCCCGCCGGGCCCGTTTCTCCCGGATCGCCCTTATCTCCCTTGGGGCCCGGTTCCCCTTGAGGGCCTGGCAAACCGGTGGCTCCGGTATCCCCCTTGGGTCCCGCTGGGCCCGTCTCTCCCGGATCGCCCTTGTCCCCTTTGGGGCCCGGTTCCCCTTGGGGGCCTCGCAAACCGGTGGCTCCGGTGTCCCCCTTGGGTCCCGCCGGGCCCGGATCGCCCGGATCGCCCTTGTCTCCTTTGGGGCCTTTGATTTCCCCCAAATTCTGCCACTGTGCCCCCGACCATGCATAGACAAAACCGCCCACGATATAGGCGTCCCCCAGTCCCGGATCGGTGGCGGTGGATTGAAGCTCCTCCAAGGTGGCAAAGGTGCCCAGGATACGGAAGGAGGTCCCATCCTCCCCCTTGGGGCCTGGTTCCCCCTTGGGACCCGCCGGGCCCGTCTCGCCCGGATCGCCCTTGTCGCCCTTGGGGCCTGGTTCTCCCTTGGGCCCTGCCGGGCCCGTTTCTCCCGGATCACCCTTATCTCCCTTGGGGCCTTTTTCCCCCTGGGGGCCCGGTTCTCCCCGGGGTCCCGCGAGACCGGTAGCGCCCGTGTCCCCCTTCGGGCCTGCCGGACCTATCGGCCCGGTGGGGCCTGCGTCGCCTTTCTCTCCCTGGGGGCCGGCGGGCCCCGTCAGGCCGACGTCGCCGGCGTCTCCTTTGGGCCCTGCCGGACCTGCCTCGCCCGGGTCGCCCTTGTCCCCTTTGGGGCCGGTGGCGCCCGTTCCCAGCCGCATCCAAACGGCGGTATCGCTCAGTGGCGCGCCAGCGCCGTCCTTCCGGGCCAGATAGGAGAGCCCTGTTGCCTCATCAAAGACCATATCCAGCCGCTCATAGCTGCGCTGTGGGTCAAACGCCCCCTGGGGCGTGATGGATACCTTTCCCAGTGTGATCATTCTGTCCTTCCTTTCCCCTCTGGAAATTCAATCTGCAATTCCCCGGTTTCCTCTTTGATCGAAAAGGTGCAAAGGCGCAGATCCGCCTCCGCCCTGCGCCCGGTGGACTGATAAGACGCCGTCTGAGCGTCCCAGAGGTGCCAGCATCCGTCCTCCCCGATGACAGGGCCCTTCTGTGCCGCCGTCGCAGAGGCCGCCGCCCACCGCTTGGCCTCCCCGGCCGCCTGCTGGGTCTTTTCCAGCATCCCGTCCAGGTAAGAGGGGGTGCCGGGCACCGCCGGTTCCCCGTCCAAGGAGGGAATAATTTCTACGCTGGCGGCCTCGCTCTCCCACCGAAAGCCCTCGCCGGTGATGCGCAGCTGGAGGGAGAGGCTGCCCGCATAGGAAGTCTGGGGCGGACCGAGGGTCCATAGGCATTCGATCTGGGTGGCGTCCACCCGGGTGGGTATGAGCGCCACATCGTCCCGTCCGCCGCTGGAAACCGTCTTTAAAAAGATGTCGTATTCCGACAGATCCCGGCCGCTGAAATAGCGGGGCAGGCGCAGGGGAACCTGCTGGGAATTTTGGTCGTTTTGGGCCGCTATGCGCCGGTAGGCGGACGGGATCTGGAGCCGCCGCTCGGCCACCGTGATGGGGAGGCAGGCTTCCGGCTCCAGGGGCAGTATGCTTTGCCCGCTGTCCTCACTGATACTTTTCCCCACCGCAAAGCCCGCAATCTCGCTGTGCCAGAGGACGTCCTCCAGCCCGCTGATTTTCAGCTGCACCTGCAAGAGCCCCGGCGCTTCGGTCATCTGCCGCCCCACCTGCCAGGATAGGACCATCCGGTCCCCCTCCAGCGCCTTGTCCAGCGGGACGACGCCCTTTTTGCCGTCCGCCCGGCAGAAGGTGAGGTAGGCCACCCCCTGGGAAAGATCGGTCCCCCCCATGGTTTGGGGGAGGACAAAGGCAACCGTTTCCACTTTATTGTCGTGCTGGAGTCCCAATGGTTGACCGTCACATCGTATTTTCCGGTCATGCACTTCTATCCGCATTCTTTACACCGCCTTTTGTTAGTGAAGGGAAGTTCCTTCTCTCCTTTCCCTTGGATTTTCTTTCCCGTTGTATCTTTTTGTCTCACTTTCCCCATCTCCATTCTCCGGCGTTTGCAGCGCCCTGGCGGGACACCCCGGAGTCCCTGTCAGCGTACCGCAAGCGTGGGTTTCCCGGCAAAATCCGCCGCCCGCCGCCGGACCCGGCCGTTCTGCAAGAAGGGGAGGGGAGCGCCTGCCTCATCCTAAGGCGGGAATTGTCAGATATGTGCAAATATCCCCGAATTATTCTCCATCCTTCCCGCCGTCCGCCCATTTTAAATGGGGGGATAACCTGGTATACTGTTGTCAAAAGAGGAAAGGATTGGTCGAATCCTGCCATTTCTTTTCCTCGGTTTCCTTGCGGATTGGCCCGGGACCCGCGCCCTGGGCGGGGCCCGCTTTTAAAAAATCTGCCGGCGCGGCGGCGTACAGGAGTTGAAATTTTATGGAAGTCAACAATAGCACCGCCAATGCGCTCAAGGTGACCGGCACGATCATTATCGTCCTCTGCATACTTGCAGGCCTCATCTGCGCGGTTACGTTGAAAAGTCTCTACATCTTTCTGATCTGTATCTTCTCCGGACTCATGTCGGGCCTCATCTTCCTGGGGCTTGCGGAGATCATCGACTATCTCAATCTCACCGAGACCAATTTAAACCTGCATTGCGCCGAAATCGAGAAGCTCTTGGAAGAGCTGGTGGCCCAGGGCAAGACGGGCTATGACCCCAACGCCCCCGCTCCCAATCCCTCCAGACCTACGCGCGGCAAGGGCGTCCAGCCCCTGACCCAGCCGAGATCCGCTCCCGCCAGCCCGCCGCCCACGCGCCCCGCCCCTTCGGCCCAGCCCTTTACGCCGCCCCAGCGGCCGGTACAGCCGGCAGTCGGGGCATCTCCGTCCACGCCTCCCGCACCGCCAAGCGCACAGGCGCCGGTTCCTCCCGCCCCGCCAAACCCGGCCGAACCGCACACCCCGTCTTCCGGGCCGAGCCAGCCGCCCGCGCCCTCCGCGCCCCCGCAGGCTCCTGTTCCCCCCAATGACGCGGCGGCGGCAGGCCAAAGCGTTTCAGTCACCACGTCGGGCATCTCCCCCCAGGAGGAATATTTCTTCTGCCCCAACTGCGGGAAAAAACAGTTTCCCGGCCGTCCGACCTGTTGGAACTGCGGCGTCAAATTTGAATAGCTCCGCACATAAGACCCGGCCCCCAGGGCCGGGTCTTTTCCATAGGTAAAGGCCTGTCCTTACATTCCAGATGGGGCGGGTGGCCCGGCGCGATGCAACCATACAACTCTTGCATCTGTTCATGCATTTTGGGCAGTCCCTTTTGTCATATCATACGAACCTATGGGAAAAGGGCCATTTTCGTTTGCATGGAAATGAATCCCATTTTATAATAAGATAACAAAGCACTTTGTTACATAAGAAAAGAGGTGGTACACCTTCGCTAAAAGCGGGAAAAGCCCGCTTTGTATCCGCATTTTATTCGAGAAGAAAAAAGGAGAAGAAGTATGAATCCAAAACGCGGCAAAGGACGGATGCGCGCCTTTTTAAAAAAACGTGTGCTTCCCGCCATCCTGTCCCTGTCCATGGGCTTATCCATGGCGCTTCCCGGTTCTCTGACCGCCCTGGCGGCTGGAACCTTTGAGACGAATTTGACCAATCTCCACGGCCTCTCCGGCACCTGGAGCGAGACGGCCGACGGCTACCACGGCGTGGCCTACGGCCCCGGCGGCAACTCCTTCGCCATCGCCGATGAGCAGGTGGGCAAAGACGACCTGTTCACCTACGAGGCGCAGGTTTCCTCCACCAGCACCAATCCCGACTTTAACGCCTCCCTCATCTTCGGGCTCAAAAACCCGCAGAACCCTGCGGAGCGCTTTTACGACTTCGGTATTATGACGGGCAGCAACCGCTATATCCGCTTTGACCAAATCAATGGAGAGCTTTCCTCCAACAGCCTCCAGGCGAGCGCTCTGGCGGAAGTCAAGGACAGCTATCAGCTCAAAATCGTCCGCTCGAGCCAGACGGAGTTTGAGTTTTTTATCGACAACGCCTCCATCCTCAAAATGGACCTGCCCGGCTTTGAGGGCGGTTATGTGGGCATGATGACTAACGATGTGGGCACCTATCAGAACGTACGCCTCACCATCGACGGTTCCACCCAGGGCTTTGTCTCCAACCTCACCGGCTGGAAGGCCCAAAGTGGGACCTGGACCGAGACGTCCCAGGGCTATAAAAGCGAGAACGCGGGCGGCAACAACTTCCTCATCTCGGATAAAACCCTGGGCGCAGACGATCTGTTCACCTATGAGGCCGACGTCACCCCGCTTGAGGACAACGCGGGCCTTGCCTTCGGCATCGAGGACCCCGCCAATCCCACAAAGCACTGGTACTGCTTCTCGGTGGTCAAGGGCAACGTGGGGCTGGTCTTCGAGCAGGTCAACGGCGAGGCGGTGGGGGGACTGCCCACCTTCGTGGCGCTGACCGACGAAGAAAAGGCCCAGACCACCCACCATCTCAAGGTGGTGCGCAAGGACGCCGCGACCTTTGCGTTTTATATCGGCGACCGGCTGGTCCACACCGCCACTTTCGCCGGTTATTCCGGCGGCACCTTCGGTCTTCTGTGCACCGTCAAGGCCGCCTTCCAAAACGCCAATCTCACCGAGGAGGGCACCTCCATCGAGGGCTTCCAGTCCAATATCACCGGCTGGCATCAGGTGTCTGGGACCTGGACCTTCACCGAACAGGGCTATGAAGGCGTGTGCTCCGGCAACCACTTCGCCATGAGTGAGAAGCGCATCGACGCCGACACCCTCTTCACCTACGAGGCGGACATGACCCCCAAGAGCGCCGCCTCGGGCATCGTCTTCGGCGTCCTCAACCCCGCCGACCCCGTCACCCGCTGGTACTGCTTCAATGTAGTGCGGGACGCTGCGGGCAACGACATTTCCATGATCTTTAACCAGACAAACGGCGACCCGGGCGGCAGCATCAAGGCCAGCGCCCTCACCGAGGACGAAAAGGCCAAAGCCACCTACCACATGAAGGTAGTCCGGGAGGACAAGTCCACCTTTAAGTTCTATCTGGACGAGCGCCTCATCTTCACCGAGACCCTCGACGGCTTTGCCGGCGGCGCTTTCGGCATCATGAGCACCGGCAACGGCATCTTTAACCAAGTCAACTTTACCGACAACGGCAAGGTGGCCGGGGAAGGCTTTGTCTCGAATCTTTCCGGATGGCGCGGTGTGAACGGCTCCTGGGGCGAGACCGACAACGGCTACCATGGCGAAGGCAGCGGCAACGTCTTTGCCATGTCCTCCAAGGCGGTCAACTCCCACGACCCGTTCACCTATGAGGCCGACATGGAGCTCCCCCTGGATCAGACCGCCGGCGGCATCACCTTCGGCGTCAAGGATCCCACGAACCCCTCCGCCAAGTGGTTTTGCATGAACGTGGACCGGGGCGGTCCATTGTCCCGCATTTTTGCCCAGACAAACGGCAATCCCGACTTCATTCTGGACTATCCGCTGACCGATGAGGAGAAAGACCTCACCTCCTATCACCTGAAGGTGGTCAGAGAGGTGAAGGACGGCCCGGTCAAATTCTATCTGGGCGAGCGCCTTCTCTTGGAAAAAGAGCTCACCACCTTTGAAGGCGGCTATTTCGGCGTCATGACCTGCAATGCCGCCGCCACCTTCAATCATGTCAACTACACCATCAACGGCTCCGACGCCGCCTTCACCTCCAACCTGACCGGGTGGACTCCTATCAACGGCACCTGGAGCGTGGAGTCCAATGGCTACAAGGGCGTCACCGGCGGCGGCGACACCTGGTCCTACGCCAAGGACAAAGAGATCACCGCCGACGAGGGCTTTATTTACGAAGCCGATGTGCAGATCAAATCCGGCAACCACGCCGCGGGCCTCATCTTCGGCGTGCGGGACCCCGCGGACCCGGCCGGACGGCCCAGCAGGCTTTACAGCCTCCTCGCCATCAAGGATGAGGGCAAAGTCATGGCCTTCACCCACAAAGACGGCTCCGCCGAGTGGATTGAGGTGGCTGATATGACCGCGGCCGACAAAGCCGCCGATATTTTCCACCTGCGCATCGAATACCTGGAATCCAAGACCGCCAATTTCTATGTCAACGGCACCCTTTATAAGACCGTTGCCATCCCCAAATTTGAGGGCGGCTTCTTCGGCGCCATGGTATCCGGCGGCACCACCGCCACCTTTGACAACGTCAATTACTATCCCGCGGTCACCCCCAAGCTCCAGGGCTTGGAGCTCATCGGCGCCGAGATGGATACCCCCTTTGACGCGGGCGATCACTCCTACTGGGCCGAAGTCGGCCACAGCGTGGACGCCGTCAAGGTCAAGACCCAGTTTGACAGCGCCCTCTACGAAGTGACCGTGGCCGGCCAGAAGGCAAACCCCGGCGTTGAAGTGAACGTGGGCCTTGCCGACGGCCTCAACGCCGTGCGGGTCATTGTCAGAGACCCGGGTTCCGATCTCTCCGACACCTACACCGTTAATATCACAAGGGAACCCAACCCCGACACCCTCTATAAAGAGACGGCCCGTCCCCAGTTCCACTTTACCCCCTATATGTATCAGATGAACGACCCCAACGGCCTTGTCTACGACGACGCCAGAGGGGAATACCACCTGTTCTTCCAGTGCAACCGTCCCTTTGACACCGGCGTAGAGGGCTTAAACGGCACCACCTGCTGGGGCCACGCCGTTTCCAAGGACATGGTCAACTGGGAGGAGCTGCCCCTGGCCATCACGCCCGACGAGCTGGGCTTTGCCTATTCCGGCTCGGGCGTCATCGACCGCAATAACACCTCCGGGCTCTTTGTAGATGACCCCGCCGACCCGAACTACACCCCGCCGGGCTCGAGAATCGTGGTCTTCTACGCCAGCGTGGCTGGGGATACCACCTACGGCTACGCCAAACAGAGCATGGCTTATTCCGCCGACGGCGGCCGCACCTTTATCAAATACCCGGGCAATCCGGTGGTCAAAAACCCGGGCAATATGTATGGCGGCGGCATGCGCGACCCCAAGGTCTTCTGGTATGAGGACGCCAGTCTTAAAGACGGCGGCATCTGGGTCATGGTCACGGTGGGAGACTTACACATCTTCACCTCTCCGAACCTGATTGACTGGAAGCATTGCGGACGTCCCCAGATCAACGGCCAGGTCTTTGACTCCGAGTGTCCCGACCTCTATCCGCTCCCCGTGGACGGCGACCCGGACAATATCAAATGGGTCTACACTGGCGGCGGCATCTTCTATGTGCTGGGCCACATGGAGGTGACAGGGGAGGACACCGTCATGTTTGTCCCCGAGACCGACAAGCTCTACGCCCTCAACGGCATCGCCGACCAGGGCCCTGGCAACCCGGCTCCCGAGACCTACGCCACCCAGACCTTTAACAATGAGAAACTGGGCCGCACCATCTCCATCAGCTGGCTCAGAGACCCCTCCATGCAGTGGAAGGACAAAAACTGGAATTCCGCGCAAAGCATCCCCATGGAGCATTCCCTGCGCACCGTGGACGGGAAGGTGAAGCTCTTCAGCTACCCCGCCGCGGAAGTAAAGGACATGCGGGATGAGAAGATTTTGTCCCTCAAGGGCGTCCAGGTGGACGAGAGCAGTGAGAACGTTCTCAAAGACCTCAAAGCCACCTCCTGCGACATGGAGGCCACCATCACCCTGGGCACCGCCACCGAAGTGGGCTTTAAGCTCCGCGTCGGGGCGGCAGGCGGCGGTCAAGAGCTCAAGATCACCTACAATAAAAACGACGGCAAGCTCTATGTGGACAAGATGAAGACCGGCGGCGGCAGTTATCTGGGCGTCTACGAGCCGGAAATGAGCCTGCTCGACGGCAACAAGATCAAGCTGCGGATGCTCTTAGATCAGATCTGCTTCGATGTCTACGGCAATGACGGCGAAGCTGCTATTGCGGGACTCATTTACAGCGAGTTTGAGAATAACGGCATGGAATTTTTCACAAACGGCACAGCCACCCTGGATCTGGACGTTTATTCCATGAAGGCCATGGACCGCACCGTACCCGATCCTGTGGTTCCGACGGTTCTCACCGACCTGACCCTGTCCTCGGCCCTCCTCACCCCCAACTTCTCCGCCGATGTGACCGAGTATACCGCCACCGTGGCGAACTCTATGGACTCCATCAAGGTCCTCCCCACTTACACCGGCGACGCGGCCGTCACCGTGAACGGCACGGAAGTGGCTTCCGGCGCTTACTCCACCGACATCAGCCTGAGCGTCGGCGAGAACACCATCACCGTCGTCGCGGGAGAGAAGACCTACACCATCAAGGTCACCAGAGAGGAGCCCGCTCCGGTTCCCACGGTTCTCACCGACCTCGCCCTCTCCACCGGCACCTTAGCTCCCAACTTTAGCACTGAAGTCACAGAGTACACCGCCACTGTGGCGAACTCCGTGGACTCCATCAAAGTTCTCCCCACCTATACCGGCGACGCGGCTGTCACCGTGAATGGCGTCGAGGTCGCTTCCGGTGAATACTCCGCCGATATCTCCCTGAGCGTCGGCGAGAACGCCATCACCGTCGTCGCGGGAGAGAAGACTTACACCATCAAGGTTACCAGAGAGGACAAGAAACCTCCTGTTACCGAGACTCCCTTCCTGGACGGCCTGGAACTCAGCCAGGGCGTGCTGAAACCCGCCTTCGACAAGGATGTCAACGCCTACACCGCCTCTGTCGGCAACGCCACCGACTCCATCCAGGTCAAACCCTTCTACTCCGGCGAGATGGCAGTCACTGTGAACGGCAAGGCTGTGGAAAGCGGGGCCTTCTCCGAGGCCATCGCTCTCGATGTGGGAGAGAACACCATCGAAGTGAAGCTCGTCATGGGAGAAAAAGAAAACATCTATACGATTGTCGTCACCCGTGCAAAACCCGCGGACACGACGAAACCTACCACCACGAAGCCCTCTATCCCGGGCGGACACAGCTCCGACTGGAAGTGGCCGGAGGGGACGACAAAGCCTGGCACTGGGAAAGAGAACCCGCAGTCGGGCGACGCGTCGGCGCTGCCGATAGCGCTGCTGCTCATGGCGGGCGCTGCTGGAACAGCGGTCTTCCTCTCCAGAAAGCGGAAGAAATAACGAAATCCTTCTTCTTCTCAATAAGACCCAGCTAAAAAGCAAAAGGCGGAGGCCGGACTTTTGTCCGGCCTCCGCCTTTTTGCCGCGCAATGGGGAGCGTCCCTCCCGCTCCCAGTGCCCGCTCGCGCTGCGTCTACAATGGCCGTATTCACGGCGCAAGTTGGAGTAGGGGAGCGTCCCTCTCACTCCCAGTGCCCGCTCGCGCTGCGTCTACAACGTCCGTATTCACAGCGCAATCTTGGGGAGAGACGGCCGCGCTTCTGCCGGGTGCCAAGGAGTGGCTATCCCCTCGGCATCCCCTTCTTTCAGCGGCCAAGGGGGCCCTACCTAGTAGCTGGCAACGGGCGGTCAGCAAGTCGCAATCTGGCCTCTGATGCCCCCGTGAGATGGCCTCATGTCCATACAGCCCCGTTCAGACGTCTTGCGCCGCGCTATCCGCCTCCCTATTTTAAAAGCGGGCCATGAAAGGAACGGGGCCCGCTTTCCACAACAAAAGCCCCCTTTCTTACGAAAGGGGGCTTTTGCATTCATGAAGAGGGAAGGTTAAAGTAAGATCCTTTAGAATTTCTTTTTGCGGCTGAGAAGGACTGCCACACCGGCGCTTGCCGCCAGCAGAGCCAGAGCGATGGGCATCTGGCTGCCGTCGCCGGAACCGGGATTCTCCTTGCCGGAATTGCCGGAGCCGTTGGTGGTGGTGTCGCCGGAGGCGTCACCGTCGGGCCAATGCCAATCGGAACCGGAGCCGTTTCCACCGGGGATAAACGGCTTATCATCGGGCTTATCGGCGGCTTTGAGAGCCAGCGCCAGTTTGCCTACCTTGTCGGTCTCCGCCTGGATGACCCAGGTCTCGCCCTCCAACAGGTACTGGACATTTTCCAGCTTCGCTTGGTTATCGCCGTCGATCAGGATGGCCTCCAAATCGCCGTTCATGGCCGCTTCATAGAGCGCCTCGGGCAGGACCATCCGCAGTGTGACGAGACCTGTGGGCTGGAGCGCCGCGCCGTCCGCGTCACTGAGCGCTATGTCGGTGAGCAGCTGGATGGCGTAGCCTTTGAGTTTCACATCGGAAACCGGCAGGTTCTCGCCTTTCAGGGTAGCGCCGTCCGGCAGATTGTCGCCAATCATTTCGAGGAGGCGTCCGTCGACAACGGCGGAGAGGTATTTCTCAAACACCGCTTCGACTTTTACTTCGCTTTGGACATTCTGGACGGTAAACTTGCCGTCCACCACCGCGCCGGTGACATCCACACCGTCCACGGTGAGAGTTTTGAGGCGGTAACCCTCGTCGGCCTTCACAGTCAGGACAGCGTTTTCTCCCTGGGGGATATAGGCGTCGGCCTCGATGGAGCCGTGCGCCATGCTTTCGTCCACGGTGATGGCGAACTGGCGATGGAGCGCCGCTTTGGCGCCGTTGATGGCGGTCCAGGCCGCTTCCACTGCCTTTTCGGTATAGCCGCCGTCTTCCAGGAGCTTCTCGGCCGCGGTCACCGCGGTAGCAAGGGCGCTCCAGGTGTCGGGGGTGTAATCGTACTCACTCAGTTGTGCCGCGCTTTCCAGGATAGCGGTGAGCTTCGCCGCATCCACGGTCACTTTGGTGGCGTTAAAGGCTTCCAGTGCATCTTTGAGCGCCGCGATGACGTCCTTGCTGGGCGCCTCGGCCGCCGCCGCGTCCTTGGCCGCCGCCAGCGCTTCGTATTCCGTCTTGCCAAAGCTGCCGTCGGGCCGCTCATCCGCCGGGGTTTCCTCCTCATAGAGGTTGCCGGCGTTGTCAGTGAGCGCCTTTTGCGCGTCTTCCATCAGCGCGTCATAGGCTTCCTGGTCCTCTTTGAGGATGAGGCCGTCCAGCGCCGTCTGCAAATCAGTTTCAGCGGTGGTCACGTCGTCCTTGGAAGCGGCATCGTCGCTGATGACATCCCGCGCGGCCGCCATAGCGTCGGCGAGGGTCTTCCAGGAGTCGGCGGTGTAAGCGCTTTCCACCTTGGCGCCCGCTTCATCCATGAGCGCCGTGAGGCCGCTCTTGTCGGCGGTAAAGAGGGCGGAGATTTTGACGTCGCCCTTGGGGCTGCTAAAGAGGAAGTGACGTTCTCCCTCGGAGACATTTTCGGTGATCTCCGCCACGACCACGGTCTGGTTCTCCCCATAGGAGGCCGTGAGGCTCTGTAAGACATAGCCCTCCTCGATGCCGGACACCTTGACGGTGACGGCGGTGCCCGCCTTGACCGGTCCCGCGGGATCGGTGACAATGGAGGCCTCTGCCATGGCGTCAGGTCTTGTCTGGTTGACCGTCATGCCATAGGTGCGCTCCTCAGTGCGGATTTCGATGGTGTCGGAGAGACCGGAGGAGACGCTCTTGGCGGTGATATTCGCTTTGCCCACGCCCAGGATGGTCACCCGTCCCGCGGCGTTGACAACGGCGACGGAGGGGTCGTCGCTCTCCCAGTTGACGTTTTTGTTGGTGGCGTTCTCGGGGAGCACGGTGGCGGTCAGGTCGTAAGTCTCTCCCAGATAGAGCACGCCTGCGGGGGCGTTGTCAATTTTCACGGACTGGACCTTGGTGGGCAGGCCCGCGTAGGGAGTGATGGTGACCACGCACTCGGCTTTGACGCTCTCGTCGAGGACCGAGTAGGCGGTGATGGTGGCGGTGCCGCTGTCCCCCAGGGCGGTGACTTCTCCCTTGTCGCTGACGGTGGCCACCGAGACGTCGGAGGTCTTCCAGGCCACGCTGGCGGCGTTGGAGAGGGGCTTGGTGCTGGCGTTCAGCTGTGCGGACTGGCCTTTGAGAAGGCCAAGCTCGGCGTAGTTGAGGCTGATTTCGGTGATGGGCATCGGCTCGCTCTCGGAGAGAGCCACGCCCATGATCTCAAACTCGTACATGGAGTAGCCGTATTTGGTATTGACACGGCTGATACCCAGCATCCGCACATAGCGCCCGGTATAAATTTCGGAGAGGCTGTATCTCTTCCAGCCCGCGCCTTTGTTGGCGGTTTCGTGGACCATGTCGGTCCAGTTTTGATTGTCGTCGGAAATCTGGACTTTGTATTCCTTGCCTGCCGCACCCTCCCAGAGGATGTTGATGGCTTCCACCTGGCAGACGCCGCCCAGGTCCACAGTGAACCACTGGTTGTTGTCGCGTCCCGAAGCCCAGCGGGTACCTTCATCGCCGTCGATGGCCTTTGCCGGGGTCAGGGAAGAGTCGTTGGGGTCGCTGGCGCTGACGGTGGCCTTCTTGCCGATGGCCAGGTTGGTCACCTCCTGGGAGGAACCGTTGGAGGTCTTGGAGAGGGCCCGCAGTTCAAAGAGGGAATACTGGTTCTCGGTGACGCCCTGCACCTTCAGATAGCGGGCGGTCTGGGGGGTATCGAAGTCGAAGCGGACATAGCCGCCGCTCTTTTGCCCGGTGACCTCCTTGATGGTGGTCCAATTGGAACCGTCGTCGGATGTCTGGATATTGTAGTCGGCGCCGTTGGAATACCACTGGATGTCCACGGCGTCAAAGGTGGCGCCGGGGCCCATATCCACTTGGATCCACTCCTGGCCATCGGTATTTGACTGCCAGCGGGAGACGATCATGTCGCCGTCCACCGCCTTTTCTTTGGCATAAACGGTGTTGACGCTGCTGACGTCCACCGGTTTTTTGAGACAGAGGTTCTTGTAGACCTCAAGCGGCAGTTCCGCCGTGCTGCCGGTGTCGGCGATTTGCGCCTTGGCTACCGCCGTACCGGTGCCCACAAACTGGAGGGTGCCGTCCATGTACTTGGCCACGTTGGGGTCGCTGGTGGAATAGAGGATCTCGCTGATGCCGTTGGCCGGCGCTTTTTTGATAAGGGGTGTCGCGTCGTAGCTGATGACGCCGTCCAGGGCGCTGTCAGCGAAGCGGATGTGGCTGATGGGGCTGTTGTCTGGCTTATAGGTGAAGGAGACGTCGGACACAACCATATTCTCATCGAACAGGAAGCACAAATAGTCGGTGCCGCCGGGCAGCCCGGAAAAGTCATAGGTGACCTTCTTCACACCGCCGCCCACGTCCTCTTCGGTAACTTGCGGGGCCACCGCTTCCAACATGTCTTTTGACTCGCCCCTTTGAATGCGAAGCGCGGGTGTGCCGCTCTCATAGGTGACGATTTTGCCGCCTTGGAGATTGGTGTAGCTGTAAAGCATACTGCCGCCGGCGGTAGCCTTGACCACGTCGGTGTCCCCGCCGTAGAGGCTGGGGTCGTCATTGGTTTCAAACGTCACGCCGCTGGTTTCGTAGATTTTGCTGTCGTTTAAGAGCGGGTCCTTGACGGTCTTTTGGTCGCTGGAGTTTTTCATGGTGGCGTTAAACTTGGTAAACTGGGGCGCCCACACTTTCTCGGGATGGCTTTGGAGCTCCACTTTGAAGTAGTTGGCCCCCGCGTTGACCGCGCCGTCGGGGGAGAGGACCTCCCTGTACCACTCACCGTCGCTGGGGACGATGCCCAAGGTCTTGTAGGCCTGCTCGGTCCAGGTTTCGCCGTCGGCGGAGGTGTAGAGTTTGATGACGCCGATGGACTTCCTGTATCCGTAAACTTCCAGTTGGAAGCCCTGAAGACCGGGCAGCAGGTAGCTAAAGGACTCCTTGGTCTGCGCCGCCCGTTTGAGACGGGTGGCGTCGCCGGCATACTTGCCGGGGTCGCCGGCGTCAAAGAGCCAGCCGGAGGTATAGGAAAGCATCTTGTCGTAGTTTTCAAACTCGTCGAAGAAAGCGGTGGTGGCGGGGAGGGTGATGGAAACTTCCTCGCTTAAGGCGCTTTCCCCGTCCGCGTTCTTGGCCAGAGCCGCCAGGTAGTAAGTCTCGCCCGGGGTCAGGCCGTAGATGCTCAGAGTGGTGTCTTTGGTGCCCAGGGTACTAGTGTAGACGCCGCTCTCGGTGCCGAACTTCACGTCGTAGCTCTCAGCGTTGGGAACCGCCTTGAGGGTGACGACCAGCGCGTCGTCCACCATCTCGGTGGAGAGGATCTCGGTGGGCTGGAGGGCCACTTCGTCATAGGAGAGTTTGACATGGAAGCTCTTGCCCGCGGAGTTTTTGACGTTTACCTTGAGCTTGATGCTGGGGGAGGACTGGACAAGCTCCACGCCCTCGTCCATTTCCAGAACGCCCTTGGCCGCGCGGTTGATTTCCACGGTGATGGCGCCCTTATTTTCCTGGGTGGCGTCGGAGATGGAGACGTCCATCACATTGTCGTTTTCGCTGACCATGATGCTGGCCGCGCTGTCGGAGGAAACATAGTTTTTGACGCCGTTTACATCCAGGATGCCGCCGTCATTCTGCCAGAAGTTGACGCCCAGGGTACCCAGGGTCTTTTCATAGACCGCGTGGGCCTTTTCGTCCCGTTGCAGGATCTCGATGTCGCTGGAGGACGCATAGGAGGCGGTCTCCGCGTCGGACTTGCCCGGGAGCATCACATAGGAATAACCGGCATCGGTGGGGTTCGCGCCGTGGCTCTGCCAGGCGGTGAAATAATCGGCCGACACCACCGTGGGGTCGGTGTTATATTCGCCCAAATCGGTCCATTTGCCGGAGCGGTGCTCGCTGGTGATGTTGAGGTCGGTCCCCTCGGGGAAATAGAAGCCGATATCGGAATTCGGCACGTTGCCCTGCATATGGAAGGTGGTGGCGCCGGGGTAGGTGAGGGTCTGGCCGTCCATAGCCATGGTTTTCTGCTGGCCGTCCACCGCGTAGGTGCGGTTGCCTTCTTCCAGCATATAGTTTTCAAAGGTGGTTTCCATCACGTCGTTGCCGCTGATCCCCGAGCCCAAGGCCACGACTTCGTCGTCGAACATAAACCACGATTTTTTCATGGCGATCTTATATTTGCCCATGGCGAGGTCCATGCCGGTGACGCCGTAGGTGCCGTCGGTGGCGCCGCCTACAAAGCTCTTCTCGTTGAGCTGGCCGGAGTTGATGGCCTTGCGGTAGGAGGTGGTGCCGGGGAGGCGGAGCCAGTCAATGGTGGCCTTCTGCACCCCTTCGTAGCGCTCTAAGTCATTGTTGTATAGATAGGTCATGCCAAAGCCGGTGTACCAGCCCTTGGCGTTGGAGTCGCCGATTTCACAGTTGGCGATGCGCCGGGAGGTCATGGAGATGGCATAGGTCCAGTCGTCGGCCCAGTGAATGGTCCGAGCGCCGGCGCTCATCTGGTAGTTGTTGCCGGCAAGAGAGATGGGCGCGATACTCGCGTCGTCCAGGATTTCGTTTACCTTGACCACGGTATCCAGCGGGAACTTAAACCAGGGGGTGTCCGCGCTGTTGTTGAGCTCATCGATCATGAAGTCGTTAGAATACCACTGCTTGATGACGCCCTTAAACTGGCCCGCCACATCCGCCGGGGCGGACTGCGCCAGCATGAGCATGGCGTTGGTGATGACGAGGCCGCCGCGGGGCTGGGTGGTGTCGTAGCGGGTGATCTCACGGCCGCGGAAGACGTCCATGGCAAGGCCGTTATAGACAAAGGGCTCATAGGTGTCATACACCCACTGATAGATGATGTTGGCGCTGTCATCGCTCAGGGCCCAGGGGGAGTCGGAGAGCATGTAGAGGATATAGGCGGAATCGGTCAGGCACATGAGGCCGTAGCCGCCGTTATAGGTGATCTTGTCGTGCTGGACAAAGGTGCCGTCGGTGTAATAACCGTCGCCTTTGGTGGTATAGGTGAGCATACCGGGCATCTTGCTCTGGACAAAGTCCAGCCATTTGGAGTCCTCGAGGAGGATGCCGGTGTACATCCGCACCCGCTCGGTCCAAGTGGCGTTGGCGCCGGTCATGGTGGTGGTGCCCAGGAAGCTGATCATAGCGTTGGCGTAGTCCTGGATCTCTTGGGCGGTAAACTCATCGTAGAGCAGCAGCAGCGTCTCGCCCAGATAGATGGGGGCGCCGATCTGCCAAGAAAACCAGTTGCCGTACCGGTCCATGCCGGGGTGGAAATGGTTGTCATAGACAAACTTCACCGCATTCTTGATGTCCGAGAGCATCTCTTGGTTGTGGTAGAGATCGCACCCCTTGGTCTCATAGGCCAAGGCCATGGCGCGGATATACTGGAAGGTGAAATGGATAGAGTTTGCGTTCATGTAGACCGTGGAGGAAGGACGGCGGCGTCCCAGGGGATATTCCTCAAAGATGTAGTCCTGGGAGGAGTCCAAATTCTCCATCAATTGGTCGTTTGCATCCCGGTAGCTGCCGTTGACGGCGTTGGAAACGGGATTTTTGTTCATCTTGTCCCAGTAATGCTGGGCGGTGGAATTGATGGAATGGAGCATGGGCTGGACCCTCGCGTCATCGGGGTCGTAGCTTCCGCCCACAGCCATGTCATAAAATTTCTGACGCATGGCGGCGAAGTCGTCAGGGGTCCCCTCTGCCGCGTAGACCGTCAGGCCGCTGAGCAGGGTGGTGACGAGCATCGCCAGGCATAAGAGAAATGCCAGGCTTCGTTTCATTCGTCCTGTTGTTTTCATAATGTCCTCCTGTTTACTCACTGCTTGCTTCTCTCACGTCCCCCGAAAGTGCCAATTCCCAAAGGATTGCCCATCTTTCGGTGGTTTTCCCTACATTTTTTTCAATGGGCAGAAATTTTTCCCCCATTTTTTCCAGTAACGTAATCATAACACCCCGGGAATTGGCATGTCAATCAATTAATCAGAATTATTTACGATTTCTATTTTCCCTACAAAAAGGGGGGCGTCCTCTTATCCATTCTGCCTAGCGAATGCGCACAAACGGCCTTGCCATGCCGCTTTTTCAACTCCGGACGGGGCCCATATAAAAGAAAAGCAAACGGCCCGCCGGTGTTGACGGCGGGCCGTTTGCTTGTATTGAATGAGTCGGTGAGAAAAACTTTCTTGTACGCATGATAAAGGGAAGGCCGGAAGTGATCTTCCACCCAGGGCGGGGCTTGCAAGCCCACCATAACCTTCTTTCCTGCCCTGCGAAAACCGGCGCTTGCCCGAGGTTTGCCCCCGCAGTGGGGAGCGTTGTCTTAGCGCATTGTTTTGTTAGTGCAATAAAAAGAAATCGTTCTCATCATAGCATTGTTGCCAAAATTATGCAATCGTTTCGACTCTTGTTTTTTATTATCATAGGCATGCCCAGAAAAACGGCTGTTCTTTTGTGCGTTTGTTGCACAACCGGTCACAAAACAGGGGAAAAAGGGCCTACAATTTCAATTGGATCATACAACTTTTCCTATCTCCCGGCAACAGAAAAGGCCCCCGGCCAAAGCCGGGAGCCTTTTCGTTCTTTCTCTTCTTCTCTTTATCTCTTGCCTCCTGCTTTTACCACGGGCGGGGGCGCACAGCGGGAGCGCCGCCGTGCATTCCGCCGCGGTAAAACGGGAGCAATGGATGCATTATTTCTTTTTCCGGGTCAGGACAACCGCGCCTGCGCTCGCTGCCAGAACAGCCAGAGCGATGGGCAGCATGGCGTTGTCGCCGGAATTCGGGTTCTTCTTGCCGGAGTTGTCGGAATCGGAACCGTTGCCTTCCGGCCACTTCCAGTCGGAGCCGGAGCCGTTACCGCCAGGAATGACAGGTTTGACGGTGCCGCCGTTTTCCTTGGTGATGGTCACGTTGATCTTGATGGTCTCCGCGAAGGGCTCGCCATCCACAGTCAGCTTACCGGTGGCAACATAGACGCCCGCCTCGTTAAAGTTGACGTTGGTGGTATCCCAATCCGCCAGGACCAGGTTGACCTTGCTGCCATCGGAGTAGTTGGCAACCACGTTTTTGTTCAGTTTCGCAAAGACTTCCTCAGCAGTGGAGCCAGCCTTGGCGGTGACATTCAGTTCCGCCGGGGTCAGGGATTCAAACACTGCCTCTGCTTTGACGACCACTTTGATGACAGCCGGAATCTCGGTGCCCTCAACAGTGCCGGTGATCTCGTAGGTGCCAGCCTTGGTCAGGTCCACCTTGGAGGTATCCCAGTTGGTGACATTGGCTAACACTTTCGCGCCGGAAGTCATCTCAACAGTGACCTCTGCCGGGAGTTTTGCGATGATATCGTCCATGGTGGTCTCGCTTCCCAGCTGGACTTCGATGTCGGCGATGGGATCGACAGCGACAATCTCCTCGCCCTCTAGGGTCAGGTACACGTTGTTGAAGAGGGTGTCGGAATGATAGGTCAAAAGACCCATGTAGCCGCCGTTATACTGGGTATCGTCGAATCTGGCGACTTCCACGCCGTCCAGGTAAGCGACAAACTCAGCGCCGTCATAGACGACCTTCATCTTGAAGGTGCGGTTTTTCTTCTGATCGTCGGTCAGGTTGTAGGTCTTCTTGATGACCTCCGCGCCGTTCACGTTCTTAAAGAACTTACCGGAGTTGTTTTCAACATTGAAGCAGTACCAAGTTGCACCCGGATTGTTCCAATCCTGGATACCGAAGACCAGGGAGGACGCCTGTCCGGAAATGGTTTTGACATCAGCTTCCAGGGAGAAGGGGGTATTGGGCAGAATGTTCTCGGACAGGTAGAAGCAGTCGCCAGTGCCGGCATTCTTGCCTTCCATACCCTCTCCCGTCTTGACCCAGGTGCCGCCCTTGACTACCCAGCCAGAAACGTTGGTGTTAAAGACACGTTTTTGCACCTTGACGGTGATCTCTTTTTCCAGACCGCCCGTCGTGCTGGTGGCTTTGACAGTGTACTCGCCCTCAGCATCCGCTTTGAGCACCAGGTAAGTATCGGTCTTCTCCACAACGGTCAGGCCCTCGGGGATCTCCCAGGAGACGGTCTTGTCGGTGGCGGAGACGGGCAGTACGCTGGCGCGCACGGTGAACTCTGCACCCGGGTCCACGATGTCAGGCGCGGACAGGGACAGGAAGACAGGATCGGTGCCGCCCGCGGATGAACCGGTGAACATGGATTTCATCTGCCAGATGTTCATCTCGTCGATGGTGACATCGCCGCCGTCGGCAAAGAACTCCATACCGATGCTGTCCGGATCCGGGAAGCACAGGTCGGCAATGTCGGCGTCGCCATAGTTGCCGAAGATCTCAAAGACAGAGTTGTCCACCAGAATTCTCAGCTGGATCTTGCCGTCCTCCATGGGATGGAGGGTCCAATCAAAGTACTCGGTGTAAACAGGACCGGATTTGCTCTTGTCGAAAATCAGTTTCTCGGTCTCCGTGTTGTATTTGACGATGGTCTCCTGACCGTTGCCGGTGCGGAGCTTGAAGCCGAACTCCTTGGCAGTGCCCGGAGTGAAGACAGCCTCGATGTCGTAATACTGGCCGGCCGCGCCCGCCAGGATATTCGGGGTGTTCTCATCCACCTTGTTGTTCTTGGTAGTGAAGATCACCTCGTCGCGGTAAGTATCAATTTCCTTTGCCGGATAGGCAGTCATATGGTAGGTGCCGTCGATCATTTTAAGCCCGGTGGTGCGGGGGATGGACTGCACGCCGTTCCAGCGTTTATCCGGGAAGGTGCCGGGTGCGGAATAATCCTGGAGCCAGTGAACCATCAGTTTGCGGTCCAGACCGGCGCCGTCGTTATAGAAGAACTGTCCAGCATACATCTTGGAAGCGCCGCCGTTAGCGGAGCCGATAGAATTGGTTACGTTGACAAAGCGCCAACCGTCGGCCTGTTTGACCAGGTCGCCGACTGCGTACCAGTCACTGGAAGCTACATAGAGCCATTTGGTATCGTTGGTGCCTTCCACCTTCACGGGGAAGAGGGCGGGACACTCGGAGTGCAGCTCATTGCCATTGCCGCCGTCATGGAAGAAGGCCTGCTCGAACTCCCAGTTTTTCAGATCGTGGGAGGAGAACAGCTGTCCCCGTCCACCGGCAACGACCATCAGCCAGAGGCCGCCTGCGGGCTCGTCAGCGTCTTCCTGCCACCAAACCTTCGGGTCGCGGAAGTCGCCGCCGTAGTTTCTGTCGCTCTCGTCAAGCACCGGATTGCCTGCATACTTGGTCCAAGTCACGCCGTGGTCTTTGGAATAGGCGATGGACTGAACCTGACCGCGGCCACCCGCGTGAGTGAAGATGGCGACCAGTTTGGACTCTCCATCTTTGTTGTCGGTAAAGAAACCGGAGGTGTTATTTTCATCCACCACCGCGGAACCGGAGAAGATGGCGCCCAGCTCATCCATGGGGATGGCCACCGGCATCTCTTCCCAAGTCACGAGGTCCTTGGACTGGGCATGGCCCCAAGTCTGGCTGCCCATATGACCTACCTGCGGGCTGTACTGGAAGTACATGTGCCAAGTATCGTTGCTCGGGTCAAAGACCAAGCCGTTGGGGTCGTTCATAAAGTTGATTTCCGGGGAGAAGTGGAACTGAGGACGATAGGGCTCCGCCGCCATGAACTCGGCGCTTGCCTTTTTGGTCACCTTGATGACGGTGCCCATGGTCAAATTGCCCTTGGTTGCTTTGATATTGATGGTGGTCTCACCCACCGGCAGGGTGATTTCTTTGCCTTCACCGCTGTTGATAGCAGTGTCTTCAAGCACTACGCCGCTGGCGCCGCTAGCGCCAATGGTCAGGGTGGTGCCGTCGGCCGCAGTAGGAATTACTTTCACGCTGTCCGCAGTGCCCGCGAAGACAGAGTAATTGAGGACATCCGGGTCAAAGTCGGGGGAGAGGCCCAATGTGCCGCCCTCGACCTCCAGGCCGGTCAGAGCCGGGACTTCGCCGGCGTTGAGTTCAGTATAATTAACATCCTGATAGGTCACGGCGCCGCCAAAGGTCATCAGACCCAGGTAACCGGCATCCGGGAACTTGTCGTTGGTGACCGCGCAGGCCAGAACGTCGTCCACATAGTAGTTGATTTTGTTGTCCACGACAACCAGTTTCAATTTGTAGGTCTTTTGGGCTTTATCGATGCGATGTTCATTGCTGATATCGCCGCCGCCCTGGCCAAAGGTGAACATCCGGGCGGTGCCTCTCTCCACATGGAGGTTGGCGATATAGGTGCCCGGGTCTTTGGGGTTGTCGATGCTTCCCGCACGGAAGACCAGGCCGGCCGCCGCGTTGCCTTCGATGGTGGCGGTGGCTTCCAGGGAGAAGTTCTTCACCTTGACATCGCTCATGGCGAAGATGTCGTTGCCGTTGGAATACAGGCCGTCGTCGGTCCGGTTCCAGGTGCCGTTGACAAATTTCAGATTAGGCAGGTTGGTACGGAAGCCGTCGGTGACCTCAGTGCCGTTGTTGACGACTTTGATGTCAGAGAAGATGGCGTTGGTCTCATAGGTGACTAAGCCCAGATAACCGCCGGCATAGGCTTTCTGGAATTTTCCCATGGCTGCGCTAATATCGCCCAAGTCAGCTTTTTTACCGCCGACATAGAGCTCGATATTTTTGTCGGCATTGACAACCACCTTGAAATTGACAGGCTGGGTGGTGTCCAAGCCGGTGGCAATCTCCGTGCTGTCGAGGAACACGCCGATGGCGCCAGGGCCGTCCTGGAACATCTTGGCTTTGAGCGTCGCGTTGGCCGCGTCGCCATCTCTCTCCAACTCCACAGCAAAGAACTTTTTGGTGGCGCCTTGCTGATTGCCCAGCTCGGAAGGCACATTGCTCTCCGCACCGAACATGAGGGTGGCTTTGTTGCCCTCTTTATAGAGGATGTTCGTCTCATACTCAAAGTAGGCCGTCTTGGTGTCGGAAACAGCGAGGTTGTTCCCGCCCAATTTTGCCAGCTCACTGGTGACCAGAGGGGTCAGCTTGGCGCCAGATACGGTCTGCAGCGCAACTTCACTACCCGTGGTATCGTCCGTCACTTTGATGTTGGAGAAGACCGCTGTGCTTATCCAGGTCAGCATACCGAGGTAACCGCCCTCGTAGTTGCCTGCGAAATCTTTCTTCAGTTCAAAAGAGACGGGTTTGCCGCCGATCTCGATGGACAGCTTGTTGTCAGCGTCCACCGCGATTTTGACATGGATGTTTTTGCTGAAGTCAACATCGGAAGCGCCCACAGTCCCGTCCTGGATGATATTGTCACCCAGACCGCCTGCGCCGTCCTCAAACATTTTCAGCTTAATTTGCTTGTTGGCCTCGTCTTTGGTGAATTCCAGGCCAAAGAAAGTTTTCTCTGCGCTCTGACCCAGCTGCGTATAATCGCTGGTACCGGAGCCGAAGATCAGAGTAGCCTTGTTACCTTCGACATATTTAATGTCAGCTTCATAAGTAAAAGCAGTAAGGCTGGTGGAAGACAGGGCGTGGCTGTTGCCGCCGGTGTTTCCTACCTCATAGCCGGTGACCTCGGTGGTCACATGGTCGCCGTGGAGATTGTCAAGTCCCCCGGCCGCCGCGCTGGCTGTCAGCAGTCCGCCCGGGATGACGCTGGAAAACGCCACCATCAGGGCGAAGAGCAGCGAGAAGCCGCGCTTTGCGCTTCTGCGTACTTTCGTACCGTTTTTCATTCTTGTGTTTCCTCCTCAACTTCATTGCCCAGGGGTGCCGCCCCAGGAAAAGTAAATAGCTTGGTCCTTTTCGACGTCCCCCTTTGGCCCTTTTGATGTCAAACCAGGTCTGTCGAATAGTGGCAAGCGACTTACTGATATCATAACATTTTCGTAACAAGTACGCAACATCCTACAATTAAAATCGTTTTCTTCGTCTGAAATCCACATATTTGTGTTCAGTTGTTTGTACATCAATGCAATGTCATTACAATTCATAGGGCAAAATGCCAAACTTATCCCCCTCATTTTTGCCCTATTTGCATAAACGGGGGGAAGGCACTCCTATCGTCCTAATTGTAAATGAACATGACAATTTATCATACGCTAAAGTTGTTTGTGGTTTTTCTCCAAATTCTCTGCCGTTTTTTCTACCCCGCACTTTTTCCCGGGCAATAATCGCGCAAAAAAGGCCCTTTGTTGATCGAATAAATAGGGCTGCGCCTCATAAAATATGCCCTTTTTTTCGCCACAAGTCATAAATTCTTACCCTTTTTCCCTCTCATCGGCCAAAATCTTTAACTCCCGCGTGTCCGCTGGTGGCCTGGCGCCTGGCGGACAAAAGCCCGGACCCGATCAGGGTACAGTTCCTAGGCGGCGTTTTTGGGCGGGCTGGGAGCACTCCAGCCCTTGTAACCCGTCCTGCCCAAAAGGGCGGCCCTTTTCCCATCTTCCCCTGATTGATCCGATGTTTTTCATCCGTTTTGCATCTTTTTTCCCCCTCGGTCGCCCTCTTTGGAGACCGGACGACATAATTTTCATATTTTGCTTGAAATATTTTACATTTCTGGCTATAATCACCTTAGGAGGTGGAGAGATGAAACTAAAATTCAATCGGAAAGTGGATGAGCTGGGCCGCATTGTACTCCCCATGGACGTCCGGAGACATTTGGGGTTTGGGAAGGACCAGGTGCTGGAAATCACGGTACAAGACGACGTTATCCTGTTGCGCAAGGCCCCGGAGTCGGTCTGCACCCTGTGCGGCAAAAGCGAGGGCGTTTTCCTTCGGGGGCGCTACCGTCTGTGCGAGGACTGTTTCCAGGAAATCACCCAGGCGGCTAAAGTCTAGGCCTTTCCGCATTGGTGAATCTCCCCCCGGCAGGACGGGCGCCCACCATCACTTCCATTCTACGGGCGCTTTACCGGGGTCCTCTCTTACCATGAACGATGTAAAAAACCCCCGGCCGCTCAAGCGGCCGGGGGTTTTCATTTATAAACAAAGGCTATCCCACCATGATTTTGGCTTCGGGAATGATCTCTTTTTTGTTCCTGGCCGCCGCTCTGGCAGCTACCGACAGGGCAAAGGACACCGGGCCCACCCGGCCTAAGAACATGGTGAAGGTGAGCACCAGCTTGCCAATGACAGTGGCCACTCCGGTAACGCCGGTGGAGAGGCCAACGGTGGCGAAAGCGGATACCGACTCGAAGATGGCGTCGATGCCCGCCACCGGAGCGGTGCCCGCGTCGCTGTAAAGGATGATGCTGGAGATACACACCGCCAGAACCGCCAGAACCACCACGGAAACGGCCTTATAGACCGAGCGCTGGGCGATCTTGCGGTGGAACATAACCGCGTCCTCCCGCCCGCGGACGACGCTGACCACCAGCATGAGGATGACGGCGGCGGTGGTCACCTTGATGCCGCCGCCGGTGGAGCCGGGGGCGGCGCCGATAAACATGAGCACAATGGCGATGGCCTTGGTCAGCCCGTGCATGCCGCCCATATCCACCGAATTAAAACCGGCGGTGCGGGTGGTCACCGACTGGAAAATGGAAGCGTTCAGCTTCTCCCCAACGCTCAAATGCCCCATGGTCTGGGGGTTATTCCATTCTAAGAGCAGGAAGAACAGGGCCCCGACCAAAATCAGAATGCCGGTAATGACCAGTACCATCTTGGTGTGAAGCATCAGCTTTTTGGTCTTGCGGTAGTTATACAGGTCGTGGATGACCACGAATCCCAGGCCGCCGATGATGATGAGGGCCGCGATGGTGTAGAGGACCACCGGCTCCCCGTTATAGTTCATCAGGCTGACAAAGGGGGACTCCCGGCCCAAAAGGTCGAATCCCGCGTTGCAAAAGGCGGAAATAGCGAGGAAGATGGAGAGGAAGATGCCGTCCCCGCCGAATTTGGGCACAAATTGGGTGGCCAGGATCAGGGCGCCCACCGCCTCCACCGAAAAGGAGACCGCCATGACCATTTTGGTCAGGCGGGTGACGTCGATGATACTGCCCACATTGATGGACTCCTGGGCCAGTTGTAGGCCCCTGAGCCCCAATTTCCGTCCCAGGGCGATGTTAAAAAAGGTGGTGATGGTGACCAGTCCCAGGCCGCCGATCTGGATGAGGGTCAAGATGACCAGCTGGCCGAAGGTGGACCAATAGGTATAGGTATCGTAGACAATCAGCCCCGTCACACAGGTGGCCGAAGTGGCGGTGAACAGCGCGTCATGCAGCGGGGTGGCCACCATGGCCCGGGTGGCAAAGGGCATCATCAGCAGGATGGTGCCGATGGTGATCACCAGAAAGAAACTGCCGCAGATCACGCGGGTAGGGCTGGAAAAGAAACTCGCACGCTTTTTCGCGGCGGTAGTGTTCACGATGGGGAGCACTTCCTTCCTTGAGATGGATGGGCGTTTAGGCCTCTTTCTCCGAGGGGGCCGTCTCGGTATCAGCGCCATGCCCCTCATAAAGGAACCGAGTGGCTTTGCTGATCAGGTTTTTATCGTTTTTGAAGGTGACCAGGCTGGGGGCTTCTTCGATATCCACCCAACGGATTTCGCTGACTTCCTCCTCCTGTTTGTGGACCTCGTCGTCCTCGGCATAGCCTAAGAAATAGACCACCTGTTTTTTCACATTGGGCTTGGGGGAATAGGAGACGCATTCCCGAAACCCATTTTGTAAATCCACGGTCAGGCCGGTCTCTTCCTTAATTTCGCGCAAGGCTGTCTGGACCTCGTTTTCCCCCCGCTCCACATGGCCCTTGGGAAAGGACCAATGGCCGCCGTAGCGGTGTTTGAGCAGGAGCAGCTGTGTCTTGTTATCGTCAAGGAGCCGGTAAACCAGCGCTCCGCATGATTTCTCTCGTTTCACACGCTTTCCTTCCTTTCTATGACTTTTCAAAGCGCGGCGGCCGTTACTGCGCCGCAATCAGGGGAGGGGGGCCCATGTGTTTTCATTAAAGCGCCGCCCATTTTCCCCCTGTCTTTACACAGTAATTAATATAACACTTTTTACAGGGAAAGCAAAGCGCATTTTCTCTTTTTGCCCTGATTTGTCCCGCTCTTTTCTTCTTTTATTATATCCCGGGATTTCCGCCCCACTCCAAAGGGCGCTCAAACCCTTCGCCCCGCCCACCGCGCTCGGGCAATGATTGACACGAGGGCGGTTTTGTTGTAGTATGAATGGGTAACAAAATCCTCTCTCCGCCTGCGAAAATCGGCGGAGCAAAGCCATATCCGCGCTTGTAACTCAGCTGGATAGAGTGCTTCCCTCCTAAGGAAGAAGCCGGGGGTTCGAATCCCTTCAAGCGCGCCATGTCCAAGAAACCGATTTTGTGTAAAACAAGGTTGGTTTCTTTATTTTGATTTGTGTTATTCTTAATTTAGGGTGGTGTGATGGATAAGTACCTTTCGGCATACGATTCGGCATTAATGTTTTCTAATGCTTTTCATTTTTTACTTCATAAACATATGTCAGCGCGGATAACCGGAAACTATGAAGAATTTGCATTAGTGGTTCCAGCAATAGTAAATGGGGCATTTGCATGTGAACTATTTCTTAAGTCTTTATTGATAGATCCTCCCCGTGGGCATAAGCTTTATCATGATTTATTTTGTAAATTAGATCCTTCTATTGCATATGAAATAGAAACGATAGTCATTGAGTGTTTTAAATTGAAAAAGGAAACAACAATTAATTCTGACCAATTTATTCCTTATTTTAAAACTATAGACAGATCTTTTGAAGAATTTCGTTATTTTTACGAGCCTAAAGATAAAAAGGAAATGAAAGCTTATAATATTGATTTTATTGAAGTGCTGGTCTTTTCATTAAGAGCAATCTGCGAGCAAAGATTCGGTATAAGACCCGTGCAGGAGTAACAAATTGGTTGTATCCTTTATACCAACGCTTCCCAGCGGCAAGTTGCCGCACCCAAGGCAGGCACCTCGTTTTGCGAGGTGCCTTTCGTCTTCGCGCCCGCGTTTGGAGCGGATCACTCTTTTACCGGCGCTTCCCAGGCGTGCCGCCGCTCCCAGGTCGCGTGCCGCGCCCGCGCGCATGCCGTATCTGTTCGCGCAAATAGACTCGCCCATCCCGCTCCTTTCGAAACTTGCGGCGGCTTTCTTATAATAGACGCCGGTAAAGATTGTCCGCCGTATCCTTATAAAAAAGGGCCTCCCATCCCAGGCTTTTCTCAAAAAAGCCCTGCCATTTCTTTTGCGGCACGCCCGGTCCGCTTTCGTCCATTGCGCGTCACACACGCAAAGCCGCGGTCCGGTAGCCCATCCTTTCCTCTGCGGGGCTTTTTTTGCTTGTCTAGGATTTGACAAAGTCCCCGCCATGCCTTACAATAACCTTTGCTTTGTACATCCTTTCGAATTTTGAAAGATGTTCTTAACAAAGGGTTCACTTTTTCGTCATGCCTGCTTTCTATCTGTGGATTAAATTAAAAAATGTATGCACACTATTCTTATATCTTTCCCATGAATTTTGGAGAATGGGGGAATTATGATTTCACTTCAAAAAATGCGGGCAAGGTCCTGGGACCTTCCCTTTTTCTTCGGTTTCTTTTTGCATCTCACCCTCTTTTTTATGCTGTTGGAGGTGGGGATGCGCCTGCCATTTTCGGTATTTAAGGCGCCCTTTGTCATCACGACCGCCCTATTTCTTTTTTTATTGCTGCAAGACGGCTGGACTGCGGCCAAAGAGCGAATGAGGAAGCTGTTCCGGCAGCTGCGGCCCTGCCGGTGGCCGATCCTCTTCTTGGGGCTTTATATCCTTTTAGACCTAATCGGCATCCTTTACTCCCCGGCCAAGTCAATTGCGCTGACCAAATATGCGGTCGTCATCCCCATGGCGGTTTTTGCGGTGTTGCTCGTCTACTACTGCGACAGCCGCGCCAAAATTGACCGCATCCTGCTCAACATCGGTTGCGTCGGCACTTTTTTGGCCCTGTTTACCCTGTTTAACTACTTTGTGGTGGAAATACTGCCTATCCCGTATTACCGGCGGCTTTCCATGCTCACCGACTATAACCGGTTTGCCAGCGTCATATTCACCGGCTTTTTGATGCTGCTTATTTTGCTGCTCAATTCCAAGCTCCCCCTGCTGAAAAAATACGCGGCCATCTTCGGGGTGTCCCTCATCGACTACACTGTCCTCAACTTATGCGGCTCTCGGAGGACCTATGCCACCCTGATTCCGGCCATCTTTATCATCGTTTGCTATCAGCTCATCCGCACCGCCGTCCGGGAGCGCAGCACCAAAAAAATCTTGCAAAACGCGGTGGCAATGGGGCTCGTTTCCGTGATCGTCTTTTCCTTTAACGCTTCTATATTAAAAGGGTTCGAAGATCTCTCCGGCGACAAGTACGACGCCTACGTAGCTCAAAACGGGGACGCCATGGAGGAAAACAGTATCGACACCATCATCGACAGCATGGGCGGGGAAGGTATTTTCTCCAAGCGGTACGCCATCTGGAGCCTGGCTTTGGACGAGGCGGCCTCCTATTCGCCGGTAGAAATGATCGTCGGGAAGGGGACCTCCTATGAGGCCCATCTCTATGATATCCGTACCAACGAGCGGCTCAACGAGCTGTATGCCGCCTATCAACCCAAGCCTCAGTACTGGATGACTCCCCACAATTTCCTACTCTCCGATTTCCTCAGCGGCGGCATCCTCAAATTGGCGGCATCCCTGGCTGTTTGGGTTTCCATCGGCTGGATCCTTTTGCGCATGCTCCGCCATAAGACCAGCCGCTCCTTGATCTACGGGGCCGCTCTGGGTATCCTTCTTATCAATGCCCTCATTTCCGGGCGATACACCTATATTTACGACAAGTATTTTTGGATATTCTTTACCCTCATGGCCCTGGAATGGAACCTGGTTACCAGGGAAAAGGGGCTCCTCCCTGGGCCCAGCCGCGGGCCCGACGCACCCGCGGCCTAGTCTAACAAAGCCTCGCGCCACAGCGCCTAGGCTTCCTAATGTGTCAAAGCGCGGTTTCCTCCACCGGCAGGTGGGCCCGACGCACCCGCGGCCTAGTCTAACAAAGCCTCGCGCCACAGCGCCTAGGCTTCCTAATGCGTCAAAGCGCGGTTTCCTCCACCGGCAGGCGGACCCGACGCGCCCGCAGCCTAATCTAACAAAGCCCCGCGCCACAGCGACCAGGCTTCCTAATGCGTCAAAGCGCGGTTTCCTCCACCGGCAGGTGGGCCCGACGTTTCAGAAATGGAACGCCGGGCTTTTTTATGTCTGAAGGGCGGCAGACAGCTTTTTTGGACAAGCCGTTTAATATTTTCACAAAACCGTATGGTATTTCCTCTTTTCTAACCAAATTGTTACCAGGCCGCTTTATACTATAAACAGACAGTGGCGTTATACCTCCCTTTGTCACTGTATAAGCCAGACGCGCGGGAGGTATCCCACGATTCCACTGTTAGTAGGGGGAATTACTGATGGATAAAAAAACCCACCTATTTGATACAAAAGAAAGGAGGTACTGCTTCATGAAAAGATTTTTGGCCGTACTGCTCGCAATGATGATGGTCCTCAGCGCATTTCCCGTCACCGCCCTGGCCCCCTCGGACGTGACGGTGCCTGCATCCAACACCACCCAGCAGCCTGGCCAATCTGCTCCGGCTGTTACAACCGCTGTCACCTCGGGGACGAATGTCACTACTCCGGCCCCGGACACCTCGTCGGGTCCACCAGCCGGTAGCGTCAATGGGCAGCGCCCTCAAGATGCGCCGACCACAACAACCGCCTCCAACTCCCTGCCGGGGGAAGATACCGTGTATTACAATGTTACCTTCCTCATCGGCGGCGGCGAGACTTACACCGTCACTCAGGTGGCGGAGGGGAAACTTTGTGTGGAGCCGGCCATCCCACCGATTCCCGCGGATATGACCTCCTTTGCCGGATGGTTCAAAGAGGACAATACCCCCTTTGATTTTGAGAATACCCCCATTACCGGGGATATCTCCCTCCACGCCGTATTCAAGGACACCTATCTGGTCAAGTTCTTAAACGCGGACGGCAAGGTCATTGATTCCAAGGAAGTCAAACGCGGCGGCACCGTCGCCGCCACCACCGTGGACGTAGTAGCCCCCGCGGGCCAAGTGTTCGAGAGCTGGTATCTGGACGGCAGCCTTTACGACTTCAGCCAGCCGGTTACCTCGAATCTGACCCTCACCCCCCACTTTAGGGACCTCTTCTACGTCTATTTCGATTCCCAGGGCTCTTACGTGCCGCCGCAGCTAGTGGACGTGGGCGGATTCATTACCCGTCCGGAGGACCCCACCCGCGCCGGCTACCGTTTCAGCCACTGGTCCCTCACGCCCGGCGGAGAGGCTTTCGACTTCTCCCAGAGCGTCTCTTCGGACACCACCCTCTATGCCGTATGGGAGCAAGAGTGGGTGACTTACACCGTGGTCTACTGGCTGGAGGCGCCCAACCTCCCCAATACGGCGGACTTAAATAGCCGGGATAGCTACCGGTACGCGTTCACCGAGACCCGCCGGGCCTATGCCGGCGATACGGTTACCATCACCGCTCAAAACGCCACCACCGATAACAGCGCGGTGAAATACGCGTCCTTCCATCACAGCCAGAGCGCCGTGATTTCCGGCAACGGCACCACGGTGGTGAACGTCTATTTCGCCAGAGATCTCTACACGATCTACTTCGATCTCAATGCTCCGTCGATCAACGTCGGCACCAAATGGCGTCCCAACTACCTCTACTACACCGCCACCATGAACTTTGGCGGCCGTACCTACACAAGCGGCGGCGCCAAGTACACCATCACCGCAAAATACCAGCAGGACATCAGCGATCTGTGGCCGGTGCTCTCCTATGACGCTTCCGGCAACCCCAGCATGATCGCCACCCTCTCCGGGTACGCCGACCGGTACTTTGTGGGCTGGTCTGCCGGCAATATTACCTGGACCTCCAAGCGGGTGACCATGACCGAGGATATGATGCCCTCGTCCGGCACCTCCCGCACCATCTATGGCTCTTGGAGCGAGGATACCGTCGTCCTCTACCTCCAATATATGATGGAAAGCCTGGAGGGCAAGGTGCCCGGGGCGGTGGAGTATAACGGAAAATACTATGTTTCTGACCCCACCTACACCCAATACGTGGAGAACGGCTACGTCACCCTGTTTAACCAGAAGAACATCGACGGCATGACCGCCGCCGGGACCAAATGGGAGAAGACCAACTGGAGGGGCGATCCCCAAAAAGACGAGGACGGCTCCTACCACCAATACCTGTTCTATAACCGGCAGGCGTTCTCCATCGACTTCGACACCCAGGGCGGCAACCGGATTGATTCCATCACCGGGCTCAAATTCGGTAGCGACATCTCCTCGAAGAAGCCCGCCGACCCCCAGCGGGAAGGCTTCACCTTCTTGGGCTGGTACACCGACGCGGAATACCGGGAAGCCTTTGACTTCGCCGGCGCCACCATGCCCGAGCACAGCCTGAAGCTCTTCGCCAAGTGGGAATCCAACCAGTTTACCGCCACCTTCCTCGAAAAGGCGGACGGCAAAGAGGTGGGCAGACAGGGTCTGGCCGACGGCGAATACGTCACCGAGCCGGAAACCTATGTCAAGGGCGAATTCTACGAAGGCCTGGGCGTGTTCCTGGGTTGGTATTGGTATCTGCCCGGCACCACCAGAGCCGTCTCCTACAGCTGGGAGACCCCGGTCCACTCCGATCTGACCATCTTCGGCCAGTGGCGGACCGACGGCTTCACCCTGACCTATGAGGCGGGCGGCGCCACCGGCCAAGTCCCGGTGGATTCCGACACCTACGCGCTGGGCGTCAAGGCCCGGGTCAAGGGCGCCGACGGCCTTTCCAAAGACAACAAAGTCTTTGTGGGCTGGCAGGTGGACGGTCAGGGGACCGTCTACTACCCCGGCAGCCTGATTGAAATGAACGGCGACACCGTCCTGGTGGCCAAATGGGTGGACCCGGCCAATGTGGCGCGGCTCGTCTATGACGCCAATTACGGTTCTCCCGCCGAGACCCTCACCTGGATGGTGGAGCGCTACGACACCGTCATCCTGGCGGGCGACATCTTCACCCGGGAAGGGTATGATCTCCTCGGCTGGTCCACGAAAAAGCAGGCCACCGAGCCCGATTATCTCCCCGGCGATGAGTTTACCATCGTCAATGACACCGAACATCTCTACGCTGTATGGAAACGCCAGACCTTTTCCGTCACCTTTGTAGCAGGGCTGCGGGGCAGCCTCGAGGGTGAAACCAGCTTTACCGAGATTCCCGGCGGCACCGCCTGGGGAGACGCAGTCACCGTACCGACCCCCATCCCCAATGACGGCTATTACTTCACCGGCTGGACGCCTTCCTTCCCGGACACCGTCACCGCCAGCCAGACCTATACCGCCAACTTCGCGGCACAGACCCTGGTCACCGTCTTCGGCAACGGCGACACCTTCACCTATGACGGCACCCCCAAGACGGTCACCGGCTACACCTACACGGGACTGGGAACGGAGACCCTCACGGGCCTTTCGGCATCCGTCACCGGCACCATGGCGGGCACCTACCCGGTGAAGGTCATCGGGACCCCCAAGGTCACCGACGCAAACGGCGCCGATATCACCGATCATTTCCGCTTTGTCTATGTGGACGGCGCCATGCTCATCGAGCAGAGAGCCGTGACCATCACCGCCGACGACGCGGGCAAGACCTACGGCGACCCCGATCCGGCCCTCACCGCCAAGGTAAGCGGCCTCGTACCGGGCGAATCCATCGCCTACACCGTCTCCCGTGAGCCCGGTGAGGATGTGGGACCCTATGACATCACCGTTTCCTACACCCCCAACCAAAACTATAACGTGACGGCCACGGGCGGCACCTTCACCATCAGCAAACGGGACCTGACCGTCACCGGCAATTCCAACACCTTCATCTATGACGGCACGGACAAAACCGTGAGCGGGTACACCTACTCCGGTCTTCTGGCAGGCCAGCAGATCGCGGGGCTTTCCGCCTCCCGTACCGAGAAAAACGCGGGCATCTATGACGTGAACGTCAAGGGCGCCCCGGTCATCACCGAGGGCGGCAAGAACGTCACCGCAAACTACAACATCACCACGAAGCCCGGCACTCTCATCATCAAGAGGGCTTCCATCCCGCTGATCATCACCGGACACGGCGGCACCTTCACCTACGACGGCAAGCCCCACACCGTCTCCGGCTACGACGTGGAAGGACTCCTGGAGGGACACACCCTCTCCGGCGTCTCCGCTTCCGTCACCGGCACCATCGCCGGCACCTACCTGTCACAGATTACCGGCAAACCGGTCATCATGGATGGCGATGTGGACGTCACCGAAAACTACGACATCCTTCCGAGACCCGCCTCCATGCTCATCAAGCAGCGTGAAGTTACCATCACGGCCGACGACGCGGGCAAGACCTACGGCGTCTCCGATCCGGCCCTCACCGCCAAGGTAAGCGGCCTTGTCCCGGGTGAATCCATCTCCTACACCGTCACCCGTACGCCAGGCGAGAATGTGGGACCCTATGACATCCTGGTCACGGCCTCCGACACCACCAACTACAAGGTTAAGACGGAGAACGGCACCTTCACCATCACCAAACGGAACCTGACCATCACGGCCAACTCCAGCACCGGCAACATCTACGACGGCACCGAAAAGACCGTCTCCGGCTATGACGTGGCAGGGCTTGTGGACGGCGACACCCTCTCCGGCGTCTCCGCCTCCCGCAGTGAAAAGAATGTGGGCACCTACGACGTCACCGTCGAGGGCACCCCGGTCCTCATGAAGGGCTCGGAGAACGTCACCGGCAACTACAACATCACTACAAAGCCCGGTACCCTCGTCATCGAGAAAGCCGCCATCCAGCTGACCATTACGGCCAACTCCAGCACCGGCAACACCTACGACGGCACTGAAAAGACCGCCAGCGGCTACACCTATTCCGGTCTCCTAGAAGGCCACACCCTTTCCGGTGTTTCCGCCTCCCGCACCGAGAAAAACGCGAGCACTTATGAAGTGAACGTCAAAGGCAAACCGGTCATCATGGACGGCAAAACGGACGTCACCGAAAACTATGTCATCTCCACAAAGCCTGGCTCCCTCGTCATCGAGAAAGCCTCCGTGACCATCACGGCCGACGACGCGGGCAAGACCTACGGCGACCCCGATCCGGCCCTCACCGCCAAGGTAAGCGGCCTCGTACCGGGCGAATCCATCGCCTACACCGTCTCCCGTACCCCCGGCGAGAATGTGGGACCCTATGACATCACCGTTTCCTACACGTCCAACAAAAACTACAACGTGACGGCCACGGGCGCCACCTTTACCATCAGCCAGAAGAACCTGACCATCACGGCCAAGTCGAGCACCGGCAACATCTACGACGGCACCGAAAAGACCGTTTCCGGCTATGACGTGACCGGACTCGTGGACGGCGACACCCTCTCCGGCGTCTCCGCCTCCCGCAGTGAAAAGAATGTGGGCACCTACGATGTCACCGTCGAGGGCAATCCGGTTATCATGAAAGGCGCGGAGAACGTCACCGGCAACTACAACATCGCCACCGTTCCCGGTACCCTCATCATCAAACCGGCCTCCCTGACTCTGACCATCACGGCCAAGTCGAGCACCGAGAACACCTACGACGGCACTGAAAAGACCGTCTCCGGTTACGACGTGGAGGGCCTCTTAGAAGGCCACACCCTTTCCGGTGTTTCCGCTTCCCGCACCGAGACCGCCGCGGGCACCTATGACGTAAGCGTCGAAGGCACCCCGGTCATCAT
Source organism: Zongyangia hominis (assembly GCF_014385095.1). Taxonomy (GTDB): domain Bacteria; phylum Bacillota; class Clostridia; order Oscillospirales; family Ruminococcaceae; genus Zongyangia; species Zongyangia hominis. Next base: position 152,165 of record NZ_JACRTC010000004.1, read on the forward strand.
GGACGGCAAAACGGACGTCAGTGAAAATTACACCATCCTGACCGTCCCCGGCTCCCTGATCATCCGCCAGAAAGCGCTCACCATCACCGCCGACGACGCGGGCAAGACCTACGGCGACGCGGACCCGGCAGCCTTCACCGCCAAGGTGAGCGGCCTTGTCCCGGGTGAATCCATCGATTACACCGTCACCCGTACGCCAGGCGAGAACGCGGGACTCTATGACATCATCCCGGCGGTTAAAGAAAACGCCAATTACAGCGTTAATATTGTAAACGGCACCTTCACCATCGCCAAACGGGACCTGACCATCACGGCCAAGTCGAGCACCGGCAACATCTACGACGGCACCGAAAAGACCGTTTCCGGCTATGACGTGACCGGACTCGTGGATGGCGACAGCCTCTCCGGCATCTCCGTCTCCCGCAGTGAAAAGAACGTGGGCACCTACGACGTCACCGTCGAGGGCACCCCGGTCCTCATGAAGGGCTCGGAGAACGTCACCGGCAACTACAACATCACCACGAAGCCCGGTACCCTCGTCATCGAGAAGGCTTCCATCGCTCTCACCATCACGGCCAACTCCAGCACCGGCAACATCTACGACGGCACTGAAAAGACCGCCAGCGGCTACACCTATTCCGGTCTCCTCGCAGGCCACACCCTTTCCGGTGTTTCCGCCTCCGTTACCGAGAAAAACGCGGGCACTTATGAAGTGAACGTCAAAGGCAAACCGGTCATCATGGACGGCAAAACGGACGTCACCGAAAACTACGTCATCTCCACAAAGCCCGGCTCCCTCGTCATCGAGAAAGCCTCCGTGACCATCACCGCCGACAACGCGGGCAAGACCTACGGCGACCCCGATCCGGCCCTCACCGCCAAGGTAAGCGGCCTCGTACCGGGCGAATCCATCGCCTACACCGTCTCCCGTACCCCCGGCGAGAATGTGGGACCCTGTGACATCACCGTTTCCTACACGTCCAACAAAAACTACAACGTGACGGCCACGGGCGCCACCTTTACCATCAGCCAGAAAGCACTGACCGTTTATGTGGAAAGCGCCAGCAAGACCTACGGCGACGCGGATCCCGACTTCACCATCCGTCTGGACGGCGCGCTGGTGGGCGAGGACACCCTCCTCACCACCTTTAACCGCGCTCCCGGCGAGGATGTGAACCACTACGCTATCAACGTCATCCTGGGTCAAAACGGCAACTACGACCTGACGGTAGTACCCGGCGAACTGGAAATCACCCCGAAAGACGCCGTCATCACCGTGGACGATCAGACTAAGGTGGCGGGCAGCGCGGATCCGGACTTCACCGCCACCGTCGAAGGGCTCATCGGCGACGACACCCTAGAATACACCCTCACCCGTGCGGAAGGGGAAGGGGTTGGCACCTACGCCATCACCGCCACCTACACGCCCAATGCCAACTACAACATCACTGTTGTGGACGGCGTCCTGCGCATCACGGCGGCCTCCACGTCGAGACCGATTACCACCCGTCCTTCCACTACCACCGATCCGACGCCTCCGGCCACCACCACCCCGGGACCGGCTCCGGTCACAGCGCCTCCGGCAACAACACCGGTTTCGCCCGTCACCACGCCAGCCGCCCCGGTAACCACTCCCACCGTCAGCATCGACGAGCCTGATGTTCCCATCGCCAGCCTGCCCGTCACCTCCGACCGCACCGTCATTGATGAGCCGGATGTGCCGCTGGCAGCGACACCGACACCCGTCTGGGCACTGATCAACCTGCTGCTCACCATTGCGACAGCGATTATCATGCTCTTGCTCCTCATCTTCTACTTCATCGGCAAGAAGAACAAGGAGGACGACGAGGACGAGGAACAGCAGCGCATCCGCCGCGAGAATGAAGAAGCGAAGCTCAACCACGTGCTCAAACGCAAAGGCTTCTGGAGACTCCTGAGCATCGTTCCGGCACTGGGCGCAGTCATCGCCTTCATCCTGACGGAAAACATGAGAAACCCGATGGTTCTCGTTGACAGATGGACCCTTCTCATGGCTCTGATCGCTCTGGTTCAGATCGTCATCGCGATTCTGAGCATCAAGGGCAGAAAAGACGAAGAGATGGACGAAGAAGACGAGACCAAAGCATAATCCCTTCCGTTTTTAACAAAAGCCAGCCGCTCTTTTGAGCGGCTGGCTTTTTTGCCGCCTGCGGCGGGACATGTCGCGCCCTAGATTAAATTTGCAACTTGGCTGTGCTAGAAATAATATTGGGTGAGGATGGTGATGCATTTCTCACAAATCAGCTTTCCATGAAACGCGGTGAGATTTTGGGTCTCGCCGCAGAAAACGCATTCCGGCAGCACTTTTTTGACATAGACGTATTCCCCCTGCATCACCATGGACACCGGATCGCCTGGCTGGATATCAAGCTTGTAGCGTATCTCCTTGGGAATGACAAAGCGTCCCACGGCATCAATCTTCGCTATATTCATAAGTTTTGGCTCTCCTTTGTTCGTCATTTATTCGTCATATAGACGTCATTTCCTTAGTTTCATTATATATGACTCCATAATTTAGTCAATACTTCGTCAAGGAGGAGTCAAAATAATGTCTAATGAAATCGTCAGATACACCATGCGCATCAACTGGCGGCTACTCGACAAACTCGGCTTCATCGCGGAATATGAGGGTCGATCAAAGAACAAAGAGATTGAACAACTCATGAAAAAGAGAATTGCCGAGTTCGAGAAGGAACATGGAGAGATCGTCCTTCCCGGGGAGGACTGAGGGGAGGAGCAACCATGATTTCTGAAAGCCGCATCACCGTCCGTTACGCGGAGACCGACCAGATGGGCGTCACCCATCACGCGGTGTATCCCATCTGGTACGAGGTGGCCCGGACGGACTTCATCAAGCAACTGGGCATCACCTATTCCGAGATGGAGCGCATGGGCGTCATGACCCCCCTCATCGAGCTTACCTGTCACTACCACGGGGTGACCCGGTACGAGGACGAGCTGGTGGTCCGGGTGACCATCGGGCGGCTCACCCCGGCCCGCATCCAGTTTTGCTATGAAATCTACCACGTGGGGGAGGAGAGGCCCTGCAACACCGGCTCCACCACCCACGCCTGGGTGGACGCCGCCACCTTCCGGCCCATCAATATGAAGCGCAAGTTCCCCGATCTCTATGAAAAGATGGCCCACCCGCCGGTGGGGGATACCGCGCTGTAACGCGATAGCAATAATTCTAGTGCGGACACCGCGACATGGCAGCGGGCCCTGCCAAGGCGTGACGATGGCGCTGACAACGCCTTGTTTTCTCCTCCGTGTGCTTTGAGGCGGCGTGACCGCCGCGACTGTCCGGCGTCCCCCACCGGTAGGTGGCGCGGGCGGCGCGAAGAAAACCTCGGGCGCGCCTGCGGCGGGTCTCGTCTGCGTATCGAAAAAATAAATACTTGTGCCATCTACAATGCGCGGGTCCAAATTCTTGACGGGGGCTGGCGGCAGGGATATACTGAGTATAAGCAAGGTCATCATAGACATGAGGAGGTATAAGAAATGTTAGTCACCATGAAGGAAATCCTGGACCGCGCGAGCGCCGGCAATTATGCGGTGGTCGCACCCAATGTTTTCAGCGAACTGGATACCCGGGCGGCCATTGCGGCGGCGGAAAAGCTGGGGTCCCCCATGATCATCGATCTGAGCGTGGGATCGACCAAGGATATCGTTGTCACCGGCCACAACCTGGTGGAGATTGCCGAACAGACCGCAGTCCCTGTCGCTGTGAATCTGGATCACGGCGGCGATGTCCACAAATCCTTTGAAGAGGTCACCACCGAAATTATGTGCGCGATCAAAGCGGGCTTTACTTCCGTCATGGTGGATCGCTCTTCCCTCCCCTATGAAGAGAACGTCAAAGAGACCGCCATCCTCGCCAAAATTGCCCATTCCATGGGCGTGACGGTGGAATCCGAGCTGGGCCATGTGGGATCCGGGTCCAATTATGCGGAGGACGGCGCCTCCATGTACACCGACCCCGCCCTGGCCAAAGATTTCGTGGACCGCACCGGCATCGACTGCCTGGCCGTCGCCGTCGGCACCGCCCACGGCGTCTATACTTCCACCCCGAAGCTGGACTATGACCGCATCAAGGCCATTAAGAAGAAAGTGGGCGGCCTGCCCCTGGTCATCCACGGCAGCTCCGGCGTTAGCCACGAAGACCTGCATCAGGCCAGTACCGTGGGCATCAACAAGGTCAACATGGGCTTCGACTTTATGGATCATATCGTCAAGGATCTGGCGAAACGGGATTTCTCCGGGGCCAATGCGTACAACATCTGGCAGTATATCCAGGAGGCCTACATGGAAAAGGCGCTGGAAATGATCAAGTGCCTGGGCTCCGACGGCAAGACCTGGAAGGTCGAGAGAGTTGACTGCACCGCCGCGAGCAAGCTTCTGGGCGCCGGCGGCGAAGGCTGATTTGATACATAAAAAGAACAGCTGCTTTCACAGCTGTTCTTTTGCGCATCGGGCGTGGCTACCCTGCGCCCAGGTCCAAGTATAAAAAAAGCGCGAGCTTAAAGCTCGCGCTTTTTTCTTATTCCACTGTTTCCAGGGGGGCGGGGGAGAGGACCTCCACCGCCAAGGCGCCGTCTTTTAATACAATGCGCAGACGGGAGCCGGGCAGGATGTCCTCGCCGATGATTTGACGGCCAATGAGGGTCTCCACATGGTGCTGGACATACCTTCTCAGGGGCCGCGCGCCGTAGACCGGGTCGTAGGCGCTGTCAATGATGAAGTCTTTAGCTTCCTGTGTCAGCTCGCAGGAGAGCTGCTTGTCGGAGAGCCGCCCATTCAGGTCCGCCACCAGCAGGTCGATAATTTGGGTGATATCGGCCTTGGTCAGCGGCTTATAGAAGACGATCTCGTCAAGACGGTTTAAGAACTCGGGCCGGAAGGAGCGTCGCAGCAGCTCCTCCACCTGTTCCTCCGCTTCCAGCGTGATGTTGCCGTCCTCGTCGATGCCGTCCAAGAGGTACTGGCTCCCCAGGTTGGAAGTCAGGATAATGATGGTGTTTTTAAAGTCCACCGTACGGCCCTGGGAATCGGTAATGCGCCCGTCGTCGAGGACTTGCAGGAGGACGTTGAAGACGTCCGGGTGGGCCTTTTCCACCTCGTCAAAGAGGATGACCGAGTAGGGCTTGCGGCGCACCGCCTCGGTGAGCTGGCCGCCCTCCTCATAGCCCACATATCCCGGAGGCGCTCCAATGAGGCGGGAGACGGAGTATTTCTCCATATACTCGCTCATGTCGATGCGCACAAGGTTGCGCTCGTCGTCAAAGAGACACTCGGCCAGCGCCTTGGCAAGCTCGGTTTTGCCCACGCCGGTGGGCCCCAGGAACAGGAAGGAGCCGATGGGCCGGTCCGGGTCCTGGATGCCCGCCCGGGAGCGGATGATGGCGTCGGTGACCCGGGAGACGGCCTCGTTTTGGCCGATGATCCGTTTGTGGAGGATATCGTCCAGGTGCAGGAGCTTCTCCCGTTCTCCCTCCATGAGCCGCGCCACCGGGATACCGGTCCAGCGCTCCACAATCCGGGCAATCTCTCCCTCGGTGACCTTGTCCCGCAGCAGGGAGTCCTTCTTCTCGGTGCGGGCCGCGGCCTCCTCTTCCTCCAGCTGTTTTTTGAGGGCGGGGAGCCTGCCGTATTTGAGCTCGGCGGCTTTGTTGAGGTCATACTCCCGCTCGGCCTTCTCGATCTGCTGATTGAGTTCTTCCAGCTGTTCCCGGAGCTTCTGGACCTTGCCGATGGAGGCCTTTTCGTTGTCCCACTGGGCCTTCATGGCATTAAAACGCTCCCGCATGTCGCTGAGTTCCTTCTGGATCTCTTTCAGATGCTCTTGGGAGAGGGCGTCCTTCTCTTTCTTGAGCGCCGCCTCCTCGATCTCATGCTGGATGATCTTGCGCTGGATGACGTCCAGCTCGGTGGGCATGGAATCGATCTCGGTGCGGATCATGGCGCAGGCCTCGTCGACCAGGTCAATGGCCTTGTCGGGGAGGAAACGGTCGGTGATATAGCGGTTGGAGAGGGTGGCGGCGGCGATGATGGCGTTGTCCTGGATTTTGACGCCGTGATAGACCTCGTACCGCTCTTTGAGTCCCCGGAGGATGGCGATGGTGTCCTCCACCGTGGGTTCACTCACCAGCACCGGCTGGAACCGGCGCTCCAGGGCCGGGTCCTTTTCGATGTACTGGCGGTATTCGTTTAAGGTGGTGGCGCCGATGCAGTGAAGCTCGCCCCTGGCCAGCATGGGCTTTAACAGGTTGCCCGCGTCCATGGCGCCCTCGGTCTTGCCCGCGCCCACAATGGTGTGCAGCTCGTCGATAAAGAGGATGATCTTGCCTTCGCTCTTTTTAATTTCCGCGAGCACCGCTTTGAGGCGCTCCTCAAACTCGCCCCGGTATTTGGCGCCCGCGATGAGGGAGCCCATATCCAGGGAGAAGATGGTTTTATCTTTGAGGGAATGGGGGACGTCGCCCCGCACAATCCGTTGGGCCAAGCCCTCGGCGATGGCGGTCTTGCCGACGCCCGGCTCGCCGATGAGGACCGGGTTATTTTTGCTCTTGCGGGAGAGGATGCGGATGACGTTGCGGATTTCGTCGTCCCGGCCGATGATGGGGTCCAGCTTCTGATTGCGGGCCCGTTCCACCAGGTCGTCGCCGTATTTTTTCAGCGCGTCGTAGGTTTCCTCCGGGCTCTGGCTGGTCACCCGGGTGGCGCCCCGTACCCCCGCCAGCACTTTGAGGACATGGTCCTTTTGGATATGGTAGTCTTTAAAAAGCTGCTGCAAGTTGCTGTTTGCCTGGGAGAGCAGGGAGAGGAAAATGTGCTCCACCGAGACATATTCATCCTTCATGTTGTCCGCCAGCTTCTCCGCCTGGATGAGGACGGCGTCCACATCGGGAGCCACATAGATTTTCTCCGGGTCCCGGCCCGGGCCCGTCACCCGGGGCATGGAAGCGATCATGCTTTGTAATCTGGACTTCATCCCCTCCACGTCCACCTGCATTTTGAGCAAAAGCTCAGGAATGAGGCCGTTTTCCTGCCCCAAGAGCGCCGAAAGCAGGTGCTCCTGGGTGATCTGCATATTCTGGTTCTCTATACTAATTTGCTGCGCCTCCTGGATGGCTTCCAGGGACTTCTGGGTAAATTTTTGTGCATTCATCAAATGGTTCCCTCCTTGCGGGCCGGCCGGCCCTGATCGTCAAGAATAGCTTTTCTCACGAATTTAAGTATACCGGCTAGACATGAAGATTTCGTGGGTAAATTATTGCCAAACTGTAAAAATTAGCACTCGCTATAATAGAGTGCTAATTTGTAAGGAAGCCCATCCTTTTTCCATTTATAGGCGGGCCATCAAGAGGACGCCCACAAAAAATTATACTATTTGCAAAACCCGCCATTCTTCAAGATCTTGTAGTTTTTTTCTCTAAAAAATCAAGAAATAGTGGATATGCTACCCAACGTATTAAATTTGGGTTTTAAACATATTCCACCGACTTTTCCACTGTTTTTCTCAAAATTGAGATTTTCCCGTGGATAACTCGGTGGAAACTGTTTAAAGGTGGCGGGGCTTGCCCCACAAAAACCTTGAAAATATCAGGATTTTTCTAGGAACATCCGTTTTTATTTTCCCCAGAACCCCTGTTAAAAATGTGGAAACTAAAAATTTCGCGGAGTTGAAAAATCAAGGGGGACTTTCGTCCCCCTCTTTACAAAAAGTATAGGCGCCGCCTGCCGCCGGAACTTGTCGCGCTCTTCATTTTCTTCGCGCTGCCGCGTTCCCCACGCCTGCCGGCGGCGGGCGGCGCCCGCTCCCGCACCGCGCTGTGGCGCGTTGGCAATAGAAATGTGAGCTACGCGACGGTGGTTTGAAAGGGAATTTCGAGCGCGTCTACCCGACCGGAGGTCCGCGCCATCCTCCAGCGGCAGCTGGGGACAAAAAAATGACGGGTTAAAAAACCCGTCGCAAGTAAAGGTAGTATGGAGTTAATTATAAAGGAGGGGGATTGACAGAGAACCCAGCAATAAAATCTGATGTTCTCTACACTTTCATTATATCAGCTTGCAGAAAACTGTGATGAACAAAGTTAAAACAAAAATCATGAAAATCATTAACAGTTTTATTTCTCATTTTATCCTATCTTTTTGTCTTTTTTCCCGTAATTTTTGGAAAAATTGAGATAGAATTGCGGTACATTCCTCTTCCAGCACGCCGCTTGTCACCGCCGGACGGTGGTTAAAGGGCATGGCAAAGAGAGAACACACCGAACCGCAGACCCCGGCCTTTGCGTCCTTGGCGCCGAATACCACCCGGGGCAGCCGGGCATTCACCATCGCGCCCGCACACATGGGGCAGGGCTCCAAAGTGACATAGAGGGTGCAGCGGGTCAGCCGCCAGCCGCCCAGCGCCTTGCAGGCGTTTTCAATCGCCAGGATTTCCGCGTGGGCCAGCGCGTTTTTTTGCGTCTCTCTCAAATTGTGGGCCCGGGCGATGACTTCATCCTCCCGCACCACTACCGCGCCGATGGGCGCCTCGCCTAATTCTGCGGCCTTCTGCGCCTCTTCCAAGGCGAGGCGCATATATTTCTCATCCAATGCTTTTTGACTTTCCATGGGGCACTCCTTTAGCCTATGGCGACAAAATAGGGATAACTGATCAGCATGACCAGCATGATCACGGCAATGGCCATGGCGGGCGCGGCGGCGAAGGACCGCAGCTGTTCATAGACCCGCAGATAGCCGTGATTGGGCCGCAGCGTAAACATATTGTCATAGCGGTTGATGAGCAGGAGCAAGGCCACAAAGCCCACAATGATGAGGACGATGCTCATGATATTTTCGAAAATGGGCACCACCGCCGATGGCATGTTGCTGCCAACCAGTTTCACGGCAAGGACATAGGCATTATTGGCAAAATGGATGAGCATACCGGTGAGCAGGCTCCCCGTGCGCATGACAAAATAGCCGAGACACAGTCCCAACAGGAAGGTATAGGGAATTTTGACAAAGCTCATATGTGCCAAGCTAAAGAGGGAAGCCGAGACAAACAGGGCCATGGGGTCGGAAAATTTGCGCAGGGACTGCATGATCACGCCGCGGAAGACCAATTCCTCCATGACGGCGGGGACCACGGTCATGTTGATGATGAAAAGGGTGAGGGCCACCGGTTCCGCCGGCGGAACCACGGCCAGCTCACTGCTGGCATTGACCCCGAGCAGAGAGGAGAGTTCGATCAGTACATTGGTACCCACCATGGACACCATCGCGATGGCCAGGGATACCGGGATGGAAAGAATCATAATACCGCGGCTGGTAACCCGCATGGGATAGACGTTGTGCCTCTTTTCCTTGACCGACAGCCGGTAGATGAAAAGGAACGGCACCAAATAAACGACCACCGAGATGACGATATTGATGATCTGATAGACGGCGGGATGGGCCACCAGCAATCCGTCGCTGGTAATCATAGCATTTTTAAGAAGCGCCGCAAAAAACAGGGTGATGATTCTGGGAGCAAAACTCAAAAAGAGCAGATAAATCACAAAGGTGATGCCCAATGCACTGCCGTGGGAGCGCAGCGACTGCTTCTCCGCCACATCCGGGGGCGTGGGAACAAAGCCAAAACCAGAAACATAGGTATATTCATCATCCTGAGGGCCGTAAGTAGGCATAGGATGCCCATTGGGTCCAGAACCCGGCTGGTTATAAGGATTGTCCAAGCTTAACACCTCCCATCCACAGACCATAAAGATGAATTGGATTCTATTATATCATAAGTGTTTCCCAAAAAAAACGTCATAAATATGAACACCGGCTGCGCCGGAGCAAGTCGCGTCTTGGCATCGTTGGAAACAAAAGCGCGTGCGTCGCGGCTGTGGCGCGAAGGAAACCTAGGGCGCGTCTGCCCGACCGGAGGTCCGCGCCAGCTGCCGCTGGGGCATGACGCGCTTTTGGCGTGGCAACAAAAGCGCGGGCGCCGCGGCAGTGGCTCGAAGGAAACCTAGGGCGCGTCTGCCTCGCCGGTAGGCGCAGAAAAGGCCGTGTCCCAAGAAGGACACGGCCTTTGTTGATCTATTCTTCCTCTGTGGGCGTTTGGGCGCTCGCGCTTTCCTCAGAACCTTCGGCCTCTTCGGAAGGAGCTTCCTCCTCCTCGACCTCCATCTCCTTGGGAGCCCGGGCCAACGTGACCACACTGGTGTCGTCGGTGACACGCATGCACTTGACGCCGGTGCCGTACCGGGAGTGAACCGGGATTTGGCTGACCGGGATGCGGATAATGACGCCGCCGTCGGTGATCATGATCACATCGTCGTCGTCATCCACCACCTTGACCCCTGCCACATGGCCCTTTTGTTCGCTGACCTTATAATTCTTGATGCCCTTGCCGCCCCGGCTCTGCATCCGGTAATCGTCCAGACGGCTGCGGCGGCCCAGTCCCTTATCCGAGACGGTGAGGAGGGTAGCGCCCTCCCGGATCCGGGCCATGCCGACCACCACGTCCCCTTCGTCCAAGGTAATGGCTTTGACACCCCGGGCGCTTCGTCCCATGGGCCGCACATCGTTCTCGTTAAATTTGATGGACATGCCGTTCTTGGTGGCCACAATGAGGTCGTTCTGACCGCTGGTGAGCCGTACCCAAGCCAGCTCGTCGCCTTCGTCGATGGTGACGGCGATGAGACCGGACTTACGGATATTGCGGAAGGCGCTGATGGCCGTGCGCTTGATGATGCCGTGGCGGGTGACCATGACCAAGAACCCGTCCTGATCGGGAGAATCCAATTTGATCATGGAAGCGATCTTCTCGTCTCCTTCTAAGGGAAGGAGATTGACGATATTCACACCCTTGGAGGTCCTAGAGCTCTCCGGGATCTCATAGCATTTGAGCCGGTACATCCGTCCCTTGCTGGTTAAGAACAAGAGATAATCGTGGGTGGAGGAGATATAGAGATCCTCCACAAAATCTTCCTCCCGGGTAGTCATACCCGAGATGCCACGGCCGCCACGGCGCTGGGTCCGGTAGGAATCCACCGCTTGGCGCTTGATATAGCCGAAGTGGGTCAGGGTGACCACGCAGTCCTCTTCGGGGATGAGGTCCTCGATGTCCACTTCTCCGGACACCGATTGGATCTCCGTCCGGCGTTCGTCGCCGAATTTATCCCTGATCTCCTGGAGCTCCTCTTTGACAATGGCGTAGACCTTGTCTTCGTCAGCCAGGATACCCATGAGTTCCTGGATCTTCTCTTTGAGCGCCGCCAGCTCATCCTCGATCTTTTGCCGCTCCAAGCCGGTGAGCTGTCCCAGACGCATGGCCACAATGGCCGCGGCCTGCACCTCGGTGAGCCCGAAGCGCTCCATGAGCTGCTCCTTTCCCTCGGCGATGGATTTGGCCGCCCGCAAGAGGGCCACCACCTCGTCGATAAAGTCCAGCGCGATTTTGAGGCCCTCCAAGATGTGGGCCCGTTCCCTTGCCTTGCGCAGATCGTACTCGGTGCGGCGGGTGATGACTTCAAACTGGAAGTGGATGTAGTGGGTCAGGACCTCTTTGAGGCCCATGACCTTGGGCGCGCCGTCGTGGAGCGCCAACATGATGACCCCGCAGGTGTCCTGGAGCTGGGTGAAAGAATAGAGCTGATTGAGGACCACCTGGGCGTTGGCGTCCTTTTTGAGCTCAATGACAATCCGCATGCCTTCCCGGTCCGATTCGTCCCGCAGATCGGAAATGCCGTCGATGCGTTTTTCCTTGACCAAATTGGCGATGGATTCGATCAGCCGGGCCTTGTTGACCATATAGGGAAGCTCGGTGACCACAATCCGCATCCGGTTCTTTTTGCCCTCCTCGATGGAGGCTCTCGCCCGGACGATCAGCCGACCCCGGCCGGTCTGATAGGCGGCCCGGATTCCGGCCCGGCCCATGATGATGCCGCCGGTGGGGAAGTCGGGACCGTGGATAAATTCCATGAGGTCGATGAGGTCACATTCGGGGTTATCGATGAGATAGCAGGCCCCGTCGATGACCTCTCTGAGGTTGTGGGGCGGGATATTGGTGGCCATGCCCACCGCGATACCGGTGGAGCCGTTGACCAGGAGGTTGGGGAAGCGGGAGGGGAGGACCGCCGGTTCTTTGAGGCGGTCGTCGTAGTTGGGGACAAAGTCCACCGTCTCTTTTTCGATATCGGTCAGGAGTTTGGTGGCAATTTTACTCATGCGGCTCTCGGTATAACGGTAGGCGGCCGGTGGGTCGCCGTCCACAGAACCGAAGTTGCCGTGGCCGTCCACCAGGGGATAGCGCATGGAGAAATCCTGTGCCAAACGCACCATGGCGTCATAGACCGAGGCGTCGCCGTGGGGATGGTACCGGCCCAACACGGAACCGACGGTGTCGGCGCACTTGCGGTAGGCCTTATCTGGGCCCAGGCCGTTTTCGTGGAAGGTGTAGAGAATCCGGCGATGGACGGGCTTGAGCCCGTCTCTGACATCCGGAAGCGCCCGTCCGACGATGACCGACATAGAATATTCCAGATAGGCCTTTTTCATTTCCTTTTCGATGTCAACGGTGATGACTTTGGAGTCATTGTTGTTCATGGTTTTTTCACCCTAAATCTTCGTTTATTTCTATGAGAAGGAAGGAATTATTTTGCTTTGTTAAACCACTTCTTGACCTTGTCAAAGGGCTTTTCTTCCTGTTTTCCCTTGATCAGGTAGTGGGCCATCAACTTAGCCTTGAGCACGCCGCAGATGCGATCGAGCTGGTCCCCCAGCTGGGCTTTGGGGATAATGATGATGTCCAGCCGGTTATACGTAATGAGCAGGACGTTATCCGAGTTATAACACATCAGTGTTTTATTGTCATATTCAAGCACCGTGGTTTCCTCTCCCTCTCTGACCACCAAATGGTCGCGGAAAACTTCCAGGGTGCAGGGGGTCTTTTCCTCGTCATATTTTTTGGCGTTTTGCAGCCGGTGCTTTTTGGGGAAATGCCAAACGGCGTACATGCCGTAAGCGCACAAGAGGATGACCAAAATGCCCACGATGAGCAGGGCCGTATCCTGGCCCTTGGATCCCTTGATGGCAGGCCAGACAAACCAGCAGGCGACCAGTCCTAGACCGATGGTCTGCAAGCCCCGCTGTGCCCCCAATTTAATTTTTGCCGCTAAATTGAGTCCTTCTAAGGCGCTGTCGTAATCGATAACATAGTCGGCATGAATCCATTCGTTATCTCCCAGAATGGCGACCGCCTCTTTGTCCTCTTCGCTCATGTCCTCGGCGTCAATTTCAGCCAAAAGCTGCTTGTCTTCCTCCGAAAGATCGTCCAGTTGAATGGAATTTTTTTCTTCCGCCTGGCCGACCTCTTTTTTTTCTTCCATGCTTTATCCTCCTGCTGGCGCATACGCGGCGCCGGTTCTGTGAAAATAGCTGCCTTGCGCTTCTTCCTCTGCTAGGAAACCCGCCGCGGCGCTATGTCCTTTCGCTTTATGCTTGCAGCTTTTCAGCGGGGCGTGAGCTGCCCCTCGTTGCTTGTGCGCGATGGTATCCAAAGTAGGGGAGACGAAAAAGCGCGCAAAAAACCCGGCGCGTTCCATCCGGCACCCGCAACCGATCATTTTTTCTTCCATTTATCGCTGAAGACTGCTTCCAAGAGGGCTGCCGTCCGCTCATTTTCTTCTTGACTGAGCGCCCTTTTGGGCAAGGGGATGATTTTTTCCTTTGTCATGCAAAGGATATAAAAGTCATCCGTCTCATACAGGGCATAAAGGCTTTCGTAGCCCACGTTATAGGGGTGCGCCTCCTCCTCATAGGGGGAGCGGACATCAATGGTACATTCCGGCTTTTGCAGGGTGATCTCATAGTGGAGATTCGCCGCCGCCGATTGGGCCGCGGCTTTGTTGATACCGGCAAGGGGCACCCAAACGACCGCAACGCCCGCCACCAGGCAGACGGCCCCCACAAAGAAATTGCCCACCCAGAAGAAGTCCGCGCACAGCAATAGAAAGACCGCGGCAAAAATCGCCGTCTTCCACAGCTTCTTTCGTTTCCAGACTTCCCGGAGACTTCGTTTGATGTCCTCTTCGCTCAGCGCAAAGGAGATGACAATTGGTTCCATGGTTTTGCCTCCCGCACCGGAAATTAGCCGGCGGTTTTTTCTCTGTGGACCGCGGTGATTTCAAATCGCTGAATCTGCCGCTCCAAATACTTGAGAAAATCTGGCTCAAAATTGCGGATGCTGGTTTTGGGTATGATGACACAGCGCTGATTTTCCAAAATCATGGCAATCAAGTGGTCCGTATATTTGATGCGTTGGACCTCGCTCCACTCCACGGTATTGTCCGTTGCCGCCGCTATTTCGCGGAACGTGTCGTCACAAAATTGGAGCTCCACATCATTTTGTAGATACTCGTTTTGCGCGTACTGTTTTTTTGCCGCTTTTTTCAGCTGTGCCGGGAAGATAAACCGGTAAAAAAGCAGGCCGTAAGAGCCCATGACAATGAGAATCACCGCCAAAATGGGGTAGAGCCAGCTGGTCTTTTGTCCCGTAAACAGGCTGCCGAACAAAAACAGCGCGCCGACTATAACCTCGATCAAACCCATGATCGTGGTTTTTTTTTGCTTGACTGTGGCCATATCCTCCACCATCAAGTGGTTAAATTCCAAATAGCAATCAAAATCAATGTGATGCTTGAGTGTGAACAGGACCTCCTGTTCCACTTTCTCTGCTTTTTCTTCGCTCATTGGCATCTCTCTCCCTTCCGCCACCTGCCGGTGGACCTGCGGTCAGCATGTCGCGCCCTTGTCTTTGTACAAACCATTGCCGCGTTACCCGCGCTTATAGTTCCTTCGCGTCACAGCGCGGTATCCCCCGGCAGAGCCGGCCGCGCGCCTGCCGGCGAGGACGTCGCGCACTGCGTTTTCATCGCAACATCGTCGCGTCGCTCGCGCCACCTGCCGGTGGACCTGCGGTCAGCATGTCGCGCCCTTGTCTTTGTACAAACCATTGCCGCGTTACCCGCACTTATAGTTCCTTCGCGTCACCCGCGCCACCTACCGGTGGGGGTATCGCGCCCTTGGTCTTCTTCGCAACATCGTCGCGTCACCCGCATCCATGTTTTCCTTCGCGTAACAGCGCGTTGTCCCCCAGCGGCAGCTGGCTATTTTTTCTTTTTGCCGAGCACCAGGGCTGCTACCGCCGCGCCGACAGCGATGACGCCGCCGCCGATGGCCCAGGGAAGAATACTGTTATCACCGGTGCCGGGGTTCGCTTTCACTTCCACAGTTTCCGCGGGTTCCGCCATAGCCACCAGGCCAAAGGCATTGACACTCGCCATGGTAAAGAGCATGACCAGAACCATTAACAGTGCAACGATCTTTTTCATTTTTCTTTCCTCCTGTGTTTTTTTCCATCATAACATTTTTCTTTTTCTGAGGTGTGAACATCTAGGCATTTTGTGCGAAAAAAGGAACTAAATATCCAGATTATTGACATATTTGGCGTTTTGCTCAATAAACTCCCGGCGGGGCAGGACCTTGTCGCCCATGAGGATGGTGAAAATTTCATCCGCCCGCTGGGCGTCCTCCATGCTCACCCGGAGCATGGTGCGGTATTCCGGGTCCATGGTGGTCTCCCACAGCTGTTCCGGGTTCATCTCGCCAAGACCTTTGTACCGCTGGACATCCACTTTCGCCCCCTCGGGCCCGCCGAGCTGGGCGATGTAGGCATCCCGCTCCTCATCGGAGAAGGCATAGCGCACCTGTTTGCCCCGGGAGAGCTTGAAGAGGGGAGGCTGGGCTAAATAAATATTGCCGTTTTCGACGAGGGGCCGCATGAAGCGGAAGAAGAAGGTCAGCAGCAGGGTGCGGATGTGGCTGCCATCCACATCGGCATCGGCCATGATGATGACCTTGCCGTAACGGAGCTTTTCAATGTCGAAGTCGTCCCCAATGCCGCAGCCGAGCGCTGTGACCACCGGCATCAGCTTGTCGTTGCCGTAGACCCGGTCGAGCCGGGCCTTCTCCACGTTGAGCATCTTGCCCCACAAAGGAAGGATGGCCTGAAAGCGGCGGTCCCGGCCCATCTTGGCCGAGCCTCCGGCGGAATCTCCCTCGACGATGTAAATTTCGGTATAAACATTGTCCCTGGAAGAGCAGTCGGCCAGCTTGCCGGGCAGGGCGGCGGTTTCCAGCGCCGATTTCCGACGAGTGAGCTCCCTGGCCCGCCTTGCGGCCTCCCGGGCTTTAGAGGCGTTGATAGATTTATCCAGAATAGACCGGGCCACCGCCGGGTTTTCCTCAAAGAAAGTCCCCAGCTTCTCATACACCATGCCTTCCACCAAAGAGCGGATGTCGGTGTTGCCCAGCTTTGCTTTGGTCTGGCCCTCGAACTGGGCGTCGGTGAGTTTGACGCTGATGACGGCGGTGAGGCCCTCTCTTACGTCGTCGCCCGCCAGCTTCTCCCCATCCTTGAGGATGTTGTAGCGGCGGCCATAGTCGTTAAAGACCCGGGTCAGCGCGTTTTTGAAGCCCATTTCATGGGTGCCGCCCTCGGTGGTGGGAATGTTGTTGGCAAAGGAGAGAATCAGCTCGTTATAGCTGTCGTTATATTGGAGCGCCACCTCGGCGGTGGTGTCCCCATCCACAGCGGAGAGATAGATGATCTCCTCATGCAGTACGTCTAAGCCCCGCTTCTTGTGGATGTGCTCCACAAAGGAGCGGATGCCCCCTTCGTATTGGAGATGGTCCTCCCGCTCCTGGCCGGGGCGTTTGTCCTCCATAGCGATGTAGACGCCGGCGTTGAGGAAGGCCTGTTCCCGCATCCGGGTCATGAGGGTTTCGTAGTCGTAGACGACCTCCTCAAAGATCTCCGGATCCGCGGCAAAGGTGACTTGGGTGCCGGTGGCGTCGGTGTCCCCGACAATGGTCAGATCTCCCACGGCGACGCCCTTTTCAAAGCGCTGCTGATAGCGGTGCTGTCCATCGCAGATCTCCACTTCCAGCCAGGTGGAAAGAGCGTTGACCACCGAGGCGCCCACGCCGTGGAGGCCGCCCGATACCTTGTAACCGCTGCCGCCGAACTTGCCTCCCGCGTGGAGCACGGTAAAGACGACGGTGGCCGCGGGGATGCCCAATTTGGGCTGGATGCCCACGGGGATGCCGCGTCCGTCGTCCCGCACCCGGACAATATTGCCGGGGAGAATCTCGACGCTGATCTTGTCGCAGTAACCTGCCAACGCTTCATCGATGGAATTGTCCACGATCTCATAGACCAGATGATGCAGCCCTTTGGGACCGGTGGAACCGATATACATGCCCGGCCGTTTTCTGACCGCTTCCAGCCCTTCCAGGACCTGTATCTGACTGCCGTCATAAGCAGGCGTTTGTTCTCTTTCGCTCACGAATGATTACCTCCGTATTCCAGTTGGATTCAAAGCCCCAAGGGCTTTCTCTATATGGAAATTTCTTTGACGAAATTGGTTCTCTTTTTTAAGGTGGCTGAGGAAATTTGGGAGATATAGACGGTGATGCCCCGTTCCTTATTCTCGCACACCACAAAGGACTTGGGCATCTCGGTGGACACATTGACCACCCGGCCCTTTTTCTGTGCCTGGGCCAGATACCCCTTAGTGCTCTTGGCAATGGACGCGTTTTCCAAATCAAAGATGGCCACCACATCGCTTAGCTTGACCACCGTGTCCTGTCCCAAATGCAGATACATGGGCTGTTACTCCTTTTCCTTTTGTTCCCGGGTGAGGGCCCCCCGCTCAATGAAGAAGAGGGCGCCGCCCTCCATCTGCTCCCGGACATGGGGGTCGCAGCAGGTGATGAACACCTGCATGCCCGTCATCTCCCGCAAAAGATAGGCCTGGCGCTTGGCATCCAGCTCGCTGAGCACGTCGTCGAGCAATATAACGGGATTGTCGTCCAAGACCTCTTTGAGAATCCGCCCCTCGCTGAGCTTGAGGGCGAGGACGCAGGACCGCTGCTGGCCCTGACTGCCGAAGGAGCGGGCGGAAAGGCCGTCCAGGGTGATTTCCAGGTCGTCCCGGTGGGGACCGACGGACGTGGTCTTATAGGCGATGTCGTTTTCCCTGGCCGTTTGTATGGCGGCGAGATAAACTTCCTTGAGCTCCTCCCCCGAAAGCCCCTCAATGGGGCCGTCGATGCTGGGGATATACCGCAGGGAAAGCGCCTCCCGACCACCGGATATTTCCCGGTAAATATCCTCCGCCTGTATTTTAAGCTTTTCTATATAGCTGCGGCGCATCACCGTGATGACGGCGGACGTTTGGGCCAGATGCTCGTCATAGACGTCCAAGAGTCCCCGCAGTTCGCCGTGAAAAGGGACGTCCCGCAGAAGGTTATTGCGCTGTAAGAGAATGCGGTTTAAGTTTTGCAGGTACTTTTGATACCGCTCCTTGATTTGGCCAATGGCCGTATCTAGAAAACGGCGGCGCTGTTGGGGTCCTTCCTTGACAATTTCCAGATGGACGGGGGAGAAGACCACCGCGCCGAAATTCTCGGAGAGCTCCCCGCCCGACTGAACGGCCACTCCGTTGAGGGAGCTCTGCCGCTTTGGTCCAAGTTGGATGCTGATCTCCTGGTCCCGCATTTGGCTAAAGAACTTGGCCTCGATTTTGGCCCGTTCCTCCCCAAAGCGGACGAGGTCCCCGTCCCGGTTCCCCCGGAAGCTCCGCGCCCCGGTCAAGAGCCAGATGGCTTCGATCAGATTGGTCTTTCCCTGGCCATTGTCCCCACAGATCAAATTGACCTTAGGGTCAAAGGCAATCTCCATAGTTTCGAGATTGCGGAAATGCTGCAAAGAAAGCGTCTCGATTCTCACAGGCCGTCGACCTCGATGAGGATGTCGTCCACCAGCAAGGTGTCGCCGGGGAAGAGCTTCTTACCCCGCTGCAAACAGATCGACCCATTGACCAGGCAAACCCCTTCCTCCACTATTTCCTTGGCGTGGCCGCCGGTTTCCGCCATGCCGCAGAATTTAAGCATCTGGTCCAAACGGATAAAGGGCGTTTCAATACGAATGGTATGTTTTTCTATTTCACTCATCTCCTCCCCGCCTAGCGGCGAGCATGACGCGCTCGAGTTTATATTCGTGACATCGCCGCGTCACCCGCACTGTTGTTGCGGTTGAAGCCAAGAGCGCGACAACCTCCGGCGGGAGCCGGCGCTCGCGTTTATATTCGCAACATCGCCGCGTCACCCGCACTGTTGTTGCGGACGAAGCCAAGAGCGCGATAACCTCCGGCGGCAGCCGGCGCACCGGCAGGTGCTAGGCGTTTTTGAGCCGGACAGGCAGGACTAGGAACAGGAAGCTGTCGTCCTCCAAAGAAACCACCTTCATGGGGGAGAGGTTTCCGGAGAGGAGGAGCTTGACCTTGTCGCAGCCGGTGGCTTTGAGAGCGTCGAGCAGGTAGCGGTTATTAAATCCGATGGTCACGTCCTCGCCCTCTATTTCACAAGCGAGGGAGTCGGAGGCCTTGCCGATAGCGGTGACACAGTTGAGGTCGATTTGATTGTCCTCAAATTTGACGGAGAGGGGGCTCTTGAGCCGGTCGCTGATGAGGAGGCTCACCCGCTCGATGGCGTCGCTGAAGGCTCTGGTCTCCACCAGGACCGTGGTCTTTTCCCCCTGGGGGATGGTGGCTTTATAGTCGAGAAAGTCCCCGTCTAAAAGGCGGGAGATCACATGATAGCTGTCGATGGAAAAGATAATGTGCTTTCTGGAAAAGCGGATGGTCACATCCTCTTCGCCGTCGTCGATGAGCTTGCTCACTTCAGACAAGGTCTTGCCCGGAACAATAAAATGCATCTCCTCGTCGGAGTCGATCTTTTCCTTGCGCATGGCAAGCCGGAAGCCGTCCACGGAGACAACGGTCAGTTCGCCGTTTTGGGTCTCGAACAGGGAACCGGTATAGACGGGCTTGGAATCATTCTGCGCCACGGCAAAGAGGGTCTGGTCGATCATGCCCTTGAGTTTAAACTTGGGCACCTGCACGGTGCTGCCGTCGGTAATACTGGGCATCTCGGGAAATTCAGACGGGGTGATGCCCATAATGGAAAACTCACTGGCGCCGCTGACAATGGTGGTCATCAAATTTTCATCGGTTTTAATTTCCACCTGGTCGGCAGGCAGGCGGCTGACCATGGAAAAGAAGATCTTGGCGCCCAAGACAATGGAGCCCGGCTCCTTGACCGCCGCCTCGATGGTGGTGGTCATCCCCATTTCCAGATTGTAAGCGGAAAACTTGACGCTTCCTGTTTTTGCTTCAATGAGGATGCCTTCCAAAGCACTGATGGAGGATTTGGAACAGACCGCCCGGGAGATATTACTCACCGCTTGGTTGAGTTCATTTTTATCACAGGTAATTTGCATGGCGCAGACACTCCTTTTTCATGGTATTCGCTTTTTTTGCTTTGGCGTAATCGCAAAAACAAAAGAAAGGATAGGATAGGTAAATATAATAAAATAGTAATAGTCGTAGAGGCCGTGAAAATGTGGAAAAGGAAGAATAAGCCCGAGGACAAGCCAAAAATTCCTTTTTTCTTTTGGGGAAGGGGTTGTGATCAAAAAGTGGAGAGGTTGATTTTTCCCTGTACTTTGCACATCGCGGTGAAAAACAGGCGGTGCAATGTGTAAAATATGGGGAAAAGTCTGTTTAAAAAGTGGAAAGGGAAGACGCTGGAAAAAATAGCGGTGGAAACGGTGCAATTTTTCCCTGTGGAAATCCCGTCCGCCTCCGGCGGCAGCCGGAGGTTATCGCGCCCAATATGTTGTACAAACTGCCGCCGCGACGCTCGCGTTTAGCTTTCCATCGCACCACAGCGTGTCAAGCCGACCGCAGGACCGTGATGTCCCGCACCGGTAGGTGCCGCTAGGAGTTGCGGATGTTTTTGATGATGTCCTCGATGGTCTCCTTGTAACGGGAGTTCTGTTCCATGTTCTTTTCCACCTGCTGGATGGCGTAGACGATGGTGGAGTGGTCCCGTCCGCCGAACTCCTCGCCGATGGAGGACATGGACATCTGGGTGATCTCCCGGACGATGTGGATGGCCACCTGGCGGGCGCTGGAGATGGGGGCGCTGCGCTTGTTGGAGCGGATGTCCGCCGCGGAGACGGAGAAGGTCCGGGCCACTTCGGAGATGATGCGTTCCACAGTCACGGGAACGGGCTGATTGTCGTTGAGGATGTCCCGGATGGCGTTTTGCGCGATGGAGATGGAGGGCGGCGTGTTGGCCAAGAGCTTATAGGCCTTAAGCTTCTTGACGGCGCCTTCCAACTGCCGGATGTTGTTCTTAAGACGGTTGGCGATGTATTCCGCCACCTCGTCGGGAATTTCAATTTCTAAAAGCTGCGCCTTGCGCCGGATGATGGCGATTCTCGTCTCAAAATCCGGTGGCTGTACGTCGGCCAAAAGGCCCCACTCAAAGCGGGTGCGCAGCCGCTCTTCCAAGGTTTTGATCTCCTTGGGGGGGCGGTCGGATGTGAGGACGATCTGTTTTTCCGAGGTGTAGAGGGCCTCGAAGGTGTGGAAGAATTCCTCCTGGGTGCTCTCCTTGCCGCCGATAAACTGGATGTCGTCCACCAAGAGGACGTCGGCCTGGCGGTATTTGTTGTGGAAGTCCTGGGTGGTCTTGTTACCAATGGCTTCGATCAGCTCGTTGGTAAATTCCTCGCCCTTGACGTAGATGATGTTGGTGCCCGGCTTATTCTTGCGGATTTCCGCGCAGATGGCATAAAGCAGGTGGGTCTTGCCCAGGCCCGAGCCGCCGTAAATGAACAGCGGGTTGTAGGCTCCCGAGGGGTTGGCCGCTACCGCCAGGGAGGCGGCGTGGGCAAACTTGTTGGAGGGCCCGACGATGAAGGTGGAGAAGGTGTATTCATAGTCCCCGCCCTGGGCGCTGCGCTCCACTTCCTCCGGGGAGTAGGTGGAGAGCACCTTGGTGGCGGCCTCCGAGTCCACCTTGTCCTCATCACAGGTGATCTGGATGGTGACGGGGAAGCCCAGGACCTCCTCAAACGCCCGGTTTAAGAGGGCGGAATATTTTTGTTCAATGATGTTTTTTTGGAACTCGCTTCGTACATAGAGCTTTGCCACACCGTTGTCGAACCCCACCGGTTCAATACAGCTAATCCAAAGATCGTGGGCAACGGAAGAGATTTCGTTTTTACAATAATCGCTGACCAGTCCGAATACCTCTTTGAATGATTCCATTTTGGCAGTAATCCCCCTAATAAAACAGCGGCTTCCTGGCTAGAAAGAAAGAATCCACAGAAAATGACGATAGTCTGTGGAAAACCTGTTGAAACAGTGGAAAAGTCGCTGTAAAACTTTCTTGAAAACAAAAAAACGGATAAACTTATCCGGTCTTTATTGTAGCATATTTTGCGCTGACGATCAAGTTTTTCCACCGGCGAAAAATGTGTTATTATATATAGGAAGTGATAAAAAATAGGCGCAGGCAATTTTTCCAGCGCGGGAAAGGCAGAAAATAGGAAAGATTGAAAAGGGCTTTGTTTTTTACAAGGGTTAATAAAAAAAACCGGGCGCAAAAAAAGAGCGGATGCGGGATTTAAAATAACCTACTTACTTTTATATAAAAGAAAAACGGTCGTTAATCCGAGGGAAGCACTCCATATAGTGGGAAAAGAAAAGAAAATCCCACCAGAAGAGGGGGGAGGGCTGGAAAATCTGAGAAAAAGGGGAGGGAAGGGGACAGGAAAACTGGCTGAAAATGCGGATTTTCTGCGGTTTTATATTGACATAACCGGGTTTCATCCTTTATAATGTAACCTTGCAAGGTTTCGCCTCGAAAGGAGGGTACGGAGAATGAAAAGAACTTATCAGCCGAAGAAAATTCATCGGGCAAAAGAGCACGGCTTCCGCAAGAGAATGGCGACCAAAAACGGCCGCAAAGTCCTCGCGCGCAGAAGAGCCAAAGGCAGAAAGCAGCTCTCCTACTAATCATAAGGGCCACAGCCATTGTGGTCTTTCTTTTTACCACCACCTGCCGGTGGAGGATGCCGCGGCGGGCGCCAGCTACCGCTGGGGGGTGCCGCGCTGTGGAGCGACGGTAACTTAAACGCGAGTGTCGCGGCAATGGTGCGATGAAAGCCAAAAGCGCGTCAACCCGCGCCGGAAGGCGCCGCGGCGGTGATTTGACAAAGCTTTGGGCGCGTCAACCCGCGCCGGAAGGCGCCGCAGCGGTGATTTGGACAAAGCCAAGGACGCGTCCTGCCCGCCGCAGGCGCATCCTCGCCGGTAGGCGCGCGGGAGGAGTAGGAATGCAGCATACCCAAATGCTCAATGAAAACAGGGATTTCCGGCGTCTTTACAGCCGGGGAAAGTCCAAGGCGGGCAGTGTGCTCGTCACCTATTGCATGAAAAGCCGGCGGGGCTATAACCGCATCGGCATCACGACCAGTAAAAAAATTGGAAATGCCGTCCAGCGCAACCGGGCCAGGCGGGTGATTAAAGAGGCGTACCGTCTATTGGAAGAAGAGGTAAGCCCGTCTTGGGATATTTGTTTTGTTGCGCGGGGCAAAACTTGCCGGGTTCCCATGGGACAAGTCAAAAAGATGATGCGCGATCAACTGGGGGCCATTGGCGCGGTGAAAAAAACGCATGTTTAAAAAATGCATGGTGGGACTCATCCACCTCTACCAAAAATTTATTTCCCCCTTAAAACCTGCCTGCTGCAGGTTTTATCCGACCTGTTCTTCCTACGCGGTGGAAGCGATTTCACGGTTCGGCGTAGTGAGGGGCGGGCTCCTTGCATTTTACCGGCTGCTGCGATGCCAGCCGTTGTGCAGGGGCGGGTATGACCCGGTGCCGGAAAAATTCACCTTCCGGCGGCAGACCACGGTCAAAAAACCCCATGGCGCCTCTGAGGAGGCCGCTTTATAGGAAAGACATACAGGCTCAAAAACATCAGAAATCGCGCGGCATGAGCCTGGTTTGGAGGAACAACACGAATGAATTTTCTCTATTCGATTTTTGGCGTGCCCTTGGGGTATATCCTGTGGGCCTGTTACGCGGTAGTAAAGAATTACGGCGTTGCCCTGATTATTTTTACCCTGCTCACCAAACTCTTGCTGTTGCCGTTGTCCATTAAACAGCAAAAGTCCACGGTCAAGATGGCTTTGTTCCAGCCCAAAATAGCGGAACTGCAAAAAAAATACGGAAATAACAAGCAAAAATATCAGGAAGAACTCATGGCGCTCTATGAGAAGGAGCATTACAGCCCCACGGCGGGCTGCCTGCCCATGCTCATTCAGCTCCCCATCCTATTTGGCTTGATTGACGTCATATACCGGCCTCTGACCCATATCCTCCACCTTTCGGGGGATGTGATCACCAGTCTCACCACCATCGCGCAGGGAACCGGCCAGGCGATCAGCTCTTACAGCCCCCAGATCAGTATCCTCAATATTTTCCATACCAATCCCCAGGCTTTTGCCTCGGTGGGCGCGGAGATTACGGACAAGCTCTCCTCGGTGAGCCTCAATTTCCTGGGTATCAACCTGGGCAGCCAGCCCACCTGGGCGTTCAATGTGCTCATCCTCATCCCCATCCTCTCCGGCCTGACAGCCCTGCTTTCCTCCATTATCATGATGCGGGCCAACGCCCCCATGACCGAAGGACAGGCGGGCAGCGGCATGACCAAGGGCATGATGTTCATCATGCCGATCTTCTCGGTCATCATTGCATTCCAGGTGCCGGCCGGCGTCGGCTTGTACTGGATTCTTTCCAATATTCTGCAAACGATCCAGTCTCTGATCCTCAATAAGATTTACAATCCACGGGAAATGATCGCCGCGGCCAAAGCCAAGGAAGAGGAAGAAAAGGAACGCAAGCGTTTGGAGCGCCTAGAGGCGCGCAAGCGGGCGGCGGAAGAAGCGGCAAAATATCAAAACGAGAACGCCAAGAAGAACAAGAATAAAAACGCCAAACCCTTGAAGGTGGAAGAATTCCTCAGTGACGAAGAGCTCACCCAAAAGGAAATCAACCGCCGGAAGCTGGCGGAAGCCAGAAGGCGGGACGCGGAAAAATACGGTGAAGAGTACGTGGAAGTGACCGACGAGGACCTCAAATAATTGTGGGAAACGGGTCGGTAGAATAACAGGGGGACTCCCTGAGGAAGAGGAGATGCAAAAGGTGGTACGAGAGATTGAAATGACAGGCAGAACTGTCGACGAGGCCGTCACCCTGGCATGCGAGAGCCTGGGCGTTGAAAGAGACGACGTGGAAATCGAAATTATCGATCTGCCCAAAAAGGGTTTCTTTGGACTGAAAAACACGCCCGCCAAAGTCAAAGTGACCCATAAGGCATCCAAATCCCAGCTGGCGGTGGATTATGTCACCGAAGTGCTGGGCCATATGGGGCTTACCAATGTGAAGATCGACGTCAAGGAAGAGGAAGAAAGCGCTACTTTGGTGCTGGAAGGCGAAGGACTGGGCCTGATCATCGGGCGCCGGGGCGAGACGCTGGACGCGCTGCAATATCTGGCGGGACTCGTCGCCAACCGGGGCGAGGGTAGCTACTTTAGAATCACCCTCGACAGCGGCAATTATCGGGAGAAACGGGAAAAGACCCTGGAACAGTTGGCGCTTAAAATTGCCAATACCGCTGTCAAAACCGGCCGCAGCACCACCCTCGAGCCCATGAACCCCTATGAGCGTCGCATCATCCATTCCGCGGTACAGCAGGTGGAGGGCGCCACTTCCTCCTCCATTGGGGAGGAACCCAACCGCCGGGTGGTCATCAGCTCCAAAAACCCCCGCCCGCCCCGCTATAACAACAACCGGGATCGTGGTCCCCGGACCGACCGTGGAGGAGACCGCGGCGGCCGGGGCGGTTACAATAAGCGCCCCTATAACAAAGAGGGACGGCCTCCCCGCCGGGACAACCGCGACGGCCGCCCGCCCAGAGAGAACCGGACGGTGACGCCTGACCCGAACAAGGTGAGAGCCAACCCGCCCAAGGAGGCCGAGGGAGCGCCCCTGTTCGGCAAGATTACGCTGGACGACTAAGGTCTTTGGAAGCGGGCCAATGGAAGAAAGAATAGACGAAAGGGGTTTCTTGAAAGAGAAATCCCTTTTTTTGTGGTAATTTTCCACCAAGGGAACAGCCGCTAGTGGAAAAAAGAGGAGGGATTATATGGAGACAGCCACCATTGCAGCCATAGCAACGCCTTTGGGCGTGGGCGGCATCGGCACCATCCGGGTGTCGGGGCCGGGGGCCCGGGAGATCACGGCCCGGGTGTTTCGCTCGGCGCTGGGGGATGATCTGAGAAAAATGGAGGGATACCGGGCCACCTTCGGCCATGTCTTTGACGAGGCGGGAGAATTTGACGAGGCCGTGGTCCTCCTCTTTGCCGCCCCCCGCAGCTTTACCGGCGAGGATGTGGCGGAAATTTCCTGCCACGGCGGCGTCTACCTCCTAGAGCGGCTCTTGTCCGCCCTGGTGCGCGCGGGCGCCCGTCCCGCCCAGGCCGGGGAGTTTACCAAACGCGCCTTTTTAAACGGAAAGCTGGACCTCACCCGGGCCGAAGCGGTGGCGGATCTCATCGGCGCCCAGGGCCGGCAGGCGGCCGCCTCCGCCCTGGCGGCCAAGGAGGGCGCGCTCTACCGGAAGAGCCGGGAGATCTGCGACAGCCTGGTGGCGCTCGCTTCCCATCTCTCCGCCTGGATCGACTATCCCGAGGAGGATGTGGAGGATGTGGAGGGGGAAAGCCTTCTTTCCGAGCTCACCGCCATCGGGGAGGGACTGACTGCCCTCTCCGCCACCTTTGAGACGGGGCACTTACTCCGGGAAGGGATCCCCACCGCCATTGTGGGGCGACCCAACGTGGGCAAGTCCACCATCATGAATATGCTCTCCGGCACCCAAAACAGCATTGTCACCCCCATCCCCGGCACCACCCGGGACGTGGTGGAAGATCAGGTGGCGGTGGACGGTATGGTTCTCCGTCTCGCCGATACGGCGGGTATCCGGGATACCGACGACCCGGTGGAACGGCTGGGTGTGGAGCGGGCCAGGGCTCGCATCGACCAGGCCGCGTTGGTGCTGGCGGTCTTTGACGCCTCCGAGGCCCTCACGGATGATGACCGGTCCATCATCGCCCAATGCGGGGAAAAACCCGCCATTGCGGTCATCAACAAGCGAGATTTGGAACAAAAGATAGACGAAACGTATATTAAAGATAAATTTAAACATATTGTATATACTTCTGCCCAAATGGGGGAGGGGCAACAGGAGCTGAGCGCCGCCATCCGCCGGGTGATGCGGCTCGAGCATCTGGACCCCAGCGCCCCGATGGTAGCCAATGAGCGGCAGCGGGACTGTGTGCTGCGGGCGGGCGCCGCCGTGGAGAGCGCGGTGGAAGCGCTTCGGATGGCGTTTACATTGGACGCCGTGGACGTCTGTGTGGAGGACGCCATCTCCTGTCTCATGGAGCTCACCGGGGAGCGCGCCTCCGAGGCCGTGGTGGAGCAGGTCTTCTCCCGCTTCTGTGTGGGCAAGTGACCTCCGCCCCACCTACCGGTGGGGGACATCGCGCTGTAGCTGCTTCGCGACGGCATCGCGGGCCACGCGGCGCTAGTCTGCAGAAAATCTCGGTCGCGTCCTGCTCGCCGCAGGCGCGCCACCTGCCGGTGGGGGCATCGCGCTTTAGCTGCTTCGCGACGGAGCGCGGGCCACGCGGCGATAGTCTGCAGAAAATCTCGGTCGCGTCTTGCTCGCCGCAGGCGCCCCACCTACCGGTGGGGGACATCGCGCTGTAGCTGCTTCGCGACGGCAGCGCGGGCCACGCGGCGATAGTCTGCAGAAAATCTCGGTCGCGTCCTGCTCGCTGCAGGCGTACCACCTGCCGGTGGGGGACATCGCGCTGTAGCTGCTTCGCGACGGCATCGCGGGCCGCGCGGCGATAGTCTGCAGAAAATCTCGGTTCCGTCCTGCTCGCCGCAGGCGTGCCGCCTGCCGCTGAGTTCCCCATCTTTTCCACTTTTTCTTTGGCAACGGTGGAATATTGAAGGCGGAAACAACGCCTTTGGAACGGTGCTTATATTTTCATAAGCGTGGTCTTGAACCTGCTTGGGGTGGATATCGGCGGGTGGCTGGCCAGACAGCTGCAAAAGGAAGAAAATAAAGGAGGAAGAAAACCATGGAATATAGGGCGGACCGGTACGATGTGGCCGTGGTGGGCGCGGGTCACGCGGGAGTGGAGGCGGCCTTGGCCGCCGCGCGCTTGGGCGCCAAGACAATCCTATTTACCATCACCTTGGACGGCATCGCCAACATGCCCTGCAACCCCTCCATCGGCGGCACGGCCAAGGGCCATCTGGTCTGTGAACTGGACGCCTTGGGCGGGGAGATGGGGAAGGCGGCGGACGCCACCTTCCTCCAAAGCCGGATGCTCAACCGGGGCAAGGGGCCCGCGGTTCACTCCCTGCGGGTCCAGTCGGACCGGGAGCGCTACCACGTCTATATGAAGCGGGCGGTGGAATCCCAGCCAGGCCTTGACATCAAGCAGGCGGAAATCGTGGAAGTCCGGGCAAAGGAGGGCCGCATCCGTGAGGTGGTGACGGCTCTGGGAGCGGTGTACGAGGTGGGGGCCTGCATCCTGGCCACCGGCACCTATTTAAAGGGCAAAATCTTCGTGGGAGACGTGGCCTATGAGTCGGGCCCCGACGGTACCCACGCGGCAAACCGGCTCAGCGAGAGTCTGCGGGCCCTGGGGCTGGAACTGCGGCGCTTTAAGACGGGCACCCCCGCCCGGGTCCACGAGGATTCCATCGACTACACTCAGCTGGAGGAGCAGGGCGGGGACGAGCCCATTACCCCCTTCTCCTTTGAGACGACGGGGGAGCTTATAAACCAAAAGGTCTGCCACATCGCCTATACCAACGAGAGGACCCACCAGGTGATTCGAGACAACATTCACCGCTCCCCCCTCTATGGGGGCAAGATTGAGGGCATCGGTCCCCGGTACTGCCCCAGTATCGAGGACAAAGTGATGCGCTTTGCGGACAAGCCCCGGCATCAGCTTTTCATCGAGCCCATGGGGGGAGAAACAAAGGAGATGTATCTCCAAGGCATGTCCAGCTCCCTGCCCGAGGATGTGCAGATCGCCATGTACCGCACCATCCGGGGCTTGGAAAACGTGAAGATCATGCGCAACGCCTACGCCATCGAATATGACTGCTGTAACCCCCTGGACCTGCTGCCCTCCCTGGAATTTATCCGGGTGCGGGGGCTCTATGGAGCGGGGCAGTTTAACGGCACCAGCGGGTATGAGGAGGCGGCGGCCCAGGGCCTCATCGCCGGCATCAACGCCGCCCGCAGCATCCGAGGCCGGGAGCCGGTCATCTTGGATCGGGCCTCCTCCTATATCGGGACCCTCATCGACGATCTGTGCACCAAGGGGTGCATGGACCCCTACCGCATGATGACTTCCCGCAGCGAATACAGGCTCCTCCTGCGGCAGGATAACGCCGACGCGAGACTCACCCCCCTGGGCCATGAAATCGGGCTTATCAGCGACGAGCGGTATGAACGATTCCTGCAAAAGGAGCGGCAGATTGCAGAGGAAATCCGGCGGCTCGAAAAGACGAGCGTTCCTCCTTCCGACAGCCTCAACGCCTTGCTTGTTTCACATGAAACAGCCCCCCTCAAAACGGGGGGGAAGCTGGCGGACCTCATCCGCCGGCCCCAGATTGGCTATGGGGATTTGGCCCCCTTTGACCCGGAGCGGCCGGAACTTCCCCGGGCCGTGCGGGAGCGGGTGGAAGTGGAGATTAAATACGAGGGGTACATCAAAAAGCAGCAGGCCCAGGTGGAGCAGATGCGGCGGCTGGAGCGGAAGCCTTTGCCCCAGGACATCGACTACCGGACCATTGCCGGGCTGCGGCTGGAGGCCCAGGAGAAGCTCAACCGGGTGCGGCCCCTCAACCTGGGGCAGGCCTCCCGCATCTCCGGGGTGAATCCGGCGGACATCTCGGTGCTGCTCATCTGGCTCGGACAGCAAAACCGGAAAGGGGGAGCGCAGGATGATTGATCGAAGTCTCATGGAACGCTATGCTAAGGAGCTGGGAATCGAGCTGAGTGGGCGGATGCTCGAACAGCTCGACGACTATGCCCAGTTTCTGGTGGAATACAATGAAAAGGTCAATCTGACCGCCATCACCGCGCCGGAGGACATCGTTCGCAAGCACTTTGCCGACAGCCTGTCCGTCCTGCGCCAGGTGAAGATCCCCGAGGACAGCTCCCTCATCGATGTGGGAACGGGGGCGGGTTTCCCGTCCACGCCGCTCTTGATAGCGCGGCCCGATCTTCACGTCACCCAGCTCGACAGCCTCCAGAAGCGCATTGTGTTTTTGCAGGCATTGGCCGGGCGGCTGGGCGTCCCCGTTACCGCCATCCATGCCCGGGCGGAGGAAGCGGGGCGGCAGCCGGCATTCCGGGAGCGTTTTGATTTCGCCACCGCCCGGGCGGTGGCCCATCTGCGGGAACTGAGCGAATACTGCCTGCCCTTTGTCCGAGTGGGCGGAAAGTTCCTGGCTCTCAAGGGCCCGGAGATGGAGACGGAGCTTCGGGAGAGCGAGCGGGCCATCTCCCTCCTGGGTGGGGAGGTGGAGGACATCCGTTCCTACACCCTGCCGGGGAGCGACGAGCGGCGGACATTGGTGGTCGTAACGAAAAGGATCCCCACCCCCAAAGCCTATCCGCGCCCCTCCGCCAAGATGGCCAAGAAGCCTTTACAATAAGAGAAGAACCCTTTCGCCCCATGGAGAAAGTCCATGGGGCTTTCTATGTTTGTCGAGAAATGAGAGAATTTGCGGTCAGAAATCGCTGGAAAAGACTGGAAATCTTTGTAAACATATGGTAGAATATGGATAAAGGATGTGACAGCAATGAAAATGATCGGACGAAATAAAAAAGAATCGCAGAATCTGCGGCAAATCCGCAATTTGCCATTGGAGCAGATCGTGCCCAACCCCATGCAGCCCCGCAAGTATTTCTCCCAGGAGGAGCTTACCTCCCTGGCGGCTAGCATCCGGGAAAACGGACTGCTGCAACCCATCACTGTCCGCGCTGTCGACGGCCGCTACGAGCTGGTGGCGGGGGAGCGGCGGCTGCGGGCATCCAAGCTGGCGGGGCTCCCTGTCATTCCCGCTATTGTGCTGACTATGGACGACAACCAGAGCGCCGTCCTGTCCTTGGTGGAGAATATTCAAAGGGAAGACCTCAACTTTGTGGAGGAAGCCTTGGCCATCAAACGGCTCATCGCTCAGTATGGTTACACTCAAGAGGACGTGGCGCGGCTGCTGGGGAAGAACCAATCCACCGTGGCCAATAAGCTGCGGATTCTCAAACTACCCCACCCAGTTCTCCGCTATCTCTGTGAGCATCACCTCACCGAGCGCCATGCCCGGGCCCTCCTCAAACTGGAGACCGAGGAGCAGATGCGGGATGTGGCCGAATCCATTGTCAAATACGGCTGGAATGTCTCCCAGACGGAAAAATATATCGATGACCTGCTGACCCAACAGCCCAAGGCGGCCCACAGCAATATCTTAGTGGTCAAGGACATCCGCCTCTTTATCAACACCATCAACAAAGCCCTCAGCAAAATGAAAGCGTCCGGCATTCCTGCCACCGCCGTCAGCATCGAGAACGGCGACTTTATCGAGTATACCATCAAGATTCCCAAAGTCACCCAAAAGAGAGGAAAGATTACCGCATAAATTTCCAGCGATCAGCACCCCACGCCGTGGCGGCAAGGCCGCCAACCTCCCGGCCCCATTGCCTGCAACTTTGGGCCGCAAATCCGCGGTTATCAGTTCTGTAAGAGCTGTGACCATAAAACTTCCTTTTAGCCGATGGAGAAAAGGCGGGGAGACCGAAAGGTTTCCCCGCCTTTTTCCGTCCAGTTGCAGTATGTTTCACATGAAACAATTTGTAAAGCCCCGGCCCTTGTCAGGAATGTTTCATGTGAAACATGGTCGTTTTCGGGGCTTTTCGGGACAAAGGAGTTTTAAAAGAGGGGAAACTGTGCTATAATCAGGTAGAAACAAGTGAGGCCGGAGGGATGGATAAGATGGGACGAATCATTGCGATCACCAATCAGAAGGGCGGCGTGGGGAAGACCACCACGGCGGTCAATCTGTCGGCGGCGCTAGGCCAATTGGGAAAACGGGTATTGCTCATCGATATCGACCCACAGGGCAACGCCACCAGCGGGTTGGGGGTCAACAAGCGGGAGATCGAGGCGTCCACCTATGACCTGATCATCTCCACGGCGGACGTCAAGGATGTGATCATCCACACCCCTTATGAAAATGTGGACATCCTGCCTTCCAACATTGAGCTAGCGGGGGCGGAGATTGAGCTGGTGGAATTGGACCACCGGGAATCCCGACTGAAACGGGCCATCGCGCCGGTCATGGAGCACTACGACTATATTCTCATCGACTGTCCGCCCTCCTTGGGCCTCATCACCCTCAATGGGCTGACGGCCTGCGGCAGTATACTTGTGCCCATCCAGTGTGAATACTATGCGTTGGAGGGACTTAGCCAGCTCATTGCCACCGTGCGGCAGGTCAAGCGGCTCTACAATCCCCACATCGACATCGAGGGGGTGCTCCTGACCATGTACGACGCCCGTCTCAACCTGACGGTGCAGGTGGTGCAGGAAGTAAAGAAGTATTTTGCCGAGAAGGTCTACGCCACCGCCATTCCCAGGAATGTGCGCTTGTCAGAGGCTCCCAGCTTTGGCCAGCCGGTCAGCTATTTTGACCGGGGGTCCAAGGGGGCGAAGGCCTACGAGGCGTTGGCGGCGGAGATCATCGGAAACCACAAAGGATAGAGGAGGGAAGACATGGCGGCAAGAAAAGGAGGTCTGGGCAAGGGCCTGGAGGCGCTGTTTACCGACAATTCCACCGGGGATGTCAACAGCTCCGCCAAGCTGCGGCTCAGCCAGATTGAACCGAACAAAAGCCAGCCCCGGAAGGATTTTGACGAGGAAGCGCTGGCTTCCCTGGCCGATTCCATCCGGGAGCACGGCATCATCCAGCCGCTTTTGGTGCGGCCGCTGGAAAACGGCGCTTATCAGCTGGTGGCGGGGGAGCGGCGCTGGCGGGCGGCCCGGATGGCGGGCATCTCCGAGGTGCCGGTCATCATCAAAGAGCTCAGCGACCAGGAGACCATGGAAATCGGCCTCATCGAGAACCTGCAGCGGGAGGATTTAAACCCCATCGAGGAGGCTTTGGGCTATCAGACTTTGATGGAGACCTATGAATTTACCCAGGACGACATTTCCAAGCGGGTAGGGCGATCTCGACCGGCAGTGGCCAATGCGCTGCGGCTGCTGCATCTGCCTGAGGAGGTCATGACGCTCGTGCGCAATAAGGACCTTTCCAGCGGGCACGCCCGGGCGATTTTGGCCCTGCCTGATGAGGAAACCATGATAGAAATTGCCAAGAAGGCGGCCAAGGGGCGGGTATCGGTCCGGGACATCGAGCGGATGGCCCAGGAAAAGAAGCCCCGGAAGGAGAAGCCCACCGGTAGGGACAGCTTCTATGACGAGGTGGAATTGGCACTGTCGGCGGAACTGGGGCGGAAGATCGCCATCCAGGTGAAAAATCCGGACAAGGACCGGGGGACCATCACCCTGGAATTTTATAATAAAGAGGAGCTGGCCGACATAGCCAACCGTCTGGCCGGCACAGAAAGATAAAGGAGTAGGAAAACATGTTAGACATTAAGCTCATCAGAACCAATCCCGACATGGTCAAGGCGGCCATGAGGAAACGGAACAAGGATATGGACGCCATGGTGGACGAGATTCTGGCCATCGACGAGCGTCGCCGCCAGCTTTCCAGCGAATCGGATAACCTGAAAGCCCAGCAGAATAAGGCCAGCAAGGAGATCCCCCGCATCAAAAAGGAGGGCCGCGACACCACCGCCATCATGGTGGAGATGAAGCTGATTGCCGAAAATGTCCGGAAACTGGCAGGCCAGATTGCGGAGCTGGAAGAAAAGCAGAAGAATATTCTGCTGAGCATCCCCAACATCCCCAACGAAGCGGTCAAGCAGGGGGTGGACGACACCGAAAACGAAGAGCTTCGCCGGTTTGGCGAGCCCCGGCAGTTTGACTTTGAGCCCAAGGCCCACTGGGACATCGGCGCCGATCTGGGCATTCTGGACCCCGAGACGGCGGCCAAGGTCACCGGCGCGCGCTTTCATTTTTATAAGGGCTTGGGCGCCAAATTGGAGCGCGCCGTCATCAACTTCTACCTCAACACCCACTCCGAGCGGGGCTATACCGAGATATTCCCGCCCTATATGGTCAACCGCGCGTCCATGACCGGCACCGGCCAGCTCCCCAAGTTTGAGGAGGACGCTTTTAAGCTGGCCAACATGGACTATTTCCTGATTCCCACCGCGGAAGTGCCGGTGACCAACATGCACCGGGACGAAATTCTGGACGCCAGTGAGCTGCCGCTCAAATACTGCGCTTATTCCGCTTGCTTCCGCGCCGAGGCGGGCAGTGCGGGCCGGGATACGAGGGGGCTCATCCGCCAGCATCAGTTTAATAAGGTGGAGCTTGTCAAGTTTGCGAGTCCCGAGAACTCCTACGAGGAGCTGGAAAGCCTGACCAAGGACGCGGAGTATGTCCTGCAGCAACTGGGTCTTCCTTACCGGGTGGTGCGGCTGTGCTCGGGCGACTTGGGCTTTTCCAGCGCCGAGACCTATGACATCGAAGTTTGGCTGCCGTCTTACAACCGCTACTGCGAGATTTCCAGCTGCTCCAATTTCGAGGACTTTCAGGCCCGCCGCGCCAACATTCGTTTCCGCAGCGGTCCCAAGGAGAAGCCTCAGTTTGTCCACACCCTCAACGGGTCCGGCGTCGCCATCGGCCGCACTGTGGCCGCCATCCTGGAAAACTACCAGAACGCCGACGGCTCTGTCACCGTGCCTGAGGTCCTTCGGCCCTACATGGGCACCGACGTCATACGCTAGCCGGCTGCCGCCGGGGGATGATGCGCGCCTGCAGCGGGCATGACGCGACTTGGGTTCATTCGAGTCGCCGCCGCGTCTCCCGCGCGCCTACCGGCGAGGAAGACGCGCTCTCGGCTTAATCGACGCAACCGCCGCGTCCCCCGCGCGCCTGCGGCGGGCATGACGCGACTTGGGTTCATTCGAGCCACCGCCGCGTTGCTCGCGCCGCCGTTACAGACGCACTATAGCGCGATACCCCCCACCTGCCGGTGGGGGTAGCAGGGAGGAAAAGGAATGATTGACTTTCACCCCATAGGTCCTCAGACCTATCCGGTGCATATCTATGACTTTTGTTGTGATCAGACGGACCGGATGAAGCCCTCTTATCTATTGCGGTGGATGGAGGAGTTTGCCTCCGCCCATGTAGCCGCCATGGGTTTGGGGCGACGGGAGCTGATGGAGGCCGACATGGTATTTCTTCTTTCCCGCATGACGGTGCGCGTCACCCGCATGCCCCAGGCGGGCGAGGACGTGGAAGTGACAACGTGGGAGAGAGGGGCCAGCGGGCCTCTCTATAACCGTGAGTTTTCCGTCCGGCCCGCAGGGGGAGAGGAACCGTTAGCGGAAGCCACCACCCAGTGGATGTTGGTCAATCCCACCACCCGGCGGATACTGCGGCCCAAGCAGGTGGGTTTCGAGACGCCCAAACAGCCCTTTGCCGCCGCGGTGGAGGATTTGGGACGCCTGAAGCTGCCCGTCCAGATGGCAGCGGTAGGAGAGCGGGTTGTGCGCTATGCGGATATTGACCGCAACGGTCATCTCAATAACGCTGTCTACGCCGATATCCTCTGTGATTATAGCGGCGTGGATTTGACAAAGGAGCGGGTCAGCGGCTTTTATCTCTCCTTTGTCCACGAGGCCCTGCCTGGCCAGACCCTTCAGATTGCCACGGCCCGGGAACAGGGCCGCGTCTTGATGGAGGGCAGGGTAGGCGAGACCATCTGTTTTGAGGGGATTTTGGATACGGTCCCAGTACGTTGATACCAGCGCCTGGCTCGGAGAAAAGCTCCGGACCGGGCGCTTTTTGCTTCCCGGTATGGAAGAAAAGGAAGGGAACTTCCTTTCTTTGGAATAGGAGCCGGTGGTTCACTTATTTATCAAGGAAAAGCGAGAAAGCATCATAAATTTTTGGCACATTTTACGAAAAAAAGCGCAAATTTCTATTGAACTAAGAGAAGGTTCGTGCTAAAATATAAGACAAACTTTTTAAACCCCGAGGGAGCGGAATGCAGGAAAACATGAGGGACGCCATGGGAAAAACGACGAGAACGCAGCAGCTTTCGCACCCCAGGAAATAGAGGCGGGATACAAGGAAAAGGGTTTCCATCCGGTCCGGCCTTGGAAGCAGCAGGAAAATCCGGGTGCGGTAAAAAGCGCATACGGACATTTTTTTCATGGAAGACAAAAAGGAGAGGAGAACGCAGATGCTCAATACAGACTTTTCTCAGAAGTTTCCCAAAGAGGGCTTGACATTTGACGACGTATTGCTGATCCCCGCCAAAAGTGATGTTCTACCGAAAGAGATTGAGGTAAAAACACGCCTTGCCGGGGATATTATGTTAAATACGCCCATTATCACCGCCGCGATGGACACGGTCACCGAGACAGAGATGGCCATTGGCATTGCCAGAGAGGGCGGCATTGGCATCATCCACAAGAATATGTCCATTGAGCGGCAGGCTGATGAGGTAGATAAGGTCAAACGTTCCGAAAATGGCGTTATTGTCAATCCTTTCTCCCTGTCCCCCGAGCATTTTGTCTTTGACGCGGACGAGCTCATGGGGAAATATAAAATTTCCGGCGTCCCCATCTGCGAAAAGGGGAAGCTGGTTGGCATCCTCACCAACCGGGACTTGCGCTTCATGACCGATTTTAACGTAAAAATCAAAGACGTGATGACCCACGAGAATCTGATCACTGCGCCGGTGGGCACGACGCTCAGCCAAGCGCAAGAGATTTTGCGCCAGCACAAGATCGAGAAGCTGCCCTTGGTGGACGACCAGGGCTATCTCAAGGGCCTCATCACCATTAAGGACATTGAAAAGGCGGTCCAGTATCCCAACTCCGCCCGTGACAGCAAGGGGAGACTGCTCTGCGGCGCCGCGATCGGCGTGACCAGCGACGTCCTCGACCGGGCGGGCGCCCTGGTGGACTCCCAGGTGGATGTGCTGTGTCTGGACTCGGCCCACGGCCACAGCATGAACATCCTCCATTGCGTGGAAAAGGTCAAGAAGGCTTTCCCCCATGTGCCACTCATCGCGGGCAACATCGCCACCGCGGCTGCGGCTGAGGATTTGATCAGCGCGGGCGCCGACGCCATCAAGGTGGGCATCGGCCCCGGCTCCATCTGCACCACCCGTGTGGTCGCGGGCATCGGCGTGCCCCAGATCACCGCGGTGTATGATGCGGCCTGTGTCGCGGCCAAATATAACATCCCCGTCATTGCTGACGGCGGTATCAAATATTCCGGCGACATCGTCAAGGCGCTGGCGGCCGGCGGCTCCTCCGTCATGCTCGGCTCCATCCTGGCCGGCTGCGAGGAATCCCCAGGCGAGAGCGAAATCTATCAGGGCCGCCGGTTCAAGGTCTACCGCGGCATGGGCAGCCTGGGCGCCATGGCGCAGAAAAACGGTAGCCGGGACCGTTACTTCCAAGAGGACAACAAAAAATTGGTGCCCGAAGGCGTAGAGGGCCGGGTGCCTTATAAGGGAGCTGTGTCCGATACCGTCTATCAGCTCATGGGCGGACTCAAGTCCGGCATGGGTTACTGTGGCTGCCGCTCCATTGAGGAGCTCCATGAAAAGGCCCAGTTTGTCCGCATCACCGGCGCTGGACTCAAAGAAAGCCATCCCCACGACATCTATATCACCAAGGAAGCGCCCAACTACTCCTTAAATCCCTAATGCTTTTCATCATGATAAAGGCCGCGGTCCGTTTGGACCGCGGCCTTTTTGACAGCGCGATTTAAATTCTTGGAGGAAACGAGCTATATCTTTGCGCCGACCAGGCATTCCATCGTTTGCAACGCCCGGACAAAGAAAGGACCACCCAAAAGGGTGGTCCTTTCTTTGTTTTATTCGGCGTCGGGGGTGCTGGTGGTAGTGCCAGCTTCGGAGGAAGATGCATCGGCGCCGGAAGAATGAGAAGAAGAAGTGTTATCAGTGTCTATCTGTGGAGCATCGCTTGCGGCGTTATCGCCGTCAGTGAGAAGGCTGTTGCTTGGGGTCTCGGTGCCGGGTTCGTCGCCCACTTCTTCGCTCATCGGGACGACTTCATCGTTTGCATTGATGGTCTCGATGTCGGGTAGGGGGGACCAATGCTCGGTATCGGTGGTCATCTCTTCCTGGAGTTTCGCCCACCAATCGGTATTGGCATCTTTAAACCCGGAGAGGGAGGTGTGTTCCAGTTTGCCCCACTGATTGAAGGAAGTGTACTCATACCAGACGTTGTCGTCGGGGTTCCAGACCAGGTTGGTAAACCACTGGGTGCCTTTGCGGACGACGCCGGAGGTGTTGGCGTAAACGATGGGGGTCCATTGGGTTGTGCCGTCATCCAGCTTGTAGGGGGTGAAGTAGACGTGGAGGTAAAGGTCTTCGCTCTTGTGATGGAGCGTGGCCTCTGCAAAGGCGGAACCCAGGGAATCCCAGAAGATGCCCTCTTCGCCGTGATCGGCCACCAATTTGTCGCGGAACAGGTCGTTGGAGGCGTAGAATTTGCCGAGCAGCTCGGTGCGCTCGTCGTTGGTGGTGCAGGCGTTGAACTGGTCGATCAGTTCCAGCGCATATTCATACCAGGTGGAAGCCAGAACCTTGGAAGGATTGGGCGCGGGCTCCGGAGTGGTGGTGACTTCGGGAGTGGTGGTAACTTCCGGGGTCGTGGTGACTTCCGGGGTCGTGGTAACTTCCGGGGTCGTGGTAACTTCGGGAGTGGTGGTAACTTCCGGGGTAGTGGTAACTTTCGGAGTGGTGGTAACTTCGGGAGTGGTAGTGACTTTCGGAGTGGTGGTGACTTCGGGAGTGGTGGTAACTTCCGGGGTCGTGGTAACTTTCGGAGTGGTAGTGACTTCGGGAGTGGTGGTGACTTTCGGGGTCGTGGTAACTTCCGGAGTGGTAGTGACTTTCGGAGTGGTAGTGACTTCGGGAGTGGTGGTGACTTTCGGAGTCGTGGTGACGGCGGGAATCGTAGTGACTTGCGGTGCGGTTGTGACGGCTGCGGATGTCGTGGTGGCCGGACGTCTGGTCACCGGGATATCATTGTCGGCATTCGTCTGGGGAGCGTCGGCTTCCGTGGTCGGGGCGCCAACTGCAGCGCGGTTCGCAGTGGTGACGGCCGCTGCCGGAGCGGCAGCCTGGGTGTTGGGAAGGGCGGCCTGCGGCACCGGATTCTCACTGAGTTCCGTCAGTCCCTGGGGCTGCTGCGCCTGGGGGATCTGCTGATCCTCAATGCGGATTTGATCGCCATTTGTCTGGCTCAGTGCGGGCTGCGCATAGATGGAAACACCCATGATCATGAGCAACAAAAGGGAAGAGACCACAGTTTTGATTCGGTTGCGCCACTTTTTATTTGTCTGTTTCATAATGGTCACCTCTTTGTGTATGATAAAGCGTTTGATTCTTGTTTCTATGACTCTATGATACTCCTTACAGGTCACAGAGCGGTCACAAATATAAAATTTAGGAGAAATTTTTAGAAATAAAATAACTTCTAACCAAATGATGTGACGGAGCATCCGCCACCTCTCATTTTCCACCATGCCATGGAAGGTTTGTGAAAAAGAGGAGATGATTGCCCCCAGCGTTTTGCCGTGGTATACTAAAGATACGAAAGAGCCGTCAAATGGAACCTGATAGGACGGCGGGTTTCCCTCGCGCTTAACCCGGCGGAAGGCAGGGAACGGACAGGAGAAAACGGTGTTGCGCCGGAGAAAAGGAGATCACCATGGCAAAATGTTATCGTGCGGAGCTGGTAGGGGCGTTTGGCTGCCCCATTGATGAAAATCCCACCGGCGTAATGGAAGAAGCGGCTTTCGCCGCCAAGGGCCTCAACTACCGCTACTTGACCATCAAAGTCAACGACGGCGATCTAAAGCCGGCGATTGAGGCGGTGCGCGCCTTTCATATGAGAGGCGTCAACTGTACCATACCCCACAAGGTGAAGGTATTAGAGTATCTGGATGAGCTGTCGGAAGCGGCGTCCATTATCGGTGCCGTCAATACGATCATCAATAACGACGGCAAGCTCTTCGGCGAAAATACCGATGGCAAAGGTTTTATTACCTCCCTAAAGGACGCGGGCGTCGGCATCGAGGGGAAAAATATCACCGTCCTGGGCGCCGGCGGCGCGGCGCGGGCCATTGCGGTGGAATGTGCGCTGGCGGGGGCGAAAAAGGTGACCATCGCCAACCGGGATAAGGAGCGGGGAGAAGAGCTCACAAAGCTCATCAGCGATAAAACCCCGGCGGAGGGAGCCTTTATTCTCTGGGACCGGCCGGTGGAGGTGCCGGCGGACACCGATATCTTTGTCAATGCCACTTCGGTGGGGCTCTTTCCCAATGTCAATGACAAACCCGATGTCAACTATGACACAGTGACTTCCCGGATGGTGGTCAGCGATGTCATTTTCAATGATCCCCACACCCTCTTTCTCCAAGAGGCGGAGAAGAGAGGGGCCAAGACGGTCAACGGCCTGGGGATGCTGGTCAATCAAGGCGCGGTCAATTTCACCCTCTGGACAGGGGTGGAGGCGCCCATCGACGTGATGACCCAGACGCTCAAAGATGAATTTGGCCTTTAATCGGCGAAGAAAAGGGCGCTATCTATAAGATAGCGCCCTTTTTGTAATAGTTATTATGGAGAAACGGTGGATAACGGGAGAAAAAGCACAGGATAGCACCCTGGCTCCCCAGTTTCACCTCAAGCAGTAGGGGAGGAAGCACCGGGAAATTTGGGGTCATCTGTTTCACCCAAGAGCCAAGCGGCGGAGACTTTGAGCACCTTGGCCAAGGCAACCAGTTGGATTGTGGTCACCGGTCGGGTCCCGGCCTCGATTTTCCCGATGGAGCTGTCGGTCAGTTTGATGCCCAACACTTGCAGACGGGCACTAATATCCTTTTGGGTAGCTTTAGGCGACTCCGACAGACGAGCCTGCCGCAGACGCATGCCAATCAAATTTTTATCCTCTTTCATTTTTTGCACCTACATCAATGCCTTTTACTTGATTATAGGTAATAAAAAGTGTTATAATCGGACTGTAGGTCCGATTAAGGAACTTTGTTAGTAAAAGAGGTGTAAAAATGTCAGCCTTCGATGAAGAGTTTGAGTCTTATTTGCGAGAGAATGATGACCTGGGAAAGGGAGTTGATTCCAAGGAAATCAGCCGCCGTGCTTTCCTTGCGGGTTGGCATGCGAGTCAGCGTCAGATGGCGCGATTACAAACACAAATCGAGATGCATTTGGGCAAGGAAAAAGGCAAGGAAAAATAGCCGCTTTCTGCGGCTTTTTTTCGCAAAAGGACATTGCGTGAGACGCCGATGTCTCAGCGCATGAGTGTTTGGAGCGAAGCGGAAGTAGCCGCCTGAGCGGCTATTGTTTGCGCATAGGGCGGAACGTGAAACGCGAAAGCCTTTAAGAGCGCGGCGAAAATTCTACTAAAAAGCAAAGCGCAGGGCGTGAGAACACAAGCGGACATCAGCGCCGCCCCGATAAAAAAGCGAAAGCGGCCGGAACGTTCCGGTCGCTTTTTGCTTGGTTAAATAGGAGGAAATTCCCCATAATAAAAAAGAAGCAACGTCAGAGCGCTGCGGTCTGCCACGCATTTTGATCAATTTAGGCGCCGCGTCAGTTGTCAGGAAGGGGAAATGCCACGTGGAACATTTAATAGAACTCAAAGATGTCTATAAAATTTATAACGAAGGGGAGAGCGAGGTCCGGGCGCTGGATGGGGTATCCATCGCCATTGACCAAGGGGAATTTGCCGCCATCATTGGCCATTCGGGCTCAGGCAAATCCACCATGATGAACATCCTAGGCTGTTTGGACATCCCTTCTTCGGGGGAATACCTGCTGGCGGGGGAGCAGGTATCCCATATGGACGACGACCGGCTCTCGCGCATCCGCGGCCGGAAAATCGGCTTTATCTTCCAGGGTTTTAACCTGATACCCAGCCTGGATGCCATGGAAAATGTGGAACTGCCCCTCATTTACCGGGGCATCCCCCGGGAAGAGCGTCACAAACTGGCCCGGGAAAGCCTCTGCCGTGTCGGATTGGGGCAAAGGCTCGACCACCGGCCCAGCCAGATGTCGGGCGGCCAGCAGCAGCGGGTGGCCATCGCCCGGGCTATCGCGGCAAAGCCCCCCATCCTGCTGGCCGACGAGCCCACCGGAAACCTGGATTTCGCCGCGGGGCAGGAGGTCATGGAAATCCTGCGGGGCCTGCACGACGAGGGGCACACCGTGGTGCTCATCACCCACGACAGCGAGATTGCAGCGTCCGCGCCCCGGGCCATCCAGCTCTTTGACGGCAAGGTCACCGAGGACCGCCGCCACCGGCTGCGCCGGGGCAAGCCGCGCTGAGGCGCAACGGTGACCTAAGCCCGGGTGACGCAGCGGTGTTGCGGAGAAAAACCAAGTGCGCGCCACCGGCTGCGCCGGGGCAAGCCGCGCTGAGGCGCAACGGTAACCTAAGCCCGGGTGACGCGACAGTGTTGCGGAGGAAACCAAGTGCGCGCCACCGGCTGCGCCGGGGCAAGCCGCGCTGAGGCGCAACGGTAACCTAAGCCCGGGTGACGCGACAGTGTTGCGGGGAAACCAAGTGCGCGCCACCGGCTGCGCCGGGGCAAGACAAGAGCGCGCTATCCTCGCCGGTAGGCGGAATAAAAAAAGCAGAATGCAAATTGCATTCTGCTTTTTTGGTGACCCGTACGAGATTCGAACTCGTGTAGCCGCCGTGAAAGGGCGGTGTCTTAACCACTTGACCAACGGGCCGTTTCACCATCCTCCTATTGGAGGATGGGTATGAATGGTAGCGGCAAATGGATTTGAACCATCGACACTTCGGGTATGAACCGAATGCTCTAGCCAACTGAGCTATGCCGCCATAAAACGCCCGTAAAGTTACTGAGCGAATTATATTCTACACTACATTTTTTTGTTTGTCAACACTTTTTCCGCTATCTCCCGTGGAAATTTGTTTCACAGAGGAAGAAAACGCCGGAAATCGACCTGGATAGGTCAGCGGGCGCGGTCAGAGCGGCGAAAGAAGGCAAATTGTCCAAAAAAACCGGTCTTGACAAAATGGGGACAGTAGGGATCGGTCGTGCCGAAAAGCGCCACCACCTCACTGCGCAAGAGATTTTTGCAGTGGTGCCGCTGCCAACCCTCGGCACAGGTGTGGATGATGACGTCGCACCGATCGTCAGGACGCTGCAGGATACTTTGCCGTACCCGCAGTGAGACAATTTTGTTCTTAGGGATTACTACAGTGTGTAGATAAAACCCGGTTGAATAACGGAAGGTATAACAAGAACCGTCAAATCCGATGCCGGAGCTGGCAAAATCTTCAATCCGTAAAATCATCCACCAATAAGAGGGGATGGAGGCCATGAGGCCGATAAAGCCAATCAGGTCGCTCCAACTGGGGAAGATATTGCAAAGCAGCAGGGTGGCGAGCGGAAGCAGCAGACAGGGCCAGAATGGGTCGATGATGAATTTGAAGATGGAGCCCAGGTTGGGTTTTGCCTCCCGCTTGGAAAGGGTAAACTCGGGCAGGAGCAGATGAAGGGTGCGGTGAAGCTCCCGCTCGGTGACCGCCGGGATGACGGCGGAGACGTCGCTTTTGTCCTTGCCAAACCCGGCGCAGTGGATAAAAGCGGTGTGAAGCCGGAGGATTTTGGTTAGCACGCTTTGGCGGATATCCAGGTAATTGATGGAATCCATGGCCAAACTGTAACTACGGTTAGTAAAAATACCCCCATGTATATACAGATTGTTATAAGAGCGGCGGACATAAAAGTTCTTGTGGCGGAAGAGATTGAGCAAAAACGCCACCAGCCAGCCGCCCAGGATGACGTAGGCCAGGGCCGCGGCAAAGGGCGGGATGCCGAAGGCGAAGGCCTTGGTGACCTGTTCGAAAGTGCCTACAATCCGGGTCTGGATTTCCTTACCCAAAATCTGGCCCAATGAGGAGATAAAGGTGGCCACAAAGACGACGCCGGCAAAGGAGTTGGATAGGATGGCGGAAAGGGCGGTGACATAGAGCTGCCGGGGGACATATTCCCGGATGGTGAAGCCCTCGGCCTGCCGGTCCTGCCGCAGGGTGCCGAAGATCTGCTGGGCGTCGGTGCGGCGGAGGATGAGGGTTAAATCGGCGTTTCGTTTTCCGCCGGCCAGGGTGTCCACCCGCAGGACCACGGCGCCGATGGGTTTGAGCCAGTACTGCCGGGTCACCGACAGGGTGGAAAGACGGGAGGCGGGCAG
Source organism: Zongyangia hominis (assembly GCF_014385095.1). Taxonomy (GTDB): domain Bacteria; phylum Bacillota; class Clostridia; order Oscillospirales; family Ruminococcaceae; genus Zongyangia; species Zongyangia hominis. Next base: position 196,753 of record NZ_JACRTC010000004.1, read on the forward strand.
GAAGATGCGCTGGCGGAGGAAGACGCCGGTCTTCACAGTCAGGCCGGTTTTATCAAACCAGAAGACCAAATTCCACCAGATCAGCACGCCGATGGACACGATGAGGAGGACAATGATGATGTCCATCCAGGCGCCGGAAAGCCAGGCGGTGAATCCGCCCCGGAGGGAGGAGAGAAAGCCGCGGGCCAGGGGGATCAGCAGCAGGTAGAGGTAGCGGGCCATACTGTTGACGATAAAGATGGGATGACAGCGATGGAGTTCTTTCATCGGCCGATGCCCCCCTCTTCTTCCCGCGTGAGGCAGAAAACAGTGAGGGCTTCGTAGAGGGATTCCGCGTCCTCTTTGTAGAGGGAGGGCAGGTACATAGAGACGCCCGGGGCCCGGATGATTACCGAGGCAAGCCCCGCCAATTTCATCAGCGGTGACTGATAAGTGCTGACAAATTGGACATTTTGCAGACGAATAAATCTACGGTGCGTATAAACAACTCCGTTATTAATATATAGTATTTTTTCAGTGAGGCAAAAACTGAGTTTCTTCCACTTGATGGGGTACCAAAAGCAATACAAATAGAGGAAGACGGCAATCCAGACCCCGTTGGCGATGAGCCAGAGCAGGGACATGACTTCAAACAGGAGGGAGCAGAGGAAGGCGGGCAAAAAGGCCAGCAGCAGGGCGCGGACGCGCCACAGGGCCAGCGCGCGGCGGGGTGGCTTGACAATCTGGTGCAGTTCCATGGTGCGTCCTCCTTTCTCTGCGATCGAGTTTTCCTTATTATACCATAGCTTTTCCTAAAAATCAGCACCTACGAGGCGGAGGATGTCGCGCACTTAGCTTCCTCCGCGACACTGCCGCGTCGTCACTCGCGCGCCTACCGGCGAGGCAGACGCGCAACTGGTTTCCTTCGCGACACTGCCGCGTCACCCGCGCTTATAGTTCCATTGCGCCACAGCGCGGTATCCCCCGGCGGAGCCGGCCGCGCGCCTACCGGCGAGGATGTCGCGCACTTGGTTTCCTTGGCGACATTGCCGCGTCACCCGCGCTTATAGTTCCATTGCGCCACAGCGCGACACGCCCCGGCGCAGCCGGTTTACGTAAACTTTACAAAAGCTATCAGTAACTTAGATTTTACACAAAAGCGGGGCCGTGTATGATAGCATTGTTCCCAAAAATAAAGGATAGTCAAGGTAAAAGCAGCAAAAAGCTGCGAAAATTTCATTGCAAGGAGTAAGGAGTTTTGTTGAATGAAAAAGCTTTTGGCGGCCCTCTTGGCGGCCGCGATGATCACCACGGCATTTGCTGGATGCGCCAGCAAAGAAAACAGCAGCACCCCTTCGGAGAATAGCTCCTCCGCCGGCAGTAGCAGTTCCCAGAGTGACGCCGCCCTCTCCGGTATTTTGAAGCTCTCGGGCTCCACCTCCATGGAAAAGGTGGCCAAGGCCTGGGGCGAGGCGTTCACCGCGAAGAACCCGGATGTGACCGTGGACGTGCAGCTGGGCGGCTCGGGCGCGGCGGTGACCAATGTCAATGACGGCGTTTCCGATATCGGCAATCTGAGCCGCGCGCTCAAGGACGAGGAAAAGAACGGACTGACGGAAAACACTGTGGCCCTCGACGGTATCGCCGTGGCGGTCAACCCCAATAACGGGGTGGAAGATTTGACCATCGACCAACTCAAGGACATTTTCCTGGGCAACATCACCAATTGGAGCGAACTGGGCGGTAAGGACGCCTCCATCGTTGTGGTTGGAAGAGAGGCCGGCTCCGGCACCCGCGACGGCTTTGAAGAGATCGTCGGCGTCAAGGACGCGGCCAAATACCAGAGCGAGCTCAATGAGACCGGCCAAGTCAAAAACCTGGTGGCCACCAACGAGAATGCCATCGGTTACGTCTCCCTCGATTATGTGGACGATTCCATTAAAGCGCTCAAAGTCGGCGGTGTCGCCCCGTCAGAGGCGACTGTCAAAGACGGCAGCTACACCCTCCAGCGCCCCTTCCTCATGGTCACTAAAGGCGAGGGAAGCGCGTTGGCGCAGGCGTTCCTCACCTTTGCCCTGAGCGACGAGGGCCAGGAGGTCGCGAAATCCATCGGCTGCATCCCTGTTAACTAAAAAACTCTCCCACTTTTTTAAATCCTCTTCTTTTTACCAGATTCCCTATGAGAAAACTCTGTGCACTTGCTGCATGGAGTTTTCCGTCTAAGAAGGGAAATATACAAATAGTGATTTATAAAAGATTGTAAACAAAATGTAAAGAACAAGACCTTATAAAAGGCGGTGGAATTTTGCGTCAAGATCGTGCGATGATTCTGGAGCTCCCGAAACAGGCCCAGCGGGAGGAAATTTATAAAAGCCGCCGGAACAAAAAGGCGGTGGAGACGGTCTTTGAGATCATCTTTATTCTGTGCGCCCTGGTGGCGGTGATCAGCGTCGTCATCATAACCGCGTATATGATCTTTTCCGGCGGACCGGCCATTGGCAAAATCGGGGTGAAGGAATTCTTATTCGGGGAAGTCTGGGCGCCCACGGCGGCGGACCCCCAATTCGGCATCCTGTCCATGATTCTGGCCTCCATCTACGGCACTTTCGGCGCCATCCTATTGGGGGTGCCCATCGGGCTCCTCACCAGCGTCTTCATTGCGGAAATCGCGCCGAAAAAGATGAGGGGGGCATTGCGGGCGGCGGTGGAGCTCTTAGCCGGTATCCCGTCGGTGATCTATGGCCTCATCGGCATGATCGTCGTCGTGCCCCTGGTGGCCAAGATCTTCGGACTGGCGCTGGGTATGTGTCTGTTTTCCGCCATCCTCATTCTGGCGGTGATGGTATTGCCCACCATCGTCAACATTTCAGAAACGAGCCTCAAGGCCGTGCCCCGGGAGCTGACAGAGGCATCCCTGGCCCTGGGAGCCACCCAGGTGCAGACCATCTTCAAGGTGCAGATTCCAGCGGCACGGTCGGGGATTATGACCGGCGTGGTGCTGGGCATCGGCCGGGCGGTGGGGGAGACCATGGCAGTCATTATGGTGGCGGGCAATGTGGTCAACCGCCCGGAGCTCTTCGGCAGTGTCCGGCTGATGACCACCGGTATTGTCCAGGAGATGTCCTATTCCTCCGGACTCCACCGGGAGGCCCTCTTTGCCATCGGCCTTGTGCTCTTCGTCTTCATTATGGTCCTCAATTTGATTCTGAATGCAGTGCTCAAGAAGGGGGCGGAGTAGATGTACAAAAAGCTGAGACCGATGGACCTCTTTCTGCGGGGGCTCATCTGGTTGAGCGCCGGCGTCACCATCCTGATGACCGTGGGCATCCTCGCCTATATTCTGGTGCGCGGCGTACCTTCCATCAGTTGGAGCTTTCTCACCACCGCGCCCAGTGAGCTCACCGGGACCATCGGTATCCTGCCCAATATCATCAACACCCTCTATATCGTCCTTATCACCCTGCTCATTTCCACCCCCATCGGCATTGGCGCGGCCATCTACCTGACCGAGTACGGCGGAAAGAGCAAGTTTGTCAAAATCATTGAATTTACCACCGAAACGCTGGCCGGTATCCCGTCCATCATCTATGGACTGTTTGGCTTCATGTTCTTTGTGGTGTTCATGGGGCTGCAATATTCCATCCTCGCCGGTGGGCTGACGCTGTCCATTATGGTACTGCCCACCATCATCCGCACCACCCAGGAGGCCTTAAAGTCCGTCAATCCCCTTTATCGGGAGGCGGCCCTGGGCATCGGCGCTACCCGCGTCCACATGATTCGCACGGTCCTCCTGCCCAGCGCCATGCCGGGTATCATCACCGCCATCATCCTGAGCATCGGGCGAATTGTCGGTGAGTCGGCGGCCCTCATCTTTACAGCGGGTATCGGCGTCAAGATGCTCAAACTGACCCCGGCGGGCGTTTTCGAGCATTTAGAGACCTCCGGCGCCACCCTGACCGTACAGCTTTATCAGTACGCCATGCGCGGCGAGGACCTGGGCGTGAGTTTTGCTATCGCGGCGGTGCTGGTCATCATCGTACTGCTCATCAACTTCGCTACCAAGCGCCTGGCCCGCCGCTTCCGCTGCGGGTAGTACCCGCACCCATGCCGCGCTGTGTCGCGATGGAACCATAAGCGCGAGCCACGCGGCGATGTTGCGATGGAACCCTGAGTGCGGGCGACGCGACCGGCTCCGCCGGGGGAAACCGCGCTGTGACGCGATGGAACCATAAACGCGGGTGACGCGGCGATGTCGCAAAGGAAACCCAGTTGCGCGTCTTCCTCGCCGGTAGGCAGAGAAAGGAGAGTCTATGGAAAATATAATGGAAACCAAGTCCCTCCATTTATATTACGGGGACAACCAAGCCTTAAAGAACATCAATTTGCAGATGAGGAAAAATAAGATTACAGCCCTCATCGGGCCTTCGGGGTGTGGAAAATCCACCTATTTAAAGACCCTCAACCGGATGAACGATCTCATCGAACATGTAAAGATCGAAGGACAGGTGCTGTTGGAGGGTCAGGACATCTACGACCCCAAAGTGGATGTGACCATGCTAAGAAAGCGGGTGGGGATGGTGTTTCAAAAGCCCAATCCCTTCCCCATGAGCATCTATGACAATGTGGCCTATGGCCCGCGCATTCACGGCATCAAGAAAAGGAGCCAGCTCGACGAGCTGGTGGAAACCTCCCTGCGGGGCGCGGCGCTGTGGGACGAAGTCAAGGACCGGCTTAAAAAAAGCGCCATGGGACTCTCCGGCGGGCAGCAGCAGCGGCTGTGCATCGCCAGAGCCCTGGCGGTATCCCCCCAGGTGCTCCTGATGGACGAACCCACCTCCGCCTTGGATCCCATCTCCACCATGAAGATCGAGGACCTCATGGTGGAGCTCAAGGAGAAATACACAGTGGCCATTGTCACCCATAACATGCAGCAGGCGGCCCGCATCTCCGATTACACCGCCTTTTTCCTAGTGGGGGAGATGGTGGAGTATGCGGACACGGAGAAGATGTTCTCCATGCCCAGCGACAAGCGCACCGAGGATTACATCACCGGTCGCTTTGGATAAAAGCGCTGATTATGATATAATGGAGGAACACAGATGTCAGCTAGACTCAGTTTTGACCGGGAGCTGGAGCTTCTGAATACAGACCTTATCAAAATGGCGGCCATGGTGGAGGAGGCCATCACCAAATCCATCGAGGCGCTGGGCACCAGTAATCGCGACATGGCGCGGGAGATCATCGACCAGGACCGGCAGGTGGACGATATAGAGAAGGCCATCGAAGCGAGAAGCCTGCGCCTGCTCATGCGCCAGCAGCCGGTGGCCCGGGATCTGCGGGCCATCTCCACCACGCTGAAGATGATCACGGACCTAGAGCGCATCGGGGACCAGGCGGCGGACATCGCCGACCTCTCCATGCGCTTTGAAGAGGAGAGCGCCATGCAGGTCTCCGAGCATCTGGAGGCCATGGCCTCCATTGCCAGCGCCATGGTGCATGAGAGTGTGGAAAGCTATATTCATAACGACCCCGCCCACGCGGGCGCCATCATCAAGCGGGACGACGAGGTGGACGCCTTGTTTGTCAGTGTCAAAAACGACTTGATTGAAAAGATTTCTCAAAACCAGGACCTGGCCGACGACGCCATTGACACGCTCATGGTGGCCAAATATCTGGAACGCATTGCCGATCACGCCGTCAATGTCTGCGAGTGGGTGATTTTCTATTCCACCGGTCTGCACAAAAAGACCCAAATCCTCTAACCGCCTACCGCCGGAGGATGCCGCGCTGTAGCGCGATGGAACCCCGAGCGTGGGCCACGCGGCAGTGTTGCGAAGGAAACCAAGGGCGCGGCCCCTGCCGGGGCGGGAAGCCGCGCTGTGTCTCGCAGGAACCCTGGGTGCGGGTGCCACGGCGGTGTTGCAAAGAAAACCAAGGGCGCGTCATGCCGACCGCAGGTCCGCGGCCCCTGCCGGGACGGGAAGCCGCGTTGCGTCTCGCAGGAACCCTGGCGCGGGTGACGCGACAGTGTCGCGGAGAAAATCAAGGGCGCGATATCCCCCACCGGTAGGTGGTTAAGAATAATGAAAAGGGTGAGAAGGATTGTCCAAGAGAATATTCATCACGGAGGATGAAGAGGATATCCGGGAAGTGATCCAGTGCACGCTGGAGTCCTTTTCCTATGAGATCGAGGCGTTTGAAAGCGCGGAGGAGTGTTTGGCGGCTGCGGAACAAAGCCCGCCGGACCTCATTCTCATGGACATCATGCTACCGGGAATGGACGGCATTGCGGCTCTCAAGAAGCTCAAGGCACAGAAGAAAACCGCGCCGGTGCCGGTCATCATGCTCACGGCTAAGTCCAGCGAGGTGGACAAGGTGACGGGGCTCGACAGCGGCGCGGACGATTACATCACCAAGCCCTTTGGCATACTGGAGCTGGCGGCCCGGGTCCGGGCGGCGCTGCGGAAGGGGGAGACCATGGCGCAAAAGCCCGAGGTCATCACCTTGGGCGAAATCACCCTGGACGTGGACAAGCGGACGGTATCCAAAGCGGGAGCGCCGGTGGAACTCACCCTCAAGGAGTTTGCGCTGCTCAAAATGCTCATGGAGAACAAGGACCGGGTGCTGCCTCGGGAGACCCTCCTCGACGAAATCTGGGGTTATGACTATGTGGGGGAGACCCGCACCCTGGACATGCATGTCAGGACCCTGCGCAATAAGCTGGGGGACAACGGGGAAACCCAGCGCTATATCAAAACCGTCCGGGGCGTGGGGTATCGGTTTATCGGCTAGCGGGCCGGACCCAGTGCCCGGGAACAAGGGGGGAGAAGTGAAGCTTGAAAAAAGACATCTTTTTGCGCATATTCATCACCTGCGCCGTGGTAATTTTGTTGGTGTGCGCGGTGATGGCGGGCATGTTTGCAGTCACCAAGGAACGGGATATCGTGGACAACATGAGAGAAAGCCTAGGCATCATGATCGGCGCGTGTGACACCACGGCCGACGGGGAGACGCTGGCCGCCCGGATGAAGGAGCTTTCGGGGAGCCGCATTACCATCGTGGGGCCCGACGGCACGGTGCTGGGGGACTCGGACGAAAACGCCCAGGCGCTAGAAAACCATGGCGGCCGGGAGGAAATCAAGGAGGCCAAAACCAAGGGCATCGGCGTTGCCAAGCGCCGGTCCGACACCTTTTTGACACGGATGGTCTATGTGGCGGTCAAATCGGGGGACAACATCTACCGGATGGCCCGCACTAACGGGGAGGTGACCCAGACCCTGCTGGGGCTTTGGCCCATGGCGCTGGTGGCCGTAGGCGTTGCCTTGGCAGTGGCCCTCCTCCTCTCCCGGTACGCGGCCAACCGGGCCATGCGGCCTCTCTTAGAGACGGTGGATGCGGTCACGGTCCAGATGAACCCGACCGGCGATCGGATCGGGACGGTGGACACCAGCTCCTTGGAGGAAATTTCACCCCTCATCCGGACCATCGATGAGATGAACGAGGACATCACCCGGGCCCGGAACAAGCTCTCCACCCAGCGGGACCAAAACCGGTTCATTCTCGACAGTATGGAGCAGGGCCTCATTTTTGTGGACCCGGGCATGAAAGTCATCTTAGTCAACGTGAGCGCCCGCAGCTTTCTAGGGGAGCAGGGCGAGGCCGAGGGCTTGGACTTTATCCACCTGACCCGGGAGATGAAGCTGTATGACAGCGTTTCCCTGGCTGTCAAGGAGGGGCGTTCCTGCATCTTTGACTTAGATTTGCGGCGCACGGCGGGCGCCATTGTGGAAGTTCGGGTTTCGCCGGTGCGGGAAAGCTGGATTGGCGGGGGCAAAGCGGAGCGTCGGGGCGCGGTGGTGGTGCTCACCGACGTGACCCAGTCCCGCCAGATGGACGAAATGCGCCGGGAGTTTGTGGCCAACGCCTCCCATGAGCTCAAGACCCCCATCACTTCCATCAAAGGCTTTGCGGAGCTTTTGGCGGCGGGGCTGGTGCGGGACGATAGGAAGGCCCATGAATACCTCCTGCGGATACGGGATGAATCACAGCGGATGACCAGCATCATCGAGGACATATTGAAGCTCTCCAGCCTGGAAGCCGAAGAATACCATCCGCCGCGAAGCCAGGTGGATCTCATCGACGTGTCCAAAGAGGCGGCGGAACATATGGCTCCGGAAGCGGAAAAGGCCCAGGTGGCCGTCACCGTGGAGGGGGAAAATATCACCCTGACCGCCTGCCGGGAGGACATCTATCAGATGATCTCCAACCTCATGGATAACGCCATCAAATATAACCGCCCCGGGGGCTATGTAAAGGTGCGAGTCCACCGCGTGGGAGACAAGGCCAAGATCGTGGTGGAGGACAATGGCATCGGCATTGCGCCCGAGCACCAGGGCCGTATCTTCGAGCGGTTTTACCGGGTGGACAAGGGCCGCAGCCGGAAGGTCGGCGGCACCGGACTGGGGCTCTCTATCGTTAAGCACGTGGCGGCCAGCCTGGGCGGGGAGATCTCCGTGCGCAGCCGGGAGGGCAAGGGCACTACCATTACCATCACCTTACCCCAGCCACCACCTACCGGTGGGGGGGAGATCGCGCTGTGATACGATGCAACCCTGAGCGCGGGCGCCGCAGCGGTGTCGCGACTAAAACCAAGGGCGCGTCATGCCGGCTGGCTCCGCCGGGGGAAACCGCGGCATAGCTCGTTAAAATCTTGAGCGTGGGCGCGGCGGCGGTGTAGAAAGCCCATTGCGCGACATGCGGACCGCAGGTCCGCTGAAGGCTATAAAAAAACCCGGAAGAAATGAAACTTCATTTCTTCCGGGTTTATTCATGGGGATCGGCGGCAGGACTATTTCTCACTGACGTAAGTATGTTCATATCCATCCTCGGTTTCATCATAAAAGATAAAGTCGTCGATGTCGCCGGATACGGCAAACCATCGGTTTTGATGCAACGTGGAGTAATTATTGTTCTGGCTGGCCGCATAAGTTGTAGTATTGTTGTGTTCCATTGTGTTCATCGCCCCCTGAGGGAAAACTCCTTTCATGTCATGATAGACGCCCTTTTTGACGGGCTAGTTATTAGTATATGCGATGGATGTAAAATTGATACGGGAATTATGTAAAAGAAATACATGTATTATGAAAATTTTTCCACCAAAGACGGCCCGGAATTTACAAATAAATTGTAAAAATTTCGCTGTAAACCGCGATTGCAGGGCCATTTTGTGCTATAATAGAACAAGATTCTGCCAAAAAGCCTGATGGGCGGAAATGATATCATACTTTGGGTAGGAGTTGAAGAAAAAAGTGAATAAAAAGTCCCCCAGTGATCCTTGGAATAAGATTTGCGCGTTCTTCCGCAATCGGAATGTGCTGATTGTCACAGCCTTTGTCCTCTTCCTTCTATTGGCCGCCGTCTTGGATCGTTTTGTCTTCCACGTGGTATTCAAAGCCCCGGAGGAGCCCAGTTCCAGTTCGTCGAGCAGTTCTTCCTCCATTTCCTCGTCTTCTTCCAGCTCGAAGCCGGAGCTGACCGAAGCGGAGATGCTGCCTGGGTCCGGCAACTTAGAAAATTCCCCCTATGTGGATGCTACCATGTTTGAGAAAATCAAGGAATACAGCGACAAGAACAGCGATGTTAAGGGCTGGCTGACGGTAGAGGGCACGAATATCGATTATCCCGTAGTCCATTATAAGAACAACAGCACCTATCTGTCCCTGGGCTACGATAAAAATTATAGCTTCAACGGCGTCATCTGGGCCGATTACGAGGATATCCTTGGCAATGCTTCCCAGATGTCCCGCAATATGGTCATCTACGGGCACAACTGGACCAATTACAGCGCTGATCCTCGCATTGGCAACGAAAACGACGTCATGTTCGCCCAGCTGACGGCGTTCCAGCACTTAGATTTTGCCAAAGAAAATCTGTTTATCCACTTTACCACCGAAGAACAGAGCATGACCTACAAGATTTTCGCGTCTTTCTATACCGAGGACACCTTTCCATACTATTACCCCAACCAGTCCGACGAGGAGTTCATGGCCGTGGTGGAAAGCGCCCGTGAGCGCAGCGAACACGACTATGACGTGCTGGTCGACAAGGACGACAAGATCATCACCCTGTCCACCTGTACCCGCCGTTTCGGCCGCACCGACCGCCAGCGCTTTGTGGTGATGGCGAGACTTCTGCGCCAGGAGGAAAAGGCCGTTCCCTATGCGGTGACCGCCAATCCCGATCCCGTCCGACCGAACCTGTAAGATAAAGAAAGAAAAGCCCGCGCTGACAAGCGCGGGCTTTTTTGCATCTTAGGAGCGCCCCAGTGCAGCTGGGGAAAAAGCCCTTGTCAGGGCGGGGAAACCGGGCTATGATAAGGGCATCAGCTGAGAGAAATAGAGAAGGGCGGTGAGGGTACTGAAAATCGAGATCAAAGAGGTGCCCCAACTGGAAGAGACGGAGATCGTCATCAAGTGCCGGGAGACAAGCGCGGAGGTTTTGCGGATGCTGGCGGCCCTGCGGATGTTCGAGCACAAGCTCACCGGATGGCGGGAGGGCCGCACCTTCCTGTTGGACACGAGGGAGGTCCTTTATATTGATACGGTGGATAAAAAGACATTCCTCTATCAGGACAAAGAGGTCTATGAGACGCCATTGCGGCTCTATGAGCTGGAAGAAAGGCTCTCGGGGTCCGACTTTATCCGCATCAGCAAGTCGGCCATCGTCAACCTGGCACGGGTGAGCTCCCTGCGTCCGGAGTTTGGAGGACGGTTGGAGCTCAGTCTGGAAAATGGGGAACGGGTGCTGGTATCCCGACAGTACGCGCCCGCGCTCCGAGAGAAAATCGGGATTGCATAGGGGGAGGTACATCCATGAAAAAGTTTATAGAAATCGTGCTGGGAATCAAAAGCTACATGGCCTTGGTTTTCGGCGGCATCCTCATTGTCTACGGCGTGGTCTCATTTTTGTTCTGCGGCGTCACCGCCATCTCCTATCTGCGTCTATTGGAAATTCTGGTCGTGGCCGCCACCGCGGCGGTGCTCCACTTCATCGCGTTTTCTGATGTGGTCATCAAGCGGATGGCCTACGGCTGCCGAATTCTCCTGAGCAGTCTGACCATGTTGGCGGTGCTGTGCCTGTACGCGGTGCTGTTTCACTGGTTCCCGCTGGAAAAGCTGGGAGACTGGATGATCTTCCTCCTGATTGCGGCCGCACTGATCGCCATCATCACCGCCGCGTTCCAGATCAGCTTCCAACTGGCGGGCAAGAAGTACACCCAGATGCTCGACGCCTATAAAAAGTCCCAGCCGCGCGCCTAGTGCCGCGCCTGCCGCCGCGCCTGCGGTCAGCATGTCGCGGACCTGCGGTCGGCATGTCGCGCCCTTGGTTCCATTGGCGACACCGCCGCGTTGTTCGCGCTTAGGCTTCCTACGGGCCGTGGCGCGGTATGGGAGCGGCGACTCGCCGCCGCGCCTGCGGCGGACATGTCGCGCCCTTGGGTTCCATTGGCGACACCGCCGCGTCACACGCGTTTTTTGTTTCTGATGCGCCACAGCGCGGCATCCCCCACCGGTAGGTGGGAAGAGGGCCGGTCTCCAGATGGAGACCGGCCCTCTTCTTTGGTTAAACTTTATAATATGGCTTAGAATCTATCGCGTTTGACATAGGAAGTGTGGAGCACTTCGTGGGCTTTGTGGCTGCCGGGCTTGCCAAAGTACTCGTCGTAGAGGACCTTGCAGACCGGGCTCTCATGAGACTTTCTCAGCGGCAGGTTCTCGTCCTCCGCATAGAGGGCGGCCGCGCGCTTGGCTTTCAGGTCCACATTGTTGCGGACCTCCGCGGGCTGGGTGGGCTGACCGCCGCCGTTGACACAGCCGCCGGGGCAGGCCATGATCTCGACGAACTGGTAGTCCGCTTTGCCGTCGCGGATGTTTTCCAGCAGTTTTCTCGCGTTCTTGATGCCGGAAGCAACAGCCACCTTGACATCCATACCGGCCACGTTGTAAGAGGCCTCTTTGATGCCGGCGGTGCCGCGCACTTCGTTAAATTCCAGTTTCTGCAGCTCTTCGCCGGTGAGGGTTTCGACAGCGGTGCGAAGCGCCGCTTCCATGACGCCGCCGGTGGCTCCGAAGATAGCGCCCGCGCCGGTGGTAATGCCGAGAGGCGCGTCAAAGTCCTCGTCGGGAAGGTTCACAAAGTCGATGCCCGCGCGCTGAATCATCCGCGCCAGCTCTCTGGTGGTGAGAGCCACGTCTACGTCGGGAACGCCCGCCGCATCCTGGTCGTCACGGCCGGTCTCGAACTTCTTGGCGGTGCAGGGCATGACGGAGACAACCACCAGATCCTTGGGATCGATGCCCATCTTTTCGGCGTACCAGGTCTTGGCGACCGCGCCGAACATCTGCTGGGGCGATTTGCAGGAGGAGAGGTTGTCGATGAACTCGGGGAAGTAGTGCTCGCAGTATTTGACCCAGCCGGGGGAGCAGGAGGTGATCATCGGGAGCTTGCCGCCGTTCTGGACCCGCTCGATGAGCTCGTTGGCCTCCTCGATGATGGTCAGGTCCGCGCCCACGTCGCAGTCAAATACACCGGCAAATCCAAGACGGCGGAGCGCCGCGGCCATCTTGCCCTTGACGTTGGTGCCGATGGGCATGCCGAAGCTCTCGCCCAGGGTGACGCGGATGGAAGGGGCGGTGTTGACGATGACGGTCTTGGTGGGATCGCTGAGGGCCTCCCAAACCTTGTCGGTCTGGTCCTTCTCGTGCAGGGCGCCGGTGGGGCAGGCCACGATGCACTGGCCGCAGGAGATGCAGGCCACGTCGGCCAAATTGTTTTCAAAGGCGCAGCCGATGTGGGTCTTAAAGCCGCGCTCGTTGGGGCCGATGACCGCGATGTCCTGCAGATTGGCGCAGGCGGCGGAGCAGCGGCGGCAGAGCACGCACTTGGAGTTGTCGCGGATCATGTGGGCGGCGGAGTCGTCAATGGGATAGACTTCGTTTTCGCCCTGGAAGTAGTTGGCGTCGCAGCCAAACTCCTGGGACAGGGTCTGCAGTTCGCATTTGCCCGAGCGCACGCAGGAGAGGCACGCCTTGTTGTGGGTGGAAAGGATGAGCTCCAAGGTCATTTTCCGGGAGGAGAGCACCTTGGGGGTGTTGGTGAAGACTTCCATGCCCTCGTTGACCGGGTAGACGCAGGAGGCAACCAGGCTTCTGGCGCCCTTGACTTCCACCATGCAGATACGGCAGGCGCCGATGGCGTTGATTTCCTTCATGTAGCAAAGGGTGGGAATATGGATACCCGCATACCGTGCAGCTTCAAGAATGGTAGAGCCCTGCGGCACGGACAGGGGCATACCGTTAATTTTGATATTTACATTCTCCATGGGTGAGGTACACTCCTTTTCTTACTTCTTGACGATGGCACCGAAGCGGCATTTTTCCATACATGCGCCGCACTTGACGCATTTCTGCTTGTCGATGGTATGTACTTTCTTGACTTCGCCGGAGATGGCTCCCGCCGGGCAGATTCTCGAGCACAAAGTACAGCCCTTGCACTTATCGGCCTGAATCTCGTAGCTTAAGAGGGCCTTGCACACGCCGGAGGGACATTTTTTGTCCACGATGTGGGCCACATACTCGTCTCTAAAGAAGTGCAGGGTGGAAAGGACGGGGTTGGGGGCCGTCTGGCCCAGGCCGCACAGAGCGTTTTCCTTGATGTAGTGGCACAGCTCTTCCAGCTTATCCAGGTCTTCCAGCGTGGCGTTGCCCTTGGTGATCTTGTCGAGCATCTCGAGAAGACGCTTGGTGCCGATGCGGCAGGGAGAGCACTTACCACAGGATTCATCGACGGTAAATTCCAGGAAAAATTTCGCGATGTCTACCATACAAGTGTCCTCGTCCATGACGATGAGTCCGCCGGAACCCATCATGGAGCCGATGGAGAGGAGGTTGTCGTAGTCGATAGGAATGTCAAAATGCTCGGCCGGGATACAGCCGCCGGAGGGGCCGCCGGTCTGGGCCGCTTTGAACTTCTTGCCGCCCGGGATGCCGCCGCCGATTTCTTCGACGATCTCCCGGAGGGTGGTGCCCATGGGAACTTCCACAAGGCCGGTGTTGTTGATCTTGCCGCCCAGGGCGAAGACCTTGGTGCCCTTGGACTTCTCGGTGCCCATGGAGTTAAACCAATCCGCCCCATTGAGGATGATCTGGGGGATGTTGGCGTAGGTTTCCACGTTGTTGAGGACGGTGGGCTTGCCGAACAGGCCCTTGACCGCCGGGAAGGGAGGACGGCATCTCGGCTCGCCGCGGTGGCCTTCGATGGAGGTCATCAGCGCGGTTTCCTCGCCGCAGACGAAAGCGCCCGCGCCCAGCCGCAGCTCCAAGTCGAAGTCGAAGCCGGAGTCGAAGATGTTTTTACCCAGAAGGCCGTATTCCTTGGCCTGGTCGATGGCGATTTGGAGGCGTTTGACCGCGATGGGGTACTCCGCGCGCACGTAGACATAGCCCTGGTTGGCGCCAATGGCGTAACCGGCAATGGCCATGGCCTCGATGAGCGCATGGGGGTCGCCTTCCAAAACGGAGCGGTCCATAAACGCGCCAGGGTCGCCCTCGTCGGCGTTACAGGCCACGTATTTTTGCTCATTGACGCTGGCTCTGGCAAAGGACCATTTCCGGCCGGTGGGGAAGCCCGCGCCGCCGCGGCCGCGAAGCCCGGAATCGAGAACCACCTGGATGACCTCTTCCGGGGTCATTTCGGTCAGGACTTTACCCAGCGCCTGGTAGCCGTCCACACCGATGTACTCGTCGATGTTTTCGGGGTTGATGACACCGCAGTTGCGCAGGGCGACGCGGTGCTGCTTTTTATAGAAATTGGTGTTGTTGAGCGATTCGATGGTGTCGTCTTCCTGCACGGTTTCCTGATAGAGCAGGCGTTTGACGATGCGTCCTTTCAGCAGATGCTCGGTGACGATTTCGGGGATGTCCTCGGGTTTGACCATGCTGTAAAAGGAGCCCTCAGGATAGACGATCATGATGGGACCCAGCGCGCAAAGGCCGAAGCATCCAGTTTTGATGACCTTGACTTCATCTTTCAGACCATTGCGCTCAATCTCTTTTTCGAGAGTCGCAATAATCTGCTCGGAGCCTGAGGAGGTACAACCGGTACCGCCGCAGACCAGTACATGAGAACGAAACATGTGATTTCCTCCTTCTTCTTATGCCTTGGCGCTGGCGCCGATGGTGTACTCAGTGACCACATTGCCGTTGACCAGGTGGTCGCTGACAATGCGGGCGACCTTATCCGGGGTCATTTTGACATAGGTGACCTTGTCCTTGCCCGGGGCCATGACTTCCACGACGGGCTCATACTGGCAGATGCCGATGCAGCCGGTCTGGGTGACCATGACGTTGTGCAGGTTTCTCTTGGCGACCTCTTCGGTGAAGGCGGCCAGGACCGGACGGGCGCCGGCGGCGATGCCGCAGGTAGCCATACCGACCACGACGCGGATAGTGTCTTCGCCATCCTCCTTGCGCAGTCCGACGGAGCCTTTCATTTTATCTCTGATTGCCTGAAGCTCAGCTAAACTTTTCATCTACGATTCATTCCTTTCGCCTTGGATGATTTGGGTTTGTTCGGTGAGGTAATCGCTGATATAGGCGATGACCTCGGGCGTATTGAGGGGAACCCCCTCCAAAATTTCCCGGAAGACCCGGGTATCCATCTCAAGCGCTTGGCTGTCGATCTTCCGGGTAAAGAGAAAATCAATATCCGGATTGCACTGGACTAAGGAGACAATTGTCGCATTGATGTCTCCCAGGGGCAGACAGTCAATGTGATTTGTCACAAAGGACGCGGTCACCGTGGTGCCCTCGCCCACTTTCGACTGAATGGAGAAATCGCCGCCGGTCATTTTGGCCTGCATGGAATAAAACGGGATGCCCAGACCCACCTTGCGGGTGGTGCGGGTGGTATAAAACGGGTCCATGACCCTTTTGACCGTCTCTTCATCCATGCCGCAGCCGTTGTCCGCGATGACGATGACCATGCGGTGCGCCCTGCGGTCCTCCTCCACGCTGACGCGGATGAGGGTCGCCCCCGCGACGACCGAGTTTTGGGCAATGTCCAGCACGTTTAAAGATAGCTCTTGCATGGCTTAGTCCTGATATTTTGCCAGGATGCCGTCGATTTCATCGGTGGTGAGACGTCCGTAGACATCGTCGTTGATGGTCATAACAGGGGCCAGACCACACGCGCCGATGCAGCGGCAGGCTTCCAGGGAGAACTTGCCGTCGGGGGTGCACTCGCCGCCCTTGATGCCCAGGCTCCTGCTGAGCTTGTCATAGACGTCGCCCGAGCCCTTGACGTAGCAAGCGGTTCCAAGACATACGGAAATTTTGTACTGGCCCTTGGGATAAAGGGAGAACTGGGAATAGAAGGTGACGACGCCGTACACCTCTTCCAGGGGAATGTCCAGCCCCAGCGCGATCATTTCCTGCACTTCCAGGGGAAGGTAGCCATAGATGTCCTGTGCCTTTTGCAGCACGGGCATCAAAGCACCTTTTTGCTCTTTGTGCTCTGCAATGACCTGTTTAAGCTGTGCTTCCTGCTCTTTTGTTCCTTTAAATGGAACAGTCGAATTGCTTTTAGCCATTTTAAGTTTAACCTCCTTAGCGGATGTAGCCGGGGGTTGTTAAATTCATAACGATCCATGGGCCCAACACCCCCATGGCAGTCCCGGCGCATTATGAAAATTATATCATAGGGGTTCATAAAAATCCATATCGCCGCGCCACAAACAAAAGCAGAAATTCTGTGGAAAATAGACAAAGGTTCAGGTAAAATCCCCCACAAAACAACGGAATCCCGGACAGATTTCATATTTTTTCCATTCTTTGCGCCCGGCCTTTTACGAAAAGCGACAGACGAAGATTGTGAATTTTTAAACAATTGTCCTGTTCATCACGGACCTGCGGCGGGCATGACGCGACTTTAGTTTTGTTGGTAACACTGCCGCGTGGCCCGCACTGCCGTTGCCGACGAGCCACAGCACGATATGTCAGCGGACACCGTCCGCCCGGCAGGTGGGGCGCCTGCGGCGGGCAGGACGCGACTTAAGTTTTGTTCGCAGCACTGCCGCGTCACCCGCACTGCCGTTGCCGACGAGAACAGCGCGATATGTTAGCGGACACCGTCCGCCCTCTGAGGCTTATATTCTTCCGGCATCCCGGAGCAGCTTGAGCTTTAAAATGATGACCTGGGTCTTGGCGTCCTCGATCTCGTTTGCGAGCACCATGTCCACCAGCTTTTCGAAGTTCATGGGTTCCACGTCCAGGAATTCGTCGTCGTCCAAGTGCTGATGGGTCTTGTGCAGGCCCTTGGCCAGGTAGAGGTGGATGACCTCCTCGTCGTAGGCGCAGGTGGGGAGCATCTTGCCCAGGGAGATGAACTCATCCGCCTGGTAGCCGGTTTCCTCCTCCAGCTCCCGTTTTCCGCAATCAAGGGGGTCCTCGCCGTAGTTGAGCTTGCCGGCGGGGATTTCCAGCAGCACTTTTTTGGGCGCGTAGCGGAACTGGCGCACCATGAGCAGATCGTCGCCCAAAAAGGCCGCCACCGACACGCCGCCGGGATGCTCGATCACTTCCCGGGTGACTTCGGCGCCGTTTTGGAGCCGGGCCGTATCCCGGCGCAGGTTGATGACCCTGCCTTCATAGATGCGTTCGCTGCCAATGGTTTCTTCATATAAAGTTTTCATATTGATATCCTCTTTGCGCCTACCGCGCCTACCGGCGGGGTCCCTGCCGGGACGGGCATGCCGCGCCCTTCGGCCTTATCGGCAACAGTGCCGCGTCACCCGCGTTTATGTTTTGATTTGTGCCCGCAGCGCGGTGTAGGAGCGGGCATTGCCCGCTGTGCCTACCGGCGGGGCCCCTGCCGGGACGGGCATGCCGCGCCCTTCGGCCTTATCGGCAACAGTGCCGCGTCACCCGCGTTTATGTTTTGATTTGTGCCCGCAGCGCGGTGTAGGAGCGGGCATTGCCCGCTGTGCCTACCGGCGGGGCCCCTGCCGGGACGGGCATGCCGCGCCCTTCGGCCTTATCGGCAACAGTGCCGCGTCGCCCGCGTTTATGTTTTGATTTGTGCCCGCAGCGCGGTGTAGGAGCGGGCATTGCCCGCTGCCCTTCAGCAGGTGGCGATGCTTGTATTATAGCATATTCCGGGGATAGTTGAATATAGACAAGCTTTTTTTCATAGAATGGGTACTAACGAAACGAGGAAAAGGTGTCTGCCATGGAACAATCGAGGGAACAACCGTTTGGATACGCGCAGCTGGAGGAGCAAATTTTAGCCATCAAGAAAAAGGGCGGCCCGGTGAAGGCTTTTACCATAGGAAAGACGGTGCTGGGGCGCAATATTTACGCGCTGGGTATGGGGAAGCTGCGTCAGGCGGCGCTAATGGTGGGCGCCACCCACGGCTTGGAGTGGGTCACGTCCCGTCTGCTCATGATGTTTGCCGGTGAGCTGATGGAGGCGCTGGAAGAAGGGAAAAGTCTGTGCGCCGTGGACCCGCGCAAGGTGGAGGAGACTAGAGGCCTCATCATCGTGCCCATGCTCAACCCCGACGGGGTAGAGATCGCCCAACATGGGGCCAAGGGATGCATGCATTTGGCCAAACGCATTTATGAGATCTGCGACGGGCACTTTGAAAAGTGGCAGGCCAATGCCCGGGGCGTGGACCTCAACCACAATTTTGATGCGGGCTGGGATATCCTCAAACAGATGGAGATTTCCTACGACATCCTCAAACCCGCTCCCACCCGGTTCGGCGGGCACCGGCCCATGAGCGAGCCGGAAACCAAGGCCATCGCCCAGCTCATTTCCTCCTTTGACGTCAAGACGCTTTATAGCTTTCACAGCCAGGGGGAGGAAATTTACTACCACTACGGCCCCAATACCCCCCACCAGTCCAAGCTGATGGCCCAGATTCTGGCCTCGTCCAGCGGATATACCCTGTCCGAGCCGGAGGGGATTGCCTCCCACGGCGGGCTCAAGGACTATTTTATCCAGAAGTACAGCCGTCCAGGCTTTACTATCGAAGTGGGGAAGGGACGCAATCCCCTCCCCGATTCCGACGCCCCCGCCATCTACGAGAAAATCCGGGAGATGCTCACTCTGGCCATGATTCTCTAGTCCCTACCGGGACGGGATGACGCACCCTGGGTCTTCTAGTTCAAACCACTGTTGCGTGACCCGCGTTGCGGTTGCGAATGCGTTCAAGCGCGGCGTGTCAGCGGCAACTTGCCGCTCGGGTGAAGACTGCGGGTATGACGGCCCGGGCCGCCGTTCCCTCGGGCATCATAGCCACACGGGTCGGGAATGAAGAATATCATATCTTCGTACGCCGGGAAGAGGAGCAACGGGCCCAAAAGGCCCTCACAACATAAAGGAAGAAGCCGCCGGGCCATATGGCCCGGCGGCTTCTTCCTTCCTATTATAATTGGAAGCCGTTTTTGAGCGCCGTAAAAAATTCTTGCGTGGTAAGATTCCCCAACTCCACCGAGTTTTCCCGCTCGGAGATGTCCTGTAAATAATGGGCGTCGGAGCTGGTGACGCTGTTGATGGTGCCCAGATAGTCGTGCTCCTCCCGTAGTTTGGGTAGCTTCCCTTTATCCTTGACTTCAAAGAGGGGAAACCGCCACTCCGGTGGAATAAAGCCCAAATTCGAGAGTAGGGAATAGGCGCTTTTGTCGATGTGGGCCGGATAGGCCACGCCGCCGAAGGACTCCACCAGAGGCCCCACCTCCATGACCGAAATGAGGGAGGCGTTGATGAGTAGCTGATCCACAGCACCCACGATTTCGTCGTTCTCATCGAGAATGCGCTGCTCCCCGAAGATATCGGGCCGGTTCTTCACATCGGGGGAGTGTGCGGCCACATAGGCGTCGAAGGCCATGGCTTTTTCTAAAGTATCGAACAGGCAAACCACATGGATTTCCTCGCTGGTACAAAGCTCCATCCCCGGCAGGACAATCAGCGGATAGGGGGTGGCGGCCTTCATCAGAGCCCCGCAGTTTTTGGAAGAATTGTGGTCGGTCAGGGCGATGACGTCCAGCTCCTTGAGGGCCGCCATTCCGGCGATGTTACCCGGGGTCATATCGTTGTCCCCGCAGGGGGAAAGGGCCGAATGGATATGGAGATCATAGAATACCCGGTTGATGGCGGTTCCCTCCTTTGCAAAATCGGACTTTTAGGCGGAGGGCCCGGGATAGGATTCCCGGGCCCTCTTCGTGCTATTTGATCGATTTCCCCAAATCCCGGGCCGCTTGGGGGAAGTGGGTGGCTTCGATGTCGGAGCGCACGCCCACGCCCAAGGCCAGCACCTGTCCGGCGTCCTCCCAGCCCAGATAACGGCAGTTGGCGGCGTAGTGGGAAACGAGTGCCCCAAAGGCGGCGGGGTCGGTGTCCGCACCGGTGGCCAAGAGCACCGCCTTCTTGGGCGAGTCCATGAGCTGACCGTTAAAGGCATAGAACCGGTCCAAGACTCGTTTGAGTTGGGCCGTCATGCCAAAGTAGTAGAGCGGCGTCACAAAGGCAATGAGTTCCGCGTCCACAATCACCCGCCGCAAAGCGTCCATATCGTCCCGGTAGACGCATTTGCCGTTATGCTCCATGCAGTGGTCACAGCCAAGGCAGGGATTGATCATATGAAACGCAGCGTCAAAGCGAGAGACCTCGTGGCCCGCTTCCCTGGCCCCTGCGATGAACGCATCGGCTAGCAGTGCCGATGTTCCCTCTTTGTGAGGACTTCCAGTGAGAACCAATATTTTCATGACAATACCTCCTTATCGTGCTGTTTCCTGATCGCGGCGGCAGCTGGGTCGGCGGTGACTTGAATAAAAACCCAGAGCGCGTCGTCCTCCAGTGGCAGCTGGGTCGGCGGTGACTTGAATAAAAACCTAGAGCGCGTCGTCCTCCAGTGTCAGCTGGCGCGGCTGTGACTTGAATAAAAACCTAGAGCGCCTCATCCTCCCGCGCCAGTAGGTGCTGGTGGATTTTGAGGGCCGCGTCGAAGACGGGCAGATCAGCGCCCAGCAGGGTAATCCCCTGTTGAGCGGCCCGGGTTTTGCACTCGGCGTCGGGCTGTACGCCCTCGGCGTAGAGGATACAGCTGACGTCGGCCAAGGCGCCCACCGCCACAGAGTTTACATTGCCCATGACGGTGACCCAGGCGCTGTCGGCAGGGGCCCGGCCCATGGCGATGGAAAGCATGTCGCAGCAGTAGACGCTTTGGATCTCTCTTGTCAGGTCCCCCTCGCAGATGGGGGAGAAACCGGTACGTTCTATGAGTTCTTTGACAGTCATTTTTTCTCCTCCTCGTGAGCGACGGAAAACGGGGGCTTGATGTAGCTTTGTTCCTGGGTCATCTTTTGTAGGATGCCCTGCATCTGTTCCTTCATATTAAAGATACACGCGTCTTCGGTGGCAAAACCCCGGACCACATCCTCGGCCAGCGCCATACAGGAGGGCGCGCCGCAGGAGCCGCAGTCCAAGCCGTGGAGCCGGGCGACGATCTCTTCCATTTCGTTGAGCTTCTCCATGGCTCCCGCCATGTCGTCGGCGAGCTGAAGGGCGTTGCTCTGTTTGAGCTCCTCGTCCCATTCCAGGGTGCTCATCCGCTCGTCCCGGAGATGGTTGCAGGAGACGGGCAGATACTTCCGCAGGCGTTTGAGCTTCGCCTTGGCGATGTAGGGATTTTCCACCGTCAGGACGCCGCCCACACAGCCCGCGCTGCAGGCGTTGAGCTCCACAAACTCCAGGTCGGAGAACTTCTCGTCCTCCAAATCCTCCAGCACCTTGATGACGTTTTCGATGCCGTCGGCCGCCAGGTACTTTTCGTTGATGAGGGCCGCGGCTTCTCCACCGGAAGAGCCCCAGCCGACACCCATGCGCCCGGCGCCCACCACGTATTCCGATTCTTCCTCGCCCTGGACCTCCTTCATCAGGTGGATGAGGGGCGGGTAGACCTCGCTGATGGCCACGGCGCCATCCACGTAGCTTTTTTCCGTGCCCAGCGGGTAGCGGATGGCCGACACCTTGGCCGGACAGGGGGAGATGAAGATGGCGCCGATCTCGGACATGGGGAGCCCGGTGAGACGGGCGGCCTTCTTTTTGGCGATGCGGGCGGCCAGCTCAATTGGGGCGTGGATGGGCAGGATGTTGGGGATCAGCTCGTGGAACCGGACCCGGATGAGGCGGACCACCGCCGGACAGGCGGAGCTGATGACCGGGAGCTTAAGCGCCCCCTGCTTCATCAGCTTGCGGGTGGCGTCGGAGACGATTTCGGCGGCGGCCGCCACCTCGTAGACCGAATCGAACCCCATTTTAATGAGCGCGTCCAGCACGATCTCCTTGTCGTCGAGGTTATTAAACTGTCCGTACAGGGAGGGGGCGGGCAGGGCGATGGTATAAGTAAAATTGTCCAGGATGGAGAGGCTGTCATAGACCGCTTTCTTGGCGTGGTTGGGGCAGACGCGGATGCACTCCCCGCAGTCGATGCAGCGTTCTGTGATGATGTGCGCTTTTCCATTTCGCACGCGGATGGCTTCGGTGGGGCACCGCTTGATGCAGTTGATGCAGCCCTTGCAGGCGTCGGTGTCCAAAGTCACCGAATGAAATCTATTTCCCATTCCTTCGTGTCACTCCTCACCGCCGTCCTATTTTTCATAGAAGACGGCCGTTGTGCTCGCGGCAAAAGGGGCTATTGTTTGATATAGACCCGCATTGTCACGGTGGTGCCCACGCCAACTTCGCTTTCCACCTTCATCTCGTCGGTGTACTTTTTCATGTTGGGCAGGCCCATGCCCGCGCCAAAGCCCAGGGCTCTGACATTGTCCGGCGCGGTGGAATATCCTTCCTGCATGGCCAGGTCGATGTTCTCGATGCCGGGGCCCTGGTCCCGTAGGACCATGTCCACGGCCTCGGGGGTGATCTCCACGGTGATCTCGCCGCCGTTTGCGTGAATGACCATGTTGATTTCGCCCTCGTACATGGCGATGGCTACCTTGCGCACGGCGTCGGGGCACACGCCCAGCTTTTTGAGGGCTTTTTTGACGGAACCGGAGGCTTCTCCCGCCCGGGTGAAATCGTCGCCGGGCACCGTGTATTTGAGTTTGACTGGAGCACTCATACGATGTCACAGCCTCCCTTCAGGCCATTTTCATAGAGCAGGCCGCAAGCGGTAAACATGCGGTAAGGAGTGGCCATCAGTACGATGTCCCGCTCTTTGGCCAACGAAATGATGGCGTCGTCGGGCTGTTTGCCCCGGACGAAAATGATGCAGACCATATCCATCATGTCGGCGGTGCGCACCACCTGGGGGTTGACAAGGCCGGTCAGCAGCACCGACTGGTCCTTGACAAAGGCCAGGACATCGCTCATCATATCGCTGCCGCACGCCGTGTGCACTTCACGGTCCATGCTGTCTTCCCCGCAGATGACCTGTGCCTTTAAAATCTTTTGAACATCAGATACTGTCATATGGATCCTCCTAGCTTGATGCAAAATGGTGGATGCTTTTGAAACCTTATTCCAGGCATCGGGACACGCCTGTTTCTCTTACCTTCGATTATACCATTGACTTCCCACCGGGGCAACTCATATTTCCAGCTACCGCTGGGGGATGACGCGGACCTGCGGTCGGCATGACGCGACTTGAGTTTATTCGAGACACCGTCGCGTCACCCGCGCCGCCGTTACCGACGCACCACGGCGCGATACCCCCCACCGGCAGGTGGCGCACCACAGCGCGACACCCTCCACCGGCAGGTGGGAAAATGTTTCCAGGGGGAGAAGCGGGGAAGAAATCCAGGAAAAATATTGCACTCTATGGAACGAGCATGTATAATTTAATTTGTATAGTTTTGTCGCTTTCCCTGGATGGGGAAAGAGGCAGCACCGGCCGTTGGGATAAACCTGTCAGCGGCTGGGACAACCAGGAATGACAACAATGATCGCGTGAATCTCACGCGGTCATTTCACTAGAACCGATGTGAAAGCTCCCGCGTCAGCGGCAGCCGGCCGGGAAGCCCAGCCCCCTATGGGGGGATGGGTTTTGCCAGCGGCGGATGGAGGTACGCATGAAAGAATGTAAGATAGCCGTGGTGCCGCCCTTTGAAAAGCCGGACCCTGCCAGCGATCTGGTGGTGTTTTCTCCGGCCAAGGACTACATCCCCGAATACGATACCAAGAATTATCTCTCCCAGTGCATGGAATACGCTATGAAATATGCGGTTTATCTGGTGCCGTCGGTGTTTTCCGCCTTCGACTACCTATGCATGACCCTGATCGACCGGGAGGGGAATATCCTGGGCGCCCAGCGGGCGGTCCATTTGAACTCCCTTTCCCTGAGCCATTTCCGCAAGGCGGAAAATCTCAAGATTTTTCCCACCGAGCTGGGCGCTATCGCCCTGTGCGTGGATGTGGACATCTATCACCCCTTCCAGGTGCGGATGCTCAAAATGATGGGGGCCCAGCTGCTCGTCTCCGCCCAGCATTTACAGAACCGGGACTACAACCGGGGACGGATTCTCTCCGGACCCTGGAACGCGGCCCAGCAGAACAATCTCACGGTGGTCAGCGTCAGCAATAAGCGATGCTGCGTCACCGCGCCCTGCGAGGCCACTGAGGACAAAAGCGGGTTTGTGGTCTATCCCACCCCCACCCTGGAGCTGACGGCTTCGGTGGACGTCACCGCGTCCGCGCCCGCCATCTTTGACTACTCCCTTCCGGGATTGACAGCCCATGGATTTGTCAAACAAAACGCCGAGTATCTGATGGGAGGGAAGGGCAGATGAATGGATTTTCCCTGCGCATGGCGCGAAAAAAGATCCTCTCCAAAGCAAAGCCCAAGAAGCTCTTGGAGCTCATTGATAACCTAGAAATTACCCCCAGCGGCAATATGGCCCGCTTTAGCCCCCAGGACATCCGGGTCAGCGCCGTAAGCATGACGGTCAAGCCCTATCAGAGCCTGTTTGACTATATCGCGGACATGAACGCCTACATCCAAAAGGCCCGGGAGGAGGGCGCTCAGCTGGTGGTCTTCCCCGAGTACGCCGGGATGCTGATTCTCTCCGCCCTGCCGGTGTGGCATAAATTCCAGAAGGAAGTGCTCTCCGCCGGGGATCTGGAGGAGGGACTCGGGCGGGCGCTGGACATGATGGAGGAGCTCTCGGAAGCGGTGTCGGAAGTCTATCTCACCGTCTTTTCAGAACTTGCGAGACTTCACGATCTCTATATCCTCAGC
The DNA here is from genome assembly GCF_014385095.1 of Zongyangia hominis. Classification (GTDB taxonomy): domain Bacteria; phylum Bacillota; class Clostridia; order Oscillospirales; family Ruminococcaceae; genus Zongyangia; species Zongyangia hominis. The sequence continues at coordinate 222,029 of NZ_JACRTC010000004.1, forward strand.
GGTTCCATCCTGACGAGGGAGGAGGACCGGCTTTATAACCGGGCCTACCTCTTTGACCACTTCGGCTATCTGGCCGCCACCCAGGACAAAATCTTCCTCTCCGCTTTGGAGCAGAGAATGGGGCTCTCCTGCGGCAAGGAGACGGTGGTTGCCGACACCGAAATCGGGAAGCTCGCCATCCTTATTGGGGCGGACGCCAACTATTTCGAGGTAGCGGACATCGCCGTAAAAAAAGGAGCGCAGATTCTCTTGGGCTGCGACCTCTCCATGGGGCCGTTTAATCCCTACAGCGCCCAGGTGGGCATGGAGATGCGGGTGCAGGAAACCGGCGTCTTTGGGGTCAAGTCGGTGCTCTTGGGAGAACTGCCCTTTGATGTGAAGCTCTACGCCAAATCGGGCATCTACGCCCCCTTCTCCTGTACCAGCGACCTGTCCGGGGTGCTGGCGCAGTCGGACAGCTATAAGCACGACGCGGTTCTCACAGCCAGCCTGGATTTGAGCCGGCTGGAGTATGCGAGGGACATCTATACCTCCGACCACAACCCGGCTCTCTGCCGGAAGAACGCGCCCCGGGGATACATGCTCCTATCGGTGGCGCCGCCCGCCGCGCCTAAAATAAACGGCCCGCGGGAGGAAACGGAAGACAGGGAGGAACAGGAGCCGTCCCGCCGGGAGACGGCGGGCGTCCGCTAGGAAGACGCGAAAAGCTCCGTGAATAAAGGGAGGCTCTATGAAAAATTTAGCGCAGAAGCTAGCCCTTGGGGGCATTTCCCTGTTATTGTTCGGACTGCTGCTGGCCGTGATGACCCAGACGCCCCTTTCCTATGTGGTGGGGGGATTGGGGCTCGTCTTCTCGCTGACAGCCTGTATTACACAGGAATAAAGAGAAACCCCCGGGCAAGCCAACGGCTTGCCCGGGGGTTTTTGGTGGAAAGCTGAGATTGATTAAGGCACGCAGCAAGGGAGTAAATTACAGAGTCACGACGATTTCTTCTCCCTCGCTGGTGTGGATGTCCACAAGGCACAGCCCCCGGTGCCGCCTGCGCAGCGTCCTGAGCTGCAGCAGCAGACCGGCTTTTTTCTCGTCGGGGACGCTGACATAGTTTCTGCCCACATATAGCCCAATGGAGAGGCCCAGGCGGCTGAGCACCAGGGAGGTGGGGAGATAAAAGGTGGCGCGCATTTCTTCGGTATGGATTTTAATTTTCATCATTCGGCCGTGACTTCCACGATATCCCCCTCGCTGCTTTCCACTTCCACGATTTTGCCCATCATCCCGCTTTCAATGAGGGTGATGATCATATCCAGATCCAGCGCTTTGAGGATATCGCTGCCGTTAAACTGAGGAATTTCGATCTTCATGTCCGCCGCGATTTTTACGAAGGCCAGGGGCAGGTTGATCTTGACTTTATCCCCCTTCACCGTCTGGACGTTGACCCGCAAAAACATTTCGTTGATATTCTTGCGCTGTTCGGCGGGCACAAACTCCACGATGTCCTTCCGTTCCCGGACCAGATCGTCCAGGGAGATGTGGAAAAAGTCGGCCAGCTCGATGAGGACGGGAAGATCGGGGATGCTCAGGTCCTTCTCCCACTTGCTCACTGCCTGGGAGGAGACCCCCATCTTTTCCGCCAGCTCGTCTTGGGTCATATTTTTCTGTTTTCTCAGATCATTAATTTTTTCGCCAATGGTTCTTTTCATATCGTTACCTCTTTCATTCATTCATCGGTTGTTGTCCGTATCCTTATCATAGGGGATAGCCGGGCAAAAAGGAAGGGAGTGGCGGTTGAACTGCCCTACCGTTAGTTGCAAAATATGAAACCATTGGTTGTTATTGCCGTATTTTCCCTAAAAATGCACCTGCCGGTGCGGGATAGCGCGGACCTGTGGTCGGCATGACGCGTTCTGGGTCTAGTTCGAACCACTGTCGCGTGACCCGCGTTGGGTCGCGAATACGTTCAAACGCGGTGTGTCAGCGGCAACTTGCCGCCCCGCCGGCAGGCGGCAGAAAAACAGCCGCCTGATGGCGGCTGTTAGTCATGATGGGTTATAGAGCCGCTTCCGCGTCCCTGAGAGCCTCATGGGCGCTCTCCAGGTTCGACTGTGCGTCGGAAACGGCCTCGTCGGCAGTGTCCTTCTCCGACTGTGCGTCGGAAACGGTCTGCTGGGCGTCCTGATCGGCGGCAATGGCGTCGTTTACCCGCTCCTCGGCGCTGTCGGAAGCCTGCGCGGCATCTTCGGCGTCTTTCTGCGCGGCCTCGGCGTCGGCGGCTGCCGCATCAGCCTTGTCCTGGGCGTGTTTGGCGGCATCTTCTTTAGAAGCTGCGTTCTGATCGGCCTCGTCTGCCTTCGCCTGTGCGTCGTTGTAGGCGATGAGAGCCTCTTCTTTTGCAGATTCTGCGTCTTTGACGGCGGCATTTTTTTCATCGAGCTGGGTCTGGGCGTCCTGTTTGGCCTGGATGGCCGCGTTGGCTTCGTCGGTGACGTCCTTCTCGACGGTGTATTTTCCGCCGCTGATGATCTTGTTGTTTTGATTGTCGTAGTCCACCTCGGTGGAGCCGTCAGAATAAACTCCGGTCGCGGTGTTGTACTTGATGACATGGGCGACGGTGGTGCCTTTGGCCTCGTCGACGACGGAAGTCATGGTGATGAATACGTTAAAGCCCTTTTCCGTTCTGCCATCGCATTTGAAAAGGCGATAGGTGTATGCGTCGCCATCGGCCAGGATACCGCTGTTGTCCAGATATTCGTTGAGTGCCACCGCATAGATCTGGCCGTTGGAATTGAGAGAATTGATCCACTCAAAGTAGTCTTTCCCATCGTGATAGACGTGGGAGAGCGCATTGATCTCAGATTCGTCGATACCAGTCAGCAGGCAGGCGATGACATCGTAGACTTTGCTGTCCGCTTTGGCGTCGGCCAGGGACTGCTCCGCGTCTTTGGCGGCGTCTTGCGCCTTGCCGGCGGCTGCGACCGCATCGTCGTAGGCTTTTTTTGCCTGGGCGGCCTTCTGAGCGGCCTCATCGGCCTTTGCGCGGGCGTCGCTCGCTTCGGCAGCCGCCTTGTCGGCAGCGGCCTGGGCGTCTTTGGCGGCATTCGCCTTCTCATCGGCGGCCTTTGTGGCGTCGTCTTTCGCCTGGGCGGCTTTTTTCGCCTCATATTTCGCGGCTTCCACCTGATCGGCGGTTGCATCTTTCGCGGAGAGGGCATCTTCCAATGCCTGCGCCTTCTCGTCGGCGGCTATCTGCGCCTGAGAGAGTGCTTCCTCTGCGATGCGTACCTGCTCTTTTGCTGCTTCTGCCTTCTGGCGTGCTTCTTCCCGTTTGGCCGCTGCGTCCGACGCCTGGATGGAGGCGCTGGAGGACGCGGTTTCGGCCTGCTGGTAGGCGGTCTCGGCCGCTTCCACCCGGGGGGCGGTGATCTGCGCGACCGTGTTTGCCAAAGGCTGGGTCCGCTGGACGGCGACGGCTTGAGCGGCAGGGGCCGCCATGGAAGCGTCCTCGCCGTTTAAGGTGGTGGGGAGCTGCGCCAGCGGGGTTTCCTCATCGCCAATCTGGGTCAGATGGCGGGAGGCGGGATCGGATGCGGGCATCTCGACGGTGGTCTGGAATGCGTTAAGCACCGGAGCGATGCAGAGCATGAGCAAAAGAACGAGCGCGATGACGAAATATCTTTTATTCTTTTTCATGGTTTTCCCCTTTCTACGAAACGCGGATAGCTTTGCGGGTGCGTTTCGCTTTCGACTGAGGAAGCACAGATGAATTTTGCCCCTCAGTGCAGCTGGCTGCCAACCGGGGAAGGTAAGGCCCTCTAGCTTTGCGTCGCCGGCTTTCGCCGGGTTTGCCAAAATCACCTCTTGTATTGCACAAATTCTGACGCCAAAAAAGGCTTTGCGCACAGCGCAAAGCCTTTGGTAGAATCAAAAACAGAAAGGGTACGTTCCTGTATTCCGATTGCAACTGGCTGCCAACCTGGTGAGAGGTAAGGCCCTTTAGCTTTGCGCCGCCGGCTTTCGCCGGGTTTGCCAAATATTGACTCGGAGGACTGTCACGCACGGCAGCCATCCTATGCCCTCATTCTATGCGCGGTGAGGCGAAATGTCAATCGGAAAGGGGACGAGTTTTATAGAAATTCTAGTCACATAATCAGCAATTGTATCTATAGCCATGGGGCGTGTGAAATCTGTGACCGGTAGATTAAGCGTCTTTGCCCGCTTTTTCCGGGCCTTCCGGGGGAGGCAGGATGACGGCCTTGACTCTGGCGATGCGCCGGTCCACAATGCTCACAGCGGTGAGGCGTACCCCCGCGATTTCCACGGTGGGAGTTTCCTCCTCCCCGGGGATGCGGCCCAAGGTGTCGATGATGAGTCCGCCCAAGGTATCCACGTCCACGTCGGCGTCTTCCTCCACCAATTCCACCCCCAGCGCCTTGGACACGTCGTCCAGAGAGGCGCCGCCGTCGATGGACCAGGTGTTCTCGTCGATGCGGGAGAATTCCTCCTCCTCGTTGTCGTATTCGTCCTGGATATTGCCCACGATGGATTCCAGCACGTCCTCCATGGTGACGATGCCGGAGGTGCCGCCGTATTCATCCACTACCACGGCCAACTGGACCTTGCGCTCGGTGAACTGGGTAAAGAGCTCCCGCAGGCGGTTGGATTCGGGGACAAAAAAGACCGGCCGCAGATAGCTTTCCACGTGAAACTCTTCCGGAGCGCCGCCGCCCAGGAGCTTGAGCAGGTCCTTGACATAGATGACGCCCACGATGTTGTCGATGTCCTCCCGGTAGGCCGGGATGCGGGAATAGCCGTCGGTGATGGCAATGTCCAGAATATCGTTTAAGGAGCAGTCCACGGGCACGGCGGAAATTTCGGTGCGGTGGGTCATGATCTCCTCTGCGGTGGTGTCGTCGAACTCGAAGATGTTGTTGATCATTTCCTTCTGGCTCTCTTCGATGACGCCCTTTTCATTGCCCACATCCACCATCATGCGGATTTCTTCCTCGGTGACCAGTTCCACCTGGCTGGCCGGGTCAAAGCCCAGCAGCTTGGAGAGGGCGTCGGCGCATTTGACGGTGAAAAAGCGGAAGGGCCGGGTGATCTGCAAGATGACCGAGAGCAGGCCCACGGTGGACAAGGAGATCCGCTCCGGGTTTTTCCCCGCGATGTTCTTGGGCAGGTAGGTGGCCAGCACCAGTACCAAAAAGCAGGTGAGGAGAGCGGCCGCGGCCACCAGCACCACACCGGCCGCACTCTGGGGCAGGGAGAGGGAAATGAGCCAGGGCCAGGCGGTGCGGTAGGCGACCAGGGTGGCCAGGATGGCGATGAGGACGGTGAAAAAGTGGGAGAGCAGCAGCGTCGCGTCATTGTAATGGGTCGGCTCCCCCGTCAGACGGGCGATGCGCTGGGCACGCTCGTCACCCTCCTCGCACAATTTGCGGATGCGGGCGTCGGGGAACAGGACAATGGCGGTCTTGCTGCACATGATGAAGGCCTTGAGAAATAAGGCCACAGCCAGCAGAATCAAACAGAGAATCAGATTTCCGTCGGGGTCCACTCACAAAACTCCTTCGTTGTAGATAATTTAGGGCTTAGATACAGCTACAATTACCTTATATTATACATCGTGCCGCCGCCCCCGTCAAACCCCTGCCCGCCGCCTGCCGGCGGGACGACGCGGACCTGCGGCGGGCATGACGCGGACCTGCGGTCGGCATGTCGCGCTCTTGGTTTGATCGAGGCCACCGCCGCGTTCCCCGCTCTTGGGTTGCCGACGCACCACAGCGCGATGTCCTCCACCGGCAGGTGGGCCCCTCCGGGGCGGGATGACGCGCCCTGAGTTTGATCGAGGACACCGCCGCGTTCCTCGCGTTAAAGTCGCAGACGCGCCACAGCGCGATGTCCTGACCGGTAGGTCCACCGCCGCGTTCCCCGCGCTTGGGTTGCCGACGCACCACAGCGCGATGTCCTCCACCGGCAGGTGGGCCCCTCCGGGGCGGGATGACGCGCCCTGAGTTTGATCGAGGACACCGCCGCGTTCCTCGCGTTAAAGTCGCAGACGCGCCACAGCGCGATGTCCTGACCGGTAGGTCCACCGTCGCGTTCCCCGCGCTTGGGTTGCCGACGCACCACAGCGCGACATCCTCCACCGGTAGGTGGAAGATTTCTGAAAAAGGGGGAAAATAAGAGTGAGAGATACTTTACTTTGCGCCATAAAGATGATAAAATTTGAAGGTAGCAAACACAAGTGGAAGCAGGCCCTGGAGGCCCTTTTCATGTGGACCTTGTCTTTTTGCGCCAATGCCCGGCGCTTGGGACAGGGTTAAATGCGCACAGGGTGGAATTTCCATCCGGCCAAAAGAATTCCAAAAGGGAGGAACAACAAACATGGCAAGAAAAATGAAGACCATGGACGGCAATAACGCCGCGGCGTACGTATCCTATTCGTTCACCGATTTGGCGGCCATCTATCCGATCACTCCCTCTTCCGTTATGGCAGAGGTCACTGACAAGTGGAGTGCGGAGGGCCGCAAAAACATCTTCGGCCAGCAGGTCAAGGTCGTAGAGATGCAGTCCGAGGCGGGCGCCGCCGGTACCGTACACGGTTCTCTGGCAGCAGGCGCGCTGACCACCACCTATACCGCTTCGCAGGGCTTACTCTTAATGATCCCCAACATGTATAAAATCGCCGGCGAGCAGCTGCCCGGCGTCATCCACTGCTCCGCCCGTGCGGTGGCAAGCCACGCGCTTAGCATCTTCGGCGACCACTCCGACATCTATGCCTGCCGTCAGACCGGCTTTGCGATGCTGTGCGCCACCAACCCCCAGGAGGTCATGGACCTGGGCGCTGTCGCCCATCTGGCCGCTATCAAAGGCAAGGTCCCGTTCCTGCACTTCTTCGACGGCTTCCGCACCTCCCATGAGATCCAGAAGATCGAGATGTGGGATCAGGACGATCTGGCTGAGATGCTGGATATGGACGCTGTGGCAGAGTTCAGAAAGAGCGCCCTCAACCCCAACCATCCGGCGCTGCGCGGTTCTGCGCAGAACCCGGACATCTTCTTCCAGAACAGAGAGGCCTGCAACCCCTACTACGACGCGCTGCCTGCGGTCGTGGAAGAGTACATGGGCAAAGTCAACGCCAAAATCGGCACCAACTACCAGCTGTTTAACTACTATGGCGCCGCGGATGCGGAAAATATCATCATCGCCATGGGTTCCGTCAACGATACCATCGAAGAGACCATCGATTATCTCAACGCTAACGGCGGCAAATACGGCCTCGTAAAGGTTCGCCTGTATCGTCCGTTCTCCGCCAAACATCTGATCGACGCCATCCCTGCTTCTGTCAAGACCATTTCCGTCCTCGACAGAACCAAAGAGCCCGGTTCCATCGGCGAGCCGCTCTATCTGGATGTTGTCGCAGCCCTCAAAGGCTCCAAGTTCGAGAACGTCCCGGTCATGACCGGCCGCTACGGCTTGGGCTCCAAGGACACCACCCCGGCCAACATCATCGCCGTGTACAAAAACGCCGAGACTCAGGCGAAGCCCCGCTTCACCATCGGTATTGAAGACGATGTGACGGGCCTCTCCCTGCCTGTGGGCGAGAACCCCGACACTGCTCCCGAGGGCACCACTTCCTGTAAGTTCTGGGGCCTGGGTGCGGACGGCACCGTCGGCGCCAACAAGAACTCCATCAAGATCATCGGCGATCACACCGACATGTACGCCCAGGCGTACTTTGCCTACGACTCCAAGAAGTCCGGCGGCGTCACCATTTCCCATCTGCGCTTTGGACACAAGCCCATCAAGTCCACCTACTTCATCAATAAAGCAAACTTTGTCGCCTGCCACAACCCCTCCTACATCGGCAAGTACGACATGGTCGAGGACCTCAAAGACGGCGGCACCTTCCTGCTCAACTGTGGCTGGGACATGGATGAGATCAACGCCAGAATGCCGGCCAAAGAGAAACGCTATATCGCCGAGCACAACATCAACTTCTACACCATCGACGGCATCCACATCGGCCGTGAGATCGGTCTGGGCGGCAGAATCAACACCGTCCTCCAGGCTGCCTTCTTTAAACTGGCGGGCATCATCCCCATCGATGACGCCGTCAAATATATGAAGGACGCGGCCACCGCTTCCTACTCCAAGAAGGGCGAAAAGATTGTCGCCATGAACCACGCGGCCATTGAGCGCGGCGTACAGGATGTCAAGAAGATCGAGGTCCCCGCTGACTGGGCCAACGCTGCCGACGAGGCTGCCGCGGATGCTTCCGTCAATGGCGACCGCAAAGACCTGGTCGACTATGTCAACAACATCCAGAACGCCATCAACGCCCAGAGAGGCGACAAGCTGCCGGTTTCCGCGTTCAAAGATCACGTGGACGGCGAGTTCCCCCAGGGTTCCGCTGCCTATGAGAAACGCGGTATCGCGGTCGACGTTCCCACCTGGATTCCTGAAAACTGCATCCAGTGTAACTTCTGCTCTTATGTCTGCCCCCACGCGGTCATCCGCCCGGCGGTCATGACCGACGAAGAGGCGAAAAACGCGCCGGAAGGCATGAAGATGGTTCCTATGACCGGTATGCCGGGCTATCAGTTCGCCATGACCGTGTCCGTCCTGGACTGCACCAACTGCGGCTCCTGCATCAACGTCTGCCCGGGCAAGAAGGGCAACAAGGCCCTGGAGTTTAAATCCCTGGATTCCCAGCTGCCTGAGCAGGAGAAATTCAACTACGGCCACGCGCTGCCGGAGAAACCGGAAGTTGCCGCCAAGTTCAAAGACACCACCGTCAAGGGCAGCCAGTTCAAGCAGCCCCTGCTTGAGTTCTCCGGCGCCTGCGCGGGTTGCGGCGAGACTCCGTACGCGAAGCTTGCCACCCAGATCTGCGGTGAAAGAATGATGATCGCCAACGCGACCGGTTGTTCCTCCATCTGGGGCGGTTCTTCCCCCTCCACTCCGTACACCGTCAACAAGAAAGGTTACGGTCCTTCCTGGGCCAACTCCCTGTTTGAAGATAACGCCGAGTACGGCTATGGTATGTACCTGGCACAGGCCACCATCAGAAACGGCCTGATCGCGAAGGTCACCGAGATTGCGGAAAAAGCCGAGGGCGCTCTGAAAGAGGCCTGTGAGAACTACCTGAGCACTGTGGATGACGGCGCGGCCAACGGCGTTGCCACCGAGGCGCTCATCGCCGAGATGGAAAAAGTCGATTGCGATAAATGCAAAGCGGTCCTCGCGGACAAGGATTATCTGAAGAAGAAATCCGTCTGGATCCTGGGCGGCGACGGCTGGGCGTACGACATCGGCTTCGGCGGTCTTGATCACGTCATCGCTTCCGGCGAGGACGTCAACGTCCTGATCTTCGACACCGAGGTGTACTCCAACACCGGCGGCCAGTCCTCCAAGTCCACCCCGACCGGCGCTGTGGCACAGTTTGCCGCCGCTGGTAAAGAGGTCAAGAAGAAAGACCTGGCCGGTATCGCCATGAGCTATGGTTATGTCTATGTCGCTCAGGTTTCCCAGGGCGCCGACATGAACCAGTGCATCAAAGCCTTCCACGAGGCGGAGAGCTATCATGGTCCTTCCGTGCTCATCTGTTACGCCCCCTGCATCAACCACGGCATCAAGGGCGGCATGAGCATCGCCCAGACCGAGGAGAAGAAAGCGGTTGCCGCCGGTTACTGGCATCTGTTCCGCTTCGATCCGCGTCTGGCCGCTGAGGGCAAGAATCCGTTCCAGCTCGACAGCAAGGCTCCGACCGCTTCTTACAGAGACTTCATCATGGGTGAGGTCCGTTACAACTCCCTGACCCGTTCCTTCCCGGATCGCGCAGAGGTTCTGTTCGAGAAAGCGGAGAAGAACGCTGTGGAGAAATACAACCACCTGGTCAAACTCCAGAAGATGTACGAAGTCGAATAAGACTGATGATACAAAAAGGACCCGCGCCCCATGGGGCGCGGGTCCTTTTTTCAGCTACCGCCGGCGGGCGGGTGACGCGCCACAGGTATATTTCGAGCCTCCGACGCGTCACCCGCGTTTATGTTGCAAACGATGCCACAGCGCGGCAACCCCCACCGGCAGGTGGCGCCGGTAGGCGTGCCCCTCGTGCCGGTGCGGGTTCATTTGCACCCCATGGGGTGCATCCTCTTACCGCTCATGCCGCGGGGGCACAGACGCCGTCGGGGACGGCAGCCTTGCCCCTCGTGCCGGGGCAGGCACATCCTTTCCCTTGCCGGAAAGGATGCAAAGGGCACAGCAAGGGGGACACCCCCTTGCTGACATCCCCCAAGGATCGCGCTCTGGGTTTGCATGGTCTGACTGCCTCCCTCCACACGAGGCGTTTGCGGAGTATCGGTGCCGCCGGCTCGCCGGCCGCTCGAAAGGGGCTCACGCCCCGCGGCGTACAAGGACGCCGTCACGATTGCACGCCGGGGGCGCGCACCTGCGGTGCCTATGCTTGCCGTCAGCGCAAAAAAAGGACGCTCTATAAGAGCGTCCTTTTTCTTATTTTAATAGGCTTGCAGTTCCTCCGGCGGCTCGTCGGGGAATTCGTGAAACTCCTTGGGGGAGTCCACCACGTCGAATTCCAGGGTGACCTTGAAGAGATCCCCGTCCACGGCGATGTCCATCTGTCCGCCTTGGAGCTCGGTGAAGCTCTTGGCGATGGACAGCCCCAGTCCCGAACCCTCGGTGGAGCGGGCCTGATCGCCCCGGACAAAGCGCTCCATAATTTCGTTAGCGTTAAAGTTCATCTCGTAGGAGGCGATGTTCTTGATGACGAAGATGACCTTTTTCTCCCATTGGAACACGTCGATATAGACGCGGGTGCCGGGCAGGGAGTACTTGACGGCGTTGAGAATCAGGTTGGAGAGCACCCGGTTGAGCCGCCGGCCGTCGGCGTTAATATGGATGCGCTTTTGCGGGATGGTCACCCGGAAGTCCAGGCCGGAGGGCGCGATCTTTTCATCGAGCTCCGCCACGGTCTGTTCCACCAGCTCCCCAAAGTCGATGACCGCCAGCTCCAGTTCCATGTTACCGGAGTTTGCCTTGGACACCTCAAACAGGTCTTCGATCAGGGTTTTGAGCCGCATGGATTTGCGCTCGAGCACCTTGACATAGTCGTTGGCAAATGGGGGGGAGAGCTCCTCCTTCTTGAGCAGGTCCACGTAGTTGATGATGGAAGTCAGCGGGGTCTTCAGATCGTGGGAGACGTTGGTGATCAGCTCGATCTTCATCCGCTCGCTCTTTGTGCGCTCCTCCACCATCTTGTTGATGCCCTCGTTGATGCCGTTGAGGTCGTCGGCGAAGGAGTAGAGGTCGTCGTTGGGATAGAGGATCAGGGGCGCCGGCGTGGTGCCCAGGCGGGTTTCATGGACGTTATCCATGATGCGCCCTAAGGTTTGGAGGCTGTTTTTATAGTTGTCGATGAATTTATAGCCGATGAGCAGTCCGATGCCCGCCACCAGGAAGGCCAGCAAGATGAAAAAGCCTTCGGCGCTCACGCCCACCGCGAAGAAGATGGCCCCCAGGATGGCCAGCCCGATCTCGGTACAGAAGAAGACGATCATCTTGCGGGACTGCCGCTTCTGGAAGGGATATTTCATGGAATATTTGTTGATGGCGCGGTAGAGCGCGTTGACGCTGTTTTGGGTAAAGACGCCCATGCCGTTATATCGGAAATCCAGACAAATCAGATAGACCGACCAGTAGGCGATGGGAGTCGCCAACAGGAGGGGCGGGGTATCGAAGGAGACGGCAAAAGCGGAAATCCCCAGAGCGATGAGCAGGAAATACACCACAATCTTCACTTCCAGCCAGACGCTTGCAAGGGCATGGGCAATGCCCTGGGAAAACTGGAGGCGGCGCTTGCGGAAGACGCAGGAGAGGATGAAGAGGAGGAGCCCCCCGCCAAAGCAGCACAGGGCCACGACGGCCGTGTATTGGCTCACCAGATGGGACATGTAAACCGAGTAGGCCCGGTTTGAGAAGGCGCCGAAAGCGCCCAGGTTTTCCTTGATGGCGATGATGCCGGTGATGCCGTTAAACTCCTCCTCGGTGGAGGGAAGCCAGGAGAGCTGTTCTTCCACCCCGGCGTAGAAGTTTTCATAGGAGAAGTTGCCGCCGCCGTTAAATCCGGAGAAGCGGTTATTCTGCAAAAAGAGCAGGTAGTGGTACTGATTCCGGTGTGCCTCGATGTAAGCCTGAAAGTCCTCCAGGGACTCGAACTGGGTGTTGGTAAACTGCCGCGGGGTGCCGGCCTCGGTGTCGCTATTGACGAAAAACACCTGGCGGGTGTCCCGGTCGTTATAGAAGTTTTCCTTCTCCCCGTCCAGGGGGCTGTATTTTGTCTTCTCCCAGTCCTCTTTGAATTTCTCTTCCAAAAGCGCCTTCTCCGAGTCGGATGGATTGGGTTCATAGCCGTACTTATTGATGTAGTCGTTATAATAGTCGGCCCAGTAGGCGTTCAGATCGTCCTCGAACTGGGGGTTATAGGTCACGATGTGCTGCGCGCTTGCCAGGGTGTTGCTGATGAGGTCCCGGAAGCGTTTGGTCTGCGCGTAGTCGTCCTTGTAAAACTGATTGACGATCAGATACGGGATGGCCAACAGGGAACTAATCATGAGCGAAATGCCGATCACATACGCCGCAAAGGTGATGCCACCCCTAGATTTTTTCGATTTTGTATCCAATGCCCCACACCACCTTTAAATATTTGGGTTCTTTTGGGTTGATTTCGATCTTTTCCCGGATGCGGCGGATGTGGACGGCGACGGTATTTTCGGGGGCGAAACTGGGTTCGTTCCACACCCGCTCGTAAATTTCGTCGATGGGGAAGACCCGGTTTTGATTTTCCATGAGCAGTTCCAAAATCCGAAACTCAATGGGGGTCAGTTTGACATATTCCCCGTCCACCGTCAGCGTTTTATCCACTGTATTGAGGATGAGACCGCCTGTTTTGAGCACATTCTCCTGTTTGGGCATGTCGCCCAGGGTGACATACCGCCGCAGCACCGAGCGAACCCGGGCAATGAGCTCCAAGGGGTTGAAAGGCTTTGTGATATAATCGTCCGCACCCATGTTGAGGCCCAGAATCTTGTCGGTGTCCTCGCTTTTGGCAGAAATGAGGATGATGGGGATATTCCGGTCCTGGCGGATTTTGACCATGGCGCCGATACCGTCCAGGCGGGGCATCATAATATCGAGAAGGATGAGGTGAACGGTGTTCTCCTCCAGCATTTCCAGCGCCTGTACGCCGTCATAGGCGCTCAGCACGGTCAGCCCCTCGTTTTTCAGATAGATGCCAATGGAATCACAGATCTCCTTGTCGTCGTCCACTACCAAAACAGTCAGGTCCTGCATATTCTGTTCCTCTCCTTTAGCTACCCATGGGTATATTTGCGCAGCGGGACCAGCCCCGGCCGGTCTGAGGTTTTGCGCGCGAGATTATTATACCACAATTCTCTTTCTATCTGTGATTATAAAAGGGATTTCTTACACAGGGGAGCATGTTTTCCTTACAAAATTCTTACTTCCATAAAATACATCGGCCGGGTGGTCAGGAATGGGGAGGCAACTGGACTTTGTTGGAAATAACAACGCCTTCCTACGATTGCGGCAGGATTCGACAAAGGTAAAACTGCACAAACGTGTTGAAAAAATGGTTGGATAAAAACGATTTTTGTTAGTACATATTTGTAAATATTGGAGAAAATTGTGAACAACAGAAAAAAAAAGTGTTCTTTCATGTCATAATATACTATAATAATGATAAACAAATATCATGACCCTTCAGCTCGCCGGACCGGCATCCAAAAAAAGTAATTTGGATGGATGTCCGTCATTGACGGCTGTCAAACGAATACATCTTACATCTAAGTACCGACAGAACAAAACATCCAAGAAAGAAACTCCTACGGGAGGATAGGGAAGTGCCATGATGAATATTGCCATCTATGATCCGTCCAAGGAGGACGGGGAAGTGCTGGAATCGCTGATCCAGGGCCTGATGACCCAACGGGGAGAAGAGGCCGAAGTCGGACTGTTTACCGAAATGGACCAACTACTGAAAACCATGCACACTTGTGAAAAGGTCTTTGATATGGCCTTTTTGTTTACCGAAGGCAGCGCGGCGGAGATGCGGCAGGCGGTGGAAAAGGTGCGGGACTATAACCGCGCCATAGCGGTGGCCCTGACAGGCCCCCAGGATCTGACCAATTTGGAACTCCAAGAGGTGCCGGCGGCTGTCTTTATCAAAAAACCCTACGTGGAATCGGCGGTGGACCGGGTGCTGGAGATGGCGCTGGGTGAATATTCCCCCGAGCGTAGCCGGCATATTCTGGTACATACGGCCCGGCAGGACTTTGACCTATTGCTTGATAACCTGCTCTATGCGTCGAGCAACCGGCGGATCGTCACCCTTTGTACCCGTCAGGGCTTTACCTTTTCCTGCTACTGCAAACTCAGCGAATTGGAGGCGCAGATCTCGGACCGGAGATTTTTGCGGTGCCACCAGAGTTTTCTCGTCAACATGGACTATATCAACAACATCATCGGGCATAGCTTTATTATGGAGGGCGGCGACTCGGTTAAAATCCGCCAGAGCGGCATCTCCAAGATCAAGGAACGTTACTATGCCTGGGCGCTGGGCAGATATTGACAGCATGCACAGCGGACACCGAAGCTGCTTCGGTGTCCGCTTTTTTGTTTGCTACGTCATTTTCTTTCGACGGAGGGCGAATTGGGAGAAAATGTAGACTGTGTTGGAAGAGTTTGCAAATATTTGTAAAATATTTGTTAATCAAAGTATAATTCGGGCCGTTATAGTATAAAATGATGGTAACAAGGCATCTATGCGATGTTGAGTGTTATGCATACACCGTGACCGGATTTTACTACAATAAAACCAACAAGGCTTACGAAGAGGTGATGAAATGGCAAAAATTCCATTTACGTTTCGCTTCGATGAAACTTGCCATGCCAAAATCCGCAAAATCGCACAAAAAGAAAAGCGTTCCATGTCCAATCTGATTGAATACCTTTGCTGGAAAGAGATTGAGGCGCAGGAAGAGAAATATGGTGAAATTGTGCTGACTGACGAGGATTTTTCGCAAGAGTGAGGGAGCGTCCCTACTTATGGGAGTATGCGATGGAAGAAATGAAACGAGAAGTAAAACGAAAAAGCGGCAGGAATATTCCTGCCGCTTTTTCATATGCTCGAGCCCGCATGGCGCAGCGGGGACATCACCAGCCGCTGATGTGGCCCCGCACCATGGCGCCGAAGAGCCGCTTTTTAAGGCCTGGGTGGGTCTTTTCCAATTCGTTGAGATAGTCCTTGGCCCATTGGCGCTGGGTGAAGGTGTCCGCCGGACACTGGCTCTTGACGATGGGGAGCTGACAGCGCCGGGCGGCGGAGGCAACGTCCCGCTCGGGGGCGTAGATCATGGGGCGGATCATGGTCAGGTCCTTGCGGGAGAGGTAGGAGACCGGGGAGAAGCAGCCTAAGCGCCCCTCGTGGAAGAGGTTGAGCAGGAAGGTCTCCACCGCGTCGTCATAGTGATGGCCCAAGGCGATCTTGTTACAACCGTACTCCTTGGCCGCGTCGTGGAGCGCGCCCCGGCGCATCCGGGCGCAGAGGCTGCAGGGATTGGGCTCTTTGCGGATGTCGAAGACCACCGGGCCGATGTCGGTGCGTTTGAGGACAAAGGGCGCCTCCAACTCCCCGCACAGGGTCTCGATGGCGGAATAGTCGGCGGGGACGCCTCCGAACATGGGGTCCAAGGTGACGGCTACCACCTGATAGTCGATGCCGATAAAGCGGCGCAGACGGCAAAGCCCCGTCAGCAGGACCACCGAATCTTTGCCGCCGCTGACGCCCACCGCCACCCGGTCCCCATCCTGGAGCATTTGGTAGTCGGTGATGGCCTTTCTCATATATCCCATCATTTTCTGCATGGCGCCGCCCTCCTTTTCTAAGGGTTCTACTTATTATATATAAGGAATAAGCTCACCGCACAAAAAAGATGCGGCACAGCAACCCTATTTTACAGGAAAAAGGGAGGGGATACAATCGGCGGGCCCATCTTTTTTTGTGAAAAAAGTGAAATGGCGGACGAGAATGAGAGAGAAATCGAGAGATCGGATGAGAAAATAAGAGTATACGAAGAGTAAATTAAATATTTGATAAAAAAGTATTGACAGGGGAAGCGTGTTTCACTATAATGATACATGCGACTTGATGTCTAAACCGCTCTTTTGGGCGGGTTTTGATAGGAAAGTTTCACGAAAAAGCGCATTCCGAGCCCTCGCGGAGAGGGCGAAGAAGATCGGAATGGGCAAGATACTTTGGGAGGTAAAAAAGTATGTCAACGACAATGCCAAAAGCTGGCGAAATCAGCCGCAAATGGTATGTGCTCGATGCCGCCGGCAAGCCCCTGGGCCGCACCGCCGCGCTGGCTGCGCACATCTTAAACGGCAAACATAAGCCCACCTATGCTCCTCATGTGGACTGCGGCGATCATGTCATCATCATCAACGCAGAGAAGGCGGTTCTCACCGGTAAGAAGCTGGAGCAGAAGTATTACCGTCATCACACCGGCTGGATCGGCGGCCTCAAAGAGATCCGCTACGACGCCCTGATGAAAGAGAACCCGGAAAAAGCGATGATGCTGGCCGTGAAAGGAATGCTGCCCTCCAATACCGTGGGTGCCAATTCCCTCAAACGCTGCCGCGTATTCAAAGGCGCGGAGCACACCCATGCGGCACAGAATCCTGAAATGTGGTCGCTGTAAGAACAGAAAGGAGGACAAATAGATGTACGATTCCAAACCATTCTTTTATGGAACAGGCAGAAGAAAACATTCCGTTGCCAGAGTAAGACTCTATGCGGGCAGCGGTGCAATAAAGATTAACGGCCGTGATATCGACGATTATTTCGGTCTGGATACCCTCAAACTCATTGTCCGTCAGCCCCTGGAGCTGACGAATACCAACGGCAGTTTTGACATCGAGTGCAACGTCGGCGGCGGCGGTGTCACCGGCCAGGCTGGCGCCATCCGTCACGGCATCTCCAGAGCGCTGCTCGAGTACAACGAGGAGCTGCGCCCCATCCTGAAGAAAGCGGGCTTCCTGACCCGCGATCCGCGTATGAAAGAGCGTAAGAAGTACGGCCTCAAGGCTGCCCGTCGCGCTCCGCAGTTCAGCAAGCGCTAAACTTTATCAAAAGTGGTCAAAAACCCCGGAACTACGCGGTTTCCGGGGTTTTTCCTTTTCAAATGGTTTGACGCAATTTGACAGAACGAAGCCTCTTTTAACCCGTTTTCTATGGGTTAAATGGTGGACAACCACCCCAAAAAGAGGGCTTATGGGTTAAAAAATAGGACAACCGAGACGCGATTTTGGGATGCCAAGGGGATGTTTATTTATACATCTCCAAGAGACCTTTTTCGTGAAAACGGTTTGTCTGAATTTGACCTAATTTGAACAAAAGAGAATAAATCTAATCGCCAAGCGCTCAGTATTTTCTACTGGGCGCTTTTTGCGTTTCCGGGGAATTTCATTCCGGGATAAGAAAAGGCCGTCACTTTCAATTTTTGAAGTGGCGGCTTTTTCTATTTCCAGAAGCCATAGAACAATTCAGAAATGAGGTGAAGTCATTGAACACGCAAATCATCGCCATCGCCAACCAGAAAGGCGGCGTTGGCAAGACAACCACCTGCGCGAACCTGGGGATTGGGCTGGCGCAGGCCGGAAAGAAAGTGCTGCTGATCGACGGGGACCCGCAAGGCAGCCTGACCATCAGCCTGGGCCACCCCCAGCCGGACAAGCTGCCCTTTACCCTGTCCGACGCGATGGGCCGTATCCTGATGGACGAGCCGCTGCGCCCCGGCGAGGGTATCCTGCACCACCCGGAGGGCGTTGACCTGATGCCCGCAGACATCCAGCTCTCCGGCATGGAGGTCTCCCTGGTGAACGCCATGAGCCGAGAGACCATCCTGCGGCAGTATCTGGACACGCTCAAGGGACAGTATTCCCATATCCTGATTGACTGCCAGCCATCCCTGGGTATGCTCACGGTCAACGCCCTGGCCGCCGCCAACAGGGTCATAATCCCCGTTCAGGCGGAGTACCTGCCCGCCAAGGGCCTGGAACAGCTGCTCCAGACCGTAAACAAGGTGAAGCGGCAGATCAACCCCAAGCTCCAGATCGACGGCATATTGCTGACGATGGTGGACAACCGCACCAACTTCGCCAAGGAGATTGCCGCCCTGCTGCGGGAGACCTATGGCAGCAAAATCAAGGTGTTCGGCACCGAGATTCCCCATTCTGTCCGGGCAAAGGAGATCAGCGCCGAGGGCAAAAGCATTTTTGCCCATGACCCTAATGGCAAGGTGGCCGAGGGCTATAAGAATCTGACCAAGGAGGTGATAAAACTTGAAAAGCAGCGCGAAAAAAGTAGAGCTGGCTCCATACGATGATTTGTTTTCCACCGAGGAAAGCCGCCAGGATGCCAAGCTGGAGAAGATACAGGAAATTCCGCTGTCTGAGCTGCACCCATTTAAGGGGCATCCCTTCAAAGTCAAGGATGACGAGGCCATGATGGAGACCGCCGACAGCGTTCGGCAGTATGGTGTTCTGGTTCCGGCGATCGCCCGCCCGGACCCGGAGGGCGGCTATGAGCTGGTTGCCGGTCACAGGCGGCACCGGGCCAGTGAGCTGGCCGAGAAAGAAACCATGCCTGTCATTGTCCGAGACCTGGACGATGATGCTGCCACTATCATCATGGTGGACAGCAACTTACAACGTGAAAGCCTGCTCCCCAGCGAAAGGGCCTTTGCTTACAAGATGAAGCTGGAGGCTATGAAACACCAAGGCGCACGGGGGGACTTAACTTCGTCCCAACTTGGGACGAAGTTGCGTGCAGATGAATTGTTGGCGCAGCAGGCTGGTTCGAGTAGGAACCAGGTGCAGCGCTATATCCGCCTGACGGAGCTGATTCCCGAACTGCTGGATATGGTCGATGAAAAGAAAATCGCCCTCAATCCGGCTTATGAGCTGTCCTTTCTCAAAAAAGAAGAACAGCGGGATTTGCTGGACGCGATGGACAGCGAACAGGCTACCCCCTCTCTCTCCCAGGCTCAGCGACTCAAGAAATACAGCCAGGAGGGACATCTGACCCTCGATATGATGCGCGTCATCATGGGTGAGGAAAAGAAAAGTGATCTCGACAAAGTGACTTTCACCTCCGACACCCTGCGGAAGTATTTCCCCAAAAGCTATACGCCCCAGCGGATGCAGGAAACCATTATCAAACTGCTGGAGGCGTGGCAGAAGAAGCGCCAGAGAGACCAGGAACGATGAAAGGAGCCGCCTATGAGGGATATTTCAGCCCGTGAGCTGAAAGGACACAATATCTTGGCCGTAGAGCGTTTTCAGGACAGCACCCGCTGGATGATCGAGTTTTCCGTTCAGCGCCCTTGTTCCTACGGCTGCCCCGGCGATGATATGCGGCTGTTTCTTACGGAGGACGGGTATCAGGCCGCCCTCGTAAGCCAGAAGCGTCGGGAAATCAAAATCAAGCGGTATGCCCGTGTGATCGAGGGCCATGTGCTCGACTTCAAACCGGACAAGCGCCGCCGCCACCCGTAAACTCATTATCACTACGAAAGGAAAGGAATGAATATGTGTACTGTCCAGAGCATCAAAGATGCCATCCGGGAAAGTTGCCAGTCCCAGTATGATATGGAATCCACCGACATTGACCGGGTTTTGCAGACCCTCCCGTTTTCGGAGCATGAGCCGATGTTCAGTCATCCGCCGAAGTACAAGCGTCCTTACCGGCCCTGGCAGAACAACAAAAACAGCTGAAAGCCACAGTCTTTTTCACGAAGGATTGTGGCTTTTTTCATGCCCTAAAATTAGAAAGACCTGCTAATAAAAGTCAAGTAGAAATTTCAGATTTTTAGTGAAGCAAAAAAGGCAACACAAAATCAAGCCGCTGAGCGTTTCAAAATTAAAACGGCGGCCAGCCAGATGGTATAA
>NZ_JACRTC010000005.1 GCF_014385095.1 Zongyangia hominis
CCGGTGCCTATTGCGATGAGGTCCCACCTGTTCCCATACCGAACACAGTAGTTAAGCTCATCTGTGCCGAAAATACTTGGTGGGTGACTGCCTGGGAAGATAGGTCGGTGCCGGCTTCTCATATTCCTCCTTAGCTCAGTCGGTAGAGCATGCGGCTGTTAACCGCAGGGTCGTCTGTTCGAGCCAGACAGGGGGAGCCAGAAATGTGGTTGCCATCAGCCACGTGGCTGATGGCAGTCGCATGATGTTGGATGTGGGCCTTTAGCTCAGTTGGTCAGAGCAACCGGCTCATAACCGGTCGGTCCCGGGTTCGAATCCCTGAAGGCCCACCATTATTATTGTGTCGATTGTTTTGCGTATCTTAGGGGCATAGCTCAGTTGGTAGAGCAGCGGTCTCCAAAACCGCGTGCCGAGGGTTCGAGCCCTTCTGCCCCTGCCATATTGGCCCGGTAGTTCAGCTGGTTAGAACGCTAGCCTGTCACGCTAGAGGTCGTGGGTTCGATCCCCATCCGGGTCGCCATATGCTGCTATGGCTCAGTCGGTAGAGCGCGTCCTTGGTAAGGACGAGGTCACCAGTTCGATTCTGGTTAGCAGCTCCAGAAAAAGCCGTTCAACGCAAGTTGAACGGCTTTTCTCTTTTTTGTGGACAAGCAGAGAGGGCGGCAAGTAGAAACACTTGCCACCCTCTCTATTTTTGCGTGGGGAAAGAAAATGGAAGAGGAAAATAATAAAAAGAAGGAGGATTCTCAGTGGGGTGTGGCCAGGTGGGCCCGCAGTTTTTCCATATTTTCCACCACGCCGCTGTCCGGGCGGTAGATGCTGGCCGTGCCCAGCACATAGACGTTGGCCCCGCATCGCTGAGCGGTCTTGGCGTTTTGAAAGGAGATATTGCCGTCGACCTCAAGCATGGCGTCCGTCCGTCCGGCCCTGTCGAGGAGGGCGCGGCCCCGGCGGATTTTGTCCGCCATCTGGGCGTCAATGTCCTGCTTTGGGCCATGTCCAGCGTTGCAGGTGAGGAGAAGCAGCATGTCCAAGAGCGGCGCCACCTCCTCAATCATACATAGCGGCGTCCCGGGATTGAGCGCCACGGAGGGGTGCCCGCCGGCAGTTTTGACGGCTTTCAATAGGTTTTGAATCTCCTTGGTCACCTCCACATGAAAGCTTACATAGGCGTCTTTGCACAGCGGCAGCAGGGTATCGATAAACCGCTCCGGCCGGTCCACCATCACATGCACATCCACTGGAATACGGGTGGCTTTCTGGATGGCGGGAATCAGGCTGGGGGGCAGCATGGTGGTCTTAGTAAAGGTGGTGTCCATGATATCAAAGTGGATGAGGTCCGCCTTGCCCTCCTCATAGATCGCAATTTCCCGCTCCAAATTGAGCAGGTTGCCGCACATAATGGATGGCGCTAATAAATCTTTCATCATGTCCTCCTATGTTGACAAATATTTTCTCTATGCCCCGCGTCTTAAAAAGGCATAGAGCCCCGCCCCCAGCACGCCGCTCTCCCTGCTGTGCCGGGTGAAGATGAGGCGCGCGGTTTCGGCGGGCAGGGGATGGCGCATGTGCTCCCTGGCCGCTTTGTCCAGCAGCTCCCAGGGAAAGCCCGGCATATCGGTGACCCCGCCGGCGATGAAGATCAGATCCGGGTCCAGGATATTGGCCACCTGGGTGATGGGAATGGCCATATCCTTGACAAACTGTCGGATGCGGGGCTCGTCTATTTTTTTAAGGAAAATTTCATGGAGGGGGATGCCGGGAAAGTCTTCCGCGATCACCCGTTCCAGATATTTCCCCCCGCAGCGCAGTCCCGCGCAGCCAGTGTTGCCGCAGACGTCCCGCTCCGTGAGTCCGTAGAGGGGATTGTGGCCGATCTCCCCGGCGACACCGCTGGCCCCGTCGTAGAAATTGCCGTGGATAAAGAAGGCGTTGGCCACAGCGGAACCGAAATAGAGGCCCACCATCATCTCCATGTGGGACATATCAATTTCGCTTTGATAGCGGTGCATATCGCTGTAAAGGAGGAAATTGGCGTCCCGGTCCAGAAAGACCGGCAGGCCAAGGCCCTCCTCCAGCTTCGCTTTCAGATCGAAGCCCGCAAAACCGGAGAGATAGGGGGCGCTGAAGACCTGGCGCTTCTCCTTGCTCACCGTGCCGGGGATGCCGACGGCTACGGCCTCCACCTGTTCAGTCAGGGCGTGGCGGTCGAGATAAGCCCGCACCGCTTCCACGAGGTGGGAAGGGCCGTCGCCCTCCCGCAGACGTTGGCTGGATGTCCGCTCAAAGTGGAGCACCTCGCCTTCTGGCGTCACCGCGCCCATGCGCAGATGGGTGCCGCCGATGTCGATGCCGATGGTCAGGGGTTTCATAGGATAGCCTCCTCCCATGCTTATTCCAGATTGGCGTGACGGCTCATGATGGAGGCGTCGTTTAACTGCATGCCCGCCCGATCGGCCAGGCAGATGACCAGGGCGTCCCCGAAGAGGAGCATGCTCTGCTCAAACATGTTCCCGCCCGGCTGGACGGATACGATGCCGCTGTCTTTTTCGCTTTTCCCCGTGGTGCCCGGAATCCGCAGGACGATGTCCGCCAGATTTCCCAGGGTGGAGTCGGGGTAGATCGTAATGAGGGCAATTTTGACCCCCAGCTTTTTGGCCTTTTGGGCCATAGTGACAAGGGAGCCTGTCTCCCCCGAGCCGGACCCGATGATCAGCAGATCCCCCGGCGCGACGGCGGGGGTGACGGTCTCACCCACCACATAGGAAGTGAGGCCCAAGTGCATCAGCCGCATGGCGAGGCCCCGGATCATGAGCAGGGAGCGGCCGCACCCGGCGGAAAAGACCCGTTTGGCGGATAAAATGGCGTCGATCAGCGCATCGGCGGCGCCGGTATCAATCCGGGCCAGGTTCTCTGCCAGTTCGTTGGCGATGGCGACGCTTGTTTGGATGACATCTTTCATTTTGTCTCCCCCTTGATAACGGCCTGGTAACTTTCCACCGCCCGGCGCAGATCGGGGGCCTTGGTCAAAGCGCTCCCCACGATGCCCACGTCGGCGCCCAGGGCCTTGACCTTGCCGATGGTGTCCAGGTTGATGCCGCCGGCGGCGGCCACCTTGGCGTTTTTGACGACCTTGGCGATCTGCTCGAGCTCTTCATAGGGGGTCCGGCCCAGGGACTGGACGTCCGACGCCGTGTGGACGCCGATGTAGTCCACCCCCATGGCGTCGAGCTCCTTGGCGCGGGCGACCACGTCGGGCACGCTGAGCATGTCCACATAGATTTCCTTACCCGCCTGATGGGCCGCGTCCCGAGCGCCCTGGATGGTCGGATCGGAAGCGATGGCCAGGACGGTGACGATGTCCGCCCCCGCGTCCACGGCGTAGCCCGACTCGATGAAGCCGCCGTCGGCGATCTTCACGTCGGCCAGCACCGTCACCTGGGGGAAGCGCTCCTTCATGGCGCGCACCGCCGCCACGCCGTCCTTGACGATCATGGGGGTGCCCACCTCTACAATGTCGATGATGTCCGCGATCTTCTCCACCATGGCAAGGGCGGTATCCACATCCACCAAGTCGAGTGCAATCTGTAATTTCACAGAAATTTCCTCCCTTTCTTATTCATAGAGTGCCGCCAAGATTTGGTCGCACTGTCCGGGATGTCCTAAGTACGCAAAGGTATCCGGCCGCCGGACAAACGCCGCATAAAGGGGCGTGTCAAAGGAGATGCCAAGCTCCGGGCACTCCTTGGGACGGGCCACCTCCAAAAGGGGCAGATCCCGGTAACGGGGGTTTGGGACAAAGGCCAGCTGTCCCTGTATTCTCAGCAGGTACATGCCGAAGCCGTGCATCCGGGCGATGGGCTCGTAGTGGAGGGGACAGGGGACGGCCAGGTTGCCGAAGGCCATGGGGCCCTTCCCCACATTGACCACACAGTGGGCGGTAAAAGGGGGGATGACCAGCTTTTCGCCCTCGGTGAGGAAGAAGGCCCGCAGCCGCTCCACCTGCAGGGGGCCGCTTTCCTCAAGGAAGCTGTGGGACTGCTGCAGGAAGAAGACCGCCCGGCCGCTGAGCACCTCGTAGACCTCGGGCAGGGTGGAGGCGCGGCCTTCCGCCATGCCGTGGTAATGGCCGGAATTTTTGTGACATTCATATCCCATGAGCCCGGGCATCAGCACCGTGATGCCGTTGGTGATCCGGTGCTTTGCAAAGAGGGGGGCGTCCTGCTCCTTCCAGATATCCTGGTAGAAGGTGTAGCAGTGTTCGCCGTCCTGTGCCTCCTCCGGGTCGTAGGCCAGATTTTTAATTTCTCCAAAGCATTTTGCCTTGACCCCGGCGCAGAGGACCCCTTCGCCGAACTTAAGTTCCCCCGTCTCTTCCTCCATCTGGACGGGCAGGCCGTAATTGAGCGCTTTCATCTCATTCCTTCTTTCTTCTTCTCGGGGCTATTTGGCGGATTTGCCTTTGAACAGACGGTCCACGGTGACGGCGACAATGATGAGCGCGCCGGTGACGATCTGCTGATAATAGGAGCTGACCCCCAGCATGTTGAGCCCGTTGCTGATGGTGCCGATGATGAGGCCGCCGACGACCACGGTGGGAATCTTGCCCCGGCCGCCGAAGAAGCTGGTGCCGCCGATGATGGCGGAGGCGATGGCGAAGGTCTCATAGCCCTGGCCGGCCAGGGGTTCGGCCGAGCCGATGCGAGCGGTGTAGACGATGCCCGCCAGGCCGAAGCAGACGCCGCACAGGGTGTGGACTAACAGGGTATAGAGCTTGGTGTGGATGCCGGAGAACCAGGCGGCCTCTTTGTTGCCGCCCAGGGCGAAGATGTTGCGGCCCATGACGGTCTTAGACGAGAAAAACCACAAAATCGCCGCCAATAACAGCGCGATGACCACGGCGCTGGGGATGACCCCGCCCAGCCATCCGCCCATGGCGTCCTTGAACGTCTGGGGGAAGCCGTAGACCGAGGTGGCGTCCGAAATAATCAGGGTGACGCCGCGGAAGATGGACTGGGTGCCCAGGGTAATGACGAAGGGATGCAGTCCCGTGACGTTGATGAGCAGCCCGTTAAAGAGGCCGCACAGCGCGCCGGACAGGATGCCCAGCAGCACCGCCACATACCAGGGCATGATGTCCAACACGATGAGCTTGGCGGTGACCATGCCCACCAGTCCCATCACCGAGCCCACCGACAGGTCGATGCCGGCGATGAGGATGGCGAAGAATTCGCCGCAGGCAATGATGATGGTGATGGAGCTTTGAATGGCGATCTGCAACAGGTTTCCCGGCGCGATGAACTGGGGCGGGCCGAAGATGGCCATGAAGCAGACGAGTAAAATCAAGATGACCAGGGTGCCGAATTTATCCCAGTAAAGCGAAAGCCTTTTCTGCAAATTATGATTCATAATCGTTCACCTGTTTTCTTTTCCTTCTAGGAGGCGGCGACGGCCATAATTGCTTCCTCCGTCGCTTCTTCGCCGTCGAAAATCGCGGCGATTTCCCCCTTGTTAAATACCACAATCCGGTCGCAGAGCGTGATGAGCTCGGGCAGCTCGGAGGACACCATGATGATGCCCTTGCCCTCGTCGGCCAGGCCCCGCATGATGTGATAGATCTCGCTCTTGGCGCCGATATCGATGCCGCGGGTGGGCTCGTCGAAGATCATCAGGTTGGCCTTAGACGCCAGCCACTTGCCCACGATGACCTTTTGCTGGTTGCCGCCCGAGAGGGACGCCACCATCTGGTCGATGCCGGTGCAGCGGATGGACAGGTCCTCCTTCTGCTTCGCGGCGATTTCCCGCTCCTTTTTGGGATGGATGAGCCCGGAGAGGCCTTTACAGGAGGTGCGTTTGATGTTATAGACCGCCGCGATGTTTTTGCAGATATTGAAGTTATCGAAGAATCCCGTCTCCCTCCGGCTCTCGGTGATGAAGGCCATGCCCTTTTTCACCGCCTCGTAGGGGGAGTGGACGTGGATTTCCTTACCGTCGAGCCAAACCTTGCCCGTCTTCATCCGCTCGGCGCCGAAGATGGTGTTCATCAGCTCCGTCCGCCCTGAGCCGACCAGACCCGCAAAGCCCAGGATTTCGCCGTGGTGGAGTTCAAAGCTGACATTTTTGACCTTTTCGTCCACCCGGGTGACGTTTTCCACCTTGAGCGCCACCTTTTTGGGCGCCGCGCCCTCTTCCTTGGGGCGGCGCAGGGACTGCTGGGAGAGCTCCCGGCCCACCATCAGGGAGATGATCTGCTTTTCGTCTTTAACGTCCTTCATGTCCAGGGTGGCCACCTGCATCCCGTCCTTGAGGACGGTGACCCGGTCGCCGATCTCCTTCATCTCGCTCATTTTATGGGAGATGTAGAAGATGCCCACCCCCTTGGCCTTGAGTTTTCGGATGATGGTGAAAAGCTGTTCGGTCTCCTCCCCGCTGAGGGAGGAGGTGGGCTCGTCCATGACGAGGACCCGGGCGTCGCTGGCCAGGGCCTTGGCGATTTCCACCTGCTGCTTTTCGCTGATGGACAGCTCGCTGACCGAGGTCAGCGGATCGCGGTGAAAGCCCACCATGGCCAGCAGCTCCTTGGCCCGCGCGGCCATCTCTTTGCGGTCGACCACCCGGAAGATGCCCGCCGCCTTTTTGACCGGCAGCTTGCCGATAAACAGGTTTTCCGCGATGGTCAGCTCGTTGATCACGCTCAGCTCCTGGTAGATGATGGCGATCTTATTTTCCTGGGACAGATGGGGCGTCAGGCTGGTGTACTCCTTTTCTCCCACCTTGATGATGCCCTCGGTGGGGGTATAGACGCCGCTGAGAATCTTCATCAGCGTGGATTTCCCCGCGCCGTTTTCGCCCAAGAGCAGATGGACTTCCCCGGGGCGCAGGTCTAAGTTGATATTGCTCAGTGCCTTGACGCCTGGAAACAGCTTGGTGATTCCCTTCATTTCCACGAGATTTTCCATACGTCTTCTCCCTTTCTAGGAAGTGCCTCCTTCTGGTTGGCAGTCCAAAAGGAGGCACCCTCGATGATATCCTTAGCTTCCGTTACTTTTTCTGATGTTCCGCCACGTTGTCCGGGGAGATGATGTAGGAGTCGAGGAGGACGTTTTCCATCTCGTAGTCCATGCCGCCCTCTTTGCCGCTGCGGATAAATTCTACCAGCATTTCCAGGCAGGTTTCGCCGATGACGTCCGGCTTCTGGGCCGCGGTGCCCGCCATATGGCCGTTGGCGATGGATTCGATGGCCTCGGAGTTGCCGTCGGTGCCCACGACGAAGACCTTGTCGCCCAGGTTCAGGTTGTCCACCGCCTGCTGCGCGCCCAGGGCCATGGTGTCGTTGCAGCAGTAGATGCCGGTGACGTCGGGATGGACGCTTAAGAGGTTGGTGGTGGCGTCCATGGCCTTCTGACGGTCCCAGTCGCAGGGCTGGGAGGCGACGACCTCGATGCCCGCCTTGGTCAGCACCTCGTTGCAGCCGGTTTTCCGGGATTCGCTGGAGAGGTTGCCGGCCATGCCTTCGATGATGATGGCCTTGCCCTTGTTGCCCATTTTGCCGGCCAGGTATTCGCCCGCCTGCCGGCCGGTCACCACATAGTCGGTGGTGCAGTAGCCCACCAACCAGCCGCCGGCGGCTTTGAGCTCATCCTCATTGAAGCCCTGGTCCAAGTCCACCACCGGGATGCCCTTGGAACAGGCCTTGGCAACGCCGTTGATGAGGTTGGTGTCGGTGATCGGCGCCACGCCGATGCCGTCGTAATCGCCGGAAACCATGTCTTCCAGCATCTGGAGCTGGTTGCCGGTGTCGCTTTCGGAGGCGGCCGCCATGATTTCCACGTCGACGCCCAGTTCCTCCGCCTTGGCCTTGATGCCGTCGGCCATGGCCACCCAGTATTCACTGGCTAATGTCTTGAGGACGATGCCGATTTTTAACCGCTCTTCTCCGGAACCCGCCGGGGAAGAGGAGGACGAAGAGTTCCCATCCGTGGACTGAGACGGATCCGATCCCGGGCTGCCGCCGCATCCGGCGAGACAGCCGATGAGTAACGCGATGACGAGTAAAACTGACAGTGCCTTTTTCATGATGCTCCCTTTCCCTTTCTCACTCTTTTGATGCTTCTGACGACGTTTGTGTAGACGGTGCTTTTTTCTTTGCTGTGTTCCTACTTTACCTCCCCTCTGCCCGTAGTATCGACTTTATTCACAATCACTTTGTGCTCTTTCAGATAGCTCTCCACATCCTCGGGAATCTTGGTGTCGGTGTAGACGGCGTAGACGTCGTCCGCCGGGAACTGGGCCAGGGTGCCCTGGCGGGAAAACTTGTTGGACTCGGTGAGGATGATGGTCTTCTTGGCCTGCTGGGACATCACCCGGATGGTCTCCACCCGCATGATGTCCTTGCCGGTGAAGTGTCCGTTGGGGGTAAAGCCGTCGGTGCCGGTGTAGAACTTGTCCACATAGAAGTTGACGGCCGCCTGGCACATAATCGGCCCCACGGTGACCATGGGTTCCATCAAGAGGGAACCGCCCAGCAGCACCACCTGGTTGGAAGTGGCGGGCCGGATATAGTTGGCGATATAGACGGAATTGGTGATGATGGTGACGTCCTTGCGCTTTTTGGCAATCTGCTCGGCCAGCAGGGTACAGCAGGAGCCGGACTCGATCATGATGACTTCGCCGTTGTGGATCATCTCCACCGCCTGGGCCGCGATGAGGGATTTTTCGTAATAGTGGTAGGCCAAGCGGTTGGTGATGTCGTCCTCCGCGTCGATCTCCGCCGTGCCGTGCTGGCGGCGGATGAGGCCCTTGCTTTCCAGGTAATCCAAGTCCTTGCGGATGGTGACCTGGGTCACGTTCATCAGCTCCGCAAGCCGCATGACCTCCACCTTCCGCTCCTCCGATATGATGTTGAGAATCTGTGTCTGCCGGTCCGTCATAGAATCTCCTCCGTATTTGTTTTCTTGTAAAAAATCTTCGAAACAAATTATACTTTCGTTTGAAATTAAATTACTTTCTTTTTCTTTACGTCATCATTATATTTGCGCCAATAAACGCTGTCAATAGAAGAATCACATTTTTGTACATCTGCTGTTATTTTGTCGTTGTGTTTGTGCAATTAGCTAAAGCACCCGCCTATTTCCAGCCTGTTTTCCCCAACGAAAAGGACCCCGGGAGCCGTAGAAACGGCTCCCGGGGTCCTTTTAGAAGAAGTCAAACAATTTTAGGTCATTTGAGACCAAATTCATTCATATCGTTATAGAGACAGGCTATGGCCTTTTCCTTGTCTCCATTTTTGATGTATTCCACAATCATTTTGTGTTGGGTGTTTTCCAACACGAAGTTGGTTTTGCGCCACCGGTCCCAATAAAACTGGGCGAAGGCACGGGTGAGGGTAGTGATGGCGGTTTTGAGCATGTCGTAGATATAGCGGTTGTTGCAGCAGGAGACCAGCGCCAGATGGAAGGCGGAGTTATTCTCCCATTGAAGCAGGGCGCTCAGTTCGCAATTTTCCGGGAAGGAGTGGGCCACCACCTCCAGCTTTTTAATCTGTTCGGGGGTAAAGGTGCCCCAATAGCGGTCCAGGCAGGCGCATTCCAGCATCTGGCGAAACTCCAGAATGTTGCGCACATCCTGGTCGGTGAGGCTGACCACCTCATAGCCGTAGCGGGGAATGCTCCGCAAAACATGTTCGTTACACAGCTCGATGAGGGCCTCCCGTACCGGGGATTTACTCACGTTATATTTTTCTACCAGCGTTTTCTCCCGCAGGATGTCGCCGGGCTTGTAGACGCCGCCAATAATATCTTGGAACAGTGAAGTGTAGATTTGATCTTTTAGACTTTTTTTGTCTTGCATTTCCATTCTCCCTTGCCCGAAGGGCGTACATTTCTTTTTTTAAATATACCAGATATGTGGGGAAGGGTCAAGCTGGATTTAGAAGAAGTTTTAAAATATTGCACAAAAAAATAAATTAAATTTGAAAATTATAATAAACTTTGAAAAAAATATTGAAGAAATTAGGGTGCTGTGATATGATCAATGTAATCTTATAAAGATGTTAATACCAATTGATGGAGGGATGAATTATGTCGAAAATCAAAAACGAAGTCTCACTGCACGAAGAGAAGGTAGACATCAACCGCAGCGCCATTGAGCACCGCGCCACTTGGATGGGGCTGATCTATGACGAGGCGAAAAAAGCGGGCGCCGATGCCGAGGCCATCTGCCGGGCGGCTGTCAAACGCTGCGGGCTCTTCCACGGGGCCGGTTATAAGGAAAGATGCGAAGGCTCCTTGGACTGCCGGGTCTTTAAAGGCATCTTCCTGCCCGAGCTTGCCACCAAGACCTTCGAGATGGAGACCGAGCAGGACGAAAATAACGTCTTTGTCACCTTCCATTACTGCCCGCTGGTCAGCGCCTGGCAGAAGCTGGGATTTGACGACGAGACCTGCCAGATTCTGTGCGACATCGCCATGGACGGCGACCGGGGCATTGCCGAGGCCAACGGCCTGCATTTCGATCTGAGCGACACCATCGCGGCCGGCTGCCCGACCTGCAAGCTCCATCTGAGCAGATAGCCGATTCGCCCATGGGCCGGACGGGACACGAAACAACACCGTCATATTGTAACTAGGAAGGTTGGATATGGACGTTCCGTTTTACGAAGCATACATAAAAATACTGAAAAAAGAGCTGGTGCCGGCGCTGGGCTGTACGGAACCCATCGCCATCGCCTACGCCGCCGCCAAGGCCCGCCAGACGCTGGGGTATCTGCCCCGGCGGATGGAGGTGGAGTGCAGCGGCAACATCATCAAAAATGTCAAGGGCGTCACCGTTCCCAATTCCGGCGGCCTTAAGGGCATTGAGGTGGCCGCCACCCTGGGGGCCGTGGGCGGCGACGCCGACGCCCAGCTCAATGTGCTCCAATCTGTCACCGAAGAGGACAGGGAGAAGACCAAGCGCCTTGTCTCTGCGGGCTTTTGCCACTGCACCCTCAAAGAGGGGGTGGAAAACCTCTACATCCTCGCCACCGTATGGGGGGAAGGGGAAGATTACGCTAAGGTCGAAATCAAGAATAAGCACACCTTTATCACCCTGATTGAGAAAAACGGCCAGGTGCTGCTCACCCAGGAGGAAGAGGAGGAGCTCGACCCGCCGGTCGACATGTCCTGCTTGAATGTCAAAGACATCCTGGACTTTGCCGACCATGTGGACATCGCGCGCGTCAAAGAGGTGCTGGATAACCAGATCGAGATGAACTCCGCCATCTCCGACGAGGGGCTGCGCCACCACTACGGCGCGGACGTGGGCAAAACCATTTTGCGCAACTACGGCGCCGATATCAAGACCCGCGCCAGAGCCCGGGCCGCCGCCGGTTCCGACGCCAGGATGAGCGGCTGCGCCATGCCGGTGGTCATCAACTCCGGCAGCGGCAACCAGGGCATTACCGTCTCCATGCCGGTCATCGAGTACGCCAGGGAGTACGGCATGCCCAAAGAAAAGCTCTACCGGGCGCTGTTGGTGGCCAACCTGGTCTCCCTGCACCAGAAGCGGTACATCGGCAGCCTTTCGGCCTACTGCGGCGCCACCAGCGCCGGATGCGGCGCGGCCTGCGGCATCGCCTATCTGATGGGGGCCAGCTATGAAGAAATCTGCCGCACCATCGTCAACACCATCTGCAACATCGGCGGCATGGTCTGCGACGGGGCCAAGCCCTCCTGCGCGGCCAAGATCGCCTCGGCGGTGGACGCCGGGATCAACGCCTACCTCATGGCCAAGGAGGGGTTGAGCTTCTCCGACGGCGAGGGCCTGGCGGAGGACGACATCGAAAAGACCATCCAGAATTTGGGCCGGGTGGGGAAGGACGGCATGAAGGAGACGGACATCGAAATCCTCAAGATCATGCTGGGCCAATAAGGCATAAAAAGAAAGCGGACAAAACGATCCGTTTTGTCCGCTTTTATCAAACACAGGATGCTTTAGGGGATGATCTGCATTTGCTTGGTGTAGTGGTTGAGGTTCTCGCTTCCCTCCGGTGTGACCAGCATCAGGTCTTCAATTCTCACGCCGCCCACGCCGGGCTTGTAGATGCCGGGCTCGATGGAAAAAATCATGCCGGGAAGCAGCTTCATGGCATTGCCGCCCACCACATAGGGCGGTTCATGGACATCCAGGCCGATGCCGTGTCCCACCCGGTGGGGCAGGTATTCGCCATAGCCCGCCCGCTCGATGATCTCCCGGGCCGCCCGGTCGATTTCGCTAAAGCGCACCCCCGGACGCACCGCGTCCACGGCGGCCAGCTGGGCCTCCAAAACGATCTCGTAGATCTTCCCAAGCTCCGGCGACACCTGCCGGTAGAAGACCGTCCGGGTCATGTCCGAGCGGTAGCCGTGATAGCCGAACCCGAAGTCCATGACGATGTTGTCGCCGGGATGAAGGGCTGTGGCATCGGCCGCGTGATGGGCGTCGACGGCGTTCTCCCCATAGGAGATGATGGCGCCGCCCGCGTACCCGTCGGTGCCGGCCTGACGGCTGAGGTCATAGAGATGGTCGGCCAGCTCCCGCTCACTGAGGTCCCCGCGGATGGAGCGGATAAGCCCGTCCATGCACTGGTCGTTGGCCCGAGAGGACAGGCGCATGAGCGCGATCTCCTCCGGCTCCTTGATCATGCGGACCTCATCGATGGCGCCCGAGCCGGGGACTAAGCGCACCTGCGGTTTTTTCCCCGCAAGAGCAAGGGCAAAACCGGAGGCAAAATTGTGATCGAGCCCCACCGTCTCCCCGTCTGAAAGGGTGGAGGCGAGGACGCCGACGCAGTCGTCCCAGTCGGAATACCAGACGATTTCCACGCCGCAATCTTCGGAAAGCGGGAAGAGGCGGTTGGCCACGAAGCGGGCCTCGCCGCTTCGCCTAATGTTCAGGGTCAGCAGCCGCTCCCCGCCGGAGAGCGACAGCCCGGTCAGGTATTTGATGTGGGTGGGATGGGAAAGGATCAGCTGATCCAACCCCTTTCCTTCCATTTTGGCGCAGAGTCTTGCGAGTCGTTGGGTGTTCATAGGACGGCCTCCAGTCGTTAAAGTCATAGCGGAAAATCCATCATATTTTGATTGATTTGTCAATCTATGCCTTTATTATAGCGGCAATTTCAAAAAATGCAATGAAATTTTCACAGAGGCGCGGGGAGAAACTTCGACAAATTCCCTAAAAATTTTAAAAAGATTGACTTTATCCTGTTAAAAAGATATAATGATAGCAAAAGAAGTATTGATTGATTGATCTATCAATTCAGTGGCTGACAACAGGCGAGCAGGTGAGAAAAGGCCGCGATGATAGACCGAACAACTCAGTATAAACGAAAATTCATCCAAAGGAGGAAAGTGTTATGTCCTATCGTCTGTCTGCCGACATTGGCGGTACCTTTACCGACGTGGTTTGTATTAACGACGCTACCGGTGAATATACCACCACCAAGGTCCTCACCACTCCGGAAAAACTCACCAACGGTATCATGAAGGGTTTTGACGAGGTGATCGAGGACAGGTATAAGCAAGTACAGAACATTGTACACGGCACCACATCCGGACTCAACGCGGTCATCGAGAGAAAAGGCGCCAAATGCGCGGTCATCACCACCCGCGGATTCGGCGACGTGCTGGAAATCGGACGCGGCAACCGCCCCGACATGTACAATAACCGCTACCAGCGTCCCCGGCCCCTGGTGCCCCGCAAAGACATCTACGAAGTGGATGAGAGAACCTCCGCCGACGGTTCCGTCAAGCTGCCGCTGCAGACGGCTTCCTTGGAAGCGATTGCGGGCAAGCTCAAGGACGGCGGCTATGAATCCATCGCCATCTGTCTGATCAACAGCTACTTAAACCCGGAAAATGAAGAGAAGGCGGCGGCCTGGCTCAAAGATTACCTGGGCGAGGGCGTCATGGTCATCACTTCCTCCGAGACGGCGAGGGAGTGGCGGGAGTATGAGCGCACCAGCACCACGGTGCTCAACGCCTATGTTTCCCCCATCACCAAGAGCCACCTGGTGGCCCTCAACACGGAGCTGAAAACCAGAGACTTCGAGGGCAACCTCTATATCATGCAGTCCAACGGCGGCGTCATGAAGGATGAAATTGCGGTGGATAAAGCTGTGCAGATCCTCATGTCCGGCCCGGTGGGCGGCGCCATCGGCGGCACGGTCTGCGGCCGGAAAAACGTCATCGGCGTGGACATGGGCGGCACCAGCTTCGACGTGAGCCTCATCGTCGACGGCCAGACCGAGATCACCGTCGAGTCCAACGTTGAGGGCTTCCCGGCGCTGGTTCCCACAGTCAATATCTTCAGCATCGGCGCCGGCGGCGGCTCCATCGCCTGGGAAGAGGGCGGCGGCATGCGCGTCGGTCCCCAGAGCGCGGGCGCGAAGCCCGGCCCGGCCTGCTACGGCCAGGGCGGCACCCAGCCCACCATCACCGACGCGAACCTGGTCCTCGGTCGCATCGACCCCGACCACTTCCTGGACGGGCGGATGAAGCTGGACATCGACGCGGCCAAGAAGGCCGTCAGCAACTTCGCCGATAAATTCGGCATGGATATCCCCACGGCGGCCGAGGGCATTTTGGCCATTGCCAACCACAAGATGGCCGACGCCATCCGTGAGATCACCGTCCGCCGGGGCATCGACCCGAGAGAGTTTACTCTCCTTGCCTTCGGCGGCGCCGGACCCATGCACGCGGCCCACATCGCTGAAGAGCTCGGCATCGAGGAAGTCATGATCCCCGCGGTGCCCGGCGGCTTCTCCGCCTGGGGCATGCTGCAGGCCGACATCCGCCACGACGCGGTCCGCACCCAGATGGCCCCCATCGACGAGGTGGATAGCGCCACCATCGACGGCATCTTCGATGTGCTCTATGAGGAGCTGTGCGGCGTGCTCGCCAAGGAAGGCATCTCTCCGGACAACGCGGTCTTCCACAAGGCCATGGACCTGCGCTATGTGGGCCAGGAGTTCACCATCAACCTGCCGGTGGACGACGCCTCCGCAGGCGCGTTTGACAAAGAGGTCGCCAAGAAGAATTTCCACAGCCTCCACGAGCGGCTGTATGGACATTCCGCACCCGGCGATCCGGTGGAGATGGTCAACGTACGACTGAGCGTTATGGCCGCCTCCAACAAGGTGCCCGCCTCTCCCGTGGAGGGAGTTTCCGGCGAGCCCAAGGCCATCCGTGAGTTCCCCGGCGTCTTTGACTTTAAGGAGCAGCCTGTCAAGGTGTACAACCGCTCCGATATCGGCATGGACAGCAAGGTCAAGGGCCCGGCTGTCATCGTCGAATTGACGGCGACCACGGTGGTGCCTCCCGCATGGACGCTTACTGTCAACGAAATGGGCAGTATGGTCATGGTAAAGGAATAGAAAGAAGACACGTCTGCGACCGAAAGATAAAGGAGGAACATCCATGGTAGAAACCGCGAAAAAAGCGTCTTCCAGCGTAACGGCATCAGAAGACATGACATTGGACGTTATCCCCGCGAACAAGCGAACAAAATGGACCAACGCGGCTGCAGTCTTCGCCGGCTGTGACCTCAATATCCCGATTATCTTCGTCGGCGCCACCCTGGCCCAGGGGCTTAAATTTGTCACCGCCTTTGTGGTCATGCTGGTGGGCCTGACCTTAGCGCAGATCTACTCCGCCATCAACGCCGCGGTCGGCGCGGACACCGGACGCCCCAGCGCCCAGCTCACCCGCTGCGCCTTTGGCTCGGTGACCTCCCGGACGCTCATTTCCTTCCTGCTGCTCTATATGAACATGGGTTGGTACGGCTCCCACGTGGCTGTCGCGGCCAGCGCCGGATTGCAGGCGTTTAAGGTCGACCACACCGACCCGCAGAATTTCTGGATTTATGCCATCGTCATGGTCTTTATCGGCCTGATCTTCGTCATTCCGGCCCTCAAAGGCCAGCGGCTCATCGCCAAGATCAGCAAAGTCCTGGTGCCGCTTGTGCTCATCGTCTTTGCTTACGCGATCTTCCGCGTCTTCCAGAACCTGGGCGGCTTCGGCCCCGGCCTCAAAGCCCTGGTCGAAAGCGAACCCACCAGTCCCATGTCGATTACCTCGGCCATCGTTTTGCTCTTAGGATGCTCGGCCTGTCAGTGGCTAATGTTCTCCGATTACTCCAGAAGCAATCCCCGGATTATGCCCGACAGCGTTCTGTCCCCCTTCATCGGCAACATCCCGGTGTGCTTTTGCATCTACGGTATCGGCATCATCCTGTCCGCCACCTCCGGCACCTGGGACATCGTCTCCATTATGTCCAATGAGCTCCATATGGGCACCCTTTCCCTGCTGTGCGTGCTCATCGCCCAGATGACCACCATGGTGGTCGCGGCTTACTCCTGCGGCCTGGCTGTTGCCAATATGTTTAACATCAAATCCGCCAAGGGCAAGATGTGGGCCACCATCGCGGCGGCCGCCATCGGCACCATCCTGGCGCTTACCGGCATCCTGACCTGGCTGGACACCTTCCTGCAGTCCATCGCCATCCTGTTTGCCCCCATCGGCATCATCCTGGCCCTCG
Organism: Zongyangia hominis; assembly: GCF_014385095.1. Classification (GTDB taxonomy): domain Bacteria; phylum Bacillota; class Clostridia; order Oscillospirales; family Ruminococcaceae; genus Zongyangia; species Zongyangia hominis. Next base: position 16,558 of record NZ_JACRTC010000005.1, read on the forward strand.
ACCACTACCTCATCCGCAGCAGAAAGTGGGAGGACCACACCGGCGTCAACTGGATTGCGCTGGCGGCTATGGTCATCGCCTGTGTGGCGGCCGCCTTCATTCCCATCGGCTATTCCGCGTTTACCTCCATGTTTATCGCGGGACTGCTCTACTATGTGGGCATGGTCATCCAGGCGAAGGTCAAACCGGGCAAATATACGCCGGAAGAGTGGAAAGACGGCAAAATCATTCTCGACAAAGAGCAGAAGATTTTCCTCATCGGCGTGCTCGGCGGCGTATTCGTCAGCTTTATTTCCCCGTTCATCCTCCCGTCCCCGGCCTGTGACGTGGTCGCTGTCATCGGCGGCGTTATCACCCTCGTCGGCTTCATCCTGGCGGTGAAGAGCCACGCCATCCTGGGCGGCAGAAAGGACGCGGAACCCGCGGCATAAATAACTGTCGGGTCAGCTTTAAGAAATCCTCGTGGACGCGGGGCCTCCCGTTTTGATGGGAGTGCCCACAAAGGACAATGGCCGCGGCAGACAAAGGCGCGGAGGGCGTCTTGTTCGTCCCGAGGCTACCCGCATCATCTCCCGGCAGGGAAGGGGAGGGCCGGTAAGCGCCCTCCCGCCCGCCGGAACAGGATAGAAATCCCCCCTCTGTCGGCAGGGCGGGGACAACAGAGGCATGCTATGAATCTACAAAAGCTTAGAAGCGACACCCCCTGCGAAAACGTCTATCTCAACCATGTTTCCACCTCCGTGCCTCCCAAGCAGGTGCTTGAGGCGATGAACGAATACTTTTCCATCGCCGTTCAGTACGGCTCCACCAGCGCCAAGGCCCAGGAGATGACCGCCGAGCGCTTTAACCGGGCGAGCCACAGTATAGCTTCCCTCATCGGCGCCCATGACGACGAAATCCTCTTTGTTCCCAACGGTAGCCAGGCCATCGGCATGGTGGTTGCGGGACTGCGGGTCGCCCCCGGCGACAACGTGGTGGTGGATGAGATGAGCTTCATCAGCAATGTGGCCCCCTTCCTGCGCCTCAAAGAGCTTTACGGGTTGGAAGTCCGCTTTGCCCCGGCCAAACTGCCGGGTCTTGTGGACCTGGACGCCATGGAAAACCTCATCGACGGCCGCACCAAGATGGTGGCGCTGTGCCACATGGCCAATAACCTTGGCATGGTCCAGCCGGCGGCGGCCGTGGGAAAGCTCGCCCGGGCGGCGGGGACCCTCTACCTGCTCGACGCGGCCAACACAGCAGGCATCGTCCCCATCGACGTGGACGAAATCGGCTGCGATTTCCTGGCCGTATCGGGGCGCAAGTACCTCAGAGGCCCGGCGGGCTCGGCGTTTCTCTATGCCAGATCGTCCAGGGTCGACGAGATCGAGCCGGTCTTTGCCACCTGGAATAACGGTCTCTGGGACTGGCGGGAAAACGACTGGGACTGGAGTAAAAACCGCTTCACCCCCCACAAGGGTATCGACCGGCTCAACTTTGGAGAAGTCAATTTCCCGGCGGCCTTTGGATTGGGCCGGGCGGTGGAGTACATCGAAGAAATCGGCGGCGTGCCCGCCATCAAGGAACGGGTGGATCTGCTGTTAGACCGCATGATCGCCGGGATGCGAAAGCTCCCCGATGTGGAAGTCTACGGTTCCCCCGACGCCTCCCAGCACGGCGGCATGATCGGGTTCAATGTAAAGGGCATCCCCTTTGACGCGCTGGGACGCTATATCAACGCGAACAACGTGGGCATCATGGCGCACAGCTTTTACAGCCCCGGAGTGCTCAAACTCTTTGGCATCCAGGGCGTCGCCAGATACTGTGTCCACTGTTGGAACACGGAAGAGGAAATCGACTACGCCGTATCCCTTCTGGAACCGGAGAAGCTCGCCCGCCTGCGCGGGGAGTCCGGTCAATGATATGAGAGAAGGAGCGAAAAGAAAATGAGCAATAAAGTCAGTCCGATTGTTGTCGAGATTGTGCGCAATGCACTCAACTCGGCGGCGCACGAGATGAACAACAGTCTGGCACGCAGCGCCTTCAGCCCCCTCATCTATGAGATGAAGGACTGCTCTGTGGGCATCTTCGACATCGACGGCCAGATGCTGGGCCAGTCGGCGGGCCTGCCCATCTTCCTGGGCAACCTGGACATCTGCATCAAAATCCTCAACGATACCGTGGGGATCGAGTCCCACAAAGAGGGCGACCTGTATATCATGAACGACTCCTACATGCAGGGCACCCACGTGGGCGACTTCACCACCGTTTCTCCCATCTTCTACAAAGGGGAGCTGGTGGGCTTCACCGCCACCCGTGCCGCCATGCTGGACGTGGGCGCCAAGGTGCCCGGGGCCTGCATCGACTCCACCGATATCTACCAGGAGGGCATCCGTATGCCGCCGGTCAAGCTCATCGACCAGGGGGTTCTGCGGGAGGATGTGCTCAATCTGATCTCCCTCAACAGCCGTTTCCACGCGGCCATGAAGGGCGACATCGGCGCTCAGATCGCCGCCAGCCGCACCGGTGAGAAACGCTTTGTGGAGATTCTTGACCGCTTCGGCCTGGACGTGGTCCGCGAGGCCACTAAAGAGATCTTCCGGCAGGCCGAGCAGCTGGACCGGGAATTTGTCAAAACCCTGCCCGACGGCACCTACTATGCGGAAGGGTGCCTGGACAACGATAACTACGACCTGGAGCACCATGTCAAAGTGTGCTGCAAGGTGGTCGTGGACGGCGACAACATGGTCATCGACCTGACCGGGTCCAACCCGGCCACCAAGGGCGCCGTCAACTGCGGCTTCGCCCAGACCATCGCGGCGGCCCGCGTGGCCTTCAAGGAGCTCGTGAATCCCGATGCCCCCATCTGCGGCGGCAACTTCCGCAACCTGGACGTCATCGTGCCTCCCGGCTCCATCTTCGCGGCCGAGGAACCGGCCCCCTGCCAGTGGTACTTCTCCTCCCTGGGCCTTCTCATCGACCTGGTGGTCAAGGCGCTGGCGGAAGTGGTTCCCGACAAGGCGGCGGGCGCCCACTACGGCGACTCCATGGTCATCTTCTTCTACGGCACCAACCCCCGCCGCGGGAATGAGTTCTTCACCTCCTGCGAAGCGACGGTCGGCGGCTGGGGCGGCTTTGACGGCGGCGACGGCGAGTCGGCCCTCATCAACATGGTCAACGGCGACTTTAAGAATCTGCCGGTGGAATTTGTGGAACACACCTATCCGGTGGAAGTGCAGTGCTATAAAATCCGTCAGGATTCCGAGGGCGCGGGCAAGTACCGCGGCGGCTGCGGCGTCATCCGCCAGTATAAGGTGGAGACCGACGACTGCGCCATCGGCACCTGGTTCGAGCGCTCGGTCACCCCGGCCTGGGGGCTCCTGGGCGGCGGGGACGCCACGCCTCCCTACGTGGTCATCGAGCCTGATACCCCCGACGAGAAGCGCTTCCTCAAAGGCGCCGACCTGCGGCTCAAACGCGGCTCGGTGGTCCGGCTCTACACCGGTGGCGGAGGCGGTTACGGCGATCCCAAGGAGAGATGCCGCGACGCTGTCAAGCGCGACATCGAAAACGGCTATATCTCGGTGGAGCGGGCCCGCGCCGTCTACGGCTGGGACCAGTAAGCACCCAATAGACGAATATGTACGAAAAACAGCCGCCTTTTAGGCGGCTGTTTTTGCGCAAGAAGGGCGGAGCGCAAGGCGCGGATGCCCTGCGCATCATATCGCCGATAGGCGATATGCCGCCTTTTAGGCGGCTGTTTTTTATGGAAGGGGAGGAGCGCGTAAAACTCCCACGCGTCGGTTCATAGTGTGGTGATGAAACCGGCCGCCTTTTCTGGCGGCCGGTTCAGCAAAGGGAGCGGGGGAGCGCCCCCCAGCACATCGGTTTCTTTGGTGCGACTCTGAAGGCACATGGAAAGTCGGGCGCATGGTTCGCCGGCGCGTCCCGAACTGTAGACCGGAGAGGCGGGGAGGCCCTGTGTTTGGCCCCGATGCAGGGTGAAAACGCCCTCGAAAAAAGCACCAAGGGACATGCCGTATTCTTGTGAAAAACCACGGGAGCTTTTTGCCTGGAAATCCTTGCTTTTTGGCTGGGCCGCGGCTATAATAAGTTTATTGATAGATCAATCAACTCTGAGAGAAGGGCTGCTCGGTGAAGCGAAAAAAGGCTGTCACCGCCGAGACGTTTATCTGCCTCGCGGTCATCTTCCTATTCTTCGGCTATGTGGCCACGGTCATGGGATTTGGTGCCATGTTCAGCACCATCATGAACACCGCTTACAACCTGCTGCTGGAAACGGTGTTTTATCTGATGGCCGTCTCGGTCATTGCGGGGGCCATCTCCTCGCTCTTCACCGAGTTTGGCGTGGTGGCGCTCATCAATAAGCTCATCTCCCCCGCCATGCGCTTTCTCTACGGACTGCCGGGAGCGGCGGCCTTGGGCATTGTCACCACCTTTGTCTCCGACAACCCCGCCATCCTCACCCTGACAGAGAACAAAAACTACGTCAAATACTTTAAAAACTACCAGCTGCCCACCCTGTGCAACCTGGGAACCTCCTTCGGCATGGGGCTCATCCTGGCCACCTATATGCTGGGGCTGGGGAAGGGCGCGGAATATGTGGCCCCGGTGCTCATCGGCATCCTGGGCGCGGCCATCGGCAGCATTGTCAGCGTCAAGCTGATGATGCGCTGTACCAAGCGGGAATACGGCATCACCCGGGCCCAGTATAAGCAGGACATTCGGGGGGCCAAAACCGCGGTGGTGGAAGACGTGGAGGTGGAAGACTCCGTCTTTCGCCGGGTGATGAACAGCCTCCTTTCCGGCGGAAAAACCGGCGTGCAGATGGGGATGGAGATTATCCCCGGGGTGTTAGTTATCTGCACCTTCGTCATGCTCCTCTCCTACGGGGCGGGTGTCGGCGCGGACGGTGCGTCCGCCTACACGGGGGCCGCCTACGAGGGCGTGGCGCTGTTGCCCAAGCTGGGGGAGCTCATCTCCCCAGTGGCGAAGTTCCTTTTCGGATTCCAGGACCCGGGCAACATCGCCGTGCCGCTGACCTCCTTAGGGTCCACGGGGGCGGCCATGGCGCTCATTCCCAACATGTTAAAAAACGGCGCGGCGGGCCCCAACCAGATCGCGGTCTTCACCGCCATCGGCATGTGCTGGAGCGGGTACCTGAGCACCCATGTGTCCATGATGGACGTCATCCACTGCCGCAAATTTATCCCCGCGGCCATCGGCTCCCACACCATCGGCGGGCTGTGCGCGGGCATCGCGGCCAACTACCTCTATCAGCTGGCGGCCCTGATCTTATAGCCAAAGCCTCTACGATTTGTTGCCAGTCCCCATTGCGGCGGCCCTTTGCACTGCCGCAAATGAGAAGATCGCACACTCCCCCACAGAGTGTGCGATCTTTTATTTTGTTCGTATTATTTTGCCGGTACAAAACTTACGCTGGTCAAAAAGACGTCCTCCTGCTTTTGGAGGAAGGCGGCGAGCTGTCCCTCGTCGGGGATGAGGCCCCGGTAACTGAGGATGCCGTCGGCCATGCACAGCAGCGTCCGGGCGGACAGGAGGAGGTCGTCGGTGGAGATGATGCCGAGGGCCGCGTACTCCCGGAGTTTTTGGCAGACCGTTTCGGTGATGATGCCGGTCAGCTCAATGAACTTCTGCTTGACATAGGCGTTGCGCTCCGAGAGATAGATGAGCCCGGAATAGATGACCGGGTCAAAATAAGACCGCCGGTATTCATGGACATTGAGGGTGTGGCGGACAAAGAGGAGAAATTCCTGCCGCTTGTCCTCAAGTTTGGGCTCGTGGCGGTAGGACTCTTTACAGATGTCCGCAATATAGTCGGTGAGCGTCTCGATGAGCGCGTCCTTATTTTTAAAATAGTGGAAGACCAGGCTCTGGGGGATGCCCATCCGGGCGGCCACACTGTTAAGGGACGCCTTTTCGATGCCCTTTTCCACAATCAGCTGAATGTAGGTGTCGATGATTTCCTGCTTTTTGTTGTTTGCCATAACGTCCTCCGCACACGCGCCTGTATTCTCCCCCAAAGCGCCTCATTTCCGATGTCCGCTGGGGAGAAAGCGGTCCCGGGACAGGCGTCTTTGTGCCATTTTCATTATCATACCCCATTTTCCCCGGCCGCGCAAGCGCAAGAAACGGGCAAAGAGCTTTAGCCGGTGGGAAGCGCCTATTCAAGCCGCTGGTACAAAATAGACGGGCCTGTGGGAACAGCTCAGGCCGGTTTGAAATCGATCGCTTAGAAAGCCGGCACAGTCAAGGCGGGCATTCAGTCCAAGATGTCCCGGGCGGCGGGGAGGCCGTAGGCGGAGGTCGCTTCCAGCACCGCGTTTTTGATGGCGCGGGCCATGACGGTGGCGCTCAGCGTCCCCACCACATCCAAATCGGCGGAGACGTCCCCCACCGACAGGCCGTAAATGCTGTCTCCGTCCGCCGTGGTGTGCACCGGACGGATGGCCCGGGCGTAGCCGTTGTGGGCCATGGAGGCGATCTTTTGCATCTGCACCTTATCAAAGCGGCCGTTGGTGATCACTGCGCCAATGGTGGTGTTGCCGGTAAAGACGTTCCGAAGCCCCGCATAGGCTTTCAAAAAAGCGTCTTCCGTCCCGGCAAAGCCCTTGTGGTCGGGGGTGAGAAGCCCGGCCAGCTGCCGCCCGGTATCACAGTCAAAGACGTCCCCCAAGGCGTTGACCGCCACCATGGCGCCCACTTTGAGGTCACCCACCTGGACGGCGTAGCATCCAAAGCCCGACTTCATCATGGTGTCGGGACCCAGATACTTGCCCACTGTTGCGCCGGTGCCAGCGCCCACATTGCCCATGCCTTCCCGGCGAGTTTGGGCGTCCTCACAGGCAAGGCGGGCCATGGCGGCGTCGGGGCGCACTGCGGAGGAGACAAGATTGAGATCAAACAGGCAGGAGGCGCAAACGAGCGGCACCACTGTACTGCCCACCGGGAAGCCCACACCCCGCTGTTCCAAATACTGCATGACGCCGCCCGCCGCGTCCAGTCCGTAGGCGCTGCCACCGCTGAGCAGGAGGGCATGGATGCCCTGGCAGCTGGCTGTGGGACGCAGTAACTCCGTCTCCCGGGAGGCGGGCCCGCCGCCTCGAACATCCACCCCGGCGGGCGCGCCCCGCTCGCAGAGGAGGACGGTGCATCCGGTGGCGTGCTCCATGTCCTGGGCGTGTCCAATTTTAATGTTCTCAATGTCCCAGAGGGAAATTTCTTGCAATTTCATGGGGGACCTCCTTTGGGCCCAATGGGCCGGAATCTCTCACTTTAGTATACGTCGATGGGGAGGGGGAAGCAAGGAAAGTTTTTCCGCCGTATAAATATGACTTCCTGTTGTCATATAGCCTGTGGTACAATCAGGACATACCAAAGGAAAGCGGGGGAGGACAGATGACGCTGGACGATCAAAAGGACTTGGCTCCTTGCGGCGTCTTTTGCGGGGCCTGTTATGCCCATCTGCGAAAGCGAAAGCCCTGCGGCGGCTGCCGGGGCCGGGCGGAGGAAAAGGCCGCCGCTTGTCGAAAATGTAGGATAGCCGAGTGTGCCAGGGAGCGGAAGGTCATCTATTGCGGGGAGTGCGGCGCTTTCCCCTGTCCGCCCCTGCGGGCCCTTGATCGCAATTACCGCAGGCGCTATGGCCTGAGCCCCCTTGACACCGGGGTGCTGGCGGGAGAGCGGGGAGCCCGCTTCGTCCTGGAAATGGAGCGGCGGCGCTGGACATGCCCCGACTGCGGCGGGGTCATCTGTCTGCACGACCGGACCTGTTCCCTGTGCGGCTATCATCTGCCGGCGGAAGAAGAGTAGAAAGGAAGACGCGACATGCTGGAACTACCAGAAAGCTATACCATCGCCCGTCAGTTGCAGGAGACGGTGGGAGGAAAACGGATACAAAACGTCATCGCCGCCCATTCGCCCCATGGTTTTGCCTTTTATTACGGGGACCCGCAGGAGTATCAAGGCCTCCTCTCCGGACGGCAGGTGGAGGGGGTAGAACCCAGCGCTGGCCTCGTCGAGATGCGCCTGGGGGACGCCCGGCTCGTTTTGGGGGATGGGGTCAACATCCGCTTTGTTGGCCCGGGGGAGAAGCGGCCGCCGAGGCACCAGCTCCTTTTAGAGTTTGACGATTTTTCCGCCGTCGTCTGCACTGTGCAGATGTACGGCGGGCTTTGGGCCTTCCGGGAGGGGGAGAACGACAACTTCTACTACCTGGTGACCAAGGAAAAGCCCACCCCCTTTTCCGACGCCTTTGATGAAAGCTATTATAACGCCCTGTGGGAAAAGGAGAAACCCACCCTGACCGCCAAAGCATTCCTAGCCACAGAACAGCGGATTCCGGGCCTTGGAAACGGCGTGCTACACGACATCCTGTTCCGGGCGGGCATCCATCCCAAGAGCCATCTGGGCGCTTTGTCCGGGGAGGAGAAACATCGCCTCTTTGAGAGCGTCAAGGGGACGCTCCTTGCCATGGCGGGCCAGGGGGGCAGGGACACGGAGAAGGACCTGTTCGGCTGTACAGGCGGGTATCAAACCCTGCTTTCCAGCAAGACCTGGAAGCGCCCCTGCCCCCAGTGCGGCGGCGAGATTCTCCGCCAGGCTTATCTGGGCGGCAACGTCTATTTTTGCCCTCACTGCCAGGAGCTTAAAAAATAGCCGGCCGCATTGGCGGGCTACCTTTTTGGACGTGAGGGGCGGAACACAACACGCGGAAGCCCTGCACATGAATAAATCACACAGCGGGGCCATAGCCCCGTGGAGGGCGGAACACAACGCATAAGCCAGAACCTAACGATAAAAAAGAAGCAGCCGCTTTAAACGGCTGCTTCTTTGCGCCCGATGGGCGGATACTGCTTTACCGGTGGCTGAAGAAATAGCCGAGCAGGGTGAGGATGACGATAAACAGGAGGCAATAGAGCATGATTTTGAGGACGGACTGGTTCTTTCGGTCCCATTTGGGGAAAAGGCCCCCCAGAGGGGAAACCGCTTTCATCTCTTCCTCGGTGGGTTGTTGCATTTCCTCACCGGCCGTGTCGGATGCCGGCGCGTTATCTTCTGCTTTCGCACTGTTGCCGGAATCCGCCGTGGCGTCCGGCTCCTTTTGGGCGGTATTCTCATGCGCCCCTGTTATATTGGTTCCGGAGAGATCCTCCGGCTGACGAATGGGTTCTTCCATGCATTGTTCCTTTCTCCGCTTATTCCTGGGGGTACTGAAGCCCCCACTGCTCCCGGCAGCGGTCGAGCAATTCCATTATCTGGAGGGTGTGGCTCCAGGGCAGGATGTCGCTTTCCACTTTTCCCTGGCGCAGACAGTCCATGACCTCCATGGCCTCATACTCGTATCCGTTTTTCATGAAGGGCAGATGAATTTCATAGGGCTGTCCTTCCTTGGGGAACACATAAGCGGTTTCCGCGTGCCAAAACTCCGGGATGTCCACCCGGGCTTTGGTGGCGATGATCTGGGCGTCGTTGGGGATATCGGCGGTGACGGCGCTTTGCAGACAGCCGATGCCGCCGGAGGGATACTGGGTGAGGATGGCGTTTTGTTCGTCCACGCCGGTGTCCCCGATGCGGGCGACACTGGTCAGGGAGGACGGCGCCTCCCCAAAGATCATGCCGGCATAGGAGAGGGTGTAGATGCCCACGTCCAGCAGTGCCCCACCGGCCAGGTTTTTGTTGAGGAGCCTCCCCTGGGGGCCCAATTCCTCCTCAAAGCCGAAGGCCGCACTGACCGAGCGGACCGCGCCGAACTCGCCGCTGGAAAGGCGGCTCAACAGCTCCGTGGCCAGGGGCTGGAAGCGGGTCCAAAAGGCCTCCATAACAAAGAGGTTTTTCTGCCGGGCCAGGTCGAAGACCTTTTCCGCCTGGGCGGCGTTTAGGGCAAAGGGCTTTTCGCACAGCACGGGCTTGTTGTGGCTCAGACACAGCAGGGCGTTTTCCATGTGGAAGGTGTGGGGGGTGGCAATATAGATAACGTCCACTTCCGGGTCGCTCGCCAACGCCTCGTAGCTCCCATAGGCTTTGGAAATGGCAAACCGGCGGGCAAAGCGGTCGGCGGACGCCTGGGTGCGGGAGCCGACGGCGTAAATTTGAGCGTCCTGGAGGGCGCACAGGCCGGTACAAAACTTGGTGGCGATGGTGCCGGTGCCCAGGATGCCCCATTTGATCATTTTTTTCATGGTATCACTCCTCAGGGTTTGAGTGCGGGTATCAGTCCTCGAAGGGATATTTGAAGTTCCAGGAGGCCCGGCAGGCGTCCATAATTTCCATGAGCTTCACGGTCTCGTCCAGCGGCATGATCTCGCTTTGTTTTTTGCCGTCTCTGAGGCACTGCATGACTTCCATAGCCTCGTACTCGTAGCCGTTTTCGATAAAGGGCATGTCCAGATGGATGGGCTCTCCGCCTTCGGGGTAGATGGTGGCCTCAGTGGCGCCCCAGAAGTGGGGCACGTGGACATAGCCCTTGGAACCGTAGATATAGGCGTCGTCACAGCCTTTGGTCCGCAGCGCGGCGGCCAGGACGGCGATGGCGTTGTCCGGGTATTTCATGACGATAGCGGTTTGATCGTCCACACCGGTGTGACCGATACTGCCCACCGAGTGGAACTCGCAGGGGTCGGGGCCCAGGAACCGGGCGGTGTAGGACAGGACATAGATGCCCAGGTCCAGCATGGTACCGCCGGCCAGGTTGATGTTATAAATGCGGTGCTCGTCGGGCCAGTCCTCCACCTTGACAAAGTCCACCTTCATCATCTTGATGTCGCCGATGAGGTTTTCCTCCTTGATGAGCCGGTAAAGCTCCCGGTTGACCGGCTGGAAGCGGGGCCAGAAGGCCTCCATGACAAAGAGGTCCTTCTCCTTAGCGAGTTCCTGGATTTCTCTAGCCTGCTTGGCGTTGACGGTGAAAGCCTTCTCGTTGAGGACCGCCTTGCCGTGGTTTAGGCAAAGCAGGGCGTTTTCATAGTGGAGGCGGTGGGGGGTGGCGATATAGACCACATCCACCTCGGGATCGCTCACCAGCGCCTCATAGGTGGGGTAGGCCTTGGGAATGCCGTACTGCTTGGCGAATTTGTCCGCGGACTCCTGGGTGCGGGAGCCGACGGCATAGACTTCAGCGTCCTCACAGGCGTGCAGCGCCGTGCAGAACTTGTCGGCGATCCAGCCGGTGCCCATGATGCCCCATTTGATTTTTTTATCAGTGCTCATCTTTTTTACGACCTTTCTCATTGAATCGTGTCCGTCCGGTTGGCCCATGATATACACCCCTATTATAACACAGATACCAGCGGCTGTATTTTCATAGAACCACTAAAAAATGAGTGAAAAATTCGGGCGTTTTTTTGGCTGTCGGCCGTACCGCCTCTGTTTTCCTTGTGTTTGGGATTTCCCCAAGGATGGATCTAACGCAAAAATGACAAGAAAACTTCATAAAGATTTAAGGAGTTTTACCTTGTAATAGGAAACCCTTTCCCCTATACTAAATAAGAAAAGCGGGGATTTTTTACCCCTTCTCCGCAGACGCCGGCCATGCGGCCGGCTTAGAAAAAGGAGTACATTTGATGAGAAGGAACTTTGGCGCAATCACTGTGGGCATATTGCTCGTTATCTTTGGCTTTGGCTGGCTGGGCAACGCCTTCGACCTGTGGCGGTTCAGCATCTTTGATGGCTGGTGGACGCTCTTGCTCATCCTGCCCGGAACGGCCATGCTCTTTTGCAAGGGCCAGCGGCACACCGGCGCGCTGCTGGTGGTGCTGGGCGGCGTGTTCCTCCTGGCGGAATTGGGCGTCATCTATGGACGCTACGTCTGGCCGACCCTGGTTTCCTGCGGACTGATCTACGCCGGCGGCACCATCATCTATCATGCGGTGGCCCGGCACGGTCAGGAGGACTACTACGACGGCGCTTACCAGTACCAGGGCGAGCCCTATCACACCGCCCCGGACGCGGAAGGCGCGGCGGAAAGCGGTGAAAATGCCGGAAGCACCGGCAAGACCCCGCCCGACTATACCCAATATCAACAGGCCCAGCAGGCGCAGTATCAGGCCTACCGCGGCAAGCATCCCAACGCGGTGCAGGACTTCAGCAAATATCCCAGTTACACCGCTGTCTTCAGCGGCCATGACACCATTTGTTTGACCGACGACCTAATGGGGCTCTCGGGCGTAGCCATCTTCGGTGGCATCGACACCGACTTAAGCCAGGTGGGCGTCCACAAAAACGTGGAAATGCGCCTGACCGCCATCTTTGGCGGCATCGACCTGGTGGCGCCCCGGGGCGTCAACATCGTGGCAAACGGCGTGGCCCTTTTAGGCGGATTTGAGAACCGGGCCTCCTTGCCTTATAACCCCAACTGGCCCACCGTTTACATCCACTATGTCACCATCTTCGGCGGCATCGACATTATCTAATCGTACTTACAAAAAGGGATGGCCCCATCGGGCCATCCCTTTTTTATCGCTTCGCAGGGCATCCGCGCTTTGCGCGCCGCTCAATGCGCAAAAACCAGCCGCCCCCGCAGCTGGTTTTCTCGCTTCGCCAAAAGCGGCTTCGTAGAGCATCCGCCCCGATGCAAACTAACCTGGCTATGTTTATTCTACCCGCCGGAAAGGGCCGCGCCTTTACTGGAACCAGGAGAGGATCAGCGGCTTAAACTTGTCGTAATAGCCCTGGAAGAAGACGAAGAGGACGATGATGGGCAGGATATAGGTGACATAAACCCGGGTCCATTTGGGGAACTTGGGGCCCTTGCCGGTGTCCGCCTCGCCGACGAAATTCTTCCAGCCCCAGCCGTAGCGGGTGGTGCAGAAGAGCAGGTAGACGATGGAACCCAGGGGCAGAAGGTTGTTGCTGACGATAAAGTCCTCCAAGTCCATCAGGTTGGTGCCTCCGCCCAGGGGAGTAAAGGAACTGAGCAGATTAAAGCCCAGGACGCAGGGCAGGGAGAGAAGGATGATGGCGAAAAGGTTGACAATCACCGCCTTTTTCCTGCTCCATCCCCACAGGTCGATGCAGCAGGAGAGGATGTTCTCGAAGACGCCGATGACGGTGGAGAAGGCGGCGAAGGACATGAAGATAAAGAAGAGGGAACCCCAAATGCGTCCGCCGGTCATAGCGTTAAAGATGTTAGGCAGGGTGATGAAGACGAGACTCGGCCCGCTGCCCGGATTGACGCCGAAGGAGAAGCAGGCGGGGAAGATGATGAGCCCCGCCGTCAGCGCCACAAAGGTGTCTAAAAGGGTGACGTTGACAGCCTCCCCGGTCAGGGTCCGGTCCTTGCCGATGTAGCTGCCGAAGATGGCCATGGACCCCACGCCGATGCTCAGGGTGAAGAAGGCCTGTCCCATGGCGGCGAAGATGGTTTCCGGGAGTCCGGCCTCCATCATTTTGCCAAAGTCGGGCATCAGATAAAACCGGAGCCCCTCGGCGGCGCCGGGCAGGGTGACCGCCCGCGCCACCAGGATGACCATGACGGCCAGCAGGCAGAGCATCATGACCTTGGTGATCTTTTCCACTCCGTTTTTAAGCCCCTTGGCACAGACTCCCATACAAAGGACCACCACCAGCACCATCCAAAAGGCCATGGTCCAGGGCTGGGCGGTCATCTGTCCGAATTCCTGTTCCACCCCGGCGGGACCCAGCCCTTCAAAGTGGCCCAGCGCCATCTTGAAAAAGTAGTAGAGCATCCACCCGGCGATGGTGGTATAAAACATCATGAGCAGGTAGTTGCCCGCCATCCCCACATAGCCGTGGAGGTGCCATTTGGAGCCCTTGGGTTCCAGCTCATGGAAGGAGCGGGCGATGCTCTTCTGGCTGGCGCGGCCCACGGAAAACTCCATGATCATGACCGGCAGACCCAGGATGAGCAGGAAAAAGAGATAGATGAGCACGAAGGCCGCGCCTCCGTATTTGCCGGTGATAAAGGGAAAGCGCCAGACGTTGCCCAGACCGATGGCGCACCCCGCCGAAATGAGCACAAAGCCCAGACGGGACCCGAATTTTTCTCGCTGCATATTGCTTCCCCATCCTTTCCGCGCGTCCACCCGCGCTCAAAGACCGCCGCCGGATGTTTCTCTCCCGGCTGGCGTCTTCCATCACTCCCCGCAAAACGGCGCGGCGCTTCCCTCCGCGTCATATTCACAGTTAAATACTAGGATACGGCACTTTTGGCCTCCTGTCAATGCTGAAACGGCGCGGAAACAAAGTAGCTTTCTTCCAAATCAAAGTGGGGGCGGTTCGTTTCAAATTTGAGTTTCCTCCTGGCCGGGATACTGATGCTGGTCCGCGCTTGGATTTTGCCGCCGGTCCGCCGCCGCGACAAACGCACGGAAAAGGGGATGGGCCCGGTTGGGGCGGCTTTTAAATTCCGGGTGGTATTGCACCCCCACATAGAAGGAATGGTTTTGGAGCTCCACCGCCTCCACCAGCCGCCCGTCGGGGGAAGTGCCGCTGATGACGAGGCCCGCCTGTTCCAAGGACGCCCGGTAGACGTTGTTAAATTCATACCGGTGGCGGTGGCGCTCCCCGATTTCTTTCTGAGCGTAGGCCTGCGCCAGCTTGGTGCCGTCCCGAATAACACAGGGGTAGCGTCCCAGCCGCATGGTACCGCCCTTGGGCAGGTTCCCCTGCTGGTCGGGCATTAGATCGATGACCGGGTGGGCGGTATGCTCGGAAAACTCCCGGGAGTGGGCGTCGGGAAATCCCGCTACGTGGCGGGCGTACTCGATGACGGCGATCTGCATGCCCAGACAGATGCCGAAATAGGGGATGCCGTTTTCCCTGGCAAACTGGGCCGCAGTGATCATCCCTTCGATGCCCCGTCCGCCGAAGCCGCCGGGGAGGATAATGCCGCCTACGCCGCCCAAAAGTTTGTCCACGTTCTCGGGCGTGATCTCTTCCGAGTCCACCCAGCGCACCCGCACCCGATTGCCCGTTTCGTAGCCCGCGTGGGAGAGGGCCTCCGCCACCGAGAGGTAGGCGTCGTGGAGCTTCACATATTTGCCCACCAGCGCGATCTCCACCGGGCGGGTGGCCCGTCCAATCCGGGCGAGCATCTGTTTCCACTCGCTGAGATCGCATTTCTGTTCGGGCAGATGGAGTTTGCGGCAAACAATCTGATCCAAGCGGTTCTCTTCGAGCATGATGGGCGCTTCGTAAAGGACGGGCAGGGTCAGGTTTTCCACCACGCAGTCGGGGTCCACGTTGCAAAACAGGGCGATCTTCTGCTTGATGCCCTCCTCCAGCGGCTCATCGCAACGGGCGATAATGATATCGGGCATGATGCCGAAGGACTGCAGCTCCTTAACCGAGTGCTGGGTAGGCTTCGACTTATGCTCGCCCGAGCTTTTGATATAGGGAACGAGGGTCACGTGGAGATAGAGGCAGTTTTCCCGCCCCACCTCGTGGGACACCTGGCGGATGGCCTCCAAAAAGGGCTGGCTTTCGATGTCGCCGGTGGTGCCGCCGATTTCGGTGAGCACCACGTCAGCGTTTATCTTCTTGCCCACGGAGTAGATAAAGTTTTTGATCTCCCCGGTGATGTGAGGGATGACCTGGACCGTCTCGCCAAGATAGAGCCCCTTGCGTTCCTTGCTCAGCACGTTCCAGTAGACTTTGCCGGTGGTCAGGTTGGAGTAGCGGTTGAGGTCCTCGTCGATGAAGCGCTCGTAATGCCCTAAGTCCAGGTCGGTCTCCGCCCCGTCCTCGGTGACAAAGACCTCCCCATGCTGATAGGGGCTCATGGTGCCCGGGTCCACGTTGATATAGGGGTCCAGCTTTTGGGCGGCCACCGTCAGCCCCCGGCATTTGAGGAGCCGCCCCAGCGAGGCCGCCGTAATGCCCTTGCCAAGTCCCGACACAACGCCGCCGGTTACAAAGATATATTTCGTCATACTTCCACAACCCCTTCAAATACTTTTTCGCACCGGCCGGTCATCACCCCGTGCTCCCGGATGATCAGCCATCTGGTTTCGACGCCGTACAGCTCGGGGATGTCCCAGGCTTTTAAAAAGGCGTCAAGGGGACCCTCGCTGCGGAAGTTGGAGGGAGCCTGACACCTTTATTGGCGCGGCGAGCCCTGGGCTTTTGTCAGGGCACGGTGCAGGATGGACAGGCACTGAGGCCCGGCCACTTTGCTTTGTAGTTTAGTATTCTCCCGTTTGAGCCCCAACATTCTCCGATAGGACGCTTCTAAAAATTTGATTATCTTCATCACCAGGCGGCTTGGGGCGTTTTCACCCCTGCGCCGCCCTTGGAAGCGCCGTCAAAGGCGGGCCGCTTGGTAACGCGTCCCGCTTTTGTAAGCTCCTATGCCTATCAGCGCCGCCCGCCATGTAGAATCGGACGCGCATCGTTGCGCACAGCGCCGCCCTTTACATCAACGCGTCCGTTCCGCGGCGGCACAGTTTGCTCCGCGGCCCGTTTAGGTGCAGCATCCGGGCGCAAAAAAACGGACGCGATAAGCGTCCGCTTTTTTATGCAGAAATGGCTACATAGGCTTGTGGCGCATACCGGAGGCGTTGCCGGTGCGCCGGGGAGGTGCGGCGTTTTTCAGGGGCCCGCCGCCGGGGAGGGGACGGTTCTGCCCCCAGTTTTCGCGTGGGCTCACGGGGGACGGGCGCACCGCTTTGTTGATGGCGGAGGCGGCGTTTAAAAACTGGGAGGTGAGAAAGCCCAATTGATCCAAGAGAATCCGGCGCTTTCCCGGATGAGAGACAGCGTTGATGGAACTCTTGAGATTGCCCATCAGTTCCATGAAGACGGGAAGGATGGCGCCGGGGTTCACCGTGCTCAAATCCTCCAAATTCAGGCTGTTGATGTGGCCCAAAAGGCCGTTGAGATTATTTTGTATCTGCATCCGTTTTTGGGAGTTGTCGATCTCCCCGGCGAGTTCCGACATGTGGCGAATGGTCTCCTTGATCGCGACGACCATGGGGGCCACCAGAGCTTCCATTGCGTGTTCATTCATCGTTTGCGACCTTCCTTTGCAGTGATGTCATTTCATTGTATGAGCACGCGCCGCCGGTTATGCCGGATGCGAGAAAAAGACGGCATCAGCCGCCTTTTTGGATGATCGCTTCCATCTTGGAAAGGGTCTCGGACACCTTGGCGTCTACCTTTTGGTAGTCCATGCTGGAAATATAGTAGCGCTCGATCTGGTCGTGGATGTTTTTGGACTCCACCAGCAGCTTGATGGCTTCGTTTAGCATCTCCTGGGCCGCCTTGCGGTTGAAGCTGATGCGCTGCTTGCGGGTTTTGAGTTTGACCATGTCGGTGAAGCGCTTGGCGTGAATGCGGCGGCAGGGCTCCAGGGAGATATTGGAGAAGCGGTTGGTGGTGACAAACGCCATGCCGATGGAGGGGATGATCAGATGCTCCAATTTCTCATAGGGGGAGAGGGGACAGTAGCAGGTGATGATATCCAGCCCCGCCGACAGGGCCGCGCTGCGCAAAGCGTTTAAAAGCAGGCGGGAGGAAGCGCCCCACTCGTCGTCGATGAGATAGATCCGGTCGCACATGGTTTTGACCGAATCGGTGTAGGTGACAAGCCCTTGGGGGGTCACGGTGCTCAAAAAACGCACCGCTTCGGCGCCGTGATCCACGTCGGTGGCGCGAAACTCCTTGGCCGCCAGACGCCGGGCATACCGGGCAATCTTCTCCGGATCGGTGCACTCCACAGCGATGCGGTAAGTGTCATAGATCAGCGAAGAGGCGGCGGTCAGGAAGCGGCAGCACCGGTCATGGCAGGTGGAGTTGCGGGTGCAAAGCTCTACAATTTCTTTGCGGTCCCGCTGGAGCTTCTCGTCGTCCCAGCAGTCGGTCAGGTTGACCACCGTCTCAAAAGCGCCGGGGTATTTGGGTTCGATGACATGGGGAGCAGTGCCGTCTGCGATGGAAATTTTGAATTTATTGCTGATCACCGCGTCCAAACTATCGGGGTCGGAGGAGCAGTGAATCTGTTCGACGAAGGGGTCCCCCGCGTCCATCAGGCGCTGGGCCACCTTTTTCATCAAGCTGGATTTCCCCGTCCCCGGTCCGCCCTTGATGACAAATTTGTGCCAACCCTCCAGAGGGGTGCCCAGCTGGTCAAAACGGGAAACAAAACCCTGGGGCGTGTTGGACCCCAGAAAAAAATGGACAAAGTTGCCGCCGTCTTTCATTGTCAAAACCACCTTTTCTCCGTACAGATTGTGCCGCCGCATGAAACGCCGGGCCAGCCGTTTCCATTCTGCACGGAAGATGGAAACGGTCCGGTGGATGCGAAATGCGCACGCTATTTTTCCGTGTCGAATTCTATACAACATCATGCTATTCAAATTGCGGCGTTTTTGACACTGGAATGGCGAAGGAAACGGTGATTTTTCCCCGAAAGGGACAAAGGCAAAAACGCCCGCGGTAAAAGCGGGCGTTTTCAGAGTTCTCCCCTTGGGGGGCAGCTGTTTTTCTGTTATTAAAGGCGGGCTTTTTTCGAGCCAATGTTGTTACTCCCGGCCCGCAGCTTTGGCGGTACGGTTCCCCAGTCCATCAGCCCCGTCTGCGCCGGTTATCGCCGGCCCGCCGCCTTTGGGACGGCAGGCTCCGTAAAGAGAAACCGCTCACGCCTCCTCGGCGGGGTAGGTGTGGGAGCATATCTCCTGGATTTTGTCCCGCAGGGCGAAAAAATCCTCCATGGCGGCGGGCTTGCTGGCGGGATTGCGCAACAGGGCCGCCGGGTGGAAGGTGCCCATCATCTGCACGCCGTTTTTCTCAAACCAGACCCCATGCTCACGGGTCACCTTGAAATCGGGCTTTAAAAGCTTTTGCGCGGCGATCCGCCCAAGGCATACGATGATCTTGGGGCGGATGAGGAGCACTTGATTGCGCAGGTAATCGATGCAGGCCTCCTGCTCCTCGGGCAGCGGGTCCCGGTTTTTGGGCGGGCGGCATTTGACGATGTTGGCGATGTAGATATTCTCCTTCCGTGACAGGTCCACGGCAAAGAGCATCTTGTCGAGCAGCTGTCCGCCCCGGCCCACAAACGGCTCGCCGGTCAAGTCCTCCTGTTCCCCCGGCCCCTCGCCGATGAAGAGGATCTCCGCCTGGGGATTCCCCACCCCGAAGACCACCTGGGTCCGTGTCTCGCATAGGCCGCATTTGCGGCAGCTCAGACAGTGCTCCCGCAGCGTATTCATATCTTCAAACATCCTGTGTGCTCCTTTCCTCTGGGTCTTTCCAGTATACCATAAATCGGGAGCGGAGGATAGGGAGAGAAACATTGTTAAAACTATAACAATTATTGCATTGTGGGGACAAAGAAAGTACAATAAATAGGGAAACAAAGCGCGCCCGGTCCACCGGGCGGAGGACGCTTTTAGGCGGCCGGGGAAGGCCGTCAACAACTGCACCGGATGAAAAAGCCGGAAGGTCATGCGCGGTCCGTTTCTTGGGGCCGGCGCGAACAACGGAGGAATGAACAATGAAAATTTTAGTGGAAACCTCTGCCCGTCACATCCACGTGACCCAGCAGGATTTGGAAACCCTTTTCGGCCCGGGCGCCGAGCTCTCCTTTAAAAAAGCACTGTCCCAGCCGGGACAATTCGCCACCAATGAACGGCTCACCCTGGTAGGCCCGAAGAAGTCCATGCCCAACGTGTCCATTCTGGGCCCGGTCCGTCCGGCTACCCAGGTGGAGATTTCCCTGACCGACGCCCGTTCCCTGGGCCTGGTGGCTCCGGTGCGGGAGTCCGGCGACGTGGAGGGCTCCGCCCCCTGTAAACTCGTCGGCCCCTGCGGCGAGGTGGAGGTGTCTCAGGGCGTTATCGCCGCCAAGCGCCACATCCACACCACCCCGGAGGACGCGGTTAAGCTGGGCGTCAAGGACAAGGAAGTGGTCAGCGTCAAGATCGACACCCCCGAGAGAAGCCTCATCTTCGGCGACGTGGTGGTCAGAGTCAGCCCCAAATTTGCTACCGCCATGCACATCGACACCGATGAGTCCAATGCGGCCGGCTGCTCCGGCGAGGTCTACGGCGAGATCGTGCGCTAGTTTTGTTGACTAAAGCGCCCCGGATTTTTCCGGGGCGCTTTTTTGCGTCCAAAAAGGGCGGCGGTCCTTGAGACCCCCGCCCTTTGATCATACGTGGAACATTAGATGTCGATGCCCAAGAACTGCTTGACCAGCAGACCGATGACGAAGGAGAGGACGGCGACGCTCAGGCTGATGCCTGCCATTTCTAAAAACCTCTTTTTAAAGGAGAGGCCCTTGGCCACTGAGATATAGAAGGTGAAGCCGGAGATAATGAGAACGACGATTACCAGCATGGTGACGAGTGCCCAAAGGTAGTGGGTGGAGGGGAAGAGGAGATAGGGCAGTACTAACAGCGCCACCGTGATCACATAGGCGATGCCGGTGTAGATGCAGGACTTAAACGCGTCGCTGCGCCCGTCGCTCTTGGCCGAGAGAAACTCGGAGGAGGCCATGGAAAGGGTGGCGGAGATGCCGGTGATGAGACCGGACAGGGCGATGAGGCTGGTGTTTTGCAGCGCCAGCGTCAGGCCCGCCAGGGTGCCGGTGAGCTCCACCAGGGCGTCGTTGAGCCCCAGCACCATGGAGCCCACATATTTGAGCCGCTCCTCGTCGAGCAGCTCGATGAGCTCGTTTTCGTGGCGCTGCTCATCTTCACAGATCTGTTTGGCTGCGGGAATTTCGTCGCAGATTTCGGTATAGATGTCCTGGGCGTTGCCTTCGCCGTTTTCCATCAGTTTGAGAGCGAAGGTGAAGCCGCAAATCAGGCTGATGAGGGAAAACCACCAGACCTTGAAGGCGTTGGGCTTCTCCTCCTTCCCGGTGTAGCGCTGCCAGATTTTGCTGTGACGTTCCTCCTCGTCGGCGATGCGCAGAAGGATGGTGCGGTTGTGCTCATCCTTCACCCGTTTGGCGATCTTCCGGTAAATGTGACATTCCGTAATTTCATTTTTTTGCATGGAGGAGACGATTTCCAGCGTCTTTGTGCTGATAGACTTCTCCTGCTCGCTGTTTGCCATGCAGATTCCCTCCCATTTGTGAGTGGGGCAAATCTGACCCCACGCTGTTTTTGTTTTATTTTAGCACATTTTTGGAAGGAGAAACAGGGGGGAAAAGAAAAAGAGGGGCGGGCTTGAAGCCCGCCCCTCTTTTATAGAAGAAGTGTTATTCCAGTTCCATGTGCTTGGAGAGAAGGTAGGTGGTAAGGAAATATTTGGCCAGCGAAAATACCACGGTGATGAGCAGCGCAATGCCGATGATCAAATTGAGATACCCCACAAATTCGGGTATCTGCGCCATGGGGACGCCGTGGGAAAAGCGCGCGCCCAGATCATTTAACCAGCCGGAACCCATCCAGGTGAGGAGGCTGACGACGCGGCTTTCCACAAAGGAGAAAGCGACCAGGGTCAAGATGCCCGCCACAATTTTAAATTTGCGGAAGATGGGCAGGTGGGCCACGGTGGAAGCGCAGTAGAGGGAGAGGACGATGGCAAAGATGCTGACTAAAATAGAGACGAGAATCAAAACGATGGTAAGCACCAGGTTGTTTTCCCACAGCGCAGTCCACAAGTCACCCAGCTCGCCGAAGTTCATGTGGTTAAAAATGCCGCCGTGAATTTGTAACAGCAGGAAGATGGAAATCGTCATGACGATGCCGGTAATCAGGCACCACATAACCGAGACCAGCAGCCGGGAGCAGACCTGCTGATGGGTGCTGGCGGGCAATGTCATGTTGAGATAGCCCTGACGGCCGAAGATGCGCTTATTAAAGGCATTGAGAATACTGATGAACACAATCACCACAGCCGCCACCATGACGGCGAAGACACAGATGGAGGCGATATAGCCCACCGTTTCCAACTGGGGCAGCTTCATGGTCCAGGTTAGCAGCACGCTGGCGATCAGGGCGCAGTAGATACCCAAAAACTCCCGGTAGGTGGATTTGATTTCGTATTTGAGTAGTTTCCCTAGCATTTGAATACCTCCCTGAAAAGCTGATCGACGGATTTCTGGGTCTTCTCCCGCAGTGTGTCAATTTCGTCGCAGAGCATGATCTCACCCTGTTTGAGGAAGATCACGGTGTCAAAGATGCGCTCCACGTCGCTGATGAGGTGGGTGGAGATGATGACCGAGGAATCCTCGCTGTAATTTTTGAGCACCGTGTCCAGGATGAAGTCCCTTGCCGCCGGGTCGACGCCGCCCAGGGGTTCGTCGAGGACGTAGAGGTGGGCCTCCCGCGACATGACCAGGCACAGCTGGAACTTGTCGATCATACCCTTGGACATGGATTTGATCTTCTGGTTGGCGTTGAGCCCCAGGCGGTCGATCATCTGGAAAGCCTTGGCTCCGTTAAAGTCGGCGTACATATCGCTGAAGAGGAAGATGGCGTCCCTGGCGCGCATCCAGTCGGCAAAGTAGTTGCGGTCGGGCAGGTAGGAGATGAGCGCCTTGGTGTCGGCGCCCACCGGGCGCCCCTCCACTAGGACCTCCCCCTGGTAGTTGGTGATAAGTCCCGTCAGGATTTTAATGAGCGTTGTTTTGCCGCTGCCGTTGGGGCCCAGCAGTCCGATAATTTTGCCCTTGGGCAGGACGAGGTTGACATCTCTCAGGGCGGTGAACCCGCCGTAGCTTTTGGTCAGATTTTTGATGACCGCGGACGGTACGTTATTTTCTTTCATCTTGGCGTTCCTCCTTCTTCAGTTTTTGTTCCAGCTCTTGGAGCAGCTGTTCGTTAGTAAAACCGAGGCGCTGCATCTCTGTGATAAAATTCTCAATTTGTTCCTTTGCCAGTTCTGTTCTCGTCATTTCAATCAGCCCTCCATCGTTGGTAATAAAACGGCCCGCTGTTCGTTCACTGTAAACCAGTCCTTCGCGTTCCAGTTCGGCCAGCGCCCGCTGGGCGGTGTTGGGATTGACTTCATAGGTCTGCGCCAAATCCCGCACGGACGGCAACCTTTGCCCTGGGGAAAGCTCCCCCGAGACAATTTTGCGCTTAACGCTTTCGATGAGCTGTAAATAAATTGGTATATTGGGATGAAATACTTCTGCCACAAAAGTGACCTCCTTCCATCGTTTGTATTATTGTACTAAGTGACTAATACAATAATACATCTTTTCTGAAATTTGTCAATCCCTTTTTTCAAATTTTTTTGCTAGCTTGTCCCAGACAATACAAAAGCGGCGCCCCGAACTTCGGGGCGCCGGTACCATGCAGATTAGCCCAAGCTGTCGATAATTTCTTTGCCAAAGCGTTTTTTGAGGACGGTGACCGCCTTCTTTTCGATGCGCGATACATAAGAGCGGGAGATGCCCAGCTTCTTGGCCACTTCCCGCTGGGTGAGGGGAATCCGGTTGCCCAGGCCGTAGCGCATGACGATGATCTGCTTCTCCCGATCATCCAGGGATTCGCCGATATACTTATAGAGCTTCTCCGATTTGAGCTTTAAATCGATGCTGTCAAACACGCTGATGTCGTCGGACACAATGTCCATGAGCGTCAGGCTGTTTCCGTCCTTGTCGGTGTCGATAGGGTCGGAAATATAGACATCCTGGGCGGACTTCTTTAGGTTGCGAAAGTGCATGAGGATTTCATTTGCTATCCCCCCTTGATGGCAACATGCCCGCCGGAAAGAGGGTGAGCCGCTCGCCGTCCCACTGGGCCCGGGAAAAGAGGGTTTGCATCGCCTCCCGTCTTTCGAGGGGGGAGAGGCGGGCGCCCCACCCGGATAAGGAGAGAAGGGGGAAGTGGCTTACGAGGGCTGGAGGGGCAGCGTCCGGTGTCTTGGACTCCCTTTCTCTCCCTGTTGCGCCGGAAGGGCAAGGACTCTCCCCACGTAGCGGGAGGACGCCGCCAGCTTTGTGCGCCGTGCTGAGGTTGCAGACCCCGCCCGGCGGGGCCAGCGGCGCGCCGGACACCCCACGGCCCGGCGGGCCGGGATGAGAAGCGCGGTCCAGCTGGGCCCGGGCCTTGGCCCGGGCGGCCAGCAAGTAGGAAATGAGGGCGGCGGGGTCCTCCGCGATTTGCACAACCCGGTGCCAGACCGCCTCGTCCAGGGCCTGGCCCGGCGCGTTTTTGACGGTGCACCCACCCGAACGCTCCTTCTCCCGGCATAGGTAGTAGAAGACGTCCCGGCCCGCCTGATCCCGCCGTCCCGTTTTTTTGGCACGCAGGGGACTGCCGCACCCGGCGCAGAAGAGGATCCCCGAGAGAAGGGGCGGGGCGTTCTCACGGCTAGTGGGGCGGCCACGGGGCGGGGCGGAGAGCAGGCGTTGGACGCGCAGCCACATTTCCCCGGGCAGGACGGCGGGATGCTCCCCGGGGGCAACGATCCATTCCTCACAGGGACGGATCTGCACGCGTCGTCCCTTTTCCTGGCGGGTTTTGTTGTAGACCATGAGTCCCCGAGCGCCGTCATAGTCCTCCTTTTGGCCGCTGCACTGCGCGCCCCGGGTCTCAAAATAGCGGTAGGTGTTCTCGTCCGCCGCGGCGTAGACAGGATTTACGAGCATTTGGCGCAGGGCGTCCCGCCGGAGAGGCCGTCCCCGGCGGCTGAGAATACCCTCTCCCCGGAGGCGCTCTTCCAGCAGGGTGATCGAGCCGCACGCGAGAAAGCCACGGTAAACCCGCCGTACCAGGTCGATTTCCTCCGGCACTGGGGTCAGGCGGCAGAGCCGCCGGGTCTTGCCGTCCTCCCCCTGGTATGCCACCATCTGGGAGGCAAAGCCGGTGGGTGTCACTCCGCCCAGCCACCTTCCGGTCCGGGAGAGCTCCAGCATGTTGTCCCGGATGCGCTCGGCAATGGTCTCCCGCTCCAATTGGGAGAAGACCGAGGCGATGTACATCATGGCCCGGCCCAGGGGGGAGGAGGTGTCAAACTGCTCCTTGATGGAGACAAAGGCGATGGAGAGGCTCCCCAGCTCCTCGATGAGCCGGGCGAAGTCGCCGATGTTTCGGCTGACCCGGTCGAGACGGTAGCAGACAATCACGTCGAAACGTCGGCGGCGGGCGTCCTCCATCATGGCGAGGAACTGGGGGCGGCGGGTGTTGCCGCCGGAAAAGCCCTCGTCCTCATAGAGAAGCAGGTCTTCCGCCCGCAGCCCCTCGTAGTGGCCGAGGCAGTATTTGCGGCACAGCTCAATCTGGTTTTCGATGCTTTCTCCCTGGCCGGTGAAACGGGATTTCCGGGAATAGACGGCGATGATGGGGCACTGCAAGGGGCATGCCTCCCTTCGTCTTAAACCTATGCGATATGGCTTGTACGGCATGCCCGCCGCCTGGGACGCATAGGATGAAGGGAAGGGGAGGGGTGCGTCTTGGAAATTCTCATTTCCGGCTGGGAGGACGAGGAAATCCGCGAGAAACTCAGCCTTGCGGCCGGGCGGCTCCACGGACAGTGGCTGTGCGAGAGGCTCGAAGAGCTGGAGCCGGAGGAGAGGATGCACCTCATCGACTCCCTGCTCGCGGTCCTGGACGCGGAAAAACCGCCATCCGCATAGCGCGGACGGCGGTTTTTTTACTCGTTATTTGAGGAAACCCTCGATGATTTTGGCTTCGGCTTCCTCTTCCGTGAGCCCCAAAGTCATGAGCTTGGTAATTTGCTCACCGGCGATTTTGCCGATGGCCGCCTCGTGGATAAGGGCGGCGTCCACATGGTTGGCGGTCAATTCCGGGATGGCGCTGACGACGCCATGGTCCATGATGATGGCGTCGCACTCCGAGTGGCCGGTGCAGGCGCAGTTGCCGTAAATTTTGGAGCGGAAGACCTGATGGGAGCGGCCCTTGGCTACCGAGCGGGAGATGAGATCCACCCCCGAGCCGTCGCCGTCAAGTTCCACCTCAAAGTCGGTTTCGGCGGTCTGATCGCCGTGGGTCATGATCTTTTCCTTGATGAGAAGCCGGCTCCCCGCGGCCAGCTTGCCCCGGGTGACCCGGCGGGTGGAATCGACCCCCTTCATCTGGACCGTGTCCATCTCCAGGGAGCCGCCCTCGGCGATCTCGATGTAGGTTTGGGGGTTGATAATCCGTTTGCCGGTGCCCTCGCCGATGCCGATGTGTTTTTCCACATACCGCACATGGGCGCCTTTTTGGAGGAAGAAGCGGTGGATGCCGTTGTGCTGGGAGGATTCCTCCCCCTCGGTGTGGACGCCGCAGCCGGCGATGATGGTGACGTCGGCGTTTTCGCCCACGTAGAAGTCGTTGTACACCAGATCGTCCACATCGCTGTGGGTGACGCAGGCGGGAATGTAGACGTTTTCCCCCTGGGTGCCGGGTTTAATGAGAATGTCGATGCCGGGCTTACCCATTTTGGGCGTGATCTCGATTTGATCGGTAGACTGACGCCCGGCGCACGCGCCGTCTTCCCGGATATTGTAGGCGCCGTCTGGGGCGCCGAAAAGATCGGACACGAGGCCAAGGAGCTGTTGGGTGATATTTTTCATAGCTTACGCCTCCTCCAGTTTCGGGCAGAATTGGCATTTGTCGTCCCCGAGCAGGGTGGGGAGAATTTCGTCCCGGGGGCCGTGAGCGGTGATGACGCCGCCGGAGAGGACCACGATCTCGTCGGCGATACCCAGAATCCGCTCCTGGTGGGAAATGATGACGATGGAGCCGCGGATTTCCCGGCGCATGCGCTGGAAGACGTCGATGAGGTTATTAAAGCTCCACAAATCGATGCCCGCCTCCGGCTCGTCGAAGATGGTGAGTCTGGTTTTGCGGGCCATGACCATGGCGATTTCAATGCGCTTGATCTCGCCCCCCGAGAGGCTCGCGTTGATCTCCCGGTCAATATAGTCCTTGGCGCACAGCCCCACGTCCCGTAGATATCCGCAAAGCTGCTCTTCCTCTATTTTTTCACCGGCGGCCAGCTCCACCATATCCCGTACCGTGATGCCCTTAAAACGCACCGGCTGTTGGAAGGCAAAGCTGATCCCCAGTTTGGCTCTCTCCGTGATGCCAAGGCCCGTGATGTCCTGGCCGTCAAAGAAAATCTGTCCCTCGGTGGGAGGGTTGATGCCCGCCACCACCTTGGCAAGGGTCGACTTACCGCCGCCGTTGGGTCCGGTGATGACCACGAATTTGCCGTCGTCCACCGTGAGATTGACGTTTTTGAGAATCCCCTTTTCGCCGTCTTCCCCCGCAACGTCCACGGATATATGTTTCAGTTCCAGCATATTTTTTTCTCCCATTTCTGATCAGAACGTCAGTTTTGTAAATCTTGCCTTTTTATTATACCACGAAAATACAAAAAACGAAGGTGTAGGCCTCTTTTTTCACAATAAATACACAATATTTGTATACAAGGCAAAATGTGGCGCATTGGCGGGGATTGCTTTTTCAATACAGCGCGCCGCATAGGTGGCAAACCGGGTCCCCTTAGTGTAGTCGAAGGTGGACACGGCCTTGATGAGGCCGATGGTGCCGATGGAGATCAGATCGTCCTGGTCCTTGTAGTTGGCGTAATACTTCTTTAACGGTGATAGCAAAAGGAGAAAAAGGCCGAAAAGCCGGGGGACAAGCCTGGCTCCGGGATTTGAAGCGAAATCACGCTCTTACGCTGATTTTTCTTCCTTCCTCATATGATTTTAGGTGATAAAAGGAAAGGAAGCAATGGGCTGCAATCGCTCATTGCTTCCTTTCCTTGCTCCGGCGGATTTTTTAAGGCGAATCGTCAAATTTTCTCCAGCATTGCTTTCACCTGCGCGATGCTGTCCACCGGCTGGGCGCATGCTCCGTTTTGACAGAGATAATATCGGACGCCCTTTTCCGGAATGGGATAAGATTCCGTAAAAGGGACGAGCTGGCCCAAGGCTTTCGCAGTCTCCGGCGTTTTTACCAGCACCGTCATTGCAGGGCGGGAAGCCTCCCGCAGAAAGGCGGTCAGTTCAGCGGGCACTTCCTGCGAGGCGCAGACCAGTTCCGCCGAGGGCCACAACTCTTCTAAGAACGCCAGCATGGCAAAGCCATACCCGGCGGGGTATTCTTGGACAGCGCCCGCCAAATAGGCCAACTGCAAGTCGGCGGCGGTACGCCAGCGGCTTTCTCCGGTGAGCCGGGCCAGGCGCGAGAGCACCAGCGCCGCCACCGAGTTCCCCGACGGCATAGCACCGTCGTAAGTTTCTTTCGTCCGGGTAATGAGCTGTTCCCCCTCCGAGGCATAGGGATAAAATCCGCCGTTTTTCTCGTCGAAGAATTGTTCATACATCCGTACCGTCAAACGCCGGGCCTCCGCTAAATATTGGGTTTGGAATGTTGCATCATAGAGTTTCAGCAGACCCCAAGAGTAGAAGGCATAGTCGTCCAGCTTTCCGGGGTGGGCCGCCTGCTCCTCCCGCCATCTTGCCAGCAGGCGGCCACTGTTATCGGTGAGTTTCCTTTTTATAAAATCCACCGCCCGCATGGCGGCGTCCAGATACCGAGGTTCGTCCAACGCCAGTCCCGCATGGGCCATCGCCGCGATCATCAGACCGTTCCAGGCGGTAAGAACCTTGTCGTCCCGATGGAGTTGGGTTCTGCCTAAACGGTAAGCATACACCTTCTCACGCAAACATTTCATGCGTTCCGGTTCCTGATCGATCTGTTCTTGCGCGATGAGATTGAGGATAGTTTTGCCCTCAAAATTTCCTGACGGGGTCACGCCGTACCAGCGGCAAAAGATATCCGCGTCCCGTGGCTCGAGCAAATCTTTTAGTTCATCGGGAGTGAACACGTAATATTTTCCCTCCACACCTTCACTGTCCGCGTCCTGCCCGCAGTAAAAACCACCCTGTGGATCGGTCAGTTCCCGGAGGACGTAGTCCAGAGTGCGGCGCACGATTTCCGCATAGAGGGGGCGGCGGGTCTCTTGATAAACTTCGGTATAGGCCAGAGCCAGAAGCGCATTGTCGTAGAGCATCTTTTCAAAATGAGGCGCCAGCCACTTTTTATCGGTAGAGTACCGGGCAAAGCCGCCGCCCACGTGGTCGAACAGGCCGCCCCGGTACATCGCTTCCAAAGTCTGTTCCGCCATCTCACGGGCGTGGCGATCCCCCGTGCGTTGGGCATATCGAAGCAGGAAAATTAAATTGTGGGGCGTGGGGAATTTTGGAGCGCGCCCAAATCCGCCCCAGCGTGCATCAAAGCTCTGGGCGTAGAGACTGACCGCCTGGCGCACCAGTCCACGGTCGGGAACGCCGCCGCTTGCTTCCTCCGTTCTTTTGAGGTGGGCGGTCAGCTCCGCCCCGGCGGCAACCAGACTTTCCTTGTCCTCCCGCCACAACTGCGCGGCCTGCGACAGCAACGACAATAGCTGCCGCTTCGGTAAATATGTGCCCGCCCAGAAAGGATTTTGTTCCGGAGTGAGCAACACCGTAAGCGGCCAGCCGCCCGAGCCTGTCATGGCGGTGCAGGCGGCCATATAGACCGCGTCCACATCCGGGCGCTCCTCTCGGTCCACCTTGATGGGGATAAAATCCTGATTGATGGCCTCCGCCACGGTTTGATCCTCAAAGGATTCATGCGCCATGACATGGCACCAGTGGCAGGTGGAGTAACCGATGCTGAGAAACACCGGCTTATCCGCCTGTCTAGCCGCTTGGAATGCTTCTTCTCCCCAAGGCCGCCAGTCTACGGGGTTTTCCCGGTGCTGGAGAAGATAAGGGGATTTTTCAAATTGCAGCCAGTTGGGCATATACGTTTCCTCCTATGACCGGGCAGCGCATCACCGCCCGCATTTTTCTATAAAGCGTTGGACCTTTCCCTCTTCCGTCGCCAGGTTGCTGTGGAGCCGCCCCATCAGATCACAGAGACCCAGTAGGGCAACCTCCTCCACATCGGTGCGCTTCTTCATACCCTTCACATCTGCGAAGGGCAAATCTCTTACCACAAATAGGATCTGCATATGGTACCGAATGAGCATACACACCCGCTCGATTAGCATCTTGTCTGTCAAAAAACCGGATAAAAACCGCCGCGCCAGCGACGCGCCCACCTTTTCGTGGTTATAGGAGGTGATTTTCCCCCGTCTGACGCGCGTCGTATCAGGTTTCCCAATATCATGGAGCAGCGCGGCCCACATCAGCGCCTCGGGATATTTACTCTCTCCCCGCCGTTTCGCCGCCTGGTCTATCACCAGCATCGTGTGATTCCAGACATTCCCCTCCGGGTGGTGAACCGGCGACTGCTCTGTGGTTTTCAGGCGCCAAAGCGGTGCAAACTCCGGGGGGAGGGGGCGGTCAAAGAGCTCTTCCAACGCCTGGCTGGGCTGGACATCCTCCATCAAATGGCGTTCTATCTGCCGAAATATCTCCGTGGACGTCATATGGAATTCCTCCAAAAAGTTTTGCAATCGGCCTTTTCGACACGGTTGCAGACGATGATACGATGTAGCAGCGGGTAGTCCACTTCTTTGTCCCACGGAATGCGAAACAGCATCTTACTCTGCCCGTAGCCCGCCTGGGTAATTTCCTGTCTGAAATGCTCCATGCCAGCCCGCTCGGGTGAAACGGCCAGGTGCTTGGCGGAAACGCTAAACCCGATGATGAAGGTGCCATGGTCGGTAAACATGGGCTGGTTCCACGCGATTCTCGGTTCCAGATCAGGGAATGTCAGCCCCACCCAATCCAGCACCTCCGCCGTGCGGTCACGGCACTTGGAATTTTCAATTTGCGCCAAATATTCTGCAAAGACGCCCATACCGCCCGCTCCTTTCTGGAAATACAAAGGCCTTGACAAATAGTCTTTGCATTTCCAGAAAGATTATCAGCGGCGATTTCATCCCTCCTACCCGAACAGACGCGTGTGGCCTTTGGATTACAGTCAAGCACAAGCCAATAGCTGGCCTACTGATGATGAAATTAAAATTTGGAATGAGAAAGATGAGCGCCATGTGTTTATTTAGATAATGCCAGACGGCCAAGCCGTCCGGTATTTTTGTTTTCATACCCTCATATCTTGGAAAAGAGGTGATGCTATTTGGAGAGCGCACAGAGAGAGCTGATGAGCGTCCTGTTAAACCATGTCCACTTGCTTGGACTGATATCGAAATCTACCTATTCTCACGCGGAGGATGTGGTGCATTCTATGATAGACTTACCGGAATTTTTCGATTCTTCTGTGTGCTTGACAAAGGAGGGAAGCACGCATGAATGTACATAGAATACGCAAGGAAATGAGAAACGGGAAGTCCATCTTCGACCTGCCGCTGCGAGTGACCTTCTACGCCAGAGTATCGACAGACAAGGACGAACAGCGCAACAGCTTGGAAAATCAAGTACAGTATTACACCGAACTGATTCAAAGCAAATTAAACTGGACCTACGTCGAGGGATATATCGACGAGGGGATCAGCGGGACAAGTACGAAAAAGCGGGATAGTTTTAATCGGATGATCGCAGACGCCAAAGCGGGACGCTTTGACTTCATCATCACGAAAGAAATATCCCGCTTTTCCCGTTCTACCCTGGACAGCATCCAGTATACCCAGGAGCTATTGGCGCATGACGTGGGGGTGCTGTTTCAGAACGACAACATCAACACCCTGGACAGCGACAGCGAATTCCGATTGGTGGTCATGGCCGGCGTGGCCCAAGACGAGGTGAGAAAGCTCTCCGAGCGGCTGAAGTTCGGCTTCCGGCAGGCCATCAAAAATGGCCATGTGCTGGGCAACGATCAGCTGTGGGGCTACGACAAAAAGGACTGTGTGCTGACCATCAACGAGGAGGAGGCTCGGGTGGTCCGTCGGATCTTCGATCTCTACGCCAACCAGCAGATGGGCATCCGCCGCATTTCCCAGACCTTGTACGATGAGGGCTTTACCAGTCGAAAGGGCAACGCCTTCAACGTGCTGACCATCCGGCACATTCTCTGCAATCCCAAATACAAGGGCTGGTATTGCGCCAACAAGTCCCAGACGGTGGACTACCGCAGCAAGCGCAAGATATTCCTGGACGAGAGCGAGTGGGTTATGTATCCCGATCCTTCCATCCCGGCCATTGTGTCGGAAGACCTTTGGGACCGGGCCCACGCCCTTTACAAGCGCCGCAGCCGGCAGATGATGTCCCACCAGAGCGCCGCTGAGTTCCACAACCGTTACCCATACAGCGGCAAGATTATCTGCGGGGAGCATGGCGCCAGCTTCCACAGGCAGGTACTCAAAAGCACCAAGGGGGAAAAGGAGGTCTGGCAGTGCCGGGTGTACCGCAATCGGGGCCGGGCGGCCTGCCCTGCGCCCCAGTTGCGAACCACGGAACTGGACCAGATCATGGCTCGAATTTTCGATCAGCTGGCCCAGGATCAACAGGCCATTGTGGACGCGGTGGTAAAGGTCATCCAGTCGGTTCCCGATGAGCACGACTATGGCCGGGATGCCTTGCGGATTGAGGAGGACTTGTCCGCCATCCGCGCAAAAAAGGACCGCCTGCTGGAGATGAGTATGGCGCAGGCGCTCACCATCGAGGAGTTTAAGCGCCGCAACGACAGCTTTAATGAACAGGTGAAAGGGTTGGAGGAACGACTGGAACTTCTAAGATCGGAGGAGCAAAAGGGGAGGCGCTCTGCTCAACAGCTTCGTAACATCAAAACCGCCCTGGAAGAGGAACTTTCTTTTAAAAACGGGATCAACTCGGCTTTGGTGACCACGATCTTGGACCACATTGTGGTCAAAAAAGGCAGCACAAAAGAGGAAGTGCGTCTGGAGATCCACCTGAAATTCGGCGGCCCCTTTGGGGTCGTTTTTAACCGGGAAAACGCCTCCTTCCGCTTTAACCGTTCTTGATGATGTGGGCTACTAGCCGGAGGTTATGTTCGATGAGTTGGTCCCGGGCCTCTGGATCGCCTTGTGCCATCCGTTCCAGGCACTCTTGCTCCTCCTTGGCGGAGAGCGGCTTGGGGAAGGTCCCGTTGCCGGTGATGTGCAGCGCGAAGTAGAGCAGATTACAAAGAGCGAAACAAATGAGCAAGGAATACATAACAGAAGACCCCTTTTCCTATCTTTTTCTGCGAAAAGCCGGTACAAAATATCCGGGCGCTGGAAATTTGGGCGGCAAACGCCATAAAGTAGCATATGACGAAAGAGAAATATTCGTGCATGTCCGCCAAAAGAGGACAAAATAACAAATGACGGAGAGCGCCAGAGGGTGAAATTAGCTGTAACTTTAGGATAAGCGGCGCAGGTATTAGTGCGGTCGGAAAAACGGAGACCGGGAAAAAGGGACGGCCAATTTTTGCGCGTTTGTGATTTTTTATAAAATAACAAAGGAAAAGTTGAAAAAAGTTAGCTTTTATGTTATGGTAGGGGAAATGAACCACACCAGAAAAGGGAGGGGACGGCGCTATGAAAACAATGAAAGCGGCCATATTGACAAAACAAAACACCATGGAAATTCAGGAAATTCCCATTCCCGAGTGCGGCGACGACGAGGTGCTCGTCAAGGTGATGGCGGTCGGCGTTTGCGGCTCGGACGTCCATTTCTTCTCCGAGGGACACATTGGCGACGACTATGTGCAGTATCCCCATATCCTGGGCCACGAGGGCGCCGGTATCGTGGAAGCTGTTGGCAAAAACGTGACCAAGTTTCAGCCGGGCGACCATGTGGCGGTGGAACCGGGCATCGCTTGCGGATTCTGCCCGGCGTGCAAGGCGGGAAAATATAACCTGTGCGAAAAGATGCAGTTCATGTCCGGGCCGCCGGTCTGGGGCTGCCTGCGGCAGTATCTCACCATCCGGGAAGACTTCTGCTTCCAAATACCCATGGACATGTCCTTTGAGCGGGGCTCCCTGGTGGAGCCGCTGTCGGTGGCCATCCACGCGGTGCGCCAGGCCAGAGTCAAACCCAACGACCGGGTGCTGATCGTGGGCGCGGGGCCCATCGGGCTTTCCTGCATCGCGGCGGTCAAGGACTGCGGCGCTGGGGAGGTCATGATCTGCGACACCATTCCTCAGCGTCTGGAAATGGCGCGGCAGTTCGGGGCCCGGGTCTTTGACGTCTCAAAAGTCCCCATCCAGGAACAGCTGGCCGATGAGATCGCGGCGGATCAAATCGACGTAGGCATGGAGACTGCCGGCATTGTCAGCGGTTTTGGCACCCTCATCGACTGCGTCAAGCGGGGCGGCAGCATCGTGCTGGTGGGATGTCCCAGCGCCGACACGGCCCCCATCCCCATCGGCAAGCTGGTCACCAAGGAGCTGATGGTCAACGGCCTGTTTAGGTACCGTAACACCTACCCCTATGGCATCCATCTGGCCGCCAGCGACGTGGCGCCCTTTGATCTGATGTTTACCCAGTCCTTCCCCCTGGCCGATGCCCAAAAGGCCCACGAGATGGCCCGGGACGACAAGGCCAACTGCATGAAGATCATCATCCACCCCAACGAATAGGGCAGCCGGGCGATACCTGCATCTGTGCGCCTTTACACGGCGATAATGCGACGAAATAAAAAAGGGATCAGCATTCGCTGATCCCTTTGCGTTTTCTATTATTTTCCGGCCAGGTAATTCTTGACCTCCTGGTGGGTGGAAAACGAAAAGTTTTCATTAAACAGATAGGACAGCGCTTCGTTACACTGGGTCAGGGAGTAACGGGACAAATCCAGCGCGCGCAGTTCTGCAATTGTCCGTGGCAGGTTCTCGGAATATTTTAGCGCAGAGATAAAACAGCCGCATTGGTCCGCCAAAATATCTAAGATATCCTTCATGAAAAATTTCCCCCATTCTCAAACGGATTCCTCTGTCATGTCCCCTTTGCACCCGCCCCATGACGGCCGCCTTTGCGCGGGATAGCACAGACAGCATATCCATCCCGGGGGGTGGATATGTACCAGACTAACTATATCTTATCATATTGGAAAAATGCGGTCAACTTTTAAGCGACAAAAACTTTGAAAAATCCGCTGAGAGTCGACAGATTTCGTATACACTTTCTTAAAGGGGATGTGTATCATGATTTTTGACTTCGGCTATCGTCTGCGCGCACTGAGAGAAAGCAAAAACCTGACACAAGCCCAAGTCGCCAGACGTCTCAATCTCTCTAAAACGACCATCAGCGGCTACGAAAACAACGTGAAAACCCCGTCGCTGGATGTTCTGATGCAGCTTTCCATCCTATACGGCGTATCTTCCGACTATATTCTGGGGCTGGAGGACCGGGATATGCTCCTCATCGATGGGTTGACCGACAGGCAACAGGAAATCCTCCGGATTCTCCTGACGGAGTTCCGCACCTCCAATCAGCTTAGGAACATCAATCTGTCCCTGGTGCCGTGATCGGGGCCGTTTTGGCGCCGGTGAGGGCCATGAGATCGCGGGGGGAGAGCTCGATTTGATACCCAATTTTCCCACCGCTGACAATGAGGGTGGGGAGGGCCTCGCAGGCGCTGTCGAGGACGGTGGGATAGGCCCGCTTCATCCCGATGGGAGAGCAGCCGCCCCGGATATAACCGGTGACTTTGAGAAGGTCGCTGACCGGAATCATCTCCACCGCTTTTTGGCCCACCGCCCGGGCGGCGGCCTTGAGATCCAGCTCCTTGGCCACGGGGATCACAAATACATAATAGTCCCGGCCCGTCCCTTTTGTGACCAGTGTTTTGAAAACCTGTTCCAGGGGCTGGCCCATTTTCTGCGCCACGGCGACGCCGTCGATCTTTCCGTCGCTGTGGTCGTAGGTGTATTCCTTGTGGGAAATATGGGCCTTATCGAGAATGCGCATGACATTGGTCTTGTTGTTTGCCACTGGGGAAAGCCTCCTTTGGCTCAGAGCCATTTTTTCTTTTTAAAGAGCAGGATGCACACCACAACCACCGCGACGCTTACACATATGACGACGGGATAGCCCAGCGCCCAGCGGTACTCCGGCATGGGGAAGTTCATGCCGTACCACCCGGCGATGAGGCTCAAGGGGAGGAAGATGGTGGTGACTACGGTGAAGAGCTTCATGAGGCTGTTGAGGCTGATGTCCACCTGGGCCTGGTAAGCCTCCCGGACCTGGGTCACATAATCCCGCAGGCTGCGGACATTGCCGCACAGCCGGTCCGCCCGTCCGGCTAGGAGATGGACAAAGCGGAGGGCCTTTTTGTCGAGCAGGCCGTTTGAGTTTTCCTCCATGGCCTCCAACAGGCTGGAGAGCTGCTCGTAATAGCGATGGAGCACCCGCAGCTTCTTCCTCAGTTCGATGATCTCCCGGATGCAGTTGTCCTTCTTTTTCGTGATGAGGGCGTCTTCCAGGTCTTCAATTTCCTCCTCCAACCCCTCCAGCGCGGAAAAATCGCCGCCGGTAAGCCGGTCGAAATAGGTCAGCAGCAGGGTGGGGATAGGTCTTTCCCGCCCCTCCTCCTCGGAGAGGATGCCGTCGAGGAGGGGGTCCTCGCCGCCGGTAAAGACCAAGAGCCCCTTGCGGAAATAGATACTGCTTTGACGGCAGGGGGCGGACAGGTCCTGATGGTCGGGGACGTTGAGCATTAAAAAGTCAAAGCCGTCGTGGCTTTCCAGCTTGGAGGGGCCGCCCCGGCCGCTCTCCTCGATGACACGGTCAGGGATACCCAGCATGGGCCCAAACTGGAAAAGTTCCTCCGGGCGCAGCCGGCAGACCACCGGGGCCCCTTCCCCCTCAGACATGGAAAAACCGCCCGCCGCGAGCTGCCGGGCAGTGAGAACCATTGGCATAATCATACTACCCCCTTTTTTTAAATTTTAACACGGCGCTCCCCGGCAGACAAGGGGAGAATTCCGCGAAAAAAGAGCCTTTAACTGTTGTTAAAGGCTCTTTTTATACTCATTGTAGAGATTAAAGGGCGGTTTTGTAGATTTCCGCGATTTCCGCCACCGAGGTGGGACGGGGGTTGCCGCCGGTGCAGCCGTCGACAAACGCGGCCTCGGACAGACGGGGGATGTCCTCCTCTTTGACGCCGATTTCGCTGAGGGTCTGGGGGATGCCCACATCCTTGGACAGCTGGATGACAGCGTCCACAGCGGCCTGACGATACTCGTCTTCGCTCATCTCATCGACGCCCTTGACGCCCATGACCCGGGCGATCTCCCGGAATTTTTCACCGGTGTAGGGGGCGTTATACTTCATGACATAGGGCAGGATGACGGCGTTGGCGATGCCGTGGGGGGTGTCGTAGACGCCGCCGAGCTGATGGGCCATGGAATGGACGATGCCCAGTCCGCAGTTGGAGAAGCCCATGCCGGTCAGGTACTGGCCGATGGACATGTCAAAGCGGGCGTCGGTCTCGTTTTCCACCGCTTTACGCAGGCTTCTGGCGATGAGCTCTATGGCTTTGAGGTTGAGCATGTCGGTCATTTCCCAGGCGCCGTTGGCGGTGTAGCCCTCAATGGCGTGGGTCAGGGCGTCCATACCGGTGTTGGCCGTCAGGCTCTTGGGCATGGAGGACATCATCTCGGCGTCCACAATGGCGACGACGGGGATATCGTGGGGGTCGACACAGGGGAATTTGACCTGTTTTTCTTCGTCGGTGATGACGTAGTTCATGGTCACTTCCGCCGCGGTTCCGGCCGTGGTCGGGATGGCGATGATGGGGACCGCTTTATTTTTGGTGGGGGATTCGCCCGCCAGGCTCTTGACGTCGGCGAATTCCGGGTTATTGATGATGATGCCGACCGCCTTGGCGGTGTCCATGGAGGAGCCGCCGCCGATGGCGATGATGAAGTCGGCGCCGCTCTTTTTAAACGCTTCCACACCGCCCTGTACGTTGGCGACGGTGGGGTTTTGCTTAATTTCGCTGTAAATCTCGTAGGGGAAGTTTTCCTTGCCCAGCAGGGCGGTGACCTTC
This sequence comes from Zongyangia hominis, assembly GCF_014385095.1. Taxonomy (GTDB): domain Bacteria; phylum Bacillota; class Clostridia; order Oscillospirales; family Ruminococcaceae; genus Zongyangia; species Zongyangia hominis. Next base: position 54,342 of record NZ_JACRTC010000005.1, read on the forward strand.
TGGGTCACACCGAATTTGAGCAGGTCCTTGTCCGAGCAGACGAAAGCCTTTTTGAAGCCCCGGGATTTGATCTCCCCCGGGAGAACCGAGATGGCGCCGGGTCCAAAATGAGAGGTCTCGTTGAGAATCATTCTGTAAATGGCCATGATGCTACACTCCTTTTGCATTTGTTGGGACAACCTTTGTTCGTAAACCCATTATACATCAAAACTTGTTTGGTTCCTAGGCAAAACTTGTGAAAAGAAAATCAACCTTTTTTGGTAAATTGGTGAATTTTTTAGGGCGCGGCCCAGGGCTCATTCCTTGCGTTCCCCGCCCTTGACCGCCTGCCAATACTGGAAGGCGGCCTGCTCGGTCTTGTTGTCGCCGAAGGCGTAGTATTTTTTGTCCTTGATGGGATCGGGCAGGTACTGCTGGTCATACCAGTGGTTCTTTTTTACATGGGGATAGACGTAGCCTTTCGCCCGGCCCATCTTCTGGGCGCCGGCGTAGTGGCCGTCCTTGAGATAGGCGGGGATTTCCCCCACGCCTCCCTTTTTTATGTCGGACATGGCCGCGTCGATGGCCATGATGGCGGAGTTCGATTTGGGCGCGGTGGCCAGTAAAATGACTGCCTCGGTCAGCGGGATGCGGGCCTCGGGCAGGCCGAGCTGAAGGGCCGCGTCCACGCAGGCCTTGACGATAGCAATAGCCTGGGGGTATGCAAGGCCGATGTCCTCGGCCGCGGTGACCAGCATCCGGCGGCAGGGGGAGAGCAGGTCCCCGGCGGTGAGGAGCCTTGCCAGGTAGTGGACCGCTGCGTCGGGGTCGGAGCCCCGGATGGACTTTTGAAAGGCGGAGAGGATGTCGTAGTGCTCGTCCGCGTCCCGGTCGTAGCGCATGGCGCTGCGCTGGGAGATGGCCTTGGCGTCGTCGAGCGTCACCCTGACACTCCCCTCCGGGCCCTCCCCGGCCGAGAGGACGCACAGCTCCACCGCGTTGAGGGACTTTCTCACGTCGCCGCCGCAGGAGAGGCAGATGTGCTCGATGACCCCCTCCTCGATGTCCAGCTTGACCCCTCGTTCCCCTTCCAAAAACGTGAAGGCGCGCTTGACCGCCGCCGCCACGTCTTCGGGGGTGACGGGCTGAAATTCAAAGACGGTGGAACGGGAGAGGATGGCGTTGTAGACGTAGAAATAGGGGTTCTCGGTGGTGGAGGATATGAGGGTGATGGACCCGTTTTCGATAAATTCCAGCAGGGTCTGCTGCTGTTTTTTATTGAGATACTGGATCTCGTCGAGGTAGAGCAGGATGCCCCCCAGTCCTCCCAAGGTGTTAGTTTGGGCCACAATATCCTTGATGTCGGCGGTGGAGGCGGTGGTGCCGTTGAGCTTAAATAGCTGCTTTCCCGCGCTTTGGGCAATGATGCGGGCCACCGTGGTCTTGCCGATGCCGGAGGGGCCGTAGAAGATCATGTTGGGAATCTGGCCCGACTCCACGATGCGCCGGAGCACCGCGCCTTTGCCGATGAGATGGCGCTGTCCCACCACCTCGTCCAGGGTCTGGGGACGCATGCGGTCCGCTAATGGTGCGCTCATAGTCGTTTCTCCTCTCGCAGGGGATAGAAAGAAACGGGAATCCCACGGATTCCCGTTTCTCTGGTTTTCATTAATTTAGCCGTTGGGGAACAGGTACTGGAGCGCCTTGTCGATGGAGGTGTCCCAGAAGTCCCAGCCATGGACGCCGGGCCACTCCTCATAGTGGTAGTTGATGCCCAATTCCTCCATCTTCTTCCTAAATTCCACGTTGTAGGGATAGAGGAAGTCCTCGGTGCCGCAAGAAGCGTAGATGGGCGTTGTTTTGGCCTGGGGGAGTTTCGCGTACTGTTCCGCGATGGCGTAGAGATCGTCGTCGGGGCCGATTTCGATGTTCTCGCCGTAGACGCCTTTGACGTCGGGGTAGGGGAAGATCTTGGCGATTTCTTCACTGAGCAAAGAGCGCTTGATGTCCACCGCCGCCGAGAAGACGGCGGCGCCGCCGTAGTTTTCGGGGTTGCGCATGAGCATCTTGAGCGCGCCGTATCCGCCCATGGAGCAGCCGGCGATGAAGGTGTCCTTCGGGTCGGCGGAGATGCCGAACATGGCTTTCATCAGCCGGGGCAGCTCGTCGGAAATGAAGGTGTAGTAGGGAAGACCGTATTTCATGTCGGTGTAGAAGCTGCGCTGGACCGAGGGCATGACCACGCAAAGCTCATACTCCCTGGTATACCGCTCCAGGGCGGTGTACCTGGACCACTCCAGGAAGTTGCCGGAGAGGCCGTGGAGGAGATAGAGCACCCGGACGGGTTTGCCGGGGCGCTTGCGGATGCGGTCGTGGGGCAGGATGACGCACAGATCGGTGTCCATATGCAGGACTTCGGATTTGATACAGCCTTTGAGCAGTGCCATGCAAAGACCTCCTTATGTAGCTTTGATTCGTGTTTATCCGTTGTAGTCGATAATTTCGCCTTCGTATTCCACGTGATATTCCATCTCTCCCGAGCCTCCGGGCTGGGCGAAGTGGAGCACCCCATACAGGATGCCGTTATGCTCGTAGACGGCCGCGCCCATGTCGCTGAAATAGCTGGCGGTCATGGAGGCGTAGTGTCCGGCGCTGGACTTCCACATGTCGAAGAGCTGCTGGGCGGTCATGGTGTCCGTCTCGGCGATGTTCTCCCCAAAGTAGAGGAAGCGGTAGCCCGCCGCCAGGGCCGCCGTTTCACCGGTGGTGCCGTCGGGGCGGGTGTGGGAGAAGGTGCTCACAAGTTCCACGCACCGGGTGTAGGCGCTCTGGCAGAGCGCGCCGCTGTAATTATAGCCCGGCAGTCCCAGACTGGCCCGCTCGTTGTTGACGAGGGTAAACAGCTGGGAGACGATGTCCGAATCGCTGGAGGCCGGCGCGGCGGCCGGGGCCGTCGTCGTGGTGGCGGGCGGCGGTGTGGTAGTTGTCACCGGCGGTGTGGTCGTGGTGGTAACCGGGGGCGTGGTGGTCGTCACAGCGGTCGACGTGGTTGTCACGGGAGGGGCGGTGGAATCGCTGGAGGAAGAGCTTTCCTTTGCCTGGCCGCACCCGGATAACAGCAGGGCGAGAACCAGCACCAGCGCGGGAATGCGAAATTTCATGAGGCAAAAACTTCCTTTTTATTATTCGTAGAGGGGATATTTGGCGCAAAGCGCTTCGACGGTCTGGCGGATGAAGTCCGCCTTGGCGTCAAAGTCGGTGGCCGCCAGATAGATCATCTCGGCGATGACCGCCATGTCGTCCTCTTTGAGGCCGCGGCTGGTGACGGCAGGGGTGCCGATGCGCACGCCGCTGGTGACGAAGGGGCTCTGGGGGTCGTTGGGCACCGCGTTTTTGTTGACGGTGATGTACACTTCGTCCAGCCGGTGCTCCAGCTCCTTGCCGGTGATATTCATGTTCTGCAAATCCACCAGCATCAGATGGTTGTCGGTGTCGCCGGACACCAGGGTAAAGCCCTTCGCTTTGAGGCCGTCGGCCAGGGCGCGGGCGTTTTTGACAATCTGCTGCTGGTAGGCTTTAAACTCGGGTTTGAGCGCCTCGCCGAAGCAGACGGCCTTGGCGGCGATGGTGTGCATGAGCGGTCCGCCCTGGAGTCCCGGGAAGATGGCTTTGTTAATCTTTTTGGCCAGGTCCTCGTCGTTGGTCAGGATGAGGCCGCCGCGGGGGCCCCGCAGGGTCTTGTGGGTGGTGGTGGTGACTACGTCCGCGTAGGGCACCGGGGACTGGTGAAGCCCGGCGGCCACCAGGCCCGCGATGTGGGCCATGTCCACCATCAGATAAGCGCCGCACTCCTTGGCGATCTGGGCAAAGCGCTCGAAGTCGATAAACCGGGGATAGGCGGAAGCGCCGGCCACGATGAGTTTGGGCTTGTGCTCCATGGCCAGGCGGCGGACCTCGTCGTAATCGATCATCTGGGTCTCGCCGGAGACGCCGTAGGAGACGAATTTATAATATTTACCCGAAATGTTGACAGGAGAACCGTGGGTCAGGTGTCCGCCGTCGGCTAAACTCATGCCGAGAACGGTGTCGCCGGGGTTTAAGAGAGCGAAGTAAACCGCCTCGTTGGCCTGGGCGCCGGAATGGGGCTGGACGTTGGCGAAGTTGGCGCCAAAGAGCTTGCAGGCCCGGTCGATGGCGATGCGCTCCACGTCGTCGACATACTCGCACCCGCCGTAGTAGCGCTTGCCGGGGTAACCTTCGGCGTATTTGTTGGTCAAAACGCTGCCCATGGCGGCCATCACCGCCGGGGAAACCAGGTTTTCCGACGCGATGAGCTCCAGGTTGCGGCGCTGGCGCATCAGCTCGTTGGACATGGCCTTGCCCACTTCCGGGTCACAATTGGATACAAAACCGATGGTATCGATCATACTATTATACATGCTCAGTTCTCCTCTCATTCTTGGGGTTGACAGTCTTGTTTCATTATAGTATGGATTTTCCGCAAATTCAACAGAGAACCGGACAATCAGGCCGAAAAATTGGCAAAGATTCGGGGAAGAAGGGCCGAGGCGTCGAAGTTCATGGGGGTGGTATGGGGGAAATAGAGAACCATCCGCACGGCGTAGACGGCGAGAATGACGCCCACAAAACACCACCACACCCGCTTGTTCCGAAAGAAGCGGGTGTTCCCCCGCAGGACGCAGAGGACGAAGACGCCGGCGTAGACAGCCGCCAGATAGACACTGGGGTTTGCCTGCCAGGCGCCCGCAAAATCGAGACGCAGCAGAGCGGCGGCACCCCGGGTGATGCCGCACCCCGGGCAGGGGACGCCGGTGACGGCGTAGAGGGGACAGCGGTAGAAGTGGGGAAGCAGCCAGAAAAGAAGTCCCACCCCGAGAATGAGTAAGATGAGAAAGAGAAGACGCCGGGAAAAGGGCTGGGTTTCGATTTTCATAAGACCACCTCCTGACAATAAAGATCGGCGCGGGGAAAGCATCCTCTCACGGGCAGCCGGGCGCGCCGGGAAATAGAAAACGCTCCCCCGGCCACAAGCACAGGGGAGCGCGGGAATCAGTCGAAGAGCATGGGCTTATTGTGGACCCGCACGCTCAGCGCCATGCCGATGGCCATATAGGTGATGAGCACCGAGGTGCCGCCGTTGGAGAGGAAGGGGAGGGTGACGCCGATGACCGGCAGTACATTGAGGCACATGCCGATGTTGAGAACGCACTGGAAGACGATCATGGCGAAGACGCCCACGCAGATAAAGGAGCCCAGGTCGTCTTTGGAGTAGCGGGAAATCCGCAGCAGCCGCACGCAGATGCCGGTGAAGATGAGAATGACGGCGATGCAGCCGAGGAAGCCCAGCACCTCCCCGATGAAGGCGAAGATAAAGTCGTTGTGCATCTCGGGAATTTTGCGGTACTCGTCGGCGAAGAGCCCCTTGCCGGTGAGCTGCCCCGAGCCGATGGAAATGCGCCCCAGATACTGCTGCCAGCCGATATTTTTGATGTAGTCGGGGTTATCGGGATGGAAGAGGTAGAGGATGCGCAGCTTCTGATCATTGTTCATCACATAAAACCAGGCCAGCGGCGCGGCGATGAGCACCGCCCCGAAGGCGGCCGCGATGTATTTCCAGGAGAGCCCCGCCGCAAACATCATGGAGACAAAAATGAAGATGAAGATGAGCGCGGTGCCGTCGTCCCCCTGGAAGTGGATGAGCAGCGCGGGAATCGCGCCGTGAACGCATAAAAGGGCAACGTTGCGCAGGCTGTTGATGTGGGGGCGCACCAGGGACAGGTGGTAGGAGAACGTCAAAATAAAGGAGAGCTTTAGAAGCTCCGAGGGCTGAAAGCTCATGCCGAAGGGAAGCTGAATCCAGGCGATGTCGTCGGCGCCCTCCCGCCCGGTGCCGATAAAGAAGACAAGCAATACCAAAAGAATGGCCGCCGGTGCGTGAATTTTCCACATCTTGGCCATAAAGTGGTAGTCGATTTTGGAGATGATGATGGCGGCGATGAGTCCGAGACCGGTGGCGGCTGTCTGCACCAGCATGCCGCGCAGGGTGCCGTAAAAGGCGTTATGGAAGGAAGCGAGCACCAAAAGCCCCAGAGCGGAGGCGGCCATACAGAAAAAAAGGAGCAGTTTGTCCGTACTTTTCAGATAGTCCACCACAGCGCCGAAGATTTTTTTCATTCGCTTCACCTCCTTTTCTTTTTTCATTGTAACGCATCCCGCGGAAAATTTCATGGACAAGTTATGAATTTGGCGGGCGGCCGGCGATTCGCGCCCATGGATGGACCGTTTAGGGCGTGCGTCGCCCGCGCCGAGGCGTCGGGGACAACGGCGGGAAACGGGGCCGCCGTGAGGCTCGTCCACCCCGATGCTGGAAAGTGGCAGACCTTATTATAGACGCAAATGGGACCCAATGCAACAAGGAGCGGCCCCCATTTTCGGCAGATTCACGCTTTTCGGCGGCAGTATCTTATGATATAATACCATTAATTATCGTCTTTACCCCTCGGCGCGGTCATGGGAAAGGAAAGCCGCCGGTGGAGAGGGGGCATTCCGTACAGGAAAAAATGGAAAGAAGAGGTGGAATAGCACCATGCTGACAGATATTGAGATCGCCCAGGGCTGCCAAATGCAGACCATCGACCAAATTGCCCAGAAGCTGGGCATCCGGGAGGAAGAATTGGAGCCCTATGGGCGCTATAAGGCTAAAATTCCCGACGAAGTCATCGAGCGCTTTGCCAATGAACCCGACGGGAAGCTCGTCCTGGTGACGGCCATCAACCCGACCCCGGCGGGGGAGGGGAAGACCACCACCACCGTGGGTCTCGGGCAGGCCATGGAGAAGATCGGAAAGAAGGCGGTCATCGCCCTGCGAGAGCCTTCTTTGGGCCCGGTGTTCGGCATCAAGGGCGGCGCGGCCGGCGGCGGTTATGCACAGGTGGTGCCCATGGAGGACATCAATCTCCACTTCACCGGCGACATGCACGCCATCACGGCGGCCAACAACCTATTGTGCGCCATCATCGACAACCACATGCAGCAGGGCAACGTCCTCGGCATCGACCCGCGGCGTATCCTCTTTAAGCGCTGCATGGACATGAACGACCGGGCGCTGCGCAACTGCATCGTGGGGTTGGGCGGAAAGGTCAACGGCGTGCCGCGGGAGGATCACTTCCAGATCACGGTGGCAAGCGAAATTATGGCCATCCTCTGCCTCTCCACCGATCTCGCCGACCTCAAAAAGCGGCTGGGTAATATCCTGGTGGCCTACACCTACGACAATCAGCCGGTCTATGCCAGGGACTTGCGGGTGGCCGGTTCCATGGCGGCGCTTTTAAAGGACGCCCTCAAGCCCAACCTGGTCCAGACGCTGGAAAACACCCCGGCGCTGATGCACGGCGGCCCCTTTGCCAACATCGCCCACGGCTGCAACTCCATCAAAGCCACCAAGCTGGCGCTTAAATTGGGAGACTACTGCATCACCGAGGCGGGCTTCGGGTCCGACCTGGGCGCGGAAAAATTTTTAGACATCAAGTGCCGCTACGGCGGACTGACTCCCTCCTGCATCGTCATTGTGGCCACCATGCGGGCCCTCAAATATAACGCCGGAGTCCCCAAGGCCGACACCGGCATCCCCAATCCGGAGGCCCTCCAGAAGGGCATGGTCAATTTGGAGGCCCATGTGGCCAACATGAAGAGCTACGGCGTGCCGGTGGTGGTGGCCATCAACCGCTTCCTTACCGACTCTGACGAGGAGATCGCCGTCCTCTCCGATTTCTGCGAGAAAAACGGGGTGGAGTTCGCCCTGTCCGAGGTCTTTGCCAAGGGCGGCGAGGGCGGTGTGGCCCTGGCCGAAAAAGTGGTGGCCGCCTGCGAGAAGGAAAATCATTTCCACTTCCTCTATGACACCGCTCTCCCCGTCAAAGAGAAGATCGAAAAGATCGCCAAGAACATCTACGGCGCCGACGGCGTCGTCTATACACCCCAGAGCGAAAAGAACATCAAGGAAATCGAGGACCTGGGCTTTGGAAACCTTCCCATCTGCGTGGCCAAGACCCAGTATTCCCTCTCCGACGACCCGGCCAAGCTGGGGCGGCCCACCGGCTTTACCATCACCGTCAAGGAAGCCAGAGTTTCGGCGGGCGCCGGGTTTATTGTGGTCCTTACAGGGGATATTATGACCATGCCGGGCCTTCCCAAAGCACCGGCGGCCTGCAAAATTGATATTTCCGACGACGGGCACATCTCCGGCCTGTTCTAAAAGAAAGGCAGTACACCCATGAAACACTTTATTTCCCACTCCCCTAAAGAGACCGAGCAGATCGCCGAAGCCATGGCCCGGAAGCTCCGTCCGGGGGATGTGATAGCCTTCGAGGGGGGCCTGGGCGCGGGGAAGACCGCCTTCACCCGGGGCCTCGTCCGGGGCCTTCAAATCCCGGCGGATGTTTCCAGCCCCACCTTCGCCCTGGTCAACGAGTACCGGGGGGAGGAGCGAACTCTCTACCACTTCGATATGTACCGGGTGGAGAGCTTTGAGGATCTCTACTCCACCGGTTTTTTCGATTACTTGGACGGGGAGAGCATCCTCGCCATCGAGTGGAGCGAGAATATTTTCGGTGCCCTGCCCGACGGGGTCATCACCGTGCAGATTGAGCCCAAGGGGGAGGACTGCCGGGAAATTACCATCAAAGGAGACGACCGCTTTTGAAGATATTAGCCATCGAGTCCTCGGCCTGCTGCGCCTCGGCGGCCATTGTGGAGGAGGGCAAGGTGTGGGGCGAGTTTTTCGGCAACACTCGACTCACCCACTCCCAGACCCTGCTGCCCATGGTGGAGGCCCTGCTCCAGTGTACGGCCATCCCCCTTGCCGGCATCGACGCATTCGCCGTGGCGGCGGGCCCCGGCTCCTTTACCGGCCTGCGCATCGGCGTGGCCGCTGTCAAGGGTTTGGCCCGCGCCCAGGATAAGCCCTGCCTCCCGGTTTCCACACTGGAGGCCATGGCCTGGGGCGAGCCGCTCTGGGACGGGTTGATTTGCGGGGTGATGGACGCCCGGTGCAAGCAGGTCTACACGGCGCTTTTTTCCGCCGAGGGGCAGAAAATCCAGCGCCTTACCCCCGACGAGGCCATCTCCCTGGACGCGCTGAGGGAGCGGCTCAAAGGGGTCGAAAAAAGCGTAGTTTTGGTTGGAGACGGGGCAGAGCTGTGCTATAATGAAGTCAAAGAGCTACCCCATGTCGCCCTCGCCGCCCCCCAGAGCCGCTTCCAGCGGGCCGCCGGGGTGGGAATGTGCGCCTGTGAGCTTTGGAAGCAGGGGGGCGCCGTCTCCGCCCAGGAGCTTTCCGTCAGCTACCTGCGGCTTCCTCAGGCCGAGCGGGAGCTTAAAAAGAAGCTGAGCAGGGATAGACTTCCCTGACAGCGGGACAAAAGAGAAAATCGGAAGTGAAAAGAAAATCGGGAGGAACAAGCTATGAGCGCAACACCGTTTATTATGGACCATCCACTGATTCAGCACAAAATCGCACTGCTCAGAGATAAAAATACCGGCTCCAAGGAGTTTCGGGAGCTGATCGCCGAAGTAACCATGCTCATGTGCTACGAGGCGACCCGGGACCTGCCTATGAAGGAAGTGGAAATCGAGACCCCCATCACTATTGCCAAGACCAAGGTCCTGGCCGGCCGGAAACTGGCCTTTGTGCCCATCCTGCGGGCGGGTATCGGCATGGTGGACGGCGCGCTGGAACTGGTTCCGGCGGCCAAGGTGGGGCATATCGGCCTCTACCGCGACCCGGTGACCCACAAGCCGGTGGAATATTACTGCAAGCTGCCCGCCGACATCGGTGAGCGGGAGGTCATCGTCATTGACCCGATGCTGGCCACCGGCGGCTCCGCCATCGACGCCATCAAGATGATTAAGCGCCGGGGTGCCAAGAACATCAAGTTCATGTGCATCATCGCCGCCCCCGAGGGCTTAAACGCCCTGACCGAGGCGCACCCCGACGTGCAGGTGTACTGCGGCGCGCTGGACGACCACCTCAACGAGAACAAATACATCGTCCCGGGTCTCGGCGACGCGGGCGACCGCATCTTCGGCACCAAATAAAATGAAGGAAAAAGCCGCTGTCTTTGTGACAGCGGCTTTTTTGTGTCTTTGGCCCGTGGGCCTGAAATGTCCAGGGACCGAGAATGGCCTTTTGTGCCTCGGGCTCCGTGGGACGGAATTGTCCACGGCCGAAACCGCTTTTTTATGCCCCGCGCCCCGTGGGGCGGCGATGTGATGTGGTAGAAAATGGTCTTCTGCGCCCGGCGTATTGGGGTTCGGAAATGTCCCGGGGCAGAAATGGCCTTTTGTGCCTCGGGCTCCGTGGGACAGAATTGTCCTGCGGCCGGACGGCTTTTTTGCACCTGCGCCTCGTTCCCGCCTCTGAGGCGGCCCACCAGGTCAAACCGTCCGGACCCTCCGCCGCGGTCCATCCCGCCCCCAAGTCTTCCATGGAAGACGCGCCGCCTTGCAAGCGCCTCGGGGGCAAAGAAAATTTTTCTTTGCCCCCGATTGTAGAACGGCACCTTCCGGAGTATGATAATGCTAGATCATTTTGTCTGCCCACCGCGGACGGGTCCGGCGTGACGGCCCCCGGCATCCGCGCGGCATCAAGGAGAGGGAGGCTCATTCTATGGCCATGACGAAAGAAAAATGGAAACAAGAAATCTTAAGGTATCTGTTTATGCTCATCGGGTGCTTTTTCTACGCGCTGTGCCTGGACTTATTCTTGGTGCCCAACCACATCGTAGGCGGCGGCGTCACCGGACTTGCCACCCTGGGCAACATCCTTTTCCACTGGAACGTGGGTACGGTGGCCATCCTGCTCAATATCCCCATCCTGCTGCTGGGGCTTAAAACCCAGGGATGGGTCTTCATCGTACGCTGCTTTATCACCAATATGGTGCTGGGCATCTTCACCGACCTATTCGCCTTCCTGCCCTCCATCACCCAGAACCCCCTGCTGGCCGCCATGTACGGCGGCTTGGCCCAAGGCGTAGCCATCGGATTGTTTGTTCGGTTTGCCGTGTCCAGCGGCGGCACCGAGCTGCTCGGCCGGGTCATCCACCACGGACTGCCCCACATCGGCATCCCCACCTGGATTGCCATCCTGGACGGCATCATCGTTCTCACCGGTGCCGTTGTGATGAAAAACCCGGAAAACGTGCTCTATGCCCTGATCCTCATCTTTATCGCCACCAAGGTCAGCGATACGGTCATCACCGGCCTCAATCGGGCGAAGCTGTGCTATATCATCACCGAGCGCCCCGATGAGGTGTCCCGGACCCTCTTGGAAAACAGCCCCCGGGGCGTCACCAATCTCAGCGGGAAGGGGATGTATTCCGGCACCCCCAAGGGCGTGCTGCTCACCTGCGTCAAGAGCCACCAGTTGGTGGAGCTCAGACGCCTGGTGCGCTCGGTGGACGAGGAGGCCTTCGTCATCGTCAGCGAGACCACCGAGGTAAGGGGCAAGGGCTTTGAAAGCATGGAAGAGGAATAGAAAAAGCGGGGCGGGGAATTTTCCCCGCCCCGCTTAGGTCTTGTCTTCCTCTTCTTCCAGCAGGTAGTCGATGGAAACGTTGTAGAAAAGGGCTAGTCTTTTTAAAGTGAGGTTTGGAATGTTCATTTCGCCGTTTTCATACCGTGAATAAGTTGCTTGACTGATATGAAGATAATCAGCTAGCTGTTGCTGTGTCAAGTCTCGATCTTCTCTGAGGGAACGAATATGGGGAAACATAAAATCACCTCTTCATAGGTTAAAGCTAATCGCGGAACTCAAAAAACTTATGCACGGGTATGTCCAGCACCTTTGCAATACTAAACATCGTGTCCAAAGAAGCGCCTGTATAGGCGTTTTCAACTCGATTCATGTGCTCTGGTGTAATGTCAATCGCCTCTGCTAATTGTTCCTGTGTGTAGCCGCGCATTTTACGGTAATATGTGATGTTCAGACCTAGTTTCATATATTCATCAAAAAATTTTCTTTTCATAATCAACACTTCATGTTTATGATATAGAAATGGTGTGTGCGCGGTTATATGCAAAAAATCCATAAGCTGCCTCAATGTCTGGAATTGGGGGAGCGGTGGGGGCCTGCGGCGCGACTTTTAAAGGCCCGGCGGTCAGAGGATGACCGCGTTCTCGGTGAAGTCCGCGCCGCAGGACCGGCGGACGGGCAGGCACAGGTGGTAGAGGTCGTCCGCCGACGCCTCCAGTGCCGCGAAGCGGGCGGCCTCTGGCGAGTATTCCCGAAGCCGGGCGAGCGAGGTGGAGACGGGCAGGGAGGCCGTCTCCTTAGCCTCCGCCAAGATCTCCCGGCCCCGGCCGTTCATCCCCAGCACCCGCAGGTAGGGCGGCGGGGTGCGCTGGTCCTGCGCCCGCAGTCCCGCGAGCGCCGCGCAGGCGATGCGCCGGATGCGGGCCAGGGTGTACCGCTTGGTTTTGACGAGGCTGTAAAATTCCTCCAGGGAGCGGGCCCGGCGGGCGGCTGAAAATATCCGGTGCTCCAATCCCTCGGAGATATCGGGGAGGGCCGCGATGTCGGGGAGGGCCATACCCCGCAGACGGGCCAGGGTAAGAAGCTCCACTGCGTCCCTATTGACCGGGCCCCGGCTTTCTTCCAGGGCGTCCCGGTAGAGGCTGAGGGCGCTTGCGGGGACAAAGGGGACGAGGGGCGCCGTCTCCCCGGCTTCCAGGAACCCGCGCAGGTAGGTCCCGCTGGCAAAGCCCGCCGCGGGGGCGGGGCTGTCGTGGCCGGCCCCCGCCCGGAGAACGGCCACCGGCTCCATGGCGCACTTTTGCAAGAGGAGCTGCTTGCAGTATTCCACCCCCAGGGTGTTGTTGGGCTCACAGAGGAGAGCGGCCAGTTCCTCGTTTCCCATATCCGCCACCGCCCGCTGCCGGGCCTGGGCGAAGGTGACGCCCCCTGCCAGATGGACGGCGAGGGCCTCGCCCAGCCGGGGGGAAAGGAGCACCCGGGCACAGGAAAGAAGAGCGGAGGCGTCGCCGCACTCGCTGCCGAAGGCGAGGGCATCCACGCATCCGAGGGCGGAAAGGGAAACTACCCCGCCGCGGGCGAAGGTTTCCGCCGTGGCCAGGGCGTAGGGAAGCGGCAGTTCCAGTACCAAGTCCACCCCGCCGGAGAGGGCCGCACGGGCGCGGGTCCACTTATCCAGGACGGCGCACTCCCCCCGCTGGACGAAGTTGCCGCTCATGACGGCGGCGATGTGGGTATAGCCCCGTGCCCGCAGTTCGCCGCAGAGATGGGCATGGCCGCTGTGAAAGGGGTGGTATTCGGCGATGATGCCCGCAATTTTCATAGAAGAGGCCTCCTGGATCATTTTTTTGGAGAAACATGTAAATGAAACGGATAAATCCCGAAAAAATCGGGAAAAAGTGCATATTTATTCTTGTATTTTTGTTCCTATTGTAATAATATATAACTGTGTCAGCCTGTGTCAAGGATGGCGGCGATTTTGCCGCCGTTTCTTCATTTGGCGCGAAGTGTCCCGGAACAGCGGACAGACGAGAGTTTTGGAAAAAACCGGACGCGCAGCCGGTGCAAAATATGGAGGTTATGTTTAAGTTATGAAGATTCTGGTCATCAATGCAGGCAGCTCCTCGTTAAAGTATCAGCTTATTGATATGGACGGCGAGCATGTGCTGGCCAAAGGCAATTGCGAAAGAATCGGTGTGGGCGGACTCATTACCCACTCCACCGCGGACGGCAAGAAGATTAAAATTGAGCGCGAGTTTCCCTCCCACAAAGAGGCATTTTTAGCGGTCATCGAGATGCTGACCACCGGCGAAGGCAAGGTCATCAACGATATGAAGGAGATTTCCGCCATCGGACACCGGGTCCTCCACGGCAGTGAAGTTTACAAGGTTTCCACCAAGATCACCGACAAGGTCATCGAGGACATCGCGGCCTTCAAAGATTTGGGACCGCTTCACAACCCGCCCCAGGCCGTGGCCATGAAAGCCTGCCAGGAAGTCTTCGGCAAGGACACTCCCATGGTCGCCGTCTTCGACACCTCCTTCCATCAGACCATGCCGGAAAAGGCCTACATCTTTGGTATCCCCTATGAGTACTATGAGAAATACCACATTCGCCGCTATGGTTTCCACGGCACCAGCCACCGGTATGTGAGCATGCGTTACGGACAGCTCAAAGGCAAGGTGGAGGGCACCAAGATCGTCACCTGCCACCTGGGCAACGGCTCCTCCATCACCGCCATCAAGGACGGTAAGTGCATGGACACCTCCATGGGCTTTACCCCCTTGGACGGCATCATCATGGGCACCCGCTCCGGCGGCGTGGACCCCTCGGTGCTGACCTTCATCGCGGAGAAGGAGAACATCAGCCCTTCCGAGATGAGCGACCTGCTCAACAAAAAGTCCGGCTTCTTGGGCATTTCCGGCCTCTCCTCCGACGCGAGAGACTTGGTTAACGCCGCTCATGAGGGGCATCACCGGGCGAAACTCGCCTGCGACATCGTCCGCTATCAGATCAAGAAATACATCGGCTCCTACGCGGCCGCCATGGGCGGTTTGGACGCGGTCATCTTCACCGGCGGCATCGGGGAAAACTCCGGCGAGCTGAGAGAAGAGGTTTGCGAGGGCCTGGAATTCATGGGCATCGAGCTCGATAAAGAGCTCAACGATTCCATCCACGGCGAGGAAAAGCTCATTTCCACCGGCAAGACCGAAGTGTGGGTCATCCCCACCAACGAGGAGCTGCTCATCGCCCGGGACACCAAGGAGATCATCGAACAGTAAGCGCGAGGGCGGGACGCAGGTCCCGCCCTTTTTGTCGCAAAAAGGACAGGCCCGCCAGTGGGGAAAGCTTTGACAAAGGATTGACAAAGACAGGCGGCGGGCATATAATAAAGATACAAAGGAAATCGTCTGTTTCAGGGCGGGGTGCAAGTCCCCACCGGCGGTGAACGGGCCCGAAAGGTCCCCAAAGTCCGCGAACTCCCGCAAGGGAGCCGATTTGGTGCAATTCCAAAACCGACGGTTAAAGTCCGGATGAAAGAAACGGCGGCAGAAGTGCTGCATTTCGCCCGTGGCGCATGGTATTCCATGCCTCATGGGCTTTTTTATGTCTTCTGCCGAGTCTCTCCCCAAAAACAGACCTCCCAAAACTGATTTGGAGGAAAGTTTTTATGAAAATCAACACAAGAAAAATGGCCATGATGGCCATGCTCGCCGCCATCTCCGTGGTGCTGGTGATCATCCACGTCCCCTTCCCCCCCGCGCCCTTTTTGGAATACGACCCGGCGGACATCCCCATCCTCATCGGCGCTTTCGCCTTCGGTCCCACGGCGGGACTGCTCATCACGGTGGTGGTGTCGGTGGTCCAAGGATTTACCCTCAGTTCGGGCAGCGGTATCATCGGCGTCGTCATGCACATTTTGGCCACCGGCAGCTTCGTCTTGGTGGCGGGGAGCATCTACAGCAGGAAAAAGACCCGCAAGTCGGCCGTTTTGGGGCTCTCCCTGGGGGCGCTGACCATGACGGTGATGATGGTCCTCATGAACCTTGTCTTCACTCCCATCTTCATGAACACGCCTATCGAGGCGGTGGCCAAGATGCTGCTGCCCATCATCATCCCCTTTAACCTGATGAAAGCGGGCATCAACGCGGTGGTGACCCTCGTTCTCTATAAGGCGGTCAGCCGTTTCCTCAAGGAAAAAACACCCAAATTGGGCAAGAAGGACGTCGAACCTATTGACACGGTGGCGAAAAAAAGCTAAAATAAAGCCACTGAAACCTAACAATTACATAGCCTTATCAAGAGTGGCGGAGGGAACAGGCCCGATGATGCCCGGCAACCTGCACATGTGCGTAAGGTGCCAATTCCTGCGGCTTTGACCGGAGATGAGGAAATAATCGTCCACCATGCGCCCGGTCTTCTGGCCGGGCGCTTCTTTTGTGCCGCTTTTCGGCGCGGGAAGAGCCTGGCGCATGGCGGCGGATAAGGCCAAGCAGTCAGAAAGGAAGAAATCTATGGCAAACTATCTCTTTACATCCGAATCCGTCACCGAGGGGCATCCCGATAAAATCTGCGACCAGATTTCCGACGCGGTCCTCGACGCCATTTTGGAGCAGGACCCCGACGGCCGGGTGGCCTGTGAGACGGCCGTGACCACCGGCATGGTCATGGTGATGGGGGAAATTTCCACCTCTTGCTATGTGGACATCCCCAAGGTGGTCCGGCAGGTCATTGGGGAGATTGGCTACGACCGGGCCAAATACGGCTTTGACGCGGACACCTGCGCGGTGATCACCTCCATCGACGAGCAGTCGGGGGACATCGCCCTGGGCGTGGACAAGGCATTGGAAGCGAAGACGGGCAGCGACGCCGACGCCGACGAGACGGGCGCGGGGGATCAGGGCATGATGTTCGGCTACGCCTGCGACGAGACCCCGGAACTCATGCCGCTGCCCATCTCCTTGGCCCACAAGCTGGCCAAGCGTCTGACCCAGGTGCGCAAGGAGGGCATCGTCCACTATCTGCGCCCCGACGGAAAGACCCAGGTCACCGTGGAGTACGAGGACGGCGCGCCCAAGCGGGTGGACACCATCGTCATCTCCACCCAGCACAGCCCCAACGTCTCCCTGGAGACCATCCGCAAAGACATGATCGAGCAGGTGGTGCGCCCGGTGGTGCCGGTGCGGCTCTTGGATGAAAAGACCAAATATCTCATCAACCCCACCGGACGCTTTGTGGTGGGCGGGCCTCAGGGCGACTCGGGCCTCACCGGGCGTAAGATTATCGTGGACACCTACGGCGGCGCGGCGCGCCATGGCGGCGGCGCCTTCTCGGGCAAAGACCCGACCAAGGTGGACCGGAGCGCGGCCTACGCGGCGCGGTATGTGGCCAAGAACGTGGTGGCCGCGGGTCTTGCCAAAAAGTGCGAGATTCAGCTGGCTTACGCCATCGGCGTGGCTCAGCCCGTCTCGGTGATGGTGGACACCTTCGGCACCGGCAAAGTCTCCGACGAGCAGCTGGCCCAGGCGGTCCGGAAGGTCTTCGATCTGCGCCCGGCGGCCATCATCCGCGACTTGGAGCTGAGAAAGCCCATCTATCGGAAGCTGGCGGCCTACGGCCACTTGGGCAGGGAGGACTTGGGGGTCCGCTTTGAAATGACCGACAAGGTCGAGGCACTCAAAGCCTGTTTTGCTTAAAAAGAGGCGGTTGTTTATTAAAGGCGGGGAAAACCGGAAGGTTTTCCCCGCCTTTTGGCTCATTTTTCACCTTCCCCCGGCCTTTGACATACCATGGGTTGAGGTGATGAAAATGAACGTTGTCTGGATGATCGTCATCGGGCTGCTGGCGCTGATGGGGCTCATTGAGGTGATTGAAAACATCCGGCGCTGGATGCTCCGGGGAAAGGGAAAGGCGCCCTGCTTTTTGTGTATGCCGGTCTCCGGCGGGGAGGAGGCGCTGGAATATAACATCCGTAGTCTGATGCAGCGGGTGGAGGACAGCGCCTTTGCGGCGGGGGAGCCGGTATACCTAGTGGATATGGGACTCGACCCGGCGGGCTGGGAAATCTGCCAAAGGATGCAGGAGCAGTATCAGCAGCTTTCCCTGTGCGCAAAGGGGGAGCTGCTGGCGTTGTTGGAGTCAGGGTTCGTTTGCAAAGAGGCGGAAAATAGTTTATAATGCCAACAGAATCAAAGGCCGGAGCACGGAGGCACAGGCTTCTGGGACGCCGGCCTTTGCCTTTATAAAGGCGGCCTAGAGAGCTAAGAGGAAAGCGGGGGAAGAGGATGCAGCAGCGGGAAATGGTGACCTTGCAGGGCTCGGTGGAGCACATCGTCTTTTCCAGCGAGGAGACGGGCTTCACGGTGCTGGAACTGAATACCGGCGAGGAGCTTGTCACCGTGGTCGGCGAGATGGTGGAGGTCAGCGAGGGGGAGGAACTGCGGCTGGTGGGGGAGTACGCCTCCCACCCCACCTACGGCCTTCAGTTTAAAGTTTCCCTGTGCGAGCGCAGCCTCCCGGCCACCGCCAACGCCATCTATAAATATCTCAGCTCCGGGGCCATCAAGGGCATCGGCCCGGTGATTGCCAAGCGCTTGGTGGACGCCTTCGGCGATGAGACCCTGGACATCATGGAGTCCGAGCCCCAGCGGATGGAGGAGATCCGGGGCCTCACCCCCAAAAAGATCGCGGTCATCCGCCAGGAGCTGAGCCGGGTCTTCGGAGTGCGCAGCGTCATGATGTTCCTCAGCCGCTACGGCATCGCTCCCATGGTGGCGGTGAAAATCTGGAAGAAGTGGGGCGGGGCCGGGGTGGACGTCATCAAGGAAAACCCCTATCTGCTGTGCGCCTACGACATCGGCCTCGAATTTGCCGACGCTGACGAGATCGCCCGGAGTTTAGACTTTCACTCCGACGACACCCTCCGCATCCGGGCGGGGATTCAGTATGTCCTCTCCCACAACCTGCAAAACGGCCACACCTGTTTGCCCAAGGATAAGCTCCTCCCCGCGGCGGCGGCGCTCTTGGACGTGGGTAGCGAGGAAGTGGACAGCGCTCTGGCGCTCTCCTTGGAGGAAAACGAGCTCATCGAGGAAGTCATCGAGGGCAAAAGCTTTCTCTATCTGCCCGAGCTCTATGGAGCGGAGCGGTACATCGCCGGGCGGATTGTCATGAATATGCGCTTACTCACAACGCCGGAAAAGAAGATGGACGCCCCCATCGCCAAACTGGAACTGCAAAAGGGCATCCAATACGCCGCCCGGCAGAAAAAGGCCATCGCCCAGGCCCTGGTGAGCGGCGTCTTCATCCTGACCGGCGGACCGGGCACCGGCAAGACCACCACCCTCAACGCCATCATCGACCTGTTTGAAGAGCAGGGGGACACGGTGGCTTTGGCCGCGCCCACCGGACGGGCGGCCAAGCGGCTGACCGAGCTCACCGGCCGGGAGGCCAAGACCATCCACCGGCTCTTGGAGGTGGATTTTACCGACCCCTCCGCCGCCCGGAGCTCGGTCAAGTTTAAGCGGGGGGAGCGCAATCCCCTCAAAGCCGACGTGGTCATCATCGACGAGATGTCCATGGTGGACACCCTGCTCTTTGAGTCCCTCTTGCGGGCCATGAAGCTCTCCGCCCGGCTCATTTTGGTGGGGGACAGCGACCAGCTCCCCTCGGTGGGGGCGGGCAATGTCCTCAAAAGCCTCATCGATAGCGACTGCGTGCCCATGGTGCGCCTGGACGAAATCTTCCGCCAGGCGGCCGAGAGCCTCATCGTCACCAATGCCCACGCCATCGTGGGCGGGGAACAGCCCGACATCCAGACCAGGGACAACGACTTTTTCTTTATGGAAAGCTATAGCTACCCCAAGACCGCCCAGATGGTGGCCGACTTATGCGCCCGGCGGCTCCCGGGCACCTACGGCTTTTCGCCGCTTTGGGACATCCAGGTGCTCACCCCCTCCCGCAAGGGAGAGCTTGGCACCATGGAGCTCAACCGCCGTTTGCAGGAGGCCCTCAACCCGCCCCACCCGGAGAAGGCGGAGTTTGTTTTTAACGGCGTCACCTACCGCCAAGGGGACAAGGTGATGCAGATTCGCAATAACTACGACATGACCTGGACCCGGGATAACGGCGAGCACGGCAGCGGCGTCTATAACGGCGACATCGGCGAAATCCTGTCCATCGACCGCCCGGCCCGGATGATGCAGGTGCGATTTGAGGACAGGCAGTGCGCCTACTCCTTCGACGGGGCCAACGAATTGGAGCTCGCCTACGCAGTGACGGTCCACAAGAGCCAGGGCAGCGAGTTCGAGGCGGTGATTCTGCCGCTGATGCACCCCTCCCGGCGGCTTTACTACCGCAACCTCTTCTATACCGCGGTGACCCGGGCCAAAAAGCTGCTCATCATCGTGGGACCCCGCCGCGCCGTCCAGTATATGGTGGACAACAACAAAAAAACGCTCCGCTACTCGGGGCTCAAGGAGTTTATCCTTTGGGAGATGGAGCAGCAGGAGGGGTAAGGAGGGTTTGCCATGCTCGAGCGGCTGCTCACGGTTTTGTTTTGCAAGAGGTGCGCCCTATGTGACAAGGTCATCGCCCAAGAAGAGGAGCTCTGCGAGCTTTGCCGGGTGAAGCTTCCACGCATCGGATCCAACATCTGCCCCTTTTGCGGACGGGACCGGCAAAACTGCCATTGTGGGCTGGAACATTTTGCTTTTGACGGAGCGGCGGCGCCCCTTTACTACACCGGACAAGCCCGGCACCTCATTCATCAGTTCAAATACTACGGCCAGCGGCACCTGGCCGCCCCCTTGGCGCAGCTTATGGCCGGACGGGTCAGAGAGGCCTTCCCGGGGGAGCGCTTTGACCTTTTGGTTCCCGTGCCCATGCACCGCTTGGAGCGCCGGGAGCGGGAGTATAACCACAGCGCCCTGCTGGCCCGGGAGCTTTCCCGGCGTCTGGGCGTGCCCTGTCGGGAAAAAGCGCTTTCAAAAGTCAGGGAAACCAGACGCCAGCGGGGACTGACGGGCGCCGAGCGGCGTCAGAATCTGCGGGACGCTTTCACTCCTGGGAAGGGCGTGACTCTCGCCGGCAAGACGGTGCTCCTCATCGACGACGTCCTCACCACCGGCTCCACGGCGGAGGAGTGCGCCAAGGCATTAAAAAGCGCGGGGGCCAAAGGCGTCTATTGCGTGACGGCCTGCGCCACCCTCTGGGAACGCGAAAAATAAAAGGGCGTTGTTTGCCGGTCAACTGCCATAGACTTGCAATCTTGGGGGAAACTACTTATAATTGTGTTTTATGGCATCTCCACTAAACCATGTGGGGAAAACCGCCCTGGGCGCTATGGCCAATGCGCGAAAATAGCGTGAGGCTTTCATTGGCGGCCGTGCCAAAAAACGACGGGTACCGGACGCGCTCTAGGCCCTGGGCGTCATCAACGGCCGAGCGGGACGAAACGCTGAATGCAAAAACTAAAGCGGGGGACTACAGCCCTTGCTATGATAGATATATTTTTGAAATGAGGGCCAGTTTGGCCATGGAATAGGGGGAGCTACTATGTCGTCAATGGATATTGGAATTGATCTGGGCACCACCACCGTCATCATCTACTGCAAAGACGAGGGCGCGGTGCTCAGCGAGCCGTCGGTGGTGGCGGTTAAACGCAAGACGGAGGAAGTCGTGGCGGTGGGCGAGGAAGCCTACAAGATGCTGGGCAAAGCGCCCGACCGGCTGGAAGTGATCAAGCCCATGAGCGACGGGGTCATCTCCGACTATTCGGCCACCGAGGTGATGATCAAGTTTTTCCTGCAAAAGGTCTTTGGCGGCAGCATTTTGAAGCCCCGGGTCTGTCTGTGCGTCCCCTCCCAGATCACCGGCGTGGAGTCTCGGGCGGTGGTGGATTCCGCCGTTTCCGCCGGGGCCAGAAAGGTCTATCTGATTGAGGAGCCGGTGGCGGCGGCGCTGGGCGCGGGGCTCGACATCACCCATCCCAACGGCACTATGATCGTGGACGTGGGCGGCGGCACCACCGACATCGCGGTGCTCTCTCTCAACGGCATCGTCACCAAGCACTCCATCAAGGTGGCGGGGAACAAGCTAGACGACATGATCATCAAGCACATGAAGGACTTCCACAGCCTCCTCATTGGGGAGCAGACCGCCCGGCAGATCAAGACCGAGGTGGGCTGCGCTTATCCCAGGGAGGACGACAAAGAGGTGCTCGTCAGGGGGCGCAACTTACTCACCGGACTGCCCCAGCAGATCACCGTGGGCTGGAAGGAGATTTACGGCGCGATCAAGGACCCCATCGACGAGATCGTCCACGCCGCCCAGCAGGTCATCGAGCGCACGCCGCCCGAGCTGGTGGGCGACGTCTTCGAAAACGGCATGGTGCTCACCGGCGGCGGCTCTCTGCTCCACGGGCTGGACACCCTGCTCACCGAGAAGACCCGCATCCAGGCGCGGATCGCCGACGACCCCATCCATTGCGTGGCCCGGGGCACCAGTATGGCCTTCGACTATCTGGACAAGCTCTACGACGGCTTTGTGGACACCGGCATCAAAATGAAATAAACGCACGCATATAAAAAGCAGCCGCGTCAGACGGCTGCTTTTTCTTTTCGCGGCTAACGGGAAAAAATCCGGACACAATAAGAACATCATTTTTACCAGAAGGAGTGGAGTTTATGGCACAGCTCAGCGAAAAGGAACTCAACATGCTGGAGGACCAGCTCGGCTACGAAGAGGTATTGGCAAAAAAATATAAGGCTTATGCTCAGGCTACCAGCGACCCGCAGATCAAGGCCAAATGCGAACAGATCGCCGCGGCCCACCTCAACCACTATGAAAAGCTGGCAAAGAATTTGCAGAATTAGGAGGCGATGGGCATGAACCGATCAGATCAGACGGGCATGAGCGACCGGGACAGGATGAGCGACGCGCTCTCCTCCCAGAAATATATCACCACGCTCTACAATGCCGGGGCCAACGAGTGCGAACACATGAACTACAAGTCGGACGTACTGGGCATCCTCAACGAGGAACACCAGATTGAACAGGAAATCTTCGACGACATGAAAAAGCGGGGTTGGTATGAGATCACCGAGGCGTCCCCCGAGAAGCTGGACAAGGCCCGGCAGAAATACTTGAAGAAATAAAGTTGCCGGCACGGGATGCGGGACCCGGCACATCGCCTTCCATGGCGGAGAGCGGACGACTCGGTTTTCTGGGCACGGACCATGAAATAAAAAGAGCGGCCTTTTGGGCCGCTCTTTTTTTGACGCGCCGGTGCCCATGCCGCAGGCACGCTCGGGCGGAGTCATTCGCCGTGGGACCGGTGGCACACGTGGGCTGTGGTGATGCGTAAACCGGAGTGATGTGTGGGACCGTGTCGCGTGGCACCGGAGCAATGCGCGGCCCGGTGGCGCTGCGCGGACCGGTAGCGCATCCGCGTAATCCTTGGGACCGCGGTCCATTCCGCGTAGATGGAAAAAAGTTCCTCCCTGCTGTATAGGAAAAATCCATTTGGCCCATATTCTCCTTGCAAACGTTTGACTTTCGAGAAGCGAAGGACGGAAATAGCGATGAAAACAAACAGAGTGGAATTATCCTTGGCCATTGGTCTGATACTTACGATACTCCTGACCTCTTTTTGCTCCTTTGCCGGGGCTTGCGGACAGATCAGACAGGACGTCATCCGCCTGCATGTGCTGGCAAATTCGGACACCGACGCCGACCAGGCCCTCAAGCTCCGGGTCCGGGACCGGGTACTGGAGGAAACCGAGCAGATTTTCCTAAACGCCGGCGACAAGCAGGACGCCGCGAAACGGGTGCAGGAGAGTCTGCCCGCCATCGAGACCGCCGCCCGCCAGGTCATCGATGAAAACGGCTACGACTACGATGTGAACGTTACCTTTCAAAACGAGTACTTCACCACCCGGGAGTATGAAAATTTCACCCTCCCGGCGGGTCACTACGACGCGGTGCGGGTGAAAATCGGAGAGGCCGCCGGTAAAAACTGGTGGTGCGTCATGTTCCCGCCCCTTTGCATCCCAGCGGCGGAGAGCGAGAAGAAGGTGGAATCGGTCATCGGGGAAGACGGCGCCGAAATCATCTCCAACAAGCCCAAATACGAGTTTAAATTTAAAATTCTCGAGGTGTTCGAGGACATCGGGCAGTGGTTTCGCGGCTAAAGGGCATTCCCTTCGGTTTTTCGTTGACAACAGGGCGCAAAGACAGTATAATTGATAAGAAATCGCAGGAATACGGCCGAAAGTGTCGAGCGAAAAAGCACCGAAGGGAATCACCTGTCTGATCCCGGCACCAGAGAAGGAACCAGAGCGGTCCGCCGCTTTGCTGGAAGGTTCCGCCCAAGGGGAGATAGGACGCCGTCCCCGAGCTGCGCGGCAGTCAAAAGCCGCGCCGTCCCCCGCGTTAAGGGAAGACGAGTGGCGGACATGTTCCGCAATTTGGGTGGTACCACGGAAACCAGAGGCTTTCGTCCCAGAGAAGCAGATGCTTCATGGGAGGAAGGCTTTTTTATTTTTCCGCCATCCTTCTATCCGCAAGGGAAATTTGGCAGGAGGACAGCACGCCTTCTTAGCCCAGTGAAAACATAGAAAGAGGTTGAACTGATTATGCAGTGGACAGGACTCAATGAACTCAGAGAGAAATTCCTGACATTTTTCGAGAGCAAGGGCCATACCCGTCTGCCCAGCTTCCCGCTGGTGCCCATCGACGACAAGAGCTTATTGCTCATCAACTCCGGCATGGCGCCCATGAAGAAGTGGTTTTTGGGCCAGGCCACCCCGCCCAGCAAACGGGTCACTACCTGCCAGAAGTGCATCCGCACCCCCGACATCGAGCGGGTGGGCAAGACCAGCCGCCACGGCACCTATTTTGAGATGTTGGGAAACTTCTCCTTCGGCGACTACTTTAAGCACGAAGCCACCAAATGGGCCTGGGAGTTTATCACCGAGGTCCTGGAGCTGCCGGTGGACCGGATTTGGGTTTCCATCTACGAAAACGATGAGGAAACCAAGGATATCTGGGTCAATGAGGTAGGCGTGGACCCCGGGCGCATCGTGCGCCTGGGCAAAGAGGACAACTTCTGGGAGATCGGCTCCGGCCCCTGCGGCCCCTGCTCCGAAATCTACTTCGATAGAGGCGAGGAGTTCGGCTGCGGCAGCCCCACCTGCGGCGTGGGCTGCGACTGCGACCGGTTCGTGGAGTTCTGGAACCTGGTCTTCTCCCAGTTTAACGGCGACGGCAACGACCACTACACCCCCCTGGAACACCCCAACATCGACACCGGCATGGGGCTCGAGCGTCTGGCCTGCATCATGCAGGGGGTGGACAACCTCTTTGAGGTAGACACCGTCCAGAACATCATGAAGCACATCCGCCAGATCGCAGGAGTGGAATACGGCGTGGACGAGAAGACCGACGTTTCTCTGCGGGTCATCACCGACCACATCCGCTCCACCACCTTCATGATCGGCGACGGCGTCGTTCCTCAAAACGAGGGCCGGGGCTATGTCCTGCGCCGCCTGCTGCGCCGGGCCGCCCGCCACGGCAAGCTGCTGGGCATCAAGGGGCCCTTCCTCTATCAGGTGGTGGACACCGTCATCCAGGAAAATGAGACGGCCTATCCGGAACTCAAACAGAACAGCGAATACATCAAAAAGGTGGTCCGGGTGGAGGAAGAGCGCTTCTCCAAGACCATCGACCAGGGCATGGAGCTGCTTTCCGAAATGATCGACAAGCTCGAAAGCAACATGGAGGGAGCCATCCTCTCCGGCGAGCAGGCGTTTAAGCTCTACGACACCTTCGGCTTCCCCATCGACCTGACCCGTGAGATCATCGCGGAGAAGGCCATCGGCCTGGACGAAGAGGGATTTGTCAAACTGATGGAGGAGCAAAAGAGAAAGGCCAGAGAGGCCCATTTCTCCAAGGACACGGTGGGCTGGAAGGACGACAGCCTCAAGGACGTGGACGTGGAGGACGAGTTTGTGGGCTATGTCCAGCCCAAGGCGCAAGCGAAGATTGTGGCCATCGTCAAGGACGGCGAGACCGCGGACAGCATCACCGAGGGGGACGAGGCGGTCATCGTACTGGATAAGACCCCGTTCTATGCCGAGAGCGGCGGCCAGGTGGGGGACACCGGCGCCATTGTCGACGGCACGTCGGTCTTTAAAGTCACCGACTGCAAGAAGAGCCCGTCGGGGCAGTTTATGCACATCGGAAAGATGGAGTCGGGCTGCTTAGCGGTAAACGACAAGGTGAACGCCGCCATCGACGAGAAACGGCGTCAGGCCATCATGAGAAACCACAGTTGCTGCCATCTGCTGCAAGCGGCGCTGCGGGACGTGCTGGGCGACCATGTCCACCAGGCGGGCTCCTATGTGGACGACGAGCGCCTGCGCTTCGACTTCTCCCACTTCGCGGCCATGACGCCCGAGGAGATCGCCGCGGTGGAAAAGGAAGTCAACGAGAAAATTCTGGCGGGCCTCCCCATCTGCGTCAAGGAGATGCCCATCGAAGAAGCCAAGAAGATGGGGGCCATGGCCCTTTTTGGAGAGAAATACGGCGACACGGTCCGGGTGGTCAACATGGACGGCTATTCCATCGAGTTCTGCGGCGGCACCCATCTGGACAACACCGCCAAGGCGGGACTGTTTAAGATCATCTCCGAGTCCTCCGTGGCCGCAGGCGTGCGTCGCATCGAGGCGACCACCGGCCTTGGCGTCCTCCATCTGCTTGATGACGCCAATCAAGTGATCGTCAAGTCCGCCGAGAATCTGAAGCTCGCCAATCCCTCCGATCTGGTGGGCCGGACCCACGCGGTGGCGGCGGAGCTCAAGGAAAAGGAAAAAGAGCTCGAGGCGCTCAGTCAGAAGATGGCTTACGGCAAGGCGGAGGAATTAATGAAGAACGCCAAAGAGGTCTGCGGCGTGCGGGTGGTGGGGGCCACCTTCTCCAACATGAAGGCGGAGACGGTGAGAGCCATGTGCGACACCATCAAGGAAAAATTCCCCAATATCGTGGCGGTGCTGGCCACCAGTAGCGATGGCAAGGGCAACATCTGCGCCGCCTGCGGCAAGGAAGCGGTGAAGATGGGCGTCCACGCGGGCAAGCTCATCAAAGAGGTGGCCCAGATCGCCGGCGGCAACGGCGGCGGACGTCCCGACAGCGCCATGGCGGGGGTCAAAGACATCTTCAAGATGGACGAAGCCATCGCGGCTGTGCCCGCCATTCTGGAAAAAATGCTCGGGAAATAATCGAAAATTTTTCGGATTTATGCTATACTGAGAGTACCGAAAGGAGGCTTGTCCCATGGATTGCCTGTTTTGCAAAATCGCGGCGGGAGAAATCCCCTCCAACAAAATCTATGAAGATGACCGGGTGCTTGCCTTTCACGACATCGACCCCAAGGCGCCGGTGCATTTTCTGGTGATACCCAAGGAGCACATCGCGTGCGCCGATGAAATCACGCCGGAAAACAGTTCCATTGTGGCCCACGTCTTCGCGGTGATCGCCAAGATTGCCAAGGAGCTGGACCTGAAGGGGGGCTACCGCATCGTCAATAACTGCGGAGTGGACGGCGGACAGACCGTGGGCCACCTGCACTTTCACGTTTTGGCGGGCAGACAACTGGCCTGGCCTCCCGGCTGATGAGCCGTCCGCCGGACCGACTTTTTACAATTGACCGCTGGAGGATACGAAAATGAAACGACCGCTTGCCGTGCTGGGATTTACTTATCTGATCACGCAGGCGGTCGCTTGCTATTTGAGCATGTCGGTCAATTTGATGGTGAGTTTGACCTGCTTCATTCTGGGCGCGGCGCTCTGGCTGACGAAACTCTTTGACGCCAAACGGACGGTGCTGCTTGTTCTTTTCACAGCGGCCCTCTCCACCGGCGCCCTCTTTTTGCAGCAGCGATTGGTCTACGCGCCGGCCGCCGCCCTCGACGGCATGCAGGCTGAGATTACCGCCCGGATTGTGGATACGCCGGCGCGACTTTCCAGCGGTTCCTACCGCTATTTGATGGAAACCTCCGCCGTGGAGGTGGAGGGCGCGCCCCAAAAGCTGCGGGTGGAGATCGTCAGCCGGAAGATGCTGGATGTGGACGCCTATGACCCGCTTGAGTTTCGCACCACCTTTGGGCTGGCGGACCGTCCCTCCTACCGGGCGGAGGGAATCTATCTGCGGGGCTATGTGGAATCGGATGTAATTTACACGCCGCTGGAGAAAAAGCCGCTGCCCTACTACTTCCTCAAGTTCCGCCAGAAGATGGACGAGAACATCACCCGGGCGCTGCCGGGGGAGGAGGGGACGCTGGTGAGCGCCATGGTCACCGGCGAGCGAATGGGCGTCAGCGAAAACGGGCTCTATGATCTCTTTCGCCGCAGCGGCGTCACCCATTTCCTCGCCATCTCCGGGCTGCATATGGCCATTTTGGGCGCGATGGCCCTCTATTTTCTGCGCAAGCTGCGCTTTCTGCCCTACTGGATGCCCTATCTCATGGCCGGCGTCTTCGTGCTGCTCTACCTGGCGGTGCTGGGCTTTTCCGTCACCGCCACCCGGGCGGGCATCATGCTCCTCGTCTACTATCTGGCCCGGGCCATCGGCAGAAAGTCGGACGCACTCAACGCCCTGGGTCTGGCCGTCCTCCTAATTTTAGCGCCCAATCCCTTCGGGGCGGCCAGCGTTTCCCTCCAGTTGTCGGCGTTTGCGACCCTCGCGATTTTGACCGTCTGTCCCAAGGTGCGGGAGTGGATGCTGGGGCTTCACCCGGCGCTGCGCAAATACCGGGTCCTGCGCTGGGCGGCCGACGGCATCGGACTGTCGGTGGGGGTGAATCTCTTCCTCCTGCCGCTGCTGCTCCTTTACTTCGGCATGGTGGGCCTGATGGCCCCCATCGTCAGCTTGCTTCTCACCCCGCTCATGCCGGTCATTGTCATCGGCGGCTTTTTGACGGCCCTCATCGGGATGGCCTCTTTGGCCGCGGCGGCGCCCTTTGCCTTTTTCGCGGGGCTGGCCGCCAAGCTCACCATCGGCATTGTGCGTCTGTCCGCCCACTTTGACTTTTTGTCTATCACGGCGGACGCGCCCTATGTGGTCATCTGGATGCTCTTCGCCATGGCGGTGATGGGATTTTGCTATCTGAAACGGGACCGGCTGCGGCTGCGGGTGGGCGTGCTCCTGTGCGCCGGGCTCTTTCTGGTGGGCGCCATTTCCAACGCGGTCCTCATGCGGGGCGTCACGGGCATCCAAGTCTACGGCGGAGAGAGATCCCCCTGTCTGGTTGCCAGGATGGAGGAGGGCGTCGTGGTCTGTCCCATCGGGGAGCCCTGGAAGGGACAGATCTCCCTGCCGGTCACCGGAAAAATTGACCTTCTCTTTGTGCAAGGCGACTACCAGTGCTATGCGGAGGTCTTCCAGGAATATGACATCGGCGCCGTGATGGTGGACGAAGAAACCCCGATGGACAAGCTGGAGCCCATGCTGCCCACCGGTTGTAAGGTCTACCGGAAGGGGAGCATGCGGGCGGGCCTTGACGGCGCTTCGATAGAAACGCTCCATTTTTCCACCGGCACCGCCACCACCTTCCAGATTGGCGGCTTCTCCCTGCTTATGACCGAGGGGGAAGTGGACATGGCGACCCTTCCCATTCAGCGGACGGCGCCCGACGTGTGGCTGTGTGAGGGAAAGAGCGAAAACCCGCAGATGATCGCGGCCCGCTATGGCATCGTCATGGAGAGCGCCTTCCAGAGGAGCGCCATGAACGCCATGCTCTCCCAGGGCGCGAAGGTCGTTACCTTCGACGGTTGCGACCGCGTCGACGTGCTGACCCGGGGCGGTTGGGATCTGATGGTAAACGAGCGGGGCGCCATCTTATAACAAAGAAACCTGTGGAAAGGGGGGAGAGGCATGACGCTGACCAGAGAAAACGACATCGCGGCCCACATCAAAAAGGAGCCGCTGTGCGGGATTTACTATATTTACGGGGAGGAAGCCTATCTCAAGGCCCTGTGCGTGCGGCGGTTAATCAGCCGGGCGGTGACCAAGGGGCAGGAGACCTTTAACTTCCACCGGTTTTCCGGCAAGGGGCTCAGTCTGGACGAATTGGAACAGGCGGCGTCCACCCTCCCGTTCCTCAGCGAGAAAAACTGTGTGCTCATCGAGGATTTGGAGCTCGAAAAGATGGTGAAAACCGACTTTGACCGCCTCAAAGCCATCCTCTCCGAGCTGCCGCCCGACACGGTGCTCATCATTTCCATGATGAACGTGGAGGGCTCCCCCAAAAAGTCCGCCAAGCACAAGGCGCTCATCGAGCTCGCGGGGAAGGTGGGCTGTGTCTGTTCCTTCGAGAAGCGCCGCACCGCGGACCTTGTCCGTTTTGTCAGGGAGAAAGCTACCGCCCGCGGGTGCGAGCTCTCCTCCCAAAACGCAAGCCTCCTCATCAGCCGGGTGGGGGAAGACATGACCACCCTGTCCACCGAGATGCGAAAGCTCACCGCCTATCAGAAGTCGGGGGAAATCACCCGGCAGGTCATCGAAAAGCTGACGGCCAAGCAGCTGGAAGCCTCGGTCTTCGATTTGTCCCGGGCTATTGTGGCCGGGGACGTGGTCAAGGCGGTGGAGGTTTTGAGGGAGCTGCAGGACCAGCGGGAGGAACCGGTGAGCGTGTGCGGGGCGCTTTCCATGGCCTTTGTGGACCTCTACCGGGCCAAGGTGGCTGCGGTGAGCCGCAAGGAGCAGAAGGACATTTTGGAACACTTTGACTACAAGGGCCGGGATTTCCGGGTGCGAAACGCGGTGCGGGACAGCTCCCGCTTTACAAAGACGACCCTCTTTGAGATTCTCGAGGTCCTCAGCCGCACCGACGAAAAGCTCAAAAGCGCCAAGGGGGACCGCAATATCATGCTGGAACAGGCGGTCATGGAGATCTTTTTGTGCCGGCAGAGGGAGAGAAAAGTTTGATCAGTCTCAAGGAAACGGTGGTCGTGGAGGGAAAGTACGATAAAATCAAGCTCGCCTCCCTTTTGAATGCCACCATCATCGCCGTGGACGGCTTTCGCATCTTCACCGACAAGGAAACGCTGGCCCTGCTGCGGGCCCTGGCGGACAAGACGGGGCTGGTGATCCTCACCGACTCGGACGCGGCGGGCTTTAAAATACGCCACTATATCGCGGGCGCCGTCAATCCCAATAAGGTCCGCCACGCCTACATTTCCGACATCTTCGGCAAAGAAAGCCGGAAGGAAAAGCCCTCCAAAGAGGGCAAGCTGGGGGTGGAGGGGGTCTCCCAGGCGGAGATTCTCAGAGCCCTCACTCGGGCCGGGGTCCTCTGCGAAGAGGGAAGCCCCCGGGAAAAGGGACGGCCCATCACCAAGACCGACTTTTTTGCGGACGGTTTAACCGGCGCTCCCGACGCCGGGGTCAGGAGAAAGCGCCTCATCGAGAGGCTGGGGCTGCCGGAGCATCTGTCGGCCAACGGGCTTTTGCAGGTGCTCAACGCCCTGATGGATTACGAGGGCTACCGTACGCTCATCGAAGAGCTTTTTTAAAGAAGAAAGAAAATCGGAAGGGGGGAGAGCATGCAGCCGGACAGCCTACTGTTTATCTATCTCTTTTTGCCCGTCTCGCTCATCGTGTACTATCTGGTGCCGGCAAAGGGCAGAAATACGGTGCTGCTTTTATTGTCCCTGGTGGTGTTTTTGTCGCTGGACATCCTGTTTACGCCGCTGCTCATCGCCTCCTGTCTGATTGACTATATGGCTGGCCGGGTCATCGAGAAAAACCGGGATAAAAACATCCTTTGCCGGTTTATCCTCTGCGTGGCGGCGGCCAAGGATCTGACCACGGTGATCGTCATGATCGTCTACCGGGATATGTTTCACTTCATTCTGCCGCTGGGCTCGGTGGTAGTGAGCCTGTTGTCACTCAGCTATGTCTACGACATCTACCGGGAGCGGGCCAAGGCGCAGAAAAACCCCGTCAACATGCTCGCCTACGCCATGATGTTTCCCCGCCTCTACTACGGGCCGCTGACCCGGTACGGGCAGATGGAATATGACTTGGGTCACCGCAAGGCTTCGCTGAGCCTGATGTGCGACGGGCTCATCCTCTTCATCCAGGGCCTCGCCAAAAAGGTGCTCATCGCCGACGGCATCACCCGGGTCTTGGAGATGATCGCCCAACTGCCCGTCTACAACCAGAGCACCCTCTCCTGCTGGATTTACTTCCTTTCCAAGATCATGTGGATTTACTTTTTCTACTGCGGCTATCTGGAAATGGGGGCGGGGCTTTGTATGGTGTTCGGCTTCAATGTCCGGTCGGGGTTTCACCACCCTTACATGGCCAAGACCGTCACCAGCTTTTTAAACCGCTTTAACAACAGCCTCCAGGAGTATGTGGAGCACTATGTCTTCGATCCGCTTCAATCGCGCCTTCGCTCCCCCTGGCTGAAAGCGGCGGCCCTTTTTTTGGCGCTGTGCATCATCTGCGCCTTTTATAAGGCAAGCGTCAACCTGGCGCTGGGAGCCGTGTTGCTCACAGGGCTGCTGTGTTACGAGCGCTGGAATGCAGCCTCGGCCAAGCGGCAGCTAAAGCCTCCGTCGGTGCTGGCTCACCTGGGCGTCATGGCGGCCATCGGCGTCTTTATGCTGCTCGCCATGACCGGCTCCCCGCTGGAAGCTAGGAAGATGCTGGGGTATCTTGTGGGGCTTGGCGGCGGCATGGAGCTTTATAACCAACAGATCATCTATATCCTGACCACCAACTACGCGGCGCTGATTGTGGGCGTTATCTTCTGCTCCGATCTCTTCAGCCGCCTGGCCTCCAAATTTTCCCGCTCCAAAAGCTACCTGGTTAACCTCATCATCATCGTGGTCAACGTGCTGATTCTGGTCGTCACGACGGCCTACCTCATCCGATAATCTATTTTACTTCCAAGAAAGGGCGGTGTGCTTCATGAAACCGAAGAGAATCGCGGCGATTATCCTGCTCATTATGATGTTCGTACTGCCCACCTATGTGGTCATGGGCACCAACCGCTTCTGGCGGGATATGCCCCTGCCTACCTGGGAAACCCTCGCCGACCACAGCTACATGACTGAGCTTGGCAATTACGTCAGCGGGCAGTTTGCCAAAAATGAGCTGCTCTCCCAGACCAAGACCACCCTGAAATACTACACCGGCGTCCGGGAGGAAAACGGCGTCTATATCGGCAAAAACCGGCTCATTAAGGATATGGAGGAACCCAACGAGGAGAAATTAAACGCCAATATCAGCGCCCTCAACCAGTTTGTTTCCGGCAAAAGGGCGGACGCTTTCCTGGTGCTGCTCCCCACCTCCGCCGCCATCAACCAGGAGGAAATCCCCAAGTACGCCGTCAGCGTCAACCAAAAAAACATCATCGACAACGTCTATAACCAGGTGGGGGAGAATATCCGGACCATCGACGCCTACTCGGCCCTCTTTGCCCGGAGGGAGGAGTATCTCTACTACCGCACCGACGACCGGCTCACCATCGGCGGGGCCTATGTGGTGTATGGGGCCATGATCGAAAAGATGGGCCACTACCGTCGCAATATCGAGTCCTTCGATGTGGAGCATGTGCGCTCGGACTACTTCGGCCCCCTCTATCCGCTGACAGACTTCCGCAATATCCAGCCCGACCGCATCAGCCTCTATCACTATACCCGGTACGGGCGGGAGTATCAGATCAAGGTCTACGGCGCCGACGGGGTGGCGCAGAGCGATACGCCCTATCTGACCCAGTGGCTCGATACCGACAACCCGGATATGGTCTATCTGGGCGCGGGGCAGATCATGACCAAAATTCACATGGAGGAGAGTCCCTATAAAGAAAAGCTCCTCATCCTGGGGGACGACAACGCCTATAAGTTGGGCGAATTTCTCCAGCTCCACTATCAGGACATCACTATTGTCAACACGGCGCGCATCATGGAATTGCCTGAGGATCTAGCCCTCGATGAATATGACAAAATTGTCCTCATTTTTGATGTGGACACCTTTACCCACACCTATCAGCCCTTTGATTTGGGGAGCCTAAGTTGACGTGTCTGTGCGTCGATCATGGAAAGACTGCCTCTCAAATGGAACATCCCAACACCGACTTTCTGATTTTCCGATCACGAAAGGAAATTGATGCAATAAAGAAAGGAAGAAGATCATGGGAAAAATTGTGGTATTTGGCAGTTATGTCACCGACTTGACCGGATGGGCGGGGCATCTGCCCGTTCCGGGGGAGACGGTCATCGGCTCCTCCTTCAAAATGGGACCGGGCGGCAAGGGCTCCAACCAGGCGGTCGCCGCCCATCGGGCCGGCGCGGACATGAAAATCATCACCAAGGTGGGGGACGACGTCTTTGGCCGGGAGGCCATCGACTTCTACATGAAGGAAGGTATGGACACCGATATGGTGTTCATCGACAAGGAGAAGGAGACGGGTTCAGCGCTCATCATGGTGGACGAGATCACCGGGCAAAACTCTATTTTGGTGACAAGCGGCGCCTGCGGCAACATCACCGACAGCGACATCGAGAAGGCGCGGCCCTACATAGAGCAGGCGGAAATCCTGCTGCTCCAATTTGAAATCAACCTGGACGCCCTTTATAAGATTATCGACATCGCCCACGCGGCCGGTGTGCGGGTGGTGCTTAACCCCGCACCCGCCATGGAAATCGACGAAAGCATTCTTTGCAAGGTGGATGTGGTCACCCCCAACGAGGTGGAGGCCGCCATCCTGACCGGCATAAAGGAGGTGGTGGATATGGAGTCCGCCACCCGGGCCGCCCGGGTCTTCTTCCAGAAGGGCGTGGGCGCGGTGGTCATCACCATGGGCAAAGCGGGCGTCTTTGTCATGCAGGGGGAAGAGGCCCGGTTTGTCAAATCCCGCAGCGTCAAAGCGGTGGACACCACCGGCGCGGGGGACGCCTTCAACGGGGGCTTTGTCACGGCCCTTTCGGAAGAAAAGGACATCTTTGCGGCCGTGGAGTTCGGCAACGTGGTGGGCGCCCTTTCGGTAACCAAGAAGGGGACCGCGCCGTCCATGCCCCGCCGGGAAGAGATCGACCGGATGTTATAAGAATCAGGCCAAAAGCAGGAGCGTATGGTGCAGACAGCGCGCCGGCACAGCTAGAAAAGAAAGGCTGTGCCGGGGCGGCGCTGTTGACAATTGCACCCGCGGTGGGTATAATAATGGAGCGGACAGCCCGCAAGAGTTTTTGCCGCAGTGGCGGAATCGGCAGACGCAAGGGACTTAAAATCCCTCGCTGGCAACAGCGTGACAGTTCAAGTCTGTTCTGCGGCACCAAAAGAGAAAGCCAGCCCCTTTGGGGCTGGCTTTTTTGTGTCCTGACGCTCAACAGCCGATGATCTTTCAGGATGATACAAAAAAATGCATGTGACAAAGAAAAAGTGCAAAAACCTTCCATTTTCGGCAAAATCAGATCGATGCCGACGATACCCAGGGGCTTTTGGATGGGCAATGGGACGTCACGCTCATCACCTGTAATTTTGACCGCAGCAAGCGGATCTTAGTGCGGTGCAGCAAAGGATAACACAACGGGAATGTTGCAGCCGATGGGACAAAAATAGTCCGAGAAGTTGAGAGAAAAAGACAGCCGGCATTTGCCGGCTGTCTTTTCTTTTAGGAGTTGAGCCTATCATAAACAATGCCGCAAAACGGATGGAAGCCTACACCCGCCTGGTGCCGTCGCCGATGGTGATGCGGTAGAGCCGGGCCAGATACCGCCAGGTGGAGCGGTTAATATCCCCCACGGGCTCGATGCCCGCCCGCACCTGCAGCCAACGGGCGGCGGCGATGGAAGCCTCGTCGTGGACATTGTTGCAGGAAACTCGGGGCAAGGTGGGATAGTGCTCTCCTATGGCCAGCAGCATCCCGTGGATCATGTAGAGGTGATCGTTGACCTCCAAGGGGCGGATGACCTGGCTTTTTTGAAAGATGGGGTTGACCGGTTCCGCCGGGCCGACTTCCACCAGGGCCCGCCGGTGCTCTTCGGCAATGGAGTACCAAGTGTCGTGGTCAGCCTCGCCGGTCACGGGTAAGCCGTGCCGCTTTTGAAAGGAGGACACGGATGTCACGGTATCATTGGCATAGATGCCGTCCGGAATGACGGCGCTGACGGCGCTGTCATATTGGGAAATGATTCTCAACATGGTTTGCAGGCTCCGGATGGGCTGACCGATGGATTCATTGATGGTGGTAGCCATTATTGCACCTCCTGACTGTTATCCGTCATACCATAGACAAGAGTTTGCCCCGGAAACTGAGCGAAACGTGAAGTCTGGGCAAAGCGCAAACTCCCCACGTCATCGGCCAACGCCTGTTTGGTGGCGTCGTCGATCTGCCCGTTGGCGGGAAGTCCGCTGAAGCTTTGGAACTGGGTGAGGGACCGGCGCGTCATAGTTCCACATTGGCCGGAAATCTGTGGGCGGGCCATTCCTGGAGTCGCGTCGGCCACCAGGTTGAGCTGCTGCTGCAAATCCCGGATGGTAGCCGCCGGGATAGGGCCGTTTTGGAAGGGGAAGAGTTCCCCCCGGCTGAGGGTGGTGGACGCGACCCCGGCATAAGCGTTATAAATGGCGTCCCAGGTGGTCGCCCCCACGGCGCCCGTCTCCGGCAGCCCGGCCCAGCGCTGGAATGAGATCACGGAGTTTTTCGTAGCCGCGTCAAAATCGCCGCTGACTTCAAGGGGCGGAATTTGGGGGTTAAACTGGGAGAGCACCGACAGCATATATTGCAAATGGGAGACCTTTTGCCCGCTGTTCCCCTCCACGATGGCATCGGGATAAGCCCAGGAGATGCCGGTAAAGGTTTGCCCCAAGGAGTTGAGCTCCGCCAAGCGTTTGACGCCGACATAGAGCTTGACTAGCTGATACCAGGTGGCTCTGCCCACAATGCCGTCAACGGCCAGCCCAAATATACTTTGAAACCGGCGGACCGCCGTTTCAGTGGCCGGACCGAAGATGCCGTCAACGGGGTTGATTTTGGGAATCGCGGGATAATTTTGGGATATGCGGTTGAGGGACGTCTGAATGACGGTCACATTCGGGCCAATGTCGCCTTGGCGCAGAGGCGTGCCCGGGTAAGAGTTGGTAATGTTCCGGATGGGAGCGTTGATCACAAGCTCGATGTCGTTGCCATAATAATTCCGTAAAATTTGAATGGAATTATAGCTTTGCTGTGCCAGGCTTTGGGATCCCCATTGACTGAGCCCTTCACAGGTGACCGTGGTGCCGTTGCAGAAAGAGGCAAAGAGCGGTTCAACAAAGCCTTGGCGGCGGATGTAGTCGTTAAACAATTCGTCCACCAGGGTGCTGATGTCGTCGAAGATATTCCGCCCGTGGACATACGCCTGGTCATAGGCGGTGGTGTTGGTAATATCAAAATTGTAGCCTCGGCTGCGGTAAAATTCCGTGTATACGCGGTTTAACGCATAGGAAACCTGTGCCAGGATATTGGCCCGAATGGCGCTTTCGTTCCAAGTGGGATAAATTTCGCTGGAAGCGACGTTTTTAATATAATCGGAAAATGAGACGGTGACATTGGAGGCATTACTGGCCGGCGTACCCAGGTGTACGGTGATATTCTCTGGAACATAAGGGATTACGGTTGGCAAAGATCACACCTCCTTACAAGTTTTGCGGCGGGACATCAAAGGATTCGGTCTGGTCCCAGACCTCGGGGAATTCGTTTAATGGGATGAGTTGTAATTCCTGTTCAGATACCGTATTGGGAAAGACCTGCACATCGCGCACGATAATCCGTTCATATAACGGATGTTCCGCCGTTATGTTCACCGACGCAAAGGGCTGTTCTTCCGATGGGGCCTGACTTGCGGCCAGGTCAGGGGTGGGGACCATCAACATATCGGTTTTGCCGCTTTCGTCGGTCAGCCAGACGGCAAGGAGCTCCACCAGGCCTTCCGGCGATATTTGGGTCACTGTTACAGTGGCATCTTCGACGGGAATCATGGCGTCGGAAGTAAAGACGCGGGCAAATAAATATCCTTGTGAAGGCATTCGCTTCTCTCCTTTCACAGCTATTAGTACCTATCATATTGGGTTGCGGCATGGTTTAGAATGACCGGCGGGAGGAGAAAGCGAAATTTGCTTGTCCAAAACGCCGCGCCAAAGAAATCCGTCGACATCTCAGAGAGATCTATGCTATACTGAGGATAAAGCGATTACATCCCACCACTCAATTCGATAGGAGAAAAAAGCATGAGAAAATTCAGAGAACTGATGCAGGACGTGGCTCTTTCTCCGGAAGATGAGGAGCGCTACCACGTCATGCAGGTAGGAACCCAGCTGCGCTATACCTGGACAGCCATGCTGGTGACAATCCTTTTCCAGCTTTATAATATTTGCTATACGCTGATCTATACCCATGGAACGCTTTCCACTACGTCCAGCAAAGTTTATCTTTGCCTCTATATAATTATGCTGTCGGTCACCGGCGCCTTGGTGCTCTATCGCTTCGCGGCGCTACGGCACTCTTACCCGCCCGAGCGGACCCTCCGCCTCCAAACGGCTTATGCCGCCTTTTCCATGCTCTGGGCCCTGGCCATCACCCTGTACGATCAGCGGGTTTCTGACAACGTGACCACCTATTTAAGCTTGGCCATCTTTCTTTCCCTACTCATCTATTTCAAACCCCTCCAAGCGCTGCTCACTTTCGGCGTTCCCCAGCTCATTCTGGTCATCCTTTGGTGGCGCCAGTACCTTTTCGACGGCAGCGTCTACGGCCAGCTGATCAGCACCACCGCCG
This sequence comes from Zongyangia hominis, assembly GCF_014385095.1. Taxonomy (GTDB): domain Bacteria; phylum Bacillota; class Clostridia; order Oscillospirales; family Ruminococcaceae; genus Zongyangia; species Zongyangia hominis. The sequence continues at coordinate 92,697 of NZ_JACRTC010000005.1, forward strand.
TGGCGGCCATGTCCTTTTTTATCGCCTGTTACCGGTATTATGCCGGCCGCTATACCTTCGCTGAGCATCAGACAATTCTCCGCCAGAACCAGCAGATTCAGGACAAAAATAAACTCTTGGAACTGTTGGTCCACCGGGACGATCTGACGGGGATTTACAACCGTCGTTTCCTCAAAGCCTACCTGCCTGTCCTATGCGCCCAGGCGCAGAGCCTACGCCAGCCGCTGACGGTGTTTATGGTGGACATCGACGACTTTAAAACCTATAACGACAGCTTCGGACATCAGCGGGGGGATACCTGTCTCAGACTGGTGGCACAGGCCATGAATGTGCAGATGTCCCAGGGCTATTTTCTGCGCTACGGCGGGGAGGAGTTTTGTGGCATTGTCATGGGGCTGAGCCCTTCCGAGGCCTTAGAGGAGGGGCGGAGCCTTTGCGAAGCGGTGGAGGCGCTCAAGTTGGATACCGCCGAGCCCCACCGGTATGTGACGGTCAGCATTGGGGTCTTTACAGCGGTGCCGGAGCGCCCCGACCAATGGAAAGAGATGATCAACAAGGCCGACAAGGCCCTCTACCAGGCCAAAAAGTTAGGGAAAAACCAGGCGGTTTTTGACGGCGCACAAAATGAGTGTCCCTGTTTTTAATACGGAAACAGGGGAGAAGGGACCTCCGGATTATATCCGGAGGTCCCTTGGACGAAAGACAAAAAAAACTGGAAATAGGCGCACAAACGCAACAATGCATTGTCCTGGCCGGGAGAAAATGGTATAATACACTCAAAACACCCGGCCGAGAATCCGGGTGAGGGATGGAAAAGAAAAGTCCGGAGCCAATGGGCAGCGTATCGGTTGCTTGCGTCTGGATGAGGAAGTCACCCAAAGAAAGGAACGTTTACCATGCAGAATTATTACCAGCCTGAGATCGAGTGTGCCTCTCAGGAACAAATCAGGGCCTGGCAGGATGAACGCCTGGTCAAAACCGTGCGGCGCGTCTATCAGAATGTGCCCTATTACCGCAACCTGATGGAAAAAAAGGGTGTGACCCCCGACGACATCCAGTCGGTGGACGATCTGCACAAGCTGCCCTTTTTGACCAAAGACGATTTGCGGGACGCCTATCCCTACGGACTGATGGCGGCCCCCCTCCACGACTGCGTGCGCATCCAGTCTACCAGCGGCACCACCGGGCGCCGGGTGGTGGCCTTTTACACCCAAAACGATATCGACCTGTGGGATGAGTGCTGCGCCCGTGCCATTGTGGCGGCCGGCGGCACCAAGGACGACGTGGTCCACGTCTGCTACGGCTACGGATTATTCACCGGCGGACCCGGCCTCAACGGCGGCTCCCATAAGGTGGGCTCCCTGACCCTGCCCATGTCCTCCGGCAACACCGAGCGTCAGATTCAGTTTATGTGCGATTTGGGTTCCACCATCCTCTGCTGCACCCCCTCCTACGCCGCCTATCTGGGCGAGAGCATCCAGGAGCGGGGGCTCAAGGACCAGATCAAGCTGAAAGCCGGTATCTTCGGCGCCGAGGCGTGGAGCGAGGAAATGCGCCGCGACATCGAAGAAAAGCTGGGCATCAAGGCTTATGACATCTACGGCCTCACCGAGATTTCCGGACCCGGCGTCTCCTTCGAGTGCAGCGAACAGACCGGCATGCACATCAACGAGGACCACTTTATTGCCGAGATCATCGACCCCATCACCGGCGAGGTCCTGCCCGAGGGAGAGAAGGGGGAGCTTGTCTTCACCAGCATCACCAAGGAGGCCTTCCCGCTGTTGCGCTACCGCACCCGGGATATCTGTGTCCTGACCCGGGAGAAATGCTCCTGCGGCAGAACCTTCGTCAAGATGAGCAAGCCCATGGGCCGCAGCGACGACATGCTCATTGTCAAGGGCGTCAACGTCTTCCCGTCCCAGATCGAGACGGTGCTCCTCAACAAGGGCTATCCGGCCAACTACCAGATCATCGTCAGCCGCGAGAACAACAGCGACCGTCTGGAAGTCCAGGTGGAGATGACCCCGGAGATGTTCTCCGACGCGCTGAGCGAAGTGTCCGCCCGGGAGAAAGAGCTCATCGAAGCCCTCAAAGCGATGCTCGGCATCTATGCCGTCGTCAAGCTGGTGGCGCCCAAGTCCATTGCCCGCAGCGAGGGCAAGGCCGTGCGCATCATCGACAAGCGGAAACTGTATGAATCGAAAGGGGCGAAATAAATGACTGTCAAACAGATCTCTGTCTTTTTAGAGAACAAACCCGGTCAGCTCGCGGAGTTTACCAAGCTGCTGGAGAAAAACGACATTGATATGCGCGCCATGTCCTTAGCCGACGCGGAGGACTTCGGTATTTTGAGAATTATTGTGGACGATTCCTATAAAACCGCCTGTGTCCTCAAAGAGGCGGGCTATGTCTGTTCCATCACGCCGGTGCTGGCGGTGGAAATTCCCGACAAACCCGGAAGTCTCGTCAAGGTGCTGGATATCCTGGGGGATAACGACGTCAATTTGGAATATACCTATGCCTTTATCACCCGGAGAAAGGATCTGGCCTATATGATTTTACGGGTGGCCGACACCGAGAAGGCTGCCGACGTCCTGAGCAAAAACGGGGTGCGGATTTACTGCCAGCATGAGCTGTCCGACCTGTTTGCTTAAAGCAATGAAGAAAGAGAGCGCGATGGCGCAAGGCGGCATGGAGTATTCCATGCCGCCTTTTTCTCTTGGGGTATCCGCCCTTCATGGGAGAAAGCAGCCGCAACAGCGGCTGCTTTTGATTGCGCCGGTTAAGTACGAAAACTTTGTTAAATTTTTCGCAATATCCATTGACTCCCAGGAGGAAAAGGGGTATAGTACAGATGGAAAGAATGTTAACAACTTAACAATATCATTTCATCCGACTTGGAGGTAACGTTATGAAACGCATGGAAGGCAAAACAGTCCTGATTACAGGTGGCGCGCGGGGCATCGGCTACGGCATCGCCAGAGCTTTTGCGGAAGAGGGCGCCAACATCGTGATCACGGGCCGCACGGCCAGCACCTTGGTGGAGGCACAGGAAAACTTGGAGGCTGATTACGGCATCGAGGCTTTGTTTGTCGTGGCCGACGGCGGCGACGAGAAGGCGGTCAAGAACGTGGTCGATCAGGCCGTCAACCGCTTTGGCAAAATCCACTGCCTGATCAATAACGCCCAGGTGTCCAAATCCGGCACCATGCTGGTGGACCACACCAAAGAGGACTTTGACTTAGCAATCTATTCCGGTCTGTATGCGACTTTCTTTTATATGCGGGAGGCCTTCCCCTACCTCAAAGAGACCAAAGGCAGCGTCATCAACTTTGCGTCGGGCGCCGGGCTCTTCGGCAAGCTGGGACAATCCTCCTATGCGGCAGCCAAGGAGGGCATCCGCGGCATGTCCCGTGTGGCGGCGGCGGAATGGGGCCCCTTCGGCATCAACGTCAACGTGGTCTGCCCGCTGGCTATGACCCCGGGTCTGGAAAAATGGAAGGACGAATATCCCAAGCTCTACCAGCAGACCATCCAGGGCATCCCCCTTGGACGTTTTGCTGATCCGGAAAAGGACATCGGTAAAGTGTGCGTCTTCTTGGCTTCCGACGACGCCAGTTATGTCACCGGTGAAACCATCACCCTCCAGGGTGGCAGCGGCCTGCGCCCGTAAGGGAAAGTAAATAAAAAGCGGTCTCCTGAGGGAGACCGCTTTTTTGCTGCTGTGGTGCGGGCCGCTATACGGAACTAGCCGGTGCTGTGAACGCACCGAAAAAGCCGCTGCGGAGAAGCAGGCGGGGAGCACAGGACATTTTTGCGGGAGGGTTTGATTCACTCCAGGCAAGCTCTGTGGTTTTGGAAGCATCCGATGGGCCGGCCTATGGGGACCCCAGCGCGATGGGATAGTCCGAGCCGGCACGCCCAGGGCCTGCGGGCAGGGCACGGCGGGGGAGGCCGCCGTGGGGGCCGCCAGCCGAAGTCCGCAGCCCACCGCAAGAAGAAAGCCGCCTCAATAGGCGGCTTTCTTTCTCTTATTTGTGGTGTTTGATGAGGCCTAGGGCCTTGCTCAGTTCCAGGACCACCAGGGGGACGAGGGCCAAGCCCAGCGCTTCCAGATAGAGGGGTGCGGAAAGCTGGATGAGTCCGAAGACGGTGGCCACCGGCGGGATAAAGACGACCAAGGCCATGAGAACGACGGAGATGGCCGCGGCGCCGTTTAAATACTTGTTTGAAAAGAAGCCGGTTTTAAACAGGGAGTGGTGGGAGCGCATATTGAAGGAATGGACCACCTGGGAGAGGGCCAGCACGATGAAAGCCATGGTGCGCCCGCCCTCGATGACGCCGGTGGCACTCTTGCCGATCCAGAAGGCGATGAGGGAGAGAAGTCCGAAGAGCGCGCCCTGCAAGACGATGCGCACCCCCAGGCCGTGGGCGAAGATCCCCTCGCTTTTGGGCTTGGGGCGATGGTCCATCACATCCGATTCCACCGCCTCCATCCCCAACGCGATGGCGGGGAGGCTGTCGGTGATCAGGTTAATCCAGAGTAGCTGCATGGAGAGTAGCGGCGATTGCCGCCAGATGAGCATGGCAATAAAGACGGTGAGCACCTCGCCGATGTTGGTGCCGAGCAGGAAGGCGACCACTTTTTTGATGTTCTCGTAGATGCCGCGGCCCTCTTTGACCGCGTCGACGATGGTGGCGAAGTTGTCGTCGGTCAGCGTCATGTCGGCGGCTCCCTTGGCCACATCCGTGCCGGTGATGCCCATGGCGCAGCCGATGTCGGCGGCCTTGAGGGCGGGGGCGTCGTTGACGCCGTCGCCGGTCATGGAAACCACCTCGCCCTGGCTCTGCCAGGCCTTGACGATGCGGATTTTATCCTCGGGGGAGACCCTGGCGTAGACCGAGATGGTCCGCACCCGGCTTTGCAGCTCCTCCTCGCTCATAGCGGAGAGCTCCGCGCCGGTGATGGCGTCGTCCCCGTCGAGCTGGATGCCCAAATCCTTGGCGATGGCGGAGGCGGTGACCACGTGGTCGCCGGTGATCATCACCGGCTGGATGCCCGCCTTCCGGCAGATTTTGACCGCCTCTCTGGCTTCGGGGCGGGGCGGGTCGATCATGCCCACTAAGCCCAGAAAATGGAGGCCGTTTTCCAGCTCCTCGCTGGTGGGGACTTGGGGCGCCGTGTCGATCACCTTGACCGCCACGGCGAGCACCCGCAGCGCCTGGCTGGAAAGGGTGTCCACCACTTCCCGCGCCTTTTCCAGGTCCCCGGAAACGCACCGTGTGGCCAGCATGTCAAAGGCGCCTTTGACGATGACCACGTTGTCCCCGTCGATGCGGTTGACGGTGGTCATCAGCTTGCGGTCCGAGTCAAAGGGAAGCTCGCTCAGACGGGGGAAGTCGGCGTTTAGTTTTTCCTTGGGCATGCCGTTTTTGTAGGCCGCCAGCACGATGGAAGTCTCGGTGGGGTCGCCGATGTGCTTCTCCCTACCGTCCTCAAAAACCACCGAGCCGTCGCAGCACAGCGCCGCGTCCCGCAGCAGGGTGCGGATGACGGGGGAGTTTTGCTCCGAAATGTCCTCCATAACGCCCGAATCTCCGTCGAAGGCTTTGACGAGCGTCATCCGGTTTTGGGTCAGGGTGCCGGTCTTGTCCGAGCAGATGACCGAGGCGCTGCCCAGGGTCTCCACCGCGGGGAGGCGGCGGATGATGGCGTTTTTCTTGACCATCCGCTGGACGCCGATGGAGAGGACGATGGTGACGATGGCGGGCAATCCCTCGGGGATGGCGGAAACAGCCAGGGAGACCGAGGTCATGAAGATTTCCAAGAGGGGGATGCCGTCGATCATCCCCACCGCAAAGATGACGGCGCAGACGATGAGAGCCAGGATGCCCAGATATTTGCCCAATTTCGCCAGCTTTTGCTGGAGGGGGGTCTGGGTGTCCTGCTCGTTGTCGAGAAGCCCCGCGATCTTGCCCATTTCGGTGTCCATGCCGGTGGCGGTGACCACCGCCCGGCCCCGGCCGTAGGTGACCGAGCAGCCCGAATACAGCATATTGTGCCGGTCGCCCAAAGGCGCGCCGTCCTCCACCGGCTCCGCCGCGTCCTTCTCCGAGGGCACCGATTCGCCGGTGAGGGCCGATTCCTCCGACTTGAGGCTGGCCGATTCGAGGAGTCTCGCGTCGGCCGGGATAAAGTCCCCCGCCTCCACCAGGATGATGTCGCCGGGGACCACCTGGACGGCGTCGATGATCTGCTCAGCCCCGTCCCGGACCACCCGGGCGTGGGGGGCGGAGAGGCCCTGGAGGGCATCCAGGGCTTTCTCCGCCTTGCTCTCCTGAGCGACGCCCAGAATGGCGTTGAGGACGACAATCACCAGGATGAGAGCGGGCTCGAAAAACTCCTTGGCGTCGTGGCCGCCCAGGGCCACCACAAAGGAGACGACGGCCGCCGCGATCAGGATCAGAATCATGACGTCCTTAAACTGATCGAGGAAGCGCTGGAATAAGGTCTTCTTTTTCTTTGCCTTGAGTTCATTGGGCCCCTGCCGTTCCAGTCGGGCCCGGGCCTCCCCGGAAGGGAGTCCCGCCGACGCGCTGACCGAGTACTTTGCCAGAACTTCTTCGATGCCTGCGCTATAAAGTGACAACACAGTTACCTCCTAGGTTTTTGCGCAGATTCCGGTGAATCCTGCGCTTTATCTTTAGTATGACATATTATACCATTTCTATGAACACAGAGATAGCGGAATTTTGAACGACTTGTGAATGGGCGGTAAAGAGAAAGGCGGAGCCAGGGTAGGCGGCGCGGAATTTTCATGGTATAATATTCCTTATACAGGCCCATCCTTCCAACAGGGTGGGAAACATGGGTTGGGACGACAGGGGAGGCTGAGTGGATGGAAAAGATCGTTAGTGTGTGCGGCTGCATCTGCAGCGACTGTGTGGATTTTGGGAAGGAATGCCCGGGGTGCGAAAAGCTCAAGGGCAGGGTCTCCTGGGCGCCCTATCTGGGGCTGGAAGTCTGCCCGCTTTATGACTGTTGTGTCAACCGGCGGGGGCTTACAAGCTGCGGGGATTGCCCCAAACTTCCCTGTTCCCTTTTCTACGACACCCGGGACCCCAGCACCACCAAGGAGCAGCACGAGGCGGACATCCGGGAGCGGGTGGATGTTCTGCGGAATCAGTGCGGCAGCCTCACTTAGGAAAAAAGGCAAAATGCGTGCGCTGTCTCAGAAAAAGGACAGGCGTGGCGACGGCAAAGAATGCGTGAACGCACATCCCCCAAAGTGGGGAAGTAAACCGATAGAAATCGAGGATGACACAATGAAAGATGGAATAATTAAAGTCGCGGTGGGGACGCCCGAAGTCCGGGTGGCCGACTGCGTATATAATGGGGAGCAGGCGGCACAGCTCGCGCAAGAAGCCGACGCCTTAGGGGCGCAGCTGCTGGTGCTGCCGGAATTGCAGCTGACCGGCTACACCTGCGGGGATTTGTTTTTGCAGCCGACGCTGCTAAACGGCGCCCTCGACGCTTTGGCAAAGCTATTGGAGCGCACAAAGGACACCGACATGGTGGTGGTGGCGGGACTGCCGGTGAACCATCGCGGCAAGCTCTATAACTGCGCCGCCGTCTGCCAGAAGGGGGAGGTCTTGGGCCTTGTTCCCAAGACCAATCTTCCTAACTACGGCGAATTTTATGAGCGGCGGCAATTTACCCCCGCCTTTGACGGCATCGCCGAAATTTCCCTTTGGGGACGTACGGTGCCTTTTGGTAAGAAGCTCCTCTTCTCCTGCGAGGAGCTGCCCGAATTTGTGCTGGGCGTGGAAATCTGCGAGGATTTGTGGGCCATGAGCCCCCCCTCCATCTCCCTGGCGGCGGCGGGAGCCACCGTTATCGCCAACCTTTCGGCCAGCAACGAGACGGTGGGCAAGGACGAGTACCGCCGCAGACTCGTCACCGGACAGTCGGCGAGGCTTGTTTGCGGCTACCTCTACGCCGACGCTGGGGAGGGGGAGTCCACCACCGACATGGTCTTCGCCGGACACGATCTCATCGCGGAAAACGGCGTGTTGCTCGGCGAGAGCGGGAAGTTCACCACCGGCCTCACGGTCAGTGAAATCGACACCCACCGTCTGAGCTTTGAACGGCGGCGTCTGACCTCCTTCCCCCATGTGGAGGGAGAGGGCTTTTTGGTCATTCCCTTCTCCCAGCGGATGCGGGAGACAACCCTCACCCGGCCGGTGAGCAGCAGCCCCTTTATCCCGTCGGATCCTCGCGCCCTCGCGCGCAACTGCGAGGATATTTTGACCATCCAGGCGGCGGGGCTGGCCAAGCGCCTGACCCACTCGCATGCCAAGACGGCGGTGGTGGGCGTATCGGGGGGACTCGACTCGGCCCTGGCGCTTCTTGCAACCGTGCGGGCCATGGAGCGTGCCGGCAGGCCCCGGACCGATATTGTGGCGGTCATCATGCCCTGTTTTGGCACAACACAGCGTACCAAGAGCAACGCGGAAATCCTCTGTGAGCGCCTGGGGGTCCAGGTGCGGGTGGTGGACATCGCCCGGGCCGTGGAGGTTCACTTCTCCGATATCGGCAAAGACCCGGAGAACCAGGACGTCACCTATGAAAACGCCCAGGCCAGGGAGCGGACCCAGGTGCTTATGGATATCTCCAACCTGACCGGGGGCCTGGTGGTGGGTACAGGGGATCTCTCCGAGCTTGCCTTGGGCTGGGCCACCTATAACGGCGACCACATGTCCATGTACGGCGTTAACGCTTCCATCCCCAAAACCCTGGTGCGGCATCTGGTGGCCCACGAGGCGGGGAAGACCGGGGACGCGCAGCTAAAGAAGGTGCTCCTCGACATCCTGGACACCCCGGTGAGCCCCGAACTTCTCCCGGCCAAGGAGGGGGAAATCCAACAGAAGACCGAGGACATCGTCGGGCCCTATGAGCTCCACGACTTCTTCCTCTACCACGGCATCCGTTGGGGTTGTCCGCCGAAAAAGGTGCTGCGTCTGGCACAGTACGCCTTCGGGGAGGAGTACGACCGGGCCACCATCCTCCACTGGCTCAAAAACTTCTACCGCCGCTTCTTTGCCCAGCAGTTCAAACGCTCCTGTCTCCCCGACGGGCCCAAAGTGGGCTCGGTGTCCCTCTCCCCCCGGGGCGACTGGCGGATGCCCAGCGACGCCTCGGCGGCGCTCTGGCTTTCCCAGCTCCAATCCCTGGAAGAGGAGGGATGAGATGTGCTGATCAGAGAGATCGAGGCGCGGGACAATGCCCAGATCGAAAAGATCATCCGGGCGTGCCTGTTGGAATATGACGGCGCGCGCCCCGGCACCGCCTGGTACGACCCCAACCTGGGCCGCTTCTCCGAGCTCTACGGGGAGGAAGGGGCCCGGTACTGGGTGGCCGAAGAGGACGGCAGGGTCGTGGGCGGCTGCGGCGTCGGGCCCCTGCCCGGCAATCCCGGGGTCTGCGAGCTGCAAAAGATGTACTGTCTGCCTAAGGCCAGAGGCACCGGCATCGCGGCGGAGCTTCTCAAGCGGTGCCTTCGTTACGCCGAGGGGCGTTATACGTCCTGTTACCTGGAAACCTTCGGCAATATGATACCGGCCCAGCGGTTTTATGAGAAAAACGGCTTTGAGAAGCTCTCGGCCCCGCTGCCCGGCACCGGACACTTCGGCTGTGACGTGTGGTATCTCAAAAAGCTAAAGAAAACAGAGGAGGAAAACGCGGATGCTGGAATATAAATACGACACGCAGCTCCTCATCGAAGGGAAAAACCTGGACGAGGACGCCATCAACGACTATTTTACCGCGCATTTCAAAGGGGACTGTCTGCTGGCCGTGGGGGATGAGGACCTCATCAAAATCCACTTTCACACCAACGAGCCCTGGGAGGTCCTTCAGTACTGCGCCGGCCTGGGAGAAATCTTTGACATCGTCATCGAGGACATGGACCGGCAGGCCAGAGGCTTGCAGGGCTAAACTCATTTATATAAGAAAGATAGAAGCGCCCGACGGCTCTCGATGAGCCGCCGGGCGCTTTCTTATGGAGAATGAGGGCCTGCGGGGCCCCTTCGGTGTTGGGCGTGAAATCGAGCGCCCCGGTTAAGGCTTCCCGGCATCCGCCGAGCGGGCCTTCGATATACGCCAGCCGCCCACCCGCTATGCGCTCACCGGGGGAATCGGGAGGCGCCAGCCGCAGAAATTGGAAAGCGCGGGCGGAGAAAAAGAAATCAGCCCAGGGACGCGGCGGTTTCTATATCTATATAAGAAGAGAGCCGCTCATAGGGGTCGGGGCACTCCATGAGTTCCGACATGATGCAAAAGCCCGCCGCTCCCTGGGCGAGGACGTCTGGCACCCGTCCAGCCTGGACGCCGCCGATGGCGTAGACCGGAACCTTGGCCGCCCGGCAGACTTCCCCTAGGAAGCGAAGCCCCCGGGCGGGGAGGCCGGGCTTGCAGGCGGTGGAGAAGATGTGCCCGGCGATGAGGTAGGACGCCCCCAGCGCCTGGGCCCGACGGACATCCTCCACGCTGTGGACCGAAGTGCCCGCCCGTAGGCCGCAAAGCGCTGCTGCTTGCGCTTCCAGAGCGGGGAGGGGAAGATGCACCTGGGAAAGCCCCAGCTCCCGCGCGATCTGCGGATGGCCGTGGAGGATGAGGGGGACTTCCTGTCGGACGCAGATTTCCTGACACGACCGGGCCAGGGCGGCGTAATCGGATTCGGGCAGGTCCTTTTCTCTCAGGAGGACGGCCCCCGGCTTCGCCCGGCAGAGGGAATCGAGGCGGGCGAGGAAGTCCCCGGCGCAGAGCTTGCGATTGGTGACGACGATGACCATGGCCGCCTCCTACATCCGAATGTAGTCCCGGTAGACCGGTTGGAGGCCTCTGGCATAGAGCATCCGCTCCACCTCGTGCACCCCCCGCGGGTCGGAGATTTCAAACTGCTCGTCCCCCTTGGCGTCCTCGTCGTGGCCGCCCACCCCCACCTTGCTTCCGGCGGAAATCTTGGTGGCGCACATGCCGACGACGTGGTCCCGGAAGCCAGCCCGCTCCCGGGTGGAGATGCTGATGCCAGCAAAGGGCATGAGAAGACGGTAGCTGAGCATTACCTGGAGAAGCTGGGTTTCGTGGACGTCGTTGGGGTTATTTTCTGCATTGTTGATGTAGGGGCGCAGCCGGGGCACCGAGAAGGATACCTCCGCGTGGGGATACCGGCGCTGGAGCGCCTGGGCGTGGAGCCCGGCGGCAAAGGCGTCCCGGCGAAAGTCCCCGAGGCCCAAAAGCGCCCCCACGCCCACCCCCCGCATACCGCCTAGCAGTGCCCGTTCCTGGGCGTTAAAGCGGTAGGCGAAGTCCGCCTTGGGTCCCGAGAGGTGGACCTCCTTGTAACGCGCCCGGTCATAGGTCTCCTGATAGACGCTGACAAAGTCGGCGCCGTACCGCTGGATCTGGGCGTATTCCTCCGTTTCCATGGGATAGACCTCGATGCCGATGGTGGTGAAGTAGTGTTTGGCAATCTCACAGGCCCGGCCGATGTACTCCACATCCGAGTGGTAGCGTGATTCCCCGGTGAGGATGAGGATTTCCCGCAGGCCGCTCTCGGCGATGCTGTGCAGCTCTCGGTCAATCTCCTCATAGGTGAGCTTGGCACGATGAATTTTATTCGTGCAGTTGAAGCCGCAGTAGGTACAGTGATTGACGCAGTAGTTGGCGATATAAAGCGGCGTATAGAGGCTGGCCGTGTTGCCGAAGTGGCAGGCCGTCTCCCGGCGGGCCTTTTGCGCCATCTCCTCCAGATGCCTTTCGGCGGCGGGGGAGAGAAGGGCCGCATAGTCCTCCGGGGAAAGGGCCTCCTTTTCCAGCGCCCGCAGGACATCGGCGTCGGTAAAGGACGAAAAGTCGTAGTCGTCATAGTGGGAGAGGACCTCGTCCATCAGCGGCCGGGTATTGTCCACCCGCAGTTTTGTCACATCCATGGTTTGCATGTTCATCGCCCCCTAATCCTGCAAAAAGCCAGTGAGGGGGGAAGAGGCCTCCCCGGCAAATTCCAGCACCCGGCCGGGGCCCGCCAGATAGGCCTCCCGCCCGGACTCCACTGCCAGCTTGAACGCGTGGGCCATGGCGACCACATCCCGGGCGGTGGCCACGGCGGTGTTGGCCAGCACCGCGTCGGCGCCCAACTCCATGGCCTCGCAGGCGTGGGAGGGCTTGCCGATGCCCGCGTCCACCACGATGGGCAGGTCAATTTCGTCGATAAGCATCTTGATAAAGTCTCGGGTCAAAAGCCCCTTGTTGGAGCCGATGGGAGCGGCCAGGGGCATGACGGCGGCGGCCCCGGCGTTCACCAAGTCCCGGGCCGCGATCAGGTCGGGGCTGATGTAGGGCAGCACCACAAAGCCCTCCTTGGCAAGAGTTTCGGTGGCCTTGGCGGTCTCGTAATTGTCCGGCATTAAGTATTTGCTGTCGTGAATAACTTCGATTTTGATAAAGTCACCGCACCCGAGTTCCCGGGCCAGCCGAGCGATGCGCACCGCCTCCTCGGCGGTGCGTGCGCCGGAGGTGTTGGGCAGCAGGGTCACGGTCTTGGGGATGTAGTCGAGGATATTGCCCTCCCCGCCCAGGTTTGCCCGGCGCAGGGCCAGGGTGACCATTTCAGTACCGCTTTTCTCAATAGCGGCGGCGGTTTTATCTAACGAGAATTTTCCGGTGCCCAGAAAAAAGCGGGAGGAAAATTCTTTGGGTCCGATTTTTAAAACGTCTTTCATGAGATCCTCCTTATGATGGAAAGCGACCAAAAGGGGCGCTTTGTGTGGTAAGTAACGGGCGAATGCTTTGTGGGGCCTTGTCGCGCTGGTATAGCGGAGAGGAGCCCGGGGCGTCCCGCCGACTTCATCGCGGGCGCTGTCGGGCCGGTTGATAGTCTGCGGTGGTTTCATTTGCTCCCGGCGGTGAGACGCAGACGCCGCAAGGAATGCCATCGGGTCTGGTGGGTTTTACCTACGCAGGGCCCCAGGCGGGGAGAATACGCGGGGCATTTTAAGGATGGGTGAGGCGTCGGACAGAAGATAGGCGGCCATCAGGGCTCGTCGAGGCCCAACAGCAGGCGCAATACCATGTTGGCCTGGTGCCCGGCACAGACTGAGACCCGGGGCGCCATCAAGCCCTGGCCCTCCTTGGCTTCGCTGGCGCCGTCGCCGCATAAGTAGAGCCTCGAAAACTGTCGCCGGGTGATGATCCCGTTAGCGCTTTCGTACCCCGCCATGCCGGAGGCCGCCACCACTTGGACGCCGGGTAAGTCCTGTAAGAGGACACTCACCAGTTCCGCCTTGCTCTGGGGCTGGTCGAAGGCCTCGCAGACCACCTTGCACCCGGCGAAGAGAGACGCGGCGTTTTCGACGGTGACCCGGACGTTGTGGGTTTCCACCTCGATAAAGGGGTTGATTTCATGTAGTTGGGAGGCGAGGGCGTCGGTTTTGGGCATCCCCAGATGGCTGATAAAATAGTGCTGGCGGTTGAGATTGCTGGGCTCCACCACGTCAAAGTCGGCGAGTATGAGGTGTCCGACGCCGGTGCGGGCCAGCATGACGGCGATGTGGGAACCGAGGCCCCCCAGCCCCGCCACCCCCACCCGGGCCTTTTTGACCCGCTCGTGGACAAAGGGGGTGTGGCGGGCGGCCATCATGCTTTCCAGCTCCTGCCGGGAGGGCATCTCCCCTTTGCGGATGAAAACCACCTGATCGCCCTCCCGAAGCGGCCGGTCCGCGCTTGTCTGAAAGCCGCCGGCGATGATCACGTCGGCGGCGGGCCGGCAGCGCTCCCGCAGAGAAAAGAGGGTGAGGCCCTCCGGTACGGTGAGGGGAGCGCCGTTGAGAGAAATATTCATTGCTTGCTCCCCTCTCAGCCGCCGCCCACAAAGCTGACGATTTCCACTTCGTCCTCATCCATCAGGGTGGTGGCGGCAAACTGGGCCTTGGGGACAATTTGGCCGTTTCGCTCCACGGCGACAAGTTCCGGGCGATAGCCCCGCTCCCGCAGAAAATCGAGCAGGGGGGTGGGGGTTGAGAGGGTAACGGCATTTCCATTGATTTTCATTTGACTTTCATCTCCTTTTCCTCAAAAACAGGCGTCTTGGAGTACAGCCACAGAGGAGGAGTCGGGAGAAGCGAAAAATAAAAAAGACCAAACACACCGGATGGGTGCGTTTGGTCTTTGCTTTTTCTCAATATATCAAATACGCGAAACTCCCTACGCCGGTCTTAACCGTACAGGTTCAATGAGTAAGAGGACAACACCTCACTCTCAGCCAATTTCATTGGCTCCCCAGTTCTTCTGCAGCTATTCAGTTTTCCAAGGGCCACTGTCTTTTAGTATAGCGCGCATTTTTTTGCTGTCAACATTTTTTTGCGGAAATGGACGCCCTATCCCAACCGGCAGCCCAGGCATCCGGCGATCACAATGGCCTGGGGCACGTCGATGCGGGTGTTCTTCATCAGAACCTGGCGCATATCCACCCCGTCGATGCACGCCCCCTGGATATCTGCGTTTTTGAGGTTGGCCCCGGAGAGGATGGCGCGGGTCAGGTCGCAATTTTGGAGGCTGGATTTTTCTAAGTTGCAGTTTTGCAGATTGGCGCCGCTGAAATTGATGCCGTCGAGGACCATGGATTTAAGATTCTGTCCCGATAGGAAACAGCCCGCAAAGTTGCCGCCCCGGAGGGTGAGCCCCGTCAGGGAGGCCCCGGAGAAGGAGGAGCCGATGCATTTGCACTGCTCCAGCTCCGCGCCGAAGAGGCTGCACTCGGAGAAGGTACACCCGGCAAAGGTGGTGTGGACGTGCCGGGACTCCCCCATCTGGGCAAAGGAGAAGTCGCAGGCGGTGAAGGTGCACCCTTGGGTAAGAAGCCCCACCATGTTGGCCCCTTTGAAATTGCAGCGGGTAAAGGTCAGGCGGTGGAGTTCTTCATCGGAGAAATCGATGTCCCGCAGGTCCTCCTGTTCAAAAACGGTCTGTTCATCCCATAACGTTTTCATGCGTTTTGCTCCTTTGTGGTGGTGGACATGTAATCCCGGTCCACGGTAATCACCGTGAAATAGTGGGGGTCGATGCGCTTGATGTCCTGGGAGATGAGGTGGCACAGCTCCTTATCGGGTAGGGGGAAATCCACCGGCACCGATACGTCGAAAATGAGATTGGTGTGGGTTGTTCCCACCACCACCCGGAAATCGTGCATGGAAATGCCGTCGGAGATATTTGCCACGATGGTCTGGACTTGGTCCCGGAGGTGGTTAATCTGCTCGTCGTCGGTGACCACCGGGTCCAGATGGATGACCAGGTGAATATGGAAATTGTGGTTAAAGTCGTGCTCGATATTGTCGATGACGTCGTGGCTGATGAGGATGTCCTGGCTGGCGGGGACTTCCACGTGAACGGAGGCGAAACAGCGGTCGGGGCCGTAGTTGTGGATGACTAGGTCATGCATACCGATGACGCCGTCATAGGCGAGAATGGTGTGATGGATGGTTTCCACCAGTGCGTCGTCGGGAGCGAGCCCCAAGAGGGGGTTGGCGGTGTCGATGACCAGCCGGATGCCGGAGACGATGATAAAGGCGGCCACGAGAACACCAAGATAGCCGTCCAACTGCCAGCCGGTGAAGTGGGCGATGAGGGCGCCGACGAGGACGGCGGCGGTGGCATAGACGTCGTTTAAGCTGTCGGCGGCGGTGGCCTGGAGGGCTTCGGACTTGATACGCCATCCCACCCGCCGGTTAAAGAGCCCCTGCCAGAGCTTGACGGCAATGGAGACAAGGAGGACCGCCACGGTCAGGAGGCTGAAGGTCTCCGCCTCGGGGTGCAGGACTTTCGTAAAGGAGGTGGAGAGGAGCTGCAGCCCTAAAAAGATAATGACGAAGGAGACGATCATGCCGGTGATGTACTCCATCCGGGCGTGGCCGTAGGGGTGCTTTTTGTCCGCGGGTTTGCCCGAGAGCTTAAAGCCCACCAGGGTGATCACCGAGCTGCCGGCGTCGGAGAGGTTATTGACGGCGTCGGCCACTACGGCGATGCTGGAAAAAAGGAGCCCCACCACGATCTTCATGGCAAAGAGCAGCAGGTTCGAGACAATGCCCACCGCTCCGGCCAGTTTGCCATAGCTCTCCCGCACCGTGGGATTGGCGGTATCAGCGCTATTTTTTATAAATTTTTCGATGATAAAATCCGTCATGACTGATTCTCCTCTATTATAAAGAAGGCACTTCCTATATAAAGACCGCTACTTGATAGAATACCCCGTCCGCCCCTTGGATAGCGGGGGAGGGGTGTAAAGGAATAGTCCTTATTTTACCATGTTCCCACATCAGCAACAAGCATACGCGGCAAGAAATTAACTTGACAGAGAAAAATTCGGCGTTTTTATAACAAATCCCCCTTTTCTACTGGGAAAAGCAGCACGACTTGCCATAGCATGGAAATAAAATGGAACTGAAGTCCAAAAAAATTCCTAAATTTCTCTTTTTATCTACATCATTTCGGAAATACTGCCAGATCTTAAAAGTTTCTTTGTGTTATCCGCCAAAAAATGAGGATATTCGCATAAAAGTAACAAATAAATGACAAACAGAAGAACGAAATATTGCAAGATAATAGCCGGTCATTTATAATAACGTCATCGGGCAAAACGATGGCTCGAAAATAAAAATTCAGGAGGAAAAAGAATGAAAAGAGCTTTATCTCTTGTGCTGGCCGTTGTGCTGTGCTTCAGCCTGGCAGCAACTTCTTTTGCCATCGACATCAAAGAGGGAATCGACTTTAAATACCTGACCAACGAGAACGGCGACAACTACGCTACCGAGAAAGACACCCCTCCCGACCCTGTCTTCGTCAATGGCGACGATTTCTATGTGGTTCCTAAATCTGCCGGGGATGTCAACGTTTTCTCTTTCCCCGCAAAAGCTGAGGACAAGACCGGCGCTTGGACCGAGACCAAAATCACCAACGTCGACATTGTCAGCGGTTCCACCACCATCAAAGCTGCTTTCTACTATGATAACAGCGGCACCAACCCCAAAAACAACTGGCTCATCCAGATTCGCCCTGAGGACCTGGCCGCTGTCAAAGGCTATGTTGTCAAGGTAAAAGTTTCTGCTGAGAGCACTTCCTTCACTCCCGCTGCCGATGAGAACAGCGAGGATGTGACCAAGACCACCAAGTATGAGGATACCTTCTCCTTTACCGTCCAGGATAAGGACATGATCGAGAAGACCGACATTGATTATGCCAGACTCAACAACAACAATGTTGTTGACACTGACAACAGATATGTCGTCTCCTACAAAGCCTTCCAGGCCATCAAGTCCGGTGAGAAGTTCACCTTCCCGTATGACGGCTACAAAGTCACTGTCGGCTCCGGCATCAAAGAGACCCTGAACTTCCGTGCCCAGCAGCAGTCCATCGACAAAGTTGCCGAGAAATACGGCGCGGACAGCATCCTGTCCCTGCTGGCTTTCGCTGACTCCAACAAACAGCCCGCCACCCTGAAGATCGATGTCGAGGCCACCGAGTTCAGCTCCACCCACAAAACCAACAAAGCCTATGTCTACAGAATCGAAGGCGACAAGCTGGTCCTCGTGACTGAGAATGCCACCTACGACTCTGCGAGAGAGTATATCTCCTTCGAGACTGACCGCCTGGGCGCATTCGTTATCTCTGCCAAAGAGATCAAAGGCGCTTCCAACGGTTCCGGCTCTGGTTCCACCACCGACAAAACGAACCCCAGCACTGGCGCTAACGACGTTGTCGGCCTGGCCATCGCAGGTGCGGTCGTCGCAGCAGCCGCTGGCTTCGTTGCTCTGAAAAAATAATCTGACGAAAGAACTTCGTTAAGATCACAAAAAAGAGAGATGCGTAAGCATCTCTCTTTTTTTGCGGTTTTTTGTACATCTTGCTGAAATAAGGAGGAGAAATGTTAGTTATTACAGAAAAGTTACAAAAGAATAGAGAAATATCAAAAAAACTATTGCAAATTTAGGAGGAGATGGCTATAATAGGTTACAGACAAGGAAATCCTTGTTAGAAGAAAAATTTTTAGGAGGAAACACCAATGAAAAAAGTACTTGCACTGGTACTGGCAGTTGTCATGTGCATTGGCATGGCTTCTGTAGCATTCGGTATCACCACTACCGAGAAAGTTAACCACTTTACCGTTATGGACGCAAACGGTGAGATCAGCGCTGTAGACGCAGAGGGTACTGTCCAGTATGTCGCTGGCGACACTTTCTATGTCATTCCTTATGCCACTGCAGACGGCGATTCCAACTTTGAAATCACCAAAGCAGAAGTTAAACAGGGTTCCACCACTGTTTACACCCCGGCTTTCTTCTTTGATGATGAAGGCAATCAGGCAAACAATGTCTGGATGGTTCAGATGAAGACCAAAGACATCGCTGCTGTCAAAGAGTATGACACTGTTCTGCATGTTGAAGGCAAACTGGAAGATGGCACTGTCATCAAAGGCGACCTGACTCTGGTTGTCAAAGACACTGATATGATCACCGAGAACGACATCAACAGAGCTCGCATCGACGACGCTGATGTTGCTACCAACGGTAGATATGTTGTCTCCGCTGACGCTTTCAAAGCGATCAAATCCGGCGAGACCTTCAAATTCCCGTATGCTGGTTACACCCTGACCGTCGGCGCTGGCATCAAAAATGCTCTGAACTTCCGCGCTTCCGTTGAGAAGATCGACGCGATCGTTGAGAAATACGGCGAAGACAAAGTCCTGGGCGTCATCGATTTCAAAGACAAGAACGATCTGCCTGTCGAAATCGGCGTTGACATGGAGTGCACCGAGTATTCCAACACCCATAAGACCAACGTTGCTTATGTTTACAGAGTCGAAGGCGACAAACTGGTTCTGGTCACCGACAAAGCGACCTATGATGCAGCCAGAGAGACCGTTTCCTTCAAGACCAACAAACTTGGCACCCTGGTTATCTCCGCTGAGCCTCTGACCGATGCGAAAGCTGAGACTACTTCCAACAAAGCAAACCCGGGCACCGGCGCTAACGATGTTGTCGGCCTGGCAGTAGCAGGCGCAGTCGTTGCAATGGCAGCTGGCTTCGTTGCTCTGAAAAAATAATCTGTCGAAATAACATTTCGATGTGATAAGAAAAAGAGAGATGCAAACGCATCTCTCTTTTTTGTTGTTTTATAAGCGATTACCAATGATGTATTCAAAAGCCCTTCAACCAAAGTAGCTGCGTCGCTTTCCTTGGTTTCATACTGGTAATATGCTCCCAAAGTACGAATAATATTTGATCAATCAGAATTAGAGAATTTGTGATGTTTCTTTCTTTTTAGACATTGTGAACAAATTATGACCACTCTTTTTAAATCATTGTTTACAAAAAGGTAACAAACTGTATCAAGTCTAGTTAAACCTTTGGAAAATGAATGGTTATAATAAGAGATGGAAAGGGAAACCCCTTCCAAAAATATTGAGAAAATCAGGAGGAAATACCAATGAAAAAAGTATTAGCTCTGGTACTGGCGGTCGTCATGTGCATTGGCATGGCTTCTGTCGCATTCGGTATCAATGTTACCTCTCCCATTCATCACTTTACCATTCTGGGATCAGATGGTCAGCCAATCGATGTAGCTGCAGATGGTAATTACGCTTATGTAGCGGGTGACGCATTCTATGTTATCCCTTATGCTAGTGATGCGGCGGACTCTAATTTTGAAATTACAAAAGCAGAAGTCAAACAGGGGTCTACTACCGTTTATTCTCCAGCCTTTTTCTTCGATGATGAAGGCAATCAGCCAACCAATGTCTGGATGATTCAAATGAAGACCAAAGATATTGCCGCCGTTAAAGACTACGATATGATACTTCACATTGAAGGCAAAGATGCTGATGGTAATGTCTATAAGGGCGATTTAAAGCTGGTTGTCAAAGATACCGGCATGATCGATGAAAACGACATCAACAAAGCCCGTATCGACGATGCAGATGTAGCTACCAACGGCAGATACGTTGTCTCCGCCGACGCTTTTAAAGCCATCAAATCCGGCGAAAGCTTCAAATTCCCGTATGACGGCTACACCCTGACCGTCGGTTCTGGCATCAAAAATTCCCTCAATTTCCGCGCTTCTCTCGAGAAGATCGACAAACTGGTTGAGAAATACGGTGCCGACAAGATCCTCGGCTTCCTGGATTTCAAAGACAAAAACGATCTGCCTGTCGAGATCGGTGTTGAGATGGAATGCACCGAGTTTTCCAACACCCATAAGACCAACAAAGCTTATGTATACAGACTTGAGGGCGACAAACTGGTCCTGGTCACCGATAAAGCGACCTATGACGCAGCCAGAGAGATGGTTTCCTTCAAAACCAACAAACTGGGCAGCCTGGTTATCTCTGCCGAGCCTCTGAGCAACGCTACCAATGCTTCCACCACTTCGACTGTGAAAAAACCCACCACTACCAAAAATAACCCGGGCACCGGCGCTAACGACGTTGTCGGCCTGGCAGTTGCTGGCGCTATCGTTGCAGCAGCAGCTGGCGCAGTAGCCCTGAAAAAATAAGAAATCGCAATGAACCATAAAAAAGGCAGCCGCATTTAGCGGCTGCCTTTTTTAGATTTATGGTGGACAAGGAAGAATGCTGCAGGATGCTCCATTTTTACCGAGCTTCTTTTAAAAAATTCAGAATTACGTCATTGTATTGGGCACACGCGATGTTATAATGGGAATGGAAAGATCAGGAGAAAGGATGGTGCATCATGGTAAAAAAGACGGTGGCACTCCTTATGGCGGCGATACTGCTCATGCTTTGTGTCCTGCCAGCCAGTGCAATTTCGGTGGAGCAGGACATGTATCTGCTCTATAAAAGTGATGAAAAGATGGACGAAAACGGCAATCGTTTTGTGGATTTGATCTTTTGCTATGTGGATGAAACAGGCAACAGCGTAAAGCTGACCACCTTTAACCGCAAAGAGCCCGCCAACAGCAGTAAACCCGGGGACATTGTCAGTGCCGACGTCATCTTTGGCCGCAGCGCCTGTGAGGCCAAAGCCTTCTTTGACGGCGACCGAGGTTACTGGGTGGTCCGGCTGACGACCACCAATCCCACTGCCCTTGAAAGCATTCCCAAATTTGAAATTCAAGTCAGCGCCTCCCGGATTGTAGAGACGGAGAAGGGGGTCAAGAGGCTCAAATATAAGTTTGACGATATCAAGATGACGGAGCTCAACAAAGCAAGCGGCATCACCAATGGACAGGTTTTGTACGCGCTTCAAAATAACGAAGGCGTATTGGAGGACCCGGAGTGCTCCAACGTGACAAAAGAGGGAATGAAGGCCGCCCTGGGTAAGGACATCACGTTTGATTTTGAGGGTTACGAAGTGGGGTTCCAAAATAGCCAGATACAGGACGCTATCAACCTTTTCGCTGTCAAAAAGATGATCACACCGGTGAGCAAGCACTATAACACCGACGGGATTCTCGCCACCATCATGTTCTGGGATACCCAGGAGCTCGCTTCGCCTGCCACCATCACGGTGGAGATGGATGAGTTTTCCGACCACCGGGAGGCTTACGCCTATGTCTACCGGTATGAAAACGGCAGGATGGCGCTCTACACCGACAAGGCGGCGTATTCCGACGACATGGACGAAGTGAGCTTTACGACGGACAAACTGGGCTCCTTTATTGTGTCCTCCAAGCCGTTGGAGGAGCTGCCCGTCATCGATACCGGGGACCAGGAGGGCGACGATGAATACGCGACGCCTGAGGAAAAGCTGGTTTCCCGCGCACTGGAGGCCATGGATCGCGCGTTTTATATCTATAACGCCTATGAGCCCACAGCGGCTGTGTAAGATGCAAATGAAAAGCCCGCTCTTTCGAGCGGGCTTTTTTGCGTGGCGGCGCGGGCTTTGGATATCTGATTTTACCACACTCGAAAGGTAGAAACAGCCAGTCCCCTAAAAGGAGACTGGCTGTTGTAATCGCATACGGCAGTGTGGCCGGGATGCGAGCAATCCTAGAACTGGGGCGCCTTGGGATTGGGATTTTTTTCGATGGAGACGGTGGCAGGGGCGTCCTCGTCGTTTCGCAGCAGGCGGGCCTGCACCACGAAGCGCTGGTCCTCCCGCATGCCGTATTTATAGGTACAGGTGGAGAGGGTGATGATCTTGTCGGTGGCATTGACGTCTACGTCATAGTTATATTCGCTGCGTTCCCGGGCTTCGTTGAGAATGTCCATAAAGGTCAGATCCTCAGGATCGGTGCTGATGTAGGAAAAGTGGATGTCGGAATAGTAGACGGCAAAAATTTTGAAGGTCAGCTGGTCGTCTTCGGTGGTTAGATAGATATAGGGATGGTTTTCCGCAAAATCCTCGTTAAGGTATTTGAGCAGCTGGCCGAATTTTTTGCCGTGGACCTTGTTGTCATCCATGTTGTGTCCATAGATCACCGTATTGCGGGAAAAGAGGTTCCGCTCGCCAAAGGTGTTCTCATAGTCGGCGTAGTAGCAGCCGAAGAAATTGTACTGCTTGGTTTCATCCTTGCGCAGATAATAGTCGTTATCCGCCGCCTGGAGCACCGCGTCGTCAATGGTGGTGTCGGGGATGGACAGCCACGCCACGGTGTCGCTGTTGGAAGCCTTCATGTTCTCGAGCTTTTCCAGCGTGCCGGCGTCAGGGGGTACCACGTCCAGCTTGCCGTCGTCCTCGCTGGACACGGGCGTCTCGGTGGTGGTGGGCGGCGTCTGGGTGACAGGGGGAGTGGAGGAGGATTCCTCCTCCTTTTTTTGGCAGGATACGAAGGTGAAAAGGATGCAAAAGGCCAGCAACAGGGCCATGACCTTTCCGGCAAGTGGGAATTGGGAGCGGGTGCACCTCATGATTTTATCTCCTTTGGTTTTAGAGTACCTGCGCGCTGGCGGAATTGCAGACAATACCGCGGCGCGCATCCACCGTGACGGAGGTTCCGTTGGTGAGGATGGAAACGGCGTTTTTGGCGCCCACGATGACGGGGATGTCCAGCGCCAGCCCCACAATGGCGGCGTGAGAGTTGCTGCCGTCAATCTCGGTGACAATGCCAGCGGCCTTCTTCATCAGGCTCAAAATATTGTTGGAGGTGCTGGGGATGACTAAGATGTCGCCGTCCCGGAATTTTTTGAGCGCCTCCTCCTCATTCTCCACCACGCACAGGTTGGCGCAGACCGAAGCCGAGCCGATGCCCACACCGGTGACCAGGATGTCCCCCACCACATGCACTTTGAGCATGTTGGTGGTGCCGGAGATGCCCAGCGGCACGCCGGCGGTGATGACCACCAGATCGCCGTCCTTGACATAACCCACCTTTTTAGCCTGTTCCACCGAGTGGTCGAAGAGAACGTCGGTGTTCTTCTTCTCCTCGATGAGCAGGGGCAGGACGCCCCAGGACAGGGCCAGCTGCCGGTAGACATGGGGTTCCATGGTGCCGCCGATGATGGGAACCGACGGGCGGAATTTGGAGATCATCCGGGCGGTGGTGCCGGTCTTGGTTACAGTGATGATGGCGGAAGCGCCCAGGTCGTAGGCGGTGGTGCAGGTGGCGTGGGAGATGGCGTTGGTCACATCGGAAATGGGGTCCAAATCCCGGGTGTAGAACCGCTTTTTATAGTCGATATCCCGCTCGGCCCGCTCGGCAATCCGCGCCATGGTCCGCACCGCTTCCACCGGGTAGAGCCCGGCGGCGGTTTCGCCGGAGAGCATGATGGCGCTGGTGCCGTCGTAGATGGCGTTGGCCACGTCGGTGGCCTCGGCGCGAGTGGGACGGGGGTTCTTCATCATGCTGTCGAGCATCTGGGTGGCGGTGATGACCTGCCGCCCGGCGCTGTATCCCTTTTTGATCAGTTCCTTTTGGATGATGGGCACTTCCTCCAGGGGGATTTCCACGCCCATGTCGCCTCGGGCGATCATAATGCCGTCGGATACCCGGAGAATTTCGTCGATGTTGGCCACGCCCTCGCCGTTTTCAATCTTGGCGATGATGCGGATGGAGCTGCAATGACGCTCGTCCAAAATCCTGCGGATCTCAAGGATGTCGGCGGCGCTGCGGGTGAAGGATGCGGCGATAAAATCAAAGCCGTTGTCGATGCCGAAAAGAATGTCCTCCCGGTCCTTGGGACTGATGTAATCCATGGAGATGCTCACCCCGGGGACGTTGACGCCTTTGCGGTCGGAGATGGTGCCGCCGTTGATGACCTTGCAGATGATGTCGGTGGCGGTGATCTCCCGGACTTTCAGCTCGATGAGGCCGTCGTCAAGCAGGATGCGGCTGCCCACTTCCACGTCGCTGACAAGCCCCGCGAAGGTGATGGAGACGATGGAAGCGTCGCCTTCCACCTGGCGGGAAGTCAGGGTGAATTGGTCGCCTGGTTTGAGGGTGACACGGCCTTCCTTGAAGGTGCCGATGCGGATCTCCGGCCCTTTGGTGTCGAGGAGCGCGGCGATGGGGAGCTGGAGCTCTTCCCGCAGCTCTTCCAATATATCCAGGCGCTTGCGGTGCTCGTCGTAAGTGCCGTGGGAAAAATTAAAGCGGGCGACGTTCATCCCGGAAAGGATGAGCTGCCTCACCGTTTCTTTGTCGTCGGTTGCCGGGCCGAGTGTGCAGATAATTTTTGTTTTGCGCATACAAAGACCTCCCTTTTGGCGAGAGCCGCGAGGATGGGGTGAACATTCCATCAGAACCCCCGAGCCACACAACTCTCAGTTCTCACTATTTTAGCAGATTTACGGCGATTTTTCTATCCTTTTGCCGTGTATGTAATCACTTTGAAAGAACTTTTCTTCCCCCTCTGGAAAGGGAACGCCCCGGCCGGCAAAAATTTTTTTCTGCCAAGCATTGACAGGAATATCCGGGACTGTTATACTCAAACTGTATTAAGAGACATAGTACAGTTAGAACAGTGAGGTGAACATGGTGATCACACTGGATATGCACAGCCGGGTGCCGATTTATGAGCAGCTCTGCCAGAGGGTGACGGAGCTGGTGGCGGCGGGCGCTCTGGAGCCGGGGGACCAGCTGCCGTCGGTGCGGCTGCTGGCCCGGGACCTGGGAGTCAACCCCAACACCGTCAATAAGGCTTACCAGGAATTGGAGCGCAAGGGCGTCATCTGTTCGGTGGCGGGGAAGGGGAGCTTCGTCTCCACGGCCCAGGAGGTTTCTATCGTTTTGCAAAAGAAGCTGCTAGAAGAATACGGCGGTATCTGCCAGGCGTGCAAAAAAGTGGGGATTCAGTCCAGTGCCTTGGCGGCTATCTTGGAACAAACTTTTGCACAGGAGGGAGAATGAGTATGATTGCGCTGGATCATTTGACAAAGACCTTTGGCAGGGAACGGGCGGTGGACGATTTGACCCTCACCGTCAAGGAAGGTTCCATCTTTGGGCTCATCGGCTCCAACGGCTCGGGTAAATCCACGGCGCTCCGGATGATCGCCGGCATCTACGCGCCGGACAGGGGACAGGTGACACTTTCAGACGCCCCTGTTTTTGATCATGAGCGGGCCAAGGAACAAATATTCATCATCTGCGACCAGCCCTTTATCCAGGCGGGAGAAAATTTGGAGGACCTGGCCCATTTTTATAGCCATATCTACCCGGGCTTCTCCTGGGATGACTATGAGGAGCTCTGCCAGGTCTTCGACATGGAGCGGAAGAAGCCCATCAATACCTTTTCCAAGGGCATTCGAAAGCTGGCCATGATCATCATCGCCCTGTCCTGTAATCCTCAGGTGCTGCTCATGGACGAATCCTTCGACGGGCTGGACATGGTGGTGCGGGCGGCGGTGAAAAAGCTGCTCATCGACCGGGTGGCCCGGCAGGAGATGACGGTGGTCGCCACCTCCCACAACCTCTATGAAATTGAGGAGCTGTGCGACCACGTGGCCATCATTCACAAAGGGAGGTTGATTTTGGAGCGGGACCTCGACGCCCTCAAGGAGGAATTTGTCCGGGTGCAGACCGCTTTTCGGGAGCCTCTGCCCGACGACGCCCTCGCCGGTATAGAGGTTATCAGTCGGGAAAGCCGGGGCAGCCTCCTCACCCTCATTGTCAAAGCGGGATTTTCCGAACTCAAAGAGCGGCTCGAACCGTATGGCCCCCTCTTTTTGGAGAACCTGCCGCTGACGCTGGAAGAAATCTTTATAAAGGAAATGGAGGCGGTCGGCTATGACTACAAAAATATCACTTTCTAACCAGCAGCGAACCGGTTTTTTGTTCCGCCATGCCGTCAAGCGGCTCAAAGGGGTGGGGTTCATTTCCTGTATTGTGTATCTGGCGGTCTTCACCATCCCCTTTATCATCCGCTCCGTCCAGGCCCAAGAGGAGTATTTTGCCAGCGAAGTGGGCAAAATCTACGGCTTCACCGGCGCACTACTGTTCATCCTGCCGGTAGTGATGCCCCTCTTTACCGGGGTCATGAGCTTCCAGTTCATGCACCAGGCCGACCGGGCCGACCTCTATTACAGCCTGCCGGTGCGGCGTCCCACCCTGTTTTTTACCCACTTCCTGGCGGGACTGACGGTGTCCATCCTGCCGCTGCTCGTCATCTATCTCCCCAGCGCCGTGATGGTGCTCATTAAAAATCCCTTTGGCATCACCCTCGTTTCCTTACTCACTGAGTTCTTGACATTGTGTCTGACCCTATTCATCAGCTACACCCTGGTTTGCTTTATCGGTGTGTTTACCCCCACCGTCCTAGACCATGTGCTCTATACCGGCGGCATCGGCGCGGCCATTTCCCTGGGCATCGGCTACACCGTGCAGGCGCTCTCTCAGATGCTGGTGGGGTTTTCGGGCGGAGCGCTGCTGTTGAGGAACTTCGGGTCCCTCTGGTGCAACCCCTTCCTGCTTAGCTACCGGATTTTCATCGACAACGACCGGTACCGCTGGCCGCTGCTCCTTTCCTTCCTTGCCCTGGCAGTTGTATGCCTCCTGCTCTCCGTCTTCGGCTTCTGCCGCCACGGCTGTGAGCGGGCGGGCCGTGTGGGAGGACGGACCCTGGTCAAAGAAATCTGTAAGTATGTGGGCGCCTACGTCGGCGGCCTACTGCTGAGCCTGGCGCTGGGGGGGATGACGGATCTCTCCCCGGGCGTTATGATCGTGGGACTGCTCTTGGGCTCCTTCATCGCCTACACCATCATCGAGGCCGTCTCCATGCGCAGCTTTCGCACCTTCGGACGGAGCATGAAGGGGTACGCCGTGACGGCCGTCTGCCTGCTGGCCCTCTTTTCGGTGGCGCGCTTTGACCTCATGGGGTACCAAAATCGGGTGCCGTCCACCCAGCAGATCGCCAGCGTCTCCATCGACTATTTCGGCGTATCCGACACCCATGTGAGCCATGGGGAAGGCAATCCCCGCCTCACCCTGGAAACCCCTGAGGCCATCGAAGCGGTGCGCAATCTCCACACCGGCCTCGTCGAGAGCCTGGTGCCCATGGGCGGCAGAGAGGCGGATTATTATTTTGGCGGCACCGAAATCGCCAAGACGGTGACGGTGTCCTACCATCTTAAGAATGGATTGACCCTACAACGGCGGTATGAGAAGGTGATGAGGGCGGACTTCCCCTATTTTGAGGCGCTCTGTGTGGTGCCGGAATTCCGGCAGAAGACCGATCTTTCCGCTATGGTGGAGCCCAACCGCTTTAATTCCTTCCAGCTCTATAACGCTGTGGGGCAGAAGGCCGCGCTGATGAACCTGGACTTAGAAAAGCAGGCTGAACTCCTCGACGCCATCGCCAAGGACCGGGCTTCGGAAACGCCCCAGCAGTTTGCCCGGCCGCAAAGCCCCTCCCTCGGCAGTATTGTCATCACCGCTACCCCCTCCGCCTTGGGGGAAAACCTGGCGCTTTTACAGAAAAACGGGCTCAATTCCTATCACGGGGTGGTGGTCATCGGCACACATTATGAAAACACCCTGGCCCTCTTAAAAAAGTGGGGCTTCGATCAGAATTTGGATCTGCCGTCCGGCCAAGTCAAAGTGGCCTATGTGGATTACAGCGGCACAATGTTCGGGCAGGAAACGCCTCTCTTTTTAAGCGAGCCCAATGGGGACAATGGATACCGCACCTCCATCGGCATGCTGGAAGAGGGCGCTTGGGGCAAGGAGCCGTCGTCTATTTTAAACCCCGAGGAAATCCAGGCGCTCTTGTCGTGCTCCTATCAGCAGTACACGAACGAGCAGGGCTATGTGGTGGCCTATGTCGTGGAGGGCGCCACCGAGGCGCAGATGCTCTTGATCCCCTATGAAAAGGCGCCCGAATTTCTCAAGAAAGCGCTCGACAACTATGAGGTGGATGTGACCAGTTCCTATTATGAGGGGACCCCGGCCGACACGGTGAAAACGCCTCCCATCACCGCACAAACCATCCGGGAATGACAAAGGCACGGGACGCTTCCCGCCCTGAGCCTCAAAAAAGCAAGCCTCCGCGATACTGCGGAGGCTTGCTTTTTACGCGCGGTTGTTGGCTTGTCCTGGGTGTGCTATAATTGAGACATCAATCGACGTAAAAGGAGGGAAAGACCATGACAAACTTCCGCTACCTGGATATGGATGCCTATCCGAGAAAACAGCACTTTGCGTATTTTCATAGCCTCGCTTACCCTTACGTGGGGGTGACCGCCAATGTGAAGATCACCGCCTTAAAAGCGGGTGCCAAGGAGAAGGGATGGCCCTTCTTCCTCACCTTCTGCTATTGTGCGGCCAATGCGGCCAACGAGGTCCCGGAATTTCGCCAGAGAATTGAGGGCGACCGCATCATCGAATACGACCGGTGTAAGACCTCCCATACCGTGGCCCTGGACGACGGCACTTACTGCTACTGCACCCTGGACAGCAGCCTGCCCTTTCACGAATACCTGACCTATGCCGTGCGGGCCCAGGAGGACGCTAAGCGCGCAAAGCGGGTGGAGGATGATGAGGATGTCAGGAGCCTCTTTTTTATCTCCTCTCTGCCATGGCTCACCTACACGTCGTTAGTGCAGCCGGTCCCCCTGCCCGCCGACACGAACCCCAGAATCACTTGGGGTAAGTTTTTTAAAGAGAGGGGGGAGATCATGATGCCGGTCTCCGTTTTGTGCCACCACGCCCTCGTAGACGGGCTGCACGCCCGTTTCTATGAGGCGCTGGACCGGCAGATACAGGCCCTGTGCGAAGAAGCCTCGGTATAAGAAAATCGACCGCCAGATGGCGGCTGATTTCCCAGTCTGGTGATCAAGGCCACGAAGGCCCGTTGGTTCCAAGGGACAGTTATCGGAGTATAAGAAAATAAATAAGCGCCGCCCATTGGGCGGCGCTTTTATTGAGCGAAAAATTTTATGCGTTTACGGCCTCTTTTTTCTTCTGGATGAGCTTGAGCACCACGAGGACGGCCAGCATCATGACGATGGAAGCGGCCAAGGTGATGTAGACGTTGTTGGTGAAACCAGCGATCAGGAAGCCCACGAAGCAGACGGCGGAAACCGTAGTTGCGTAAGGAATCTGGGTGGTGACATGGTCGATGTGGTTGCAGCGGGCACCGGTGGAGGAGAGGATGGTGGTGTCCGAGATGGGAGAGATGTGGTCGCCATAGACAGCGCCTGCCAGAGTGGCCGCCAGGGCGGGAATCAGCAGGTTGGAGCCGGTGGCGCCGATGATGGGAACCACGATGGGGATAAGGATACCGAAGGTGCCCCAGGAAGTTCCGGTGGCAAAGGCCAAGAGGCTCGCAACGACGAAGACGACGGCGGGGAGAATCTGCAGCGGCATGTTGCTGGTCTCCACCAGATGGCCCACAAAGCCGCCGGTGTTGAGGTAGTCCGCGCTGCAGACGCCGCTGATGGTCCAGGCCAGGGTTAGAATGATAAACGCCGGCACCATGGACTTGACGCCTTCGGTGATGCCGTCCATGAAGTCTCTAAAGCCGAGAATTTTGCGGGGCAGGAAGAGGATGAACGCCACGACCAAGGCGCCCAATCCGCCCATGCACAGGGATTTGGAGGCGTCGGTATTGCCGAAGGCCTCGCCGATGGAGGACGCTTCCCCGGTGAACAGGCCGCCCACATAGAGCATGGCCAAAATGGAAAAGACGATCAGCGCCACGATGGGGATGATCAGATCGTACACCTTGCCCTTTTTGGCAGACTGGGTACCGGATTCCTCAATGTCCTCGGGATGGTCCGGGTTGGAATGCAGATCGTTTTTAAAGACCGCGTTGTGCTCGAATTTGGCCATGGGGCCGTAGTCCAGGTTGGTCCAGCAGATGAAGACCACCATGATAATGGTCAGGAAGGCGTACAGGTTAAAGGGGATGGTCTGGATAAAGGTGGCCATGCCGTCGGCCACGCCGGAGGACTCCATGGTGGAGCCGACCGCCACCGCCCAGCTGGAAATGGGGGCGATGATGCACACCGGGGCCGCGGTGGCGTCGATGATGTAAGCGAGTTTTGCACGGGATACGTGGTGCTTGTCGGTGACGGGGCGCATGACAGTGCCCACGGTCAGGCAATTAAAATAATCGTCGATGAAGATCAGAGCGCCCAGCACTCCGGTGGCAAACTGCGCGCCGGCACGGGTCTTGAGTTTTTTGACTGCCCAGTCGCCGTAAGCGGCGGAGCCGCCCGCCTTGGTGATGACGCATACCAGCGCACCCAGCAGGGCAAGGAACAGAATGATACTGGCGTTGCCGCCCAGTTTGTCCGACATGATGCCAAAGGTGACATCAATGGTTTTTACCACATCAAAATGGGTATAAATCAAGGTGCCGGAGAGAATACCGATGAGCAGCGACGAGATGACCTCTTTGGTAAGAAGTGCCAGAACAATTGCGATAATGGGTGGCAAGATTGTCAACCATCCAAATTCCATCTCATTTTCCTCCAAACTTTCCATGGAAAAAATCCATTTTTTACTTAAGTCTTATGATACCATATCAAAGTGCTTCCCGCAATTGATCTGTGAACAATTGATGTACTTTTGTCGGATTTACTATGAATGAAAGCCGAGATTTATGCAGAAATCTAAAAGATATGGAGAAATGAACAAGATTCTTTGTAAAATGAGAACAGGACCGGCTTTGAGCAGCAGGTCCTGTTTTACATCAAGGGGGCGAACATTTTGAGGAGGGCTTGCAAGAGGGTTTTGAAAGGGTTTTGCTTTTTGCACTCCTCGAGAGTGATGGGCTGGCACAGGCGGAGGGTCTCCAGAAAGTCCCTTTTGACATCCTGCACAGCGGAATTGCGGAAGAAAGCGCAGCCGCATTCAAAGTGGAGATAGAAGCTGCGGAAATCCATGTTGGCGGTGCCCACGATGGCCACCTCGTCGTCGGCCACAAAGTTTTTGGCGTGAACAAAGCCCGGGGTATACTCATAAATTTTGATGCCGTTTTTGATGAGCCTCGGATAGTTGGCCTGGGTCACCAGATGGACATACCACTTGTCCGCGATGTGAGGCGTGATAATCCGCACATCCACCCCGCTCTGCGCCGCCATGATGAGGGCGGTGGACATTTCATTGTCGATGATGAGATAGGGGGTCATGATGTAGACATAGCGGTAGGAACCGTTGATGATCTGCATGTAGGCGTATTCGGAAATGTTGTTGCGGTCCAGCGGGACGTCGCCGAAGGGCTGGATGAAGCCGTCGTCCTCCTTGACTTTGACGGGACGGTATTGCTCGTAGTCGTCGGATTCCCCGGTGGTGAAGTTCCAGATCTGCAAGAACATCATGGTCAGGTTCCAGACCGCCTGCCCCTCGATCATCACCCCGGAGTCCTTCCAATGCCCATGTTTGACGATGGCGTTGATGTACTCGTCGGCCAGATTGATGCCGCCGGTGAAGCCCACGTTGCCGTCCACCACGCAGATTTTCCGGTGGTCGCGGTAGTTGATGGCGGGGCTCAGGACCGGGGTGAAGGGGTTGAAGACGCAGGCCTTGATCCCATAGCCCTTCAATTGCCGGTAGTAATGGGAGGGCAGGGTGCTGATGCTCCCCAGGTCGTCGTAGATAAAGCGGACCTCCACACCCTCGGATGCCTTCCGGCGCAGGATAGCCAGGATGCTGTCAAACATGACGCCGCTTTCCACGATGAAATATTCCATAAAGATGAATTTTTCCGCCCTTTCCAGCTGGGTTTTCAGGGCCTCGAACATCTCCTCCCCGATGGAAAAATAGGTGGAAGTGGTGCCCTGCCAGACTGGGTAAGCGGCGATGGAGCCGATGTACTCGGCCTGCCGGGAGAGATGCTTGCTGGTGGATTTGAGCTTTGAAAAAACCGCTTCGTTTTTCTCCACCTGCTGGTAACCCGCCCGTTCGAAGAATTCCAGGCGGTCGGAGAGCTTTTTGCCCACCCGGTGGTTGCCCAGGAAAAGGTAGAACAGCCCCCCGAACAAGGGGAACAGGAGGATGGGGATGGCCCAGGCCAGCTTATAGGAGGGGTTGTCCGCCTTCCCCACAATCCAGATGACGGCGATGACGCTACATAGCTCCAGGGCGGTGTAAAGAAAGACCTGGCCCCGGCTGAGATAGAAGACGGAAAAGACGAGAAAGAGAAACTGCACGACGATGAGAAGGGCGAAGAGAAAGAGCCGGCTGGACAAAAATTTGGATACTTTTCTGAGCATATGGTGCTTTCCTCCTTCTCTTTTGCTACGCCCATCATAGCACGGGACCGCTCTATTGTAAACTGGACAAGCACCTAGAAGGGAAAAACGGGAGCCCCCTGAACTTTGGCAAATGAAAAAGGACATGGCAAAATTGCCATGTCCTTTGCCTGTTTCTTTTAAAAAGAGGCGGGAATATCCGCCGGCGCGGCAGGGGAGGGAAGATGGTTCGTCAGCCAGTCGAGGACGTCCAGATAGACGTCCTGGCGGTTTGTTTCGTTGAGCATTTCGTGGCGCCCGCCCTCGTAAAGCTTCAGGGTTATATCGGCGACGCCAGCTCTTTTCAGCTGGTGGTAGACCTTGGTGACGCCCTTGCCGTAGCCGCCCACCGGGTCCTGGTTCCCCGAAAAGAGAAAGACGGGGAGATGGGACGGAACGGTTTTGGCCCACATGCTGTGGTTAACCTTTTTGAGCAACAGCGCCTCGTCCCGATAGCCGGTGGTGGTGAACAGGTAGCCGCACCAAGGATCCTGGATGTATTTCTCCACTACACTTTCATCCCTGGAAAGCCAGTCGAACTTGGTGCGGGGGGAGCGTATTTTCTTGTTGTAGCCCCCGAAGAAGAGATGGTCCAGCTTGGGGCTCTTAGCCTTGGGACCCTTGGTGGAAATTTGGTTTTCCGCAATGCTGATGCCGATGTCCGCTAGCAGGTTGGGCCCGGCGGTGCCGCTGAGAAGGACGCCGTCGAGTTCATAGGCGAATTTGGACATATAGTCCCGGGCCACAAAGGAACCCATACTGTGTCCGAGAAGGAAATAGGGCAACCCCCCATACCGGGATTTGACCAGGTCGGTCAGGATTTTTAAGTCCTGGGAGAGTAGGTTGTGGCCGCCCTCATAATCGAAGAAGCCCATGGGATCGCCGGGGAGCACCGACGCGCCGTGGCCCAAGTGATCGTTTCCGCACACGATGAAGCCGTTGTCGCACAGGAAGTTGGCAAAATCGTTGTAACGGAAGACATACTCGCACATGCCGTGGGAAATTTGTACGATCCCCTTGATGGGGCCCTCCTGGGGAGACCATATATAATAGGAAATCTTGTTTTTTTGGTTGACGCTCAGATATTCTGCTTTTTGTATAGTAGAAGCCATGGGAAAATCCTCCATTCCAGAGAAAGATTGCAACAGACGCCAGTGCACTGTGCGCCCGGTGAGAGAAAGGGAAGGACAGCCTTCCAGGAGAAGGAAGGCTGTAACGTATGTATTTACGAAATGTCCTTAGGCTCCACCGGATGGAGCTCGCCATCCGCATCCACGGTATAAAAGCCTACGTTTTTTCCTTTAAATTTTCGCCACAGCTTTTGCAGTATGCTGTTTTCCTGCTGGGGCATACCGGTGACAACATTGACCACCCGGTTTTCCCGGATATAATTGATCAGGCATTTGAGAGCGTCCTCGTCGTAACAGACGGTCATAATGGCGCTGTTTTGCTTGGAGACATCGAACAGGTGCTCCATAGCGTCGCCGTCGGAAGGGACGGTGGGTTTGGCAATATGGAGGGCGTTGAGGTCGGTGTTGGATAAATCCGCGACCACACGTCCAGCCCGGATGAGACGCTCGCATCGAAACTGGTTGGTAACGCAGACCAGCGTCTGCTGTTTGCGCCTGAGCTCCAGATCATCGGTGCCGCTGGGTAGATTATGAAACATCAATGGAAAGAACCCCCATAGAACCCGCACAAGCGGTAGGATTGGTCTGTTGGTGATGGAAAAGATGAAAATTTTAATGCAATATCACTAATACTTTTCGATTTGACATTGTTATTATACAACACAATTGTTAATAAACTATATACTTTTCAAAAAAGGTCCGAGGATAAATGTAAAAACAAATAAAAAGAATTTGTAAAAAAGAGA
The DNA here is from genome assembly GCF_014385095.1 of Zongyangia hominis. Lineage (GTDB taxonomy): Bacteria > Bacillota > Clostridia > Oscillospirales > Ruminococcaceae > Zongyangia > Zongyangia hominis. The sequence continues at coordinate 127,252 of NZ_JACRTC010000005.1, forward strand.
TGACGGACGGCGAAGGAAGGCGCCTTCTATCTTTTCCCCCACGCTGGGTAATCAGGGGGCAAAATCCTGCGCAGAAAGCCGCGGAATCAAGAGGGTGCCGAGATGCGGCCAAAGAAAAAAGCCTAACCGGTATTGGACGGCTAGGCTTTATTTCGTGAGATTTTCTACTTATAAATTGGGGGCGGTGGTGAACACGGCGGTGAGCACCTTGTCCGAATAGTTGATCAGCTGATAGGGGGTATGTTCCGGGATGAACATGGTATCGCCTTCCTGCACATGGAAGACTTCCTGCGTCGCGGGAATAAAGAAGGTGATGGGGCCTTCCTTGACATAGAGCACGGTATCGCCGTCGGACTCGATGACTTCGCTGGCCCGGGAACCGGTGCCGCCGGAAGGAATGATCATTTCGCCCAGATGGACGAAGTCGTTGCTGATAAACAGGTTGATTTTAATGGGATAGGTTTTGCCGTAGATGGTGTGCAGGCAGTTTTGAGAGGTTACCTTAAACAGTTCACCGGTGGCGCGGGCGGAAGGGCCGTCCACAGGGAATTTCCCCACATCCTGAATGTTCATTATTTCCCCTCCTCTTGCTGATATTTGAGCAGTTTCATAGTCTCATAATAGCCGTCGGGCGGGCCGTCTTCTTCCCACATCTTCGGAGCGATTACAAACATGATCACCGCTTTTTCGTTGGTGAAGTTATAGGCCTTGTGAGGCGCTTCCTTGGGCAGGAGAATCACTTCTCCGGCAGAGACGTCCTCCACCTGGCCCAGCTTCGGATTAAACATGGTGACAGTGCCTTCCAGTACATAATAGACTTCGTCCCCGGAATGGACGTCCACCGGATCAAAGGTGCTGCCGGGGGCCAGCTGATATTTGCCGCAAGTCAGATGATCGGTGCTGGCGAAGACCCAGTTGAGATCGCTGGCGTGAGGCATTTCGGGTGTATAAATAAATTTGGGGCAGTTGGCCTGAGTTACCATGGTAGGCTTCTTCTCTCCCGGTAAGCACGGGAATTTGCCAAAATAGGCAGGCGTTTTGGCCACGGTTCTTCACTCCTTATCCATTCATTTGTGTTTACATTATAGCACACCTTCCCCCAAAGGGGGGTTCAAAAAATCGGGACAATCTTTGGGCAATATGATGGATGCCGCTATTTCCAATAGGGATCATCGAATGGGCTCTTGATGGTGAACCGGTCCTCCTCCGTTTCGGGCGCGGCGGTATCTCCATCGCCGGTGGGGTTCGGTGTCAGGATGGGGATTTCCGCGTCAGAGCCCATCGCCGCTTGGTCCTCCTCTGATAAGTCCGGCACGTCGGCAGGGGCGGCGGCTTCCTCCGCTTCCAAATGCTCATGGAGAAATTTCATGCATTCCTTTTTCATGTTGCCAAACATTCTCTCTGTGCTGGCCATCTTTTCCAGTCCCTCCATGAAGGTCAGGGGTAGGCTGCCTTTGTGCTCCGCTTCATAGGCCTGCAAACATGCGAGAATTTCGCAGGCCGAGTGCAGTTCTTCCGCCTGACGGAGCAGGGAAGCGTGGGCGACCTGACGCGACTCGCCGCCCCGCTGGCAATAGGGGCAGGTCTTCTCATCGGTGGGATTCTGGGCGCCGCACAGGCATTGCCAGCCCCCTTCGTAGACGACATGCGGGGCTACCGCATCGTTGCCATAGAGACGTTTGAGATCGAAAAGATCTTCCAGGCGCATGTCGATGCGCTGATTGTGGACGTCGCCCTCCCGCAAGGCAGAGCCGCAGACGTACTTTTTAATTCTGACAGAGGCAGACTGGGCGGAAAAGAGAGAATCGGACAGATTGACCCTGAAAAATCCGGTCTGGTGTTCCCCATCCTGCGCGCGGATACGGGCAAACCCGATGTCCGGAAGGACGATGTCCTCCCCGAAGACAGTGCGGAGAACGATGTCCGCTTGTAAGGCGCTGATAGGCTCTGAGGTATAGCTAAAAAAGCGTAGCTGGACCAGGGTGCTTTCATTTTGGCCCGGTATTAAGGTGACGAGATAGGGACGAATCGGCAAAGCGGGAGGATAGTCCATGACCAGCAGCACCTTTTCCATCTTTTGCTCCATATCCTTTTCCATGCGGACGGGGGTGCCGGAGACAAGGACACAGGTGATCAGATTGGTTAAAATGCAGTTGTTATAATCGGAATGGACGTAGCTCCCAATGCTGTGTTCCACCCGGAAGCCAATGATGGCGTTGGCTTCCGTCGGCACAGCGCGCAGCATCTGTTGCATAGCCCTTTCCTTGGCCATAGAAAAACTGGCCGGGTTCCCATCCTCATCGATGAACTGGCCGAAGCCGCTACAGAAATCGAACTGTTGGGTGATATGATACCCCTGAAAACTGTTGCTGGAAGTAAAGTGTGTGATAGCCACGCCGCACCGCTCCTTTCTGCGGCCGCCCGATGCCCACGCAAAGCGGAGCCGGCCGAAGGGAAATTTTGTCGAATCTATTACCGTAAGCATAAAGCAGGGGAAAGGAAAATGCAACCATTTTTTACCCAGCAGTACGAACCGAAGGCAAAATAACCGGACATGAAAAAAGCCGCCCCCAGAGGGGCGGCTTTTTTACGCATATAAGGTTTTAGGCAAGGCAGACGTTGACAGCCCGGACCTTGTGATTTCTGGAATCGATCTCGGTGTCAAACGTGACTTTCTGTCCCTCTGTCAGGGATTTGAAACCTTCGGAAACGATGGCGGAAAAGTGAACGAAGACATCCTCGCCGCCATTATCGTTGGAAATAAAGCCGAAGCCCTTCTCCGAATTAAACCATTTTACAGTACCGTTATTCATGAAGCAGTACCTCCCAAATTAATAATTATACCTCCAAAATAAAAGAACTCACATTTTTTGTAAACCATCAACGAGCAATGACTTACAAAAAATGTGAGATCACATACAAGAAGAATACTTGCTTAGTATATAGGAAAAAGAGCTGCTTGTCAATAGGGAAATTTAGGGCACGTCTGGGTATAAAAAAATCCGAACAGTCCGTAAAACGTACTGTTCGGATTTTTGGTGAGCCATCGGAGATTCGAACTCCGGACCCTTTGATTAAAAGTCAAATGCTCTGCCAGCTGAGCTAATGGCTCATCTCACCGCTAATTCTTTTCTCGTAGAACGCTTGATTATTATACCAATTAAAATTCCAAAAGTCAACACAAAAATTTATTTTTTTCGAAATTTCTCTAAAGGACGCCGAGATGAGAAAGATCCTCCTTAGGATGTGCGGAAAAAGCGAAAATATAACCGGCGGGAAAAATTTCCCGCCGGTTAATTCCGTCGCATGCGTTTGCATAAAATTGTTTATTTCGCTTTGGTCTCCACTTCGCGCTGGGCGATTTTGATGAAGATATCGGCGGGAATGGAGCCCATATCCCCCTCCTTACGGGAGCGGACGGACACCATGCCGGACGCAGCCTCTTTTTCACCCACAATCAGCATATAGGGGATTTTTTCCAGCTGTGCCTCTCGGATTTTGTAGCCGATCTTCTCATTGCGGTCGTCCAGTTCCACCCGCAGTCCCGCGGCCCGCAGCTCTTTTTGAATTTCGCGGCAGCGGTCGAGCTGCTTCTCGCTGATGGGCAGAATTTTGGCTTGGACCGGGGAGAGCCACAGGGGCAGCGCGCCCGCGTATTTTTCCAGCAGCATGGCGATGGTGCGCTCATAGCAGCCCAGGGAGGTGCGGTGGATGATATAGGGATACTTCTGGGTGTTATCCTTGTCGGTGTAGGTCATCTCGAACTGATGGGCCAACATCAGGTCGATCTGGATGGTGATGAGGGTGTCCTCCTTGCCGTGGACGTTCTTGGTCTGGATATCCAGCTTGGGTCCGTAGAAGGCGGCTTCGCCTTCGGCCTCGGTGTAGTCCACTTCCAGATGATCCAGGATGGTGCGCATGGTCGACTGGGCTTCCTCCCACATCTCGGGCGTGCCCTCGTATTTGTCCCGGTCGTTGGGATCCCATTTGGAGAAGCGGTAGGTCAGCTCGTCAATGAGCCCCAAATCGGTCATGATCTCCTTGGTCAGCTTCAGGCAGTTTTTGAACTCCTCCTCCAGCTGGTCGGGGCGGACGATGAGATGGCCCTCGGAGATGGTGAACTGACGCACCCGGATGAGGCCGTGCATCTCGCCGGAGGCCTCATTGCGGAAGAGGGTGGAAGTCTCGCCGTAGCGCAGGGGCAGGTCGCGGTAGGAGTGCTTCTCACTCAGATAGATCTGGTATTGGAACGGACAGGTCATGGGGCGCAGGGCAAAGACTTCCTTGTCCTTCTCCTCGTCGCCCAGCACGAACATGCTCTCCTTATAATGGCCCCAGTGGCCTGAGAGCTTATACAGGTCGGATTTGGCCATGTAGGGGGTCTTGGTCATGATATAGCCGTACTCGTTTTCCTCCTTGTCCTGGACATACCGGTTGAGGATCTGGAAGAGCTTGGCGCCCTTGGGCATGAGCAGGGGCAGGCCCTGGCCGATGATGTCGGAGGTGGTGAAGTATTTGAGCTGCCTGCCAATGATGTTGTGGTCCCGCTTTTTGGCCTCTTCCAGGGCGGTCAGGTATTCTTCCAACTGGCTTGCCTTGGGGAAGGCGGTGCCGTAGACCCGGCAGAGCATGGGCAGGTTGGAGTCGCCGTGCCAGTAAGCGCCGGTGGAGGAGGTCAGCTTGAAGGCCTTGACCCGGGAGGTGTCGGGAAGATGGGGGCCGGCACACAGGTCCACAAAGTCGCCCTGCTTAAAGAAGCTGATGGGCTCTCCGCTGGCGGCGTGCTTTTCGATGAGCTCCACCTTGTAGGGCTCATTTTTTTCCTCCATCATCTTTTTGGCTTCCTCGGGGGAGAGCTCGAAGCGCTCGAGCGGCAGGCCTTCCTTGACGATCTTCTTCATTTCGCCCTCGATGCGGGTCAAATCCTCCTGGGAGAAGGGCTTTTCTACGTCGAAATCGTAATAAAAGCCGTTGTCGATGGCGGGTCCGATGGCCAGCTTCGCATTGGGATAGAGGCGTTTGACCGCCTGGGCCAGGATGTGGGAAGCGGTGTGGCGGAAGGTCCACGCGCCGTCTTTGTCCTCGAAGGTGAGAAGCTCCAGTTTGCAGTCGTGGTCAAGCGGGGTGCGCAGATCGGTGAGGACACCGTCCACATGGGCCGCGCAGCAGGCCTTATAAAGCCCGGCGCCCAGGCCCTTGGCAATTTCCATCGGTGTGATGCCGTTTTCAAATTCCTTGACGACATCGCCTTTGAGCGTAACTTTGATCATAATGCTCCACTCCTTTTCTATGGGCCGCCTTTGGCGGCTTTCTATTCGGTGACAGATAAAAAGACAAAAGAAAAAACCCCATCCCATCTTCGGAATACTTCCGAAAGCAGGGATGAAGTCTGACGTACAAGTTTGTGCGTGGCTCCACGGTTCCACCCAGATTGCGCGTTTGACGCGCCACCTCAAATCAGCTGTAACGAAGCTGGTACGGCACATTTCGGAACTTTCCTCATGCGCACTCCAAGGGTGGTAATTTGTCCTGACTCTGCCGAAAAACGCTTGCAGCCGGTGGCGTTTTCTCTCTGTCGGAGGGTGCTTGCGGACAAACCTTCCTCATCATCATGTTTTGCTTGTTCTATTGCCTGTTCACTGAAATTAAAAACATCTTAGCACGATCAAACAGGGATGTCAACACCACAATTTTCTTGACATACCGTTTCCAGCGGATATAATATAAATATATAATGTATAAATTTGTACGATTATACTTTTTGGTATTTTTTGAATAACAAAAAGTTGTGCCGATCGTTTCTTTGTGTAGACTTACACAAAAAATAGAGGAATCCTCAGGAGAAAGCCGGCGTCTTTTTTCACAGTTTTTTGTGGAAAAAGGCAAGGTCCATGGACTGGCGCTCCTATGCGCCTGGAGAAGCGTTTTTGCCCTGCGGCTGAACAGCCGGGAGGGAAAAGACGACCAAGAGAAGGAAAATACCTGCAATTCCGGCCCCCACCCGGGGATTTGCAAACCTTATACATTACATTCCTAACTAAAATCAAAGACAAAACTAAGAAAAGGAGGTTCAATGGATTTTCATGAATTGGATAGCAATTGTCATATGCATTGTTGTCGCTGTTGTGGTTGGTGTTATCGCCTTTTTCCTGGGCGTTACTTATAGACGCAAAGTTGCAGAGGCGGAGATTATGTCCGCGGAAGATGAAGCCAAACGGCTCATCTCTGATGCAATCAAGACAGCAGAGAGCAAGAAAAAAGAAGCTCTGGTGGAAGCCAAAGACGAAATCTACAAAATGCGCTCCGACGCCGAAAAAGAGATCAAAGACCGGCGTTCAGAGGTCCAGCGCCAGGAGCGCCGGATCAACCAGAAAGAAGAGAACTTAGACCGGAAGCTGGAGAACTTCGAAAAGAAGGAAGACGCCCTCCAAAGAAAGATTCAGGACGCGGCCCAGCGCCTGGAAGAAGCGGAAGAGGTCAAAAAACGCCAGTTTGATATGCTGGAAAAGATCTCCGGTTTCACTATCGACCAGGCCAAGGATTACCTGTTAAAGAATCTGGAGGACGAACTGGTCCACGAAAAAGCGGTCCGGATCGACAATATGGAAACCCAGCTCAAAGACGAGGCCGACCAAAAGGCGAGAGAGATTGTCTCTTTGGCCATTCAGCGCTGCGCGGCGGAGCATGTCTCCGAAGCCACTGTCTCGGTGGTACCGCTGCCCAACGACGAGATGAAGGGCCGGATCATCGGCCGCGAGGGACGCAATATCCGGGCGCTGGAAACCCTCACCGGCGTCGATCTCATCATCGACGACACCCCCGAGGCCATCACCCTGTCCAGCTTCGACCCGGTGCGGCGTGAGATCGCCCGGCTTTCTTTGGAAAAACTCATCACCGATGGACGGATTCACCCCACCCGCATCGAGGAGATGGTGGAGAAGTCCCGCAAGGAAGTGGAAGCCAAGATCAAACGGGACGGCGAGCGCGCCGTCATGGAGACCGGCGTACACGGTATCCATCCCGAGCTTGTCCGGCTGCTGGGCCGGATGCGCTACCGCACCAGCTATGGCCAGAATGTGCTTGACCACTCCATCGAGGTGGCCTATATCGCGGGCATGATGGCCGCGGAACTGGGCGCCGACGTGAACACCGCCCGCCGGGCAGGATTGCTGCACGACATCGGCAAGGCGCTCAACCACGAGATGGAGGGCTCCCATGTGGACATCGGCGTGGATGTGGCCAAGAAATATAAAGAAAACCATGAGGTCATCCATGCCATCGCCGCCCATCACGGCGACGTGGAAGCCAAGACCATCGTTGCTTGCCTTGTCCAGGCGGCCGACGCCATCAGCGCGGCCCGGCCCGGCGCCAGACGGGAGAACCTGGAAAATTACATCAAGCGTCTGGAGAAGTTGGAAGAGATCGCCAGCTCCTTTAACGGCGTAGAAAAGTCCTTCGCCATCCAGGCGGGCCGAGAGGTCCGCATCATGGTCAAGCCCGAGCATGTCAACGACGACCAGATGGTCCTCATGGCCCGGGAGATCGTCAAGAAGATTGAGGCGGAGCTGGAGTACCCCGGACAGATCAAGGTCAATGTCATCCGGGAAAACAGAGCCATCGAATACGCCAAATAAGGATGCCATGTTGCACTGTGGCGGGAAACCTATAAGAAATGCGGGCCGGGGAAAACATCCCGGCCCCTTTTTATTTTTTCCCGATTGTGGTAGGATGGCATCAGAAGATAGCGGAAACCCATTTGGAGTGCATCCGCATTTTTTGGGCGCAGCCGGGGCAGAATTTTTGGGGAGAAGACCCGGGAAAACGACAGAGAGGTAGAGGGAGCAGTATGAGAATCTTAGCCATTGGGGATGTGGTGGGAAAGCCCGGCAGCGAGTTTTTCCGCGCCAAAATCGGCGGCATCCGGGAGGAATATCAGATCGATATGGTCATAGTCAACGGGGAAAACTCGGCGGAGGGCAACGGCATCACCACCCCTTCGGCCAAATTCCTTTTTGCTTCGGGCGCCGATGTGATCACCACCGGCAACCACGCCCTGCGCCGGCGGGAATGCTATGATATCTATGAGCGCCGGGACGGGGTCATCCGCCCGGCCAACCTCCACCCCGACGCGCCGGGTGCAGGCTGGTTCCTCTTCGACGCCTTTCCCCGGCCAGTGGCGGTCATCAACCTCCTGGGACAGGTGTATCTGGACCCGGTGGAGAGCCCCTTCGACTGTGTGGACCGTCTGCTGGAGCAGATCGACACGCCCATCGTCCTGGTGGACTTTCATGCGGAGGCTACGGCGGAGAAAATCGCCATGGCCTATCATTTAGACGGCCGGGTCAGCGCCGTATTTGGAACCCACACCCACGTCCAGACGGCCGACGAGCGCATCTTTTCCGGCGGCACCGGCTATATCACCGATCTAGGGATGACCGGCCCTATTGACTCGGTTTTGGGGGTCAAACCGGAAATTGCCCTCTACAAAATGCGGACCCATCTGCCGGTGCGCTTTGAAAATGGGACCGACCCATGCAAACTGTGCGGAGCAATTTTTGAGATCGACGAAAAATCCGGCAAAACAACTAAAATTATTCGACTAAACATCAAATAATTAACAATATTTCCTCGACGCCCTTGCGAAATGCACGAAATTGCGCTATTATTTAATTACGGATTTGTGTAACAGCTATAATTGCAGCAAGGGGGGATTATTATGGAAATACTTAAAGTTTCAGCAAGATCCATACCAAATTCAGTTGCAGGTGCGATAGCGGGCGTAATTCGTGAGAAGGGCGCGGTGGAGGTCCAGGCTGTGGGAGCCGGAGCATCCAACCAAGCCGTAAAAGCAGTGGCCATTGCCAGAGGCTATTTAGCTCCAGCCGGAGTCGATCTCATTTGTATTCCGGCATTCGCCAACGTGGAGATCGACGGCGAGGAGCGGACAGCTATCAAGCTCATTGTAGAACCAAGATAAGAACGAACAGTAACAGGGCAGGGATGATTCATCCCTGCCCTGTTTTCGCCGGCTGCCGCCGGGGGGCATCGCGCCCCAGGTTTTAATTGTAACATTGGCGTTTCACACGCGTCTCAGCGGGACATGGAGGCGAGTTCCGCACGCCGCTCGTTGCGCACACCGCGCAGCGCAATGGCTACCTCCAGCGCTTCGATGGCTTCCGCCAGCGCGTCGGGGCCAAGCTTCACACCGAAGTAAAACTCCATCATGGCAAGCTGCTGCTGATAGAGCATCCCCTTTCCGCTGACGGTGGGGAGTCCCCGGCTCTTGGCGGCCTCTAAGAAGGTGGTGGTGGGGTAGAGGACATCCGCCGCGATGCACTCTTTGGGCAAAAGGTCCACAAAGCCCAGGTGGGGGAATTCCTGCCAGTGGCTGCCGCCGCCCAGACAGGTGCACTGCACCGCCAGCGTGATGTCCGGCGCCGTTTGGGAGAGATATTCCTCGGTGAAAGGACCGTAGGTGGTGTCCGCGCCGTAGATTTCCCGGAGGGTATCGGCGATATATTTCGCTTTTTCCACCGTCCGGTTGACAATGGTGAATTTCTTGACGCCACGTGCGCACAGGTCGGCGGCGATGGGGCCGGCCACGGCGCCCGCGCCGATCATGAGGGCGTGGCGTCCGCCGATGTCCCCCTGTTCATATTGGAGGGAGAGCCCCATGCCCGCGCCGTCGAGGCCCACGCCGATGAGCTTCCCCTCCCGGATTTTGACGTGGTTGACGCATTTGAAGGCCCGGCTGGCCGGGTCGCACTCATCCAAAAAGGGGATGATGGCGCTCTTGTGGGGCATCGTCAGGTCAAACCCGGCCGCGCCGATAACTTTGGCCGCCTTTACAAAGTCCCCAAGCCCGCCTTTGGGTACCGGGACGGACAGGTTGACGGCGTTTACATTGCAAAACTCATAGAGCGCGTTGTGCAAATAGGTGGCGCAGCACTGGTCCAAGGGGTCGCCGATCTGAAAAAGAATCTTGGTGTCCACATCATATTTGAGCCGCATGGAATTGGCCTCCTTCGGTCATGAAAATGGCGGTTGACCCGCTCCTCGGGGGCGGGAATGGTTATCTTCATTATAGGCCCTATGGGAGAAGGAAGCAAGGTGTGAAAAAATCGGAAGAATGGGAAGAATTCCCCGTCGGGACAATTGATTTATTCCTGAATAATTGGTACAATATAGAATAATGTTTGTATCCATCCCGAAAGGGTAAACTGATAATTTTTCCCCGTCTGGAATAAGATGAAGTAAGGAGGGGTTCTAATGATCAAGATTGAAAACCCCCTGGGCACCATTGAAATCTCCCAGGAATTTGTAGCCAATCTGGCTGGTAAAGCGGCATCGGAATGCTTTGGCGTGGTGGGGATGGTCAACTCTACACCGTCCCAGGGCTTTCGCGCCCTGCTCAGCCGCAAGGATGTGCCGGACAAGGGCATCCGTATTCGCAGCACCGCCGGCAAACTGACCATCGACATGCACATCATCGTAACTTACGGCCTGAATATTGCCGCCATCGTAAAAAGTATCGTCAATAAAGTCAGATATACCGTTGAGGACGCCACGGGACTCGATGTGCTCAAGGTCAACGTGTATGTTGACGGTATGAAGTCGGAATAGACATCTGCGGGGGAATATAAGCAGACTGAAAGTAAAGGGAGTGCTGATCACGGTGATAACAGGCCAGATATTGCGGGATGCTTTCATCTCGGCGTCCAATCATATTGTCAATCAAAAACAGCAAGTGGATGAACTCAACGTTTTCCCGGTGCCCGACGGCGACACGGGAACCAATATGTCCATGACCATCTCCGCCGCGGCCCGAGAGCTGAGTGTCATGGAGCACCCCGGCGGGGTGGGAGAGGTGGCGGCGGTGGCGTCCAGCGCCCTGCTGCGCGGCGCCAGAGGCAACTCGGGCGTCATTTTGTCCCTTCTGTTTCGGGGTATCTCCAAGGGGCTCACCGGCAAAAAGGAAGCGGACGGCAAGGACCTAGCGGCGGCGCTCGCTAAAGGTGTCCAGGCCGCCTACAAAGCGGTGATGAAGCCCACCGAGGGCACCATCCTCACCGTGGCCCGGATGGCGGCGGAGCACGCCGACAAGGTGGCCGCGGAGAACGACGATCCCGTATTCGTGTGGAATGAAATCTGTACATCCGCCGAGGACGCCCTGGCCCAGACTCCGGAGATGCTGCCGGTGCTCAAAAAGGCGGGCGTCGTGGACGCGGGCGGCCGGGGCCTGGTGGTCATCTTTGAAGGCATGAAGAGCGTGTTCCAGGACGGCGTCATCATCCCTTCCCAGGAGGAAAAGGAAGCGGCGTCCGCCAAGAGCGGCACGTCCAGCGCCATCGGGGACTACGAGGGGGAAATTACCCACACCTACTGCACCGAGTTTATCGTTCACAAGGCAAATGGCAACGACCCGCTGGCCCTGCGCGCTTATCTTGAGAGCATCGGCGACTGCGTCGTGGTGGTGGACGACGACGATATCATCAAGGTCCATGTCCACACCGACAACCCCGGCAAGGCGCTTCAGCACGCGCTGGGATTCGGCATGCTCGCCAACATTAAGATCGACAACATGCGCTTGCAGTTTGAGGGCAAGAAGGCGGCAGCCCAGAAGGAACAGCAGGAGGACACCTATCTCCCTGTGGACCCGGACACCCCCTACGGATTCGTGGCGGTGGCGGCCGGAGAGGGCGTCAGCCAGCTCTTCACCGATCTGGGTGTAAACAAGGTGGTCAGCGGCGGCCAGACCATGAACCCCTCCACCGACGACATCCTCCACGCCATCCACGCGGTGCCGGCCCAGTGCGTCTTTGTGTTGCCCAACAACAAGAACATCATCATGGCGGCGGAGCAGACCATCAAGCTGGCCGACCGGAAGGTCATCGTCCTCCAGACCCGGAGCATCCCCCAGGGCGTGGCGGCCATGCTGGCTTTTGACCCGGATTTGACGGCCCAGGAAAACCAGCTTTCCATGATGAAGGCCTATGAGAAGGTGGGGACGGGACTCATCACCTTTGCCGCGCGGGACTCCGATTACGACGGCCACAACATCCATAAGGGCGACCTGCTGGCCATGGAAAACGGCAAGCTCACCTTTACCGACCGGGACTTGACCCGGGCGGTGACCAAGCTGACCCGGGCGCTCATCCATCGGGATTCCAGCTTTGTCACCTTGTTCTACGGCGAGGATGTCGCCGACGAGCAGGCGGAGGAGACCCTGGGCGTGCTCAAAACAAAGCTGCCCGACGACATCGAGATCACGCTGATTAACGGCGGACAGCCGGTGTATTATTACATGATTTCCGTGGAGTAATGAGATTTTCTAAGGAGGGGGAAGGCCCCCTCCTTTTTTCATCGAAGGGGGGAGGAACATGGCTGACGGCAATAAGGACATCCGCTATCTCAAGGGCGTGGGGGAAAAGCGGGCCAAGCTCTATGAAAAACTGGGGATCACCGACTTATGCTCCCTGTTGGGCCACTACCCCCGCACCTATATCGACTTGACCCGGCCCGTATCCATCGCCGGGGCCCCGCCGGACGGGGCGGTGCCCATCCGGGCCGCCGTCGTCTCCAAGACGGGGGAGCAGCGCATCCGCAAGGGCCTCTCCCTCTTCAAGGTGGTGGTGACCGACCATTCCTCCGATATGGTCATCACCTTCTTTAACACCAAGTTTACGGTGGACGCTTTGGAAGTGGAGCAGGAGTACATCTTCTACGGCAAGGTGGAGGGCACCTTCACCCGGAAGACCATGGCTTCCCCCCTGGTCTTCCGGTCGGGAGAGCGGGCGGGCCTCATCCCCGTTTATCCGCTGACCGAGGGCCTTTCCTCCAAGCTCATCCGGGAGAATGTGCGCCAGGCCCTCGCGGAGATGGAGGGCCACATCGAGGACCCGCTGCCCAAAGAGATGCGGGAGGCGTTTCATCTGTGCCACAAATCCTACGCGGTTCAGAATATCCATCTGCCCCCCGACCGGGCGGCCATGGAGATCGCCCGGGACCGGCTCATCTTCGAGGAGCTGCTTTTGTGCCAGCTGGCGTTTCTGCGGATGCGAAACCGCAGTAAGCGTCTCAAGACCCGGCCCATGGAGCCCTATGACCTGGCCCCCTTTTATGAGAGCCTGCCCTTCACCCTGACCGGGGCCCAGCGCCGAAGCATCGAGGAGGCCTGCCGGGACATGACCGCCGGCACCCCAATGAACCGGCTGGTGCAGGGGGACGTGGGCTCGGGCAAAACCATGGTGGCGGCGGCGGCCGTCTATTTCGCGGCCAGGAACGGGGCCCAGTCGGCGCTGATGGCGCCCACTGAAATTCTGGCCCTCCAGCACTTTGAGACCCTCGCCCCGGTGTTGGAACCGCTGGGGGTCAAAGCGGCCCTCCTCACCGGCTCCACCCGGGCCGCTAAACGCCGGGAGCTGCTGAAGTCGCTCCAGGCAGGGGAGATTCAGCTTCTCATCGGCACCCACGCCATCATCGAAGAGACGGTGACCTTTGACCGGCTGGGCCTGGTGGTCACCGACGAGCAGCACCGGTTCGGCGTGGCCCAGCGGGTGCGGCTGTTGAGCAAGGGGGAGAATCCCCACGTGCTGGTCATGTCGGCCACTCCAATTCCCCGGACCCTGGCCCAGACCATCTACTGTGACCTGGACCTGTCGGTCATCGACGAGCTGCCGCCGGGACGGCAGAAGATCGAGACCTACTGCATCGGCTCGGACAAGCGGATGCGAGCCTTCGGCTTCATCCAAAAGCACCTGGACGCGGGAAAACAGGCATACATCGTCTGTCCGCTGGTGGAGGCGGGGGAAGCAAGCGACCTAAAGCCCGCCACCGAGTACGCCAAACTCTTGGCCGACCGGTATTTCTCCGGCTACACGGTGGGACTGCTCCACGGCAAGATGAAGCCGAAGGACAAGGAGGCGGCCATCACCCGCTTTAAAAACGGGGAAATCCAGCTCCTTGTCTCCACCACGGTGGTGGAAGTGGGAGTGGACGTCCCCAACGCCGTCATCATGATGATCGAAAACGCCGAGCGCTTCGGATTGTCCCAGCTCCATCAGCTCCGGGGCCGGGTGGGCCGGGGCCGGGACCAGGCTTACTGTATCCTTTTAAGCGACGCCAAGGGGGAGCAGACGAGAAAGCGGCTGCAGGTCATGTGCCGGACCACCGACGGCTTCGCCATCGCCAAGGAGGACTTAAATCTCCGGGGCCCCGGCGACTTCTTTGGGCTGCGCCAGCACGGCCTGCCCACCTTAAAGCTGGCGGACCTGCTCACCGATACGGCCACTTTGAGCCGGGCCCAGGAGGCCGCCCGGCAGATCCTCACAAAGGACCCGGACCTCACCGCGCCCGAACACCGGCTCCTGGTGGCCGGCGTGGAAAATATGATGCAGGATGTGGACTAAATAAAGAGCAAAAGCGCCCTGGAATATTTCCAGGGCGCTTTTGCTTCCCGCGATTATATCATGCGGAAGCTCGTGCAAAAGAAGAGCGGCGGAAATTTCCGCCGCTTTTCTTTGCGTCAGGGCTTAAGAGTGAATTTCCAGACACAAGCGCAGCTTTCGTCGGTGATGTCGGGGTAGCAGCTCACCGCTTCGGCGGTGATGCGGTCGTCGATGACCCTGGCAAAGCCGTCGTACTCCACCACGCCCACCCGCTTGCAGGGGTGAAAGAGCATCCTCTTCCGGGACCGGGCGTCCTGCACCCGGCAGGAATGAACCCGGTAGAGGAGGGTGTTGCCCTCGATCTCGATGCTGTCTTTATTGAGGCAGGCATAGAGGCGAAAGGAGAGGGCTTTTTCAAGCCCTTCCAGGCCCGCCCGGTCGGGGAGACCTAAAAAGGCTTTGATGCGGTTGGCCTCAATCTGGGTAAAGCGCCGCCAGACCTCCTCGTCGTGGTCCATGGCCACGTCCATGCCAAACTGCCGCTCCGCCGCCTGAAACCAGAGCCCGTCCATGGCAAGCCAATTCTTGGCGTAGATGGAGACAAGCTCCAATAGCTTTTCCCGGGGGAGCGCTTCCATGTTTTCGTAATCCATCCTCATCCTCCTATCGTTCCAGCTTGTCGAAGACCGCCATGATCTCCTCGATTTTTTCATTTTTGAGCCCTTCGTCCTCCTGGGCAAAGGCCTCCCGGACACAGCCGGAGAGGTGGGCTTTGATGATCTCCCGGTTGACCTTGTGGAGGATGGCCTCGGTGGCCATGAGCTGGTTGGAAATGTCGATGCAGTACCGGTCCTCCTCGATCATGCCCAGGATGCCGTCGATCTGGCCCCGGGCGGTTTTGAGGAGGCGAGTCACTTTTTTGTGGTCCGCTTTCACGGCGTTCCCTCCTTTTACGCGATGGATGTGACGGTGTAGCCCGCGTCGGTCACCGCTTTGGTGAGGACGTCGTCGCCGACCTCTTGGGAGAGGGTCACCGTGGCGCTTTTCTCTTCCAGATTGACGGTGGCGCTGACGCCGTCGATGGCGTTGAGGGCGCTCTCCACCCGTCCGGAACAATGGGCGCACATCATGCCTTCAATGATCATGGTCTTTTTCATAGCAGTTTCTCCTTTAGTCTTTGATGAAATGATAGGGTCTCCGGCGGCCGCGGTCATACGACGCCGGGGTTTGAAGAATTTGAGGCGCAGGGCATTGGACACTACGCACACCGAGCTGAGACTCATGGCGGCCGCGCCGAACATGGGACTGAGCTTCCAGCCCAAGAGGCTAAAGAAGACGCCGGCCGCCAGGGGAATGCCGATGGCATTATAGAAGAAGGCCCAGAACAGGTTCTGCTTGATGTTGCGGATGACCGAGCGGCTTAACTCGATGGCGGTGACCGCGTCGAGAAGGTCGCTCTTCATGAGCACCACGTCCGCCGACTCGATGGCCACGTCGGTGCCCGCGCCGATGGCCACGCCCACGTCGGCCCGGGCCAGCGCCGGGGCGTCGTTGATGCCGTCGCCCACCATGGCTACCCGTTTGCCCTCCTCCTGGAGGCGGCGCACTTGGCGCTCTTTGTCGGCGGGCAGGACCTCTGCGATGACGCTGGTAAGGCCGAGCTCGCGCTGGATGGCCCGGGCGGTGCGCTCGTTGTCCCCGGTGAGCATGGTCACCTCCACGCCCATGGCGCGCAGGGCGTCGATAGCCTCCTTGCTGGTGGGTTTGACCACGTCGGCCACGGCGATGAGCCCCAGCGCACGGCCGTCCCGCGCGAAGAAGAGGGGCGTCTTGCCGTCGTTTGCAAGTCTCTCGGCGGCGTCCGCCAAGGCGTTTAACTCGACGCCCCGTTCCGCCATCAGCTTTTTGTTGCCGCCAAGGCAGGGCGAGCCGTCGACGACGGCCTCCACGCCGAAGCCGGTGACGGCGGCAAACTGCCCGGCGGGGAGGACGGCGGCCGCCTGTTCATCGGCATATCGGGTGACGGCCTGGGCCAGCGGATGCTCGGAGGGACGCTCCAAGGCCGCCG
Source organism: Zongyangia hominis (assembly GCF_014385095.1). GTDB lineage: Bacteria > Bacillota > Clostridia > Oscillospirales > Ruminococcaceae > Zongyangia > Zongyangia hominis. The sequence goes on from NZ_JACRTC010000005.1 coordinate 143,707, forward strand.
CCACCTCCATGAGCTCTTTGGCTGAAATGCCGGGGGCAGGGAGCAGGTCGGTGACCGAGGGGGTGCCCTGGGTGATGGTGCCGGTCTTATCCAAAACTACGGCGTCCACGTGGTGGAGCACCTCCAAGGCCTCGGCGGATTTAAAGAGGATGCCGTTTTGAGCGCCCTTGCCGGTGCCCACCATGATGGCCACCGGCGTGGCCAGGCCCAGGGCGCAGGGGCAGGAGATGACCAGCACGGCGATGCCGATGGAGAGGGCGAAGTCAAAGGGCTTGCCCAAGAGCAGCCAGACGAGGCAGGAAAGTACCGCGATGGAGATGACCACCGGCACAAACACGCCGCTGACCTTGTCGGCCAGCTTGGCGATGGGGGCCTTGGTGGCGTTGGCGTCCTCCACCAGCTGGATGATCTGGGAAAGGGTGGTGTTCTCCCCCACTTTGGTGGCGCGGAAGGTGAAGTAGCCGGATTTGTTGATGGTGGCGGCGATGACCGGGTCCCCCGGCGCCTTTTCCACCGGGATGCTCTCGCCGGTGAGGGCCGATTCGTCCACCGCGGAAGCGCCCTCTAAAATGACGCCGTCCACCGGCACACTCTGGCCCGGACGGACCGCCAGTACGTCGCCCACCAGCACGTCGTCCACCGGAATTTGAACCTCCTTGCCGTCCCGAATGACCGTGGCGGTTTTGGGGGTTAGGTTCATCAGCTTTTCGATGGCCTCGGAGGTTTTGCCCTTGGAGCGGGTCTCCAAAAACTTGCCCACGGTGATGAGGGTCAAGATCATGGAGGCCGACTCAAAGTAGAGGTCCATGCTGTAAGCGTTTACGACATCCATGGCCCCGTGGCCCAGTCCCCAGCCGATCTGATAGATGGCGAAGACGCCGTAGATCAGGGAGGCGGAAGACCCGATGGCGATGAGGGAATCCATATTGGGCGCGCCCCGGAAGAGGGCGGGGAAGCCCACTTCATAATATTTGCGGTTGATATAGATGACCGGCAGGGTCAAGAGAAACTGGGTGAAGGAGAAAATGAGGGCGTTTTGGGGCCCGTGGAAGAAGGCGGGGGTGGGAAGCCCCAGCATATGCCCCATGGAGATATACATCAGCGGAATCAAAAAGCAGAAGGAGAGGATCAGCCGCCGCTTCATAGAGGCGGTCTGCTCCCGAGCGGCGTCGGTGGGCGCCGCTGCCGACGTTGTTTTCGTCCCGACAACTTTGTCGTGGAGGGAGGCCCCATAGCCGCCCTGCTCCACCGCGGAAACAATGGCGGCAGGGTTTAGCACCGTTTCGTCATATTCCACCTGCATGCTGTTTTGCAGCAGGTTCACGCTGACATCCTGGACGCCTTCCAGCTTCCGTACGCTCTTTTCCACATGGGCCGAGCAGGCTGAACAAGTCATGCCCGTCACATCGAATTTTTGTTTCATTATAGTCACCTCGCAATACCATACCCCCGGGGGGTATCTTTATTGTAGACTCATTGAGTAGATTTGTCAACAGGGAGAGAGAGAAAAGGGCAAAAAAACAGCTCGGAGTGTCCGAGCTGTTTTGTCTTGCTATAAAAAATCGACGCGCAGGGCGTCTGCGCTAGAATAGGGAGAGGAAGGCGGCGCTGAGCATGGAGATGACGAAGACGGCCGCCAACACCAGGCACATGACCCGCACAAATATTTTTGATTTACCCATGGGTTTCACCTTCCTTCTCAGTTTCCTCTTTACTATACCACGCGGTGGCCGCTTTGGCCAGAGCGAAGAAACGAAGTTCATGGAATATTTGCGCTTTTCTTGCAGGGGATTCACAATCTTTCGTTGCGCGGGGAAGGGGTAACTGCTAAAATAGGAGACAGACGAAATTTAAGTGGCGAGGAGCGCGAAGACATGAGCAAAATGGAAATTATCAATATTGAGGCGGGGCGTCCCACCGTGGAGGAGGCCATCCGCCGGATGAATATGGGTCTTGCCACCGCCCGGGGCCGGGGGGCCAAGGCGGCCAAGATCATCCACGGCTACGGCTCTAGCGGGGTGGGCGGCGGCATCCGGCCCAGAGCCCGGGCGGAGTTGCAAAATAAGCGGCGGATGGGACGGCTGAAGGCGGTCATCGCGGGAGAGGATTTTTCCAGCTACGCGGTGGCGGCCCGGGAAGCGGTGGCGAAGCTCCCGTGGCTTCAGCAGGACAGCGACTACGGACGGAGAAACGATGGCGTGACCATCGTGCTGTTTTAAGATGGACAAACTCCGCCGGTTCTTTCATAGCCCCTTCGCCCTCAAACGGCTGTGGTGGCTCTTGGGAGTGCCCCTCTCCCTCCTCTTAATCGCCATTGCCTCCGCAAATTCCGCCTTTGCGGAGGGCTATGTCCGCACCGTTTACCCCGTCTTCATGCGCGCTATCTCCTTTGTCACCTCCCTTTTCCCCTTTGCGCTGGTGGAATGGGTGGTGCCGCTGGCCGTGCTGGCGGTGCTTATTTACCTGATCGCCGTCATCGTCCGGGCCGTCCGCCGCCGGGAGGGAAGGGGGCTTATCCTCTACAAAGCGGGGGTCAACCTGTGCGTCATCGGCTCCTGCATCTTTCTGGCGCTGACGCTGTTTTGTTCCATGAATTACCACCGCTATCCGGCGGCGGACCTCATGGGTCTCACCGTCCGTGACTCCTCCAAGGAGGAGCTGGCGGCACTGGTGGAGGAACTCATCGGGGAGGTAAACGACCTCAGGACCCAGGTCCCCGAGGACGAAAACGGGGTCATGACCTTTTCGGGATCTCTGGGGGACTTGACCAAACAAATGAAAGGGGAATACGCCCGCTTTTCCTCCGGGACAGACTTTGTCAACGAGGTGTCGGCCCGTCCCAAGGTGCTGCTCTGCTCCCGGCCCATGTCCTACACGAAGCTGGTGGGATTTTTCTTCCCCTTCACTTTTGAAGCGAACATCAACGGGGATGTCTCCCACTACAGCATCCCCTTTAACGCCGCCCATGAGCTCTCCCACCTGGCGGGCTTTATGCGGGAGGACGAGGCCAATTTCATCTCTTACCTGTGCTGTGTGAGTTCCGGCGATGTGAGCGTGCGGTATTCGGGCAAGGTGATGGCCATGATCTATGCGGGCAACGCCCTTTTTCGCATCGACCCGGAGCTTCACACCCAGCTCATGAGCGCTCTAGACGACGGCGTGCGGCGGGACTTTGCCGCCAACAGCGCCTATTGGTCCCAGTTTGAGGGGCCGGTGGCCCAGGTGGCGGACAATGTCAACGACGCCTATCTCAAAAGCCAGCACCAGGCCGACGGCGTCCAGAGCTACGGAAGGGTGGTGGACCTGCTGCTGGCCCAGTACCGGGCGGACAAGGGCCTCGATGAGTGATCCAGCCCCCACCGGTGATGGCATATCCCTCCCCCCGGCCACAGGCGGCGGAGCATCCCGCCCCGATGGCGAAGAAACCCTCTCATACAAAAGCGCCGGAAGCGTACGCTTCCGGCGCTTTGTTATGGTTTTTGCCGCACAGATTTCTCGAAAGCCGCTGATTGATTTCGGCGCTTTTCGGAGAGGAGAGATTATGTAGACGCGAAGGTATCGGAGAGGGACCGGGGCGGCATGGAGTCATAGGCGCCGATGTGGCTGACCACATAGCCCGCAAAGTTCTGGGCGTAGGCCACGGCGGGCAGAAGGGCGGCCCGGTCGTCCAGATGGGAAGGGTCCATCCGGGAGACGAGAGCGCCGATGAAGGAGTCCCCCGCGGCGGTGGAGTCCACCGCGTTCACTTTGCTGGCGGGGAGGTGGTCAAACCCCTTGGCGTCGCACAAAAGCACCCCGTGTTCCCCCAGGGTGACGATGACGATCTTGACCCCGGCTTGGAAGAAGGGGCCCATTTTGCTGTAAAGCAGGGCGTAATCGTCGGTGACGGGGACGCCGATCAAGTAGGCCAGTTCCGTCTCGTTGGGGACGAGAATGTCGGTGGAGCGTAACAGCGCCGGGGGCAGGTCGTCCACCGGCGCTGGGTTGAGGACGGTGGGCTTGCCGCACGCCTTGGCCCGGGCAAAAAAGAGGGTGGCGGCCTCCATGTTGGTTTCCAATTGGGTCACCGCGATGTCACACTCTTCAACGAGAGGGGCCGTCCGGGCCATCTCTTCAGCGGTGATGGCCTTGTTGGCCGCCACATCCACCACGATCATATTCTTGCCGTCGGGGGCGATGATGATGACGGCGGAGCCGGTGGGGATGTCTTTGGACTGGAAGGTGCAGCTGTGGTCGATGCCCTCCCGTGTGAGCAGCTCATAGAGGTAATCCCCGTCCGGGCCCAGCTTGCCGATGAAGGAGACCTGGCACCCGGCCCGCCGGGCGGCGACGGCTTGATTAAAGCCCTTGCCGCCGGTGGAGGCAAAGCGCCCGGTGGGCACCACGCTCTCCCCCACATCGGGGAGCTTGGGGACCTGATAGGTTTTATCGATGTTGATGCTTCCCAGCACACAGATTTTTTTCATGGACTCTCCTTTCCCGCCTGGGTTCACTGGACATCGAAGTCGATGCCGTCCAGGCGCAAGAGGGATATGGCATAGATTTTGGCTGCGTCCAGGAGGTCCTCGATGGCGATGGCCTCGTCGGGCTGATGCATGCCGCCGTGGCCGCTCTCATCGGGGAGCAGGCCGCCCGGACGGGCCGCGCCGAAGGCAGCCGACCGGGGCATCTCCCGGGCGTAGGTGCCACCGCCGATGGCGTAGGGGGCGAGGTTTTGCCCAGTGAGCTCGTTGTAGGTCTCGGTGAGGAAGGTGACCGCCTCGCTGTCGGCGGGGATATAGAGCGGTTTACTCTCCATACACTCGCCCAGGGTAAAGCCGTTTTCCTCACAGGTGGCGGCGATATGCTCCCGCAGGGCGGCAAGGTCGGCGCTGATGCAGGCGCGGATGTTTACGTTGAGGACCACCCGGCCCTCTTCCACGCCGATGAGGCCGCCGATGCAGGTGGTTTCCCCCGAAACGTCGTCCCGGCCCTGGATTTGCAGGCCCGCGCCGTCGTTGGTTTGCAGCACCTGTACCACAAAGGAGAGGGCGTCCCTATCGCTGCCCTCCATAAGGCCGCAGTCCACCAGCGCCTTGCACAGCTTGTGGATGGCGTTGACCGAGCCTTCCGGGAAGGCCGCGTGGGTGGAGACGCCCTTGGCGGAAATGGACACCCCTTCTTCGGACTCCGCCACCACCAGGTCCCCCTTTTGGTCCCCCAGTTTTTGGAGCACTCCATCCACCGTCATGTCCCGCAGGACGATCTTGGCGTGGGCGGCCACGGCGTTGGTCACCTCGCCCCCCGAGAGCGCCGCGACGCGCTCAGAGAGGACGGGGCCCACCAAATTGGCGGCGAGGATGCCCTTCTCCCCATTGCAGACGGGAAATTCCGCGTCGGGGACAATGGAGAAGTCGGGGATGGGGCAGTGGTCCACATAGTACTGCATGTCCGCGCTGCCCGTCTCCTCGCTGCACCCCATGATGAGACGCACCGAGTGGACCATGGGCACCGCCAGTTCATAAAGACAGCGCATGGCGTAGAGGGCGGCCACCGCCGGGCCCTTGTCGTCGGCCACGCCCCGTCCGATGAGCTTTCCGTCTTTGACGGTGCAGTGGTAGGGCTCGTGGAGCCAGTCGGGACCGGCGGGCACCACGTCCAGATGGGTCAGGATGCCCAGCTCCCTCTGGCCGTTGCCCATGAGGATGGAACCGGCGTAGTAGCGGTGATTCTGGGTGCGAAAGCCGTAGGAGCGGCCCATCTCCAGCGCCGCGTCCAGCGCCTTGGCGGGGCCCTCCCCAAAGGGGTGGGCGCCTTCGGTGGCCACCGACACGCTTTCGATGTTGACCAAGGCGCCGATGTCCCGGACCATCTGGTCCCGATGGGCGTCGATCCAGTCGAGAATTTGGGTTTTGAGTTCCTTGTCTACTTTCATAAGCTGCCGCCTTTCTTCGCTTCGTAATAGATGGAATATGTTGGGAGATAGGTTTTTGTCAAAAGTATGGACCGGTTCGTCCGGATTCAAACGAGGAAACGGCCGAAAAACGGCCTGCAACTCACTGAAAGTCACAGGCCGTGAAACGCTTGGGGGAAGAATCAGTCGATGCTGACCCAGGTGCCGCCCTGTGCGTCGGACTCGTAGGCGCGCTCCATCACCTTCTGGATGTAAGCGCCTTCCTCCAAGGACGGGGTGGCCGGCGTACCCTCATGGACGTGGTAAAGGAAGGTGGCCAGGCAGTGGACATGGGCGCGAATCCAGCCCACCGAACACATGGCGCCGGGGAACGCAGCCGCCGGAGGCGCGTAGCGCTGGGTGCAGGAGATGCATTTGAAGCCCCGCTCGCCGCCTAACGGGCCGTCGGGGATGGTGTTGTCAAAGAAATACAGGTGGTTGGGGTCGGCGATGTCAAAGGTGATGGCGCCCTTGACCCCGTGAATCTCAAACCGGAGGGAGTCGTCGAAGCCGGTGCCCACCTTGGACGCCTCGATGGTGCCGTAAGCGCCGTTTTTCATCTGGCACATCATCAGCGCCAGGTCGTCGTTGTCCACCGGGACCATGTTGCCCTCGGCGTCGGGGCGTTTGTCGTAGAGCTTGTCGGTCTGACAAAGGATCTTCTCATAGTCGCCCATAAGATAATAGCCCAGGTCCAGGATGTGGGAGCCCAAATCAAACAGGACGCCGCCCCCGCCCAGGGAATTCTTATGCCGCCAGCCGATCTTCTTGTTGGGGTCGATGTTGCTGGCGTGGAGGAAGATACCGCGGAAGGAGGTGATGCGGCCCAGTTTGCCCTCGTCGATGAGGCGCTTGGCGTTCATGATCATGGGATAGAAGCGGTTTTGCAGGGCGATCTGCGCCGTAACATGATACTGCTTGGCCAGAGCGATGACCTCCTCCGCCTCCGCGTAGTTCATGACAAAGGGCTTGTCGCAGTAGACGTGCTTGCCCGCCTTGATGGCCTTGATCACCATGTCCTTGTGGTAGGCGTTGGGGGTGCAGATGTTGACGATCTGAATGTTGGGATCGTTAAAAATATCGTCCGCGTTGGAGGTCGCATAGGAAAATCCCAGCAGCTCCTTGGCCTTCTCCGCCTTGGAGAGGGTCGTGTTGCAGATGCCCACCAGCTTCACTTTGAAGGGCATGTCCGGATAATAGAAGGGAAGGGTCTGATAGCCATAGGAATGGGTTTTGCCCATAAAGCCATAGCCGATGACGCCAACGCCGTATTCTTTCATTGCAGCCACCTCTTTGATCAAATTTTGGGAACGCTCTGAGAACTTTGAGCCGTTATGTCCATTTTACATAGTTTGGCAGCCGGTTTCAACAGAATGTGATAAATAGTGGATGCCAAAGAAATGCCCCTATTTTTGGTGATATTGAAGCAGCGGCGTCCCAAAGGTGGGAAGCCGGCTATTTACCACCGGGAAAAAATTGTGCTATAATGGGTGCCAGGAACTGGATACCAGACTGGAGGCGTAATTCATGCGCATTGATTTTCACACCCATTGTTTTCCTGATAGAATAGCGGCGGGCGCTGTGGCAAAGCTGCAAAGCATTTGCGGCATCACCCCCGAGACAGACGGCACCTACGACGACACCTGCCGGGCCATGAAGGAATGGGGCACGGACATCGCGGTGCTTTTTAACATCGCCACCAACCCCCGCCAGCAGACCTCGGTCAACAATTTCGCCGCCGCCCACAACGAGGGTCCCACCCGGGCCTTCGGCTCGGTCCACCCCGAGGCGGAAAACGCCTTGGAGGAGCTCGAGCGCATCCGAACGCTGGGGCTCAAGGGCATCAAGCTCCACCCGGATTACCAGGAGTTTTTCGTGGAGGAGGAGCGTGTTTTCCCCATTTACGAAAAGTGCCAGGAGCTGGGGCTCATCGTGGCCTTTCACGCCGGGTGGGACCCGCTGTCTCCCGATCTCATCCACACCACCCCCCAGGGAGCTGCGGCGGTACTGGACCATTTCCCCAGGCTGCGGGTGATTCTGGCCCACATGGGGGGCTTTAATCTGTGGGACGAGGTGGAACGGCACATCGTGGGGCGTAAAAACGTCTATCTGGACACTTCCCTCGCCATGGGCAGCGTACCGGTGGAGCAGTTTGTGAGGATGGTGCGCAACCACGGCGCCGATCACATCCTCTACGGCACCGACTGCCCCTGGTCCAACGGGGAAGCGGCGGCGGAGTATATCCGCGCTTCCGGCCTGACAAAAGAGGAGCAGGACCTCATCTTTTTCGGCAACGCCTGCCGTCTGCTCGGTATTCCAGAAAATATTGACTAAAAATAGGCCTTCATTTTCTGCGGGCGCGGCGAGAATTTCCATTGGATTCGACTTCCATTTGTGATATGGTAAAAGTAAGCAAAAAGGTGCGACTGCGGGGAAAATTCCCCGGCAAAAGAGGAGGTCATTCCCATGGAAATATTCAAGAAGGACACCAAGGCGCTGCAGGAGCTGGTGGAAAAACAGGAGACAGTGCTGCGGTTTCAGCATTTTTCCTATAAGGATGCCTGGGAGCTGGGCGTGCTGATGGTAAACGAAGCCAGAGAGCGAAAGCTCCCCATCGCCATCCGCATCACCGTCAACAACCTGGTGGTGTTCAGCCATGTGCTGGAGGGGGCCAACGCCCACAATGAACAGTGGCTGGGCCGCAAGCACAACACCGTCTTCACCCGCCAGGAAAGCAGCCTGCACCTGTTTACCGTGGCGGAATTAGAGGGTAAGACACTGGAAAAGGATTGGCTACTTGACCCGATGGAGTACGCGCTGTGCGGCGGCGGTTTCCCGCTGTATCTAAACGGCACCGGCGTCATCGGCTCCATCTGCGTTTCGGGGCTGCCCCATGTAGACGACCACATGTTCATTACCGGCTGCCTGGAAAAGTTCTTGGGCGTCAAAGTTCAGTAAAACAAAAAGCGGAAAGCCAACGGCTTTCCGCTTTTTTGTATGAATTCTTTAATACCAAGCCTTGTCAGGACCGTTCCTTTGGGACTTTATTTTTCAGCCTGGAACCGGCCTGCAACGACTCTGTCCGACATCGAGGCTACTTGCCGCTTTCCTGATGGCATTCGTCCGGCTCCCGGATATGGGCGGCTGTTTCTTCGTCCAATAATTGACGCAGCCGCAGGAGGAGGGGATCGCTGGAAAAATAGGCCTTGCCATAGTCTAAATTGAACCGATAGTCAAAATCGGCCGGGTTCTCCCCCTGATTATGCTGGAGGATCGTTTCCGCTTTGTCCAGGGCTTTGACCAGCTTTGCCTCCGCCGTCAGGTTCTCGTTATATTCCCGCCACAACGCCAGGAGCTCGTCTTTCTGCTCCTCCGGCAAAAGCGAAAGGACCCGCTGAACGTCTCGTTCTTCCGCCGCGTGTTTGTCGGCCTCGTTGGGATGGGTAGCGGCTGAAACATCGCCGATATATAGTTCCCCCAGATCGTGCACCAGGCACATCATCAGCGTTTTGCCCGGATCAACCGCAAAAGAGGGCGCCAGCAGCCCCGCCAATAAGGCCAGACGCCAGGAATGTTCCGCCGTGCTTTCCCTGCGCCCGGTGGAAGTCCACGCCTCGCGCAAAACGGATTTTAATCCTTCCGCCTGCCGGATGAATGCAAGCTGTTTTTCCAGTGTATCCATGTTCTTTTCCTTTCCGGTTTTAGATGCTATTTGGCCGTCTTCCACGGCTTTTGGCCGTCCAGCCAGCCGTTTGCCTTCCAGTAGGCGGCGTCCCGCTGACTCATGGGGCGCTCGGCCTGCTGAAGCTTTTTGGCCAGAAACAGCATGCCGCGCTTGTAAGGGGAGGGGCTGGGATTGCGCCCGCTTTCCACGCTGCGCCCGATGGAGCGCGCCAGGCCCTCGGCTCTTTTCTCGATTTTTGCCTTCGTCTTCTCCGAGACGTCCTCCCAGCGGGACGCGTGGACGACGGTGCCCAGGGTGTAGATCTTCGGCACGCCCCAAAAGCGCAGGCTGTGCTTCATGGTGCCCAGCGTGCTTTTTAGTCCTCCGCCGGCGGTGGTGGAGACGCACAGCGCCACCTTTTGGAACATGGGCGGGTGGGGGCGGTGGATGAGCCAGTGGTAGGCCACATGGTCGAGCATGGCTTTGAGGGAGCCGGACACGTCGTAGACGTAGACCGGGGAGGAGAGGACGATGAGGTCCGCCTCCTCCAGTGAGCGGATGATGGGGCCTGCATCCTCGGCGTGGGGGCAAAATTCCTCCCCCTTTTTGATGCAGTTAAAGCACCCCAGGCAGAAGTGGGGCATATCCCGGGGCAGGAAAAATTCCTCCACCTGCTTTTCCCCCTGGATGCGGGAAAGCACGGCCTGGACGCTGTGGTAGGTGCTGCCCTTGCGATTGTTGCCGTAAAGGACGGTAATTTTCATGAGAGGGCCTTCCTTCGTGTATGTAATAGTTCTATTTTATACCACAAGCGAGAAAAGTCCAGAGCGAAGAAGAGAATTTTTCGTTTACATTTGGCGAAGGGAGTGTTATAATGTGACTGCACAAAAGAATAAAGCGTTTGCGGGGGAACCACTGTGGTTGAGAAGGTTAAAACCTGACCCTTTGAACCTGTTAGTTAATACTGGCGTAGGGAAGCAAATCGACATCTGTTTATCAGGGCGCCGGCTTTTCGCTGGCGTCCTTTTTCGTTGCTCGGTTGGGCTTTCCCAAAAGGATGGCCAAAGGCTTCTCCACGGTTTATTTTGCCGCGGAGACTTTTGATAGACCCGCGCAAGGAAGCGCACCAACACCGCGCGGGAGACAAAGAAAGGAAGGTTCATCATGAGCTACACCACCCAAAAGAACGCCGCGAAAAAGGGCATCATCACCAAAGAGATGCGCGTTGTCGCGGCCAAGGAAAAGATCAGCGAGGAAGCCCTCAGAGAAATGGTTGCAAAGGGTACGGTTGCAATCCCGGCCAACAAAAACCATACCTGCCTCGATCCCCACGGGATCGGCAAGGACTTGACGACGAAAATCAACGTCAATTTGGGGACCAGCCGAGATTGCCTGAACATGGAAGTGGAGATGGAGAAAGTGAACTCCGCCGTGGCCATGGGAGCCGAGTCCATTATGGACTTAAGCTCCTTCGGGGACACCCAGAAATTCCGCCGGGCTTTGACCGCCCAGTGCCCGGCCATCATCGGCACCGTGCCCATCTATGACGCCATCGTTTACTATAACAAAGATCTGGACAAGATCACCACCCAGGAGTGGCTGGACATCGTCCGGATGCACGCCGAGGACGGGGTGGACTTCATGACCATCCACTGCGGCATCAACAAAGCCACCGCCGAGCGCTTCAAGCAGGCCCACCGCCACACCAACATCGTCTCCCGGGGCGGTTCCCTCATCTTCTCCTGGATGGAGATGACCGGCAACGAGAACCCCTTCTATGAGCACTTCGACGACATCCTGGACATCTGCCAGCAGTACGACGTGACCTTGAGCCTGGGCGACGCCTGCCGCCCCGGCTGCATCGAGGATTCCGGGGACATCTCCCAGATTGAAGAGCTGGTCACCCTGGGGGAACTGACCCAGCGGGCCTGGGACAAGGATGTGCAGATTATCATCGAGGGCCCGGGCCACATGCCGCTGGACCAGATTGAAGCCAATATGCGCATCCAGCAGACCATCTGCAAGGGCGCGCCCTTCTATGTCCTGGGGCCCCTGGTCACCGACGTGGCCCCCGGTTATGACCACATCACCGCGGCCATTGGCGGCGCCATCGCCGCCACCTACGGCGCCTCCTTCCTGTGCTATGTCACCCCGGCGGAGCATCTGCGCCTGCCCACCCTCGACGACATGAAGGAGGGCATCATCGCCTCCAAGATCGCGGCCCACGCCGCCGACATCGCCAAGGGTCTGCCCGGCGCCAAGGAGTGGGACTACAATATGTCCACCGCCCGGAAGAACCTGGACTGGGAGGGGATGTTCGATCTCGCCATTGACCCGGAGAAGGCCAGAAGATACCGGGAGGAATCCACCCCCGAGCACTCCGACACCTGTACCATGTGCGGCAAGATGTGCGCGGTACGCAACATGAATAAGATCCTGGGCGGCAAAAACGTCGACGTCATCTGATAGGAGAAGACCATGCTGGAAGGAATCATCGAAGCGGTGCGCCAAAACCGGCCGCTCGTCCACTGTATCACCAATTTCGTCACGGCCAACGACTGCGCCAACGCCCTGCTGGCGGTGGGGGCCTCCCCCATCATGGCCGACGCCCCCGAGGAGGCTGCGGAGATCGCCGGGCGCTGTGACGCCCTGGTGCTCAATCTGGGCACCCCGAGCGCCGGCCGCCTGACCGCCATGGAACTGGCGGGAAAGCGGGTTAACGAGGCTGGCAGGCCGGTGGTCTTCGACCCGGTGGGAGTGAGCGCGTCCGCCTTCCGGCGGGAGGGGGCCCGAAAGCTCATGGAGGGCGTCCGATTTTCCGCCGTCCGGGGCAATATCTCGGAGATCTCGTTTTTGGCGGGCCATCCCGCAGGCTTTGGCGGCGTGGACGCGGGGGAGAAGGACGCCGCGGCGGATTTGGCGGGGAGACGGCGGCTGGCCGCCTCCTTTGCCCGGACGATAAGGGCCGTGGTGGTCATCACGGGAGAGACCGATGTGGTCTCCGACGGGGAGAAGATCTTCTGCATCCGCAATGGCCACGCCATGATGAGCCGGGTTACCGGCACCGGCTGCATCCTCTCCGCCCTCATCGGCGCGTTTTTGACGGTGGACGCCGTCCGTCCGGTGGAGGCTGTGGCCGCCGCCGTGGGCGCCTTCGGCGTCTGCGGGGAGAGGGCCTATGAAAAAGCCGCCCAAGCCGGGCGGGGGACGGGCAGCTATCATCTGGCCCTCCTCGACGAACTGAGCCTCCTGCGGGAGGACTCCATGGGAGGGATTCGCATTGAGAATTGCTAGAGAAACCATGCGGCTTTATCTGGTCACCGACCGCACCTGGCTCGCCGGGCGGACGCTGGAATTTCAGGTGGAGGAGGCCATCCGGGGCGGGGTGACCCTCGTTCAATTGCGGGAAAAGCACGCGTCGGAGGCGGAGTTTCTCGCCCTCGCCCGCCAGGTCAAGGAGGTCACCGACCGCTATGGGGTGCCGCTCATCATCAACGACAGCGTGGAGATCGCGCTGGCTGTGGACGCGGCGGGGGTTCATTTGGGCCAGGAGGATGGGGATATCCGGCTGGCCCGGGAGAGGCTGGGGGACAGTAAGATCATCGGCGTTTCCGCCCACAACGAGGACGAGGCCATCGCCGCCTACGCCGAGGGGGCCGATTATTTGGGCTCCGGCGCGGCGTTTGGCTCCTCCACCAAGGGAGACGCGGGGAAAATTTCCCTCGATACCCTGGGCCGGGTCGCTCGGAGCGTGTCCATCCCGGTGGTGGCCATCGGCGGCATCGACGAGGACAACGCTTTGGAGCTCCGGGGCCGGAAGCTCTCCGGCATCGCGGTCGTCTCCGCCATCCTGGACCGGCCAGACGCCCGGGCCGCCGCCGAAAGGATGCGCGCCCTGGCGGACCAAATTGCAGAATAAGGAGAATCATCCATGAATACAGCGCTTACCATTGCGGGGACCGACCCCAGCGGCGGAGCGGGGATGCAGGCGGACTTAAAGACCTTCACGGCGATGAAGGTCTACGGCATGTGCGCCATCACGGCGGTGCTGGCCCAGAACACCTGCGGGGTGCGGCTGATTGAAAATGTCAGTATCCCCATGGTGGAGGCCCAGCTCGACTGCGTCTTCGAGGACATCTTCCCCGACGCGGTCAAGATCGGCATGGTGTCCAGCATCCCCATTATCGAGGCCATCGCCGGAAAGCTGCGGCAATACGGGGCCAAAAACGTGGTCCTCGACACGGTGATGGTGTCCACCAGCGGCCACCGGCTCATCGACGAGGACGCCCAGAGTGCCCTCACCCAAAAGCTGATGCCCCTTTCCGACATCATTACCCCCAACCTGCCCGAGGCGGAGGCCCTGTGCGGCTTTGCCATCACCGACAAGGCATCCCAGCAGCGGGCCGCCGAAAAAATCGCGGAAGGCTACGGCGGCTATATCCTCATCAAGGGCGGCCACTTCGACGGCGGGGACGACATGCTCTATAAGGACGGCCGGGTGCGGTGGTATCCCACCCGCCGGGTGGAGACCCATAACACCCACGGCACCGGCTGCACCCTCTCTTCCGCCATCACGGCGGGGCTGGCCAAGGGGCTGCCCATGGAGGAGGCTGTGGAGAGGGCCAAAGAGTACATCACCGGCGCCCTGGCCTCCGGCCTCGACTTGGGGAAGGGAAACGGTCCGGTGGACCACTGCTTTGCCCTATAAAGAGATAAGAAAAAAAGCGGACGCCGAAGCGTCCGCTTTTTTTAAGTCGGGCTCAGTAGAGAAGGGCGGAATCCGTCTTTTCGAGCCACAGCTCATAGAGCGCTTCCACGTCCTCTTTAAATTCTTCCGGGGTCTGGCCCTCCTTTTGCTGGAGGGTGTCGAGCACCTCGAAAACGAAGACCTCCCTGCCCATGTTTTTCCAGTCCCCGGCGATCTTCCGGTCGATGCAGGAGCCGGTCATCTGGGCAAACTGGAAGCGGTTTTCGCTCCCCTTAAGCTCGGTGGTCCAGGAGAGGAGGAGCCTGCCGTTTTCTTTGTTGCGGATGGCGAAGACGCCGCCTTCCAGCCGGCGCTCCTTGTAGGCGCGGATTTTCTCCCGCTTATCTTTGTCCACGTCCATACCCCATTTCCTGCAAAAGATTGGCCAGCACGTGGAGACGTTCCGAGAGGAACTCGTCGTTTTCGCTCAGCGCCTGGGAGAAAAGCCGGATGTCCTCGTCGATCATGGGGTTTTGGGTGCACACCGACACGGTCATGGCGTCCCCCTGCACCCCGATCCGGTCGATCTGGGGATGGGCCGGGTCGTAGAGCTTCTCATAGCGGTAGGCCTCCCGGAAGTGCTGCAAGGACCGGCAGGTGAGGATGGCAAGGTCGATGACCCGGTGCAGCGGCAGCTCCTCCGACTGACGGGACCACTTTTCCCCGGTGTACCGCCAGACCTTGGCGGAGATGTCCACCTTACCCCGGTCGTTCCACTGGGCAAGCCCCAGGGACAGGCCCTTGGCGTCGCTGTGGTAGGCGTTGTGTCCGTCGATATGCTCGTAATTGTCCGAGATAATCACCGGTTTGTGTTTGAGGGTGACGGGAATATCCATGCATTTCGCCCCTTTTTATTTCTACTAAATTACTAATTTACTAAACTCAGTATAGCCTTCCATTCTCCCCCTGTCAACCCCAGGGGAGGGAATAGGGGGAAATAAGCGCAAAAATGCCCCGGAAGAACACTTCCGGGGCATTTTGATGGCAGGTGAGACGGGCAAATGTCAGTTGGCCGCCTGGATGGTGTCGATGATGGCTAAGGTGACCGCGTTGGCAGTGCGGAAGATGGTAAAGGAGTCGCACAGCGTCTCATATTCGGCGGGATTGGGCATAAAGCCGTTTTCCACCAGCACACTGGGGCAGAAGGTCATCCGGGTCACCCGGTAGGTGGACTGGATAGCGCCCCGCGCCTGGCGGCCCAGGGCCGTGGTCATGGTGTCGTGAAGAATCTGGGCAAAGGCGGCGGAGGTGTCGTAGTGGTAATAGATCTCGGTGCCGTGGATGTCGGAGGCGTCGGTGATTTCGGCCACCGAGTTTTGGTGGAAGGAAATATAGAAGTCCACCTTCATGTTTTCCGGCGGCATACACCGCTCCTCAAAGGAGAGGCGGGAGTCGTCGGAGCGGGTGAGGGAGACGGTGGCCCCCAGGGCCTCCAACTGCTTCTGGGTCTCGTAGGTGATGGCCAGGTTGATGTCCTTCTCGGTGGCCCCGTTGCTGCCCCCCGGCCCCAGTGAGCCCGGGTCATCCCCGCCGTGACCGGCGTCCAGGGCGATGACCACCCCTTCCAGGGGCTTGGCGGGATTGTCCGAGAGCTTGGGCGGGGTCAGAAAGTCGAGGACCGTGTTGCCCTCCAAGTCGTATTCCACATTGTAGCCCCACAGCTTGACGCCCTCTTTGAGAGTGAAGCGCAGGGTGACGCTTTCGTCGTCGTTGACCCGCTGGGAGATGTCGGAGAAGAGCTTTCCATTTTCAAAGAGCCCTTCCTGGACGTTGACGGTATGATAGAGGGTGATGGTGAAGGCGTCGTCGTCCAGGGAGGAGTGGAAAACAGGCTTGTGGGTGCCCTTGATGGTATAGGTCTGGCCTCCGTCCTCCTTTTCCTTGAGGAGCACCTCGGAGACATTGTTCTGATAGGAGGCCGCCCCCTCCACAAAGTCGACGGTGCTCTTGAGAATCCAGCCGCCGCTGGAAAGCTCGCACATGGTGTCGGTCTGGTCGGTGACCAAATCCACCGAGCCCTGCTTGAGGCTGGCGATAATGTCGCTGTTGGTGTCCGGCTCGCTGAACACGGTGCCGATGTATTCGGCGGCGGTCATGGTCAGCTTTCCGCCCTCGCCCACCACGTAGATTTCTCCTAAGGAGGAAGTGGTGCTGGTCTTGCCCTCGTAGATCAGGGTATAGGAGACGGTGCTCACCCGGGTGGTGACCCCCGCCGGATAGTCGTCGCGCAGGGTGGCGGCGCCTTTATAGAGGGCGGGCACGCCGTCCTCGGCCACAGCCGCCTGCTCGAGGGGAATGTGCATCCCGTCGAAGGTGGCGCTCACCTCCCCGCCCGCGGGCGCGATGCAGGAAAAGGTGATCTCTTCCCCGGCATAGGCGCCGTAGGAGGCGGTGGGGAAGACGGAATTTTCCTTGATGGCGCTGATGGTGGCCGCCTCTCCCTCGCCCTTTTTCTGGCGGGTGATGGTAATCACCGTTTCCACGCCGTCCCCCTGGCGGAAGGTGAAGATGTTTTCCCCCACTTCCAGCTCCTTGAGCACCCCGAAGGTGCCGCCACTACCTCTGGCTTCCACGTTTTCCCCATTCAGCGTCAGGGGCAGGCTGGGGTCGGAGGTGCCCATGAGATAAAACCGGTCATAGGTGGTGGTGAAGGCGTCGGTGGCCGGCCGGGTGACGGCCAGGGTCTGGGCAAAGCTGAGATTGACCTGGGTGGGCTGCTCCGAAGCGGGCAGGGCGTACATGGAGGCGGTATAGACGTCCACACCCTGGGTGTCGGAAGCGAGGTCGGCGTAAGTGGAGAGGATGTGCCCTTTAAAATTCTGCTGCCGGTTGAGATAAATTTGGTCGGCCAGGGCGAAGAGATCGCCCCGCTGGGCGGCGCTGACGGCGTTTAAGGTGATGACGGGGATATGGTAGGTCTGGGAAGTCTCTCCCCACCACTGGACAATTCTTTGGTAATCGCCGTCCGCGCCGCCCACGTCATAAAAGAGCTCGGGCGTGATGTAGTCGACAAGTCCCGCCTCCAGCACGGCGGTGACGTCAAGGCCGTTGTCTTCCGCGGGCAGGGCGCCGCCGCGCTCTTCCTCGGAGAGATGGACGTTGACGCCGGGGGCGGTGATGCCCAAGGAGATGCCGGCGTCGGAAACGGCGGCGCGCACCGAGGAAAGACAGGCGATGATGGCGTTTCGCTCAAAGTCCTCGAGGGAAAGGGCGCCGCTCGACGCCTGGTGTGCCGTTTCGCTGGTCATGCCGGCGGCGTAGGAAACCCCGGAGAGATGGATGCCGTCCACATTATAATGTTCGGCGATTTCGGCGGCCAGCTTGCCGATATATTTCTGCACCTCGATATGGGCCGGGTCAAAGGCGAGGGCTCCACCCGACGCTGTGGTTAGCCATTCGGGGTGGAGTTTGGCCGGATGTTTCTGATAGAGGGAATCGGTGTCGGTGATGCCTCCCAGATCAAAGGGATGAATCACCGCGTAGACTCGGATTTCGTTGCGGTGGGCCTCCTTGATGAGCAGGCGTAGCGGGTCGTATTTCTGACGGTTGTCCTGTTTGCCGTCGATGTGGACGGAGGAGGGCAAAAGATCGGAATCGTAATAGGCCTCGCCGCCCGCCACCGCGTCCACAAAGATGGTGTTGTAGCCATAGGTGGCGGCGTGCTCCACGATGGCGGCGATGTTCTTTTGCGCCTCGCTTCTCGTCATGTTTTCCTGGGGGATGAGACTGTTTTCCCCATAAGCGGACACTGTAAAGGCTCTGATTTCCGCCGGGGTTTCCAGTTCCACCGTGTCCTTTTCAAATTGTAGGGAGCGGGGCAGGTAATCCCGCAGCAAAAAGAAAGCGCCGGTGCCCAGACCCGCGACGAGCAAAATGACCACCAGGGTCAGGACGTATTTTTTCTTCAAGACGCATCACCTCTGTTCCTATCTTACCATAGTCCTCCGCCGTTTACGAGAAAAAATGGGTGAATATTCTTGGAAATCTCTGTGAAAACCGGGGGAAGAACCAAAGAAAACGGCGGTCCCATTTTTGGGACCGCCGTTTGGAAAGATCTGGTTTTACAGTGCGGCAAGCTCTTTAAACTCATCCTTGAGGGCGGGGTAGAGCTTGACGTACAGCCGGTAGAAGGCCTCGTATTTATCGATGTTTTCCGCCGTGGGCGCCTGGGTCTTGTTCTTCTTGATGACCCGGCGGCAGCCCTCCTCCACCGACGGATAGATGCCGGCGCCGACGCCCGCCAGAATGGCGACGCCCAGGGCCGGGCCTTCCTTGGAATTGACGGTGGATACGTTGCAGTTAAACAGGTCGGCCAGCATGGAGCGCCACAGCGGGCTGGTTCCGCCGCCGCCGCAGGCCATCATGTCGTCGATCTCGGTGCCCATCTCGCGGATGATCTCGATGCAGTCGCGCAGGGAGTAGGAGACGCCCTCCAGCACCGCGCGGATAAGATCCGCTTTTTGGTGGATGGCGGAGAGGCCGAAGAAGACGCCGCGGCAGTCGGTGTCCAGATGGGGGGTGCGCTCACCCATCAGATAGGGCAGGTAAAGCAGGCGGTTGGAGCCCACCGGGACCTTGGCGGCCATGTTGTCCATGATGTAGTAGGGGTCCACGCCCTCCTTTTCCGCTTGGGCGATTTCCTCCTGACAGAAGTTGTCCCTGAACCATTTTAAGGACAGCCCCGCGCCCTGGGTGACGCCCATGATGTGCCAGCAGCCGGGAACGGCGCAGCAGAAGGTGTGGACGCGACCCTTCGGGTCGATGGAGATGTCGGAGGTGTGGGCGAAGACGACGCCGCTGGTGCCGATGGTGGTGAAGGCCTTGCCGTCCTCCACGATGCCGGTGCCCACGGCGGCGGCCGCGTTGTCCCCGGCGCCGCCGACGACGATGGTACCCTCCCTAAGTCCGGTCATGGCCGCCACCTGAGCGGTGACCTTGCCGGTGACTTCGGGGGACTCGTAGACCTTCGCCAGCAGGGATTTATCGATGTCTAAAAGACCCAGCAGCTCGTCGGACCAGCAGCGGCCCGGCACATCGAGCAGCTGCATGCCGGAGGCGTCGGACACCTCGGTGGCGTACTCGCCGGTGAGCATGAAGCGGATGTAGTCTTTGGGAAGCAGGATATGGCGGCATTTGGCATAGTTTTCCGGCTCGTTGTTGCGCACCCACAAAATTTTGGCGGCGGTGAAGCCGGTGATGGCGGGATTGGCCGTGATCTCAATCATCTTTTCGCGGCCGACTTTGGCGGTGATCTCCTCCACCTCTTTGCCCGTGCGCTGGTCGCACCAGATGATGGACTTGCGGATGACCTCGTTGTGCTCGTCGAGCATGACAAGGCCGTGCATCTGGCCCGAGAGGCCGATGCCCTTGATGTCGGCGGGGTTGACGCCGCTTTTGGAAACGCAGTCACTGAGGGTCTGGACGGTGGCGTTCCACCAGTCGGCCGGGTCCTGCTCCGCCCAGCCGTTGTGGGGCTGATAAAGGGGATATTCCACCGTGCTTGAAACCACGGTGTTGCCGTCGGTATCAAACAGGACTGTTTTGGTGCCGCTGGTACCAATGTCAATGCCTATCAAATATTCCATAAAAAGTCCTCCTTCTGATTACATCCCTGGTATTTCTTACTATAGATAATAACACTAATTTCTCCAGAAAACAATATGGGAACTTTGTCAGAAAAATCCCGTAAATCTTTAGAAGATCGGCCCCATTGGGGGAAAATCGAGCAAAAAGCGGCAAGTTGTTCTAACAACTTGCCGCTTCTCTTACAGTTTAAAATCCTCGGGGGAAAATTGAGGGAGCCGGCGGGCCTTTTTGGGCACCCGCTTGAGGGGGTCGTAGCTAAATTTCCAACAGCTGTAATGGGGGGCCACCACGCCGTGCTTTTGGCAGAGAATCATAATGCCGTCCCTGCCCGGTCGCCCGAAAGCGCAGTAGAGGCACTCCGGTTCGATGCGACCGCCGAAGAGTTTTCCCATGGATATTTCCCCCTTTTTGCCGTATTTTCCTGTGCCCGCGGAGACGCTTCGCCCGCGTTCATTCCACGGCTGCCACAGCGCGGATGAGCGAAGCGGTGTCTTATCCGATGCGCAGGACTCCGCGTACGGTTTTATTTTACCACATTTGCCGCCGGTTTTCCACGCTCTTTTCTTTTGCGGATTCCGCCGCCCGGGGAAGCGGAAAGGAGCAGGATGGCACAGAGGATGAGGATGCAGACGGCGGCGGGGATGCTGCCATAGGAGATTTCCAGCCTAGGCGGAGCTTTGAAGACGGCGCTGATGAGGGCCAGCGGCACCGCCCGAAGGATCAGGTGGGCGATGACGCCGGTGATGGCGGCATGGGCCAGGCGGGAGAGGAGGAAGGGGACCAGGTTTAGGCGGTGGTCCTTGATGAGGGCGACGACCTGGCAGACGATGGAGACGCTGGAAAAGGAGACGAGGATGCTGCACAGGGTAAAGCCGGTGAGGACGTCGTTCTGGGCGCTTTGCAGACAGCCCCGGGTCACCTCCAAGAAGCCGTAGACCAGAGGGGTGACCACCTGACTGCCGGCGAGGGCCGAGAGCTTCTGGCAGAGAAAGTCCATGAAGCCGGAGGCGGTGAGGAGGGAGGTCACGGCGCTTAAAAAGACGATGAAGGCGCTGACGGTGAACATGGAGGAGGCCCCGGCGCACACGGAATTGACGAAGGCCACCGGCAGGCTCTGGCTGCCGTTTTGCGGGGCCTTGGTCTTGGGGGGCGTTTTGTGAAAGAGGCCCAGGAAAGCGCCGATGAGCAGGGAGGAAAGAATTTGGGAGATGAGGAGGATGACGCCCAGGGCGGTGGAGTGGAGCATGGAGAGTCCCACGGTACCGATGAGGAAGGCGGGGCCCGCGTTGACACAGAAGCAGAGCATCCGGGCGGCCTCTTTCCGGTCGATCTTTTCCTGTTCCAGGAGCCCCGCGATCATCTTGGCGCCCACCGGGTAGCCGCCCAGCAGGCTCATGAGGATGACGCAGCCGCAGGAGGAGGGGAGTTTGAAGACATGGCGGGTCAGGGGGGAGAAGGGGCGGGAGATTATTTCCCCCAGCCCAGAATTTAAAAGGAAACAGGCCAGCACCACAAAGGGGAAGAGGGACGGGATGACCACCCCCGCGCAGAGGGTCAGCCCGTCCCGGGCACCCTGAGCGCTGGACTGGGGGTAGCACAAAATCCCCAGGCACAGCGCGCCGGCGGCTGAGAGCAGAAACAGGGTCTTCATGGGTTTGGACAATCGGAGTTTTTCAGTCATTGTGGCATCCTCTCTTTGGCGGCGTCAGGAATGGGTATGAAAGCGCCCTTTTTTCAATATATATGAAAAGAGCATGAAGTTATGAGCTTGCAGCCGCCGGATTTTGGCCGTATTGACCCCAGGAAAAACCGGCGGCGCTTTGAAAGGATACGGTGTGGTTATGTTGAGAAGGGAAAAGCAGCGCAATCGCAGGCCCCTGCCGCCGGAGAAGGAAATTAAGCCCAAGGTGACAACCAAGGTGGCGAAGGTCATCGGCGTGCCCGAGGACGCCTTCAGCGCCCTGCCCCAGATCGAGCTTTCCGGCAATCGGGAGGCGGTGGTGGAGGGGTGCCAGGGCATATTGGAATACGACGAAAACGTCATCCGTCTGAGCCTAGGCCGGATGATGCTGCGCTTTTGCGGGCGCAACCTTCAGCTTCGCTGCATGGCGGCCGAGAGCGTGGTGGTGGAGGGTTACATCATGTCCATGGAGTTTTTGACCTAGCGCCCGGGACGCAAGGGCCGTTTCTAGCGTCCGGAGGAGCTGGACCCGACGGACGGCGCATCAAGGTCTAGAAGGGCCGGTCGGTGGCGAGGGAAAGGGGTATCCCGACGGGGCCAAACGAATGTCTCCGGGACGGGGCATCCCGACGTACCGCCCGGAGAGGGCTGGAAGGGAAAATCTGCCAACTTTTCTCCGGCGGGGAGGGAGGCCGAATCTCCCCGCCACAAAGGACAGCATCCCCTGGTACTACTCAGTTCCCCTCCAAACGGCACCCAACGGGCAAAAAGTCGAGGCAAAGGAGAACACCATGTTTATCATCAGACTATTCCGGTGGTTTTGCGGCTATGTCCGCTTCACGGTCACCGGTGATTTTATCGAGCGCTTTCTCAATCTGGCCATGCGGGGCGGCGTCAATATCTGGGAGCTGCACCGGGAGGAAAATCGAGTCACCGGCTGCGTGCTGCTGCGCGACTATAAGCGTTTTCGCCTTTTCACCCGAAAGACCGGGGTCAGAGTGCGCCACACCGGCGTGGCGGGCCTGCCTTTCGTGGGGAAAAAGTATCGCAAACGGGTGGGACTGCTGCTGGGCGTGGTGGCCTTCTTTGTCGCCCTGTTCGTCCTTTCCCAGTTCATCTGGCAGATCAACGTCAACGGCTGTGAGACGGTGGACCCCCAGACCATCCTGGACGCGGTGCAGGAATACGGACTCAAGGAAGGGGTGTTCCGGGGCAGCGTGGACGCCCGGGAGATCGAAAACCGGGTGATGATCAAGCTGGATACCCTCTCCTGGATCGCCATCAATATCCAGGGCAGCACGGCCAACATCGAGATTGAGGAGCGGGTCAAACCGCCGGAGATGCTGCCGCTGGATGACCCGTGCAACGTGGTGGCTGGTCATGAGGGAATGATCGTGCGGGTGGAGGCCCACGACGGCAAGGCCATGGTCGAGAAGGGGGACGCGGTCCAAAAGGGGGAGCTGCTCATCAGTGGCATCATCGAGTCCAAAAGCGGCAAGAATATCGTCAAGCACGCCTGGGGCAAGGTCATCGCCCTCTACGACGAGACCATGACCATCCGGGTGCCCCTCAAGCAGCGCCAGAAGGTCCTCTCCAATGAAAAAAAGGAGCGGGGCTTCCTGCGGGTGGGCCCGGTGGAAATTCCCCTCTCCCTCGGTTCCTCCCCAGGAGAGAACGCCCAGGTGCGGATCGAGGAGCGGCAGCTTTCCCTCTTTGGCTTCGCCCTGCCCATCCACCACGGCCAAAGGGTCTACCAGGATTTTTCTTATGAGGAGGTGACCCTCTCCCAGTCCCAGGCCAAAGCCCAGGCGCTCGCGAGGCTTGAGGAACTGGAGGAAAAGGGCGTCGGCGACTGCGAAAAGAAGGACCGGACCCTCTCGGGGGAGATAGACGGCGAATACTACATCCTGACGGCCCGCTTCGTGGTGGAAAAGGACATCGGCGTCACCGAGAAAATTCTCACGGATCGGGCGAAGGAGGGGGAAAATTTGCAGTAAATTTTCGTTAGCCACTAGTAAAATTCAATAGTATTTGTTATAATAAACTGTACATACTGAGCAATTGCTCCAGAATTGTGAAAATATCGTCCCAATCCGCGGGAAAGGGCGTCCTCTTGGGCATTGGCGGAAGAAAAAAGGGACCGGGAAAAGGTGAATGAATGATCGAAAGAATTGTCGATGTGGAACGGATGGAGCACGCGGTGGCTCTCTTCGGAAACTTTGATGAAAATATAAAAATCTTGGAAAAGGAATACGGCGTCACCATTCTGTGCCGGGGCACGGAGGTCAAAATTTCCGGCGACGAGGAACAGGTGGACAAAGCGCGCCGGGCCGTGGAAGGACTCTTATCCGTGTTGGAAAAGGGGGAAGTCCTCACCGATCAGAATGTCCGCTATGTCATCACCATGGTGGCCGAGGGTACCGAGGAAAAGCTGGCGTCGCTGGCGGGGGACTGCATCTGCATCACCGCCAAGGGGAAGCCCCTGCGCCCGAAAACCCTGGGCCAAAAGCGCTATGTGGACGCCATCCAGAATAATACCATCGTCCTCGGCATTGGACCGGCGGGCACCGGCAAGACCTATCTAGCGGTGGCCATGGCGGTCAGAGCCTTCCGCAAGGGGGACATCAACCGCATCATCCTGACCCGTCCGGCGGTGGAGGCGGGGGAGAAGCTGGGCTTTCTGCCCGGCGACCTGCAAAACAAGGTGGACCCCTATCTGAGACCCCTCTACGATGCCCTCTTTGACATGCTGGGGCCGGACAATTACCAGAAATACCTGGAGCGGGGCAACATCGAGGTGGCGCCGCTTGCCTACATGCGGGGGCGGACGCTGGACGACAGCTTCATCATCCTGGATGAAGCCCAGAATACTACCCCGGAGCAGATGAAAATGTTTTTGACCCGTTTGGGATTTAACTCCAAGGCGGTTATCACCGGCGACATCACCCAGATCGACCTGCCCGACGAGCGGAAATCCGGCTTGGTGGAGGCTTCCCGGGTCCTCAAACGGGTGGAGGATATCGGCATTGTCTATTTCAGTGAAAAGGACGTGGTGAGACACCGCCTCGTCCAGGAGATCATCAAGGCCTATGAAAAATACTACGAAGACGGAAAACGCCGGAAGTAGAAACGGGGGAAAGGACATGGAAAGTTTAAAGGTAATGATCTCGAATAAACAAAAGGAGGTCAAAATTCCCACGGGAATGCGGCTTCTGATCCGGCGCTGCTGCAATGCGGTTTTGGTGCTCGAAAAGTTCGAGGGCATTGCGGAGGTGTCGGTAAGTTTTGTCAATAACGAGCAGATCCGCCAGCTCAACCGGGAATACCGCCACAAGGATGCACCCACCGATGTGCTCAGCTTCCCGCTGGGCGAAAACGGGGTCTACGATATCAACCAGGAGACCGGCGCCCAGCAGCTGGGCGACGTGGTCATCTCCATGGAAAAAGCGGTGGAACAAGCAAATCTCTACGGCCACTCCCTCCAACGGGAGGTGGGCTTCCTCACCGTCCATTCCATGCTCCACCTGCTGGGCTACGACCACGAGGGCGGCGGCATACAGGCGGTGCATATGCGGGAAAAAGAAGAGACCGTCATGGCCCGTCTGGGACTCCAGCGGGACGCCAGCTATGTGTTTGTCGATGAGTAAATATGGCTTTTCGGCCCTGGGGCGCAGCTTTACCGCCGCGCTGCGGGGCTTTTGTCACTGTGTGAAAACCCAGCGCAATATGCGCATCCATCTGGTGGCGGCGTTTCACGTCCTCGCCCTGAGCGGGTTTTACCGCTTCTCCAAGGCGGAGTACGGGCTGCTTCTCATCACCTGCGCCCTGGTCATGGGATGCGAGGCGGTCAACACCGCCGTGGAAGTCCTTGCCGATGGATTTTGTCCCCGCCGGGACCCTACGGCCGGGCTCGCCAAGGACATCGCCGCCGGGGCGGTCCTCGTCTGCGCCTTCTTTGCGGCGGTGGTGGGCGTCCTCCTGTTTTGGAATCTGGCGGCTTTCGGTCGGATGGCCGGCTTTTTTGCCCGGTATCCCTGGGCGCTCTTAGTACCGGCGGCGACGCTGACGGCGGGACTCGTCTGGGCCATGGGAGCCCCGGGGAATTCAATAAAGAAAAGGAAATTATAAAATATGGATACAAAGACAAAATCCGGCTTTATCGCCATTGTGGGCAAGCCCAACGTGGGCAAATCGTCCCTCTTAAACGCGCTGGTGGGGGAGAAGGTGGCCATTGTTTCGGGCAAGCCCCAGACCACCCGCACCCGGATTACCGGCGTGCTCACCGAAGGAGAAGTACAGCTGGTGTTCATCGACACCCCGGGGCTCCACAAGGCCAAAAATAAGCTGAGCGAATACATGGTCGAGCAGGTCAAGGACTCGGTGGCCGACGTGGATTTGGCGGTGCTGGTGGCCGACGCCACAGCCAAGGAAATTTATAAGGCCGAGCGGGAGCTGATGGAAAGCTTTGCCGCTTTGCATCTGCCCGCCATATTGGTCCTCAACAAAATCGACCTTTTGGACAAAAAGGACGCGCTCATGGCGCGGATGCAAGCCTTTTCCCAGTGCTATGACTTCGCCCACATCCTGCCCCTTTCAGCCCAGACGGGCGAAGGGGTGGACGAGCTGCTCCAAATTCTTAGGGAGGCGGCCGAGGAAGGCCCCCACTTTTTCCCAGACGACGCCCTGACCGACCAGCCAGAGCGGGTCATCGTGGCGGAAATCATCCGGGAAAAGATTCTCAACCACATGTATGAGGAGATTCCCCACGGCACCGCCGTGGCCATCGAGTCCATGAAGGAGCGCCCGGGCGGAAAACTGATGGACATCCATGCCACCATCCTGTGCGAAAAGCAGAGCCACAAGGGCATGGTCATCGGCAAAAACGGGGCCATGCTCAAAACCGTTGCGTCCGAGGCTAGAGCGGAAATCGAGAGCTTTCTTGACTGCAAGGTCAACCTCCAGTGCTGGGTCAAGGTGCGGGATGACTGGCGCAACAAGGAGCGCGTCATCAAGGAGCTGGGCTACCAGTAAACGTTTTTCGCCGTTTGTCAAGGCTAAAGTTTTGCCAATACTGGACGACTTTCCCGCTGATAACGCCCGCCGCCATGGATAGAATTTTAATAAAGAAATTCGATCCTTCGTAAGGCGGAAAGGCGGTTTTGACCATGGATCAAAAGGCGATGAACGCATGGAAGCATTTTGAGCAGACCGGCAGCGTCGCGGACTATATGCGTTACCGGCAGCTCATTAACAATAGGGACACCGGCGCGGCCGGGTACGACCCCTTAGGAGGCGAAGACGGGCCCAATGCTGATTACGACCGATGGACTGGTGATCAAACAAAAATCTATTGACGAGCACGACAGCCTGCTCACCATCCTGACCAAGGAGCGGGGGGTCATCTACGCCTACGCCAAGGGCGCCCGGCGCCTCAAAAGCACCCTGCTTCCCTCCACCGAACTGCTGTGCTACTCCCATTTTGTCCTCTTTCAAAACAGGGACCGCTACAGCGTCAACAGCGCCGACTTAAACCAGGTCTTTTTCGGTGTCCGGGAGGACATCGAAAAGCTGTCCCTGGCTACATATTTTGCCCAGCTCTCCGGCCTCGTCCTCCCCGTGGAGGAGCCGGAAGAGGAAGCGCTGCGGCTGTTTTTAAATTGTATGCATCTCTTGGAAAAGGACAAGCTCCCCATGGCCCAACTCAAGGCCGTCTTCGAGTTGCGGCTGATGACGCTGTGCGGCTTCATGCCCGATCTCGTGGGCTGCGCGAACTGCGGGACCTACGAGGGGGAGCGGATGTTTTTTGTCGCCCGCAGCGGTGAAATTTACTGTGGGAACTGCCGGGAGAAGTCCTCCGGCCCCCTCTTAGAACTGTCCCGCTCGGTGCTGCAAGCCATGCGCCACATCATTTACAGCGATTTTTCCAAGCTCTTCGCCTTCAGCCTTTCGGAGGAATCCTTGTTTTTGCTGGGCCGGGCGGCGGAAAATTATACCCTGTCCCAGGTGGACGCCGGCATTCCCACCCTGGACTTTTATCATTCTTTGCATGCTTAACCAACGTTTCCGGCGCGCCCAGCAGGCGCGCCCTTACAGATAAAGGAGTAACCATCTATGAACTTAGCGAGACATTTCAAAGTGCTGGAGCTTGACAAGGTCCTCTCCATGCTGGCCGAGGAGACGAGCTTCGACGACGCCAGGGAGAGGGCCCTTGCCATCGAACCATCCTTTGACTTCGAGCGGGTACAGCTGCTCATCCGCCGCACCTCCGATGCCCACAGCCTGACCGCACGCTACGGCTCCCCCACCATCCTGCACATCCAGAATGTGGCGGGCCCTTTGCGCCGCGCCCAGGTGGGGGCCTCCATCGGGCTTGGGGAGCTGCTACATATCGCGGAGGTGCTGCGCACCATCCGAGGGCTTTGCCAGTGGCGGCGCCAGTGCGAAAATATGGGAAGCGAGCTCTCTCAGCTTTTCTCCTGCCTTGTGCAGAACAGGGAGTTGGAGGACGCCATCACTTCCGCCATTCTCAGCGAGGAAACCCTCGCCGACACCGCCAGCCGGGATTTACAGGACATCCGCAGGAAAATTGTGAACGCGGGGCTCCACGCCCGGCATGTATTGGATAAAATTATCCATTCGTCCACCTACGCCAAATTTTTGCAGGAGCAGATCGTCACCATCCGGGACGGCCGGTTTGTGGTGCCGGTCAAAAGCGAGTTTAGAAACGAGGTCAAGGGCCTGGTCCACGACACCTCCGGCTCCGGCGCCACCCTCTTTATCGAGCCCATGAGCGTGGTGGAGGCCAACAACGAAATCAAGGTCCTCCGCGCCAAGGAGCAGACCGAGATCGACCGGATTATCGCCGCCCTCTCCGCCCAGGCGGGGGAGTTTGCCGACGAAATCATTGAAAGCTACGACGCCCTCATCGAGCTGGACATCATCTTCGCCAAGGCCCGGCTCGCCTACAAGATGAAGGCCAGCGTCCCGGTGGTGCGAAATGACGGGGTCGTCAACCTCATCAAGGCCCGCCATCCCCTCATTGACCCCAAGCACGTGGTTCCCACCGATATTTCCCTGGGCCGGGACTTTGACACCTTGGTCATCACCGGCCCCAACACTGGCGGCAAGACGGTGTCCTTAAAAACCCTGGGCCTTTTCTGTGCCATGGCCATGTGCGGCCTCCTCCTGCCCGCCTTTGACGGCAGCGAGGTCAGCGTCTTCGACCATGTGCTGGCGGACATTGGCGACGAGCAGAGCATCGAACAGAGCCTGTCCACCTTCTCCGCCCACATGACCAACATCGTGAAGATTCTGGACACCGCAGACGAAAACACCCTGGTGCTCTTAGACGAGCTGGGCGCGGGCACCGACCCGGTGGAGGGCGCGGCGTTGGCCGCGGCCATCCTGGAGCGGCTGCGGGAACGGGGCTGTAAAATCGCCGCCACCACCCACTATGCGGAACTGAAAATGTACGCCCTCAACACCCCCGGCGTGGAAAACGCCTGCTGTGAGTTCGACGTGGCGACGCTCAGCCCCACCTACCGGCTGCTCATTGGCATGCCGGGGCGCTCCAACGCCTTTGCCATCTCCCAGCGCCTGGGCCTCGGCCAGGACATCGTGGACCGGGCCAAGGAGCTGATGAGCGGGGAGCACATCCGGTTTGAGGACGTGGTGTCCGATCTGGAAAAATCCCGCCAGGAGCTGGAAGGGGAGCGGGACGAGGCCAGACGTCTGCGCATGGAGCTGGAAATGCGCCGGCGGGACATGGAAAAAGAGAAGGCGAATCTGGAAAAACAAAAGGATTTAGAGATCGAGCGGGCCCGCTCCCAGGCCAAGCGCCTGGTCGAGCAGGTCAAATACGACTCCCAGAAGCTCTTGGATGAAATTGAAGAAATTCGCAAGCAGAAGGAAAACGAAAACTACGCGGCCATGGCGGCCCGTGCCAAAAGCGAGCTCAAGGCCAAGCTGGAACGGCTGGAGGACGCCTCCAATCCGGTGGTGGCAAAGTCCAACGAGGGCTACCGCCTGCCGCGCAAGCTCAAACAGGGGGACGAGGTCCTCATTGTGGACATCGACAAGCGGGGCACGGTCATCGCGCCGCCGGACGGCGAGTTTGTCCAGGTACAGGCGGGCATTGTCAAGACCAAAGTCCATCTGAAAAACCTGCGGCTCATCGAAAACCAGCCCAAGAAGCCCGTTTTCTCCTCCACCCGCAATGTGAGGACCAATACGAAGAAAATGAATATGTCGGTCAAAACGGAGATCGACCTGCGGGGCATGATGGTGGAGGAAGCGCTCATGGAGCTGGACCTCTTCATTGACAGCTCCGTCATGGCGGATCTGGGCACCATCACCATTATCCACGGCAAGGGGACGGGGGCGTTGCGCAGCGCGGTGCAGACCCATCTCAAAAAGCATCCGAGCGTCAAGGACTTCCGTCTGGGGGTCTATGGGGAAGGGGAGAGCGGCGTCACCATCGCCAATCTCAAATAGCGGACATAAAAGGGGGCATCATCATGGCACTCGATTCTTTCGCCTTGTCGACCTACTTACACGGCGCGTCCCAGACCGGCTATGAAATATTCGGCGCCCATCTCTGCCGGGAGGATGGGCAGGAGGGCGCGCGTTTTACCGTCTACGCGCCAAACGCGGCCCGGGTGGAGCTCATCGGCGCCTTCAACGACTGGAACGGCTGGGGGATGAAACGGGAAGGGAGCGGCGTTTGGAGCGCGTTCGTCGGTGGGGCCAAGGCGGGAGACCTCTATAAATACCGCATCACCACGGCCGACGGAGAAGTCTACGACCGGGCGGACCCCTTCGCCTTTTCCTGCGAGCGCCGGCCCAATACGGCCTCCATCGTCTGCGGGATGGAGGGCTTTTCCTGGGGCGACGGGGCGTGGATGGAAAAGCGGGAGAAAAACTACAACGCGCCTCTGAACATCTACGAAGTCCACGCCGGGTCCTGGAAGCAAAAAAACGCTTTGGAGGACGGGCGGTTCCTAAACTATGAGGAACTGGCGGCAGAGCTCATCCCCTATGTGCGGGAGATGGGATACACCCACATCGAGCTTATGCCCCTCACCGAATATCCCTTCGACGGATCCTGGGGCTATCAGGTCACTGGCTACTTTGCGCCCACCAGCCGCTACGGGACCCCGGAACAGCTCATGCGCCTCATCGACGCCTGCCACCAGGCGGGTATCGGCGTCATCTTAGACTTTGTGCCGCTTCACTTTGTGCGGGACTTTTTCGCCCTGCACCTGTTTGACGGCGGCTTCCTCTACGAGAGCGATTTTGAGGACAGGCGGTACAGCCAGTGGGGGACGGCCCTCTTTGATTTTACCAAGCCCCACGTCCTCAGCTTTCTCATGTCGTCCATCGACTTCTGGCTCTCCCGCTACCACTTTGATGGGGTGCGCTACGACGCGGTGTCCAACCTCCTCTACCACGACGGCGACCCGGGCAGAGGCGTCAACGAGGCGGGGGTCTGGTTCCTGCGCAGCTGCAACTTCGCCATCAGCCAGCGCCATCCCACCGCCATGCTCATCGCCGAGGACTCCTCCGAGTGTCTGAAGGTGACGGCGCCGGTGGTCTACGGCGGCATGGGCTTTGACTACAAATGGAGCCTGGGCTGGATGCACGACACCCTGGATTACTTCGCCCTGCCGCCCTTGGATAGGGAGCGGCACCGGGGCAAGTTTGTCCACTCCATGAGTTACTTTTATCAGGACATCTTTATCCTGCCCTTCTCCCACGACGAGGTGGTCCACGGCAAGCGGACCATCATCGACAAGCTCTACGGCGATTACGGCCAGAAGTTCGATCAGCTGCGGTGCCTCTACCTCTACATGATGACCCACCCAGGGAAAAAGCTCAACTTCATGGGCAACGAGCTGGCGGAATTTAAGGAGTGGGACGAGGATCAGGAGCTGGGATGGAACCTGCTGACCTACCCCGCCCATGACGCGTTCTGGCGCTATTTCAGGCGTCTGCAGCACCTGTACCGGGAGGAAAAGACCCTCTTCCAGGAGGACTATAACGCCATGGGGTTTCGCTGGGTGGACCAAGGGGAGCGGTATCCCGCCCTCTTTGCCTATGAGCGCAGCACCTTGGACGAAAAAATTTACGTGGTCCTCAACCTCTCCGACCGGCCAGCCCACAACTATATGCTGGGTGTGGGGCGTCCGGGGGAATACGAAGTGCTCCTCGACACGGCGGAGCCTCAGTACGGCGGAAAGGGCAGCATGGAAAAGGTCCTCCGCACCAAGGAGCGGGGTCCCATCCAGTGCGGCGTAGACCTGATGATGCAGCCATTTTCCGGGTGTATGATCAAAGCGAAATGATATTGTCCCGCAGGCGGTGGCTAAAGACCGACTGGTGGGGAAAAGACCTATAGACAGAAAAAAGGCTTCACGCGAAAATGCGTGAAGCCTTTTGCATGGGTGCCGTTAATCTTCCAGCATGTGGAGGATGTCCTCTTTGGTCTGAACGCCCACGAGCCGGGCCGCTTCCTTGCCGCTGCGGAACAGGACAATGGTGGGGATACTCATAACCGAGTAGCGGGAGGCCAAATCCATCTCTTCGTCGATGTTGACTTTGCCCACAATGACGTTGGGACCAGCTTCCGCCGCCGCTTCCTCCAGAATGGGGGCCAGCATCCGGCAGGGCGCGCACCAGGGCGCCCAAAAGTCCACGATCACCGGATGGGAGCTGAGCAGGACTTCCTTTTCAAAATTGTCTTTATCAAAATGCATGACACTCACAGTGAAAACCTCCTTGTAAGTAAAGAACCATCGCAACAGTATCTATTATACATCAACATCCGCCATTTTTGCAATATTTCATGCAGTTTACTTTCTCATCCGCCGAAAAATGCCCGGATTCTACGAAAAAAGCGACCGTCAACCGGCCGCTTTCCATTTCTATTCAATTCGTACCCCTAAACCCGAGAAGGTAACGGGTCAGATCAGGGTACGGCCGTCGCAGTAGTCGCAGATGAGCATGTCGCCGCAATCTGTAAAGGTGCTGGGCAGGTAGCGCTCCTGCTGGGTGACACAGCGGGGGTTCTGGCATTTGGCCCGATAGGATTTCCCGAACTGGACGGGGTAGTGGTTTTTTTCGTCAAGCATATGGATGATGAGGGACATCCGGGCGTACATGCCGTAGATGGCCTGGTCGAAGTAGATGGCCCGGCGGTCGTCGTCCACCTCCGGTTCGATTTCGTCCACCCGGGGCAGGGGATGGAGGACTTTGAGCTCCTTGCGCCCGAGGGCCATCTTTCGCTTGTCCAGGACATAGACGTTTTTCTGCCGCTCATATTCCTCGGGGGAAGAAAATCTCTCCCGCTGGATGCGGGTCATGTAGAGCACGTCCAACAGCGGCATGGCCTCCTCTAATGTGGTGAGCTCTGTATAAGGACAGCCCGAAGCGTCCATAATATCTTTGATGTACTGGGGCACGGTCAGTTCCGGCGTGGAAATGAGCACAAACTTGGATCGGAAATGACACATTGTTTTGATCAGAGAATGGACGGTTCGTCCGTTTTTGAGGTCCCCGCACATCCCAATGGTCAGCCCGTGGAGATCCCCCTTGACTTCCATCAGTGTCGTCAAGTCGGTCAGCGTCTGGGTGGGGTGGAGATGTCCGCCGTCCCCCGCGTTAATGATGGGGCAATTGGAATAGAGGGACGCGGCCTTGGCAAAGCCCTCCTGGGGGTTGCGCACGGCGATGATGTCGGCGTAGCCGCTGACGATTTTGATGGTGTCCTTCAGGTTTTCCCCTTTGGCCACCGAGGAGTTGAGGGGATTGTCAAAACCGATGGTCTGGCCGCCCAAACGGAGCATGGCCGTTTGAAAAGACATCTGGGTGCGGGTGGAAGGCTCATAAAAAAGAGTGGCAAGAATCTTATTCTGACATGCGCCAAAATAATCACCCGGCCGCTCTCTGATTTCATGAGCAAGTTGTAGGATACTGTGCAGATCACTGAGGGAAAGATCGTCAAGATCGATAAGATGTCTGGACAACATAAGTTCGATGACCTCCTGTGGACAAAATGACCCCTTACGGCATTTCTTCTTATTTTAGCAAGGAATAAGGGAGAATACAAGGACTCTCGACAAAAAAATCCGGCCGGCGGGGGGCAGGTAAATGCAGGGGAAGAACCAGGAAAATTTTTTTATTTTCCCCCTTGACATTTGAGATGTGAATCTCTATAATATTAAATGTTGCTGATGCGATATTGCCCGATTGTGTAAGGGTAGCACGACAGACTCTGACTCTGTTTGTCTGGGTTCAAATCCTAGTCGGGCAGCCACCTAAACATCCGATGAATGGCTAAAAGCTGTTTCACCGGATGTTTTTCTTATTCTATGGCCCCAACTCGTGCCCAAAGCCGGGAATGTTTCCCCGCTCTCTATGGCTTTTCCTGGGAAAACGGGGGAGGAAAGCGGTCGGAGTACATTGCGCAGGGGAAAAGAAACCGGTATAATGGGACTATCTTGAGGGGAGCAGGTGACAGATTATGACCATTGCCGATTTGCATATCCATTCCCGCTACTCCCGGGCCACCAGCCGGGATTGCGTTCCCGAGCAGCTGGATTTTTGGGCCCGGCGCAAGGGCATCGATCTTCTGGGTACAGGGGATTTCACCCATCCTGCCTGGCGGGAGGAACTGCGGGAGAAGCTCGTCCCCGCCGGGGAGGGGCTCTACCGGCTCAAGGAGGAAGCGGTTCTCCCCGACGCGCCCGCTGGGGAAAAGGGAGGCCCTCAGTTTGTCATCACCGGGGAAATCAGCTCCATCTATAAGAAAAACGGGCGGACCCGCAAGGTCCACAGCCTGATATTGCTCCCCAGCCTGGAGGCGGCGGACGCCCTCTCCCACCGGCTGGAGGCCATCGGCAACATCCATTCGGACGGACGACCCATCCTGGGGCTCGACTGCCGGGACCTGCTGGAAATTACGCTGGAAGCCTGTCCCGAGGCCCTCTTCATTCCCGCCCACATCTGGACGCCCCACTTTTCCCTCTTTGGGGCCTTCTCCGGCTTTGACAGCATCGAGGAGTGTTTCGAGGACCTGACGCCCTATATCCGGGCGCTGGAAACGGGGCTCTCCTCCGACCCCGCCATGAACTGGCAGATTTCCGCCCTGGACGGCTATACCCTCGTCTCCAACTCCGACGCCCAT
Source organism: Zongyangia hominis (assembly GCF_014385095.1). Lineage (GTDB taxonomy): Bacteria > Bacillota > Clostridia > Oscillospirales > Ruminococcaceae > Zongyangia > Zongyangia hominis. Next base: position 178,500 of record NZ_JACRTC010000005.1, read on the forward strand.
TCCCCGGCCAAGCTGGGGAGGGAGGCCAATCTGCTCGACATCCCCCTCACCTATCCCGACCTCAAAAGGGCCGTGGAGACGGGGGAGGGCTTTGCGGGCACCATCGAGTTTTTCCCGGAGGAGGGGAAATATCACTACGACGGCCACCGTGGATGCGGGGTCTGTTTAGAGCCCGCCGAAACCGACCGGCTGGAGGGAAAATGCCCGGTGTGCGGCAGGAAGATCACGGTGGGGGTCCAGCACCGGGTGGACCAGCTCTCCGACCGGGAGGCGGGGTACCGGCCCAAAGGCGCCAAGGACTATGAAAGCCTGGTGCCGCTGCCCGAAGTCATCGCGGCCTGCTGCGGGTTCTCGGCAACAAGCGTCAAGGTCCGGGACCGGTATGAAGCCATGCTCCGGGACTTAGGGAACGAATTTGCCATCCTGCGGGAGATCTCCGTCACAGACATCGAGAGGGCGGCGGGACCGGCCATCGCCGAGGGCATTCGCCGTCTTCGGGCGGGCAAAGTTAGCCGCAGCCCCGGCTTTGACGGGGAGTACGGCACCATCGCCCTGTTAAGCCCCGAGGAACGGGACATTTACAGCGGACAAATCTCCCTCTTCGGCGCTTCCGGCCCGGCGGCCCCGGGTGGGAAGCGGAAGCGGGCGGGCCGAAACGACGCGGGGAAAAGCGGGAAAACAAAGGGAGAAGAAACCTCCCAGCCGCCCGCCGGGCTCCTGGAAGGGCTCAACGAAGAACAATTGGCGGCCGTGACAGCCTCCGACCCCGCAGTGGCGGTCATCGCGGGGCCTGGTACGGGCAAGACCAAAACGCTGGTCTCCCGCATCGCTTACCTCGTGCAGGAGCGGGGGGTGAAACCCTCCGAGATCACCGCCGTCACTTTTACCAATAAAGCGGCCGCCGAGATGCTCGAACGGCTGGAAATCCAGTTTGGAGACAAGCGGAAGGTGGGCCGCATGCAAATCGGCACTTTCCACTCCCTCTGTCTGCACCTGCTTGACGGGGACGGCGCGCCCGTGGCGCTGCTCGACGAGAGCGCGGCGGAGGACCTGGCCGCCCAGGTCCTCCGGGAGGAAGGGCTGCGCCTCTCTCCGCGCAAATTCCTTGAGGAGGTGTCCCGCCGCAAAGCGGGGGTGGAGGACAGTCTCCCGGCAGGGGCGCTGGAACGCTATCGGGAGCTGACGGCCCAGGCGGGGGCGCTGGACTTTGACGACCTACTCATCCAAGCGCTGGAACAGAAGCTCCCCCAAAAGAAGGCGAAGGCCTTTTCCTATCTGCTGGTGGATGAATTTCAGGACGTGAGCCCTTTGCAGTATGAGCTGGTGCGCGCCTGGAACGCGGGGGGAAAGAGCCTCTTTGTCATCGGCGACCCGGACCAGTCCATCTACGGCTTCCGGGGGGCGGACGCCCGCTGCTTTGCGCGGCTGGCGGATGACATGCCGGGGCTTCGCACCATCCATCTCAAAACAAACTACCGCTCCACGCCGCCCATCATCTCCTGCGCCCTGGCGGCCATCGCCGGGGAGGACGGGAAGGAGCGCCCCCTCACGCCCCACCGGACGGACGGCGCACCGGTGCGCCTCGTCACGGCGGAGAGCGCCCTAGCCGAGGGCATCTTTGTGGCCAAGGAAATCGGGAGGATGGTGGGCGGCGTGGACATGCTGGAAGCCCAGGCATCATCCGGGCGGGGAGAGGGCGGGCCGGTGCGCTCCTTTGACGACATCGCGGTGCTCTACCGCACCCACCACGAGGCGAGGCTCCTGGAAAAGTGCCTGCGCCAAGAGAGCATCCCCTATGTCGTCCACGGCCGGGAGGACTTTCTCACCGACGAGAAGGTGCGGGGGACGGCGGCGTTTTTCCGCGCGCTTTTGCGGCCCGGCGACGGCCTCTCCCTCCAACAAAGCCTCAGCCTCCTTTGGAACTGTCCCGCGGACTTGGCCCAGAGCGCGGGGGCGTGGTGGAAAGAGCATGGCCAGGGGATGGAGGAAGGCATCGACGCCCTGCTGGCGGCTTTTGAAAACGCTGGACATCTGCGGCAGTGGGGGGCTCTCACCCGGGAATTTTTCCCCCGGTGCGCCAAGGAAAGCCCCTACAAGCTCCTGGAGGATTTCCGTTTGGCCTGTGGTCTCAACGATCATCCGCCACTGGAAAAGCTCACGCACATGGCGGTTTTTGATAAAAAGATGACGGAGTTTTTGGACAATTTGGCCCTGGGGACGGAGGGGGATCTCAGACGGGCGGCGCAAAAATCCTACCAAAGCGGCGCGGTGCGGCTAATGACCCTCCATGGGGCCAAGGGCCTGGAATTTCCGGTGGTATTCCTTTGGGGGGTGAATAAAGGCTCTCTGCCTCTCGTTTCCTCCCGCCACCCCACCGACCCCGCGGAGGAGCGGCGACTCTTTTACGTGGGCCTCACCCGGGCCAAGGAGGAGTTAATTATAATGACCTCTTCCGAGCCCTCCCCGTTCCTTGCCGCGCTGCCCCGGGAGCATCTGCAAGCATCCATGACCCATGTCAGAAAAGCGCAGGAAGCAAAGCAGATGAGCCTGTTTGACTGACATACATCGGCAAAACGGGACTGTTTCGGCAAGATAAGCCTTGTTTCGCTTATCGACAATGGGGATTTGACATGATAAAATAACATAGAAGGCGCTCTCCCCATGGAACAGTGGGGAGATCAGTTCCGGGAGCATTAGCCCCACAGAAAAGGAGATAGAAGATGGACATTCAAAAAATCTTATCGATGGTGGACCACACCCTGCTTTCGCAGACGGCCACCCGCCAGGAAATATTCGCGCTGTGCGACGACGGCATCCGCTATCACACGGCAAGCGTTTGCATCCCGCCTTGTTATGTCAAGGACGCCAAGGAATATGTGGCGGGCAAACTCGCCATCTGTACCGTCATTGGGTTCCCCAACGGCTATATGACGACAGCCGCCAAGGTTGCGGAGACTAAGGACGCGGTGCAAAACGGCGCCGATGAGATTGACATGGTCATCAATATCGGTATGCTCCGGGACCGCCGCTATGATGAGGTTCTGGCTGAAATCCGGGCCATCAAGGAAGCCTGCGGCGGAAGGCTCCTCAAGGTCATCATCGAGACCTGCCTGCTCACTGAGGAGGAAAAGATCAAGATGTGCGAGATCGTCACCGCTGCGGGGGCCGATTATATCAAGACCTCCACCGGATTTTCCACCGGCGGCGCTACCCGGGAGGATGTGGCTCTCTTTAAGGCTCATGTGGGGCCGGAGGTGAAGATCAAGGCGGCCGGCGGCATCGCCAGCCTCCAAGACGCCCAGGACTTCGTCGAGTTGGGAGCCAGCCGCCTGGGGACCAGCCGGGTGGTCAAGATCGTCAAGCAGGAGGAGAGCGCGCCGGACACCTATTGATACCACGGTTAAATCAAACAAGCCGCTTCAAACGAAGCGGCTGTTTTTGTGTGTGATAGCGAAAACAGATGCGCCGGCATATCGCTGCCGATCGGCTGATGGGATCACTTTGTCAGCCGCGGGCGCGCAGCTTTCGATCAAGGAAAAGCGCCAAGAGAAGGCATGCAGGATACGACCACTCGTAGACGCCGTTAAATAAAAAAACAACCCGTCCATTTGAACGGGTTGTTTTTTTATTTGGTGGAGACAGGGGGACTCGAACCCTCGACTTCTTGCGTGTGAAGCAAGCACTCTAACCAGCTGAGCTATGCCTCCGAATGCAAAAAATATTATAGCAGATTTTGGGATGGTTGTCCACCCCTTTTTTCTAAGGGAGGGGGAGAAAAGACACAAGCGTCCCGGATAACGGAAGGGAACTCTCTCGATTATGACAAATTAGTCATGCAAACACCGCCGGGATACAGTATAATAAGGACAGTATTTTCGGGGAAGGAAGGCAAACGCCATGCGTATTCTGCTTGTGGAAGACGACCGGATCATTGCGTCCGGTTTAGAATATTCGCTGACGGAGGAAGGCTATGAAACCGTGGTCTGCGGCAATGTCCGCTCGGCCAAAGAGAAAATAGAAAATGAGCGATTTGATCTGTGCCTGTTGGATCTGACGTTGCCCGACGGCAGCGGCTATGAGGTGTGCCGGCTGGTCAAAGAGCAGGGCGACATTCCGGTGGTCTTTCTTACCGCCTGCGACGACGAAGTCAATGTGGTCATGGGGCTGGACATGGGCGCCGACGACTATGTGACCAAGCCCTTCCGCATCCGGGAGCTGATGTCCCGCATCAAGTCGGTGCTGCGCCGGTACGGGAAGTCGGAGTCGGCCAAATCGGTGTTTGCCTTCGGTCCTGTCCGGTTGAACACCTTGGAGGCGAAGGTTTACAAAGACGACCGGGAGATCCCACTCACCGCGCTGGAATACCGGCTGCTGCTCACCTTTGCCGCCAATGAAGGGCAGGTGCTCTCCCGGGGGCAGCTGTTGGAGGGCATTTGGGACGTGGCCGGGGACTTTGTCAACGACAATACCCTCACCGTCTACATCAAACGGCTGCGGGACAAGCTGGAAGACAACCCGCAGGAGCCGGCGCTTATCAAGACCGTCCGGGGCCTGGGTTATAAGTTGGAGGGGGAAAAGACGTGATGCTGAGAAATCGAGAAATTGGCCGGTTTGTCCTGCTGTTTGTGTTCCTTGCCACCGCCGGGACGGCCATCGTGTGCACGATCAGTCCCGCCGCCGGCGCCGTAGCCGGTGGGATGGCGGCGGTCCTCTTACTGACGGCGCTGCTCTTCACCCGGTGGCGGTACCGGGAAATTTCCCGCCTGAGCGAGTATCTCCAAGGTATCTGCGCCGGCCAAGACTCCTTGGACATTCGGGACAGCGCCGAGGGGGAACTGAGCATCCTCAAAAGCGACATCTACAAGATGGCGCTGATGCTTACCGAGAAGACCCAGCTGCTCACCAAGGACAAACGGTACCTGGCCGAGGCGCTATCGGATATCTCCCACCAGCTCAAAACGCCCCTGACCTCCATGATGGTGATGACCGACCTGCTCAGCGAGCGGACCCTGACACCGGAAAAGCGGATGGAGTTTACCGACAATATCCGCACTCAGCTGGAGCGGATTGAATGGCTGGTCACCTCCCTGCTCAAACTATCCAAGATCGACGCGGGCGCCATCGAGTTTAAGGAGCAGCACGTCCAGGTCAAGGACCTCATCAACCGGATGATTTTCACCATGAGTATTCCGGTGGAATTGCGGGAAATTGAGCTCAAAACCAACGTACCGGAGGACGTTTATCTTGTCTGCGACCTGCACTGGACGGCGGAGGCCCTCATCAACATCTTCAAAAACTGTGTGGAGCACAGCCGACCCGGCGGCCACATCGGCGTGGACGCGGTGGAAAACCCCATCTACACCCAAATCCGCATCTGGGATGACGGGGAGGGCATCGACAAGGAGGATCTGCCCCATATCTTTGAACGGTTTTACCGGGGTAAAAACGCCAGCGACGAGAGCGTGGGAATCGGACTCGCCATGGCCAGGAGCATCTTCGTCTCCCAGCATGGCAATGTGCAGGTAAAAAGCCAGCCGGGGCTGGGGACCTGCTTTACCATCCGCATGTATAAACAGGTGATCTAACTGCTGCCGGACCGGAGAAGCCCTCGGTCCGGCAGAGCTCATTTGAGAGCGGGGCGGCCAATGCGTAAACAGCCTGTAGCCGCTCATGCGCATTCGCGTAATGCGCCCCGCCCCGACGCGCGAAAGGCGCGCAGGCTATTATTTCCTATTTCTTTGTGACAAAATTGTCACGGGAAAGTCACCGGAGTGTCATCCGCCCCTTTTATGATAGACTCATCATCCACCACAGGAGGAATTTTAGAATGGAAATACTCAAGATTCAAAACCTATCCAAAATCTACGGCACGGGTGAAACCGCGGTGCGTGCATTGGACGATGTGTCTTTTTCAGTGGAAAAGGGGGAGTTTGTCGCCATCATTGGACCCTCGGGTTCGGGCAAATCCACCCTCCTGCACATCCTGGGCGGCGTGGACCGGCCCACCAGCGGCAAGGTCTATGTGGACGGCACCGACATCTATCAGATGAACGAGACGGGGCTGGCGGTGTTCCGCCGCCGTCAGATCGGCCTCATTTATCAGTTTTATAACCTCATTCCGGTGCTCAACGTGGAGGAGAACATCACCCTCCCCCTTCTTTTGGATGAGCGGAAGGTGGATAAGCAACATATGCACAGCCTCCTGCAATCCTTGGGTCTCCAGGGGCGGCTCAAGCACCTGCCCAACCAGCTTTCCGGCGGCCAGCAGCAGCGGGTGAGCATCGGCCGGGCGCTCATCAATAACCCCGCCATCATCCTGGCCGACGAGCCCACCGGCAACCTGGACAGTAAAAACAGCGCCGAGATCATCTCCTTGCTCAAGATGTTCAATAAGCGCTTCAACCAGACCCTGATGATCATCACCCACGATGAGCGCATCGCCCTGCAGGCCGACCGGATTATCTCCATCGAGGATGGAAAAATCGCCAAGGACGAGGTGATTCGCAGATGAATATCGTCAATAAGCTGACTTTGCGCAACCTGCGCCTCAACCGCAAGCGGACGCTGGTCACCATCATCGGCGTCATCATTTCGGCGGCCATGATCACCGCCGTTTCCACCTTCGCCATCTCCTTCATGGACCTGATGCAGCGCTCGGTCATCGCCACCGACGGCGACTGGCATCTGCTGGTCCGGGACCTGCCTCAGGAGGAACTGGGGAAGATGGAGGAAAAGCTGGAGCCTAAGGACCAACTGCTTCTTTCCAAGGACGTCGGCTGGGCGGCTCTCACCCATTCCCCCGACCCACAGCACAAGCCCTATCTCATGGTCCGCAGCTACAACGCCCAGGGCTTTGAAAACTATAAAATTGAGCTGATCGAAGGGCGCATGCCCCAAAACGACAATGAAATTGTCATCACCGAGGACTTAAAAAGGGCAAGCCCTCTCTTCGGGGTGGGCAACACCCTCTCCGCCGATCTCGCCCGCCGGGTCATCCAATCGTCCCAGACCGACGAGAACGGAGACCCCATCGAATACGACGACCCGGGCATCTATGAGCCCTATTATCAAAACAGCGACCCAGGCGGCCAGAGGGAGCGTTTGGAGCCCATCGGCGTCCACAAAGACTACACCATCGTCGGCGTGGTCAAGGAGCCGGACTGGATTTATTCGAATTCCGCGGCCTATCTGGCGTTCACCGATTTAAACCCCGATTCCCTGGCCGCCGGGGAGACGCTCAACGCGGCGGTGCGCTTTTCAAAGATCGATAGCTCCATCTACGACAGAGGGATGGCCATCGGTAAGGCGGTGGATTTAGACGCCGAATTTCACAACGCACTGTTGGGCTACTACGGTGTCTTCGGCAACGACGGTATCCAGGACAGCCTTTACACGGTGGCGGGCATCGTCATCGTCATCATCATGGTGGGCTCCATCTCCCTCATCTATAACGCCTTCGCAATCTCGGTGTCCGAGCGCTCCCGCCAGTTAGGGATGCTGGCAAGTGTGGGCGCCACCAAGAAGCAGAAGCGGGGTTCCGTCTTCTTCGAGGGCGCGGTTATCGGCGCCATCAGTATCCCACTGGGCATTCTTTCGGGACTGGCGGGCATGGCGGTCACCTTCTTCTGCATCAATCCCATGCTCCAGAACCTCTTTAGCGGCAGCCAGAAACTGCTGGTGCGGGTCTCTTGGGCGTCCATCCTGGCGGCGGTCCTCTTCTCGGTGATCACCATCTTCATTTCCACCTGGATTCCCGCGCGCCGGGCCTCCAAAATCACCCCGGTGGAGGCCATCCGCCAGACCTACGATATCGACGTGAGGGGGAAGGATGTCAAAACCTCCAAGGTGACCCGGAAAATCTTTGGCTTTGAGGCGGAACTGGGACTGAAAAACCTCAAGCGCAACCGCCGCCGCTACAAGGCCACCATCTTTTCCCTTATCATCAGCGTGGTGCTGTTTTTGACGGTGGCCACCTTTACCGGCATCCTGCAAAAGGTCTACTCCTTCACCCAGGACGGCCCTAACTACGATATGCAGGTCTCCTGCTACTACGGGGACAAGAGCGACGTGTCCGTGTTTTTAGACCAGCTTTCCAAACAGGAGAAGATTGCTTCCTACTCCCAGTCGGATCTCCAGGACTATGTGACTTATCTGGATGAAAAACAGGCGGCCCCTTATGTCAAAAACACCATGGAAGCGGAGGATGACGGGAGCTACGCCTATGATGTCCACATGATTTCCTTGGACGACGCGAGCCTGGCCGCCTACGCCAAGGACTGCGGCGTCCCCCTGGAGGAACTGACCGATCCCAACCATCCCGCAGCCATCGTGGTGGGGACGATTCAGTACACCGATCAGGAGCAGGGGAAAAAGGTGGAGGAACGCATCCTGGTGGCAAACCCCGGGGAAACGCTGGGACTCAGCTTTGATGTGGCCGATTACAGCCAGATGACGGGGGAAGAATCCGTCGAGCCCCAGATGCAGCAGATTGGGGAAATCACCATCGCGGGACTGACCAATCAGCTGCCCATCGGCGCTTACAATACCGGCCGGACCACCTATTTGCAGGTCATCGTGTCCGAGTCTGTCTTCGACGCCGTCCGGGATATGGTGCCCGAACCGGTTCGGCCGGACCGGGTGACTATCGCCTTCATGAATAGCTCCGACCCCATGGGCCTCCAGGAGGACGTGGAGGAGCTTTCGGAGAAGACGAGTACGGCCGCCAATATCACAAACCTCTTTGAGCGGCGCCAGCAGGGCGAGAACCTCCAGCTCATCATCTCGGTGTTTGCCTACGGTTTCGTGGTGCTCATCGTGGCCATCTGCGTGGCCAACATCTTTAACACCATTTCCACCAGCATTTCCCTGCGCCGCCGGGAGTTCGCCATGCTCCAATCGGTGGGCATGACGCCCAAGGGCTTTAACAGGATGATCCGCTTTGAGAGCATCTTCTACGGCCTCAAAGCCCTCCTCTATGGCCTGCCCATCAGCGGTGCGGCCATCCTCGCCATGAACGCCGCTTTGACCAGCGGCTTCCGCCTGGATTTGATCATCCCCTGGTCGAGCGTCCTCATCGTTGTGGTGGGCGTCTTCCTGGTGGTGGGTATGACCATGCTCTATTCGGGGCGCAAGGTCAAAAAGGAAAACATCATCGACTCTCTCAAAATGGAAAATATCTAAGACAAAAGAAGGGCGGAGCCAGGGGCTCCGCCCTTCTTTTTTGATGCGCGGAAAAAGGAGGTTTCCCCGTGGTAACTCACTTGTCTTCGGGACAGAATAAGTGTATGATGATGATAATCAAAGGGGAGGAAGACCCCGCGAAAAAGCGCCCGGCAGGGCGCTACAAGACAAAGAAACCGGGAGGGGATACGATGAAAAAAGCGCTGATTGTGGTGGACTATCAAAACGACTTTGTCACAGGGAGCCTGGGCTTTTCGGGCGCCGAAAAGTTGGAAGGGCCCATCTGTGAAAAGATAGAGCAGTACCGGGGAGAGGGCGGGGACGTAATCTTCACCTTTGACACCCACGGGGAGGATTACAGCGTCACCCAGGAGGGGAGGAAGCTGCCGGTGCCCCACTGTCTTAAAGGAAGCGACGGCTGGGAGCTTTTTGGAAGGGTGGCCGCGTGCCGGGAGGCGGGGGACCGCTCCTTTGATAAGGCGACTTTCGGCTCCCTCGAACTGGCGGAATATGTCAGGGGAAAAGGCTACGACCGGATCGAGCTGTGCGGGCTTGTCTCCAACATCTGCGTCCTCTCCAACGCCGTCCTGTGCAAGGCCGCGCTGCCCGAGGCGGACATTGTGGTGGACGCCCGCTGCACGGCTTCCGGGAATGGGGAGCTCCATCAAAAGACCCTGGATGTGCTGGAAGGCGTCCAGGTCACCGTCCTGGGGCGGCAGGAGGAAACAAAATGAACAGGGAACAAAACTACACGCTGCTTTGCGACTTCTATGAGCTGACCATGGGAAACGGCTACCTGCTTTCGGGGATGGGGGACCGGGTGAGCTACTTTGACGTCTTTTTCCGCACGGTTCCCGACGGGGGCGGCTTTGCCATCGCCGCCGGGCTCGCCCAGGTCATCGACTACATCGAGCACCTTCATTTCGACGAGGAGGACATCGCGTTTCTCCGCTCCAAGGGCGTCTTTTCCGAGGAATTTCTCGACTATCTGCGCACGTTCCATTTTACCGGCGACATCTACGCCGTGCCCGAGGGGACGCCCATCTTCCCCCGGGAGCCGATTTTGACGGTGCGGGCCCCGGCCATCGAGGCCCAGTTTGTGGAGACCTTCCTTTTACTCAGCCTCAACCACCAGTCCCTGATTGCCACCAAGGCCAACCGGATTGTCCGGGCCGCCCAGGGACGGGCGGTCAGCGAGTTCGGCTCCCGCCGGGCCCAGGGGGCCGATGGCGCGGTGGAGGGCGCTCGGGCCGCCTATATCGCCGGGTGCGCGGGGAGCGCGTGCACCCTCTCCGACCAAAGGTACGGCGTGCCCGCCGGGGGCACCATGGCCCACTCCTGGGTCCAGATGTTCGACGACGAGTACACGGCCTTTCGGACCTACTGCGAAATTTATCCCCACAGCGCCACGCTGCTGGTGGACACCTACAACGTCCTCTCCTCGGGGGTTCCCAACGCCATCCGCGCCTTTAAGGAGGTGCTCTTACCCCAGGGCATCACCCAGTGCGCCATCCGCATCGACTCGGGGGATATCACCTATCTGAGCAAAAAGGCGCGCAGGATGCTCGACGACGCGGGGCTCACCGACTGCAAGATTGTGGCCTCCAACTCCTTAGACGAGACCATCATCCGGGACATCCTCCTCCAAGGGGCCAGGGTGGACTCCTTCGGCGTGGGGGAGCGCCTCATCACCTCCAAGAGCGATCCGGTCTTCGGCGGTGTCTACAAGCTCTCCGCCGTGGAGGATCGGGACGGGAACATCATTCCCAAGATCAAGATCAGCGAAAATGCGGCCAAGATCACCAACCCCCACTTCAAAAAGGTGTACCGTCTCTTTGACCGGGAGACGGGGAAGGCCGAGGCCGACCTCATCTGTGTCCACGACGAAACGGTGGATGACACAAAACCTTTGACCATCTTTGACCCGGACTATACCTGGAAGAAAAAGACCCTGCATAACTTCACGGCCAAGGAGCTGCTGGTCCCCATCTTCCAAGGGGGCAGACGGGTCTATGACTGCCCGCCCGTGGAGGAAATCCGGGCCTACTGCGCCGAACAGGTGGAGCGGCTCTGGGACGAGGTCAAGCGGTTTGAAAATCCTCACAACTACTATGTGGATCTCTCCCAAAAGCTGTGGGACATCAAGCACGACCTTTTGCAGCAAAAGGGTTAACTTTTATCACATTGTACAAAAATCGGGAGGCATCTTCTCTTTCCCTTTTTTCGCCGGGCGTTGAGCCGGGAGGAAAACTGTGCTAAAGTGGTAGGTAAGAAAAAAGGGGAGGTTCATCCTATGAAAGATATCCTTTGTTACGGCGATTCCAACACCTGGGGCTACCGTCCCATGGACAAGCAGCGCTATGACGTTCATACACGCTGGCCGGGCGTGCTGCGGGACCTGCTGGGGGCCGAATACCACGTGGTGGAGGAAGGCAACAACGGCCGCACCCCGGTGTGGGAAGACCCGGTCATGGAGGGCAAGGACGGCCTTGCCTATCTGGACCCTTGTTTGGCGAGCCACTACCCGCTGGACCTGGTGATTTTGATGCTGGGCACCAACGCGGCCAAGGGGCGTTTTAGCTGTAACGCCTGGGACATCGCCAAGGGCATGGAAACCCTGATCAAGCACGTCAAGAAGGCGGAGTGCGGGCCGGACGGCGGCATCCCCCAAATCTTGCTCATCGCGCCGCCCCTCGTGGGTTTTGTCCCGCCCGATCATCCGGGCACCCATGCGGGATTGGAGTTTGGCATGGAAGCGGTGGAGAAGAGTAAGCTCTTCGCCCCCTACTACCGGGAAATCGCCGAAGCAAACGGCGTCCATTTCCTGGACGCGGCCCTCTACTGCGAGCCGTCCAAGGAGGATGGGCTGCATCTCTACGCCGACAGCCACCGCCGTTTGGGAGAAGCTGTTTATAAAAAGGTGCTGGAAATCTTCGGGGAGAAGAAATAAAGAGGTGGTACTGGACGCGACGCCGCTGGCCGCTCTCGAACCGTTATTTTTCTTTCTCGGGCTTGTCGTGATTGAAATATTTTTATCCAAAAGGAAAAGCTGGCGCATTGGGCTTGTGCTGCCCATGGGATACCTGCTTTTGGCCGTCCTGTTTTCTCCATTTGTATGGTGGGATTTTAAAGAGATGCTGCCAGAGGCACTGCTGCTTCACCCCTTGTGGCTCTATTTATACCGCTATATGGCGGTGGGGCTTCTCCTGTGTGTGCTGACCCTGCCGTCGCGGGTCATGTTTGCCGTATATTTTCGCGGCCGGGCTATTCTCCAAAAAAGGGAGAAACTGTACGAAGAGACAGATCAGGAGCCGCCAGGTCCATAACAAAAAAAGAGCCGCTCACTACGAGCGGCTCTTTTGCTGTTTTTGTTAGGCATGTTATTCGAGCGGCAGCTTCTGGGTGGGATGGTCCTTGAGGAAGGCCACCGTCTCTTCCAGCGAGCGCACGCCCGAGTAGGTGCCGGCGCCTTGGATGCAGTAGGCGGAAACGGCGCTGCCAAGTTTGGCGGCCTCTTCCAGGTCCTTGCCCATGGCAAGACCCGTCAGGGTGCCGGTGCAGAAGGCGTCGCCCGCGCCTACGGTGTCTAAGACTTCCACGTTTTCACAGGGGGTGATGATGTAGGGCTCCTCGCCGTATTTGGCGATGACCACGCCCCGCTTGCCCCACTTGATGACGATGTCTTTCGAGCCCTTCTCCCGGAAGACGCGCAGCATTTCCCGGATGTCCTCGGTGCCGGTCATGTAGCGGCACTCGTCGTAGCTGGGCATGAACAGGTCGATATAGGGCAGGGCCTTTTCAATCTTCTCCATCCATTTGCCCTGCAAATCCCACATGACGTCCAGGACGGTGAACTTGCCCTTTTCCTGGCACGCTTTGAGGAATTCATTGCACTCGTAGTCGAATTTGCCCAGCATCATGTGGCCGGTGACAAAGACGATGTCGCTTTCGTCGATCATCTGGGCCGGGATGTCCGCGCTGCGGAAGGCGTAGGCGGAGCTCGGGCAGAGGACGGCGTAGCGGTCGTTGACCTGGGTGTTGATGTAGACGATGGAAACGGTGGTGTCCACCGACGGGTCCATGGCGGCGTACTGGGTGTCCACGCCGTGATTTTTTAGCTCCTGGATGACAAAATGCCCCAGCGGGTCGTCCCCCAGATGACAGCAAAGGGAGATGTCCTTTCCCACGCCCAGGCGGCAGAAGTCGATGGAGCTGTTGGCGGCGTTGCCGCCCACGAACTGCTTGATGGAATCGGTGGGGAAGATGGACCCCATCTCGGGATAATCGTTGACGGGGGAAGCCACAATATCGACACAGGCAAGACCGATGACGGCAATTTTTTTCATGGGGAAGAACCTTCTTTCTATCAGATTGTGCCGCACGCAGAGCGCGACGCGGCCTTCCTTTTTACACGCGGGCATTTTCCAGCGCACACAGCCGCAGCCGGCGCAAGGCCGTGAGACGGCCGGACGCCGTCTTTTTCAGACCAGGCGCTTATTTTACCTTTTTCATGGCGTCCAGGATTTCCTCCATGGGCCGGATGCCGTTGTAGGTGCCCTGGGCCCGAATGCAGTAGGAGGCCACCGCCTGGCCGAAGGCCACGGCGTCATGGAGGTTCATGCCGGTGGCGAGACCCGCCAGGGTCCCCGCGCAGGAGGAGTCGCCCGCGCCGATGACGTCCACGATGTCCTCGGGGTCACAGGGGAAGATGGGCACATAGTAGGGGCCATCGTCCCCCTCTTTGACAATGGCGCCCTGTTTGCCCAGTTTGACCACCACGTTTTTGGGCCCCAGCGCGTGGAGCTTTTCCACCATCTTTTCGGGCTCGGTCTCCCCGATGATCTGGACCACCTCGTCGTAGCTGGGCATAAAGAGGTCCAAGTAGGGCAAAGCGTCGGCCACCTTGGGCATCCAGACGCCCTCAAAGTCCCACATGACGTCCATGGCCACAAATTTGCCCAGGTCGTGGGCCTTTTTGACAAATTCGCCGCAGTGTTTACCGTCGAATTTTTTGAGCTGGCACATGCCCGCCATAAAGATGATGTCGCTCTCAGCGAGAATCTCGTCGGAGATGTCTTCGGTGTCAAAGTTGTCGTTGGATTCGGAGGTGGTCAGGCACCGGCGCTCCTTTTCCACCGGGTCGAGACAGACGATGGTGACGGCGCTGTCCACTTGTGGGTCCAGGGTGACGCTTTGGGTGTTGACGCCGTGCTTTGTGAGCTCGCCCATGACAAACTGGCCGAAGATGTCGTCCCCCAGCCGGCAGGAGAGACGGGCGGGAAGGCCCAATTTAGCCAGGTCCAGCGCCGCGTTGGCCGCGCATCCACCGACGAACATCCGGATTTTATCCACGTGGTAGACGGTGTTGAGGGGCGGCAATCCGGTAACCGGGGTGGTGATGACGTCGATGGCAGTCATGCCGACACAAGCAATTTTTTTCATTCGATTCGACTCCTTTTCAGTGTTGCTGTAGGGGTTAATCCATATAGGCGCTGTACGGGCGCATGTCTCCGGAATTCATGGCGTAAAACACCTGTTCCAGGGACTGTACGCCGGCGTAGGTGCCGTAATCCTGGATACAGAAGGCGGAAACCGCCTGTCCCAGGCTGGTGGCGTCGGAAAGCTTCATGCCCTTGGCAAGCCCCGTCAGGGTTCCCGCGCAGAAGGCGTCTCCGGCCCCGGTGGTGTCGATGATATTCGGGACATCCCAGGCGGGCATGCGGTAGGGCTCCTCGTCCCCTTCCATGACGATGATGCCGTGGCGGCCCAGCTTGATGATGACGTTTTGCGGGCCAAGGGTGCGCAGCATCTTGATCATCTCATAGGGATCAGTTTTGTGGATCATCTTTTCCACCTCGTCAAAGCTTGGCATAAACAGATCCACATAGGGGAGGGATTCCTGGATCTTGGGAAGCCACACATCGTCGAGATCCCAGAGCACGTCCATGGCCACGAATTTGCCCAGGTCGTGGACACGCTTGGCAAACTGGGCCAGTTGATCGCCGTCAAAGGCTTTGAGCTGGCAGACGCCGGTGAGGAAGATGATGTCCGAGGCGGCGATCAGTTCGTCGGAGATGTCCTCTGTGGTAAAAAAGTCGTTGGACTGGGTGGAGAGCAGGCACCGCCGGTTTTTTTCCACCGGGTCCAGACAGACGATGGAGGTGGAAGTTTCCGCGTTCTCGTCGATGGTGACGCTCTGGGTGTTGACGCCGTAGCGGTCGAACTCACTGTGGACAAAACGGCCGAGGCTGTCCCCGCCAATGCGGCAGGAAAGCCGCACAGGGACGCCCAACTTGGCCAAATCCAGCGCGGAGTTGGCCGCGTTGCCGCCGACATACATTTTGGTGGTTTCCACCCGTTTGCACTGGCCGATGGGGGGCAGCGCAGGGGCGGGACTGGTGATGATATCCACGGCCACCATGCCGATACAGGCGATCTTTTTCATAGGACAAAGCCTCCTCGCAAGCGATTTATAGTAATTCTATATAATAGTCGTGCTCCTGTCTTTCTTTAAAAGCGAGAACGTCCGAAAGCGGCGGGATGCCGCCGTAGGCACTGTGGGCCTGGACGCAGAAGCTAGCCACGGCGTTGGCGAGCACCGCGCAGCCTTTGAGATCGTAACCCAGTTCCAGACCGGTGAGGAAACCCGCGCAGAAAGAGTCCCCCGCGCCGGTGGTGTCCACCGCCTTGACACCGGAATAAGCGGGGGCGATGAACATGCTCCCCAAAGCGTCCCGGACAAAAGCGCCTTTCTTTCCCATCTTAATGACCACGTTTGCCACCCCCAGGGACTGGAAAAAACGGGCCATCGCTTCGGGGTCACGCTCCCCGCCGGCAAGTTCCACCGCCTCGTCAAAGCTGGGCATAAAGAAGTCCACAAAGGGCAAAGCGGCTTGGATGGAGGGCAACCACCTTCCGGTGGTGTCCCAGCCGGTGTCCATGGCGGTGATCTGCCCGCGCTCCCTCGCCCGCCGCAGAAAAGCGGCACAGGGGAAGCCGTCGAATCTTTCCAGCTGCAAGGCACCGCCCACAAAGACAATATCGCTTTCGTCGGCGATTTCTAGGTCGATGTCCCTGCTTTCAAAGTAAGTGGAGGAGAAAGGGGTGTAAAAAAAGGTGCGCTCACCGCTCACCGGGTCCACCATGACGATGGAAACGCCGGTTTCCACCTCCGTATCCAGATGGATACCGCGGACGTCTACCCCCACATCCATCAGTTCTTTGAGGACGGAGCGCCCCATTTGGTCTTCCCCCAGCTTGCAAAAGAGGATCGAGCCCACCCCCAGCCGCGCCAGATCCAGGGCCGTATTCCCCGCGCAGCCGCCGATGGTGAAACGCATTGAATCCAGGGTGATACCCTTGCCCATGGGCGGAAAGGCGGGCACGGGGCTGCAAATAATATCGGCGTCGATACCGCCGATACAACAGATTTTTTTGAGCTTTTCCTCCATGCCTGCCGCCTCCTGTCTCATGCGGAAATAAGAGGGGGAACAAGTGCCGCAGCCGGACCATACACCCCCGCAATTTTTCATCTAAATTATAGAGGAAAAAAGTGCGTATATCAATAATTAATAAAAAGCGGCAAAGATTTTTAGCGTATATGATGAAAAAAGCCCAAAAAATCTAGTACATATCACGAAGAGTAAAAATACCTTTGACGTCCCGTGCTTACCGCGATAAGATAGACTTACAAGGAAAACAAAGACGCCCGAAATGTAAGAAAGGGGAGAGTATAATGCTCGATGTCATTCGTAACCGCAGAAGTATCCGCCAATATCAGAATAAGCCCGTTCCCGACGATCTGGTCAAGGAGCTGCTGACCGCCGGGTTCTATGCACCTACAGGGAGGAGGGCCAAACCCTGGCACTTCATCGTGGTAAATGAGCCGCAGAAGCTGCAAACCATGATGAAGATCCACCCCTATATGGGCATGCTCAAAACCGCGCCCATGGCCATCATCGTCTGCGGGGATACCAGCCTTTCCCCCGACCTGTGGACGGCCGACTGCGCGGCTGCCACCCAGAATATCCTGCTGCAGGCCTACGACCTGGGGCTGGGTACCTGCTGGTGCGGCATCGAGCCCAACGAGCAGAGGATGGACGAGTTTGGAAAGCTTTTCGATCTACCGGAGCACGTCAAGGTATACAGCGCCATTGCGGTGGGCTTCCCCGACGAGGAAAAGCCGGCGCCCGAGCGTTACGACGAAAGCGCCGTCCATCGCAATCAGTGGTAGGCGGGCAGTGCCCGCTCCCATGTCGCGCTATGGCACCATTTTGACCGAGGCCGCCTCCGCCGCGCCAAGGCGATAAAAAGGTAAGCCGGCCGCAAAACCAGATTTAAAGAACAGCCGCCTTTATGGCGGCTGTTCTTGCGTTGAGAGGCGGAGGATAGCACAGCTTACGTTCACACAATGGAAAAGCTTTTGCCTGAATTTTCTGGTGGCGCAAATTGGCAGGTTGTGGTAAAATAGAAACATGAAACTGTCTTCGTGTCTTTTCGACAAAGGGGAGGAAGGGGGAGCGCCATGAAGAGAAAAGCCATCTTGGGATTCTTTCTGTGCGCGGTCATGTTGCTGTTGACTTCCTGCGACAAAATTCAGCCCGATGTGGAGTCCCTCCTCAGCCCGCCCAAGCTCACCCAGGAACAACGGGAAATTTATGACGCTCTGGTTTCCAGCGCGGCCAGCTCCTCCATCAAGCTCAAATATCCCAAGGCGGGCGAGTATCGTTCCGCCTTTGTTATGTACGACATCGACGGGGACGGGGAGGAGGAGGCCATCGCCTTCTATGACCCACAGCAAGAGGATCCCAGCGTGCGCATCAGCATTCTGGACCGGCAAAATGGGGAGTGGGCCTCCATCTATGACAAGGCAAACAGTAGCGGCGGCGTAGATGTGGACCGGGTCATGTTTGAAAATATCTCCAGCACCGAGCACAAGGACATGATTATCGGCTGGAATTTAATGAACCGCTCCGAAAAGGGCGTGGGTATCTATGCTTACGAGGAACAGAAGCTGGTTTCCCTCTACCCTGACGAGAACGAGCATGAAGAGATGGATACCTACTCCGAGATGGTGGTGGCGGATTTAAACGGCGACCTCAGACAGGAAATCATTTTGCTCAAAAATTCCAGCTCCACTCTGCGCAGCAGCGTGCGGCTGGTGGGATATCGCCAGGGAAAGGTGCTCACCCTCATTGACCAGCAGCTGCGCGACGGCATCATGGGTTACTCCAAGGTGCAGCAGGCGGCGGTGGAACACGGGGTGGAGCTCTATGCCGACGTCTACCTGGGGGAAAGCATGATGGGGACCGAGATCCTCCGGGTAACAAATAGCGAAATCACCTATCTCACCGAGAAGACGGAGGTCTTCGCCCAGACACAGCGGGCCTCCAACCTGCCCAGCCGGGATGTGGATAACGACGGGCGCATCGAGGTGCCCGTCAACACCCCCCTCCCCGGGTACAGCAGCGAGGTGGAGGATCAGGCGCTGTATCTGACGAGCTACAACCGTTGGGAGGATGGTAAGCCCGTGGCCGTGCTTTCGGCGGTGGTCAACCACGAAAACGGCTACATGTTCACCATGCCGCCTGAGTGGATCGGCAAAGTCACGGTGGTAACCACATTTGTCCCCAATGAATGGAAGTTCATTCGATTTAACGAGACGCTGGAAAACGACAGTGACGCGCTGCTCTATATCAATGTGTATGCGGAGGACGAATATAAGGACAAAAACACCATCAGCCAGCGCACCTTAATTGACACCAAGGGGATTTTTGAATACTACCTGTATGTTCCGGAGAGCGCCGATCCCCAGCTCGCCATTCCCCTGGAACAGGCCAGGGAGCTGTTTGCGCTCTTAGTGTAGCGCGGCGGGAATAAGATGTATGCTAAGGAGGCAGAAGCAATGAAACGTATTTTAGTAGTAGAGGATGAGGACGCCATCCGTGATTTTGTCGTCATCAATCTCCGGCGCTCCGGCTATGATGTCACCGATGTCTCCAACGGGGAGGATGCCCTCCGGGTGTTTGACGAAAACGACGGCAAGTTCGACGTGGCCCTTCTCGATATTATGATGCCGGGCATTGACGGCTTCACCGTCTGCAAGGAAATCCGTAAGCGCTCAAGCACCATCGGCATCATCATGCTTTCGGCCAAGACCCAGGAGATGGACAAGGTCAACGGCCTGATGCTGGGAGCCGACGACTATGTGACCAAGCCGTTTAGCCCCTCCGAGCTGGTGGCCCGGGTGGACGCCATCCACCGCCGGGTGACCATGGCCAACAAAACCGACGAGGATTCCCTCATCGTATCGGGGGACTTTGAACTCAACCTCAAGAGCCGCACCCTCAAGAAAAACAAAGAGAATGTGGATTTGACCCAGGTGGAGTTTCAGATCATGGAGCTGTTCATGCGCAACCCCGACGTGGCGCTGGACCGCAGTGAAATCCTCTCCAAGGTTTGGGGGGAAAACTACTATGGCGACATAAAGATCGTGGACGTCAACATCCGCCGTCTGCGGATGAAAATTGAAGACGAGCCGTCGAGCCCCAAGCACCTGGTGACAGTGTGGGGGTTCGGCTACAAGTGGCAGGAGTAGTTTGGCGTTTGGCCCGGGATAAAGACGCGAAGCTTCCCCTAGGGCGCGCAGTCATCCCGGGTCCCGGGGCGGCCCGGGTCGCAGGCTGGGAATGGTTGTAAAGCCAAAGCGGGGCCCCAGCGATAGGCAAATTCCAGAGTGGAGCAGTCTCATAGGTGGGGCCGCTGGGACAAACGCGGACCCGCAGGTTTGGGGATAACGCCTTTCAAAAGCGGGAGAGACCGCTTTTGCGGGCAATGATGATGCGGGCCGCTGGAAGACAAATGAGGACGGGAGGGAGCAGGCAAGATGGCAGTCAAAAAGATCACCAAGCGCTGGCTGTTTAACAGCATGGCGGTCATCCTCGTCATCCTTCTGGCCATCGAGATCGTCTTTGCCGTGGGCATCAAAGGCTACTATTATAACGGCGTGGAGCAGATTCTCCGCACCCGGGCGGCCGCCATGGGCAACCTGCTCCAAACCTATGCCCAGGACAGTGCCACCGATTTTGCCACCGAGGTGCGCAGCTATGTGGAAAATTACGCGGACAAAGAGCGCATCGAGCTGATGGCCATCAACGCCGCCGGCGACATCGCGCTGACTTCCTCCGGCTTTGAGCCCAATAACCTCTACTATATGCCCGACTATGAGCAGGCCTTGGGTTCCTCCAACGCCATCGGACAGTTCCAGGGCACGGTGGAGGGGGAAAACGTCATGGCGGTCACCGTCATGAGCCCGGTGAGCAACCAGGAATTCACCGCCATGCGCTTTGTGGTCTCTTTGGAACAGGTGGACCAGCAGATCGTCATGCTCATCTGTTTAGTGACGGCCATCGCCGCCGCTATCATCTTCTTTGTGGTGCTTTCCAGCTCCTACTTTATCAACTCCATCGTCATCCCGGTGGGCGAGGTGGGCCAGGCGGCACGGAAAATCGCCCACGGAGATTTCGCCTACCGGCTCCATAAGAAAAACGACGACGAGATCGGGGAGCTGGTGGACGTCATCAACTACATGGCCGGGGAGCTTTCCGCCGCCGAAACCATGAAGAACGACTTTATCTCCTCGGTGTCCCACGAGCTGCGCACACCCTTGACGGCCATCAAGGGCTGGGGCGAGACGCTGCTGGCCGAAAGTAAGGACGAAAATGTGGACCCGCAGACCATTCAAAAGGGGATGGGGGTTATCCTCAAGGAGACCGACCGCCTCTCGGGGATGGTGGAGGAGCTATTGGACTTCTCCCGCATGCAGTCGGGCCGCCTGAAGCTCAATATGAACCGGCTGGACCTGGTGGCGGAGCTTTCTGACGCGGTGCTCATGTTTACCGAGCGGGCCAAACGGGAGGGCGTGGAGCTCAGTTACGAGGAACCGGAGGAATTTTGGGTCATTTATGGGGACAAAAACCGCCTTCGTCAAGTTTTTGTAAACATTGTGGACAATGCGTTGAAATATTCGGACAACGGTGATAAGATTACAATTGCTGCGACGGAATTCGAGCAATACGTCCATATCTCGGTGCAGGACACCGGGTGTGGCATCAGCGCTGAAGACCTGCCGAAAATCAAGCAGAAATTTTATAAGGGCAATTCCACCCGCCGCGGCTCGGGGATCGGGCTGGCGGTGGCCGATGAGATTGTCTCCATGCACGGCGGATCCCTGGGCATCACCAGCCGGGAGGGGGAGGGCACCTGCGTGACCATCAGCCTGCCGCTGATGACCAAGAAGGTACAGGCCGCCATCGACAAGATGGGGGAGGAAAACGCC
The DNA here is from genome assembly GCF_014385095.1 of Zongyangia hominis. Classification (GTDB taxonomy): domain Bacteria; phylum Bacillota; class Clostridia; order Oscillospirales; family Ruminococcaceae; genus Zongyangia; species Zongyangia hominis. The sequence continues at coordinate 200,017 of NZ_JACRTC010000005.1, forward strand.
AAGAGCTAGGCTAGGGTATCCGGATGCGGGAAGCGGCGTTCCGTTGTCCTTATTTTGATCATGATGGCCCTCAGAGGGCTTACAGATACAATTGTACCGCCTCGGGGATACCGGGGGCGAAAAGGAGCGTTACATTTGCATAATAAAAAGAACTTCAAGACTTCCATCGGCGGACAGGCCCTCATCGAGGGCGTCATGATGAAGGGAGTCAGCCAAAGCTGCATGGCGGTGCGCACGCCAAGCGGGGAAATCGACGTGGAAACCTGGGATAATCCAAAGGCCAAATGGTATAAAAAAGTTCCTATTATACGGGGCGTTATCAATTTTGTGGTGATGCTTATCGAAGGCTATCGGACACTGATGAAATCCGCGGAAAAAGCGGGTTTTGACGAAGCCGAAAGTGAGAGCAAATTCGACCAGTGGCTTTCCAAGGTCTTTGGGGAGAAGCTGATGGGGGTCATCTCGGTGGTGGCGCTCATCCTGGGCGTGGCGCTGGCGCTGCTGCTCTTTATGGTCATTCCCGCCTTCCTCACCAAATTCCTGCGCCCGATGATCGGCTCCCAGATCGCACTGTCGGCCATTGAGGGCGTCATTAAAATCGCCATTTTTGTGGGATATCTGGCCTTAGTCTCCCGGATGGAGGATATCCACCGGGTCTTTGAGTACCACGGCGCCGAGCACAAGACCATCTTCTGCTATGAGCACGGCAACGAGATGACGGTGGAGAACATCCTCAAGGAGAAGCGGTTTCACCCCCGCTGCGGCACCAGCTTCCTGCTCATTGTGCTGGTCCTCTCCATCCTGGTCTTTTCCGTGGTCACCTGGGACAGCTTAGTGCTGCGGGTGGTCCTCAAATTCGCGTTTTTGCCTCTCGTGGTGGGCGTCGCCTATGAGATCATCAAATTCGCCGGACGCCACGACAACCCCTTTACCCGGGCCATCTCCGCGCCGGGCATGTGGCTGCAGCGGCTCACCACCGCGGAACCCGACGCCTCCCAGGTGGAGGTGGCGCTGGCCTCCTTCCTGCCGGTCCTGCCCAAGGACGAAAGCGAAGACGACCGCTGGTAATTTTGCGGCGGGGAAAGGCTGATCTATCTTTGAAGAGAATCGCTTATCTTTCTCACTTACAAAAGCAACTGAAAAACGCGGGGGTGGATGCCCCGGCGTTTGCGGTTGCTTTGCTTTTTGAACGGGTCTTTTCCGTGCCCCGTGATCAGCTCCACGACCTCGATGCCCCGCTTGACGAAGGGGACCCCGCTGTCCGGGAGCGGATGGCCGTCATGGAGAAACTCGTGGAGCGTCGGGCCGGGGGCTATCCCCTCCAATACCTGCTGGGGGAGTGGGAGTTTTTCGGCCTTCCCTTTTATGTGGGGGAGGGGGTGCTCATCCCCCGGCCCGACACCGAGGTCGTGGTGGAGCGGGCGCTTTTCCTCCTGCGGGGGAAAAGCGCCCCCCGGGTGCTGGACCTGTGCAGCGGCAGCGGGTGTATCGCCGTGGCCATCGCCCAGGAGCGCCCGGACAGCCGGGTCACGGCGGTGGAACTCTCCGAGGCGGCCTTCGGCTATTTAAAAAGGAATGTGGAGCGCCATGGCGGTGCGGTGCGCCCGGTGTGGGGCGACGCCCTGGATACCGGCATCGTCGGGGGGGACTTTGCCCTCATCGTCTCCAATCCCCCCTATATCCGACCCGAGGCCATGGATTCCCTCCAGCGGGAGGTGGGCTATGAGCCCCGGATGGCGCTGGAAGCCCCGGAGCGGGGCCTCTACTTCTACCGGGAGATCGCGGCCCGGTGGCGGGAGCGGCTCACGCCGGGCGGGATCCTCCTCTTCGAGGTGGGTTTCGACGAGGCAAAAGAAGTCGCCGGCATCCTCCGGGCGGCGGGCTTTACCGGGGTGCGCTCAGCCAAGGACTACGGCGGCAACGACCGGGCCGTCTGGGGGCATTGGGGAGAGAAATAGGACGCAACCACCGCCCGCCGCCTGCGCGCATCCGGCCCATAGAGTGTGTGGAGACCCCAGAATCTGCCGGGCAAAAAGATGGCGGGAATGGGTCAAATTCGGTTGCGCTCCTACCCAAAACAAGGTATAATAGGACAATACGGGAACATATGCTCGCTTAAGGCGGGTTGGACAGATAAACTGGGAGGTAAACTATGGCACTGGATAAACAAAAAGCGCTGGACACCGCGCTGGGCCAGATCGAAAAGCAGTTTGGCAAGGGCGCGGTCATGCGCCTGGGACAGAATAGCCACCTCAACGTGGAGGCCATCTCCACCGGCTCCATCGCGCTGGACGTGGCGCTGGGCATCGGCGGCGTTCCGCGGGGCAGAATCGTGGAGATTTATGGGCCGGAGAGCTCCGGTAAAACCACGGTGGCCCTGCACGTGGTGGCCCAGGCGCAGAAAGAGGGCGGCATCGCCGCTTTCATCGACGTCGAGCACGCCCTGGACCCGGTGTACGCCGCGGCGCTGGGGGTGGACATCGACGCCCTCCTGGTCTCCCAGCCGGACACCGGCGAACAGGCGCTGGAGATCACCGAAGCGCTGGTGCGCTCGGGCGCCATCGACGTCATTGTCCTCGACTCGGTGGCCGCCATGGTCCCCCGGGCGGAGATCGACGGCGAGATGGGCGACGCCCATGTGGGACTTCAGGCGAGACTGATGTCCCAGGCCCTGCGCAAATTGACCGGCGTTATCTCCAAGTCCAACTGCGTCGCCATCTTTATTAACCAATTGCGTGAAAAGGTGGGCATTGTCTACGGCAACCCGGAGGTCACCCCCGGCGGCCGGGCGCTCAAGTTCTACTCCTCCGTGCGCCTGGAAGTGCGCCGCATTGAGCAGCTCAAGTCCGGTTCCGAGGTCATCGGCAACCGCACCCGCTGCAAGGTGGTCAAGAACAAGGTGGCCCCTCCCTTCAAAGAGGCGGAATTTGACATCATGTACGGCCAGGGCATCTCCCGGGAAGGGGAGCTGCTGGATTTGGCCGTGCGGCTGGACGTCATCAACAAAAGCGGCGCGTGGTTTAGCTATAACGGCGAGCGTCTGGGCCAGGGCCGGGACAATGTGAAAACCTATATTAGGGAGAACCCCGCTTTTGCCGCCGAGCTCGACAAGGAAATCCGCGCCAACGCCGACAAGCTGGGCGCGCCGGTGCGCAAGGGCAAAAAGTCCGACGCTAAGGTGGAGCCGGCCGTGGCCGCTCCCGCGACACCGGAACCCGCCCCCGCCGCTGCTCCGGCTCCGGCCGCCGCCAAGCGGAAGACGCCGGACATCGACATCGAGGTGGACGACGAATAGAAAAGACGGGCGCGTCATAGAAATGGAAGCAGAACCCTATGCTCATTACAGCTATTGAGCCCTTTAAGGGCAGCAAATACAATATCTTCGTGGAGGGCGAATACGCCCTGACCGCCGACATCGAGATCATTTTGGAATTGCGTCTGCGGGCGGGCCAGGCGGTCACCCCCGAGGACCTGGAAGAAATCCGGGTCCGGTGCGACACCCGGCGGGCCAGGGAGCGGGCGCTCTACCTGCTCTCCTTTCGGGACCACTCAAAAAAGGAGCTCTCCGACAAGCTGCGCAAAAACTATGATGAGGACATCGTCAGCGAAGTGGTGGAGCGCCTGGAGGGCGCGGGGCTCCTCGACGACGCGGCCTATGCCAGAGGCAGGGCCAGGGACCTCATTGAGCGCAAGCGCTACGGCGAAAAGCGGGTGCGCCAGGAGCTGAAAATCCGGGGCATCGCAAGCGACATCATCGACGAGGTGCTCTCCGAGCTCAAGCAGGACGACCGGGAGGAACGGCTCGTTTCCCTCATCGAGGCCAAATACCTGGGGAAGCTGCGGGGGGAAAACGGAACCGCCCGGGTCACAGCGGCCCTCGCGCGGATGGGCTACCCCTACGACGAAATCCGGCGGGCCCTGCGTGAGTTTGACGCGGACGAGGAAGACGAATCAGAGTCCTTTTAACGCACAGGATGAGGAAGACAGCGCCGCTCATCAACGCGGGGACGGACCGCATCGCTTCTTGCGATAGGATAGAAAAATAGCACCGCTGGTCAATGCGGGAACGGACCGCATCGCTTCTTGCGATAGGATGAGGAAGACAGCGCCGTGTGGAACGGAATTGACGAACCCTATCCTTTTATTGGATTGGATCAATAAGTCGAAAGCGCGCTTTCCAGGAAATGGAGCGCGGACGGGGAAGACCGAATCGCGGTCTTCAAGGAGAAAAGAACAAAGGCAAGGTGAAGAATGGATAACACGACGGTAGGGATGGTGTCGCTTGGCTGCACCAAAAACCAGGTGGACGCGGAGATCATGCTCTCCCTTTTGGAACAAGGGGGCTTTGTCATCAGCGCCGACCCGGCGGAGTGCGACGTGGTCATCGTCAATACATGTGGCTTTATTGAGGACGCCAAACGGGAGTCCATTGAAAATATATTGGAGTTTTGCCAGCAAAAGGGCGCGGGAAAGCTCAAGGTCGTGGTGGTGACGGGATGCTTGGCCGAGCGTTACCGGGACGAGGTGGCGGCGGAGATCCCCGAAGCCGATGTGGTGCTGGGCATTGGCGCCAACAGCGACATTGTGGCGGCCATCCGCGCGGCGCTGTCGGGTGAGCGGGTAACCCGCTTCCCGGACAAAAAGGCGCTGCCGCTGGAAGGGGCCAGGAAACTGACTACCAAGCCCTACACCGCCTACATCAAAATCGCGGAGGGGTGCGACAACCGGTGCACCTACTGCGCTATCCCCCTCATCCGGGGCGGTTTCCGCAGCCGGAGGATGGAGGACGTGGTGGCGGAGGCCCGGAACCTTGCCCAAAGCGGGGTTAAGGAGCTCAACGTGGTGGCGCAGGACACCACCCGCTATGGTCTGGACCTCTATGGGCAGCCCATGCTGGCCCGGCTGCTCCAGGAGCTTTGCAAGATCGAGGGGCTGCACTGGATCCGGGTGCTCTACGGCTATCCGGACCGAATCAACGACGAGCTCATCCAGGTCTTTGCCAATGAACCCAAGATCGTCAAATATATCGACGTGCCCTTGCAGCACGCCAGCGGCAAGGTCTTAAAGGAGATGAACCGCAGGGGGGACCGGGAGAGCCTGACGGCCCTCATGGAAAAGCTCCGGGCGAACATTCCCGACATGGTGCTGCGCACCACCTTCATCACCGGCTTCCCCGGGGAGAGCGAGGCGGATTTCGAGGAGCTGTGCGCCTTTGTGGAGGATGTCCGATTCGACCGGCTGGGGTGCTTTGCCTACTCCGAGGAGGAGGGGACCCCCGCCGCCGGACGGGAAGACCAGGTGGAGGAGGAAGTCCGCAGGCGGCGGGCCGAGATCATCATGGAGCGGCAGTACGCCATCATGGAGGAGAAAAACGCCGCTCAGATCGGCCGCACCCTGGAGGTGCTCTGCGAGGGTTATGACCCGCAGTCCGGCCTTTACGAGGGCCGCAGCTATATGGACGCTCCGGACATCGACTCCCGCATCTACTTTGTGAGCGGCTTCCCCTGCGAAGAGGGGGAATTTTACTCCGTGGTCATTGACAGCGCGGAAAACTATGACCTGACCGGTCATACATGCAGATGAGAAAGGTGGGAAAGCAATGAATCTTCCCAACAAGTTGACCGTTCTTCGGGTGCTGATGATCCCTGTGTTCTTGGTGTTTCTGCTCCTTGACGCCATTCCCCACAACTACCTGTGGGCCCTCATCGTCTTTATTTTGGCGTCGCTGACCGACATGCTCGACGGGAAGATCGCCCGCAAGCACGGCCTGGTCACCGACTTCGGCAAGTTTATGGACCCGCTGGCCGACAAGCTACTGGTCAACGCGGCCCTCATCTGCTTCATCGAAAAGGGACTGGTGATGGCGGTCCTCGTCTTCATCATCATCGCCCGGGAATTTTTAGTCACCTCCCTGCGCCTGATCGCGGCGGGGAAGGGCACGGTCATCGCGGCCGACATCTGGGGCAAGGTTAAAACCGTCTGCCAGATCATCGCCGTGTGCCTGATCATGCTCCTCCAGGAGCTGCTCTATGCGGGCGTTCTTCCTCAGAATTTTCCGGTGGGCGCGGTCAACGCCGTATCCATGTGGATTGTGGTCGTCTTTACCGTCCTGTCCGGCTTTAACTATCTGTGGAAAAACCGCAGCTGCATCGCTTCCGCTAAGTAGCCTCTTGCAAAAAGCATAGGATTGTGGTAGAGTATGGTACAAAAGAACGATGCGTTTAAGCGGGAGAAGTAACGCCGTGAGCGAAGCGACAGAGAGAGGACATGATACGCTGAGAGTGTCCTTACGCTTTCGAGAGGCGCGAAATGCACCCGTCAGCACATGCGGGGGAAGGGCCTTTTGGGCCTGCGTATCCCCATGCGTCTTGCCCGCGTTAAGGGCCTTTGAGTGAGAAATCGAAGTGGAACCGCGACAAGACTGCCGCCTTCGTTTGGGATATTTCCCAAACGAAGGCTTTTTTTGTTTCATGCCGGCCTAATTGCAGGCGCGGCGGGGAAGGAGCGTGGCAAATGCTTTTTGACAGACTGCGTGCGGACATCGACGCGGTAAAACAGCGGGACCCGGCTTCCCGGAGCAGTTTGGAAATCCTGCTGCTTTATTCCGGTGTCCACGCCATTATCGCCCACCGTTTCTCCCATTTTTTCTACCGCCATAAGCTCTACTTTTTGGCGCGCCTCAATTCCCAGCTGTCCCGGTTTTTTACCGGCATTGAAATCCATCCCGGCGCCAAAATCGGCCGGGGGGTCATGATCGACCACGGCTGCGGCATCGTCATCGGCGAGACGGCGGAGGTGGGGGACGGCTGCGCCCTCTATCAGGGTGTAACCCTGGGAGGAACGGGCAAAGATAAAGGAAAGCGCCATCCGACGCTGGGAAAAAACGTGATGGTGGGAGCCGGCGCCAAGGTGCTGGGTCCCTTCAAAATCGGGGACAACGCCAAGATCGCCGCGGGCGCGGTGGTGCTGGAAGAGGTCCCGGAAAACTGCACGGCCGTGGGCGTGCCCGCCCGGGTGGTGCGGAGAAAAGGCGTCAAGCCCCCCCTCCAAGAGCTCGACCAGGTGCGGATTCCCGACCCGGTGGCCCAGGAGCTCTGCCGGCTCCAGCTGACCATTGAACGGCTGGAAATGAGGCTCAAACAGGTAGAGGCGGAGAACGACGCCCGGGCAGAGCGAAAGAGCATTGAACGATACGACCGGCAGAAAGCCCATAGAAAGGAACGAAAGAGCATGAAAGTATTCAATACCCTCCATAAGTGCAAGGAAGAATTTGTCCCCCTCACCCCCGGCAAAGTGAAGATGTACGCCTGCGGGCCCACGGTGTATAATTACATCCACATCGGCAACGCCCGGCCCATCTGCGTCTTCGACACCCTCCGCCGCTACCTGGAATACCGGGGCTATGACGTGACCTTTGTGCAGAACTTCACCGACGTGGACGACAAGCTCATCAAAAAGGCCAACGAAGAGGGCATCACCGTTAAAGAGGTGGCCGAGCGCTACATTAAGGAATACCTGACCGACGCCGAGGGCTTAGGCATCCGCCCGGCCACCTTCCATCCCCGCGCCACCGAGAACATGGAGAAGATCATCGAGATCGTCAAGACCCTGGTGGATAAGGGCTATGCTTATGCCGTGGGCGGCGACGTCTATTTCCGCACCAAGAAATTCGATGAGTACGGCAAGCTCTCCCACATGCCGCTGGAGGATTTGGAATCCGGCGCCCGCATCGCCGTGGGGGAAGTCAAAGAGGATGCCATGGACTTCGCCCTCTGGAAAGCCGCCAAGGAGGGAGAGCCCGCCTGGGATTCCCCCTGGGGCAAAGGACGTCCCGGCTGGCACATCGAGTGCACGGCCATGATCAATAACCTGCTGGGCGACACCATCGACATCCACTGCGGCGGCCAGGACCTGATCTTCCCCCACCATGAAAACGAGATCGCCCAGGCCGAGTGCTGCACCGGCAAGGAATACGCCCGGTACTGGATGCACAACGGCTACATCAATGTGGACAACAAAAAGATGTCCAAGAGCTTAAATAATTTCTTCACCGTCCGGGACGTGGCGGAGCAGTACGGCTATGAGCCCATCAAGTTCATGATGCTTCAGGCCCACTACCGCAGCCCCATCAATTACAGCGTGGAGGTTATCGAGCAGTGCAAGGCGGCGCTGGAGCGGCTTTATAACTGCCGGGACAATCTGGACTTTATGCTCCAAAACGCCGCGGAGGAAACCCGCGAGGGCGACGCCGAGCGCAAAGCAGCGTTGGCGACTCGCCGGGACCAGTTTGTCGCCGCCATGGACGACGACCTCAACACCGCCGACGGCATCGCCGCCGTCTTCGACTTGGTCAAGGACATCAACACCGCCCTGAATGAACCCCAGTCCCGGGACTATATCCGCTATGCGGCCGGCCTCTTCGACGAACTGACCGGGGTGCTGGGCCTTGTCTACAACCGCAAAAAGGAGGACCTGGACAGCGAGATCGAGGCCCTCATCGAAAAGCGGCAGCAGGCCAGGAAGAACAAAGACTTTAAAACCGCCGACGCCATCCGCGATGAGCTCAAAGACAAGGGCATTGTCTTGGAGGATACCCCCCAAGGCGTCAAATGGAGCCGCGCATAAAGAGCAAACGAAACGAAGCAGCCGCTGCAAGCGGCTGCTTTTTTGCATCACCGGAGAAAGTTGGTTGTGCAATGTGCTGGAATTGGGACAGCCTTTTTTAGTTATTACAGAAAAGTAACAGAAAAATGAAAAAACCTATTGGCAAATGGGAAAAGACCCGCTATAATAAAATCAGACAAGGAAATCCTTGCCAAAAGTAAAGATGAGAATTTTAGGAGGAGAAACAAATGAAAAAGGCATTAGCTCTGATTCTGGCGGTTGTCATGTGCATTGGCATGGCTTCTGTGGCATTTGGTATCAATGTAACAAAATCCATCGATGGATTCGTCGCTTTTAGAACACAGGATGACGTTCAGGATATCACCAATGGCGCATATGCTTATGTGGCGGGTGAAACTTTCTATGTAGCGCCTTATATCATCGCTGATGGCGATGCGATGACTTTTGAGATCACCAAAGCGGAAGTGAAACAGGGTTCCACCACCGTTTATGAGCCTGCTTTCTTCCTGGATGATGAGGGTAACTTTGTCACTGGTTGCTGGCTCGTGCAGATGAAGACCAAAGATATCGCTGCTGTCAAAGAGTATGACACCATCCTGCATGTCGAAGGCAAGCTGGAAGACGGTACTGTTGTCAAAGGCGATGTGACTCTGACTGTCAAAGACACTGATATGATCACCGAGAACGACATCAACAAAGCCCGCATCGACGACGCTGATGTTGCTACCAACGGCAGATATGTTGTCTCCGCTGACGCTTTCAAAGCGATCAAATCCGGCGAGACCTTCAAATTCCCGTATGACGGCTACACCCTGACTGTTGGTTCCGGCATCAAAAATGCTCTGAACTTCCGCGCTTCCGTTGAGAAGATCGACGCGATCGTTGAGAAATACGGCGAAGACAAAGTCCTGGGCGTTATCGATTTCAAAGACAAGAACGATCTGCCTGTCGAAATCGGCGTTGACATGGAGTGCACCGAGTATTCCAACACCCATAAGACCAACGTTGCTTATGTTTACAGAGTCGAAGGCGACAAACTGGTTCTGGTCACCGACAAAGCGACCTATGACGCAGCCAGAGAGACCGTTTCCTTCAAGACCAACAAACTGGGCACCCTGGTGATCTCCGCTGAGCCTCTGACTGATGCGAAAGCAGAGACCGAGACCAAGAAAAACCCGACCACCGGCGCAAACGATGTCGTTGGCCTGGCAGTAGCAGGCGCAGTCGTTGCGATGGCAGCTGGCTTCGTTGCTCTGAAAAAATAATCTGTCGAAATAACAGTTCGATGCGATAAGAAAAAGAGAGATGCAAACGCATCTCTCTTTTTTATGTACATTTGCCTGTAGAATATCATCAAAACTCATTGCCAATGGTGGAAAATACGCTTATAATAAGTAGAGACAAGGAAATCCTTGCCAAAAGATAAGAGAATTTTAGGAGGAGAAACAAATGAAAAAAGCACTAGCGCTTATTCTGGCGGTTGTCATGTGCATTGGCATGGCTTCTGTGGCATTTGGTATTGATGTCACCCTGCCCCTCTCCGGTTGTGTGATTGTCGATAACAACGGCAATGCAGTGATTGACGCCTATTTGGATGAGGCAGACGGAACCATCTGTTATGTGGCCGGTAGTGAGTTTTATATCATTCCCGACTGCTACCTCCCTGGGGAAGAGGAGCACGGTAATTACGACAATTTTGAGATCACCAAAGCGGAAGTGAAACAGGGTTCCACCACCGTTTATGAGCCCGCTTTCTTTTTTGACGATGAGGGCGCTCCCCAACTGGGCTGGGTCATCCAGATGAAGACCAAGGATATCGCCGCTGTCAAAGAGTATGACACCATTTTGCATATCGAAGGCAAATGGTTTGATCGCAACAATGTGGAGTACAAGGTATCCGGCGACCTGCGTCTGGTTGTCAAAGACACTGACATGATCGATGAGAACGACATCAATAAAGCCCGCATCGACGACGCTGACGTTATCACCACTGGCGCCGAGAACGGCGGCTACAGATATGTTGTCTCCGCCGACGCTTTCAAAGCGATCAAATCCGGCGAGACCTTCAAATTCCCGTATGACGGCTACACCCTGACCGTCGGTTCCGGCATCAAAAATGCGCTCAACTTCCGCGCTTCTGTTGAGAAGATCGACGCTATCGTTGAGAAATACGGCGCAGACAAAGTCCTGGGCGTCATCGATTTCAAAGACAAGAACGACCTGCCTGTCGAAATCGGCGTTGACATGGAGTGCACCGAGTACTCTTCCACTCATAAGACCAACGTTGCTTATGTTTACAGAGTGGAAGGCGACAAACTGGTTCTGGTCACCGATAAAGCGACCTATGATGCAGCCAGAGAGACCGTTTCCTTCAAGACCAACAAACTTGGTACCCTGGTGATCTCCGCTGAGCCTCTGACCGATGCGAAAGCAGAGACCGAGACCAAGAAAAACCCGACCACCGGCGCAAACGATGTCGTTGGCCTGGCAGTAGCAGGCGCAGTCGTTGCGATGGCAGCTGGCTTCGTTGCTCTGAAAAAATAATCTGTCGAAATAACAGTTCGATGCGATAAGAAAAAGAGAGATGCAAACGCATCTCTCTTTTTTGTAGTCGGAGCAGAAAACGCAGACGACTGCGTAATACGTTTTGTATCCTATTGGACCACCGTGTTATGACAGGTTAGGCGGCGGGGAACAAGATGAAAACGCATTCCGGTTCTATTTCTTATTGCATTTGGCTCGGGCAATTGCTACAATAGAAGCAAGAAAAGTCAGGGAGGGAGCGCACGTGGATCAGCTGCAATATCTATGGAAGGATCGCAAACGCATTCTGGGAATGCCGATCACCTTTACCAAATACGCCATGAGTGAGGACCGAATTTTCTTGGAAACGGGACTGCTCAGTACCAATCAGGAGGAAGTGATCCTCTACCGAGTGCGGGACATCAGCCTTCGTATCTCCTTGGGCCAGCGCATTTTTGGCGTGGGGTCCATCCTGGTGCAGTCATCGGACAAAAGCATGCCCAAGTTGATGCTCAAAAATATCAAGCATCCCCGGGAAGTCAAAGAACTCATCCACAAGCAGGTAGAGGACATGAAGGTCCGGCGCCGGATGCGGGTGGGAGAAATCCTGGACGACGACGGATGTGATCACGATCTGGATGACGACGATTATCTGGGCAATTAGCGGGAATACGGACCCGATAAATTAGGCTGGCGTGGCCAGCGGAATGGAGACAAAACGATGAAGACCGAAAAGATTCTGACAGTGACCCTCAATCCGGCCATCGACGTCAACGTCTATGTGGATATGCTGGACAAGGAACGGGTCAATTTTTCCTATGACGAGCACTTTGATGCGGCAGGTAAGGGCACCAACGTATCCCGTGCACTGACCAAATGGGGCATTGGCAATACGGCCCTGCTCGTCACCGGCAAGGACAACGCCAAGCAGTACTTTGACCGTTTGGCTGAGGAGAATATCCAGTGTATGGTGGTCTATAACGAGGGAAAGATTCGGGAGAATCTGAGCATCATCACCGACGACGGCAACCTGTATAAGCTCAACCGCCAAGGTTCCCGCTTTACACAGGAGAACTTTGATGAAGCAATCGCCAAATTGGACGCCTTTGGCCTAAAGGGCGCCATCGTCGTCTTTGCCGGCAGTTTGCCGGTGGGCATGTCCAAAGAGGACTTTATGCGCATGGTGGCCTATGTCCGGGATGCCGGCGCTGTGGTGGCGCTGGACAGTAACGCTCTTTCCGCCGCGCAGATCGTTGAGCTGAGGCCCTGGACCATCAAGCCCAACCAAGAGGAACTGGAGGCCATGACCGGAAAGAAAGCCTCCTCCTATGCGGACATTGTCGCCATTGCCAGGGAAATCATCGCCAAGGGCATTGAGAATGTGATCGTCAGCTTGGGAGGAGACGGGCTCATCGGCGTGTGCGCGGATACCGCCGTCAAAGTGGATGTGCCCGACGTCGTGGTGCGTTCCAATGTAGGCGCAGGGGATACGACCCTCTCCGGCTTCATCGCCGCCGTGTCCCGGGACGATGACTTTGCTGATGCCGTCAAATATGCGGCCGCCTGTGGCACCGCTGCGGTCACCACCGAAGGGACTAACCCTCCCAGCACCGAAAAGGTGGGAGAGATTCTCGCACAAGTTACGGTAAAACCCCTTTAGGCAGCGAATAAATGACGGGGGAAAAATAAAAGCGAAAGAAGGACACCATCTTACCGATGGGTGTCCTTCTTTTATACTGTCCTAGCTTTTCGCAGTATGGAAAACGGCTGCTGGAAGCCCCGCCAGGTCAAGAAATTCATGACAAGGTCACGCCCACTCGCCAGGGTATAGCTAGGCTCGTCGGTGGTAATGGCGATCTGGGCCGGCGAGTGGCAACGCCGTTGATTTATAATAGGTAGGTGTCAGTATAAGTTCAATTTTCATCGAGTATGTTTCTTTTAAGAAACCCTTGCCTCGAACTGGCTGTTATACAAATCCGCATAGAAACCGTTCATGGAGAGCAACTCTGCGTGGGTGCCCCGCTCCACGATGTCGCCGTCCCGGACCACCAGAATGAGGTCAGCGTTTTGAATGGTGGAAAGGCGGTGAGCGATGACGAAGCTGGTCTTACCCTTCATTAGCCGGGCCATAGCCTTTTGAATCTCCACCTCCGTACGGGTATCCACGCTAGAGGTAGCCTCGTCCAGCACCAGGATGGCGGGGTCGGTGAGCATAGCACGGGCGATGGTCAGAAGCTGCATCTGCCCCTGAGAGACCCCGGCGGCTTCGCCGGAAAGGACAGTGTCGTACCCCTGGGGCAGGGTGCGGATAAAGTGGTCGCAGCAGGCGGCCTTAGCGGCAGCCACGATCTCCTCTCGGGCGGCATCCCGTTTGCCATAGGCGATGTTTTCTGCGATGGTGCCCTCGAAGAGCCAGGTGTCCTGGAGCACCATACCAATGTGCCGCCGCATATTACTCCGGGGCAGGTCGGTGATGTTTTGCCCGTCGATGGTAATAGAGCCGCCATTGAGCTCGTAAAAGCGCATGAGAAGGTTCACCAGCGTGGTCTTGCCGCCCCCGGTGGGGCCCACGATGGCCACCATCTCATTGGGGTGCACCTCCAGATTCAGATCCTTAATGAGTGTTTTTTCGGAAGTATAGCCAAAGCGCACATCTCGGAACATTACGTGCCCCTGGGAGATGCTCCCTGCGTTGCCACGCTTGTCGGGCCGCTCCTCCTCCTCGTCCAGCAGGGCGAAGACCCGTTCCGCTCCCGCAATGGCGGCCTGGAGAGAAGTGACAACATAGGCAGTTTCGGTGACCGGCTCAGAAATCTGGTTGACGTACTGTAAAAAAGCCTGAACGGTGCCCAGGGTAATGGCCCCGCCCAATGCCATACCACCTCCAAGGACAGCGGTGGCGATGAAGCCTAATTGCCCCAGCGCCCGGATGGTGGGGTAGATGGTGAAGTCGGAGAACTGGGCATTGCGCTGGGCGCGATATTGCCGCTCGTTGAGTTCCTCCGCCGCCGCCAGCATCGCCTGTTGTTGGTTGAACACTTTCACCACCCGGTTGCCCGCATAGATCTCCTCAATCTTGCCGGTCAGCGCGCCCATGGACGCCAGGTTTTCCCCATAAGCCCGCTGGGCCAATGTGGAGACAAAACCGGTGGCCACCATGCTGACGAGCAGAGAGACTACAACTACGGCAAAGAGGACTGGACTCAGCACCAACATAGTAATTGCAGCAAATAAGACTGTGAATACCGAAGAAATGAACTGGGGTAGACCCTCCTGCATTGCGGCGGACACCTTCTCCAGGTCATTAGTAACCCGGCTCATGACCTCGCCAGTTTTATGGATATCAAAGTAGCGCAGCGGTAACCGGTGCAGCTTGGCGCTGATATCCCTGCGGAAGGAGAGGGTCAACTCCTCCCCCACGCTGGCGATTAAGTACTGCTGGAGATAGGCAAGCAGACCACTTATCAGCGCCGAGGCCAGGATGAGAACCACGGGTAACCAGAGCACCTGCAGGGCCGTCTCCACAATTCCAACAGAGCCATCATAGGAGCGGATAGCCGCTACCAGGGCATCAATGCCCTTACCCACGGCCAGGGGCAGAGCGGTAAAAGCGGCGGAACTAAGCAGCGTGGCTACGACGATGATGATTAAATTCCGTTTTTGGCGGCCCAGCCGGTTCAATAGCCGCTTGGCCGTCGCTTTGGTGTTTTGGGGAATATCCTCATGCGTAATATTTTGCTTTTTCTTATCTTTAGCCATGGGTCAAGCCTCCTTTTTCTGCATTTGGCTTTCGGCAATCTCCCGGTAAGTGGGACAGGTCTCCAGCAACTCGTGGTGGGTTCCGCTGCCCACGGGTCTCCCCTGGTCTAGCACCAGGATTTGGTCGGCGTTCAGGATGGTGCTCACCCGCTGGGCGATGATGAGTTTGGCGGGCGCCGTCACGCTCTGGGTGAGGGCCCTACGCAGGGCGGCGTCCGTCCGCACGTCTAGGGCGGAGAAGCTGTCGTCAAAGATCAAGACGTCAACCTTTTTCACCAGCGCTCGGGCGATGGCCAGGCGTTGGCGCTGTCCGCCGGAGAAGTTGGTGCCACCCTGGGCAACGGGAGACCCCAGACCTTTGGGCAGCTTTTTGACGAAGTCTTCGGCTTGAGCGATGCGAAGGGCCTCCCACAACTCGCCATCGGTGGCGTCCGCCCGGCCCATGCGCAGATTTTCCGCGATGGTGCCGCTGAACAAAAACGCCTTCTGCGGTACGAAGCCAATCTGTTCCCGCAATTCCTGCTGGGAGAGATTCCGCACGTCTACGCCCCTCAGCAGAATATGGCCGGACTGGATGTCGTGGAGGCGGAGCAGCAGGTCGGCCAGTGTACTCTTTCCCGAACCAGTGCTGCCGATGACGGCGGTGGTCTGCCCCGAGCGGAGGGTGAAAGTCAGGTCGTGGATGACCGGCTCCTCGGCCCCCTCATAGGCGAAACTCACATGGTCAAACTTCACCGTTTCGTAGGGTGCGGGGAGTGGCGTCATGGGAGTGTGGCTTGGGTCGGAGACAGTGGGCTTGGTGTCCAACAGGACCCGCAGGCGCTCCAGGCTGGCCCGGGCCTTGGGCAGGGTGGTGAGCACCGAGGCCGCCATGATGAGATAGGCCATGGTCAGGATGGAGTACTCTGCCACAGCGGTGATTTGTCCCACGGCCATCCCACCGCCCAGGGAAAGAGCCCCGCCCACGCCCAGAATAACCGCCATCAACGCCCCCATCAACAGCCATACCACAGGGGTGATGACGGCAAAGAGCCGGTTGAGGCGGATCATGTTGTCAGCATACTCCTTATAGGCCGCACCCGACCGCGACTCCTCATACTTCTCATTGCCGAAGGCCCGGATGACCCGCACCCCGGTGACCGTCTCCCGCACCACTTGATTGATACGATCCAGCTTGGTCTGGATGCTGCTGGAGAGAGCATTGGACTTTTTGAGGATTATAGCGGCCAGGACTAGCACCACCGCCATAAATACCAGTTGGATCAATGCCATGACGGGACTGACTATGGTAGTCATAATGATGGAGACCAACACCAGGATAGGCGCGGGGACCACCATCTGGAGCACCATGCCCATGGTCCGCTGGAGATTGATGATGTCCGAGGTGGTGCGGGTGATCATAGAGGAGATACCCACCGCCTCAAACTGCTGGAGGGAGAGGGCCTGACTCTTTTGTAAGAGCAGGGAGCGCATCTCAAACCCGAAGAGGGAGGAGAGGTCGCTAGTGATCCAGCTCCCAAAGGCCGCAATGCCCGTGGATACAATGGTGACGGTCAACATCCACATCCCGATCCGGAGGACGTCGTTCATGCTGCCCTGAAGGATACCGTGATCCACAATGTCGGCGACCAGGGCCGGGATGAGCAGAGTGCCCACTACCTGACCTAGCAGGAGCAGGATGGCAAGTGCCGTTTTCCCCTTGTGTCGCATAAGAAACTGTTTCAAATATTTCATAAAAACCTCCTTTGCCGGTCTTGCATATTCTCTCGACAAAGGGTATCATAATCCTTGAAGTCACTCCAATGTCAACGAAAAAATTGTGAACATTTTGTGAGGCATTTATGAGTCAGAAAAAACAGCTTTCCATTCTTGAATTCTCCAGACTGACAGGAATCAATCGGGATAATCTCCGATTCTATGACCGGATTGGTCTTTTAAAGCCTGAAATACGAGGAGAAAACGGGTATCGCTACTACACTCGGCGCCAGTTGGGTTCGGCCTATCTCGTTGGCAGTCTACGGCTGTTGGGTGTAGGAATCGAGGATATCCGTCGGTACTCAGCCAGCCGAACACCGGAAGAAATGCTGAATCTGTTTGCCGAACAGGAGTCCCGCATCCAGAAGGAGATTGAAAAGTTGCAAGAAACCAGCGGCATCATGAAGCTGTATGCCGACATGGCGAGGGAAGCCCTTTGCCACAGTGATGGAGAAATCTTGTTAGAGGAGCGTAGGCGTGAGCGGATTTTCCTCTGCCCGCCTTTTCCTACTGCACGAGATGAAGATGAGGCGGAAGTCCTCGCTTATGAGTATGCTGGCAGTCACGGTGTCAACCTGGGGTATCCGATGGGCGTGATGGTTACAGAGGATTCGCTCTTAACTTACACGGAGTCTCCTGAATATCAGTACTATCTTAAGGCGGACAGGCGGGGGAACGCCTGGAAACCGGGCGGGCTCTATGTTGTCGTTTATGGGAAAAGCAATTTGCAAGACACGCAGGATATCTATTTACGGCTGTTGGATTATATCCGGGAGCAGGGGCTGGAGGTGGCGGGGAACGCCTATGGGGAATATTTGCTTGACGATCTGGCAATCCAGGATTCTGCACAGTATTATGGCCGCATAGAAATTTTGGTGAAACACAGAGAGAAAAACGGCAGCGATGTTAACTATAGACTGTAATCGGAAGTAGGGAAGGTACGTTCGAAACAATGGAAAGGATTATTTTTTCCGCCTGTTGGTAAGGTCCCAAACCCACGGCACTCGTCCTCACGGACTGCATATTCCTCGCCGCAAGGCAGAGAAGTGCAGTTTCCACTATCACGCTGCATTGCTTAAAAGTAAATAACTAGGTTACTGGCCCCGCGCCATGGCGCGGGGCCTTCTTTTTTGGCTTTTATTGCGGCAAAATTCCCAATTTGGTACGCATAGTCTTGGGCAAAGAAACAGACAACTTTCTTCTATTGACGGGGGAAAGAACCGTCAAAGACGGATGATTTGTAAGAATCCTGAAAACATAAGGTCCAAATTTGAAAAAAGAGTAGAAAAAACAGGAAATAAGTCGGACAAATCGACAGACAAGCGGGAGGTTTATTGTGAGAAGTAAACAAACAGGAAAAGTTTAGTGGAAAGTTATTGCGAAACTATGTGCCTCGGTGTTATGATAATGATAAATTACTTACTTTTTATGGGGTAAGTAAAGAAGAGAAGATCAAAGAAGGAGGAACAAAAAATGAACACATTTTGCAGTAAGGCAAAACGGGCCACCAAGCGGTTGGCGGTATTTGCCTTAACGCTGATTGTGGCGCTGAGTAGCGTGTTGCCAGCCATCGCTGCAACAGATCCCACCACCCTGGACGTCACCTTCCGAAACGGGGATTATAGCGAATTAAACGGCGTCTACACCCTGAATAAGGCAAATGATAACGGCAATAATATTGTCCCGTCAGATGCTTCGGCCAATACCTTTGATTATTCCGCGGATGTCCAGCTCATTGATGCTGACGGCGCGGCCACCCTGGTGTTTGGCTACAATGGCGGCCGTTTTAACGGTTTGGAACTCAAACAAGACGGCACAAGTGTCAAAGTGACCTCGTTTATCGACAAAGACCCTGATCACGCATACCCTAATAATTATGCATTTCAGGGGATTGAGGTTGCCGACACGAGCGTCACCGCTGATTTTGTCAAGGTGCGGCTTACCATGGATGAAAATAAGCTCCTGACAGTTTATGTCGGCGGCAAACAGGTGACTACTTACGACTTTAACCAGAAAGAGGGCAAAGAGGGTATTCCTTACTATCCTGGCCAGTTGGGCCTGATGACTTGGAATGCCAGCGCAAAGTTTAAAAATCTTACAGCCACCACCAACGACACCCAGGCGGGGGACCCCAATTTCAATACCAACATTGTGGGCGATTGGACCAATGCTGGTGAAAGCGGCCCTGGTGATTGGACCGTTACCGAAAGCGGTATGCGGGGCAACAACGCCGCCAAAGGGGATACCTTCTATACTTCCTCCAAATACATGGAGCCTTCCAAGGCATTTGTACTGGAAGCCGATATGCATTTGGAAAGCGGACAGGCAGCCGGCCTCACCTTTGGTGTTAAGAACCCCGATGTACCCAAACAGACTTGGTACTGTGTCAATGTGGACAAGGTGATGAAAATTACCAAGCTCTTTAAGAACACTGGCGGTGAAGTCTGGAATGTCAACCGCCCGCTCACCGATACCGAGTTGAAAAAGAAGGACTTTAAAGTTCGCATCGAGTATCTGGAAGGCGGCCGGATGAATTTCTATCTGGACGATAAACTGGTTGGTTATCAGCAGGAAAATTCTTTTGCCGGCGGTTATATCGGCATTATGACCTTCCAGTCCGACGCCACCTTCAATAATGTCATGTTCTACGAAGCTCCCACCCCCAAATTGACGGGGCTGGATGTCAAAGATGTGGAAATCACCCCCACCTTTGACGATACCGTCTATAAATATAGCGGAACGGTCCCCTTTGAGACCGAGAGTGTGCAGATCAAGGCCAACACCACCGATGACTTCGATCTGACTATCAACGATACACCGGTGCCCAAGGATCAGTATATGGAAGTTGGTCTAATGGTGGGCAACAATGACATTTTAGTCAAAGCCACCGATCGGGACACCAAACTCACGGCTATTACCACGGTGAGCATCAAACGGCAGCAGGACCCCAACTTTGCTTACACGGAGAGCTATCGGCCCCAGTTCCATTATTCTCAGGAATCGGGCTGGTGCAACGACCCCAACGGCATGGTATATTACGAGGGTGAATGGCATCTGTTCTATCAGTACAATGAACAGAAGACCTGGACCAGCATGCACTGGGGCCACGCGGTTTCCACCGACTTAATCAACTGGACGGAGCTGCCCATCGCACTCTATCCTGACGAATTGGGAACCATCTTCTCCGGTTCCGCGGTAGTGGATGAGTACAACACTTCTGGCTTCTTTACCGACACGCCCGAAAAGAAGGGCTTAGTCGCTATCTTTACCCACGACGGCGGCGGTCAGAAACAGAGCATCGCGTACTCCACCGATAAGGGCCGTACATGGACGAAATATGAAGGCAATCCTGTCATTTCCAGCGCGGATGACCCGCTCAAGGATGGTGCTTTCCGCGACCCGAAGGTTTTCTGGCATAAAGAAAGTAACCAGTGGATGATGGTCGTAGCGGGCGGTCCGCTTCGCTTCTTCTCCTCCAAAGATCTTAAAACTTGGACCTTTGAAAGCGGCTATAACCAAACACAGAACCTGAACGGTAAATCCGTCAATGGCATTTGGACCGAGTGCCCTGACTTCTATCGCCTTGAAGTAGACAAAACTGGCACTTATAAATGGGTGCTGAGCCTGGGCGGACGGTACTATATGGTCGGCGACTTTGACAAGATCGGCGAAAAGTGGTACTTTGTTCCCGATACAAATGAACAGTTCTCGATGAACTACGCCCCCGACTCCTATGCCGCGCAGACTTATTTCGGCTGGGACGAAAATGGCACGACCAACGGTACTCCCGACGGGCGTCGGATCATGATTAACTGGATGAGCAACTGGGGTTATGCGGGCAATATCGCCAATATTACCGATCCCAACAATGGCGCGTTTACTCTCCAGCATGAGATGACCCTGCAGAAAAACGCGGACGGCAAAATCCGGCTCTATCAGAACCCGATTGAGCAGTATAATTCCCTGCGGCTGACCGACAAGGCCACCGAGCTCAACACCACCTTAACGCCGGGCGGTGAGAATCCGCTGGCAAGCTTTAGCGGCGACCAGTATGAGATCGTGGCAGAGTTTACGCCTAAAGACGGCGCGACCCAGGTGGGCTTTAAGCTGCGCACCGGCGCCAATCAGGAAACCCTGGTCTACTATAACCTGAATGACCACAAGATGTATATCGACCGGACCAAATCTGGAAAATCTCCTGGCGGCAACTTCCCCGGCGTATACAGCCAGAGCACTGCCATGACGGCGGACGGCAAAATCCAGATGCACATTTATGTCGACTGGTCCTCTGTAGAAGCCTTCGGCAACTACGGCGAGACAGTGGGCACGGCCTTGATTTATCCTGATTTCGCCAGCACCGGCGCGGAAGTTTATACGCTGGGCGGCGATGCGGATGTCAAAGGTACCATTTATCCGCTCAAGAGCATTTGGAGAGAATATTCTGACGTGCCTGTTGAGGCGACCGATGTAGCTATCAATGCGGATGGCTCCAAGGTAGATGTCGGAGATACCATCACGATTAGTGCCAGAGTACTGCCTGTTGCTTCCACACAAAAGGTGGAGTGGAAGGTCTCCGATGTGGACGGCAGCGCAGAGATCGTCTCTTCGACAGACAATACCATCACTCTGCGGGGTGTCAAAAAGGGCGGCGTACATGTCAAGGCCACCGTACCCGGAACAGAGATTTCTGCTGAGGGTATCCTCCAGGTCATTGAGAGTGTCTTTTACACCAATTTGACCGGCTGGGAGACGGTCGGCGGCTCTTGGAGCATCGACGAAAAGGGTTACCTGGGCACTGGCGGCGGCGACATGTTCACTGTGGCCAAAGAGTCCGCTAAAAACTTCACCCTGAATGCCGATATCACCCTGGAAGCCGGCGACGCGTTTGGACTGATTTTCCATGCCAAGAACGAGCATGCGAATGAGGGTTCTTACGTACTCAACTTTGACTTATCCGATCAGGCGAATGGACAGCGGTTTAGAATCTTTGAATTCCCGTTCAGAGGGGATGCTACCAGCAATGTTGCTGTCAAGACCTTTGCGGATGCTGGATTTACACCTGAACGTGGCAAGACTTATCCGGTGGAGCTGACGGTCAAGGATGGCAAGATTAGCTTTACCTTTGACGGTAAGGAAATCTTCAAAGATGTAGTGGATACCAACGATACCCAGGTCTATACGGAAGGCCGTATCGGATTTATGGGTTATAACGCGACGGTTCGTGCACAGAACTTCTATGTCACCACGGAATCCCCCATCAAGACGGTGGTTACTCAGATCGAGGACATCAACGTGATGGTGGGTGCACCGGCGGACGAAGTGCTGGCCAAACTCCCGGCAAAAGTCACGGTGGAGCAGGAAGACGGCATCCAGAGAGACGTAGACGTTGTCTGGAA
>NZ_JACRTC010000006.1 GCF_014385095.1 Zongyangia hominis
ATCGCCGCCCATACCCATGGGTTCCCTTGCGGCCGCACACGGGGTTCTCGAAGGGGTTTCCCCTTCGATCACTTTTGCATCCTTTTCTTGACAGAAAAGGATGTGCCCGCCCCGGCACGGAAGAGACTCAACGGCGATCCGCAGCCCCATCCGAAACCCGGTCAGGAAGCACTGCTTCCCTTCGTAATAAAACCGCTCGTCCGCCGCGTCGTTCAGCTTCTCCCAGAATTCCCGCTGATCGGGAGGGAGGATATTTTCCCACTTGTCCCGGACTTTGCTGTATATCCGCTGGGCTTCCTTATATTCCGGGTCCTCCACAGGCTCCGCTTCTCCACAGATGCCCCCCAGAAACAACTTTTCCAATATACTTTCCATTTCACCACCTCATGATTATTTTACACTATTTTCATCTGAATTTACTATTTACATCCTATTCGATGTAAAATTTTACGTTTGAAACCGTTATGCAGATGCATTCGGGCTCTGCATGAGGACAAGGACATCCGGCCATAACCCAATAAAAAAGGAACGCCAAGGCGTTCCTTTTTTCTTTATGCTGGTTCCTTTTTAATTTTAAAGATCATTCTCAGGATTCCCGCGATAAACTTTGGGCTTTTGATGACTACGATTTTCATGCCAAAACCTCCATCAAGATCATGTCCGCGCCGTCTCTCTCAGCACCGCAGGGACCCGATGCCCACAATCAGCAGGCAGATCAGGGAAATGACAGCGATGAATTTAAAAGAAAAACACAGCGCGATGATGATTCCCGCTCCAAAGGCTATGGTCAAGCATGTCAGCGCCCTGCGGTCCTTTCGGCGCCTCATGGACAAACCCACCACCCCTTAGCGTTACTGTAAACCCGTTTTCCAACTGGTTCTGCTCCAGTATACGCCAAAGGCTCAGATTGTGTTCGCTTCTCTTGATAAAACGATGAGCAGGGTGCCCTTTTTGACGGTAATTTCCGCTTTCTCCTCCAAAATCTCATTGCGGGCCCCCAGAGGGAAGCTATGCAGAAGCGTATAGTCGGTCAGCGGATATTTGACCCCCCGGATGGTCACCCCTTCGCACCTTTCCGAATAGGCGAAGAGGGAGAGCTTAAACCCCGGCTGGCGCTTTACCTCCACCGTGGTGTTTGTGATCATGGTGGCGATGTTGTCCGCGTCCATCAGATAGCCCTCGCAGCCGTGATTGGTCAGATAGCACAGCGCCTGGATGTTGGCATAGGTGTGGTCGAACCCGCCGCCGGTGCAGCCGAGAAGGAGGAAATAGCCGCATCCGTACGCGATGCCCTGCTTGACAGCCAGCATGGTGTCGGTGTCGTCCTTTTCCACCTGGTAGGTCATGACCGGCGCGCCATGGGGCACCTCATCCAAGGAATCGAAGTCTCCTAGAATCAGGCTGGGGCGCACCCCCAGCTTCTCGGCCAACTTCACGCCGCCGTCGGCGCAGATGATCATGTCCCCCTCCTCGATCAGCTCCCGCATGCCGCGGGTGTTCCAGACCGGCGCCGCCGAGAGGATTACACATCGTTTCATGGCGCAACATCCCTCCTTCCAGGCCGCCCCCGTCGTGGCGCGCCCGCGTTATTTGAGTTCCCACTCCTTGATGTTCTTCGCATCCTCGTAAAGGGCGCAGTAGCTCTCATGCCGGGAGCGGGGGATGCTCCCTTCCTCCACGGCGGCGAGCACCGCGCAGCCCTTCTCGCAGGTGTGGGAGCAGCCGGTAAACTTGCAGTGAGGAATGCATTCCTCAAACTCCCGGAAGCAGTACTGGAGCTCGTCTTTGAGGATGACCTCGCACCGCTCCAAATCCACCGAGGAAAAACCCGGGGTATCCGCGATGTAGCCGCCCTCCCGCAGCTCATAGAGCTCCACATGGCGGGTGGTGTGGCGGCCCCGGCCCAGCTTCTGGCTGATGTGGGCCGTCTCCAGGGAGAGGCGGTCGTCGATGCGGTTGAGTAAGCTCGACTTCCCTACCCCTGAGTTGCCGCAAAAGGCGCTGAGTTTATTCGTCAGATAAGACCGGACCGCCTCCACGCCCTCCCCGGTCTCGCTGGAGACAAGGAAAGTAGGAAATCCGCATGTCCGGTAAATTTTAGCAAAGCGCTCCGCTTCCTCGCCCTCTAAGTCCGCCTTGCTCACCACCACGGCGGGGGCGATGTCCTTGTGCTCGGCGATGGCGATGAGCTTATCGAGGACCAGGGTGTTGGGCGCGGGCTCCTCGATGGAGGTCACCAAGACGAGGCTGTCGATGTTGGCAAGGGGCGGCCGGACGAGGAAATTCTTCCGCGGCAGGATGTTGGTGACATACCCTTCCTCTTCCCCGGTGGGGGAAATCTCCACCTGATCGCCCACCAGGGGCGTCTGCTCAATCTTTCTGAATTTTCCCCGGGCTCTGCACGCAAACAAGGCATGGGTGGTTTTTACATAGTAAAAACCACCCAATGCTTTGACAATAAGTCCGTGTAACGTTTGGTTCATGTCTTGTGTCCTCATGGCGTGGGGTCAAATCCGGAGGAGTTGTCCACCACCGTCTCCGCCGTGTTCTCGTCGAAGTTGACGCTCCACTGCATGTAGAGCTTGCCATTGAGGTAGACCTTGACGTCCCCGATGCCGTTACCTTTGAAGATGCCCTGCCAGGACTGGTCCTCGCTGGGGATGACCGTCTCGTCGTAGACGATCTGGTCGTTCAGGGTAGCGGTCAGATTGGTTTCGTGTTCATAACGCATGGGCAGCGGCACAAAGAGTCTCGCCTCGCTGCCCTCGCCGCTTCCCGATTCGCCACTTCCCGAGCCGGAAATGGTCAGAGTGACGGCGCTGCCCGCCTTGATCTGGGACCCGGCCTGGGGCTCCTGGGCGATGACGGTGCCGGAGGGCTTGTCGCTGTCGGGATCGGTCTTGACGGAGTTTACCTTGAGCCCCTTCTGCTGCAAGAGCTTCCGGGCGGTTTCCAACTGGATGTCGGTGACATTGGGCATGTCGATGAGCTTTTCCTCGGCGCCCAGGCTCACATAGAGGATAACGGAGGTACCGGCGCCCACTTCAGTGCCCTCCACCGGGTCGGTGCGGATGACTTCGCCGGCGGCCACATCGCTGCTATATTCGGTCTTCTGGCTCACTTCCAGCCCCAAATCGGAGAGCTGGCCCGCGGCCAAGGTGGCCTCCACTCCCGCCACCGGCGGAATGGTGATGACCGTCTTGCCGCTGGACACCTTGATTTTCACTTTCGAGCCCACCTTGACCGTCTTGCCCTGTTTGGGGTTCTGGTCGAAGATGAGGCCCTTGTCGTAGGTGTCGTTGGGCTCCTCGATTTCCACCTCGAATTTAAAGTCCTTGTAGAGTTCGTCGTTGACGATGGACTCGTATTTGAGTCCCACAAAGTCGGGGAGGACCACTTCCTCCACCTTGGCGAAGGGATTGGCCAGCCACACCATGCCCACCACAAATAGGATGGCGATGATGACAAAGGCCAAGGTGATGCCGCCCATGATGGGGATGGCGGGAGATTTCTTGTTGCCCGTATCCTCCGTTTTCTGCTTGCGGGCGGTGGAGATGGCCCGTTTGTACTGGGGCTCCTGCTGCATATAGCGGTATTCAAACTGGATGGAGGGATTTTTCTTAAATTCGTCGATATCGTGGAGCATCTCCGCCGCGCTCTGATAGCGGCGGGTGCGGTCCTTTTGCATGGCGCGCACCGTGATCTCCTCAAGCCCCTCGGGGATATCGGGATTGATCTGGCGGGGGCGCTTGGGCTGGGCCTGAATCTGCTGAATGGCCACGGTCACCGGGCGGTCGGCGTCGAAGGGCAGCTCGCCGGTGAGCATTTCGAAGAGCATGACGCCCACCGAATACAGGTCGGTCTTCTCGTCGGTAACCTCCCCGCAGGCCTGCTCGGGGCTGATATAGTGGACCGATCCGATGGCCCGGTCGGTGATGGTGCGGGTTTCGCTTCTGGCAAAGCGGGCGATGCCGAAATCCATCATCTTGATGGTGCCGTCCTCTAGGAGCATGATGTTCTGGGGTTTGATGTCCCGGTGGACGATACCCTTGTCGTGAGCGTGCTGCAAGGCTCTGAGGATCTGGACGGTAAAATGGACCGCTTCCTTCCACTTGAGGACATGCTGCTGC
Source organism: Zongyangia hominis (assembly GCF_014385095.1). Taxonomy (GTDB): domain Bacteria; phylum Bacillota; class Clostridia; order Oscillospirales; family Ruminococcaceae; genus Zongyangia; species Zongyangia hominis. The sequence continues at coordinate 4,131 of NZ_JACRTC010000006.1, forward strand.
TCGATATACTCCTTGAGGGTGATGCCGTCGATGTGCTCCATGACGATGGCATAGATGCGGTCGGCGAAGATCACGTCGTAGACCTTGACGATATTGGGGTGGCTGAGCACCGCGATGGCCTTGGATTCGTTTTTAAAACGGCGGAGGAGCTCCTCGTTGGAGAGATATTCCTCCCGGAGGATCTTCACTGCCACCATGCGGTCGGCGGCGATGTCGTGGGCCTTATAGACGTTGGCCATACCGCCCACGCCGATGAGCTCTAAAACCTCATAGCGCCCATCCAGCCGTTTGCCGATGTATTTATCATTTTTGTCCATTGGCTTCAAAATCCTCCTGCCCTTATTGTGTGATGACGACAACGGTGATGTTGTCCTGTCCGCCGTTTTGGTTGGCCTTTTCCACCAGAGCACGGGCGCTGCCCTCCACATCCGCGCCCATCACAATGGCGTGGATTTCCTGGTCGCTGACACAGTTGGTCAGTCCGTCGGTGCAGATGAGTATTCTGTCGTCATCCGATAGGGTGATCTCGTTGTAGTCAATGTCAATGGTTTCCTGGACGCCCACTGCGCGGGTGATGAAGTTTTTGTTGGGGTGGCTTCTCGCCTCTTCCTGGGTGATCTCCCCCTGCTCCACCAGGTATTGGACGATGGAGTGGTCCTTGGTGATCTGTTCCAAGGCGTCGCGGCTCACCTTGTAGGCTCTCGAGTCCCCCGCGTGGGCGATGCAGGCCGTGTCGCCGGAAATGATAATGGCCACCACGGTGGTGCCCATGCCTTTGAGCTCCTCGTCGTTTTGAGCCATGTCGAAGATCATGGCGTTGGCGGCGCTGACTGCGGTAAAGAGGACCGAGCGGATGGAATTGAGCCCCATTTCCTCTTTATAATGGCTGACGATATTTTTGGAGATAATCTGCACCGCTGTCTCGCTGGCGATTTTGCCGCCGCTGGGGCCGCCCATGCCGTCGCATACCACCGCCCAGAGGGTGTTCTCCCCGATGAGGCCGCCCTGTAAGCAGTCTTGGTTATTCTGTCGTATGCGTCCCGCATCGGTTTCGCTGATCATCCTGTACAAACTACGATTCCCCCTCTTGTCCCTGCTGGCGTCTAAGCTGGCCGCAGGCAGCGTTGATATCGGAACCAAGTTCCCGGCGGACGGTGGTGGTCACCCCGTAGCCCGCCAAAATCCTTGCAAACTGCTGAATACTTTCTTTTGAGCCCTTTGTAAAGCCCCGTTCCTTAACGGCGTTGACCGGGATGAGATTGACGTGGCAATTTTTTCCTCCCAGCCTCTTTCCCAGCTCCCTTGCCGCCGCCGGGGTATCGTTGACCCCGCCCACCAGCGCGTACTCGTAGGAGATGCGCCGGCCCGTCATCGAAAAATAGCGGTCGCAAGCGGCGAGCAGCGCGTCGATATCCCACTTGTGGTTGACCGGCATCAGCTCGTTACGGATACTGTTATTGGGCGCGTGCAGGGAGATGGACAGCGTCAACTGCAAATTCTCCTTGGCCAGCGCGTCGATCATGGGCACGATGCCGCAGGTGGAAAGAGAGACGTGGCGCAGGCTCATGTTCATGCCGTCGGGCCCCGAGAGGATGCGCAAGAACTTGAGCACGTTTTCAAAATTGTCCAGCGGCTCCCCGATGCCCATGAGCACCACCGAGTCCACCTTCTCCCCGGTGTCCCGCTGGGCCGTGTAGATTTCGTCGAGCATTTCGGCGGGCGTCAGGTTCCGCGCCAGCCCCATGAGGGTGGAGGCGCAGAATTTGCAGCCCATCCGGCAGCCGGCCTGGGTAGAGATACAAAGGCTGTTGCCGTGCTTATAGCGCATGAAGACGCTCTCCACCATCTGCCCGTCTCTGAGCTCATAGAGATATTTTATCGTATCATCAATAGAAGATACAAGCTTTTTCGTGATTTTTAAGAAATTTATGTAAAAATGCTCCCCCAGCTTTTGGCGCATCTCCTTGGAAATGTTGGTCATTTCCTCAAAAGAGCAGACCTGTTTCTGATGCAGCCAGCGGTAAACCTCTTTGGCCTGAAACTTTTTAAGCCCCAGCTCCAAGAGCAGCGGGGTCATCTCCTCCAGGGTCAGGGATTTGATATCGGCAAGCGCCAAGGCTCGGGTCACCTCTCTTTTCGTAAAGTCGCTAAGAAAAATCCGTCGGAGCCGATGTCTTCCGGAAAGATGGTCAGCTGATGGGCCTGTGCGCGCCCGGGAAAGAGCCGGTCGAAGACTTCCGGCAGCGCCTGGGGGGAAAAGTCCGGGTGTTCAGACAAAAAGCGCCGGACATTTTCCTCGTTTTCGGCGGGGCTCAGCGCACAGGTGGAATAAAGCAGGATGCCGCCCGCCTTCACATAGTTTGCGGCGTTTTGTAAGATCTTATACTGGATGTCCGGCAGAGCGGAAAGCTCCTCCGGGCGTTTATACTTGATTTCCGGCTTGCGGCGGATGATGCCGAGCCCCGAGCAGGGCACGTCGCACAGCACCCGGTCGGCTTGGGGCAGGGCCTCATCATAGACACTCGCGTCCCCCAGCGCCGCCCGGACGCTTCGCAGTCCTAAGCGCTTCGCCCCGTCCTCGATGAGTGCCACCTTGTGGGGATGGATATCAAAGGCCGTTAGATTCCCCGCGTCCTCCATCAACTGGGCCAGGGTGAAGGTCTTGCCCCCCGGGGCGGCGCACAGGTCGTAGACCCGCTCCCCCGGCTTTGGGGCGAGGGCCATGGCGCAAAGCTGGGAGGATAAGTCCTGGATGTGGAAAAGCCCTTCCTTGAAGGCGTCCAGCTCCCGCACCTCCCCCACGCCCTCCAACTGGAGAGCACCTGGGACATGTGGGAGCGCCCTTGCTCCGACGCCCGCTTCATGGAGCCGGGCGGCCAGGGCTTCGGCGGTCAACTTTTGGGTGTTGGCTCTGGCATAGAGGGGCGGACGGCCCAGGGAAGAGCGAAGAAGCCCCTCGCACTTATCTTCCCCATAGCTTTTGTTCCACAGCTTGATGAGCCACCGGGGGCTTGCATAGGCCACGGAAAGATACCCCACCGGGTCCTTCCCTCGGTCGGGGAGGGGAAGGGGCTTTCCCTCCCGGATAAATCCCCGAAGCAGGGCGTTGACAAACCCGGCGGCCCTCCCCTGCCCCATGGCTTTGGCGAGGGCCACGCTCTCGTTGACCGCGGCGCTCTCGGGCACCGTGTCCATGTAAAGGAGCTGATAGAGCCCACACCGCAAAATGGCCCGCACCTCGGGGCGCATCTGGGGAAGCGGGGTCTTGGCGCGGGAAGCGATCACCGCGTCCAAAGTGAGCATCCGCTCAAGCACGCCGTAAAAAAGCGCCGCCGCAAAGGCCCGGTCCTGACTGGAAAGCCCGCTCTGGGAAAGGAGGCGGTCCAGCGTTAAATTGGAGTAGCTCTTGGCCCGCTCCATTTTGATAAGGGCCTTTGCCGTCAGCATCCGGGCCGTATCCATCCGCTTCCCCGCCTTTCGTTCTAAGATGAAGCGCCCTTCAAACGGGCGCGGATTAGTCGCGGTTTCGTCTGCCCGCCAGCAGGACAAGGCGCAATAGCTGCATCAGCGTCACCAGCAGCGCCGCCACATAGGTCATGGCCGCCGCTGAAAGGACCCGTTTGGCCCCTTGGAGCTCTTCCCCGTCCAGCATGCCGCCCTCGCCCAAAACGGCGATGGCCCGGCGGCTGGCGTTAAACTCCACCGGCAGGGTCACCAGCTGAAACACCGCCACGGCGCTAAAGAGCAGGATGCCCGCGATGACCAGGGGCCGGGCGCCCATGAAAAAGCCCAGGATCACCAGCGGAATGGAGATGGTGGAGCAAAGATTGGTCACCGGCACCAGGCTGTTGCGCACCTTGATGGGGGTATAGGCCGTCCCGTACTGAACCGCGTGGCCCGCCTCGTGGGCCGCCACCCCCAACGCCGCCACCGACGTGGAGTGATACACGCTCCCCGACAGGCGGATGACGCCCGCTTTGGGGTCGAAGTGGTCGCTGAGCTTGCCGTCGATCATCTGAACCTGGATATGGGAAAGCCCATTCCGGTCCAGGATGCGGCGGGCCGCCTCGGCGGCGGTGAGTCCGCTGCGGGAGAGCACCCGCTCATAGCGGCTAAAGGTGGTGGAAACTTTCAGCTGCGCCCACACGGATAAAAGCAGCGCGGGCACCACCAAAATGAGATAATAGAGATCGTAATAATAAAACATTGTTCCTCCCCATGGCTTGTCAATTGGCGCGCGCGGGCCCGCGGGCCATCCCGGCAGGCTGACCCTCATTGTACGCCCCACATTTGACCAATCCATGAATGGTTCCCTAAGAATTTCGAACGATTACCCGCCGAAGGCCGTGCCCTTTTCGAGCCTGCGCCCCCGCAGGAAGTCGACGCCGCTCATCCGCTTTTTGCCCTCCAGCGCCACCTCCAAAAACTCCACCGCGCCTCCGCCGCATCCGACGATCAGGCGCTCTCCGCTGAGCAGACGTCCGGGTTCCCCGGCATATCCCGCCGCCGGTTTGGCCGCGAAGACCTTGAGCTTTTTGTCCCCCAAGGTGGTGAAGGCCACCGGCCAGGGGTTGAGGCCCCGCACCAGGTTGTGGATTTCTTCGGCGCTTTTTGAAAAGTCGAGCCGGGCGAGCTTTTTGTCCAGCATGGGCGCGTAGGTGGATGCCTCGTCGTTCTGGGGCTCTCTGGGCACCTCGCCCCTCTCGAAGAGGGCGATGGTTTCCATCAGGCACTGTGCCCCCAGCGCCATCAAGCGGTCGAAGAGTTCCCCGGCGGTCTCGTCCTCCCCGATGGGGGTGGCTTTTTTGAGTATCATGTCGCCGGTGTCCAGCCCCTCGCCCATGAACATGGTGGTGATGCCGGTTTCCTTCTCCCCACGGATGACGCTCCACTGGATGGGACCCGCGCCCCGGTATTTGGGGAGCAGGGAGCCGTGGACATTGACGCAGCCGAGGACCGGAATGTCCAGCACCGCCTTGGGCAGAATCTTGCCGTAGGCCACCACCACGATGAGTTCCGGCTTGAGGGCGCGAAGCTGTTCCACCACCGCCGCATCCTTAAAGGTGGTGGGCTGGAAGACCGGCAGCCCCAGTTCCAGCGCCAGCTCCTTGACCGGGGAAAAGGTCATCTGATAGCCCCGGCCCTTAGGCTTGTCCGGCTGGGTGTAGACCCCCAGAATATGGTGCCCGCCCTCCGCGAGGGCACGCAGGCAGGGAACGGCGAAATCGGGCGTCCCCATGAATACAAGGTTCATCTCTATTTCCTCCCCACAGGAGACCGTCCCCCGGCGCTCCCCTGTGCTGGGGAAACGCCGGGGACGCTCCAAAGTCTTAGTCGTCCTGCAGCATCCGGGTGGCGATGTCTTTAAAGAGACGTCCGGAAAGATGGTCGATTTCGTGGCACATGGCCCGGGCGGTGAGCTCGCTTCCTTTGAGGAGGATCTTTTCCCCGTAGCGGTTCTGGGCCGCCACCTTGACGTGCATGGGCCGCGCCACAATGCCTGCCTCCCCGGGACAGGACAGACACCCTTCCGGGCCCTCCTGCTTCCCCTTCTCCTCCACGATCTGGGGGTTAATCAGCTCGATGAGGCCGTCCCCGGCGTCGATGACCACCGCCTGGCGGAGCACGCCGATCTGAGGCGCTGCCAGTCCCGCGCCGTCGGAGGCATACATGGTTTCGGCCATATCGTCGAGCATGGTCCACAGCCGCTCGTTAAAATCGGTGACGGGACGGCATTTCTTGCGGAGAATCTCGTCCCCTTCCAGTACAATTTGTCTGATTGCCATGGTTCTAGTATCTCCTTTTTTCTCAAAAATTCTCTATTGGTTCGAATCAAAATAGAGATCGGCGAAGAGGGAGACATCGGAAAATTCCTTTTGCTTTCCAAGCTCCGTCAATAGCTCGCCCATCATCCTTCTGAAATTGTCGTCGTTTCTGCATTTGATGATGACACGGTAGCGGTATTTGTTGCTCACCTTCAATATGCCAAAGCCCGTGGGCCCCAGCACCTTGATGGGAAGGGAGGCATACTCCCGGGTCACCTTTTCCCTCATCCGCTCCACAAAGAGCCCCGCCGCCCGGATGACCTGGCTCTCCCGCTCGCCGGAAAAACCCACCGAGCAGATGGAGCAGAAGGGCGGATAGAGCATCACCTTGCGGTTTAAGATCTCATCCTCAAAAAAGCGGTCGTAATCCTGGGCCGCCGCCACCTCGATCACCGGATTTTCCGGCGTGTAGGTCTGGATATAGGCCTTCCCCGGCAGATCGTTTCTGCCGCACCGGCCCACCACCTGGGTCATCAGGCCAAAAGCCCGCTCATAAGCCCTGAAATCGGTGGAATACAGGGCCTGATCGATGGATAATACCGCCACCATGGTCACCTTGGGAAAATTGAGCCCCTTGGCCACCATCTGGGTGCCGATCATCACATCATATTCGCCCCGCCTAAAGGCGTCAAAGTTTTTCTGGTAGGAAAATTTGGACATGGTGGTGTCCATGTCCATCCGCAGCACCCTGGCCCCCGGCAAAATCTCCCGTAGCTGTTCCTCGGCCTGCTGGGTCCCCACCCCCACAAAGCTCAGATGGTCAAAGCCGCACTCGGGGCAGACGCGGGGGACCTCCTCGCTGTATCCGCAGTAGTGGCACATGAGCCGGCCGTTCATGCGGTGATAGGTCATGGAAATGCTGCAGTGGGGGCATTTCCACACATGCCCGCAGGACGGGCACCGCACACTGGTGTGGTAGCCCCGGCGATTGAGGAGCAGAATTGCCTGCTCGCCTTTTTGGAGCGTCTTTTTGAGCGCGTCCAAAACGGCGGCGCTGTAAATGGAGGTGTTGCCCTCCATGGCGCCCATACGCATGTCCACAATATAGGTCTCCGGGAGCTTGGCCGCGGCGTAGCGCCGGCGCATGCTCACCAGATGGTAGCGCCCCGTTTTGGCGAAGTAGAAGCTCTCCACCGACGGGGTGGCGGAGGAGAGTAAAAGCATGGCTCCGTGGTAGTTGCAGCGGACCTTGGCCACATCCCTGGCGTGGAAGCGGGGGGAGGACTCCGATTTATAGGTGTGCTCCTGCTCCTCGTCAATGATGATAAGCCCGATGTGCTCAAGCGGGGCGAAGACCGCGCTGCGGGTGCCCACCACCACCTGGACTTCCCCCCGGCGGATGCGTTTCCATTCGTCCAGGCGCTGTCCCATGGAGAGGGCGCTGTGCATCACCGCCACATTCTTCCCAAAGCACCGGTGGAAGTATTCCACCGTCTGGGGGGTCAGGGAGATTTCCGGCACCATGACGATGACCGACTTCCCATCGGCGATGACCTGTTTTGTCAGCTTCAAAAAGACGGAGGTCTTGCCGCTGCCGGTGACGCCGTAGAGCAGGGCGGTCGTATAACGCCCCGAACGGTAATCGGCATAAAGCTGGTTGTAGGCCTTCTGCTGGTAGTCGGAGAGGGTGATGGCGAGGGGCTCTTCCGAAGTCGCGGGCTCTTGCGGGCTGCGGTAGACTTCACATTCCAGATATTCCACCACCCCGGCGTCCCGCAGCCGGTCGGTGACGGCCCGGGTCACCCCGGTAAAGTACCCGATCTCCTTGAGGGTGGCAGAACCCACCTCCTCGAGAAATTCGGCCACCGCCTGCTGCTTTTGGGTCAGCTTTTTGTCGGGAGGGGGCTCCTCCCCCGTCAGGCGCACCATGGTCACCGTCTCGTCCAATACCCGGCGGTGGACATCCTCGAGCTTTGCGATGAGCCCTAGTCCCTGCAGCTTCTCTAAAAGGGATTTGGGGTCTGCAAAGCCCAGGTCCGCCTTGATTTTTTGCTCCTGGACCCCGTCTTTGCGGTTTTTGATGTAGGTGTAAAGCCGGCTCTCGTCCCCGGAAAGGTTCATGGCCTCCTCGGCGTAGGGGTCCCGGAGGGCCGTGTACCGGGGCCTGATTTCATACCCCAGGCCGCCGGGGAGCACACAGCGCAGGGCGTCGAACCAGGTGCAGAAGGTGCTCTCCTTGAGCGCCCGCATGAGCCGGAGCATCTCGCTTGTGAGGACGGGCCTCTCGTCGATGACCCGGCTGACCGGCTTGAGAAAGCTCTCCCGCTCCCGCTCGCCAAAGCCCAAAACCACACCCTGGCGCTTTTGGTTGCCCCGTCCGAAGGGGACCAGCACCCGGCAGCCCACCAGCGCGGAGGACTGGCCCGGTTTCGGCGGGAGATAATCGTATAATTTGTCAAAATGAAAGGCAGCTTTGTCCACTGCGACCTTCACTACGTCCACCACAGCGATGACAAGCCACCTCCATTTTCCCGTTGTGTCGTCAAAGAGCCAACAGCCGGTCCAGAATCACGTCGGCCAGCTCCTCTTTCTCCATGAGGGGGAGGCGCTCCGCGCCTTCTTTGGTCAGCAGGGTGACGATGTTGGTATCCACCCCAAAGCCCGCGCCCGCCTCGCTTAAGGAATTGGCCACGATCATGTCGGCGTTTTTGGCGTTTAACTTTTTGGCGGAATTTTCGAGGAGATCCCGCGTCTCCATGGAGAAGCCGCAGACGATCTGCCCCGGGCGCTTGTGCTCCCCCACATAGCGCAGGATGTCCGGGTTTTTGACAAGGCGCACCTCCATGGTGTCCTCCCCGGCTTTTTTGATCTTATCCCTGGCCGTGGTTTCAGGGCGGAAGTCCCCCACCGCCGCCGTTTTGACGACGATGTCGGCTTCTTCCATGCGCGCCTTGACCTCCTCGAACATCTCAAGGGCCGAGCGCACGTCCACCCGGCAGACGCCCTGGGGCGTGGGCAGGGCGACGGGACCGGCCACCAGCGTCACCTGAGCGCCCCGCAGGGCGGCCCGGCGGGCGACGGCGAAGCCCATCTTCCCGCTGGAATGGTTGGTGATATAGCGCACCGGGTCCAAAGCCTCCTGGGTGGGGCCGGCCGTCACCAGCACCCGCTTGCCCACAAGGTCTTGTTTCTCATGCAAAAGAAAACAAATCCGCTCGAAGATTTCCTCCGGCTCGGCCAGACGCCCCCTGCCCACATCGGCGCAGGCGAGGCGACCCACCCCCGGTTCGACCAGGGATACGCCCAGCTCCTCCAGCGCTTTCAGGTTGCGCTGGGTCACTGGGTTTTCATACATACCGGTGTTCATGGCCGGGGCCACCAGCTTTTTGCAGGAAGCCGCCAGCCAGGTGGTGGAAAGCATGTCGTCGGCCAGACCGCAGGCAAATTTGGCGATGATGTTGGCGGTGGCGGGGGCCACCACAAACAGGTCCGCCCGCTTGGCCAAGGCCACATGTTCCACATTCCACTGGAAGTTGCGGTCAAAGGTGTCGGTGACGCACTTTTGGCCGGTAAGCGTTTCAAAGGTGAGAGGGGCGACAAACTCCATGGCGTTTTGGGTCATGATGACGTGGACCTCACCCCCCGCTTTGACAAGGGAGCTGGCAAGATAGGCCGCCTTGTAGGCGGCGATGCCGCCGGTGACGCCCAGTACGATGGTTTTGCCCTTAAGCTGCTTCATGGAATCGCCCTCCTTCCCTTTTTATTCGATGTCCTGGCCGATATTGTACGGCTCCACCAGCTTATATTTATTGTTGGTAAATTCCTCTACCGCAATTTGGACCGGTTTTTCCACCAGAATATCATGGCTTTCCTCCGCGTCCTCGGCGATCTGGCGGGCCCGTTTGGCCACGGCCACCACCAGCGAGTAGTAGCTCTGACCCGGTTTTAAAATATGGGATGTCACTGCCGGTTTAAGCATCTTCAAGCACCTCTTCCACAAACTGTTTCATATGATTCATGCTGCATTTTTGCGCGCAGACAATGGCGTCCAATTTTTCCAGCGCGTTGTCGATGGTGTCGTTGATGACCACGTAGTCATACTCTTTCGCCATGGCGATCTCGCTGTGGGAACGCTCCAAACGGCGGCGGATGGTCTCCTCGTCCTCGGTCTTGCGGTCCACCAGACGCCGGGTCAGCTCCTGCATGTTGGGGGGCATGATGAAGATGAAGATGGCGTCGGGGCAGCTCTCTTTGATCTGCATGGCGCCCTGGACCTCGATTTCCAAAATCACGTCCAGTCCGTCCTCCAGCATCTGCTCCACCGGCTCCCGGGGCGTGCCGTATTGGTGGCCGCTGTAAGTGGCGTATTCGAGCATCTCGTTTTGCTCAATCTTTTTGTCAAATTCCTTTTCGGTGAGAAAATAGTAGTGCACGCCGCTGACTTCTCCTGTCCTCGGCTGGCGGGTGGTGGCTGAAATCGATAGCCGCGCCCCCGGGTTCTTTTCCAGATAGCTGCGCAATACCGTGCCTTTTCCCACCCCGGAGGGCCCGGAAAGGACGATCAACAGTCCTCGTTTATTCATCTTCCTCCATCTCCTCTTCCTCGTCGTCGATCAGGCGGTTGGCCACCGTTTCCGGCTGGACGGCCGAAAGGATGACATGGTCGCTGTCGGTAATGATGACCGCACGGGTCCGGCGGCCGTAGGTGGCGTCGATCAGGGTGCCGCGGTCCCGGGCGTCCTGAATGATGCGCTTGATGGGCGCGGACTCCGGGCTGACAATGGCCACCAGCCGGTTTGCGGACACCATGTTGCCGAATCCGATATTGATCAGTTTCATGTCGGTACTCCTTTTTTATGATGCCGGCGGAAGTTTGGCTCTTCCCCGCGCCGCCGGGCGCCGGTGGGAAGATCCTGCCACAAAAAGTTCTATTCTAAATTCTGGATCTGTTCCCTGATCTTCTCGATCTCGCTCTTGACATCCACCACAATCCGGGCGATCTCGCTGTCCTGGGCCTTGGAACCGATGGTGTTCACTTCCCGGTTGACTTCCTGCACCAGAAAGTCCAGCTTGCGCCCCACCGGACCGCCGGCGGAGAGGATCTCCCGGAACTGGCCGAGATGGCTATGCAGGCGCACCGTCTCTTCGTTGACCGCCACCTTGTCGGCGAAGATGGCCGCCTCGGTGATAATCCGCTGCTCGTCGAAGCGGTTGTCCCCCAGGACCTCCGTCATCTTTTGATAAAGCCGGTCGTAATATTCTTTGACGGTGGCGGGGGAGCGCTCCTCCACCCGGGCCACCTGTTCCTCGATGAAGTCGAGCCGGGAGCGGATGTCCTCCGCCAGACGCCCGCCCTCTGTTTCCCGCATGGAGAGAAACGCGGCCACCGCCTCGTCGGCCACCTGGCGCACGCCGTCCCAGATGACACTCTCGTCCTCCACGTTTTTGCGCACCGTAAAGATATCGGAAAAGCGGGAGATGGAGGATAAGCTCAGATCGTCGGTGAGGTCGAACTTTTCGCTCAGCTCCCGCAGCGCCTTTACATAGGAACGGGTGAGATCATGGTTGATCTCCACCTCGGCGCTTGCTCCTTCCAGCGTCAGGATGGTCACGCCCACGTCGATCTTCCCTCTGGATACCCGCTGCTGCAAATAGCTTTTGATCTTTTCCTCCAGATAACCGTAGACCCGGGGCACCCGGGCGGAAAACTCGAAGAACCGGTGGTTGACGGATTTGATCTCAAATAGGATATCCCTGCCGTCGATGATTTGTTCGCTCCGGCCATAGCCGGTCATGCTTCTGATCATGATATTTTGCCGCCTTATTCCCTTTATTTTGAACCATTTGATTGCAGAATAAAATATACCAATCTATATTTTACTATTGTTGCGCGTGATTTGTCAACGTAAACGCGCCTTTTCCTCCCGCTTTCTCCCACGGGAAGGTCCGCCATCGTCCCTATACTTTCCGCCACTCCATGGCGATCTCCCTTTCCCCGGTGTCGGGCTCCACCTCCCGGCCCGTCTCGAAAAAGCCCTGTCTGCGGTAGAAGGCTACGGCCCGCTCGTTTTTTTCGTACACATGCAGCCGCAAAACGGCATAGCGGGACTTGAGTTCCGCTAACAGCCGGGCGCCGACGCCCCTGCCCCGGGACCCCTGGGCCACAAATATTCCCGCGATATAGTTTCCCTCCGCCAACCCCAAAAATCCCAGGAGCTCCCCCTCCTCCTCGTATACGAAAACCTGCGCTTCTTGAAGCGCCAGGCCCACCGCCTCCCGGTGGCCGCGCCAATAGGATGCCGGCAGAAAGGGGTGGGCCTGCAAGTTGCCTTCCAGCCAGATGTTTAGCACCCGCTCCCGCATCCCACCGCTGTAACTGAGAATGGCCATATTGTCGCCCTCCTTTGCAAAGTAAAAAGAAGCGCCCCGGTATAAACCGGAGCGCTGACGTTTGCGTATCTGATTACACGGGATGCACGTTGTTTTCTCTGTCCGCATGAGCGGCGTCCACACCGTACTTTTTGTCCCGGCGTTTCTCGAAGAATTTGGTTGCCACCTGGCCGAACTGCGCGTAGCTGAGGACATCCTCCTCCTGCTCGTAGAACTCCTTGGGGAATTCGGCTTTGAGCTTCTCCAGTTCCGGCTCCAGCAGATCGGCGGGACGGCAGTCGATGGGCTTCTCGTCGCCGATGATCTTCTTGCGGAAAGCGGGGTCGATGGGAACCGGGGTCTTGCCGTACTCGCCGCGCACCAGGGCTTTGAACTCCTTGGTGACCATCTTGTACCGCTCGCCCATGACGACGTTGAACACCGCCTGGGTACCCACGATCTGGGAGGACGGGGTGACCAGCGGCGGGTAGCCGGCGTCTTTGCGCACTTCGGGCACTTCGTGGAGAACCGCGTCGAGCTGATCCTCTTTGCCCGCCTGTTTGAGCTGGGAAATCAGGTTGGAGAGCATGCCGCCCGGCACCTGATAGAGCAGGGTGTTGGCGTCCACGCCCAGCACCTTCGGGTTGAGTAAGCCGTTTGCCAGATATTTCTCACGCAGCTTGACACAGTGCTCGCGCACGATGTTGAGTTTCTTCAGATCCAGGCCCGTGTCGTACTCGGTGCCCTGGAGAGCCGCCACCATGCTCTCGGTGGGGGCGTGGGAGGTGCCCAGCGCCATGGGGGACATGGCGGTGTCGATGATGTCGACGCCCGCCTCGATGCCCTTGAGCAGCGCCATGGAGGCAAGTCCGGAGGTGTAGTGGGTGTGCAGCTGCACTGGGATCTTGACTGTCTCTTTGAGGGCCTTGACCAAATCATAGGCCATGGTCGGGGTGATGAGCGCCGCCATGTCCTTGATGCAGATGGAGTCGGCGCCCATGTCCTCGAGCTCTTTGGCGTAGTTCACAAAGTACTCGATGTTGTGCACCGGGCTCAAGGTATAGGAAAGGGCCGCCTGCAGGTGCGCGCCTTCCTTCTTGGTGGCGCGGACCGAGGCTTCCAGATTTCTCTTGTCGTTGAGGGCGTCGAATACGCGCAGGATGTCCACGCCGTTGGCCACGGATTTCTGGACGAAATATTCGACCACATCGTCCGCGTAGTGGCGGTAGCCCAGCATATTCTGGCCGCGGTACAGCATCTGTACCTTGGTGTTCTTCATGTAGCTCTTGATGACTCTCAGTCTCTCCCAGGGGTCCTCGTCAAGGAACCGCAGGCAGGCGTCAAAAGTCGCTCCGCCCCAGGCTTCTACCGAATAAAAGCCCACGTCGTCGATGGCCTTGAGCATCGGTTTCATATCGTCAAGCGTCATGCGCGTGGCAATCAGGGACTGGTGAGCATCACGAAGAATGGTCTCGGTAATTTTTACTTTTCCCATAATGTAAAGCTCCTTTTCCGCCGCTGCGTGTCGGCTGATCTGAAGTTTGGAAATTCTCTCATCACACGCAGCGATAATGATGGAGAGGGCCGCTCCCGAAACGGGCGGCTCGGGGGGCCGGACGATGGGACGCCCGGACGCCGGCTGCTAGCCCAGCGTTGCGATCAGGTCGTTGGAGTTGACCGTGTCGCCCTTCTTGACACTCAGGCTGGCAACGGTGCCGTCGCAGGGAGCCATGATCTCATTTTCCATCTTCATGGCCTCGAGGATGACGATGATGTCGCCCTTGGCGATCTTCTGACCGACGGAAACTCTGACATCCAGAATGGTGCCGGGCATGGGAGCGTTAATCTTGGTGCCGCCGGCGGCCACGGGGGCTGCTGCCGGTGCGGGAGCGGGGGCTGCTGCGGGAGCAGGAGCTGCCGCCGGTGCGGGAGCGGGGGCTGCTGCGGGAGCAGGAGCTGCCGCCGGTGCGGGAGCGGGTGCCGCGGCGGGGGCCGGAGCGCCGGCTGCGATTTCTTCTACGGCGACGTCATAAGCCTGGCCATTGACCGTTATATTAAATCTTTTCACAATAAATCCTCCTTTTTTGTTGCGAGGGGGTTCCTCGGTTACATGGGTATGTTGCTGTGTTTTCTCGGCAGACCTGTCACTCTCTTGCCAGCGAGCATGTCTAACGTAGAGAGCAGCACGCTTCTGGTGGCGGCAGGATCAATGATATCTTCAATATAACCGTCAGCCGCCGCAGTGTAGGCGGATGCGGTGGTTTCTTTATACTCGTTTTCGGCGTCGGCTCTGGACTTGTCGGCGGTAATTTCCGCTCCCAGGCCAAAGGCGACCGCGGTCTTGGGCTCCAGGGCGCTGATGACGGCACAGGGCCACGCGTAGGTGACGTCCGCGCCGGCGTTGGTGCCCGCCAGCGCTATGTAAGCGCTGCCGTAGGCCGCGCCCACAATGACGCTGACCTTGACGCAGGTGGCCTGCGCGTAGACGTGGGCGAGCTTGGCGCTCTCTCTCACGGCGCCGGCCAGGGTCTCTTCGCCGCAGGCTTTGAAGCCCTCGGTGTTGACGAAGGTGATGACCGGAATCTGGTAGGCGTCGCAGATGCTCACCAGTCTCGCGATCTTGGCGCAGTCGTCGCGGCCCAGTTTGCCGTTTGCAGCGACGGCGCCGCAGGTGAAGCCGCCCATGGTGGCCAGAGCCGCGACAGAGTCGCTGCCGAAATCCTTTTGCAGTTCGATGACGCTGTTGGCGTCAAAGACGCTGTCCAGGATGGCTCTCATGTCGGCGTCGGCGATGTTCTCGCAGGCGGCGGCCAGCGCCGCGCCCGCGTCCGCTTCGGAGAAGTCGCAGACGGGGGAGGCCGCTAAGTTGTTGAGTGGCAGCATGGAGATGAGGTTTCTCGCCGCGCCGATGGCTTCCGCCTCGGTGGGGAGGACCAGATGAGCCGTGCCGGATTTGGCCGCGTCGGCCGCTTTGCCGGCGTCGCCGGCTCCCGCAGCGCTTAAGAAGAACTCCGCGTTCTCGCTCATGACGACGAAGTCGGCGTTGCAGGCGATCATGGCCGCGGTTCCCGCGCAGGTGCCCAGCACCAGGGAAACCTGGGGCACAACGCCGGAAATGTTGCTCGACCACTGCAGCATGTCGCCGTAAGCGGCCAGCGCGTCGTTGCCCTCGGACAGGCGCGCGCCGTTGGAATCGTAGATCCCGATGACCGGAGCGCCGGTCTTGGCGGCCAGCTCATAAACTTTTTTGATTTTTGCGGCGTGGATTTTGCCCACCGCGCCGCCTGCGGACTCGATGTCCTGCGCAAAGGCAAACACCGGGCTGCCGTCGATCGCACCGTAACCGGTGACGACGCCAGCGCCCTTGTCGCCCACTTTGGCAAATGCGTCGAGCTCGACAAAGCTGTTCCCATCAAAGAGAAGGTTCAGTCTTTCCCGAGCCGGAGAAGCCTTTACCGCCGCCGCGCGAGCATCCGCAAGAACTTTGGATTTGCTTTCGGTACTCATCTTTGTTCCTCCGTTTCTCTCACCATGAAATCTAAGATGATTGAATCATTTGATCACCATATCTTTACGTTTCTCCGCTCGAGGACCTCCTATCAAAGCGGCCCATTTCCCTAGAAAACCGTAATCAATGAATATTATACACTCTCGTTAGATAAATAACAAGCTCTTTCTAGCGGGTTTGTCCACATTTTTTGCGGGTTTGAAAGAATTTTTCGATGTCGATTTCCTCATGCCCGAAGTCCTTAAAAAATTCCAGCTTTTTTAACTTCTCCAAGGGAAAGCGCTCCCCAAACCGGGCTATTTTGACGCCGTGGGAGGAGCAGTAGTTCCACGCCCCCCGGATGAGCCCGTCGCCCAGCGCCCCCTCCAGCCCGGGAGCGGTAAAGAGGTCCAACATCACCGCTTGTCCGCCCCGCACGCAAAAGGCCGCGCCGCCTAAGGGTTCCTCCCGGTCCGCCGCCCAAAAGCACTGGGCGTCCTCCTCGCCGACGCCCATCTGGGCGAGGAGCTTGTCCCGCGTTTCATCCCCGGCAATTTTCATCTCAATCATGTTTTCCCTGCCTCCTCACGGGCACCGGACGCGCGCCGGAGGCGGCGTTGCGGAGCATGATGATTTCGTTGAGCTGCAAATGCCGCCACTTGCCCGGGCGGAGCATCCCCAGCTTCAGGGGCCCCACCGAGATGCGTTTGAGGCGGGCGACTTCCAGGCCCACGGCCTCGCACATCTTGCGGATCTGCCGGTTGCGCCCCTCTCGGATGGTGATGACGATGACCACCCGGCCCGGCTCCTTGGTCACTACCCGCACCTGGGCGGGCAGGGTCTTTTTGCCGTCGATGACCACGCCCTCGGCAAGCTGGGCCGCCTGGGCGTCGCTGAGGTCGGGGCGCACCGTCACCCGGTAGCTCTTGGCCACACTGTGGCGGGGGTGCATCATCATGTTGGCAAACTCCCCGTCGTTGGTGAGCAGCAATAGCCCCTCCGAGTTCATGTCCAGCCGTCCCACCGGGTAGACCCTAACCCCCACGTCTTCGACGAGCTCCGCCACGCATTTGCGGCCCTGTTCGTCCTCCATGGTGGTCACATAGCCCCGGGGCTTATAGAGCATGATGTAGACGCTCTGCCGGCCCCTGTCAAATTCCACGTTCTTGCCGTCCACAGCGACCATGTCCTTGCGCACGTCGATCTTGTCGCCGACCTGCGCCTTGCGGCCGTTCACCGTCACCCGGCCCGCTGCGATGTATTCTTCCGATTTTCTCCGGCTGGCTACGCCCGCCTCAGAGAGGAATTTTTGCAGTCTCGTATCTCTTGCCATCGATTGTTTCCTTTCCCTTTTGTGTCCTGGTTCTTTATGCGCTACTTGGCGCTTTCCTCATTCGTCTTTTTGTTTCCTCCGGTGAGCCAATTCCAAATCTTGCCCCAGAAGCTCTCCTTGGGCTTTACCTGCAAGGCCGCCGCCGACTCCTGGGTCACTAAGGCCGTCCGGCAGATCTCCGCCCCGTCCAGGGTGTAGACGAGATTCCCCGCCACCTGTCCGGCCGCCACCGGCGCGTAAAGGAAGGGGGAAATCTCCACCCGCCGCTCCACCCTAGCGAGCTCCTCGTCGGTCAGCGGCGCTTGGGAAGGAGCCGCCGGGGCGACGGACACTTCTTCGAGGCCCCCGCCCACCACCGGCACCGACTGCGGCGCGGCGCTCTGGTCCAGATTCCGCAGCGGCAGGGCCTTAAAATACTCCTCGTAGAGCTTCTGGTGGACGTTCCAGTCGTCGGCCGCGCCCAGCGTCACGCAGATGAGCCCCACCCCGTCACGCTCGACCGCCGAGACCAGGCACCGCCCGGCCACCTTGGTAAATCCGGTCTTGACGCCGATAGTCCCCTCGCAAATGTCGAGGAGCTTATTGTGGTTTTTGAGCCATCTGGCGTAGGGCGGGTTGCCGTACTCCACCTTGGCACGGTAGGTGCCGCAGATTTGGGCGAAGTCCGGGTTTTGCAGGGCAACGCGCGCTAGGAGCGCCATGTCGTGGGCCGTGGAGTAGTGCCCCTCCCCATCGAGGCCTGAGGGGGTGACGAAATGGGTGTTTGTCAGCCCCATTTCCCGGGCCCGCTCGTTCATCCGGCGGACAAAGGCCTCTTCGCTCCCCGCGATACGCACCGCCGCCGCGCCCGCGGCGTCGTTGCCGGAGGAGAGAAGCATCCCGTAAGCGAGCACCCGCAGCGTCACCTGGTCCCCGGCGCACAATCCCATGGAGGAGCCCTCCACCTGGATGGCGGAAGCGTCCACCTCAAAATACCGGTCCAAATCCGGCTGCTCCAGGGTCAGGAGCGCCGTCATAATCTTGGTGGTGCTGGCCATGGGAAGCTGCTCCTCCCCATCCAGGGAGTAAAGCACCCGCCCCGATTCCATTTCGATGACCACCGCGCCCTTGGCGTCGGGAGTAAAAGCGCAGGCCCCCAGCGGAAAGGAGGCCGCGAGAAGAAGGGCCGCCGTCACAGCGGCCAGCCATTTTTTCAACATAGAGAAAACCACCTGCCTCGGTTTTAGTCTATGCGACCGGCGGCTTTCCCATGCGTAAAGCGATGCCGGCGGCTTTCCTTCCGCCGGCATCGCTTCAAAACGGACAGCGGGCTATTTTTCGTCCTGCTTGTCCGCCGTTTCCTCGCCCTTTTTCTTATTGTCCTTACTAAAGAGGCCGGACACCTTGTCCACCAGGTCGGGCACCATATTGACCAGCCGGTCCCCCGTGTTATTGGGCGCCGCCAATTGGAGCAGACGCACCTCGCCCCCCGATACGACTAAAAAGCCGATGGGGCTAATGGAGACGCCGCCGCCCGAGCCGCCGCCGAAGGTCTCCTTGGGGTTTTGGGTGGGCCAGTCGGAGCCCCCCGAGCCAAAGCCGAAGGTCACCTTGGACACCGGAATGATGAGGATGCCGTCCGGGGTGGTGATGGGGTCGCCGATGATGGTGTTGACATCCACCAGCTCCCGCAGTTTCTGCATCGCCGTGTTCATGAGTCCCTCTATGGGATGTTCTGCCATTGTACTGCACCGCCTTGTCTTGTTGGTTTGGAGCTTTGCTGTTTCATCATATACTTGAGGAGCTTCCATCCGATTTGCAGGCCCAGCCAAAGGGCCACGCCGGGACGGAATCTCGCTTTGAGCCGCAGTTTATAGATGTCCCCGCCCTCGTACCGGGTAAAATCGGGAACGATGGAGAGGGCGCGGATACGCACATCGAGAAGGTTTCGAAGACACGCCAGCGCGCCGTAGACGATGCCGTTTAACTGTCCATAGCCCACCGCCGTCTCATAGGCGTCCTCTCTGATAATTGTGGCACGAAAGTCCACATCGTAAACATGTAGGTGTCCGAGCGCCTTTTTGAGCGCTCCCCCCGCGTCCTTGACAATCTCCCAAAGGAGGGGGAGCATGTCCTTTTTCTTTTCCTTTTTGTCCTGCGGTTTTTCCTTCTCCCCTTCCCCCTCCTTCCGGCGCTTGGCCGCCTTGGGGGGCTTCTCCGCTTTGGGCTTTTCGGGGTAAATTTGAAAGCGCAGAAACAAATAGGTGATTTTGAGGGAGAGGGTTTCGTCAAAGACAAGATGGGCTTTCACCGGCATCCAGAGGAGGAATGCCAAGAACACAACGATACCCAGGGTGATCCATAGTCCGATCATCGTTCTCCCCCCTGTTTTGTTATGACTGCGCCTCCTCGAGGCTTTCTTCCGGCTTGTCCGGCTCCACGCCGTCCCCCGGCCCCTCCGCCTGCTCCTCCTGCCGCCGGGGCTGGGGCAGCTCGTCGATGCTCGACACCCCGAAGCAGCGCAGGAAATTGGCGGTGGTCCGGTAGGCGATGGGACGCCCCGGCAGTTCCAGCCGCCCGGCCTCCTCCACCAGCCCCTTTTCTACCAGGGAGCTGACCACGGAAGAGCTGTCGATGCCGCGGATTTGCTCGACGAAGCTGCGGGTCACCGGCTGGTTGTAGGCGATGATGGAAAGGACCTCCATGGCCGCCTGAGACAGCGGCACGTTGCGCCGGATGTCCAGCGCCTTTTTGACATAGGGCGCGTACTGCGCCTTGGTGCAAAGCTGATAGGCGTCGCCCAAGCGCAGCACCTCCAAGGCGCTGTCCGCCCGCTCATATTTATCCCGCAGCCGCTCGATGAGCCGGTCGACGAGGGGCTGCTCCACCTCCAGCGCCTGGGCGAGGCGTTCCGCGGAAATGCTTTCGCCGCTGGCGAACAAAATCGCCTCCAAGGCGCCCTCTAACATACTGATTTCCAAGATGTATTCACCGCCGTTTGTGGGTAGTATTGAGCGTAATCTGCTCGTTGTCGTCGCTGATGCGCACCCGGCCCGATTTGGCCAGCTCCAATACCCCCAAAAAGGTGGCCACCAGTTCCGAGCGGTCCTCCCCCCGCTCGAAGAGGGAGTGAAAGCGCAGGCTGCTTTTTTCATAGAGCCGGCGCAGGATAAACAGGATACGGGAGGAAACCGACACCACCCTGCGGTGGACGATGCCCGAAAAGGCCGTCACCGGCGGAGGCAGCTTCCGCCCCAATTTGCCCAGCACCGCGTCGTAGGCCTTCTGCAGATCCACAGGCGGATGGGAACGGGTGTAGAGCATGTCCACCGGCAGGGGCTGGGGCGCGCGGACAAAAATGTCGCCGCTTCGGTTTTGTAGGAAGAGTTCCCGGGCGATCTCCTTGACCGCCTGGTATTCTAAGAGCTGGCCGCTCAGTTCCCGCTTGAGCTCTTCCTGCTCCTCTTCATGGCGGGGCAGCAGGGAGACGGTCTTGATGTGGACGAGTCTGGCCGCCATCTCCAAAAACTCGCTGGCCACCTCCATGTCCTGGCGCTGCATCTGCTCGATGGCGCCCAGGTACTGTTCCAGCAGGGCCGAGATTTCTATGTCGTAGATATTGAGCTTGTGCTTGGCGATCAAGTGGAGCAGCAGGTCCAGCGGGCCCTCAAATTCCTGCAGTTTAAATAACAGCTTTTCCATGCTTACATAAACATCTTCGCGATGACGTCGACGAAGGAGGAGAAGAAATTAATCAGCCACATCACCTTGTCCGCCAAAAATCCCAGCACCCCGTCGAGCGCGCCGGTGAAGAGGAGGACAAACAGTCCGAGCACGATGTACCGCTCATATTCCATAACCTTAAAATAGAGGCGCTCGGGCAGAAAGAGGGTGGCGATGCGGGAGCCGTCCAGGGGCGGCACGGGAATCAGGTTAAACACGGCCAGGGAGACGTTGACCCAGGCCATGGTGGAAATAATGGTGAGAATCACCTGCAAAAACCACAGGTTCCCCATCCCATTGAGCACAAAGGTGTAGGCCAGTATTTTGTAGAGGATGGTGAGGATGAGAGCCACCACCACATTGGAGGCGGGACCCGCCAGCGCGGAGAGCGCCATGCCGTTTTTCCGGTTTTTGAAGTTATAGGGGTTGATGGGCACGGGCTTTGCCCAGCCGAAGCCGGTGAGCACCAGCAGCACGGTGCCGATGGGGTCTAAGTGGGCCATGGGGTTGAGGGTCATCCGGCCCTGCCACCTTGCGGTGGAATCCCCCATCTTGTTGGCGGCCCAGGCGTGGGCGCATTCATGGATGGGAAGGATAGCGAAGGCCACCAAGGCCCTGGAAAAGAACAGCAGCATCATCTGCTGAAAATCCATGTTGCGGAAAAAGACCATGAAAGCAACTCCTTTAAGAAAAACCGGCGTCTCCCCCAAGAGAAACCGGTAAAACATTCAAATTTAAGGGCAGTCCCAGTACTTCATTATTATACAGAAGGGGGGTGTAAAATACAAGGGAAAGCCGAAAGGCGGGTGAAACTTTACGGTTTTTTAAAATTTGGAAGGTTTTTCAAAAGAAAAGCCTTGCTTTTGTCGAGGAAATATGATAGGATACAAACGTTGACTCTCTGTTAGCAAAAGGAGGTGCAGACACATGGCTAAATGCGACATCTGCGGAAAAGGTGTCACTTTTGGAATTAAGGTTTCCCATTCTCACAGACGTTCCAATAGAGCTTGGAAGCCCAACATTAAGCGCGTCAAGGCGATTGTCGACGGATCTCCTCGCCACATCTACGCCTGCACCCGCTGCCTACGTTCCAATAAGGTGACCCGCGCTGTTTAAGAGAAAACAGATTACAAAAGGACGATCCTGTGGGGATCGTCCTTTTTGATGTCCGCTCCCCTTCGGTTAAAAACTCCCCGGGGATTTTCTCTTAAAAAGCTCGTCCACTGCCCAAAAGCGCCCGGCTAAAATGCCGGGCGCTTTTTCGTTAGTGCTGTATTTTTCTCGACTGCCGGTCCTCCGGGCGTCTTTACAGCGCTGTGGTTTACCAGTCCCCTGGTACCGCACAGACGTTTTTGCCGTCGCAACCCCCGGTGTCCTATGTGCGCCCCGCGCAAATGCTTTGCAAACGGAGTTCATTCCTTCTCGTCGGGCCGCCCCATCTCCTCACGCAGCTTGGTGCGGGAGATGATCTGCGCGGCGAGCATGCATAGAAACAGCGCGATGGAAAGATAGGGAACCGCCGCCGGAAAGACAAAGGCCGCCACAAAGCAAAGCACCAAAAGCGCCAGCGGAACCAAATATAAGAGGATGACCACCCTCTGCCATTTGCTCATGTTCTAGCCCCCTTTTGTCCTATTGTAGCACCCGGCGCTTTTTTGCGCAAGAAAGGGGGGCGCGGGACAAAACCCGCGCCCCCCTTTGGATGACGAAATTCTGCGTTAAAGCCGTGAGAAGCCATAGCTATTGACAATCGCGTCGATTTTAAGCCGCTTTTCACACAGCGGGCAGTCGTGGTTCGAATAGACCTGGTAGTCGGGGATGTCGTCCATGCCGAAGATGCTCTCCACATAAATCCC
This sequence comes from Zongyangia hominis, assembly GCF_014385095.1. Lineage (GTDB taxonomy): Bacteria > Bacillota > Clostridia > Oscillospirales > Ruminococcaceae > Zongyangia > Zongyangia hominis. Next base: position 26,643 of record NZ_JACRTC010000006.1, read on the forward strand.
GCCGATCTCCTCGATGACGCTAAAGAGCGAGCAGATGCCCGACACCTCGCCGCCGTAATATTTGATACAGTCCAGCGCCCGGTTGATGGTCTTGCCGGTGGTCACCGACGCCACCAGCAGCAGCACGTTTTTCTGCCAAATCATCTGCTCGGTGTTGTCTCTAAAAAGCATCTGGTTGCTGGAGTTAATTTCCGGTGTGATGACGAAAATATCCTTGCCGATGTTGATGCCCACCACTGTGGACTGCGTCAGCTCCTCCGCCAAAAACGCGCCCACCACCTCGGTGCCGTCCAGGCAGACGATGGTGTCGACCGCCTTGTTCATGCACCGTTCGGCCAGTTCCTTGGCCACGTCGTGGGCCATGTTGGCCTGCGTCTTGGGGGACGTGATGTCAATATAGTAGTTGACATGGGAGTGGCTGGTGGCGAAATGGCCCGGTACCGCCCGGATGACAATCTTCTTGTTGTTTTGGGCCTTGATTCGAATGGCTCGCAGTTCCATAAGTCTCCTCCTTTTGATCGCTTTGGGGCCGACTTTTCCGTTCTTTAGTTATATTGTACTATAAAGGGAATTTTTGTCAACGTGATTCGTGCAATTTGTTCTAAAAAAGTAACCAAAAGTGCCTGGACATCTCTGTTCATCCTCACCATTTATTCCCTTTTTTTAAAAGAAAAGTGCCGTGAAAATTCACGGCACGGGTATGTAAGCTTTGAATTTAGCCCTTGAGTTTGACTGCGGTGCCGTAGGTCATGACCTCGGAGCAGCCCTGCATGATGGAGGAAGTGGAGATGAGCAGCCCCACAATGGCGTCGGCGCCCAGGGCCTCGGCCTGCTGGACCATCCGGGAGAGCGCGATTTCGCGGGCCTGGTCCATCATCTCGGTGTAATCCTTGATTTCGCCGCCGACCATGCTTTTAAATCCGGCCATAAAGTCCTTGCCGATATTCTTGGACTGGACGACACTGCCTCTGACAAAGCCTACCACCTGGTCGATCTCTTTGCCGGGTACGGTATGGGTTGTTACAATTATCATGGGGAGGTACCTCCTGATTTGAGTTTCGCCGCGGCCGAAGGCTTTAGCATATTTATTGTAGCACGAAGGCGGGGATCATGTCTAGCATTCCCGTCCCCTATTTCTCTTTTTTCTGGCCAAATTTGTACTCGGTCCCCGCGAAAATCCGCTTGATGTTTTCCCGGTGGAGGTAGAGGACGATGATCCCGATGAGGGCGGCGAAGAGGGTGTTGATGAGCGCCGGCTCCCCGCTGACTTTCAGCACAATATAGGTGACGATGGGGTAGGAAACGGCGTCCACAATGGAGCCTAGCGACACCATCTTGGAGATGCCGAAGGCGATGAGAAATTCCACCAGCAGCACCGCCAGGGTGATGGGGTTGATGACCAGGATGATACCGGCGGAGGTCAACACCCCCTTGCCCCCCTTAAAGCCGAAGTAGAGCGGATACATGTGGCCGAGAAGGGCAAAGAGGCCCGCCACATAGGCCCCGTCGAAGGCGGTGACGCCAAAGAGGCTGAAGAGGTAACGCCCCAGCAAGACCGCCACCACCCCTTTGGTAAAGTCGCCGAGCAGCGTCAGCGCCGCCGGGAGCTTGCCGAAATTGCGCAGGACATTGGTCATGCCCGCGTTGCCGCTGCCGTAGTCCCGCACGTCCTTTTTGGAGTAGAGCTTGCTGACGATGACAGCGAAACTGATGCTGCCCAGGAGATAGGCGCACGCCGCTGAAGATAAAAGCGCCCACAGTGTGTTCATCGAATCGACCTTCCTTCTTCGGACACGCCCTGTCCGTTAAAATGTCATCCGTCCCACGGGCGGATTATTTGTCACCCCGCTCCCGCACGATCATACGGATGGGGGTACCGTCGAGCTGGAATGTCTCGCGGATCTGGTTTTCCAGGTACCGCTGGTAGGAAAAGTGGAACAGCTCCGCACGGTTGACAAAGCAGACAAAGGTGGGGGGCTTGGTGGAAGCTTGGGTCATGTAGTAGATTTTGAGCCGTTTGCCCTTATCGGAGGGCGGCTGCACCCGGGCGGTGGCATAGGCGAGCATGTCGTTGAGCATGCCGGTGGTGATGCGCATGGAGTTTTTCTCGTGGACGTGGCGGATGAGGTCGTAGAGCTTCTCCACCCGCTGTCCGGTCAGGGCGGAAATGAAGAGGAACGGCACATAGGACATGAAACTGAAGTCGTTTTCCAGCTTCTTCTGGAACTCCTTCATGGTGCTGCCGTCCTTGTCCACCGCATCCCACTTATTGACCGCCACGATGCAGGCCTTGCCCTGCTCGTGGGCGTAGCCCGCCACCTTGGAGTCCTGCTCGGTGAAGCCGGTGGTGGCGTCGATGACGATGACCGCCACGTCGGCCCGGTCCACCGCCATATAGGCCCTGAGCACGCTGTATCGCTCAATGGCCTCCTCCACCCGGCTCTTTCTGCGGATGCCGGCGGTATCAATAAATACATATTTGCCGTGTTCGTTTTCTATGACCGTGTCGGTGGCGTCCCGGGTGGTGCCGGCAATGTTCGAGACGATCACCCGCTCCTCCCCGGCAATGCGGTTGATGAGGGAGGATTTGCCCACGTTGGGCTTTCCGATGACCGCCACCCGGATATAATGGTCCCCGTATTCCTCCCCCTTCTCGAAGTCCAGATGCTCAAACACCGCGTCGAGTAAGTCGCCGGTGCCGTGGCCGTGGACCGAGGAGACGGGGACCGGGTCGCCCAGTCCCAAATTATAAAACTCGTAAAACTCGGGGGGCACGTCCCCCAGCCGGTCGCATTTGTTGACGCACAGCACCACCGGCTTGCCGCTCTTTTGGAGCATGGTGGCGATGTCGGCGTCGTTAGCCGTGATACCGGCAGCCAGCTCCACCACCAGGATGATGGCGTCGGCCTTTTCAATGGCAAGCTGGGCCTGGCGGCGCATCTGGGACAGGATGACGTCGTCGGCTCTGGGTTCGATGCCGCCGGTGTCCACCAGCATGAATTCTTTGCCCCGCCATTCACATTCGGCGTAAATCCGGTCCCGGGTGACTCCGGGGGTGTCCTCCACAATGGAGAGGCGCTGGCCGATCAGTTTATTAAAGAGGGTGGATTTGCCCACATTGGGCCTTCCCACCACCGCTACCAAAGGTTTCGCCATAGTTTCTCCCTTCTATTCAAAGCCCCGCGGACGCGGGACGGTGTTTCCTCTGTTTTCCGGTGAAAGGGCCCCGCCCGCCACTCATCGAGCGAAGTGCGAGATCATTCCCCCTGGTTTCCGGCGAAAGGATCCTGCCCGCCACTCATCGGGCGAAACGCGGGATCATTCCCCCAATAGGGCGCTGACAAAGTCGGCGCCGTCGTTTTCTATGAGCCGTATTTCGACGCCCAACGCCGTTTCCACATCCTCCACCGTGGCGTCGTCGAGAAAGCGGTCCTGCTCGTGACGGAGCATCACCGCCGGCAGCAGCAGGCGTTTGCCCAAGCTGCGCCCCCGCAACTGCTCGATGAGGTCGGTGGCGGTGACGAGCCCCGCCACCGTGATGGTGGGGCCGAAAAACCGGTTCTCGATGGCAAAGACCTGGGGCTTCACCCCCTCGAAGGCGCCCGCCACCTTCTCCGCCATCCGGCGGATGAAGGGGGCCGCCCCCACGCCGGTGGCGATGGTGCACTCTTCCCCCGTCCCCCGGCGGCCGTCGGGGTTATTGATCTCCCAGTCAATCTCGCTTTCCAGGGAGGCGAAGAGTCCCACCCCGTTTTCGAGTTGGTCAAAGTCGCCGTAGTAGTCCGGCCCCGGCAGGGGGAGGTTCGCCTGGAGATAAAATTCGTCGGACGGGTAGCAGATTCTACTGCCATATCTCCGCTCAAAATCGTCCCCGAAGGCGTTGATGGTGGCGACGACCTGCCGGGCCTGCGCCTCGGTGTAGGTGGTCAGGGGATAGAGCCCCTCTCGGAAACGGGTGATGCCCACCGGCACACAGGCGATACTCTGCACGCCAGGGTAGAGTCCTCCCAAATCCCGCAGGCTTTTTTCGAGGAACGGCCCGTCGTTGATCCCTGGACACAGGACCAGCTGGGTGTTGACCTTGATGCCCGCCTCGCACAGCCGCTCAATATAGGCGAGGGAGTCGGCGGCCCGGGGATTTTTCATCATCTTGACTCTAAGCGCCGGGTCGGTGGTGTGCACCGAAATATTGATGGGGCTGATGCGCATTTTGATGATCCGCTCAATCTCCTGGGGGCTCAAGTTCGTCATGGTGATGTAGTTGCCGAAGAAAAAGGAGAGCCGGTCGTCGTCGTCCTTAAAGTAGAGGGAATCCCGCATACCCGGCGGCATCTGGTCCACAAAGCAGAAGATGCACTTGTTTTTGCAGCTGTGCTGCCGGTCCATGAGGTAGGTGGCAAATTCCAGCCCCAAGTCCTCATATTCGTCCTTGCGCACCCGCACCCGCCGCCTGCGTCCATCCCGCTCCAGCTCCAAGAGCAAACGCTCCTCGGTCATATAAAAGCGGTAGTCGAGCACATCCGCGATGGGGTGGCCGTTGATGGAAACAAGCGTCTCCCCCGGCGCGATTTTGCATCTGTCCGCCGGGGAACCCGGCTGCACCTGTGTGATTGAAACTGCCATGAAAAACTGCCCTCGTCTTTCGGCCCTATCGGCCCTTGTTTCTCTTAGTATACACAATCGCGTCCCGGATTAAAATAGATGGGGCAAATTTCACCGCTTCTATTTTCCCCCGCGCTCACTGAAGAGAGGAAAAAACTGGAAAACGTAAGAAAATCAAAAAAATAGAGAAGGATTTCTCCTCCTCTAGTTCTTTGAGGAAACCTCATTACGCTTCCTTTTTGATAACCTCTTTGCCCTTGTAGAATCCGCAGTTGCCGCAGACTCTGTGAGCGAGTTTCAGCTCACCGCACTGTGTGCATTTGGAAAAAGCGGGCGCGCTCATTTTCCAGACGTTGGAGCGTCTTTTGTCACGTCTTGCTTTGGATATTTTTCTCTTGGGTACCGCCATGCTCAGCACCTCCTTAACCAGCGAAATCACGACGAAACGTCGTTTTTTACTTTTTAGTCCAGTAGCTCTTTTAAAGCTGCAAGGCGAGGGTCAGGCTGGGGCTTCCTACAGCCGCAGTCTCTGATATTTCGATTGGTTCCGCACACGGGGCACAGCCCCTTGCAATCCTCCCCGCAAAGAATTTTAGTGGGAAATTCCAGCAGGATGTCGGATCTAACCAGCTCATCCATCTCCAGTTTTCCGTCTTCGATCACCAAAAATTCGTCCTGGTCCTCCCCTTCTAAGCGGGTGACCAGGGTGTGCTCGAAGTCCATCGCAAAGGGACGGATCACCGGCTCCAAGCATCTGTCGCAGACACCCTCGTACACGAAGCTCGCCGTGTAGCGCAGCGTGACGACCCCCGCGCGGTTACAAATCTCCCCGCGGATGGCGACTGGCTTGGAAAGCGGACACATTGTTCCCAGCTCCATCCCGCTCAGGTCCAGCTCGTAGTCCACTCTGCGAGCTTCGCCCTCCACGTCAAAGAGCTGTTTTACATCAATTAACATCGTTCACCTCATAATGCCACGGAAACTATTATAATATTCCCCCGAAGGTTTGTCAACTAAAATCCGGCCTTTTTCCCGATTTCTTTGCCCTTTCCGCCGCAAACGACGGCGAAGACGGGCAAACTCCGCTCCGGGCGGGAAGCCCCTCCGGGACAGCACGTCCCGCTCGGCTCGACAAGGAAACCCTGCGTTTCCGTCAACGAGCTCCAACCCTAGTGCGCCGGTTACACCAGGCGCTTGATTAGATCCTCTTTCTCCCCGTAGAGCATGTCGATGACCGGCAGCTCAATCATGGTGTAGCAGCCGGGGGCCTGCTTCATACCGGCCCGGGCCACGGCCACCAGAATCTGGGCGGTCAGGGCGGGGTTATTGATCTGCATATCGAACTGGAAGCGCTGGTTCTGGGTGGCGCCGGACACGCCTTTGCGCTCCATGTGGACGCCGTGGCCCTTATCTAACAGCGCGTCGACGCTGTCCACCGCCATGACATGGGTCTCGTCGTGGGCAAAATAGGGGTCAGCCTTGATCTTGGCCGCCACTTCCTCATAAGCATATCCGTCTTGCAGCTCAATATACACCATCCTCCGGTGGATGCCGGTGCCCAAGGGAATGGTCATGGAGAGGGCCGCCTTGACGCCCTCGATGGCCTTGACCGCCACCGTGTGGCCCATGCTCATGCCGGGGCCAAAATTCGTATAGGTGATGCCCTTGGGCGCGGCGGCCTCCAACAGGGCCCGCACCACCGAGTCGGAGCCCGGGTCCCAGCCCGCCGAGATGATGCTGGTCTTTCCGTACTTTTTGGCCACCGGGTCCAATTCGCATTTGAGGTCCCAGATGCTTGTGTGGATGTCGAAGCTGTCCACCGTGTTGATGCCAAGGGCCAAATATTTTTTCGCTTCCACCGGCACCGAGCGGGTGGGGGTGCACAAAAACGCCACATCCGGCTTTTCGGAGAGCTTCTCCACGTCGTCCACCACCGGGATGTCCGCAAGCTCCGCCGGCTGCGTGCCGCCCGCGTTTCTCCTCACCACGCCCAAGACGGTAAAGTCGGGCGCCGCGAGCAGCGCTTCCAGCACGCTCTTTCCAATGTTGCCGTATCCTACGATCATTGCTTTGATCATTTTTCTGCCTCCCCAAGATTTGATTCCCGCCGCCGGATATGCCGCGCCCTGGGGGAAATTTTCCCGCTTTTGGCGATGGCTCAGCTTTTCCCGCCGCCCGGGACGGTCCCGGACCAAGCGGCAGTCCCCCATATCGGAGGATTTTGCAAAAATAACTATACTCTATGTTTCCGGGGCCCGTCAAGAGCGCGGACGCAGAAAAACAACAAAAAAGGAACGAAACCGCAAGGGTTTCGTTCCTTTGTATCGCTTAAAGCAAGGGGACAAAGGGCATCGGGTTAGATGATGAACTTTGTGATCGCGTCAGGAATTTCAGATTTGTCGCAGGAAACGGTAAAGAGCAAGTTGACGTTCTTTCCGTGATGTGCCTCCAGCTTTTCCACCATCTCGGCGAAAGCGCCCAGATCGCGGCCCACAATTTTGAGGGTGGCGTCGATGCACAGGTCGGTGATGTCGTAGTTGCCGGCGAGCAGGCCGCACAGGAAACCGTAGAACGCGTCGCAGCCGCTGACTCCGTAATCGTCGATGTCGATTAACCGGACTTTCATGTCCAGATCATAGGTCAGCTTGAGACCTTTCTCGATGCAAACCACATTGCCGTTGGAGGTCTGCGCCGCGTCATTGACCATATTGATCAGCGTCTTTGTCTTTCCGGAACCCTTATTTCCAACGATGAGCTTTATCATGTGAAATTCCTCCCTTGAAACGGACGGAAGCCGCCCATTTTTTAACAGTGTTATTTGAACTTCGATGACCGGATTTTTCCTTCTTCGCCGGGGAAAAATCCGACTTCATTTCATACTTCTACAATACAATATCAAGACGGACTTGTCAAATTATTTGAGCTTTTCAAGGAGCGCGCCCTGCAAGTCCTCATAGCCGGGCTTGCCGAGCAGGGCAAACATATTCTTTTTATAGGCCTCCACGCCCGGCTGGTTAAAGGGGTTGACCCCCAGCAGGTAGCCGGAGATGGCGCAGGCCTTCTCGAAGAAATAGATCAGATATCCCAGTTCCTTCTCGTTGACGCCGCCCACTTCCAACACCATATTGGGCGCGCCGCCCTCGGTGTGGGCCAAGATGGTGCCTTCAAAGGCCTTCTCGTTGACCACCGACATGTTCTGGTTGGAGAGGAAGTTGAGCCCGTCGAAGTTGGCTGCATCCGGCTGGATGAACAAGTCGGACTTGGGGGTCTTAAATTTGACCACCGTTTCAAACAGCACCCGGGAGCCGTCCTGGATGAACTGGCCCATGGAGTGCAGGTCGGTGGAGAAGGTAACCGACGCCGGGAAGAGCCCCTTGTGATCCTTGCCCTCGCTCTCGCCGAAGAGCTGTTTGAACCACTCGTTCATCATGGTAAAGCAGGGCTCGTATGTGACAAGCAGTTCCACAGCCTTACCCTTGCGGTAGAGGCAGTTGCGCAGCGCCGCGTATTTGTAGCAGTCGTTTTTCTCCACATCCGGGTCGCACAGGGCGTCCTGGGCCTCTTTGGCCCCGGCCATCAGCGCGTCGATGTCGCAGCCGGCCACGGCGATGGGAAGCAGTCCCACGGCGGTGAGCACCGAAAAGCGCCCGCCCACGTCGTCGGGGATGACGAAGGTCTCATAGCCCTCCTTGTCGGAGAGCTCCTTGAGGGTGCCTCTCGCCTTGTCGGTGGTGGCGTAGATGCGTCCCTTGGCCCCCTCCTTGCCGTACTTTTTCTCCAACAGGTCCCGGAAAATGCGGAAGGCCAGGGCCGGCTCGGTGGTGGTGCCGGACTTGGAAATGATGTTGACCGAAATGTCCTTGCCCTCGCAGATGGAGAGCAGGTCGTTTACATAAGCGGGGCTGATGGAGTTGCCCGCGAAGTAGATGTCGGGGGTATCCTTCTTTAAGTTATTATAAAGGGGGGATTTGAGAAACTCGATGGCCGCTCTCGCTCCCAGATAGGAGCCGCCGATACCGATGACAATCAAGATGTCGCTGTCGCCTTTGATCTTTTCCGCCGCCGCTTTGATGCGGGCGAATTCCTCTTTATCATAATCGGTGGGCAGGGTGAGCCAGCCTAAATAATCATTGCCCAGCCCCGTCTTTTCGTGCAGGGTGCGATGGGCCGCGTCGAGTTGTGCCTGGATGCCGCACAGCTCGTGATCCATGACAAATCCCTTGAGATGATTTGCATTGAGTGTAACAGCCATTGGTCTTCCCCTTTCTGCTTTTCCGTCAGTTTTGCTCGTCTGCGATGTCTCTGATTTGGTACTCTTTATTTTACTCTATCCAGTCATATTTTTCAAGTATGGGATTTTAATTCGACACATTTTTGTGTAGTATCCACAAAATTTTAGTATCTTTATCCCACCATCGTCCGGAATAAGATGCCAAAGGCCTTGCCAAAGGTCATCTTTTCGACGGACTGTGACGCCACCATGTTGTAGCTGAGGATTTCCTCCCCGTCCAGCTTCACCACCACCCGGCCCACGGTCTGGCCCTGTTCCACCGGGGCGGTAACCTCGGGCAGCAGTTCCAACTCCTGGGTGAGCTCCTTGGCCCGGCCCTTTTGGAGCACCAGGCTCCCCGGCTGCTCGGCCTTGCAGGCGACCTCCTTCTCCACGCCGCCGGTCACCTTGACGGGCGCGTCGGCGCAAAGGGGCTCGATGTTAGCCACCTCGTAGTTGGCAAAGCCGAAGTCCAACAGCTTCCGTGCGGTGTAAAAGCGCTCGTCGCTGGTGGCGCTGCCCAGGGTGACGGCGATGAGGGTCATGCCGCCCCGGGTGGCGCTGGCGGACAGGCAGCTGCCCGCGCCGTTGGTGGTGCCGGTCTTGAGCCCCGTGGCCCCGTCGTAGAAACGGATCATCTTATTGGTGTTGACAAGCTGGGTCTGGCCGCCCCGCAGGGAATCCATCCAAATGGTGGAGTATTCCAAAATCTTGGGGTGCTTGAGCAGCTCCATGGACATGATGGCGATGTCCCTGGCCGTGGAAAGGTGTCCCTGGGCGTCCAGGCCGTTGGCGTTGATGAAGGTGGTGTTCTTCATCCCCAGTTGCTGGGCCCGCTCGTTCATCATGGCCACAAAGGCCTCCTCGCTGCCCGCCACATGCTCGGCCAGACACACCGCCGCGTCGTTGGCCGAAGAGACCGCCGTGGCCTTGAGCAGGTCGTTGACGCTCATCTGCTCATTGGGTTCCAGCCAGATCTGGCTGCCGCCCATGTCCGCGGCGTGCTGGGAGCAGGTGGCCATGTCGTCAATGGATATTTTGCCCGAATCGACGGCCTCCATCACCAACAGCAGGGTCATAATTTTGGTGATGGAGGCGGGGGGATACTGCTCGTCGGGGTTAAAGGAGTAGAGGACCTGGCCGGTGGACTGCTCCATCAAAATGACGGACTTGGATTTGATATCCACCTGGGCCTCCGTTCCGCCGGGGGCCTGCTGCTGGCTCTCCCCGCTTCCCTGCGTACTGTCGGGCGCCTTCTCCTCCCCGGGCGCTGTGGTCGTTGTGGGCGCGCTCTCGGCGGGTGCCTGGGTGGTGGGCGCCGCCGTAGATTCCGCCGCCGTCGTTGTGGGCGCCACGGCCGGCCACTCGCCGGCGGCGTGCACCGCAGGCGCCATCATCCCCAATAGGAGAGAAAATAAAACAAGATAAGCCACAAAACTCGATTTGACCTTCATCACCGCACCTCCGCTACTATGAAAAAGCCGGCCGCGCTCACATCGGCCGCGCCGGCTTTTTGGCGGCGCCCAGACGGGGCCCGCCTTTTTTTCATTTAGTACATGTTTATGCGCCGTGCGGCGCGATATGCGATGAATTGCGAAAGGGGCCGTCCCTTCCGGCGGACACCCCCCCGCCCGGGACGGGCGCGGCGGCGAAAAGCTGCGGGAAAAAGAAAAAACACACCTTTTGCAAGGTGTGTTTTATCAGACGGAATTTATGCCGCGAATTCCTTGATTTCCTCGAGGAATTTGTCACATTCAATGGCGTGAATTTCCAGCTTGATGGGTTTGGACAAATCCAGGCTGAAGATACCCATGATGGACTTCGCGTCGACGATGTGGCGGCCGCTGATCATATCCACATCAAAGTCATACATGCAAACGATCTTTACGAATTTTTTAACGTCATCAATGGATTTGAGTGCGATGGTGGTCTGTCTCATACTGTCTGCCTCCTTATTTTACCTTGTGGGTGCCAACCAGTCATCAGGCTGTTGGGTTTTATAAGAAAATCACTATATTTACAATATATCAGCAGCGGAGTTTTTAGTCAACTGCTAATTGCAAAACCTTTTGCTGTTGTTTATAATAATAGTATCCATTTTCGCCGTAAAAAGCATCAATTTTTTGAAAAAATTTTTTCTTCATTTTTTTAAGACAATTTTCTGGCAATTATGCCCGTTTTATTCCACAAAAAAATGGTCAGGGGGCCTCATGAGAGTACATTTTACCACCCTTGGTTGCAAGGTCAACCAATACGAAACCCAGATTCTTTCCCAGCTTTTTTCCCAAAGCGGCTTTGATGTTTCCGATTCCCCCGAGGGCGCCGACATCTTTGTGGTCAACTCCTGCACCGTGACGGCCACCGGCGACAAAAAAACCCGCCAGTCCCTGCGCCGGATGAAGCGGGAGCACCCGGGGGCCTTAGTGGCGCTGACCGGCTGCTTTCCCCAGGCCTTCCCCGAGGAGGCGGCCAAGATCACCGAGGCCGACGTCATCACCGGCTCCTACAACCGAAAGGGCCTCCTCCCCGCCATCCAGAAGGCTCTCATCACGGGGGAGCGGGTCATCGCCATCACCCCCCACGCCAAGGGGGAGGCCTTCGAGCCCATGGAGGCCGGCGCCTTCTTGGACCGAACCCGCGCCTTTGTCAAAATTGAGGACGGCTGCGACCGGTACTGCTCCTACTGCATCATCCCCACCGCCCGGGGCCCCATCCGCTCCAAACCCTTGGAGGAGCTCAGACGGGAGCTGGTCGCCCTGGCAAAACGGGGCTATCAGGAGGCGGTGCTCGTGGGCATCAACCTCTCCTCCTACGGCCGGGACCTGGGGCTGCGCCTCATCGACGCGGTGGAGCTCGCCTGTTCCGTCGACGGCATCCGCCGGGTGCGGCTGGGCTCCTTGGAGCCCGAGCTTCTCACCGGGGAGGACATCGAGCGGATGAGCGCTCTTCCCAAATTCTGTCCCCAGTTTCATTTGTCCCTCCAAAGCGGTTGTGACGCGACCCTCCAGCGGATGAACCGCCACTACGACCGCGCCGAGTATCGGCGGATTGTGGACGATTTGCGGGCACACTTTCCAGGGTGCGCCATCACCACCGACGTGATGGTGGGATTCCCCGGCGAGACCGAGGAGGAATTCGCCCAGTCCCTTCAGTTTGTCTCCGACATCGCTTTCGCCAAAGCCCATGTCTTCGCCTATTCGGTCCGTCCGGGCACCCGGGCGGCCTCCCTGCCCGGACAGGTGTCCCCAACCGACAAGGAGGCGCGCAGCGCCCGGATGATTGCGGCGGCGGGGGCCACCCGCAGGGCCTTTCTGGACCGGCAGCGGGGCCTCATCGAAGAGGTCCTCTTTGAAACCGGCCGGGACGGCGTCTACGAGGGCTACACCAAAAATTACACCCCCGTGCGGGTGAAGTCCCCGCTGCCTCTCCAGGGCGCTGTGCGCCTGACCGAGATCGGGGACAACGACGGGGACGTCTGCGAAGGCGTCCTGCTGGAAGAGAGGCTCACGCCTTAACTCATAGAAGTCCATCACAGTCCTCCCGTTGCCGCCCTTAGAAACCGGAGGACTTTTCCTTTTGGCAACCCAATATGATAGGAGTGTTTATTCATGGCAGTTTACCGCATTTATGTAGAGAAAAAGCCGAAATTTGCCGTCGAGGCCGACGCGGTGCTCCAGGACATCCGCACTTCCCTGCTCATCGACAGCGTGGAGAAGGTACGGGTTCTCAACCGTTACGACGTGGAGGAGATCGAAGAGGGCGACTTTTTAAGCGCCAGAAACACCGTCTTTTCCGAGCCCCAGGTGGACACGGTCAGCGACGAGCTGCCCGTCTTAGGCGAAAACGAGCGCATCTTCGCCGTGGAATACCTGCCCGGCCAGTATGACCAGCGGGCCGATTCCTGTGCCCAGTGCATCCAGATGTCCACCCAGAAGGACCGGCCGCTGGTTCGCACCGCCCGGATCTACATCCTCTCGGGGCCCATGGACGACCGGGAGTTTGACCGCATCAAGCACTACCTGATTAACCCGGTGGAAAGCCGGGAAGCGGGCCTCGGCCTCCCCGAAACCCTCAAAGTCCGGTACGACATCCCCACCACGGTGGAAACCCTGACCGGCTTTATCGCCCTCTCTGACGAGGAGCTCGCGGCGTTTGTCCGGGACTACGGCCTCGCCATGGACGAGGACGACATCAAATTCTGCCAGAATTACTTCAAAAACACCGAGCATCGGGACCCCACCATCACCGAAATCCGCATGATCGACACCTATTGGTCCGACCACTGCCGGCACACCACCTTCTTGACGAACATCGACAAGGTGGAAATCGAGCCCGGCTACATCCAAGACACCTACGACACCTATCTCCACTACCGGGACGAGCTCTATACGAAACAGGGCAAAAGTAAGCCCCAGACCCTGATGGATCTGGCGGTCATCGGCGCAAAGATTCTCAAGGCCCAGGGCAAGCTCCAGGACCTGGACGAGTCGGAAGAGATCAACGCCTGCTCGGTGAAGATCAAGGTGGACGTGGACGGCAAACTGGAAGACTGGCTGCTCATGTTTAAAAACGAGACCCACAACCATCCCACCGAGATCGAGCCCTTCGGCGGCGCGGCCACCTGCCTGGGCGGGGCCATCCGCGACCCGCTTTCCGGGCGCAGCTATGTCTATCAGGCCATGCGGGTCACCGGCGCGGCCGATCCGCTCGTCCCCGTCTCCGAGACCATGGAGGGCAAGCTCCCCCAGAAAAAGCTCGTGACCACCGCCGCCAACGGCTACAGCTCCTACGGCAACCAGATCGGCCTGGCCACCGGCCATGTCAGTGAGGTCTATCACCCGGGCTACGCGGCCAAACGCCTGGAAATCGGCGCGGTCATCGGCGCGGCCCCGGAGGAAAACGTGGTCAGGGAGCGCCCCGTCCCCGGCGACATCATCATCCTGCTGGGCGGGCGCACCGGCCGGGACGGCTGTGGCGGGGCCACCGGCTCCTCCAAGAGCCACACCTTGGAATCCTTGGAAAGTTGCGGCGCGGAGGTCCAAAAGGGCAACCCGCCCGAGGAGAGAAAGCTCCAGCGCCTCTTTAGGGACCCCCAGGTCACCCGGATGATCAAGCGCTGCAACGACTTCGGCGCGGGCGGCGTGTCGGTGGCCATCGGCGAGCTGGCCGACGGGCTGCGCATCAATCTGGACGCGGTGCCCAAAAAGTACGACGGCCTCGACGGCACCGAGCTTGCCATCAGCGAGAGCCAGGAGCGGATGGCGGTCGTGGTGGACAAGATGGACGTGGACGACTTTATCGCCGCCGCCTCCAAGGAAAACCTGGAAGCCACCGTGGTGGCCGTGGTCGAGAAGGAACCGAGGCTTACCATGGAGTGGAACGGCAACGTCATCGTCGACCTCTCCCGGGAGTTTTTAAATTCCAACGGCGCTTCCAAGCACACCGACATGAAGATCGAGGCCCCCGCCGTCATCGGCGGGGCCAAAGGAACTATCGGCGACACCACGGCTAAATGGTGCGCCCACCTCAGCCAATTAAACGTCTGCCAGCAGAAGGGGCTCGTCGAGCGCTTTGACTCCACCATCGGCGCGGGGACCGTCCTCATGCCCTACGGCGGCGTAAGACAGCTCTCCCCCTCCCAGGCCATGGCGGCCAAAATTCCGGTCCTCTCCGGCGAGACGGCCACCTGCTCGATCATGGGCTGGGGCTTTAATCCGGACCTGAGCAGCTTGAGCCCCTACCACGGGGCCATGGCCGCGGTGGTGGAATCCATCGCCAAGGTCATCGCGGCGGGCGGCAGCTACCACAAGTGCTGGCTGACCTTCCAGGAGTATTTCGAGCGGACCAAAAACGACCCCAAGCGCTGGGGCAAGCCCCTCTCCGCCCTGCTCGGCGCCCTCAAAGCCCAGCTGGAACTGGGTTGCGCGGCCATCGGCGGCAAGGACTCCATGTCCGGCACCTTTGAGGAGCTGGACGTCCCGCCCACCCTCACTTCCTTCGCCGTGTCGGTGACGAGCATCGCTCACATCGTCACCACCGACTTTAAAAAGGCGGGACACGATGTCTGTCTCATCGCCCCCCGCTACGACGAAAACCATCTCGTCGACTTCGACGACCTCAAATCCGTCTGGAACCGGGTGGAGAGCGCCGTCAGCGCCGGGGAAGTCAAAGCCGCTTGGGCCCTCGGTTACGGCGGCGTCCCGGAGGGCATCGCCAAGATGTGCTTCGGAAACGGCCTGGGCTTCCGCTTTACCGACGATCAGGCCGCGAGGCTGGATATCCCCGCGTATTGGGACAATGTCTACGGCGGCTTCCTGCTGGAGATGGCCGAGGGCGCGGCGCCGGTGGGCAAGGTCATCGGCCAGGTAATTTCCGAATATCGGGTGGAAACCCCCGACGGCGCGGTGGATCTCGGGGAGGTCCAGGACGCCTGGCAGCAAAAGCTCAATCCCGTCTTCCCCTGGACGATTGCCCCCCGCACCGAGGCTGTCAAGAGCTTCTCCTTTACAGCGGACAAATGGCCATCCCCGGCCGTCAAAGTGGCCAAGCCCCGGATCCTCATCCCCGTCTTCCCCGGCACCAACTGCGAGTACGACATGGCGAGAGCCTTTGAGCGGGCCGGCGGCCTTCCCGAAATCTTTGTGGTGAGAAACCTCTCGTCCTCCCAGATCGAGGAGAGCGTCGAGCGGATGGCCGCGCTCATCGCCGAAAGCCAGATCATCGCCCTGCCCGGCGGATTCTCCGGCGGCGACGAGCCGGACGGCTCGGGCAAGTTCATCACCGCCTTCTTCCGCAATCCCGCGGTCAAAGACGCGGTCCACGACCTGCTCAAAAACAGGGACGGCCTGATGTGCGGCATCTGCAACGGCTTCCAGGCGCTGGTCAAGTTGGGCCTCGTGCCCTTCGGCGAAATCCGCGACATGGACGAAGGCTGCCCGACGCTGACCTACAACAAGATCGGCCGCCATCAGTCCATGCTGGTGCGCACCCGGATCGCCTCCAACAAGTCCCCGTGGCTGATGCACACCCGGGTGGGCGACATCCACACCATCCCCATCTCCCACGGTGAGGGCCGGTTCATCGCCTCCGAGGAGCTGATCTCCTCCATGGAGGAACAGGGCCAGATCGCCACCCAGTATGTGGACGAGGCGGGACGTCCCACCCTGGACATCCGCTTTAACCCCAACACCTCCGTCCACGCCATCGAGGGCGCCACCTCCCCGGACGGACGCATCTTCGGCAAGATGGGCCACTCCGAGCGTCTCTCCGCCGGCGTGTACCAGAATGTCCCCGGCGCGTTTGATCAGCGCATGTTCGAGGGCGCTGTGGACTATTTCACGAAATAGCCCTGCCTATCCTATGTATAATAAAACCCGATGTCATATTTGACATCGGGTTTTTTGCTCTGTCTCACCGGAAAAACGTAAAAACTTTCAAAAAGGATAAGGACTTCTTAAATAATTTTGAAATTTTTACCTGAACCATTCACACCGCGGCGAAAACCAAGTATACTACTGTTGGACAGATCCTGTCCCGCGCATGTATGAACGGTTGAATCGGAGGAAAAACAATGAAAAGGTGGCATCTTCCAGCGCCAGTTCCGGGCGGCGCGGCAAAGGTCCCTCGAATTCGGGGGCAATATCCCGCATTGTGAGCGTCTGCGTCGTGGTTCCGGAGAGGGGAGGCGCTTTCCGTTTTATTTTCAAAGATTAAGTGTCCCGGCGGGACAGTAACTATTCTATGCGGGGCGCTTTAAAACTTACAAAGCAAATGCTGGACGCTTCCAGCTCCAAAAATTGCAGAACGTCATTTTGATACAGAAAGGCCGGTAGCAGCATGACAAATGAAACCACAGGCAAAAAGGAGCGAAAGCTCACCCCCGGGCAAATTGTGGCCCTGGTGCTGGTGGTCCTGGTCCTCGTAGGCGTAACCGTCGCGGCGTTCCCCTTCATCTCCTCCCTGACCAAGCCCGAAAATTTGGAAAGTTTTAAAAACACCCTGCGCTCCTTCGGCGCGGGGGGATTCTTCATCATCCTGGGGCTGCAGGTGCTGCAGGTGGTGGTGGCGGTACTGCCCGGCGAGCCCATCGAGCTGCTGGCCGGGGCCATGTTCGGCACCTGGGGCGGCCTCTTCACCTGCTATCTGGGGCTCCTCATCGGCACCGGCGGCATCTTTTTGGCCGTCAAAAAATTCGGCTACCCGCTGCTGACCAAATTTGTCAGCGAGGAGCAGCTCAAAAGCTACAAGTTTTTAAATAACACCACCCGCTTAGAAACCCTCATCTTCCTTCTCTTCTTCATCCCCGGCACACCCAAGGACGTGCTGACCTATGTGGCGGGCATCACCCCCATTTCCTTGGGGCGCTTCCTCTTCCTCTCCCTCTTTGCCCGCATCCCCTCGGTCATCTCCTCCACCTTTGTCGGCTCCTCCTTCATCGAGGGCAATGTGCTGACCTCGGTGCTGGTCTTCGCCGGGGTGGGCGTCGTGGGCATCGCCGGCATCCTTATCCACAAGCACTTTATAGCAAAGCTCCAAAAGGAGGAGTAGGAATCCTGTTGGAAGAAAAAAGGCAGGGACGTCTGACGGCGTCCCTGCCTTTTTTATCTGAATATCAGATCAGTCCACCCTATTTTAAAAAAATGTGGCGCCATTCCCGGAAGTGAGGGCGCTTTACGTCAACCGGCCCCCATAACGCGGGGCCACCGGTTGGCGGACGCCATTTCACGAGTGCTCTCTTAGTAATGTTCCAGCCGCCGCTGTTTGCGCAGGGCGTGGCGCTTTTGTCCGGCCTCCCACTCCTTGCGGTCCTCGTCGGTTTCGAGGATGAGGCGGGGCACCGGCACGGGGTGCTCGTTTTCGTCCAGCGCCACAAAGACCAAATAGGCCCGGTTGACCATTTTGCGCTGGCCGTCGAGCTCCTCGACGAAGGTCTCCACCCGCACCTCCATAGAGGTCCTGCCCACATAGGTGACCCGTCCGGACATGAAGATGGTACAGTTGACGTGGGCCGCCGCCTTGAACTGGAGGTTATCCACCGAGGCGGTGGTCACGTTGCAATTTGAATGGCGCCGGGCCACCACGGCGGCCACCACGTCAATCCATTGCATGAGCACGCCGCCGAACATCCGCTGATAGCCGTTGATGTGCTGGGGCATGAGGATGTGGATTTGTTCCGTATAGGAATCGGAAACCCGTTTTGCTTCTTCCATTTGGTTTTCCTCCTTGCTTTCTTGTCGCTTCCCGCGTCTTTGGGGCAAAAGCGCCTATTCCTTTTGGGGCCGCCCGCGCTTTTTCAGGGGCTTTTTGCGCACCGAGTACCCAAAGGTGCCAAGGCGCTCCCCCAGCGCGTAATAGGCGCCGTGGGCGTAACCCATGAGCCCCGCCCTTTCCAGGTGGAGTCCGCCGTCCTTGTCGATGAGCCCCTCCTCCACGTCGAGGCCCAGGATTTCCGCCAAAAACATGTGGTGGCTCCCAAGCTCTAAGACGTCCTTCACCCGGCATTCGAGGCTCAAGGGGCTCTCCTTCAATACCGGGGCCGTCACCTTGGACCCGGGGATGGCATGCAGCCCGCAGGCGGCGAATTTGTCCAAGTCCCGCCCGCTTTTGACCCCGCAGAAGTCTGCGGCGCGGACCATCGAGGCGATCGTCAGGTTGATGACAAACTCCCCCGACGACCGGATGAGGGGGTAGGAATACCGCTCGGGCCGCACGGACACATAGGTCATGGGGGGCTTGGTGTTGACAATGCCCGTCCAGGCCACCGTGAGGATATTGGGGCGCTCCATACTCCCGCAGGTGACGAGGGCCGGCGGCACGGGCCCCAAGAGGGTACCCGGGTTCCAGAGTACCTTACCCATCGCTATTCCTCCGTTTTTTTAGACTGTGGAAAAGATTTTTCACCTTTTCCCGCTCCCGTCTGGTCCGCTCGGGGTCGGGGAAGAACCGAGCGCCGTCGAAGAGGAGCCAGTCCCCTTCCATAGCGCCCGCCGGCAGCCGCACGGCCGGGATTTCCAGCTTCGCGCCGCTTTCGTCCTGGCAGACGGCGACGCCCTCTTCCAAGCGGTCGATACAAATAGATTGCACCAAAATCCCCTCCTTACGCGGCCTTTTCCGTCTGCACCGCAATATTTTTTCCGTCGGTCAGATAGATGATGGAGCCCTCCTCGTCGGTGCGGTTGACGGCGATCTTTCTTGTTTCCAGATTTTCCAGCGTCTCCTTGTGGGGGTGGCCGTAGCTGTTGTCCTTCCCGCAGGAGATGGCCACATAGGCGGGGTTCACCTTGTCCAGAAAGGCGTTACTGGAGGAGGTGCGGCTGCCGTGATGTCCGGCCACCAGCACGTCGGCGGACAAATCCTTCCCCGACGACGCCATGTCCTTTTCCGAAGTCTTCTCCGCGTCGCCGGGGAAGAGGAAGGAGCGCTCCCCATAAGTCATTTTGAGGACCACCGAGACGTCGTTGAGATCATCGTACGCTTTGATTGGCGCCAGCACCGCGAAGTGGACGGGGCCCAAATCGAAGGAGTCCCCCGGCTCCACCACGGTGATCTCCAAATTCTTTTTCTGGACGGCGGCCAGCACATCCTGAAAGGTCTTGGTGGTGGGCAGGATGCTGTCGGGGATGTCGGACATGACGACCTCTTTGACGTCCATGTGTTCGATGATGTAGTCCATGCCGCCGATGTGGTCGGAATGGGGATGGGTGCCCACAAAATAGTCGATGGTCTCGACCCCCTGGCTTTGGAGATAATCCATCACCGTGGGACCCTGATCGTTTTCACCCGCGTCGATGAGGACGTTGCCGCTGTCGGTTTTGATGAGAATGCTCTCCCCCTGGCCCACATCGATGACGTGGACGGTGATGCCGCCCTCCACGTCGGCGCCGATGACCGGACGGCTCTCCTTGAGCCCGGTCCCGTCGAAGATCTGGTCCCAGGTGGGAAACGGGAAGGGCAGCTCCACATGGGACGCCACCGTCACAAGTAGGCAGAGCAGCGCCAAGATGCCGCCCACCGTTCCCAGTATCGCTCCGTTTCTGCGTCTGCGCCGGCTCATGTTATCCTCTCCTTCCCCGCTGTTTTCCTGTATCTTTTCCGCCCCGGCCGCCGCCTTTGCCGCGCCCGGCGTCCTTGCCGCCGGTGCGGGACGTCTGCCGGCCCTTGGGGTTCCGGTTTTCCCGCTGCCCCGGCTTCTCCTGCGCCTGGGCCTTATATTTGGCATTGGGGTCATAAGGGGCGCTGACCAGGCAGCCCGGCCCCTTGCCAATGAGGTCCTCCCGGCCGGCGGCCTTGAGCGCCCGGATGACATGGGGGCGGTTCTGGGGTTTAAAGTATTGGAGCAGCACCCGCTGCATCATTTTTTCCTCCGAAGTGCGGGGGACATAGACCGGCTTCATGGTGTTGGGGTCGAGCCCCGTATAAAACATGCAGGTGGAGACGGTGCCCGGCGTGGGATAAAAGTCCTGCACCTGCTCGGGATGTATGTTGTTTTTCTTGAGGAATAGGGCCAGCTGCACCGCGTCCTTGAGGGTGGAACCCGGGTGGGAAGACATGAGATAGGGCACGAGGTACTGCTCCTTCCCCGCCCGCTTGGTGGCCCGGTAAAACTTCTCCTGGAACTCCTCGTAGGCGGAGATGTGGGGCTTGCCCATCATGTCCAATACCCGGGCGCTGCAATGCTCGGGGGCCACCTTGAGCTGGCCCGAGACGTGGTGCTCGACGAGCTCCTCCAAAAACCGGTCGTCCTTGTCCCGGATGACGTAGTCGTACCGGATACCGGAGCGGATGAACACCTTTTTGACTTTCGGCAGCTCCCGTACCTTGCGCAGCAGCTCCAAATATTCGGTGTGATCGACTTCAAGCGCCGGGCAGGGCGCGGGGGCCAGACACTTTTTCCCCTTACAGAGCCCCGCCTTCTCCTGCTTTTTACAGGAGGGTTGGCGGAAGTTGGCGGTGGGGCCGCCGATGTCGTGGATGTAGCCCTTGAAGCCGGGAAGCCGGGTTAAGAGCTTCGCCTCCTCGAGGACGGATTCCTCGCTGCGGGTGGTGACGTACCGGCCCTGGTGGAAGGCGATGGAGCAGAAGTTGCACGCGCCGAAGCAGCCCCGGTTGTGGGCGATGGAAAACTCCACCTCCTGGATGCCGGGGACGCCGCCCAGTTTCTCATACTCGGGATGATAGGTGCGGGCGTAATCCAGGGCGTAGATGCGGTCGAGCTCGGAGGTCGTCAGGGGGAGGCTGGGGCGGTTTTGCACCAGATAGACTTCCCCATGCTTTTGAATGACCGCCTTGCCGCTGATGTGGTCCTGCTCGTCGATCTGGGTCTTGCAGGCCCTGGCGTAGGCGGTCTTGTCCGACGCCACCTTGTCAAAGGAGGCGCAGGACACCGCGTCCTGGGGCAGCTCGAATTGGCGGCAGAGGTAGCAGGTGCCCCGGATGTCCCGCATCTCGGAAATGTCCTCCCCGGCGGAGAGCCGCCTCGCAATCTCCTCGGTCTGGTGCTCGCCCATGCCGTAGGAGATGAGGTCCGCCCCCGCGTCTACCAGGATGGAGGGGCGCACCGCGTCGTCCCAGTAGTCATAATGGGCAAAGCGTCTGAGCGACGCCTCCAGGCCCCCGATGATCACGGGAACGTCGGGATAGGCCTCTTTGATGAGCTTCGCATAGACGATCACCGCCCGGTCGGGACGCCGTCCCGCTTTGCCCCCTGCGGTGTACTCATCGTCGCTGCGCTTACGCTTGGCGACGGTGTAGTGGGCCACCATGGAGTCGATGTTCCCCGACGTGACAAAGAACCCGTACCGGGGCTTGCCCAGCCGGGTGATGTCGGTAAGATTTTTCCAGTTGGGCTGGGGGATGACCCCCACCCTGTATCCCAGGCTTTCCAAAAGCCGGGAGATGATGGCCACACCGAAGCTGGGGTGGTCCACATAGGCGTCGCCGGTGACGCAGATGAAGTCGCATTCCTCCCAGCCCCGGGCCGCCATGTCCCGCTTAAAGATGGGTAAAAATTCTGCCATAACTTGCTCCTATCTATTTTTTGTCGGGAATATATTCAAACAGCTCCCCGACTGTGCAGTCCAGCGCCTTACAGAGCGCATCGATCTGATCGAACTGAATTCGCATTGCTGTTTCTTTGCTGAGGTTGGAAATGGTGTTGGGGCGGATGCCCGTTAAAACGGATAACTCTTTCATCGTCATCCGTTTCTCTTTTAGGATTTCTTTCAGATTAATTTTGACGGACATATATGTGCCTCCTTCTCAAAATAACTCTTATAGTTATTTCCTTCTTGAAAATTGTCCCTTTCGCCTCTATAATAACTCTAGGAGTTATTATTCTCCCCTTTCGCTCGCAGCGTTTAATCAAAACAAAGGAGGGGATAAAATGCAACCGGCTCTCGCCAAGCTCTACGCCCAAGAGAAGGAGCACGCCGTGCTCCCCGAGGACGCCCTGGAATACGACCGTTCCATGCGGCTCTTCCGCTACTACCAGCGCCTGCTCAAAAATATGCTGGGCCCCCGCAAAAGGGTGCTGCTGCGCTATTACGACGCCATGAGTCTCTGCACCGATCTGGAGCGGGACTGCGCCTTCCAGCGCGGCTTTTCGCTGGGGGCCTCCCTGTTCGCGGGCGTCAACATCCATGAGGAGGAATAAGCCCGTAACGCGCAGGGCACAGTCGCCGTCGAAGCCTTTCCATCGCGCGTGCTTTGCGGCGGCGTCATCGCCGCGACTGTCCGGCATCCTCGCCGGTAGGCGTGCCCCTCGTGCCGGGGCGGGCACATCCTTTTCTCTCAAGAAAAGGATGCAAAAGTGATCCAAGGGGACACCCCTTCGAAAACCCCGCTTATGCGGCCGCATGGCAACCCATGGGCATGGGCGGCACCCACCCTCTAACAGCGCGGGCGAAAACAAGAGCGTCCCGCGCTGTGGACCGGGTGGCTGTCAGTGCTTCGCACTGATTCCCGCCCACGGACGCCAAAGTACGCGCCTCCCGGCGGGCAATCGTGACGGTGGTCTCGTACGCCGCGGGGCGTGAGCCCCTTTCGAGCGGCGAGCGAGCCGGTGGCTGTGATACTCCGCGAACGCTTCGCGTGGAGGGAGACTGTCAGACCATGCAAACCCAGAGCGCGATCCTTGGGGGATGTCAGCAAGGGGGTGTCCCCCTTGCTGTGCCCTTTGCATCCTTTCCGGCAAGGGAAAGGGTGTGCCCCCGCGGCATGAGCGGCCACCTGCCGGTGGGGGATACCGGACAGTCGCGCCGGTCACGCCGCCTCAAAGCACGCGCGGGGGCAAGACCTGGGCACTGTCGGCGCCAATGCCCACCTGGGGCTCCCATGTTCATAAATCCTATTTCAAAAGAAGCGGGGAACATCCCGCTTCTTTTCCTTTTACTCGTCCTTTTGCATGTTCATCTCAATCCACTGCTGGCGGGTCATGAGGACCTGCCGGGGCTTGCTGCCCTCAAACGGGCCCACCACACCCCGCTGTTCCATCTCGTCGACGAGACGGGCCGCCCGGGCGTAGCCCAGTTTGAGCCGCCGCTGGAGCAGGGAGGTGGAGGCCTGTCCGGCCTCGATGACGCACTCGATGGCTTTGGGGAGCATTTCGTCCTCGTCGGAGAAGCCGCCGCCGTCGCCGCCGCTTCCCTTCTCGGCCACCGCCTGCTTTTCAATCTCCTCCATCACGTCTTCGTCATAGTCGGCGTCCTGGGCCTCCTTGACAAAGGCCACCACCCGTTCCACCTCGCTGTCCGAGACGTAGCAGCCCTGGACGCGCAGGGGCTTGGGCATGCCCACGGGGTAAAAGAGCATATCGCCCCGGCCTAAGAGCTTTTCCGCGCCGCCCATGTCCAGGATGGTGCGGGAGTCCACCTGGGAGGAGACGGCGAAGGCGATGCGGCTGGGGATATTGGCCTTGATGACGCCGGTGATGACGTCCACCGACGGACGCTGGGTGGCGATGACCAGATGCATGCCCGCCGCCCGGGCCATCTGGGCCAGACGGCAGATGGCGTCCTCCACCTCGTTGGGGGCGGCCATCATCAGGTCGGCCAGCTCGTCGATGATGATGACGATCTCCGGCAGAGGCTTCAGAGCTTCCTCCTCCTTGGAGTTTGCCAGCTTATTGAAGCCTTTGAGGTCCCTGACCCCGTTGTCGGCGAAGAGCTTATAGCGGTTTAACATCTCGTTGACCGCCCAGTTGAGGGCACCGGCGGCTTTTCTCGGGTCGGTGACCACCGGGACCAAGAGGTTGGGGATGCCGTTATAGACGCCCAGCTCCACCACCTTGGGGTCCACCATCAGGAGCTTGACCTCGTCGGGGGTGGCTTTATAGAGCAGGCTGATGATGATGGAGTTGATGCACACCGATTTACCGGAGCCGGTGGCCCCGGCGATGAGCATATGGGGCATCTTGCCGATGTCGGCCACGGCGATATTGCCCGAGACGTCCTTGCCCAAAGCCACGGTGAGCTTGCTCTTACTCTGCTCAAACTCCTTGGAATCGATGATCTCACGGATGCCCACGAGCCCCACGTTCTTGTTGGGCACCTCGATGCCCACGGCGGGCTTGCCGGGGATGGGGGCCTCGATGCGCACCCCGGCGGCGGCCAGGTTGAGCGCGATGTCGTCGGCGAGGTTCGTGATCTTGCTGATCTTGACCCCGGCGGCGGGCTGGAGTTCATACCGGGTGACCGCCGGGCCCCGGGCGATGTCGATGATGCTGGCCCGGACCCCGAAGCTCTTTAACGTCTCGATGAGGATTTCTCCGTTTTGCTGTTCGTTTTCATCGCCGGTGCGGGCGGGACCCGGCTCCTTGAGAAGGCTCAGCGGCGGACGGGGATGAACCTGGGGGGCCTCGGTGACGGCACCGCCGAAATCAAACTGGAAGCCCTCCTCCTTGGGGCTGTCCGTCTGGATGACGGGGGGAGCGTCCTCCACGGCAAAGGGCGGGATGGCGGACACCGCCGCCGGCTCCTCCTCGGGGCCGTCCAGAATTTCCACCGGATCGGGGGCCTTGATGGGAGGCAGTTCCTCCACCAGCTCCATGGGCTTTTTGTTCGCTTCCTCCCTGATTTGCTCGCTTTCTCGGAGCTTTTTGGCCGTGGCCTGGGCCTGCTGTTTTAACAGCTCCGCCTCGGCCCACGCCTGCTCCTCCTCGGGGCTCATGGCCGCCGCGCCCGTGCCCTTGGGCGCTTCCACCGGATGGGCGGGCATAAACTTGGACTCCTTGTCCAGCGGCACGTCGATGTTAAAGGAGGCCTGGGCCGCCCGCTCCTCCTTCTCCTGGGCCTTTTCTATGTAGACCTGCTCCATCCGTTTGACCGGCTTTGCCGCGGTTTGGAACAGATCAATGAGGGTAAAGCCGGTAAAAATCATGAGGAAAACAAAGATGAGCAGGACGATGACGATGCCCGCTCCCACGCTTCCCAGAAGGCTTGTCAGCGGCATGGCGAAGAGGGCGGAAGCCAGTCCCCCGCCCGAGAAGGTTTTGCCCTGCTCGAAGAGATAGCCCAGCTTGTCCCACAAGCTCTCCCCCAGAACCAGGTTCTTGCCGAAGACCTGGGTGGCCGCGCAGATGAGGAGGAAAAGCACCCCCGCCTGCCAGATTTTGTGGCCCAAGAGGAAGTTTTTCTTATCCATGGTCACCACCACGGCGATGTAGATAAACACCGGAGCGATGAGCCAGGCGCACCAGCCGAACAGGCCGAACAGGCCGTCGTGCATCCATTTCCAGACGTTTTGTCCCTCGATGAGGGTCAGGCACAGGCAGAGCAGCCCCACCGCAAACAGGACGATGGCTCCGATCTGCTGCCGGGCCCGGCGCTCCTGTTCCAGCTTTTGGCGCTTTTGTGCCGCCGTCATCCGCTGGGTGGACGGCTTCTTTTTTGAGGCGGAAGAGGAGGACCGGCTGGGGGTCTTCTTCTTTCCAGTGGTCGTTGCAGGCATATGGTAATCCCTTTCTTTTCGGTTTGAAATGCAAAGCAGTGTCATGCAAAGCGGCAAAGGCGGCCTCGTTCCGGACAAGGCGGCTTCCCGCGTGCGTAATCAGATTTATTATAACACAAAAAAGGCCCTGCGTGCAGAGCCTTTTTTTGACGAAGCCGGCGGAAAGCCGCCGGGGACCCATTCGGTTGTATCCGGGGAGGTCTCGCTATTTGATCCACCCGAAGAAGGCGGCGATATTCTGGCCCATCAGCAGTTCGATGATGGCGATTGTGATGACCAGGATGCCCAGAATCAGGGTGTAGTAGGCAAAGATCTTAAACTTGTTTTCCTTGAGCAGCCACTGAACCATCTTGATGGCCAAAAAGCCCACCACGGCGGAGACCAAAACGCCCACAATCAGCGCGGCGGCGCCCACGCCCTGGGTGCCCACCTCCATGGCGTCCTTGAGTTCCACGAGGTTCGCCGCCAGCACGGCGGGGATGCCCATGATGAAGGAGAACTTGACCGCGTATTCCTTTTTGAGCCCGCACATGAGTCCCACGGAGATGGTGGAACCGGAGCGGGAGACGCCGGGCAGCGGGGCGATGCCCTGGGCGATACCGATGGCGACGGCGTCGGCAAAGCGCATGTTTTTGGCGGTCTTGCGCCCGTCCATCCGCCGGTCGGCGATGAAAAGGAGGGCGGCGGTGATGAGGAAGCAGATGCCCTCGGCTAAGATGCTCTTGTCGGAGGCAAGGCCCTTATAGAAGTCGCTGAGAAAGTAAAACGGAATCAGCGGCACTAAGGAGACGATGAGCAAAAGGATCATCCGGCGGTAGGGGTTTGCCTCTTTGAGCCTGAAGCGGCCCCGGAAGATGTCGCCGATCATGAGGAAGAACTCCACGATCAGGCGCTTGATGGTGGGCCAGAACGCCACGAACACGGCGATCAGGGTGCCCAGATGGAGCATGATGGAAAAGAAGATGCCGGTTTCCCCGCTCACGCCGGTAAAATGCTGGACCAGGGACAGGTGTCCGGAGCTGGAAACGGGGAGAAACTCGGTCAGGCCCTGGACGATGGCCTGGAAGATGGCGTTGAGAATAGACAAAGCTGTTACCTCCTATGTAACGGCGGGGCTAAAAAGCCGCCGTTTCGGAATCATTTTCGTCGAGGAATATCTGTGCGCCGGGCGTAAAGCCGGGGTTGAGATAGGCCGCCGGGTCGGTGGACAGGAGCCGGGTCACCTGAAAGGAGCGCCCCTGCCGCACGCCCATGACCAGTTGTCCCCCCACCCGGGCGGTGGAACACTGGTAGGCGCTTGCATCGGTGGGAAAAATGAGCTCCGCGGGCTGGGTGGTGTAAAGGATCATCGCGCTTCCCCCCCGGCCTGTTTCTTCTTCCCGCCTTTGGGTTTTGTATCCGCGTCCTTGCCATTGCGGGCGCCGGACGCTTTTTCCCCTTCGCCGGACTTTTTCTTTCCGGCGGCCTTGGGCCGCTTTCTGGGCGGGTTCCCGCTGGGGGTATTGGGACTGGAGGAAGCTTTCTCCCCGTCCGCCTTCTTTCGGCTGGCGGCTTTGGGCTTTTCTTCCTTGTCGTCCTCCCCGCCGTCTTCTTCCGCACCATCCTGCTCCTCGATGAGGTCGTAAAGGCATCCGATGGCGTCGGACAGGCCGCCCAGATGATCGATCAGGCCTTCCTCCACGGCGTTTTCCCCGTCGAGTACGGTGCCCACATCCATGACAAGCTCCCCGGTGTTCATCATCAGCTCCCGGAAGCGCTCGGGGGAAATGTGGGAATTGTCGATGACAAAGTTGACGATGCGCTCTTGCATCTTGTCAAAATAGGACAGGGTCTGGGGCACGCCCAGCACCAACCCGCTCATCCGCACCGGGTGGACGGTCATGGTGGCCGACGGCGCGATAAAGGACTGTTTGGCGCTGCACGCCAAAGGCACGCCGATGGAATGTCCGCCGCCCAGCACCAGGGAAACGGTGGGCTTTTTCATCCCGGCGATGAGCTCGGCGATAGCAAGGCCCGCCTCCACGTCACCGCCCACGGTGTTGAGGATGATGATGAGCCCTTCGATGCGGGGATCTTGTTCGATGGCCACCAGCTGAGGAATCACATGCTCATATTTGGTCGTCTTATTTTGGGGCGGCAGGATGTAGTGCCCCTCGATCTGCCCGACGATGGTCAGGCAGTGGATGACATGCTTGCCTCCCACCGGGGTTACCGACCCCGTCTCGATAATTTGGGACTGCTGGGCCGACATCTTTTCGTCGGTTTTTTCCTGCTCGTCCTGGGATTCGTCCCCATTGGCGTCTCCGCTCTCCTGGACTGGGTCCTCTTGGGCGCGAAGCCGCTCCTTTTTTTCTTCCTGTGACAAAAAATCCACCTCCGCGTTCATTACTCCCACTAGTATTGACCGCGGCGGCGCATTTATCACGCTCCGGCTCAGTTTTCTCTTCTCCGAAGCTGCCAAACTTTTGTTTTGTCATACGCTTCATTATAGACTACCTTTCATATCTATGTCAATTTGCCGGTTCTTAAGATTCTTTTTCATTTTTTCTTTTCTTTCCCCGCGGTATCCTGTTTTCCCCTCGCCCTCCATTTTTCCGCGGTATTTCGCCGAATTTACATTACTTTAACATGTTAAAACATTGACAATATATATAATGTATTATAAAATTAAGTGTATCTTTGTTAGTTCAATTTCTGGAAAGGGGCGGTACATTTGGGTTATACCATCGCTCAGAAAATCATAAAGAACCATTTGGTGGACGGCCAGATGAAGGTCGGCGAGGAGATCGGTCTTCGCATCGATCAGACGCTGACACAGGACGCCACCGGCACCATGGCTTATCTGGAATTTGAGGCCATGGGGGTGGAGCGGGTTAAGACCGAGCGCAGCGTCGCTTACATCGACCACAACACCCTCCAGTCCGGCTTTGAAAGCGCGGACGATCACCGGTTTATCGGCTCCATCGCCAAAAAGCACGGCATCTATTTCTCCCGGCCGGGCAACGGCATCTGCCATCAGGTCCACCTGGAGCGCTTCGGCATCCCGGGCAAGACTCTCATCGGCTCGGACAGCCACACCCCCACTGGCGGCGGCATCGGCATGCTGGCCTTCGGCGCGGGCGGCTTAGACGTGGCGGTGGCCATGGGCGGCGGTGCCTATTACATCACCATGCCGAAAATGGTGCGGGTCAACCTCACCGGCAAACTGCGGCCCTTTGTGGCGGCGAAGGACGTCATTTTGGAGGTCCTGCGCCGGATGTCCGTTAAGGGCGGCGTCTCCAAGATCATCGAGTACGGCGGCGAGGGCGTTGCCACCCTGACCGTCCCCGAGCGCGCCACCATCACCAACATGGGCGCGGAGCTGGGCGCCACCACCTCCGTCTTCCCCTCCGACGAGGTGACCAAGTCCTTCCTCGCGGCCCAGGGGCGGGAAGAAAACTGGGTTCCCGTCTTCGCAGACGAGGACGCCGAGTACGACGAAGTCATCGACATCAATTTAAGCGAGCTTGTCCCCATGGCGGCCTGTCCCCACAGCCCGGACAATGTGAAAACCATCGACGAAATCGGGCCCATCAAGGTCGACCAGGTCTGCATCGGCTCCTGCACCAACTCTTCCTACTTGGATCTCATGCGGGTGGCGGCCATGCTGAAAGGCAAAACCGTCCATCCCGACGTCTCTTTGGCCATCGCGCCGGGCTCCAAGCAGGTCTTTAACATGATCGCGCAAAACGGCGCTCTCGCCGACCTGATCGCGGCAGGCGCCCGCATCCTGGAAAGCGCCTGCGGCCCCTGCATCGGCATGGGACAATCCCCCAACTCGGGCGGCATCTCCCTGCGCACCTTTAACCGCAACTTTGAGGGCCGCTCCGGCACCAAGGACGCGGGCGTCTACCTGGTTAGCCCCGAGGTGGCGGCGGCTTCCGCCCTGACCGGCGTCCTCACCGACCCGCGCACCTTCGGCGACGAAATTAAGATCGAGTTGCCCGAACACTTCCTCATCAACGACAATATGGTCGAGCCCCCCGCCTCCCCCGAGGAAGCCAAAGATCTCCAGATCCTGCGCGGGCCCAATATCAAGGAGTTCCCCAACGCCGACCCCATCGCGGCGGACATTTCCGCGGACGTGCTGCTCAAAGTCGGCGACAACATCACCACCGACCACATCATGCCGGCGGGCGCCAAGATTCTCCCCTACCGCTCCAATATCCCCTATCTCTCCAACTTCTGCTTCGCCGTGTGCGACGAGGCGTTCCCGGAGAGAGCCAGAAAAGCGGGCAAGGGCATCATCGTGGGCGGCCAGAACTACGGCCAGGGTTCCTCCCGGGAACATGCGGCGCTGGTCCCCCTGTATCTGGGCATCAAGGCGGTCATCGCCAAGAGCTTTGCCCGCATCCACCGGGCCAATCTCATTAACGCCGGCATCGTGCCGCTGACCTTTGCAAACGAAGCGGACTACGACAAACTGAGCCTGGGCGACGCGGTGGAACTCACCGGCATCCGGGCGTGCATTGAAAACGGCAAGCCCATCGCGGCCAAGGTAAACGGCGAGGACATCCCCCTCGTCTGCGAGCTCTCCGGGCGGCAGAAGGACATCCTTCTCTCGGGAGGACTCCTCAACTACACCAAAGAGTCCGTAAAATAGCCCTTCCAAAGCGGGATGGCGCGCCTGTGCTTGGGTTCGCAACGAAGGCCCCGCGTTGCAGCTTTCATAATCGAACACGGCTTTTGTCCGAGATAAACCCACTGCAAACAGCCCCTCTGGGGCGGGATGGCGCACTGCGGCCCGCCATTTGACCACACTGTGACACACGTGTTGCAGTTTTGGCCGCACCGTAGCGCGATATGGCAGCGGCGACGCGCCGCCGCAAATCAGGAAATAGAAAGCAGGAAAAAACATGGAGAAAAAAATCGAAGCGGCCTTGGAAAAATATCAGGCACTCATTGAAAACCAGCTGGCCCGTGTCGCCCGGATGAAGGCGGACACCGGCGCTGTGGATTACACGAAGCTCAATAAAATCGTCATCGGCGTCTGCGGCGGCGACGGCATCGGACCGGTTATCACGAGCGAAGCCCACCGGGTGCTGGAATATCTGCTCCGGGACGAGGTGAAAAAGGGCCGGGTGGAATTTAAGGTCATCGACGGCCTGACCATCGAAAACCGGGTCAAGGCCAACAAGGCCATCCCCGACGACGTGCTCGAAGAGCTCAAAAAATGCGACGTCATCCTCAAGGGTCCCACCACCACGCCGAGAGCCGGCGACCCCTGGCCCAACATCGAAAGCGCCAACGTGGCCATGAGAAAAGAGCTGGACCTCTTTGCCAACGTCCGCCCGGTCAAGGTGCCGGACAAGGGCATTGACTGGACCTTCTTCAGAGAGAACACCGAGGGCGCCTACACCCTGGGTTCCTGCGGGCTCAATGTGGACGACGACCTGGCCTTTGACTTCACCGTCACCACCTCCCAGGGCACCGAGCGCATCGCGAGACTCGCTTACGAATACGCCCGCAACAACAATAAGGGCAAGGTTTCCATCATCACCAAGGCCAACGTGGTCAAGACCACCGACGGCAAATTCCTTAGAATCTGCCAGGAGATCGGCAAGGAATATCCCGAGATCGTCACCGACGACTGGTACATCGACATCACCACCGCCAAGCTCATCGACGAGAAGCGCAGGAGCGACTTCAAGGTCTTCATCCTCCCCAACCTCTACGGCGACATCATCACTGACGAGGCGGCCGAGTTCCAGGGTGGCGTGGGTACCGCCGGCAGCGCCAACCTCGGCAACCATTACGCCATGTTCGAGGCCATTCACGGTTCCGCGCCCCGGATGGTGGCCGAAGGCCGTGACAAATATGCCGACCCCTGCTCCATGCTCCGGGCCACCGTCATGCTCCTTTCCCACATCGGCTATCAGAAAGAGGCCGACAAGCTGGAGCGGGCGCTGGACAAATGCATGTATGAAGAGAAAAAATATGTCATCACTGGCCGTGACAACGGCGCCACCTGCAAAGAGTTTGGCGACTATGTCATGGAGACCACGCAGAAACTTTGATAAGGCGGCGAAAAAATGGCGAAGCATGAAAATGTCTCCCTGTCTGTCATCCGCAGGCTGCCCCGGTATTACCGGTTTCTGGGGGACCTGTTAAAAAACGGTATCCACCGGATTTCCTCCCGGGAGCTCTCGCTGAAGATGGGAGTCACCGCCTCCCAAATCCGCCAGGACCTCAACTGCTTCGGCGGCTTTGGACAGCAGGGCTACGGCTACAATGTGGAGGCGCTCCACAAGGAGATCGGCTCCATTCTGGGCATTGACAAGGGTCTGGATATCATTCTGCTAGGCGCGGGCAACCTGGGACGGGCCATCGCCTCCCACATGTCCTTCGACAGCCGGGGCTTTAACCTCATCGGCATCTTTGACGTCAGCGAGGACATCATCGGCCAGACCATCCGGGGCATCCGGGTTTCCCACGCGGACACCCTCCCCGAGTTCTGCCGCCAGCGCAGGCCCAAGGTCGCCATGCTCTGTATCCCCAAAAACTCCGCCCAGGAGATCGCCGACAACCTGGTGGAATTGGGCATCCGGGGATTTTGGAACTTCTCCCACTACGATCTGGCGCTGGACTACGACAACATCGTGGTGGAAAACGTCCACCTGGGGGACAGCCTGATGACCCTCTGTTACCGGGTCAACGAGGTCCTCGAGC
This sequence comes from Zongyangia hominis, assembly GCF_014385095.1. GTDB lineage: Bacteria > Bacillota > Clostridia > Oscillospirales > Ruminococcaceae > Zongyangia > Zongyangia hominis. The sequence continues at coordinate 59,167 of NZ_JACRTC010000006.1, forward strand.
AAAATCCTGAGGGGCCCCAGGAAAAAGAATAGCGTACATAAAAACAGCCGCTTTGCGGCTGTTTTTTGCGCATAGAGGGCGGAGCGCATAAGCGCCGAAGCCCTTGCGCATCCCTGTGGAGCCCGGGTCCAGGGCGTCTCCGCGGGGCGCATACAAAAAGCGGAGGCTTTCGCCTCCGCTTTTTTCTTTTGCCTTTGAAAGCGCTATCACTCCGCCAGTTGTTCGAGCTGCCTGGGCTCGATGATCTCGATGCCGCCCCGGGAGAGCTTCACCATCCCCTGGTCCTGGAACACCTTGAGCATCCGGGTGACCACCTCCCGGGCCGAGCCCAGGTGCTTGGCGATCTCCTCGTGGGTGAGGCGGAGGGTGAGGCTGTCCTCGATGTTGCGCTGTTCCAGCAAAAAGGCCGCCAGGCGCTTGTCAAAGCTCTGAAAAAGGGCCTGCTCAAGCATCCACATCACGTCGGAAAAGCGGCTGGCGATGAGCTGTGCCGTGTACTCCTTGACCGCCGGGGATTGGGCGGACAGGGCTTTGTAGGCACAGGTAGGAATCAGCAGGGTCTCGGTGTCCTTCTCCGCGTCGATATAAACGTCGAAGTTGATATTGGGCATCATGCAGGAGGCCGAAAAGATGCAGATATCCCGCTCAAACAGGCGAAACAGAGTGATTTCCCGGCCGCTGTCCGAGATGATGAAGGTCCGCACCTGCCCGCTGCGGAGAAGGAAGACGCCGGAACAGTCGGCCTCTCCGGCGTGGAGATGGTCCCCCCGCGCAAAGCTGCGCGGCCGCATGTGATCGATGAGCTCTGACCGCTGGGTCTCGGTCAAGTCCTTCCAAAAGGGCAGCACTTCCCGCACAAACGCGATCTCCTGTTCCTGCAATACCATAAGCTTGCACCTCCGCACACAAAACAACCGAAGCTCTGCGCCGGTGAGGGAGCGCAGAGCTTTGATTTATTGGCGGCTAAAAACGGCCGCCCTTTCTTTTATTGTAGGGGTTTGGGCTCATTCTGTCAAATGCTTATTCGCTGACCATGTCCATGATGGCCTTCTTGCTTTTCACTCCCACCGAAGTGGAGACGATCTTGCCTTTCTTCATCACCATCAGGGTGGGGATGGTCATGACCTGGAAGCGGCTGGCAAGCTCGGGCTGTTCGTCGATGTTGACTTTGGCCACCTTTACCTTGCCCTCGACCTCCTCGGCCACCTCGTCGACGATGGGGGATACCATCCGGCAGGGTCCGCACCAGGGCGCCCAGAAGTCGATGAGGACGGTTTCGGGAGCGTTGACTTCCCGATCGAAATTATCTTTTGTAAATGTATGTACTGCCATTATAAAAGCCTCCTTGAAAGTTTGTTTGGGGTGCTGTGCTTTTGATGTTTTTATTATATACAACGGTAGTATAGGATTCTGTAACTTTGTCACATTTGATTCTCGTCCATGCTCTTTCCAAAGAAATCCACCGTCTTCTTCACTTTGTCCATGATTTCAGAAAACTGTGCCGGACGCAGGGACTGAGCGCCGTCGGAGAGGGCCTTCTCCGGGCAGTTGTGGACCTCGATGATCAGGCCGTCCGCCCCGGCGGCGATGGCCGCCATGGAAAGCGGCTCCACCATCCAAGTGAGGCCCGCCGCGTGGCTCGGGTCGATGACCACGGGGAGATGGGACTTCTTCTTGAGCATGGGCACGGCGGAGATGTCCAGGGTGTTGCGGGTGGAAGTCTCAAAGGTACGGATGCCCCGTTCGCAGAGGATGACCTGCTCGTTGCCTCCCGACATGATGTATTCGGCGCTCATGAGAAGTTCCTCTAGGGTGTTGGCCAGACCTCGCTTGAGGAGGATGGGTTTGTCCACATGGCCTAACTCCTTGAGCAGCTCGAAGTTCTGCATGTTCCTGGCCCCCACCTGGATGACGTCCACATCTTCGAACAGGTCCAGATGGCTGATGTTCATGATCTCTGTGACGATGGGAAGCCCTGTGCGCTCCCTGGCCTCCTTGAGCAGCTCAATGCCCTCCCCGCCCAGGCCCTGGAAGGCGTAGGGGGAGGTCCTGGGCTTAAACGCCCCGCCCCGCAGGAGCCCCGCCCCCGCCGCCTTCACCTGGTCCGCCACGGTCAATATCTGCTCCCGGTTCTCCACCGAGCAGGGCCCCGCCGCCACCTGGAAGTGTCCCCCGCCCAGCTTCCGGCCCCGGATGTCCACGACGGTGTCCTGGGGATGGAATTTCCGGTTGGCGCTCTTGTAGGGCTCCTGAATCCGCTTGACCTGGGCCACCACGTCCAAGGCTTGCAGCTTTTCCACATCCACCTTGGTGGTGTCGCCGATAATGCCCAACAGGGTGGTGTTGACGCCCTGGGACTGGTGGACGCTCAGGCCTTGGCCTTCGATGTCCGCGATGAGTTCCCGAATCTTCTGGGGGGCCGCCTGTTCTTTTAAGATGATAATCATATTGGTTTCTCCATTTCTCTCGTCATTTTTACCGACAAAAAAGCCGGTACTTTCTGCGAAAGTACCGGCTCAGCCAACGCATATCCACAAAGGGATCAGCGGGGGACGATTCCATCGGTTTCTTCGCAGCAAAAAGGACCCGCGCCAAAATAATAGCGCAGGGAATACCAATAGGTCATCTCCATTGTGCCGCAAAGCTGGTTTCTCATGATCGTTCCCTCCCGTTGTTTCTGACTTTTATAGTATACCACTTTAAAGCGAATGTCAAGAAATTTCTTTGACCGATGAAAATCTTGTTTATTTGCGGTGATTTACCTATAATAAAGACAGAAACACAATAAGAGGGGGGAATGGGATGCGCGCATTTGCACAAAAGGAGGGAAAGAACATGTGGGTCATCTTTGCACTGCTTTCGGCCTTTTTCGCGGCCGCCACCTCCATTTTGGCCAAAATCGGCATCGAGGGCATCAATTCCAACCTGGCCACCGCCATCCGCACCGTGGTAGTGCTCGTCATGGCCTGGGGCATTGTCTTCATTTCGGGCACCCAGAGCCAGATTTCCGACATCACCGCCAAGAGCTGGGTTTTCCTCGTCCTCTCGGGCCTGGCCACAGGTCTGTCCTGGATGTTCTACTACCGGGCCCTCCAAATTGGGGAGGCCTCCAAGGTGGTGCCCATTGATAAATTCAGCGTTGTCATCAGCATGGTCTTAGCCTTCGTCATCCTCAAGGAGGCCGTCACCATCAAGACCATCATCGGCGGCATCCTCATCACCGCCGGCACCTTCGTTCTCATCCTCTAACCACCTGCCGGCGGGGGATGCCGCGCTCCTTGGTTTTTTCGTATCACTGTCGCGGCACCCGCGTTGCGGCTCACGGCGTGGCATGGGCGCGGATATGAAAAAAGGCGGAGCAAGCTCCGCCTTTTTATCTATCAACTTTTCCCGTGAACGAGGCCGCACGGACCGCCTTTCCTCTTGGCTCCACCACGGAAACAGTACGCCCCGCCTCAAGCCCGGCGCAGCGCCTTTCGCAGCGGGATGACCACCGCCGTCACCAGAACGGCGGCCACGATGGCCTCGGGCACACCGTTGATACCAACGACCCCCATGATCACCTTGAACAGGGTGTCGAAGGGAATTTCTCGGGCCGCGGCGTAGCTTCTGCCGAAGAACAAATAGATGCCGCCCATAACCAGGATGGTGTTGGTGAGCGACGCGGCCACGGCGCTCACCGCCGAGGCCAGGACCTGGCGCTTTCCGCCCTTGCCGATGGCGCGGAAGAGATATCCCGCCACCACGCCGATGAGGATGCGGGGCACAAAGCAGATGACCAAGCTCCACCCGTTTCCGCCCACGTCGCCCAGGCTAAAGAAGGGGCTGAATACAAAGGATGTGGCGGTGGGGGTGAAGGTGTTGGTGAGCAGGCTGCACACGCCGAATACGCCGCCCAGAATGCCGCCCTGCATGGGGCCCAATAGGATGGCGCCGATAATCACCGGGATGTGCATGGTGGTCGCCTTGGTGAACCCCAGCGGGATAAAGCCCAGCGGGGTCAAGGCCAGCACAACCTCCAAGGCGATGAGCAGGGAAAGTTGTACCATTCGTTTTGTCTTCTCATTGGCTCTCATAAGCCATTCCTCCTTGCTGCCGTTCCGTCTTATACGGATACAGCGCTAGTTTTGCAGGACTTAGTCCCGGACAGGAGGCGCGTTTTTGCAATAAATCTGATAGAGCCCGTCCAGCACCAGATGCTCGTCGAGCTGGATGTCCTCCTCACAGTGGGGCACCAATAGGCCCGCCAGCGCGCCGGTGGCCACCAGGGTGGGACTGCCTCCCAGGCGCGCCCGGAAGCGGCGGAACATGCCGTCGATCATGCTGGCATAGCCATATACGAGCCCCGAGCGCATGGCGTCGGTGGTGCCGGCTGCAATCAGCTCCCCCGGCTCCCCCAGCCCCACCCGGGGCAGAAGGGCAGCCTTGTCGCTGAGGGCCTGAAGCGCGATCTCAGGGCCGGGAAAGAGGGCCTTTCCTATGAGCGACCCATTTTCATCCAGCGCCGAAAAGCTCACCGCCGTGCCGATGTCCGCCACCACACAGGGGGACGGATACCGTTTGACCGCCGCCGCGCAGCCGCAAACAATATCGCTGCCAAACATGGCCGGGTTCTGGGAACGGATGTTGAGCCCCGTCTTGAGCCCCGGCGACACCACATAAACCTTGCCCGTGCAAAAACGGGAGAGGGCGCTCCGGAGCCTTTCGGTAAGCTCCGGAACCACCGACGATACGATGCCGCCCTCCCCTTTCCCTCCGGTCAGACCGTGAGGCGCTATGAGCTGTGCCATTGCCGCTGCGTACTGATCTTCCGTCAATCCGACGTCGGTTTTCATCCGCACCGCAAAGCCTAGCCGCCCCTCCTTGTATCCGCCGATGGAAATAAGTGTGTTCTCCACATGCAGCGTGAGTATCATGGGGTTCCCCTCCCTTCCCTTTCTGTCCCTTTCAGTATAGCCTCAATTTTCCCCCCTGGCAAGCCGTTTATCCCCCTATCGGAAAAATCGGCGGAATGTGCAGTTCCAGCTTTTTATTCTCACAAAAATCGTGTATAATAATAGATAAGAAAATTTAGGGAGGTACTATGAAAATCGTCACCTTTCAGGACATCAAAAACAATCCGGAAATTAAGACCTACATCGCCAAGGCCGACGAGGTCCTCTCCCATCTGGGCTTTACCGAGCACAGCTTCGCCCATGTCACCCGCTGCGCCGTCTACGCCCGGGACATCCTCATGAGCCTCGGTTACGACGAGCGCACCTGTGAGCTCGGGGAAATTGCGGGCTATATGCACGACATCGGCAACCTCATCAATCGCATCGACCACGCCCAGAGCGGCGCCATCATGGCCTTCCGCATCCTGGATCACATGGAAATGCCCCCCGAAGAGATCGCCACCGTGGTGACCGCCATCGGCAACCACGACGAGGGCACCGCCGTCCCGGTCAACGCCGTGGCCGCCGCCCTCATTCTCGCCGACAAGACCGATGTGCGCCGCTCCCGGGTCCGCAACCGGGATATGCTCACCTTCGATATCCACGACCGGGTCAACTACGCCGTGGAGGATTCCAGCTTCACCATCGACGCGAAACGCCGCACCGTGTCGCTGAACATCAGTATCGACACTTCCATTTGCGCGGTGATGGATTACTTTGAAATTTTCTTGGGTCGGATGCTCCTTTGCAAAAAGGCCGCGGAGTTTTTAGAGGTCGTTTTTGAGCTGACCATCAACGGCGTGCGGCTCTTATAACACAAACAGAAAAAAGACGGGGGAACTCCCCCGTCAATGACAACATGGATGGATGACAAAATGAAAAGATTTTGCGTTTTCCTCGCCGTCATTGTCCTCATGGGAATGGCAGCGAGCTTTTTTGTACTTGCTGATTCGACATATTTCGACGAATGTGAGAGTGCCGACAACACCGAATTCATCTCTTACAGTAATTTACGCGCCGCTTCCCCCGACTTCGGCGAGGAAGTGGGCTGGCCCAATGCGCCCGACAGCACCGTCCTGACCGCCGACTTTGCCGGCGGCCCTCCCTCGGCCATCTACCACATCTCGGGCGTGGACCGGCTCACCGTGAGCTGCTATCTCCCCATGTCGCCCATGGCCAGCCGGAACATGTACGGCGATTATGTGCTGATGGACGTCGCGGGAGACCCGGAAGGGACCATGGATTTGGACGGGGCCCTGCCCGTTTCATACAGTCCGGTGGACGGCAACCTGTATCTCCACACGCCGGATGAAGGATATCTGCTCTACATGGTGGAAAAGGGAGCCGGCGTCTTTCGCCCGCTGCCCGATGAGGACGTTTTCCTCTCCCAGATCAAGGACACCCTCACCACCAGCTTCTTGGAGGTACTTGTCTCCGATGATGGGGAAAGCTATCATTCGCTGGACTACGATATTGCCTCCTGCCGCATGTCCTTGGAATCTTCCAGTCCGCTGACCTATTATTACACCACGCTCTATCTTCCCATTCCCAGCGGCACCCGCTACATCGGCTTACAGATGAACTACCCCGAAGAAATTCCCATGGCGGACGGCGGTACCCTCCACAATCCCAATGGGGACATGATGCGCTTGGCCCGGGTGGATTTTCAGGGCGAATACCTCAATTGGGGCGACCCGCCTCCCGACGAGGAGGAGGAACCCGATCCCATGTTCAACGTGGAGGGCTTTTATATCATCCACCGTTCCTCCGCTTCCAGCCGGAACACCTCCGGGGACAAGATCACCCAGTATTTCGAGATCACCAACAACTACTATAACGGCGCCGGCCCCAGCTCCGGCGGCTCCCAAGTTTCTTCGGGCGAAAGCGGCGGGAAGATGAAGCTCATCCTCTCCGACGAGGCGGCGGTTCCCGTGGCGGGCGGCCAGGGGGAACGGCGGACCAACAATGTGCTCATACTCGTGTGCAGCCTCATCTATCTGATGCTGGCCATGGCCGCCGTGGCGGTGCTGATCTTCAAATTCCGATCTTATCACGCAAATGATAACTAAATTCAAGCTAACTATACATAATATATCGCAAATTGTATAATTTGTCAAGCGGTATATTTCTATTGAAACCACTAAGATTAACCTTGAGAGGTGATTTTAGTGGAAATTGAAGAAATGATTCGACAAATTGGGCTCAATATCGCATACCATCGCAAGAGGAAAGGCTATACACAAGAACAGCTTGCTGACCGGGTTCCAATGAGCCGCGGCCATCTCAGTCATATCGAATCATATAACGTTCAAACCAAGTTTTCCGTCTCCACCCTGCTGGCCATTGCCAAAGCGCTGGAGATCGAGCCCAAGCTGCTCTTCGAGTTCCGGGAATAGCTTAGGGCCCCAACAAAAGCCCCGCAGTTTTCTGCGGGGCTTTTGTTATGCGTGGCTTTCCGCGCAGCATCATCGCGGGCGACGCGACAGTGGTTTCATCTAAACTTGGGGCGCGTCAGCCCGCATCACGGTCGCGGGCGACGTGACAACGGTTCCATCTAAGCTTGGGGGCGCGTCAGCCCGCACCGGTAGGTGCCGCGTCATCCTGTCCCGGCAGGTGGCGGGCAGGGCCCGCCGCCATACCGCGCTGTGGTCGGTCCGCATCACGGTCGCGGGCGACGCGACAATGGTTTCATTTAATCTTGGGGCGCGTTATCCCGCACCGGTAGGTGCCGCGTCATCCTCCGCTGGTAGGCGGATGCGGCCAAAGTCCTCCAGGGTGAGCTGCTCGGCGCGGGCCTTGGGGGAAACCTGGGCGCGTTCCAGCATCCTTGATACCTCCTCCTTGGGCAGGCCGAGGCCGGAAGAGAGGGCGTTGACGATGGTCTTGCGGCGCTGGGAGAAACCCGCCTTGATGATGGCAAAAAGGGCCTTTTCGTCGGGCACCTGGATGGCGGGGGACTCCCGGACGTCGAGGCGGATGACTGCGGAGTCCACGTCGGGGGCGGGCAGGAAGCTGCCCCGAGAGACGGAGAAGAGCTGTTTGGGCTCGCTGTAATAGGAGACGGCCAGGCTCAGCGCGCCGCACTCCCGGCTCCCGGGCTTGGCACAGATGCGCACGGCGGCCTCCTTTTGCACCATGACGGTGATGGAAACGATGGGCAGGCGCTGTTCCAAGAGGGACATGAGGATGGGGGACGTGATGTAATAGGGCAGGTTGGCGCACACCGCCACCTGCATACCGGCAAACTCGTCGGCAATGAGCTTTTTTAAATCCACCTTGAGCACGTCGTCGTTGATGACCTTGATGTTGTCAAATTCGCTGAGGGTCTCGTCCAGGACCGGCAGGAGGCGGCTGTCCAGTTCGATGCAGACCACCTTGTCCGCGCGCTGGGCAAGCTCCGCGGTGAGGACGCCGATGCCGGTGCCGATTTCAATGATGCCGAAGCCGGGCCGGGCGTTTCCCATCTCGGCGATGCGGGGGCAGACCGAAGGATTGATGAGGAAATTCTGCCCCAGGGCCTTGGAAAAGGAAAAGCCGTAGCGGTTGACAATGTCTTTGATGGTGCCGATGTTGGAAAGCTTGCTCATAAATTAGCGGTCCCCCTGTATTTCTTTGGCCTCGGGCCGGATTGGTGTTATTATACCACAGTTTCCACTCTTTTTATAGGGTCCGTGGATGGGACTGGCAAAGGCGTTCTTTTTACAAAATTCGCCCTCATATAAGAAAAGTCTGGAAAAGCCATTGCAACGAAAGGGCAAATCAACTACAATAAAAGAAAATCAAAGCCGAGGGAGGCGCAAACCTTATGAATCGACGCGACAAAATCAATTATTATCTGGATATCGCCCAGACTGTTCTGGAACGCGGTACCTGTTTACGGCGGAATTTCGGTGCCATTATTGTTAAAAACGACCAGATCATCTCCACCGGTTATGTGGGTGCGCCCCGCGGGCGGAAAAACTGCTGTGACTTGGGCTACTGTACCCGGGAAGAACTGGGGATCCCCCGGGGCGAGCGCTATGAACTGTGCCGCTCGGTCCATGCGGAGGCCAACGCCATCATCTCCGCCTCCCGGGCGGATATGCTGGGGAGCACCTTATATCTGGTGGGCCGGGACTACGCCACCAAGGAGCTTGTCAAGGACGCCAACCCCTGCGCCATGTGTAAGCGGATGATCATCAACGCGGGCATCAGCACGGTGGTGGTGAGGGACACCCCCGAGGACTTCCGGGTCACCTATGTCTACGACGAATGGGTGATGAACGACGAGTCTCTGGAGGGCAAACGGGGCTATTAGTTTTACAAAGAAAAGGGCCGGAGGAAGCTTCCTCCGGCCCTTTTTGCCGCCGGTCCATCGAACGGGCCCGTCATCCCGGGTTAAAACGCGCAAAGGCCGCTGCCCCTCCTGGGGGCAGCGGCCTTGTTCACGGTCAAGATGCGGAAAACCGCACGGGACGCCGCCGGGTACGCGCGGCCTATGATTTGCGGAGCCTCCGTAGCGGCTAGAAAAGGAGCGCGCCGTAGCCTTCGCAGATCTTTTCCAGCACTTCCCGCTCCAGGTCGGTCATGGAGCTGCACACAATGGCCCGGCCGGGGTAGTAGATCAGCGCCATTTCCAGGGCGCTTTCGTTATCTGAGAGAAAGGCCACCGGCAGGTCGGTCATGTGGGCGTTCTGGGCAAAATGGTAGGCGTCGTCGGGAGTGGGCACCTCGACGAGCACCGCGTCCCAGCCCTCGTCCTCCGCTTCCAAAATGTCCTCGGTCATATCCACCTCGCAGGAGAGCGGCTCGGAAAACTCCAGGTCCTCGGTGAGGAAGAAGGTCTCGTCGTAGCTGCACGCGATGATGTCCTCGGGGTTGGGCTGGGGAAGTTTGCGCCCGGCGAAGTCATAGCTTTCCACCATCAGCCTGAGCGCCGCGATGTGCGCGGGCGTGGCGCCGCAGCAGCCGCCCACCATGGAAGCCCCGGCGTCCAGCACCTGCTTCATAGCCGCGGCAAATTCTTCCGGCGTCATCGGGTATTCCCCATGGGCGTCGGGCTCTCCCAGGCTGGGCTTTGCAATCAGCGGCACCTGGGCGTAGGGGATGAGGCGCTCGATCTGCTCGGTGAGCTTGTCGAAACGGCCGGTGCAGTTGATGCCGAAGGCTTTGACCCCCAGCGACTGGGCGGCGATCATGCAGCTTAACATGTTGGAGCCGTCTAAGGTTTCGCCCTCCTCGTTCATGGACATGGTGACATAGAGGGGAAGCCCCGTCTGCCGGGCGCCCAGCACAGCGGCCCGCATCCCGGTCATGGAAATCATGGTTTCGCAGACGATCAGATCCACCCCCGCGTTTTTGAGGGCGAAGGCCTGCTCGCTGTAAATGTTCACCAGCTCCAAAAAGGGCGTCTCTCCAAAGGGCTCGATAGCGAGATTGGTGGGGGCGATGTCCCCCGCCACCAGCACGCCGGACGCCTCCGCCGCCGCTTTGGTGAGAGCCACCAGCTTGGCGTTAAGCGCGTCCACCTCATCGTCCTTCCCGAATCGGGAGAGCATGGCGCGGTTGGCGGTAAAGGTGGGGGCATAGAGGACCTGGGCCCCCGCCTCGATATAGGCGCGCTGTAATTCCAGGAGCACTCCGGGGTGCTCCAGTATCCACTGTTCCGGGCAGGCGGAAATTGGCATGCCCACTCTCATTAAATTGGTTCCTGTGGCGCCATCCAATAATCGGGGTGGCAAGGGTACTTCCATTCTTTCCTCCCTTTCTGGACCGCATGGTCCGAAAGTCTATGATATTTCGTTTTCTATGCATGCGTATAGTTCGGAGCGCGTCGGGCCCCACCGCTAGGTGGCGTCCCGTCTTTCGGCGTGGGCGTGGCATCTCCGCCTCAAAACGGCCCAGAGCGCGTCTCGCCCCACCGCCAGGTGGCTACATGGTGTCGGGGACGTTGATCTTGAGCATGGTCAGCACGTTGCGGATGACGGTGCGCACGGCCAGGCACAGGGCCAGACGGGCCTGCATCACATTTTCCGCCTCGCCCTTGACTCGGCAGGCGTTATAAAACTTGTGGAACTTGTTGGCAAGCTCGATGACATACCGGGTAATCCGGGCCGGGTCATAGGTCTTGGCGGATTCCAAAATCTCGTTGGGATAGATGGAGAGATAGCGGATGAGCTCGATTTCCTCGGGCGCTTCAAAGCACAGCAGCTCGTCGAGGCTCCGCGCGGCGGGAGCGATGCCCTCGGCCGCCAGATTCTTGAGTATCGAGCAGATGCGGGCGTGGGCGTACTGGACGTAGTAGACCGGGTTCTGGGAGGACTGCTCCACGGCAAGCCCCAAGTCAAACTCCATCTGGCTCCCCGGCTCCCGCATATTAAAGAGGAAGCGGGCCGCGTCGATGGGCACCTCGTCGATGAGGTCGGTCAGGGTGATAGCCTTGCCGGTGCGCTTGCTCATCCGCACCACTTCCCCGTCCCTTGTCAGCCGCACCAACTGCATGAGTACGATGTCCAGCTTGTTTCCGTCTAGGCCGATGGCGTCCATGGCCCCTTTGAGACGGGCCACATGGCCGTGGTGGTCCGCGCCCCAGACGTTGATGACCTTGTCAAAGCCCCGGACCGCAAATTTATTGTAATGATAGGCGATGTCCGCCGCGAAATAGGTCGGATTTCCATTGGCGCGGATGAGGACCTCGTCCTTTTCCCCGCCGTAGGAGGTGGCCTTGTACCAGACCGCTCCGTCCTTCTCATAGGTCAGGCCCTTGTCGGAGAGGGTCTTCACCACGTCGTCGATGGCCCCGCTCTCGTGGAGGACGCTCTCGCGAAACCACACGTCGTACTCGATGCGGTATTTGGCCAGATCGGTGCGCAGCCCCTTGATGTTCTTGGGCAGGGCGTAGTCCACCAGTGCCTCCCGGCGCTCTTTGGAGCCGGCCTCCACAAAAGCGTCGCCGTGCAGAGCGGCAAATTCTTTCGCCCGCACCTTGATATCCTCGCCGTGGTAGCCGTCCTCCGGGAAGGGGACGGCGTCCTCTCCCTTATAGATCTGAAGGTACCGGGCCTCCAGGGAACCGGCAAACTTCTCGATCTGGTTGCCGGCGTCGTTGACGTAAAACTCCCTTGTCACATCGCAGCCCGCCCAGTCGAGGACCGCCGCCAGGCAATCGCCCAGCGCGCCGCCCCGGGCGTTGCCCATGTGCATGGGGCCGGTGGGGTTGGCCGAGACAAACTCTACCATCACCTTTTTGTGCCCGCCCTCATCCGAGCGGCCGTAGTTTTCCCCGTCGGTCTCGATGGCCTTGATGACCTTGGCAAACCAACGCTTGGACAGGAAAAAGTTGAGGAATCCCGGTCCCGCCACCTCGCACCGCTCAAAATAGGTGCCGTCAAAGATCATCCGCTCCATGAGGACGGACGCGATCTGCCGGGGGTTCTTTTTCAGCGCCTTGGCGCAGACCATGGCCACATTGGCGGCAAAGTCGCCATGGGAGGTATCGTTGGGGATTTCAATGGTGAAGGGCGGCAAGGGCACCGGCTCCAACTGGCCGTCGGCCACCGCCATGCCCATGGCGTTGAGAATGACTTCCTTCAGTTGATCTTTCGCTTCTTTTACCAGATTTGCCATCTATCCGTTGCACTCCTTGATGTTGATTGACACTTCATTTTCACTGGCGAGACAGGCGTTGACATCCAGCGAATACGCAAAGCGGATACTGCCGCCGTGGCTGTCAAGGCCGTTTCGGATGTTGCTGCCCAACACCCCCACCATCAGATCTCCCATTTCGGTGGCGTAGTGGCACTGATGCCGCCGCCCCTTCTCCACAATGAGCTGGGAGCGGCAGGGGCCGGAACGGATCATGGTGACCATGTCGTTGCCCTTGACCTTCAACGTCGTCTTGCAACCGTCGTAACCGGTGGCGCCGCTTTCATCGTAGCGGATGTACTGGACCCCGTCCCGGACATAATAGTTGCCCATGGTGGTCAGTTCCACCACGTCGTCCTCTCCGTCCACCCGCTGTTTGCCTGTGATCGAGATAATAACTTCCTTTTTCAATGCTTTTGCCCTTTCTTTTGCGCGAATTATAACGTGTCCACACTCACATATTCTACTTTACCGTCCACATTCTCCCCTAAGAAGATGCCGGCCACGTCTGCAAACGTATCCAGCTGGTCGCTGACGTAATAGTGGCAGGTCCCGCCCTGGGCCTTTTCACTGCTCAGGCCGTTTTGCATCAGATAACTGCTCACATACCGGGCCGTCACCTGGCCCGGGTCCACAAACACCACCGCGTACTGCATGACGTCGGCGATGATGTCGTAGATGATGGGATAGTGGGTGCATCCGAGGATAAGGGTGTCGATGTTTTCTTTAAAAAATGGCTCCAAATACATCTTGGCCGTCAGCCGGGTGATCTCATTGTCCCTGCCCACCTGGCCGTTTTCCACCAGCGGCACAAAGAGGGGACAGTCCCGTCCCACCACCGCGGCGTCGGGGCGGATGCCCCGGATGGCCTTGCCATAAGCGCCGGAATGAACGGTGGCGGTGGTGCCGATGACCCCGATCTTGCCGTTTTGGGACAGGGAGGCCGCCTCCTGGGCCGCCGGGCGCACCACGCCGGTGTAGGGGACGCCGATATCCTGCACATCCTTGTCGGTGAGGACGGAGCTGACCGTACCGCAGGCGGCAACGACCATCTTGACGTCGTGGCTGCACAGGAAATGGATGTCCTGGGCCGCATACCGGCGGATGGTCTCCCGGCTCCGGGTGCCGTAGGGGACCCGGCCGGTGTCGCCGAAATAGATGATGTCCTCCCCCGGGAGAATTTTTCTCAGCTCTTTGACCACGGTCAGTCCTCCGAGCCCCGAGTCGAACACGCCGATGGGTCGCTTATCCATTTGCACCCGCCCTTTCCATGGCAAGCTGTACGAGCTTATCGATGAGCTGGGGATATGGCACCCCGGAATGCTCCATCAGCTTGGGATACATACTAATATCGGTAAAGCCCGGGATAGTGTTGGGCTCGTTTAAGAGCACCTTCCGGTCGCTTTTTCTCACGAAAAAGTCCACCCGGGCAAACCCCGCGCAGTGTAGCGCCAAAAACGCCTGTCTGGCGGTGCGGCGGATTTCCTGCGCCACCTCCGGCTCGATGCGGGCCGGGATGTAGAGGGCGGTGGTGCCGTCTTTATACTTGGCGTCGTAGTCGTAAAAATCCGCCTCGGGGACGATCTCGCCCACCACCGAAACAAACGGGTCGTCGTTGCCGAGCACCGCGCATTCCACCTCGTCGCCGACGACCGCTTCCTCCACGATGACCTTGCGGTCGTGGACGAAGGCTTTCTCCAAAGCCGCCTTCAGGGAATCTTTATCCCTGGCCTTCGAAATGCCCACCGAGGACCCGGCGTTGGCGGGTTTGACGAAAACAGGATAACCGAGGTTCTTTTCAATGCGCGCTTCGATCTCGTCGAAGGAATCCATCTCGTAGCACATGACCTTCTCCCACCGGACGCCGGCAATGCCCGCCTGCTCCAAAAGGGTGCGGGTGACGGTTTTGTCCATACAGGCCGCCGAAGCCAGGGTGCCACAACCCACACAGGGAATGCCACTGAGCTCCAAGAGCCCCTGCATGGTGCCGTCCTCCCCGTTTTTACCGTGGAGCACGGGGAACACCGCGTCGAGGCGGATGTTTTCCACCCCTTCCGGGTGGAAAACCGTGAGGCCATGGCGGCCGCGGTCGGGGGTGATAGCCGCCGGGGTGCAGTGCTCCTTCTCCCAGGAGCCGTCGGGGATGCGGTCGATCTCTCCGGTATAATGGTACCACCGGCCGTCCTTCGTAATGCCGATCATCACCACGTCATACCGGTCGCGGGGAACGTTTCGCAGCACCGAAGCGCCGGAAACCAAAGATACTTCGTGTTCGCTGGAGGCCCCGCCGAACAGGACGCCCAAACATAGCCTTGACACGGGCTGTCACACTCCTATACAATAAACTACGCCGCGCCGGGAAAAGGCGCAGACGTACGCTCTCTGTCAAACGTACATAAATAAAAGTACATGAACAGTAGTAGTGTATCATAATACGCTTTCCCGTGCAATTGTTTTCCTCTTAAATTCATAGTAGATTGTTTCCAATTTTAGAATTTCTTTCGGATTTTTCTTGACTTGTCCCAGGGTCTTGTGGTATAGTATTACTACCTCTAAAAGGGTTATTTTTTTATGCGCTTTTTTAACCGGTTAAGTTTGCGCGTGCAAAGGACGCTTTGTCCGGCGCATGACCGCGGGCTCCGCCGCTTGGAAGCGCACAAAGAAAAGGTCCCCTTTCTCGCCCGACGGGCAGCCGAAAAGGGATGGCAAAACTCAAGCGTTCTCTTTACGAGGGAGGCAAAAAATTCCGTTACTCAGGAGGTGCCGATATGAGAGTCAAAGTTACTTTGGCGTGCACAGAGTGCAAACAGCGCAATTACAACACCATGAAGAACAAGAAGAACGACCCTGACAGACTCGAAATGAACAAGTATTGTCGTTTCTGCAGGAAACACACGCTTCACAAGGAAACCAAGTAGGCGAGAAAGGCAGGACTGTCAAGATGTCATCTACCCAAACGAAGGACACGAAAAAAGGCAGATTTAGTCCGAAAAATATCGCCAAAAGAATTGGCCGTTTCTTCAGGGATTTCAAAGGCGAGTCCAAGAAGATCGTATGGCCCACCAAAAAACAGGTCGTCAACAACACCATCGTGGTCATTGTGATGATGCTGATCGTGGGCGCGTTCATCTGGGGCGTGGACGCCTTAATGTCCCTGCTGGTCAACGCTTTCCTTAAAATCGCTTAAGTGAAAAGCGTGGAGGGATTAAATCATGTCTGAAGCTGCAAAATGGTATGTTGTCCACACCTATTCTGGTTATGAAAACAAGGTTGCTCAAAACATTGAAAAAGTGGTCGAGAACCGCGGTCTTCACGATCTGATCCATGAGGTGAAAATTCCCACCGAAACGGTGGTGGAACTAAAGGACAACAAAAGTCGCGAAGTGGAACGCAAAATCTTCCCGGGCTATGTGCTCGTCAAGATGGTGCTGACCGACGACAGCTGGTACGTGGTGCGCAACACCCGCGGTTGCACCGGCTTTGTGGGCCCCGGCTCCAAGCCCGTCCCCCTCACTGAAGCGGAGGTGGAGGCGCTGGGCGTCGAAGTCAAACAGGTCGAGGTCACCTACAGCGTGGGCGATTCCGTCAAGATCATCGAGGGTCCCCTCGAAGGCTTTGTGGGAATTGTCGAGGCGCTGGACAGGGACGCCGGTTCGGTGCGGGTCACCGTTTCTATGTTCGGCCGCGAGACGCCGGTGGAACTGGCGTTGGGCCAGGTCGAACTCGTCGACTGATTTTTTTAAAGGAACTTAAACGCTCCGAAAGGGGCTTTGAGTTGCATGGGGCGGAAGCCTCATGTGTTTACAAGGGTGAAGAACAATATCGTGGAGCTTCACCTGTGGGAGGAGGATCCGTTATAGGTCTTCCGCCATTGACCACAATTTTTGGAGGTGCAAATTATGGCTCAAAAGGTAGTCGGCTACATCAAGCTGCAAATACCGGCCGGAAAAGCCACTCCGGCGCCCCCCGTTGGTCCTGCTCTTGGACAGCACGGCGTCAATATCATGGCTTTTACAAAAGATTTTAACGAGCGCACGAAGAACGATGCGGGACTGATCATTCCTGTTGTTATCACTGTTTACGCTGACCGCTCCTTCACGTTCGTCACCAAGACTCCGCCCGCATCGGTCCTCATCAAAAAGGCCTGCGGCATTGAAAGCGGTTCCGGCGTGCCGAACAAAACCAAGGTTGCAAAGATCACCAAGGAGCAGGTCGAAAAGATTGCGCAGCAGAAGATGCCTGACCTCAACGCGGCCAACATCGAGTCCGCTATGAGCATGATCGCGGGTACGGCCCGCAGCATGGGCATTGAAGTTGTAGACTAATGCTCTCCGGTGGGAGGAACATTCCGTAAACACCACTTATGAGGGAGGAACACTAATGAAACACGGTAAAAAATATCAAGACAGTTCCAAACTGTTCGACCGCTTCCAGACCTATGATTCCAATGAGGCGTTGGATCTGGCTGTGAAGACCGCGAAGGCCAAGTTTGATGAAACTGTTGAAGTTCATGTGAGACTGGGCGTCGATTCCCGTCACGCTGACCAGCAGGTTCGCGGCGCGGTCGTGCTGCCCAACGGCACCGGTAAACAGGTCCGCGTGCTGGTATTCGCCAAGGGCGACAACATCGCGGCCGCCGAAGCGGCTGGCGCTGAGTTTGTCGGCGGCGAAGATATGATGCAGAAGATCCAGCAGGAGAATTGGCTGGACTTTGACGTGGTCATCGCCACTCCGGACATGATGGGCGTCGTTGGCCGTCTCGGTAAAATCCTCGGCCCGCGCGGACTCATGCCCAATCCCAAGGCCGGCACCGTCACCCCGGATGTGGCCAAGGCTGTCACTGAGGCGAAAGCCGGTAAGATCGAGTACCGTCTCGACAAGACCAACATCATCCACTGCCCCATCGGCAAAGCTTCCTTCGGCGTAGAGAAGCTCGGCGAGAACCTCTCCACCCTGATGGACGCCATTGTCAAGGCAAAACCCGCCGCGGCCAAAGGCCAGTATATCAAGTCCTGTGTGGTCGCCACCACCATGGGCCCTGGCATCAAGATCAACCCGGCGAAATACTCCGCTTAAATTGAGGGCGGATATTGACATAGGCTAAGGTCTGTGTTATGATAATAAAGCTGTTTCCAAAGACAGCAGGTGTTCAAACATAATGGGTATGCTACCCGCCTGCCGAGGACGCGCGATCAATGCAAAGAACGAATGGCCATGGGCCGTTTGTCCTGTAATGTGATTGATAGCCCTTCCTGCGGCGACGTGGGAAGGGCTTTTTGTTTGGACCGGCAACAATTTGGTTTCCATTTGATATGTAAGATATTGAGTGAAACATTCTTTCTCCCCTGCAGGGAGAAGGTACGGGAGGTGAAAAATCTTGCCAAATGAGAAAGTACTGAAATCCAAACAGCAGCTGGTCGCGGATCTCGCCCAGAAGCTGAGTGATTCCGCCGCAGGCGTTCTGGTGGATTACAAGGGTATCACGGTGGCCGACGACACCAAGCTGCGTCGCGATCTGCGCGAGGCCGGCGTCGAATATGCGGTCATCAAGAACACCATGCTCCGCTTCGCGCTGGGAGGCACCGACCTGGAAGAGATTTCCTCTGTCCTGGAAGGCACCACCGCGCTGGCTACCAGCGCATCCGATCCTGTGGCCGCGGCAAAAATCTTGTGCAAATATTCCGATGACACCAAAGGTAAATTTGCGATCAAAGCAGGTTTTGTCGACGGAAAGCCTCTGGATGCCGCAGGCGTCAAAGAACTTTCCAAACTGCCCTCCAGAGAAGAGCTTATCGCCAAGACTCTGGGAGGACTCAACGCACCGATCTCCGGCTTTGCAAACGTACTGTCTGCGAATCTGCGTGGTTTGGTCGTCGCGCTTAACGCAATCGCTGAAAAGCAGAGCGCATAAGGGAAGGATTCCCGCGCTTTTGAGTAGGACCCAAAACAAATGAAAAGAAATTGATGGAGGTAACATATCATGGCTTCTGAGAAAGTTTTAAATCTGATTGAAGAGGTTAAATCCCTCACCGTTCTGGAGCTCTCCGAGCTCGTCAAAGCTCTGGAAGAGGAGTTCGGCGTTTCCGCTGCCGCTCCTGTTGCTGTCGCTGCTGCTCCCGCTGCTGCCGGTGCTGCCGCTGCTGAAGAGAAAACCGAGTTTGACGTCATCCTGAAGAACGCCGGCGCAAGCAAAATGGGCGTAATCAAACTGGTCAAAGAGATCACCGGCCTGGGCCTCAAAGAGTCCAAAGAGCTGGTTGACAACGCTCCGAAAGCAATCAAAGAGGGCGTTTCCAAAGCTGACGCTGACGACATCTCCAAGAAACTGGCCGATGCCGGCGCAGAAGTTGAAGTTAAATAAGATCCTTTGGATCAACAAAAAGAGGATTCGCGGTTGCGAATCCTCTTTTTTTGCGCTAGTTTCAGCGACCGCTGGACCTAGCGGTCGGCATATCGCGCCCCCATGCCATCCGAAACCCTGGCGCGGCGCACACGTTTATAGCGCAGATGGGCCACAGCTTTGTACTTTGAACTGGACTCACACCGCGTGGTATGCGCCCACATATCTGTATCACTTATCACTTTGGCGCGACATCCCCTACCGGTAGGTGGCCCACCGGCAGACGGTCAGTCCAGGCCGTTTTCCTCCTGGTGGATCTTTTCCAGATTCTCCTCTCCTTCCGGCGCGGGGTGGATTTTGACGGGCTCTTTCTTCTCCGACTTGTCTTTGAAGAACAGCTCTTTGACACCAATCAAGAGCAGAAACACGGCAAAGAGCTTGCGCAGCATGTCCTCCCCCACAAAGACGGCCGCCTGGTAGCCGAGAAAAACGCCCAGGTAACCGAAGAGGGTAACCCAAAGCACCACCTTCCAATTGACCAGCTTGTTCTTGGTATGCATGATGAGGGCGATGACGGCGATGGGCATAAAAAAGATCAGGTTGATGGTCTGGGCCTTTAGTTGGGCCACACCGGCAAAAGCTGTCAGGTAGAGCAGGAGGATACCTCCCCCGCCCATGCCCATGGAGCTGATGGTGCCCGCTAGGAAGGCGGTCAGGGTGGTAAGCAGGATTTCCGTCCAATTCATCGCATCAGCAGCCGCACGGCGGAAAAAATAATGAGCGCCCCGAAGATGCGGCGCAGAAGCTTCTGGGGAATCCTCGGAAGCAACCAAGCGCCTAAGATGCCGCCCGCCACGCCGCCGGGGATGTAATAGATCCACTCGGTAAATTGGAGCTGAGTTTTGCCCATATAGAGCCAGAGGCTGAAGATGCTCAGAAAAAAGATGACGGCGATGGAGGTGGCATGAGCCTTTTTCGCTTCCAGTCCGCTCGCCTTGAGAAAAGGCACCGCCACCATGCCGCCCCCCGAGCCGAAAATGCCGTTGAGAAACCCGATGGCCACCCCGATGAGGGAGGTGGTGATGCTCTTTTTCTTTTTTTCCGCCATACGGCCTTCCCTCCTTTCCCCTGTGATCTGCCCCTGCATTGCGCGCCCGGCGGGCTTTTCTGCGGCGCGTTCCTCTTCCAGGCGTTCCCCACTGGCTTGCTTTAAGTAGCGTGATTGCCGCGACTTGTTTTGCCAGCGCGCATTCTTCACAGAACTTTTTCTCATATGCATGGGCTATGACTTGCCTAACCAAAAAAACTGCTGGCTCTAGTATTCCCTGTTTTGTACAGGAAATGAATGAGCCAGCAGTTTTTCTTTTGTTTATCATAGCCCCAGCAGCTGCCGCACCGCATAGGAGGCCAGAAAGAATCCGGCGGCCGGCGGCACAAAGGCCGTGCTTCCCGGTGAATGGCGCCCCTTAGGGGAATCGGGAACGTAGAGAGTCTGCATGGGCGTCTCGGTGCTGTAAAGCACCGGCGTGTGCTCGATGCCCCGGCGCCGCAGCTCCCGGCGCATGACCCGGGCCAGCTTGCAGCCGCACCCCGCCGTGTCGGCAATATCGCCTAAAACGAGCTGGGAGGGGTCTATCCGGTTGCCTGTGCCCAGGCAGGTGATGAGGCCGATGCCCCGGTCCCGGCACTGTACGGCCAGATCCAGCTTGGCTGTGACCGTATCAATGGCGTCCACCAGAAAATGGGGGGCAAACTCAAAGAGGAAATCCCGGTTTTCAGGCAGGTAAAACTCCTCGGCCGTCTCCACCTGGAGCCCATCCCCAATGCGGGAAAAGCGCTCGGCCAAAACCCGGGTCTTATACTTCCCCAGCACGTCCCGGGTAGCCACCAGCTGACGGTTGAGGTTGGTAAGCTCCACCCGGTCGCTGTCGACAAGGAGCAGGTGTCCTATGCCGCAGCGCGCCAGCGCCTCGGCCGCCGCGCTCCCCACGCCGCCAAGGCCCAGCACCGCCACCCGGCTCTCCCGGAGCTTTTCCAAATTTTCAGTCCCCAGCAGCAGCTCGGTTCTGGAAAGCCAGTGTTCCATGATGGCATTCTCTCCTTTTAAAAATGGGCATAAATATACCCCACAAAGCCGCCATGTGACTGTATGAAAACCCGTCTTTAGACAGGGTGGATGCCCGCCCTGCAGCTTCACGCTCCCTTCGTCCGCCCGAGGGCGGGAGGTCTGCAATCCGCTGCCGGAGCCGAGCTTCCTTTTCATCAAGTGTTGGATTATATATGGTCACACTTTATCGCACTTCGCAGGGTGTATTTTCTTTGACTTGGTTGCATGGTCTTTTCCACGCTCTTATTATATCACATTTGTCACAGGATAAACAAGGATGATCGCCTAGGATTCTTGAATATCGTAATATTCATCCAAACGATCGAGGAAAATTTCAGACACTTTGTTAAACTCCTCTTCGTCTTCGATGGCCACCAGGAACTCTTCGTCCCCTTCCATCTCCGCTTTGAGCAGAATCAGCTCCCCGTCGTCTTCCACCGCGTCCTGCGCGTCGTCATAGACGGGAATGAGCGCGATATAACGGTCGTCTTCCAACTCCAGGGTATCAATAACCTCAAACTGATGCTCCACGCCTTCGTCATCCACCAGTGTCAGGATATCCGGGCCAAACTCCATCTCTTCCGGCATTCCAATCATCTCCTTTGGTTCATTCTTCCCATCAGCGGGCGATGTAATAAAAGTGTAATGCAATTGCGGACCCCTGTCAATCCACCTTTGCAAAAACAATACAATATTCACAAAAATATAAAAATCAGTTAAAAAAAACTATTGACAACTTCTATCCCCTGTGGTATATTATAGTCACAGGAAGGAAAGTAAACCTTCTCCCCAATCCATAGTATCTGAAAGATGGTAAATGAGATCCTGTAGAAGGATGGAACTACTGTCCGAGAAAGATGTCTCACTGCATTTGGGAAGCGGGTGTTTCCTCCGAGAAGTATCCCTTCGGTGGTGAAACTGGAAAATGAGTAAGTAGCACCGCCAAACAAGAAGTGATACTGAATTTCCTCAAATAAACGAAAGGGGGCGGTACCCATGTACGAAGAAATGCCAGGAAATTCAGCTGCGTTCCATGAATATATGGGCGGCGCTCGATAACATCATCTGTCCTGTTTGGTTACACCAAGATAAGGAAACATTTCGATTTGAAGCATGTTCTGATGGTTAACAGATAGCGGAGTCTTATTCCGAAGAAGATGATGATACACGCTGATAGTCTTCTGTAAAAAAAGAAGAGATCCCAGCATATTGATGGAACGAAAGATTTGCCGAAGGGCTTTCTTAAGATATAAAATATCTGAAAGTGGTGAATCCCATGAAATAGCAAGGGTAGCAGATATGTCTGCCGAGTCGGATGAAATTGAGAACATCCGATGGGACAAAAAAATCGAATGGAGCATTCTTCCAATGTAATATTTGATTTGATCCTGTTATTTCAGCAACTTGAATTCTTGCAGCAAGCGAAGCGTATGTCAGTATTGAAAACAAATCAGCAATACACCCGCAGGAATACAATCGTTCTGCATCCAATGCGGCAGAACAAAGCGTTACCCTTAGGATACACGAAAAAGTCTCCTATGAACGCGTAAAATCAATACCAAGATTTTAATTGTACCCTCTGTAAAGCGATGAAATGTAATCAATGCGAAACTAGCTTCTCACCGATCACTGCGGTGATCCAGATTCTACTTGTAAGAAGATAAGTGAAAGGTATAGCTTATCTTTAAAAAAGCTAAGACAAAAGTAAGCAGTGTATCCTGTTGACATCATGTAAAGTTTTCACAAGTATGAAGCCGCGAGTTGTTGCTGATAGAAAAGGGATGAACCTAAGCTACAGACAAATTTAGTCTTAATTTCACATGAAATAAAAACAAGCCGCTATGATGAAAATCATAGCGGCTTGTTTTTTTGCGTAGATGCATCCTCGTTTCTGCGATTCTCCGCTTACATTTTCTCCCCTACCCTTTGATTTACAAATTATTTACGTTCTGTCGTTGTCTCGTCCCCTCATTTGCGGTATAATGAGGTTCGTTGCATGGCGGGCATTGGCGTAATCTCAGGGGGCAAAGGCCCGCTTCCCTTCCCGGCGCAGGATGGGAACCCCAGCGGCCTAGAACACGCGCCATATGCATCGAAGTGTAGAGCCTTTTCCATAGATGCGGCGCATGTTCCGGGATGGCCGGCAAAGAATATAATGAGGTGACAAATTTGATGAAAAAAGTATTGGCAGCACTCCTTGCCGCGTCTATGGTTTTCGCATGGACAGGGTGTGCAAAAAAGAATGAGTCCTCTTCCTCGTCTTCCACTTCTTCCTCGTCTTCCACTTCTTCCTCGTCCTCCAGCGGGTCCACCGCCCAGGCGCCGGAATTTCAGGCGGGCGACCCGGTTGCCCTTAAACAGTTTGAGCCGCCCAAAGCGGGGGAAGAAATTGCGGTCATCAAGACCAGTTTGGGAGACATCACCGTCCGCTTCTTTAAGGATGAGGCACCCAAGGCAGTGGAAAACTTCCTGACCCACGCCAAAGATGGCTATTATAACGGCCTGAATTTCCACAGAGTGGTCAAGGACTTCATGATTCAGGGCGGCGATCCCAAGGGCAACGGCACCGGTGGCGAGAGTATCTGGGGTAAGCCGTTTGAGGACGAGTTCTCCAACAATCTCTACAACTTCCGGGGCGCTCTCTCCATGGCAAACTCCGGCACCAACTCCAACGGCAGTCAGTTCTTCATTGTCCAATCCTCCCAAAAGCCCACCACCGCCGAGGAGGAGGAAGCCTTTTTACAAAACATTTATTTTAACAAGCTGGTGGCCGAAGCAAACGCCCGTCTTTACGCCAAGTTTTCCGACAAAAAAGACGTGACCGAGGAGGAATTTAACGCCGAGGCCGACAAGGAAAACGCCGCCATCCAGGCCGCTGTCAAGGAAGGTGTCCCCGAGGAGGCCAAAAAATATTACCAGTCCGCCATCGACAAGTACAAAGAGGTGGGCGGCACGCCCCATCTGGACAACAAACACACCGTCTTCGGTCAGGTCATCGAGGGCATGGACGTGGTGGACAAAATCGCCGCGGTGGAAGTAAAGGGCGGTACCGGCAACGACAAGGACCAACCCAAGGAGGATGTCATCATCCAGTCCATCGAAGTCAAGACTTACGCATAAAAGTGATCGAATAAAAATAGCCACGTTGAAGCTGCACTTCAACGCGGCTGTTTTTTTGTTGGGAAGGCAAAACGTTTTGCGCTTTCACTCTGCGCGGCGGGGAAAACCGGCCGCTTTCCCGGTCGCTTATGGGAAGCTCGCCGTACAGCGGTCTGCTTTCCACGCGCCTTTCGCCCCCTGCCGTCCCAGGCGCGCAGGGAATGGAGCACAGCTGCGCGCATCAAAAAGCGGGACACACCTCATGGTGTCCCGCTTTTTCTTCCTTTTATATCTGCCAAAGCACCATCAGTGACGTGATGACCGTGAGGCTGATAATGATGGAGATGGAATTGATAACCCCCGCCAGGGTGACGTCCCCGCCCAGTTTCTCGGTGAAGACGGGGGCCATAACCGGGATGGGGGAAAAGGCCACCACCACCAGCACGTGCCGGATTTCCAGGGAGAAGGGCAAGACAAAGTAAGAAAACAGCGCCAGGGCGGTGGCGCAGACATAGCGCAGGATCACGTTGCTGGCCACCCTCTTGAGCTTGTTGCGGTCCAGGTTGCACTCAAAGACCAGGCCAATGAGGAGCATGGAAAGGAAGGTGTTGGCCGCGCCGAAGGTGCCGGTGATGTCGTAGACAAAGGAGGGAAAGCGCAGGCCCAGAAAGGCCATAAGGAGCATGAGCACATAGGTGTCAAAGGGCACCGAGGAGAAGAGCTTCTGAAAAAAGCGCTTGACCGACTGGGGCTCCCCCTGCCCGGCGAACTGGGAGGCCACGGCATAGGTGCCGCCGGTGGACATGATGGAGTTACCCGCGTCAAACATGCTGGTGACGATGACGCCAAAGGAGCCCATAAAGCTTTGGACATAGGGCAGGGTGAAACAGCCGATGTTAAAGCCGGAATAATTGAGGACGTTAAAGGCCTTGTGATCGCCGTCTTTTTTCCGTGCCATCAGATAGCCCACGCCGGCCATACACAGGTTGGCGCACAGTCCCAGGACGATGATGCCCAGCATGGAAAGGTCCAGCGGAAAGTCCGCAAAGCTGGTGATGATGACAGCGGGCAGGGTGATGTTCATGATAATTTTGATGACGATACGGTAGTCCCCCGGCCCAAATAGGCCCACCCTTTTGAGGGTGTAGCCCGCGGCGATGATAAGCAGAAAGCTGACCGCCTTGATTAACACTGTTCCCATGTTTGTGTTCTCTCCTCCATCTTGTCGCCGGACTTCCCGGCAAAATGCCTCTTTCCCCAGCGTAAAACTAGGGGAAAGAGGCGCTGCAAATCCTGATTTTCTGCCGCCATCTTGTCGTTGGGCCCCTTATTTGAGCGCCACGACCTCTTTAAACACGGCGGTATAAAGCGGGGATATCATTTTATCCATATGATAATTGCCGAAATACCATCCCTTAAATTTGGTGGTCTTCGCGATTTCATCCAGGTAATCGTGGAGATTGTTGATGTCGTGGCAGTCCATATCCAAAAAGGTGCGGACGGTGGCGGTAGTCTCGTGGGTAATGATGTAGTCCACCTCATTGCCGCACGCACGCAGGTTTTCCCGGCCTCGGGCAAACTCCTCTTCCTCCGGCATTTCCTGGGGCCACCAAAGTTTGTTTTTCTCCCGCGTCTCAATGTTTTCGCTCTCCCCGCCGCCAAAGGTGAAAATCTTCTTCCCCTCGATCTCGTAGACGCAACCGCGCTGGAGATAGGAGAGCTTTCCGCTGATGTGCCGAGCCTCGGCGCCGCCGAACTCGTATTTTTCATAGTCAAAGAGACGGTCAAAGTTCTCATGGGTGCCGTCGACGAACAGCACCTGATACCGGCGCTTTCCAATCCACTTCAGGACCTTCTGCTCCTTCTTGCCGCCGTCCCAGACAAAGCCAAAATCGCCGCAGACGATCAGCGTGTCCCCTTTTTTGAGCTTCTTAAAGCTCTTGCTTTTCAAGCGTTCCAAGTCGCCGTGTAGATCTCCCGTCACGTAAATCAATGCGCTTCCCCCTTTGCCGTGGAGTGCCTGACAGAAAATTGGCCCCGCGGCCAGACTCCCCGCGGGGCATTTATCATCTTTATTGTATGCCCTCTCCCCGCAATTTGTCAAGAACCCTTTTATCCCGGCGAATCGGGCAAAAAGCTGGAAATATACCTTTCTATTTCTTTTGGTTTCTGATATACTAAAAGAGAATAAATTTTTGATTTCCTTGATTTAAGTAAAACCGATTTGCATAGACAACCAACATGCGGGAGAGAAAACTTATGAAAAAGAAAATTGCCTTCTTCTTATCATTTGTCATCTGCTGTTCCATCTTCTCCACTTTCTTTTCAGCATTCGCCGCCTATACCCCCGATTTTGAGGTCAACGCCGAGGCGGTCTATATGGTGAACTTGGACACCGGCGAAGTAATCTTTGAAAAAAATGCGGACAAGGAGATGTATCCGGCTTCGCTGACAAAAATTATGACCACCCTGTTGGCGCTGGAAAACACCGACGATCTGGACGCTCACACCGTCACTGCCAAGAACTCCCTCTTTAACGAGTTTGCGGGGCTGAATATCTCCACCGCGGGCATTTTAGGCGGGGAGACGCTGACCATGCGGCAGCTGCTCTACTGCATGATGCTCCAGTCGGCCAACGAGGGGGCCAACATGGTGGCCTACGACCTGGGCGACGACTCCATCCCCAACTTCATCGACATGATGAACGAGCGGGCCAAAGCGCTCGGCTGTAAGAACACCAACTTCGTCAACCCCCATGGCCTCCATTCCCCCAGCCACTACACCACCGCCAAGGACATGTTCCTCATCACCCAGGAGGCCTTAAAAAACCCCGTCTTTAAAGAAATCTGCGGTTCCTCCCGATACACCATCGACGGCACCAACAAGCGGGGGACCTTTACGCTCGTCTCCACCAACTATCTGATGGAAAACGGCAGCAAATACTATAACCCCTATGTCACCGGCGTCAAGACCGGCACCACCGACGAGGCGGGCCGGTGCTTTATTTCCACCGCCACCAAGGACGGCTACACCTATCTGACCGTGGTCATGGGCGCGCCCCAGACCGACGACAAGGGCAACCAGTTGGCGGATAACCTGGCCTTTGTGGACACCAACAACCTTCTCAACTGGGCCTTTGAGACCTTCCGTGTCAAAACCCTGGTGGAGACCGGGGAGCATATCCAGGAGCTGCCCCTCAAGCTCGTTTGGGGACAAGATTATATTCCCTTGGCCACCGGCCAGAGCTTCTCCGCTCTCATTCCCGCCGATATCGACGCTTCCAGCGTGCAGATCATCCCCAACGACGACCTGCCCGAATTTGTCAAAGCGCCCATCAAGCAGGGAGAGAAGCTGGGTACGGCCAGCGTGGTTCTCTCGGGGGAGAAGATCGGCACCATCGACCTGATCGCCAACGAGTCCCACGAGCCCAATTTCCTCCTTTCCATCCTGGACGCCATCGGCAACATCTTTAAATCTTTTTGGTTTAAGTTCTTCTTCGCGTTTATCATCATCGTCATCATCGGCTATATTGTCCTGATGATCATCCGCAACCACAACCGAAAGAAGTATAAGGCGATCAAACAGCGCCGCAAGCTCTAACGACACCGACAAGGGCAGGACCTCATGGTCCTGCCCCTCTTATTATCCGCGGGTTTCGCCCGCAATCCCCGAGATTCTACAGAAAGCTGGTGCAATATGAACCGAGTGAACATCGACGCGGGCGCATCCTTTGACTGGGGCCGCACGTCCCAGGACTACGCGGCCTACCGGGACATCTACCCGCCCGCCTTTTATGAAAAAATTTTGGAGCTGGGTCTTTGCACCCGGGGCCAGCGGGTGCTGGACCTCGGCACCGGCACCGGCGTCCTGCCCCGGAACCTTTACGCCCATGGCGCTCGCTTCACCGGCGCCGACATCGCGGAAAATCAGATCATCCAGGCCCGCCGCCTGGCCGGGGAGGCCGGCATGGATATCGACTTCACGGTGGGCCCGGCGGAGGACCTGTGCTTCCCCGACGAGAGCTTTGACGTCGTCACCGCCTGTCAATGCTTTTTCTATTTCGACCCGGCGAAAGTCCTGCCCAATATCCACCGGATGCTCCGCCCCGGCGGCAAACTGGCCATCCTCTATATGGCTTGGTTGCCCGAGGAGGACCCCATCGCGGGAGAAAGCGAAGCGCTGGTCCTGCGCCATAACCCACAGTGGTCGGGGGGCGGCGAGGTGAGGCACCCCATCGCCATACCGAAAGAAGCCGATTCCCTCTTCGACGTGGAGGCATCCCTATGTTTCGATCTTTCCGTCCCCTTCACCCGGGAAAGCTGGAATGGCCGCATCAAGGCCTGCCGGGGCATCGGCGCTTCCCTGCCCGACGCTGAGATCGCCGCCTTTGAAAGGGAGCATCGGGCGCTGCTCGAGCGCATCGCACCCGAGCGGTTCGACATCCTCCACTACGCGGCCATGACCGTGCTCCGGTCTAAAAAATAGGCTAGTTTTTCCCGCAGCTCCTTTTTGGGCCAGGGCAAGGCGTGCATCCTTCCATTTCCTTTGGCTGGTCCGCCGCCATCAGGGATTTGGGAACGCCTGGGTAAAGCGTGTAATCCTCGCGCCACTCTTTCGGCTCTCAGTTCCCCTCCCGGCTGTTGCGACGCTGCAAGAATTTTGAGCGCGGCCGGGAGAAGCTATTGTGGGCGGGGGCCTTCCTTTGGCATATCCTCCAAGATTCTGCTCCCCCCTTCTGTACTTCCTACAAAATGCATGAAAGCGGTTGCTTTCGTGCATTTTTCATGCTAGGATAAAATTACAAGCGGAAAATAAGCCAAAAAATGCAAAATATCTTTGTTAAAATTGCAACAAAAGCCCTCTCTGGCAGGAATTCCGTAGGAAGAAGCGAATGATGATAGAAAGAGGGTATCCTTATGTCAGACATGAATTATACGCCGCTGCTGCTGCTCGACAACAGCAACATGATGTCCATCCTCAACCAAGGGGAGTTCAAATGCACCAACTTGAGCTTCGCCGAGGCCAAGGCCATTTTAGAAATGCACGACGAATCGGATATCCTGCGTTGTTTTACCGACAATAACATCGAGGAGATCATCTTCCACTACCTGGACATTGCCAAACGCAACTTTACCTACAAGCACATCCGCAACATGCGGGTGGGGCAGGACGCCATCGTCTTCAAGCTCTACATCACCCCCTCCGAAACCCAGCCTGTGATCCAGGCGGACGACAACGTGGAGGCCAAGAAGATTCAAAACGTCTATGTCTATTGCCAGCTGGTTTCCCGCATCAAATAAAAGGAACTGAAAAAGCAGCCGCTGATTGAAGCGGCTGCTTTCTTTTCATCAATGTCCTTGGGGACTCCCTCTTCGCGCAAAAGCCTGCGGCTATTGCTGTTCTTTTTTCTCCTTGGCCTTTTGGTTTCTGCGGTAATCGAGATAGCTTTCCAGTATGATGGTCGCCGCTACCTCATCCACCATGTCCTTGCGCTTTTGGCCCCGGATATCGGCCTCATTGAGGATGTCGTGGGCGGTCACCGTGGTCCTGCGCTCGTCCCACAGCTCCACCGGAACCGGTACGATGTTCTGAAGGAGCTTTGCAAAGCGCTCGCATTTGAGCGCCCGCTCCCCCACGGTGCCGTCCATATTCTTGGGGTAGCCCACCACCACGTGGGAGATTTGATATTCATCCACGGCGATGGACACCTGCATCAGGACCTTTTTCATGTCCTTCTCGTGGATGACGCCGATGGGGGACGCCAAAAACTCGGTGCGGTCGCAGGCGGCCAGACCGGTCCTCGCGTCTCCTAAATCAACAGCCATGATCTTCATGCGCGTTTCTCCTCCAGGCTTTCCATCTGCCAGGCTTTGTCGTCGTTGACTTCCACGCCGTCCACATCCAGATGGGAAGCATCGTTATAAAATACCACATGGGTATCAAAATTGTCGTCGTATTCTACCAGAGTCACCGAGGTGTTGTCGCACCAGGGCAGTTTGTCCATCTCATCGGGCTCCAAGTGCATAGCCGACTGCATGAGGCAGCGAATGGCGCCGCCGTGGGACACCACCGCGATGGTCTTCCCCTCGTTTTCTTTGGCTAACTTCCGGACGGTATCCCGCATCCGCTCGCATACGTGCTGGATGGGCTCACCGCCGGGGATACAGAGCTTATAAATGTTGTGGTCCCACAGATAGGTTTCCCTCGGATACTTTTTGGGCATGTCGGGCCAATACTGGCCTTCCCACTCCCCGCCGTTGATCTCCACCACGCCGGGTTCGGTGATCACCGGCAGCCCCTGGCAGGAAGCTACCGCCTGGGCCGTATCCTGGGCACGGGTCATGTGACTCGCATATACTTTGTCCAGATGCACTGCTTTCATGCGCTCTCCCACCAGCTTTGCCTGTTTTCTGCCGTTATCGGTCAACGGCAGGTCGGACAGCCCCTGAAAAACATGGGTCACATTGCCCAGCGCTTCTCCATGGCGAATTAAATAAACCTTAGTCATTCTTACAAGCTCCTTTTTTGGCGTGTTACCTGTATCAGTATATCGGCCCCGCTATGCCCAGGGCCGGACGGTTCCCACAATGTCGGAAACTTTCTCAATCTTTTCTTCTTCGAGATAATGTTCCAGCCCCTCCACGATCTTCACCGGGGCCCAGGGGTCCCAGAACATGGCGGCGCCCACCTGGACGGCCGCGGCCCCCGCCATCATCATTTCCACGGCGTCTTCCCATTTATCGATGCCGCCCATGCCCACTACCGGGATGGAGAGGGCGTTTGCCACCTGCCAGACCATCCGCACCGCAATGGGGAAGACCGCCGGGCCGGACATGCCGCCCACGTTATTTTTGAGTACCGGACGCCGGGAATGGATGTCGATGCGCATCCCCAGGAGGGTGTTGATGAGGCTCACCGCGTCGGCCCCCTCGCTCTCCACCGCTTTGGCGATGGAAACGATGTCGGTGACGTTGGGGGAGAGCTTGACCATCAGCGGCTTCTTGCAGTATTTCCGCACCGCTTTCACCATGCCCGCCGCGCCCTCGCAGGAGACGCCGAAGGCGACGCCGCCCTCCTTGACGTTGGGGCAGGAGATGTTGAGCTCGATCATGTCGATTTCCGTCTCGGAAAGGCGCTCCACCAGACGGCAGTAGTCCTCCACCGTGGAGCCCGCCGCGTTGGCGATGAGCACGGTGTCCTGGGTTTTTAAATAGGGCAGGTCGTTTTCAATGAAGCTCTCCACTCCGGGGTTTTGCAGGCCCACGGAATTGAGCATCCCCGACGGCGTCTCCGCGATGCGGGGCGGCGGGTTGCCCAGGCGTTTTTGATAGGTCATCCCCTTGAGGGAGACGCCCCCCAGCTTGGACAGGGGGTAGAGGTCCTCATATTCCCGGCCAAAGCCAAAACAGCCCGAAGCCGTGATGACCGGATTTTTGAGTGTTACCCCCGCGATGTTGACCCGCAGATCAGCCATGGAATACCACCTCCTGTGCGTCAAAGACGGGGCCGTTTTTACAGACGTGGCTGTAATTTTCCTCGCCGTCTTTGGTCTTTGTCTTGCAGGCGCAGACAAGGCACGCGCCCACGCCGCAGCCCATCCGCTCTTCCAGGGATACCTGGCACCGGACGCCGTACTCCTTCGCGAGGGTTGCCAGGGCCTCCAGCATCACCATGGGGCCGCAGGCGTAGATGGCGTTCACATCGCCCTCCATGAGCAGCTCCTTCACCGCGTCGGTGACGAGCCCCTTTCGTCCATAGGAGCCGTCGTCGGTGCAGACGGTGACGTCGCAGCCAAGGGCTTTCATGTCTTCCTCCAAGATGACCCGGCTTTTGTCCCGGAAGCCGAGGACGGCCGCAGCCTTAGCGCCATAAGCGGCCGCCGCCTCCACCATGGGAGGGACGCCGATGCCGCCGCCCACAAAGACGGCTTTCCCGGCCGTCTTTCGCAGATCGAAACCGTTGCCCAGCGGCCCCATCACGTCCATCTCATCGCCCACGCGAAGCTGTGCCAAGTTCCGGGTGCCCTCCCCCTTGACTTCAAACACCAGACGGAGGGTTCCCGCCGCTCTGTCAATCTGGCAGATGGAAATGGGCCGCCGCAGGGTCACCCCTGGGCAGCGAATATGTACAAACTGGCCCGCTTTGGCCTGTTCGGCCATTTCGGGGCACTGGATTTTAAAGTCATAAATGCCGTCGGCGATTTCCTGTCTGCCGACGATGGGAAAGCTCCCTTGCTGATATTGCATCCCCACAACCGCCTTTCTTTCGCGCAAAGGGCGGGCCCCGGAGCGCCCTCCTTTGCCCACCCTTTTATTGTAACGGAAACGGAGCACCCCCGCAAGGGGCGGCCCCGCCAATTTTGCGCTTGGAACTAGTTCCTTTTTGTAAACATTGCCTTTCGCCCAAACCGCTCCTAGAGGGAAGCCTTGCCGCTGACCGAGACAATGTCGTCCCGCATCCGGATGGCCTCCCGGCGGGCCGCACCGGTAAAGTCCCGCTCGTCGCAGTTTTCCTTCTTCCAAGCGCAAAGAATGCCCCGGGAGGAATTGACGATGGCGCCAAGGCCCCGGGCATCAAACGCGCCGGCCACGTCTTTGGCCCCGCCGCCCTGGGCGCCGTAGCCCGGCACCAGGAAGAAGGTGTGGGGCAGCTTCTTCCGCAGCTCGGCGAGCTGTTCGGGGTAGGTGGCGCCCACCACGGCGCCCACGCCCGAGTAGCCGTATTTGCCCGGCAAAGCCTTTCCCCACTCCTCGCACATGGAACCCATCACCTCATAGACGGTCCGATCGCCGATGTGCTCATCCTGCAACTCCCCGGAGGAGGGGTTGGAGGTCTTGACCAGGACGAAGATGCCCTTGTCCAGTTTCTCGCAGACGTTTAAGAGCGGTTTCACACCGTCCGAGCCCAGGTAGCCGTTGACGGTCAGCGCGTCGCTGCCAAAGGGGGTAAACATCTCCCCTTCCACTTCCACCTCTCCCAGGTGGGCGGTGGCATAGGCCTCCATGGTGGTGCCGATGTCGTTGCGTTTGCCGTCGGCGATGACGAACATGCCCTTCTCCTTGGCATAGGCCACCGTTTCATAGAAGGTCCTGACCCCCTCCACGCCGTACATCTCGTAGTAGGCAAGCTGAGGCTTGACCGCCGGCACGATGTCGCACAGCGCGTCGACGAGGGCTTTATTGTACGTCAAAATCGCCGCCGCGGCCCCCGCCAGGTTCTTGCCGTGCCGTGCAAAGGCCTCCTCTTTGAGGTAAGAAGGCAGGTAGTCCAGTTTGGGGTCCAGTCCCGCCACGGTGGGGTTTTGCGTCGCTACAATTCTTTCAATCAGTCGGTCCAAAGCCATAATATCCTCCCCGGCCGCTTCGCACTCCGGCCGCTCCTTCCTTGTGCCCCGCCGGCGAAGTCATTTTTGACGGAGCTTCCCGCGCCTTCTCCGGCGCGTGGGGGCGTTATCTGCCCCAGTTATGATCGGTAAATACCACATTGCCGCCCAGGATGGTCATCTTCACCTTGCCGGTGAAGGTCCGCCCGTGAAACGGCGTGTTCTTGCTCTTTCCATGGAGCTTCTCCCGGTCCACCGTCCACCGCTCCTTGGGGTCGAAGATGACGATGTCGGCGGGGTTGCCCTCTCTGAGGGAATTGTCCCCCAGCTTCATGATCTTGGCTGGATTTAAGCTCATCAGCCGCACCAGGTGGTCGAGGGACAGGATGCCGGTGTCCACCAGCGCCGTATAAGAGGCGGCGAAGGAGGTTTCCATCCCCACCACGCCGTTGGGGGCGGTGAGGAAGTCGGCCTTCTCCTCCTCGGTGTGGGGGGCGTGGTCGGTGACGATGGCGTCGATGGTTCCGTCGACAAGCCCCGCGATGATTTCCGCCACATCCGCCCGCTCCCGCAGCGGCGGGTTCATGCGGAGGTTGGCGTCCCGGCTTCTCAGCTCCCGGTCGGTGAGGAGGAAATAGTGGGGCGCCGTCTCACAGGTGACCCGCACACCCCGCCGTTTGGCGTCCCGAATGGTACGCACCGAACCCTTGGTGCTCACATGGGCGATGTGGATGGCGGAACCGGTGGCCTCGGCCAGCGCGATCTCCCGGGCCGTGACGCTGTCCTCCGAGCTGCGGTCCATCCCCTTGACGCCCAGATCCGCCGACACGACGCCCTTGTTGATGATGCCCCCGTCGATGATACCCAAATCCTCACAGTGGCTGATGACCGGCAGACGCAGGGCGGCGCAGAGCTCCATGCACTCCTGCATGAGCCGGGCGTTCTCCACCGGGCGGCCGTCGTCGGTGACGGCGATGGCCCCTGCCGCCATGAGCTGGGAGAAGTCCCCCAGTTCTGTCCCCCGCATCCCCCTCGTAATGGTGGCCGCCGGATAGACCTTGGCCTTGGCTCCCGCCGCCTTATCGTAGATGTAGGAGATGATCTCCTCGCTGTCCACCGGGGGATTGGTGTTGGGCATGCAGATGACCGACGTCACCCCTCCGGCGGCGGCGGCCTCACACCCCGAGAGGATGTCCTCCTTGTGGGTCTGGCCCGGGTCTCTGAGATGGACGTGCATGTCCACAAAACCGGGGGCCGCCACCATGCCCGTCGCGTCGATGACCCGTTCGGCCAAAGCGGCGTCGATCTGGGGGTGGACGCCGGTGATGACGCCATGGTCCACCGCCACGTCCATCACCCGGTGCAGGCGGTTTCTGGGGTCGATCACGGTCGCTCCTTTGATGAGCAGTTCCATCAGCGCGCCTCCTCTTTTTTTACATAAATACTGACTTTGTCCACCCCGTCGCGCTCGCGCATCATGACGCGGATTTCCTCGTTCCGGGAGGTGGGCACATTCTTTCCAATAAAATCGGGCCGCAGCGGCAGTTCCCGGTGCCCCCTGTCGATAAGCACCGCAAGCTGCACCGCCTCGGGACGGCCCCGGGCCATCACCGCGTCCAGCGCCGCCCGGGTGCTCCGGCCGGTGTACATGACGTCGTCCACCAGCACGATTTTGCGCCCGGTGACGTCAAAGGGGATGGAGCTGGTGTCCTCGATTTGGGCGTCTTTGGGGATATCATCCCGGAAGGGGGTAATGTCCAACATCCCCACCGGGATGCTGCGCCCCTCGATCTCCTGGATTTTGTCCGCAATCCGCCTTGCAATTTCCCCGCCCCGGGATTTGAGCCCCAGGATGCAGACATTTTCCACCCCGTGGTTTCGCTCGATAATCTCGTAGGTGATGCGCGCCATGGCCCTGGCCATGGCCTTTTCGTCCATGATCTGCGCCTTTTCTATGAGCATCCAGCCGCCTCCTTTCCCGTTAATTTCTGAATGTTGCTCTGTCTTTTCCGCCCCGGTGCTGGGTGGGCCCCAAATCGCGGCCCCATGACGGGCGGTGGGGCATCATCGCGCCCGCGGCCGCATTCCCGGCCCTCCCCCTCGCAGCCCCCGGCAAAAGAAAAATCACCATACCGCACCGCCGCGGTATGGTGAACAATGTCGATGGTGAGCGTGGGGACCTTCCCCGGCACTCCTTCCTTCCATACCTTACCGGCCTCACGGGACCGGTTTCAAGGCGTATGAGCTCCGCCAATCTGGCGGGACCTAAGGCAATAGATTGCTTTGTCGTACTGCAAACTAAACAAAAAAATCTTCTTTTTCTTATTCTATATCACCAGGGAAACCCTGTCAATACGAAGAACGCACTCGCGTAGAAAAAAGCAGGGAATCGGATGGATTCCCTGCTTTTTGTTGCATTTTTATTCCTCGTCTTCCTCTTTGCCCGCCTGACGCAGCGGTTTCATGGTCGGGAAGAGCAGCACGTCGCGGATGGAATAGCTGTCGGTGAGCAGCATGATGAGCCGGTCGATGCCGATGCCGATGCCGCCGGTGGGAGGCATGCCGTATTCCAGGGCGTTGATGAAGTCGTTGTCGATGTCGCAGGCTTCCTCGTCGCCGGCCGCCTTCAACTGGGCCTGGCGCTCGAAGCGGGAGCGCTGATCGATGGGGTCGTTAAGCTCGGAGAACGCGTTGGCGTGCTCCCGGCCGACGATGAACAGTTCAAAGCGCTCGGTGTAATCGGGGTCCTCCGGCTTTCTCTTGGCAAGGGGAGAGATCTCCACCGGGTGGTCCATCAGGAAGGTGGGCTGTACGAGCTTCTCTTCCACAAACTGCTCGAAGAAGAGGTTGAGGATGTCGCCTTTGAGGTGGTGTTCCTCGTACTCCACATGGTGCTCTTTGGCAAGGGCCCTGGCTTCTTCCAGGGTCTTGACGGTGGAAAAGTCCACGTCCGCGTATTTCTTGACCGCGTCCACCATGGAAAGACGCTCAAAGGGCTTCTCCAAGTCGATTTCGATGCCGTTGTAACAAATTTGCGCCGAGCCCAGCACCGCCTTAGCCACATGGCGGATGAGGTTCTCGCACAGGTCCATCATGCCGTGGTAATCGGTGTAGGCCTCATAGAGCTCCAACAGGGTGAACTCCGGGTTGTGGCGCACGTCGATGCCCTCGTTGCGGAAGACCCTGCCGATCTCGTAGACCTTGTCAAAGCCGCCCACGATGAGCCGCTTCAGGTGCAGTTCCAGGGCGATGCGCAGGTACATGTCGATGTCCAGGGCGTTATGATGGGTGATGAAGGGACGGGCGGAAGCGCCGCCGGCCTGGGTGTGCAAAACGGGGGTCTCCACCTCCAGATAGCCGCGGCTGTCCAGATAGTTTCTGATCTCCCGGATGATCATGGAGCGCTTGACGAAGGTATCCTTGACGTCGGGGTTGACGATCAGATCCACATAGCGCTGACGGTAGCGCAGCTCGGTGTCCTTGAGGCCGTGCCATTTTTCCGGCAGAGGCTGCAGGGACTTGGAGAGGAGCTTGAGGGCGCTTGCTTTGACCGAAATTTCACCCTTCTGGGTGCGGAACGCCGTTCCCTCCACGCCGATGATGTCGCCGATGTCCCACTTTTTAAATTCCTTATAGTTTTCCTCGCCCACGCCGTCGAGCCGGGCATAGATCTGGATTCTTCCCGAGGCGTCCCGCACGTCGAGGAAGCTGGCCTTGCCCATCTTGCGGCAGCTCATCATCCGTCCGGCAATGGCAACCTCTTGACCCTCCATGGTCTCGAAGTTGTCCACAATTTCCTTGGCGGTTGTGGTGCGTTCATAGGTCGTGATGGTAAACGGATTCTTGCCGGTGGATTTTAATTCCTCCAGCTTTTCGCGGCGCACCCGCAAAATTTCGGACATCTCTTCCAGGCTCTGTTCCCTGGAAGCATCATTTTGCACGTTTTTGTTTTCCTGCATCTTCTGCTCCCCCGTTCCTTTCCATTCGGTTTGACGCTGTAAATAGATAGAAACGAGCCCTCTGCACCCCAGCCGGGACGCGGGAGAAAGCTCGCATCTAAAAGATTCTGTTCATTTGATGATGGATTATTTGGTGATCTCCAAAATCTCAAACTTGAGCAGTCCCACAGGCGCCTCCACCTCGACGATGTCGCCTACCTTGCGTCCCAGCAGCGCCTGGCCCACTGGGGATTCGTCGGAGATTCTGCCCGCCACCGGATCGGACTCGGTGGAGCCGACAATCTGGTAAACGACTTCTTCATTATATTCCAAATCCATGGCCTTTACCTTGGAACCGATGCCCACATGTTCATTGGTCAGCTCTTCCTCATCCAAGACCTTGACGTTTTTGAGCATGGCCTCCAACTGGGCGATTCTCGCCTCCACAAACGCCTGCTCGTTCTTCGCCTCATCGTACTCGCTGTTCTCGGACAGGTCGCCGAAGGAGAGGGCCACTTTGATCTTTTCCGCTATATCTTTCCGTTTGACCGTTTTGAGCTCTTCCAGCTCGTTTTCCAGCTTTTTGAGTCCCTCATCAGTCAATACCATTTGTTTTTGTGCCGCCACAGTGCATCTTCCTTTCGTTGTCTGGCCTTTCCTCAGACCACGACAATATTTGTATTATAGGGGAACAAACGTGCTCTGTCAAGCCCTGACAGTACTTTCCTCCGCCCGGCGGAGGGCCGTGTCCCCCTGTCTTTCCTTCTCTTCCATTTTTGCCAGATACATACTGACATCCCCAAGGGAAACGTCGTTGTCTCCCACCCTGCAACGGTCGATGGGGAGGGTGGAAAGTTCCCGCTGCCCGCACATCTGCCACAGCGCCGCCAAAAAGTCCCCGTCGGCGATCATGGGCGGCTTGAGGGCCAGGATGTCCTCGGGTATTTGCTGATGAAAACCGTTAATGACCCTTGCGTGTCCCGCTACCTCCACCCGGTCCACCGTGACGATGGGCGGTGAAATTTCCGCGCTATGCCGGTCGGTGAGCCCGTGGGGAGCATAGACGATGGCGCAGCGGTAGGCGTCGTCCTGGTTTTGAGAGACGAGGACCGAAGCGCCGTAGGTTTCCATCATCTCCTCCGCCACCCCATCGTACATGGCCTGGTTGCGGGTGACGACCCGCACCACCGAGGCGTACCGGATGGCCTGCCGGACAAAGGGAACCGCGCTCCCCCGCAGATCCACCACGCCGATGGATTTGCGGTAAAGGGGCAGGGGCGACTGCTGGATGGTCTGCAGGACAAACTGACGGGCCACCTGGTCGGCATACTCCCACACCGGCAGCCGGGAAAGCCCCAGCTCCTCGGGCGGCGTGATCTGGCGAGGGAGCACCAGCATCCGGCCCGCCCGGCCCGCCATTTCGGCGATCTCCTCCCAGTCCATATCGGAAAGGCTGCCCGACCAAGTGATGACCGCAAACCTTATTCTATCCCGTTTTACATATTCTATTTGCGCCTGTTTCCTCTCAAAGAGACGGCGCCATGAAAAGCGCGCCCTTTCCTCAGGGCGCTGAGCCGTCAGCACCACAAAGATCACGTCCACCTTCCTTCTTCCCCGCCCTGCCTGTCCCAGGGTGCTTTGGAGCGTTTGCACCACTATCCTATGGGGAAAAGAAGGAAAAAAGACCTGATTTTCATCAGGTCTTGGCGTGTTTCCTTTTATGCCGCCTGGTCTTCGGAGGAGGATTCGCTTTGCGAAGACGATTCGCTGGAGGATTCACTCTGGGATGAGGAATCATCCTGCTGCGTTGCGGGCGGTATGATCTCATCGATGCCTTGATTTTGGGCCATGCTTTCAAGCAGGGCGATGGCCCGGATGAGCTGGCTGTCCTCCCCCTCCTCGAGATCGGTGAAGGACTGGCCCTGCTCCAGTTTGAGCGCCACCTCGTAGTCGGGTTTGACGCCTACCCCATCGAAGCTGCCGCTGACCGGGGGCAGGAAATCGGCCACCGTTAAGTTGATGGCGGAGCCGTCGTTGAGGGTGAAAAGCTGTTGCATCTTGCCCTTGCCGAAGGTGGTGGTGCCCACCACTTTGGCCACACTATAATCTTTAAGGGCCTGGGCAAAGAGCTCCGCCGCACTGGCGGTTTTCTCATTGGTGAGGACCACCATGGGCACACTGTCGATGGAAATGCGGTCGGAGGTGGCCAGGACCTCGGTCTTGCCGTTTTTATAGACAGCCGAAACGATGGGGCCCTCCGGCAGCAGCCGGTCGAGCATTTTGGCAGCCGCGTCGATGGTGCCGCCGCCGTTATCCCGCACGTCGAAGATGAGGCTCTTGGCGCCGCCGTTGAGCATACTGTTCAGGGCGCGGTCAAACTGATCGGGGGTGACGTCGTTAAAAGTGGTGATGC
Organism: Zongyangia hominis; assembly: GCF_014385095.1. Lineage (GTDB taxonomy): Bacteria > Bacillota > Clostridia > Oscillospirales > Ruminococcaceae > Zongyangia > Zongyangia hominis. The sequence continues at coordinate 98,943 of NZ_JACRTC010000006.1, forward strand.
GGATATAGCCCTTGTCCCCGATGAGCCTGGACTCCACGGTGGGTATCTCCACGCTGCGCCGGGTCATTTCCAGCGGCTCGTCAGTGTTATCCCGGCGCACCACCAAAGTTACCGTGGTACCGGCGTCGCCCTTGATGAGCTCCGCCGCGTCGCTGATATTATTCATGGTCAGGTCGGTGTCGTCGATTTTGACGACGATGTCCCCCACCTTAAGCCCCGCGCTCTGGGCCGGGGAGTCGTCGTAGACCTGTGTCACCCGCAGGTAGCCGTTGTTAATTTCAAACACCGCGCCCACGTCCACGCGCTTGCCCTCCAAAGACTCCTTGAGGGCCTTGTATTCCTTGGCGCTGAGATAGGTGCCGTATTTGTCGCCCACGCCTTCGATGTAGCTTTTGGCCAAAGCGTCGGTGAGCTGGGTCTCATCGATGTCACCGCTGTAATTCTGCCGCACAATGCGGTCCACCTCGGCGATCTTTTCGTACATGGCCTCCCGCTCTTTGACGTTGTGGACCTTTTCGTTGAAGTTGTTCATGGAAAAGACCATGGCGATGCAGAAGGTGACGGCCGCGGTGATGATCATGAAGGTGATCGCCGCGCCCAGGGATATCTTTTTACTCATGAATCTACTCCTTATACCCGCCTGTTATCCCTGAAGATAGGGCAGCGGATTGGTATGGGATCCGCCTACGCGGATTTCGAAGTGGAGGTGGGCGCCGGTGGACCAACCGGTGGAGCCCACATAGGCGATGGTGTCGCCCCGGCTGACCTTCTGTCCCTCCGACACAGCGATGGAGCTGGTGTGGGCGTAGAGGGTGCTGTACCCGCCGCCGTGGTCGATGAGGACATACTTGCCGTAGCCCACGCCGTCCACATAGGTGAGGTTTGCCTTGATGACGGTGCCGTCGTTGGCCGCCACAATGGGTGCGCCGTACACGCCGCCGCCGGAGATATCGATGCCGGTGTGGAAGTCGGTGTGGTTAAAGCGCCAACCGTAATAGGAGGTGATGTTGCTAAATCCCGGCAGCGGCCACCTAAATTCGCCGCCGACAAATTCCCCGCCCTGGCCGGAACCGTTATTCTGCGCGTTTTGAATGATCTGGGAAATCTCCGCGGAAGCGGCGTCCATCTGCTTTTTGATGGTGGCCTGGTTGTCCAGATACTGCTGCTCCAGCTGGCTAATGTAGTCGATTTCCTTCTGGGTCTGGGCCACCTTATTGTCCAGGTCCTTCTTCTTGGCGCTGAGATCCGCCTTGTCCGATTCGACCTCGCTCTTGGCCGCGTCCAGAGACTCCATGTCCTTCTCTAAGGACGCCTTGTCCTCTTCCAGCTCCGCCTTGTCGGTCTTTAAGTTCTCGATGAGCTCCTTGTCCTGCTCGGTGATGCGCTTGACCACCTCGGACTTGGTGAGGAAGTCATAGAAGCTGTCGGCCCCCAGAATGAGGCCGAGGGAACTTGCCTCGCCCCGCATGTACATGGCTTTGAGGCGCTGTTTAAATAGCTCGTAGTTTTGCGATATGTTCTCTTCCTTGCGGTTGATGTTTTCCTGGGTGACGGTAATATTCTCCTCGGTGGCTGTGATTTTATCTTCCAGCGCGCCGATTTTTTCGGAAAGCACGGAAATCTCCTGGCGAATGAGGCTGATCTGGCTGTCCAGCTGCTTTTTCTCCGCCAGCTTTTTGTCCCGCTCGGTCTTTGCATTGTCGATTTCCTGCTGCAAAGCGTCCTGCTTGGCCTTCAAATCGTTGAGCTGGTCCTGTAGTTCGTCGATCCGGCCCTGGTCCACCTTGGGTGTTTCCTTTTCCGACTCGGTCTGGGTCTGGCTGGAACCGTCGGTCTTGTCCTTAGCGTCTTCCTCCGCCGCGTAGGCGCTGCCAGACGCAAACAGGATGCTCAGGCAAAGGAGCACCGCCATCAGCTTATAGGTGCGCTTGTGATGTTTTCGCATCCGAATCACCCTCCTCACACAGAATGTTTCGTATATTATACCTTCAAATATTTTCTGACAAAGATGAGGCTGCCCAAGGCGCCCAGTCCCACGCCGCCCACGCCGAAGCCGATGGCCAGTTCCTTGGCCACGGTGGTGAAGGGCACCACGCTCATGAAGACCTCCCGAATCCACTGGGAGGAAAGCGGGGCGGAGCCGATGTAATTGATGAGCAGCGTATAGCCTCCCCACAATAGGAAGAAGCTGAGAATCGCGGAGATGAGCCCCAGGATGATGCCCTCGACGAGGAACGGCATCCGGATGAAACCGTCGGTGGCGCCCACATATTTCATGATGTTGATTTCTTTTCTTCGGTTAAAGACGGTGATCTTGATGGTGTTGGAAATGATGATCATGGAAACGACCAGCAGGATCCCCACAATGGCGACCCCCGCCACATAGACGATGCGCTCGATGGTGGTCAGCGTCCCGGCAATCTCGGTGGGAGCCCGGGCGTAGTCCACCCCCGCGACCTGCTCCACCTCCCGCTGGGTTTCGCTGAGTCTTTCCAGGTCCTGCACCTTGACCTTGAAGGAGAAGGGCATGGGGTTTTGGTCCTTGAGATCTTCAAAGAACTCGTCCTGCTCGCCCACGCTTTTGAGCGTTTCTTCCAGGGCTGCTTCTTTGGAGACAAACACCACTTCGGACAGGTTGTCCACCTGGTTTAAGGCCTTTTCCACCTCTTTGACTTCGCTGTCGCTGACGTCCTCCTTGACAAAGACCACCATCTCGTTTTGGTCCTCTACATAGCCGACCATGGAATTGATGTTGATGGAGGCAAGCACCGCGGCGCCGATGAGGAGCATACAGGCGACCAGGACGCCGATGGACGCCAGAGACATGAGACGGTTGACCCAAAATCCCCGGAATCCCTCCTTGAGAAGATAACGGAAACTACTCGCTTTCATCAGAGGACCTCCAATCGTTGCGGTCGGAAGCGATGACGCCGCTGTCCAGCGTGATCACCCGACGGTTAAATTTAGCCACCAGATCGTGTTCGTGGGTCACCATGATGACGGTAGTCCCGCAGCGATTGATCTCGTTTAACAGGTCCACAATTTCAAAGGACAGCTCTGGGTCGATGTTGCCGGTGGGCTCGTCGGCGATAATCAGGGAAGGGTTGTTAACCAGCGCTCTCGCTAGCGCCACCCGCTGCTGCTCGCCGCCCGAAAGCTGGTCGGGCATGCTCCGCGCCTTGGAGGCCAGCCCTACTAAGCCTAATATGTAGGGAACCCGGCGGCGGATGTCCCGGAAGGAGACGTTGGTCACGCGAAGGGCAAACGCCACGTTGTCGTAAACATTCATATTGGGGATGAGCCGGAAGTCCTGGAATACCATCCCCACGGTCCGCCGGAATTTGGGGATCTGACGGCGTTTGAGGGCGCCCAGGTCATAGCCGTTGACCATGACTTTCCCCGACGTGGGCTTTTCCTCCCGGGTAATGAGCTTGACCAGCGTGCTTTTTCCCGCGCCGGAAGCTCCCACCACAAAGACGAACTCCCCTTTATCAATAAATAGGTTGACGTCCTTGAGCGCATGGGTGCCGTTGGGGTACTCCTTGGACACATTGCTGAAACTGATCACTTTTGCACCGCCTCTTGGCAGGAAGATTCTCTTCCTTTGTTTCACGCAGACGGCCGCCTAAAAAGGAACCCGCCCGCTCTCGTTCCGCCGGTTTTTCCGCGGCATCCCCTGTCTGACCGGTGGGGTATCTGCCGCCCCGCGCGGGACGATAGCCAAAAATGCGCCATAAGGCGCATTTTCATCACACAGCCCCAGGGGGCGTGCATCCCGTATGGACTGTCATTAATATTTTACAGGATTCGCTGTCAGATATTTTTTCACCATCAGCGCCACCTTGAAGATGATGGCGTGGTCAAATTCTCTCAGATCCAGGCCCGTCAGCTTTTTGATCTTTTCCAGCCGGTAGACCAGGGTGTTCCGGTGGACAAAGAGCTTGCGGGAGGTTTCGGAGACGTTCAAATTGTTTTCAAAGAACTTCTGGATGGTAAAGAGGGTCTCATGATCCAGACTTTCGATGGAACCCTTTTTAAACACTTCCCGCAAAAACATCTCGCACAACGTCGTGGGCAGCTGATAGATCAGCCGGGCGATGCCAAGATTGTCGTAGCTGACAATGGACTTCTCGGTGTCGAACACCTTCCCCACTTCCAGCGCCACCTGGGCTTCCTTAAAGGAGCGGGCCAGGTCTTTGATGCCGGCCACCGAAGTGCCGATGCCCACCACCACCCGGGTGTAGAATTCGCTACCCAGGGTATCCACAATGGAGCGGGCCAGTTTTTCCAGATCTTTGGACTCGATGCCGGGCTTGATCTCCTTGACCAGCACGATGTCCGATTCGCTGATGTTGAAGACAAAATCCTTCTGCTTGTCCGGGAAGAGGTTCTGAATCACGTCGAAGGCGGAAATGTCGTTGGAGGAGACGATGCGGATGAGCAGCACCACACGGTTAATGTCGGTGTTAAAGTGCAGCTCCCTGGCTTTGACATAGATGTCGCCGGGCAGGATATTGTCCAGAATGACGTTTTTGATGAAGTTGTTGCGGTCGTACTTTTCGTCGTAATACTGCTTGATGCTGGCCAGCGATACCGCCAGCACCCCGGCGAATTTGGCCGCCATATCGTCGGTTCCTTCCACGAAGACGGCGTAATCGGGTTTAATTCTGGTGCCAAACGGCTTATAGGTGTAGCCGTCGCGCACAAACAGGTCGTTGGACTCCACCAGGTCCAGTGAGATATATTCGCTGGTCTCGCCGATTCTGGTCAGGTCACTACATGAAATAATGGTGGCCGTGTCGTCCACCACGCCGATCACACGGTCGAGGGTATCGCGCATTTGATGTACTACGCCTTGGAATAATCTGTTCGACATAACCTTGATTCCCCTTCTTCAACAAATTGTATCTGTATCTGGAAAAAGCACTGCGGTGCGATTTATGTAAAATGTACGAAACTGCTGTTATATATTTTACACAAAAAAAATACAATTTGCAACATATTGATGAATAAAAGTTGTGTAAAACCCCTGTTTTTTTATCAAACAGTCAACTTTGGCGCAATACAGGGCTTATTTTAACCCACGAATTTTGAGATTTTATGAACGAAACATGAAGAAACCCTCGTATTTCCAGACCTTCCCCGTCAATTTCTGGGTTTTTTTCCATTCCTCCGACAATTTGCACAAAGAATTTAGCCCCGGCACTGGACCCGTGCCAGCTCCTCTTTTGTCAGCTCCCGGCACTCCCCCGGCGCCAAGCTTTCGTCCAGCGGAAGGTCGCCCATCCGCACCCGTTTGAGGGAGAGGACCTTCCCGCCCAGAGCGCCGAACATCCGCTTGATCTGGTGATACATCCCCTCTTTGAGGACCACCACGCACTCCTGCCCGCCCTCCGTTTCCCGCAAAATAAGTTCGGCGCTCTGGCAGATTTGCCCCGCGCCGATGTCCATGCCCGAAGCGAAGGCCTTGACCGCCCGCTCGTCCAGGGGAATGTCCACCTTGGCTACATAGGTCTTGGGGATGTGCTTGCGGGGGGAGAGGATGTCGTGGGCAAACGCCCCGTCGTCGGTGAGGAGCACAAAGCCCTCCGTGTCCTTGTCCAGCCGCCCCGCCGGAAAGAGATCCCAGTGGCGCCAGCGCTCGGGCACCAGGTCCACCACCGTCTTCTCCTTGGGATCGCTGCTGGCGGAGATGACCCCCAAAGGTTTATTCATCATCAGATACACATGCCTTTGGTAGCGCACCGGCGCGCCGTCCACCTCGATGCGGCTTTCTTCCGGGTCCACCTTCGTTTCACCGGAAGAGACGACCGCGCCGTCCACCCGGACCCTTCCCTGCCGGATGAGGGCCTTGACCTCCTTGCGGGAGCCCGCGCCCATATTCGCCAGCACCTTGTCGAGCCTCTCCATCGCTTTGCCCCCTTCTTTTTTGATGCGGCCGTTTCACCGCACAAAAGCGCCATCTTCCCGGCCCTTTACCGCCGCTCAGGGCCCCGCGCGCACTCGCCCGGGGACGTTCCCGGGTCCAAACCTTCCAGGACTCCGCCTGTGGGATACTCCCGCGCCCAAACATCCCGGACTACGCCTGCGGGACGCTCCCGCGCCCAAACGTCCCGGACTCCCGCCGCTCTCGGCCGATACCCCAATTATACCATATCCGTCCCCCGCATTCCTACACCCGATTTTTCCCACGCATATAGGCTCGTTTCCCCGCATATATATGGGATAGTTTAAAACGGCTGGCGGCGGTCCGGCCCGGCGAAAACAATCGGAGAGGATGGGGGAGAACCATGTTTGTCAAGTCCATTAAAACCAGTAAAAAGAAACTGATCGGTCTGCTCTGCATTGTGCTGGCCGTGGTCTGTCTGGGCATTTGGGCCCTATCAGCCAACAGGGGGATGCAAGCCATGTCAAGTCAAAATTCCAGTTCGTCAAAAGCGGGCGCCATCACCTTTAAAGGCGCCACCAACGAGGAGCGGCTCGATTTCCTCGGCCACTTCGGCTGGCAGGTGGAAAGCGACCCCGCGGAGATCGTGGAATTCGTCATCCCGGCCGAGTTTAACGACACCTATCAAAACTATAACGCCATCCAGAAAAAACAAGGGTTGGACCTGGAAAAATTCAAAGGCAAGACCGCCAAGCGCTACAGTTACACGGTGACCAACTACCCCAACGTCAAAGAGGGCGTGCGCGCGAACCTGGTGGTCTATAAAGACAAAATCATCGCCGGTGACATTTGCAGCTTGGAGCTCGACGGCTTCATGCATGGATTTAGTCCCGACACCATTTCCTGACGTTCCTCCTATCGTCAAAGGGAGAGAGACCGGGGCGCACGCCCCAAGTCCCTCTCCCTTTTTCGCGTTTTCTGTGAAAAATTCGCCTTTGTTTACTGTTTGGCAGTAGAATATCCCGCCGGTATCCGATATAATAACTAGTAAAGAAAGCCTGTGCTCCGCCGAATGCGGAAGGCACCGGATCATCGGTACTTTGCGTTATTCCATCACGGCACAGCGCATCAATCAAAAAAACGGAGGAATTCTCATGCCATATTGCAGCAATTGCGGCGCCAAGCTACCGGAAACGGCGGCTTTTTGCAGCGAATGCGGCGCCAAGGTCGTCCGGGCCGCTCGGGTGGACGCGTCCTCCCCCTCCCCGGGACGGGAAAGCGCCTCCCAACCGGAGGGCTTTGCCTTCGACGCGGACACGCCCCGACGGCGGGACGCCGCCCCCCATGGCTTTGACGGCTTCGATACCCCGCAAACCGGAAAGCAGGCGGGCTTCTCTTTTGACGCCGATCCATCCCGGCCCAAGGATGCCGGAGACGGTTTTGGCGGGTTCCATGTCCCTGACGCCGGCAAACCGGCGGGATTCTCCTTTGACGCGGATTCATCCCGGCCCAAGGACAACGGAGCCTCCGTCGAAGAGGGATTTGACAGCTTTGCGAGCCCCTCACCCAAGTCCTACCGCTCCTTCTTAGACGAAAGGGAGGACTTTTCCTTCACCCCGCCTTCCCGTCCCGCCCCCTCCTTTGACGAGGACGATCTGGACGCCTTTGTAAGCCCCTATGTGGACTATGACGCAACGGTGGAGCCGGGAGCTTCCCGCAAAGCGCCCGCCCGCCGGACAAGCGCCGGTACCGCGCCCCGGACGTCATCCGGCGGGAAAAAGGGGCGCGCTTTAAGCCAACAGCGCTCTCCCAAAAAGAAGCGCCGCACGGGGCTCATAGCGCTGCTGTGCGTGCTGGCGCTGGCAGTGGTCGGCTTTGGCGCCTATCTCTGGATACAAAACAGCGCCACTCCGGAGGAGCTCTACGACCAGGCCGTCCAGCTCATGGCCAAAGGGGAATACAAGGCCGCCTCGGAAAAATTCCTCAAGGTGCTCAAAAAGGAGCCGGAAAATGTGGCCGCCATCCTCAACCTGGCCGACTGTTATGTCAACATGACGGAAAAGGAAAAGGCCGTGGAGCTGCTCCAGGCGGGCTACGCCAAAACCCAGGACGAGCGGATCAAAAAGGCACTGGCAGAACTGGGAATGGAGCCCGCCGCACCGGCGGGCTCCTCTGCGCCGCCGGAAACCACGACCACCGCGCCCCCCGAGACCACGCCGCCGCCCGCCGAGCCCGCGGCCATCGATCTCAGCGACATCCTGTTCGGAGATTTCGCAAGCTATGAGAGTCAGCTGGGACAGCCCAAGGACAAGGAAAGCGTCACCCAGACCTACCCCGACGCCGAGGGCAACGAAACGGAAATTGTGGTTACCACCTACACCTACGACGGGCTCTCCGTTACCACCCAGGACGGCAAGATCGTCACCATGGCCGCCAACTTCGATAAAGACGTCCCGTTTAACGTCCTGGGCATTGGCAAAGGCGCTACCTACAACGATACGCTCAGCGCCCTGGGCACCCCCGAGACGGCGGCCACGGAGGAGGAGTATGACACGCTGGTCTATCTCCCGGAAAACGGCAAGGCAGTCAAATTTTATTTTCGTAACGACACTCTCGCCCACGCCAGCCTCTTCTTAGGCTACTCCCAACAATAAAAAATGCCGTCAAAAAAGAGAACGACTTTCAGTCGTTCCCTTTTGTTTGTGCATGGGACGCAGATTCCTTCGATTCGGATTCCGCCTTCTTTTTTTCACTCTCTTCCCGATGGTCTTCGGCCAGCTTCATGTTGGGATAAATCTTTTCCATCCGCTCGTCGGGGTAATGGGTATCCAAAAAGGTGGAGATGACCCCGGACTCGGCCGCATGCTGCTGCCGGTTGGACCACTGCTTGACGGCGGCCGCCGAGAGGAGAATGTCCAGCGCCAACAGGACGATGACCACATTGGTCAGCGGCACCCCCACCTTCTTGGGAATCTTCTCGATCTGCCGGCTGACCCAGGGCAGGGTGTGCCGGATGAATACAAAGCCCAAGATGCCCCAATAGACCGCGTATTTGAGATTAGTGCGCCCCGCCAGGTTAAACGGGGAGTGACTGTACTCCCAGGACAGGGTGCCGAACACGACCTCCTGGAAAAAGGAGCAGAAAAATTCAAACAGGGCGCCGCCTACGGCGCTAATGACGAAGATGGTCACGCCGCTTGCCTTGCGCAGCCACCACATGAGCAGGGTGAAGAGCACGGCGCCAAACCCATACACGGGGCTAAACGGGCCGTAGATTAAGCCCTGGCGGCTCTCGAAATGGCCCATCTGCACATAGCCCCAGAGCATCTCCACCACGTAGCCCGCCACACAGCCGATGAGGAAAATCCAGACAAATTTATAGATATGCATGCCATAAGCAAAGGGACGCTCCTCCAAGAGCTGGCTGCCCTGAGAGGATACTTCCCCCTGTGTCTTTTCTTTGATCAAGTTGTCAGCCCTCCCTATCCTTCGCATCCTTAAGTATTATAGCATAACCGGCCAAAGAAAATTATTAAGTTTTTTCTACGATTTTCTGTCAATAGCGAAAAGGCCCTCTTTACGGGGACTTCCCGTCGTCTTTTTTGAAGATATTACAAAAAAGCGGGACGCTTTCGCGTCCCGCTTTGTCTTTTTGCAATTTATTCCGCTTCCTCGCTGGCTTTTGCTTCCTCGATGACGGCCGCTTCCAGATTGCCCGGGAGCTGCTCATACCGCGCAAAGGTCAGGGTGTAACTGCCTCTGCCCTGGGTCATGGAGCGCAGAATGGTGGTGAAGTCGAACATCTCGGACATGGGGACCTCGGCCTCCACTTCCTGCATACCGTCTCCCATGGGGTTCATGCCCAGCACCCGGCCCCGGCGCTTGTTGAGTTCGCCGATGATATCGCCGGTGTTGGTGTCGGGGACCAGCGCCTTGAGGGTGCCGATGGGTTCCAGAATGACGGGGCTCGCCTGGGGGATGCCCGCTTTGTAGGCCAGCGTGGCCGCCATTTTAAAGGCCATTTCCGAGGAGTCCACCGGGTGGTAGGAGCCGTCCAAGAGGGTGGCTTTGAGTCCAACCATGGGATACCCGGCCACGGTGCCCTTCTTGATGCAGTCCCGCAGGCCCTTTTCCACCGCCGGGAAGAAGCCCTTGGGCACCGAGCCGCCGAACACCTTCTCTTCAAAGAGGAGGTCCTCGCCGTCATAGGGCTCAAAGCCGATCCAGACATGGCCGTACTGGCCGTGGCCGCCGGTCTGCTTCTTGTGCTTGCCTTCCACCTTGACCTTCTTGCGGATGGTCTCGCGGTAGGCGACCCGGGGACGGACTAAGCCCGCCTCCACGCCGAATTTGGACTTGAGTTTGGAGATAATGACATCCAGGTGCTGCTCGCCCAAACCGGTGAGCACCTGCTGGTGGGTTTCGTTATTCTGTTCGAAGGCGATGGTGGGATCCTCCTCCATCAGCCTGGCGATGCCCTGGGCAATCTTGCCCTCGTCGCCCTTGGCTTTGGCTTTGATGGCCATGGCCAGGGTGGGCAGCGGGAACTGAGTCTTCTCAAAGGAGACCACCCGCTTGGGGTCGCACAGGGAGTCCCCGGTTTTGGCTTCTCCCAGTTTGGTGACGGCGCCGATATCGCCGGCGGCTATGTATTTGGCCTCCTCCTGCTTCTTGCCGCGGACGACGAGCATCTTGCCCAGACGCTCGGGCTGTCCAGTGCGGGCGTTGACCGGGGTGACCTCCGCGGTCAGCTTGCCGGACACCACCTTGAAGTAGGAAAGCTTTCCGACGAAGGGATCGGCCACGGTTTTAAAGACGTAGGCCGCCAGCGGCGCGTTTTCATCGCACTCGATTTCCACCGGCTCGTCGTCTTTGTCCACGGCGATTTCCCCCGCCTTCTCTTTGGCGCTGGGGAGCAGTTCCGCCATGCCGTCGAGCATCAGGTCGATGCCCTCCATGGTCAAGCTGGAGCCGCAGTATACCGGCGCAATCGTGCCCGCTTTGACGCCTTGGGCAATGCCCTCCCGCATCTCTTCGGGGCTAAACTGCTCGCCGGAAAAGTATTTTTCAAAGAGCGCTTCGTCGGTTTCCGCCACCGCTTCGGAGATGGCCGCGATGAGTCCCTCCAACCGGTGACCGATTTCCGGCATGGGAATCTCTTTGGATTTCCCGCCCTCGTATTCATAGGCTTTCATGTCGATGAGGTTCACATAGCAAAGGACCTTCTGGTTGCGGACATAGGGGACCACCACCGGACAGACGGCGGGGCCGAAGGAGGCCTTGAGCTCTTCGAGGACCTTGTAGAAGTCCGCGCTCTCCCGATCCAGCTTACTGACGAAGAACATGGTGGATTTATTTTGCTCTGATGCCAATTTATAGGCTTTTTCCGAGCCAACAGCCACGCCGGATTTTCCCGAAATGGCGATGACGACGCTCTCCGCGGCGCGCACGCCCTCGTAGAAGCCGCCGGCAAAGTCGAACAGTCCCGGAGTGTCGATGATATTGATTTTATAGCCCTCATGCTCTACGGGCAGAATCGAGGTGGATACGGAAGCCTTTCTTTTGATCTCCTCAGGATCAAAGTCGGAAATGGTGTTGCCGTCCTCAATCTTTCCCAGACGGTCGGTCACGCCCGCCTGAAAGAGAAGCGCCTCAGCCAGCGAAGATTTTCCCGCGCTGCCGTGGCCCGCGAAGGCGACGTTTTTGATCCTGTCAGCAGTATACTGTTTCAATGTGAATCTCTCCTTTCCACTTTTGCTCTGTTTCATGGGCAAAGCTCTGATTCAAAAGCCATACGCACAAGAGCGGCGAAGATTTATTGTCTAAATTTGATAAAATTACTCCGCATAATTCTGACTTATCGTGTATATTATACACAAGCCACAGCGATTAATCAATCGAATTTTTGCAAAAAACCTGGTCCCTCCTGCCAAAAACGTTTCCACACCCTTGTGCAATATGTAGAAATCGTCCGCCAGTCCGCTTTTTTCCTGCCAAAACTGCACAAAATCGCCCCCTCTGTCTCTGTCCCTCCTTCGATCTCCGCTATTTTATCAGGATGTAATAAAAGCGGTCCGGCCGCAAAAAAGCCCCGGAGCGACTCCGGGGCTTTGATTATACCTTTTTGATCATATTGAGGATGAGGATGGCCGCCAGCCAGAACACCTGGTAGACCAGGACGGAGAGGACTGTAAGCTGGGCCATGCCGCCGAAGTAGGCGAAGAACACCGCCAGGCCGTAGCCCAGGATGACCGATACGGTCTGGACGATGAGTCCCATGCCGATGGAGCTCTTGATGGCGAAAAGAGAAGAGAGGGTGTCGGTGAGGACCGAGAACTTGCCGGCAAAGGCAATGGAGGCGGGCGCTTTGGGTTTAACCTTCTGCACATCCCGCAGGTCCTCTCTGAGACGGGTGGACAGGATGCTGACAAACTCGATGCCGATGCCGAAGACGGAGGCGATCTTTTCCGCCGTCACGTTGGGGTCGTTGGTGGAAACGAGCAGCACGATATCGTTGTCCACCAGTTCCTCCACCGCGTCCCGGATGTGCTCCAGGGAATTGTAGCTGAGGATGAACATGGCCGTCAGCTCCCCGGAGTTGGAGAGGTAGAGGATCTCCCGGCCGTCCTTGGCGTACCGGTCCTCGTAGTCCTTGGAGGGGATGTCCACCCCGTGGTTGAGCATCAGCTCCCGGTTGCCGATGAGAACCCGTTTGGAGTCCACCCAAGCCGAAAGGCCCATGGCGTCCTCATAAACCAAAGAATCCACCGGTTTGAGGATATCCTGCTTGCCCTCGATGACCTGGAGGAAGACGTCGGCCAGGGTAGTTTCACAGGTGCATACGACACTGGCCGCGTCCAGGATGGCCTCGTCGATCCGGCGCTGTCCGAAGGTCTTGATGCCGTGGAGCATGACCGAGCCCTTGGGGAAAAGCTCCCCGGCCGAGATGACCACCGCGTTTAAGTCCGAAAGCTCCTCGATGGCCCGGTAGCCGGAGATCATGCCGCCCTCCTCGGAGAGGCGCTTGGAGGCCTTGTAGAGGGGGAGATTGGCGATGAACATGGCGGAGAAGGGGGCGCAGATGCAAAGGATGGAACTAAAGATGGTGATGCATTCGAAGGCGTTTTTCTCCATGAAGAAGCAGGAAATGGAGACCACCAGCGCGCCGATGAGGCTGATGGGCGCCAGCACCCGGCTGACGTTGTCGGTGATGTCCTCGCAGTAGGAGTACTCTAAGAAGTTGGAGAGGAAGTGGGTCTTGGCCGAAACCGCAGCGTTGGGTTTGACAATCCCCATGCCCTTGGTCAGCTCAAAGGCGATGTTTTCATCCTCCACCCGGGAGAGGGTGTATTTGTCCCCGTCGGCGGAGACGAGATGGAAGTTCTGCGCCACCCGCCGCACAATGAGCAGTTTGCCGATGGTGTTAAAGAGCAGTCCCAAAATGGCGACCACCGGATAGATGTGGACGTCGGAGGAGGCGAAGCTCTCGGGGGAAATGACGGTGGCCACACAGCCGATGATCACCGAGAGGCTGGCAAGGGCCGTCAGGCTGTCGGAATCCGCCCGGAGTTTAAAAAGGGACAGGATACCGCCACCCACCGTCTGATGGCAGACGATACAACTGATGAAGACTAGCGCCAATTGGCAAATGCCGTAGATCTGAGGGGCGGTGGCGGGGCTGATGGCCGCCGGGATGGGGAGGTTTAAGACCTCCGCCGCCGTCAGGTAGGCGCTGAAGAGGCCCATCAGGGCCACGATACAGATGCGGATAAACAAAGAGGTGTGCAGATTGCTCAGGTCATGAATGACCGAAGGCTTGTCCTCTTTGGAGTGGTAGTCATCGATTTCCTCGGGCACTGCCGGCCCCTCGTATTCTTCGCTCAGATCATTTTCCGGCTCCTCGTCGGAGAACAATACGAAGTCCTGGATCTTTTTTTCCCGGCTCTTTTGCACCTCGTTGTGCTGCTTAATCACCTTGTCATCGATGGTGTGGACCTTCTTGCCGTCCACCACCCGGGTAAATCCGATCTGGGCCGCTTCGTCCTCCTCGGTGAGGAGGGGCTCAAAGCCGGAGGACGCGGTGTTATCCAGGTCAAAGGAGAACCCGCCTGGGGTGTTCTCCGCCGGCCCTGTGGGAGCCGTGGAGCCGGTTGTCCCCGCCGCGTTCACGGGCGCGGTAAACGCCTCTTCCGAGGGATTCTTCTCGCCGTCGGATCCGTTAGAAGCCGTTTTCCTCATTACATCGTCCGCAGGAGCCGTCTTCGCCGGGGCCGCCTTGGCGGCGGGCGACGCTTTTTCCCCGGCCGCGCCTCTCTCATTGGGGCGCACCGCAGTGGCTGCTTTCTCCTCCCCGGTCACACCGGCGGGCGATTCCGCCTGGAAGGAAAAGCCCGCCCCGGACGCCGCCCCTTGATCGGGCGCGTCCTCCCGGGCGAAAGCTGATTGGGCCGCGTCCTTGGCCGCCTCCCCTGTATGTAGGGAAACCGGTGGACGAGGCGCGGCCGGCTCTTTCGCCGGCGCAGAGGAGGGGACGTCCTCCACCGCCACATGGGCCGCTGGGGGCTTTTGCGGCACAAACTCCTTGGAAAAACGGCCGGTAAAGTCCTCCATGGCGGCACGTCTGGCCGCCTGCTCCTCCCTTTCCTTGGCCGGAACCTGCTGCGCCGGGGCTTTGGGGGCGGGAGGGGCCATACGCTCCACAGGAGCGCCCTGGGGCTTTTCGCCCGCCGACGGGCCGTCCGGCTCCCACCGGAAAGGCGCGGGTTCCTGCGCCCCTTTCGAGACGGAAGCCGGGCGCTCCGTCTGGCCGGGAGCCCGGCGGGACGCTTGGCGCTGTCTCTTGCTTTTGACTTCGCTGAGTATATCGTCTACATTGTATTTTTTATCCATGCTTTTGCTCCACTTCCCATTCCTCTGGTTTTGGCCGCACTATTTTGCGCTAATCTGTAGCCGCTGACGGGCCACCTCGTACATCAGGATGCCCGCCGCCACCGATGCGTTGAGGGAGGAAATCTTCCCCCGCATGGGCAGAGATACGATAAAATCGCATTTCTCTCTGATCAGGCGGCTGATGCCGAAGCCCTCCGCCCCGATGACCAACCCCACGCCGCCGGTGTAGTCCTGGGTGCACCACTGGGTGCCGTCCATGTCGGCGCCATAAATCCACACGCCTCGTTTTTTCATCTCGTCGATGGCGGAAGCCAGGTTGGAAACCCGGGCCACCGGTACATATTCGCAGGCCCCGGCCGCCGTCTTATAGACGGTGGAAGTGAGCCCCACGCTGCGCCGCTTGGGGATGACAATCCCATGGGCGCCGCAAGCCTCGGCTGAACGGATGATGGCCCCCAGGTTGTGGGGGTCCTCCAGCTCGTCGCAGATGAGGAGGAAGGGGGCCTCCCCCAGCGCCTCGGCCTTCGCAAAAATGTCGTCGAGTTCAGCGTAATCGTGGGCCGCCACATAGGCCGCCACCCCCTGGTGGTTGACACCCGGGCAGATTTTGTCCAGTTTCTGGGCGGTGGTCTCCCGCACGGGGATGCCCGCGTCTCTGGCCATGGCCACGATTTTGCCGATGCTTCCTTTGGTTTCTCCTGAGAGAATATCTATTTTGTCAATCGTCCTCCCCGACCGCAGAGCCTCCAGGACGGCGTTGCGTCCGGCGACCACATCGGGATGCTGTCTGTCTGTATTTCTGTCTTTTTCCATTGCGTCCTCCCGCCGTCCGGCACCCCGCCGCGGGGTTCAGACGGTTTTCCTTTTTTCGGCGTCTTTTCCGTCGCGGCGATGGGAATTTTCTTCCTTTTCCCGCGCCGGCCGCCCGCCTCCTGCATAAAGCGGAAGACTACGCTTTATTATAGCATAACTTTTCCCAAAGAAAAACCGCTTCTTTCCGCTTTTTCCACCACTTTCGCCCAGCCCTTCCCTTTTCTGTCAAAACAGAAAGAGGGCCAGGGTCCCGCAGGCCACCGCCAGGATGGCCCCGGCCAGCACGGCCAGGCGCTTCCAGCGGTTTTTGAGCCGCCGCTTCTTGCGCTGCGGGACAAAGGGCAGCGCCGCCGACCCCCTGGGCTTGCGGCAGGCCGTGTCGATATAATTGGCCGCCTGCTGGGTAATCTGCGCCTCGCTGTCCCGCACGGCGGTATCTTTGAGGATAAAAATGACCCGCTCGAAATATTCGTTCTCCGGATTGGTTACCTCGACCACCTTTTTGTTGACGCCTTTGAGCATCCGTTCCACCCTCTCCCCCGGCAGTATCCGCCGGAAAAATTCTACCTATATTTTGCGTCAGTTTTTTCCTCGGTATGCACTTCCCCATTTTGGATTTCACGGACCTCCTCCTTTCCCCCTTCCCTGCGATTTTCCAGTTTTCACAAAGGTCAGTGGAAAACCCTGTGGAATATGTGGAAAACAAGGACAAGCACCCCCGAAAAATCCTTCGGCATTCTCCTTTTTTTGAAAATAATGTCCGTGGAAACCGAATGGTGGAAAGAAAATACGCTATAAAAACCAGAATCCTATACATTTTTGCTCTCCATTTTGACTTTTTCCCATGTTCCTGCCAAAATTTCGGGACAACTGGTGAAATGGAGGGAAAAGGATGCTATAATAGAGAAAATTTTCGGAAGGAGGGGGTCATATTGCCCATTTTGGAGGAAATTGCCGTGACGCTTCCCCGCGCCGACCTGGATTTGGACGAAACGCTCGACTGCGGACAATGCTTTCGGTGGGAGCGGCAGGAAGACGGCAGCTACACCGGCATTGTGCGGGGACGGTTTTGCCGGGTGGAGCGCCAAGGGGATCGGGTGCTCTTTCACGGGGTAGACGAGGACGACTTTCAGCGCGTCTGGCGGCCCTATTTTGACCTGGATCGGGACTATGGGTCCCTCAAAGCCCAGTTTTCCTGCGACCCCATTCTTGCAGAGGCGGCCCGATTTGCCCCGGGCATCCGCATCCTGCGCCAGGAGCCTTGGGAGGCGCTGTGCTCCTTTATCCTGAGCCAGAATAACAACATCAAACGGATCAAGGGCTTGGTGGCCCGGCTCTGCGCGCATTTCGGCGACCCGGTGGAGGGCGGTTTCTCCTTCCCTACTCCCGAGCGTCTGGCCCCCCTTTCTCCCGAGGACCTGGCTCCCGTCCGGTGCGGCTTCCGGGCCGGCTATGTGCTGGACGCCGCCCGGAGGGTGGCCTCCGGTCAAATTGACCTGGATGCCGTGGCCGCCATGGACATCGACGACGCCCGGGAGGTCCTTCAGCAGATTCACGGCGTGGGGCCCAAGGTGGCCGAGTGCGCCCTGCTCTACGGTTTCGGCCGGATGGAGTGCTGTCCCATGGACGTGTGGATGAAAAAATGCATCTCCACCCTCTTTCCCTGCGGCCTGCCCCCCTGCTCCCAAGGGGTGGAGGGCATCGCCCAGCAGTATCTGTTCCATTACAGCCGCTGCCATCCGGTGCTATTCCGCTGAGGGCTGTTTTCCCCCAAAAAGGGGGCGATGCCACTTGATGAGACGGCGTTTTCTTTTTCTTGCGGGCTCCAAGAAAAAAAGTGCTGTTTTCCTTGGTTCTTCGGACAAACTATGGTATAATAAAGCCACATTAAGACGTAGGAGAGTGATTCCAATGGCATTAGTAAATACAAAGGAAATGTTTAAAAAAGCTTATGACGGCGGATATGCTGTCGGCGCATTCAACGTCAACAACATGGAAATCGTTCAGGGCATCACCGAGGCCTGCCAGGAGCTGAAAGCTCCGGTGATTCTGCAGGTTTCCGCCGGCGCCCGCAAATATGCCAACCACACCTATCTGGTCAAACTGGTAGAGGCGGCTGTCAAAGAAAACCCCAACATTCCCATTGCTCTGCATCTGGACCACGGCTCTTCCTATGAGCTGTGCAAAGACTGCATCGACGGCGGCTTTACCTCCGTCATGATCGACGGTTCCCACCTTCCCTTTGACGAGAACGTGGAGCTGGCTCACAAGGTCGCGGAGTATGCCCACAAATACAACGTCACCGTTGAAGCAGAGCTCGGCCGTCTGGCCGGCATCGAAGACGCAGTCAACGTCAGCGCGGACGACGCTTCCTACACTAACCCCGCCGAAGTGCAGGAGTTTGTGGAGCGCACCGGCGTCGACTCCTTGGCCATCGCCATCGGCACCAGCCACGGCGCTTACAAGTTTAAACCCGGCCAGAAGCCCCAGCTGCGCTTTGACATCCTGGCAGAGGTCGGCAAGCGTCTGCCAGGCTTCCCCATCGTCCTTCACGGCGCTTCTTCGGTCATCCCCGAGTTTGTGCAGATGATCAACCAGTACGGCGGCCAGATGCCCGACGCCATCGGCATCCCCGAGGACATGCTCCGCGAGGCGGCCAAGATGGCGGTGTGCAAGATCAACGTCGACTCCGACCTGCGTCTTGCCATGACCGGCACCATCCGCAAATACTTCGCTGAGAATCCCAGCCACTTTGACCCGCGGCAGTATCTGGCTCCGGCCCGCACCGCGATCAAGGACATGGTGGCCCACAAGATTAACACCGTGCTCGGCTGCGCTGGCAAAGCATAAAAAAACATTTCTTAGAAAGAAAACCCGGCGGACAAAAGTCCGCCGGGTTTTTTATTGAAAGAACATTATGCAGGTTCATAGCGCGTCATCCCCCACCGGCAGGCGGCGGGCAGGACCCGCAGCCATATGGCGCTGTGGCTTTTTACGTAACATCAACGCGGGGACCGCGACAGTGGCTTCATTTAGGCTCATGGAGCATCGCGGACTTTGTGCGTCCCATGCGTGTTTGTTTTCGCAGCCTCTTCCCCGGCATCCTGTACCGGTAGGCGGCAGAAAGGCGGCCGTTATCAAACGGCCGCCTTTCTGAATAGAGGGGATGGAAGGGATCATGAACGCTTCGGTTCATGGGGGACTATCGAAAAATAGAAGTACACATTAGTTGGGGTCAGGACACCCGGGCAATCCGGGCGGCGATGACGGTGATGTCGTCGTCGTGGTCCTGGGGCTGGCGCTTTTTCGCCTGGGAGATGAGGCGCTGGGTCAGCGCCTCGGCGTCCTTGTTGCCGAAGGTCTCGATCTCGGCCTGAATCCAGTCTTCGTCGGGGACCAGACAGCCGTCGGACACCATGACCAGCATGTCGTTTTCCTTGAGGGTGACACTCTTCTTCTCAAAGCCCACCCCCATCAGGATGCCCGCGGGCAGGGAAGAGCTCTCCACTTTGAGCACCTTGCTGCCTCGCTTGATAAAGGTGGGAGCCGCGCCCGCTTTCATAAACTGGGCGATGCCGGTAAATAAATCGATGGAAGCGATGTCCAGGGTGGCCAGCGACTCCTCGCCGGACTTGATGAGCAGGGAGGAATTGACGAGTTTGAGCGCCGCGTCGTAGTCGATGCCGGCTTTGAGCAGCTGGGAGATGAGTCCCGCCGCCATGGCGCCGTCCACAGCGGCCCGCTTGCCGCTGCCCATGCCGTCGCTGATGATCAGATTGGCCCGGCCCTTGGTGTCCACAAAGCAGTCGCAGGCATCGCCGCAGACCTTGGCCTCCCCGGCATTGTGCTGGGCGATGGACCACTGGGCCACAAAGTTGGGGCTCTCAATAAAGGTGAGCTTGATCATGTCGTCGGCCTCTTGAATGAGGGGGAAGTCAAACTCCCGTTCGCAGACTTCCGACAAATCCATGGCCAAATTCTTCTTCGATATTTTATGCCGCTGCCGGTCCCGGATGGTGACCTCTGCCGTCACCCGGGAGAAGCGGTCCTCGTAACAGTTGACATACAGCGGCTCCAGCTCGTTTTTGCGTATGACCTCCGTGACGCTCTTGACCAGCTCCCCGTCGATGTTGCGGATGTCGTCCATCTCAGAGGCCATGGCGTCGAGCATCATGGACACACCCTCAAACTGGTCGGTGACCACACCCCGAATCTGGGTTACCTTCCGGCCGGCCGCCGCCTCGGTGAGGAAGGCCGTGTAATTCTGATTGATTTCCTCCACCAGCTGGTCGGCCTTGCAGCAGCGCTTGACCATATATTCGGGAATGTCCTCCTTGGTCACCCGGCCCTTCTCTTTGAGGACGAGGACCATGTCGTTAAAGGCGTTGATGGTATCGGTGTATCCGGTCTCGTAGCAAAACGCGTTGAGGCCGCAGTGGGCGCAGACCTTGTCGGCCGCCCGGTTGTAAACGCAGCTGATGTCGCTGGCACTAATTTTGGTCAGCTTGTCCGACACCGCCCGGGTGGTGTCGGCGATGCCGGTGAGGGCGGTGGAGGCAAAGCGGAGCCTGCCCGCCACAATGTTCTTGACGTCCATCAGGCGGTTGGGATCCACCGCGGGGCTCGCCAGCTCCCGGACCGAGGCAAAGGAGGAAGCGGGCAGGAACATAAAGAGAACGGTGGCGCCGAACACCTCATAGAGGGAGGAGTAGACATTGAAGCCCGCGCCGGATACTAAGGCGCTGACGGCGTTGACTACGATAAAGATGCCGCAGGAGGCCACCCGTCCAAAGGAGGCGAAGACGCCCGCCAACAGGCCTCCCAGACCGTAGGACATGACCAGATGCCCGTACTGCTGGCTGATGAGCCCCATAGCGACGCCGGTGGAAATACCGGTGACCGCGCCCCCCGAAGCTCCCAGGGAGAAGGCGGAAACCAGGGTGACCAATACGCAGACCATCCGTCCGATGGAAAACCCGCCGATCTGCATGGAGCCCAGCGCCATGAGCAGGATGCCCATCGAAATCATGAGGCAGGGGGCGCTGGCACTGTAAAAGTCTTTGAGGCTCTTGGAGGAGGCCACCAGGTCCAGCGCTTTCATCAAAAAGTAGGTGGAACCGGCGGCCAGAGCGCCCTCGGCAAAGGCCATGATCATGGAGAACAGGTCCAGCCCCGGCATGGAGAGCACATTGGTGACAAAGAGGGCCGCGAAGGCCACCACACAGGAGAAGACCGCGCTGCGCCGCAGGGTCTTAATCTTGCTCAGTGTCCAGCGGGCGCCGATGACGATGAGGACCGCCACCACGTACTTCATGCTGGATGGGCTGGTGATGGGGACTAGATACCCAATCAGCGTCCCGGCAAAGGCGGCCACCGCGTAGTCGTAAGTCATGGCGGCGGCGAAGGCCACCCCGAAGGGCGCGATGGATTCGATCATCACCGAGTTTGCGAAGACATAGCCCAAAAGAGCCGTCATTAAAAAGAGGAACACCGCCCGGTGCTCTTTGAGGAAGTCGGAGACGCGTCCCGAAACGCCCCCGGCTGTGATGGATGCATTTTTCATTCTTTCGCCCTCCCCATCCGGTTCTATTCTAAAAAATGGTTTCATAGAATGGTAGAATTGTAAATTATTTCCTTTTGTCCACATTATAGCCTGTCCCCGCAAAAAAGGATGTCAGAATCGGACCGATTATTTTGTCTGTTTGTCTCATTTCCACTCTTCCCGAGGCCGGTTTTTGTCTTTTTCACTGAGAATCAACCCCTCCCGGGGATTTTTGCGAAAGATTTCCTTTTCACCGGCGCTTTATTGTGATAAAATAAACAGCATACAAAGACATCAGAGCCATCATGGAAAGGAAGAGATGAAGTGAACTATACATTCTCTGATAAAATGGAGGCTTTGCAGCCCTCGGCCATCCGGGAAATCCTCAAAGCCACCGCCGACCCCAAAATCATTTCCTTTGCGGCGGGCAATCCGGCGCCGGAGGCTTTCCCCTGTGAAGCCATTGAAAAAATCACCGCCGAAATTCTGACCAAGAACCCCATCGGCGCGCTGCAGTATTCCATCTCGGAGGGCTACCCCCCTCTGCGGGACGCGCTCAGAGAGTTGTGCCGCACCCGCTACGGCGTCATCGGAGAAAATGACGATCTCATCATCGTATCGGGCGCCCAGCAGGGCATCGACCTGGTCTGCAAGTGCCTGTGCAACGAGGGAGACACCATCATCGTGGAGGCCCCCAGCTTTGTGGGCGCGCTCAACACCATGCGTTCCTACAATGCCAACCTGGTGGGCGTGGAGATGGACGACGACGGCATCAACATTGAAAAGCTGGAGGAGGCCCTCAAGACAAGCCCCAATGTGAAGTTAATGTACCTCATCCCCAACTTCCAGAATCCCTCCGGCATCACCATGAGCTATGAAAAGAGAAAAGCGGTCTATGAGCTAGCCAAGCAGTACGGCGTCATCATCCTGGAAGACAACCCCTACGGCGATCTGCGCTTCCGGGGCGAGACCATCCCCTCCATCAAGACCCTGGACACCGACGGCCTGGTGGTCTACTGCGGCTCCTTCTCCAAGGTGCTCTCCCCCGGACTGCGGGTGGGCTACTTAGTGGCGGACAAGGGGCTCATGGGCAAGATTGTCGTGGCCAAGCAGTGCACCGACGTCCACACCACCATCCTCAGCCAGATGATCTGCGAGCGGTTCTTGGCCGAGTACGACTTCGAAGAACATGTACAGGGCCTGCGGGACATCTACCGCAAGAAATGCGCCCTGATGATTTCGGAAATTGATCAGAACTTCAGCCCCAACGTGGCCCACACCGATCCCGACGGCGGACTCTTCCTCTGGTGCACCCTGCCCGAGGGCAGCGATATGCCCGGCTTCTGCAAGCGGGCGGTGGAGCACGGCGTGGCCATGGTGCCCGGTAACGCCTTCACCGCCAAGGCATCTGACCCCACCTTCTCCTTCCGCATGAACTTCTCCACCCCCACCGACGAGAAAATCGTGGAGGGCTGTCGGATTCTGGGCCAGCTGACCAAAGAAATGTTCTAAAAGGAGCTTTGAGCCATGAGTGAAACCATCCAGCCGGTGCAGGAAAACAAACCGGCGCGCAAAAAGGTGATCTTTTCGGGCATCCAGCCCACCGGCGTCATGACGCTGGGCAACTACCTGGGCGCCATCAAAAACTGGGTGACCCTACAAGAGGAATATCACTGTGTCTATTCCATCGTCAATATGCACGCCATCACCGTGCGGCAGGACCCGCAGAAGCTCCGGCAGAACACTCTGGAAGCCTATGCCCTCATCCTGGCCTGCGGCATCGACCCAGAAAAATCCATCGCCTTCATCCAAAGCCATGTGAAGACCCACGCGGAGCTGACCTGGGTGCTCAACTGCTTCACCCAGTTCGGCGAGCTTTCCCGCATGACCCAGTTTAAGGACAAATCCGCCCGGTACGCCGACAACATCAACGCCGGCCTCTTCGACTATCCGGTACTGATGGCGGCGGACATTCTCCTTTATCAGGCGGATTTGGTGCCGGTGGGCATCGACCAAAAGCAGCATCTGGAGCTGAGCCGGGACATCGCCCAGCGCTTTAACGGCGTCTACGGCAACGTCTTCACCGTCCCCGACGCCTACATCCCCAAGGCGGGGGCCAAGATCATGTCCCTCTCCGAACCCACCAAAAAGATGTCCAAGTCGGACTCCAATCCAAACGCCTTCATCTCCATTCTCGATAAGCCTGAACAGATCATCAAGAAGTTTAAACGGGCGGTCACCGATTCAGAGATGGAAGTGGCCTACCGGGAGGGCAAGGACGGCATCAACAACCTGATGACCATTTACAGCGTGGTCACCGGCAAGAGCTTCGACGAAATCCAGAACGAATTTGCCGGGAAGGGCTACGGGGACTTCAAGGTGGCCGTCGGCGAGGCGGTGGCCGAACATCTGCGCCCGGTGCGGGAAAAGTTCGACGCTCTCATCAAAGACAAAGCCTATCTGGAAGAGTGCTACGCCAAGGGAGCGGAACGAGCCCTCGCCATCTCCCAGCGGACGCTGGACAAAGTCTATAAAAAGGTCGGCTTCCTCAAATAAGCCGGCTTTCCGCGGATGGCCCCCTTTTCGGGGTGCACAGAAATATATCGCAAAGGAAAGAGGTTCCCTGCCCATCGGCAGGGAACCTCTTTTGGTTGCAGATTTTCTTGCAACGCGGGCATCGCATTCACGGTCAACACGGGCCCAGTGCGTGTCCTTCCCCACCAGCAAGCAGCTATAACGCGGGCACCGCACCATACGGTCAACATGGGCCCATTGTGCGTCCTCCTCCACCGGCAGGTGGGCGGGCAGGGCCCGCGGCCATATCGCGTTTGGGCTTTCCACGTAACATGATCTCGGCGCCGCGGCGGCGGTACCATTCTAGATCGTGCCGCGCCATAGACTTTGCGCGTCCCATGTATATTTGTTTTCGCAGCCTCTTCCCTGGCATCCCCCGGCAAGCAGCTGTAACGCGGGCACCGCACCATACGGTCAACACGGGCCCATTGCGCGTCCTCCTCCACCGGCAGGTGGGCGGGCAGGGCCCGCGGCCATATCGCGTTTGGGCTTTCCACGTAACATGATCTCGGCGCCGCGGCGGCGGTACCATTCTAGATCGTGCCGCGCCATAGACTTTGCGCGTCCCATGTATATTTGTTTTCGCAGCCTCTTCCCTGGCATCCCCCGGCAAGCAGCTGTAACGCGGGCACCGCACCATACGGTCAACACGGGCCCATTGCGCGTCCTCCTCCACCGGCAGGTGGCGGTAGGTTGTCAGTGGAGCATGAGCTGGACGGTGAGGGCGCTCATCAAAAACCCGGTCAGGTCGCCGGTGAGGGAGCTGACCAGGGTGTGGCGGGTCCGGCTGACCTTGGTCACGCCGTAATAGACGGCGATGGTGTAAAAGGTGGTCTCGGTGGAGCCCTGCATGACGCTGGCCACCTGACCGATGAGGCTGTCGGGGCCGTAGGTTTTCAGAATGTCCTGGAAGACCGCCAGGGCGCCGGAGCCGGAGATGGGCCGCACGATGGCCAAGGGCACCACTTCGGGGGGCACTTGGGCAAGACTGGCCACGGGACGCAGGGCCGCGGTGAGCATGTCGAGGGCCCCGGACGCCTTAAACATACCGATGGCGGTCATCAGGCCAATCAGGGCGGGCAGCACGGTGGCAGCGGTGCCAAAGCCCTCCTTGGCCCCTTCGATGAAGACGTCGAACACCTTAACGCCCCGAATGAGAGCATAGACGATGATGATGACAATAACTGCGGGAATGATGTAATCGCTCAGAGCCGCTCCCTCCTTCCTTAGGCCGCGCCTTTGAGATGCACGATCTTTTTCTTTTCTCCCTTTCCCTGCTGAGGACGGCCCTTGGGACGGGTAAACATGCCGAAAAACCGGGCGGCCAGCAGTGCCACCACAATGGAGGAAAGCGACGTCACCCAGACGGCGGGCAGAATATCCAGCGGCGCTTTAGCCCCCATCTCCAAACGAAGCGCCGCAATGGTGGTGGGAATGAGCTGGAGAGAGGCGGTGTTGAGGACCACAAAGGTGACCATGTGATCGCTGGCCATGGTTTTGTCCGGCGAGAGCTTTTCCAATTCCCGCATAGCCGCCATGCCAAGGGGAGTGGCCGCGTTGCCAAGGCCCAAGAGGTTGGCCGCCATGTTCATACAGATGGCCTTGGCCGCCTTGGACTTTTGATCCAAGCCCTTAAAGATGTGCTTGTTGATAGGGGAAAAGAGCTTGGCCAGGCCGTCGGTGATTCTGCATTCGTCCGCCACCTTCATGAGCCCGCTCCACAGACACATGGTTCCCAGCAGGGTAATGACCAGTTTAACCGCCTCCGAACAGGAGCTGATCGCCGCCTGGGAAACTTGTGGCATCCGCCCTGTCAGCGCCCCAAAGAGAAAAGATAAGCCTATCATGACACAAAATATCCAGGTCATCATGATAATTACCCCCCATATGTAGGAATTTTTCTTTTATTTTTATAAGTTTTGTCCAAAAACTGTCCCGTCTTTCTTTCATCTACAATGCAGTTGTATGAACAACAATCAGAACTTTTTCAAAAAAAACGTTGTAATTATTTGACAATTTTACAAAAATCAGCTATATTTAAGAGGCAGGCAATGCAAAAAATATCGAAATCGGCGTATTCTATGTCTAAAGGGAGGTATTTGCAATGAAATCAACCGGTATTGTACGTAAGGTTGACGAACTGGGTCGAATTGTTCTGCCCATCGAGCTCCGCAGAACACTGGACATCAACGAAAGAGACGCACTTGAAATTTATGTGGACACCAACCAAATTATTCTCAAAAAGTATGAACCCGCGTGTATCTTCTGCAACAATGCTAGCGATGTTGTCACCTTTAAAGGTAAAAACATCTGCAAAAGCTGTCTGGCCGAACTGAAAAAATAATTCGGTCCTTGTCTTTCTTCCCTTTGTATGATGGACAGAGGGATTCATTTTCGTCAATGCAAAAAGGCCCCCTTCCAAACGAAGGGGGCCTTTCCTTATGCCGTCGTTTACGGACGGATTTCTTCATTGTAATCGGCTACGTCCACCACCGGGGCATCGGAATGGACCGGCGCCTCATAGGCTTTAGTCGCCTCCATCTCCTTGCTGCGGCCCAGCTGGATCAGATACCGGGCGTAAATCGCCGTGGCGCAGCTGAGATAAGGCGCCACATATAAAACCGGCACCATCAGGATGCACAGAATGAACCAGGGCAGGAAGGAGAGAAAAAAGCCGAACAGCCGGAACCGGTGTTCCCAAGTGTATTTGAGGGAAGCGCGGATCGCTTCGCTCACTTTCACTTCCGGACCCTCCGCGAAAAGATAAAACGCCAACAGATATTTGCTCAATGTCGTCAACAGGAAGACAGTCCCCAATAAGAAGAGGACCAGCCCCGACAGGATACCGGTAATGGCCAGGGCTTTGCCGGTATTTCCCTCCACCCGCCGGAGGGTTTGGACACCCCAATAGAGGATGAGCGCGCCGGGCCCTGTGAGGAAGGCCGTCCAGATGGCGGAACGGATGGTGATATTGAAGGAGAGCCAGATGCTTTTCCAATAGGTCTTCATAGAAGAAAACATGGCAAAGATGGAGGAAATTTCGGGACTTTCCCCGCCGGTGATGCGGTAATACCATTGAAGAACCCCAATGGACAAAGGCGCCAGCACCAAAAAGGAGAGAAGCAGCATGGCGCCGGATAGGGCCAGGCGGGTCACACTGATCGCTTCCGGGGCATAGCCGTCCAGGAACAGCAGCTCCCGAAAGGTGTGCATGCCCAGCGCCACCGAAATCACCGATTCAAAAAGGGCGAACAGCACCCCCACCGCCAGCATGATCATGAGAATGCAGACAGCCTTCCCCCAATTGTTGCACAGCGCCGATCTCGCGTCGCGTTTGATCTTTCTTCTCAGCATTTTTTCTTCCACCGCGCGTCGGCTTCCTTCGCGCTTCCCCTTTCCGTCATTTGCCCGGACCCCATATGTCCGGACGAGTCCCCCGTCCGCGCCCTCTGTCGGGGGCGTCCCGGAACATGGGATCAACTTTAGTATTCCACGCCTTTGCGAGCGGTAATCCCCTTTTGGTAAGGATGCCGCACACATTTGATCTCGGAAATATAGTCGCATTTTGCCGCCACCGCTTCCGACGGGTTGCGCCCGGTGAGAACCAGCTCCGTCACCGGCGCTTTGTCCCGCAAAAGGCGCTGGAGGCTCTCGTCCTCCAGCATGCGGCAGTTGACCGCGTCGAGCACCTCGTCCAGGACGATGAGCCCATAGTCCCCGCTTTGGGCGGCGCAGAGCACCTCCGCAAAGCAGCGCCGCACCGCCTCTTGGCAGCTTGCAAACTCTTCTGTATCCATCTGCCAGGTGAACTTGTCCGCTTTGGGGGTGTGGCCCGTCTCAACTCCCAGCTTTTGCAGGCTCATAACCTCGCTGCTCTCCCCACTTTTGAGAAACTGGAAAAACAGCACCCGTCTTCCCGCACCCGCCATCCGCGCGCACAGGCCCACGGCGGCAGTGGTCTTCCCCTTGCCGTCGCCGATATACAGATGGTTCATGCCATAGATTTGTTCCGCCATGCCGCCGCCTCCTATTCGTCCAGTGTGATAAATGGATCCAATGCCCCTGCGTTGGATCCGATCCGCTCCCCCTTAGGCACCACATCGAACACCTCGAAGCAGCGGTCCCGCATCCACATTTGAGGGGTCATGACGATGGTGAAGCCCCGGCCGTTGCCCACGGCGTAGTCTATGGGCTCCCGTTTGGGAACGCCCACGCCGGAGAGTAGATTCATGATGACCCCGCCGTGGGTGATGACGGCGGCGGAGGTCACTTTCTGCTTCATCATGTCCTGAAAGACATCATGAATGCCCAGAATAATTCTTTTCATAAATTCGCCGCCGTTTTCCCCGCCCGGCACGGTGCCCTGGAGGCCCCCGGTAACCCAACGGCGGAAGTCCTCGTTGTCTTTGAGCTCCTCCATGGTCTTGCCTTCAAAATCGCCGAAATCGTACTCGGCAAAGGCCTCCATTACCTGGGTGAAGCTGTCGGGATAGAGCACTTCGGCCGTCTGGCGGCAGCGCAGCAAGGGGCTGACATAGACCTTTTGTACCACCGGATACTCGTAAGTATCCCGTAGCGTCCGCAATTCTTCCATCCCTTCGCCGCACACCGGCGTATCGGTGCGGCCGATGTAGCGGCCGGCCTGGTTTGCCTCGGTGAGGCCGTGACGGATCAAATGGATCTTGTAAGTTATCATAGATTTTTCACCTAACACTTATTTATTTTTACAAAACGACGTTTTCCTTCGCAAAATGCCTTTACAAAAGGTATCCCTTGTAATATAATTTACTATACGTATTGGTAGGATGAGATGAACTCAGTGAGGAGGGGATTTCCGGTGAATGCCGATTTTCCGAGAATATTGACATTGCTTCGGAAAGAACGTGGAATCAGTCAGAAAATGGCTGCCGGAGACCTTGGCATATCCCAGGCGCTGCTTTCCCATTATGAAAAGGGCATCCGGGAATGTGGCCTTGATTTTGTAATCCGCTGTGCGGACTACTACCATGTGTCCTGTGACTATCTGCTGGGGCGCTCGCCCGACCGCAATGGGGCCAAGCTCTCGGTGGAGGACATCCCCGATCCCGACGCTATGGGCAAGGAAAATCAGATCAAGGGAAGCATTCTCCCTACCCTCAACAAAAAGCTGCTGGCCAACTCCCTCAACATTCTCTTTGACATGGTTTCCTTAACCAAGAATAAGACGGTGGTCAGCGAAGTTTCCACCTACCTGATGTTGGCGGTGTACAAGATGTTCCGCTGTCTTTACAGCGCCAATCCCAGGAACCAGGCCGGGCTCTTCACCGTGCCCAAGTCCATGGCCCGGGATGTGGCCGACGCGGCCATGAAAACCTGCGAAGCCAAACTCCAAGCCTGCGTGGAAAACGACGCGGTGGGAGATGTGATGCCGCTGGAAAGCGTGGAGCCGCTGAGCCTGACAACGGAGGAAATTTCCCGGCGCTATCCCATGTTCGCCTCTTCCCTTTTAAATCTCATCCAAAATTCCGAGCATCGGATTCAAGGCGACAAAAAATAGGTCCTTTTCCTATTTTACCATCTTCTCCCGGGAAAATAAAGTTCCCCTCCGCCTTTTAACGATTTGTCCATAAATCTTTTATCTTTAAAAGCCCCGGCCTAGTAGGCCGGGGCTTTTTTGTGCGGCTTCTTTTTATACCGGAATGTTGCTGGGGGAAACGCGGTTATTTTGCCACCGGCGTCACCACCACTTTTCCATCCTGGTCCAAGAGAGGCGAAAAGCCCCCCGCGTAACCGCTTGCGTGCCAGATGTAATGGACGCCTGTTTCTCTATCCACCCATATTTCCATCACCGTCATCATTCCCTGCGCGTATACTTTTTCAAAACGGTCTCCTGTCATGATTTTTCCTCCCTTATTTTCTTTCGCGTCTTGGAAACCGGCATCCACCGGATACTTTTGCGTCGGCCAGCCTGCGTCGGCATGGAGCCCAAGGGGCCATGCTGGGGCAGGATGCAAATTCCGCGCCGCCTATGTACCGCGGTAAAGCCCCGTTTTTTTAAGCCGGGGCTTTACCGCGCTTACTGTCTCACGAGAGGATTGTCTCAGGCGAGCTTTTGCATGGAAAAAGCGCCGAAGAGAAGCACCGCAATGCCGATGCCCGCCCAGCCCACACTGCCGGTGAGCAGGAGATTGCCCAAGGAGCCGAGAAGGCAAATGAGGGAGAGAATCCAGGCCGCCAGATTTCGCATGGCCGATTCCTCCTTGGCCAGCAGGTTCCATAAGGTGATGAGCGCCGCCGCCACCGACAGGCAAGCGATGATTGGCGGGAGGACGGCCCCCATGCCGAAGATCTGGAAATTAAAGTAGGAAAAAGTCTTCTCCACCGTCTCGGTGGGGCTGGTGGCAAAGGTGAGTACGGCGCTGGTGGGCAGCGCCATGAGCACAATGGCCGCTGCCAGCAACAACAGGGATAAAAGCGTCTTCTTTTTTCTTACCTCCATGTTTTTTCCATCCTCTCTATCAAAAAAGCCCGGCAGCTCGTTGCCGGGCTTTCTCTTGTTTTTGACATGCGCTGTACGCAAGGGACCGCCAAAGGACCACAGATGTGCCTTCCGGCTCCTTTGCCATAGCGCAAGAATCCATTTTACTCGCTCAGCCCCAACACCCGTTTGTACACCTTGATGTACTCGTCGGCGGAACGGGCCCAGCTGAAGTCGCATTTCATGGCGTTTACCACTGCCGCCTTCCATTTATCGTGGTAGTGGTAGAGGCTCACCGCCCGCTGGACGGCGCCCAGCATATCGTGGGCGTTATAGGTCTTGAAGGTGTAACCGTTGCCGCCTTCCCCGCCCAGGTCCTTGATGGAATCCTTGAGGCCGCCGGTTTCCCGGACGATGGGGATGGTGCCGTAACGCAGGGAGATCATCTGTGCTAAGCCGCAGGGCTCGCTTTTGGAGGGCATGAGGAACATATCCGCTCCGGCGTAGATCTTCCGAGCCAACGACGGGATAAAGCCGATCTTCACGGCCACCTGCTCGGGATATCTGGCCTGCATCTCGTTAAAGAAGTTCTCGAAGATATAGTCGCCGGAACCCAGGATGACAAACTGGACGCCCAGCCTGAGCAGGTCCTCAAAGATGTATTTGACCAGGTCCAACCCCTTGTGGGCCACCAAACGGGTGACCATGCCGACGACGGGCACCTCGTCCTTATATTCGAGCCCCATGCTCTCCACCAGGTCCCGCTTGTTTACCTTTTTGTCCGCCACCGTCTTGACCGTATAGTTCTTGGCGATGTTGGGGTCGGTGGCCGGGTTGTAGACGTCTCCGTCGATGCCGTTGAGAATGCCGGCCAGTTTGTAGTTGTAACGCCTGAGCAGCTCATCCAGGCCGTGGGAGAACCAAGGATCGGTAATCTCCCAGGCATAGGTGGGACTGACGGTGGTCACCATATCACTTTGTTCAATGGCGCCCTTCATCATATTGGAGCAGCCCTCCATCTCCACCATACTGCCCGCGTATTTGGGGATGCCCATGACGTCCTCCACAATCTCCATGCCGTAGCGGCCCTGATACTGGATATTGTGGATGGTGAACACGGTGCGGATATTCTGGAATTTGGGGTTGTGCCGGAAATAGAGATTGAGGTAAACCGGAGTCAGCGCGGTCTGCCAGTCGTTGCAGTGGATGATGTCCGGCGCATAGTCGATGTAATTGAGCATTTCGGGAATGGCTTTGGCGAAGAAGGAAAACCGCTCCGCATCGTCATAGAACCCGTAGATGCCCTTGCGTTTAAAGTAGTATTCGTTATCGAGAAAATAGTAAGTCACGCCGTCGACTTCGGCCTCAAAGACGCCGCAATACTGTTGCCGCCAGGCGAGGGGGACGGTAAAGTTGGTGATGTATTTCATCTTTTCCTTGAGCTCGCTGCGGATATCCCCGTAGAGCGGCATGACGATTCTGCATTCCTGATCCCGGCCTTGGAGCGCCTTGGGCAGGCTTCCCGCCACATCGGCCAATCCTCCCGACGCCATGAACGGGAACGCTTCGCTTGCTGCAAATAATATTTTCATTGATCGCACCCCTCTCGATGTAAAAACGGCAGGGTAACCGCGCCGCATTCCGGCGCGGTTACCCTGATGGCAATTTTGTTAGACAATGCTTCCCTTGGAGATGAAGATGGGATAGGTACTAAAGCCCATCAGCATCCGGTTGTCGCTGACCGTGACATCCTTGTCGATGATCACATAGTCGAGATTGGCCTTCTCTCCCACCGTGGTGCCCTGCATGACGATGGAGTTTTTCACCTTGGCTTCTTTGCCGATGGTGACACCGCGGAAGATAATGGAATTTTCCACCTCTCCCTCAATGACGCAGCCGTCGGCCACCAGGGAGTTGGATACCCGGGCGCCCAAGCCGTACATGGTGGGCACCTCGTCCCGGACCTTGGTATAGATGGGGCGGTCCTTGGGGAAGAGGGAATCCCGCAGGTCTTCGTTTAACATATCCATGTTGGCTTCATAGAAGCTCTTCATGCAGTTGATCTTCCGCGCTTCCTCGGTGACCTCAAAGCCCTGGAACCACAATTTGCCCGCGCTTGCCTGCAAGAAGTCCTTGCGGAAGGAGTAGAGGTTGCGGCTGGAAGTATCGGTGATAATCCTTTCGAGCAGGTCCTTGGAGATGATGTACATGTTGAGATTGATGTTGCACTCCCCGGAAGTCTGGGGGTTGATGAGCACGTCGGTGACCCGGCCGGTGTCGTCAATTTCAAATACCGTGCACTCCTGCACCGCGTCGGGGACCACATAGTCCTTTTTGTAGAGGATGGTCACATCCGCGCCGGTCTCCATATGCTGGTCGATGGCCTTCTTCAAATTGATGTTGGCGATGACGTCGCAGTCGGCCAATACAAAATACTGGGCCTGGGAGTGGCGGATATAGCCCAGGATGCCGTGCAGCGCCTCCAATTTACCCCGGTAAATGCCGGAGCCCGCGTGGCCGAAGGGGGGCAGGATGCTAATACCGCCCTTTTTCCTGGCCAAATCCCACTCTCTGCCCGAACCCAGATGGTCCATCAAAGACTGGTAATTGCTCTTGGTCACCACGCCGATGTCCGAAATACCGGAATTGACCATGTTGGACAAAATGAAGTCAATGAGCCGGTATCTGCCGCCGATGGGAATGGAGCCCATGGTCCGCTTCTCTGTCAGTTCACTGAGGGCGTGGTCATGCATATTGGAAAAGATAATGCCGTGTACTTTGTTTTCCCTCATCGCTTACACCTCCAAAATGTCCCGTTCTACCATTGCTTTGGGGCCCACTTCCACCTTGTCGCCGATGGTCACACCAGCGCCGATGACCGCCACGCCCCAGGCGTCCTTGTCTTCCATCTCCTCGGGCCGCTTGCCCACATGGGCGCCCTCCCCGATGACACAGTCCTCCGCCACAATGGCGTATTCCACAACCGCGCCGGCCTTCACGACGGAACCCGGCATGATGATACTGTCTCTGACAATCGCGCCCTGCTCCACCGTCACGCCGGCAAACAGGACCGAGAAGTCCACCGTCCCTTCAATCTTGCAGCCCTCGGTCACCATGGAATCCTGGACCACAGCGCCCTTCGCCACAAAGTGGGGGGGCATGATGGGGTTCCTGGCGTAGATCTTCCAGCTCTGGTCCCTGAGTTCCAGCGGCACCTTGGGGTCGAGCAAGTCCATGTTTGCCTCCCAGAGGCTGTCGATGGTGCCCACGTCCTTCCAGTAGCCGTCAAAGGGCCATGCGAACATCCGCTGGCCGTCGGCCAACATCTTGGGCAGGATGTTCTTGCCGAAGTCCTTGGAGGAGCTGGGATCCTGCTCGTCCTCTTCCAGATATTTCTTGAGCTTCTTCCAGGAGAAGATATAGATGCCCATGGAAGCCAAGTTGCTCTTGGGCTGGGGGGGCTTCTCCTCGAATTCATAGATGCTCATGTCCTCGTTGCAGTTCATGATGCCGAAGCGGGGTGCTTCTTCCATGGGCACTTCCAGCGCCGCGATGGTGCAGTCGGCATTGTTCTTCTTGTGGTAGCTGAGCATCTTGGAGTAGTCCATCTTGTAGATGTGGTCGCCGGAGAGGATGACCACGTAATCCGGGTCATACCGCTCGATAAAGGGGATATTCTGATAGATGGCGTTGGCCGTTCCGGTGTACCAGTCGGAGCCCTTGCTCTTCTGGTAGGGCGGCAGGACATAAACGCCGCCGTTGACCCGGTCTAAGTCCCAGGGCTGGCCGTTTCCTATGTATTCGTTGAGGACCAGGGGCTGGTACTGGGTCAGGACGCCCACCGTGTCGATGCCGGAGTTGACACAGTTGGAAAGGGGAAAATCAATAATGCGGTATTTTCCGCCGTAGGGTACCGCGGGTTTGGCCAAATTCCGGGTCAGGGCATACAGCCTGCTGCCCTGTCCGCCGGCCAAAAGCATTGCGATCATTTCCTTTTTGCGAAACATATGAGTACCTCCATTCTTCCCTAACATCTATTTGTCTGTGGCTTCTTCCTGTTTTTCAGGTTCCTTTTTCTTTCTTCTTGGCGCCTGTTTGGCTTCCTTCACCGCCGGTACCGCCTTGACCTTGGAGCGTTTTCTCTTCCGCAGGCCCTTAAAATAGACGGTGGACAGCGGCGGAATGGTGATCTCCATGGAAGTTTCATAGCCGTGGAGCGGGATGTCGTCGACCTTCACAGGTTCTGTATTTTGAACCCCGGTGCCGCCGAAACGGACGTCGTCGGAGTTGAGAAGCTCTTTAAAGTGGCAGTAATCGGGGACGCCGATGCGGTAATGCTCCCGTTTGACGGGGGCGAAGTTGCACACGATAATGATCTCGTTCCCCTTTTCATCTATGCGCCTAAAGGCGATAATATTCTGGGTGTTGTCGTCGTGGGAAATCCAGGTAAATCCATCCCAGCTGTCGTCCACCTGCCACATGGGCGGGTTTTTGCGGTAGAAGAGGTTGAGTTCCTTGACAAAGTCCCGCAGCTTCTGGTGCATGGGATAGTCCAGCAGCATCCAGTCGAGACCCTTTTTATAGTCCCACTCGATGAACTGTCCGAACTCCTGGCCCATGAAGAGGAGCTTCTTTCCCGGATGGGCGTACATGTAGCCGAGGAAGGCCCTGACTCCCGCGAATTTCTGCTCGTATTCGCCGGGCATTTTGCCGATCAGGGAGCACTTGCCATGGACCACCTCGTCGTGGGAGATGGGCAGGACATAGTTTTCCGCGAAGGCATAGCAGAGGCTAAAGGTGATCTTATCGTGGTTATAGCACCGGAACAGGGGGTCCAAGGACATGTAGGAAATCATGTCGTTCATCCAGCCCATGTTCCACTTGAAGTTGAAGCCGAGCCCTCCCACGAAGGTGGGCTTGGTCACCAGCGGCCAGGCCGTGGATTCCTCGGCGATCATCATGACTTCCGGATGCTCGGAGAGGACCGCCTTGTTGAGGGTGCGCAGAAACTCCACCGCTTCCAGATTCTCCCGGCCGCCGTTTTTGTTGGGGGTCCACTCCCAGTCCTCCTTGCCGTAATCGAGGTAGAGCATGGAGGCCACGGCGTCCACCCGGATGCCGTCCACATGGTACTGCTCCACCCAGAACATGGCGTTGGAGACGAGGAAACTGACCACTTCGTTGCGGCCGAAATCGAAGATACGGGTGCCCCAATGGCTGTGTTCCCGCTTTTGGATGTCGCTGTATTCGTAGCAATAACCGCCGTCAAACTCGTACAGGCCGTGCTCGTCCTTGGGGAAGTGGGCCGGCACCCAGTCGATGATGACGCCGATCTTGTTTTTGTGCATTTTATTGATAAATTCCATCAGCCCCTTGGGCTCGCCGTAGCGGGAGGTGGGGGCAAAGTAGCCGGTGACCTGATAGCCCCAGGAGCCGTCAAAGGGGTATTCGCACACGGGAAGCAGCTCCACATGGGTGTAGCCCATTTCCTTGACATAGGGAATCAGCTCGTCGGCAAGCTCCCCGTAGCTGTATGGGTCGCCGTTCTCCTTCTGTTTCCAGGAGCCGAAGTGCACCTCGTAGATGTTGATAGGCTGCTGATAGTGGTTGGCCGATTTTTGCTCTTCGATCCACTTCTCATCCCCCCAGGGGAAACCGGAGATGTCGTAGAACTTGGAGCCGGTATAGGGTCTTGTCTCGCTGTGAAAGGCATAGGGGTCCGCTTTGAGAATCTGCCGGCCGTCCTCGGCGGTAATGCAGTATTTGTAAGTGTCAAAGCGCTCCACCCGGGGGATAAAGCCCTCCCACAATCCCGCGTCGCTGAGCTTTTTCATCGGATGCTTCTGCGGGTCCCAGTCGTTAAAGTCTCCCACCACCGATACGCTCTGCGCATGGGGCGCCCAGGTTCTGAAAACAGCGCCTTCGCTCCGGCCTCGTTTGGCTGGATGGGCGCCCAGGAACTCATAGGCTTTAAAATTCGTCCCTTGATGGAACAGATAGAGAGGCACGTTGTTTTTCTTGGAACTGTTCGCCATCGTTCTCTCCCCCTTTGTTGTTATCTTTATTCTAGCAGTATTTCCCTGTGATTTCAATTGTCCATTGTGTAAAATTTCATAATATTCTATGTGACAAAATAACAAAATTGTGGATTTCCACCAAATATTTTGAACCTCTTTCGATCACTTGCAAAGCGTCCAGAAGATTTGTATCCTGGATTGATTCATTTTTTCTTTTTCTCAGCAAAGCCTATTTATTATAGTACAAACCCACTGTCGAATTTGGCTGGATAAGATTGTTTAAACTGTATTTTTTTACCATTTCCGCAGATGATTCTCCATCTGATTCACAAGCGCTAAACAGCCTTCCCTCCGGCGGCGGGGCATTACAAGGCCAGCCCCCATCAAAAACGGCAGCCACCTTTGTGGCTGCCGTTGGGCTTCCAAACGAAGCGTAATCATCGGAGAACGGGGGAACATAAAGACATCGCCGCAAAGGCAGCTTGTTTTCCCGAAGGAAAGGGCGTCGCGCAGTTTTGGGCAATAAAAAAAGGAGCGCATACGCGCTCCTTTTTAGGAAACTCAATTATTTCGCGTCGACTTCCGCCATGTGAGCAATGAGCATCAGGACTTTATTGGAATAGCCCCACTCGTTGTCATACCAGGAAACCAGTTTGACGAAGTTCGGGTTGAGCATGATGCCGGCTTTGGCGTCGAAGATGGAGGTGCGGGGATCGGTGAGGAAGTCGGAAGAAACGACGTCTTCATCGGTGTAGCCCAGGATGCCCTTCATGCAGCCTTCGGATGCCTCTTTGACGGCAGCGCAGATCTCTTCGTATGTAGTGGATTTCTCCAGACGGACGGTCAGGTCAACAACGGAGACGTCCAGGGTCGGAACGCGGAACGCCATACCGGTCAGTTTGCCCTTGACTTCCGGGATAACCAGAGCGCAAGCTTTGGCAGCGCCGGTGGAAGAAGGAATGATGTTGCCAGCTGCCGCACGGCCGCCGCGCCAATCTTTCTTGGAAGGACCGTCAACGGTCTTCTGGGTGGCAGTGGTGGAGTGGACGGTGGTCATCAGGCCTTCGACGATGCCGAATTTATCGTTGATGACTTTGGTCAGAGGAGCCAGGCAGTTGGTGGTGCAGGATGCGTTGGAAACAACCATCATGTCCTTGGTGTATTTATCATCGTTGACGCCCATAACGAAGGTCGGGGTCTCTTTGTCCTTGGCAGGAGCGGAGATGACGACTTTCTTAGCGCCAGCTTTGATGTGAGCGGAAGCTTTTTCGGTGGTGGTGAACACGCCTGTGGACTCAACGACATACTCCGCGCCGATGGCACCCCAAGGAATCTCTTCCGGGTTCATGCAGCCGTAAACTTCGATTGCTTTGCCGTTGACAGTGAATTTACCGTCTTTGATAGCGACGCAGCCGTCGAATTTACCATGCATGGTGTCATATTTGGTCATGTAGACCATGTACTCCGGATCTACAAACGGATCGTTGATGCCGACAACTTCAAAAGTCTCGGGCTGTGCCATGGCAGCACGGAAAACCAGTCTTCCGATACGGCCGAAACCATTGATACCAATTTTAATTGCCATAGGTGAGTTCCTCCTAGTTTTTATTGTCTAATCCATATTCTATACCAATTTCCGAAAAGATACAAGCCTTTCTCCCTCAAAAGATCAGAAAAGTTCCTACAATTTTTTCACTGATGATACGCGGTTTTCCGGCACATTGTTAAAATCGCAACAACCGCCCATGTAAATATTTCCAACGCTTATTTGCTCAATTGGAGAGATACTATTTTTTATAGCTTCGCATAAAAAAATGATACGCAGGGGTATCCGTGCTTTGCACTTCTCCCCTTATGCGTGAAAAATGATGCCTGGGGCTCTTTTCCCGTAATTTGCCGGTTTTCCGAGCAATCACAAGCTCCCCAAAGTCTCTCCCGCAACCTTTCCCCGCCCTTTCCCCGCCGGGCGGAAAGCGCATAGCCACGCAGTTTGCGCCCCAAAAATAGAAGTCCATGGCCCCGGCAATCGTCCAACGGCGCCGCCCTGACCAGCCGTCATATTTTCGATCTGTTTCGCCATAATTCGACAAATATAGTTTACATCGGCTGTCTCCCAAGTATATAATAGAAGTTAGGCACAAAGGAGGTGATGCCTCTTGTATGAAAACCGCACCGGAATGACCAGTGATCTTGCACCCCAGCTGGACATGGTGACGCGCCTGTATCAAGCCTCGACCCTACCCGCGGCCGTGGTAGATGAAAACCTTGGAATTCTTTGGATCAACGATGCCGCCAACCGGCTGCATCCCTGCCTCAAGGTCCCCGGCGGCCTGCATCAATGGATTCCCAGCGGCTCGGAAGAACTGGCTCAAAAACTCCGCCAGGGCAGCCCTGTGGACTTCCCCGTTCCCGCCATCGCGGGTCCTCACACCATCCTGCATTTTCTGCCCTATCTGGAGGGCGACGACTTTCTGTTCGCTTTGTGCGTATTCAATCATCCTCCGGCCATTCAGGTCGCCAAGGAGTCCAATTTTTCCCAGTCGACTACCGAAGTGCTGATTAATACCCTCAATACGCAAATCCGCGATCCGGTCCATATTATCTTTTCCATTGTTTCCATGCTCTCCCAAAGCCCCCAGTTTCTTGAGGACCCCAAGTCGGGACAGATGCTCGGCCGTATCCGCAAAATGTGTTACAAACTCTTGCGGGCCTGCTCCAACATTACGGAACTGACCCGCTATACCAACGGACTGAGTGCCCTGAGTCTCAAACGCGCGGACCTGTCGGGCTTTGTGAGCAGCATCTGCGAAGCCTGTGCCATGCTGATCAAAACCCTGGACATCCCCTTTACGTTCCAAGTCCCCAAGCAGCCGGTCATCACCCTGATCGATCCGGAAAAGCTGTCGGTGGCGCTGCTCAATATCCTGCTCAACGCCTGCCGCTTCAGCAAGGAGTGCAATGAAATCAACTTGAACTGCACCGTGTCGGACAGCCAGGTGATTATCTCGGTCAAGGACAGCGGCTATGGCATTCCCGACAGCTATCTCTCCCGGGTCTTCGATCCCTATTTTTCCTTTGACCCAGCCGGGGAGCTCTACGCGGACGCGGGAATTGGTCTTTCCCTGGTCAAATTCATCATTACAGAACACGGCGGCACCGTCGCTCTCAATTCCGTCGAGCACGTCGGTACCACCGTCGTCTTCACCATTCCCATCCGGGACACCGGTGATTATCCTGAATATGTCCAGGCTTCCCCCCTGGAATATTTGCAGGACAAATTTTCGCCTGTCAATGTGATCTTTTCCGACCTCATTGAATTTCGAACATAAATGGAGGGACCTCCATTCATCTTCATAAATCATCTTACTCTTTCGTCCCACCAAGCGTCGTCGAATTGCGTCGAATCACCCGCATAGGTTGGATAAAAAACGGACAGCCCTTTTGGGCTGTCCGTTTTTTGTTGCATCCAATAAAAATTGAGGACTATTCCTCCCTACCCAAATCTTCCAACGCCCGGCTTTGGGCCTCGCCTCGGGAAGCCGCCCGATGGTAGCCCCGCAAGACATAGAGGGCAAAGGCCGCCGCATAGAGGGCGAAAAAAAAGATGAGCAGGTTTTCACTCGCAAAGGGCTCATAGCCTGGGTCCATACCCGCCAAGGACGCGATGGTCCGGGGGATGGTGTAGACAAACCCGGCTATGGCCGCTCCCAAGCCGTAGGCAACGCTGTCTTTGACGCCCCGTCCGCTGTAAACGTTGGTCACCACCCGGGCGTGTCCCAGGATGAACAGGGCCCCCAGCCCCAGAAACAGGATGAGGATCATCCGGTTGGAGACGGAGACGATATTCGTAAAGGTGAGGAAACGGTGCATCATCAAAAACAGGCACCACAGGGACGGGAGCATGATGAGCGCCGCCACTGCGCCGCCGATGGGCTTACTGAACAGGGTAAGCATGCCGTAAAAGACAAAGAGCAGCCCGCTGATAAAACCTGCCACTCCAGCCGCGGCGGAGAAGAGGGCGGGCATGCTGGAAAGATTCTTGAGATAGGCGCTTACATTGCCAAAGCCGCCGGACACCGTTTCCACGATAAAGAGAAAGCCAAGCACCAAGCCCAGCAGGCCGATGAGCTTGTTCCCCGCCGGCGACAGGTCCTCATTTTTCACCTTGCCGATGTGGGGCAGGATGGCAAGGACGAGCAAAGTCAGCAGAAACAGCGCCGTAAAGAGGATTCCCACGGGATTGGGACGCAAATAGAACCCGGTCTCCGCGTCGATTCTCCCCAGGCACAGATAAATCCGCAGAGGAATCAGCACCGCAAAGGAGGCCAAAAAGAGGAAAAACGAGGACTTCATTTTCAATATGATCAGCTCCGAACACAGTTATCGATCGCCCAGCGGCACATACCCTTGGGCCGAGGCGATGCTTTTATACGCCGGACGCATAATGCGGGAGGTGGTGGTCATCTCCTCGAGCCGGTGGGCGCACCAGCCCGCCATCCGGGAGACGGCGAAGAGGGGGGTAAACAGGTCCTGGGGGATACCCAAGGTCTTGTAGACGAGCCCCGAGTACAAATCCACGTTGGCGCACAGGGGCTTATCGTTGCCCCGCACCTGGGCGAAGACGCCGGGGGCCAGCTTTTCCACCCGCTCCAACAGATGGAACTCCGCCTCAAAGGGGCTGCCCTCCACCAATTTTTTCGCATTGCGTTTTAATATTATAGCACGGGGGTCGCTCTTTGTATAGACCGCGTGGCCGATGCCGTAAATGAGCCCCGATCCGTCGCCCTCCTCCCGCAGAAGAATGCGGCGCAGAAAGTCCCGGACCTCCTCCTCGTCCTCCCAGTTTTGCACGCCCGCTTTGATGTGTTCGAGCATCTCCATCACCTTCAAATTGGCGCCGCCGTGGCGGGGGCCCTTGAGGGCGCCGATGCCGCCGGCGATGGCGGAGTAGGTGTCGGTGCCCGAGGAGGTGAGAACCCGGGTGGTAAAGGTGGAGTTATTGCCGCCGCCGTGCTCGGCGTGGAGCATCAGGCACAAATCGAGGAGTTTTGCCTCCTCATCGGTATAGTGCTTATCCGAGCGCAGGGTGAAGAGGATGCTCTCGGCAACGCTCTGCTCCTGCTTGGGGATGTGGAAATACATGCTCTTGTGGTCGTAGCTGCGGCGCTTGACCTGATAGGCCGCCACCATGATACTGGGCAGCCGGGCGATAAGCTGCACCGACTGGCGCAGGACATTTTCCAAGGAATTATCCTCGGGGTTATCGTCATATGAATAGAGTGCAAGGACACTTCTGGCCAACTTGTTCATCACGTTGG
Source organism: Zongyangia hominis (assembly GCF_014385095.1). Classification (GTDB taxonomy): domain Bacteria; phylum Bacillota; class Clostridia; order Oscillospirales; family Ruminococcaceae; genus Zongyangia; species Zongyangia hominis. The sequence continues at coordinate 140,440 of NZ_JACRTC010000006.1, forward strand.
GAGAGGGGGCCTTGATAATCATATCCTCCACAAAATCATCCGGCAGCTCCCGGTATTGGGCGATGATTTGGGTAAAGCTGTGAAGTTCCTGTGCCGTGGGCAGGCACCCGAAGAGGAGCAGGTAAACCGTTTCCTCAAAGCCGAACCGGTTTTCCCGGACACAGCCGCCGATCAAATCCGTCACGCTGATGCCCCGGTAGGTCAACTCTCCGTCGATGGGGGCTTTTTCTCCCTCGTCGAGGACATAGCCGTGGACGTTGCAGATCTGGGTGATGCCCGCCACCACACCGGTGCCGTCGGCATTGCGCAGTCCCCGCTTGACTTTAAACCGCTCAAAATTTTCCGGGTCAATGTGATTGTTCATCCGGTATTCTTTACACAGCTGTTCCATGCTCTGATTCCAAAGGGCATTTTCCTTCTGTTTTTTCTCCATCTGCACCCACTCCTTCTCGATACTGACCCCTGTTCTCTTCTTCCAGCCTTCTCATCGGGACGGCCGGCGGGCCTCCAGTCGGCTTTTATTTCTATATTGTATCTTCCCCCTATGGGAAAGTCAATATTTTTCCAGTGAGGAGAAGCAGAATATGCATAATTCTACATGTTTTCATTCATTTTATCTCCAGGAATTGGGCATATTTTGGAAACAAACCGGCTGTTCGCTGAAAAATATGAAAGTTTGTCATCCGTTCCCTTTCAAGAATTGGAATGACACAACAGGAAAGGCAAGGTTTTGTCGATGTGGAAATGGAACGTATGCTTTCTCTGCCTGATCGGGGTATTGCTCTTTACCGTCCCCCTGCTCTCCCTAGGTGGCCTCCCCTCTTCCCCGGCGCCGCCGGCATCATCGGGACAAAGCGCCCCTCAGGGCGGCAAGCCTCAACCCATCTCGCCGGTGGATACCCCGGCGCAGACGCCGGTACAGACGCCGGCCTCCACCGACGGGGCACTCAAGAGCGACGGGTATTTTCAGATTCTGGACGAGACCACCGGCAAGGTGGCAAAGGTCAAAGAGCGGGACTACGTCATCGGGGCCGTCTGTGCTGAGATGCCCCCCACCTTCCACGCCGAGGCCCTCAAGGCCCAGGCCGTGGCCTCCCACACCTATGCCCTGCGCTTGCGGGAGCAGCAGAAGCAATCCCCTACCGACTCTCTCAAAGGGGCGGATTTTTCCGCCGATCCCTCCCATTGGTTGGGCTATGTAACCCGTGACCAGGCCAAGGAACGCTTTGGGGAAAACTTCGACCTGTATTACGGCAAAATTGAAAAGGCGGTGGACGAGGTCCTCCACATGGGGCTTTCCTATAATAATTCCCCCATTGTGGCCGCCTATCACGCCATCTCCCCCGGCGCCACCGAAAACAGCGAGAATATTTGGAGCTCTTCCTGCGACTATCTGCGGAGCGTGGACAGCAGTGGAGATGAAATCGCGCCGGGCTATGAGAGCACCGTCACCCTGTCAAAGGCAGAGGTTCAGAAAATCCTGACCACGGCCTACCCCTCCATCGCCCTGGATCCCAGCGAAAAGAAGTGGATTCAAATTCTCTCCCAGTCCGACAGCGGTACCGTGCTCACCGCCTCGGTGGGTGACCAGACTCTGACCGGCACCCAGATCCGCAGCCTTTTCAGCCTGCGTTCCCCTCATTTTACCGTTTCCTACCAGGACGGCAGCTTCACCTTTTTTGTCAAGGGCTACGGCCACGGCGTGGGGCTCAGTCAATATGGCGCCGACTATATGGCCCGACAGGGCAGCGATTACACCGAAATTCTCACCCACTATTACACTGGCGTCAGTCTTGTCAATATCGACTTTTGAGTTTCTCCCATATAAAAAGCGCGCACCGCTTTTAGCGGCGCGCGCTTTTTATATGGGATATTATCGATTGAGGATGGGGACCTGGATTTCCGTCAGCCAGTCCTCCTCCTTTTCCTTGTTCCAAATGCCGTCGATATAGCTTTCCCGCGGCGCCCCACCCACCGCGTAGCCGTTTTCCTCCATCCACTGGAACGCGAAAGCATACGCCTGGGGAATCCGATCATAGGGACCCTTACACATTACCGACACCACGGTGATCGGTTCCATTTCTTTAAAGTGGATGTCGTCAAAATCGGGCTTCATCTGATCTACGCTCTCGCAGAATTCCAGATGGATGTCCGTCTCCCGGTATTCCTTATCCAATTCCACGATGAAGCAGTACTCGGGGACCGTGCATTTGAGATCGGGATACTTTTCCTGCACTTTGGCGCCGATGGCGGGAATCAGCTCAAAGTTCGACCGGAAGTTGGGCACGGTCAGTTTTTTGGAATAGACAATACAGCCGGGCAGATCTTTGATGGTGGCAGTGTAGTTCATCAGTAATTCCTCCTGTTTTTCCTGTAATAGGAAGGTCAGGCGGGAGAGTTGATCGGAAACTTCCCGGAGCTCCGCTTCCATCTCCGCCTTGCGCCGCTCCAAAATGAACCGCGGCTGTTCGCCGCTTAGCACCATCCTGACTTCGTCGATGGAGAGTCCGCACTGCCGCAAAGATTGGATCTTATGCAGCTGCATCAGTTGGTTGGTGGTATAAAAGCGGTACCCGGTCATCGGGTCGATGGACTGAGGCTTAAGCAGTCCCGCCTCGTCGTAGTAGCGCAGGGTTTTGATGGTCGTTTTGCCCATCTTGGAAAATTCTCCGATTCTGAACATCGTCCTCACTCCTTCCTGTGTTTCCACTTTACAGCCTCCCCCAGCAGGAGAGTCAACCCCTATTTTGCCGCTTGTATAAAATTTTTTACGCCGCAGCACGAACCGGGATTTTTTGTCATCGTTTCCCGCCGCCAAAGCGGCACGGAGGACACACCCGGCAGATCATGCGCCGCTTGGTCTTTCAATTATCATACAGGAAGCCCACCCCGCTTTGCAAGGGGCCGCCTGCCGCCACCTGCCGGTGGAGGATGCCGCGTCCCGACGCATGTATGAAGTAGGCGCGCACCACGCGCCGGTGGTGCGGTGCAGGACCGGGCCGCCTGATGCCACCTGCCGGTGGAGGATGCCGCGTCCCGGCATGTATGGAGTAGGCGCGCACCCCCCATGGTAAAAGGCAAGGGAAACCATAGGCATATGATTCCCCGATACCGGTAATTTTTACTCCAAAAGCCTTGACAATTCTGTCAATCGGGCATAATATAATATTGTCATATGAACACATGCTCATATATTAGTTTTAAATAAAGAGAGGCGAGCGAACATGACAGAATCTGAGCTCCATGCGGCCGGCGGCGAACTGTGCAGCGAACACCATCACCACGCCGACGCCATTGAGTCACTCCAGCAAAAGCTCCCGGACGAAGATGCCCTGATGGATTTGGCGGACACCTTCCGTGTTTTTGGCGATACGACCCGCGTCAAAATTATATCCGCCCTGCTCACCGGCCCCTTATGCGTCTGCGATATCACCGACGCCCTGGGCGTGAGCCAGTCGGCGGTTTCCCATCAGCTGAGAATCCTGAGGTCCCACCGCCTGGTCAAATACCGCCGGGAGGGAAGGCTCGTTTACTACACCCTGGACGACGAGCACATCTCCAGCATTATCCGGGCCGGACTGGACCACGTATTAGAAAGAAGGGGCGAACATCATGAAAACGAATAAAAAAGTCCTGACAGACGCTGCAGCGGAATGCTCCTGCACCGCACTGCAGGCTTCCTCCCACAGCCGGGAGCACCAACATATACACGAACACGATCACAGTGGTGAGCACGGCCACGTACACGACGCCGGCTGCGAACTGGATGAAGAGCTCTGCCACATCGGCGGCTGTCCCTGCTGCGGCGGACACGAGGAAGAACACGACCACGGCCACGAACACGAACATTCCGCAGGCAAGTGGGATGTGGCGGTGGTCATCCTCTCCACCCTGCTGCTGGGCGGCTACTTTTTGATCCCCATCCCCTGGCTGCAAGCGGCGGCGGCCCTCTGCTCCATCTTAGTGGCGGGCGCTCCCATCATTTGGGACGGACTCAAAGGGGTCATGAAGCTGCGGCCTGACGAAAACTTTTTAATGACCGTGGCGGTGGCCGCCGCCTTTCTCATCGGAGAGTATCCGGAAGCCATGCTGGTGACCATCCTCTTCCGTCTGGGCAACGTCCTGGAAGGGGTGGCGGTGGGCCGCTCCAAACGGCAGATCGAGGCCATCACCGCCATTCGTCCGGAGTACGCCAACCTCCTCGATGAAAGCGGCGCGGCCCGAGAAGTCAAGGCCAGGGAAGTGCCGGTGGGCAGCCTCATCCTCATCAAGGCCGGCGAAAAGGTGCCGCTGGACTGTGTGGTGCTAGAAGGCGCCTCCGACGTGGACACCGCCGCCCTCACCGGCGAAAGCGTCCCCCGTCCCGCCCAGCCGGAAACCAAACTGATGTCCGGCATGATCAACTTAAACGGCTCCCTCAAGTGCCGGACCCTGAGCACCTTTGAGGACTCCGCCGCCTCCACCATCATCAAGCTGGTCCGGGAATCGGCGGCGCAAAAGGGCACCACCGAGAAATTCATCTCCCGCTTTGCCACCATTTACACCCCTGTGGTGGTGCTCCTGGCCGTGCTCATCGCCCTGGTGCCTCCCCTGTTGAATCTAGGCACCTTCACCACCTGGCTCATGCGGGCCCTTGTCTTCCTGGTGGCCTCCTGTCCCTGCGCCATGGTCATCTCCATCCCCCTGTCCTTCTTCTCCGGCATCGGCGCGGCCTCCAAGCAGGGGGTGCTCATCAAGGGCTCCCGCTTTGTGGAGAGCCTCTCCAAGCTCAAATGCGTGGTCTTTGACAAAACCGGCACTCTCACCACCGGTAGCCTGATGGTGGACCAGGTGACCCCCTTCGGTGTTAGCGAAGAAGAGGTCATGCGCCTGGCCGCCCTGTGTGAAAGCTACTCCGACCACCCGGTGGCCCGAGCCGTCTGCGCTTACGCTCCCGGTATGACCGGCGCTGTGGAAGCCACGGAGGAGATGCCAGGTAAGGGCATCCGCGTCATCCTAGAGGGCAGTGAAGTCCTGTGCGGCAGCAAGAAGCTGATGGACGACTTCGGCGTGGACACGGCAAAAGCGCCGGAAGCCAATGTCTATGTGGCCCGGGACGGCGTACTGCTGGGCGCCATTATCCTGTCCGACCAGCTGCGGCCCGACGCGGCGGCGACTATCTCCGCCCTCAAAGCCGCCGGTGTGGAAAAGGTGGCGCTCCTTACCGGGGACGGCAGAAACGCCGCCCTCAAAGCCAAGGCGGCCGCCGGACTCGACGAAGCCTTCTATGAGCTGCTGCCCGGCGACAAAGTGTCCCATCTGGCAGAGCTTGCGCGCCAGTACGGCGCCACCGCCTTCGTGGGCGACGGCATCAATGACGCACCGGTGCTGGCCCGGGCCGACGTGGGCGTGGCCATGGGCCTTGGCAGCGACGCGGCCATCTCCGCCGCCGACGTGGTGCTGGTGTCCGACCGGCTGGGCGCGCTGGAAAGCGCTGTGCGCCTCTCAAAGCGCACCATGTCCATCGCCACTTTCAACATGATCTTCGCCATTGCCGTCAAGGCGCTGGTTCTCATCCTCGGCGCACTGGGATACGCCGCCATGTGGATGGCTGTCTTTGCCGATGTGGGAGTCACGGTCCTGTGCGTCCTCAATGCCGCCAGAATTTTAGGCGCAAAATCCTGATTCTTTGGGCAACAAAACCAAATAAAGGTTGACTTGTGACGCAAATTATGCTATTATAATTTGCGTCACATTGCTATGGAGAGGTGTCCGAGCGGTTTAAGGAGCTGGTCTTGAAAACCAGTGACTCGCAAGAGCCGTGGGTTCGAATCCCACCCTCTCCGCCAACGAACGCCCTCACAATTTTATAGATCATCATTGTTACCATGGAGAAGTACTCAAGTTGGTGACGAGGCGCCCCTGCTAAGGGCGTAGGCCGGGTAACTGGCGCGAGGGTTCGAGTCCCTCCTTCTCCGCCAAAAAAGGCTCCGTAGAAAAGCATCTACGGAGCCTTTTTTCATGAAGTTTTTTATTAGCCATGTGGTTTAACGGCTTTTATCCCCTCATATTATGGTGGAATAAAATGGTGTGAAAAAGCATAAAAATCCGTACCATGTTACACAGAAAATGCATCATAAATTCAGTCTTTAAGTTGTCGCCTACATCGGGTAATTCTCAAGCTCCGGCGGCGTCTCTTTGAGGATGGTTAGGCCGCACCCGTGTCCTCTATCCAGGCCGGTATCTTCTCCTCCGGCAGCACCACCGGCATCCGGTGATGGATGTCCCGTACCGAGGCGTTTGCCTCCGTCGAAGCAAGAATCAAAAATCGGGTTCTATCGAAAACGATAATAAAACAAGAAGTAAGATGAGGAGGAATAAAAATGCTAAAAGAATATTCAATATGAGAGCAATGTCTCTTAATTTCTTTGTAGCTTTTTCTTCTTCCCTCATTTTAATCGCAAGTATGAAAGAGGCTATGTACATTAGGATTGTTCCAATGATCCACGGCCCAGCCATATAAAACGGAATCATTGTTGGACTCAATACACAAAAGAGCAGAATGCTTGCATAGCATGATAGTGATAATATCAAACATTCAGGCCATTTTCTTTTTTCGCTACCCTTTATCCTGGATTTTTCCTTTAAATTAACTGTTCTTTTTATGTACTTTTTCATAAAGCTCTACACCTTGTATAATCCTATATTGATCTCTCGGGTCGTTTTTGTTTGTCATATCAACTGGGAGTTCAGGAAAGTCTCTTACCAGCCCCTCTGCTACAGAAGTCTGATATTTTTTGTCGTTATAGATGGTGTTATAATAGGATGATAGTATAGTGAGCTCTAATTGTTCTTTAAAATCATTATAACTTTCATCAAACAATTTATCAATCTCTTCATTAATTTCATCCATAGGTAGTTGTTCATGGGTAACTTTCCATTCCTTATTCGATACAGCATCCTCTTGATTTTTACTATTTATACCATATTGTATAATTCGATATGACTCTCGCCACCTTCTTTTCAGTTGACAATGGTACCATCTCATCCAAATTAGCTCGCGAGGGACAATGAATTTCCTCTGTTCCCACGAATTTGATGGATTACCCGTTTGATTATCTTCTAGAATATGTAAACGTACATGCAAAAACCTCCCATATTAAATCTGATAATCACGTCCAACTTAATTAAGTTGCTATAAAATGTACCATTATTCTATAAAATATATTTGTAATGAGTACATCAAAAACATAAAAAAAGCCCCGCTCCCACCTCAACTGAGGCAAGGAACGGGGCCTTTTTGTCTCCCCTAATTCTTACAGGCAATTTCAGGGTATCGAAATCCTACCGAAAGATCATGGTGGCCGCCAGAAGTCCCAGCACCGCCCACTGCAACAGGAGATTCACGACGCTCTCCCACCGCTTTCCCGGCTTGTCCTTGAGTTCCTTGACGTCACTTTTTACCTCATTGAGAACACTCAGGATGTTCTGGAAGTCCTTCTGAATCCCCTTGGCTTCCACCTTCATCTCCTCAAACCTGGAGAAAAACTCCTTGTGCGTCTTTTGATTGCGCTCGCTGTCGCCTTCCAGCGCCTTGATCCGGTCCTCGTTGGGGCATGTTTCACAACTCATCGTTCCACCCCCTACAAATACCTTTCCAAGACGCCGCCAAGCTCCTTTTTGAGCCTTTCGTACTTCTCTGCCAGCTTGTCGTATTCCTTCGAGAGTATCTCGTACTTCTCATCCACGGTCGGACCTACAATGGGCGGCTCTTCCTCTGCCTTCCACCCATTGAGCCCCGCTCCCTTGATAATGCCCGAATAATCCTGGTAGGCAATATCCATGTCCACCCTCGTCCCAATGCCGCTCACACTTCCGCTGGACGTGTACTGCCACATCCCAAAATGTCCCGTGTAACTGGGTTTACTCGACCACTGGGCCAGCCATATGTCGTAAGAGGATAACTGGCTCATATCCAAGCGGTTCCGGATCCAGTCTAAGTTCGTGTAGAGCATGGCGTAATACCCCGCCTCCTGCACCGTGGAAAGGAATGCTTTGGCTATGGCCGTCAGGTTTGCCTTCCCCAGCTTCTGCTGACTGGGATCCTCCAGGTCGAAGACAACGGGGTAGGTAGGTTTGAGGCCCGCAATGACCCGCAGGAAGAACTTCGCTTCCTTCACCGCCTCTTCGGGGGTGGTGGCATAGCTGTAATGGTAGAGGCCAAAGGGCACTCCCGCCGCTTGTGCACCTGCCACGTTCTGCTTAAAGTACCGGTCAATCTGCTTGTCGTTGTCCCAACCGAAGCAGGCCCGGATGATGGCAAATCCGATGCCCGAAGCTTTGACCTTCTTCCAGTCGATGACTCCCTGGGCGTAGCTGACGTCGATGCCTTTGACTTCCATGCTACTTCCCCTCCTTGGGGTAGGGCTTCTCGTAGGTCAGGGCCCGGGTGCTGTCCTGCAGCCCCGCAGTGGTGGGGTCGTTGACGGCATTTACGACGCTCACCAGCACAGCCACCACCACGACGGGATTGCTGACGGCACGGACAAGCACCTCTCCGATGGCCGCCCAGGTGGTCATGTCCTGCCACTGAAGGCCGAAATAGGCCAGGATGGGCAGCAGGACGGCAGCTGCAATCTGCGCCCAGAACACCGGATTCTTTGCCCGCACCTTCCAGTTTACTTTCATAGGCAACTTCCTTTCTTCTCTTCCGATTTTGATGGTCTCACCGCCTTCAGCTCCTGTATCATAATCATCAATACGCCCGCATGGCCGCTGCCACAGGGACGCCCTATCAAATACTGCGTACTTCCCGCATCGGATTCTGCCTTGGCGAAAATGAGATGACGCCATCTTTTAATTATGGGGATCTATCAATCGGCCAAATTTCCACCGGTGTTGCCTTGTCCGATGAAACCTGGGGCGGCTTTTCCCCGGACTCTCTCGCTATTTTTGCCCCGCTTTGATCCGTCTGTTCCCCATCCTCCTCCCACCCCACGAAGCACCCCACGAAGGCTTTCTCCGCCCTTCCTCCCCGGATGCCGGCGGCATTCCAGCAAAAAGGCCCCTCGTAGGAGGGGCCTTTTTTTATTCGTTCAGTTAAATGAAAGGGGTATTAGAAATGCGGTGGACATTGATGGAGTCGATGACAGCATTTCCTCTGCTTTCGAGCAGGAAGGTGACGATATTAGCGATGTCCACCGGCTTGATCAGGTAGGTGGGGTCCAAATCAGGCCGGACCTGGGCCACCATCTCGGTGTAAACGCCGCCCGGTGAGATCAGATGCACCCGGATGTCGTCCTTTTGCACCTCCTGGGCCAGCACCTTAGTAAACCCGGTCAGGGCGTGCTTGGAAGCGCCGTAAATGCTCTGGTTGATGTAACCCTTGTGGCCCACCACCGACGCGATGTTGATGATGGTGCCGCAGTCGGACGCCTTCATGTGAGGGATGGCGTATTTGCACAGCAGGAAGGGGGCTCTCGCGTTGGTGTCCATGATGTCGTCAAACTCCTGGGCCGTGCATTCCACAATGGGCTTTGCCATGGATACACCGGCGTTATTGATGAGCACGTCGATGCGCCCAAAGGTCTTCATGGTTTCGTCCACCACCCGGATGAGGTAGTCTTCCTCCTTGAGGTCCCCGGCACAAATCAGGGTCTTGACCCCGTATTCGCTCACCATCTGTACGGTTTCCTCCATTTTGGCCACGGTGCGTCCGCACAGGACCAGATGCATGCCCTGCTGGGCCAAAGCGACGGCGATGGCCCGGCCGATACCGGCGCCTCCGCCGGTGACGATGGCGACTCTGTCCTTATAGGATTGTTTCATATGAATCCTCCTCGCTGATTCAGTTGCGGCGCCCGCGCACAAGGGCGGCCGGACGCCATCATACATCAAATCCCCTTTGGGGGCATTTTTTATGGCTTCATGAAAACAATGCGCTTGAAGTTCGCGCTGCGCGCTCCACTTCTCATGCGCTAAAAATAGCCTATGGCTATTCTTATTCGGCCTTGGGCGTGCCGTCGGCGTTAAAGAGGGGCAGATATTCCAAGTACTGAATGTCGTCCCGGTACTTGGCGTCCCCCTCGGCCAAGATGGCCATCTTGCCCACTATCTTGCCGCCTGCCCGCTTGACCAGCTTCTCCACCGCTCGGAGGGATTCGCCGGTGCTGATGACGTCGTCGATGATGAGGACCCGCTTGTCCCGCATGGCCTCCATGTCCTCGCTGTCCAGATACAGCATCTGCTTCTTGGCCGTGGTGATGGAGGTGACCTCGGTGGAAATGACGTTTTTCATATAGAGCTTGGGTGCTTTTCGCGCGATGATGTATTTCTTGGACTTCTCCTGCCGGGCCATCTCATAGAGCAGCGGGATACCTTTGGATTCCGCCGTGATCATGATGTCGTGCTCGGGGGCGATCTTTTCCAGTTCTCTGGCCGCCGCGATGGTCAGTTCCACATCGCCGAAAATGACAAAGGCCCCGATGTACAGTTCATCCGACAGCTTGCACAGCGGCAGCTCTCTCTCGAGCCCCGCCACCGTCATTTTATAGCTTTTTTCCATCTGAATTCCTCCCTGGTTCGTCAGCCGCTGCCGCGGCCCGTTTTTGTCAAAGGAAAGCGTCCAAAAAGCCGCCCCTCCCTCTTTGGACGAAGGAAAGGCGGCTTTTGCAGTCCGCTGCTTAATCTTTGCGTCCGCTGGCTCTATTATAGCACAGCGGACCCAAGAAAACTACATCATGATAATAAAGTAACGGATGATGAACAAAATAGAAATGACGTACAGAATGGGGCTGACTTCCTTGCCCTTGCCGCGGAAGAGTTTGATCAGGGAGTAGAAGATGAAGCCCGCCGCGATACCGTCGGCAATGGAGTAAGCAAGGGGCATGCAGGCGACCGTCAGGAAAGCGGGGACCGCCACCTCAAAGTCGTGCCAGTCGATGTCCTTGATGGCGCCCATCATCAGCACACCCACGATGATGAGAATCGGAGCGGTGGCCGCAGTGGGGACCAGTCCCAGCACCGGGGAGAAGACGATGGCCAGCAGGAAGAGGATGGAGGTGGTGACGGAGGTGAGCCCCGTCTTGCCGCCCGCCGCGATACCGGCGGAGGATTCCACATAGGTGGTGACGGTGGAGGTGCCCAGGACAGCGCCGCAGGAGGTGGCGATGGCGTCGGCTAAGAGGGCCTTGCCCGCCCGGGGCAGGTTGCCGTCTTTATCGAGGAAGCCGCCTTTGGCAGCCGCGCCCACCAGGGTGCCGATGGTGTCGAACATGTCCACCATGGTCAGGGAGATGAGCACCGCGACCACCGAGATGATGGCGACAAAGATGCCTTGGCTGGTGATAAAGAGCTCGCTGAATCCTCCCAGGAAAGCGCCGAAGGTGGGAGCCAGGGAAGCGATGGAGAAACCGGTGGGCAGGGTGATGCCAAGCTCGATGCCGAAGCCGAACTGCATGATGCAGCCGATGACGGAGGTGCCCACGATGCTGATGAGGAAGGCGCCCTTGACGTGGTAAGCATAGAGGACGACGGTGATGATTAAGCCGATAATGGCCAGAATCGCACCGGCGGAAGCGAAGTTAAATGCGGGAACAGGGGAGCTGTTGGCGACGATGGTGCCGTCGAAATCCGCATAGTTGCCCGGGTCGATGGTGAATTTGAGGAACCCGGCGTTCTTGATGCCGATGTAGGCGATGAAGAGTCCGATACCGCCGCTGATGGCCTTTTTGAGGAAACCGGGGATGGCGATGACGATCTTCTCTCTGAGCCCCGTGACGGTGATCAGGATGAAAACCAAGCCGGAGATGAAGACGGCCGCCAGACCTGCCTGCCAGGAGTACCCGAGGGTTCCGCAGATTGTGAAGGCGAAGAAGGCGTTGAGACCCATGCCCGGCGCCTGGGCGAAGGGGTAGTTGGACAACAGTCCGATCAGCAGCGTGCCGAGTGCCGACGCGATACAGGTCGCGACCATGACCGCGCCCTTATCCATGCCGGCCAGCCCCAGGATGTTGGGGTTGACGAAGATGATGTAGGCCATTGCCAGGAAGGTAGTGATACCCGCGACGACCTCTGTTTTCACATTGGTGCCGTTTTCCTTGAGTTTAAAGAATTTGTCCACTGCTTACAGCTCCTCTTTTCTTTATTTTATTTGCTCAGGCGGCGCCCTCCCCCCGCGGGGAGCCGCGCGCCATTCACCCGGAAAAACAAAAAAGATACAAGACTGGTGATGCGTTTCGCTTTCGACTGACAATCACAAGTGTTTGTATCTGGCTTTAGGGGACGTGTTCGAGCCCCATGACACATTTATCATACCAGCTCAAACATAGAAATTCAACAGTTTTTTCACGATTTAGACATATTTTTGGCAAAGACGCCGAATTCCCGCTCCTCTCTTGTCCATAATGTCGGAAAGGAGAAGTTTTCTGCTTTTTCGCCGGCGCTTCTTCCCCTCCTCCCCTTTTATTTTAAGGGAAGATTTGCTATAATAATTTATTAGCTGTTGCCGCATTCTGCCCGTTTTGGGCCGCGGCGGCAGGAAGGACGATGAATCAGGCGCGCCGTTTTATCCACGCGGCGCCCAAATCAATACATGCAGGAGGAAATGAACATGAGTAGAAAGCCGTTCTACATCACCACCCCCATCTATTACCCGTCGGACAAGCTGCACATCGGGCACAGCTATTGCACCGTCGCCACCGACACCATGGCCAGGTACAAACGAATGCAGGGGTATGATGTCATGTTCCTGACCGGCACCGACGAGCACGGCCAGAAGATCGAGCTCAAGGCCAAGGAGGCCGGCGTCACTCCCAAGCAGTACGTGGACAACGTGGTGGCCGGCATCAAGGACCTGTGGAAGCTGATGAACATCTCCAACGACCGCTTCATCCGCACCACCGACGACTACCACGAGGAGTCTGTCAAAAAGATCTTCAAAAAGCTCTACGACCAGGGCGATATATATAAAGGTACTTACAAGGGCAAATACTGCACCCCCTGCGAGTCCTTCTGGACCGAAAGCCAGCTCGTCGACGGCAAATGCCCCGACTGCGGGCGGGAGGTCATCGACGCCGAAGAGGAGGCCTATTTCTTTAAGCTCTCCGCCTACGCGGACAAGCTGGTCGCCTACTACGAGGCCCACCCCGACTTTGTGGAGCCCCAGTCCCGCCTCAACGAGATGATCAACAATTTCATTAAACCCGGTCTCGAGGATCTGTGCGTCTCCCGCACTAGCTTTTCCTGGGGCGTGCCGGTGGAATTTGACCCGAAGCACGTGGTCTATGTCTGGATTGACGCCCTCTCCAACTACATCACCGCCTTGGGCTACGGCAATGAGAAGTACGACGACTACGACAAGTATTGGCCCGCCGACGTCCACTTTGTGGGCAAGGAGATCATCCGCTTCCACACCATCATCTGGCCAGCCATGCTCATGGCGCTGGACCTGCCCCTGCCCAAAAAGGTATACGGCCACGGCTGGCTGCTGCTGGAAGGCGGCAAGATGAGCAAGAGCAAGGGCAACGTGGTGGACCCGGTGGTCCTGTGCGAGCGCTACGGCGTGGACGCCCTGCGCTACTTCCTGCTGCGCGAGTTCCCCTTCGGCTCGGACGGCGTCTTCTCCAACGAGGCCCTCATCGGCCGCATCAACTCCGATCTGGCCAACGACCTGGGCAATCTGGTCTCCCGGACCGTCTCCATGGTGGAAAAATACTTTGGCTCCACCCTCCCTGCCGAGCAGGCCGAGGGGCCTGAGGACGCGCCGCTGCTTGCTATCGCAAACGCCCTGCGGGACAACTACGAAGCCCAGATGGAGCGCTACGCCTTCCAAAACGGCCTCATCGAGACCTTTAAGCTCATTTCCAGAGCCAACAAATACATCGACGAAACCGCCCCCTGGATTCTCGCCAAGGACGAGGCCAACCGTCCCCGTCTCGCCCGGGTCATGTACAACCTCTTGGAGTGCATCCGCTTGGCGGCGGTGCTCTTGACCCCGTTCATGCCCGACTCCTGCGAGAAGATTTTCGCCCAGATCGGCGCATCGGAGGATCTTCGCACCTGGGAGAGCGCGGCCCGCTTCGGCACCCTGCCCGCCCAGGTCACCGTTCACAAGGGCGAGACCCTCTTCCCCCGCATTGACGTCAAAAAGGAGCTGGCCCTCTTGGAGGAGCAGAAAGCAGGGCGCAAAACGGCGGCCGCTCCCGCCAAGGAAGCCCCCAAGGCGGAGAAGAAGGACGCTCATGCGCCCGAGGGCGTGGCCCAGATCGGCATCGACGACTTCGGTAAGGTGGAACTCATGGTGGCTGAAATCAAATCGTGCGAGCCGGTTCCCAAATCGGATAAGCTCTTAAAGCTCTCCCTCGACGACGGAAGCGCCGCGCCGCGCCAGGTGGTTTCGGGCATCGCCCCGTGGTACGCCCCCGCGGACCTCGTGGGCAAAAAGGTCATCATTGTGGCCAACCTCAAGCCCGTTAAGCTCAGAGGCGTGCTTTCAAACGGCATGATTCTGGCCGCCGACTGCCATGACAACGACGTCAAGGTCCTCTTTGTGGACGCTTCCATCCCCAACGGCGCGAAAATTCACTAGAGACGAGGTACTCCTTTGGAAAATCTATTCGATTCCCACGCCCACTACGACGACCGCCAGTTCGACCCCGACCGGGGCGAGCTGATGGCCTCCCTGCCTTCACGGGGGGTTCGCGCGGTCATGAATCCGGGCTGTAACCTGAGCTCTTCCCTGGAAGCCATTGCCTACGCCAAAAAGTACCCCTATTTCTACGCGGCGGTGGGGCTCCATCCCCAGGACGCGGGGGCCGCGGTGGAGGAAACCATCGACACCCTGCGCACTCTGGCCCGCCATCCCAAGGTCATGGCCATCGGGGAAATCGGTCTCGACTACCACTACGACGACGGCTCCCCCCGGCCGGTGCAGCAGAAAATCTTCGCCGACCAATTGGCCTTGGCGCGGGAGCTGGACCTGCCCGTCATCGTCCACGACCGGGAGGCCCACGGGGACACCCTGGACCTTTTGCGTAAATACCGGCCCCGGGGCATCGTCCACTGTTACAGCGGCTCCCCGGAGATGGCGGAGGAGCTTTTGAAGCTGGGGCTTTATATCGGCTTTACCGGCGTCGTCACCTTCAAAAACGCGTCCAAGACCCTGCGGGCGGCCAAGGCCGTGCCGCTGGACCGGCTGCTCATCGAGACCGACGCCCCCTATATGGCGCCCGAGCCCTGCCGGGGACGGCGCTGCGATTCGACGCTCCTCAAATACACCGTCCGGGCCTTGGCCCAGGTCAAAGAGGTGGACCCCCAGCGTCTGGCGGACATCACCTGCGAAAACGCCTGCCGGGTGTACGGCATCACCCTGTAATGTGTACGCCTGGGACAGACACCATCAAATCAGCTACTAGGAGGCAGTGATGCTATGAAATTCAAGCTGGCGCTTCTCGTCGGTAAAATCCTCTATTTCTTCGGCAAATTTGTGGGCAAAAGCTCCAATCTCCCCGGTGACATCGCCCTGAAAATCTGCCCGGATATGCTGGGACGCTTTCAGATCAAAGGCAAGATCATCGCCGTCACCGGCTCCAACGGCAAAACGACCACCGCCAACATGGTGGCCCATGTGCTCCAACAGTGCGGCCACACCGTGACCAACAACGCCAAAGGCTCTAACATGACCGGCGGCGTGGCCACCACGCTTTTAAACGCCGCCGACTTTTCCGGCGTCGTCCCCCAGGAATATGTGGTGCTCGAGGTGGACGAGCGGTTTTCCCGCATCATTTTTAAATCCTTCTCCCCCCACTATATGCTGGTCACCAACCTCTTCCGGGACCAGCTGACCCGCAACGGCAACGTGGACGTCATCATCGACAAGCTCCACGAGGCCATCGGGCCCGAGGTGAAGCTGGTCCTCAACGCCAACGACCCCATCAGCAGTCGCCTGGCCCTGCAAAATGAGCGGGTCTACTACGGCCTGTGCGAAAGCGAGGCCTCCACCAAGGAGTGCCAGAGCATCACCCACGACGCCAAGGTCTGCCCGGTCTGCTTCCACCGGCTGCGCTACGACTACTTCCACTATAACCACATCGGCGGCTACCACTGCGACGCCTGCGGGTATGAAAACCCGCAGATGAAGTATGTTTCCCGCATCGAGAATTTGAGCGAGGGCGCCTTTGTGATCGACGATCACCCGGTCAAGACCGGCTACAACAGCCTCTTCAACATCCTCAACATGACCGCCTGTGTGGCCGTCTGCTGCGAGGCGGGCATCCCCGAGGAGGAGGCCTGCAAGGCCGTGTCCTCTTTCCAGGTAAGTAAAGAGCGCTACGACGAATTCCAGGTGGGGGAGCGCAAGGCGGTTATGATCCTCTCCAAGAACCAGAATCCTGTCTCCTTTGACCAGTCCATCTCTCAGGTGCTCTCCATGGAGGGGGAAAAGACGGTGGTCATCTATGTCAACAACATCAACCACACCGGCCACCGGGACACCACCTGGCTTTACGACATCGCCTTTGAGCGGCTCAAAGGAAAGATTGAAAACCTGGTCTGCACCGGGCCCCGGGCCTACGACTTGGCGGTGCGGCTCAACATGGCGGACTTCGACATGCAGAAGGTGAAGGTCCAGCCCTTCCGCTCCCGTCTCAAGGCCACGGTGGACGAGACCAAAGGCACCATCTGTGTCCTCACCGAACTCTACGACGCCAAAGGCATTTTGGAGGTGATCAGCCGATGAGCGAAGAAAAAAACGTCCAGGTCCTGTGGCTCTACGACGATCTGCTGGACCTGTATGGGGACAGCGGCAACCTGACCCTCATCAAAAAGCGCCTGACCCAGCTGGGTTATCAGATGTTCCTCACTCGGGCGAGCCTCGCCGATTCCCCTAAGGTCAGCGAATACGACATGGTCTATATCGGGCCGGGCAAGGCCAAAAACCTGCGCCGGGCCTGTGAGCATATCCTGACGTTAAAAGACGAAATCGTCAAAGCCATCGACGAAGAAAAGGTCATTCTCGTCACCGGCAACGCCCGGCTCCTTCTGGGCAAGGGCTACACCGACGAGGACGGCTCCTTTGTTAAGGGGCTGGAGCTCTTCCCCTACACCGGCGAGGAGACGGGGAAGGTCTTTATCAGCGACGTGGTGGCCAACCCCCAGTTCGAGACCAACGAGTCCCTGCTCTACGGCTTTATCAACCGCACTGGGCGCATCAAGGACAATGTAGGCCCCTATCTCTTCAAAATCGTCAAAGGCGCCGGGGATGAAAAGAAGGGGGACGCCTTTGAGGGCAACCTCTATAAGAACCTCTTTTCCACCTGGCTCTTGGGGCCGGTGCTCGTCAAAAACCCTCAGATGGCTCGGGAATTTCTCGGCCGTCTCATCGGTCGGGAGCAGATTGCCTACGACGACACCCTGGAAACCATGGCGCTCAAGATGACGCTCAAAGAATTCTCGCTGTGACCGGACAAATTGTGTCGATTCCATATGTATTTCACCCTGTTTTACACCTGGTGGAACTTTAGCCCGTTGCATAAAATGCGACGGGCTTTTTTGTACCTTTTTTCAATACCAATCTTCCAAAAAAAAGGCGTGATCTTGTTAATTTTCACGTTTTTCCTTTTTTTTCGTCATTCGGATTGACTTATTTGGTCACAGTAATATACTTATATGTAAAAGGGTCTGCAAGAATGTGACTCATATGGAAGGAAGTAACACGATGAAAAAACTGCTGGCTTTATTGCTCGCCGTGATGCTGTGTATCACAGCCATCACCCCTGCTATCGCGCTGGAAACGGGTGGTTCCGTTGTTCCAGTGAAGCTGAGCCTGTCCTATGAAAGCGACGGCTCCAACCCCACCGTGCTGGAACCCACTGGACATAATTACTATAACAACTATGGTGACTATGACGACGCCACCATCACCTTGGATACGACAAAAGAAAATCTCTACCTGACGCTGGAATTTCCTGAGTACGGCGATCAAGTGACCAAGGTGGAGTTTAACTACCAGGAAAACTACAACACCCATATCGTGGCTGCCACCCAGGACGGCGGCAGCTACAAAGTCACCTTCCCCGTTGCGAATTTGGCCAAGGCCATCAGCGAATACGAAGGTATTTACTACACCGTCACCACCAATGTAGTGGGGACGGATAAGCCTATCGAGTTTATCGGGCTCATTAACTTCAGCAGCTTCGCCCAGCCCAACACCGATTTCTCCAACCTCTCCGGCATCTATGAAAACGCGGCCGGCGAAAAATTGATGATCTTTGAAAACGGCCGGGCGCAGTACAAAGACGAGGCCGCGGCTGCTTCGGCCGTGAGTACCGAAATATCCTATAACGCCGACGGCAGTGTGGCAAGCTCCAAGGTCAAAGTCTACACTTACAGCAAAAATTACCTCTTTGACTGGGATACCGTCGCTCACACCCTGACCGGCCCCGACGGCTCCTCTGAGGTCTTCACCCTCAACGCCGGCGCCGACAAATCTTCCCCCGTGGTCATCAACGGCTCCATGGGCCGGGACAGCGCCGGTGCGACGCTGGGCTACACCATCGAGGGCCTCAATTACAATCAGCTTTCCACCCTCAACTCGCTAAATATCAGCAGCTATTCCAGCAATAAGTCCGCCATCAAGTCCGCCATGCCCGCGGACGCCAAGCTGATGATCATGTCCTTCTCCCACGACGGGGCCCTCCCCGCCACTGCGACCGTCACCATGGCGGTGGATTCCACCGTCTATCCGGACGGCGCCTATTATCTCTATTATTATAACGAATCCACCGGCACGCCCGAGCTGCAAAAGAGCGTCCAGGTCTCCGGCGGCCAGTTTGTCTTCTCCCTCGACCACTGCTCTGATTACTTCCTCAGCAGCGTCAAGGCGGCGGGAGACGTCGCGCCCGATTATGTGCGGATTCCGCTGACCCTTCGCTTCTCCTATAACGCCGATTTCTCCGATCCCCAGGTCTTCACCCCGGAGCAGTTTAACTATGCCGGCGGGTATGCAAAATCCACCCTTAGCATCGACACCACCAAGGAAACCCTCTATTTCCGCGCGGAGGTCCCGGCGGAAAGTAAGAAATATGTGGACCATCTGGTGTTCTCCTACCAGGAAAATGACTTTACCCATGTGGTGAGCCTGAATGGAAATTGGGAGTGCTCTGTTCCGGTAGCCGAGGTGGCCAAGGCTTCCAGCGAGTGGGACGGCCCCTCCGTGGCAGTCCACACCGTAGCCGACCTGAGCGGCAAGAGCTATCAGTACAACGCCCGCGTTGCGCTCGACAAGTTCTCCGCACCCTCCGCCGATTTTTCCGCCTTTGCCAACCTCTATCACAACGCTGCCGGCGAGACTTTGAGCATCATGGCCGACGGCAAGGCGGTCTATAAGGACGAAATCATCACCATGACCCCCATTTCCGTCGAATATCAGCACGGTTCCGACGGCGCTGTCACCAGCGCGGTAGTCACTGTGCGCACTTACAGCAAAAACTATAACTTTAACTGGGACCCCACGGCCAAAACCCTGACTTCCGCCACCGAGACCTTCTCCCCCGCCGACGCGGCCAAGCAGGATCCCCTCTCCATCACCGGCGTGGCGGGCAAGGATTCCGCCAAGAATCAGCTCTCCTACACCATTGAGGGCCTGACCTATGAGGACATTGCCTCGGGCATCGATTATACCATGAGCACCACCTCCGCAAACGCGGATGCGGTGGCCGCGCTGATGCCGGAAAACGCGAAGCTCATGATGCTTTCCTTCGCCCACAGCGGCGTCCTGCCCCAGACGGTCGGCGTCACAGTGGACGTGGACACCGCCGTCTATCCCGACGGCACCTATTATCTCTATTATTACAACGCCTCCGCCGGCAAGGTGGAGTTCCAGCAGAATGTCACCGTGGCAAACGGGAAGTTCACCTTCTCCATCAACCACTGCTCCGACTACTTCCTCAGCAGCGTCAAAACCGCCGGGGAAGCGGCGCTGGACACCTTCCTCGATTCCATCGCCAACGCGTCTGAGGGGGACACCGTCGCTCTCACCACCGACCTGACCCTGAGCGCCCCTCTCACCATTACCGGAAAAAACATCACGCTGGACCTGGCGGGCCACACCCTCACCGGCAGCATTGTGATCGACAACAGCAATGTGAAGGTGAGCGGCGGCACCTTGTCCTCCACCGGCACGGCAATCGACTTAGCTTCCAACTCCTCCCTGCGCATCGAGAACGCCACCGTGAGCACGACCAGCGCCACCGAGCCCGCCATCAAGCTGGGTGCCCAGAGCAGCCAGCTCACCGTAGGCACCGGCGCTGTGGTCAATGCCAAAACCTACGGCGTGATCGATAGCGGCAACACCCTTCCCATCGTCACTGGAAAGATTGTTGTCACCGACACCGACGGCTTCGCCATCGCTAAGGACACCACTCCCCGCTCCGCGGGACAGTATCTCCTGACCGCGGGGGGCACCCCCGTCGACGCGGTATCCAACAAGATCGAGGACGGCAAGACCGTCGTCACCGCCAACCTGACCGATGACACAGTCACCTATGTGGGTACTCCCATCGCGTTTAACGGCGTGGATATCCCCGCCGGCGTGGGTTACACCCTCACCTACAAAAACGACACCTATGACAGCACCAACGACCCCACAGAGCCTGGCACCTATACCGTCACCCTGGCGCTGACCGCCGATGCCGCCAACGGCTACGCGCTCGATCCCGCGTCGGTGCTCTCCGCCACCTATACTATCGAAAAAGTCAGCGTAAAAATCACTCTGACCGACGCGCAGGTTTCCTATGACGGCAATTCCCAGTCCCTTCCCGCCGACAAGATTTCCGTCACCCCCAACAGCACCCCCTACACCCTGACCTACACAAGCGCCGGCGGCTATAACAGCACCACCGCTCCCACCGAGCCCGGTGTCTACACCGTCACCGCTACCTTAGACGACACCGATCATTACCAGTTGGCGGCCGACTCCGATCTGGACGCCACCTTGACCATCGGCAAAATCAGCGCCGAAGTCACGCTCACCAACACGGAAGTCACCTATGACGGCAACCCGCAGCCTCTTCCCGCCGACAAGATTTCCGTCACCCCCAACAGCACCCCCTACACCCTGACCTACACAAGCGCCGGCGGCTATAACAGCACCACCGCTCCCACCGAGCCCGGCCTCTATACCGTCACCGCTACCTTGGACGACACCGATCACTATGAGCTGGCTGCAAGCTCCGACGTGGATGCCACCCTGACCATCAATAAGATCGTCACCAAAGTGGACCTTTCCGATGCCAGCGCTACGGCCACCGGAAGCGAAATCGCTTTCCCGGCCGATAAAATTTCCAATCCCGACCATGTGGTCCTCACTCTGACCTATACGAACGAAGTGGGCAATAGCTCCATCACCGCTCCCACCGAGGTGGGCGTCTACACCGTCTCCGCCGCTCTGGACGACGCGTCCGCCGCTCACTATCAGCTCGACGCCGCATCCAAACTGAGCGCCACCTTCGCCATCGTGGACGGCAGAACCACAGCCAAGGTTGACTTGTCCGACGCTTCCGCCAGCTATAACGGTGCGGAGCAGGCGTTCCCGACCGAGAAGATTTCCAACCCCGCGGCGGCGCCCCTGACACTCACCTACACAAGCGCCGACGGCTACAACAGCGTGACTCCTCCCACTGAGGCGGGCACCTACACCGTCACCGCCGCTCTCTCTGAGGGAGCCGAAGACGACTTTATCCTCGATGAGGCCTCGGTCCTGAGCGCCACCTACATCATCGAGAAAGCGCCGGTCACCGTGACCCTCGGCGATACCAAGGTCGACTACATCGGCAGCCCCATCCCCTATCCTGCATCCAGCATCAGCAATCCCTCCGGCGTGGCGCTGACCCTGACCTATACCGACGCGAAGGGCAATGTTTCCGCCGACGCGCCCACCAAAGCGGGCACCTACACCGTCACCGCCGCCCTCTCTGAGGACGCCGCCAAAAATTACGCCTTGTCCGATGAATCCGACCTAACCGCCGAGTTCATCATCGTCAAGAAAAACGGCGGCAGCGGCTCCGGTATCATCTCCGGCGGCAGCGGCAACAGCAGCGTCATCGACAAGATTCTCGCGGCTCTTAATCCCGACAAGAAGGGCGACAAGACCAATCCCGACACCGGCGACAACGGCGTCCTGGGTCTGGCCCTGGCTCTGGCCGCTGTGAGCGCGGCAGCCGTCTTTGCCGGTAGAAAGCAGAAATAATGTCCTTTGTGGACGCGCTTCTCCATTCTAAAGAAAAAAGACGTACCGAAATCGGTACGTCTTTTTTTGTTGCTATCCGTTATCATTTTCCCGGACTTTTCGCCGCGCTCTCTGGGCAAGAGCCGCTTACGCGGCTCTTGTTTTGCAGCGGCGATCATGGATCGTTCCCGCTTTTATTCGCCCAGTGTGCCTTTTGTCTGCCCCAAACGCAGATTGGTAAACGCTCCGTCCCCCAGGTAGACGCCGGACGACGGAATCATGTCGGCGATGCGCAGCAGGCGGTTATATTTGGCCACCCGGTCGCTGCGGGAGGGGGCGCCGGTCTTGATCTGCCCCGCGCCCACGGCCACGGCCAGGTCCGCGATGGTGCTGTCCTCGGTCTCACCCGAGCGGTGGGAGATGATGCTGGTCATGCCGGCCCGGTGGGCCATGTCGATGGCGGCCATGGTCTCGGAGAGGGTGCCGATCTGGTTGACCTTCACCAGAATGGCGTTGCCCGCTCCCAGCTCGATGCCCTTGCGCAGACGCTTGACATTGGTGACGAACAGATCGTCCCCCACCAGCTGTACCTTGTCGCCCAGGCTCCGGGTGATCTTCTGGAAGCCCTCCCAGTCGTCCTCGGCCAGCGGGTCCTCGATGGAGATGATGGGATAGCGTGCGCACAGGTCCTTCCAGTAGCTGCACAGCTCGTCGGTGGTCATCCGAGTCTGCTTCTTAGGTAGCAGGTATTCCCCGTCGGAGAACCATTCGCTGGAGGCCGCGTCGATGGCGATTTTGACGTCGTCCCCCGGTACGAAGCCCGCTTGCTCCACCGCCTCCAAGATCACCTTGATGGCGTCCTCATCGTCGGGCAGGTTGGGGGCGTAGCCGCCCTCGTCGCCCACCGACGTGGAGAGGCCCCGGCTCTTTAAAATCTTGCCCAGGGTGTGGAAGATTTCACACCCCCAGCGCACCGCTTCGGGGAAGGTGGGGGCGCCGGTGGGCATGATCATGAACTCCTGGATGTCCACGTTGTTGCCCGCATGGGCGCCGCCGTTTAAGATATTCATCATGGGCACGGGAAGCACGTGGGCGTGACAGCCGCCCAGATAGCGAAACAGCGGCAGGCCGCAGGCCTTGGCCGCCGCTTTGGCGCAGGCGAGCGAAACCGCCAGCATAGCGTTGGCGCCGATCTTCGATTTGTTTTCGCTGGGGTCAAGCCCGCAGAGCAGCCGGTCGATCTGCATCTGGTTGGCGGCGTTTCGTCCCGTCAGCTCCTGTGCGATGACGCCGTTTACATGCTCTACGGCTTTGCGCACGCCCTTGCCGCCAAAGCGGGCGCTGTCCCCGTCCCGCAGCTCGTACGCCTCAAACATGCCGGTGGACGCTCCCGAGGGGACGGCGGCCCGCCCGGTGGCGCCGCAAGCGAGGGTAACTTCCGCTTCTACCGTGGGGTTGCCCCGTGAGTCGATGATCTCCCGGCCTTTTATCTTTTCAATTCTCGTCGAATATTTCATAGGTATTCCTCCCATTTGCGCTTTTTACGCTTAGATTATGTTTAGTGTACAATTTTTTTGTTAATATATACCGCATTTTTAATAAATAATTTTCTGCCGAAGCGGCACAATAAGTAACGTCGATTGCAAATCCGCACGTCAGCGGAAAAACTAACATCTTGCATCAATCGGCAAAAGTTCGTAAGATGGAACTTAAGGATTATCTGGAGGTAAATTTGATGAAGTCTTTAAAAATGATCGCCGTAGGCCTGTGTCTGGCGCTGGTTCTGAGTTTTGCCATGGTCGGATGCACCAATAAGGATAAGAACAACGGTTCTTCTTCCTCGAGCGCTCCTATCACGACAACCACGACGACCACCACCACATCCGGAAACACAACATCTGAACCCACCACATCCGGGACCACGACAGGAAACGGTACAGACAGCGGTGCCATTACCAGCACCCCTGAATCGCAGGAGCCTTCGGCTCCTGCCCTTCAGTCTGATTTGGCGGGCTTGGCGAACCTCCCCACCAAGGCGCAGGGCTGGGGACAGGGCGTGGAGGTCAATGACAAGAATCAACCCACCGGTTCCATCATGTTTCAGGAGAAGTACGGCAAATATAACGCCTACTACATCGCGCCCGACGAGGGCAACCATATCTACTTAACCTTTGACGAGGGCTATGAGAACGGCTATACCTCCCAGATTCTCGATGTCCTCAAGGAGAAAAAATGCAGCGCCGTCTTTTTCGTCACCTATGATTATGTCTCCAAAAACGCGGACTTAGTCAAGCGGATGATCGACGAGGGCCACGTGGTGGGCAACCACAGCTACACCCATCCCCACTTCCCCGAGACTTCCCTTGAGAAAGCCCAGGAGGACATCGTTAAACTCCACGACTACGTCAAGGAAAATTTCGGCTATACCATGACCCTCTTCCGCTTCCCCTACGGCGAATTCAGCGAGCAAATGCTGGGACTTCTCGATAGCTTGGGCTACAAGACCCTCTTCTGGTCCTGGGCTTACAAGGACTGGGACGTCAACAATCAGCCGGACACCGCCTCCGCCTATGAAAAAATCTGCAAAGGCGAGCATCCCGGGGCCATCTATCTGCTCCACGCCGTGAGCAAGACCAACACCGCCATCCTGGGCGACGTCATCGACCACATGCGCCAAAGCGGCTATAATGTGGCAAAATTTGCTCTTTAACCTCCTTTTTCCTTCAGTCAAACGCCGCATTTTTCCCTTCCGCCGCGGGAGAAAGCCATCCGGCTTTTGCCCGCGGCTTTTTATGGATGAACCGCGGACCTTTCCTCCCCGTTTCCGACATTTTTATAAGACAATTTCTTTTTCCCGTGTTTTTTCTATTTTTTCTCTATACAAGCCCAATATCCAAATGATATAATAGACCTATCTGTGAAATAGAGAAACATAATAACGGAGGCAGGTATGGATTTTTTTAGTATTGTGGACCTGGTGGGAGGACTCGCTCTGTTCTTATACGGTATGTCCACCCTGGGAAGCGGCCTGGAACGCCTTTCCGGCGGCCGTCTGGAAAAAACCCTGGAAAAGATGACCAGCAATGTCATCAAAAGCGTCCTGCTCGGTGCGTTGGTCACCGGAGCCATTCAGAGCTCCTCAGCTACCACCGTCATCGTCGTCGGTCTGGTCAACGCCGGCATTCTCAAGCTCAAGCAAGCCATCGGCGTCATCATGGGCGCCAACATCGGTACCACCGTCACCGCTCAGATTCTGCGCCTGTCGGACCTGGATAGCGGCAACTTCTTCATCCAGTTTCTAAAGCCCACCACCCTGGCGCCCATTGCGGCCGTCGTGGGTATCATCTTCCTCATGGCCAGCAAGAAGTCCCGCCAAAAGGACATCGGCCAGATTCTGCTGGGCTTCGGCGTCCTCTTTACCGGCATGTTCTCCATGGAAGCGGCTGTCCGGCCCTTGAGCGACATGCCTCAGTTCGCCGAGCTCTTCGCCGCCCTCTCCAACCCCATCCTGGGCGTCATCGTGGGCGCGCTGGTCACGGCTCTCATCCAGAGTTCTTCGGCTTCCATCGGTATCCTGCAAGCCCTGAGCTCCACGGGACTCATCACCTTTTCTTCGGCCTTCCCCATCATCATGGGCCAAAATATCGGTACCTGTATCACCCCCATCCTCGCCAGTATCGGCGCCAATAAGAACGCCAAACGTTCCGCTTGTGTCCATCTGGCCTTTAATGTCATCGGTACGGCTATCTTCCTCGTAGTGACGTATGCCATTCAGTACACCATCGGCTTCCCCTTCTGGGACGACGTCATCAGCCGGGGGGGGATCGCCAACTTCCACACCCTCTTTAACGTGGTGACCACTGTTTTGTTTATCCCCTTTGTGGGACTTTTAGAAAAATTGGCCAATCATCTCATCAAATCGGACGAGGCGGAACTCAGTCAGGACGCCATCGCCAACAACCTGGACGAGCGCTTCTTGGTCTCTCCGGGCCTTGCCCTCAACCAGGCGCGGGAGACGGTGCTTTCCATGGCAAACCTGGCCGAATACAACTTTAACGAATGTTCCAAGCTCTTGCGCACCTATGACGCCAAGACTACCGAGCGCATCAAGGAAAATGAGAACATCATCGACAAGATGGAGGACCGGCTGGACAACTACCTGCTGCGCCTGACCGAAAAGGATTTGACCGAGCCGGAAAGCCGGGAAATTTCGGAGCTTTTGCAGGTGATGAGCGAGTTTGAACGGGTGGGCGACTACTCGGTCAACATCATGGAACAGGCTGATTACCTCTACGATAACGACGTCAAATTCTCCGACAAAGCCCATAGTGAGCTTGCCATTCTCAGCCGGGCGGTGAGCGAGATTATCGGCTTGGCGGTGGGGTGCTTCGGCAACTCTGACCTCAAACAGGCCGCTTACATCGAGCCACTGGAGGAGACCATCGACGCCATCATCGACGTGCTCAAATTCCGCCACATCGACCGGCTGAAGCTGGGCCAGTGCACGGTGGACGCGGGCGTCGCCTTCTTAGAGACGCTGACCAACATCGAGCGCATCTCCGACCACTGTTCCAATGTAGCCGTCTATGTCATGGGACATGAAGGGACCCACAAGGGTCTCGACCGCCACGAATATATCCGCCTGATGCATTCGGGCCAAAACGCGGTCTATTCGGAGAAATATCGGGAGTACACCTCCAAATACTACGAAACCGTCAAAAATTTGGTTTAACCTCTTCCCTGAGCCGCCGTATTCTTATCGAATACGGCGGTTTTTTGCGAAAATGAGCCCTGCCCTCTGGATAAGTTTGCCTGTATCGTTTACAATAAGAAGGATCGGAAAACGACGCAAAGGAGGCCAAGCGCCATGATGGAAAATATGGGGAGCAGAAAATTTCGCCGCGGCGACGCGGTAGCCATCGGCATTCTTCTTTTGATTGCCCTAGGCGCTGCTTTCTTTTTCTGGTTACGGGCCGGGCGCGGGGACGACCGCATCGCCGTCATTA
Organism: Zongyangia hominis; assembly: GCF_014385095.1. GTDB lineage: Bacteria > Bacillota > Clostridia > Oscillospirales > Ruminococcaceae > Zongyangia > Zongyangia hominis. The sequence continues at coordinate 167,647 of NZ_JACRTC010000006.1, forward strand.
CCATCAGTGGCCGGGTGGAAAGGTCTATCAATTTGACTCAAAACACCAAAACAGAGACGTTTTCCATGGACGCCAAAGGCCACACCGTCACCTTCTCCCTGGAGGGTGACCGCATCCGGTTCATCGACGCCCAGTGTCCCGATAAAATCTGTGAAAACACCGGTTGGGTAGCCGAGCCTGGGGAGGCTGCGGTCTGTCTGCCGTTTGAGACGTCGCTGAAAGTCTACCTACAAAAAGAAGCGCCCAAAAACTGATGGATGCACCACTGTTTTTGTTCCGACTTCCCGCCGCGTATCGCACCGCAGCGTGATGCCCCCGCCGGCAGGCGGCGCGCCTCCGGCGAGGATGACACGACACCAGTCTTATTTAAGCCACTGCCGCGTTGCCCGCGTTTGGGTTTTTGTTGCACCCCAGCGCGATGTCCCCCGCCGGTAGGCGGCGGAACCAAGACGGAGATTCGGCCTCTGCGCGTCCTCGGCGCTCCCGCTATCCACGCACCCACCCGGCATCCCCCGCCGGTAGGCGGCGGATTGAATTTCACAGGCAAATATGCTATTCTTTTCTTTATGATACTTCTCAAATGATCGACGGAGGTAATCCCTTATGAGCGAAAAAGACAACCTGGCTCTTGCTGAGCTTCTCTTCCCCGACGTCACCGCGACGCCGGAGGAGATGGAGGCTCTATACCCGCCCAGGGACCTGCCGGAAGGCGCCAAGGTCACCCGGATGGCGCCCAGTCCCACCGGCTTCATGCACCTGGGCAATCTGTTCGGTGCCATCACCGACGAACGTCTGGCGCATCAAAGCGGCGGCGTCTTCTATCTGCGCATTGAGGACACCGACCAAAAGCGGGCGGTGGAAGGCGGCGTAGAGACCATCATCCGCGTCTTTGACGAGTTTGGCCTTCCCTTTGACGAGGGCGCCACCATTGAAGGCGACAACGGCGCCTACGGCCCCTACCGACAGCGGCAGCGCGCTCATATTTATCATACCTATGCCAAAGACCTGGTCCGCCGGGGCCTGGCCTACCCCTGCTTCTGCACCGAGGAGGAGCTCGCCGACATGCGCCAGAAACAGGAGGCCGAAAAGGCCAACTTTGGTTACTACGGCAAGTGGGCGGTCCATCGGGACACGACGTTAGACGAAATTAAGAAAAACCTGGCCGATGGGAAAGAATATGTCCTTCGCTTCCGGGCGTCCGGCGACGGGATCCAGCGCTTTAAGCTCAAGGATTTGGTCAAGGGCGAGCTGGAGATGCCGGTCAATGACCAGGACGTGGTGCTCTTAAAGAGCGACGGCATCCCCACCTACCACTTCGCCCATGTCATCGACGACCACCTCATGCATACCACCCATGTGGTCCGGGGCGAGGAGTGGCTGGCCACCCTGCCCATCCATGTGGATTTGTTCCGGGCGCTGGGCTTCAAGATGCCCAAATACGTCCACACCGCGCAGCTGATGAAGATGGACGGCGCGTCCAAACGCAAGCTCAGTAAGCGCAAGGACCCGGAGCTGGCGCTAGACTTCTACCGGGCTCAGGGCTATCCAGTCATTTCGGTGAAAGAATACCTGATGACGCTTTTAAACTCCAACTTCGAGGAATGGCGGCTGGCCAATCCCACCGCGAAGCTGGAAGACTTTAAGTTTACCACCAATAAGATGAGCACCTCCGGTGCCCTCTTTGATATGGACAAGCTGGGGGACGTGAGCAAGAACACCATCGCCCTGCTGCCGGCGGGGGAAGTCTACGAGCAGGTGGCCCAGTGGTCCAAAGAATTTGACCCGGAGCTTCACGCCCTGCTCACCCGGGACCCCGCCTATGCCACCGCCATCTTCCAGATCGGCCGGGGCGGCAAAAAGCCCCGGAAGGACATCGCCGTTTGGAGCGAGGTCAAAGCGTATCTGGACTTCTTCTTCGACGAGCTCTACACGCCGGGCAGCGCGTATCCCTCCCAGCTTTCCGAGGCGGACATCCTCTCCATCCTGGAGCAGTATCCCGCCCTCTATGACGAAAGCGACGATCAGAACGCATGGTTTGAAAAGATCACCAATCTGGGCGTATCCCTGGGCTTTGCCGCCAAGACCAAAGAGTACAAACAAAACCCCGACGCCTTTAAAGGCCATGTGGGCGATGTGAGCATGGTTTTGCGCGTGGCGGTCACCGGCCGCACCAACTCTCCGGACATGTACGACGTCATGCGGATTTTGGGCAAAGAGCGGGTCACCCAGCGGCTCCAGGATGCCATTTCTCGTATAAAACAGAAATAAATATACAGATTGTAAATAATCGGGACGAAAAAAGGAAGGAATTGACGGCACATGGAAGAGTACGGTTCCAATTTTATTCACGATATTATCGACGAGGACATCAAAAACGGGTTCTCGGAGCGGATTCACACCCGTTTCCCGCCGGAACCCAACGGCTATCTCCACATCGGCAGCGCCAAGGCCATCTGGATTAACTCGGGCACCGCCAAAAAATACGGCGGTCTCTTTAATCTGCGCTACGACGACACCAACCCCGTCAAGGAGGACGACGAGTACGTCCAGGCCATCGAGGAGGACCTGCGGTGGCTGGGCGCCGAGCCCAACGGCGGCATCTATTACGGCTCGGACTACTTCGACCAATGCTATGAGTTCGCCGTCAAGCTCATCAAAGATGGCAAGGCCTATGTCTGCGACTTAAACGCCGAGCAAATGCGGCAGTACCGCGGTACCCTGACCGAGCCGGGCAAGGAAAGCCCCTACCGCAACCGCTCGGTGGAGGAAAATTTGGCCCTCTTTGAAAGAATGAAGAACGGGGAATTTCCCGATGGCTCCTGCACCCTGCGGGCCAGGATTGACATGGCCTCCCCCAACATGAATCTGCGGGACCCGGCCATCTACCGCATCGTCCGGGCCCATCACCACCGCCAGGGGGACAAGTGGTGCATCTATCCCCTCTACGACTTCGCCCATCCCATCCAGGACGCTTTGGAGGGCATCACCCACTCCCTGTGCTCCATCGAATTTGAAAATCACCGTCCCCTCTACGACTGGGTGGTGGACAACATCGGCTTTGAGAAAAAGCCCCATCAGTACGAATTTGCCCGGCTCAACGTCACCTACACCGTCATGAGCAAGCGCTATCTGAAAAAGCTGGTGGACGAGGGCTTAGTGGACGGCTGGGACGACCCGAGAATGCCCACCCTGTGCGGACTGCGGCGGCGGGGCTATACCCCCACCTCCATCCTCGAATTTGTAAAGACCGCCGGCGTCTCGAAAAATTACAGCGTGGTGGACATCGGGCTGTTGGAGCACTGCATCCGGGACGAGCTGAACCTCACGGCCCCCCGCCGCATCGCAGTGACCGAGCCGCTCAAAGTGACCATCACCAATTACCCGGAAGATCAGGTGGAGTATTTTGAGGTGAGCAATAACCCCAACGACGCCTCCGCCGGCACCCGGAAGGTGCCCTTCACCCGGGAGCTTTTCATCGAGCGAAGTGACTTCATGGAGGTCCCGGTGCCCAAGTACTTCCGCCTCAAACCCGGCGGAGAGGTGCGGCTGATGGGCTCCTATGTCATCAAGTGCGAGGACTTTGTCAAGGACGAAAACGGGGAGGTCGTGGAGCTTCGCTGCACCTACGATCCCTACACCAACGGCCGCAATCCGGAGGACGGGCACAAGATCAAGGGCACCATCCACTGGTTGAGCGCCTCCCACTGCGTGGAAGCGGACGTGGCCCTCTATGACAAGCTTTTCACCATCGAAAACGTGTCCGACATCCCGGAGGACAAGACCTACGACGATTATCTCAACCCCGCGTCCAAAAAGATTCTCACCGGCTGCAAGCTGGAGGAGTCCATGTCCGACGTCAAAGCGGGAGAGCGGTTCCAGTTTGTCCGGCTCGGGTATTTCTGCAAGGACAGTAAGAATGAAAACACCTACAACCAGATTGTCACCCTCAAGGACAGCTGGCAGAAGGCGAAAAAATAGGCGGTCGCAGACTGCAAAAAAGGACGGTGAAACACCGTCCTTTTTTTGTGTCCCATTCGACGATGTCCTCCAAAGGAAGACGTCCAAAAGGCCGCAATCCTGTCGAAATTGGTGATTGTATCAAAATTTTAATTGTGTTATAATGGGTGACTATGAGCACGAAAAATCCGAATGGATGAGAAAAAATGGAGAAAGAAGCGGTGGACAAACTCGTGTCCGCCAAAGAGAGAGAGTAAGGAGGTATTTGATTGGAACAAAACAAAATGGGAACCCAGCCCATGCTGGGCCTGATTATCAAAATGAGTCTTCCCGCCATGTTTTCCATGCTGATACAGTCGCTGTATAACGTGGTGGACAGCATCTTCGTGGCGCAGGTGGGGGAAAACGCGCTGACGGCGGTTTCGCTGGCCTTCCCCATCCAGATGCTGATGATCGCCATGGGCGTGGGCACCGGCGTGGGCCTCAATTCCCTCATTTCCCGCCGCCTGGGGGAAAAGAAGATCGAGGACGCCAACGACGCGGCCAACCACGGCGCTATTCTGGGCGTGGCCACCTGGATTCTGTTCGCCCTCATCGGCATCCTGTTTACAAAGCCCTTCTTCCACGCCTTCACCCAGGACCCCACCATCTTCCAGATGGGCTGTGACTACACCTATGTGGTCACCATCTTCTCCTTCGGTGTCTTTGTGGAAATCAACAACGAGCGGACCTTGCAGGCCACCGGCAATATGATCTATCCTATGATCTTCCAGCTCCTGGGTGCGGTCACGAATATTATCCTGGACCCCATCTTCATCTTCGGATGGCTGGGCCTTCCCGCCATGGGCGTCAAGGGCGCGGCCATCGCCACCGTCCTGGGCCAAATCATCGCTATGGCGTACAGCACCTATATCCTCCAGTGCAAGGATCACGCGGTCAAGGTGGGCTTCAAGCACTTCAAATTTAAGCCCCGCATCGTGGCGGACATCTACAAGGTGGGCTTCCCCTCCATCATCATGCAGGCCATCGGCTCAGTGCTGATCGTCTTCCTCAACGGTATTCTGGCCACCTTTTCTTCCACGGCGGTGGCTGTGCTAGGGGTCTACTACAAACTCCAGTCCTTCGTCTTTATGCCTGTCTTCGGGCTTAATAACGGCATCATGCCCATCATGGGCTACAACTACGGCGCCCGCAACCGCAAACGCCTGATGGACGCCACCCGCATCGGCCTCATTATCGCCGTGGCCATCATGGCGGTGGGCACCGTCATCTTCATGGCGCTGCCCCGCCAGCTCCTCGGCTTCTTTAACCCCTCGCCCCAGCTATTGGAAATCGGTATCCCCGCTCTGCGGATTATCAGCCTCTGCTTCATCTTCGCGGCGCTGGGCATCGTCTTCTCCACCTTCTTCCAGGCCATCGGCAACGGTTTTATCAGCCTGCTCATCTCCCTGCTGCGCCAGCTCGTGCTGATTCTGCCCGCCGCCTACCTGCTTGCCAAGATCGTGGGCACCGTGGTGGCGGTCTGGTGGGCCTTCCCCATCGCCGAAGCCTTCTCCTTCCTGGCGAGCCTAGGGCTCTTCCTGTATGTCTACCGCAAAAGAATCAAGGACCTGCCGAGGGGTGCTGATTAAGAATGAGAATCCGACGGAAACCTTGGGCGCGGCCGGAGCTTGCCGCCTGCCCGTTTTGTATCGATGAAGAGGACAAGCCCGCCGTCATCGGCCGCTGGCAGGAGCAGTTTGCCCGCCGTCAGCCTCTCTGGCTGGAACTGGGCTGCGGCAAAGGGCAATTCATCGCCCAATTGGCGGCGGAGCATCCAGAAGTAAACTTCATCGCCATCGACATCAAAAGCGAGGTGCTGGTGCTCACTAAGCGCAACATCGAGCAGGCCTACGCCCAGCGGGGGCTCCCCATCGACAATGTGCGCATTTTGTCCCAGGACATCGAGCGCATCGGCATGATTCTCTCCCCCGACGACCGGGTGGAACGCATCTATATCAACTTCTGCAACCCCTGGACCGAGAAAGCGCGTCACCACAAGCGGCGGCTGACCCACACCCGGCAGCTGCGAAATTATCAGCAGTTTTTGTCTTCCGGCGGGGAAATTTGGTTTAAAACCGACGACGACGTCCTCTTCGACGCGTCCCTTGCCTATCTGGAAAGCTGCGGGTTCTCCCTGCGCTACCTGACACGGGATCTGCACCAGAGCGGCTTCTCCGAAAACATCCCCACCGAGCACGAGGAGATGTTTGCTAAAGATGGGGTCAAGATTAAATTCCTCATCGCCGTCAACGGCGGCGGAGTATCCGTCTAAACAAAAAAGCGCCCACTCCGATTTCTTCGGAGCGGGCGCTTTCATATTTCTCTATGCCTTTCCCCTCTTCATCCACCGGTTGCACAGCAAAGAGGTAATGAGGGAAATAGCGATCATGACGAGGAATGGAATAATAAACTTCATGGAGAACGGACTGGTGATGGATTGGCCCACCATGGTGGCGGGAATCATAATGGGCGCGAGGCCCAGGACGGAACCCACCAGATAGCTGGAATAACGGATACCATAGGCGCCTAGGAACATGCTGACCACATCGCCCGGGAGGATACTGACTACCCGGAGAAGATAGGAAACCATCACGCCGTTTTGCATGGAAAGCTCTTCGAGCTGTTTTGCCTTTTTAAAGCGGCCCAGGATAGTGCTCACCGCTTCCTTACCGCAGATTTTGCCCAGAACATAGGGAAGGGTCGTACACACGGCAAGGCCCACGAGGTTGACGAAGATCGCCCAGGGCACGGGGAAGATAGCGCCCGCCGCCAAGTAAATGGCCACCAGCGGGAAGATGACGCTGACGGATTTGAGGGCGTATACCCCCAGGAAGAAGAGGCCGGCCAGCCAGAAGCTGCTGGGAGAATAGCTGACGAGCTGTTCAAAGGAGATGTTTTTAAGATTGGCGCCAAAAAAGATGACGGCAACAAGGATGGCCACAAAGGGAAGGAACTTCACGTACCCGAAAATCTTCATGCGCAGTTGCTGCTTTTTTTCACTGGTCCAGGACACCGCCCTCACCTTCTTTCTTCCGCTGATTCTGTCGGATCCGGCGGCCCCTGTGATGTCCGCCTGACCGTTTAGGGGTGTCCTCCACTCGTCCCTTCTTATTTTACCACAGAAAGGATACCGGTGACAACCAACAGCGCTCCGACGTAAATACATACCCGCTGTCCCCGGGCGATGCCCAAAATATCCTCCATCATCTGGGGGACAAAGGGGGAAAGAATGGTCACCAATCCGCATAAAACGGCGAGGGCCCCGCCCACGTACTGTTGTATGCCGAAAAAGAAGCTGACGCACCACGCCATCAGAGCGCCGATGAGCAAAAGGAAATACCAGTGCTTATACTTTTTTTCCGTGGCAAGATAACGGGTGGCCTCTCTTTTACAGTCTTCGCCGCAGCAAAAGCCCCCGTCGTGGTCGAGATGCAGAGCAGGTCCATCTCCGATTTCTTTATTGCAGTAGACACATTTCGGCATGGTCCTCCTCCTTTCATTCTTGTACATTCATTGAAAACGGCTTTCAATAACGCCGTCTTGCCTTTCGCCGCCCACAAAAACAGCCGCCTTTTGCGGCTATCTTTCATATACCTTCAGGACGCGCATCCATCCTACAACAAACCCTGATCCTTCGCGCTTGTTTCCATTATAGCACAGCTTTTTTCTGATTATCGAACAAAATCCTTTGTATTTTTTAAACCTTTTCTTAATCTTTCATGACAAAAGTTGACGCCTTCCCTTGACAGCCGCCGCCTTTTGCTCTATCGTTATGGGTGCGGTTTTCCATGGATAGACCGGACGGGCGTCAAAACCCGCTCCAAGAAAGGAAGGGGCATCCCCATGAAAAGCAACGTCAAAAAATTAGCTTTTGCCGGTATTTTTGTAGCGCTGGCCGTCGTTTGCAGCGCCTTTTATATCCCCATCGGCGTCTCCAAATGCTTTCCCATCCAGCATATGGTCAATGTGCTGGCCGGCGTCTTTCTCGGACCATGGTATGCCTGTGGAATGGCCTTCGTCACCTCCCTCATCCGGGTCCTCATGGGGACCGGCAGCCTTCTCGCCTTCCCCGGCAGTATGATCGGCGCGCTGCTGTGCGGCCTTATTTACCAAAAAACCCGCAAGATGCCTCTGGCGGTACTGGGCGAGGTCATCGGCACCGGACTACTCGGCGCGCTGGCCGCCTACCCCATGGCTACCCTCTTCATGGCCAAAGAGGCCGCCGTCTTCGGCTTTGTCCTCCCCTTCGGCATCAGCTCTTTAGGCGGGGCGCTGATTTCCTTTGTCATCCTGCTCATCCTTGAGCGCACCAAAGCTCTCTCCCTGCTCGAAAAGAGCTTGTCTACCACCCGTTGACCCTCATTCTTTGGCCTTTCGGGCCATCCTATACCGTCCAAAGGCCCTTTCGCCAAAAATTCATGCAGGAAAACCACGAAAGAAGTGGTTTTCCTGCATTTTTTGTTGCCATCCCGGCATTTTTCCGGTAGAATAGAAACAATGACGGTTGGGGCCTGCGCCCCGCCGCCGTTTTGCCGCCGGTTGGAGTGGGGGCAAAACGGAGAAGAACTATCGAAGGGGTTTTTGTTTATGTCTCACTCACCGAAGAATAGGGGGCAGTTTACCTCCTCCCTGGGCTTTATTCTCGCGTCGGCCGGGTCGGCCATCGGCCTTGGCAACCTCTGGAAATTCCCCTACATTGCCGGAAAAAGCGGCGGCGGAATTTTCCTCGTGTTTTATCTGGTCTTTGTTATCCTGCTGGGTCTGCCCATCATGATGTCGGAAATGGCCATCGGCCGCAAAACCCAGCTCAACGCCATCGGCGCCTACCGGAAGCTGGACAAACGTTGGTCCTTTGTGGGCGTTTTGGGTGTGCTTTGCGCCTTTGTCATCCTCTCCTATTACAGCGTTGTGGGCGGCTGGGTCCTCAAATACATCGCCGCCTATGCCACTGGCGGCAACTTCGGCGGCGACACCAGCGCCTATTTCAATAACTTTGTCTCCCAGCCGTGGGAACCTGTCATTTGGCACTTAGTCTTTATGGCGCTGTGCGCGTTGGTCGTGGTGATGGGCGTCGTCAAGGGCATTGAAAAGGTGAGCAAATTGATGCTCCCTGCCCTGTTCGTCCTGGTCATCGTCATCGCCGTGCGCGCTGTCACCCTCCCCGGCGCATCCGAAGGGCTCAAGTTCCTTTTTGTCCCCAACTTCGCCGCCGTATCTTCCCTCAAGGATTTGGGCAACGCCATGGTGCAGGCCATGGGACAGGTCTTCTTCAGCCTGAGTCTGGGCATGGGCATCACCATCACCTACGGCAGCTACCTCAAAAAGGATTCCAATATCGTCAAGAATACCGGTATTGTGGTGGGGCTTGATTCCCTCATCGCCATCCTGGCCGGCTGTGCCATCTTGCCCGCCGTCTTTGCCTTCGGCTTTGAACCCTCCGCCGGCGCGGGACTAGTCTTCACCACCCTGCCCGCCGTCTTTGCAGACATGCCCCTGGGCACCCTCTTTGGCCTGCTCTTCTTTATCCTGGTCCTCATCGCCGCCGCCACCTCCGCCATCTCCCTGCTGGAAGTGGTCGCCGCCTACTTTATCGACAACTTCCATTGGAGCCGGAAAAAGGCCACCATCATCATGTCCGCCCTTATGGCCCTCATCGGTGTGTTCGCCTCCCTCTCCATGGGGCCGCTGTCCAATATCGTCATCGGCGGCATGAATATCTTTGACGCGCTGGGCTTCTTCACCGACAAGATTCTCATGCCTCTGAGCGCCATGTTCATGTGCATCTTTGTCGGACACGTCTGGGGCGTGGACGGCATCACCGAGGAGATTGAAACCGGCGCCAAAGGCGCCTTCAAGGTCAAAAAGGCCTTTGGCATCATCCTCAAATATATCGCGCCGGTGCTCATCCTGGTCATCCTGATTACCGGCCTCCTGCCCTCCTAACACAACAAATCAAAAAGCCCTCCGGAAGCTTCCGGAGGGCTTTTTATCGTGTACAAATCTGTTCTGTCGAGGGACGTGGCGCGCCTGGCGCGTTACACTCCCGCCGGGGCGGCAGCTATGCTCATTCCACAAGACCAAATTCATAGACGGTGAACTGATGGTAGATTTCCCCTGGACGCAGGATGGGGTCGGGGAAAGCGGGCTGGTTGATGGAATCGGGGAAGCGCTGGGGCTCAAAACAGATGCCGCTGCGTTTGATTAGCGCCTTGCCGTACCGGTCGATATCGCTGCCGTCGAGAAAGTTGCCGCTATAAACCTGCATGCCTTCGCAGTCGGAGTAAACCCGCATGGCAATACCGCTGGACGGGCAGATAAGGGCGGCCTTGGGGGCGTCGGACGCACCCTCAAAGGCGTAGCAGTGGTCAATGCCGCCCACAGTGTCGAGGAGCCGGTCCTTTTGCTCGAGGACCTCCCCCACCGTCTTTTTCTCCCGCAAATCCAGCGGTGTCCCCTCCACCGGGGCAAAGTAGCCGTCGGGCATACCGGTGCCGTCGATTTGCAGGAACTTGTCGGCAAAGACCTGGACCTGATGGCCGGTCACATCGCCGCCCCGGCCCCCGGCCAGATGGAAGAAACTGTGGTTGGTCAGGTTGACGATGGTGGGCCGGTCGGTCATGGCCTCGTACTCGATGCGAAGGCCGCTGCCGGTCAGGGAATAGGAGACGATGGCGGAAAGCTGGCCGGGATAGCCCTCCTCCCCGCCGGGGCTCGTGTACCGCAGACGCAGCACTTCCCCGTCGATCTGGCCCTGCCAGACCTTGCGGTGAAAGCCCTCCTTGCCGCCGTGGAGGTGGTTCTTCCCGTCGTTTTGGGTCAACTGCCAGGACTTACCGTCCAGGACAAAGCGCCCGTCCCGGACCCGGTTGCCGTAGCGCCCCACCACACAACCCAGATAGGCCGTTTGCTCCTCATAGGCCTCCACGCTGGGGAGACTGAGCACCACGTTCACTTCCTCCCCCTCCCTGTCTTTGACAAACAGGGACTGGACCGTGCATCCATATTCCAGAATTTCCGCCTGAATTTGGCCGTTTGCCAGAGTGAACGCCTTGACACTCTGTCCGTCCTTGGTCACGCCGAACTCTCGGCTCATGATCTTTGTCATCAGTCTGCCTCCTTCTGTCCTGCCCCGGCTAAGCGGGGTTCAGCTCTTTTTCCATCCGCCAATAGTCGAGCACGCTGCCCTTTTCGCCCACAATTTGCTCGTGGGACACCTCCCGGTACCCCCGTCTCTGATAGAGGGGCCGCCCGGGGATGGAGGCGTCCAGCACCACCTTAGAAAGCCCCTGGCGGGCGGCTTCCTCTTCCAGCGCCCGGAGGAGCAAGCTGCCGTATCCCTTGCCCTGCCGGTCGGGCAGGATATAGATCTGTTTAATTTCCTCTCCCTGCAAACAGCCGGTGCCCACCGGGACCCCGCCGTCGTAAAGGAGAAGCACCGTGTGTCTCATAAGCTCCTCTTGGATGCTGTAGACGCTGTGGTGCTCCAAAAACATGCCGATGACCTCTTCGCCGTAGCACTCGGCGTAGGAACCCCGCACCGAGCGTTCCACAATCTCCCAGACGAGCTTCCAGTCCTCCGGCGCCGCCTCTTTAATTTTCACCAAAGCTCCCCCCGTTTACAGTCCCGCCGGATTCTTTTTGGTAAAGTTCCAGCTGTCCCGGCACATTTCGTCCAAGCCCCGCTTGGCCTTCCAGCCGAAGACACGCTGGGCTTTGGAGGCGTCGGCGTAATATTCGCCCAGGTCCCCCGGCCGCCGCGGGTCGATGACATAGGGAATCCGCCGGCCGCTTGCCCGCTCATAGGCGGCCACCACCTCCAGCACGCTGCATCCCTTGCCCGTACCCAGGTTGACCGCGTCCACCCCGGTGTGGCCAAGCACATATTCCAAGGCCTGCAGATGCCCTTCGGCAAGGTCGCAGACGTGGACATAATCCCGGACGCCGGTGCCGTCCACCGTGTCGTAGTCGTTGCCGTAGACGTGGAGCTTTTCCAGCTTCCCCACCGCCACCTGGCAGATGTAGGGCAGGAGGTTATTGGGAATCCCGTTGGGGTCCTCTCCGATGAGGCCGCTCTCATGGGCGCCGATGGGGTTAAAATAGCGAAGCAGCGAGACGCTCCATTCGTTGTCGGCGCGGTAGAGGTCGGATAGAATCTGCTCCACCATGAGTTTCGTGTAACCATAGGGGTTGGTCGCCGAGGTGGGGAACTCCTCCCGATAAGGAATGGGGTTCGTCGGCCCGTAGACGGTGGCGGAGGAGGAAAAAACAATTTTTTTGCAACCCGCCTCGGCCATTATCTGGCAAAAGGCCACCGTACCCGCCACGTTATTGTGGTAATAGAGCAGCGGATTTTTCACCGATTCCCCCACGGCCTTGAGCCCGGCGAAGTGAATCACCGCGCCGATGTCGTGCTCGCGGAAGGCTTGTCCCACGCCCGCCCGGTCCAAAATGTCCGCCTGATAAAAGGGGAAATCCTTCCCCGTGATCTGACGGATGCGCTCGAGGGCGGCGGGTTTTGCGTTGCAGAGGTTATCGAGCACCACGATATCATAGCCCGCTTCCAATAGGGCCACACAGGTGTGGCTCCCGATAAAACCGGCGCCGCCGGTGACTAAAATTTTCATGCTTTTTGTCCTTTCTCCCATGTGTTTGGGAAAAGCTGTCTGTCCCTATTATAGCGGGATTGCCCTTTCAAAACAAGGCGCGCGGGGGACAAAAAAAGAGCGGGGAATTTTTCCCCGCTCTTTTTGCGCTATTATATTAGTCAATGTTGAAGTTATCCGGATGCTCGCTCAGGCGGCCGATTTTGCCCAGGGTGTCGATGTACGCCATATCCTCGTCGGAGATGTTGAAGTTAAAGACATCGGCGTTGTTGGCCATTCTGTCTTCATGCACGGATTTGGGCAGGGGCAGGATGCCTTTCTGCAGCTCCCAGCGGATGCAGATCTGGGCGATGGATTTGCCGTATTTGGCGGCGACTTCCTTGAGCAGCTCGTTGGAGAACGCCTTGCCCTGCATCAGGGGGCCCCAGGACTCAACCAGGATGTTGTGCTCGTTGCAGTAGGGAACGGTCTCATCCTGATGGAAGGCAGGATGGTACTCGAGCTGGTTGACCATGGGTTTGATCTCAGCGACTTTCATTAACGGCTCCAGGTGATGGGGCATGAAGTTGCTCACACCGATGGCGCGGATGCGGCCCGCTTTGTAGAGCTCCTCGAAGGCTTTCCAGGTGCCGGCGTTGAGCTCCTGCCAGTCGTCTTTGTGATGGTTGGGGATGGGCCAGTGAATCAGATAGAGGTCCAGGTACTCCAGCCCCAGGTCCTTCATGGTCTTCTCAAAAGCGGCCAGCGTGGTCTCATAGCCCTGCTCGGAGTTCCACAGTTTGCTGGTGATGAACAGTTCCTCACGGGGAACGCCGCACTCTTTGATGCCCTGTCCCACGCCGACCTCGTTGCCGTAAACGGCAGCGGTGTCAATGTGACGGTAGCCCACTTTGACAGCGGATTTGACCGCCTCGCAGACCTCTTCGTTGGGGGTTAAGAAGGTGCCAAAGCCCACGCAGGGGATTTTTACGCCGTTATGCAGCGTATAGCAATCGTTCAAGCTTTTCATATTCATTGTTTTTCTCGACTCCTTTTTCTCGCTCATGAATTTGTATGTACAAAAAATGGGTAACTATAGTTAGTATACATCATTTTCATACTCAAAAAAAGCCAATTTGATAATCTTTTGGGTAGAAAATGAGATTTTCATCTTTTCACCAAAAATACAGTGATATTTTTGGTCATTTAGCCTTTTTATTCCTTCAGACACCCTCTGAAGCCTGTCCTAGTCGGGATAGATGGTGTCCGGATGGGGGCCAAGGCGTCCCACGGATTTGAGGGTGTCGATCTTCGCCACATCCTCGTCGGTCAGAACAAAGTCGAAGACATCGGCGTTCTGGCGGATTCTTTCCGGGTTGACGCTCTTGGGCAGGGGCAAAAAGCCCTTTTGCAGGCTCCACCGCACGCAGACCTGGGCGGCGGATTTGCCGTATTTCTCGCCGATCTCGATGAGCAGCGGGTTTTGCATCTGTTTACCTTGCATCATGGGGCTCCACGCCTCCAAAACGATGCCCTTCTCCTTACAGAAGGCGACGATCTCGTCCTGATGGTAGCCCGGGTGCAGCTCCAATTGATTAACCATGGGCATGATTTTGGCCCGCTCCATCAGCGGCTCCAGGTGGTAGGTGAGGAAGTTGCTCACGCCGATGGCGCGGATGCGGCCCGCTTCATAGAGCTCCTCAAAGGCGCGCCAAGTCTGGTAAGAATGTTCCTTCCAGTCCAGCTTATGGCCTCTGGCAATGGGCCAATGGACCAGATACATGTCGATATAGTCAAGGCCCAGCTGTTCCATGGTCACCTCAAAGGCGGCCTTCGTTTCCTCATAACCCTGATTGACGTTGCGCAGCTTACTGGTGACAAAGATTTCCTCCCGGGGTACGCCGCACTCTCGGATGGCTTTGCCAACGCTGGCCTCATTGCCATAGGCCACAGCCGTGTCGATGTGGCGGTAACCCGCCTCGATGGCTGCCCGCACTGCGTTGACACAGGTCTCCCCGTCGTCGGTCAGATAGGTACCCAATCCCACACAGGGGATTTTCACGCCGTTATACAGTGTATAGCAGTCTTTGAGACTGTCCATGGGCTTCACTCCTTCACACTTGTTACTACAATGTCTCTGAAAGACACGGCTTCATTATACACCTTTTTTGTGGTTTCGCCTACGATTTTTCCCATATGCGCATCATTTTCTACTTTCCATACAAAATTTGCATCCCTTCTTTTCCTGTGGAACAAGTATCCTCACAGATGGCTGGGAACAGGCAAGATTTATGGTTGCTTTTTTGCGGTAAAGCGGTATATAATAGTTTCTTAGAGAAGTTTTCGAAAGGTCGGAATGGTATGTACAAAGTCGCGGACGCCCATACACACATCTATGCTTCCAAAATCGCAGAGGCCGCCACCGAGGGGATTTTTCACTTCTACGAGTTCCCCTATGAGGAGGTCCCCCGGGCCGGTACGCCGGAGCATCTGTATGAGATTTCCCGCCAGGACCGGATTGCCCGTTGCCTAGTGAGCCAAGTGGCCATGAAGCCGGGAATTGTGGACGTGATCAACACCTTTATGATGGAGCAATACCGCCTCCACCCCGATTTTTACGTTCCCTTTGCCTCCATCCATCCGGATAGTTCGGAGGTGGACAAGCTGGTACAAAGTTTTGTCGACCAAGGCTTTTTCGGTGTCAAGCTCCATCCGGACTACCAAAAATTCCAGTTGGATGATTCCAAAATGGACCGCATTTACGCCGCCTGCGCCGAGGCCGGCCTTCCCATGCTCATTCACTGCGGGGATCGCCGGTTTGACTATTCAAATCCCGACCGTCTCTGCCGCGTGATGAAGAAGCACCCCGCCCTCAAGGTCATCGGCGCCCATTTCGGTGGGTTCAGCGTCTGGGAGGACGCGCTCAAAACCATCGGGGAGCACGAAAACATCGTCTTCGATATTTCCAGCTCCCTGCCCTACATGGACCTGGACCTAGTGCCCCGGTTCTTTGAAAAGTTCGGCATCCACCGGTTCTTTTTCGGCTCCGATTACCCCCTCATGACCACCAGCCAGGCCATGGAGGACTTCCTGGCCCTGGGGCTCGATGAAAAGACCAACCAAGCCATCCTCTATGACAATTTCGCGGCCTACTTCGGCCTGGAATAAAACGAAGAAAATGCCCCGGAATCCTCCGATTCCGGGGCATTGTTGTCCCCTGAGGCTTGTTTTGACCGCCCGCCTTGGCAAAAGAGGCCGGATACCCTGAGCGTCTAGGCCCTGCGGCGTTGTCCCTCCTCCTGCAAAAGCAGCCGCAGTCTGTTTTCACTGACCACCTTCGCCAGCCATAACCCCGATGGGCTGACAGCCGCGCCCCAAGGAGCTCCGTCCCTCGCGCATGGAACGCCTTCGGCCGTTTTCCTCCCTCACTCGCTCCACTTCCGGTAGCCTTCAATGTGGAGGAATCGCAATTTTTTGTAATCGTAGCTCGAGAGCGGATGATTATCCACGTTATAGGTGTGAGCCGCCACCAGAATGCTGTCCGGCGTGGGGGTTTCCCCCACCTTCACAATGACCGGCGTGTGCTGATAATCCGGCTGATCGATGACGAGCTGGCACAGATCCCCCGGTTCCACTCTGTCAATGGTCACCTCGGTGGCAAAGGGGCCCGGCCCCTCGTTTCGTATGAGAAAATTGTAGAGGTAGATGACCCCGGTCCAGGCGGGGGCACGGTGATTCAGGTCCAGGTAGTACCAGCCGAAGGTTTCGGTAAAATTCATCACCCCGCATCCGGCATAGAGGCACTGGGATGCGTAATTGGTGCAGTCCCCGCCAATATTGGTAAAGTTATAGTATCTGGGGTTAAAATCGTAGGCCCATTGGTGGGCATAGCGCACCGCGGCGGCGCGGTCGTAGGGAAATTCCCGCAGTTGTTTCATCACATGGCTCCTTTCATCCGTCACTATTTTATCCTATGCGGCTTGATTCCAGATCATTGATGGGTGCAGGTATTTTTGGTCGAAAAAATTTGCATTTAGTGCTTGACAAATGGAACCCAATTGTATAAAATATTATTTGTCACTTGCGGATATGGCGGAATTGGCAGACGCGCTAGATTCAGGTTCTAGTGGTAGCAATACTGTGCAGGTTCAAGTCCTGTTATCCGCACCAAGATAAAAAACAGCGCTTCACAAATGTGAAGCGCTGTTTTTTGTGCCCCGTGGCTCTTTTATCAAAACGCGGTATTTCTATCCCAAGGCTCTGGTTTATCTCTCATAAAAAAGCAAGGGCGGGCTATCTTTTTCATAGCCCGCCCTTGCTTTTTCTTTTGTTATTTTCCCATCAACAAAGCGTTTATTTCTTCCGCTTTCTGGAGAGGAAGACCGCTGTTCCAGCAGCGCCCGCCATGAGCAGCAGCGCTATCGGCAGCGCCGATGCGTCGCCCGACTGCGGGTTCTCTTTCCCAGTGCCAGGCTTTGCCGTACCTTCCGGCCACTTCCACTCCGAACCATTTCCCCCCGGGATAGAGGGCTTCGTGGTGATAGGCTTGGTCGTGTCCGCAGGTTTTGCACGGGTGACGACAATCGTATAGATGTTGTCTTTCTCTCCCATGACGAGCTTCACTTCGATGGTGTTCTCTCCCACATCGAGAGCGATGGCCTCGGAGAAGACGCCGCTTTCCACAGCCTTGCCGTTCACAGTGACTGCCATCTCGCCGGAGTAGAAGGGTTTGACCTGGATGGAGTCGGTGGCATTGCCGACAGAGGCGGTGTAGGCGTTGACATCCTTGTTAAAGCTGGGCTGGAGCACGCCCTGGCTGAGTTCCAGGCCGTCCAGGAAGGGAGTCTCGGTGACAGGAGGTTCCTTGTCCTCTCTGGTAACCTTGATGGTGTAAGTCTTCTCGCCCGCGACGACGGTGATGGTGTTCTCGCCCACATTGAGGCTGATGTCGGTGGAGTATTCACCGGAAGCCACTTCTGTGCCGTTCACGGTGACGGCCGCATCGCCGGTATAGGTGGGCAGGACCTTGATGGAATCCACAGAGTTTGCCACAGTGGCGGTGTACTCTGTGACTTCAGTGCTAAAGTTGGGAGCCAAGGTACCGGTGGAGAGGGCGAGGTCGGTGAGAACCGTGGGAACCGGAGCGGGCGCCTCTCTGGTAACCTTGATGGTGTAGGTCTTCTCGCCCGCGACGACTTCGATCTTGTTCTCGCCCACGTCGAGCGCGATGTCGGCGGAGTATTCACCGGAAGCCACTTCCGTGCCATTCACGGTGACAGCCGCGTCGCCGGTATAGGTGGGTTTGAGCTGTACCTTTTCGGTCTCGTAAGCGACCGTCACGGCGTACTCGGTCACATCGGCGGAGAACTGGGGAACAAGCGCTCCCTCGCTCAGCTCTAGCATCGAAAGCACCGTGGGCAGTTTGCTGCTCACGTGGATGACCGCGTCAATCTTCGTGATATTGACGTCTCTTGTCCGCAGTCCCGCGTTCATTTCCAGCTGGCCGACCGCAGTATAGGTTCCCTCCTTGGTGAGGTCCACGGCGGAGAAATCCCAGCCGATGATGGAGGCGGTGACCTTGGAACCATCGGACTTGACAGCGATGACAGCGTCGGGGAATCCGGCGATGATCTCATTGCGGTCGGTGCCCGGCTTGACAGTGCGCTCCAGCTTCTCAGGCTCCAGCGCCACGGTGGGCAGGGGGGCCTGCACCGTGATACTGCCGCGGATTTCGGTGATGCCGCCGGAGGTCAGGCCCTTGGCGGGGTCATCGAGCGTACCGACGATGGGATAGGTGCCCGCCGTATCAAAGTCCACGGCGGAAAGATCCCAATAAAGGATTTGAGCGTTGCCGGAGGAGCCATCCTCTCTGGTAAAGGCGACCGATGTCGGGAGCTTTTTGCGCGTCGCCGCTTGGGTGGCCCCGGTTTCCACGGAAAGCTCGACGGCGTCCGGATGGATGGCGGTAACCGGAGAGGTATTGACCACGGTGACCTTGGCTTTCGCCTTGGTGGTGGTGCCGTCCACCGCGCCGGTGACGGCATAGTCGCCTTCTTTGGCAAAGTTGATGGAAGCGGTGTCCCAGGTGACGCCAGCCTCCCGCTGCAGCTTGTCGGTCTGCATCACGGTGACGGCGGCGGGCAGCTTTTGCAGGACGTCGGCGCTTCCCGCCGCTCCATCGCTGGTGCGGGCGGTGTAGACGACCAGGTCCTTGGTCACCACCGAGGAGATGTCCGCGTCGGTGGTCACAAAGAGATTGTTATAAAGGGTCACGCTGCGGAAGCAGTTGAGCCCCACGTAGCCGGACAGGTAGGGCCGGTCGTTATCGGCGGCGTCGTGTATAAGGGCGCCGTTGATATAGGCCTTGAAACGGCCGTTGTCCGCCTCCACCTTAAGATGATAGACCCCGTCGGCGCTCGCCGGAATGTCGCCCTTCTTCGAGAGGTCCACCACGGGCTTATCAATTTCAAACTTGAAGAGCTTGGAGGAGATCACTCCCTTGGTGCCGGCGTTGGTAGTGTCGATATTAAAGACATAGGAGCCGGGCTTTTTGCCGTTACTCTCGCTGGCCGAACCGAAGACCAGGCCCGCGCCCGTCCCTTCCAGGACCTGCATCTCCACTTCGGCGTTGAATTTGGGCCCCACGGTCTGCTTGGCGATATAGAAGGCGTCTCCGGTCATAAAGGTGCCGGTGAGGCCGTCGGTGCCGATGACCCAGTCGCTGTTGGCCGAGGCGGTGAAGTTTTGCAGGTTGGTTTGGAAGTTGGGATCTGCAATCTCGATGGTGCCCTGGGTCAGAACGTCGCCGCCCCGGGCCCGTGCCGTGAGGGTCACGGTGCCGGTTTTGAGGGCTTTAAAGACCAGGGTGTGGTCATCCCGACGGAGGACCTCCACCAAATCGCCCTCGCCGGACACGGTAAAGCCCACGGCCTGAGAGGCCGCCAGGGGGATGACCTTGGCGCCCACGGTCACGGTGTCGCCCACGGTGACTTGGGTGTCGATGGTGTCCAGGTCCACCCGCACCGGTTCGGTTTCCACCGCCTGTGCGCGCCAAATGCTGCGCAGCGGGTAGATGGTGATGTCCGCCCGGGCATTGCCGCCGGTCGTAAAGACTTCCGCGCCGGTGCTGCTCAGGTGGGGGAAAATTTGAGCGGTGCCTGCCACCTCGCCGTCGTTGCCAAAGACCTCCACCGAGGACCAGTCGACAAAGATCCGCATCCGGATTTTGCCGTCGGCGGTGCGGCTCATCTTCTGCCGGTAGACCGATGGGAACTTTGCGTTGGGATTCTTGCCCGACTCCCGCCGGTCGATGTTCAGCTCTCCCTTGGTCAGATCGTACTGGACCAGGGTACCCGCATCCTCGCCGGTGCGCAGCCGGAACCCGACCGCCGTGGTGTCCGCCTCGGGAGTAAACTCAGCGATGATCTCGTACTGATTTCCGCTAAAGGACTTAAGCGGATTCTTCCCGTCGGGGGTGAGCAGAACGTGGGCAAGCTCGGTGCGTTTGTCCACTTCCCGGAGGGATTTGTATTCCTCCGCCGGGCGCTGATAGAGCTTGACGCCCTCGCCGGTCTGTTTGAGGAAGAGCTCTTCGTGCAGGGTAAAGCCGCCGTTAAAGTTTGTGGTCAGCTCCTTGCCGATGTCGAGGCCCCAGCCCCAGTTGCTCATCCAGCTGATCATGATGCGGCGTCCGTCGGGGGTGTTGTCATAGGTCTGCCCCGCGTAGGAGTCGGGGGCGAAGTTGACCACCGGCTTGACGTCGTTGTCCTCGGGATTGTCGGGGACAAAGTTCCACACGCCGTCCACCTTTTGAAAGTCGCCGACCATGTAGAAGCGGCCCGCGCGGCTCAAGACCCATTTGGTCCCGCTGCCGCCCTCCACGGGCAGCTCGAAGAGGTCGGGACACTCGGTGACGATTTCCTCTCTCGTTCCCTCCGCCTTCCAGTGGATAAGATCGGGGGAGGAGAAGAAGCGCACCGGTCCGCCGGCGACGATCATCATCCACTGTCCGCTCTCCTCATGCCAGAAGACCTTGGGGTCGCGGAACGCGGCGTTGTTTAAGGGGTCCTGTTCCCGGCCGATGACCGGGTTTTTCTCGTATTTGGTCCAGGTGCGGCCCCGGTCGGCGCTGTACGCGATAGCCTGCACCTGCCCCAGCTTCCCGTTGTAGGTGTAGACGGCCACCAGGCCTTCCTCCTTGAGGCTGCCGTTTTCGTCCCGGTTTCCGCTGAAGAGGCCGGAAGTGTTGTTTTTGTCCACCACGGCGGATCCGGAGTAGATGTCGCCGAAGTCGTCGGGGGCGAGCGCCACCGGCAGCTCCGTCCAGTTGACTAAGTCGGTGGAGACCGCGTGGCCCCAGTGCATGGGCCCCCGCTTGGAACCGCTGCCCGGGCTGTGCTGATAGAACAGATGATATTCCCCTTCGTAGTAGACCATGCCGTTGGGGTCGTTAACCCAGTCGCTGGCGGGGGAATAGTGGTACTGCAGGCGGTAATTTTCGGTGTAGGCGATCTCCGGGTTTTCCTTCCGGGTGATGTTGAGGGTGGTGATGGAGGGAATATCCGTCTTTTCATCCCGCACTTCGATGCGGATGCTGTTGCTGCCCACCGTCAGAGGCAGGGTCACCTTGTCACCGGACGCGATTGCCTGGCCGTTGACGGTGATATCTCCCGGCAGGGCGGTGACCGGTGTCAGAGCGATGCTCTCAGTCTCGTAGGGGACCGTGGCGGAATAGGCGGTAATCTCCGGGTCAAAGGCCGGGATAAGCTCCACGCCCTCGACGGCGAGGTCCGTCAGCCGCGCCAAATCCGCCGCGTCCAGGGGGGTATATTCCACATCCTGGAAGACGATGGTCATGTTGCAGGTGTTGAGTCCAAAGGCGCCGGAAAGGCTCTGGGCGTCGTTGGCCGTCACGGCAAGCTCCCCGTCGATATAGTAGTAGATCGCCGGGCCGATGGCCTGGACTTTCAAATCGAAGCTCCGCTTATTTTTGTCCGGGTGCATATAGGTGCTCCCCAGGGCCCGGTCCGAATAGGAGCCGTCGGGATTCTTCGTAAATTTGAGGATGCGCACCCGGGTGCCGTCCCCGGTGAGGCCCACATCCGCCGCGTAGTAGACGGATTTGTCCTCGCTTCTCCTGAAGAGGATGGCCGCGCCCGAACCGCCGGATTTCATCTCCATGTGGGCGGTATAGGTGAAGTCGGAGGCAGTGGTGGTGGCAAAGGTGGGACAGTTGCCGCTGCCCATGCCCCGGTAGCCCTCCTCCATCCGGAGCCAGTCGCCGGTGACGTCGCCGCCCCAGCCCTCCAGGTTGGTCTTAAAGTTGTCCACCGGCACATAGGTGTCCTCAAAGAGCACGTTCTGATAGAGCCCGATGGCGTTCCAGCTGAGAAGTCCCAGATAGCCGCCCGCGTAGGAGGGCAGGTCCAGGTCGTGAATGAGCTTGTCGTCCACATATCCCTTGAGATGACCGGACGTTACTTCCAGCCTCAAGTGGTAGCTGTCCTTGCCCGGGGTCAGGCAGTCGGAAACCTGCTTGTTGATGCCGGGGCCAAAGATCTTGGAGTGTTTGCCGCCGATGACATTGACGGCGTAGGCGTCCTTGGCGGCGGTGTTCATGGTGGAGCCGAAGACCAGTGACAGGGCGCCGTCGCCTTGTACAAAGGACACGTCGGCTTCGTAGACAAAGTCGGTGACGGAGGTGCCGCTCATGGCATAGAAGTTGCCGTTGCCCGCCTTGCCCATCTTGAGCCCGCCGTCCACTTTCTCGAAGACGATGTCGCCCACCGCCTTGAGATTCACGAGATTGGTGTTAAATTTCTCGGCCGGGGCCGTTTCCTCATAGAGGACGTTCTGGAAGATGCCCTGGGCCTTCCAGGACATGAGCCCCAAATAGCCGCCGGCGTAGCTGTCGATGGTCACGTCGTGGATGAGGACGTCATCGATATAAGCCTTGAGATGTTTCGCTTTCATCTCCAGCTTCACGTGATAGCTGTCCTTATTTTTCTCGATGCCGTCTTTCACCACCTGTTCGGTGACGCCGGTGCCGAAGAGCTTGGAGGCGTTGCCGTCGATGTTGACGGCGATGAAGCCGGAGTTTGTCGTGTTCGACCGGTTGCCGAACAATAGCGCCAGGGCCCCGGTTCCGTCGGTGCGGGTGAGGTCGGCCTCGTAGACAAAGTCGGTGACGGTGGTGTCGCTCACGGCGTAGAGGTTCCCCTGGCCCGCGTCGCCAAAGAGAAGGCCCCCGTCCACTTCCTCCATGGGCGCTGTGCCCACGGCCTTGAGGTTTTCCAGGTTCGTCTTAAATTTCTCCACCGGCGGGGTGTAGGAATCGTACCAGATGGAGCTCATATCGTAGATTTTTAAGGAATCCAGCGTCACGCTGCCCCCGGTGGCAAAGAGGGACATGCCCGTGCTGCCATCGTCCGGGAAGAGGAAAGCGCCGATGGCGGCCGCGCCGTCGTTGCCGAAGGTGTCGATGAGGGTGTTGTCCACCAAAATCCGCATCTTGACCCGGTTGCCGGGCAGCGGCTCCATGGCCACATAGTTTGTCTTGGTGGGGTTGGAGCCCTCGGCGAATTTGCCGGTCTGGCTCTTGTCCATGAAGAAGCGCTTCTGGGGCACCTGGTAGGAGATGAGTATCCGCTGATCGGAGCCGTCGGCCGCCTTGCCCTCCCGCAGCCGGAAGCCGAACTCGGTGGCGGTGCCCAAGGTGAAGGTGGCCTCGATTTCATAAGTGGTGCCGGTGAGTCCGGAGAGCAGATTCCCCGTGTCCGGCGTAATCTCCTTGTCCGCCGCTTCAAAGAGAAGGGCTTCCTTGCGCAGGGAACCCAGCTCCTCCACCGGGAAGGTGGTGTGGCGGTAGGAGCCGTCGTCGTTCTGATAGATTTTGAGCGCATAGGGGATGGACTGGGCGCCGTTCCAGATCTTGTCCTGGCCCGCCATCTCGCCGCCGATCTGGCCGTCGGTGACGGTGGCGGTGCGGTCCTGCACCCAGCTGACGATGACGCGCCGCCCCTGGGGGTCGTTATAGTAGGACTGGGTGGCGTAGAGGTCCCGGTTGCCGTTGAGCCGGTCGATCTTGCTGCCGGGTTCGGCCACAAAGTCTAAAAGGCCGTCCTTTCCCCGGACGAGGCCGCCCAGAATCAGGTATTTTCCCGCGCCCATATAGGCCCACTTCTTTTCCCCGGTGTTTTCCACCGTGATCTGGAAGATGTCGGGGCACTCGGAGAGGACCGGCTGGCCTTCATACATGAGGTCGCAGTTGAAGGTCCAGTCGATGAGGTTGGGGCTCGAAAAGAGCTTCGCCTGCTTGCCGGCCACCACCATGATCCACTCTCCGCCGCCGGGCAGGGAGGCGTCGGGATACCAGTTGACCTTGGGGTCGCGGAAGTCGGCGGAATATTTGTTGCCCTCGTTTTTCAGAACGGGGTTATTCTTATATTTGGTGAAGGTGCGCCCGTTGTCGGTGGAATAAGCGATGGACTGTTTTTCCGTGCCGAACTCGCTCTCGCCGTGGCTGGTGTAGATGGCCACCATCCTCCCACCCGGCGGTGTAGACGCGTCAAAGAGGCCGGAGGTGTTGTCCCGGTCGATGACGCAGGAGCCGGAAAAGATGCTGCCCAGCTCGTCGGGATAGAGGACGGGAGGCAGTTCCTCCCAGTGGACCATATCCTTGGAGACGGCGTGGCCCCATCCTGGAGGCGCTCCTATGATTTTGTCATAGCCGTACTGGAAGAACATGTGATATTCCCCGGTGGCTTCGTTATAAACGAGACCGTTGGGGTCGTTCATATAGCCCCGTTCCGGCGTGTAGTGGTACTGGGGGCGGTATTTCTGATTGCGTGCGTCTTCCGGGTTCATCCGCCGGATGACGTTGACGTAATAGGTGCGAATATAGCTCTCCTGGGTGGTGACGTCAATGCGGATGAGGGTCTTGTACGCCTGGGAAAGGGAGATGTTGGGGGACGCTTCCCCGCTGGCCACCTCGGTCTTTCCCAGCGACGCGCCCATCTCCGCGCTGGTGATCAGGTCCAAAAACTTGGCGCTCACCGTGATCTTGCCGTTTGACACGGCCTTGACCTGCACGTCGGTCAGGTCGGAGGGGGCCTGGGTATAGTAGGTGGTGATCATCGGGTTGAAGGCGGGCACCAGGTTGAGGCCCGTAACTTCCAGGGCGCTCAGCTTTTCGATATCCTCCTCGTTGGGGTCGTTGTTCACATATTGGATGTTCGTAAACAGGGCTTTGGTGCCGAAGGTCATCAGTCCCAGATAGCCGCCCTCGTAGTAGTCGGCGAAGGCGTCCGCCTGCTCAATGGGGATGGAGGCGCCGTTAATCCACACCGAAATGCGCTTCATGGTGTCGATTTGCACCTTAAAGTGGATGGGCTTTGTAGTGTCCACATCGGTGAGCACGTTCTTGTGGAGGAACACATTACCCGACACACCCCGGGGCTGGAAGCCCTTGATGGAAAGGCTGCTCTTTCCGTCCACGGGGTTGGTGCGGGAGAGCTCGATCCCCAGGTATTTATTCTTGCCGATGGTGGCGCCGGGGTTGGTGGCGCCCGCCATCAGGGTGGCGGTGTTGCCTTCCATAAACTGGATGTCCGCCTCATAGGCGAAGGCCAGCGCCTTCCCCTCCGAGAACCCGGCGAAGTTGTTATCAAGCTGTAACGCGCCGGTTGTGGCGTTTGTCTTGGTCAGCTTTTCCATCAGATAGCCGCTCTGGGCCGTGCCCGACATGTGGTCCCCGCTGAGCTTGCCAAGTCCCGGCACCCCCGCGTCCTCCTCGGGCGGGGCCTCGACGACGGCAAAGTGGATGTCGGAGAAGACGGCGCAGGTGATGTTGGTCATCAGTCCCAGATAGCCGCCGGTGTAGCCGGTTCGAAAAGCCTCCTCCATGTCCGGCTCATAGGTGAGGGCAATTTTCTCCCCATTGACCCAGGCCGACAGGGTGTGGTCGAGGGCCACTTCGATTTTAAAGACAACGGGTTTGGAAAAGTCGATGTCCCGTCCCGCCACCACCGGGGAGACCATCTTACCGCCGTTTGCCCCGCCCAGTTGGAACATACGGATGGTGACGGTCTTGGCCGGCTCGTTGCGGGACATCTCGAAGCAATAGGGCTTGCCCGTGCCGATGTTCTCCCCGGCGCTGGGAGCGCCGAACATCAGCGTGGCACGGGGCCCCTCTTTAAAGAGGATGGAGGTCTCAAAGGTAAAAGCCTCGGCCTGCCCGCTGAAGCCGGCAAAGTTATTGTCCTTCATGCCGGTTTCCTGGTCCTTGAGCGTCTTTTGCAGCTCATAGCCGGACTGGGCGGTGCCGGAAAAATACTTGCCTTGCAGCTTACCCAGCCCCTCCACGCCCTGGTCCTCTTCGGGCATCGGGGTCTCGCCGGACTTGTCCACCATCTTGACGTTGGAGAACACGGCGTTGGTGCCAAAGGTCAAAAACCCGAAATAGCCGCCGTGGTAGCTGTCCTTAAACTGCTGCTGGGCGCCCGAGAGATAGGCAAGGGAGATCTCCGTGCCGTCGACCCAGCACCGGACGTCCTTGTTGGCGTCCACCTCGATTTTGAAGTGGACCGGCACGGTGGGGTCGGGGTTTTTCCCGGCGTTTGTCACGTCGATGATCTTGTTGATGCCGCCCATCTGGAACAGGCGGGTCACCATATCGCCGTTTGATTTGCGCCGCAGCTCAAAGCAGTGCAGCACATTTTTCCCCACATTCAGCCCCGGATTGGTGGCGCCGAAGATGAGGGTGGCAAACTCCCCGTCTCGGAAGAGGATGTCCGCTTCGTAACTAAAAACCTCCGCGCTCTTGGAAAAGCCGGCGAAGTTGTTGTCGTTGACTTCGACGTTTTCCGCATTGAGCTTTGTGCGTTTTTGCATGTCGAAGCCCTCGTCGGTTTCGGTGACGTAATTTCCCAAAAGCGCGCCGAGATCATCGGAATCCGGGGCGAGCGCCGAGCGCTGCGACCCAGTTTCCCCCGGCGAAAGGGCCATGACCGGCAGGGAGGCCGGCAAAACGGTGGTCAACGTGAGCACGATGGCCATCATCAGCGACAGCCAGCGTTTCATGCGCATGTGTTTCTTGCTTCTCATCTTTCTCCTCCTTCTTCTCACAGAGAGCGGGCTTTGAAATCGCTTTGAAAATCAAAATATGGCACAAACACTTATTTAAGATGTTATCACATTTGGATAACTATCGCAATTCATCCCAAAGTTGTTTATTATTTTTGTTTAAATTCCCAAAAATTAGCGATGGAATCTGTCGAAAACCAAAATGGGAGAAGGGGGATTTGCGGTCTTTTTGCGGGTCGGGAGCCGGCTTATGGACAACTTTTCGATTTTTCATGGATTTTTACCAGTGGTTTGGTTCCAACTCCCCTGATGATCGGGGTTCATCGTCTGGGTTCCAAAGGGAGGAAAGCCAAAATCCCAAGAAAAGTCCAAAAAATTAGTTGGAAAAGAAGAGCGCTCGCTCCACTTGGGCCGGCCAGGTGAGAAGCTCCCTCCTAAGTTGTACCGTTTGCCGCCCCTTTTCTCCCCATTTCATAATAGTTGCCCGCCACTTTATGAGAACATCTTCCTAGAGATCGTCAGTACTACTTGTGATAATCGCTGATATTTTTGTACAACTTCTTAAAATACTAGGAATAAATTACAGGGATGTTATAATGAGAGCCAAGAGACTGATGGAAAAGTCCCCCAACCTTGGGGACGACAAACCAATCGAAAGGGAGATGCATCACATGAGAAGAAGAAGGGGCGGCCATTGGGCCGCATCCGCCTGTATCGCGCTGCTGTTGGCGCTCGTCCTCGCCCTGGGAGGCATTCTGCCCGCTCTGGCCGCCGCCCCGGCGAAAGAAGGCGGGCTGGACTTTTCCGGCTATCAGGGCGCGGGGCTTTCCTATGACGAAGGGTCCGGTACCTATACGGTGGCCAACAATCAGGGCAACCAACTGGTGGCCTCGTCCACCTTCGGGGACGTTTTCACCCTGGAAGCCGACGTCACCCTGGATGAAAAGACCGCGGTGGCGGGCTTTCTCTTTGGCGTGGGGGACCCGTCCAAGCCCGACGCCAAGTGGAGCGCCGTCCATCTACGTCCGGCCGACGGCCAGTATGGGGCGGTGCGTGTCTTCTCCAAGCAGGACATCAAAAACCTGGATAAAAAGGTGAACCTTGACCCGGACACCACGGGCAAGCCCATCCATCTAAGCCTTACGGTGGACGGGGAGAAGAATATCATCGTTTCGGTCAACGGAAAGGAGAAAATTCGCGTCAACTACCCGGCGTGGGGCGGCGGATACTTAGGGCTGATGACCTACAACTGCCAGGCCCAGTTCCAGCATGTATCCTACGCCGCCGAAGCCCAAGAGTCCGGCGTCTTTGAGACAAACCTTCAAAATCTCCACGGGCTGCAGGGCGCTTGGGAGGAACGGGACAACGGCTTATATTCCTCCGGCACCGGCAACTGCTTTGCCATGAGCGACACGGTGGGGAGCCACTTCACCTATGAAGCGGACGTGGAGGTCCTGGACGGACAGACCGCCTCCTTGGTCTTCCGCTCCAACCAAAACGGCTCGCAGGCCTATGTGGCCAATATCAGTAAAGCGGGCAAGGCGCGGCTCTTCCGCTTCCCGGCCAAGGGGGACTTTGAGCTGGGTAACGTGACCATTGCCCCCAAGAGCAGCTATCATCTGCGTGTCGAGGCCGTCGGTTCCCACCTCCAATATTATATCGACGATGTCCTCTTAATCGAGGCCGACGACACCACCTACACCACCGGCTATTTCGGGCTGCTGACCTACAGCGGCACCGCGCTCTACCAGCATGTCAACCATACCCCGGTGCCGGAGGAAAACCTGCCCGCCCTGACGGGGCTTGCCCTCCTCGGCGCGGATCTGACGCCCGCCTTTGACAAGAAAGTCAGCGCCTATCGGGCGGTCTTTGATGATGACGTCGCTTCCCTGCGCATCCGTCCCACCGCCAGCGAGGGGACACACCTGTCCTATACCGTGCAGGACAAAAATAAACAGGTGCTATATCAGGATATCCCCATCGCAAGCGGCGCCGAATCGGCGGATATCGCCCTGCCCACAGGGGAAAACCTCATCACCATCCAGGCGGAGAAAAACGGGGTGAAGCTGCTGACCACCATCACCGCCATCCGCCGCCTGCCGGCCAGCGCGCTTTATGAGGAGCCCTACCGGCTGCAGTTTCACTTCTCCCCCCAGACAAACTTCATGAACGACCCCAACGGGCTTGTTTACGACCCCACCAGCGGGACCTATCACATGTTCTTCCAACACAGCCCCCAATTGGCGGACATGGGCAATCAGACCTGGGGACACGCTGTATCCCGGGACCTGGTCCACTGGGAGCAGCTCCCCACCGCTCTGGAAATGGACGAGCTGGGCGCTATTTTCTCCGGCAGCTGCGTGGTAGACGAGGACAACACCTCCCACCTCTTCGACGACAACCAGCCGGGGGATTCCCGCCTGGTGGCTATTTTCACCCACTCGGGCGGGGACCGCACCCACGGCGCGCAGAAACAGAGCCTGGCCTATTCCAAGGACCACGGCATGACTTGGATCAAGTATGACGGCAACCCAATCATCTCCAATGCGGGGGACCGGTATCCGGGCGGCTTCCGGGACCCGAAGGTCGTGCGCTATGACGGCAGATGGCTCATGGTCACCGGCGGCGGACGGTTCCGGCTGTTTTCCTCCGACAACCTCATCGATTGGACGCTGGAAAGCGAGCCTACCTACATCGACGGCAAGGGGGAAAGTCAGCCCATCGTGGCCGAATGTCCCGACCTTTATCCCCTGCCCCTGGACGGCGATACGGGCAATGTCAAATGGGTTCTCAACGGGGCGGGGCGGCTTTACTTTGTCGGCGATCTTGTCACCGGCGCGGACGGGAAAATCCAGTTTGTGCCCGAGACGGGCAAGCTGGAAAACATCTACGGCAGCACCGACATCTATGCCACCCAAAGCTATTATAACGACGGGGCGGGCAAGGACCGGCGGATGTCGGTCAGCTGGATTCGCGACAAGACGGCCCTCGACTTTGTGGCGGAGGGCAAGGGATGGAACGGCGCGCAGACGCTCCCCTATGAAACCAAGCTGCAAACCATCGACGGGGTCATGCGCTTGACCAGCTTCCCTGTGGAGGAGGTCGCGGCTTTGCGGGGCTCCGAACCCCTCTATCAGTCTGAAAGCTCCCAGACGATTTCTTCGGATTCTCAGAACCTCCTTGCAGGCGTGCAGGCGGAGCTCTTTGATATGGAAGCCGTCATCACCCTGGGCAACGCCGATGAATTTGGCTTCAAGCTGCGGATGGGGGACGGCCAGGAGACGCTGGTTCAATACGATGTGGCGTCACAGACCCTCACCGTGGACAAATCCCATTCCGGCGTGGTGGATAAGACCACCTCCGGCGCGGTCTATTTTCCGCAGCACAGCATGAAGCTTTCGCCGCGGGAGGGGAAGGTCACCCTGCGCATTTTGGGAGATACCTCCTTCCTCGACGTCTTCGGTAACAAAGGGGAAGCCTCCATCAACACCCTGTTCTTCCCCGACGCTCAAAGCACCGGCATGGAGTTTTACGTGAAGGGCGGCGACGTCACGGTGGATTCTCTCACGGTTTATTCCATGAATTCCATTTGGAAGGAGCCGTCGCCTCAGCCGGTTCCCACGGTTCTCACCGACCTGACCCTGTCTTCGGCCCTCTTAGCGCCCAACTTCTCTTCCGATGTGACCGAATACACCGCCACTGTGGCGAACTCTGTGGACTCCATCAAGGTTCTCCCCACCTACACCGGCGATACAGCCGTCACCGTGAACGGCACGGAAGTCGCTTCCGGCGCTTACTCCGCCGACATCAGTCTCAATGTGGGCGAGAACACCATCACCGTCGTCGCGGGAGAGAAGACCTACACCATCAAAGTTACCAGAGAGGACAAGGAACCTCCTGTCACCGAGAAACCCTTCCTGGACGGCCTGGAACTCTCTCAGGGCGTCCTCCAGCCAAGCTTCGACAAGGACGTCAACGCCTACACCGCCTCTGTCGCAAACAATGTGGACTCCATCCAGGTCAAACCCTTCTACTCCGGCGAGATGGCAGTCACTGTGAACGGCAAGGCTGTAGAAAGCGGCGTCTTCTCCGAGGCCATTGCTCTCGATGTAGGAGAGAACACCATCGAAGTGAAGCTCGTCATGGGAGAAAAAGAAAACATCTATACGATTGTCGTCACCCGTGCAAAACCTACGGACACGACGAAGCCTACCACCACGAAGCCCTCTATCCCGGGGGGGAACGGTTCGGATTGGAAGTGGCCGGAGGGTACGGCAAAGCCTGGCACTGGGAAAGAGAACCCGCAGTCGGGCGACGCGTCGGCGTTGCCAATAGCGCTGCTGCTCATGGCGGGCGCTGCTGGAACAGCGGTCTTCCTCTCCAGAAAGCGGAAGAAATAGCGGCGTATCATTCTTTTCATTTTCGAGCGGCACATAAGCAGGGGCGGTATCGCGTGCGATACCGCCCCTGCTTTTGCGTTATTTCGATGAGGACGAATGATCTTCCCCGGACAATATGTGCTTTTGCAGCGTCTGGATGACGATGGCAATGTCAATGGGTTTCGTAATGTGATCATTCATCCCACAAGCCAGACATCGCTGGATGTCTTCGGTAAACGCGTCCGCCGTCATGGCAATGATGGGGATATCGGCATCCGGCCTGGATGCCGCCCGGATGGCTTTGGTCGCCTCATATCCATCCATTTCCGGCATCCGGATATCCATCAGGATGCCGTCATAGCTTCCCGGTTCCGACCGCCTGAATTTTTCCACACAAACCCGTCCGTTCTCCGCCCGCTCGATGACGAGGCCCAGCTGGGTCAACAGCGCGTCTGCGATTTCCCAGTTGAGGTCGTTGTCTTCGGCCAGTAAAATTCGTTTGCCGGAAAGCATTTGCATTTCCTTCTCAGGCGAACTCATTTCCTCTGGCGCAATCCCCATGTAGTGATTGAGCGCGTAGAAGAGGGTCGACTTAAACAGCGGTTTGGCCACAAAGCCGCTGACGCCTGCGCGCCGCGCCTCTTGTTCGATATGATTCCATTCATAAGCGGATATGAGCAAAATGGGAATTGTGCCCCCGATCTGCTGGCGGAACTGAAGCGCCGTCTCCAATCCGCTGAGGCCCGGCATGTTCCAGTCGAGCAGTATGATCTCATAATCATCGCCCGCACGGTGGCGCTCCTGCGCCATTGTTAGGGCGCTTTCACCGTCCAAAGTCCATTGCGCATCCGCGCCCATCTCCCGCAAGATGGAAGCCGCGTCTTCACAGATCTGCTTGTCGTCATCAACAATGAGAATTTTCCATGGGGGAAGACGCATGTCCTCCACCTGGATGAGCGCCTTTTCCAGATCCAATGTGACATGAAATTCGCTACCGGCCCCCGGCTCGCTGTGGACCTCGATGCGCCCCTGCATGGCGTCCACAATATATTTGGAGATCGCCATTCCCAACCCGGTTCCTTCAGTCTTATTGACCCGCTCGCAGTTTTCCCGTTCAAAGGCCTCGAACAGCCGCTCCTGGAACGCTTTGGACATGCCGATGCCCGTATCCTTCACATAAAAGTGGAGCCGGACAAAAGACTCCCCAGCGGGGGACGGCTCCTGACGCAGGGACAGATAGATGGTGCCGCCGGCCGGCGTAAACTTGATGGCATTGGACAGGAGATTGATTAGGACCTGGTTGAGCCGCACGCCGTCGCAGTACACATCCTCCACGTCCACATCCTGAATAAAGACATCAAACTGTTGATGCTTTTCTTTGATCTGAGGCTGGACAATATTGACGATGCTGTCCACCACTTCCCGCAGAGAAAGTCTGTCCATGTTAAGGGTCAGCTTCCCGCTTTCAATTTTGGACATATCGAGGACATCGTTGATCAGCCCCAGCAGATGCTTGCTGGAAAGCTCAATCTTTTGTAGGCAGTTTTGCACCCGCCCGGCATCGTCCAAGTTGGATTTGGCAATGGACGTCATCCCCACGATGGCGTTCATGGGCGTGCGGATGTCGTGGCTCATATTGGAAAGAAACTCACTTTTGGACCGGTTGGCGCTGTCGGCTTTTTTCCTCGCCTCGTCAAGGGCCGCCATCTGCTGCTGCGACATGCGAAAATACAGGAAAAAGAGGAACAGCAGCACAATTGTAATAACGCCGCACCCGGCAAGCGTCGTCGCGATGCGCTTCCCATTTAAGGCCATAATAGGTTCTTCCAGCGTGCCATAGGGCATCACCGACACCAGATACCAATCCGAATAGGGCAACGGTGAAAAATAGGTGCTGCGTTTCTCCCCATGGATGGTCAATACGATAGAGTGGTCCGCACCGTTGGCAATCGCGCGCTCTATGTCCCGCAGCATTTTCTGAGGCGTCTGATTGGGCGACTGGCCGTAGGACAGTACCCTTTCAAAGTAGGAGTCCTCGGTGGCGTCTGCGTTGCGCAGAATAAAGGTGCCGTCCTTGCGGATAAAATGGGAGTACACCAACGTTTCGCCGATATCCAGGGACAAATTCTTTTCAATATGCTTCATGGGAAGGCCGGCGACCAACGCCGCGCTTCTCCCCCCATCTTCCATCTGATAGACGGCGGGCACGCCCAAGAGGATCAGCTCTTCCCCGGACTGGGCCTTGGCGGCGGCCACCTTTTTTTCATCCCGGCGCAACCCGTCCAAAAACGCGTCTTCATCTATGATCTCAATGTCTTCCCCGAAAAGGGCGGTCCCATTGCCGTCCTCGTCGTAGAGGCCCAGATAGGTATAGTCATATCCCCTCGCGCTGGCTTTCACTTCGTCGAGGGACTGCCGGCCGGCATCGCCGTCCCCTGCTGCCGTGCGCCCCACAAGCTCCTCCATCTGGGCCACCCGCGAATCAATGAACAAACTAAATTGAAGTTTGAGCTGCGTGCTCATCTGCGACATGTAAATAGTCCCGACCTCATGGATGGTCTCACCACTCTGGCTGACCATGTACGCCGTGATCCAAACGAACACGCCGATGCACAGGATCAGCGCGCAGGCGAGACTCGTCCACAAAATACGCAGCGCCCTTTTTCCCATAAAAATTTCCTCGTACTTTAATATTTTTTGTCATGTAAAATTAATTACCATTGTAGTACTTTCAAAGTTGCTTGTCCATTGTATGTCCAGAGATGCTTTTTCCTTACCAAAAAAGCCGGGGTCCTCGAGGGCCCCGGCTTTCTTTCGTTGCGCTTAATTTACTTTCTATTTCTTTTTCCTGCTGATGATCACTGCCGCCCCCGCACTCAGCGCAAAGGCAGCTACGGCAATGGGGAGGGAGGAAGCATCGCCCGACGGTGGGTTTTTCTTGCCCCCCTTGGGCCCTTCCCCGTCCTTTTCACCGCTTCCAGCGGGCCACTTCCAATCGGAACCGCTGCCGCCCGAAATGACAGGTTTGCTGGTCATACTCGGTTCCTCCCCGCCGCCCAGGGCCGGGATGGTAAACGCGATGGGGATGTCCTCCCCTGCGCCGTCCAGGGTTAGGGTGATGGTCCCCGTGACAGAGCCCGGCGTTTTGTTCGTCGCCTTGGTGATCGCAAAGTCCTTGGTCCAGGCGGCGGTGATCTTTTCGTTGACGATGCCCTTGCTCACAAGAGCCATAACATCCGCCGCCGTGGTATCATTGGTGGCTTCATACCCGTCCAGTGCCGCCAATGCCGCCTCCTTGGCTTCCGTCAGGGTCTGGGGCGCTTCGCTCAGGGTGAGCGCATATTCCTGATATCCGCGCCGGTCGCCGGAGGTAACGGAGATGGTCACCGTCGCGGGCAGGTTCTCGGAGGAGGAAACGACGCGCACGGTGGCGTCCTTACTAGCGGCCCCCGCGGTTATTTCCGGCACACCCGCCCCTCTGGGCAGGGATATATCGTAGGAGAAAGTATCACACGCAAAGCCGGGCAGGGCTTCCCCGTCGATGGAGATCGAGGCGAGCTTCGCTTCGCTCAGGCCCCGGATATATCCGGCAAACTGTTCCGCAATCAGGGTGTAGGCCCCGTCGTTGGGATGGATGCCGTCGGGGAACCAGTCGGGGTGTCCCGCGGAAAAGGTGTGCATATCGATGACGTCGAGCCCCAGCTCCCGGCCGATTGTCTCAATGGTGGGGACAATCCGCTCATGGATATAGGTCTTCTGGGGTTCCGCGCCATAGCTTGTCATCGGCAGCGCCAAGAACACCTTGGGATGGGTGGGCAGTCCCCGATATTCCTCGGCAAGGGCGGTGTAATCGGCCTTAAAACTGCCGCCCTCCCGCTCCCAGACCCAATCGATACCGTCGTTGGTGCCCAGCATCAGGATGACCACATCGGGCCCAAACGCCTTCCCCAGGCCATAGCGGTCGGTGAGGCGGTAGGAGAGCTGTCCGCCCGCGATGGCGTTGGCTCCGCCCACACCGGCGTTATAGACGGTATAGCCGTCGCCCAGAATGCTCTGGAGCTGGGCGGGATAGGATTTGTTATTAAAGTCGGAGGAGCCGTAGCCCTCGGTAATACTGTCGCCCACACACAGGACCCGGATGGGACCGGCGACGCTCTGGTCAATCTTTTCTTCCAGCACATCCGCGTTTGTAACGAGCAGCTTTTGCAGGGGAGTGAGCGCCTGATAGGCGGCGCTTGCCTCCTCCACCTGGGCCTGATTGGCCGGGGTGACCAGCGCGGGAAGGGCCGCAATCGTCTCCTCCACCGCCGACGCGGCCGAGCGGTCTCCGGCGCTTGCCATGGAGGGGGTATAGACGGCGATGGTATAGGTCTTTTCATTGCCGCCGGCCGCTTTGACCCGATACTCCACCGGCTGGGAGAAGTCCTGCACCGAACCGGATTCCTTGTCGGAAGACGCCCCATCCGAAAGGGCAAAGGTGGGCGCCAGCCGGGTTAAGTCGGTGCCGTCCTCCACCAGGAAATAAAACGCGTCGTCCTCCTGGACGCTGGCGGTATGGGGATTCAAAGAGACGCTGGTCATCTGGTTTTCCCAGGCGCCGGTGGTTAGGGTCAAATTCTGAAATTCCACCAAGGCGTTGCACCCCATGACGCCCACCCGGCCCGACGTGTAGACCTGGGTGGTGTCAAAGTCCACGATGTCCCGGAAAATCTCGACGCCGCCAAAAGTGTAGCTGATCTTTCCGTCGGCGTATTGGAGTTTGAAGTGGTAGGTTTCTCCGGTCTTGGGGCTGATGCCCGCCTCGACGAACCTGTTTTTGGCAAGGTCGCTGACGAGACTGCCCTTCCATGGATACTCGAAGATGCGAAACTGCTGGCCCAGCGCGCCGCCGCCCAGGTCAAAGTTGACGCAATATCCTCCTAAGGACCCCGGGTCGCTGCCCTGCGCCTCGAACAAAATGCCGATGGCGGTGCCCTCCATGAGGGTCATGTCCCCCTCGAAGGTGAACGGGCCGTTCAGCTCATCTTTCGCCACGGCATAGCCGTCCCCGTTCATGGACCCCCGCAGGCCGGTGACGGTCTCGCTCCAATAGCCGTTCGTAAAGTCCCAGCCGGTCAGGTTGTGGGTGAAACCGGAAGTGGGCGGCTGATCTTTTAAAGTGACGCTGTGGTAAGTCACGTCGCTATAAAAGGTGTTGATGCCAAAGCTTCCTGCCGGAAGAGCGACGTCGGACTTAACGGTAACGAGGACGTCGTTGAGATAGGCCTTCAACGTGCTTGTCCCGTCGTAATCGAGCCGCAGGGTCAGGGTATTCATGCCCTTTTCCACCTCGGTAAGCGGGCGGCCGGCCTCCCAGAAGCCCTCCCCGCCGCCATTCCAGAAGATACGGGAATCGCCCCGGCCCTTGTCCACATTGAGGCTAAAAAAATACCCCACGGGGTTCCCGGCGTCCCGGACGCTGAAGATAATACCCGCCGTGGTACTGCCGTTATTGAGAGTAAAATCGGCTTCATAGGAGAAAGGCTCTCCCGGCGTATAGGCCACGTCGCTCATGGCGTAGCCGTCCAGGTCCCTGTTGGTGCCCCGGAAGCCCCCTGCTTCGGGGGTCCAACTGCCGGTGACGCCGTGCCAACCGGTCAGGTTGGTAGAAAAGCCTCCGTTTGCCCCCAGGTCCTCGGGCCCTGCCGCCCAGGCCGCGGCCCCCAACAGCAGTGTTACCGCCAGCAGTAAGGACAGTAGTCTTGTGGAAATGCGACGCAACTTTTTTTGCACTTCTTCTTCCCTTCTTTCTCTTGATTCCCCTCCGAAGTGGGGATGGAAAAATTCTCCATAGGGTTATTATAGGGTGGAGGAAATCTAAATTCAATCTGTGGAAAAGTTGTTTTGTATTTTTGGCTGTTTTACTTTTCTTATCCCCCTCCCCCTCCCTATCTTTCGGTATTACGCCAACCAGCCGAGCGTAAAAAGCAGGTTGTCTCTACAACTTTTCCCAGGGTCTTTCGGACGGATACAAAGTGAAGGGCAGGCCCCGTGGGGCCTGCCCTTCACTTTGTACCGGTTCGTTGTGTCTTTTCCGGATTCTTTAGCTTCTGGAGCACCTTGCCGATGTCCTCCTCGATGCACAGGGAGCGCCCGGCCAGCTCTTCGGGACACTGGGCTTCCCCATTGTTGACGCAGGCGTAAACTGCCTGCGGGTTGCGATTCGCCATTTCCCAAAACGGGTATTTGATGATGACCGGGGTATTGTAGCCCACCCCCAGCTCTAAAAAGAGGACGCGGCCATCCTGGTGCCGCCGGAGGAAATCGACATACCGCTCCTTTGCCCGATGCCAGCCCTCGTCCTCCACAAAGCGGTGGTCGCAGCGCAGGTTCATGGCCATGGGCTTACCGCACACCGGACACCGGGGAAGGAGGTCGGAAGGCGCCCGCATGTTTTCCTGCCGGGCCACCATGGCGCGGATGGTTTCTTCGTTGTCGTAGGTCTTTTGATGGCAGGGCTCCGAACACTGGAACAGCCCGTAGTCGCCCTGGGTATAAAAAAGCCGCTCCTTTTCGATCCCCGCTTTTTGGAAGCAGTGGTCCACGTTGGTGGTCAACACAAAATAGTCTTTGCCCTTTAAAAGGGCCGCCAAGTCCTGATAGACCGGCTTAGGCGGGTCCAGGTAGCGGTTGATATAGATATAGCGGCTCCAATAGGCCCAGTATTCTTCCCATGTCCCGTAGCGGTAGAACCCGCCGGAGTACATGTCGTGGAAGCCGTACTTTTCCTCGAAGTCGCCGAAATATTGGTGAAAGCGCTTCCCCGTATAGACAAGGCCCGCCGAAATAGACAGCCCCGCTCCCGCGCCCACGACGATGGCGTCGGCCGACCGAAGCTCTTCCCGCAGCCTATCGATTTGGACCGAGAAGGCTGCGGTAGACGGCCTTGTCAGAATCCTTGAAAACATTGAAAATCACCCTCATCTCTGTTGATTCCGCATCCAAAAACTCCCGCACCGTGCTAACGGCGATCTGGGCCGCCCGGTCGGGTGGGAAGTGAAACTCCCCGGTGGAGATGCAGCAAAAGGCGACGCTTCTAAGCCCCTTTTCATCAGCGAGCTCCAGGCAGGAGCGGTAACAGGAGGAAAGCGCCTCGCAGTCGCGCTCCCCCAGCTCCCCGGTGATGATCGGGCCCACCGTGTGCAGGACATACCGGCAGGGCAGGTTATATCCCAGCGTCATCTTGGCGCCGCCGGTGGGCTCTTCATGGCCCTGATTTGCCATGAGTTGGCGGCACTCCTCCCGCAGCTGCAATCCCGCCGCCGAATGGATGGCGTTGTCGATGCAACCGTGGCAGGGGACAAAACAGCCGAGGAGGGCGCTGTTGGCGGCGTTTACGATGGCGTCCACCTGTAGCCGGGTGATGTCCCCCTGCCACAGCGCGATGCGCGGGTCCCCGGTGGCCGGAAGGGCCGCCCCATCCACCACGCCCTTTTCTTCCCGCTCCGCACCCAGCAGTTCATCCTGCAGTTTCACAAATGCGGGAGAAAGCGGCAGGGGCGGCCGGACGTTCATCAGGGACCGCAAAAGCCGCCGCTGGGCGGGGAGGTTCTCTTCCCATTGTGCCGCCTCTTGTCGATACTGGGGCATTTCGTCGAGAAGGAAGGCGTTGAGCTTTTTGATTAGTTCCAGCCGCTGCATATCATTTTCCCCTTCGTTTTGGTCGTTTTTGCACCGCTTGCCCATTCCCTATGCCGCGCCTGGCATCAGCCCAAGCGCCGGACGGCCTTTGCCGGACAACACTCCGCGCAAGCGCCGCAGTGGAGACAGTGCTCCTGGACAATTTTGTAGGGCGCGCCCTCCCGGATACAATTTTGCGGGCAGACTTTCACACAAGCGCCGCACCCGACGCACTGTTCGGTGATCACAAAGCCCTTGGGCGTAATCTTTCCCTTCCCGAGCGTATAGCACTCCCGGAAGATGGGATGCGCTCCCAGGTTAAAGTACTCGATCTGGGCGTCGCGGATGCAGAAGATGATGCCGATGTCCCGGGTGTCGCCGGGATAGACGTTGGCGAGATAGGGCTGCTCGGTAAAAATGGTGTCGATCCATTTTTTCTGCTCCCCCTCCTCCACCAGCACAGCCGTACCGGAAAGGCGGATCATCTCGTTATATTTCGTGTACCCGAGGACTTGTACCCGGCCGTCGCGGCATAATTCCTGACAGAAATTTTTGCCCCGGGCGGTAAAAAAGTACACCGCCTCCGGCTCATAGTGAAGGGCGCTGATGTTGCGTATCTGGGGATTGCCCCCGGCATCCACCGTAGCAAAAGCCAATACGCCCACCAGGCGCAGTTTTTCTAAACAAGTCTTTTTATCCATTGTATCACCTCATGAAACTTCTTTCCAGCACTGGGGGTCCGCCCCGTAAAAACTGCCGGAGGTGCCGCAGGCCACGGCGGGACAGCCTCGGCAAAAGCGCAAGAGCTCACATTTTGAACACTTTGCAAAGCGGCTGTAATCCCGGTAGCTTTCCATCTCTTCCCCCACCCATACATCGGAAAGGGCATCTTTGAACACATTGCCCACCCGGCTTTCGAACCTCCGGCAAGCGTATACGTCGCCGGTGGGCAGGATGGTCAGATGGCAATTGCCGCAGTTGCACCCGCTGTAAATCATGTTTTCTTCGGCGTCTTTGGGAATTTGGAACCGGCCCCGCTCATAGTCAAAGAGGGTCCACAAATGATCTTTGCGGTTAAAATAGGTCTTACAGCCCTCTGCTTCATACCGCCCAAACTTCTCGTCGCACCGACAGAGTAAATCGCGGTATTGCCCGGGCGTCATGCCGGCGTCCTTCTCCCCGCCGGTGGGGCAATAGCGGGCAAAGGCAAACACATCCACGCCGTGCTCCACCACCGTGTCGATGATGGCGGGAACTTCGTCGATGTTTTTTCCCGACACCGTCGTCATGATGACTGAGCGGATGCCCGCCTCTTTGAGGCAGGCGATCTTTTCCAGCGTGCAGTCAAAGGAACCGGGCTTGCGAAACCAGTCGTGGGTCTTTCGCATCCCGTCCAGCGACATCTGATACTTCTGGCATCCGCATGCTTTGAGACGCCTGCAGACCGCAGGGTCCAGGTGGAAGGGATTCCCCAGGATGGTAAACGGAATGTCCCGCTCTTTGAGGCGGCCCATCAGCTTCCAGAAGTCCGGATGGAGGATGGGGTCCCCGCCCGTGATGTAAAAATAGGGCTGACGACCGAATGTATTGCACATCTCACAGCAGTTATCCACCACCTGTTTCATCTCTTCCCAGCGCATGGCGTCGAGCGCCTTGCCGCTGTCTTCTGAAAAAATATAGCAGTGCTTGCACCGCTGGTCGCAGTCATCGGTGATGTGCCACTGAAACGCAAAGTACTCCCTCATGGAAATCCCCTCCTGGTTTGCTCGTCTATGTGAAGCGGTTTCCCCGCCTTTCGTTGGTTGGCTCCCGGCGGAAAAATTGCGCCGGGAGCCATCGGGCGGTCTTATTTGCCGTCCGCCCCGCAGGCCGTGGGTTTCTCTTCGGGCTTGTCGGAAGCCCCGCACGCGGAACCGCAGGCCGCCGGTTTCTCTTCGGGTTTCCCGGAAGCCCCGCACGCGGAACCGCAGGCCGCCGGTTTCTCCTCGGGTTTCCCGGAAGCGCCGCAGGCCGAACCGCAGGCCGCCGGCTTCTCCTCGGGTTTCCCGGAAGCCGCCTTTTTCTTCTGATTCCAGCCGAATAAATTGGAAAGTGCCATGGTGATATCCTCCCCTTGATCAGATCATCAGAACCATCTGTGTTCTGTATTTTCATTGTAAAGCGGGAGTATCTCTTTGGGAAGTACGCACTATTCTATAACTAAGTTACCTTTTGGTAACCGCTTGTGGGTATGGTGCTAGAATGATATAATAAATCTATTCGAATGTACACGGAAACTGTCAGGAGGCGGCATTATGCTGACAAAGGAAGAATTACCAGTCTGCCCGGTGGCGACTACCGTACAGCTCATTGGGAACAAGTGGAAGCTTCTCATCATCCGGAACCTGATGCAGCGTCCGTGGCGTTTCAACGAGCTCAGGAAGAGTTTGGAAGGCATCAGCCAAAAAGTATTGACCGACAGTCTGCGTTCCATGGAGGCGGACGGCATCATCACCCGCACCGTTTATCCGGAAATTCCTCCCCGGGTGGAGTACGCGCTCTCTGACCTGGGAGAATCCATGCGTCCCATCTTGGATGCCATGGAACAGTGGGGCAGCGGTTATCAGGACCTGGTCCGCAGCCAGCGGTAGACGTTCAGCGAGACCCGGGGGCGGCGGGACCTGCTTTCATGAGCGGTTTGCAGGGATACGGCAAACTTAGGCCATAACAGGGCGCCTGCCAGCGCCACTTTGCGCTGGCAGGCGCCCTCCCACGTTGCCGTTGCCTTTGACGCCAATTGCGGCCACTGATTCCTCCGTTAGCGGTGCAATTCCTCAGCGGTATCTGCGCTTCTTCCCCATAGCGCGGCAAAAAGGCGGAGGCCGGACAAAAGTCCGGCCTCCGCCTTTTGCTTTTTTAGCTGGGTCTTATTGAGAAGAAGAAGGGTTT
Organism: Zongyangia hominis; assembly: GCF_014385095.1. Classification (GTDB taxonomy): domain Bacteria; phylum Bacillota; class Clostridia; order Oscillospirales; family Ruminococcaceae; genus Zongyangia; species Zongyangia hominis. The sequence goes on from NZ_JACRTC010000006.1 coordinate 209,276, forward strand.
CGTTATTTCTTCCGCTTTCTGGTAAGGAAGACCGCTGTTCCAGCAGCGCCCGCCATGAGCAGCAGCGCT
>NZ_JACRTC010000007.1 GCF_014385095.1 Zongyangia hominis
CATAGAAGCCCAAGGAGTGAATGGTCAGCCAGTTGCTCCTCTCATTGTAGCTTAGGCACGAGATGGAAGGGAAACCGGACTGGCTGCCCGGCTTCCCTGTCCAAATTTATTGTAATAGGGGTGAAACAGGTTGCTCCCACGAATGACGCCGCAGCAACGCAGACTGGCAAATGCGCTGATACGAAAAACCTGCTGCAATTATGATAACGGCAACTGTATTGCGTTGGACGATGGCAAATGCGTTTGTCCGCAGAGTATTTCCTATTCTGTTCTCTGCAAATGGTTTCGTAACGCCATACTTCCGGCAGACAAAACGCTATATGCAGAGGTTATCCAGCCTCAAGATGTCAAACGCTGTACCGTATGCGGCAAAGCCTTTATCTCATCCTCCAACAACGCCAAATATTGCGAGGTGTGCGCCAAAACCGTCCTACGGAAACAAAAGGCGGTCAACACCTTGCGGGAGCTGCAATATGCGGAGCTAATCGACATTAAAAAGCAGGGCTGTGGAAAACCCAACCGCATTTACCCTAAATTCTATGAGGCGGTTTTAAGCTCCAATTTCTTGAAATCCGACTATGGAACGCCAGAGGGCTGAAAACCGTACCCATGAAGTACGATAATCATTCCTCTTGAAGTACGAGAATCAGACGGTATATAGAAATACAGAGATAAAAAGATTAATTTATCTCTTATCCATTCCAATCCTATCCAAGCTATTTTCGGGAAGGAAGGGATGGGAAAGGAGGCAAATGGCAGAATACGCAATCCTACGGTTTGCAAAGCACAAGGCGGGACCGGCCGGAGCGTTGGAGGCACGCCATGAGCGCGCCAAAGAAAAATACGCCAGCAATCCGGACGTTGACACCACCCGCAGCAAGGACAACTTTCATATTATCAAGCCAGACAGGCGGTATCGGCAGGAGATAGACACCCGTATCAAAGAGGCAGGGTGCAAGACCCGCAAAGACAGCACCATATTTGTCGATACCCTTATCACCGCAGCCCGGAGTTTTTCATTGGAAGAAAGAAAGCCGAGATCAAAGCCTTTTTCACAGAGGCCGTTACCTTTATGGGAAAAAAGATCGGCAAGGGCAATATCTTCTCCGCTGTGGTACAGATGGACGAAAAGACGCCCCATCTGCACCTTTGCTTTACCCCGATCACCGAGGACGGGCGCTTGTCAGCAAAGGAGATTTTAGGAAACCGGGCGCAGCTTTCCAAGTGGCAGGACGGGTTTCACACCCACATGAAAAAGCAGTTTCCAATCCTTAAACGGGGCGAGAGTGCGCTTGTCACCAAGCGCAAGCACATTCCAACATGGCTGTTCAAGCAATCGGTCAGCCTCATCAAGCAGCAAAAGGCTATTGAAAAGGCAGTCTCCGATATTACCATGATGAACGCCGGGAAGAAGCGGGAGGAAGCCCTTGCTATGCTGGACAAGTTCTTTCCTCGTTTGGAAGCTCATCTGGGGCAGGTCAAGAAGTATCAAGCGACCATTGATTATCTGACGCAGGAAAATGAGGGATTAAAAGAAAAAGTCAAAGACGACAGTAGTATCAAAAAACAGCTTGAAGCGGCAAAGCTCAAGCAGGAAAACGAACAGCTACGGAAGTTCATAAGCAAAATCCCGCCGGAAGTGTGGCGGGAAATACAGCAGCGGTACACACCGCAGAAAGGACGGGCAGAACGAGATTGATTTGTACCTTGAAAATTGAATATTCGGGAGATATGCGCTATGGCAGATAAGGAAATCCGGCAGGATCAATATGATATTGAGCTTCCGCAGTCCATCATAGAATCCTTTGCCCGTTTCCTTGTCCCAGAAATACGCAAATACTACGACAGCGAACAAGGGCAGCAAGAGTTCGCAGAGTGGCAGGGGGCACAAGAAAAGCATAAAAAGTAAAAGTAGGGGTCAAGGCACAAACCTTGACCCCTGCTTTCTGTTGTTGACATTACAGCCACACCAATACGGCAAAACCGCCTTTGAAATAATAGGTATTCGTGTAATGTTCATTTGGTGGAGGCGACGGGAGTTGAACCCGTGTCCGAAAATCTCTCCATGCAAGTTTCTCCGAGTGCATTCTGTCCTTTACATTCCCTCAGTCAGCCGCCGGCAGAAAGGCTGCGGACCTTAGTATCCTCCTGTGTGTGTCCAAAGCCGAGGAACTCGATGGACACAGGAACCACTCATCGACGCCTATGCTCAGTCCGTGGTACTACTGGGCTAGACGGCAGCAGTTAAGCTGCGTACGCTACGTTATCGTTTGCGTTTAATTTAAAAGTTTCGGCTTTTAAAGAGGGTCCGAACCTCTACTCGCTGCTCACACTTCAAAATCCCCGTCGAAGCCGTTACGCCCCCCTATCAGAGATTTTCTACCGTTACTACTATCTACCGGTTTCTTTCCTTCATGGCCCGGTCCATGTCTCGCTTGGCGTCCCGTTTGGCCATGTCGTCCCGCTTGTCATAGAGCTTCTTGCCCCGGCACAAGCCGACCGACACCTTCACGTGGGAGCCTCTAAAATACAGAGACAGCGGAACCAAGGTGTAGCCCTGCTGTTTGACTAAGCCAAACAGCTTATTGATCTCCTTGCGGTGCATCAGTAATTTGCGGACCCGTAGGGGGTCCTTATTAAAGATATTCCCCTTTTCATAGGGGCTGACATGCATCCCTTTGATGAACATCTCTCCGTTATCGATGTCGCACCAGCTGTCCTTGAGGTTGACCTGACCCTGGCGGATGGATTTGACCTCCGTGCCAAAGAGCTCGATGCCCGCCTCATAGGTGTCCTCCACAAAATAATCGTGGCGCGCCTTCCGGTTGAGCGCGATGGTCGCGCTCCCCTTGCTTTCCGCCATGGCCTGTCCCCCCTCTCTCTTCTAGTATAAGTCACTTGACCCAAAAAATCCTGTCAGATTTCGCTGCGGCCCTCCAGCGCCCGGTAAAGGGTGACCTCATCGGCAAATTCCAAATTGCCGCCCACCGGGATGCCGTAGGCAAGCCGGGTCACCTTAACCCCCAGAGGTTTGATGAGCTTGGAGAGGTACATGGCCGTGGCCTCCCCCTCCACGGTGGGATTGGTGGCCATGATGACCTCTCGAACCGTGTCGTCCTGCAGTCTGGCCAGCAGCTCCTTGATGTAAATCTGGTCGGGGCCGATTCCCTCCATGGGGGAAAGCAGGCCGTGGAGCACATGGTAAAGCCCGTGATACTCCTTGGTTCGCTCGAAGGCGATCACGTCCCGGGGGTCCTCCACCACACAAATGGTGCTCTGGTCCCGGGCGGGATTGCCGCAGATGGGACAGGTCTGTGCATCGGTCAGATTCTGGCAGACCGCACAGTGGCGGATTTTTTCATGGGCCTCGGTGATGGCCGAAGCAAAGGCCAGCGCCTCCTCCTTGGGCAGCCCCAACACATAGAACGCCAGGCGTTGGGCCGATTTCCGGCCGATGCCGGGCAGGCGCTCAAACTGCTCGACGAGCTTAGTCAGTGGTAAAACGTTATAGGCCATCGTGTATTTTCATCCTCCCGGCCCCCAAGGCCATTCGCAGATTATAGCATGCCCGGCATGGACAGCCCGCCTGTGATCTTCTCCATCTCCCGGGTCTGGACGTCCTCCACATTGCGGATCGCCTCATTGACGGCGGCGATGATCAGGTCCTGGAGCATCTCGATGTCCTCCGGGTCCACCACCTCGGGCTGCAGGGTGATGGCTTTGACCACCTTCTTGCCGGTGATGGTGATTTCCACCGCGCCGCCGCCGGCCTTGGTGGTGTATTCCCGCTCCTCCAATTCCGCCTGGAGCTTGGCCATATCCTCCTGAATTTTCTGGGCCTGCCGGAGCATGTTGTTCATATTGCCGCCGGGGCCTCCGCCATATCCCTGTGGTAATCTTGCTTTCATCTCTTGTTCCTCCTATCCTAGGGTTTCCTCATTATTCCCGCCTTTCCGTTGTCTGACGGGCAAGGCTTTTATTATCCAAATATCATCCGCTTTAAACGGATATTACTATTTTACTGTCCCGTGACCGAAACGTCAATGCCCGCCTGCTGCGCCATGGTTTCCAGCTGTTTGAGGGGATCCTCTTCCCGCTCCTCCCGCACCGTCTTTTTATACGGACCCAGCCGGTATTTCTTTCCCGTCTGGGCTTTGAGGGCGTCGCGCAGGCTCTCCTTGGTGTATTCCGACTGCCGGATGAGCTTGACAAACAATTCGTCCGGCGCGTCGATGAGGACGATGTCCCCCTTTACATAGGCTTTTGAATCCTTAAGGGCGCCGTGCAGCGCCGGGTTCGCCCCCTGCAGCCGTTCCATCACCTGGTCCCAGCAGTCGAGCTGCTGCATCTGCTCCATGTGTTCCGGCACGATGTCCGATGCCTCAGACGCCGGTTTTTTGACCGCGCGGGGAGGAAGTGAGGTCACACCTGCCGTCGGGACGCCGCTTGCCACCATGGTTTCCAGCCGTTCCAGCCGGTTTTGCAGCTCTTCCAGCGCGCCGGCGGGTACTGCCGCACCGGCGGCGGGAGCCTGGGGGGGCCGGGTCAAGGTGATCTTGACCACCGCCATCTCAAACTCGGTGCGCTTGGAGCTCGCCCGGGAGAGCCTGCCCAATGTCTCCTGCAAAATTTCCATGGTGGAAAGCAGATCCTCCATGGAAAGCTCCTTCGCGAGGAGGGCAAGGCGCTCGTAGTGCTCGCCGGTGGTAACCACCAGCTCCTGGGCCTTGGGAACGGCCTTGATCATCATGCAGTTGCGCAGGGTGCCGATGAGCTGGTCGCAGACCCGCTCAAAGTCGGAGGAACCCTGGTGGAGCTCGTCGATCAGGGAAAACGCCGCGGCGCTGTCCTTGCGGGCCAGGGCCTGCACCAGATTTTCAATCTGCTCGCTGCCCGCAAGCCCTGAGGCGGCCACCACCACCTGGGTGTCCACCTGAGTGCTGTAAGAAGAGCACAGGTCCAGGATGGAGAGGGCGTCCCGCATGCCGCCGTCGGCCAGCCGCGCGATGAAAAGGGCCGCCTCTTCGTCGAGGGAGATGCCCTCCTGTCCGGCCACATATTGCAGCCGCCCCGCGATCAGCTCGCTGGGGATTCTCCGAAAGTCAAAGCGCTGACAGCGGGACACAATGGTGGCAGGCACCTTGTGGACCTCAGTGGTCGCCAGGATGAACAGCACATGGGAGGGGGGCTCCTCCATGATCTTGAGCAGCGCGTTAAAGGCGCCGACACTGAGCATGTGGGCCTCGTCGATGATATAGACCCGATAGCCCGCTTTGACGGGGGTGAAATTCGCTTCCTCCCGCAGTTCCCGGATGTTGTCCACACCGTTGTTGCTGGCAGCGTCGATTTCTACCACGTCGAGCACCGACCCCTCGTCGATGCCTACGCACAATTCGCATTCGCCGCAGGGGTCGCCGTCCCTTGGGGAGAGGCAGTTGACCGCCTTGGCCAATATTTTGGAGCAGGTCGTTTTGCCGGTGCCCCGGGAGCCGGTGAACAGGTAGGCGTGGGCGCATTTGCCCTCCTCCACCTGGTTGCGCAAGGTGGTGGTAATATGTTCCTGCCCCACCACATCCTCAAAGACCCGGGGCCGGTACTTGCGGTACAGCGCCTGATACATACGACCCCTCCTTTTTCTTTTTGGATATGACAAAGAGCAGGAAACCATCGGTCCACCCGATCTAACCATACACTTGGTCACACGGACATACAGGCTTTGCTGTGGCACACAAAGAAATCCGCTTAATGCTGCTCGGTTCCCCGCCTGACATGGTTCACGGCGCTCTGTCGCACAGGACCCGCATGTCCGCATGACGAAATGCATGGATGTCCCTGCCCCGGTGGGCAATCCCACCATTCTTATTTTCTTTAAAACTCTCCAATTTGGATGAGCTATATTATTATAATATAAAAGGGGAGAAAGTTCAACTCTTTTTTCTCACTTTCCTGTCCCCTCCTCCTTTTCTAATTTCCCCAAGTATGTTAAAATAATAATAAATAAGAAGAGAGGGTTCTGCTTAAATTTTACGCGCCCACGGCGGACAAAAAGCTTTACACTGTCCCCGGAGCGTTCATCGGCCGGCTCGCCCGCTGTCAAACGACAGCAGCGCGATGACCGTGAGAGCACCCCGTCATTGTTACGGAACACAGATTGCGAGGGAAAAATGGAACTGCAAAAAAACGATGTCATCGAACTTACCGTCACCGATATCTCCACCGATGGAAACGGCGTGGGCCGCCATGAAGGCATGGCTGTCTTCGTCCCGGGCACAGCCGCCGGGGACCGCCTCAAGGTGAAGATCGTCAAGACCTGCAAGAATTACAGCTATGGCATCGCGGCCCAGGCTTTGTCCCCCTCCCCCGACCGGGTGGAACCGGGATGCCCGGTCTTCCGCCAGTGCGGCGGATGCAGTCTGCGCCATATCTCCTATGGGGCGGAGCTGCGCATCAAGCAAAACTGGGTTTATGAGAATCTGCGCCGGATTGGCGGCGTCAGGGAGGCCCAGTGGGAGCCCATCCTCCCCTCCCCCAAACAGAGCGGCTACCGCAACAAGGCACAATACCCGGTGGCCGAAGGGGAGGACGGAGAACTGCGCATCGGCTTTTACGCCAAGCGCAGCCACCGCATCATCGACGGCGGGGCCTGCGACCTGCAGCCGCCCGTCTTTGGCGAGATCGTGGACACCATCCGGCAGATCTGCCAATACCACCATATCCCCGCCTACGATGAGGTGTCCCGCCGGGGGCTGCTGCGGCATATCTACCTGCGCTCTTCCGCGCATGCCGAGGAAATCATGGTCTGCTTTGTGCTGCAAAATCCCCGCCTGCCCCACGCCCAGGAGTTTGTCGCCGCCCTAACCGAGCGCTTTCCACAAATAAAAAGCATTGTCATCAACGTCAATTCCCAGCCCACCAACGTGATTTTGGGCCGCCAGTGCCGCACCCTCTGGGGCAGCGACACCATTCATGACACCCTGTGCGGCATGCGCTTTTCTATCTCCCCACTCTCCTTCTACCAGGTCAACCGGGAAGGCGCCCAGGCCCTCTATGAGACCGCCCGGGATTTTGCTTCCCTGACAGGGGAAGAGACCCTCCTGGACCTCTATTGCGGCGCGGGCACCATCGGCCTGAGCATGGCCTCCCAGGTCAAGAGCCTCATCGGGGTGGAAATCGTCCCCGAGGCTATCGACGACGCCAAGCGCAACGCCGACCTCAACGGTATCAAAAATGCCCGCTTCCTCTGCGCCGACGCCGCCAAGGCCGCCAAGGCGCTGCTCGATGAAGGGCTTACCCCCGACGTGGTGGTCCTCGACCCGCCCCGCAAGGGCTGCGATCCGGCCACCATTGAGGCCGTCGCCTCCATGGGTCCGGACCGGGTGGTCATGGTCTCCTGTAACAGCGCCACCGCCGCGCGGGACTGCGCCCTCTTTGCCCAAAAGGGCTACCGGGTCACCCGGGTGCGCCCGGTGGATATGTTCCCCCGCACCACCCATGTGGAATGCGTCATCCTGCTTACAAAAGTTGGGGAGGAAGAACCCCCTTCCCGCTGACGCTCCGCGCATTCCCTCTTTATAATTAACCATAATAATTAACCATAAGAACTTAAGGACTGAATCGACCGATGCAAACAAAAATGAGGGCGTTTCGCGCCGCCTTTCCCTATACCGTGCCCATCTGCGCCGGCTTCACCTTTCTGGGCCTCGCCTACGGCATCTATATGAACAGCATGGGCTTTTCCTTTCTCTATCCCATGCTCATGAGTATCACCATCTTTGCCGGCTCCATGGAGTTTGTCACCGTGGGACTCTTAGTCTCCCCCTTTCATCCCCTCCACGCCTTTGCGCTGGCGCTGATGGTCAATGCCCGGCACTTGTTTTACGGCATCTCTATGCTGGACAAGTATCGGGACACCGGCAAAAAGAAATGGTACCTGATCTTCGGCATGTGTGACGAATCCTTCTCTATCAATTGTTCCGTCCAGCCCCCCGCCCAGGTGGACAAGGGATGGTTCATGTTCTTCGTCACCCTGCTCAACCACTGCTATTGGTTTATAGGTTCCACCCTGGGCGGGCTTTTGGGTTCTTTCATCCACTTTAGCACCGAGGGCATCGAATTTGTCATGACCGCCCTGTTTGTGGTCATCTTCCTGGACCAGTGGTTTTCCCAGAAGGAACACCTGCCCGCCGTTGTGGGGGTGTCGGCCTCGGCGCTGTGCCTGATTGCCTTCGGCTCCGGGAACTTCATCGTCCCCGCCATGGCGCTCATCCTCATTTTGCTCCTGCTCTTTAAAAAGCGCCTGGAACAGAGGATGGAGGTGGAGGAGTCATGAGCCTAGGTCAGACCATTCTCACTGTGGCGGCCGTGGTGCTGGGCACCATGGTCACCCGCTTTCTCCCCTTCCTCCTCTTCCCCGCCGACAAGCCCACCCCCAAGGTAATTAAATATCTGGGCAAGGTGCTGCCCTGTGCCGTCATCGGCCTGCTGGTCGTCTACTGTCTCAAGGATGTGGCGGTGCTCTCCTGGCCCTATGGGCTGCCGGAGCTAATCGGTATCGGAGCCACGGCGGCGCTGCACTGGTGGAAGCGAAACATGCTCCTCTCCATCGCCGGAGGCACAGTGCTCTATATGGTGCTGGTGCAGCTGGTCTTCCTCTAATCTATCAAACACCGGCGGGTGCGCGCGGCAGCTTTTGGCCGGGTGCGCCCGCTTTCTGCAAAAGGAGGTTTCTGCCGTGAAAGACATGATTTTGGGGCTGGTCCAGATGGTTTCCCGCCCCGGCGCCGTGGATGAAAACTTACGGCGGATGGCGGACTTCTGCCGGGAAGCGGCGGGAAGCGGAGTGGACCTTCTCTGCTTTCCTGAACTCTCCATCACCGGCTATCACCCGGATGCGGCGGAGCTCGCCCAGCCCGTTCCCGGGCCCGCCAGCGGGACCCTCTCCCGGCTGGCCGCCTCCTACGGCATGACGGTGTGCGCCGGACTCACCGAGCATAACCCACAGGGACGCCCCTTTCTCAGCCAGTTAGTCTGTCTGCCGGACGGACGGGTCTTTTGCTACCGCAAGACCCATTTGGGCCACCGAGAGGCCCCCCTCTATGCTCCGGGCGGCGCGCTGCCCGTCTTCTCCACCCCGAAAGCCAAGGTGGGACTGGCCCTGTGCTGGGAGGCGCGCTTCCCTGAGGTCGCCTCCACCCTGGCCCACGCCGGCGCGGAAGTCCTCCTCTATCCCCACGCCTCCCCCATGGCCGCGGCCCGGCGGCGGGAGCGCTGGAAGGTGACGTTGGCCGCCCGGGCGCTGGACTGCGGGGTCTATGTGGGGTGCTGCAACGCCGCGGGGGACTCGGGGAGGGGCTTCGCCTTCTCCGGCGGGGCCATGGCCTTTGACCCGGACGGCCAGGTGATGGCCGAGCACTTTGCCCCCGGGGACCATCTGCTCACCGTTCCCCTATTGGCGGCGGCCCTTGGCGCACAGAGGAGCGTCTCCCTCTATCTCGATCATCGCCGCCCCGACCTCTACCGATAATTTTACGGGAGGAAAAGCAAGTGCTTTTCCTCCCGTTTTTTTGTTCCCCGCGCTCCATGGCCCCAGGGACAATATTTCCTTTGTTTTTCTCTTGACAATCTCTTCCGTCAGGCGTATGATTTGGATAACAAATCATACAATTCATACTGATCATATTTTTCACATAGGAGGTGTATTTCATGAACAAACCGGCTGGAAAGTACGCGTGGACCGCCAAGGTGGGGGAACGGGGCCAGATTGTCATCCCCAAGGAGGCCCGGGAGGTGTTCGACATCCACCCCGGCGACACCCTGCTCCTGCTCGGCGACATCGACCAGGGCATTGCCATCGTCAAAAACGACCATTTCATGCAGTTTGCCAAGGCCATCCTGGAAGCCCAGAAGCCCGAAGGGGACACGGAGGAAGAAGTATGACCGGCATCGCCATCGAAGGACTCACCAAGCGCTTTCGCGAACGCACCGCCGTGGACGATCTCCATCTCTCCATCGGCGAGGGGGAGCTTTTCGCCCTGCTCGGCCAAAACGGCGCGGGTAAAACCACCACCATCCGCATGCTCTGCGGGCTCTGCGCGCCCACCAGCGGCGACGCCCGGCTCAACGGCAGGAGTATCGTCAGGGAGACAGGAGCCGTCAAGGAGATGATCAATGTTTCCCCCCAGGAGACGGCCGTGGCCCCCAAGCTCTCGGTGCGGGAGAATCTTGTCTTTATGGCCCAGCTCTATGGGGCCTCCCAGGCCCAGGCAAACGAGCGGGCGGACGAAATGCTGGCCGCCTTTTCCCTCGCCGACCGGGCGCAGGAGAAGACCAAGGCCCTCTCCGGTGGGATGCAGCGGCGGTTGAGCATCGCCATGGCCCTCATTTCTGAGCCCCGGATCCTCTTCCTCGACGAGCCGACCCTGGGCCTGGACGTCCGGGCCCGGCGGGACCTGTGGAAGCTCATCGAGGGGCTCAAGGGGAAGATCACCATCGTCCTGACCACCCACTACTTAGAGGAGGCCGCGGCGCTCGCCGACCGCATCGGCATCATGCACGAAGGCCGGATGCGGGTGGTGGGCACGGTGGAGGAAATTGAGCGCCAGACCGGCGCGGCCACGCTGGAAGAGGCCTTCCTCCAGCTGACGGATACAGAGGAGGTGTCGGCATGAAGAGCCTGGCTTTTGCTTCGCGCACCCGTAAGGAAGTCACCCGGGACCCGCTGACCCTCCTCTTTGGCATCGGGTTCCCCGTGGTGCTCATCCTGCTCATCTCTCTAATGAAGCGCAGTCTCCCCGATATGCCAAACGATGTCTTCGGCATCCAGGGCTTTGCCCCGGGCATGGCGGTGTTCGGCCTGTCCTTTATCTCCCTCTTTCTCGGCATGCTCATCGCCAAGGACCGGGACACCTCCTTCCTCATGCGCCTGTTTGCCTCCCCACTCAAAGGGAGCGACTATATCCTTGGCTACTCCCTTCCCTTCCTCCCCATCGCCCTCCTGCAAGGGGCCGTCTGTTTTGGCACCGCCCTTTTCTTTGGGCTCACGCTGAACATCCATCTGCTGTCGGGGCTTCTCATGCTCCTGCCCGTCTCCCTTCTCTTTATCGCGATGGGGCTTCTGCTGGGCAGCTTTTTCACCTACACCCAGGTGGGCGGTATCAGTTCCATCCTCGTCAACGTGGCCGCCTGGATGAGCGGCACCTGGTTCGATCTCGCCCTCGTGGGCGGCGCGTTTAAAACCGTCTGCTATCTGCTTCCCTTCGCCCACGCGGTGGACACGGTCAAGTACGCCATCGCGGGCAACTACGCCGCCATCGGGCCCCATCTGCTCTGGGTGCTGGGCTACGCGACGCTCCTCTATACCGGGGCCGTATGGGTCTTCCGGCGGAAGATGAAAAACTGAGACAAAAAATCGGCGGGGACTTTTACTGTCCCCGCCGCTTTCTTTATCTGTATAGGTCCCGCCGGAGCATTTCCAGCTTGGCAAAGAGCCCCTCGCAGAGCACCGGGTCGATGACCGGGAGCCCCAGCTCCTTTTCCAGCACCGGCGCCAGGCCGATGGTGGCCATCCCGGTGCAGGCCAGCGCGATCACCTGGGCCCCCTGCGCCTTCTGCCAGGCCGCCTTGTCGACGGCGCTTTGCCGTCCCTCGGGCGTCTGCAGGTCCAGGGTGGAACGGATGCCGTCGGGCATGGAGGCGTCAATGAGGCCCTCCCCGAGAAGTCTCTCGAAGGCACTCGGCGCGTCGGGCGTGATGCCCAGCACCGCCACCCGCTTGCCGTAGCGCCCGGCCACTGCCGCGGTACATTCCCCCGCGCCCATGGCTGGGATACCCAGGGTGCGGATGTCCTCCACCGCCGGGTCGGCGGCGCAGCTGACCAAAATCATGTCCGCCCCTTCTTCCCGGAGTTCTTTGGCCAGCGCCACGATCTTGGGTGCGGCCAGCGCCTCCGTTTCGGGGCTGTGCACCCCCTCCGGCTGGTCGGGGATACAGCGGGAAATGACCCGCAGTTCGGGAAAATACTCCATGATGAGCCTGCCGTGGCAGTCCCGGTCCTCCTCCCGCTCCAAAGTGATCACCCGGATGAGGCCCACGGTGAAAGGATACGCTTCCATAGTCATTCCCCCTCCACAAAGGCGCCGCGGCTGAGAACCAGACGGCCGTCCAGGTAGAGATCGGGAGCCGTGATCACGCCGTCCAGGTGACAGGACGCCTTGTTGACGCCGCCGAAGGAAGTATTGGTGCCAAAGGCGATGTGAACGGTGCCGTACACCTTTTCGTCCTCTAAGATTGCGCCGCACAGCCGCGCCCCCCGGTTGGTGCCGATGCCCAGCTCACCGACGGTGGCGCTGTGCTCATCCTCGGTGAGAAAGGCGACCTTATCGCTGTGCTTCCCCGTGATTTCTTTGAGCTTTCCGTCCTCAATTTTCACATACAGCGGCTCGTCGAGGAGACCGACGCCCACCATGGATCCGTCGATGCACATTTCCCCCTCGCAGCCGTCCTCCCGGGGCGCGATGTACGCTTCCCCCGAAGGCAGATTCCCCGCCTGGCCCGGCTGTTTATAGACGCCGGTGCTGGGGATTCCCTTGCGTCCCTCCAAGCTCAGGGTCAGGGTGCGGCCGTCCTTGACGATTTTGGCGGACTTGGCCTGGGTCAGCATTTCGGTGAGCTTTAAGGTCAGCCGCTCCACCTCGCCGTAATCGGCGCACATGGCGCCCCCCTCGAACATCGCCTCCGTGATGTCGGGCATGGTGGCGATGCGCGCCCCCGCCTTCACCGCCGCAATCCGGGCGTTGGTGTGGGTTAAAGACTTGGCCGTGGGGGCCAGCACCACGTCCGCCGCCTTCATGGCCTGGGCCACGGCGCTGGGCGGCTCCTGTCCGGAGACTTCCCGCTCCCCCATCTGCATCAGAAGCGCCTCGGCGCCCAGGGATCGGGCCGCCTCATAGAGGCTTCTGCCGATCTTTTCCTTGACGTCGTCGGTGACGATGAGGACCTGCTCCCCTTCCCGCACCCCCATGCAGTCGACAAGTATTTTTTTCGCTCTTTCAGCGAGTGTCATTTCTTTTCCCCCTTTAGTCCACAAGCTCCCGCACCACCCGCGCCAGCACGGTGCGGGGCAGCAGAATTTTTTTGCCCGTCTCTTTTCGCAAGAGCTCTTTCATCTCCTGGGTGTAGCCGATGCAGTCGAGGATGAGCACATCCACGTCCAGCGCCCGCAGCTCCCCAGCCACGGCTTTAATGCCCGCCATGTCCGCGTAGGGCGAGGCCGCCGCCACGGTGACTTCGCTCACGATGCCGTCCCAGCGGCGGATATTCTGCTCCTTCTGGGAGATGTCGGGCACCACCACCCCAATCCTGCCCCGGGGCGCCACGGCGGGCACGATGCCGTCGAGGAGGCGGCAGGGGTAAAGGAGGGGCACTTCGGCCCGCAGTTCGGGGGGGAATTCCCCGGTGCAGAGCATGAGAATGAGCTCCGCGCCCTCCGCCGTCAGCTTGTCGATGGCCGCCTGCAGGCGGGGCAGGATATGCCGCTCGGCAAACCGGACAGAGCTGCCGTCCCGCAGCCGGGAGACCAGCACATAGTCCCCCTCTTGGGGCTCGATGCCTTTGAGTTCCTCTTTGCTCATCCCATCCAGGGCTCCCGCCTGGATGAGCTCGATGTTCTCTCCCAGGATGGGGAGAATGTCCTTGGTCACATCCACCCGAGGGGCCTGGCCCACCGTGATGGCTCCTACTTTAATCATATTCGCTTCCTCCTTCTCACACTGAGCGCCAACCCTCCAATGGAGACAGGCCGGGAATCCTCCCGGCCTGCTGTTGTTTTGGGGAAGGCGATGCGGCGCGCTCGTCCGGTCCTATTTCCCTTGGGTCTGCAAATGTTTCATGGAGCCGTACAAAGAGAGCATCTTTTGATACTCCTCCTCGTCGTAGAAGCTGCATTCGCCCCGTCCGAAGGCCTTGGCGACCTCCAGCATGAAGCGGGCGGCCTCCTCCATGTCGGTGATGTGGCTGGCACCGGTGGCGCAGCCGGGGACCGCCGTCTCGGTGACGATGGCCACCCCCACCACCGGCGCGTCGGTGGCGGTGCAGGGCTGGAGGATGCTGTTGAGATGATACAGCCCGTTGCCGTAGGGGGTGATGTCCTGGGTGGCCAGAGCGAACACCTGGGGCAGTTGGCCGGTGGTAATCTGCATGATGTCAAGAAGCGACTCGCTCACCTTGAGAATATAGCCCTCCTTGACGGTGGGGGAGATGGCGAAGCCGCGGTGATTGATGATGCGGTTGCCCTTGGTGGTGTCCACACAGAGGATGGCATCCAGTTCCGGGGTCACTTCTTCCCGGTTGACCTGACTCATTTCCACTGGGGAGCCCATGAAGGGCACCGGCTTGTGGGGCTGGGTGGGCGCGTTGGGGCAGATGTGGGTGGAGATAAAGACGTCCCCCTCGAGCACGTCGCCCTTTTTCTGCATATCGAGGAGCTTCGCCGCCAGCGCCAGCGCAATGAGCGCGCCGTCGCCGTCCGACACAAAGCCGATGCGTTCCGGTCTGGCGCCCAGTCCGCCCAGACGGCCCAGCAGGCCGATGGTGGGGGCGCTCCCCCCCGCCACCTTGCCGTTTTTACCTGGGATGCGGACCTTGATCATGTCGGTTTTGCCCTGTGGGCCTTCCAGCGGGTAGACTTGGACATCGCAGTCGGGGGCGATGGTCCGCAGGTAGGTCTTGGCCTTCTCGCCGCTGGCGTCGGAAGCGTCCAGCACTTCATAAAGCTCGATGAGCTGTTTGATTAACATGCTTTTCCCTCCTTAATATTCTTCGGTGAGCCTGCCGTAGGAGGTGGGGCGGCGGTCCTTGAGGTAGATGACCCCTTTTTCGCGGAACTCGGCCACTTCATCCAAATCGATGGTGCACACCAGCAGCTCTTCCGTATCCACACCGGCCTCGGCCAGCAGCTTGCCCCGGGGATTAAAGACCTTGTTGTCGCCGAACATGCTGCACTTACCTTCCACGCCCACCCGGTTGATGCCGGCTACAAAGCAGGCGTTTTCCAGCGAGCGGGACATGAAGTAGATGTCCCACATGTCCTTGTCCCAGATGGGGAAAGCGGAGGGGCAGAGGATGAGCTCCGCGCCGTTGAGGGTTAGGATTCTGGATACTTCCGGGAAGCCGCCGTCGTAGCAGATCATGAGACCCACCTTGCCGAAGTCCATCTCGAACACCGGATACTCATAGCCCGGGCGGAAGTAATACCGCTCTCCGGCCCAGAGATGGGTCTTGTTGTAGGTGCCCATCAGCTTGCCGTCCCGGTCGATGACGATGAGCCCGTTATAGAGGACGCCGGGGATATCGCTGTTGAGGACGATGGGCGCCACCACATACATCCTGTGCTTTTTTGCGCTCTCGGAAAGCTTCTGGAAGGTTTCGCCGTCCGGGTCCTCGGCCAGCTCCCCATAGCGGTTGCCGATGATGTCGGGGCTGTATCCAGTGGAAAACATCTCGGGGAAACAGATCAAATCTACGCCCTTCTGGGCCGCTTCTTCCATATACTGTAGAGCCTTTTCCACATTGGCTGCTTTGTCCATCATTTTGCAGTCCATCTGTACAAGACCCAATGTCACGTTGCGGTTCATGGTCGTTACCTCTTTTCTTTATTCGTTAAGAAAACGGGCCTTCGCGACGATACATCGCGGCAACCCGTTTTCTTTGGAGACATGATAATGAAGACTGCTCTTTTAGCCGATGATCGTATCCTGTTTCTTAATCTTCATCCAGACAAAGTGAACGATGAAGGCAACCAGCAGGCCGTCGATAGCGGGCGCGGTGGTCAGGGTAAAGGGCGTGTAGGTGGTCAAATAGGATACGATGGAACCGATGATCCAGGAGGTGCAAGCCGGGATATTGATTTTACGGATCTTATCGATATATTTTTCCTCATAGAACTGGGAGTTAAAGAAGTAGAAGTCGGACATGATGACGCCGCCCATGGGAGGAATCAGAACGCCCAGGTAGTTGAGGAAGGTGGTGATGTTCTCATAGATGCCGGTGAGGGCCAGGACGATACCGATGATGCCGGCCAGGATGGTCAGCTGGTATTTCTTCATTTTCTTAAAGACAACGGCAAAGCCCAACGCGGAGCAATAGAGGTTATTGTCGTTGGAGGTCCACTGCGCCAGCAGCAGCACGACCAGAGCGGCAAGGCCCCAACCCAGTTTCAGCATGATCTGGACGATATCCCATTCGCCGGTGGCCTGGGAGGTCAGGATGCCGATGACGAGCATAAGGGGAACGACGATGACAAAGGCCAGCACGGAAGCGCCGATGGTGCCTTTGGGTGTCTTTGCGTAGCGGGAGACGTCGGGGGCCACAACCGCGCCGACGATGAAGGAAGCAACCGCCACCGAGATGCCGTAGCCCACGGTGATGGGTTCGCCAGTGCCCTGCATGTTCCAAATCTGGGTCCAGGACATGGTGTCGGTGACCTTCCAGACGGAAGCGAGAAGCAGGACCATCAGCAGAGGCACCGCGATTTTACTGAGCAGATCCAGGCCCTTATAGCCGAAGGTGGAGGACAGGATCATGCAGATGCCGCCGATGATGATGCAGATGATGGGGGACGCCGCCGAATGGAAGACCATTTCCCAGGCGGTGGCCGCCGTGTTGCCGAACAGTCCCAGCTGTACGCCGAACCATCCGTAGGAACCGAAAGCCTGAATCAAAGCGATGACAATGATGGCCACCTTACCGAAGGTAAACTGGCTGATCATGGCGGTGGAAAGGCCGGTCTTTGCGCCGACGATGCCGCACAGAGAGGTAACCAACGCCAGCACGGCGCCACCGATAAAGGCCGCCAGCACGGCCTGCTGGAAGCTCAGCCCCGTGCCCATGGTGCCGCCGGTGACAATCATACCCAAGCTAATGCCGACGCCGGCCCAGATGAGGCCCATGGAGAGCCAGCTTTTTGTCTTTTCCGCAGGAACCGCGGTGGTACTAAAATCGTTTAAAACTTGATCTACTGCCATAAGTAATTCCCTCCTTGTTAATATAAAAGCTCCTGCAATGACGGTGAACTTTCGATCTTTCTCTAGCGGACAAATGTCCTTCACTCGTACATTGTATAAGCTAAGTATAGCATGGAGGGGGGATCCTGTCGATGTTCACCACGAATGGAAAAATCTGCGGAGAATGTGCAAGTTGCATATTCTCCGCTGTTTGCTTTTCGATTGTGCCCGCCCTCATTTCCTGGGAAAACAAGAGCCGCTCTCCCCTGACCGCTCCATCTTCCCTATCGCACAAAGTATCGGATTTTGAGCGCCAGCCCCAGATGAAAGAGGTCCTCGCTCTTTGACAAATGATATCCCGTGATTTTTTCAATCTTTTTGATCTTATTGGACAGGGTGTTTCGATGCAAAAACAGATCTTCCGCCGTTTTATTCCTGGCTCCCATGTTTTTCACCAGCACGTCCAGGGTGTTGATGAGCCGGGTGCCGTTTGCCTTGTCGTATTCCTCCAACTGTCCGATGGTTTCCCCCACAAAGCGGCGGAAGTAGGGGGAACCGGCGCTTTTGTAGAGCGCCTGCTCCAGCCGGACATCGCCGATATCCACCACACTGCGCCGGATATTGGGCATTCTGCCTATGGCGATGGCGTCCCGGGCTTCCTCGTAGGAGGCGGGAATCTGGATGTACTCCCGGCAGGTTTCTGAGATACCGACGGTCGCTTTTATCCCATAAATTTGCTGCATCCTGGTGACAATGTCCGAAAATGCGGCGATAAGCTGGGCCTTGTCGTAGACGTCGGACATCAGGCAGGTAAAACTGTCGCTCTTGACGATGACGGTGCAGCCGATACCCCGGCTGAGCAGCCGCTTTTTGATACTGCCGCTGATGTCCTCCTTGAGCTTTTGGATGTCCTCCTCCTCCATCTGGGCGATGTCCCGCTCAAAGTCGTCAATATCCGCCACCGCGATGCGCAGCGGCGCCCCGGGCCAGCGCAACATCTGGGCCCGGTAGTCGGCCTCATCGGTCAGTTTGATGTTGCCGGTCATCAGGTCAATGAAGAGGTTGGAGTCCATGATGCGGGTATTGTCCTCCAGCATCTGGAGCTTGGAAAACTCCAGGGCCACACTGGTGGCGGCGTGGTTGAGGGCGATGAGCTGCATGTCGTCGGGCCCCTGGCCGGTAAAGAGGACAAAGATATACCCGCAGACCTGCCGTTTCACCACGGCGCTGCGGATGAGCATCTGGATACCGCCGGGCCCTGTCAGCTGGCGGGAGATGTCACAGCCGTGGACCTGGGAGACGATCTCATCGCTCAATCGCGGGGAAAATTCCCCCTGGACGATGAGATCGTCCGGCGCGTTCCAGCCGGGGGCGTCGGACCGGGCCAGCACCTCAAAGTAGGGGCTGGTAATGATCACCGGCAGGCTGATGAGGTTGGAGAGCATCTGGGCGATGCTCTCGAATCCGCCGGCGTTGAGCTCCAGCTCCATAAACTTGGCGTTCATCCGCTCTGAAAATTCCAGTTTGCTGTTGTGCTCGTCCACCAGCGCCTTCATCAGTGGGTGGGTGATGTCCACAAACGGGATTTCGGGTGGAATTTCGATGAGCGGCAGGGCGAGCTCATTCGCGAGCTCGATAATCTCCTGGGAAAAACCGCCCAGAAAGCGGGTCTTGATCGCAAGGCCCGCCGCCTGCACCTGGGCCATATCGCGCAATAGGCCGATGAGGGCCCCGGCGTCGTTTTTGATGGCGTAGCCGGTGGTGATGAGCAGTTCGTTCTTTTTTAACCACGGCGATATATTGGGGATTTCCATGGTGTCCACCCAGCTGATTTTCCGGTCTACCCCCATCTTGCCGCCGATGAGCTTGCATTCTTTGAGCGCCCCGATTTTCAGCGCGTCCGCGACCGTCACTTCCATTTCATTTCCCCCTTGTCGAAAAAGCGCACTTGCCGCACGCTTTTTCCAAATACAGCATGGTCTTTGCCGTTTTTTGCCGCATATTATCCAAAAAATCTGACGAAAACCATAAGATTTTTTCCTTTTCCGTCCAGATGTGCTATACTGTATTTAGTATTTCATATTTTGAAACAAATGTAAAGGAGGCGTTTCCCATCAAAGCGCTCGTTCTTTCCTGCAATACAGGCGAGGGACACAACGCGGCGGCCCGGGCGGTCTATGAAAAGCTCAAATCCCGGCATGTTCACTGTGAATTTGTGGACGCCCTTTCCCTGGCCGGGGAACGCACCTCAAAGGTGGTTTCCAGCTGTTATGTGGGCTCTACCCGGTTGCCCGGCATCTTCCGTTTTCTCTATGCCGCCGGCACCGCCATCAGCAATAACCGGCATAAATCCCCGGTTTATTTTATGAACCGGCTCTACCGCCAAGAGATTGATACATATCTCTCCCAGCATCAGTTCGATGTCGTCATCACCTCCCACCTATTCGCAGCGGAGGTACTCACCAGCCTCAAGGCCGAAGGGCGGCTGCGGGTCAAAACCGTAGCTATCGCCACCGACTATACCTGCATCCCCTTCTGGGAGGAAACCCAGCTTGACCGCTACATCCTCCCCCACCGGGACTTGCTGGATGAATTCGAGAAGAAGGGGTTGCCGAAAGAAAAGCTCATCCCCTTGGGAATCCCGGTGCGGGACTGCTTTTCCCAACACGTAGAACGTTCCTTTGCCCGGCACACCCTCCATCTGCGACAGGAGGGGCCCATCTACCTACTCATGTCGGGCAGCATGGGTTTTGGCAAGTTGGGGGAATTGACCGCGGCCATTTTGCGCCGCCACGGGGAACGGGTGACGGTGGTCATCCTGTGCGGCAATAACGACAGTCTGATCGACCGGTTAAAAAACCAGTTTGCCAGCTGTCCCCACGTGCGTGTGCAGCCGTTCACGCCTCAGGTGAGCCTTTATATGGATGCGGCCGACGTCCTGTTCTCAAAACCCGGCGGGCTCACCAGCACCGAGGCCGCCGTCAAACAGATACCCCTTATCCATACCAGCCCCATTCCCGGCTGTGAAACCAAAAACGCCCGCTTTTTCTCCGAGCGCGGTATGTCCTTTTATGACGAAAGTATCGAGCGCCAGCTGGATTTTGCCCAGCTTGTGACCACAGACCCAGATGTGCGCAGAAGGATGCAGCAGGCCCAGCGGGCCCACACCAACGTCCACGCCGCCGGACAAATCTGCGATCTGGCCGCGGCGCTGATCGAATGACAACCTTTTCGAAACCGACTTGCTTTCGCCCTTTTACATCTGCGTTGTTTTAAATGAAGGGAGGCAGCCTCCATGGCCTGGACTTTCACATTTTTTACCATCACCGGCTTTCTCTCCGGCAGCATCCTTTATAGCGCCCTGCTGCCCCGGCTCTTACGCCGGGTGGATATCGTCGAAGAAAGCGACGATCACAACCCCGGCACCGCCAATGTCTTTAAGCTCAGTGGACCGGGCCTTGGCGTCGTCTGTCTCCTGCTCGATATGGCCAAAGGCTTTCTCCCGGTGCTGTTGGCCTTGGGCCGGGTCAATCCCTACCGGATTTCCTTTGCCCTCATCATGGCCGCCCCGGTGCTGGGCCACGCCTTCTCCCCGCTGATGAAAGGGCACGGCGGCAAATCCATCGCCGTCAGCTTCGGCGTCCTGCTGGCCCTGTGCTTTCGCACCGCCATGGTCTGGTATCTGGCGGCCGCCTTCCTCTTCTTCTCCCTCGTCCTTGTCATCCAGCCCCACAGTTGCAGGGTGATTGTCTCTTTTTCCTGCTATTCGCTCTTCTCCCTGTTGGTGGTCCCCTTTCACTCCTTTGTGGCGGGAGGGCTCCTCATCTCGGCTGTGGTCATTGCAAAACACCTGTCTCCCCGGGAGTTTTCCCCCTCTCACTTCCAAGTTTCCCTGTTCGGTAGGAGGAAAAGGCTGCCCAAGCATGTATCCTGATCAAAAGCGCCCCGGGAAAAATCCCGGGGCGCTTTCTTCCTACTTTTTGTGGTTTAACAATACATCTTTAAGAATACCCAGCGCTTCCGGATGACGGACAAATTTCAACTGGGGGAAAGCTTTGAGCAGGCGGCGCTGTCCCAAATGATGGGTCAAAATCGTTTGATGGATGCGTTCCCGGTAACCCTCCAGCTTCTTGGCTAAATCGCCGCCGATGGCCTGACGCTGGGATGTCCATTCATCCAACCGCTCCCGCAACAGCAGCCCCTGTTCCCAGGTGTGGTCGGTGAACTTTTCCCGCATCTCCTCCATCGTCTGATGGAGCTGTTCAATTTTCCGGCTCATCAGGAGCATGGCCCTCACAGTGATCACCGTATCCACCGCCAGCGCAATGAACAGAGCGCTTCCCATGATCATCAGCCACCGGTTGTTCAGGGATGTGACGGCGCGCAAGACAAAGGGGTGGAGAAATTCCATGACCGCTAGGGACAATAGGCCAAACAGGGTGGAATTGAGCAGGCAAACCCTGCCGTGGATGTTCCAGGGGCGGTGGGAATAATCCCAAAGCTTGGCGTGAAAGAGTTTTTCCAGCAAAAAGGAGGTCACATATTCGAGGGCGCTTGTCAGGAGGGCGCCGCAGACTAAAATGGCTACCGGATTGTCCGCCACCGGCGACAGGAGATACACGACGATCATGGCGCCGAAGCCATAGACCGGACAGATGGGTCCGGCCAGAAAGCCGCGGTTTATAAATTTGCGGGCGGGAATGGAGCAATAGACCACCTCACAGGCCCAGCCCAAGAAACTATACATAATAAACATGACAAAATAGCGCATGGCGAGGAGCATGAAAAAGCCTCCCTTTTCTCATGACATCATCTTACAACGATCTCCCCCATTCGTCAACCATCAGCAGGACAGCCAATTTGACAAGTCCCGGCATTTGGTATACAGTGAAAAAAATTACAACGGAGTCAAAGGAGAGATCATGATGCCGCAAACACTCACCCGGGAGGACGCCTTCGCCCTCCTCAACGAATACACCAAAACGGAACATCTTATCACCCACGCCCTCAGCGTGGAGGGCGTCATGCGCCATTTTGCCGCGCTGCAAAACGAGGATGCGGAAAAGTGGGGCGTCGTCGGGCTCCTCCACGACCTGGACTACGACCAGTTCCCCGGGGAGCACTGCATAAAGGTACAGGAAATTCTCCGGGAGCGCGGAATCGGCGAGGAGATTATCCACGCCGTTGCCAGCCACGGCTACGGGCTGTGCTGCGATGTAAAACCCGAGGCCTTCATGGAGAAGGTGCTCTATACCGTCGACGAGCTCACCGGCCTCATCACCGCCTGCGCGCTCCTTCGCCCGTCCAAGTCGGTGCTGGACATGGAGGTCAAATCCGTCAAAAAGAAGATGAAGACCAAAGGCTTCGCCGCCGGTGTAAACCGGGAAGTCATCCAGCAGGGCGCTGAGATGATGGGCTGGGAGCTGGGCGACGTCATTGCAGAGACCATCCAGGGAATGCGCCGGGTAGCGCCTGCCATTGGACTGCAGGGCAACCTTCCCATGGAATAACGCCAACAAAAAAGAGGGTACGAAGCCATCGTCCCCTCTTTTCTTTTATAACAGTTCCCGCAGGGAGTCCACCGCCGCGTCGGCCATGGACAGATCCTGTTCCCCGGCGGAAGGGTTGCGGTAGGCCACACAGAAGGCTCCAGACGCTTTGGCCGCCAGCATCCCGTAATTGCTGTCCTCGATGGCGCCGCACTCGCTGGGCGCGACCCCCAAGTCCTCCATCGCCTTGCGGTAGACGGCGGGGTCGGGCTTGGATTTCCCCACCTGGTCGGCGCCCGCCAGCGCGTCAAAATACTGGGAGATGCCCAGCGTCCCCAAGGTGTCTTCGATGACCCGGATGGCCGAGGAGGAGGCAAGGCCGATGCCCATGCCCTCCCGCTTGAGCGCCTCCAAGAGCTCCACCACCCCGTCGATGGGCGGGATGTGGGCGGTGGATGTGAAAAAGCGATTGAGCCTATCCAGATAGGTGCGGATATAATCCTGCATGGGCGCACCCAGCTGGTGCTCTCTGATGGCCCAGGTCCAGAAGGTCACCTCATCCTTGCCGATAAAAGGGACAAAGCGCTCCCAGGTGAGGGTGAAACCCAAAGATTGGCACAGCTCTCCAAGCACTTGGAAATGGAGGGGTTCCGAGTCGATGAGCACCCCGTCCATATCAAAAACGACTGCCTTGCATCCATGACGGTGAAATAATGTGGCCATATACGTCCTCTCTTTGTCCTGTGATCAAATTCCATTTGTTATTATACAGGAACAGCCCCCGGATGGGCAGATGGCAATTTAGCCAAAGATTTCTCACACCTTCCCACCGAAGTTAGCGCTTCCCAGTGCATTTACAGCGGGGAAAAAAGGAAGTATAATAAAAATAAGTAAAGAGAGATCAGAAGGGTGTGCGTCAGCATGGAAGAGATTCGTAAGCAAGCAAAAACCGCCCTGGAGGAGCTCATCGCCGCGGCGAAGCTCCAGGCGGGGGACATCGTGGTGGTGGGCTGTTCCAGCAGCGAGATCATCGGAGAAAAAATTGGAACTATGAGCAGTGTGGAAACCGCCGCCGCTGTGTTTGATGAAATCTATCGGGTCATCAAAGCCCATGGGCTCTACCTGGCCGCCCAGTGCTGCGAGCACCTCAACCGCGCCCTCATCGTGGAGGAGGCGTGCGCGAAAGCCTACGGCCTGGAGTGTGTCAACGTGGTGCCCCAGCCCAAGGCGGGCGGCGCTTTTGCCACCCAAGCATACAACCGCTTTGACCGCCCGGTGGCGGTGGAGCACATCCGCGCCCACGCCGGGCTGGACATCGGCGGGACCCTCATCGGCATGCATCTCAAAGAGGTGGCCGTCCCGCTGCGCATCTCCATCCGCTCTATCGGCGAAGCCCCCATTTTTCTGGCCCGGACCCGACCGAAATTCATCGGCGGCGTCAGAGCCCATTACAATGAAGACCTCCTATAAGCAAGATGCAAGAGGGAGGCGTCATTCTTGCGAATGACGCCTCCCTCTTTTGCACCGCCGCCCATATTCCTCCCACCGGTGCGCAAAGTACGCCAGCGGCTGTCTGAGAAAAGTGGCTGGCGGGCCCGCTCACCTGTCCCTTCTATGAAAAAAACCTTCAAAAACCGCATCATCATCGGCATTTTCGCTCTCCATTTTAGCAGAACCTATGAATATGGCTGTGAGAAGAATACAGCAAACAGACGAAAATGTGGAAGGATTTTAGTGAAAAGTGGACGAAATCGTTTTATTTCTAACTGGAAATAAAAGTAAGATTGACTTTGAAAATACAGATGGTATAATAAATACAAGAATGCTAGACTATGCAAGCGAAGGAGCGTTAAAAATGCAGACAAAAAAGAAGATTGCTGCGGATACATATTATCAGCTCATTTCCAAGGAGAGCGGCAAGGCCATGGAAGCCGCACAGGATGAAACCGTCGCCCTGTTTGCCCCCGCCGATAAAGACAGCCAGCAGTGGAAGCTGGTGAGCGCCGGCGACTGTTACAAACTCGCCAATAAATCTTCCGGCAAGGTCCTGGACGCCACCCTGTCCGGCACTGACAACGGCGTGCGGATCTGCCAGTTTGCCGATGCGGACGCGGACAACCAGCTTTGGGTGCTGGAGGAGAGCGCGGAAGATAGCTACAAGATCAAAAGCAAGGTGTCCGGCAAGTGTGTCGACATCGTGGACATGTCCAAAGAGGACGGCGCTGTGTTGCAAATCTGGGAGGACACCGACGGCGATAACCAGCGCTGGTTGCTCAGCGCCATAGCCGCCAAGCCTGTCAAAGCCCCCAGCGCGGCCAAAAAGCCCGCGGCCAAATCCACTAAATCCGCCTCGAAGGCCACCAAGACCGCATCCAAAACCGCGAAGAAGCCCGCCTCCAAAACGAGCAAGACTTCTTTCGCCAAGGTAGAAACTCCCAACGCGGAAGGCAAGCCTGAAGCCGTCCAGACGGCCGCGTCTAAGAAAGCAGAGGCCCCCAAAGCGCCCGCCGCTCCCAAGGCTCCTGCCAAAACCCCGTCCACAAAAACCGCCAAGAAATAAGGACCCCAGAGGCCGCTCGAGATCATTTCGGGCGGCCTTTTTGCGTCTCCCGTTTCTGGAACAGGAGATAAAAAGCCCCTCCGAAACTGCGCGCAGCCTTTGGAGCGCATCCGGCCCGCCTTCCCCACCGGCTGGGCGCTTCTCATCAGCGGTAGCGGCCTGATGGAATAGTCTCCCCGCGCGGTCGCCGGCTGGAGTGGTCGGGCCTATGGGCGGCACAAAAACGCCAAAGATGTGATCACCACATAATCAATCTTTGACACAATTGGAGAATTCAGCTCTTCCTCTTCCCATTTTTGGCCAATTTTATTGACATCATCCGGTAATATTACTATAATTGCAATCGAAAGTAACATAAACTTAACCTGAATTTTATAACAACAGAGAGTCAGGAGTGTGTACCATGTCTCATCTCTTTATCACCCCCTCCAAAATAGTGAGCGGTCCCGGCGCGTTGGAAGACGCGGCCGCCACCATCGCGGGGCTCGGGAAAAAGGCGCTGATCGTCACCGACGCCATGATGTGCAAGCTGGGTAATGTCAAGAAGGTCACCGACGTGCTAGAAAGCCAGGGCGTCCCTTACAGTATCTACGACGGCATCAACAGCGAACCCGCCGATACCATGATCGACGCGGGGCTCAAACAATACCAGTCCGAGCAGTGTGATTTTCTTATCGCCGTGGGCGGCGGCAGCCCCATGGATTCTATGAAGGCCATCGCCCTGCTGGCGGCGGGCGGCGGTTCCATTACAAGCTACATGGGTAAGACCGTCACCTTCCCCCTCGCCCCCATGGTGGCCATCCCCACCACAGCGGGCACCGGCAGTGAGGCCACCCAGTTTACCATCATCACCGACACCAAAAATGACGTCAAAATGCTTCTCAAAGGTCCCAGCCTCATGCCGGATCTGGCCATTGTGGACCCCCAGTTCACCATGACCGCCCCGGCCAAGATCACCGCGGCCACTGGAATGGACGCCTTGACCCACGCCATTGAGGCCTTCACCTCCAAAAAGGCCCAGCCCCTTTCCGACACCTTCGCCGTCTCTGCGGTCCAGCGCATCTTCTCGTATCTGCTCACCGCCTTCCAGCATCCCGACGACGTGGAGGCCCGCACCCAGATGGCGCTGGCCGCGCTGGAAGCGGGCATCGCCTTCAACAATTCTTCTGTCACCATCGTCCATGGCATGAGCCGTCCCATCGGCGCCCTGTTCCATGTGGCCCACGGCATTTCCAACGCCATGCTGTTGGAAACCTGTCTCAACTACGTGCTCGACGGCGCCCTGGACCGCTTCGCGTTCCTGGCCCGGGCCTGCGGCATGGCCGGCCCATCGGTGGATGACAAGACAGCGGCTAAAGCCCTCATTTGCCAGGTGGCAAAGCTGGCCCAGGCGCTGGAAATCCCCACTCTGGAAGAATACGGCATCAACAAGGACGCCTTCTACCAGGTCATTCCCAAGATGGCCCAGGACGCCTTTGAAAGCGGCAGCCCCTCCAATACCCGCAAGGAGATCACTCCTGCCGACATGGAAATGCTCTACGACCGTCTGTGGAAATAAAAAGCAACAGGACCGCTCTAAAAGAGCGGTCCTGTTTTCGTAAAAAAGAGCCGTCTCATATGGGACGGCTCTTTTTCTGTCAGTTTTGGGCGGAGCCTTTCAGGGCCCCCTCCAGGGTGTGGGACTTGAGATATGCCATCCAGATTTCGTACCGGGGCTTGCCAAAGTGCATGCCGTCGTTGGGACTGGCCTCGTCTGGCAGGGCGCCGCTGGCGTCCTTGAGGCTTTCGCCCACGTTCAGGTAGTAGACCTCTTTCTCTTTGGCAAGAGCCATAATCGCCTCATTGTACTCGTCGATTTTCTCGTTGGTCAGGTCGGGATTGGCGTCGACCTTGGCCTGGGTCACCGGCAGGATGGACTGCAGGTAGATGACGCTGTCCGGGTGCTGGTTCTTGACAGCGTCCACAAAGGTGCCGTAAAGCTCCATCATGGTCTCCTTGCCGATGAACTGGACCCCATTGGAGCCGAGCATGATGTAAATTTTCTTGGGGTGATAGGCGCTCATGGCGTCGAGGATGGTCACCGTGCCGTTTACCGTCTCAATGACGGGGGAGGACATGATCGTGTTGGGATTGATGCCGGTGGATGCCACCACGGTGGTGTTTGGCATAACACCATAGGCTTCAATGCCGGTGGTGATGGAGTCGCCCACAAACAAGGCGTCGTCAAAGTAACTGTCCGTCACCGGTTCGCTCTTGGGAAGAGCCTCTCCATAGAAGTCCGCCGGGTCAGGGGCGGGGATGGATTCGGTGACCGGGGTGGTGGGCGTAGGGGTCGTCTGGAGGGAAGCGGAGGAACTCTGACTCTGCTGGGGAGCAGGGTCTATCGAATCCGCGCTGTCTTTGTTGAGATGCAGCATGACAAAGACAATGACGGCAACCAGCAATAGCAGGCAAAAAATGAGTAAAAATATTTGGAGCGGGGAAGTTTTACGATTAGCAGACATATTGATCTCCTTTTGTTCGTCGGTATTCCTTGGCGGACCCTATTCCTTATTTATCCCGGTGGTAGCCTGCCTGTTTCCACTGATAAATTTTCTTATCCTAACGTTTCCACAAGAGGCATTGGCTTCGAAGACGGACGCACCGGCGCGCGAGGGCAAAGCGCCCGGCATGCCCCGAGATAAACCCACTGCGAGTCGACAATTGTTTTTTATTATACCTCTTCCCTCGCCAGGAATAAACACTTTTTTCTTAAATTTGACCTTCAATTTGCTTTTCTAACTTTCGTCAGCCTCTCCCACAGGAACACAAAACTTCCCCTCGAATAGAATGGGGAAGCGGCTTTTTCTGTAAAACGCCGCTGCGGAAGGGGTGTGTTTCGCTTGCTATCCATGGTTTTACTCGTTCTGGCGCTGTCCACCGATGCGCTGATTGCCAGTCTCGCCTATGGCACCAACAACATCCGCATCACAGCGCTCCCGGCGGCGGTCATCAGCCTGGTGGGAAGCGGATTCTTGGTGCTTTCCCTGGTCGCCGCCGGTGTGGTTCGCCTCTTTATCAGCCCCGCCGTCTGTGTCGGCATCAGTTTCGGGTTGCTGTTTTTCATCGGCTTTGCCAGCTTTTTTCAAGGGCTTTTCAAAAACTATCTGCGCCGGCGCAGAGGCCAGAAGCAGGTAAGGTTTGAAATGCAGGGCGTCCAGTTTGTCCTGGACATCTTCCTCGACGAAACCAAGGCGGACTCCGACGACTCCAAGGATTTAAGCGTCCGTGAGTCCCTCTATCTGGGGCTGGCCCTGTCGGTGGACTCTCTGGCCTCCGGCCTCGGCAGCGGCCTGACCGCTATCAATGTGCCGCTGACCGTCGCCATCTACGCGGCGGTGCAGTTTTTGGTGGTGATGGGCGGTTTTTCCCTGGGAAAGAAACTACGTGGCAAAGCGGCCCCCGACCTCTCCTGGTTGGGCGGACTACTCCTCATTATCCTGGCTTTTACCCGTCTGTTTTAATCCCGGTCCTTCCCTCTACATAAAAAAGGCCAGCCGAAACGGCTGGCCTTTTCCCATGCTTTGCGAGCGCTCGCCCGCCCCTTGGCGACAAACCGCTTTTGCGGCAATGGCGGACTTCTTGTTTGGCGGCAAAACTAAATATCTGCCTTTTTCCGCTTTTCCCCTCTGCAAACGATGCCTTTGGAGTTTTCTTAAAAGGCCGTCTCTTTATTTCTCCTTGGCGCGCTTTTGGGGAACGTCAAAATAGTCGTCGATGATACGCTCGGCCGCCAACTTTAAAAAGTTGGACATACTACAAAGAGAGAGGACGATTTTATACAGATCGGTGTGCGTTTTTATGGGAGCGGCGCTCTTCATGTCCTCGGAAAACTGAGCGGTGAATGCCGTCCGCTGTTTTTTCTTTTCCTCCAGAAATTCCTCATAAATCTCTGCCAAATGCTCGGGGAGCTGGCCATCCTCCTGGAGCCCCTGCGTCAGCCGCTCGATGTCCGAAATGGACAGGGTTTGTTTGAGATTATAGATGAGCAGCATTTGCAAAATGTGGTCTTTGGAGTACTTCTTTCCCTTGACCGGCTGGACAATCCCCGCCTTGCTGTAATTGTTGATCATGGTCTTTGTTAGGAGCTTGTCCTCCTCCCGGCGTTTGTTGCCGCGGAGGGTGTCCTCAAAGATGGTGATGACCTGGTCCATATATAGGTCGATATTGGGGATGTCCCAGGGCGCCAGATCGGAGGTTTCCACCGCCTGTTCCACCGCTTTCATCACCTGTTCATTGTTAATATCCATCATTTCGCCCCCATTCCCGGCTTTGACTATTTTCATTCTATATGAATACTTTGTAAATTTCAAGAGAAAGCCTTGTATTTCTCGGGGCATATGGTATCATTAAATAAAATATATGGTTTTAAAAACTACTTTTAAGAACTCTGAGGTAATCTTCATGTCGTATTTCTCCAAAAATGCCCGGGATCCGGTGAGTGCACAGACCCACTTTTATGGGGCGCTGCTCTCCCTCATCGGTACGGTGGCCCTGGCAGCCGCACTCCTCATTTGCGGGCATCCCAGTCCCCGCAAGACGGTGTCGGTGATGATCTTCGGTTTTACCCTGGTGGCGCTGTATGGATGCAGCAGCCTTTACCACTTTGTCAAAACCACGCCGGAGCGGACTTTGCGTCTGCGCAAGCTGGACCACGCCATGATCTATGTGCTGATTGCCGGAACCTATACCCCCATCTTCCTTTGCTACTTACAGGGCGCCAAAGCCCTCTGGATGACGGCGCTCATCTGGGCCATCGGGATTCTGGGCGTCGGGCTGATGCTCTTGTGGTTTTCCATGCCCCGCTGGCTCTCCACCCTCCTTTACCTGGCCATGGGATGGTTTTTGGTCTACGATCTGGACGCCCTGCGGGCGATGCAGCCCGGCGCCATCGCCCTGCTCGTCATTGGCGGCGTCTTCTACACGGTGGGGGCGTGATTTACGCCCTCAAAAAGCCCAATATCTTCCGCCGCTTCGGCTTTCACGAAGTCTTCCACATCTTCGTCATGCTGGGCAGCTTCTTCCACTTCCTCGCCATCCTTTTTTATATCGTCCTGTAATCACAGAAAGGCCGCGCTCATGTTGAGCGCGGCCTTTGTTATGCGTCTCTTGCGGAAGGGCTGCCGTTATCAAAGCCCTCCATGGGCTCGTCGGGGAAAAATTCTCCCCGGTGCAAAAGCGCATCCGCCTGGGTCATCAGCCTTGCCGACTCCGCCGCCGCTTCCTCAAAGAGGGCAAAGAAGCTCTGGCGGCTCTCCCGCTCAGGATGGGCGGGACTGCGCCAGGGGCGTTCCCCGCGGTTAACCGCGTCAAAGGGAGGCGGCTCCGGTTTAAGCATGGCTTCCAGCAGATTGCCGTGGACGAGCAGCCGGTCGATACACGCCGAGAGGCTCCGGTGAGTCCCTTTGGTATCCAGGAGAAATTCCTCGCACTTGAGGGTGTCGGAGAAGGCGGCTCGAAGATCCTCCACCGCCAAATTCTCTCCCATGGATTCCCGGATGACCACATGGAGCATCCGCGCCACCCGGCGGTGGACGGTCTCGTCCTTCATCCGGTAAAAGAGGGGGTAGTTTTTCGCCTGGATTCCCAGCCTTTCCCTACACAAGATGGCGTCGATGGCGCTTTCGATCTGGTGATGGAGTCCCTTTTTCTCAAAGGGGAGGCAGAGTTTCGCCCGCTCCTCCACCATGGCATAGACATAGGGATGGG
This sequence comes from Zongyangia hominis, assembly GCF_014385095.1. Lineage (GTDB taxonomy): Bacteria > Bacillota > Clostridia > Oscillospirales > Ruminococcaceae > Zongyangia > Zongyangia hominis. The sequence goes on from NZ_JACRTC010000007.1 coordinate 30,795, forward strand.
CGGTTCTGTCCAGGACATAGTGGGTGAGAAAGCCCAGGAAATAGGCAAAATCCGTCTCGAAGCGCCCCTCCCCCCGGCGCTCCCTGAGATAGCGCAAGAAGGCGTTGAGTAAGGGCGGCACCGGCGCGCGATGCATCCGCACCCCGGTTTTGATTACCTCCCCAAAGGGGTTGAGATAAACCCGGTGGAAAAACAGCAGGTCGGGGCCCTGGGTGCCCCAGTCGTAGGCCGCCCGGTTTCTTTCGACCACGCCTATGATTTCCGGCGCTTCCAGCCTTGCGAGGGCCTCGGTCCCCAGCAGATTGTGGGTAATATAAGCGGGCAAATTGGTCATCTCCCTTACTTTGCCGCCGCCCGGATGTCGGGCGGTCCATGCCGCCGGAGTTTCCCGGCGCTTCAGTTGTGCGCGGAAAGGCTGTTGCCTCTGCGCTTGATCAGAGATAGTGTACCACATTCTTGTGAGGGAATTACCATCTTTCCTGTAAACAAAGGCAGTTTTTGTCTGTCATTCGGTATGGTCCAAGCCGGGAGCTTGGGCCATGCCGGGCGGCGGCGCATCGCGAGCGCTTACGGTATGCCCCCCAAAATCCACCCCGCCAGAGCTTTGGGGAGCCGAAAAAGACACAGCCGCCAAAGCGCGGTTGTGTCTTTTTCTCCGATGGGCCGGGCTTTGAAGAAAGCCCGCGCCTATTCTCTCTATCGCGCGGGCATCTGAAAGTCCTCCAACGCCCGGTTGAGGAAGCCGTTAAAGGGCCGCATCTTTCCAAAGATGTCCACGGCGAAGGCTGTAAAGTCCGGTGCCAGAATCCGCTCGTCCGAGACGGGGTACTCGAGATACCAGCTTTTCTGTTTGAGATACTCCGCCTGGGGGTGGGCGGCGTCATAGCCGCGGGGCACGTTTTTGAGCTTGGTTCCCCCCACCGTGAAGTTCATTTGAAAGTCGGGCGCGGAGAGAATTTCCTCCCACTCCGCCCCGTGCTCCACCAGACTGTCCCGGACCATAGCTGTGGCGTCTTTCAACAAGTCCGTAAATAATCCCCCGCCCAAAAAGGACCGATTGCCGGGGCGGAGGTAAAGATAGTACCCCACGGGGATGGGAAGCTTTCCCCCATAGGAAATATGGGCGCGGAAGGCGGGGTGATAGGGAGATTTGTCGTGGCTGAAGCGGGTGTCCCGCTGGAGTTTAAAGGTGAGGTCCCGCGCCGCGAAAAGGGGCAGTTTCACGTCGGTCTTTCGCAGCTCCAGGCTGAGCGTTTCGACAATTTCTTCAAAATCCGCTTTGGCCACCTCATATTGGGCCTTATGTTCATGAAACCATTCCCGGTTATTGTTTTGTTCTAAGGCGCTTAGATACCCCAGCATGCTTTCCATCTTCATCCTCACACCTCCTGTCCTCTCACGGCTGTCTGGAAGCTCTGAGAATCCATCATCTTCCGAATCCATCCGATGATGTTTTCCGGGGAACGGTAGGCGGGAAAACCGGCGAAAATCTGGGAGAGTTCATCGAGCTCTTCCATGGCGTCGGTGTAGGAACCGATCTCGTCGTAACCGCACTCCTCCATGGACTGAAAATCCAAGCGGGCGGGGTCTAACCTGTGGGTCGCAATGGCATAATTCACCCGCCGCCTGCAGGCGCAAATTCCTGTGCCCGAGAGCCCGCAGTATTCCCCCAAAAACGCGCCCACCTTTTTGCGGATGCGGGAGAGCCTCTGCCGGTAGGCTTCGGGGGACATCCCCAGAATTTCCGCCGCCGTGGGGCTGGAAAGCCGAAACATGGTGCCCAGGACATAAATTGCCCGGCTCTCGGCGTCCAAACATTGGAGCATCACGTTGGAGCAGGAGAGCTTGAGCTCCCGCTCCAACAGCGCCCGGTCCACGCCGCCGGTTAAGTCCGGCACATCCGCTTCCCGGCCCGAGGCGATGTCCTCGCCGTAAAATTCAAAGCTGAGCGGGCGCTCGGTAAACATTCCCTTCCGGTAGTCTTTGAGATGGTTGACCGCCACCCGGAAGACCCAGGTGGAAAAACTGCTTTCCTTTTGGAATGAACTCAGGTGGGTGATCACCTTGATGAGGATTTCCTGGGTGGCGTCCTCCGCGTCGGGAATGAGTCCCAGCATCCGCAGGGAAAGACTGAACACCATGTCCCGGACGCTGTGCAGGAGGACTTCCAACGCCTCCCTGTCGCCATCCGACGCCTGCATAATGAGCTGACTTTCGTTTTCTATCTTCATTTTGTTTACACCTCCTATTTTGTTAGACGCCAAAAACAGAGGAGTGTGACAAAATTTTTTCTGCTTTGCGGCCTTTGCGGCCCGGTTTCATTCTACGGGTTCTAAGCCGAATCTGTCAAATGGAAAATATCCGCATTCTGACAATGGATTGAGATCGTCAACATCAATAAAATATGATTGTATTAAAAGAGAAAATCAGTTATAATATACACAAACCAATGGTTATTACTGCCAAAGATTTGGGGGTCATCACATGCTCGAAAAAGTAGATCTGAAAAAGGTCATGATGAAAGAAGAATATAAACAGGTTTCTGCGGGGCTCAAAGAGCGGCTGACCCAGCTGCAGCAGAGCATCAAGGCCAACCGCCTGCCTGTGATCATCCTCTTTGAGGGGTGGGGCGCTTCGGGCAAGGGGACCCGGATCGCCGACCTGATCCTCAACCTGGACCCCCGCTATTTCAGCGTCACCTCCTTTATCGCGCCCGACGAGGCCGAGCGCCGCAAACCGCTTTTATGGCGCTATTGGAACAAAATTCCCGCCCAGGGCCAGATGGCCATCTATGACCGGAGTTGGTACCAGGACATCTCGGTGGCAAAGCTGGAGGAGGACATCACAGAAGAGGAGATCGTCCGGCGCACTGAGAGCATCAAAACCTTTGAGCGCCAGCTTTCCGACGACGGGTATTTGATCATCAAGTTCTTCCTCCACATCAGCAAAAAGGACCAGAAGGAGCGCTTTGAAAAGCTTCTCTCCTCCAAAAATACGGCGTGGCAGGTCACCAAGAAAGACTTAAAGCGCAACAAGGAATACGACCGCTACTATGAAGTCTTAGACGAGATGCTGGAAAACACCAGCACCGAGTATGCGCCCTGGCACGTGGTGTCCAGCCACGACAAAAATAGCTGTATGGCCGATATTTATTCCATTGTTGTCAGCGCCATCGAAAAGGCCGTGGCCAAAAAGCGGGAGGACCACCATCCCCTGCCGGTGGACGCCCCGGTGATCCTCTCCCCCAACTTCCGGCTGTTGGAGATGCCCAAACTCGCGGATATCGACCTCAACCGCACCCTCACCGATGAGACCTACAAGGAGCAACTGAAAAAACAGCAGGAAAAGCTCTCCGTCCTTCACAACAAGATCTATAAAAAGCAGATCCCCGTCATTGTGGCTTACGAGGGCTGGGACGCGGCTGGCAAGGGCGGCAACATCCGCCGGGTGGCCGCCGCGCTGGATCCGCGGGGCTATGAGGCCATCCCCATCGCCGCGCCCGACAAATACGAGCTTGCCCATCACTACCTCTGGCGGTTCTGGCGCAATATTCCCAAGACCGGCCACCTGGCCATCTTCGACCGCACTTGGTACGGCCGGGTGATGGTGGAGCGCATCGAGGGCTTCTGCACCAGCGAGGAGTGGCACCGGGCCTATCAGGAGATCAACGAATTTGAAAAGGAGCTCTCCGACTGGGGCGCCATCATCGTCAAGTTCTGGCTCCACATCGACGGGGACGAACAGCTCAGGCGCTTCACCGAGCGGCAGAACACCCCTTCCAAACAGTGGAAGATCACCGAGGAGGACTGGCGCAACCGGGAAAAATGGCCCCAGTATGAGGAGGCGGTGGACGACATGCTCCGCTACACCTCCACCGACTTCGCCCCCTGGAACATCATTGAGTCCAACGACAAGAAGTTTGCCCGCATCAAGGCATTGCGCACCCTCAACCATGCCATCGAACTGCGGCTGTAACGAATAAAAACAAGCAAAAGAGCCCGGCATACTGCCGGGCTCTTTTTTGTAGGGATATGGGATGCTGTTGATTTTACAGAAATCTGCTTCCCTTGTCGGGGGGCACCGAGGACGGCTCCTCCCTGCCAACCGCTCCACACGGAAAACCGACGCCCACAGTGGGCTGACGCAGGAAGCTTTCCTCCTCGATGGGAGGACATCCGTCTGGGACACAGGCTATCTGGCGCATTTTTGCATGTTGTTGATGGCGCTGATGAGGGCCTTGACCGACGCAGTGATGATATCGTTGTGGATGCCCACGCCCCAGAAGGGACGGTTATGGGCGTCCACAATGCCCACATAGGCCGCCGCCCGGGATTTGGTGCTCGTTTCCAAAGCATGCTCTTTGTAGGTGACCAGGGAGTACTCGAGGCCCAGCCCCTTTTGGAGCGCGGCGCTCACCGAGTCCAGACGGCCGTTGCCCCAGCCCTTAAACTCCTGGGCGTTTCCGCCCACGGCCACGGCCACGGTGGCCTCAAAGTCGTCGGGATGGATAAAGTGGACGCTGTGGAAGGTGATGGGCGACTCGATATTGACAAAGGACTGCATGAAGATGGCATAGACTTCCTCGGGTTTGAGCTCCTTATGCTGATGATCGGACACGCCCTTGACCTGGTAACCAAAGCACTCCCGCATCTTCTTGGGCATGTCGAAGCCGTATTTCTGCTCCAGGATGTAGCCGATGCCGCCCTTGCCCGACTGACTGTTGATGCGGATGACGTCGCCGTCGTACTCCCGCCCGATGTCCTTGGGGTCGATGAGGAGATAGGGCACGTTCCAGTGTCCGCACGCCTTTTCCTCCCGCCACTTCATGCCCTTGGCGATGGCGTCCTGATGGGAGCCGGAGAAGGCCGCGAAGACCAGCTTGCCGCCGTAGGGCTGGCGGTCGTTGACCGTCATGCCGGTGGTCTCTTCATAGAAGGAGACGATCTCGGGCATGTTGGAGAAGTCGAGACCCGGGTCCACGCCCTGGGAATACATGTTGAGGGCCAGCGTGACGATGTCCACGTTGCCGGTGCGCTCGCCGTTACCGAAGAGGGTGCCTTCCACCCGCTCTCCGCCGGCCAGAATGCCCATCTCGGCATCGGCCACGGCGCTGCCCCGGTCGTTGTGGGGGTGCAGCGACAAAATCACGCTGTCGCGATGGTGGAGGTGGCGGCTGATGTACTCCACCTGGGACGCGTAGACATGGGGCATGGAGAAGGAGACGGTGACCGGCAGGTTGATGATGACTTTATTTTCCGCCGTGGGCTGCCAGACGTCCAGCACCTCGTTGCAGATGTCCAGCGCAAACTCCATCTCCGTGCCGGTAAAGCTCTCGGGGGAATACTCAAACTGGAAGTCCCCCTCCATTTCCTCAGCATACTGCTGCAAAAGCTTGGCGCCAGAAACGGCGATGTCGACAATCTCTTCCTTACCCTTTTGAAAGACCTGCTCCCGCTGGGCCACCGAGGTGGAGTTATACAGATGCACCACCGCCCGCTTGACGCCTTTTAAGGACTCGAAGGTCTTCTGAATGATGTGCTCCCTCGATTGGGTGAGCACCTGAATCATCACGTCGTCGGGGATGAGGTCCTGCTCGATCAGGGTGCGGACAAAGTCGTATTCCGTCTCGGAGGCCGCCGGGAATCCCACCTCGATCTCCTTAAAGCCGATCTTGACCAGAAGCTTAAAAAATTCGACCTTCTCTTCCAAACTCATGGGCACCACCAGCGCCTGGTTGCCGTCGCGCAAATCCACGCTGCACCAGGCCGGCGCCTTGTCGATGTATTCTTTCTTGGTCCAGTCCATGCAGGACTCGGGGGGCAGAAAATACCCTCTGGTGTACTTTCCTACGTTTTTCATACCCATTCACCCTTTCCGGCCGTCTGACGGCCTAAACTGCTTCCGTATCTGTATGCTGATGCTTGATTTTTCCGATATGCCCGCCTAAAAGACAATAAAAAAAGCCTTTCGTCTCTTCTATCGAGACGAAAGACTTGTCATCTTACGCGGTACCACTCGTTTTTATGTCCCTCGCGGGGACATACCCTCATCAGATACGGGCTTTTTCACAAAAACCTTATATCCTCCTGCTGTAACGGTCAGGCTCCGGCTCCACCTACTCTTTGCATTTCAGCGAGCTGCTCGGCGGCGAGTTCAGACTTTCTTCCCTGCCGCCTCGCACCTGCCGGCGGCTCTCTGAAAGGAAAGGGAAATCCTACTATTCCACTTCAGCGCATTTCCTTTGATTTGACTTAAATATACTCCATCCCGCCGTCCTTGTCAAATCTTTTTTTCAGAAATTTTGCGCCCTTCTTTGGGAAATTGAGGTTTTCCTCCCGGTGTGCTACAATGAAGGCAGTACGCCGGAATGCCCGGCAGGAAAGGAATCCGTCACATCCATGAAGCATTTGCTCGTTGCCATCAACGCCAAATATATCCACACCAATCTGGCCGTGCGTTATCTCAAAGGTTATGTCCGCGACAGACGGAATTTTGATGTGGATTTTCTCGAATTTACCATCAACCAACAGCCCTCCTTTCTTCTTGAGGAAATTTACCGCGCCAGGCCCGACACCCTGTCTTTTTCCTGCTATCTCTGGAACATCGGCGTGGTCCGCGCCCTGCTCCCTGACCTGCGCCGAATACTCCCCCAAACCAAGATGATCTTAGGCGGCCCGGAGGTCTCCTTTGGATGCGCGGAGCTGCTCGCCGAACTGCCCGACGCCGATTATCTCATCACCGGGGAGGGGGAGCAGGGCTATTTGGCCCTCTTGGACGCGCTGGAAGAGGGCAGCGATTTAGCGGCGGTGCCAAGCCTTGTCTACCGGGCGGGCGGTCAAGTCCGCCAGAACCCGTCGGCCGGGTTCCTCCCCATGGACGAGCTCCCCTTCCCCTACGATCACCTGGAGGAGTTAAGCCACCAAATCGTCTACTATGAAGGGTGCCGGGGCTGTCCCTTCGACTGCCAGTATTGTCTTTCCGGGGAGGACAAGGCCCTGCGCTACAAGAGCTTCCATAAAATCCGCGGGGAGCTCGACCGCTTTCTTTCCCACCGCGTGCCCCAGGTCAAATTCGTGGACCGGACTTTTAACTGCCGCCCCGATTATTACCGCCCCATCTGGAAGTATCTCATCGAGCACGACAACGGGGTGACCAATTTCCACTTCGAGCTTTCCGCCGACCTTTTGCGGGACGAGGACATGGAGCTTCTCAAAAGCGCCCGGGTGGGGCTCTTTCAGTTTGAAATCGGCGTCCAGTCCACCCACGCCCCCACCCTGGCCGCCATCCATCGCGGCCACCGGGTGGAGCAAATCTTCCACCGGGTCCGACAGGTGCAGGCCCTGGGCAATATCCATCAGCATTTGGACCTGATCGCCGGGCTCCCCTATGAGGACTACGCCACCTTCGCCCGCTCCTTCGACGACGTCTTCGCCCTCAGACCCCAGCAGCTGCAACTGGGCTTTCTCAAGCTGCTAAAGGGCAGCGGTTTGGACGCCCACCGGGAGGAACTGGGCCTTGTCTGTTCCTCCCGGCCCCCCTACGAGGTGCTCTCCACCCCGGTAATTTCCTTTGACGACCTGCTGCGACTCAAAGGGGTGGAGGACATGGTGGAGCGCTACTACAATTCCGGCCGTTTTCCCCGCTCCTTGGAGCGGGCGCTCCCGGCGTTTTCCTCCCCCTTCGCTTTCTTTGAGGCTCTCAGCCGGTACTGGAAGGCGCGGGGATACGACGGGGCGTCCCACACCAAGGAGGCCCTCTATGACATCCTGGACGCCTTTGTGTCCTCCATCACCGGCCCCGACGAGGATTTACGGTGGCTCATGCGCTTTGACATCTACCGCCACGAAAAGGCCAAGAAGCTCCCCGCCTGCTGCCAGTGGGAGCTTGCCCCCCTCTATCGGGCGTGGATTTCCGACTTCTACCGCAATCCCGAGAACATCGCCCGCTTCCTGCCAGCCTATGAGGGGCTCGACCCGAGACAGATCGCCCGCGTCACCCATCTGGAAGTTTTCCCCTTCGACCCCCTTTCCCCCGCCTCCCGCCGGGAGACGGCGTATCTCTTTGACTATCGGGGGAAAAACCGCTTGGAGCCAAGCGCCGTCACCAAGCTGCCGTACCCGGCCAAGTGACCGGTGACGCTGCTTTGCGCAGTAAACGAGCACAATAAAAAAGCCAGCCGGTAAACGGCTGGCTTTTCTTCATTTGATCTAGATGTTGCAGATGTCCTCGGACGAGAGACATTTGATCCCGGCGGCCTGTAAAACCCGCGCCGCCTCGTCGTTGTCCTCCACCCGGAGGATGACATATGCGGTCTTGTCTTCCTTACTTAAAAACGCGTACATATATTCCACGCCGATCTGGGCGTTGGAGAGCACCCGCAGGGCTTTGGAAAGGCCCCCCGGCTCATCCTCGATAGCGATGGCGATCACCTCGGTGATGGACACGGTAAAACCGGCCTCCCGCAGGACGCTCTTGGCCCGGTCCGGGTCATCCACAATGAGCCGCAAAATACCGAAGCTGGTGGTGTCCGCGATGGACACCGCGCGAATATCTATCTTGTTTTTACCCAGGATTTCCGTAATCTGCACCAGTCTGCCCGACTTGTTTTCAATAAACACGGATAGCTGTTTGACAACCACAAAGATCCCTCCTCACTTGGCTGTTAGAGCGCGGGCGCCCGGCGGCGAAAGGGCGTCACCCTCTTCCCCGTCGCCCGCGCGGCGGCCCTGCCGTCTTACTTCTAGTATACCATACTTTGGCAGAATTTTGCACCGCCTCCCGCAGACAGTTCTGACGAACATTGCCCCAGGAATTTTACTTTTCCTCCAACTGGACCTGGCGGCCCAGGGCGAAAGCTTTGAGGTTGAGTTCCAAAAACTTGGGCGGTACACACTCCCGCACCGCGTCGAGCCAGACTTTTTCCTCAAACTCCATCACATTGGAGAGTGCCCCCATGAGCACCACGTTGGCCGCCTTGGCGTTGCCGGCTTCCTTGGCTAAAGTCAGCGCGTCTAAAGCCAGCACCTGGATGCCCTTGTCTTTGAGCTTTTGCAGGATGTCCCCAGGGTATTCCGCCGCGCCGGTGATGACGGGCATGGGGTCGATCTGCTGATCGCTCACCACGATCTTGCCGCCCTTTTTGAGATAGGAGACATACCGGGCCGCTTCCAGCAGCTCAAAGGAGATGATGGCGTCGGCCTCCCCCAGCTCCACGATGGGGGAATAGACCTTGTCCGCGTATTTGACATAGGTGACGACGCTGCCGCCGCGCTGGCTCATGCCATGGACCTCCGACACCTTGACGTCGTGGCCCTGGTTTAAGAGCACATTGCCCAAAATCCGGCTGGCGAGCAGGGAGCCCTGTCCGCCCACGCCGACGATCATAATGCTTTTGCTTTCACTCATGTTATTTCTCCTCCCCGCTCTGGATGGCGTCAAACGGACACAGGGACTTGCACAGGCCGCAGCCCACGCAGAGGGTCTCGTCCACCGCGGCCTTGCCGTCCTGCATGCTGATGGCCGGACAGCCGATCTTTAAACACATCTTGCAGCTTCTGCATTTGTCCCGGTCCACCGTGAAGGGCTTCTCATGCTTGACATATTTAAGCAGCGCGCAGGGGCGGCGGGTGATGATCACCGACGGCTCCTCCGCGGCCAATTCTTCCTTGATGACCCGCTCGGTCTCCTTCATATCGAAGGGGTCCACCACCCGGATTCTCTTGACGCCCGCAGCCTCGCAGATTTTCTCGATGCTCACCTTTTCCACAATGTCCCCCTTGAGGGTCTTGCCGGTGGTGGGGTTCTGCTGGTGGCCGGTCATGCCGGTGATGGAGTTATCCATGACGATGACGGTGGAAACACCCTCGTTATAAGTGATGTCAATGAGGCCCGTGATGCCCGAATGCATAAAGGTGGAGTCGCCGATGACGGCGACGGAATTCTTGGCGCTGTCAAGACCCCTGGCCTTATTGAAGCCGTGGAGGCCCGAGATGGACGCGCCCATGCAGACGGTGGAATCCACCGCGAAGAGCGGCGCGGAGGCGCCCAAGGTGTAGCAGCCGATGTCGCCGCTGACCATGACGCCCAGCTTCGAGAGGACGTAGAAGACGCCGCGGTGGGGGCAGCCCGGGCACATGACCGGCGGGCGGATGGGCACATCCTCGCCGAATACGTCATAGGGGCTCTCCTCCCCGAAGAGGACCTTTTTGACCAGGCGCTGGGAGAGCTCCCCGATGAGCGGGAAGACGTCCTTGCCGTGGCAGTCGATGCCCAGGGCCTTGACGTGGGTCTCGATGATAGGGTCGAGCTCCTCCGCCACGTAGATCGTCTCGTACTTCTGAGCAAACTGCCGGATGAGCTCCACCGGCAGGGGGTTGACCAGTCCCAGCTTGAGGACGGCCGCCTTCTCCCCCACTGCCTCCTTGACATACTGATAGGAGATGCCGGAGGTGATGACGCCGATCTTGCTGTCCGCGTCCTCGATGCGGTTGAGCCCCGTCTTTTCCGCCAGCTCTTTGAGGGCGAGGATTCTCTCCTCCACCACCACGTGGCGCTTTTTGGCGTTGGCGGGGGCCATGACGTACTTGGCCGGGTTCTTTTTATATTCCTTGAGCGGCACTTCCTTGCGGTCACACAGTTCCACCAGGCTCTGGGAGTGGGAGATGCGGGTGGAGAGGCGCAGAAGGACCGGGGTGTCGTATGTTTCGGAGATTTCATAGGCCGCGGCCACAAACTCCTTGCACTCCTGGGAGTCGGCGGGCTCCACCATGGGGAGCTTGGCCGCCATGGCGTAGTGGCGGGAATCCTGCTCGTTCTGGGAGGAGTGCATGCCGGGGTCGTCGGCCACGCCGATGACCATGCCGCCGTTCACGCCGGTGTAGGTGGAGGTAAAGAGGGGGTCGGCCGCCACGTTGAGCCCCACATGCTTCATGGCGCAGAAGGAGCGGGCGCCGCCGATGGACGCGCCGATGGCGACTTCCATGGCCACCTTTTCATTGGGGGCCCACTCGGCGTAGATTTCTTTATAGTTGGCCACCGCCTCGGTAATTTCGGTACTGGGGGTGCCGGGATAACTGGAAACGACGGTGCAGCCGGCCTCATAGAGCCCTCTGGCCACTGCCTCATTTCCCAACAATAAGGTTTTCAACTTATTTTTCCTCCTTCGTTTGGTTTCTCAGGTCGACGACCCGCTTGGCCTTGCCGGCAAAGCGTTCGATCTGTTTGGGCTGGACCAGATTCACCTTGGCGTCCAGGCCCAGAACGGAGCGGAGCTTGTCTTTTATGGTGTGCTGGAGGTTTTCCAGCTCCGCGAAGCGCTCTAGGAGCGTCTCGTCGATGAGCTCGACGTTAATTTCCAGCTTGTCCATGAAGCCCTCTCTGGTGACGACGATCTGGTAATTGGGGCTGATGCCCTTCATGCCCACGATGACGCTTTCGATCTGGGTCGGGAAGACGTTGACGCCCCGAATTTTGAGCATGTCGTCGGTGCGGCCCATGACCTTGTCCATCCGGGCAAAGGTCCGGCCGCATTCGCACCTGTCGTAGTTGATGCGGGTGATATCCTTAGTCCGGTATCTGAGCAGCGGGAAGGCCTCCTTGCCCAGGGTGGTGATGACAAGCTCCCCCGTCGCGCCCCGGGGCAGAGTCTCTCCGGTGGCGCCGTCGATGATCTCGGGCAGGAAGTAGTCCTCGCTGATATGCAGTCCCTCCCGGCGCTCGCATTCGCCCGAGACGCCCGGCCCCATCAGCTCGCTCATGCCGTAGTTGTCGGTGGCGAAGATGCCCCAGGCCTCCTCAATGGCGTTTCGCATCTCCACCGTGGAGCCCTCGGACCCAAACAGGCCCAGCCGCATCTTGAAGTCGTCCTTTTGGTAACCCATCTCCCGGGCCACCTCCGACATATACAGGGCGTAGGAGGGGGTGGAAATGAGGGTGGTGGTGCCAAAATCATGCATGAGCATGATACTCTTCTCGGTGTTGCCGGAGGAGGTGGGCACCACGGTGGCGCCGATGCGCTCCAAGCCGTAGTGGAGCCCCAGAGCGCCGGTGAAGAGGCCGTAGCCGAAGGCGATCTGGGCAATGTCGTCCTCCCGTCCGCCGGCGGCCACGATGAGACGGGCCATCAGGTCGGACCAGGTATCCAGGTCATTTTTGGTGTAGCCCACCACGGTGGGTTTTCCGGTGGTGCCGGAGGAGGCGTGCAGGCGCACCACCTTCTTCATGGGCACCGCGAACAGGCCGAACGGGTAGGTGTCCCGGATGTCGTCCTTGGTGGTAAACGGAATCCGCTCCACATCCCCCAGGGTCTTAATTTTGTCCGGGGTCGCCCCCGCCTTTTCCAGCCGCTCGTGGTAAAACGGCACGTTGTCGTAGCAATATTTCACGATGTGCTGCAGCCGCTCGAGCTGTATCCGCTCGATGCTGGCCCGGTCCATGGTCTCCAAATCTTTCTGCCAGAACACTGTCATCACTCTCCGAATCAAACATAAATTTAATTATACCGCAAAATCCCGCACAATGCCACCATCCCGCGGGAGTTTCTCTCAAATTCCCGCCCTTTCGCCCGGGTTTTCCCCGCTTTTCCTGCAAAAAGCGCCGGAAAGCACAAGGAGAGAGGGGCGTTTCGCCCCTCTCTTTTGTGCCGCCAAGGGTGGTTTTATTTGACAAAATAGGCCTTATCGTAAAAATGGGTGTTGTCTTGCACCTTCCCCATCTTCCCGGCGATGAGACTGCCCACAAAGCAGGCCACAAAGGAAACCGCCATGGCGGTGACGCCGAAGATGGTGGCCTGGGCGGAATTAAAGCCGCTGACAATCGCAAGCCCCAGCGAGACCACCGGGCCCGCGATCATGCCGCACCAGGCCCCCGCCCGGTTCATCCCCTTCCAGTAGAGCCCCAGCAGATAGGGGGCCAGGAAAGCGCCCGAAATGGTGCCCCAGGAAAAGGACATCAGGGTCAGGATGGGGGTCTTAAAGGAGGCGATCAGATAGGACGCCAGAATAAAGACGGCGCACAGCACCCGCGTCAGGGTCAAAGTTTTGGCCTTGCTCTCGGCGAATTTGGGCACCCGGTCGGCCACTAGGTCCATGGAGATGGTCGAGCAGGAGGTCAGGGTAATGCCCGACAGGGTGGAAACCGACGCGGACACCACCAGTACGAGCACCACGCCCAACAGGACGACGGGCAATGTCTGGGTCAGAATCTGGGGGATAATGAGGTCGTAGTTTGCCTTGCCGCCCAGGGTGGGCACCTCGGTGAAAAAGAGCCGGGACAGGGAGCCGATATAGTAGGCGCCGCCCGCGATAATCAGGGCGAACACGGTGGAAATTACGGTGCCCTTTTTGACGCCGTCCTCGTTTTTGATGCCGTAAAACTTGTGGACCATCTGGGGCATGCCCCAGCTTCCCACGCTAGTCAAAAGAATAAGGCAGATGACGGACAAGGCCGTCTGGGGGGTGAAGAGGACGTCGGCCTGGGCAGTCATGCTCTCCCATACGCCGGAAACTCCCGCCGCTAAGCCTCCCACCTGGCCGCTCTCACTGACGAAGAAGAGCATGGCCGCCACGCCCACGAGCATGATAATGCCCTGGATAAAGTCGGCAAGCAGTGTGGCGAAATAGCCGCCCAGCACCAAATACAGCCCCGCCACCACCGCGATGGCCGCCATGGCAATCTGATAGGGCACATGAAGCACCGTCTCGCACAGGTAGCTCAGTCCCGAGTAGACGCTGGCCGAATAGGGGGTCATGAAGATAAAAATCATGATGGCCGCATAGAGCTTCATACTCCGGGAAAAATAACGTTTTTCAAAAAACTGGGGCATGGTCTTGATCTTCAGCCTCCTCGTGACTTCCCGGGTGCGGTTGGCCAGCACCTTCCAAGCCAGCCACGACCCCAGCACCGCGTTGCCGATGCCAATGAGGATGGCAAAGAGCCCGAAATCAAAGCCGGAGCGCCCCGCGTATCCGATAAAGATCACCGCCGAAAAGTAGGTGGTGCCAAAGCCAAAGGCCGAAAACCAGGGGCCCGCGCTCCGGGAGCCCACCACAAAGCCGGTGAGGGTGTCCGCCTTTTTAAAGCTGATAAACCCGGTGACCGCCATGAGTATGACATACACCGCCAGAATGATCCATACTGTCATTTTTCCGTCTCCTTTATCCGCCGGTTTTCCCGGCTCTCCACTGCTTTAACGCGTTTATCCATTAAAGCATCTTGTGACAGTATACTGCTTTAACTCGCAAAAGTCAACAAAAAGGCAGGGGAAATCCCCTGCCTTTCGTCCAAAGTTTTGTTTTGTTTTTTGTCTGTCTTCGACAAAATGCCTGGAAACCGGCCCTGCAAACAGTCAAAATGAGGGGCCTGCCATCCGGCGGATCACACGCCCAGCAGGTGCTCGAGGAGGATTTTGACGCCGATGAGCACCAGGATAACGCCGCCGAAGATTTCGGCCTTTTGCTTGAGGGCCCCGCCCAGCTTTTTGCCGATAAAACCGCCGACGAGGCAGCAGACAAAGGTCACCGCGCCGATGAAGCCCACGGAGAGGAGGAGGTTCACCCGCATGATGGCCAGGCTGATGCCCACGGCCAGGGCGTCGATGCTGGTGGCCACCGACTGCACCATCAAGGTGCGGAAGGTGAGGGTCTTGGCCGCCGGGCAGGCGTCCCCTTCGGGGGAGCGCAACTCCTGGACCGCCTCGGCCACCATCTTGCCGCCGATGACGCCCAACAGGATGAACGCGATCCAGTGGTCCACCGATTCGATGAGGCCGCTGAAAGTGGTGCCCAGGGCGTAGCCGATGAGGGGCATCAGGGCCTGAAAGACGCCGTAGGACAGCGCCATTCCCACCAAAGTCAGGCCCTTGACGTTGCGAAAACAAAGGCCGTTGGAGATGGAGACGGCAAACGCGTCCATGGAAAGCCCCAAGGCCAGCAAAAACAAGGTGAGTATACTCAAAAAAATCCCTCTCTCCCATCGTCTTCCAGCAAGATCTGAAATATTAAAATTGTAGCGGACTTTTCGCTCCCTGTCAAGGAATCCCTTCCGCTCTTTTTTACGGCTGCGCTTCAAAAAAGCAGGCGCCCAGGCACATCCGCGCTAAACCAACTCCGTGCCTTATGAGCGAAAAATAGCAGCTGCTGCGCTACGGCTGTTTTGTCCGCCGGCACGCCCGCCAAAGCCCGTCCGGATCAGAGACCGCTGGAGGGGTGGCCGGCTTATCATAAGCATAGTATCCGGGCCTTAGGAATATGACAAAGCCGCCAGAAATCGCTATGTTTACACTTTTTTCATTGCTTTTAAAGGACCATTCGTGTACAATATTTTGTATTGTTTACCAAATAGCTTTCAGGCGGGACGGTGTTGCTTTGTTCGGTTATGTCAGGCCCTGTAAGCCGGAACTCAAAATCAAAGAGTTTGAAATCTACCAATCGGTCTACTGCGGGCTTTGCAAACAGCTGGGCCGCAGTTTTGGGTATTTTGCCCGCTTTACCCTCAATTACGACTTCGCGTTTCTCGCCATGTTGGACATGGCCTTGGACGGGTCCTGTCCCCGGTTTGAGCGGCAGCGGTGCTTTGCCAATCCCCTCAAAAAGAAAAACTGCTGTCTTAAAAACCCGTCCCTGGCTTTTTCCGCGGACGTGGCCCAGATCATGCTCTATTATAAGGTGCGCGACGACATGTCGGACGGCGGCTTTCTCGGAAAGCTCCGGGGGTATCTGCTCCTTCCCTTTGTTGGGCGCGCGCGGAAAAAGGCGGCCAAGAGGCGGCCGAAGATCGACGAAATCATGAAGGAGTCCACCGAGCGGCAAGCCGCGCTGGAACAGGCGGGGTGCCAACATGTGGACGAAGCCGCCCATCCATCCGCCGAGTTTCTCTCCCGCATCTGCGAGGAAATGGCCCGGGACGAGCGGCAAAAACGGGTGCTTGGCCGCTTCGGCTATCTTTTGGGCCGGTGGATTTATCTCATCGACGCCCTGGACGACATGGACGAGGACCTGGAAAAAGGAAATTACAATCCTTTTCTGGCGGCGTATCAGATAAAGCCGGGAGAAAAGGAAAAGATAGAAAAGGTGGCCGAGGAGGCCAAGGGCTCCCTCAATCTGACCACCGCTGAAATCGGCGCGGCCTATGAGCTACTGGACATCCAGCGGTTTCGGCCCATTTTTGACAACGTCATCTATCTTGGATTTGCAGATACTATGAATCAAATCAGAACAAAAAGGAGCAAACAACATGAGTGATCCTTATAAGGTGCTGGGCGTATCCCCCAATGCCACCGACGAGGAAATCAAGTCGGCCTACCGGGAATTGGCCCGAAAATACCATCCCGACCACTATGTCAACAATCCCTTAGGCGATTTGGCCGCCGAAAAGATGAAGGAAATTAACGAAGCCTACGACCAAATTCAGGCCTCCCGCAAGGCTGGGCACCAAAGCGGCGGCTACAATACCGGCTATGGCGCCGGTTACGGCGGTTCCGGCCGCTTTGCCGACGTGCGCCAGATGATTCAGCGGGGTCGTTTGGGAGAAGCGGAGGAAATCCTCGAGGGCACCCCCACTGACACCCGGGACGCCGAGTGGTATTTCCTCAAGGGCAGCGTCTTCTATTCCCGCGGATGGCTCGACCAGGCGTACAGTTATTTTAACCGGGCGGTCGCCATGAATCCCGGCAATCCCGAATATCGGGCGGCCCTCAACCAAATGGGTTCCCAGCGTGCCACCGGTTACAGCCAGAGCGCCCCGGGCGGCTACCGCACCAACCAGAACGCCGGCGGATGCTCTTCGTGCGACATGTGTAGCGGCCTTATCTGCGCCGACTGCTGCTGCGAGTGCATGGGCGGCGACCTGATCTCCTGCTGTTAAGGCGACACTAAACGAAGGAAGGCTCAATTGACAATGAAACGCAGCACCAAAATCGCGCTGGGCGGCATGATCTCGGGTCTTTGTATCATGCTCATGTTTATGACGGGGCTCTTTCCCTTTGCGACCTATGCCCTCCCCGCCCTGGCGGGACTGATTCTGGTGGCCATGGTGGTGGAGTTTGGCTCCAAGCAGGCGCTGATCGTCTATGCGGCGGTGTCCATCCTCTCCATCTTTATGACGCCCGACCGAGAAGCGGCCATCATGTTCATCGCCTTTTTCGGCCACTATCCCATCCTCAAAGGCATCATCGAGCAGATGATTCCCAACCGGGTATTGGAATGGGTGGTTAAACTCCTCACCTTTAACGCTTGCATCGTCGCGGGTTATCTCTTCATCATCAATGTCATGGGAATCTCCGAGGTCCTCGACTCCTTCGGCGACTTCGGACGCTATTCGGTGCTGGTGCTGCTGGCGCTGGGCAATGTGGTCTTTATCATCTACGACTTCGCCCTCAGTCGCGTCATCTCCATGTACATCAACTGGTTTCGGCCCAAGTTTTTGCGCAAGATTAAATAGTGGAAGACAAAGCCCTCATTGGAGGGCTTTCTTTGTGACTTCATAAAGGGGGACTTTCCTTGTTACGACGTAGTTTTCGCTGGGTGTCTGTGCTGCTGGCGGCCTGCCTGCTCTTTGCCCTGCCCGCTTTTGCCGCCCATCCGCTGGACAGCTCCATTGTGGAGGTCCGCGCCTATCTCGACCGGCAGGGCGACAGCGCCGTTAAGGTGCTCGCCGCCCGCATCACTGGAAATGAGCCAAAAGGGAAAGACGTCCGTGCCCTGCAAAAGGAGGCCGCGGGCGAGGACGCGTCCGATGTGGCCGCTCTCACCACCCGCATTCTGGCCCTGACCGCTGCGGGCACCGACCCGCGAAGCTGCGGCGGGCTCAATCTTGTCGATCTCCTCTGCGCTTCCCCTCTGCTCGACAACGAGTCGCCCCGGGACCTGGCCTTCGCCTTACTGGCGCTTAGCTGCGGCGGCTTTGCCCCCACGGACGAAACTGGCGCCTGGACAGCCGGACATATCCAGGAAACGTTGCTCGCCATGCAAAACCAGGACGGCGGCTTCGGACAGGTCAAAAACGCCATGAGCGACCCCCAGAGTACGGCCATGGCGGTGATCGCCCTGGCGCCTCTGGGCGGGACCCGGGGCGCGGTGGAGAAGGGCCTTGCCTATCTTGCCGGGGCGCTGCAAAGCGACGGGACCTATCTTGCCACCTCCGGGACAAAAAGCGCCGACGCGGTCAGTTGGACCATTTTGGCGCTAAACGCATCAGGCGCCTCTGTTCAGGACGAGCGCTTTCTCAAAAACGGGCGGCCCCTCACCGACACCCTCTTTCTCTTCCAAAACGACGACAATGGCTTTGCGGACGTCCTAGGGGAAAAGAGTGATACGGCGTCCACCTTCCCCGCCCTGTGCGCCTTGCAGGCGGTGCGTGCCGGGGGCGCTCTCTTCGATTTTACAGCAGTGTCCCTCACTCCCTATGAAACCAGCGCGGTCAAGACCTACGGCAGCTTTATCCTCATGACCATCGGCGTCATCGCGGTCGTCTATGTGATGCTCCTGCTCACCAAAAAGCTCGGGCCCAAAATCGATGCGAAGCGCTCCCCACGGAACAAGGAGCATTTGCCGGCAGGGGACAACCCGCCGAAAGATGAATAAATTCCAAATTTTTGTGCGAAACCACAAGAAAAAGCTAGCAAAAATCATGTAATTCACATATAATATGGGTGTATGGCAGCGGGTTGTTTGCCGTGCACCTATTTTTATCGGTAAGCTTTGGCGACGGTCAACATGTACGCCCTGGGGTTGGCTCTCTTTTGCGTTCCAGCCCTGACAGGCCAAAAAGCGTGTGGACATTGTACGATTGCCGCGTTGCCAACATTGCCGTACGCTATTTTATGGAAAGGAAGGGGAGTGACACAGGGCAGAACAGGAAAAATAAAGGGAAAGGAGGATCGCGGGATCTTCACAAAAGCGCCATGCACCGCAGGGAACTGCACCCTGTGCGTTAACGAGGTGGGAGGAATATCGAATCTTCGGCGGATACCTCCCCGGCCGCGGATGACCGGCCGACATGCTCTCCACAAAATCCGGGGGCGACTCCGGGACAAAGGGAAAGCGCGCATCCATTTCGCCGCTGTTGCGGAAAAAGTGAAACATAACGGTTGAATCTTATAGATATCCGGCCCTTTGCGCAAAAAGGGTCCGGTGGCTCTGCGCCTTTTTGCGGCGTCTTGGAGCCAAAAGGCGGGGGCATAGCTGCGCCCGTCTCAATAGGTGTGCCGCTCGCCACAAAAAGCGGCTGCCGCGCCGGAAGGGCCGTCTTTGTGCGCCTTTCCCAGCGGGACACGGAGGTTTTTTATGTGTGGAATTGTTGGATATATCGGCAGCCAGAACGCATCAGACATCCTTATCGACGGGCTCAAAAAGCTGGAATACCGGGGCTACGACTCGGCCGGCGTGGCGGTCTTTGCGGGCAATGACATCGAAGTGGTCAAATCCAAGGGACGGCTGGCCGATCTGGAAAAGAAGATGGAGGAAGTCGGCAAGCCCCAGGGCTTCTGCGGCATCGGGCACACCCGTTGGGCCACCCACGGCGAGCCCTCCGATATAAACTCCCATCCCCATTCCAGCGCGCATGTCTCCCTCGTACACAACGGCATTATCGAAAACTACCTTCCCCTGCGCCAGATGCTCCAAGGGGATGGCTATGTCTTCCAGTCCGAAACCGACACCGAAGTGGTGGTCAATCTCATCGACTCATTCTATCACGGCGACCCCCTGGAGGCCATCCGGGAGGCCGTGCTTCGCTTGGAGGGGTCCTACGCGCTGGGCATCATCTTTGAAGGCGAGACCGACAAAGTTTACGCCGTGCGCAAAGATAGCCCCCTGATTATCGGCTTAGGGAAAGGCGAAAACTTTATTGCGTCCGATATTCCCGCTATCCTGGGACATACCCGCGACTATTATCTGCTGGAAGAGGGCGAAATCGCCGTCCTAACCCGGGACCACGTGGAGATCAGCGACATTTACGGCAACCATGTGGAAAAGGAGGTCCAGACGGCCACCTGGGACCTGGAAGCGGCCCAGAAGGGGGGCTATCCCCACTTCATGCTCAAGGAAATCCATGAGCAGCCCACCGCCTTCCACAACACCGTCTCCCCCCGCATCGTGGACGGACTGCCCAATTTCGCTTGCGATAAGATCTGCGACGAGGATCTGCGCCGCTTCGAGCGCGTCGTGGTCGTGGCCTGCGGCACGGCCATGCATTCGGGCTATGTGGGCCAGTATCTCATTGAGCGCTTGGCCAGACTGCCGGTAACGGTGGAGATTGCCTCCGAATTCCGGTACAAAAACCCCATTTTAAATAGAGACAAGGACCTGGTCATCATCGTCTCCCAGTCGGGCGAGACGGCCGATACCCTGGCCGCTCTGCGGCTGGCCAAGAAACAGGGCGTCTTCGTCCTGGGCATCGTCAACGTGGTGGGCTCCTCCATCGCCAGGGAGGCCGACGCGGTCATCTACACCTGGGCAGGGCCCGAAATCGCCGTGGCCAGTACCAAAGCCTACACGGTGCAGATTTCCGTCATGTACCTGCTGGCCATCAAATTCGCCATGCTCCGTGGCTTTGCCGACGAGGCTTTCGCGCGGGAATACACCTCGAACCTGATGAGTGTGGAAGAGCATATCGCCGAGATTCTTAAGGACAGCCAGAGCTTCCAGTTCTATGCCTCCAAGCTCCAAAACGCCCACGACCTGTTCTATCTGGGCCGGGGACTCGATTACGCGCTGGCCATGGAGGGATCTCTCAAGCTCAAGGAGATTACCTATATCCACAGCGAGGCCTATGCGGCCGGCGAGCTCAAACATGGCCCCATCTCCCTGATCGTGGACGGCACCCCCGTCATCGCGCTGGGCACCCAGAAGAGCCTGTTTGAAAAGATGGCCAGCAACATCAAAGAGGTCAAGAGCCGGGGCGCCTGCGTCTTCCTCATCTGCGACGACACCTGTGAAAACACCGCCCAGATCGCCGACTTTGTCATCAAGCTCCCCGCCCTGCCGGAAATCTTCATGCCGCTGTTGTCGGTGGCCCCGTTGCAGCTCCTCGCCTACTACACCTCCATTCTCCGGGGCTGCGACGTGGATAAACCCCGCAACCTGGCAAAATCCGTCACTGTCGAATAACCAAACCATTCAAGACGCCTCCCGACCGACGGCCGGGAGGCGTTTTTTTGCCTTTTTGTGCATCTTTTATAAATCGTACCGGAAAATCCTTCCCACCTTCACAGATCTTGGTGATTTCGTTTACAAAAAGGACATTATGCACTATAATTGTATACATCGTGTATCTTCCTTGCGAACTATCGCTCATATCATAGAATCCCGCGCTTTCCCCGCCTTGGGAAGCACTGGAAGAAAGGATGATTTTTACCATGAAACAATATCCCTTACAGGAGGAGCAGATGCTCAAAGACATCCAGGGCCTCCTTCATATCGAAAGCGTCAACGGCTCCGCGCCCGAGGAGGGCGCTCCCCTGGGCCGGGGGGTGGGGGACGCCATCGACTATGTGCTGAATCTCGGCAAATCCTTCGGCTTTCGGACCAAAAACCTGGACGGTTACTGCGGCTGGGTGGAAATGGGCGAGGGCGAAGAGATCATCGGCATCCTTGTCCACGTGGACACCGTTTCGGTGGACGATGGCTGGAGCTGCGACCCCTTTGACGGCACCATCCGGGACGGCAAAATGTTCGGACGCGGCGCCTGCGACGACAAGGGTCCCGCCATCGTCTCCCTCTACGCTATGAAGGCCATTGCGGAGAGCGGATGCCAGATGAACAAGCGGGTGCGCCTCATCGTCGGCGGCGACGAGGAGAGCGGCGCTTGGAAATGCTTGGACCGCTACAAGGAAACCGAGGAGCTGCCCACCTGCGCCTTCTCCCCTGATGCCATGTACCCGGTCATCTACGCCGAGAAGGGTATCCTCCGGGTGCGCCTGAGCCGCGCGTTGGACGATGGGGTTAAGCCCATGGTCCTTTCCGCCGGCAAGCAGGCCAACATTGTGCCCGCCTATGCCTGTGCCGAGATTGGCGGCAAAAAGTACGAAGCCACCGGCATCCCCTCCCACGCCATGGAGCCGGAGCTCGGCGTCAACGCACTTATCAAGCTGTGCGGGCAGCTCTCGGAAGAGGGCTATGCCCATCCCTTCCTGGACCTTGTCAAGATGGCCAATGTCCATGACCTTCACATCGACTTTTCCGATGAGCCCTCGGGGAAGCTCACCCTCAACCCCGCTGTGGCCAAAGTCGACGCCGATCACGCCGAGCTGCGCTGCGACATCCGCTACCCGGTGACCTTTGCCCCCGAAACGGTGGTGGAAGCCATTCGACAGGCGGTGGAACCCCTGGGCTTCGCCGTGGAGATGCAGCTCAATGTGGCTCCCCTCTATGTGGAAAAGGATAGCAAGCTGGTCACCACCCTGCAAAAAGTGTTTCACGACTACACTGGTCTCGACACCCCGCCCATCTCCACCGGCGGCGGCACCTATGCCCGGGCCTTTGACAATGCCGTGGCCTTCGGCATCTTTTTCCCGGGTGAAGTGGATATGTGCCACAAGGTCGACGAGTTCTGGTCCGTGGATTCGATGAAGCAAAACTACCAGATTATTGCAGGGGCCATTGCGGCATTATTGCAATAGTTGATATAATCGTAAGAGATTCTTTCCAGTATTTCCTATGCATTTTGGTGCACTCTGACAAAATTCTATAATTCCTTTACTAAATATCTAAAGAATACAGAAATATGAATAAAACTTTGTGGTAATTTGTATATTTTTTTAATTTTCTCTGTGAAAAAGATGAACAATATGGTATACTAAAAATTACAATGCACATTCTTACAAAAGGAGTGGAAATTATGGAGAACCCGAAAAGCAGCTTCAAGCCCTTTGTCCCAGCGGACAAGGTGATGCCGGAATTTACTGCTACCTCGATTATTCTTGGTATTATTCTGGCCGTCGTGTTTGGAGCAGCCAATGCCTATCTGGGACTGCGCGTCGGTTTGACGGTGTCAGCTTCCATTCCGGCGGCGGTTATTTCCATGGGTGTCATCCGCGTGATTATGCGCAAGGATTCCATCCTGGAAAACAACATGGTCCAGACCATCGGCTCCGCCGGTGAGTCCCTGGCCGCAGGCGCCATCTTCACCCTTCCCGCCCTCTTTATGTGGATGCAGGAGTGGGGCGAGGGCTCGCCTTCCTTAATCACCATCACCATCATCGCGCTGTGCGGCGGTGTGCTGGGCATCATGTTCATGATTCCCCTGCGCAAAGCCATCATCGTCAAAGAGCACGGCGTGCTCCCCTTCCCGGAAGGACAGGCCTGTGCCGAAGTCCTCTTGGCCGGTGAAGAGGGCGGTTCCAAAGCCTCCACTGTGTTTGCCGGTCTTGGAATCGCGGCGGCTTACAAGCTGATTACCGACGGCTTTAAGCTCTTCCCCAGTGAAGTCCACTATGAAATCACACCCTACAAGGGCGCCGGCATCGGCGTGGATGTCCTGCCGGCACTGCTCGGCGTGGGCTACATCTGCGGGCCCAAGATCTCGTCTTACATGTTCGCCGGCGGCATCGTCTCCTGGCTCGTGCTCATGCCCATGATCAGCCTCTTCGGCGGCGATATGGTCATGTTCCCGGCCACCGTGCCCATCAGCACGATGGGGTCCAGCGACCTGTGGGGCAGCTATATCCGCTATATCGGCGCGGGCGCCGTGGCCATGGGCGGTATCATGAGCCTCGTTAAATCCCTGCCCATGATCGGGGACACCTTTAAGCACGCCATGAAGGGCCTCAAGGCCAGCAAGGGCGACGCCAAGAGCAACCTGCGCACTGACAGCGACATCCCCATGCAGGTCATCCTCATTGTGGTGCTCATCGTCGCGCTCATCATCTGGCTGCTCCCGGCCATCCCCGTCAACATCATCGGCGCGCTCATCATCGTCATCTTTGGCTTCTTCTTCGCCACCGTGTCCTCCCGTCTGGTGGGCTTAGTGGGAAGCAGCAATAACCCCGTTTCCGGTATGACCATTGCCACCCTGCTCATCGCCACCTTGATTCTCAAGGCCACCGGCATGGTGGGTCATGACGGCATGACCGGCGCCATCACCATCGGCGCGGTCATCTGCATCATCGCCGCCATCGCGGGCGATACCTCCCAAGACCTCAGCACCGGCTACATTGTCGGCGCAACGCCCAAGAAGCAGCAGTACGGCGAGCTCATCGGCGTGGTGGCTGCCGCCATCGCCATCGGCGGCGTCCTCTATCTGCTCAACGCGGCCTGGGGCTTCAGCGGCACAGAGCTGCCCGCTCCGCAGGCCATGCTGGCCAAGATGGTCGTCGAGGGCGTCATGAACGCCAACCTCCCCTGGACCCTGGTCATCGCCGGCGCCGGCATCGCCGTCGTCGTGCAGATCCTGGGCATCCCGGTGCTCCCCTTCGCCGTGGGCCTCTATCTCCCCTTCCACCTCAACGCCGGCATCATGGTCGGTGGTATCATCCGGTGGTTCTTTGAGAGAAAGAAAACCAAAAACGAGGCAGAAGAGCATCACAAAAAAGAAATCATCAGCCGCGGTATTCTCTATACTTCCGGCATGATCGCGGGCGAGGGCATCATCGGCATCCTACTGGCTGTCTTTGCCGTCATCCCCATGGGCGCCATCGGCTCCTTTGGAGACTTCATCAATCTGGGCCGGATTTTCCCGGGATTCACCCTGGGCAATATCGGCGGCCTCCTCTTCTTCGCGCTGCTCATCCTCATCATGCTCAAGTTTACCCTTTGGCATAAGGATAAGAAAAAAGCGGAATAATGAAGCGTAAATAGCCGAGATACGGGAGTGCTGGGTTTTATAAAAATGCAGCACTCCTTTTTCTTGGGTTTGACAAAGCGGCTCTAAGCGGTATAGACTGATCATGTTGGGATGTGGTAACGATGCGTTTAAAAAAAGAAAAGCAAAATTATCTGGATTATGTGCCGGTCAAAAATCCGAAGTTTCCGAGCTACCGTCGGGAAGAGGACAACCTGGTCATCGTGGAGGTCGAACACAAAGGCTTTTACGCCACCCTCGCCCAAAAGCTGGCCAAAACGCCCCGGGTGAGCAAGATCGAGCTGGACAAATTCGGCAGCTTCATCTGGGAGTGTATCGACGGCAAGCGGACGGTGTTTGAGATCTCCCAGCTGCTCGAGCAGGAGTTCGGCAAGGAGGTCCAGCCGGTGATGAACCGGGTGGTCAAGTACTTCCAGATACTCCGCGACAACGACTTTATCAGCTATCAAGAGGGAGCGGCAAAATGAGTATAGGCTGGATCATCTTTTATATCTTTCTCTTTGCTGTGGCGGCCGCCGCTATCTACACCTGGGGGCTCATCAAGGCCCAGCGCCAAAACGCGGACCTGATGCAGCTGCTCTATGTCAAGGGCGAAAAGGCGGTGGTCAAGGCCATTGCCAAAAACGGCAGCCAGACCCGTCAGCAGTTGGAAGAGAGACTCAAGGGCCTGCGCGCTTCCCAGTTTTACAGCAAAAACCGGGTGGTCATCCAGGACGCCAAGAGCTTCGCCGACACCCTGCTTGCGCGGATGGTTGAGCAAAATATCCTCCTTGTTAAATTTGAGGAGGGCAGACGCGTCTACCGCCTGACTGAAGACGCTATGGTCAAACTCAAGATTAGAAAAAAATAACTGCATTGTGTGAAAGCGCCCGGAGTGATTCTCCGGGCGCTTTTATTGTGGACGGCGCTGTTTGGCCCCGGCCAAGGCGGATAAAACAACCGGCGTCTGCCGCCGTTCACTGAGCGGTGTCTCCCCCGCTCACCCGAAAAAGGAGGAAAGGCCCGTCCCTCCCCCACAGGCGGCGGTGCGGCGAAAAAAAGGTCTGTGCCGCCAAGAAAACCGTCTCAATTTCGTCGCTTCCCACAAAAATATGGTTCCCACCGTCCTTTCATTGCTTCCGCTCCTCGGGTGTGGTAAGATGGGGGCAAATCCAAAGGAAACGCGAGGTGCTCCCATGAAAATTTTGCTCGATACCGCCAATCTCGCCGAGATCGAAGAGATCATCCAGTATTATCCCATCGACGGATTCACCACCAACCCCACCATCCTCTCCCGGGATAGCTCCGACGTCCCCGCCACCCTCCGCCGTCTGATGGAAATTTCCGGTGGCAAGATGGAAATCCACGTCCAGGTCACCGCCGCCGAGAGCGAGGGCATGCTCGCCCAGGCCAAAGCCTTGGACAAATTCGTGGGCAAGGGCTTTCATATTAAGATTCCCGTCACCCCCGAGGGCATCCGCGCCATGACTCTGTGCAAAAAGGCGGGCATCCGGGTAACCGCCACCTCCATCTTTACCCCCATGCAAGCGCTATTGGCCGCCAAGGCGGGAGCCGACTACGTGGCGCCCTATGTCAACTCCATCGACAACATGCAGTGCGACGGCCCTGGCGTCGTCTCGGAAATTCTCACCCTGTTTGAAAACTTCGGCTACCCGACCAAGATGCTGGCCGCCGGATTTGACAGCGTGAGCCAGGTGCTGGGCGTGGCGCTTGCCGGCGCGCACACCGTCACCGTCACCGCGTCCATCATGCACAAGCTCCTCTTCCACCCCCACACCGATCTGGCCGTGGGCAACTTCGCCGCCGACTGGAAGGCGAAATTTGGCGCCCAGAGCGTCTCCGACCTGCTCAAATAGCTGAGAGTCCCCTTGGACGCGTACAAACGGACCGCAAGGGTGTCGACAGCGCAAGAGCGTCTCCGACCTGCTCAAATAGCCACACGGGGAGCTTTAACCCCCACGGGCCGGGAAGTCCCGCGTCTAAGCCCCGGCAATTGTCCGCGCCCGACACGGACAGAGGCGGGGAAACCGTCATGCGGCCTAGCGGATAGTATTGCCGTTTGATCAGAAGCGTCCCTCCGTTTGCGGCGGAGAGGCGCTTCTCCAATGTGGCGGTAAAATCTTTTATATCCCGGAAAACTTTTGGCCATAATGCAACAATTCGCGGCAGGCGCGGATAAATTCCTCCGATTTTCTTGACAAAACCTAGGGATCAGTTTAAACTCATACACATAGTATTTCACACAGAATGTTTGAGGTAAACAACATGGCTTCTTCTGTCAATGCAATGACAAAAGAATACTTTTTCTTTTTTAGCTTGGGCTTTTACTTTAGCGCAGGCTTTTTTGCGTTGGGAAAAATGAAGTTGCCAAATGCTGTATGCGCGGGATAGCATCCCGGGTCATTCAATCGGATGAGACAGGCCGGTGCTTTTGGTAACGAAAGCACCGGCCTTTTTGTATGCCGGCTCAAACAAAAATAACGGGGGTAATGTCATGGTAGTCATTCTCAAAGAACACGCGGAAGAAAAAAAGGTGGACCAGCTCTTAGGCTGGCTGGAACTGATGGGCGTAAGGGCCAGCATCATCAAGGGCTCCCACACCACCATTCTGGGACTCGTCGGCGACACTTCCAAGATCGACATCGATTCCATCCGGGCGGTGGACATCGTCGAAAACGTCACCCGGGTCCAGGAGCCCTATAAAAACGCCAACCGGAAATTTCATCCCGACGACTCCGTCATCGACATCGGCGCGCTCAAACTAGGCGGCGAGCGCTTCCACGTGATTTCCGGGCCCTGCTCGGTGGAGAGTGAGGAGCAGATTCTGGAAGTGGCAAAGCGCGTCAAGGCGGCGGGCGCCACCATGCTCCGGGGCGGCGCATTCAAACCCAGGACTTCCCCCTATGCCTTCCAGGGCCTCAAGGCCGAGGGCATCGAATACTTGCTGGAAGCCAAAAAAATCACCGGCATGCCCATCGTCACCGAGATCATGAGCATCGCCCATCTGGACCTGTTCGAGGATGTGGACGTCATCCAGGTGGGGGCCAGAAATATGCAGAACTTCGAGCTGCTCAAGGAGCTGGGCAAATCGAAAAAGCCCATCCTCCTCAAACGGGGCCTGGCCAACACCCTAGAGGAGCTTCTCATGAGCGCCGAATACATCATGGCCGGCGGCAACCCCAACGTCATCCTCTGCGAGCGGGGCATCCGCACATTCGAGACCTTCACCCGCAACACCCTGGACATCTCCGCCGTCCCCATCCTCAAAAAGAAGTCCCACCTCCCCGTGGTGGTGGATCCCAGCCACGCCACTGGCATCACCTGGCTCGTGGAGCCCCTCTCCAAGGCGGCGGTGGTCTGCGGCGCGGACGGCCTGATCATCGAGGTCCACAATAACCCCGCCAAGGCCCTCTCCGACGGTCCTCAGTCCCTGACCCCCGACCAGTTCGACGCCATCATGCAGCCGCTGACCCAGCTCGTGGGCTACACCGGCAGAAAGATGGGGTAGGACATGAAAATCGGAATTGTGGGCCTTGGCCTGATGGGCGCGTCCTTTGCCAAGGCACTCAAACGCTACACCTCCCACACCGTACTGGGCCTCGACAGGGACCCCGCCGTGCGGGAATCGGCGCTCCACGACGGCGCGGTGGATGAGGTCCACGAGGACCCCGCCTTTCTCTCCCAGTGCGCGGTCACCTTCCTGTGCCTCTTCCCCGTCCAGACGGTGGCCTTTGTCAAAGAAAACCTCTCCCATTTCCAAAAAGGCTCCATTGTGGCGGACATCTGCGGCATCAAGGGCTATGTGGTAAACGCTCTTAGCCAAATGGAACTGCCGTTCATTTACCTTCCTTCCCATCCCATGGCGGGCCGGGAGGTCTGCGGCTACCACGGCTCCTTGGAAAGCCTGTTTGTGGGCGCCAGCTACATCTGCACCCCCGTGGACGCACCGCAATACGCGGTGGACACGCTGGAAAGCCTGGTGCGCTCCATCGGCTTTACCGATTTTGTGGTTACCACCCCGGCGGACCACGACCGCATCATCGCCTTCACCTCCCAGCTTCCCCACGTCATTTCCAACGCCTATGTCAAAAGTCCCAGCTGCTCAAAGCATAACGGCTTTTCGGCGGGTAGCTACAAGGACCTCTCCCGGGTGGCCAAGCTCAACGAAGAGATGTGGAGCGATTTGTTCCTCCTCAACCGGGAAAGCCTCCTCTCGGAGCTCGACACCCTGCTGCAAAACCTCGCCCAGTACCGGGATGCCTTGGCCCGGGAGGACCGGGACGCCCTGCGCGACCTGCTGAGAGAGGGCAGAATCATCAAGGAGGAATGTGACCAATGAAAAAAATCCATGTCAGCGCGTCGAGGGGCTACGACATCCTCATCGGCCGCAATCTGTTAACAGACGCGGGCTATTATCTGAAACAGGTCCTTTCCCCCAAGCGGGTCTGCGTCGTCTCGGACGACGTGGTCTTCCCCCTCTATGGGGAAAATGTCGTCTCCTCTTTGGAGGGCGCGGGATTTTCCGTCGTCACTTTTGTCTTCCCCCACGGCGAGCCCCAGAAAAATTTGTCCACCGTCTCCGAGCTCTTTGACTTTCTCGTCAAAGAGGGCTTTACCCGCACCGACGTGCTGGTGGCGCTGGGCGGGGGCGTGGTGGGGGACTTGACCGGCTTTGCCGCCGCCTGCTACCTGCGGGGGGTCAAATTCGTCCAGATTCCCACCACCTTTCTGGCCCAGATCGACTCGTCGGTGGGCGGCAAAACCGGCGTGGACATCCCCGGCGGCAAGAACCTGGTGGGCGCTTTCTGGCAGCCGAGCCTCGTACTGTGCGACATCGCCACCCTCTCCACCCTGTCCCCGGACATCTTTGCCGACGGCACGGCGGAGGCCATCAAATATGGCCTCATCTACGACGCCGACCTCTTCGACGTCTTCCGTAATCATCTGTTGGAAGAGCATCTCTTCGACGTGGTTTACCGCTGCATCGAGATCAAAAAGCAAGTGGTGGAAGAGGACGAATTTGACACGGGGCTGCGGATGATCTTAAACTTCGGCCACACTCTGGGCCACGCCATCGAAAAGTCCTACCACTTTACCGGCATCACCCACGGACGGGCGGTGGCGGTGGGCATGGTCCTCATTTCCGACGCCTGCGCAAAAAACGGCCTGCTCTCCATTTCCGACGCCGAGGCCATCCGCTCCACCATCCAAAGCCACGGCCTGCCCGTGTCGGTGCCGCTGGAGACAGGTTCGCTGTGTGCCCTGTGCGGCAGCGACAAGAAGATGGATGGGGACACCCTCAACCTCATTATCCTTGAGGACATCGGCCACGCGGCGGTGCGGAAAATGTCTTTAGCGGGGCTCCAGGAATTTATGGGAAACGAGGGGTGACAAGATGGATGTTATGGTAAGCGCCTCCACCCTGCGCGGGACGGCTTCGGCCGTCCCCTCCAAGAGTATGGGGCACCGCAGTCTGATCTGCGCGGCTTTGGCCGGTGGCGGGACCGTCTCGGGCCTTCGCTTCTCGGCGGATATCTCCGCCACCGTGGACGCTCTCTCCGCCATGGGCTTTTCGCTCACCAGGGACGGCGGGGCCGTTCGGGCCGGGGCTTTTACGCCGCCGTCCTCTCGGGGCGGAGAACTGCCCGTCATCGACTGCAATGAGTCCGGCTCCACCCTGCGCTTTCTCATCCCGGTGGCGGCGGCGCTGGGAGAAAGCGTCACCTTCACCGGCCGCGGGCGGCTCCCCAGCCGTCCCATCGGCGTCCTCACCGACGCCCTCTCCCAGCACGGCGTCTTCTTCTCCGGAGACTCCCTCCCCCTTTCCATGTCAGGATACCTGAAACCGGGACATTTCCGTCTCCCCGGCAATGTGAGCTCCCAGTATATTTCCGGGCTTCTCTTTGCCCTGCCCCTCCTGGAGGGTGACAGCGTCGTCGAGATCACCACCCCGCTGGAATCAAAGCCCTACATCGACCTGACCGTCAAGGCCCTCGGGGACTTCGGCATCAAGGTCACTGAGACGTCCCAGGGATATGCCGTCCGGGGAAATCAGCGCTATGAGCCCCGGGACTGTGCGGTGGAGGGGGACTATTCAAACGCGGCCTTCTTCGCCTGCGGGGCCGCTTTGGGCGGCGCCGTGCTCACCACGGGCCTTGATCCCGCCTCCCTCCAGGGGGATCGGGACATTTTCCCCCTTTTAGAGCGGATGGGCGCGAAGGTAACGTGGGAAACGGACGGCGTGCGGGTCCAATCGGGGCCGCTGCGGGGAATCGACATCGACGCGTCTCAGATTCCCGACCTGGTCCCCGTTTTGGCTGTCACCGCCGCCTTCTGCGAGGGTGAGACCACCATCTATAACGCCGGACGCCTTCGCCTCAAGGAGAGCGACCGGCTCTCCGCCGTCTCCGATTGTCTGCGCCGCTTGGGCGCTCAGGTGGAGGAAGGGTCCGACCGGTTAAAGATCACCGGCAAGCCCCGGCTTTTGGGCGGCGAGGTGGACGGCTGCAACGACCACCGCATCGTCATGGCCATGGCGGTGGCGGCCCTGCGCTGTGAGGGCCCTGTCATCATCCGGGGAGCCCAGGCGGTGGAAAAATCCTACGGCGCCTTTTTTGAAGATTATCAAGCATTAGGAGGAAACTGTCATGTCATCCGTGATTGACCAGAACATTAAAGTCTCCATCTTTGGCGAGTCCCACAGCCCACAAATCGGCGTGGTCATGGACAATCTTCCCGCCGGTCTTCCCATCGACATGGACAGGGTCCTCGCCTTTATGGCTCGGCGGGCTCCCCAGGCCGCGTCCTATTCCACCGCCCGGAGGGAGGCTGACGTGCCTCAGGTGGTCTCGGGGCTCTTTGAAGGGCACACCACCGGCACCCCGCTGTGCGCCCTCATCGCCAACACCGACACCCGCTCCAAGGATTACGAGGAGATGCGCGCCAAGGCCCGCCCGGGCCACGCCGACTTCACCGGCTTTCTGCGCTACCACGGCCAAAACGACTACCGGGGCGGTGGCCACTTCTCCGGGCGGCTGACGGCCCCGCTGTGCTTCGCGGGCGCTGTGGCTCTCCAGGCCCTGGAGGGTCTCGGCGTCACGGTGGGCGCTCACATCCTCTCCCTGGGCGGGGTGTGGGACAACGCCTTTGACCCGGTGGATATTTCGGCCAAAGAGCTGCGCGCGGTCAGCGGGGCCGAGTTCCCCGTCACCGTGAGCCCCGTCAAGCTCAAGATGCTGGAAGCCGTGGAAGAAGCGCGCAAGGACAAAAATTCCCTGGGCGGCACCATCGAGTGCTGCGCCGTGGGGGTGCGGCCGGGCCTCGGATCCCCCATGTTCGACGGGCTGGAAAACGTCATTTCCCGCATCGTCTTCGGCATCCCCGCCGTCAAGGGCATCGAGTTCGGCAGCGGCTTTGACTGCGCGGGCATGACCGGCAGGGAGCACAACGACCCCTTTTATATGGACGAAAACGGCATGGTCAAAACCAAGACCAACAACCACGGCGGCATCCTGGGCGGCATCTCGTCGGGCATGCCCCTCATTTTCCGGGTGGCGGTCAAGCCCACCCCCTCCATCGCGTCGGAGCAGGACACGGTGGACTTTGTCGGCGGCAAAGACGAAAAGATCGCCATCACCGGGCGGCACGACCCCTGCGTCGTCCCCCGGGCGGTGCCCTGCGTGGAGGCGGCGCTGGCGCTCGGCCTCTTGGACGCCTATCTGGCCCCCCGGCCCACGCTGGAAGAAGAAAGGCGGTAATTCCCATGGATTTAACACAGCTTCGCCAACAGATCGACGAGGTGGACGGACAGATCGTCGAGCTTTTCAAAACGCGGATGGCCCTGGTGGACGGGGTCGCCCGGTATAAGCGGGAACACAGTATCCCGGTCCTCCACGCGGGACGAGAAGAGGAGGTCCTCGACCGGGCGGCCAAGCTGGCGGGGCCCGAACTGGCCGGGGCCAGCCGGGTGCTCTTCACCACCCTCATGGACGTGAGCAAGGGCAGTCAGTATTCCCAGAACCTGCCCCCCGATTCCAAGCTCCTCTCCTACCGGGACCGGGCCAAGGAGCCCTTTGTCCTCCCGTCGGCGGCCCGGGTGGGCTGCCAGGGGGTGATGGGGGCCTATTCCTCCATCGCCGCCCGCCGCATGTTCCCCCAGCCGGACCTGCGCTTCTACCGTCACTTCGCCGACGTCTTCGACGCGGTGGACCAAGGGGAAATCGACTTCGGGGTCCTGCCCATTGAAAACTCCTCGGCGGGCAGCGTCGGGGAGGTCTACGACCTGATGAAAGCCCACGATTTTTCCATCGCCGCGGCTCTCAAGCTCCGCATCGACCACTGCCTGGTGGCCAAGGACTCCATGGACATCGGTAAGATTACCAAGGTCTACTCCCATGAGCAGGGCATCAACCAGTGCCGCCGCCTCTTTGACGAGCACCCCCACTTAGAGCCGGAGGTTTTCTCCAACACGGCGGCGGCGGCGGAGTTTGTGTCCAAATCGACCGACGGCACCCTGGCCGCCATCTCCTCCAAGGAGACGGCGGAGCTCTACGGCCTAAAAATCCTCAAAGAAAACGTACAGGACAATGACTTTAACTTTACCCGTTTTATCATCATCACCAAGGATTTTGTCAGGACTGCCGACGCGGACAAGATTAGCTTGAGCCTGGTCCTCCCCCACCGGGCGGGTTCCCTCTACCATGTCATCACCCGCTTTGCGGTGCTGGGCCTCAACCTGACAAAGCTCGAATCCCGCCCCATCCCGGGCCGCGACTTTGAGTTTCGGTTCTACTTCGATTTTGAAGGCTCCATCCTGGACGACAAAGTCCTCTCTCTCCTCCACCAGCTGGACCAGCAGCTGGAATATTTCTCCTTTTTGGGCAACTTCCACGAGCACTGCCGTTAAATATTCCCTCTGTTTTTACCGCCGCCGGACTCTTTCCGGCGGCTTTTTTTGCGCCCGGCGGCGACGAAAACAAACCGCGTAAAAACTGCAACTAGTTGCGCGCAGAAAAATCATTGTTTTTTTTAGCGCATTTGCCGGATAGGTTCTTTTTGTGAATTCTGGTATACTAAAGTTTAGAAAATCGTTACAATATCTTCGTTCTGGAGGGGAATTTATGCCAACTCTCTCTCAAACCGCACCAAACAAACAGCTCAGCCCCGGAAAGGCCACCGTTTTGTTAGTGATCTGCGCCGCCATGTGGAGCTTTAACGGCACCTGGATTAAGCTGGTGGACTTTCATCCGATTGTTACCAACTCCGCCCGTTGTATTTTCACCGCCCTCACCCTCTACCTCTACTCCCGATACAAAAAGGAAAAGATCGCCGTCAACAAGGAAACTATCATTGGCGGGCTGATCATGACCTCCATGATGGTCGTCTCGGCCTGTGCGTTTCGGATGACCACGGCGGCCAACGCCATCATCCTTCAGTACGTCAGCCCCATCTATGTCCTCATCGTTTCGGTCCTCTTCTTTAAGCAGAAAGCCCGCCTTAAGGACATTTTGGTGGTCGTCTTCTCCATTTTGGGTGTGGCGCTGTTCTTCATCGACAAGGTGGAGGCGGGCAATCTTTGGGGCAATATTCTGGCGGTCTTTTTGGGTATGCTCTTCGCCCTCTCCTTCCTCTACAATAACCACACCACCCAAAACCCGCTGCACATCATTTTCTTTGCCTGCATCTTCTCCGCCCTAGTGGGAATTCCGTTTTACTTTGTCTATCCGCCCCACTTCACCCCGGCTAGCGGAACGGCCATCGTGGCCATGGGCGTCGTCAATCTGGGCATCCCCTATATCCTGTACAGCATGTCTATCCAGCGATGCAGCGCCCTGACCGCTTCCATCGCCACCATGGTGGAGCCCATCCTCACCCCCGTCTGGGCCCTGCTGCTAGTCAAAGAAAAGCCGGGTCAATTCGCCCTGTATGGCGCTGTTTTGGTGCTGCTAACCATCTCCCTTTACAGCATTTCCAATGCCCGGGCCGCTCAGAAAGCGAAGGCTCCGGCGCCCGAGAACGCCGGGTAGCGGCGCATGCATCCGTTTGTTATTCCATTTATCAACAGAAAGGCTGGGAATCCTATTGACCACAACACTTCAAACCCCACAAAAACGCCAAATGGGCCAGGGCCAGGCCACCATTTTGCTGGTCGTCTGCGCCGCCATGTGGAGCTTCGCGGGCACCTGGATTAAGCTGGTGGACTTTCATCCCATCATCATCAATTCCTCCCGGTGCGTCTTCGCGGCCCTCACCCTATTTATTTATTTTAAGATCAAAAAAGACAAAATCGCCGTCAACAAGGGAACTATTCTCGGCGGCCTCATCATGGCTTCGGTCATGACCGTCACCGTCGCCGCCCTGAGTCTGACGACGGCGGCCAACGCCATCATCCTCCAGTACATGAGCCCGGTCTATGTGCTGATCATCTCCGCCATCTTTTTCCATCAAAAGGTCCGGGGCAAGGATGTGCTGGTGGTCATCTTCTCCATCCTGGGCGTCACCCTCTTTTTTATCGACAAGGTGGCGGCGGGGAGTCTACTGGGCAATGTCCTGGGTATCTGCGGGGGCATTCTTTTCGGCATCTCCTTTCTCTACAATAACCGCACTAAGCAAAATCCCCTCCACATCGTCTTTTGGGGTTGTGTCTTTTCGGCCCTCATCGGCATCCCCTTCTATTTTCTCTATCCGCCCCATATCACCGCTCTGGGCGCAGTGGCGGTCGTCATGATGGGCAGTGTTCATCTAGGCGTCCCCTATATCCTCTACGGTCTGGCCATCCAGCGGTGCAGCGCCCTCAACGCCTCGGTGGCCACCATGATCGAGCCCATCCTCACCCCCATCTGGGTCTTCCTCTTTGTGGGGGAAGCGCCGGGAAAATACGCGCTGGCAGGCGCCATTCTGGTCATGCTAGTTATCTCCCTTTACAGCATCTCCAACGCCCGGGCCGCTCAGAAAGCGGCGCAGGAGTAGCCGCTACAAAAAGCCGCCGGTGTCCGGCGGCTTTGCCCGACAGCTCCATTGTCGGGCATGATACGCAGGGACATCCGCGCCCCTGCGCTCCGTCCCTCATGCGCGAAAAAAGCCGCCGGTGTCCGGCGGCTTGCTCGACAGCTCCACTGTCGGGCATGATACGCAGGGACATCCGCGCCCCTGCGCTCCGTCCCCCATGCGCGAAAAAAGCCGCCGGTGTCCGGCGGCTTGCTCGACAGCTCCACTGTCGGGCATGATACACGGGGACATCCGCGCCCCTGCGCTCCGTCCCTCATGCGCGAAAGCTCCACTGTCGGGCATGATACACGGGGACATCCGCGCCCCTGCGCTCCGTCCCTCATGCGCGAAAAAAGCCGCCGGTGTCCGGCGGCTTTGCCCGACGGCTCTGCTGTCGGGCATGATACGCGGGGACATCCGCGCCCCTGCGCTCCGTCCCTCATGCGCGAAAAAAGCCGCCGGTGTCCGGCGGCTTGCTCGACAGCTCCACTGTCGGGCATGATACGCGGGGACATCCGCGCTTTTGCGCTCCGTCCCTCATGCGCGAAAAAAGCCGCCGGTGTCCGGCGGCTTTTTTAGACGCCCTGCCAACCGAAGCGGCGTGCCCGGCATCGGCAGCTTTTTTTATTTGAAAGGGAAGAAAAATCCGTGTATAATAGCACATAGATCACTTTTGGAATGGGAGGATGCCACTTGAACAAGCAGTTCCTAATGGGCAACGAAGCCATCGGCCTTGCGGCCATCGCCGCGGGGGTGCGCTTTGTATCCGGTTATCCCGGAACGCCGTCAACTGAAATACTCGAAACCATCGCCAAGCACAATCCTGGCGATATTTATGTAGAATGGTCCGTCAACGAAAAGGCCGCCCTCGAGGCCGCGGCGGGGGCCGCCTACGCGGGGGCCCGGGCAATGGTGACCATGAAGCAGGTGGGCCTCAACGTGGCCTCCGACCCGCTGATGAGTCTTGCCTACATCGGCGTCAAGGGGGGGATGGTCATCGTGGTCGCCGACGACCCCGGCCCCATCTCCTCCCAAACCGAGCAAGACACCCGCCACTTCGCCCGCTTCGCCAAGGTGCCGGTCTTTGACCCCAGTTCCCCGGAGGAGGCCTACGACATGGTGGAAAATGCTTTTGCCCTCTCGGAGGAATACGGCACGCCGGTCTTCTTGCGCCCCACCACCCGCGTATGCCACGGCTGCGCCACCATCGAGGAGAAGGCGCCCCTGGAGAAAAAAGAGCCGGAAGGCTTTGTCAAGGACCCAAGGTGGGTCATCTTCCCCCGGCTCTCCTTACAGCGGCATGGGGAAATTGAGGCCGCCCTGCCCCGGATGGGGGAGGCCCTCTCCCAGAGCCCCTATAACCGCATCGAAGTAACCGGGAAAGTGGAGGAGGAACGCCTTCGCCTGGGAGTTGCCTCGGGCGGCGTCAGCTACGAATACACCCGGGAGGCACTGGGGGACACCGGCGTGCGCCTGCTCAAAGTGGGGACGCCCCACCCCTTCCCGGAAGCCCTGGCGCTCGAGTTTCTCGACGGGCTGGACGAGGTGCTGGTGATCGAGGAACTGGATCCCGTCATCGAGCGGGAGCTCGTCTATCTGTGCGGTAAGCACCACCTGAATGTACATATCCGCGGCAAACTCACCGGCGACAACCAAAACGCCGGGGAAAACTCGGTGGAATCGGTCCGCCGGGCCCTCATTGGCTTTTTGGATTTGCCCCAGCCGGAGGGCACCGTCCTGGAGCTCCCCTCCCTGCCGGTGCGGCCGCCGGTCCTGTGCGCCGGATGCCCTCACCGGGCTTCCTTCTACGCCGTCAAGCAGGCCATGAAGGGCCGCAAGGCAGTCTTCTCGGGGGACATCGGCTGCTATACCCTGGGCAACGCCGCGCCGCTTCACATGGTGGACACCTGCCTTTGCATGGGCGCCGACGTGACCATCGCCCAGGGGCTCCACCGCATCGAACCGGACGCGGTCAACTTCGCTTTTATCGGCGACTCTACCTTCTTTGCCTCGGGCATGACCGGGGTGGTCAACGCCGTTTACAACCAGACCGACATCGTGCTCATCGTGCTGGATAACTCCACCACCGCCATGACCGGACAACAGCCCCACCCCGGCACCGGCCGGACCATGATGGGCAATATCAGCGACAAGATCAGCATCGAGAAGGTCCTCACCGCCATTGGGGTCAGCCGGGTCCTCACCGCCGACCCTCTGAACCTGAAGGAAGCGGAAAACGCCGTCAGGGAGGCCGCCGGCGTCAAGGGCGTCTCCGCGGTCATCTTCCGTTCCCCCTGCATCGCGGTGACAAAGCCCGCTGCCGGGTTTGTGGTGGACAAAGAAAAGTGCATCGGGTGCAAAAAGTGCATCCGGGAGCTGGGGTGCCCCGCCGTGGTCTGGCAGGAGGGGAAGGCGGCCATCGAGCCCAGCCTTTGCTATGGTTGTTCCATCTGCGCCCAGGTCTGTCCCTGCGGCGCCATCGAAAAAATGGGAGGTGAGGCAAGATGAACATCAGCGCCATGTTGTCCGGCGTGGGCGGTCAAGGAACCGTCCTCGCTTCCAAACTGATCGCCCTGTCGGCCATGCAAAAGGGCCTCTTTGCCCGCACCGCCGAAACCATCGGCATGGCCCAGCGGGGCGGCTGTGTGGTTAGCCACGTCCGCATCGGCGAGGACATCCACTCCCCCATGATTCCCTTGGGAGGCGCGGATTTAATCCTGGGCTTTGAACCGGCCGAGGCCGTCCGCTGCCTGCCCTATCTTAAGGAGGGCGGCACCGTGGTGGTCAGCGCCAAGGAGGTCAAACCCGTCACGGCGGCCCTGGGCGGCAACGATTACTCCGCCCAGGAGATGCTTTCCTTCCTTCAAGACCACGCCGGGCACGCCGTTATAGTGGACACGGCCGCCATCTGTGAAAAGTGCGGCAGCGCCAAAGTGCTCAACGTGGCCCTCTTAGGAGCCGCGGCGGCCACCGGCGCGCTGGGCCTCACCCTGGAGGAAATGGAAGGGGCCCTGAGAAAGCGGCTGCCGGAAAAGTTCCTCCCTATGAATTTAGAGGCCCTGCGTCTCGGCGCCAAGGCCGTTTTAGGAGAATAAAGCCATGAGAATGAAAGAAGCGCAATTCGAACTGATTAAGCAGCAGCTGCGAAAGCTCACCTCCATCCCCGGCGGCTTTTATCAAAAAAAATTCGAGGGCATCGACATCGAGGCCATCCAATCCCAGGAGGACTTTGAGAGACTCCCCTTCTCCTGGAAGGGCGACCTCAGAGAGGCCTATCCCCTGGGACTCCAGGCGGTCCCGGATAGCGAGATTGTCCGCATCCACTCCTCCTCCGGCACCACCGGCACCCCGGTCATCATCCCCTATACCCGCCGGGACATCGAGGACTGGGCCATTATGTTTAAGCGCTGCTATGAAACGGCGGGCCTCACCCCCCTCGACCGGGTCCAGATCACCCCGGGCTACGGACTGTGGACGGCGGGCATCGGCTTTCAGACCGGCGCGGAGCTCCTCGGATGCATGGTCATCCCCATGGGCCCCGGCAACACCGACAAGCAGTTGCGGATGATGCAGGACCTCAAAGCCACCGTCCTATGCGCCACCTCCTCCTACGCGCTGCTGTTGGCAGAGGAAATCGCCAAGCGGGGCATCACCGACCAAATTCATCTGAAAAAGGGCATTATCGGCTCGGAGCGCTGGGGCGAAAAGATGCGCAAGCGCATCGCGGCGGAGCTGGGTGTGCAGCTCTACGACATCTATGGTCTGACCGAGGTCTACGGCCCTGGCATCGGCATGAGCTGTGACTACGAGTGCGGCATGCACTACTGGAACGACTACATCTATTGCGAGATCGTCGACCCTAAAACCGGTGAGATCGTCCCCGACGGGGAGATCGGTGAATTAGTGATCACCACCCTGCGCAAGGAGGGGGCCCCCCTCATCCGGTACCGCACCCACGACCTGACCCGCTTCCTCTCCGGCGACTGCCCCTGCGGACTCTCCTATCCCCGCATCGACACCCTCATCGGGCGCACCGACGACATGATCAAGGTCAAGGGCGTCAACATCTTCCCCAGCCAGATCGACGAGCTGCTGGGCACGGTGGAGGGCGCTTCCAGCGAGTATCAGGTGATGATCGACCACCTGGGCGGCCGGGACATCCTGACCTTGTTTGTGGAAACGAATCCCGGCGTGGACAAGGGGGAGCTGGAACGGGGCATCAAGTTCCGCTTCAAGGAAAAAATCGGCATCTCCATCGCCTGCAAGCCGGTGGAAATCGGCGACCTTCCCCGCAGTGAGAAAAAGTCCACCCGCATCTTTGATAACCGATATTAATTTTCCTTTGTCTGAGAGGAGCCGGATTTTCCGGCTCCTTTTTTTGCGCCATTATCCGCGTCGGCGCTTTACAGGACATGATCCGAGCCCACGGGCGGAGCCCGCCGCGCCGGAATCGGGAGGACCGAAACCGTCTTACCGGCTTTTTGCGTACACCCCCAATGTGAACGCTTCGGAGGGCGGGGGCCAGCG
This sequence comes from Zongyangia hominis, assembly GCF_014385095.1. GTDB lineage: Bacteria > Bacillota > Clostridia > Oscillospirales > Ruminococcaceae > Zongyangia > Zongyangia hominis. The sequence continues at coordinate 71,103 of NZ_JACRTC010000007.1, forward strand.
GGGGGAAGCGACGCACCAGACACAAAGCGGACCAAAATCGTCCTTGGCTTTTTTCTCCCCGAGCCCATCGAGGAAAGCACAAAGGGGGACAGAAGCTGTACGCAGAAGACCGCTATCCGCTCGATTCCAACATTTTTTATCCCGAAGGGGCTAAAAAAAGACGAATCCCCGCCTTTGTGAACTTTTATCTTTCCTCCCCCTCCCGGTTGCGGCGGGAAGGGAATAATGCTACAATATTTCTAATACTTTGCATGTTTCCCACCCTTTTCCGTCCATGCTCCTTTTACGGGCAGGATGGGGAACTCCGTCTGCCCGCCGCCCATCGCGGCGGCCAACCGCGGCGCTTTTCATAGTGCCGCCAGGGAGGAGGATGCCCCTATGGCCATCAACAAGGTGATGCTGGCCGCGCTCAAGGCCCTGTCCTATCCGGACATCAACCTGAAAAAGAACTATAAGATCGCCCGGCAGGTGGAGAATCTAACCCACTATCACGTGTTAAAGCCCCTGTACAAATCCTGGGACCACAAGGTGATGCTGGACGATCACGCCATACCGGTGCGGATTTTCTCCCCCGAGGACGACCTGGACCATCCCATCCTCCTCTTCTTCCACGGCGGCGGCTGGGTCATCGGCAACATCGACAGCTACAACAAGGTCTGCGCCAACATGGCCAGAATCACCGGCCACACCGTGGTTTCGGTCAACTACCGTCTGGCTCCGGAACACAAGTTCCCCTGTGGGCTTCACGACTGCTACCAGGTGGCCAGGGAGCTGTTTTTAAATGAGGGGCTGCTCTGCACCCGTGCCGACCAAATCACCCTCATTGGGGACAGTGCCGGTGCCAACCTGGCGGCGGCCGTCTCCCTAATGGCACGGGACCGGGGAGAATTCTTTCCCCAGCGGCAGATTCTCATCTACCCGGCCACCTACTACGACCACAGCGAGACCTCCCCTTTCCTCTCGGTGCATGAAAACGGGAATGACTATCTTCTCACCGCCAAGCGCATCTGCGACTATGTGGAGCTTTACCAAAGCTCCCCCGACGACCGGCAGAACCCCTACTTCGCGCCGCTGATGGCCGAGGACTTCTCCCGCCAGCCCCGCACCCTCATCATCACGGCGGAATATGACCCGCTGCGTGACGAGGGGGAAACCTATGGCCAGCGGCTGTGGGAAAACGGCAACCGGGTGGAGCTCCACCGCATTGAAGACGCTCTCCACGGCTTTTTCTCCCTGCCCCCCGCATTTCCCCAGGTGCGGCAGGTCTACGAATATATCAACCGCTTTTTAAGCGAGGTGCCGAAAAAGTGAAGCAACGAAAGTCCAACACTTGGAGCCGCCTGGATAACGCGGCCAAAATTTTCCCTTCCACCACTACCAAGCGGGACACCAAAGTGTTCCGCTTTGCCTGTGAGCTCTATGAACTGGTGGACCCCATCGTCCTGCAACAAGCGCTGGACGAAACCATGACCCACTTTCCCCTCTACCAGTCCATGATGACCCGGGGGCTCTTTTGGTATTATCTGGAGCCCTGTTCTCAAAAGCCGCTGGTCAAGCTGGAGGCAAAGCCGCCTTTGGGCCCCCTCTATGACGCCAACCGGAAGGGCCTTCTCTTTGAAGTGACCTATTATCGCAACCGCATCTCCTTGGAGGTATTTCACGCCCTCTCCGACGGCACGGGTGCCATGGAATTTTTGCGGGTGCTCGTCTACCATTATCTCATCCATAAACACGGGGACACCCTGGGCGCCGCCGTGCCCGCCATGGACTACGACGCCTCGGCCTCCCAGCAGTCGGCGGACAGTTTCGCCAAATACTATAACCGGGAGGGACGGCAGGAGCGCCACCGGACCCAATGGGCCCACCAGCTGCGGGGACCCCGGCTCTCGGAAAACCGGTTGCGCATCATCGAAGGGGTGGCCCCGGTTAAGGACGTCCTCCGCAAAGCCCACGAAAATCACGCTACCCTGACCGTCTTTCTGGGAGCGGTCCTTCTTTGCGCCATCGGGGAGGAGATGGCGGTCCGGGACAAAAAGCGCCCGGCCGTCCTGACGGTGCCTGTCAACCTCCGCAAATACTTCGACTCCCAGTCGGCCCGGAATTTCTTCAGCGTCATTAACGTCGGCTACGACTTTCGCAGCGGCAGCGGTGAATTTGCCGACGTGGTGGAGCATCTCGAGCGCGGCTTTGCCCAGATGCTCACCCACGAAAAGCTGAGCGAGCGCATCAACATGCTAGCCGCCATTGAACACAATTTTCTGGTGCGTCTGGTGCCCTTGGCCCTCAAAGACGTGGTGCTGCGTATCGCCGACGACTTTGCGGCCAAGGAGATCACCGCCTCCCTCTCCAATATCGGCCGGGTCACCATGCCTCGGGAACTTACCCCCTATATCCGGCTTTTCGACGTCTTTGCCAGCACCGATATCTTGCAGATTTGTGTCTGCTCCTTTGAGGAAAACCTGACCATGAGCTTTTCCTCCGCCTTTGTCAGTACCGACGTACAGCGCCGATTCTTCCGCACCCTCACTGGGATGGGCATCCCGGTGACTATTGCGGCAAACGAAGTGGATCCGGACGACAGCGGGGAGGTGAAGGGATGAAGTACTGCGATAAATGCAAGCTCCAGGTGGAGGGGGTCCAAACCCACTGCCCTCTTTGTCAAAACCAGCTGCGGGATTTGGGAAGTGAAAACGTGCCGGTCTTTCCCGCCGTTCCCACCCTCTTCCGTCAAAACAGCCTCTTTTTCCAATTGCTCATCTTCGGCTCCATTGTGGCGGTGGTCATCTCGGTCACGGTCAATCTCCTGATTCCCCACAGCGGCTACTGGTCTCTCTTTGTGGCCGCGGGCATCCTGTGCTTTTGGGTGAGCTTCGCCATCGCCCTGCACAAGCGCAGCAACATCTCCAAGAATATCCTCTATCAGGTGGTCATCATCAGCATTCTGGCTATCCTTTGGGATCTGGGGACCGGGTGGCACGGCTGGTCGTTAGATTATGTCTTTCCCATTGTCTGTGTCGCCGCCATGATTGCCATGGCAGCCATTGCCCGGGTGATGCATCTGCCCATCGTCGATCAGATGATCTATTTCGTCCTCGACGCCTTTTTCGGCATCCTTCCAGTCATCTTTGTCTGGACTGGGCTGGTGGGCGTGCCCTATCCCTCCATTATCTGCGCGGCGGGAAGCGTCATTTCCCTGGCAGCGCTGCTCATCTTTGAAGGGCACAACATGCTCACCGAGCTCAAGCGCCGGCTTCACTTGTAAAAATAGCCCCTTTTTTCGTTTTTTTACCGGGACATTCCTTTGGAATCGTCCCGGTTTTCGCATATTTCTGTTGAAATGGCTAGAAACATGGGAAATTTGGTAAAAACGATGGAAGCCTCAGCAAAATTGAGATATAATAAGTCAATATGGATCTCTTCATCCTGCCATTACACCGCCACTAGTTCCATTTAACGCACAGGGGGGTTCCCTGCATAGCCGTGCGAAGGCAGCACATGGAGAAAGCCGATGACGACGGGAGGAATTTTTATGAAATTCTCTGTTCTGCGGAAACTTGCTTTGGTAATGGCTTTGGTTCTACTGTTTCTCACCGGCTGCCAGTCGGGCGGCGCAAATAAATATAAGCTCAGTCCCAAAGACCCGGTGTCTCTGGAGATTTGGCACTACTACAACGGCCCCCAGAAGGTGGCTTTCGACGCGCTGGTCTCGGAGTTTAACGAGACAGTAGGCGCTGAACAAGGCATCGTCGTCGAGGCCTTTAACTATGGCAGCATCAACGAACTCATCCAAAAAGTCCTCGATTCCGCCAACAAAAAGGTGGGCTCCAGTGAAATGCCCGACATCTTCGCCGGCTATTCCGACACCGCCTATCAGGTGGATCAGTTGGGCCTGGTGGCCCCGTTGGATGCTTATCTCACCGAGGAAGAGCTGAAAACCTACCTTCCCTCCTATCTGGAAGAGGGACGTTTTGACAAGGACCAAAATCTCAAGATCTTCCCCACGGCCAAATCCACCGAGGTTATGATGCTCAATAAAACCGACTGGGACAATTTTGCCTCGGCTACCGGCGCCAAGGTGGAGGACCTCTCCACCATGGAGGGCGTGGTTCAAACCGCCAAAGCCTACTATGAATGGAGCGGCGGCACCAAGGCCTTCTTTGGCCGGGACGCCATGGCCAACTATTTTATCATCGGCTGCAAGGAGCTGGGGGTAGAGATTTTTTCAGTGAACAATGGAGAGGTTTCCCTCAACGTGGATAAAAAGGTGATCCGGAAGCTGTGGGACAACTACTATGTCCCCTATGTAAACGGCTATTTCGGTGCCTATGGAAAATTCCGTTCCGATGACGCGAAAACTGGTCAAATTATCGCTCTGGTCGGCTCCACCACCGGCGCCATCTACTTCCCACAGGAGGTCACCGTCAGCGATACGGAGAGCTATCCCATCGAGGTCATGACCTTGCCGGCGCCCGTCTTCGAGGGTGGCGAGCCCTATGCCGTACAGCAGGGCGCGGGACTGGTGGTCACCAAATCCGATGAGCGCAAAGAATATGCCGCCACCCTCTTCCTCAAATGGTTCACCGAGTCCCAAAGAAACATCGACTTCTCGGTGGGCACCGGATATCTACCGGTCAAGGTGGATGCCAACGATATGGCAATGATTGAAAAAAGCGACGTGGAGATGACCGATATCATGCAGGAGACGCTGCAGGTGGCCATCGACACGGTTACCACCCATGAAATGTACACCAACAAGGCCTTTGCCGGCGGCACCGAGGCTCGCAATGTACTGGAAAACTCCCTGCAGGACAAGGCCAATGCTGATCTTGATCAGATCAAGGCGCTAATGGAACAGGGCATGAGCCACGACGAAGCGGTCGCCCAGTTTGACACCGACGCCAACTTTGACGCCTGGTTTGCCGAGTTTCAGAAGGCGCTGGAAGGCGCTATCAAATAACGGTTCCCAACGGAAGGGGTTCTAGAGTCGGTTATGCAAAAGAGGACGCGAAAGAAAAATTCAATCCTTAAAAAGATGCTGGTGCCTATCATGATTGTCATGCTCATTCAGGCCGGTATCTTTTGTGCTGCCATCATGTCGGGAGGCGTCCTCCAACAGCTGGGCAATAACGCCATCGACATTCTCAACGAGCGGGTCATCAACCGCAAAAACTATCTAGAAAACGAGATGATTCAGCGCTGGTCCAACATTTCCAGCGATGTGGAATCGGTCCAGAGCACCGTCGCCGATATTCTCGACACCAGCGGCAAGAGCTACTCCGACATCAACCCCAACGCGGATTTGACCGACGAAATTCTCAAATCCGTCACCAACAAAATGGTCTATCTGCTGCGGAAAAACTCTGTCACCGGCGCCTTCTTGATTTTTCACGGCCAGGACGATTTGACCGCTTCCACAAAGGAAGTCCACAAAGCCGGAATCTATCTGCGAGACTTAGACCCTGTCACCAACCCCAACGACAACTCCGACCTGCTATGGGAATTTGCGCCCATCAGTATCACCCGCCATATCGGCATCCCTATGGATACCAACTGGACCCCTACCTTTACCTTCTCCCCCGAAGAAAAAGAGGCATGGGACTACTATTACAAGCCTTTCTTGGCCGCCGTCCAGTATCCGGACAGCGATTTTGAGGATTTGGGCTATTGGTGTCCTCCGTTTAAGCTCAGCGAAGACGATGTGAGCATCATTACCTATTCGGTGCCCCTCATTTCCGCCGATGGCGTCCCCTATGGCGTCATGGGGGTGGAAATCACCACCGACTACCTGCACACCCTACTGCCCTATGATGAGATCACTTCGGCAAAAAACGGCGCCTACGCCATCGGCGTGGCCATGGAGGGCAGTTCTGATTTTAAAAACGTGATCACCAGCGGTTCTCTCTACAAGCAGTTGCTCGGCGACAGCGGCCAAACCAGCCTGGGTAAGGTGGAGGGGAAGAATACATATCTGCTGGAAAACGTGCTCCAAGGGCGGCCAAAAGCATATGGATGCGTCCAGTACTTTAATATTTATAACACCAATACCCCCTTTGAACAGGAGCAGTGGGCCCTCATGGGCATCATTGAGCGGCAGGAGCTGTTTTCCTTCTCCTACCAGCTGACCACGACGCTCATCGTCATCCTTGTCCTCTCCCTGCTCATCGGTTTGGTGGGCATCTCCCTCATCACCTCCCGTCTCTCCAAGCCCATCACTTCCCTGGTCAAAAAGGTCAAGGCCTCCAACCCCATGAACCCCGTGGCTCTGGAGAAAATCGGCATCGCGGAAATCGACGAGCTGACCGACGCTGTGGAACAGCTCAGCCACAGTGTGGCCGAGTCTTCCTCCAAGCTCTCCCAAATCCTGGAGATGGCCAACTATCCCATCGCCGCCTTTGAGTATCTGGATGATTCCGACCAAGTTTTCTATGCTTCCGGCGTCTTCCGCATCCTGGGCAGCGAGGAAATGGGGCAGCAAAGCGGCTATATCTCCCCCGATCTCTTTGAAGAGATGCTCTGCCACGCGCTGGAAGGGACCCAGCTTGAACGTGAGGATCAGAATACCACCATTTATAATCTGACCAAACAGTTGGGCAAGCCCCGGTATGTGCGGCTAAAGCTCTACTATGAGGGTAAACATGTGCTGGGGGTTCTCGTGGACATCACCCAGGAAATACTGGAAAAGAAAAAGTTGGAATATGAGCGGGACTACGATCTGCTGACCAATCTCCTCAACCGGCGGGCTTTCCATCGGATGATGGTGCAAAGCTTCCGCAAGCCGGAGATGCTCAAAAACGCGGCGCTCATCATGATGGACCTGGATAACCTCAAGTACATCAACGACAATTACGGCCATGACTTCGGCGACGAATATATCCGTTGCACCGCCAGCGTCCTCAAACTTTTCTCCCCCTATCAAGTGCTGCTCTCCCGCATGTCGGGGGATGAGTTCCACATCTTCATCTACGGTTACGACACCAGGGAGGAAATCCGCAAAATCATCGAGGAAATGAAGGATACCATCCGCAAAACGGAATTCCCCCTCCCCGACAACCACTCCTTCCGTATCCGTGCGTCGGCGGGCGTGGCCTGGTATCCCGACGATTCCACCGATTACGAAACTCTGGTCAAATACGCTGACTTTGCCATGTACAAGGTCAAAAACACCACCAAAGGCGAATTTACCGACTTTGACATCGGCAGTTATAACAAGGATTCCTATCTGCTCCACAGCCGGGAGGAACTCAACCGGCTCATCGACGAGGAGTTGGTGGACTATCACTTCCAGCCCATTGTGGACACCCACACCGGGCGGGTCTTCGCCTACGAGGCCCTCATGCGTTCCAAGCTGTCAACCCTCCAGTCCCCGCTGGATATTCTGCGGCTGGCCCGGTCCCAGTCCAAGCTCTATCAAATCGAGCACCTGACCTGGTTTAAGAGCATGGAGAACTTTGCCAACAAAATCCCCGCCGACAGCGGCTGCAAAATCTTTATCAATTCCATCCCCAATCAGGCTTTGACCGACCAGGATATGGACAGCTTCGAGCGGATGTACGGGAAATATCTGGACCGGATGGTGGTGGAACTGACCGAGGATGAAAAGCTCAGCGAGGAGTTTACCGTCAAGAAAGAGGTCTGTCTGCGGCGCTGGAACGGTTCCTTAGCGCTGGATGACTTCGGCACCGGCTATAACGGGGACGCAACCCTTCTGAGCCTCCGCCCGGATTATGTGAAGATCGATATGTCCATCATCCGCGGCATCGATACCGACGACAACCGGCGGAAAATTCTACAAAACCTCATTTCCTACACCAAAGAGCGCTCCATCAAAACCATCGCGGAGGGTGTGGAAACGAGGGGCGAAATGGACTGCCTGATTGCAAACGGCGTGGATTACCTTCAGGGCTTCTATATCGGGCACCCCTCGATGGACCCCTGCGACATCGACCCGTCGGTCCGCCAGGAGATTCTGGAAGCGAGCGGAAAGGACGCCCTAGAGGAGGCTTCCCATGAAACACATTGACCTACTGGAAGCCTTCCGTCCCGGCTGTGAACAGGAGGAGCGGGATTTGGAACTGATCCTCTCCCTTGCCCACGCCGATCCCTTAGGCATTCTGACCCGACGGTCTCTCACCGCCCACTTGACGCCGTCTGGACTTATTTTTAACCCCGATGGCAGCCGGGTGCTCCTGGTCCGCCACAACCTTTACGGCGCTTGGTGTTGGACCGGCGGCCATGCCGACGGCGATCCGGACCTTGGCGCGGTGGCGGTGCGGGAGGCCGAAGAGGAAACCGGGGTGCCGGTGAAGCTTCTCTCCCCGGCCATCGCGGCGCTGGACATCCTGCCCGTCTATGGGCATAGAAAGAATGGAACATATGTCAGCGCCCATCTGCACCTGTGCCCCTCCTTTGTGTTGATAGCGAAGGAGGAGGTGCCGCCCCGGGCGCTCCCCAGTGAAAACTCGGGGGCTCAGTGGTTTAACCTGGCGGACATTCGAGAGGCCTCGGGGGAAGCATGGATGTATCCCATCTATGAAAAGCTCATTGCCCGCGCCAAACGTTACCGATAGGAAGGTTCTCCATGAATAAAAACAATCTCGCAAGCCAAATTCCCGAGTGGCAGGAGCGTCTGACCCTGGTGCCGGCGCCCCTGCTCGCCTGGTACGACAAAAGCGCCCGGGTCCTCCCCTGGCGCTCGAATCCGGTGCCCTACCACGTTTGGGTTTCGGAAATCATGCTCCAACAAACGCGTGTGGAAGCGGTCAAACCTTACTTTGACCGCTTTCTTTCTGCTCTGCCCACCATCGAAAGCCTGGCGGGCGCTTCCGAAGAACAGATTCTCAAACTGTGGGAGGGGCTGGGCTACTATAACCGGGTGCGCAACCTCAAAAAAGCGGCCATCCAGGTGGTGGAGCGCTATAGCGGGCAGCTGCCCGCCGACTTTGAGGCGCTGTGTTCCCTGCCGGGCATCGGCGTCTACACCGCCGGAGCCATCGCCTCCATCGCCTTCGGCCTCCCCGTGCCCGCCGTGGACGGGAATGTGCTCCGGGTTGCTTCCAGGGTGCTGTGCAGCCGGGAAGACATCTCCAAGGAGGCGGTCAAAAAGGCCATGGCCCAAGCCCTCGCCGCCATCCTCCCCAAGGACCGGGTGGGGGACTTTAATCAAGCCCTGATGGAACTGGGGGCCATGGTCTGCCTGCCGGGTGCCGCGCCCCGGTGCGAAAGCTGTCCGCTCGCCGCCATCTGCGAGGGACACCGCCAATCGGTGGCGGAGGAGCTGCCCGTCAAAGCGGCCAAAAAGCCGCCCAAAGCGGAGGAAAAGACGGTGGTCCTCCTCCTCGCGGAGGGGAAGGTGGCACTGCGCAAGCGCCCGGACACCGGACTGCTGGCCGGGCTCTGGGAGCTTCCCAACTGGGAGGGGCATCTATCCCCTGAGGCGCTCCAAGAGTGCCTCGGGGATTGTGGCATCAATGTGGTCCGCATCTCCCAAATGCCCGACGCCCGCCACGTCTTCACCCACCGCATCTGGGAGATGCGGGGATACGCCGTCTATTGCGAAAGCTCCCCCCTGCCCGAGGGCTGGGTCTGGGTGACCCTCTCCGAACTGCGGGAAGGATACGCCCTGCCGGGGGCCTTTTCGGCCTTTGCAAAACAGTTGCCGAAGCTGACCTCTTTGTGATAAAATAAGAGCTGCTGTTTTTGTCGGAAACTGTGGGGGCGCTTCTCCAACCGTTTTGCGGCGGGTACATCAAATAGGAAAGGGCATGGATATATGGAGCAAACACCAATTGTCAACAGTTACACCAAAGGCTTTCGAGACGGGGTCCCCATCGCGCTGGGGTATCTGTCCGTCTCCTTCACCTTCGGCATGATGGCGGTGTCCCTGGGTCTTCCCGTCTGGGGGGCCGTACTGATCTCCATGACCAACCTCACCTCCGCCGGACAGTTCGCCGGTCTCTCCCTCATCGTATCCGGCGCGCCCATGGTAGAGATGGCCTTGACCCAGCTCATCATCAATCTGCGCTATGCGCTCATGTCCCTCTCCCTCTCCCAAAAGCTGGACAAGTCGGTCAACACCTTTGAGCGGTGCCTCATCGCCTTTGGCAACACCGACGAAATTTTCGCCGTCTCCTCGGGACAAAAGGGGGCGGTGGGAAAGCGCTATATGGCGGGGCTCATCACCGCCCCCTATTTCGGTTGGGCGCTGGGCACCCTCATCGGCGCCGCGGCCAGCACCATCCTGCCCGCCTCCATCCGTTCCGCGCTTGGCATCGCCATCTACGGCATGTTCATCGCCATCATCATCCCCCCCGCCAAGCATCTCAAATCAGTGCGGATTGTGCTTCTCTTCTCGGTGGGGCTGAGCTGCCTGTTTGCCTGGGCGCCGCTGCTGCGGAGCGTGTCCAGCGGCTTTGTTATCATCATCTGCACCATTCTCGCCGCCGCTTTCGGAGCAAAATTCTTCCCCATTGAGGAGGCCGAATGATGGATATTCCCAAGTTTTTGTGCTATGTGTTGGTCATGGCCGGGGTCACCTATCTCATCCGCATGCTGCCCCTGGCCATCTTCCAGAAAAAGATCGAGAGCCGGTTTGTCAAATCCTTTCTCTTCTATGTCCCCTACGCCGTCCTGGGCGCCATGACCTTTCCGGCCATCCTCTCCTCCACCAGCTCCGTCTGGTCGGCCATTGCTGGGCTCGCAGTGGCCGTGGCGCTTGCCATGAAGGAAAAGGGGCTTCTGACCGTGGCCATGTCGGCCTGCGGCACCGTCTTTGTGGCGGAGCTCATCCTCAGATTCTGCCTGGGCCAATAAAAAAGCCTGATGCAAAGCGCGGGCTAGTGCATAAGGCTCGATATGCCGTATCAAGAAAAAACCGCTGGGAAACGAAAGTTTCCCAGCGGTTTTCTGGTTATGATGAAACTGACACGGGGATGCGCCGCGCCTGGACGCGATCCACCCGGCGGTCGGTCATGCCGAGCACCGTGAACTCGACGCCGCCCACCGAGACGGTGGGGTGCTCCGCCTCGCCGGGAATCCGCCCCAGACGCCCGGTGATATAGCCGCCGATGGTGTCATAATCGTTCTCGTCGTCGATCTTGATTCCGAAGAGGCGCTCCACCTGTTCCATATCGGCGGTGCCGTCGATGAGGAAGACGCCCTCACCAACTTGGGTGATTTCCTCATCCTCCCCGTCAAACTCGTCGTCGATGCGGCCCATCACCGCTTCCACCACGTCCTCCATAGTGACGATGCCCGCCGTGCCGCCATATTCATCCACCACCACGGCGATCTGGACCCGGCCCGCTTTGAGCTGTCCGAAGAGGGCGGCACAGCTAATGGTTTCGGGCACAAAGAGGGGCTTACGCATCAACTTTTCTAACAGGAAGGGCTCGCCGCTGCCGATGCGCCCGAACAGGTCCTTCAGGTAGACAATGCCCACGATGCTGTCCAAGTCCTCCTCATAAACCGGGAGGCGGGAGTGACCCGACGAGGTAGCCGCCTGCGCCACCTCGGCAAAGGCGCTGTGGACTTCCACCGCTGTCATCTCGGTGCGGTGAGTCATGATGTCGCCCGCCGTACGGTCGTCAAACTCGAAGACGTTGTCGATCATCTCTTTCTCGCTCTCCTCGATGGTGCCGTTTTCCTGGCCCGCGTCCACCATCATCCGGATTTCCTCCTCCGTGGCCTCCTCCGGCTTTTTGTGGGGGTCGATACCCAAAAGCCGAAGCACTCCATTGGTGGAAGCGGAGAGAAGGGCAACAAAGGGCCCCTCCACCTTGTAAATGACCGCCAGAGGACGGGCGATGGCAAAGGAGATCTTCTCGCTGTTGGCCATCGCCAGGCGCTTGGGGACCAGTTCTCCGAAGATTAGGGTGATATAGGAAAGCAGTATGGTGATGGCGATCAAAGAGACCATCTGTACCACGGCCGGAGACACCGGTACGTTGCGAAAAGCGTAGACGATATATTCAGCGAAGGTATCCGCCGCCACTGCCGAGGCCAAAAACCCCGAGAGGGTCACACCCACCTGGATGGCGGCCAGAAACCGGGAGGGCTCTGCAGTGAGCCTCAACAAAATCCCCGCTTTTTTATTGCCTTCTCCCGCCTGCTTTTTGAGCTTATTGTCGTTGAGGGAAATAATCGCAATCTCCCCCATGGCAAAAAACGCGTTGACACCAATGAGAATGACGAGCAATAGGATGTAAAGCCACAAACTGCCGTCGGGTTCCATAAGTCATCTCCTCTTATCATCTATATTTTGTTTTATACTATAACCGGTTTTGAATGAGACGTCAAAGGCGGGCTGAGGGCAAATGGGTGAAGTTTTGCCCTCTTTTGCCCCTGGCGCTGGAAGGCGGCAGCCGCTTCTTCTTTTTTAGGCCCGATTGCATCCGCGCGCGTCCGGACGAAGAAATTCCCCTTGCGCCTGCATCATGAAACCGCTATAATGGAAGTAATGAAAGATCAGTAAAAGATTGTCCGGAGGTCCCGGGCAGAAGGAATGGTTATGACAACCAGAATATGGGAGGATGTTTCCATGAAACGTTCTGTTTTTATTGCGACCATCATCAAACAGATGGCGGACTATGACAAGGGCTCACCCAAACACATCAATCACTTTCTCAAGGTATTCTCCTATGCACGGACCATTGGGATTCTCGAGGGGCTCGACAAGAAAAACATGCTCATTTTGGAGACCGCCGCCGTGCTCCACGATATCGGCATCAATGTGTCCAAGGAGAAATATGATTCCAGCGCCGGACACTATCAGGAGCTGGAGGGCCCGCCCATTGCCAAGGAAATGCTCAAAAAGCTGGGCGCTTCCGATTCCCTGATTCACCGGGTGTGCTACCTTATCGGCCATCATCACACCTATTCGGCCATTGAGGGGATGGATTATCAGATTCTGGTGGAGGCCGACTTCTTAGTCAACTGCGACGAGGAGCAGATGACCCCCGAGCAGATCGCCACTGTCCGTTCCAAATACTTCCGGACAAAGACCGGAAAGCGTCTCCTGGACGATCTCTTCCCGCCGGAGCCCAAAGAAACAGACCCCGAACCCACAGAGGCCTAAAAAATCAAAATAGCGAAGCCTCCGGAGAAAACTCCGGAGGCTTTTAACATCCGCTGAACCCACCGCCGTCACCGGGAAACCCCCATGACGAAAGCCCGGCCGCCGCTGGGCGGTGTCATTTCTTGAGACGGAAATGCTCACAGGCGTCGTCCTCTCTCCCGATGCGGGTGCCCTCCCCGACACGGTAGTTGCGGCTAAAAAAGACGCCCTTGCGCCGGCAGAAATAGCAGGGCGGCCGGCGGTAGGCGCTCCCCCGGTCGTCGGCATAGAAATAGACGCAGTCCTTACACTTGCTCACGTTTTCCCCGCCTCCCCTTTTTATGGATGCCACTGATGCGCGGGGACTTCCGCGCTTGGCGCTTCGCCCCTCAATGTGAAAAACAAACATCCACTTCATGCGCCGGAGCGTCCTGACTCCGCACTTCGCCCCCGCGCCAAAAAACACCAACTAATGATAGTATACCACAAAGCGGGCCGCTTTTGCGCCGTGCTTTTTCTGCGCCAGGCGGGAGCCCGCGGCGCGCCAAACCCCACGCCCCTGCCAGGTCTTGCGCCATGGCCTTTCTTAGACGGCTGTCTACGGTCCCTCACGCCATATACGCTGCAAAAAGACCGGCCGCATGCATGCGGCCGGTCTTTTCCATTTTCTTATTTGCCGAAACTAAATAGGTTTTTGATGCGGTCCCAGAAGCTCTCCTTTTGCACTTCGGTGTTCTGGGGCTGGCTCTCATCCTCTTTGGTGTCGGCCTTGATCTGGGGGGTGCGCATGAGGAATTTCACATCCGTCTTGGCCCCTTCCGGCGCACCCGTATAAGAGCCAAAGCTGTCGGTCACGTCCGCCACCTGGTCGCTGATATCCATGGCCTTGCCGATGGTATCGGTCAAATCCATAATCTTGTCGTAGAGCTCGTCGATGCCCTCTTCCTTAAACTTCTTGACCCCGTCGGAGAGCTCCTGGGTCTTATCTTTGAGTTCCGTCGTGGCATCTTTAAACTGGCTGATGGCGTCGGTGATCTCATCGGAGGCTTCATCGAGCTTCTGCATGCCCGCGAGCAAGTCGCTGCTGCCGTCATAGAGTTCCTGGGTGCCGTCCTTGAGCTGTTTAGCGCCATCGTTTAGCTTGGCAACGCCCGTCTGCAGCTGGCCGAGCGCATCCGGCATGTTCTCGAGCAATGCGATGAGCTCCTGGGGATCGCCGAGCTGGGCGAGCAGGCCCTGGAACTGCTGATAAGCGCCGAGCATGTTCTCGATCTTGGGCATAACGGTGGAGAGCTGGCTCTCAATGCTCGCCTGGGTCTGCTGTTTGGCGCCGCTCACGACCTGCTCCACCAGCGCGTACTGGGCGGGACTCAGCATCTGGGGATTTGACTCCCCGTCCTCCCCCTCCCCGGACGCGGTGTAGTTTTTTAGGGTTTCCAGAATGCCGTCGGCCATCTGGCCGGGGATGGAGGAAATCACGGTGGGGAGGGACTGGATGGTCTGTAAGTCCTCCTGGCTGATGCTGATGCTGGGCAGAAGCTGTGCCAGCTTGCCGATGGCCTGGATTTTCTCCGGGGTGATCTTCCCGGTGAGACCCGCCACCTTGGCGCTCAGTTCCGATGTACCGTCATAAAGCTCCTTGGCGCCGTCCTTGAGCTTCCCAGCCCCGTCGTGGAGCTTCTGGCTACCGTCCAAGGCGTCGTTGATACCGTCGTCGAACTCCACGTATTTATCCTGAAACTCACCCATTTTATCGTCGAACTCCACGCAGGCGTCGGCCAGCTTCACCGTGCCGTCCAGAATTTCCTGGGCGGCGTCTTCTAAGTCATGGAGCCCATCTTTCAGTTCATCCAAGTCGCCGTCCAGATCCTCACTGTCTAACAGGTCGCTGTCGATCTTGGCGGCTCCCACCATGATGGGGGGCAGTTCGAAATTCTCCGCCTGGGCGGTGATGACGAATTCATCCTTCATCTTGTCCTTGAGTTCGGAAAACTCGTCGTCGAGCATCCCTTTAAAGCTCTCCTTGAGTCCCGGCAGCCCCACAAAGGCTACCATCTGATTGACCGACTCGGAGAGGACAATGCCGTCCTCGGCCTTGATGTTGGTAAAGTTGTCGGCCGGCAAATCCACCACTACGGCGCAGGCGAAGAGCGGCGCTACCGTGCGGACTTCCCCGTCGATCTGCCGCTGTTCGGCATAGTTATTCTTGAGACTGATGCGGATTTCCACCTGCCCGCTCTTGCCGGCCAGGTCCTTGGCCGTGATCTCCTTGCCGTCCAGGAGGTAGCGGATGGAGGCGGACACCGGCAGCTTTTGGTCGGTGGTGCCCCGGTAGTAGATGTCTTTTTCGTCGCTGTTCCACTTGACCTTGTTGTCCTTGATCTGAGGCTTCGTGTCGCTCTTGATATTCTCAATGCCCTGGACCACGCTTTTGTCCTCGACATTCTTTACTCCGTCGTCGCTGTGGAGCCAGTTGCTGACGATCTGCTTGTTCACGCTGCCGTCGCTGTTGAGGATGACGAACACGCTCTCATCCTTGGTGACAGGCTCCTCTTCCTCGGGAGACGTAAGTGCGAAAGCGGTCTGCGAAAATGCCAGCGAGAGGGCGATTATCCCGGCCCCCAACCGGGTCAACATCTTTTTCATCGTGGTTTCTCCTTTTCTGGTTATTGTACGGAAACGGGCTGTTTTTCTGCCTTTTTCTTGGGGCCCAGCCACTGATAGGTCGTCTTCTCAATGATCTTGGAGCAAACAATCAGGATGGAGGGCAGCACAAAGAGGATGACCAGCATACTGATGAGGGCGCCGCGGGAAATCATCTCGCACAGGCTCTTGATGAGGGCGATCTTGGAGATGACCGCCACCCCCACGTTGGCCCCGAAGAAGGTAAGTCCGCTGGTGATGATGGATTGGGAGCAGTTTTCCACTGACACCTTGACCGCTTCCAGGGTGGGTAAGCCGTTTTTCCGCTCCTCCCTGAACCGGGTGGTCATGAGGATGGCGTAGTCCACCGTGGCGCCGAGCTGAATGGTACCGATGACGATGCTCGCCACAAAGGGGATGGTGGTGCCGGTGAAGTAGGGCAGGCCCATGTTGATCATGATGGCAAACTCGATAGCCGCCACCAGCAGTACCGGGATGGAACCCGACCGGAAGACGATGGCGATAATCAGGAACACCGCTAGGATGGAGGTGATGTTGACGTTTTTAAAGTCTTCATCCGCCACCTTGATGAGGTCCTTGGTCATGGCGCCCTCGCCGGTGATAAGGCCGCCGGAATCGTAGCTTTTGACGATGGTTTCCATCTGGTCGAGCTGATCGTTTTGCTCGGCGGAGGCCGATTTAAAGCTGGAATTGACGAGAATCATTTTCTTGCCGCCAGCCTCGAAGATCTCCTTGACGTCGTCGGGGATAAATTCTTCCGGGATGCCGGCGCCCAGGAACTTTTCGTAGCCCACCACGCTTTCGATACCGGGCAGCTTCTCGATTTCGCCGATCATTTCCCGGGTCTTGCTGGAAGAGAGCTGGTCGCTTACCATGACAAAGTGGGTGGTGGTCATGTTAAACTGCTCCTTGAGTTCGTTGGTCCCCATCACGGCGGTCATGTCCTTGGGGAGTGTGTCCACCAGGTTATAGTAGACATCCGCTTTGGACTGGGCGATGGTGAAGGGCACAAACAGCACGAGGAACAGCGCCAGCGTGGCCTTGTAGTGGCGGATGATGAACTGGGTGGCCTTGTGGAGCTTGGGGATGAGCACCTTGTGCTTATATTTGTGGATGGGCTTATCGAAGAAGAGGATCAGGGCGGGCAGGATGATGATGGTGGAGAGAACCCCCAGCAGCACGCCCTTGGCCATGACGATGCCGATATCCACGCCCAAGCTCAGGCTCATGGTGCACATGGCCAAGAACCCGGCGATGGTGGTCAGACTGCTTCCGGTGATGGATGCGAAGGTCTTTTGGATGGCGTTTACCATGGCGTCGTCGCTTTTGAGCCCATTTGCCAGCTCCTCGTCATAGCGGTGGAGCAGGAAGATGGAAAAGTCCATGGTGACACCCAATTGGAGCACCGCGGCCAGCGCTTTGGTGATGTAGGAAATCTGTCCCAAAAAGATGTTGCTTCCCAGATTGTAAACGATGGGAAAGACGATGCCCAAGAGAAAGATAAAGGGCACCAGGTAAGATTCCATCCCCAGCGTCAGGATGAGGACGGAGAGGATGACGGCGGTCAGGACATAGAGCGGCATTTCGCTGTCGACTAGGTATTTGGTGTCGGATACAATGGCCGACAGCCCGCCGATAAAGCAGTCCTTGCGGAGGATGCCTTCGATTTGGTGGACAGCGTCGATGGTGCTGGCCGCGGCGGCCGCATCCTTAAACTTGACCATCATGAGGGTCGCGTTCTCCTTGTAGTAGATGGAGCTGATCTCCTCGGGCAGGATTTCCGGCGGTATGGACGGGTCCAGGACGTCGTCCTGCCAGAGCACATCGCTGACGCCCGGCACCTGCAAGATGTCCTCCTTGAGCTTTAACAGCTCGCTCGTCGGCATGTTCTCCACTGTGATGAGCCCCATGCTGGCCAAATTAAAGTCATTTTCCAAATACTTCTGGCCCATCATGGATTCCAGTTCCGGCGGCAGGTAGCTGAGGATGTCGTAGTTGACGTAGGTGGCGATGTACCCCAGTACCGACGGGATGAGCAGCAGCACCGCCACAATGATGACCGCCACCCTGTGCCGGACAATGAATCGTGCGATTCTTTCCAAAATACTTCATCTCCTAGTTGGGCCAATTCCCCCCGGCCCTGATTTGATGAAAGGCTGCAGCGTTTTCTGCAATGCCGGTCAGTGGCAAATCGCCATTGACCATTGGTCATTTGTATAATAACACTGGAATGACTGTTCGTCAATATATGAATTGACCAAAAGTCAGTCGTAGATTTCCTGGTTTTTTGTGTATTGACTATTAGTCATTTCCGCCTTATAATAAGGGTAACCCAACGTTTGGGGCAAAGGAGATGACTTGCATGGCGTTTGATATGATGCAGCAAAAACAGGAGAAAAAACAGAGCCTTGTAGAATCCGCCTATGAGTTGTTTCTTCACAAGGGCTTTCAAAAGACCTCCATCGACGAAATTGTCAAAAATGCCAAGGTTGCGAAGGGAACCTTTTATCTCTATTTCCGGGATAAATCGGATATTATGCAGCACATTGTGCTCCACATCAGCTGCCGGGTACTTAAAGACGCCTACGACAACATGATGGCCAACGACACCGGCGACTTTGTGGAAAACATCATCCTGATCGCGGACTTCATCATCAACTACTTCACCAAGAACAAGCTGGTATTACAGATGGTGGAGCGCAACTTCTCCTGGCCCCTCATCCGGGAGAAGCTGGATGACGAACAATTTTCCGTCCTCAACGACATCCTTGCCAGCTGTTTTTCCCACCCATACCTGGAAGGGCACTCCCAAGACGAGATTTATAAGCTATTGTTTGTGATCATCGAGCTGTGCGGTTCCATATCCTACACCTCCATCATCATGAACCAACCCGATACCATCGAAAATATGAAGCCCTTCCTCTACGACATCATCCGGAAAATCCTCCGGAAAGAACCTGCATAGGCCCTCCATTCCCCCATGGCCGCCTATGCGTCTGCAAGCGGGACAGTGAAAGCTGTCCCGCTTGCTTTTTTGCGGGTGATAGCCGACATCCCTCCCGCCGGTCGTTACCAATTTTTCTACTAAATGTCCGTGGCGGCCGCATATACTGGAAAGAAAGGGCGCGCCTTTTTCGCGGCTGGCGCCCATCATTTGCTCCCGGCCCTGTTTTGCGGCGGCCATGGGGAGCCGATGGAAACAATGCGGGAGGCGTTTATCTATGGATGAAAAGAATCAGAAAAACATGCCGGTGGAGGCACCGCGTCCGGTAGAGCCGGTATCGGCCCCCGAGCCCTATCCACCTATCCGGGTGGAAAAGCCCAACCGGCGCTATGCTCAGATGCTCAGCGTGGATATGGCATCGGCAAAAAGTGAAATGACCTCTATCACCCAGTATGTCTATCACAGTTGGGTGCTGCATGGGACTTACGGGGAGGCCGCCCACACTCTGGACCGCATCGCTATGGTGGAAATGCGCCACTTGGACATTCTTGGCCAGCTCATCGTGCTTCTCGGCGGCGACCCGGTCTATCAGAGCACCCGGCAGAACCGGCGCATCGTCTGGAACGGCGCCATGGTCACCTACCGCAAGCGCTTTACCCAGGCCATCCAGGACGACATTGCGCTGGAACAGGCCGCCATTGACCTCTATACCCGGCAGGCCGCCGCTATCCTAGACCCCTATGTTTCCACCATCATCCGACGTATCATCCAAGATGAGCTCATTCATTTGAAAATCTTCCGCTCCCTGCTTGAAGAGTACAGCGGATAGGCGATATAAAAAAGACAAAGGCAATTGCCTTTGTCTTTTTTATATTCGTTGTTTACAAAAGGAAACGAATCGATTTCTTCCCCATCCTACACAAGTATTTCATCAACTTTGGGCGAAATTAGTGGAGTTTATCCATTGCCAAGTGCTGCAAAAGATCCTATAATAAGTCCATTCGCATTTTTTACCAGTACATATTTAAATAGGAAGGGGACAAACCATATGAGCTACGACTTTCTGCTCGATCTGGCCCTCATACTGCTGAGCACCAAGCTTTTCGGACTGCTTACTAAAAAATTCAAGATGCCGCAGGTGGTGGGCGCTCTGGTGGCCGGCCTGGTCCTCGGCCCGGCCTGTCTGGGATTGCTCACCGAAACGGATTTCATTACCAAGCTCTCCGAGGTGGGCGTCATCATCCTCATGTTCACCGCCGGTTTGGAGACGGATATCCGGGAACTCAAACGCACCGGCAAAGCCTCCTTTGTTGTGGCCCTCATCGGCGTCATCGTGCCCCTCATCGGCGGCTTTGCCGTGGCCTACTTCTTTAACCACGAGGGTATCTCCGACGCCACCGCCTCCATTGTGCTCCAAAACGTCTTTATCGGCGTCATCCTCACCGCCACCTCGGTGAGTATCACGGTGGAAACCCTCAAAGAGATGGGCAAGCTCAACACCCGCTCGGGCAACACCATCCTAGGCGCCGCCATCATCGACGACATCCTGGGCATCGTGGCGCTGACGGTCATCACCAGCCTTGCCGACACCTCGGTCAACATCGGCATCGTACTGCTCAAAATCGTCCTCTTCTTTGTCATTGCCGGCGGTTCCGGCTACTTTATCTACCTGCTGTTTAACAAGTTCCAGGCCAAGTATCACAAGGATATGCGCCGATTCGTCATCCTCTCTTTTGTGTTCTGCCTGCTCCTTTCCTACGGCGCCGAGCGCTTCTTTGGCGTGGCGGACATCACCGGCGCTTTCATCGCGGGGCTCATCATCTCCAACACCGAGCGCACCCCCTACATCGCCGCCCGGTTTGAAACCCTCTCTTACACCTTGCTTTCCCCCATCTTTTTTGCCAGCATCGGCATCAAGGTGGTCCTGCCCGACATGACCCCCTCCATCATCCTCTTCTCGGTGCTACTGGTGGTCATTGCCATCCTGACCAAGATCGTGGGTTGCGGCTTGGGCGCCAAACTCTGCCGCTTCTCCACCCAGGAATCGGTCCAGATCGGCACCGGCATGGTCTCCCGCGGCGAGGTGGCGCTGATCGTAGCCACCAAGGGCGCGGCGCTGGGGCTGATGAGCTCGGTCTTCTTCGGGCCCATCATCATCATGGTGGTCATCACCACCATTGCCGCCCCCATCCTGTTAAAGCTGGCCTTCCGCCACGACGTCCCCTCCCCCGGGGACGAGCCACCCGATTCCCCGCTCAAAAGCTATGAGCTGCTCCAAAACGAGACCCCGGGAAAATAACTTCACCGCCAAAAAAACAGCCGCGAAAGCGGCTGTTTTTTGTGTTTCGAACGCGTGAAATGCGCGGGCAGCCTCGCGCATTGGTCTTTTCCACTGTGCGCTCAAAGAAACGGGAACGCATGGAAATCCAAAAGCCCGAAAGCGCGGACGTCCGCTTTCAGCGGTCGCGACCCGCGCAGGAGTGTCCGAAAAACAGCCCGCGGACCCATTAGGGTCCGCGGGCTGTTTTGATGTACCGGCACTCGCTACTTTTTGAGCGCCCGTTTCCTTAGTATGAGGAAAAACCAGATCATGCCCGCCCCTGTCAGGATGTGGCCGATGCCCGCCACCCCCGAGATCGCCGCGTCCATGCCGCTCGATAGGGAGATGGACAGGGTCTGGGTCACGCCCCGCCACACGAACGCGCCGGTGGTGATTACGACCCCAACATTGTAGAGCCAGAAAAACTTATTGAAACTGCGGTGGGTCGTCAGGGAAAACTGCTTGCTTAGGAGCAGCACCACCAAAAAGAAGAGCATCCCCAGCAAAAACAGGTGGGTATGGACCACCGACAGGGTGGTCTTCCCGGTAAAGCCATTCAGTTTCGTAAATTCCCGATAAAAGACGCCGCCCGCCATCGCCGCGATGGCGTAGATAAACGCGGTATTGATAAGCTTTTTCATCGCCAAACCTCCCCAAAGCCATTTTCTTGCTTCCATTGTACCGCAGTGCGCCTAAAATGTCTACCGTTTTGGTGTTTTTTATAAAATCCGTTGCCACTTTTCTTCCCCTGTGCTACACTAAAGCTAGGAAAGCCGCGCATTTTCGCGACGCCCACCGCCCGCGGCAACGGCGGGCCGCATAGAACATTTTGACACAAAGGAAGTAGTAGCATGAAGATTGTATTGCTCGAACCGCTGGGCGTTTCCCAGCAAGTTTTGGACGCGTGCGCCCAGCCCCTCTTAGACGCGGGCCACACCTTCACCGCCTATCCCAAGGACACCGACCCCGCTGTGCAGATCGAGCGGGCCAAGGACGCGGATATCATTATGGTGGCCAACATGCCGCTTTCGGGGGAAGTCATCCGCGCCTGCGAAAGCCTCAAATTCATCGACATCGCCTTCACCGGCGTGGACCATGTGGATCTGGCCGCCGCCAAGGAAAAGGGGGTGGCGGTGAGCAATGCCGCCGGGTACTCCACCCAAGCGGTGGCGGAACTGACCCTGTGCATGATGCTCTCTCTTCTGCGCCATGTGCCCCAGGTGGAGGAGCGCTGCCGGGCGGGGATGACCAAGGAGGGGCTCGTGGGCTGCGAGCTCGCGGGCAAGACGGTGGGCATCATCGGAACCGGCGCCATCGGGCTGCGCACCGCCCAATTGTGCAAAGCTTTCGGCTGCAAGGTCATCGGCTACGCCCCCCGGCCCAAGGAGGCCGCCGAAGGCATCCTCACCTATGTATCGCTGGAAGAGCTCTTAACCCAGTCGGACATCGTCTCCCTTCACTGTCCCATCAATGACAGCTCCCGCCATATGATCAGCCGAGAGCGGCTGGCCCTGATGAAACCTTCGGCCCTCCTCATCAATGTGGCCCGGGGCCCTGTGGTAGATTCCCAAGCCCTGGCCGACGCCCTCAATGCCGGTATCATCGCCGGAGCGGGCATCGACGTCTTTGAAAACGAGTCGCCCCTCCCCGTCGACCATCCGCTGCTCCACAGCAAAAACACCCTGGTGACGCCCCATGTGGCCTTTGCCTCCCAGGAATCCATGGCGGCCCGGGCCAAGATCGTCTTTGAGAACATCACCCGGTGGCTCGACGGCCATCAGCAGAATATCGTCCTCTAAAGGATACGGCCAAAGCGGCGCGGAATCTTCCGCGCCGCTTTCTTTGCGTCCTTAAATTTTGTAGCGCGTCCACCGCCCGCTTTTAAAGCGTGTCCAGGTCAGGAAGAAGCGCATGAACTGGTCCACGGCCAGCCCCAGCCAAGCGCCGAAGAGGCCCAATTGGAGGGGGTAACAGAAGAGCCAACCGCCCCCCGGCCGGATGATGGCCACGCTGATGAGGGAGACGAGGGCCGTATACCGGGTATCCCCCGCGCCCCGGAGGCATCCGGAGTAGACCACCTGGGAAATTTGCAGGAAGACGACCACGGTGAGTAAAGCCATGATCATGGTCCCATAGCCGAGAATCTCTTCCTCGCTGGTGAAGAGCCGGAAGATATACCGCCCCACCGAGAGGAAGACCGCCGCCAGGCCGCAGGAAAAGAGCAGTCCGATACGCTGGCACACCTTGCCGTAGAGCCGGGCTAAATCCGGCCGCTTGGCGCCCAGGTTGCGCCCCACCAGGGCGATGGCCGCCACCGACAGCCCGTCCCCGAAGGAGAAGGAGACGGTGAGCAGGTTCATACCGATCTGGTGGGCGGCGAAGGCCACCGTGCCCAGCTTTGCCACAATGATGGCGTAGATGAGAAAGCCGATGCGCAGGAATGTCTGCTCGGCCAAGGTGCTGGAGCCGATGTTGGCGATGGCCTTGAGGGTGGTCTTGTCAAACCGGACGCCGTGGACCACCTTGATGCAGATAAACTGCTCGCTAAAGAGGATGGAGCGCACGCTCATGATGAGGGCGCAGATGGTGCCCAACACCGTGGCGATGGCGGCGCCCATGACACCCAGCTTAGGGAAGCCCAAGTTCCCGCCGATGAGCAGATAGTTAAAGAGGATATTGACCAGGTTGGAGACGATATTGGTGCGCATGGCGATTTTGGTGTTACCGGCGCCCCGCTGGGCGGCGTTAATCACCATGGAGACCGTATTAAACGCCATGCCTCCCATGATGATCTGAAAATAGATCACCGCGTCCCGGTGGGTATCGGGCTGGGATCCGGCAAAGCGGATGATGGGGTCGGCAAAGATTACACAGACGGCGCTGACCACCACAGTGAGCATCACGGTCAAAAGCAGCGACTGCATCAGCACCTGGTTGGCGCTGCGCCGGTCCTCCTCCCCCCGCCTGCGGGCCACGATGGCGGACACCGCCACATTCAGCGAGAGGAAGACTGCTAGCCCGATAAATTTGGGCTGGGTGGTGAGGCCCACCGCCGCGATGGCGTAGTGCCCGAGGCTGCTGACCATCACCGTGTCGATGAGCCCCACCAGCGCCACCAGAAAGGATTCCAGGGTGGAGGGCCAAGCGATTTGGATGGTGGACAAAACCGCCTCCCGGTCGGTGGGCAGGGGACCCAAAGGTTCCTGTCCTCCCAGCATCTTGTCGACGCGAAAAAGCCGCACAGTATTCCCTTCCTTTCTTTTTTCTTCTCATCCGGGCTCTCATGCCGGACTACTCTGCGGGACGATTCGTCCCGCAGACAAGGCGGCAGGATGTCCCAGCCGGTGCCCCTCCTAGCGGGGATCTTTCGGAAACAAAACGCAAAAAAAGAGCCGCTATCCGGCTTTTTTGTGCGGGGTAAAAAGACGCCTCTTTGTTTCTTCCTCGTTCTTTTCTTATTTTACGTCCGTTTTTCCCCTCGGTCAAGGGGCGGCAATGTTCATAAAATATCCATTGACTGAAACTATTATCCGCTATAATATATATACGTTATAAATAATTGAGATAGGGGGTGTCCTGTTTTGGATGTCCTGGTCTTTAAAAATACCGTGTGGGATCTTTTGCGCAGCATCAACGAACATCTCAACGACTCCTTCCTCCCCGCAAGCGTAGCCCAGGGCCTCACCCTGCTCCAATTCCGCGCGCTGTTAGAAATCAAAGAGCACGGCGGACACAGCGTGGGCAGTTTGGGGCGGGCGCTGTGCGTCGCCAGCGCCAACGCCTCCTCCATGTGCAAACGTCTGGAACAGGACGGCCTTCTCGAACGGGTGCGGGACCTTTCCGACGAGCGGGTGGTCAACCTGCGGCTGACCGCGCGGGGTATCGCCGCCGTCCAGGAAGTGGAGGACAGCCTGCGCGCCCGTTTTTCCCCCACCATGGACAGCCAATCGGAAGAAACCATGAAATCCATCGTGGCGGGGCTTGAAAATCTGGACGCCCTGCTGCAAAAGCTCAGTGAGAACTAGTAAGAGAAAAACCACGAGGGTTTGCCGCGCCCATATCGGCACGCTCTCAGGGAGGATATGAGTATGCAGGAAAAGAAAACCCCGAAAAAGCCACTGATTTACTACTGTTGTATCGCCATCTTAGTGCTTGTGTTTCTCAACGCCTTTGTCTTCCCCCTCCTTACTCCCCAAGTGACCGAAGTGGATTACGGCACCTTTCTTAAACAGGTGGAAAACCACGAGGTGAAAAAGGCGGAGGTCACCGATAAACAAATCGCCTTCATTGGCGTGAATGGGGAGGGCAAGGACGCCTACTATGTCACCGGCGTCATGGACGATCCGGCGCTCACCCAGCGCCTCTACGATGCGGGCGTCAGCTTCGGCAAGGTGATTCCCACCGAAAGCTCTCCCCTCCTCACCTTTCTCCTGACCTGGATTCTGCCCACCTTCGTCCTCTTTGGCATCGGGGCCCTCTTCATGCGCTCCATGCAGAAAAAGATGGGCGGCCAGAATGCCATGACCTTTGGCAAGAGTAACGCCAAAATTTATGTGGAGGCCCAAACTGGCAAGACCTTTGCCGATGTGGCCGGCCAGGAGGAGGCAAAGGAAGCCCTCACCGAAATTGTGGACTTTCTCCACAATCCCCAGAAATATACCGCCATCGGCGCCAATATGCCCAAAGGCGCCCTATTGGTGGGCCCTCCGGGAACCGGCAAGACCCTCTTGGCTCAGGCGGTGGCCGGGGAGGCCAAAGTGCCCTTCTTCTCCATTTCCGGCTCAGAATTTGTGGAGATGTTCGTGGGCATGGGGGCCGCCAAAGTCCGGGATCTGTTTAAGCAGGCCCAGGAGAAGGCCCCCTGCATCGTCTTCATCGACGAGATCGACACCATCGGCAAGAAGCGGGACAGCGCCGTGGGCATGGGCGGCAACGATGAGCGGGAGCAGACCCTCAACCAGCTCCTGACCGAGATGGACGGCTTCGATGGTAAAAAGGGCGTCGTCATCCTGGCGGCCACCAACCGCCCCGAAACGCTGGACAAGGCCCTCCTGCGCCCCGGCCGCTTCGACCGGCGCATTCCGGTGGAGCTGCCCGATTTGCAGGGCAGGGAGGCCATTTTGCGGGTCCACGCGGCCAAGGTGAAGGTGGCGGATGCCATCGACTTTAGCGCTATCGCTAGGGCCACCTCGGGCGCGTCGGGGGCGGAGCTTGCCAACATCGTCAACGAGGCGGCCCTGCGGGCCGTCAAATGCGGACGAAACGCCGTGAGCCAGAGCGATTTGGAGGAGAGCGTGGAGGTGGTCATCGCCGGCTACCAGCGCAAAAACGCGGTCATCTCGGCCAGGGAGAAGGAGATTGTCTCCTATCACGAAATCGGCCACGCCCTGGTAGCCGCCCTGCAAACCGACTCCGCGCCGGTGCATAAAATCACCATCGTGCCCCGCACCTCGGGGGCCCTTGGCTACACCATGCAGGTGGAAGACACCGAGCACGCCCTCCTCTCCAAGGAGGAGGCCTTCAACAAAATTGCTACCTTCACCGGCGGCCGGGCGGCGGAGGAGCTCATCTTCGGCACCTTTACTTCCGGCGCCTCCAACGACATTGAGCAGGCCACCAAGCTGGCTCGGGCCATGGTCACCCGCCTTGGCATGAGCAAGGACTTCGATATGATGGCCCTGGAGACGGTGAGTAACCAGTATCTGGGCGGGGACACTTCCCTGGCCTGTTCCTCCCAGACCGCCGCGAAGATTGACGACGAGGTGCTCGCCATCATCAAAAAAGCCCATGAAAAAGCGGCCAATATTCTCAAAGAACATGAGGATAAACTTCATGAGCTGGCCCGGTATTTGTTAGAAAAGGAAACCATCACCGGGGAGGAATTCATGGAGATTTTGCACCGCTAGTATACCTTTGGCGCTATACCTGGGAATACATAGCGCCTTATGCTTTCCCGCTTCCGGCGGCGGAAAGCGTTTTCACTACTGCCGGAGAATGGAGAACTTTTATGAAACCGCAGCAACCCGCTGATCTTGGCAACGACAGCATCGGAAAACTTCTTGTACGCCTGGCGGTCCCCGCCATCGTGGCCCAGCTCGTCAACATGCTTTATAACATCGTCGACCGCATCTACATCGGCAACGGCGTGGGCTCTCTGGCCCTCACCGGCGTCGGCGTCACCTTTCCCATCATCATGCTCATTTCCGCCTTCTCCTCCCTCATCGGCATGGGGGGCGCGCCGAGAGCTTCTATCTACATGGGCCAACAGCGATACGATAAGGCCGAGCAGACTTTGGGCAACTGTTTTACCTCCCTCATCGCCATCTCAGTGGTGCTGACGGTGGCTTTGCTCTGGGCGGGGAAGCCCCTTCTCATGGTTTTCGGCGCCAGCAGCGATACCATCGGCTACGCCACCGACTACATGAACATCTATGTCTGCGGCACCCTCTTCGTCCAACTGGCCCTGGGGCTTAACACCTTCATCTCCTCCCAGGGCTTTGCCACACAAAGCATGCTCACCGTCCTCATCGGCGCGGTGATCAACATCGTCTTGGACCCCATCTTCATCTTCGTCTTCCACATGGGCGTCCAGGGCGCGGCGCTGGCCACCATCATCTCCCAGGCCATTTCCGCCGCATGGGTGCTGTGTTTTCTCTTTGGTAAGAGCACTAAGCTCAAAATCCGGCGGAAAAATCTGCGGGTCAAGTTGTCCGTCCTCCTGCCGGTGCTGGCGCTGGGCGTCTCCCCCTTCATCATGCAGAGCACCGAGAGCCTGCTCAATATCTGCTTTAACTCCTCCCTGCAGCGCTACGGCGGCGACCTGGCCGTTGGCGCCATGACCATCATGGGCAGCCTGATGCAGGTGCTGATGATGCCGCTGATGGGGCTGACCCAGGGTGCCCAGCCCATTGTAGGCTATAACTTTGGCGCAAAGAAAAACGACCGGGTCAAAAAGGCCTTCCGCTTGCTGATGATCGCCTGCGTCGCCTTCACTTCTCTCTTTTGGCTAAGCATGATGTTCTTCCCCCAGATCTTTATTCGGCTGTTCAATAACGATCCGGAGCTCTTACGCTTTACAGAATGGTCCATCCGCATTTATTTAGGCGCCGGTTTCATCATGGGCGCGCAGATCGCCTGCCAGCAGACCTTCATCGCCGTAGGACAGGCCAAGTCTTCCCTCTTCTTAGCGGTGCTTCGCAAGATCATCCTACTGATCCCACTGATCTATCTGCTGCCCCTTTTCTTGGAAGACAAGGTCTTCGCCGTTTTCCTGGCCGAGCCGATATCGGACATCCTGGCCACCACAACCACCATTCTGCTCTTCGCCTTCCAGTTTAAAAAGATACTCAAAAATAACGAACCTACTCCGGCACATTCCCCCGTTTCAGGCCATGAAGTGCTCATCCAGGGGGAGGAGTAACCAACCCTTTGAAGGAGGCTTATCCATGAACTGGCTGCGCAATTCTTTCGCCGGACGTCACGGCACCGACGCGCTTTCGGTGGCGCTGATGATCCTGTTTCTGCTGTTGTCCTTCCTAGGACAGCTCCTCCGCTGGCCCATCCTGGTGCTGCTCGCTTATCTGCCCCTCATCCTCTGCTTTTACCGGATGCTTTCCCGCAACCATGAAAAACGCTGGCGGGAAAATGAAGCCTTTCTCGGTTTTTGGCGACCCATCGGCCACTGGTGCAGCGTCCGGTTCCACCGAGCCCAGGACAACAAAACCCACCGCTTTTTCCACTGCCCCCAGTGCAAGCAGACCCTACGGGTCCCCCGGGGCAAGGGAAAAATTGAAATCCACTGTCCCAAATGCGGGACCACCTTTGTCAAAAAGACATAAAAGAACGGGCCGGACATCCAGTGGATGTCCGGCCCGTTCTTTTGCTCACTTGCTCATTCCATCCGCTTGCGGAGGATGGAGCCCGCCGGAAACGGCGTCTCACAGGCAAAGGAAAACGCCATGGCCGCGTGGGGAGCCGCCTCGATGGGCGTTCCTTCCCCATCCCGCAGATCCCGTACCTTGACGCTCTCCGGGCGGCCACGGGGAGGCAGCACCTCCAGTTCGTCCCCATCTAAGAATTTGTTGCGCTGCTCCCCATAGAGCACTCCCGCCTCATAGGCGCGGACCACGCCGACTACGTCATACCGGCGGATATAGCCACCGTTTTCGTAAAACTGTCCCTGCTCCGGGCGGCCGAAATAGAAGCCGGTGGAGTACTGGCGGTGGCTGACCTTCGTCACTTCCTCATAAAGCCAGTCCTCCAGCAGGAAGTGCTCCGGATCCCGCAGATATGCGTCCACCGCCAGCCGGTAAGCGTTGGTGACCACCGACACATAATAGGCGGATTTGGCCCGGCCCTCGATCTTGAGGGACGTGACCCCCGCTTGCACCAGCTTGTCGATGTGCTCGATCATGCACAGGTCCTTGGCGTTGAGGATGTAGCTGCCCCGCTCATCCTCCTCCAATTTGTAATACTCGCCGGGCCGCTTTTCCTCCATCAGATAATAGCCCCAGCGGCAGGGCTGGGCGCACGCCCCCCGGTTGGCGTCCCGGTGGGCCATATAGCTGGAAAGGAGGCAGCGCCCCGAAAAGGACATGCACATGGCGCCGTGGACAAAGGCCTCTATCTCCAGGTCCGGGGGCGTCTTCTCCCTGATTTCCCGGATGGCGTCCAGGGAGAGCTCACGGGCCAGCACCACTCGCTTGACGCCCATTTGGTAGAGCTCCGTGGCTGTTAGGTAGTTAACAATTCCCGTCTGGGTGGACATGTGAATCTCCATCTCGGGAATGACCCGCTTGCAGAGCATGAGGACGCCGATGTCCGCCACAATGACCGCGTCCACCCCGCACGCCTGCAAAAAGCGCAGATAATCGGGTAGGCGCTCGATTTCCTCATTGGAGGGCAGGGTGTTGCAGGTGACATAAACCGGCACCCCTCTTTGGTGGGCAAAGTCCACCGCTTCCTTCATCTGGTCCCGGTCAAAATTCTGGGGTGTGGCCCGCATACCGAACTCCTTACCGCCCAGATAGACGGCGTCCGCCCCGAAAGTCACTGCGGCGGTGAGGCGCTCCCTATCCCCAGCCGGCGCGAGCACCTCTGGATATTTCTTTAGCATTGCCACTTGTTTTTTCACTCCTATTACAATAAATTTGGACAGGGAAGCCGGGCAGCCAGTCCGGTTTCCCTTCCATCTCGTGCCTAAGCTACAATGAGAGGAGCAACTGGCTGACCATTCACTCCTTGGGCTTCTATG
>NZ_JACRTC010000008.1 GCF_014385095.1 Zongyangia hominis
ACAGTGACTGCCATCTCGCCGGAGTAGAAGGGTTTGACCTGGATGGAGTCCACACTATTTGTGACAGAGGCGCTGTAGGCGTTGACATCCTTGTCGAAGCTGGGCTGTAGGACGCCCTGAGAGAGTTCCAGGCCGTCCAGGAAGGGTTTCTCGGTAACAGGAGGTTTTTTGTCCTCTCTGGTAACCTTGATGGTGTAGGTCTTCTCGCCCGCGACAACGGTGATGGTGTTCTCGCCGACGCTCAGGGAGATATCGGCGGAGTAAGCGCCGGAAGCCACTTCCGTGCCGTTCACGGTGACGGCTGTATCGCCGGTGTAGGTGGGCAGAACTTTGATGGAGCCCACAGAGTTCGCCACGGTTGCCGTGTACTCAGTCACATCGGCGGAGAAGTTGGGGGTGAGGAGGGCCGAGGACAGGGTCAGGTCGGTGAGAACCGTGGGAACCGGAGCAGGCTCCTCTCTGGTAACCTTGATAGTGTAAGTCTTCTCGCCCGCGACAACGGTGATGGTGTTCTCGCCGACGCTCAAGGCAATATCGGCGGAGTAAGCGCCGGAAGCGACCTCGACACCGTTCACGGTGACGGCCGCGTCGCCGGTGTAGGTGGGCAGGACCTTAATGGAGTTCACGGAGTTTGCCACAGTGGCGGTGTACTCTGTCACATCGACGGAGAAGTTGGGGGTGAGGAGGGCCGAGGACAGGGTCAGGTCGGTGAGAACCGTCGGAACCGGCTGGGGCGACGGCTCCTTCCAGGAGGAATCCATGGCGTAGATATTCAGGGAATCGACGGTCACATCGCCGCCCTTCACGTAAAACTCCATGCCGGCGCTGGTGGGATCGGGGAAGTAGACGGAGCTGACTGCTGCAATGCCGTCGTTTCCGAAAGCCTCGATGGCGGTGGAGTCCACCAAGATGCGCAGCTTCACCTTGCCGTTCTCGGGCCTTAGCTCCATGGAGCTAATACCAGTGTAAGCTAACCCAGATTTACTTTTGTCCAGAGTGAGTTGTCCATTGGCGGCGTCATATTTGACCACCGTTTCCTGCGTCCCTCCCTGGCGCAGCTTAAAGCCGAACTCGGTGACCCCGGAGCCGAGTGTAAAAGTGCCCTCGATGTCCATCATGACGCCCTGTTTGCCGTCCAGAATGTTGGCACCGTCCGGGGATACCGGCACATCGGTGTCGGAGTAGATCAGATCGCCCCGCAGGCTATTGAGCTCCTTGGCCGGGTAGCTATACATGCGGATGCCGTCTTCGGTGGTGCGCAGGGTGGTTTCCAGGGGAACGGTCATGGTGCCGTTCCACATCTTGGAACCATCCAGCGCGCCCGCCGTCTCTCTGAGCCAGCTCACCGACAGGATTCTGTCGTCGGGCGCAGCATAGAAGGTCTGGGTGGCGTAGACAGCGTGATCGCCTTGGTTTTGTAGCCCGCTGATGTCGGCATTATACTGATGGGAGTCGCCGTTATAGAGAAGCGGCTCGCTTTCTGCCACGAAGGAGAGCATACCATCGGGGCCTTTGACGATGTCACCGATGAGATAGAAGGAGCCCGCGGCGTTATAGACCCACTTTTTGTTGGCGGGATTTCCGTCCACCGCGACTTCATACATGTCCGGGCACTCCCAGCTGACGGCGGTGCCGTTTTTGAGCTTCAAGGAGCTGTTGTAAGTCCAGTTTTTGAGGTCGGGGGAGGTGTAGAGTTTGGTTTCGCCGGAAGTCAGGAGCACCCAGGTGCCGCCGTTTTCCATGCTGGCGTCATCATACCAGAAGACCTTCGGGTCGGCGCACCAGCCGTCGGAGAGGACCGGCTTGCCGCCCTGATATTTTGTCCAGGTGACGCCGCCGTCCTCGGTGTAGGCAAGTCCCGTCGCGCCACCGCTACGGACGATGGCATAGGCAAGGACCATCCTTGCCGCCTCAGGTACGGACTCGTCATAGAAGCCGCCGGTGTTCTTGTAATCGATGAAGCCGCTGCCTGACCACATGTTGCCATAATCATCGGGGGAGAGGGCCAGGGGCAGCTCGGTCCAGTGGACCAGGTCTTTGGATACCGCATGGCCCCAGTGCTTATCATCGGTGGGGTTCAGGCTGTAAGGATAGGCCTGGTAGAAGAAATGATACTCCCCGGTGGCGGCGTTATAAAGCATGCCGTTAGGGTCGTTCATAAAAGCGTATTGGGGGGTGAAGTGGAACTGGGGGCGATATCCCCCGTCATAGATGGTGGATACATCCGGGTCCTTGCGCACCCGGAGGGTAAGGTGCGGGAAATGTGGCCCACCGGGTCCTCGACCTTGATGGCGATGCTGGTGTAGCCGATGTCGTTTAAGGGGACGGAAACCGCTTTGCCGCTTTCGGCGCTTTGCTTATTCACCGACAGGGCAAAGGCGGCGTCTGCGGTGAGGGTGATGCCGACCGCGTCCGCGTCTTTGTCCGCCACGGCCAGGTATTCGCCCTTGCCCTCCGCATAGGGCTCGGAGAGGGCGGCCCCGCTGAGGGACATGTCGGTGATGCGGGGATTCTTAGCTTTATAGTAGTTGACGTTATTAAAGGTGACGTCCCCGCCGTTGGTCATCACGCCAAAAGTACCGCCCGCAAAGTCGGACTCCACATAGGTGCCGATGAGGGAGCCGTCCAAATAGTAGTTGAGGGTGCCGCCCTCCAGCACTTCCAGGCGCAGGTGGTAGTCCTTCTTTTCAATTTCCGCCTGGGTGAGGCCCCGCTGTTTGTTCCAGATTTCGGTGCCTCCCATATTTTTGAGCATTTTCGCCTGGGTGCCCCAGCGTTTGCCCACGTTGATGCAATACCATTCGTCGGTGGGACTGTCGGGATTCTTGACACCGAAGACCAGGCCACCGATGCCATTGGAATTTTCTAAATGCATATCCCCTTCAAAGACGAAGGTTTCGCTGCCGTCCACCGTATCGGTGAACATGGCGTAGGCGTCCCCGAGGCCGGTATTGTTACCCCGATAGCCCCGGGTGGTGAGGCTCCAATTGCCGCTAACACTGTGAATACCGTTTAAGTTGGTGGTAAAGCCCACCGGGTCATTGTTATAAAAGCGAAGATTTTCAAATTTGGCGGTGCAGTTGT
The DNA here is from genome assembly GCF_014385095.1 of Zongyangia hominis. Taxonomy (GTDB): domain Bacteria; phylum Bacillota; class Clostridia; order Oscillospirales; family Ruminococcaceae; genus Zongyangia; species Zongyangia hominis. The sequence continues at coordinate 3,085 of NZ_JACRTC010000008.1, forward strand.
AGGTGGTGAGCCCCACATAACCGGCCACATACTCGTCGTACTGGACTGAAATGAGGGGATCGGCGCTGCCGCCGAGATAGACCTTGATGTTCCCATCCGCGTCCACATTCAGTTTCAGGTGGAATTTGCCGTCCACAATGGCGCCGTCTGGGATGGGTTTGCGCACGTCCAGCGCCGCCTGGTTCCCCTCGTCAAAGAGACGCAGTTGGGAGTAGGTGGCCTTGATGCCGATCCAATCGGTGCCCAGGTTGGTTCGGTTGACGGTGGAGAACAAAAATCCCGCGTCGCCGCCTTCCAAGAAGGAAATGTCCGCCTCCATAGTGAAGGCATTTGCCTTGGTTTCACTGAGCACATGGTTATTGCCTTGATTGTTTGTAACAGTGACGGCTCCGGTGTAGGGGTCCACCGTAGGGGAGCCGGTCCAACCGGTCAGTGGTTCTTCATTTTCCTGGGGAGGGAGTTCCGTGTTTTCCCGCAGGATGATGTTTTCAAATTTTGCCTGGCAGAAGTAGCCGGTGAATCCCAGATAACCGCCGTGGTAGGCGTCATACTGGTAGGAGAGGACGGCCTGGCCGTTTACATAAGCGCTGATGACATTGTCCTCGGTGACGGCCAGCTTGAAGTGCACCTTATAGTTGCCGTTATCAAAGGTGCCGGAGGGGACACTGCCGTACTGATTGAGATTGTAGGACCCATTGTCCGAAAACAGGCGGACCTGGCTGGGCCCGATCTTGATGGCGTACCAATCCACGCCCAGATTGTTCCGGTCGGTGGCGCCAAAGAGGAAGCCCGCGTCCAAGCCGTCCTCAAAGGTGATATCCGCTTCCAAGATGAACGCGTCGGCGGTAACTTCCGAGACGGCGTGGTTGTTGCCCTCGGTTTTGTTGAGGGTCAAACTGCCGGCATCTTGGTCCACCGTGTAATCGCCGGTAAATGCTCCGGCGAGCATGTTGTCCGTGACGGCGTAGGGGAGCGGCGAGCCGGGATTTTGCCCATTCCCGTCGGGAACATTGATGGCGGCGGACGGCAGGCAGGAGAATACCATCGCCAAACAGACAATAAGGGCCAATATGCGTCGTCTGAGGCGCTGGGGAGTAACGTTTCTTCTCATGTTTTTACCTCCTGATAAATTTTTGATGATGAAAATGGGAGCGGAAATCGCAATCAAAAGGGGGAAGGCCAGTTCCGCTCCCATGCAGTCCGTTTATTTCTTCCGCTTTCTGGAGAGGAAGACCGCTGTTCCAGCAGCGCCCGCCATGAGCAGCAGCGCTATCGGCAGCGCCGACGCGTCGCCCGACTGCGGGTTCTCTTTCCCAGTGCCAGGCTTTGCCGTCCCCTCCGGCCACTTCCAGTCGGAGCTGTGTCCGCCCGGGATAGAGGGCTTCGTGGTGGTAGGCTTCGTCGTGTCCGCGGGTTTTGCACGGGTGACGACAATCGTATAGATGTTCTCTTTCTCTCCCATGACGAGCTTCACTTGGATGGTGTTCTCTCCTACGTCGAGAGCGATGGCCTCGGAGAAGACGCCGCTTTCCACAGCCTTGCCGTTCACAGTGACTGCCATCTCGCCGGAGTAGAAGGGTTTGACCTGGATGGAGTCGATGGCGTTACCGACAGAGGCGGTGTAGGCGTTGACGTCCTTGTTAAAGTTGGGCTGTAGGACGCCCTGAGAAAGCTCCAGACCATCCAGGAAGGGAGTCTCGGTGACAGGAGGTTCCTTGTCCTCTCTGGTAACTTTGATGGTGTAGGTCTTCTCGCCCGCGACGACGGTGATGGTGTTCTCGCCGACGCTCAGGGAGATATCGGTGGAGTAAGCGCCGGAAGCCACTTCTGTGCCGTTCACGGTGACGGCTGTATCGCCGGTGTAGGTGGGGAGAACCTTGATGGAGTCCACGGAGTTCGCCACAGTAGCGGTGTACTCGGCCACACCGGCGGAGAAGTTGGGGGTGAGGAGGGCCGAGGACAGGGTCAGGTCGGTGAGAACCGTGGGTACCGGAGCTGGCTTCTCGCGGGTGACCTTAATGGTGTAGGTCTTCTCGCCCGCGATGACGGTGATGGTGTTCTCGCCAATGCTCAGGGAGATACCGGTGGAGTATTCACCGGAAGCGACCTCGACGCCGTTCACGGTGACGGCTGTATCGCCGGTGTAGGTGGACATCACCTTGATGGAGTCCACAGAGTTAGCCACGGTTGCCGTGTACTCAGTCACATCGGCGGAGAAGTTGGGGGTGAGGAGGGCCGAGGACAGGGTCAGGTCGGTGAGGGTGGTGGGAACCGGCTGAGGCGACGGCTCCTTCCAAGCGGAAGTCATGGCATAGATGTGTAGAGAATCGACGGTCACATCGCCGCCCTTTACGTAAAACTCCATGCCGTCGCTGGAGGCGTCGGGGAAAAACAGGGTGCTGACGGCGGCCTCGCCGTCGTTGCCGAAGGCCTCGATGACCGAGGTGTCCACCAGGATACGCATTTTTACCTTGCCGTCGGCCATGGGCGTCATCGCCATGGGACAGATGCCGCTGGTGGCCTTGCCGCCCTTGCTCTTGTCGACGATGAGCTTTTGTTCGCTGACACTGTATTTGACCACGGTCTGCTGATCGCCGCCCTTGCGCAGGACAAAGCCGAATTCATCGGCGCCTGCTGGGGTCAGCACCGCTTCGATATCGTAATAGATGCCCTTGACGCCGTCGAGCAGATTGGGGCTGTCCGGGGTCACGGCGGTGTCCTCAGTCTCATAGAGGACGTCCGAGCGCAGGGTATTGACCTCTGCCACAGGGTAGCTGATCAGCGACATCTGGCCGTTTACTGTTTTAAGCTCGGTGCGCAGCGGCAGGGTCTGGGCCCCGTTCCAGCACTTTTCCGCGCCCAGGGCGGCGGCGCTACCGTCGACCAGCCAGCTCATGGAGAGGCGGCGTCCCAAAGCGTCGTTATAATAGGTGGTGGTGGCGTAGTTTTGTCCCGTCACGGTGGCGCTGGCCCCCCGGGAGTCGCCGTTATAAATGAGTTCATCCGTCAGGGCCCGGTAGTGGAGCTTGCCGAACCCGTCCTTGGTCAGGTCGCCCACCACGTAGAACACGCCGCCGGCATTGATGACCCATTTAACGTTGCCCTCGTCCCCATCCAGCGGGAGGGGATAGAGGTCGGGACATTCAGTTTCCATGGTTTGGCCGTCCTTGTCCAGCGTCTCGCTGTTAAAGGTCCAGTGGAGCAGGTCGGTGGAGGTATAGAGCTTGCAGGTGCTCCCCTGTCCGCCGGTGATGGCCAGCCATATGCCGCCGTTTTCCATTGTATCGTCGGCGTACCACAGCACCTTGGGGTCAAAACAGCCCGGCGTCACGGCGGGGGTGTCCACCTTTTGGAGGGTGTAGCCGCCGTCGGTGGAATAGGCCACCCGCAGGCCGTTATAGAAGTAGACAAACCGGGATTCCGGCGGGACGGAGGCGTCGAAAAGGCCGGAAGAATTCTTGGTGTCCACCACGCCGCCGCCCGAGCAAATGTTGCCCGAGAGGACGATGCCGTAGTCGGTCCAGTGAAGGAGGTCCTTGGACACGGCGTGGCCCCAGTGCGGCGTCCCCCAGTTGAGGGACTCGGGGTTATACTGGTAATAGAGGTGGTATTCCCCGGTGGCCGCGTTATAGACCATGCCGTTGGGGTCGTTCATCCACATGGTCTGGGGGGTGAAGTGGAACTGGGGACGGTAATCCCCGGTATAGATGGTCTCCTCGTCCACCGCCCGGAGGACGCTGAGTTCTACGTTGAGGCTCAGCTTGGTCTGCGGGTCGCTGACGGTGACCTTGACGACGTTCTTGCCCACCCGCAGCGGAATTTCGGCGGACTCGACGCCGCTTTGCGCCGCAGCACCGTTGATTTGCAGGGCAAAACGATCCTTGACCGAGGCCTTGACCCGCACGGAATCGACGGAATTTTCCACGTCGGCGGTGTAGGCGGTGGCCGTGGGCGCAAAGTCTTCATTGAGCGTGGCGCCCGCAACTTCCAAAGAGATGAGCTGGGGGACGTCCTCGGCCAGATAGTAGTAGAGCTCGTCGAAGGTGACGTCGCCGTGATAGGTCATGACGCCGATGGTCCCGCCGTTAAAATCGGGGTCGCTTTGGGTGCCGATGAGGACCCCGTCCAGATAGTAGCTGAAGGTGCCGTCGATGCACTCGATGCGCAGATGGTAGTCCTTGGCGGCGATCTGGGCGGAAGTGAGGCTCCCATTGATGCTCCAGACATCCTTGCCGTTATTTTTAAAGAGCCTGGTGGAGTTCCCGCCGAATTTGTCCACATTGGCGCAGGTCCATGTCTCATAGGGGTTCTGGGGGTTCGGGGCGATGATGATACCGCCGCCGCCCTTCTCGTTTTCGATGTGCATATTGCCTTCCAGGATGAAGGACTTGCCTGCCGGGGTGACCACATCGGAGAAGGAGAAGACATTGCCGGCCTCGGCGTTGTTCCCCCGGTACCCCTTGTTGGTCAGGGCCCATTTGTCGTTCTCCACAAAGCCGGTCAGGTTGGTGTTGAAGACCGGCTCTTCACTTTCCACGTAGGTGATGTTTTGGAAAGTGGCGGCGCCGTTATAGGAGCAAAGCCCCAGATAACCGCCCGCGTAATCGTCGTAGGTGGTTTCCACCACCGGATCGGCCGCGTCGCCCACATACACGCGGATGATGTTCCCCGGGCTGACGGTGAGTTTGAGATGGATCGGCTTGTCCCGGGTGCCGGGCTCTAAGACGGCGTCCTTGTTGAGCTTATCCAGGCCCGGGACGTTAAAGACCCGAGCCTTGCCGTTGGCGTGGTAGTTGTTGATTTGCAGCGCGCACCAGTCGGCGCCGGGATTGCCCCGGTTGGGGACGCCGAAGAGGAAGCCGGCGGCCTCGCAGCCAGGATCCAGGGTCATGTCGGCCTCCATGGTGAAATATTTGGCAGAAGTGGAGGACATGACGAAGTTGTTGCCGCCGGTGTTTTTCATGCTCACCGGGTCGGCCCCCTCGCCGCCCTCGAAGCTGCCGCCGCTCCACCCGGTGAGGGCATTGCTGGGAACGGAGGGGTCGGAGTAGGAAATGGTGATATTTTGGAAGGTGGTGTCGGAATTAAAGGTCATGAGCGCCACCGTGCCGCCGGAGAAGGCGTCCCCAGCGTAGCTGTCCACCAAAGCGCCGTTTAAGAGGTAGTGGAAGACGCCGTCGGTGTACTCGATACGCAGGCGGTAGTCCTTGGCGGCGGTTTCCTCCGCCGTGAGCCCCCGGCCGATGCTCCAAAAGTCCCCGCCCGGCCAGTGGTTTTTAAACAGGCGGCTGGTGTTGCCCCACATCTTGTCGATGTTGGCGCAGTACCAGGTCTCGTTGGGGTCGGCTGGGTTGGGCACAATGGCGATGCCTGCCCCGCCGCCGCCTTCGGGTACCTCGATATGGAGGTTCCCTTCCAGGACAAAGTTTTTGCCGGTGGGGATGACTTCGGAGGAATAGGCGTAGTTATTGCCCAGGGTGGAATTGTTGGCCCGGTAACCGGCGTCGGTCATCGACCAGTCCCCGGAGGAGGCGTTCCAGCCCGACACATTGGAGACAAAGCCCACATGGGAAGCTTCTTCCACGGTGACGTTCTCGAACACGACGTCGCCCTTCCAGGAACAAAGCCCCAGATAGCCGCCCTCATAATCAGGGTAGCTGGCCGTGAGCGCGGGCTCGTCCGACTCGCCCAGATAGACTTTTAAATTCCCGGACGCGTCCATGGTGAGTTTTACATGGAGCTTATTTTGCCGCAGGGAGGCGTCGATGGGCGCCGCCTTGTCGAGCTTGTCCAGGTTCGGGACGTGGAAGACCCGGGCCGTGGCGGCGTGCAGGTGTAAAGCGCCCCAGGAGGAGCCGGGGTTATCCTTGTTCTTGACGGCGAAGAGGAAGCCCGCCGCGTCACATTGGGCGCCGACGGTCATGTCCGCTTCCATGGTAAAGGCGGTGACAGTTTTGTCGGAGACGACGAAGTTATTGTCTCCCGTGCTTTGCAGGGTCACTTTGCCGTCGTCGCCGGCGGTAAAGCTCTGGTGGGGGCTGGTCCAGCCGCTCAAGGGGAGGACGTCCGCCGCCGCTGCGGTGACGCCCGTGAGCAGGGATAGGATGAGGGATAGGGCGAGAAAACAGCTGCATAAGCGCCTTCTCAGCCGGTGATGGTAGGTTGATGACATCTTTTCCACTCCTTCTTCTTCTCGTTACGGCCAAGCTCCTCGGCCGCTCTTCTCCTGGCTGTCCGTCCGGCAAAAGACAGGTCCAGCACATAAAATAATTATAGTGGATTTATATATCATATGCTATAATATTAAACATATAAATTATATTTCGTAGGAATTGACAAGTGAATATGGGTCTATTGCCATTTCATGGGAGATGTGGCAATACCCATGGGCCAAGCGTACAGACAGCTGTCAAAGTGGTATGGACAAGTGGAGCGCCTTTGGCAAAAAGGGTCTTGTGGCTGGGATTTTCCTGTGCTACAATAAGGATATAAAAGTATGATACATTTACTACATAGTCGGGCGAGGAGGGTTGCAATTGAAACAAACGGAAGGCTATGTGCTGTGTCTGGACAAGGGCAGCACCAACATCAAGGCGGTGGCCTTTGACCTGGGCGGCAGGCAGCAAAAGGTGTCCAGCGAGCGCTGCCGCCAGTGGTCCACCCCGGCCATGGGCTGGATCGAGCAGGACATGGAGGAGATTTGGGGAGCGTCCTGCCGGGCCATTTCCGGCATTTTCGACGAGCGGATACGCCCGGACAACATCCTGGGGGTGGGCGTCACGGGGCAGGGCTCCAGCATTTTCCCTATCGACGCTTCGGGCAACCCGGTGCGCCCCGGCATCCTCTCCTCGGACGGCCGGGGCGCCGCCATCATGGACCGGTGGCAGGAAAGCGGCCAATTTGAGCGGGGCTGTGCCCTCTCCCATTTCCGCTTCTCCACGGGGAGCGCCATCACCCTGACCCGCTGGCTTAAGGAGCGGGAGCCGGAAAACTATGAAAAGATGGCGGCCGTCCTCTTTTCCAAGGACTGGATTCGCTACCGGCTCACCGGCGATATCTCCACCGACCCCACCGACGCCTGCGGCGGCCCCTGGCTCGACCTGGACACCTTTACCTATTCCAAGGACTTTTTGGACGTGTTCGATATGGGGGACCTGCTCCCCAAGCTGCCGCCCCTGCGGGCCTCCCACGCCATCGCGGGGCAGGTGACCGGGGAGGCCGCCCGGGTGACGGGTCTCAAAGCGGGGACGCCGGTCATTACCGGCATCCACGACATGGCCTCCTTCCCGCTGGGCGTGGGACGGCTGGGGGAAGACGAGATGGTGACGGCTCTGGGGACCTTCGGCTTCTCCGTCATGCACGGACGCCGGGGCGGGAGGGGCCCGGAGTCCCTCAACTACGCCTCCCCGGTGCCGGGGGAACTCTGGCGGGCCGAGGGGGACTGCAACACCGGGAGCTGTCTCGACCACATGGTGGCAGAACTTTGCCGGATGGAGCGGGAGGAGGCGGAGAAGCTGGGGATATCGGTGTTTCAGTACATCGACGAGAGGCTGGATTTAGAGCGGGTGAGCAGCCTCATTTTCCACCCCTTTTTGCTGGGGAGCCTCTCCGACGCCAAGGCCTGCGGCGGCTTTTACGGCCTGCGCAGCTGGCACGGCCGGGCGGATATGATCAAGGCCGTCTATGAGGGCATTGTGTTTTCCAATTATTCCAATATGCTGCGCATGGAGCGCTTCGACCGGGTGAAAAGATTGTGGCTCGTGGGCGGCGGCGCGAGAAGCGACCCCTATGGCCAGATTTTTGCCGACGTCACCGGCCTTCCGGTCCGGGTGCCGGAGGGCGGGGAGGTGACGGCCCGGGGCGTGGCGCTGGGCCTTCTGACCGCCCTTGGCGTCTGCGGGAGCTTTGACGCGGCCATGGACCTGCCGGTGGCCGTCCGCCGGGAGTTTGTCCCCGACCCCGGGCGGCATGCCCAGTACCAGAAAAAATTCGCCCTTTATGCCCGTTTGGAGCGGGAGATGAAGCCCCTTTGGCGGGAGTTTTACCGCCTGAGCGAGGAGCTCAGCGCCAATTGATAAGATATATACAAAGGAGACGAAACAATGGATCAGAAAAAGATTGTCATCATCTGCGACTGCTTTGTCAATTTCCAGGCGACGGCGCCTTTCCTTTCCATGGCCCAATACGGAGCCCAGGTGGCGCAGGTGGACGACCCCACCATGCAGACCACCGACACCCTCTTTACCATCATGAAAAAAACGGAGGAGGAGGGGGCCGACGCCTGTGAGGCATCCCCCCAGGCCATGGAGGCGGTGAAGGACGCCGACATCCTGGTGGTTCACATGTGCCCGGTCAACCGGAAGCTACTCGACAACGCGCCGAAACTCAAAAACGTCTTTGTGCTGCGGGGCGGCTGCAACAACGTGGACCTGGCTTTATGCAAGGAGCGGGGCATCGTAGTCACCAATTCCAACGGCAGAAGCTCCCCGGCGGTGGCCGACTACACCGTGGGCATGATTCTCAGCGCCGGGCGCAACATCGCCTTCGGCCACCACAACATCAAGGAGGGCCGTTGGGTCAAGGACTACCCCAACAAGGACTACTGTCTCAACCTGCGGGACCAGACGGTGGGCATTGTGGGCATCGGTTCCATCGGCGGGATGGTGGCCGAGCGTCTCCGCGGCTTCGGATGCCGGATTTTGGCCTATGACCCCTTCTTCGGCCCCGAGGAGGTGGCCAAACGGGGGGCGGAACCCAGGGAGCTTGACGACCTCTTGCGGGAGTCTGACTTTGTCACTGTCCATCTGCGCCACTCGGAGAAGACCGACGGCTTCTTCGGCGCAGAGCAGTTTGCGCTGATGAAACTCACCGCCGTCTTCATCAACACCGCCCGGCCGGGGCTTGTGGACGAAGAAGCCCTGATTGCAGCCCTCAAGGACGGGAAGATCGGCGGCGCGGCGCTCGATGTCTTTGGCACCGAGCCCTTACCGGCGGACAGCCCCTTCCTGGACCTCGACAACGTGGTGCTCACCCCCCACATCGCCGGACAGTCCAACGGCACCAGCAGCTTTGCGGTGGAAATCGCCGTACAGAATGTCAAACGCCTCTTGACAGGGGAAAGCCTCATCAATATCATGAACCCGTGACGAAAAGGGGGCCGCTGAAGGAATCAGCGGCCCCCTTTTTTCGGACAGTGGGGGTAAGCGGTGCAAAAACGGGGCCCAAGTTCCTCGACGGGGGCCTCGACCGGGCGCGGAGGCCTCGATCGGGTGCGGGGGCGTCGACCGGGTGCGGAGGTCTCGACCGGGCACGGAGGCCTCGACCGGGTGCGGAGGTCTCGACCGGGCACGGAGGCTTCGATCGGGCACGAGGGCCTCGACCGGATGCGGGGCCTCGAACTCCGGCGTCCCGGCCGCGTTTGCGCCTCCCCCGCATTCATGTTAGAATAGAAAGCGTTAGATCCACCCCGTCGGGGGAAAAGAACAGGGGGAATTGCGATGATGGAAAGGGATGGCGAGACTTTTGCGGAGGACCGGGCGGAACGGGCCGCGTACGCCACGGACCGGGCGGAGGCCGAGCGGAAGACGCGGGACATCGACGTGGACCATGTGGCGAATCTCTCCAAACTCCGGCTCACTCCCCGGGAGAAGGAGGAGATGAAGCGGGAGCTTTCTGCCATCATTGCCTTTGCGGACGAACTCTCCGCCATCGACACCGAGGGGGTGGAGCCCACCGCCCACGTGCTGCCCCTGCAAAACGTGTGGCGGGAAGACGAGGTACGCCCCGGCATCGAGCGGGAGACCCTATTAGAAAACGCGCCGGCGGTACGGGATGGCTGCATCCTGGTGCCCAAGGTGATGGAGTGAGGGGGAGCCAAATGAACATCACGGAAATGCCGGTGTGGGAGCTCTCCCGTGCCCTGCAAGGTAAGGAGCTCTCCGCAGTGGAGGCGGCGAGCGCCTATCTCGATGAAATTAGCGCCAAGGAAAAGGATATCGGCGCTTATCTGACGGTGACGGAGGAAGGGGCCCTGTCGACCGCCGCCCAGGTGGACAAAAAGCGGACCCAGGGCGAAAAGTTGCCGCCGCTCGCCGGGGTGCCGATGGGAATCAAAGACAACATCTGCGTCAGGGGCGTGCGAACCACCTGCGCCTCCAGGATGCTCGAAAACTTCGTCCCGCCCTATGACGCCCATGTGGTGGAGCGTCTGGCAGAGCATGACTATGTTTTGCTAGGAAAGACGAACCTGGACGAGTTTGCCATGGGTTCCTCCACCGAGAACAGCTTTTTCCAGCCCACCCACAACCCCCGGGACCTTTCCCGGGTGCCGGGGGGCAGCTCGGGCGGCAGCGCCGCCGCGGTGGCGGCGGGGGAAGCGGCCTATGCCCTGGGTTCGGATACCGGCGGCTCCATCCGCCAGCCCGCCGCCTTTTGCGGCGTGGTGGGGATGAAGCCCACCTACGGCGCCGTGTCCCGGTACGGCCTGGTGGCCTTTGCCTCCTCCTTTGACCAGATTGGGCCCCTGACCCGGGACGTGCGGGACAACGCTCTCGTCCTCTCGGCTATCGCGGGGTATGACCGCCGGGACTCCACCAGCGTGGACCGGGCCGGCGGAGACTTCCTATCCGGCATCGAGGCGGGGGTGCAGGGCAAAAAGATCGCCCTGCCCCGGGAGTACTTCGGGGAGGGCATCGACCCCCAGGTGGCCTTAGCCATCGAGGGAGCGGCCCGGCGCTTTGCGGGGCTGGGAGCCCAGGTGGAGGAAGTCTCCATGGAGAGCCTCCCCCACGCCCTGCCCGCCTATTACATCCTTTCGAGCGCCGAGGCTTCCTCCAACCTGGCCCGGTTCGATGGGGTCAAATACGGCTTCCGAGCCAAGGGCTGCCGGGGGGTGGAGGAACTCTATCTCCGCTCCCGCAGCGAGGGCTTTGGCAGGGAGGTCAAGCGGCGGATCATGCTGGGTTCCTTTGTGCTCAGCGCCGGGTACTACGACGCCTACTATAAGAAGGCCCAACAGGTGCGCACCCTCATTGTGGAGGACTTTAAACGGGTGTTCCGAGGCTATGATTTCATCCTCGGCCCGGTGGCGCCCACCACCGCCTACCGCATGGGAGAGAAGACCCGGGACCCCCTCTCCATGTATTTGGGGGACGTCTACACCGTGCCGGTCAACATCGCCGGGCTCCCGGCCCTCTCCCTGCCCTGTGGCGCGAATGAGGACGGCCTTCCCATCGGGATGCAGCTCATCGGACCGGCGTTTTCGGAAGGAATGCTCTATCAGGCGGGCTACGCCTTTGAAACTTCGGCAAAGGGGGATGCGTGATGAGCGGCAGCTACGAAATGGTCGTCGGCCTGGAAGTCCATGTGGAGCTCAGTACCAAGACCAAGATATTCTGCGGCTGTTCCACGGCCTTCGGTGCTGCGCCCAACACCCAGTGCTGTCCGGTGTGCATGGGCATGCCCGGCGCCCTACCGGTCCTCAATGAGCGGGTGGTGGAATACGCGGTGAAGGCGGGCCTTGCCACCCACTGCGCCATCGCACGGTTTTCCAAGCAGGATCGGAAAAACTACTTTTACCCCGATCTGCCCAAGGCCTATCAGATTTCCCAGTACGACCTGCCCCTATGCGAGCACGGCTGGCTGGATGTGCAGGTGAAAGCGGGGGAAAAGCGCATCGGCATCACCCGCATCCACATCGAGGAGGACGCGGGCAAGCTCATCCACACCGAGGACGGGGGAACCCTGTGCGACTATAACCGTTGCGGCGTCCCCCTCATCGAGATCGTGACCGAGCCCGACATCCGCTCGGCGGAGGAGGCGGTGGCTTTTGTGCGGAAGCTGCGCTCCATTTTGCGCTATGCCGGTATTTCCGACTGCAAGATGCAGGAGGGCTCCCTGCGGTGCGACGTCAACCTCTCGGTGCGAAAGCGGGGGGAGCAGACGATGGGCACCCGCACCGAGATGAAGAACCTCAACTCCTTCCAGTTTATCGCCAAGGCCATCACATATGAGTTTAAACGCCAGGTGGAGGCCGTCGAGTCCGGGGAAGCCATCGTCCAGGAGACGCGAAGATTCGACGAAAAGAGCGGCAAGACCTTCTCCATGCGCAAAAAGGAGGACGCCGACGACTACCGCTATTTTCCCGATCCGGACCTCGCGCCCATTGTCCTGAGCGACACCCTGCTTACCCGGTTGGAGCGTGAAATTCCCGTGCTGCCCGACGAGCGCAAGGCCCTGTATCGGGAGCGATACGGCCTCACGGACGCCGACGGGGAGGCGCTGGTAAGCGAGCGGGAGATCGCCGACTACTTCGAGGCGGCGGCCGCCTTCACCCGTGCGCCGGGGATCCTGGCGAACCTCATAACGTCGGAAGTGTTCCGCCTGCTTGCCCCGGGTGAGACTTGCATTCCCGTCGCCCCCGCCCATCTCGGCCAGATTGCCGACATGCTGGAGGAGGGGAAGATCAATTCCGGCACCGGCAAGAAGCTCATCGGCGCGCTGTGGCGGGAGGACCAGGACCCGGCGGCGCTGGCGGAGCGGGAGGGCCTGTGGCAGCTGAGCGACGAGAGTCTCCTGCGTCCCATCGCCCGGCAGGTGATAGGGGATAACGAGAAGTCGGCGGCCGATTACAGGCGTGGCAAGACCCAAGCCATCCAAACCCTCATCGGCCAGTGCATGCGTCAGACCAAGGGAAAGGGCAACCCTGTGCTGCTACGGAAGCTTTTGGAAGAACTGCTGCGCCAGGAATAAGAAGATGGAAAGAACCCCACCCCGTCCGCAGTGAGCGGATGGGGTGGGGTTCTTCTGGGTGAGGCGGTATGAAGAGGGAGGGGCGCGCCGGACGATAACAGATAGAGCCATAGCAGCCAGAGCCGCCCCCGCTCATCGGGCACAACCTACCCAGGCAGAGCCATAGCAGCTGGAGCCGCCCCCCGTTTTCCCGGCGGATCGCTGCTTGGCGAGCACCGTTTCGCGCCTTCGGCGAAGTGGCGCCGGACGCATCGCCGGCAGCCGGTTCTTCCCCAGGCCCTCCGTCTCTCAAGCGCAAAAGTAGCCTTGCCGCAAAATACTTGCGACAATTATCCCTTGCACCGATGGCAGAAAGCCAGCGCTGTGCGGTAATTCTTTTCCTGCGCGTAAATTTCCCGTCTTTTGCGGTGGACAGGCGCATATGTTAAAAGAGGACGGGCTTTTCTTTGCGGGAAGGGCCCGAGGCCCCCACGCAAAAATCCCCCGAAACCCAAGGCTTCGGGGGATGGGAAACAGGATTTAAGCGGCGACTTCCACGGCGTTGTCGGAGACAAACTCCATGACCTTGTCGGAAAGCATGTTTTTGCGCACTTCCTCTTCGCCGCCGTAATACTCGATAAACTTCTCTTCGCTTTCAAAGCCGAACTGTTCGCTATATTTGGCGCACAGCTCTTTGTATTCGTCGTCGCCGATGGTGATCTTTTCTTTTTCAGCAATGGCGTTGATGATCAGCTCCAGCCCCACATTCTGCTCGGCTGTTTTTTTGGCTTCCTCCTGGAACTCGGCCTCGGTCATCCCCATGTTCTGCTGCAAGAAATCGGCCAGAGATAGCTCCACCGAAGCGGCATAGTTGGTGTAGTAGTCGGTCATCTCTTTGATATAATCGTCTAAAGCGCCGTCGGGGTACTTGAGGATCTCGCACTTTTCAAAAAGGGTCTGGCGCAAGCTGGTGATTTTGTCTGATTCCACAGACTGCTTTTTCTGCTCTTCCAGGGAGGTGCGCAGAGCGTTTTTATAGTCGTCTACCGTCTTGTACTGATCGCCTAAAGTTTGGACAAAGGCGTCGTTAAATTCCGGGGTGACGGACTTTTTGATGCCGTTTACTTTGACGTTGAAAACGACGGCCTTGCCCGCCATATCGGGATTGTTTTTGTACGGGTCAGGGAAGGTGAGGTTGAGGGCCTTGGTCTCTCCGATGTTGGCGCCGATGAGGCCCGTTTCAAAGCCCTCGATGAAGGAGTTGGACCCGATGGTCAGATCTTGGCCCTCGGCACTGCCGCCCTCAAACGCTTCGCCGTCAAGTAGGCCTTCGTAATCGATGTTGACGATATCGCCGTCCTGGACCGGGCGGTCGGTGACCTCTTCGGTGGTGGCCTTATCCTGGAGCAGGCGCTGGATCTGTGTGTCCAACTCCGCGTCGGTCACCTCGTAGGACGCCACCTTGACCTCCAGGCCCTTATAATCGCCCAATTTGACATATTCATCTTTTTTCGCGCAGCCGCCGGCCACGATAGCCAGGCAGAGCAGCGCGGCACAAATCGCTCTTTTTTTCACAGTTCTTTCCCTTTCTTCTTTTCTCTAAAATTAGAATGATATGTGTTTATTTATAGCATAAATTTCGATAAAAATAAAGATTTCTTCCTAAAAATTCATGGAACCAACACATAATACTTTGCCGTGACCTTCCGTGCGGTAGACTTTTTCTCCCACAGGCTCCCAGTTTATTGGGGGGAAGGGGTAAAGATGAAAGTATTCGTGAATTGTTCAAAAATATCCATGGCAATATGACGACAAATATATTATAATATGGAAGTGATTTTAGATGGATGGTACAAGCGAGCGGATGACCCCAATCGGCCAGCTCCAATTTTGGAGGGGAGTAAGATGACAGAGATTCATCTCAAAAGCAAAGGTTCCTTATTGGCGCTCATCTGCGGGCTGCTTTTGATCTGTGGGACCGGCGTCTTTTTTTCCTACCACTTCCATCTCAACGGCAATCAAGAAATGACCATCGCCGTGGGGGAGCCCTACCGGGAAAAGGGGGCCTCCGCCCGCCTGTTGGGGATGTCCTTTGACGAGAGCATCCATAAGGAGGGCGCGGTGGACGACCAGGTGCCCGGCACCTACCGTTTGACCTACCGGCTGTGGATCCACACCCTCACCCGGACGGTGCATGTCAAAGATATTACGGTGCCAGCGCTTTCCTTAAGGGGGGAGGAGAGCATGGCCATCGAGGTGGGCGGCGCCTTTCAGGATCCGGGCGCCACGGCCACCGACAACTGCGACGGCGATTTGACGGACAAGGTGCGCTGCACGGGCGAGGTGGATACGTCCGCTCCCGGGGATTACACCTTGGAGTATGAGGTCACCGATGCCGCCGGCAACACGGCTACCGCCGAGCGGCGGGTCAAGGTGACGCCGGTATCCCCGCTGACCATGGATCTGTCCCATTTTTCCCTTGTCCCCTATTATTCCGACGTCGTCCTGCCCGAAGGCAATGACGCGGGGGAACCATATATGAAAGAAACGATCCTTTTGGGCGACAGCATCACCATCAACGCGGGAGTCCACAAAGCCGTCCCCTTCTCGAACATCTGGGGGGTGGAGGCGGTGGATCAAAAGAGCATTCTGACCACGCCTGTCAACACCTGGATGGACGGCCATCACCAAAAGGTGGATTTGCTGGAAGCTATGAAGCGGTGGCGCCCGAAACGGATCATCATCACCCTGGGGGCCAACTGCGCGGGACTGCGGGGGGAAGAGCAGATCGCCCAGGAATATGGGGAACTCATCGACGCGCTGCAGGAAGCGAGCCCAGACACCCAGCTCATCGTGTCCTCCCTCTACCCAGTGGACGGCCGTTATGACCGCAAGGCGGGAGGGTTGAGCAATGATAAATGCAATAAGATCAACTTTTACTTAGCGCAGATGTGCCGGAATAAGGGAATTTACCTCTTGGATGTGGCCGCCGCCCTGAAGGATGCAAATGGCCAGGGAAAGCCGGGATACTTCTATGAGAAGGACGGCATCCATCCCCGAAAAGAAACTTATCCCGTGATTATCACCTATATTCGCACCCACCCCAAATTGGACGATGCAGGAGGAAATGAAGGATGAAAAAATGGTTGCTGGGGCTCACAGCCCTGCTGTGCTGTCTGCTGCTTGCCGGGTGCGGCGGCGGGGAGGACACTTCGGGACAGCCGGACCTCGGCGAGGTCCGCACCAATGTGGCGGCCCTCACCTATGAGGGGGAGGCGCTATTCCCCGGCCTCCAGGAGCCGGGGGAGAAGGAGCTCCAGGACCTCTACGGCATCGACGCGTCCCTCTTTTCCGAATATGTCATCGGCGTGTCCGACCAGGGGGTCTATCTGGTGGTGGTCCCCAAGGAGGGGGAGGAAAACGCGGTGAAAAACGCCATTGCCAGCGCTATGAGCGACTTGGGGGAGCAAAACGCCCTCTATAACCCGGAACAAACGGCCCTCTTAGAAAACCGGATGGAGACCATCCGGGGCAGCGCCCTCATCTATATTGCCTCCCGGGACAACGCCGCGGTCCTCGACGCCATCGACAGCGCGGGCCAGTAAGCCTGCGAGGAAAGCATCGGCGGAGAAATACCGTGAGAATCAGCGGAAGAAATACCGCGAGAGTCCACGGGGAAAGCCAGCGAGAGCCGCAAAGAAAGCCTGCGAGAATCAGCGGGAAATACCGTGTGCGCTCCGCGCGCCAATATAAAGAAAAAGCCCTTGGCCTTTATTGGCTAAGGGCTTTTTTGACGAACCAGTGGGTGCGTTGGGCGGCGGTCTGGGAGGATCTGGCGGTATTGGATGTGGCTGCCGGTGAGCGTGAAGCGGCGCTGCTTTCCGCTGCCGGGAGGCGGCCATATCCGGCTTCGACAGGGAGATACCATCGCGCCTAGGGAAATTTGTTGATCCAATCTCCGCGCCGCTGGAACCAGCGGGCTTTGTTCTCGCCGATGGCGCTTTCAAGTTGTATCGGCGGTGCATTTGGCCTTGCGGCTCGTCAGTGCTTTAGAGCTCCACCACCTTGGTGGCCACCCGGGTCTCAAAGGCGCTGTCGTGTTCGACAAAGACCATGGTGGGCTCGCTATCTAAAATGAGCTCCTCGATCTGGATGCGGGAGAGGACGTCCACGAAATTGAGCGGCTCGTCCCAAAGGTAGAGGTGGGCCTTTTGGCAGAGGCTGCCGGCGAGGAGGACCTTTTTCTTTTGTCCGGCACTAAAGTTTTCCATATTTCCCAGGAACTGCTCTCTGGAAAAGTCCAGCTTGCGCAGGATCGCCTTGCAGAGGCTTTCGTCAATCTCCCGCTCCTGGCAGAAATCCCGCAGACTGCCCCGAAGAAAGGCGGTGTCCTGGGGGATATAGGAAATGATCAGGCCGTTTGCCAGTTGGATGCGCCCTGTGTGATCGATCATTTCCCCCAGCAGAAGTTTTAAGACGGAAGACTTCCCCGCCCCATTTTTGCCGTGAAGGGCAATCCGGTCGCCCCGCTCCACGGTGAAATTCAGCTGTTCCACCACCGCCCGGCCGTCGTAGAAGAGGGACAGATCGGAGGCCTCGACTAGCACCGGCTTTGGAAAGGGCAAATTTTGCAGCTTGAGGCTTTCGGCGGTGTCCACGTTGCGCATGAGCCCGCTGCGCTCCTCGATGGCCGCCTCCTGTCGCCGGGCGATGACCTTGGAGCGCTTCATCATCTTGGCTGATTTGTGGCCCACATAGCCCCGGTCCGCCACGCCGGCGCCGTATTTGGACGCCTCCACCTGATCCGACCAGCCACAGGTTCGCCTTGCGGCGGCGGAAAGGCGGCGGATGTCCTTTTGTAAGCGCTGGTTTTCCAGTGTCTCAAACTGATCCTGACGGCGTTTATTTTCCTGCCAGGTGGAAAAGTTCCCCCGCTGCACCTCAATATTGCACCGGTTGATGGAAAGAATGTGATCGATGCAGCTGTCGAGAAAGTCCCGGTCGTGGGAGACCAAGATGAAGCTCTCCTTTCCCCGCAGATACCGTCCCACCACCTGGCGGGCGTGCTGGTCCAGATGGTTGGTGGGCTCGTCGATGAGCAGGAAATGGTTTTCCCGCAAAAAGAGTGCCGCCAGCAATATTTTGGTCCGCTCTCCCTGGCTCAGGGTAGAGAAGGGCCGGTAGAGGACCTCGTCGTCCAGTTCCAACAGGGAAAGTTCCCGGCTCAGTTGCCAGGGCGCCATGTCCGGGGCCAGCTCCCCGGCAATTTCCTGGGTGGTGCGGTCCGGTTGCTGTACCCCAAAGGGGAAATAGTCAAAGTCGACGCTGTGGGAGATGGTCCCGGTATAGGGATATTCCCCCATCAGCAGCCGCAGGAAGGTGGTCTTTCCCCGCCCGTTGCGCCCGGTGAGGCCCAACTTCCAACGGGTGTCGATCTGAAAGCTGACATCCTCGAAGATATTGTCCAAGCTGCCGTCATAACCGAAAGTGAGATGGGATACTTGAATGAGCGACATGGGTATCGCCTCCTAAAAACAGAATAAGCCGCAAGAAAGCAGTGCTTCTTGCGACTTATCGGCTCCATAACGTATCCGGCGGGCTTGGTAGGAGCCCTTCGGATCATCAAGCGGAGAAAGGAAAAGCAGCATACGCTTTCTTGCAGATGGGCGCAAAAATATAGGCAATCAAGATTGCCAATAATGCGCCAAAAAATTCTAGCAAGAAAAAGTATACACGCTTTCAACTCCCTTCTGTTCGCTTTCATTATAGTGAAAAAAATACAAAATGTCAATTTTGACTGAAAAATTACTGAAAATGAACCGTTTTTTCCTTTTGGACTTTTTACCAATGATTGACAGTTATTAACAAATATAGTAATATATAGTAAACAACAAATGAATTTTTCACAAAGGAAGTAGTGCTATGCGAAGGTATGAGATTGTAGAAGAATCAGTGGTTAGTCCAGGAATAGGAAGTTAC
Source organism: Zongyangia hominis (assembly GCF_014385095.1). Taxonomy (GTDB): domain Bacteria; phylum Bacillota; class Clostridia; order Oscillospirales; family Ruminococcaceae; genus Zongyangia; species Zongyangia hominis. The sequence goes on from NZ_JACRTC010000008.1 coordinate 21,793, forward strand.
ACGGCGCTTGATGTCGTCGTGGAGCAAGGGGATGAGCAATATCGTTTTTGTAATCTGAATTTGGCCAAACCCAAACTAGCAAAACTTGTGGACCTTTGTAACCGGCTGGATCTGTCGCCCATCCACTTTGACGAAGTTTTGGAGGACTTTATCAAGTTGGATTTGGAAGATCTGAAACCGGAAATTATTATATCCAAAGAATTGTGAAATTCTTGTCGAAAAAAGACAGGTAACCAGCGATTTTTTGAAGAAAATTCAAACAATAAAAGTACCTGCAGAGTGGTAGACTGCAGGTGCTTTTTTGCAATAAAAATGGAATGATTTGGTGAAAATATAGAATAATTGTGACAAAATCTTATGCCGTTTCGATGGCGTTGGCGGCTTGCAAACCCAGCTTTTCAACGGCCTGCTCCCGCATCTTGTATTTGAGGATTTTGCCGGCGGCGTTCATGGGGAAGGCGTCGACAAAGTCCACATAGGCGGGGGTTTTGTGCTTGGCCATGTGGGAGGCCACATATTCCTTGAGCTCCTCTTCGGTTAAGGTTTCGCCCTTTTTGAGGATGACGCAGGCCATGATGGCTTCGCCGTACTGCTTATCGGGCACGCCGATGACCTGGACGTCGTTGACCTTGGGATGGGTATAGATAAAGTCTTCGATCTCCTTGGGGTAGATGTTCTCGCCGCCCCGGATGATCATGTCCTTGATGCGGCCGGTGATCTTGTAGTAGCCGTTTTCATCCCGGCGGGCTAAGTCGCCGGTGTGGAGCCAACCGTTTTCGTCGATGGCCGCCGCGGTGGCCTGGGGCATCTTGTAGTAGCCCTTCATGATGTTGTAGCCGCGCGCCACAAACTCGCCGTCCACGTTGTCGGGCAGGTCTTCCCCGGTCTCCGGGTCCACGATCTTGCATTCCACGCCGTACATGGCCCCGCCCACCGTGTTGACGCGGGCCTCGATGGAGTCGGTGGTCTTGCTCATGGTGCAGCCCGGGGAGGCCTCGGTCTGGCCGTAGGTGATGCAGATTTCATCCATGTGCATCTTTTCGATGACGTCCTCCATCACCTTGATGGGACAGGGGCTGCCGGCCATGATGCCGGTGCGCATATGGCTGAAATCGGTGGAGGGGAAGTCCTTGTGGCCCAGCATGGCGATAAACATGGTGGGAACGCCGTGGAAACAGGTGATCTTCTCTTGGTTAATGCACTGAAGCCCCTTGCTGGGGGAGAAGGCGGGGATGGGGGACATGGTAACGCCGTGGGTCATGGAAGCGGTCATGGCCAGCACCATGCCGAAGCAGTGGAACATGGGCACCTGGATCATCATCCGGTCGGCGGTGGACAGGTCCATGCAGTCGCCGATGGCCTTGCCGTTGTTGACCACGTTATAGTGGGTGAGCATGACGCCCTTGGGGAAGCCGGTGGTGCCGGAGGTGTACTGCATGTTGCACACGTCGTGCTTATTGATGGCCGCGGCCCGGCGGTAGACCGCCTCCACCGGCACATGGTCGGCAAGCTCCAGCGCCTCGTCCCAGGTGTAGCAGCCCGGCTGCTTGGAATCGACGGTGACGATATTGTGCAAAAAGGGCAGGCGGCGGATATGTAACGGACGGCCCTTCTGGGCGGTTTCCAGCTCCGGGCACAGCTCCTTGATGATGCCCACGTAGTCGGAATCCTTGTAGCCGTCGATCATGACCAGGGTGTGGGTGTCCGACTGGCGCAGCAGGTATTCCGCCTCGTGGATTTTGTAGGCGGTGTTGACGGTGACGAGGACCGCGCCGATCTTGGTGGTGGCCCAGAAGGTGATGTACCACTGGGGCACGTTGGTGGCCCAGATGGCCACATGGTCGCCGGACTTGACGCCCATGGCGATGAGGGCCCGGGCGAACTGGTCCACGTCGTCCCGAAACTCAGCGTAGGTGCGGGTGTAATCCATGGTGGTGTAGCGAAAAGCGTACTGATCGGGGAATTCCTCCACCATCCGGTCCAGGACCTGGGGGAAGGTCAGGTCGATCAGGTGCTCCTTGGGCCAGACATATTGACCGGTGCCACGGTTATTGTCATAGAGGCGCCGGGACTCCACCGGGGAAGCCATATACTGGCTCATGAAGTTGGCGAAGTGGGGGAAGACGATGCCCGCGTCGCTGAGATCCGGCGCGTAGCGCTTGAGCCACTCCAAGGAGATATAGCCCTCGTAGTTAATCGAGCGCAGGGCCAGCATGATGTCGTCGATGGGCAGGTCGCCCTCGCCCATCATTCGGTAGCAGACCTTGCCGTCGACGAGGACCGAGTCCTTGATGTGGGTATATTTGATGTAGGCGCCCAGGTTCTGCACCGTCTGTTCCGGGGTCTCGCCGCCGAAGCGGTAGGGGTGGTGCATGTCCCACAGCGCGCCGATATTGTCGCTGTCGATTTGATCCAAAAGATCGCGCAGGCGGGCGGTGTCGGTATAGACGCCGTTGGTCTCCACCAAGAGCGTCACGTTTTTCTCTTCCGCGTAAGGGATCAGCCGCCGCAGGGAGGAGAGGATGAAATTGTCGTCCACCTCGCCGTGAATATCGGCGTGGCGGTCGGCCAGGATGCGGATATAAGGGGTGCCCAGTTTGGAGGCCAGATCAATGTAGGAAATTAGCTCCTCATAGGTTTCCTCCGCCTTGTCGGCGTAACGTAGGCTGCATCCGGAAGACAAACAGCAGATTTCCAGCCGCATTTTTTTCAGCTGGGCCACCGTCTTGGGTAGCTGATCTTCGCGGAAGGGTTTGGCGTTGACGGCAAAGATGTCGTCGCCGAGGCCGCGCATTTCAATTCCCTGGAAGCCGAAGTCTTTTGCCATGGAATAGATGTCTGACCAGTCAAAGTCGGGACAGCCCAATGTTGAAAAAGCTAATTTCACGACATATTCCTCCTTGCATTTTTTCTGCCGTTCTCTGCGCGGACGTACGGTCCGGGCCCGGCAGCATGCTTTATTTAAAAATAGATAGAATAAGCGTAGCAGTTTTTTTTCGCGCTGTCAAGAAAACCCGATAAGAATCCCATCAAGAAAAGGAAAGCGGCCCGGCGGTTGCATTTGCCGGCGAGGAAGAGTAGAATAAAAACAGTAATTATGGGGAAGGAGCAGTCAAATGAACCAAACAAAGAAATGGTGTGTCACTCTCCTGGCGGCGCTGTGCATCGGTTCCATGTTTTTGAGCTGGTTTGGCGGCGCGAGAGGCGTGCAGGAAATTTCAGGACTTCTCGTATTAAAAAATCCGGCGACGATTTTTGCCCTGGTTCTCCTCATCTTTGGCATATGGATGCCGCGAAACCCGCTTCGCTTTTTCATGACGGTGGCCGGCAGCGGCCTACTGCTGGTGATGGAGCTATTCTATTTCCTCACCTGGCATATCGAAACAATCAGCGGAGCATGGAGTATCGTCGAGAGCTTCGAGATGGCGTACCCTGAGTTTTATGTGGGATTCCTTTTGAGTGTGGCGCTGTTTGTCCTCAATTTGCTTTGGCAGAGAAAGGCGGGACAGCCAGCAGGAGAAAAGGCGCAGCCAGCGTAAAAGTTTTTTGCCGCGGCGGAATGTGTCCCGGCAATCAATAGCGATGAAAAAAGGACCGGCCCATGGGGCCGGTCCTTTTAATTTTGTCGCGTCAGTATTTCAGAGATACAGTCATTCGCGGGTTGGTAGCGGACGGCAATAATTCTACTGTCCCGCCGCAACCGAATGCGCTGAGGGGCGTGTGCTTTGCGCGCTGTGCTTTCTACGCGATATTATTTGCGCTTTTTGCGGGAGAAGACCACAACCCCTGCGGCGCCTGCGGTGAGCAGTGCCAGGGCGATGGGCAGCGCGGAAGTGTCGCCGGAGTTGGGGTTGACTTTGCCATCGTTCTTACCGGTGGAATCCGGCCATTTCCAATCGGAGCCGGAGCCGCCCGGGATGGAGGGCTTGCCGTCCGGTTTGGTGGTGGAGCCCGCTTCCTTGCGGGTGATGACGATGGTATAAACCGCTTCCTTGCCGATTGCATTTTTCACCTTCACGGTGACGGTATTCTCGCCCACGTTCAGGTTGATCGGGTCGGAATAAGCGCCGCTCTGGGCATCCTTGTCCTGAATGGTGGCGGTGAACTCGTCGGCAAAGAAGGCTTTGACCTTGACGGAGCTGACGGTGTTGTCCACGCTGGCGGTGTAGTTGAGGACACCGGAGGCGAAGGCCGGGGACAGAGTACCCTTGGAGAGCTCCAGTCCGGTGAGGGCCGGATCGTTGGGCTCGGGATCGGTGCCCTTTTCAGCGCGGATGACCGTTACGGTATAGGTATCGTTGGTATCCATAGCGCCGGTGAGGGAAATGGTGATTTTGTTTTCGCCGATATCCAGCGCGATGTTTTCGGAGGCCGCGCCACTTGCCACTTCCTTGCCGCCGATTACAGCTTTGACGCCGTCGGGCAGGGTGGGAGTGAGCTGGATGGAATCCACCGCGTTCTCCACATTGACGGTGTACTCCTTGACGTCCGGGCTAAAGACCGGGTTGAGAGAACCGGAAGAAACGCTCAGGTCGCTCATAGCGGCCGCGCTCTGATAATAGACATCCTGGAACGCGCCGGTGATGTCGCAGACGTTGAGACCGAACTTGCCGGAGAGGGAAGAGGCGTCGTTGACCTCGACAGCCAGCTCGCCGTTGATGTAAGCCTTGATGTTCTCGCCCTTGGCCTCGATTTTGACCTGGTAGGTGTGGTCGTCGGCGATGGGCAGGGTGTAGGCTTTGCCCAGGGTCACATCGGTGGAGGACCCGGTCTGGGGATTGCGGTTAAACTTGAGGATGCGGGCGTTATGGTTGCGCTCGCAGATGTCCAAAGAGTAATAGGTGGAATAGTCGTCGGTGGCCCTAAAGAGGAAGGCGCCGCCCACGTCGCTGTTCTTATAGGTAAAGGTGCCTTCGTAGACAAAGTCGGAGGCTTTGGTCTGGGAGAAGGTGGGGCCGTTGCCGCCGCTGGTTCCCTGATAGCCGTCGGCCGTGGTCTCCCAGCTGCCGCCCAGGACCACCCAGTCCTCCAGATTGGTTCTAAACTGCTTTTCAATGACGCTGACATTCATCGTGTCCGTCAATCCTCCAGCGTTGGCGGTAATCGCGTACTCGCCGGTCTGGAGCGCTTTGACCACGATGGATCTCTCGCCCTTGCTCACGATTTCCAGGTTGGACGGAATATCCCATGTAATTTCGCCCATATTTGCTCCTACCGGGGTGGGAACCGCGGTGATAGTGAATTGCTCGCCAACTTCCATGGCGTTCTTGGGAGTGGAAAGGGTGATGGCGGTGGCGTCGCCCACGGGCTTGCTGGCACCAAAGACGGTACCCAGCTCATAGATGTCCAGGGATTCGACGGTGGCGGTGCCGCCCTTGGCGTAAAATTCCATGCCCACGCTGTCGGGATCGGGGAAGATGAGGGCAGTGCCGCAAGCCTGTCCGCCCATGCCGAAGACTTCCAGAGAGGACCAGTCGAGGAACATGTGCAGATCAATCTTGCCGTCGACGGGCGCCACCTTGGTGGAATAGGCGCTGGCAAAGCGGTCGTTGGGGTTTTTGCCGGATTTGGAACGGTCGATGGTCAGATTCTGGGTGTTTACGTCATATTTGACCACCGTCTGCTGGCCGTTGCCGGTGCGCAGCTTAAAGCCCACTTCCGATGCGGTGCCAAGATCGATGACGGCGTCAAATTCACCTTTGTCCAGCTGGATGTCGCTGAGGATGTTGGGCGTCTCGGGGGAGACTTCCACATGGTTAAAGTTGTAGGACACATCGGTGCGCAGGGAATCCATCTCAGGAACGGCGTCCTGGACGATCCGCAGCTGGCTGTTGCCGATGTCGACGAGCTTGAGTTCATACGGGAGGGTCAGCGCGCCGTTCCAGGGGTCTGTGATATGGCCGGGATCGGATGCATATCCGATATTGGTCATCCACTGGACCATGATCCGGCGGTCGAGGTTATTGAAGGTGACGCCCGCGTAGATGTCGGGGGCGAAGCCAAAGCGATAACGCTCGTTGGTATCGGGGAAGAAGCCCCATCTGCCCTGATCGTCCTGCTTGAAATCGCCGATCATGTACCATTCACCGGCAGCGCTGTAAATCCATTTGTATTTACCGGGCTGGCCTTCGATGGGCATTTTGTAGAAGTCGGCGCATTCAGAGTAGATTTCGGGTGTGCCGGTCGGACGGTATTGCTCGTAACCGTTGCGATAACCGGTCTCAAACTTCCAGGTCTTAAGGTCCTTGGAGGAATAGAACCGGGCCGGGCCGCCGGCGATGATCATCATCCACTGGTTGCTCTCCTCATGCCAGAAGACCTTCGGGTCGCGGAAGTTGCCGTCGTTCAAAGGATCGTCGGCGGATTTGAGGAAGGGTTCGCCGTCCTGGTATTTGATCCAGGTGCGGCCGTTATCTTTGGAATAAGCCATGGACTGCTGCTGCCGCACACTCGGGTCCGTGCAGGTGTAGAAAGCAACCATGCCTTCTTCCTTGAGATTGCCGTTTTTGTCCCGGTTGCCGGTAAAGAAACCGGAGGTGTTGTTTTTATCCACCACACAGGAGCCGGACCAGATGTTGCCGTATTCGTCCGGGGAGAGGGCAACGGGAAGCTGTTCCCAGTGGACCAGGTCGGTGGAAACCACATGGGCCCAGTGTTTGACGTCGTGGGGGAACTTGGTGTCCGGGTTATACTGATAGAAAACGTGATATTCGCCGTCGTAGTAGACAAGGCCGTTGGGGTCGTTGAGCCAGTTGACCTCGGGAGTGATGTGGTACTGAGGACGGTAAGGCTCTTTGTAGTAATTTTCGGGGTTGATCTCCCTTTTGACAGTCAGGGTGGTGGTGATACCGCTCTTCCCGTCCTTTTCGGTGGAGATCTGCAGAGTGTTTTCGCCCTCCGCCAGAGAAACTTCCACCGCGCCGCTGACATTGTCGACGGAAAGGGTCTGCTCGCCGGTCTTCTTATTAAAGACAGCCATGGTCATGTTGACGCCGTCGGCGGCCGACGGGGTCACGGTGATTTTTTCGGTGGCATAGGGAACGGAGGCCGTGTAGGCATAAGTATTCGCGTCAAAAGTGGCGGGAATCATTTCCTTGACGCCGGTGACGGAAAGACCGCTCAGTTTTACAGTATTGGCGTCCACGGGGGTGTAGAGAACGTCCTGGAAGACGGAAGTGGAATTGCAGATGAGCAGTCCCAGCTTGCCGCTTGGGTAGGAGGTGTCCACACAGGTACCCGCCAGGGCCCCGTTGACATAGTAACTCATTTTACCGCCGATGGATTCGACCCGCAACGTGTACTCGCGCAGGCTGGGATCGGGCAGGGAGTAGTTGATAAGATCGATGGCGTTGCCGCCGACGAATTTAAAGATACGGGCATTCTTGCTGCTGCCCAGATCCACGTTGGCGATATAAGAGCCACCGCCGTTTCCCTTGGGGGCGTCTTTCGCGCCGAAGACCAGGGAAGCCGCGTCGCCGGATTTGACGTTGACCTTCGCCTCATAGATAAAGTCGGTGGCGGTGGTGTCGCTCATGGCGAAGCAGTCGCCGCTGCCCCGGCCTTTAAAGCCGTCGGCCACCTCAGTCCAGGTGCCGCCGATGCCGTGAAGGTTGGTCAGATTGGTGTTAAAGTTGCCGGATTCCGCGTCGGGGACCGGTTCACCGACGGTGAGCTTAATATTGGTAAACTTGACTTTGGCGTTCCAGGAGAGCAGGCCAATATAGCCGCCGGCCCAGTTGTCATCTTTGTACTGGATGACCTTTTCGCCGTCCAAATAGAAGCGGATTACTTTCTGGGAGTCCACCGTTACCTTGAGGTGGAATTTGTTGGAAGAAATTTGTTCCGCCGTCATGGGGATATGCTCATCGATGGCAAGAGGCTGGCCGGGCACCACTTTAAAGAGACGGGCCTCGCCGCCCCAGGGACTGCCGTTCCGGTTGGGGCAGATGCCGTACCAGGGGGCTGCCGTCGGATCTTCCCGGTTGGAGACGCCGAAGGTGAGCAACGGATTGGAACCATCCAGGATTTCCGCGTCCGCCTCGTAGGTGAAGGTCTCAGCCTGGACGCTGGAGGTGGCGTGGTTGTCGCCGCCGTCCCGTTTGGACAGGACGATGCCGCCGTCCTCTTCGGTGATGGTGCAGCCCGCGTTCTGGGCTTCTTTGCCCAGCAGATAGTCGCTCATCGAAATGTCCTTGTTATAGTCTTCAAACTCGATATTGTTGAAGACTACTTTGGCATTCCAGGAGAGCAGACCCACATAGCCGCCGTCCCAGGTGGGGTCTTGCACTTCCAACACCATTTCGTTGTCCAGATAGAACCGGATGGTCTTGGAAGCGTCGACGGTCACTTTATAATGGAAGGTCGTCTTGGCGCGCTGTTCGGGCGTGGTATCCGCTTTTTCGTTGATACCGCTGCCGTTGACGTCAAAGATGCGGATTTTGTATCCAAAATCACCGTCACGGTTGCGGTTGATGCAAACGCCGTACCATTTGCCGGCGCCCACATTGTCCCGGTTTTTGATACCGAAGGTCAAAAGGGCGTTGCCCTCGGGGTCGTCGGGGATGGTGACGTCGGCTTCCCAGCGAAACGCGATCGCTTGGGTATTGGAAACCGCGTGGTTGTCACCGTGGTCCGCCTTGGAAAGCTCGAAACCGCTGCCGGTGTCGGTGGGATTGCCCGTAAACTGGTCGATGGGAATATCGCTGACCGTTCCGGCCGCGAAAGCGGTAGTCACACCGGTGGTGGGAATCAGCCCGGTGATGACCAAAACAAAGACACAAAGAAGCGCAACCGCTTTTCTGCGCCATGTCTTTGGGTTAACATAGGTCGTCATGCTCAAAGTCCTCCAAATTCTTCTTTCTCTTCTCTTCTTTTTCCTTGTGATCCGTTGTCATTACGACTTCTTCTTCCTTAGAACGCCTCCCTCCAGAACAAAAATGCCTAAAAATTTTAATATACATCTCATATTATCATGAAAAACGAGGAGGGACAAGGCGTAATTCTCCACAAGTTTCCTGTAAAAAGTTTGGATTGATTGTCCTATTTGGTACGATTGGATAGGGGGACAGATCCGCCTTTGGCGGGTATGGCGGCGGGGTGGGTGCATTCGTCTTCCGATCAAAAAAAGGGCAAGAGTTACCGAAAAAGTGCCCTTTTTGAGAGGGAGAAAAGAAAAAATCAGGACATGGATTGACACTAAGGAAAGCCAATGTTAAAATAGGAAATAATATAAAATAAGGTTGGGAAAGGTTGGGAGGCTATCGTGTCGAATGCGTTAACTGCGGAGAGAAGGAACAAACTGGCCCAAATGCTGGTATTTGAGGGAAGCGTCCGGGTCGGGGAGCTGGCCGAAATGTTTGACGTTTCGACGGAGACGATACGCAAGGATCTGATTTATTTGGAAAATCAGGGCGTGGCCCGCAAGAGCCACGGCGGCGCCATCGCGGCCAGCGAGCTGCTGGAGCGGCCGCTCTCTGAAAAGTTCATGGAAAACATGGAGCTCAAATCCACGGTAGCTAAGGCTGCGCTGGAGATGATTGATGACAACAGCGTCATCATGCTCGATTCTGGCAGCACCACCTTTCAATTGGCCAAGCTTCTGACCATTAAAAAAGGTATCACCGTCATCACCAATTCCGCCAACCTGCCGCCGCTGCTCTCAGGGACCGACAATACCGTCCTCTCCTTAGGGGGCGAGATGCGTGGAACCAGCATGGCGCTGGTGGGGCTTTGGACTATGAACGCCTTAAGTTCGGTGCGGGTGGACCTGGCCATCTTGGGCTCGGATGGCTTTAGTCATCGCTGCGGCCCCTGTACCCCCTCTTACGCCGAGGCGGAGGTCAAAAAAGCCATGATGGAGCGCAGCAAACGCACCATCGTCATTTCGGACAGCAGTAAGTTCCAAAAAAGCGCCATTATGGAGTTTTGCGAATGGAAGGATATCGACTGCCTGATCACCGACGACGGCGCGCCGGAGGATCAATTGCAGGAAATCCGTGCCAATACACAGGTCAAGGTCGTACCGGTTAAATAGCGCCCGCAAGCCGTCTGATTGCGAACAGCCCTGAGAATTTGCTTATGTGTGATAAAGAAGCAATAGAAGTGCAAAAAATTTTGCCGTTCCTATCCGACACTTGGCCATTGTGTCGGATAGGTCGGGCGGTTATTCGGGCAAGTCAATCTTGCCGACAAAGCTGTAATAAATCTCAATGTCCTGCCTGCGGGTGCCGTTCTCATCATAGCTGCACTCATGCACCACAATTTTCTCGATCATTTCCCGCAAGAGAGTGGGGGTCAGTTCTTCAAAGGCAAGGTGCTTGCGGACAATGCCCATAAATTTCTCGGCGTTGACGGTAGCTGCCTGTGACTTGTCCAGTTCGGCTTGCAGGGCGGCGGCTCTCTTTTTCAGCTCCGCTTGCTCGGCTTCGTAGTCAGCCGACAGTTCCATGAAACGCTCATCGCTGATTTTGCCGTTTACATTGTCCTCATACAGCCGCTTGATAATGCGGCTGATTTCAGAAATGCGTTCCTGCGCCTGTTCAAGCTGCTTGATGGCTGCGGCGGTCTTTCGCTTGCCGCCGATCTCGTTCTGCTGGACAAGTAGTTTCACAAACCGGCTCTCATGCTTGGCTGCGTATTCGGTCACTTGCCGGAGATTTGCCAGGACACCAGCGGTCAACAGATCGGTGCGGATAAAGTGCGCCGTACAGTTGCGGGTGCGCTTCTTGTAGCTGCCGCAGATGTAGCAGTCCTGTTTGCGGTCTTTGTTCTGATACCGCTGCTGATACAGCACATGGCCGCAGTCGGCGCAGAACAAAATCCCGGAGAACAGCCCCACTTCATCGTAGCGGTTCGGGCGTTTGCGCTGTTTGCGTAACTCCTGCACCCGTTCCCATGTTTCCTTGTCGATGATCGGCTCATGGTGGTTCTCGAAAATGGCCTGCTTCTCGACGGGGTTCTCTATGCTGTGCTTGACCTTATAAGAAGGCTTTTCCGTTTTGAAGTTCACCAGACATCCGGTGTACTCTCGGTTTTCGAGGATATGAACGACGGTGTTGGTCGCCCATTTGCACTCATAGCCTGGGTGATAACGGCGGGTGCTGCCTGTCCGCTGATATTCCAGCGTCCCCGGCGTGGGGATTTGCTGCTCCGTCAGCATACGGGCAATCTTGGTCGGGCCGTTCCCGGCAAGGCAAAGCTGGTAAATCTGCTGCACCACCGGGGCGGCTTCCTCGTCTATAATAAAATTCTCGTCCTCGTCCATCACATAGCCGTAAACCGGCTTGCTGGTAACAGGCTTGCCGCTCATGCCTTTTGACTTTTTCACTGCCTTGATTTTCTTGCTCGTATCTCTCACCAGCCATTCATTGAACAGATTTCGCAGCGGGGTAAAATCGTTGTCCATGCCCTCGCTGGCACTGTCCACATTATCGTTGACAGCGATAAAACGCACACCCTTTTGAGGGAACAGCATTTCCGTGTAAAACCCTACCTGCAAGTAGTTTCGCCCTAACCGGCTCATGTCCTTGACGATGACCGTACCCACTTTCCCGGCTTCAATGTCCGCAAGCATGGCTTGAAATCCGGGCCGCTGGAAGTTCGCGCCGGAAAAACCGTCGTCGGTGTACCAGCGCAGATTGGTAAAGCCGTTCTGTTTTGCGTAGGTTTCGAGTATCCTTTTTTGGTTCGATATGGAATTACTCTCGCCTTGCAATTCATCCTCGTGGGACAATCTCGGATAAAGGGCGGTAATGAGGTTTTGGGTGGCTTGTCTTAACATAAAATCCTCCGTTTCCGACAGCCAGCCCCACTATTCCGTGGTTTCATTGTACCACGGAACGGCGGGGGCTGTACAGCGGCAAAAGCGTTAAATTTGCTTCTTTACAGCTTTTCAATTTTCCGATTTTTATGGTATGGGTTGTCGTCCCATATTTGCAGTAGAAAAGTTCATAACTCCGTGGTATACTCTGATTTAACAAAAAAATCAGAAGTTAAAGGAGAAAACATGAAGTATACAATAGATGAATTAACCGCGGCCAAAAGGCAAATTGATTCAACTCTGCACAAGCTAAGAGAAACAGTAAAAACATTTGAATCAAAGGATAATTCCGAGCGTTATAAATCACAAATCACATTGGCAAAGAGAAGAATAAAAGCCTTTGAAATTGCAAATTATTTTATAGAGAATGAGATTAAGAATTGCTAAAGCACTTCCGATTTTCGTTCCAGCGGTCATGCTCCCTGGCATGGCCGCTTTTCCATGCCCCGGTTCACGCCGGATAAGTCGGCTCCTGTGTAGCAGCGGCTTCCGCTTCCAGTACCCGCGCCATTTTGTCGGCGGCTGTGGTTGTGGTGTCTTTCTTGAAATAGCCGGACACGACAAGGACGGAATTGCCCATGCGGATTTCCGTCACACAGTCAGGGCGGCGGGTGGTGCGGGTGTCGTGCTGCTTGTTATCTGCCATAGGCAATACTCCTTTCAGTCGGTAATCAGTTTCTTCATGCTCTCCATTTTCCGCTTGGCGGTTTCCTGCCGGAAGTTGTCGCCGGTAAAGCGTACCGGGACGCACATGGAAAGCAGGCGGTCATAAATCCGGGAATGGGCGGTGTCCTCCGGGTTGTGCAGGTCGTCCAGCGTAAGGTTGGTCGTGACGATCAGCGGCTTGCCGCTGCGGTAACGGCTGTCAATCACATTGAACACCTGTTCCAGCCCGTATTCCGTCCCGCGTTCCATGCCGAAGTCGTCAAGGATCAGCAGCGGATAACGACAAAGGCGGGAAATGTACTCGTTGCGCCCCTCAAAGCTGGCGGCAAGGTCATTGAGGATAAGAGCAAAGTTCGTCATGCGGACGGGGATTTCTTTCTCCATGAGGGCGTTTGCGATACAGCCTGCAAGGTAGCTTTTGCCGGTGCCTACGCCGCCCCAGAACAGGCAGCCGATATTGTCTGTCCGCATATCTTCCCAATGCTCCACATACCGGCGGGCAAGCCCGGTCTGCGGGTTCCTGCCGTTGTCGTTCTCGAAAGTCCAGTCCCGCATGGTGGGGTCGGTAAAGCCCCGGCGTTTCAGTTCTTCCACGGTGTCAAGGTGTCTGCGCCGCTTTTCGGCGGCTTCCCGTTCCTCGCGGGCGGTTCTCTGGCAGTCGCACTCTGCCGGGTGGCGGTCGCGCCCGAAGATAGCGGCCTTATCCGGCGCAAAATAGGCTTCTTTCGGCTTGCGGCACTTGCCGCAGTACAGTAAACCGTCCTCGCCGGTGTAGTCCTCCGGCTCCGGGATGGTGGTCGTCATATTCTCCAAAACCGCGTTGATTTCATTCTTCATAAACTCTCGCCCTCCTTGCATGAGTAGTCTGGTATGCCCTTTTTAGGGGCTTCCTTTTTGTCGTTCCCCGCCCATATCCGCAGGGCGGCGGCATAGTTCTGGTAGCTTTTCCCGTTGGCGGCAAGGTAGCGGCTCATTTCCTCGATGAACCGTTCCAGCCTGTCAGGGTACTCTGCCTGCAACTCGTCGTATTCGGTCTGTGACAGAAAAATATTTCCATATCGGCCATAGGGCGCGGACGGCCCCCCACTCACTCCCTTTGTTTGGCTCTCTGTAAGGTTGTTTATAGTAGTTTGGTTAGGGGACGGTTTTCCGACCATCATAAGGTCGGTTTTCTGACCATCAGTAGGACGGTTTTCCGGCTCTATGAGGGGCGGACTTCCGGCCATCAGTTGGTCTGAAAACTGTACCTGTGGCACTGGCGGTACTTTGACATAAAGCCGGTTCGGTGCGGAGAAGCCGCCCCGTTCCCGTTCCAACAGCCCCGCCGTGTCCAGTTCATTAAGCGCCCCCTTGATGGTGGTGCTGCCTTTATCCAGTATTTCTGCTATCTCCGCGATGGGATAGATAATATAAATCCTGCCCTCGTCGTCCAGCCACTTGTTTTTCTGGGAGAGGGTGGAACGGTCTAACAGCAGCGAATACAGCAGCTTGGCGGTCTGTGAAATCTCCATTTTCAGCAGGAAACGGGGATACGGCAGATAGGCGGGCAGCCGCGTGTCTGCCCTGATATAATCAGCGATAGGATCACCTCCCTGTGTTCGGGTTGATTTTGGCGTATTGTCACGCATTAAAACGCCGTTTCCGGGGGAAAAGGATAAATGTATCGCGTACCCTTTGACACCCACGAAAAAAGCCTTGATTTATGCGGGTTTGAAAGGCTCTAAAGCGTGACATCTCTGCCTTTGTTTCCGCTTTCTCTCGGCGGCTTTGATTTTCTTCATGCGCCCGGCGCAGTCGGGGCAGTATTTTCCCCGGTTGGATTTGGGGACAAAGGCCGCCCCGCAGACGGCACACCGTTTCCGGCTTCCCCGGCACAAGAGGGCTGCGGCCAGCTCCCCGTCAAGGGGCAGGACAGCCACACGGAACCAGTGGCACATGAGGGAAAAGGAAATGCTCTGGACGCACACGCAAGGCTCCCCGTCGTCCAATAGCAGGCAGTTCCCCTCATCGTAGTTACAGCACTCATGTACCAGCCGCCGCGCCCGCCGGTGCTGGCGGTAGTCCATGTGGGGCAGGTTATCGCTCATGGCTCTGCTCCTTTCTGCGGTGCGGCTCGTCCCGGCGCAAAATCTGGTCGATGTTCCGCTTGACGGTCTGCAACTCCTTGAACCGCTGTTTCTGTTCGTGATAGGTGTTATACAGGCCGTCTTTCTCGGAGATAAGCTGCTCGATCTCGGCCTGCAACGCTTTCCGGGCGGGCAGCTTGGTAATGCCATGCGCCTTGAAATACCGGGCTGCTGCGTCGGCTATGATAAAATCGCTCTCATGGGCCTGCCGGTATGCGGCGCGGGCTTTCTCGGATTTCTGTGCCCGCAGCCCGTCGCGGGCGGCCTTGGTCTGGGCGTAGGCCAACACCTGCCGCTGCAACTTCTTTTTCCCTTGCAGCTTCGTTTCCAGTGCTTTCAGTTCGCCGCTGGTCTGGCGCATTTTCTGATAGGCGGTGTCAACGGCGGCTTCTAACTGCTCCGGGGAAGTAAAGCCGTATTGCTGGTAGACGGACAGCGTTTTGGCGGCCTGCTTCAGATTGTGTATCTTCGCCCAGCGTTCATAGCCCCGGCCTTTGCCCTCGGCCATTTTCTGCTCAATGTCCACAAGCCGCTGCACTCCGTCCTGTTTCGGGGCGGCTATCTCGGCTCTGGCAACCTGCAAGCGGTCTTTTATGGTGCGTGGGGGATCGGGGGATCTGGCTGGCGCTTCGGCTGCTCTGGCGGCGTTTTGCTCTAAAACGGCAAAGACAGCGGCGCGGTCAAAATCGTCGCCCAGCTTCCGGGCGGTAATTGGCTTTGTCCTGTCCGGCGTGAGGTAGGAAAGCCGCCCCCGGCTCTCCTTGACGGTCACACCCTCCTGCAGCAACAGAGAGGAAAACTCGTCAAAGCTGGCGGCGGTGGCAAGGGCTTTCCGTAGGGTCTGCCGCAGCTTCTCCTTGTTCGTTTCAAACTTGGTCTGCCGGGGCGTGATACTATCGGCAATCATGGGGGCGTTCTGCTTGTCCAGCGCGGCCTGTCCCTTTTTCTGCGCCCAATACTCCCGGTCGGTGACGCGGTTCTTGCTGCCGTTCAAGAGGTCGATTTGATAAAGCCCCTCCCGGTGGCACATCTCCATGACTTCGGATTTGAAGTAGCGCAGGGCAGCGTCGGTACATCGGTGCTTGCAGCCGACTTTCGTATCGGCCGGCCTGTCCATGTAGGGCAGGAACGGCACTTCCTCAATCCGCAGGCTGTTTATGACGATATGCACATGAATGTTGCCGCTGTGGTTATGCCCGTCCGGGTGGGTGCAGACAAGGGCCTGGTGGCCGGGAAAATGCTCTTTACAGAATTGTTCCCCCAACGCCTGCGCCCGGTCTACGGTCAGGCCGTTGTCCGGCCCGTCCCGCGGGTCAAAGCTGATGATGTAGTGGTGGCTTTTCACATCTTCCCGCCGCTGGTTTTTCTGATAGCGGAGATTGGCCCGCATACACGCAACGGCAAAATCCTCCCCGTCGCAGTTCAGCGTGGACAGCCGGTAGTCCTCGCGGGGGATAAGCCTGCCGGTTTCATCAAGGACGGGCTTCATGGTAAACTCGTCATGCTCAAAGAGAAGATATTGCTCGGCGGCTCCGTAGTCGGCGTTTTTAGAGTTGATATGCTTGAGTGTTGCCAACCGCGTCACCTACTTTCTTGAGGACTTCATACTTGAGGACGGCAAGGTCGGATATGGCGGCGCGTACCTCGCCGGAAAGGGTGTTGTAGGGTACGCCGTATTCGTTCAGATACCGGGCAATCTGATTGAGGTTGCCGCCGATCCTGCCGTACTCGGCTGTCAGCTTCCCGACAGCGGAAAGCAACTCGTCATTGACCGACGACACATGGACAACCGGGCGTATGGTCGCCCGCCGTATCGCCTGCCGGAGAAATTCGGACTGGCTGATACCATAGGGCGCAAGCCGCGCTGTGAAGTCGGCATACTCATCTTCGGACAGCCGGGTTTTCACAACGCGGCTGCGGTGGGGCGTGTTGTATTTCTTTCGCATGGTGTGACCTCCTTTCTCGCCCGTAAGGGCGCATGAGCAGGGTTTGGGGAAGGCACTCCCCAACAAGTTTCCCGCGAGGGGCAAAACTGCAGAATTGCGGATTTTGGCACCGTGGTAGAAACTTGCTCTCCGTGACTGCAAACTTTCTCTCACTTCCGTCCGCCACTTTTTTGGAAAACTGCAACCACAAAAGTTTGTTTCTCTTTTTCTGCTACTACTAATCCTGTAAAGGGCATTCCTGCCCGCTTTCGCTAAAATGACACCGGACGCAGTGGTTTCTACCCGGTGTTGGAGAAATCCTTTCTCTTTGCCCTCTACTACGGGTAAATGCTCCAAATGCCAAACACCAGGGCAGAAAAATTCCCTCCTCGCTTACTACTACAACCGGCAGGGGGCAAAATGGCCGGGAGCGGAGCCGGACAACAAAAAAAGCAGTAAATCTTTTTCAAGACTTACTGCTTTCGCTGGCCGCGTCGGTGGCGGCTGGTATTCAGTTTTTATGACTTGTCCGGTGGTTCGTCAAGCCGGAACTTGAATTGACAGTCAATTAACCGCTGCTTTACATAGTCCTCCACCTCGGCGTTGACCTGCCCGTTCACTTTTGAGAAATAGCGGATATATCCGGCGTAGTGGAGCAGGACAGCGTTCACGGCTTCTGGGTCGCCCTCACGGGCTTTGAGGATTGTTTCATAGGGGAGAAGTCTACTCATACCGGCTCACCCCCATTTCTTCGCGTAGCCGCTGCAAGGCAAGCTGGATATGCCGCCCCGCTGTGCTGCGTGACCGGCCAATACACGCGCCGATCACGCGCTGCGGCTGGCGCAGAAAGTAATAGCGCAGGATTTCTTCCCGCGTCTGCTCCGGCAAAACAGAGATCGCGTCGGCAAGGGCGGCGTTGCAGAGCAGGACGGTCTGACCGCAGACGGTAAATGGGTATTCCTCGTCCGGCTCCGACGCGGCAAACTGGACAAACTTCTCGTTCATCAGATAGTCAAGGGAAACTTGCCGTTCCCATTGCCGTTTAAGCTTCAAAATCTTGTCCAAGGCGGCACAGCGGATAACAGTCTTGCAAAAGGCGTTGTACCTGCGCTGGATATATTCTTGATAGGCTATCTGGTCGGTCATGGAAATTCCCCTTTCTGAATAATAGTGCGGGGCGGTGGCACTTCTTGCTGTCGCCCCTTGATTGCCTACCAGCAAAGGCGGGCGGGGCTGTCAACGGCTGCGCATATGCGCCGTTCATCTTGACCGTTGACTGGCTCGGCTGGGTTTGCTATTTACCCGACAAACTTGAATTTATTTTAAGCTATCACGTTTTACCTTCTTAAGCCTTACTATCATTACCATAGGAATTTCTTTGTTGGTTTTAAAACATTCTTCATAAAATCCATCAATGACAAATCCAGCTCTAAAACAAAGGTTAAAAATATCTTGTATGGAACGATGATAATAAATCTGCTCTTTCGGTTGCCCTTCAATCGCTATATCATAGTAACTGTGCGGTGTCATATATTTTTCAGTCAACGTGACAAAACAAGGGTGTTGCGTTGCAAAGACAAAAATTCCGCTTTCCTGCAACAGTTCATAAACAGCCATAAGAAGTGGTTCAATATCCGTAATATCCATAATTGCCATATTAGAAACTGCTTTCGTAAAGGCTCGATTTCTTTTTAATTCTAATATACTTTTTCTATCGGTCGCATCCGCCACACAAAATTCAATTTGTTTTGCATATTGTGATTGCCGTCTTTTAGCCAATTCTATCATTTTTTTGCTGTAATCAAAAGCGACAACCGAAGCGCCTCTTTGTGCAAGATACGAAGAATAATTTCCATTGCCACACGCAATATCCAAAATGTAATCCGCAGGATTAGGAGATAGAAGTTCCGTTACTTTGGGACGCACTACCTCTCTGTGAAATTCATTAGATTCGTCACCCATTGCATTATCCCAAAATTGTGCGTTCTCCTCCCAGATTTTTTTACTTTCCTCTGTTCCCATGTTCTCTCCCACTCCCCAAATTTGCTTTTTTGCTTCCATTAAATCTTCCTTACTATATTCCATTGTTACCCTCCATAACTTCTGATTGTTGCCGTCTTGACGATTATGTATCTTTACATTACCTTCTGAAACATATGGCGCACCTTGTCCAGGCGGCTGTTTGGACGGCGGGGCTGGATGACCGGCTGACCGACAGCGGCCTGATATCCTTTCAGCTCTGTAAGGCATACGCTCCGCCCGTTGGTGTAAAAGGCCAGATCAGTACGGTATGCCTGTATACAGCGGGCGGGAATCTCGCCAGTAAAGACAACTTCATCCTTTTTTACCTGGGCCGTTTCGATGGTGGCACAGTATTTCGGTGCATCATGATAAGCCCTGGAAAGGTATTCCTGGGGCGCATAGAGGATGAAGGAGAGATAAGGTTCCAGCAGCTGCGTCCCCGATTCCTTCAATGCCTGTTCCAATACAATCGGGGCCAATGAGCGGAAGTCCGCCGGCGTGCTGACCGGACTGTAATAAAGCCCGTATTCAAAGCAAATCTTACAGTCCGTTACGTTCCAGCCGAACAAGCCCTGCTCCAGCCCGTAACGGATACCATCCCTGACAGCGTTTTGAAAACTCTGGTTCAAGTATCCCAGCGAAACCCGGCTCTCGTATTGTACACCGGAGCCAAGCGAGAGTGGTGTAACAGACAGTCCTATGGATGCCCAAAACGGGTTGGGCGGCACCTCGATATGGATGGTGTGGCTGGCTGCTTTGAGCGGCCGCTCCATATAAATGACGGAGGGTTCCTTTACCACTGTTTCAAGCTTGTATTTTTCCGACAGCAAAGCGGAAACAACCTCCAACTGCACCCGGCCCAAAAAAGAAAGAATGATCTCATGGGTGATGGAATCCACTTCGCAACGCAAAAGCGGGTCAGTATCCGCAAGTTGCGTAAGAGCGTCCAGCAGCCGTTCTCTTTGCGCTGCCGTTTTCGGCGCAATCGTCGTCCGCAGCATGGGGAGGGGGTCCTCGCGCCACCTTTT
The DNA here is from genome assembly GCF_014385095.1 of Zongyangia hominis. GTDB lineage: Bacteria > Bacillota > Clostridia > Oscillospirales > Ruminococcaceae > Zongyangia > Zongyangia hominis. The sequence continues at coordinate 41,378 of NZ_JACRTC010000008.1, forward strand.
ACGAGGGAGCCGGGTTTGGTCCCCTAATACATCGTTTAACCTCACGCTGTCGCTGGGAAGGATAACAATTTCACCCTGATAAGCGGTGTCTGTCCGAACAATTTCCCCTTTGGATGGAATACGCATCTCTGTGATTTTCAGCTTTTCTCTCCCGGCCAGGGCCACCGTATCCCGCAGGCGCAGCGTTCCGCTGTATAACCGTAGATAGACACGCCGCTGGCCGCAATCGGTGTACTCAACCTTGAAAACGCTGCCGCATAGGGCGGCGCCCCCCTGTTCCCCAATCGGTTGGAACAGCCCTGTCACCGCATCCATCAACGGTTGAATGCCAAGGCCATTTTTGGCGCTGCCATGATAGACTGGGAACAGGGAGGCGTCTTGAACCCGCTGCTGTTCCTCCCGCGCAAGTTTTTCCCGGCTGATTGGTTCTCCTGCGATATACTTTTCCAATAATTCATCGTTATTTTCGATGACCGCATCCCATGCTTCTATGTCGGTATTTTCCTCCAGGACTATTTCCGGGGACAGCGACACCGTCTGCTTGATGATAATATCGGCGGAGAGCTTATCCCGAACAGACTGAACCACGCTCTGCAAATCAACGCCAGCCTGGTCGATCTTGTTGATAAAGATAACGGTGGGAATGTTCATTTTCCGCAGGGCATGGAACAGAATACGGGTCTGGGCCTGCACGCCATCTTTAGCGGAGATCACCAAGATGGCCCCATCTAAAACAGCCAAAGAGCGGTACACCTCCGCCAAAAAATCCATGTGGCCGGGCGTATCCACAATGTTAACTTTACATCTGTGCCACTGGAAGGAAGTGACTGCCGCTTGAATGGTAATCCCACGCTGCCGCTCCAAAAACATGGTGTCCGTCCTCGTTGTCCCTTTTTCGACGCTCCCCGGTTCTGAAATGGCTCCGCTGGCATATAGCAGGCTCTCCGTCAAGGTCGTCTTTCCAGCGTCTACATGGGCAAGAATTCCAATATTGATTATTTTCATGTGATTGTCCTCCCTTTACAGCCCCAAAGGGCATAAAAATCCCCAGCAGTAAAATACTTTTACCACTGGGGATTATAAGTTGCGGACATACACATATACAGCATACACCTGTTTGTGATTGCTGTTTTTGGGGATATGTCAAAATTGATAAGGCAAAAGTATTCTTAAATTGGGTACAAAAAACTAAGCCCCTACAAAAGGAGCTATCATAATCCTTTGTTCCCACTATTTGATTATAGTTTTATTTAAGAATACCTTGCCGCATATTTTTTACTCCTTTTCTGGATTAAATCATTGTATCACATCAGTTTTAGGAAAGCAAGTACCTAAAAGAAATTTTTCTTCCCCTTATATGTAACAATCATACCGGCTTCCTAGCGTTCAGAATGTTTTCTGCTGTCTGCTGTGGTGTTTGGTTGGAATTGTCCAACCAAAAGCCGATCCGTGGTGTTGTCTGCATTTTACTAAATACAAATTCAATGTATACAGAAAGATATAAGGAGTGGGAGGGATTCCGCCGTAGTTGGCATTGTAGGAAAATCCAAAAGTTTAGATTTTCCCACAATGCTTATCTTTTGGTCTTTGGTTCGGAATAGTGTAGTGCTGGCGGTCTATCTCTTGTTTTCGGTTGCTTGCTTCCTTACCGTACATGAGCATTCTTCTCAGGGCTGTTTTTGTGCCCGGCGGCAAACTAGGGGGGGATCCGAAGCGCGATATATGACCGGGACGGGCGAGGGCACGGGGGATAAAGCTACCAATGGGGCGGCGCATTGGCGGGGGACAACCATCCAAACCAGGGGAACGCCGGTTTTGAAATCCGCCTCGGTCATAGGGGGAAAGACGGCTCCCAGCCGTTGACAGGAGGGCGGCAAAGGCATACAATGGAGAAAATGTTAGGACAATCTGGGAGGAGGAAACGGCATGTTTGATCGATTAAAAAAGCTGACGCTCGACGAGCTGACACAGGTGTTCGACCGGATGACGGAGGAGGATGTACGGCCGCTTTTGGAGGCCATCAAGGCGGCCAAGCGGGTCTTTTTGGTAGGCGCCGGCCGGGAGGGGCTGTCTACCAAGACCTTTGCCATGCGTTTGACCCATCTGGGTAAAACCAGCTACTGGATTTGGGACGACACCACCCCCGGTATTGGATCGGGGGACCTGCTGCTTTGCGCCAACGGACGGGCGGATATTACGATTATCAATGTGGTAGTGGAGAAGGCAAAGGCTGCCGGGGCCACCATCGCCATGGTGACTGCCGCCCAATCGGGGTATCTCTACGAATATGCCGACGTGGTCACCCGGGTCCCGGCGGAAGCCTTTTTGGCCAAGGGGGACTTTGTCAAGTCCAAACAGCTCATGGGCAACCTCTTTGAGCAGAGCCTGTTCTTGCTCTACGACATGCTGGCCATGCAGTTGCAGCACGAGATGGGCGTCACCCCTGAGGAGATGGAATCCCGCCACCGCAATGTGGAATAGGCGTCTTTGCCAGCGCATCGGGGACGCGCCCTGGTGCGTTTCGCTTGACTATCGTCCATGGCCCATTTGTTTTGCGCCATTTTCTGAAACGAAGATCAAAAAGGGACGGAGAAACTAGAGTTTCTCCGTCCCTTTTTTTGTTCTTTACGATGGTACGCGCTATTTATATTGGAAAGGCGCCGGTTGGATGGGCGCTGCGCCACTATAACAGCCGGTTTTTAAGCAATCATTCCACGATAATATTATAGGGAACGCGGATGCTTTCGCCGCCGGCGGTCATGGTAAACACAATGCGATAAGTTTGCCCGGAGGTGACGCCTGCCGGTATGGTGACAACTGCGGTGCAAGCGGACCCGCTCACAGAAAAGGTGGGATCGGTCTTCCATGGAGTGGCGGTACTGGCATAATCGCTGGTGCCGGTGCCGGTTTTTGCGTACAGCTGCGCGCCAAACGCCGGAGTACTGCCGCCCGCATAATAACCCAGGGAGAATGTCAGTGGATCGCCGGCTTTTACCAGCCGTTCACCGCCGGTCTGCGTCACGGTAAACGTGTAGCTCGGCGGCGCCGAAACAACAAGTGCGGAGGCGGTTGTATCGCTCCCACGGCTTCCCTGCATGGGGTAGTTGACCTCGCTGTCCGCAACGATGCAGATATCGGCTTGGATCTTGTAGCTGCCCGCCGCGACACCTGTCATAGTCAGTGTGTAATTCTGATGGCTCAAATCCCCTGTCCCCAGCTGGAAGACAGCGAAATTCCCCCGTATGAGGAGCGGGGAAGCGTCGCCGAGTTTGATATTGACGCCGTTTGCCAGGGCCTTTGCAGTATCATTATTGTCAAACAGGGAAAACGCCAGGACTTTGTTCCCTGTACCAGTGGCGGATACGGTGACCGGCACGGTGAGGGTTTCCACACCGGCGGCGGCCCCGTTGATTATTACATCGCCGTCAGATGACGCGGGGGAGGCAAAGGAAATATTGACAGTGGAGTTGGGGATGTCGGCGCCTCCTTGTTGCAGAGTGATGGTCAGCGGTGAGGTGTCGGCAGCGTCAGGGGGAAGCTCCACGCAAAGCTGATATTGCACCACCTGGGCCACAGAGGATTGATCGTTCTCGTAGCTTCCCGCCGTGCCCGCTCCCATTTGCAAAAAGGAGGTGGAAGCAATGCTGTTGAGGCCTCCTGCCCCAACGATGGAGTAGAAATAGCGCGGTACATTGTGATGGCTATCGCAGACGTCCAGTACGGTCAGCTTGGTGCCTTTGGGCAAAGAGCGGGAAAACGCCATGGTCAGCGGATGGTTGGCAATGTCGGGGATATAGGAGAAATTATAGAGGATGGTGAACGCCCCATTTGCCGGAACAGAGGAAAGAGTCGGGGAAATTGTTGCGCCGGACAAGCCGCTCAGCTTTTCAAGGACCCGGCCCTGCTTGGTGTAAATTGCCGTGGATTCAATGCAAAAACGCACCGGCTCGGAAATGAGTTCATCATAATTGTCCGTCGCCGCAACCGTAGCCCTGACATAGTAAGTGCCGGGAGCCGTGGGTTGGGTTTTTCCGTAGGTGCCGTCTTTTGTATCACAGTAGGTATACTGGACGGCGTCGTTTCCCCACTTGGAAACGGCACTGGGGTTGGGGGACTGCCCCTGCTGGATGCTGGGACAGGTCAGCGCTATGATCCATCTGTTGACGCCCTTGGTGACTGCGAAAGTGTTGGAACCCGTGACATCCGGATATCCGGCGGCTGTAATTTTCCAGGTAACCGTTTGGACGCCGACATCCGTAAGGGTGGGAGCATCCGGCGAGAAGGTCGCGCCGTTGTCCGTGCTGTACTGGATTGTCGCGCCGGTAGCCGGTACTGTGACGGCAATGGTATGAAAGACATGGGGCTCCCCCGTATATGCGGCCGAATAATCGCCTTGGGTATAGGCGATTTGACCGTTGGTGGTCGTCACAAGCAGGTTGCCATGGGCGGCGCCGGCGGTGATTGTGAGGGTATGGTCCTGCAAGGTGTAGTCGGTATCCTTCACCAATGCCGTGCCGCCCCGCGATACGGTACAATCGGTGATACTGCCGTCCAGCGAAATGTCCAGCGCGCCGTTGAGAACGGAGCTTGACGGCGTCGGCATACCGGCTGAGAGCACATAGCGCACACCGCAAGAAATAAAGGTGGTCCCCGCCGCGCAGGTGTGGGCGGTGTCGGGGGCATAAAGCTGGGTGGTTCCGCTGTAATTGCTGCTGTACCCTGCCAGTGTGCCTTCCGCCAACGCCAAGGAGTAGGGAAGGGCTTCGCCCGACAGAGCGGATGTGGTATAGGTAAAGCTTCCGGCGATGATTTGCTTTGCGCCGCTGCCCGGGGTCAGCATTAGGATGCCGCCGGTCCTATCGATATTGACAGCGCCCGCTCCGCCGATGGCGGGACAACCGGGGGCGGAGGAGATGATTCTCAGCGATTCCCCCGAATTACTGGCGTTCAAGTTGAGCGTCCCACCGGCATGGACAACGATGGGGGAACTGCCAGTGGAGGTGATGGAGTCGTTAAATGAGGAAGTGGTAAGGCTCAACGTACCGCCCTCCACGTCAATAACGGTACCGGCGGTGCTGGCGACAAGCTGGTCGATTTGCACCTTGGGACTGCCGGACTTGACAGTAAGGGTATAGGAAGTGGGGAGGCCAGAGGAGGTGAGCAGGAAATCGCCCACAAAATTATCCACCACATAGCCGCCAACGGTCACCTTAAAGCCGCCGGGATAAGTTCCCTGGTCGCTGCCCAGCTCGATGATGGCGTTGCCGCTGGAAAGATCCATGGTGGTGACGGGACGCTCCCCCGCCTTATTGGTGACAAACCACAATTCGGAATCCGAGTTGACGGTAAAGATGTAATGATAGAGCCCCGTGGAAGCATTGGAATCACTTTGGAGCGTGATCGCTTCCATGTCGTGGCCGGTTCCGGATTTGTAAGCCGCGACGCTGTAATATTGGGAAGCGTCATACTTTTTCGCCTGCACCCAGAATTCCAGCGAGCTGCCCGATTGGACGGTCAGAAGGCCCGAGAAAGCTTCGGAACATTCTTTGTCCGAATAGAAGGTCAGCTGATCGCTGTAGGGAAAGCGCACGGAATAGTAGTTGCGGGAACAGTTGTATTTGAGAATACCGATAGCCTTGGCAGCCACGCTTCCGGTGTAAGCGGTTCCGCCGCCGTCGGCCGCCGTGAGTTCCGCGTCGGCCGGCAGCCAGAGGTAAAGCCGCCCGGCGCTGTCGGTTTTCATGTCGCGCGTGCCGTAATAGGCGGCGTTTTGCGCGGTGATGGAGGAGACCGCCAGGTTCGGCGTCACCGTGTCGGTGTTATACAGGGTGACACGGGTCAGATAGACGGGGTCGGCGCCGTTGGTGGGCACGGCGGAGGTGGAGCAATCGAGACTGCCGCCGGTGATGGTGACGGCCGCGTCCCGGTACCCTGTGGCGCCGAGCCCCCCGCCGATATTGCCGCAGGAGATGGTGCCGCCGGAAACGACGACCTGGGCGTCGCCGCCCGCCGCCTGCGCGCTGTTGCCGCCGCCGATGGCGTTGCCTGCCGCGCTGGTGGCGGTCACATAGCCGCCGCTAATTTCGATGTTGGCGGTGTTGCCCTTGACAGCGTCGGTGGTGCCGCCGCCGATGGCGACGCCATTTCCCTGATTGGACGCATGGATGGTGCCGCCGGTGATGATTACCTTGGCGCCGCCGCCATAGGATACGGAGCCGCCTCCGCCGCCGATGGTCGCCGCGTTTCCGTTATTGGTGGCCGTGATATGACCGCCGGTGATGGTAATCTCCCCATAGCCGTTGCTGCCCGCGCCGATGGCGCAGTCGCTGCCAGCGCTGATATGGTTGGCGATGATTGTTCCGCCCGCGATGGTGAGGCCGGTCATTCCGGATGGGGTGCCCTCCGCCCCGATGCAGGCATACCGGTCCGCTTCGGTGTTGATCATCAGCGTCCCGTCGGTCTCGCCGTCGCCCAAGGCGCTGGTGATTTTCAGCGTCGACGCCGCGTGTTTGCTGGGATTGTAGGTCGGGTACCCATCTTCATTACAAGTGTAGTAGGTAAGGCTCCCCAGATGGTTTTCACCGCTCAGGCGCAGGGTGACGTGCTTGACATTGCCCACGGAGGCCGGGATATAAACACTGCCCAGGACCGTGGTGTTGACCCCGTCCAGCGTCAGGTCGCAGACAAGGTCGTTGCCGGAGAGAATGACCTGATTGGCGCAGGGGGTGGCAGCGTAATCAGTCTGCCGGATGATATAGCGGTTTTGAGAGCTGTGGACGCCGGTGACATCCGGGCCGCCCGACGTCCAGCTTGCCGAATAGCCGGCATAGCCTTCCGGACCGATGGTCACATTGCCCTTGGACAAATCGAAGACGAGCTCCGGGCCGCCGAAGGAGAAATCCCCCTCCGTCCCGGACGCAACATTTCCGGCATAGGTTTCACCTGCGATGAGAATGGACGTGACGCTGACCGCGTCGGGAAGCCAGAGATAGAGCTTTCCGGCGCGGTCGGTGTACAGGTCGCTAGTTCCGTAGCTTCCGCCGGAGAGGGTGAGCGCATCGACTGCGGCGTCTGCCAGAGGCGCGCCGTTTTTCGTCAAGGTAATGACCGTGCGTTTGAGAGAACCGGATGCGGTCTCCCCTGCCACAAGGCCGTTACAACTGCCGCCGGTCATGGAGAAGCTGGTGGCGCTGAAGGTGCCCACAGCCGTGTCCTCGCCGCCGGAGATGCCCCGCGGGCCGATGGCGGTGACGGTGCCGCCGGTGATGGCGACATCGACGCCTCCCATCGAGATGCTCCCGGAGCCGGATTCGTCGATACCGCCGCCGCCGATGGGTACGCCGTTACCGTTGTTGATGGCGGTGACAATGCCGCCGCTGATCTTGACGGTCGCGCCGCCGCCCACCTGGCTGCCGGAGCCGCCGCCAATGGCGGCCGCAGTTCCGTTGATTGTCGCGGTGACCCGGCCGCCGGTGATTGCAATATCGGCATAGCCGTTGCTGCCGCCGCCGATGGCCGCGTCAGAGAAGTTTTGCTGGTTGGCCGTGATGGTTCCGCCCGCGATGATCAGTCCCGTGGCGCTGGACTGGTTGCCGGTGCCGCCGATGCAGGTATATCGATTGGTGTTGGTGTTGATCGTCAGCATCCCGTCCATCTCACCGTCACCCTGGGCGCTGGTGATTTTGAGCGTCGACGGCGCATGTTTGTTGGAATCATAGACCGGAAGCAAATCCTCATCAAAAGTATAGTAGGTGAGGCTGTGAATTTGATTTTCGCCGCGCAGACGCAGGGTGACGTGCTTGACATTGCCGAGATACGCCGGGATCAAAAGACTCGATGGGCTGGAAATATTGACCCCGTCCAGCGTCACGTCGAAATGGAGCTCCGAGCCCTCAAAGCTGACTGTATTGGCGGTGGCCGTCCCGCTGTCCGACTGACGGATGATATAAAGATTGCTGTCGGCATGGGTCCCGGTGACCGCCCCGCCGGCCGTGTTCTTGCCGGAGTAGCTGGCGCCCAGGATCACAGGGCCCTGGGCCAAATCGAAGACGATGAGATTCCCCGCCGGGCCTACCGGCGCGGACGTATATTCAGTCCCGTTGTCGACGACTTCGACGCACAGATACTTTCCCTCGTCTTCCGGCGCGATGGTGTAGCTGGCGCTCACCGCGCCCGCAATATTCGTATAGCTGCCGTCCGCCGCATCGCAGCGCATCCACTGGTAGGTCTGGCTACCGGATAGGCCGGCGGTCTGTGCGGTGAGTGCCGCGCCGATGGCGGCTTTGCCGTCTGCGTTGTTGGAGGTGATGGAAACCCCGGTAACGGGGATGGTCACCGTGCAGCCGGACTTGATGCTGCTGAGCTTGTATTGATCGGTTTCACTTGCCAAGGTGGCGTTCACCGCAGAAGCGGCGCCCAGGGTAAAGCCTGGGTTTGCCGTGGCTCTAAACCAAATGGTGGTATAGGAGGAGCAGTCCACCGCTTCCTCCTTCAGCTTCACGAAATTGATCCCATCCACGCTGTATTCAATTTCATAGCCGGGTGACTGGGCAAAGGAGACGTTCCGGCCTCCGGCGGCGGTGATCATGTAGACCGAAAAGCTGTCGGCGGTAAACTCCACCCCCGCTTCGCTGACGCTGGCAACCGGGGTGGACTCGACGACGGCGCTACCGGTCGCCCCATCCTCCACCACATGGAAAACGGAAATTTCCTCCGGAGCATCGACCTGGATGTCGGAAACGCTGACGGAGACGCTTTCGCCGTACTGGGAGGGCTGATATTTGACGCCGTCCACCAGGATGGCGATGTCCAGCGCATAGAGCACGGTGTTGCCGCTGTCCGCGCCGAGCTGTGCGTCCAGGATATCCTGTGCTGTCTGAACGGGAACAACCTCCGCAGAGGCTACGGCGTTTTCGGGCAGGGTGCCCGCGATGAAAACCGCCAGTTTGGCGCCGTCGGGCATGGTGGCGGTGGCGCTGATCTTCTGGTTCTCCAAGCGGCGCACCTGTTTCTCCCATGCCGCCGTAAAGCGGGATGCATTTTGACCCAGGAAGGTGTGCGCCCCGCAGACCGTGCCGTCTTCCAGCTCCCAGCCGAGGAAGCGGGACTGCACATGGGATTCATCGGGCCGGGAAAGCCCGGTGGACGCGAAATCCGGCAGGAAAACGCCACGCTCCGTAACGGGTACGGAAATGGCTTTTTCCACGCCGTATCCATCGGTGAAGACGGCGTCCGTATATCCCGTGATTTTTCCATAGCCGGCATTTTCCGCCGCCATGCGAAAGCTCTTGTTTTGTTCTGTACAGTCGAAAACGCCTACCTGTCCGGGGAAGAAAACGCCTTCTCCGATTTCCTGCTGGGTGACGGTTTCGATGGTGCGCTGGGGCTGGGAGACGCTTTGCTCCGGCTGGGAGACGCTTTGCTCCAGCTGGGAGGCGCTCTCCGCTAAGGAATTGCCGTCCCCGTCTTCGGTGGTGGCGGGGGGCTCGGATGGGATGTCCATGGGAGTCTCCGCCGCGACGTCGGAAGCGGCTTGCGTTTCGACGACGATTTCCGCTTGGGTAAACCGATTGCTCAGATGGCGCAGCTTGGGAGCGCGCTCCAAAGAGCTGCCGGAAAAGGCGAAATCGCCGAGGGAAACCACAGTGGAGGGAAGGGTGAGCGCCCCTGTGAGGTTTTCGCACTCGTAGAAAAGACAAGCGCCGATGGAGGTGATTCCCGCATCAATTTCAACGGAAAGGATATCAGCCCGCTGCCCATAGAACGGCGCACGCATACCGTCCACGGCGGCATAGTCATAGGTGCTTCCTGTGCCCGACAGGCGCAGCAAGCCGTTATCATACAAAGTGGCCGTGACATCTTCTCCCACTTGGTATTTGGCGGTGCTGGACGAGGCGTAGGAAACAAGAAATTCCGCACCGAGGCTGGACAGTGTCAGCGCCAGCACTAAAACGAGCGCCAACAGCCTGTTCATTCCTTTGTTTTTTTGCATTGCGTGCATGTTGTTACCTCCTTGGGGGATGATCGGCATCACATCTGGTTGGAATTGTTATGCTGTCAGTAAACGGAATTTCTCCGGTGGTCTCGCCCGAACTTGTGCTTTCAAAAAAGAGGAGGGAGTAGGTGGCATTGGCGGCAAGATTTAAGGTGTGGCTGTCGCCGCCAGTCCAAGCGCTCATCAAGTCATTCGTATTGTCCGGCAAAAAACCGGCGTGGTTGACGGTCAGATTGGCGACAGGGTACGCGCCTGTCTTGATGGTCAAAATACCGTAGCCCTCTTTGACCTCGTATTTATAAAAATTGGCGGTCCCGGCCTCTTTGAGGTGAAAGGTAGCGGTCAGCGGTTTATTATAGGGTGTGGTCGTTACGCTGACGGTGACGGAGGTCCCGGCCCCGCCGGTGGGATTGATTGTCAATACGGCGGTCCCGTTTTCCGCGGTGAGCGTGCCGTTTGCCGAGCTGGCGCTGCCCCCGCTGGCCGTGACGGAATAGCCGATATCCACGGCGGAGGCGTTCCCGTGTTCGTGATTATATAGTTCCACGGTAAAGCCGTTGGTCCAATCATAAATGTCATAGGCCGCCTTTTCCGATGCGGGCGCGAGATAGTTGCTGTCAAAATAAAACCCCGCGGCGACCGCCATCGCATTTTGTTTGCTTTCCAAAACATAGCGGGAAAGGGTGAAGGTGCCCGCACCCAGCGCGGCCACCAGCACGACAATCAGCAGGATATCCACGGCAGAGACGCGCTTGCCTTTTTTTCGTTTCCTGAAGAAAAATTTGATATTCGACACGATGGGTCACCGTCCTTCCGATTGAATTTTTATCCAGCAGGCGTGGCCTGCTCCGCCCGGACCGTCACGGTAATGAGGTCGATTTCATCCGCAAGCGCCGCCGCGTTGTTTTCTTGCGGCCATGTCACCGTCAGGGTATAGGAATGGGTGGTCGCCGCCGTATGGGGGAGTAAGCCGCCAGACCAGGTGGAACTGCCGGCGTCCTTCAACAAGGCATAGCCGTCGCCGGCGGCTCCGGCGCCGGAAAGGTCAAAATGCAGCGGCAGGTTTCCGCTGGTCGTCACGGTGACGGTATAGTCTTGCGTTACATCGCTGACATTAGTGCCGGTAAAGTTGACGACATCAAAAGAAAAAGTTTTGCTTCCTCCCGGCTTTAATTCCCCCGAGGAAAAATTGAGGGAGGTCGCTTTCATATCCACAGTGGAGATACTCGCCGTGCCGGTTCCGGACACGGAGGTCATATAGCGGGAGAGCGTCACGGTGGAGGCGAGCGCTACAATCAAAACCAGAAACAAAAGCCAACGGATTTTCACCTTCATCGTTTTTCCTCCCTTTTGTTTTTTTTCAGTTTCGCGGTTATTTGGGGGCCTTCGATCAGCGCAAAGCCGGTCAGGATGAGGATCAACAATCCAAGCGGGGTGCGCAGGAAGGAGATAACGCCGCCCACCCACGGAATGATGGCTACCATGGCGCCTTCAATCTGCTTGGGGTCCAGGATATCCTGATCCTTGGCATTGTTGGCGTCCCCCTGGGTGATGAAGCCGCCCTCGGCGGTACCAACGATGCGGTGGGTGACAAAAGAGCCGCCCTGCCGGAAGATGACCACGTCTTGCATCTCATATTGTTCCCGCTTTTTAAAGACCACCATGTCTCCCACCGAGAAGGTCGGCTCCATACTACCGGAAACGACGATGGCCTGGGAATATCCGAAAAGCTTGGGTAGGTCCTGCCGCAAAAGAAAGCGCGCGGCCAGCAGCCAAAGGTTTACCAGTAAGACGAGGCACAGCAGGACAATGACAAGGCCCCGTAGAATTTTAAGAAACTTCTTCATACCTTCTGCTCCGCATGGATGGTGATGGTGATATGGTGGCTGCGGTCGGAATGGGAGCCGATGGCAGTATCCAGCGCGTCGTTGCCGCTTTGATAAGGCCAACGCCACTCCAGCGTATAACCGATGCTGCCGTCGGCGGGAAGCTCCACGGCTATAGCTTCGAGTTGTGCCGGTGTGAGCCATGTCGTCGCGTTCCCCGCCACATAGACTCCGCCGTCGGTCAGTTTTAACCGGTATACAAAGGGAATCTGCCCCGCGCTGTGGGCCGTCTCCGCGATGGTCATGTCGAACACAACGCCAAAGGCATTGGGATTTTTAATATTAAACTGATAGCTCCCGCTGACGCCCGGGTAGATTTTACCCTTGACGGCGCTGTCGTTCGCGGCAAAAAGATTGATGGTGGTCAGCTGGGTCCATGCGGTATGGTCCGCATCCGAGACAACCGGCGCGTTTCCACTGGGGAAGGGCTCGTCCGAGGACGTTGTGATGTCCGGCGTCGAAGTGGTGGTAGTGGAAGTAGTCCCCGACGTGGAGGTGGTGCCGGACGTGGAAGTGGTGCCCGACGTGGAGGTGGTACCAGGCGTCGGCTTGGAATCGGGGGACGGTCTTGTGCCCGTGGTTGGCGTAGTGACGGAGGTCGGGGTGGTGGCTGGCGCCGGCCTGGAACCTGTCGTCGGGGTGGTGCCCGTGACGGGCGGCGTGACGGGGTCCGGTACAGTATTCGTACCGCCGCTAATGGGACGCGCGGTGTCGCCGCCGATCAAATAACCTCCGTCTTCCACCGGCGGCCGTACGGCTGTGCCGTCGGACGTGGTAATCTCGCCGCCGTCAATCGTTGTGCCGTCGGGCAAGGTGACGATGCCGTCTTTTACCGTCGTGCCATCGGGAAGGGTGACCGTTCCGTTGGCGCCGGGGCGAAGGGGAGTGCCGTCTGGAGTTTTGACGGTGCCGTCGGCGGTGATGGTGGTGCCGTCGGGCAGCGTTGTGAGGCCATCGGCGTCCACGACGGCGCCGTCGGGCGTGATGACCATATTGTTCTCATTGTCGATCACCATGCCGTCGGGCAGGCTGATGGTGTTGTCGGGGTGGATGACGGTGTGGTCCGGCAGGGTAATCTCGCTTTTATCAAGGTCGACGACTGTGCCGTCTGTAAAGGTGAGGGTCGAATTGTCCGCCGCGATTACGGCGCCGTCCGGTAGGGTCACGGTATTGTCCGCCCCAACGGAGGTGCCGTCGGGCAGGATGATGGTGCCGTCTTTGGAAATGGTGATGCCGTCGGGCGGGGCGGTCTCTTTGCTGGGGGAGACGATTGTGCCGTTTTGGGTCGTGACGGTGCCGTCCGGGGACACAAAGGTGCCGTCAGGCAAGACCGCGCTGCCGTCCATGGAGACAAAGGTGCCGTCGGACAAAATGACGCCGTTATCCGGGACGACGATGGCGCCGCCGGGAAGCACCGTCGCTCCGAAGGGGGTCAGGATTGCGCCGTCGGCGCTATTGGCGGCGCCTTTGGGCGTAGTCACATGACCGTTTCCCGTCACGGTGGTGATCTTGTCGGGATTGATATGAATTTTTCCATTATGCTGGTTGATTTCAACCTCGACCTCTAAAAGCGCGATCTGCGTGGACAAGGTCAGGCTGTACCCTTCGCCGTCCGCATCCAGGAGTTTGGCACTATTTGTCTTGCCGTACGCCACCGTCAGTTTAACCGAGGCCACGACATTGCCGTCGGCGTCCACGGCGGAGATGGTGTGTTCGGCGGGCTGAACATTGTGAAAGAAAAACGCGCCCTTGCTGTCAGTCACGACCTCCCGCGGCTCGCTTTGCAAGCGGATGGTTCCGTTTTCATACGGCGTCCCATCGGTGTAAACCGCGCGGCCGGAAAAGGACACCGGCAGGGCCGCGGCGGGATTGCCGTTGGGATTGAGCACAATGGTGTCCACATGCTGGCCCTCGTCCGGATCGACGGCCCGCTGCCTAAGAATATAGCCTACGATACAGGTAGTGGTGACGAGTACGAGACAAAGCACCAAAAGCAGGGGGAGAAGCCACCTGCGATTCTTCTTTTTTTCAGTTGTCTGGGGAGCCGGTACGGTGTTTTGGCTCATAATCTGCCTCCTCGCCTGATGGTGGTGGATCTCCTTCAGCATTCGGCAAAAGACACGCCGCCGTGTCCTTTGCCGAGGGCTGAAAGCCCCCGGGAATCCCCGCCCGGCACAGTCGGGCGGGGAGAAAGCCGCGGTTATGCAAGCTGTTGCTCCGCGGTAAGGGTAATCGTAAAGGTTAAATCGGCTGCCGCCTTACCGGCGGTCGTGTCGTTGGCGTTATTGGTTTCTCCGCCTTCCCAGCGCCAATAAATGGACTTGGACACGGGCGTTCCCACGCTGGCGAGCGCAACGGTCTGATCGGCTACATCAGTCCAGGCCGTTGTAAACGACGCATCGGAATAGAACTTGATATTGCCGGCAGTTTCAGTGAAATTGTCGGTGTTCAGAGCGATGGAGTACTGATACGCTACCTCTGAACCGGTTCCGTCGATCTCAATGTCAATTTTGCCCTTGTCGCCGGGGGCAATGGTACCGTCATTGACCAGGGCGTTGGTTTCTTTGGTGTCTTTGAGATTGAAGGTGTAATCGGTTGTCTGCGCGGTACCGCCTTGATTGAGCGCAATGGCCCATTTGGCAACATTGGCTGTACCCGTTCCGGTGATCTCCGTGGTGTATCTGGCCAAAGTCCCGCTGAGCAGGCAGGTCGTCACCAGGCACAGAGCAAACGCCAGTAAACCAAGACGTCCCAGTATGCTTTTCTTCATAATTGGTATCCCCCTGTTTTGATCATTTTGAGAACCGTGCGTCGTCCGCGGAGCACGGTTCTCAGGCTTCTCCACGGTACGCATGCTTTTTGCCGGGTCTCCGGCCGAAGGATCCACCGGTTTCCCGGCTCTATGTAAGCGCTGCCCCGGCGTTCTGTGCCCGCCGGTTACACGCAAATACATACTGACTCATCGCTTGACGGAAAGATCCGTCTCCTCCGCCTGGCTCTCACGGAGCTTGGCAAGTTCCACTTCCAGTTGGGCCGTTCTGGCTTTTTCCCTTTTGCTCTCCTGGGTTCTGCGGAAAATATCCCAAGCCAAATAGAGCAGGATGGGCAGAACAATAAAGAGAATCATGCCGGTGGTGGACTGCATGAACATAGCAAAGCCTCCGAGCCCCGCGATATGTCCGATATATACGCCCTCCACCTGTTGGGGGCTGACCGCCAGCCGGTCGGAGGTGTTGTTGGCGTCTCCCTTGGTGATATAACGGGTTTGCCCGTCCTGGGTTACCACCTCTTCGATGCGGTGGGTGATGGCGGCGCCGTCAGAGAGGTAACAGATGATATCGCCGGCTTTGAGCGCCGCCGTATCCGTCTGTTTGACAAAGATGAGGGAGTTTGTATCAAACTCCGGCGCCATAGAGCCGGATAGAACGATGACCGGCTTGATGCCGAATATGCCGGGAATGTGTGCGGGCTGGGTGTAGGTTTTTACAATCATGACGGTATTGATCAAGATCACCGGGACGAATAGCACGCAAAGAATGATGCTGATGATCATACTCGCCCGTCCCGTGGTTTTGTCCTTTTTCTTGTCCATGTTTCCATCCTCCGTTTGTGTTTGCCGCCCCTTCCACGGGGAAAACCGGCGAAACCATCATTAAAGCGCTCAAAATGTAAAATGGGTAGGCCCTCATGTTGAGGTCTACCCGTAAGATGTATATGCAGATGTAAATCACGGGCGCCGCTATACTAAACGACCCCGTTGTAAGAAATAAAAAGGACACTTTCTGTTCGCGGAAAGTGTCACGCTTCAACCTGCTTGAAAGGGGCGGTTTTTTATTTTAAACGGATGTCAACCTCCGAAAAACCTGTACTTTTTGTTACAATATAACAATTTTATTCTTACTTACTCCATATTTTACAGAATTTCTTATAAAATTGCAAGGGAACAACCGTAATTACAGTGTCTTTTCGGTAATATTGTGTCGATTGATAAAGAGTTCTGTGACGGACATGAACAAGGGCCGGGATGAAAACATGAAAAGGGACACTGTCTTAAACAGTGTCCCTTTGGTGCCTATTATCTTACCTACCCATGGGCCTTCCTTTTTCCAGAATGGAGGAGAGGCGCGCAGCTATTTGTCCAGACCCAGCACGATGGGGGTGGAGCGGTAGCCGATACCCATCCGGTCGATGCCCATATCGATCAGCTCCAGGAAATGCTCCCGCGTGCGGATGCAGCCCGAGCCCTTGACCTTGCAACGGCCCTTGGCGGCCTCCATCATGGTCTTGACCACCTCGACAGTGGCGCCCTTCTGCTCGCCGCCGGTATAGAAGCCGGTGGAGCTCTTGACAAAATCGGCTCCCGCCTCACAGGCTACGTCGGTGGCTTTGGCCACTTCGTCCAGGGTCAGGGCGTCGGTTTCAAAAATGACCTTGACGATCACGTTATAGGGGTGGCAGACGTCGCAGACCGCCTTGATGTCCTCCCGGACCGCGTCCCAAAGGCCGCTGCGAATCCAGCCGAAGTTGGCGACGATGTCCAGCTCCGCCACGTCGCCCCGTTTGCAGTAGGCTTCCGCCTGAAGGACTTTGGCTGCGGTGGTGGACAGGCCAAAGGGAAAATCACAGACCACACAGATGGTGGTGGAAGTTCCGCGGGTGAGCTCGGAAGCGATGTCGAGGGAGGCGGGATTCACACAGACCGTTTTGCAGCCGTAATCAATGCCCTCCTGGATGTATCTGCGGATGTCCGCCTGGGTGAACTCAGGCTTTAATACCGATTGGTCGATGTAGGAAGCAAGCTCCGCTACGGTCATATCCTCCGCTTTTTTGTTCGGTTTCAATCAAAAGACCTCCCATCATGTTCTTACCCTCAATATAGCTGTTTTCTCAGCCCCTGTCAAGGAAGAACCGGCCCTGCGGAATAAAAAAACGGCGGGAGACTCCGGGCGGATAGAAGAAAACGGACGCGCAGGCAAGTGGGACCAAAGACGCGGGCGGTCGGGCGGATGGGGCATGAGGCGGCCCAGGTCCACCGTGGCGCAAGTGAACGCCAAATGGGGACCGTGACTGCCGGTCGTTAAGGAGGGGGAAACGGGGATAGGGAGGGACCGCGCAGAAGGACGCCGGGCGGCTGTCGGAGCCGGAAGGCACTCTGTCGGGACCTGTAGCTGTCGGTCGCTTAGGAGAGGACAACGGGGAAAGGGAAGGACCGCACAGAAAGACGCCGGGCGGGAGGACAGGCGGTGGGCGGAAAAACGGGGAGAAAACCGTTGCGTCCTCCAGGAAAAGGTTTATAATGAAACGGTATGGAAAAAGGAGAGGATTGAAATGGAAAAAGAGAACAAACGCCAGCAGCGGCTGCTGCTGGCCATCGTCGCACTGTTTTGGTTTGCCCAATATATTTACGTGCCCTTCCAGACGCCTTACTTGGGCGGCATCCAGGTGTCGGCGGCCATGATCGGCATTATCATTGGGGCCTACGGCGTCACCCAGATGACGCTGCGCCTCCCCATCGGGGTGCTGGCCGACTACCGGGGACGGCACAAAGGCTTTATTTTGATCGGCGCGCTGATGGCGGGTGGCGCCTCGGCGCTGCGCTTTCTCTTCCCCAGCGGCATGGGATTTCTCGTTGCCAACCTGCTTTCCGGCTGCGCGTCCTCCATGTGGATTTCCTTTATGGTGCTCTACACCAGCTTCTTTGAGAAGGAGGGACAGCAGTCCGCCACCAGCCGCATCATCCTCTTTAATAATGTAGGCGTGCTGCTGGGCTTTCTGAGCGGGACCCTCCTCTACGGGCGATTCGGTATGCCGGTACTCGTCGTCCTCAGCGCGGCGGCCGGCTTTGCGGGGGCGGGGCTCGCGCTGCTGTTAAAAGAAAACGGCGGGAACGGGACGGCCGCCGCCCCCATCATGCAGGAGCGCCCACGGGTGGGAGGACTCCTGCGCATCTGCGCAAACCGCCGCCTCATTCTTTTCGCCCTGTTCGCCCTCATCCAACAGGGCATCCAGATGGCCACCACCATGTCCTTTACCACCCAGGTCCTCAAAGATTTGGGCGCCAGCTCCTCGGTGATCGGCTTTTCCTCCATTTTATATATGCTTTCCTCCGTCTTCTTTGCGTGGCTGGCGTCCACCCGGGTCTGTGAGCGCCATGGCCCCAAAGTCTGGATTCCCGCCGTCTTTGCGGTGGTAGTCGCCTACTGCCTGCTGGTGGGCCATGTGGGCAGCATTCCGGTCATCTTCCTGCTTCAGATTCTGCCGGGGCTTTCCACCGGCGTGCTCCTTTCCTATATCATCTCGGAAGCCATGCTGGAGGTCCCGCCCCAGCAGAAATCCACCGCCATGGGCTTTTTCCAGGCGGTGTACGCCATCGGCATGACGGCCTTTCCCATGCTGACCGGCTCTTTGGCCGAGCACCTCTCGGTGTCCAGCGCTTATGACGCTCTGGGCGTCATCGCCCTCTTAGGAAGCATCGGGGCCGCCGCCTTCTACCTGCGCCAGAAACGGCGGGCCGTCCCGGATTTGCAAGAGGAGCGGGAACTTGTTAAGAGCAAAACCAGATAATAAAAAAGGGACAGCCGTTTTGGGCTGTCCCTTTTTTATTAGGAGGATGACGCCGCAGCGGCGGTTGCCGTCCAACGGAAGGAACGGGCGTTACTGCCAGCTATCGGTGCCGTACTGGCCCACATTGCTGCTGTCAATGAGGAAGGTCTCCACCAAAATTTTATGCTCCACCGTCTCTCCGGCCAGCAGCTTATAGGCGACCTCCACCGACTGTTCCGCGATGGACTTGGGGGACTGGGCGCCGGTGGCTACCATTTCCCCGTTTTTGACCGCGGCCTTGCCCTCAGGCGCGCCGTCGATGCCGTAGACCTTCACGATGCCTACCTTGTTGGCTGCCTTGAGAGCCGCCACGGCACCCACGGCGGACGGGTCGTTGATGCAGAAGAAAAGGTCCAAATTGGGGTTGCCTTGAAGGATATTCTCCGCCAGGGGCAGGGAATCCTGGGTGGAACCTTTGCCGTCCTGTTCCGCCACTTCCTTGTAGGCGTCGGGGCTCGCCGACTCCGCGATGGCCTTGCGGAAACCGGCCACCCGGTCGATACAGGACTGGGCGGTGGGACTGTGCAAAATGGCGATGGTCGCGCCGTCGGGGAAGTCCTCAACCACCTTTTTGCCCACGATATACCCGGCGTTTTCGTTGTTGGAAACCAGGATGCAGTTGACAAGGTCGGTGTCCGCCACATCGTTGTCAAAGTTGACTACCAGGATATTGGCCTTTTTGCAGGCGTCCAGCCCCGGGCGCACGCCCTCCGAGTCCACGGGGTTGAGCATCAGCACGTCGATGCCCTGGGTGACCATATCTTCAATTTGGGAAATCTGTTTGGAGACGTCCTGTTGGGGGTCGGCGGAGACCAGCTCATCCCCGTTGCCCTCGATGACGCCTCGCATAATCCCTTCAATATAGCCGAAGAAGGGATTGTTCAGTGTGATGGCGGTGTAGCCGAATTTGTAAGGGCCTTTCTTGCCGCTGTCTCCGGCGTTGGAAGGACCTGCAGAGGAACCGGGCGCGGAGGAGGAGGGAGTCTCCTTTGGCGCGCAACCGGCAAAAACGGTGACGATCAAAAATGCTGCCAAAATAAGCGCCAACAATTTTTTCATGAAAAAGTCTCCTCTCATGTTTTCGGTTTGGCGGCTGATACCATATCCCCATTGGTTTGATGGGAAACTGCCCCCCTTTCCCGGCAAAATCGTCGTATCCTGTTGGCATCCGCCGTTTCTGTAAGGAAAGGGCGGTCATGTGTGATAAAAATAACAAAGGATGATATGTTTGGGTTGTATGATACAAAGTATAAAAAACAGAAAAACGTTAGTCAAGAGAAAAAAGAGAGAAAAAGCGGCCTCATTCTCGCTATTTTGCACAGATTTGGGACGATTGCAACAAGCTTGGGCCTTTGGCGGCAATGGAGCATGGGTCTATACGGGCAACAAAAAAACCTGGACAAAAATTTTTGTCCAGGCGCGGGCCGCGGCCCCATCAAATATTCATCTGCCGGGTGAAGTAGAAGTTGGAGCGCCCGCCGGATTTGGAAAACTCCAGGTAGAAAGAACACTGGTCGGCCCGGGCGATGGAGGTGGTCACCTCCACCACGTAGCCGGAGTCCAGGTAGGAGATGTGCTCCAGCTTATAGCCCGGTACGGGGCGGTCTGTGCTGCAGCGCAACAGACCGGCGATATGTTTGTCCACAATCACCGAATCGATGCGCTCGGTGACGTGGTCGATGGTGATGGAAAAACGGCTGCTGAGGACCTGATAGAGGGAAGCGGACTCAAAATTGATCTGCTCGATGCCGTTACATAAATAATAAGGAATATAGGCGTTTTCCTGGATGATGGGCTCGCCGTTGGCGCAGCGCAGCCGGGAGAGGAAAAAAGCCTGGGTCTGGCCCTGGGGAAGCATGAGTTTTTCCCGGATCTGGGGATCGGTCACCTCCACCACCCGCTGCTCCATGATGATGGAGGAGGGAGTGAAGCCGGCCTCCAGGAGATTGTCGGTGTAGCCGTAGACATAACTGATGTTGCGGCGCTGCTTCCGGTCGGTGATAAAGGTACCTTTGCCCCGGTAGCGAATGAGGAGCCCTTCCTCTACCAGCCGGTTCATACATTGGCGCACCGTGGTGCGGCTGATACCCAATAGCTCACTGATGCAGTTTTCCGGGATCATTTTGTCGCCGGGCTGCAAAACCCCCGCTTGAATTTGCACGCGGATATAGGATGCCAATTGAGCATAGAGGGAGAGTTTGCTTTCCGGGGTAAAATGAAACGTTTTTTGAAAATATTCGACATCCACAGGCGCAATCCTCCATTATTTTAATGTACCTACATTATTGTACCGGATGTAGCATACAAAGTAAAGGCCCATTCCTGGAAAACTTTGCCCTTTTAGGAATCTACCGGCAATCGAGTCGGAGGAAAACCCCCAAGAGGCTCTTTCACAAAGTTGGGTTTCGTACTATAATATAGCAATATAGTTTTGAATGAGAAATGAAGTGGGGAGAGTTACTGTGATTTATCAGAATGTTTTGGAAGCGATGGGGCACACGCCCATGATACGCTTGAGCCGGATGGGAAATCCCGACGCGGCCCAAGTCCTGGTCAAATATGAGGGACTCAATGTGGGCGGGTCCATCAAGACAAGGACCGCCTTTAATATGATCGAAGCGGCGGAGAAGCAGGGGCTCATCGGTCCCGAGTCCATCATCGTGGAGCCCACCAGCGGCAACCAGGGCATCGGACTGGCCCTCATCGGCGCGGTGAAGGGGTACAAGACGGTCATCATCATGCCCGACTCGGTGAGCGAGGAGCGCAGAAAGCTGGTGCGACACTATGGCGCCAGCGTCATCCTCATCCACGACGACGGGGACATCGGCGCGTGTATTGAGGAGTGCCTGCAGACCGCCATGCGCATGGCAAAGGAGGACCCGCGGGTCTATGTGCCCCAGCAGTTTACAAATCCCGCCAATCCCCTGGTCCACAAGCACCGCACGGCGCTGGAAATCCTCGAGCAGGTGGCGGGGCCCATCGACGGGTTCTGTTCCGGCGTGGGGACCGGCGGCACCATCAGCGGCATCGGGGAGGTGCTCAAGGCCCAGAACCCCCAGATCACCATCTGGGCGGTGGAGCCGGAGAACGCGGCCATCCTGGCCGGCGGCACCATCGGCACCCATCTGCAGATGGGCATCGGCGACGGGCTGATCCCCGAGAACCTCAACCGGGAGATCTACGACGACATCTACATCGTCACCGACGACGAGGCCATCGAAACGGCCCGGAACCTGGCCCGGCTGGAGGGGCTCATGTGCGGCATCTCCAGCGGTACCAATGTGGCAGCGGCTCTGAAGCTCGCCGAGCGCCTGGGCAAGGGCAAGACGGTGGTCACCATCCTGCCCGATACCGCCGAGCGCTATTTCAGCACCCCCCTCTTCGACGAGTAGGGAGCGCCAAGGCGCTATAATATAGGAAAAACCATCGAAGGACCGGCCGTAAAAACGGCCGGTCCTTTTTGCGCGCAAAACAGCCGCCCCGGCGAAAGCGGGGGCCGCCGTAGGCAGATTGTACGGGATTGTTTCCACAAGAGAGGGCTTTTTTCGTCGCCCTAATTGTGTCGAAAGTCGGTCGGAAATATAGACAAATTGTGAAAAAAGCCGTATAATATAGAAAATTTATACGAACATTTTAATCTTTTAAAGGGGTGAACTCTCATGAAAATACTATATGCGGTACCAGGCATCATGTCAAAAAGCCGCATGGGCACCAAAGAGATGGAACGGCGCAAAAATGTGCTGCAGTCCTTTGCGGCCCCCGGCACCATCGTGGACATCCGCGACATTCCGGATGGCCCGGAATCCATTGAGTCGACTTATGAGGAGTATTTGGGAATTCCCAATACCATCGATCTGATTGTCCAGGCGGAGAAGGACGGCTTTGACGGCGTCATTCTGGGCTGCTATGCCGACCCGGGACTGGATGGGGCCAGGGAATTGGTCAATATCCCGGTGGTGGGCCCTGGAGTCACCTCCATGCATTACGCCGCCATGCTGGGGCACCACTTTTCGGTTATCACCATCATGGACACGGTGGTTCCCACCATCGAAGAGATGGCGCTCAAAGCGGGATGTGAGAGAAAGCTCGCCTCGGTGCGGGTGGTGGACATCCCGGTG
The DNA here is from genome assembly GCF_014385095.1 of Zongyangia hominis. GTDB lineage: Bacteria > Bacillota > Clostridia > Oscillospirales > Ruminococcaceae > Zongyangia > Zongyangia hominis. The sequence goes on from NZ_JACRTC010000008.1 coordinate 63,979, forward strand.
CTCGAACTCAACGAGCGTCCGGAGCTGCTCAAGGAGCGGGCCATGGAAGAGGCCAGGGCCGCCATCAAGGAGGACCGGGCCGACTGTCTTGTCTTCGGCTGCATGACCATGGCGTTTTCCGGCATGGCCAAGGAGATGAGCGAGGCGCTGGGCGTGCCGGTCATCAGCCCGCCGATTGCGTCCCTCAAGTTCCTGGAGGGCCTAATCGCCAGCGGACTCAGCCACAGCAAGAAGGCGTTTCCGACCCCGCCCAAACTGAGATAGAGAATAGCGTGCGGGAAACAGGCGGGAGGGGAACCCAAGCCTGGAAAAAAAGGACGAAAGCGCACGGGGCTTTGGTCCTCGACGCGCATGACATGGCCGGCGGCTATGCCAATTAAAAGTATTTTGGAAAGGACCTGAAAACATGGCACTGAAAAAAGGCTACAAGGGATTTAAATCCTATGAATATCTGGAAGCGGGCGTGGATTTCCCCTGGATCGAGCCCGCGGAGGAAACCAACGAATTCGAGCCCTATCTCATTGAGCTGACCCCCGCTCAGGAAGACAAAGTGGCCGAGATCGAGGCGAAATATCCCGTCATCTCCCTGCATGAGCATGTCAACACATTCCCCAAGGACATCACCCGCTCCTTGGAGTATGCCAACAACGGCCGGGTGCTCACCGCCTACAAAGGCCTGGCGGAGTCCAACCTGGACGCGGTGTTTGATAACCTTCTCGACGGCGTCTGCTTCATCACCTCCAAGCACGGCTGGAAGTGGGACGACGTCATCTATGACCTGGGGATGCGCTGCTGCGACATCGCCCACCAGGACTTCCTTATTAAATGCGGTTCGGTGGACGACATCCTGCGGGCCAAAAAAGAGGGCAAAATCGCCTGGATTCCCACCATCGAGGGCGCGGCCATGATTGAAAATGAGCTCGACCGCATCGACATGCTCTACGGCTTCGGCGTGCGGCTCATGGGACTGACCTACAGCGAGGCCAACGGCATCGGCTGCGGCATCAAGGAGGAGCACGACGGAGGACTGACCAAGTTCGGCGAAGAGGTCGTCGACCGGATGAACCGCATCGGCATGGCCATCGACCTGTCCCATGTGGGCGAGCAGACGGCGGCCGACGCCATCGCGGCGAGCACCAAGCCCATCCTCATCACCCACACCGGCGCCCGTTCCCTCTGGCCCTCCAAGCGGCTCAAAACCGACGACGTCATGAAGGCTTGCGCCGAAAAGGGCGGCGTCATCGGCGTGGAGGCGGCGCCCCACACCACATTGACCCCCAATAACCTGGAGCACAACATCGAAGGCATCATGGAGCACTTTGAGTACATCAAAAACCTGGTGGGCATCGATCACGTCTCCTTCGGACCCGACACCACCTACGGCGACCATGTGGGGCTGCACAACGCGGCGGCCAAGACCCTCTCCCTCAAGCAGGTCCAGGCGGCGGGCGGCGCATCCTTCCCCCATGTCCAGTATGTCAAAGGCATGGAGAACCCCACCGAGGCTTTCCGCAACGTGGTGCGCTGGCTGGTCAAGCACGACTACGCCGAGGAGGACATCGCCAAGGTCATCGGCGGCAACACCCTGCGCGCCCTGCGCGAAATCTGGTAACTTCCCGGCGGGTTTCCATAGGCCCGCTGGTGTAGAGAATAGACAGGAAAGGAGCAGATCACATGAAGGTCAAATTGCCAATTGGTTCCATCATCTTAATGCTAGTTTTTCTCATTGGCGGCACCCTCATCATGGCATTTAACGTTCCCGGCAACTTTTGGAACCTGGGGACCGGCCCCTGGATCATCGGCTATCTGGGCTATATCTTCCTAGTTGCCGCTGCCATCTACCATGCAGTGAAAGAATAGAAAAACAATGAGGTGAAAACGTAATGTCAGCGACGACACAATATTTTATCATTATCATTTTGTATTTTGTGGCCATGCTGGGCGTTGGTTTTATCTTCAACCGGAAGGTGAGCTCCGATATGGACTACTTCCTGGCCAAGGATAAGCTGGGTCCCGCCGCCATCGGTTTCTCTTTTTCCGCCACCCAGATGAGCGGCAGCACCTATCTGGGCGCTGTGGGCCAGTGCAAAGTGCTGGGCTACAACTTTATCCCCGCGGCCATCGCTTCGGCTTCTGCGCCCTGGTTCTCCTACATCCTGGTGGGCGACCGGATGCGCAAGGTGTCCTCCCGGTTAAAGAGCGTCACCCTCTCCGACGTCTTTGAGGCGCGCTACGGCAAAAGCTCTTCCTTAATCAGCGTCGCCATCATCATCATCGCGTCCATCCCGATGATCGCCGCGCAGCTCAAAGCGGCGGCCAACTCCTTCGAAGTGCTGCTGGGCATCCCCTACTGGGCGGGCCTGCTGGTCTTCGGCGGTATCGTCATTCTCTATACGGTCCTTGGCGGCATGTTCGCCGTGGCCTGGACCGACTTAATTCAGGGCATCATCATGATCGTGGGCTTCGCCATTCTGGCCCCCGTCGCGGTCAGCGCCGCCGGCGGCTTCTCCCAGATGCACGCGGCTTATGCGCAGATTAACCCCGCGGGCATGGGCTTTACCGGCGTCATGCCGCTGTTGTGGGTGGTCTCCGGCTTCTGGGTCTATGGATTCTTCCAGATCGGCGGCTCCCCCGCTTCCACCACCCGCTTTCTCATCACCAGCGACGACAAGACCCTGAAAAAAGCGCTGGTCTACTCCGTTGGATTCCAGTCCTTCATCTACATCTGCTTTACCCTCATCGCCATCGCCGCGGGCGTCCTGCTTCCGGCGCTGGAGAACACCGATATGACCGTCCCCATGCTGATGCAAAACCTCCTGCCTCCCATCGTCGGCGGCATCGTTCTGGCGGCGGCATTGGGCGCCATGATGTCCACCATCGACTCCATCCTGCTCATGACGGGGTCGCTGGTTACCAACAACATCTATGTTAAAATGATGCATGGCGAGAGCAACAGCAAGAAGGGCCTCACCATCAGCCGTGTGGTCACCCTGGTCATCGGCCTGCTGGGTCTGGTGGTCGCCATCAACCCGCCGGCATCTGTCCTGTGGATTGTCACCATCTCCTTTAGCCTGATGGCTTCGGCCTTCACCTTCCCGCTGATGTTGGGCCTCTGGTGGCCCAAATGCACCAAGGCGGCAGGAACCGCCGGCATCATCGGCGGCGCCGTCGCCTGCGTCTTCTGGTATGTGATGGGCTATGTGCAGTTCCAGTCCTTCTCCAATTGGCCGCTGGGAATCTGGCCCGCCATCTTCGGCGGCGTCGTCTCCCTGATCATCTGCGTCGTGGTCAGCCTCTTCACCAAGAAGCCTTCCCAGGAGGTCATCGATGTCTTCTTCGATGACATTCTGATCAAGGACTAACGGATATGATCATTCAGTGCACACCCCAGCGCCTAAGCGCGCCGGAAAAGGTGGAACAGATGGCCGTCAAGGAAACTTACGGCGCGGTGGGAAGAATCATCCGCCTGTTCACCCGGCCCCAGCCGGTGCGGCTGCTGGAAACCCACTTTTTCTACTACCCCTATTACACGGCGGGGGTCAAGTCGGAGCTGCCCCAGCCCGGGAACCGGCGGATGACGGAATATTATTTCGCCGTCTGCGACAGCCTGGACGGGCATGTCTCCAAGATGAAAAACCTGCCGGTGCTCGAGGACAAAGAGGTGGACCCGGGGATGGTGGCGAAAGCCGTCGTCACCCTGGAAAATGCCGGGGACATCATCTGCGAGGAGCTCAAGAAACAGGTAATGGCCAAGTTCGGCAGACAGGCGGAGATCACCCTTAAAGAAATTCAGAAGATTTATAAGCCCTTCTACGCGTGCAAATGTGCCCGGGGAGAAAAGCAGTTTTACCGGGTGCTGGACGCCGAAATGATGGAGCGCAACTACTTTCTGGATTTAAAGTTCCCCCAACTGGTCTTCGAGGAAAATGAAGCATAATTAGATAAAAAGCAGCCGCCTGACCAGGCGACTGCTTTTTTGCGCCTGCGGCTTGCAGGACGCGCTATGGCACGAAGGTAGTGATAAGCGCGAGCGGCGCGGCAGTCGTATGGATGAAGCCTCGGCTGCGGCAACCCGGACCGGAGGTCCGCCAGCGGCGGGCGGGACGCGTGATGGCACGAAGGTGGTGATAAGCGCGAGCGGCGCGGCAGTTGTATGGATGAGATCCTGATCGCGTCATCCCGGATCGGAGGTCAATAGGGGGAATCGGTGGGCCGGGTCTCTTGGCTCGTCACGTTGGCGGCGTCGATTCTGTTGAGTGTCACCGAGGCGGATTGATCGGCGGCCAGGAAGAAATAGGTCTCGCCCTTTCGCAGCGCGGGGGAGGAATAGACCACCGACTGGTACATCCGCGCCGGCGTATAGGTGGCCAGCACCTGGCCGCTTTGGTCGGTGAGGGTGAGGGGAATGCCGCCGGGCACCGTGTCCGGGAGGTTGCACAGGAAGGAATACTGGGTCGAGAGGGGGCCGAAGCCCTGGGCCCAGGGTCCGCTGCCCGCAGCCAGGATGGTGCCGCCGGTGATGATGGCAACGCCGTCGTAATCAAGGGCGGTGTCGGAGGTGTAGCTGGCCCCGCAGACCTGGATGGACCCACCCTCCACATACAGGTCGCCGTTGGTGTCGATGCCGTCCCCGGCGGCGTCGATGGACAGGGTGCCGCCGGTAATGCGCACGAAATAGTCGTTGTCCTCGCCGTCCAGACTCTCCTTGGGGCGGTTTTCCTTCTTCGGGTCCTTGCTGGCGGCGTTGATGCCGTCGTCCGAGGCGGTCACGGCGATATCGCCGCCGGAGATGGTGACGGTGGCGCCCTCAAGGCCCTCATAGCAGGCGGGGATGTGGAGAGTTCCGCCGCTGATCAGCACGTCTTCATCGGCATGGACAGCGTCGTCGCCCGCGAAGATGGACAAGTTCCCGCCGGAAATTTCCACCGAACCGTTGGCGTGGATGGCGTCTTCGTAGGTGTCAATCTCCATTTCGCCGCCGGTGATACGGACGGTGTGGGCGGACTTGAGTCCCTTGGCGTTAAAGTCCACCGCCTCTTCCTCTGCTTCCGGTTTCTCCGCCCCCGCCATGGACCACTGGGTGTGGGGACTGCCCGACAGGGAGGAGGGGGCGTTCTCACTGCCGCCCCGGGTGGTGACGGAAAGGGTACCGCCGTCGATCTGCACCAGGTTTTCCGCCTGGATGGCGTCGTTTTGGGCGTCGATGGCAAGATTGCCGCCCGCCATGTAGAAGAGACCCCGCCCCTTGGCGGTGCTGCTCGACTGGATGCCGTCGGTCTGGGAACGGATGTCCACCTCCCCGCCGCCGACCTTGACATAATCCCGTCCGGAGAGGCCCTGGCCCGCGGAGGTAATCCGCACCCGCCCGCCGGTGACGGTCAGCCCGTCCTTGGAGACAATGCCGTGGCGGAAATTGCCGGTCACTTCCAGGCTCCCCGTGCCATTGATGACGAGATCCACCTTGGAGTAAATACAGCCGTCCACCTTGTTGTCCCCGTGAAAGAGGGCGTAGGAGCTGCCGTCGCTGAGATAATTTTCGCTATTCTCCGTGAGGGTGAGGACCACCTTGCCCGCTTCGATGACATAGAGGGGAGCGTCGTCCTTGCAGGGGATGGACGCGCCGTCCAGCACCAATTGGACCACCTGGTCTTCAGAAGCCATCACAACGATGCAGCCGTCGTCCAGGCGGCCCGAGAGGACATAGGTCCCGCCCGTGCCGATGGTCAGCAGATTGCCGCGGGCGGTGGCGCCCCGGCCCTGGACTGAAATTTTTGTCCCGTCAAAATGAATCTTGGCGGCCTTGGACGGGTCAAACGAGCTGGGTGTGTTGTCAATGGAAAGGTCAAAGCCGTCCGGTGTCAGGATGGGAGCGGGCGTATCGGGCCGGCCGATCTGTTTCATGTCCGGCCATTCGCAGCCGGCGAAGGACAGCAGGACGGCAACTGCCGCCAAAAGCGATAAGACTTGTGTAGAAAACCGGCGCAAGGCGCCCGCCCCCCTTCCGTTTTCTGCCGTCCCAAAGCCGGGCGGCATGGATGTTCTTATTATAGCATGGGAGGGGCGCCGGGTAAAATACCCCGACGGCGCAAAAAGTTGGCAGATTTGATGGAGGGTCATCTTGGAAGGGCAAAGAGCGGGGGAGAAAAGACCGATGTCTTTGGCGGAGAGACACCGTCGGACCCGGAGGGAGAAGATCGGGTAACAAAAACCCAGCCGTCTTTTTGACGGCTGGGTTTCTATGATTACTCCGCTTTGTCTTTGTCGAGCAGATCGTCCACCGGTTCACTGCCGTCCAGGACATGGACCTTGCCCTGGGTCAGGCGGAAGATCACATCGGCTTGCTTGGCGATCTCACTGGAGTGGGTGACCACGACCACGCATTTGCCCAACTGGTGGGCGCTTTCTTTGAGCAGGATGGTGATCTCCTTGGCGGTGTCCTCATCCAGGTTGCCGGTGGGCTCGTCGGCCAGGATGACCGGCGCCTCACAGGCCAAGGCCCGGGCGATGGCCACCCGCTGCTGCTGGCCGCCGGAGAGCTTGAGGACGTTGCGTTTGGCTTCCTCTTCGGTCAATCCCACCTTGACAAGCTCGGGGATGGGCGGCTTTTTGGAGGTGAGCATGACGTTTTCCGCCGGGGTCATGTAGTCGATCAGGTTATAGTTTTGGAAAATGAACGCCACATTGCTGCGACGGTGGGCTTCCAGGCCGATTTCGTTTAAATCCTTGCCCCGAAACAGGATTTTGCCGCCGGTGGGGATGTCCAGACCGCCGATCAGGGAGAGCAGGGTGGTCTTTCCGCAGCCGGAAGGGCCCAGGATGACATACATCTTTCCCTCTTCCAGCGTTAAATCAATGCCGTCGAGCACCACTTTGAATTGGGTGTAGGCGTAGGAGACCTCTTTTAATTCGAGCAGACTCATAGTTTTTCCTCCTAACTCATAGATGACAGGACATCCTTGGGCTTTTTCTTTAAAATGGGCACACCGGCCAAAGTGATGGACAGCGCGATGACCGCGCAACCGGCGGCGGCGACGGAAGCGATTTCCCCAGGTCCCAGGGGAATGTCGATGGAAACGGGAGTGCGGGCGGGCGCGTCATAGACAAACCCTTCCAGCATGACATATTCGGGAGCCTTCACCTCCCCCTGGGGCGGAGAGGCGGCGGAGAGCACCGCATTTCCCACCGGCGACGCCAGGAGACTGGCGCTGCCCCAGGAAAGCAGGAAAGCGACGGCAAAGACGAGGAGACATTCGAGTAATTGCTGCCACAGGATTTTCCACTTGCTCACCCCCATGGAGAGGAGAACCCCGATTTCATGGCCCCGGCTTTTGACCCCCATGGAGAGGATGAGGTAAATTAAAAACGCGCAGCCGAGGAGAACCACGATGATCAGGATGAGGGAGAGGGAACTCATGGTTTGGAGCGGCCCCGCAGAGGAACGGTAAAGGGCGTCGTCCCGGCGGATGGTAAAGTACATGGGGTCCAGCCCCTCGATGTCCTCCGCTTCCCCGATGACGCGATCGAGCTCTTTGGGGTCCTCGACAAAAAAGGTGGCGGAGCTGTACTTGCCGCCGCTTCCCAAGACGTCCTCGTGGGAGGTGTCCATGAAGACGTAATTTTCCGGATACCAGGATTCGATTGTCAGATAGCTGGAGGGTGGGAGCGCGGCGTTGATTTTAAAGATGCCCACAATGTGCATGGTAAAGGGTCCGGCGGTGACGGTTTCGTAGTCGCCGTCCGGCACTTCCAAGCCCTCCCTGCCGCTGGCGGTAAAGGTGTCCCCGACAGTCAGACCGCTGCGCTGCGCCATCACGTCGGAGATGAGGACTTCTCCCTGGCCGCCGGGCTGGATGTGGCGTCCCGCCACAATTTCTAGCGCCCCGGTGCGGAAGGCGGAATGCAGCTCACTGTCCCCGGTTACCTGGAAATCCAAGGCGTGGGCCCAGTAGATATCATTGGGGTCTTCTTCTACGGTGGAAGCATAGGCGCCGGGCACGATGTCCAGCCCTTCGGTATAAAGGAAGTGGGTGATGCTGTCGATGACATACCGCTCCACCCCGTCAATGGCCAAGACCTTGTCGATGAGGGCGTCGTCGATGACAGGGCCGGTGTAGATTTTGGTGGAGCCCTGGACCTTCCCGTCGACGATCACGTCTTCGATTTTCCATAGGTCGGGATTTTCTCCGTCGTAGCGGACCTTGAGGGTGAAGGTGCTGCCGAAGCTCAGCCGCAGGTCCTCTGCGGCGTCGGAAGCGCCCCGCTGTATGCCCAGGGCGATGAGCGCCAAGGTGGTCATGAGGAAGAGAAGGCCCAAAAGCAGGGCGGTCTTGCCTTTTTTTCGCGTCAGATAGAGAAATGCGCGTTTACCAATCCCCATAGAAAATCTCCTTTCACTGCAAAATCGTTTAGCTTATAGAGGATAAGATGTCTTTGGGATCGTGTGGATCGGAGGCTAGCCTTAACTCATATTGGAGAGGATGTTCTTAGGTTTGAGACGGATGATGGAAAGAGAGGCCGCCGATACCGAAAGAACAATGACGCCCGTGCCTGCTAGGACCACCGTCAGGAAGGAGGCGAGCCCCACCTTCACCTGGATGGGCTGGGTTTCCTCCGCCGCGAAATCGGGCGCATTGGGGTCGTTGAGGGGAGAGAAGGAGGAGTCGCTGGATTCTTCCGCCGTTTGGGAGGCGGAAATACCGGAGAGAACGGCGTTGCCAATGTGGTTGGCCGCCACGCTGGACAAAAGGAAGGAGGCGGCGAAAGCGATGACGGCGATCATCATACATTCCGCGATAAACTGCCCTAGGATGCTCCGTTTGCGGATGCCGATGGAGAGATAGATGCCGATCTCATGAATGCGGTTGCGGATCCACAAGAGAAGAATCAGGGAGAGGAGCACCACGCTTACTGCCATGATGATGACGATTAAGACGGTGATAAAACCGCTCAGCCGTTCCAGAGGACGGGCGGAAGTCTGGTAGGCCACGTCGTTGACATTGGCTTTAAAGGAGGGCCAATCGATGTCTTCCCGCTCTTCCAAATGGGAGAGGATATTGCCGATCTGCCGGGGATCCTTCACAAAAAAGGTGGCGCCGTAGCGGTAAATAGGCGCATCATTGCCCCGCAGAACGGAGGCCGCGTCAAAACCGGATTGGCTGTCGGTGAAGATGTAGTTTTCGATGAGGTCCCGCTCGGGGGAACCTACGGCGGAGGGGTAGCTGGCCACAATGCGGTAGATGCCGACCACCTCAAAGGAAAAGGATTTCCCCACGGCGGCGGCGTTGTCCCCCGCGATGTCCTCGTCAATGGCGCCGGTGATGGTATCGCCGATTTTCAGGCCGTTCATTCCGGCCAGTGTCTCGGAAATCAGGCACTTGCCCACGTCGTCGGGTGCGATATGCCGCCCCTCGCTCAGTTCGAGCGAGCGGGTCAGAAATTGATCGTGCAACTCGGTCTTGGTATTTGCTAGAAAGCGGGGTACCATGCCCCGGGGATCGTCGGGGTCGCTGGAGGAGAAATAGCCCGGGGTCAGCTGCAAATCTCCGGTGTTGAGATAGAAGATATCCATGCCGTTATAGTCCTTGACACCCTCTTCCTCCATCACCTTTTGACAAAGTTCCGGCGTGACCCGCTGCTTCCACTGATCAGCTTTATTGATGTCGTTTTCCAACTTAAAATAGGCCCCTAAATTTTCCCGGAGTTCAGACGCGGCGGACTGAGCGGCCCACTGCACCGAGATGCCGATGAGCGCTAGGGACACCATGACCAGGAGAATAAAAAAGAGCAGGATGCTCTTTCCCTTCTTTCTGGTGAAATAAAGGACCGCGCGTTTCCATAGAGTCATGGCATACCCCTCCGATCTGTATGAGATTTATCAATTTGTTGCGCTATCTGTGGATTTGTTTTGTCAATTTTAGAATAAATGACGGCTAATATTTTGTCAAGTAAAATGCCATACGAAATTTTCCTACATTTTTTGCTTTTTATAATATAAGAAGGGATTTATGACAATCAATGGAAGCTGTCATGGATAGAATGCCGTTTTTCCGGGGAAACCCATTGTCCGGCACAATGGGCATATCGTCTGAAAAACATGCCGGTGCAAAGTTCTATAAAAGTGGTCTAAAACAAGACGAGTATTATTATATATGACTAGGATTCTATCCTTTTGTTTATAAATACTATACGAAACACCGGATTCGTATTTAGAAAATCATACAAAGTTTAAAAATTTGTGCTGCGGGCATTGACAGAGAATTGAAAAAGTATATACTTTAATTAAAACAATTAATAAATTAATTGATAATTGATTTTACAATCCGCCTCCCTCTAACTTTTCTCAGGATGGAACAGAACGCTTGACATTCTGATTCACACATTTAATAATGGAATGAATAAATGCATGAAAAGGTGGATTTTGTCTTATGGGTAACATCATATCGTTAAAAATTAGAAATACCGTCAACGCCCTGGCCCTCATCAAACGGGAGGGGCCCATTACCAAGAATGAGATCTCCAAAAAAATCGGCATCACTTCCGTTTCCTCCCACAACATCGTCAACGACCTGCTGGATCAGAATGTGATTCGAGAGGCTACCGATACATCCAACGCCGTCACCAGCGGCGGACGCAAGGCCGTTAGCTATGAGCTCAACCCGGATTTCGGCATGGTGGTGGGCCAGCGGATGGTCCTCGGGCGGATCGAGACGGGGCTTTACGACTTCCAGTCAGCTTGCATCGCCTACCGGGAACGGCGGGTCAGTGAAACAAACCCCGACGTCATCCTGCGGCTGATGGTGGACGAAATCCAGGAGCTGTTGGAGGAAAACGGGATCGTCCCCGCGCAGGTCATCGGCGCGGGCGTCACCTGGCCGGGCCAGGTCAACGACATGACCGGCGTCATCCTCAACCTTCCCAACATCCCCGGTTACCGGGGGCTGGAAGCAAAACTCATCATGGAACAGCGTCTGGGATTTCCGGTCTATATCGGCAACGACGTCAAGGGTATGGTTTTGGCCCTTAAATGGATGGGCTACTGCGGCACCGACAGCCTGGCCTATTTTTCCAGCGGACCCGAGGGCGTGGGCTGCGGGGTCATCAATGAGGGGCGGCTTTTGAGCGGGTTTAACCACAACGCGGGGGAGCTTGCCCACATCCAGGTGGACTTCCACGGGAAGATGGCCAGCTTTGAACAAATCCTCCTCTACGCCAAGGTCATCGACCGGTGCCGCGCCGCATTAAAAGAGGCGGGGGAAGCGGTGGAGGAAGACTTTGATTTGGACGCGATGGTGGATCTCGCCAACGAGGGCAGCGAACCGGTGCTCCGGGTGCTCCGGGAGGCCCTTTCCTATATTAAAATGTGCATGGATATCCTGGTAAAGCTCTTGGACCCCCACTTCTTACTCTGGCAGGTGGAGTGGCTGGCCCGGATTCCCGCCCTGCGTCAGGAGCTGGAACAGATTGTCCGGGAGAGCTTTTCCAATGTCAGCTACTGCTATCTGCAGATACAGATGTGCGACATCGACCGTCTTTCCACTCTGGGGGCGGCGGCGCTGCTGTTTGATAACTTCTTTACCAACAAGACTTCAAAAAACCGCTTGTTCGCCTATAACAGCGAGATTCTCAGCAAGCGGGAATGAGAGGAGAAAGGTCTATGAGCATCCGTGTGGAAGATTTCGGCGCCTATCACGGCCACCCGGCCAAGCGGTTTATCCTGCAAAACCAAAACGGCTTCACCGCCTCGGTCACCGACGCCGGCGCCTCCATCGTCTCCATCCTGGCCCCCGACCGGGATGGGAAGCCGGGGGAAATGGTCCTAGGCTACGACTGCGCCGAGGATTACGAGAAGGGACACTCCTTCTTCGGATTCTCGGTGGGACGCCACGCCAACCGCATTGGGAAGGGACGGTTTGTCATCGGCGGGAAGACCTACCAGGTGGCATGCAACGACGGCCCCAACCACCTCCACGGCGGGCCGGCGGGATTTAACACCTACCTGTGGGACAGCGAGATCTTGGCGGACGGGGACGCGCCCCGGGTGCGCTTTTCTCTCCACAGCCCCCACATGGACCAGGGATTTCCCGGCAGCCTGGATGCTTTCATCACCTTTACCCTCAACGAATATAACGGACTGGAGCTCCTCTTTGAGGCCCAGTGCGATCAGGACACCCTTTGCAATCTTACGAACCACTGCTACTACAATCTGACCGGCGAGCCGGACGTCCAGACCATCGAGGGACACCGCCTCTCCATCGCCGCCGATTTCTTTACCCCCTGCGACGCGAACGCCCTGACCACCGGGGAGATCCGGTCGGTGGAGGGAACCCCCTTCGATTTCCGCAGCCCCCGGCTTTTAAGCGAGGGGATCAACGCCGACGACGAGCAGATCCGTTTTGGCGGCGGATACGACCACAACTACTGCCTCAACGCCCACGGCCCCGAGGAGCCCGTCTGCGTCCTTTCCGACCCCAAGTCGGGCCGGGTGATGCAGGTTTACACCGACCAGCCGGGACTGCAGCTCTATACCGGCAATGGGCTCGACGGCACCGAGACCGGCCACGATGGCCGGGCCTATCCCAGAAGGGCGGGGTTGTGCCTGGAAACCCAGGTCTTTCCCAACGGCAGCTCCTTCGCCCATTTTCCCACCCCGCTGCTCAAGGCGGGGGAACAGTACAGCCACCATGTGGAGTACCGCTTTTTAACCGAATAACGGGTGAAAGCCATCCGTTCGAGTCATCACTTGACGAGGAGGAGAATGAACATGAAGTACACCGCTTTGGGAAGAACCGGCATGCAGGTCAGCCGTTTCTGCCTGGGAACCACCAACTTCGGCAACGTCACCGACGAAAAGGAAGCCAGAAGAATCATGGACGCCGCCATCGACGCGGGTATCAACTACTTCGACACCGCCAACGAGTACGGCGGCGGACACAAGGGCATCACCGAGACCATCATCGGCCGGTGGTTCCAGGACACCGGCAAGCGCAAAAAGGTTATCATGCAGACCAAGGCATTCTCCTGGATGGCCGATTCCGACGACCCCATCAACGAAGAAGCCCACGGCCTTTCCACCTACAAGCTGCGGCGGAACTTGGAGGACTCGCTGAAAAGGCTGCAGACCGATCACATCGAAGTGTACATGATGCACCACTATGACCGGGGCACCTCCTGGGATGAGCTGTACGAGTGCTACCAGTCCATGCTCTATCAGGGCAAGATCGACTATCTGGGCTCCAGCAATTCGGCGGGCTACGACCTGTGCGAAGCACAGATGGAGGCCAAAAAACGCAACATCCTGGGCGTGGTGGTGGAGGAACACCGCTATAACCTGATGTGCCGCCTGCCCGAATTGGAACTGCTTCCGGCAGCGCAGAAGCTGGGCATCGGCACCTTCGCCTACAGCCCCCTCAACGCGGGCGTGCTGGCGGGCAAGAGCCTCCACGACCCGACAAAGTCCCGGCGCATCGAGGCAAACGTCATTGACGCCGAGCACCCGAAAGCGCCCAACTACATGAATTTTATCGACATGGAGCCCCAGCTTGCCAAATTCGCCAAGCTCTGCGACGAGCTGGGAGAGACCCAGGCCAACGTGGCCGTCGCCTGGCTGCTCAGCCGCCCCAACCTGACCGGCGTTATCGTGGGCCCCCGCACCGTCGAGCAGTTCGAGGCCATGCTGCCCGCCATGGAGCTGACCCTCCCCGACGACTTTATCAAAGAGATGGATCTCATCTTCCCCGGCCCCGGCGGCGGCGCGCCCGAAGCCTACGCCTGGTAGGTCCATCCAAACCAAAACGCGTGCTCTGTGTCAATGATAAGAATAGAGCCAAGTGTGCGACAGTCCCGCCGGCAGGCGCGCGGAGGACACAAGCGGCCCGCAGAAGACCAAAGCGCGTGCTCTGCGTCAGCGACAAGAATAGAGCCAAGTGCGCGACAGTCCCGCCGGCGCAGGCGCGCGGAGGACACAAGCGGCCCGCAGAAGACCAAAGCGCGTGCTCTGCGTCAGCGACAAGAATAGAGCCAAGTGTGCGACAGCCCCGCCGGTAGGCGCGCGGAGGACACAAGCGGCCCGCAGAAGACCAAAGCGCGTGCTCTGTGTCAATGATAAGAATAGAGCCAAGTGCGCGACAGCCCCGCCGGTAGGCGCGCTGTGGCGCGAATGAAATCTGCGCGCGTGGGCCACGGCAAAGTTGTGATCAGGGCCCGAGGCGCGTCTTCCTCGCCGGCAGGCGCGCGAAAAATGACGAAACCAAGGGAAAACTGAGAAGAGAAGGAGGAATCGGCCTTGTACAATTTCAGAAAATGCACCCTGGGGGTGGCCCCCACCCGCCGGGATATGTTCCTCAATAACTGCAAGGACGCCATCATCGAGCGCGTCCGGGAGCTGGCGGAAAAATACGACGTCGAGCTCGTCACCATCGAGGGGCTCACCGAGGAGGGGCTCCTCATCGACAACGGGGACATCGAAAAGATTGTCCGCCATTTCCGGGAAAACGACGTGGACGCGGTCTTCGTCCCCCACGCGAACTTCGGCCAGGAGGAAGCCGTCGCCAAGCTCTGCAAGGCCATGGGCAAGCCAGTCCTCCTCTGGGGACCCCGGGACCCCGCGCCCCTGGGTGTGGTCGACCAGATGGCCGACCGGGCCTACGATGTCCAGTGCGGCCTCTTTGCCACCGGTAAGGCCCTGCTCTCCTACGGCGTGCCCTACACCTACATCGAAAACTGCTGGATTGATTCCCCCATCTTGGAAAAGGGGTTTGATGATTTTATCCGCTCGGTCTGCGCGGCCAAGGCGTTTCGCAACGCCCGGGTGGCCCAGCTGAGCGTGCGGCCCTGGCAGTTTTTGACCGTGCGCTGCAATGAAAGCGAGCTCCTTGAAAAATTCGGCATCGAGGTGACCCCCATCGAGAGCAGCGAGCTGATCGCCGCCATCCAGGGGACCCTCTTGGGCCAAAAGGACGACATCGCCGCCAAGATCGCCGGCTGGGGCGAGAAGGTGGATCTCTCGGCCATGGAGCCGGGAGCGCTCGAGAAGATGGCGGCGGCCGTCATCGGCATCCGCCGGGTGGCCGAGGAGCACGGCTGCACCGTCATGGCGGGGGAGTGCTGGAAGATGCTCCAGGCCGCCTTTGGCATCAGCGCCTGCTTTGTCTGGGGTGCTCTCACCGACGAGGGGATGCCGGTCACCTGTGAGACCGATGTCCTGGGCGCCATCGGCTCGGGCGTTATGTTCGGCGCCACCCGGGGCGAGCACACCCCCTTCTTCGCCGACATCACCGTGCGCCACCCCACCAACGACAACGCGGAGTTGCTCTGGCACTGCGGGCCCTTCCCCATGTCTCTCGCCAAACGGGGGGGACACCCCAGCGTTATCGGCGGCAAGGGTCAGTGGGAGATCGAGGGCGGCGACATCACCATCCTGCGCATGGGCGCCGACCACGGCAGATACACCATGTTCGCCGGGGAGGTCACAGGCACCGAGGGGCCCAAGACCAACGGCAACTACATCTGGGTGGAGACCGACAACTGGCCCAAGTGGGAGAGAAAGCTGGTCACCGGGCCTTATATCCACCACGTCAGCGGCGCACACGGCAAATATCAGGCCATTATCCACGAGGCGCTCCGGTATATGGGCGATATCCACGCGGATTTTATAGAGTAAACGGGAGAAGAATGACACAACGACCAAAGGAGGAAGCACCATGTTGAAGAAACGAGTATTGGCAATCTTATTAGCATGCGCCATGCTACTCATTACCTTCGCCGGCTGTGCCAGCGAGGGCGGACAGGGATCATCCGGCGCCGCTGCGCCCGGCTCCTCGGGTGCAGACGCGTCCGGCGGCGCGGGCAACATCAAGGTGGGCGTTATCTGGCGCCGGTTCGACGACGCCTTCCAGACCGGTTTCCGCAAGATCATGGAGGCGGAAGCGAAAAACATGGGCATCGACATCAACATGCAGGACGGCGAGGAGGATGTGGCCATCGCCAACAACAAACTCGACACCCTGCTCACCAGCGGCTACAAGCTGCTGGGTATCATCCCCAAGGACCGCAACGCCCCCAACGCCATGATCGAAAAATGCAAGCGGGACGACGTGCCGGTGGTCTTCGTCAACACCGAGCCCATGCCCGAGGCCATGGAGTCCTACGACAAGGTCTGGTACGTGGGCGCGCCGGCCAAGGACTCCGGCACCATGAGCTGCCAGGTCCTGTGCGACTACTGGAAAAACAACACCTCCGTGGCCGACAAAAACGGCGACGGCAAGCTCCAGCTCCTGGTTCTCGAGGGCGAGCCGGGCCACGCGGACGTCAAGCTGCGCTGCGAAGCCTACTGGGAGACACTGAAGCAAAACGACATCGAATATGAGATCGTCAAGGACGACACCGCCATGTGGATGACCGACCAGGCCCAAAACAAGATGGCCGCGTGGCTGACCGAGCTTGGCGACAAGGGCATCGAGGGCGTGCTGTGCAACAACGACGGCATGGCCGTCGGCGCCATGAACGCCTGCATCCAGGCGGGGCTCAACCAGAACGGGCCGGGCAGCGCGGACTACATCCCCATCTGCGGCGTGGACGCCACGGTGGAGGCGCTGGAAGCCATGAAGAAGGGTACCTTGCTCGGCACCTGCGAGAACCCGAGACTGGGCCAGTCCCAGGCGTTCCTCAACGTCATCACCGCTATCTCCCAAGGCAACTACGAGATCACCGAGGAAGTTGTCAATGTGGAGGGCGCCAAGGTGGACGGCAAGTACATCTGGATCCCCTATGTCAAGGTGGATGAAACCAACGTGGACGAAGTGCTGGCACGCCAGCAGTAAACGCTCCCGCGGTGAGAAGGGGGAGGGAGATCCCTCCCCCGGCCCGCCGCCCTGTCTCTAAAAGATAGAGAGGTGAAGAGAATGAGCGAATATCGTCTGGAGATGGAGGGAATTGTCAAGCGCTTCCCAGGCGTGCTGGCGCTGGATCACGCCAGTCTCCGCGTGCGTCCCGCCTCGGTCCACGCCCTAGTGGGGGAAAACGGCGCGGGCAAGTCCACCCTGATGAACTGCCTGTTCGGCATCTACAAAAAGGACGAAGGGATGGTGCTGCTCGATGGGGAGCCCATGGAGATTAAGGGCACCCATCACGCCATCGAGTCGGGCATCGCCATGATTCATCAGGAGCTCAACCCCATCCCGGAACAGAATGTCCAGGACAACATCTGGGTGGGGCGGTACGACACCAAATACATGGTCATCGACGACGGGAAGATGTATGAGAAGACCAAGCGCCTGATGGACCAGGTGGGCTTTGACATCGACCCGAAAGAAAAGGCCAAAAACCTGTCGGTCTCCGAATTGCAGGCGGTGGAAATCGCCAAGGCCATCTCCTACAACGCCAAAATCGTGGTCATGGATGAGCCGACCTCCTCGCTGACGAGTACCGAGACGGATAAGCTGTTCCACCTGATACGGGAGATCAGGGAACAGGGCACCTCCATCATCTATATTTCCCACAAGATGGAAGAGATTTTTGAGATAGCGGACGAAGTGACCATCATGCGGGACGGCGCCACCGTGGGAACCTGGACCACCGAAGAGCTTTCGGTGGAGGACGTCATCAACAAGATGGTGGGCCGGACCCTGGAAAACCGCTTCCCGGAGCAGGAGACCCCGCCGCGGGAAGAACTCATGTTAACCGTCGAGAATCTAACTTCTGCGAATCCCAGGAGTTTTAAGGATATCAGCTTTACCCTGCGCCGGGGCGAAATCATGGGCATCGGGGGGCTGGTGGGCGCACAACGCACCGAGATGGTGGAATCCCTGTTCGGACTGCGCCCTGTTTTGTCGGGGACCATCGTTAAGGGCGGGAAGGAACTCCATCTCAAAAATCCCCACCGGGCCATCCATGAGGGATTCGCGCTGCTCACCGAGGAGCGGCGCACCACCGGCATCCTGCCGCTGCTCTCGGTGGAGGACAATGTGCTGGTGGCCAATCTCAAAAAGTATTCCAACGCTCTTCAGGTCATCAAAAACAAGGAGGCCAGGAAGAATGTCCAGGCCATCTGCAAGGCCCTCAACGTCAAGACCCCCACGCTCAAGACCAGGATCATGAACCTGTCCGGCGGCAACCAGCAGAAGGTGCTGCTGGGACGGTGGCTGTTGACCAATTCCAATATCCTCATCCTGGACGAACCGACCCGGGGCATCGACGTGGGCGCCAAATATGAGATTTATAAAATTATGCGGGACTTGGCGGCCCAGGGGAACTCCATCATCATGGTGTCCTCCGAGCTGCCCGAGCTTTTGGGCATGTCGGACCGGATCCTGGTCATGTGCGACGGCAGGATGACGGGGATCCTCTCCAAAGAGGAGGCCACGCAGGTGGAAGTGATGCGTCTGGCCACCCAGTTTACATAATCAGCCAGGGAGGGAATATCATGGGAAAGTCAAGCCCACTTACCGCAATCAAAGTCAAACGATTTGTCTATAACAATGCCCTGATGCTGGTTCTGGCCGTGGGTATTGTGGTCATCGCCATCCTCAATCCTCAGTTTATCCAAATCCGTGTGGTCAAGGATATCCTCACCCAGTCGGCGGTCAAGCTGCTTGTGGCGTTGGGGCTCATGTTCCCGCTGCTCACCGGAGGCACCGACCTGGCCGGCGGACGCCAGGTGGGCCTGGCCGCCGTGCTGGCCGCCTCCATGATGCAGACGGCCGCCTATTCGTCCCGCTTTTTCCCGGGACTGCCCCAAATCCCGGTCATTGTGCCCATCCTCATCGTGGCGGTGGTGCTGGCGGTGGTCGGCTTCTTTAACGGCCTGATGGTGGCAAAGCTCTCCCTGCCCCCGTTTATCGCCACCCTGGGCATGTCCACCATCGTCTACGGCGCGAACCTGCTCTACTTCGGCATGGAGCCAAACTCCGCCCAGCCCATCGGCGGGCTGCGGGACGACTTCACCTTTTTGGCCCAGCACCAGTTCTTTGGACAAATCAACATCCTGATCGTCATCGCGGCGGTCTTTGTGGTCATCGTCTGGTTTGTCCTCAATAAGACCACCTATGGCCGGATGGTCTACGCCGTGGGCGGCAACCCCAAGGCCGCCAAGGTGGCGGGCATCAACGTGGTGCTCATCCTCATATCGGTCTATGTCATCGAAAGTATTTTGGTGGGCTTCGCCGGCGTTTTGGAGGCGGCGAGGACCATGAGCGCCCAGGCCTCCTACGGTACCTCCTACGAGTTCGACGCCATCTCCGCCTGCGTGGTGGGCGGCGTCTCCCTCTCGGGAGGCGTGGGCAAGGTGTCGGGCGTGGTGCTCGGCGTCATCATCTTTACCGTCATCAACTATGGCTTGGCCTTCATCGGCGTCAACCCCAACTGGCAGCTCATCATTCGCGGTCTCATCATCTGCGCGGCCGTGGCCTTTGACGTCAAGAAAGCCACCATCTAGCGCCTACCTTATAAAACGCGAGTTTTCCTCTTCTTTTCCACTATCTCATTTCTCACAGCAAGGGGCCCGGGGGATTTTCCCCGGGCCCCTTGCCGCGTTCGGGCGCAAAAGACTGGCGCGGGGAGGGGAAGGGTGGTAGAATAGAAAAAGATCATGTCGGGAGGTGGAGCCTATGGCCCAGACGACAAAGCGGGCGCTGGCGGCTTCTTTAAAAAAGCTGCTGGGGAAAAAGACGCTTGACAAAATCACGGTGGTGGACATTGTGGAGGACTGCGAAGTCAACCGCCAGACCTTTTACTACCACTTTCAGGACATCTATGACCTGGTGGAGTGGATTTTCCTCACCGAGGCGGAGAAGGCCATCGGCGGGAAGAAGACCTACGACACTTGGCAGCAGGGCTTTTTGCAGCTGCTTCTCTATGTCCGGGAGAACGGGCCGCTGGTAATTAACGCCTACCACTCCATCAGCCGGGACCAGTTGGAGCGCTATCTCTACCGGGTGACCTACGACCTACTCATTGGGGTGGTGGAGGAACAGGCGGCGGGGATGAGCGTGCGGGACGAGGATAAGCGCTTTATCGCCGACTTTTATAAGTTTGCCTTCGTGGGGCTCACTCTCGACTGGATCCGCACCGGCATGAAGGAGGACCCGGCCCGCATCATCGACCGGCTGAGCATCCTCATCCACGGGGACATCACCCGGGCGCTGGAAAAATACCGGACCGACCGCCAAAACTAGACAAATCAGTGAAACTGTCATAAATTTAGACAATGGGGCCGCCGTGTTGGATTCTTC
The DNA here is from genome assembly GCF_014385095.1 of Zongyangia hominis. GTDB lineage: Bacteria > Bacillota > Clostridia > Oscillospirales > Ruminococcaceae > Zongyangia > Zongyangia hominis. The sequence continues at coordinate 84,204 of NZ_JACRTC010000008.1, forward strand.
GACACGGCGGCCCCATTGTCTATGGAAGGGGGAGGAAAGCGGGTGTATGATAAGGACGAAAACAGCGAAAGGATGAGCGTCATGCAAACAAAAAAGATCAAAGGGACCTTCCTGTTGATCGCCATTCTCAACATTGTGCTGGGCCTGTGCCTCATCATCTGGCCCCAGATTTCGGCGGTGACCCTGTGCTATCTCTTCGGGGCCCTGACGGCGGCGGCCGGGCTCTTCCAGGTGATCTGCTACTTTAGCCGCGACAGCTACGGCATCCCGCTCGCCTCCGACCTGGCGTTGGGGCTAATGAGCCTCATCGTCGGCGCCATCCTCATCCTCCATCCGGGGGACGTCATCACCCTCCTGCCCATCGTCATCGGCATCCTCGTCGTACTCAACAGCGTCTTTTTGCTGGAGGCGGCCATCGACGTCAAGCGGGCGGGCATCGAGAGCTGGTGGGCGATCCTCCTCATGGCGGTCATCGGCGCGGTCCTGGGCGTGCTCCTCCTCTTCCACCCCTTTGCCGGCGCCAGCGCCCTGATGATTCTCATCGGCGCCGCCCTCGTCGTCAGCGGCGTGGAAAACATCTGCGCCGTCATCTATCTCAAACGGTATGTCAAGGAAAACTACGATGTGGAAACCATCTATATCCGCAAATAAACCCCATAGAAATAAAGGAGAACTGCGTTATGTATTATTCCAATGGCAACTACGAAGCGTTTGCCCGCCCGGTCAAGCCGGAGGGCGTGGACAGAAAATCGGCGTACCTGGTGGGGAGCGGCCTGGCTTCCCTGGCGGCGGCCTGCTTTTTAGTGCGGGACGGCCAGATGAAGGGGGAGCACATCCACATTTTAGAGGAGCTCTCCATCGCCGGCGGCGCCTGCGACGGCATCAACGACCCCCAGAAGGGCTTTATCATCCGGGGCGGCCGGGAGATGGAAAACCACTTCGAATGCCTGTGGGACCTCTTTCATTCCATTCCCTCCCTGGAGACCGAGGGGATTTCGGTCCTCGACGAGTTTTACCGGCTCAATAAGCGGGACCCCAACTACTCCCTCATGCGCGCCAGCGTCAACCGGGGAGAGGACGCCCACACCGACGGCAAGTTCGCCCTGTCCGAAAAAGCGTCCATGGAGATTGTGAAGCTCTTTTTGACCAAAGACGAGGACCTCTACGACAAGACCATCGACGACGTCTTCGACGAGGAGTTCTATGCCTCCAACTTCTGGCTCTACTGGCAGACCATGTTCGCCTTTGAAAAGTGGCACAGCGCTTTGGAAATGAAGCTCTATATTCAGCGCTTTATCCACCACATCGGCGGCCTGCCCGACTTTTCCGCCCTCAAATTCACCAAATATAACCAGTACGAATCCCTGATCCTGCCCATGATGAAATACTTGGAAGACCACAACGTCCAGTTTCAGTACGACACCCGGGTGACCAATGTCCGCTTTGAAAAGAAGGACGGCAAAAAGGTGGCCCGTCAGATCGAGTGCATCCGCGGCGGAAAGCAGGAGACCATCGATCTCATCGAGGACGACCTGGTCTTTGTCACCAACGGAAGCTGTACCGAAAACGCCACCCTGGGCGACGACGACCACGCCCCGGAGATGAACACCCGGCCCGGCGAGGGCGGCTGCTGGCAGCTTTGGAAGAATATCGCGGCCCAGGATCCCGACTTCGGGCGCCCGGACAAATTCTGCTCCGATATTCACGCCACCAACTGGGAGTCGGCCACCATCACCACCCTGGACGGCAGAATCCCGCCCTACATCGAGAAGATGTGCAAGCGCGACCCCTTCAGCGGCAAGGTGGTCACCGGCGGCATCATCACCGTCAAGGACTCCAAGTGGCTGATGAGCTTCACCCTCAACCGCCAGCCTCACTTTAAGAGCCAGCCCAAGGACCAATTGGTGGTCTGGGTCTACGGCCTTTACACCGACGTCCCCGGCGACTTCATCCAAAAGCCCATGAAGGAGTGCACTGGCAACGAGATCGTCCAGGAGTGGCTCTACCACATCGGCGTGCCGGTGGAGGAAATTGAAGAGCTCTCCCACACCGGCGCCCACTGCGTCCCCTGCATGATGCCCTATATCACCTCCTTTTTCATGCCTCGCACCAAGGGGGACCGTCCCAAGGTGGTGCCTGAGGGCTGCGTCAACTTCGCCTTCATCGGCCAGTTCGCCGACACGGTCAGGGACACCGTCTTCACCACCGAATATTCGGTGCGCACCGCCATGGAAGCGGTCTACACCCTCTTGGACGTGGACCGGGGCGTCCCCGAGGTCTTCGGCTCCTGCTACGACGTCCGGGTGCTCCTCGACTCCACCTCCAAGATGATGGACGGCAAAAAGCTCTCCGACCTGAAACTCCCCTTCTTTGCGGAGCTGGCCGGGAAAACGGCGCTCAAAAAGTTTTCCGGCACCGTTGTGGAAGAACTGCTCGAACGCTACCACCTCATTTAACGGCGCTTCCAAGCGCAGAAAAGCCCCCGCTAACAAGCGGGGGCTTTTCCTTTGGCCTTATGACCGAAAGCGCTATTTCATCAGCAGATTTTTCACCGTCTCGGCGATGCCGTCGGGGTCCATGCCGTAGTGGCGGTAGACTTCGTCGGGGGCGCCCAGGAGGGCAAACTCGTCGGGCAGGCCGACGCGCTTAAACTTCCCGGAGAATCCCGCTTCCAACAGGACCTCCGCCACGGCCCCGCCGAGGCCGCCGTTGATGGAGTGCTCCTCCACCGTGACCACATGGCCGGTTTCCCCGGCGCAGCGCAGCAGCATTTCGGTGTCCATGGGCTTGATGGTGTGCATGTCGATGACCTGGGCGCTGATGCCATAAGCTTCCCTGAGCTTTTTGGCCGCCATCAGGGACCAGTAGACGCTGGACCCGGCGGAAACCAGGGTCACGTCCTTGCCGGGGAGGGTTTCGATGGCCTTGCCGAAGGCGTAGTCATAGTCCCCATCGGCGTAGACCTGGGGGGAGCCGCCCCGGTCGATGCGGATGATCATGGGGCCCTCGTACTGCAGGGAGGCCCGGACGGCCTTGGCGCACTGGCCGGCGTCGGCGGGTACCTCGATGACCAGGTTGGGGATGGCCCGGTAGAGGGCTAAGTCCGCGATGCAGTTGTGGGTGGGGCCGCCGCCGGCGGTGAGACCCGCGTGGGTGCCGATGAGGCGGACGTTGACATCGTTGTAGGCGATGTCGGTGTGGATCTGGTCGGCGGTGCGCAGGGAAAGGAAGGGCCCGAAGACCTGGGAATAGACCACCTGGCCGGAGAGGGCCAGACCCGCGGAGGCCCCCACCTGGTTGGGTTCGGCGATGCCGAAGTTAAAGCAGCGCTCGGGATATTTTTCGATGAGCTTCCCCGCCGAGGAGGAGGGAGTCACGTTGTCGGTGTAGGTGAAGACAAAGTCGAGTCCCTCGTCGGCCATGCGGATTAACTCCTCCGCGTAGGCCTCCCGGGCGCTGGAAAGCATCTGATCGAAGTTATAGGTTGTCTGTACCGCCATTTATCTCACCCTCCTATTCTTTTCCACGCTGGCAAGGGCGCGGTCGAGCTCCTCCTTGGCGATGCCGCCGCCGTGCCAGTTGGGGTTATTCTCCATGAAGTCCACACCCTTGCCCTTGACGGTGTTGGAGATGATGAAGACGGGCTTCCTCCGGCTCACCGGGTCGGCGGGGGGCAGGGACTGGAGGGCGGCGCAGACCGCGTACATGTCGTTGCCGTCGATTTCAATGACATCCCAGCCGAAGGCCCTCAGCTTTTCGTCCAGGGGATTGAGATTGAGGATCTCGGTGGTGGGGCCGGTCATCTGGAGCTGGTTTTTGTCCACGATGGCCACCAGGTTACCCAGCTTGTAGTGGCCCGCCGACATGATGGCCTCCCAGTTGGTGCCCTCGTTGAGCTCGCCGTCCCCGACGATGACAAAGGTGCGCCAGTTCTTCTTCTGCTTGCGCGCGCCCAACGCCATCCCCAGGGCGATGGAGAGGCCGTGTCCCAAACTCCCGGCGGAAACCTCGATGGCGGGGACGTATTTGCGATTGGGGTGCATGCCGAATTTGGCGGTTTCCAGCGTCTCAAAATGCTCCACCATGTAATCCATGGTGTACATGCCCAGGTCCGCAAAGATGGTGTAGAGGGTCTCGCCGCAGTGGCCCTTGCTGAGCACCAGGCGGTCCCGATCCTCCCATTTGGGATTTTTCGGGTCATAGTTCATGTACTGGTAGTAGAGGGCCACGGACATCTCGACTAAGGAGAGTTCCCCTCCGAGATGTCCCATGCCGATGCGGTAGATAAACGTGAGCAGGTCCCGGCGAATCTGGTAGGCCTTGTCCTCCAGGCGTCTGACGAGTTCCATGTCCACAAGCGTTTGCACCATGGTCAGTTCTCCTTTCTTTCCGGGGCCGTGCGGCTCCTTTCCTTAACTATAAAAGGAGATGCGGGGAAAGGCAATCTTTCAAACAGACAAAAAATGGAGAAGGATGTCCGCCAAAGCCGGGCATTGTCCCATGGCCGGCGGTGTGATAAAATAAAAGAACAAGCGGGCGCGGGCGGCGCTATATTCCGGCTTTCACCGCGCGGCGCTCATCGTCGGAAGCGCCCGGCGTCCGGGACAACGGACCAAATGGCCATAGCCAAGAGCTCCGAAGAGGAGAAAGCTTGGTGGCGTTTTAAGGCGGCGCGAGAGAGGGAGGAAACCGGATGTACAAGCAAAAACAGAGCCCCTATTACGACCCCTTTGTCACCAGGATTCCCACCCCTTCCTTTGAGCTCATCGTCAACTACATGGAGCGCCACGACGAGACCACGGCGGAGTTCCCCCACACCCACACCTCCTGCGAAATCTACTACGCGCTGGAAGGGGAAGTGCACCTGTCGGTGGAGGGGGAAATCCACGCCATGTCCCCCGGCGACTTCGCCTTTTTGCCCCCCGAAACCACCCACCGGGCCATCTATGAGCCGGGGCTTGCTAAAAAATATTTCGTCATCATCTTCGACCTCAAGGAGCACGCGGCTCTCTCCAAACAGGGGGAGGACACGGCCTATGCGGTGCTCGCCGGGGTGCTTGCTTCCGGCGTTTGCTTTGGTCGTGACCATAACAACGCCCAGAAGATTTTTGAGGAAATCTGCCGGGAGATTGTGGAACGCCCCTTTGGCTGGGAGATGATGCTCCAGTCCCTCTACCTGCAGCTCATTCTCAGCGTCATGCGCAATATTGTGCCCGGCGACGGGGCGGGGAAGCGGCGGGAGGCGCCCAACCTGGCCATCGAGATCACCAAATATATCTATGCCAATTACGACCGGGACATCACCCTGCAGGACATCGCCGACGCCCTCTATATCTCCCCCAGGCACATCAGCCGCCTCTTTTATGAGTATTTCGGCACCAGTTTCGCCAAGACCCTGAGCATCTACCGGCTCAATTACGCCAAGAACTACCTGTGCGACACCGATCTTTCAGTGGAGGAAATCGCGCCGCTGGTGGGGTTTGCCACCCCCAACGCCCTCTACCGCCTCTTTCGGGAGATGGAGGGGATGTCTGTTTCCGAATACCGACAGCAATACCGCACCCTAGCGGCTACGAGGGATGGAGAGGAATGAAAGGCGCTTGGCGGCAATTGATGATGGAATCAGCCGGTCCCCTTTTTAAAGGAGACCGGCCTTTTTTCGTGGAGACTTTTCCTCAGTCAAAGAAAAACTTTACAAAGTTTTGCTGATTGCCATAGTGAGATTTAACAATAAAAGATCGAAAGTGGTTCACAATGAGAAAATGTTGTACGCAGGAAAAATCATAAGAAATTCTGATCAATTAGCTAAAATGCGCATGGATTGCGGGTATGATCGATGGTATATCATGGATTGTACGAAATTAAAGAAATGTGTAGAAATTCACTTGTTTGTTTTTAGGCATCTTTATCATACCAATTTGACGGCAAAGGGACCGCTTGCAAAAGGGATGGCAGTGTGATAAAAAGTAAAGAATAGACCGCGTTCCCATGGCGCGGTGGAAAAATATAGGAGGGTAAATAGTGGAAAAGAAAAAGTACGCAAGCGGGAGCGGGAAGGGCCGGCAATGCCTGGCGCTGCTGCTCAGCTTCATGATGGTGCTGACCTGTATCATTCCGGCCAGTGCAAAAGAATTGGATAAAAATGGAGAATCGAACCAGAGCGCTCTGGTATCTCCTGAGGAATCCTCAGGAGATAATGGTCTCTATCGGAAACCGCGGCTCGCGAAGCCCGCGGCCAACGCCTTGGGCGGCGAGACGCTCGCATTAGACGGCGCGGTGATACCGGCGGGTTCTTCGGCGCTGGGAAGCGCTGCGGAGGGCTGGACCATCGCCAACATCAACGACAACAACTTTGTCATGTTTCCCCACAAACTCAACGACTTTACCCTGGAAGCGGACGTGGATATTCTGGATGGAAACTGGGCGCTGGGCCTTGCCTTCGGCGTCCAGAACATCGACAGCCCCGCCTCCGAATTTATGGCGACCCATGTCAACCCGGGCCGGGGCAACACCTGGATGTTCCGCAGCTCCGACCAGGTGGGTCTCAATGTCTTCGGGAGCCTGGCGGGGGTGGACCTTGCCCAGACCATCCACCTGAAACTGGTGGTGGAGGGGACGAATTTCCGCTTTTATGTCAACGATATGGACTCGCCCAACAGTACCGGCAGCTATCCGGCCTATGCGGGCGGCTATGTGGGACTGATGTCGGCCCTCACCCAGACGAAATTTACGAACGTGACCCTCAAAGACAAAGCCGAATCGTCCTCCCCGGAGGACCCGGTCGCGGAGGGTATCATTGTGCCCGAGGGCTCCGACGCCACCGGAAATCCGACCGACGGCTATATCCTCAACTACCTCAACCGCAATAACTTCGCCGTCTTCGACACCTATGCGGAGACCCTCTCCTTTGAAACCGACGTGGAATTTCTCTCTGAATCCGCTCGGGCGGGCGGTATCCTCTTCGGCGTCAACGACCCCAACACCGTGGACACCTGGAGCGCCGTCCATCTGGAGGCGTACAGCGGCAATCTGCGCATTTTCTCCGACTATGGCGGCATCGACCAGTCGGCCGCCCTGCCCGGGGTGGACCTAACCCAGAAAAACCGGCTGAAATTGACCATTGACGAACAGAACAATGTCAGCATTTTCGTCAACGATATGGACCATCCCGTCCTAACCGCCAAATACCCCAGTTACCGGGGCGGCTATGTGGGCTTTAACTGCTCGCTGTCCCAGACGAAATTCTCAAACTATAAAATTACCGCCGGTCTGGTGCCGGAACCGGAGCTGAAAGCGACCGGTCTGGGCAAGGCCTCAGGCGGTGCCTTCTCCGAGAATGGAGAAGGCTATGTGCAGCAGCGGACGGAAGAGGAGAACATCACCCTCTTTGAACCGAAGGTGACCGCCTTCGACTATACGGGGACCGTGGAACTGCGGGAAGCCGGGGAAGGCGCCTTTGCGGGGCTTGTCTTCGGCGACCGCCAGATGAAAAATCCCCGGGCCAAGTGGGGCGCGGTGGAACTCATCCCCGGCGAGAAAAAAATCCGGGTGGTCTATAACCGCATTACCCTCAAGGAGAGCGAACCGCTCGAGGACGTGGACTTTAACCAGCCGGTGGAGCTGAGAGTAAAAATCGGGGCCAAAAACGTGCTGGACGTCTATGTCAACGGCAGCGCGGACCCGGTGCTGTCCGTGGGGTGTGAAACCTATAACGGCGGCTATGTGGGATTCATCAGCCGGAATGGGCAGGCGTCCTTTGAAAAGCTCTCCCTTTCCGCCCTGGCAGAGCCCCGCCTTGACTCCCTGGAGGTGGACGGCGTGCCGGTGGACTTTAACCCGGACGAGCTGATGTATCTGGTGCATGTGGGCGCCGATACGGCGTCGGTCAAAGTGAAGGCCACCGCGCCGGAGGGGATGGCGATCTCCATCCGCGGTACTCCGGTGGAAAGCGGAGTGGAGTCCGGGCCCATCCCGGTCAGCGGCGGCCACAACGCCATCCTCATCAGCGTAACCAGCGACAAGTATGAAACCGTGTACAACGCGGCTGTCTATAAGGAACTTGACCAGGAGACCCTCTATGAAGAGCCCTTCCGGCCCCGGTTCCACTATTCCGCTGCGCAAAACTGGATCAACGACCCCAACGGGCTCAGCTATAACCCCCACACGGGAGAATACCACATGTTCTACCAGTATAACCCCTTCGGCGGCGGCTGGGGCAACATGAGCTGGGGCCATGCGGTTTCCAAGGATTTGGTGCACTGGAAGGAGATGCCGGTGGCGCTTTATGCCGATGAATTCGGCAATATGTCCTCGGGCTCCTGTGTCATCGACGAGAAGAACACCTCCGGGCTCTTTGACGAATCCACGCCACCCGACTCCCGGATGGTGGCGCTTTTCACCCACAACAGCGAGTTCCCCTGTCCCGGCGGCATCGGCCCGGGGGTTCAGGATACGGTAGGTGGCAGACAGGAACAGTATTTGGCTTATTCCAAGGACGGCGGGACGACTTGGATCCAGTATGAAGGCAACCCCGTCCTTCCCAACGAGGGATATGCGACCTACGGCAACGATTTCCGCGACCCCAAGATTTTGTGGATCGAGGACGAAAGCTATGACAGCGGCGGCATCTGGCTGATGGTCGTGGCGGGGGGCTATGCAAGACTGTACACCTCCCCTGACCTCATCCACTGGACCTTTAATTCCGACATTCAGGATGCCGCGGGCAACCGCATCTGGACCGAATGTCCCGACCTGTTCCAGCTGCCGGTGGACGGGGGAACGGACAAGTGGGTCTATGTGGGCTATGTATCCCCCGACGAGTGGTATTATGTGGGAGAACTGACCAAACAGGACGGCGTTTTCCACTTCCGCTCAGAAACCGAGAAGCAGTCCGGTAACGGCGGCTTTGTCTATGCTACCCAGAGCTATTATAACGACCCGCAGGGCCGGCGGATTCTGGTGAGCTGGCTCAATGACGGGAGCTACGGCCTGCCGGGGAAAACCTGGACCGGGATGCAGAGCATTCCCATGGAAACGAAGCTCGTCAGCTACCAAGACGGCTACAAAATGACCAGCTACCCGGTGGAGGAACTGAAATCCCTGCGTCTGCCGGATCCCCTGTTTACCACGGAAAATCAAACCGTCTCCGAGGGGGATGAAAACATCCTCAAAGACGTGCAGGGCGCTTTCTACGATGTGGAAGCGGTCATTGATCCAGGCACCGCCACTGCCTTCGGGCTGAAGCTGCGCGTCAACGGCGATCAAACCTTGATTGTCAAATATGATACCGCAAAACAAACCATGGACTTTCATTCGGCGACACTGGATCGTTCCCTGTCCATGATACCCATGGACGACGGCAAGGTGAAACTCCGCGTCTTGGTGGACTCTTATGTCGTCGACGCCTTCGGCAACGACGGAATCACTGCGCTTACAGGGCTGTTTGTCCCCGATTTGAACAATATGAACGACGACGGCATGGAGTTTTACGTGGAGGGCGGCGATGTGACTGTCGATTCTCTGAATATCTACGCCATGGATTCCTCTTGGAAGGAGCCGTCGCCCCAGCCGGTACCCACGGTTCTCACCGACCTGACCCTGTCCTCGGCCCTCCTCACCCCCCAGTTCTCCGCCGATGTGACCGAGTACACCGCAACTGTGGCGAACTCTGTGGACTCCATCAAGGTCCTGCCCACCTACACCGGCGACGCCGCTGTCACCGTGAATGGCACGGAAGTGACTTCTGGCGCTTACTCCGCCGACATCAGCCTCAATGTGGGCGAGAACGCCATCACCGTCGTCGCAGGCGAGAAGACCTACACCATCAAGATCACCAGAGAGAAGCCCGCTCCAGTTCCCACTGTGCTTACAGGTTTGGCTCTCTCCACCGGTACCTTGGCTCCCAACTTTAGCACTGAAGCCACAGAGTATACCGCGACGGTCGCGAACTCTGTGGACTCCATCAAAGTTCTGCCCGCCTACACCGGCGATACAGCCGTCACCGTGAACGGCACGGAAGTGGCTTCCGGCGCTTACTCCGCCGGTATCTCCCTGAGCGTTGGCGAGAACACCATCACCGTCGTCGCGGGCGAGAAGACCTACACCATCAAGGTCACCAGAGAGGACAAAAAACCTCCTGTTACCGAGACTCCTTTCCTGGATGGTCTGGAACTCAGCCAGGGCGTCCTACAGCCCAGCTTCGACAAGGATGTCAACGCCTACAGCGCCTCTGTCACAAATAGTGTGGACTCCATCCAGGTCAAACCCTTCTACTCCGGCGAGATGGCAGTCACTGT
>NZ_JACRTC010000009.1 GCF_014385095.1 Zongyangia hominis
GACTACGAAATCTTCTACCCATGGAAAGAACAAGAGTGCCCTGTTACTGCAAAGGGGTTTGTTCAGCCATACGCTGACAGTCCAATGGATGAAGAAAATGTGGGCGAACACGTTTACCTACAAATTATAAACAACGCAAAAGAATATGTGTATATCAATACGCCCTATCTGATTGTTGATGACAGCGTTCTTTCTGCATTGTGTCTGGCAGCAAAAAGCGGTGTAGATGTCCGTATCGTTACGCCGCACCGATGGGACAAGCTGCTGGTACATATGACAACCCGCTCTTATTATCGTGAACTGATAAAAGCCGGGGTCAAAATCTACGAATACAGCAAAGGCTTTATCCACTCCAAAACCTTTGTATCAGACGATAAAACCGCTACTGTCGGTACGACAAATCTGGATTTCAGAAGTTTATATCTGCATTTTGAATGTGGTGCATTGCTTTATGAAAGCAACGCCGTGATGGAAGTCAAGGAGGACTTCCTGCACACGCTGGAAATTTGTCAACAGGTGACGGAGAAAGATTGCAACGCAAATATTGTAATTCGATTGCTTCAGGATATTCTCCGCCTGTTTGCACCCTTGATGTGAGGAGAAAGTAAATTGTTAGAAAATACAGAAAAAAGACACCAGCTTGCCAAATGGCTTATCAGCATTATTACAATTTGCATCCTGATTTATCTTGGCATTCGCCATATAAATCAATTAGCTGTTGCCGTTACATGGTTGAAGGAATTGATGAATCCGCTTCTGATTGGATTCGTCTTGGCACTGTTTTTGAATGTGCCGCTGGGTTTTATTGAAAGGCACCTGTTTCAAAAGAAACCGACTCCGAGGAAAAAGAAAATGCGGAGGCCGTTGGCCATTCTGCTTTCATTCGCTCTTGTGATCGGTATTTTTATCGGTATTGCATTTTTGGTGATCCCTGAGTTGGTAGATGCTGTTGGTATCGTCATTTCCTCTATTATGAACGGTATGGATCAACTCGCGGCTTTTGAAAGCACTGCCGATTATTCCAAGCTGCCATTTGGAGAGCAACTGTCGCAGATCGATATAGACTTTGTTGAAATAAAAACCAAACTCGAAGAATGGATCAAGCAGCTTGGTACCACCGTTGTAGATGGTGCTGCGAGTGCATTGGGAGGAATTACCTCTACCATCTTTGATTTTATTATCGGTCTTGTTTTCTCCATATACATTTTGGCGAATAAGGAGAAACTGAAAAGACAGATTTCGCGACTGATCCGTGTGTGGCTTCCAAAGAAATTTGGCGAGTGGAGTATTCATGTAGCTTCTGTCTGCGGCAGAAATTTCAAACTATTTGTGGCTGGGCAGACAACAGAAGCAATCATCCTCGGCACACTTTGCGCCATAGGTATGCTGATATTAAGAATCCCATATGCGCCGATGATCGGTGCGCTTGTGGGCGTGACTGCATTGATCCCCTATGTAGGCGCATGGATCGCAACGCTTATCGGTGCATTTATGATCCTGACAGTTAATCCCTTTAAGGCACTGGTGTTTGTTATTTTTCTTTTGACATTGCAGCAGATTGAAGGCAACGCCATTTATCCGAAGGTGGTAGGGGCAAAAATCAATCTCCCCGCTATGTGGGTTCTGGCCGCTATCACCGTAGGAGGTAATTTGGGCGGCCCTATTGGTATGTTGCTTGGTGTACCGGCAGCGGCATCAGCATATGCGCTTTTGAAAGAAGCAACGGACAAACGAGAAGCTGTGCAAAAGCAGGCATCCACTACAGAGAAATGAGGAACTCAAATGGCTACAGCATATATCCTTTACAACCCGTTATCCGGCAATGGTGATTGCCTTGAAAATGCGAGGAACCTCGAAGTCTATATTGATGATGATGTTACATATGTAGATATTACACGCATAAAGAGCTATCCCGTTTTTATCAACGTTTTGGAGCCAGATGATTATTTGATTCTTGCAGGCGGTGACGGAACACTGAATCGTTTCGTCAATGGTACAGCCGATATTTCCATTCAACAAGAAATACTGTACTTTCCAACCGGAACTGGGAACGACTTTGCCTGCGACTTACGAAGAACAGCATACACAAATCCTTTTCCAATCAACGAATTTATAACACATCTGCCGACGGTGGAAGTCAAAGGGAAAACATATCGATTTCTCAATGCTGTTGGTTTCGGAATTGATGGTTACTGTTGTCAAGTTGGGGATGAGCTTCGCAAGCAGCCAGATAAAAAGGTAAATTATACTTTGATTGCTGTCAAAGGATTACTGGGGAAATTCAATCCGAGAAACGCCAAAATAACAGTGGACGGAGTTGAACATACTTATCATAAAGTGTGGATCGCACCGACGCTGAACGGAAGATATTATGGCGGCGGCATGATGGCAGCTCCGGAACAGAATAGACTATCAGAGGAACGAACGTTGTCGTTGATGGTTTTTCATGGTGCAGGTCGGTTAAGGACGCTTTGTATATTCCCCGGCATTTTCAATGGGACTCATGTAAAGCACAAAAAACAGGTGGATATCCTTACAGGCTATGAGATTAGAGTAGAATTTGACAGACCTACTCCACTACAGATTGATGGAGAAACTGTACTGGATGTAATGACTTATGTTGCAAGAACACACTTATACTAAAAAAACACCAGCCACAACCCGTGATAATAGGTTGTGGCTGGTGTTTTAAATACCACAGAGACGCAATGTTCAGCGCTCCCAATCGTCCCGTTTTTTCTTGGACTGGGTCTGGCTGCGTTCTTGCCGAAGCCTGCGCTGCTGCTCCCATTTCATTTGCTGAATTTCCTGTCCCTCGGCGTATTCATCCAGAATAAGGGAAACTTCACGCTTGCCGTCAACCATGGTCATGTGGCTGTACTTATCGGCATAGTGTTCCTGCAACTTGCGAACGGCATCCTGTTCCTTTTCCGGGCGGATAGCCTGTCGTGTATCATAAAGCTCGATGGGATCGAAGTCAGTTGCTTGCGCCTGCAATGCGGCAAATTCTTTTTGCGCCGCATCCAATTCTGCGGCGAACTGTGCCTCTTTGCCTTCCAGATTTTTCAGCGAATCTCTCATGTTGGATACGCTGGTTTTTACTTTCTTTACTTCCTTATCGTCAGCGCAGTTCAGTTGATTCAGGAGCATGGTTCGTTCGGAACGCAGTTCCTCCAAATCTTCGGTCAACTCCGTAATGCGCTGAGAAAGCTCCAGCTGCTTTTTGACATTGAAAACAGAAGTGTCTTTCTTTTCAGAGCGCAAAGATTTCTGCTGGCTACTCTTTTCCTTGATTTCCTGTTTCAGTTCGTCATAGCGTTCCAGAATAGGATCTGCGGTATCCACATATTTAGACATACTGTTTTTGCCTTTGCGGATATGCCCAAGCTGATAGCAGAAAATAATCATCTTTGCACGCAGGGATTCCATAGCTTCCGCAAGGGCAGGGACGGTGTTTTTTACTGCGTCTATCAGCTTCTTGACAGATGCTTTCAGTTCTCGCAGCAAAGCATTGTCCGCCTTGATCTGCCTGTTCAGTTCACAGCGGTCAGAGATAATGCCCTTGGCTTCCAGCGCACGGGCAACCACACCCTCATGAATGGTAGGTTGCTCAGTTAAACCTCGCTCGGCATGACTGCGGTGGTCAATACGCTCATCGTGTCCGTATCTCTCCAAATAGCGGTTGGTCACGTCTGCCCACGCTTTGCGCCACTCTATAAGCTGTTCCTCGCTATTCCAACGCTCGGCAATGGGATTCTGCCTGCCGAACTTGGTGCTTTTCGGGTGCTTGTTGGCTCGTTCATATCCGTGCTTTTCAGCTTCGGATGGCGGCATATACACCTTCTTTTTGCCGACCTTGTAGGGGTATTGCTTTTCCCATCCATCAGCTTGTGCCGCTTTGAACTCGGCGGCGGTAAAGCCCCGTTCCTCGCCGCCCTTGACGCAGAGATATTCTTTCTCGGTCTTGTACTGCCAGCGTCCTTGTTCATCCAGTGGGCGCACCGTCAGCATAATATGGGCGTGGGGATTATGCCCTGGTGGATGCGGATCGTGGATCGCAACATCGGCGCACATCCCATCGGCAACAAAGCTGTTCTGAATGAAATCAGTTAAAAGCTCCTGCCATTGTTCCGGTGTCAGCTCAATAGGCAGCGCAGGGACGAACTCACGGGCAAGGCGGCTGTCCCTGGTCTTTTCGTTTTCTTCCACGGCATTCCATAGTACACCTCGGTCTTTCCATTCCGGCGGAGCATACTCCGGCAGGAATACCTCCCGCCATACAAGTCCTTTCTTGCGTGTAAAATCATGTCTTACGCCATCGTAGTCATTGAGAATATTAGTGCAGCTCAGATAAGCGGAAGCTGCCACCGCAGATCGCCCTGTACCTCGGCTGACCACCTTTGCTTCCAAGTGGTAAATCGCCATTCGTTCTCACCGTCCTTTCATCCCTTGTTTTTGTTTCTTTTTCGCAAAAAGAAAATGACCCTAACTTCAAGTTAGGGTCATAACCGCAAACAAAGCTGCCAGTGGCAGGTTTGTGCGGGCAGTTGGTGGAATACCGTCGGTTGAAGCGACGGTATTTTGTATAGGTGGCAACACCGGCCACCAACTGCGTGGCCAATGACAGCAGCACAGCCGTGATGTGGCATTGGACATAAGGCTCCCGCAGGAGCCGCATCCGCCTCGCAGAGCGCACGGTTGCCGCAGGCAATACCACCGCCCCTTTGGGGTGGTGAGTAAGTGCGCCCTTCGGGACAAAAGAAACGGGACGCCCGGTTTCCCAAGCGCCCCTCGTATCAATTCTTTCGTAAAATCCCATATAAAAAGTCCTCCAGTTCTTCAAGGTTCATGGTAGAAGCCTGCGGCAAGGCTTTTTCCAGTATCGCACCCTCCTGGATCAATCGTCTGGTTCGTGCTTTTCGCTCAGCAACACGGTTACGATTCTCTGCCTGTTCCAATCGGTGGCGCTCCTGTAACAGTCTTTTTTCGTCTTGGGTCATATCTTTAGCCATAAAAATCCTCCTGTGATAGTAAAAATAGGTTCGTTTGATAGCAGACAGATACCAAATATCCGTCCACTTGGTATCACGATTTTCATTGAATCTGTGATAAATTTCTCATGGTAGTAAAAATGCCCCCGATGGTATTGCAGTAATACCAATCGAGGGCAATCGTAATATCAGAAGCTGTCCGCAAAGTCCAATGCCGCCGAAAGTTCTTCATCATCCGGCTCCGGTGCGGATATTTGCGGTACAGACTGTGCAAATTGCAGTACCGGGGCCGGGACTGAACGCAAGCCCTGTCCGATCACTTCCATAACCCGCTGAAGAAAAGCATCCTCTTTTTCACGGGTTTCCAGATACGGGTCTGAAGCAAGGCGGTTCTGACGGTCAAAGTGGTCATTGATGGCGGCAACAATCGCCTTGCTGTAAGAGCGATATTTCTTTTTGTCCATCTGCTGTAAATGTTCATAAGCCCTGCGGTCATCCTCGTCTGTAAGATTTAAGCGTAGGGTGGTCGTGTAGATCTGCTTCATACGATGCCGCCTTTTCTGTGGAGCTTCTGCTCGGCAAGCAGTTCGTATCCCTTTGCGGTAGCGCAAATATCATCATTGATGGTCACTCGGTCTTTGTCATAGGTGCCGAAGTTTTTGAGAATACAGTTTCCACCTCCTACCACATACAGGCGCATCAGTTCGGGCTCGTATTCGTGTTCACGCAGTCTGCGGAAGATGCCTTCTGCGTACTCTGTTGCAGTATCACGGATAGCGGTCAGATAGCGTTCGCTGATGTCTGCCGTGCCATGACGGATCACACGGTCAAGGACAGTTTCATCGACGGATACGCCAAACTGCTTCATCAGATTTTCACGCACCGCAAGCATACACTGGTTGGTGCCGTACTTCTCGGTAAAGCACTTTTTCGCAAGAGGGCGGCACTCGTTGATATACATGACGTTCATCGTGCCGTTGCCAATATCGCAGAGCATATTGATACCCTTGAACTCACGGAGCTTATCAGCAACCGCAGAAAAGCCCTGCGGAAAAATATCAGCGCCGACAAATTCCACATGGTAATCCATACCACGGAAAGTGAAGTCGGCGCTGTCATTCTGAAGCAGATATGCCTTGAAGCTGTCTTTCTGCTCGGATACCCAAGTCAGCGGCAGTCCAGCGGCAATGTGGACACGGGCAGAGGTCAGCTTGCGGATATTCAGTTCTCTGGCGATTGCAGCAAGGGTCAGAATATAATAGTCGCTGTCCGTCATCTTGTCGGAGATAAATTCCTTGTGTTCCTCTCCGATGAGATAATATCTGCCCTCGTAGACAAGCAGATTGCTCTTAAAGATCGGCTCTTTGTCATAGGCAGCAACGCCCGTCTTGAAACAGCAGTGGGCAGTTTTGATATTGCCGTAGCCGTGATCAATGCCAATGATAATGGGATTGGTGGTTGTGTTGTTCATAAAATTCATATTGGTTCCTTTCTGCCGCATAGCGGCGATACAAAAATAATGGATGGTTTTGGTAAGTGGACATTTTGTCCACTTACCACTTTAGGCGTTTTTGGCAAGTGGACAAAATGTCCACTTGCCATCTGCGATCAGTTTTTTGGTGGTGGTCATTTTGACCACCACCACTTGATACAGGTCTGAGTGAAAGTTCCCAAATTGGGAACTTTCAGTTTCGGGCAATAAATAAGCGACCTATGATTACTCATAAGCCGCAGGCGGATGGATATTCAGCCACAAAAGTGAAAATTGCCGAATTGACAACTTTCATTTCAAGGAAAATCAAGTGGTCAAAATGGCCACTTGATTTTATGGCCAGGAGCATTGCGTGGTAGGTTTCCAAAACGGCAACCTACCACAACAGGAATATAACATAGATTTTGGCAAGTTCCCACTTTGGGGACTTGCCAAATCAACGGCAGTTTTCACAGAAATCAAGTTCCCAGATTGGGAACTTGAAATACAACACGCCAAAGTGCCAAGTTGGCACTTTGCCACTGAAGGCGCAGAAAAAAACACCTCAAGTTACCAATTTGGGAACTTGAGGTGTTCTATAGCTTTATGCTGTTTTCTGTTCTTTATCCGGTAATGCTGATTCATACGCTGTCTCACGCAAGGCTTTCTTTCGTTCGCCCTGCCGCTTGATCTGCGCCGCATATCGGCACTCATCACAGCAATATTTCACATCCGACCTTGTTGTGGTAAAGGTCTTACCGCAGTTCTCGCAAACAATCTCACGGCTACGCTCCTTTGCCGTTTCCTGTCGGTAGAACTTTGCACGGCAGTTCTTACTGCAATACATCGTAGCGGAACTTCTGGATTCAAATTCCTTACCGCAGCATTTACAAATCAGCTTGAAGGGCTGGCCAACTTTGTGTTCGCCGGCTTTCATCATCTGATAACGCTCACGGCTCCTAATGCGATGGCGCTTGAGCTGTTCCTGTCGCTTGATTTCTTCCTCGGTCAGCTCCGGTGCAGGAAGCTCAAAGTGTCCAATGAACTTCAAGTAGATTTCTACCTCTTGCACTCGGTCGCCGTCCACCTTTTCGGGAGCGTGAACAAGGATTTTGTCGATAAATTCATTTATCATCATTGTAGTCAGCTCGGAAAAGTCGGTGTAGCGCTTGGCAAGCTCCATAAACTGCTCCACACGGGCGGTATCTTCTTCAAAGGAAGAAAGATGTTCCTCGGCGGCCTTTACCGATGCCTGCAATTCTTTCTGCTCGGCTTCATAATCAGCAAGCAGACTGTCAAAGCGCTCATCGTTGATGCGTCCGGTGGCAAAGGATTCATAGAGCTTTTTAATGATATTATCAAGCTCAGTAATGCGCTTACGGTCTTTATTCAGTTTGCGCTTAGTGTCCTTTGCAGCTTCCTTTTGTCTGATCTGCGATGCGGCTCGCACCTTTGCGGCAAATTCCTCTTGATTGGAAATGGCATAGGTGCTGACCGTGCGGATGGTGTTCAAAATCAGCTCTCGCAGCGCCTTGGTGGAAATATGATGGTTGCAGCAGGCTGCAGAGCGTTTCTGTCCTGCCAGCTTATAAGTGGAACACTCATAAGCATCCGACGGATAAGGCTTGCTGTCAGACCCTCGTGTGCGCTGATTATACATCTTTGCGCCGCAGTCCGCACAGAACAGAAGTCCCGTCAGCGGGTTTGCTTCGCCAATGGTATCATGGCGTCTTGGTGTCTTGCGAAGCTGTTGTGCCAGCTCCCAAGTTTCCTTGTCCACGATAGCTTCGTGGGTGTTCTCAAAAATCAACCAGTCCTCTTTAGGATTCATAACAGCGCTTTTATCTTTATAGGACTGCTTGTGAGAACGGAAGTTTACCGTATGCCCCATATATTCGGGCTTGGCAAGGATCTGACCGACAACAAAGCCACTCCAGTTATAAGGGTTGGGAAATTCCTCTTTGCTTTTCCATACGCCCTTGTTCTGCTTACCGAAATACACAGCCGGGGTTTCCACCTTGTCCTCATATAAAATGCGGGCAATATCATAGGGGCCTTTACCCTCAAGGGTTAAGCGGAAGATCCTGCGGACAACTGCCGCCGCTTCTTCATCAATGTGCCAGGTGTATTTATCTCCCGGCATTTTCTTGTAGCCATAGATAGCGGCATTGGTGGTCGGCTTACCGGACTCGCCCTTGACACGAATGGCTGTTTTCTGCTTGCGGCTCAAATCTCGCAAATACCATTCGTTCATGATATTGAGAAACGGCGCAAACTCATTGCTGTTCTGATCGTCGCTGTCCACACTGTTGGCAATCGCCACAAAGTGAACGCCATGCTGTCGGAACATGACCTCGGTGTAAAAGCCAGTCTGCAAATAATCTCTGCCGATTCTGCTCATGTCCTTTACCAGCACATGGGCAACCTTCCCGGCTTCAATATCTGCAATCAACTGTTTCCACGCAGGTCTTTCAAAATTTCCTCCACTCCAACCGTCATCGGTGTAGTGCTGGATATTGGTGTAACCTCTCTGCTGGGCATAGCTTTCGAGGTACTTTTTCTGATTCACGATAGAATTGCTATCGCCAATCTGGTCATCGTCACGGGATAATCTCTCGTACAATGCCGTAATCTTGCTTTCAGTCTGTAATGCTGCCATAATTAGGCGCTCCTTTCAGACTGACGGCTCATTTGTGGTGCATCCATTATACCACAATATCCGCCAGAATCTATCACTTCATTACGAATAATTCGCAAAATTTTATCTTCCATTGTTTCGGTGGCCCCTTCGTTGAACACGACCTTGACCTTGTAGGTGGTGCCGCCGATACGGTGTGTGGTATAAGCAAAGTTCTTGTTTTCGTTTTTTACCATAGGCAAATTTCCTCCATAGATTGAAAAATTCATAGTTTCCGAGTATAATAGTTTTAGTTCCGGGCGAGTGTAACCATTTGCGGGGTTAAAAACAGCGTTTTGGTATAAATACCTTACCCAAGCAGAAATGCCCTCAAAAAAGCCTTGCGGCACAAGGCTTTTCGAGGGCAAAACGGTTACATAGTGTCTTATTTCTTGTTTTCCCTGTGCTTACGCACTCTGGCTGCGGTTTGTCTGCGGCGGGCATCCCTGGCACATTTGTCCGAGCAATATACTCGTTTGCCCTGTGCCGAGAAGTGCTTTCCGCATTCTTTGCAGACCGCCAGCGGTTGCGGCTCGAATACGGCTTGCAGCTCCGGTGCTGTAGGCAGCAGCGCATTGCGAAAGCGTCTGCACAGGGCGCTGTTGGTGTAACAGATACCAAACATAGGACACTCGCAGTCAAGTGGCAGGCAGCCGTACTCCTTGTCGTAGTTGGCGCATTTGGAAACAATCAGCTTCTTTACACGCTGTTTCTCCCGTGCGGTCAGCTCACGGTTGGTTTTGCTCATAGGCAGATTCCTCCTTTCTTTAGTGTCGGTAGTAATATAAAGACAGACAAATTATATTACTCCCTCACTAATAGGAGAAATACTGGGTGTTTAGCGGAACCATTTTTCGCAGAAATGAAGAAAATTTCAAAAATATTTTTGAAGGGAGGTTTCGGCTGTGAACAACGATCCCAGAAGGTATGACAACGACGATCTTTATGAAGAAGATACCGGATATGAAGATGGATACGATACGGATGATTATGATTACATAATCGATGACGAGGACGAAGATGAAAACGCCCTTTGGAACGATGACGAAGATTCCACCGAAGCTGACGAGGATTTGGACGAGCCTCCCCAAAAGAAGCGAAGGAAACGAAAAGAAAAGACTGTCTTTGCCGATATGGATACAGATGAAGCAGAGACAGAGGAATATAATAAAACACAGCGCTCTCTTGCAAAGGAGCTGCGGCTCATTGATGAAATCGAAGCCGATGCCGCTGTAAATCCCATTGAAGATGACGATGACGATACCGGGGAAGAACCGCCGGGACGCAAGCTGCTGAAGCGTGAGCTTCGAGCGCAGGCATTAAAACGCCTGGAGGACTCTGCCCGTACTCTGAGGGATTATGAAAATCTTGTTGCTTGGTATGACAGGCTGGATGCCAACCGTCAGCGCAAGGAGCGTTATCACGAATTGTACCGAAGCGGTGACGATGTTCCCCTTGATTACGGTGCAGCAGCGGACGGCCTGTATTTCCCCGATACCTTAAATGATGTGCTTTCAAAGCTGGAGCGAAAGGGCGAATTTATAGATTCCATCTTTTATTGCCCTTATGACATACATGAACTTGTAACCGATGAGGATGTGTCAAATATCTTGCGAGAACTAAACGAGGATCACAAGTTCCTGTTGTTCCTGTGGGCGCTGCGGCAGTACAGTTCCACAAGGATTGCAACCATTAAAGGGCAGAGTGACCGCAATATCCGCAAGGTGCGAAACACTATGCTGAAAAAGATAAGAAAAAAGCTGCTTGCAGCACTTACAGAAAAAGTGCAGGCAAAACAGCCCTTGACCTTGCTTGAAAAGGATTTTCTGATAGAAAATGGCGTATCTATTGAATAAATCGCAAAAGCAAGTATAATAGTAATATAAATGTGAATTATATGGGTTACGATACATAGTGGAGGTTTTGAATATGAGAAGCCTGTTTGAACGCACCAGTTCCAACTGGGTGCGATACAGTGAATATGAATGGAAAGAAGCGGAGGACGGAACATTATATCTGACTCCGGCAGAAAAAGCACAACCGAGCATTTATGATCCGTTGAGCGAGTATCAGAATATCGTTCTGGATGCCATCAATATCGGGCGTATGAAAGGCGGAAAGAAATCCGATAAGGAAATCCAAAAGGCAATTCAGCAGTTTGCGTTAAAATACGGTCTGCTTGGTCTTATGACCGCCCTGCCTACTACGCCAAACTTTATGGACTATGAAGCGGTATATCTGCCAAAGAATCATTTTATCCGTGAAGAATCCATGTCCACAATGGATTACCTAAATTTGTTCTTCCCGTTTGATAAGCCCGATGTGGTCAAGCGTGGCGTTGAATCCATGTGGACAGTACACAATGACCATGTTATGTTGGCGCTTGCTATGACCATGAGCGACAAGCCTACGGCAGTCAATATGAGTTTCCAGAGAGAATATGCGGAACGATATGAATGGATGCAGCAGCAATTTGAAGATATTGCTTTTACCTATCTGACAGCGATGCTCTACTATGAAGATTATGATTATCTGACTTCTGACCAAAAGAGACTGATGCAGGAGGGCATGGAAGCCTTTGGCGGCATTGCGCCAACATATACGATTCGCCTGCTTGATAAGCCGACAATTGTATGGGATTTCCATTCGCTGATGCTTGGGGTGCAGATGATGTTCAGTTTTATGCTGACAGACCAGGACAAGCCGCTGCGTGTCTGTAGGCATTGTTCTGAGATATTTGTAGCAAGCAGGCCGAGCGCAATTTTCTGTAGCCCGCAGTGTAAAAATAAGTATAATGTTTACAAGAGCAGAGCGAAGGATAAGAAGGAATGATAGGAAGGGATAGGAATTTATGATAAACAGATGGATCGCTGAAGCGACCGAATGTGATTTTAAGGTTGCTTTGGAAACAAAGAAGCCGAAAAGCTGGCTCAAAAGTGTCAGTGCCTTTGCAAATGGTGTCGGTGGCACTCTGTTCTTCGGTATTCGGGACGATAGAGAAATTATCGGCTTGGAGGATGTTCAGGCCGATGCGGAAGCTATCAGCCGCTTGATCAAAGAGCGTATTACCCCTTTCCCGGATTTTATTCTCGTACCCGAAAGGGAAAACGGAAAGGATTTGTTGGTGCTTACGGTATCTCCCGGTCGTGCAACACCTTACTATTATAAGGCAGACGGCGTGATGGAAGCATATATCCGCATGGGCAACGAAAGTGTGATCGCCCCCAATTATGTGCTGAATCAACTGCTGCTTAAAGGAATGAACCGTACCTATGATGCACTGATTTCGGAATACGATTTCAAGGATTATGCGTTTTCCAAGATGCGTGAACAGTATAAGACCTGGACTGGCAACAGTATGGAAGACAAGCTGTTTGAATCCTTTGAAATGCGTGATACAAACGGCAGACTGACCAATGCGGGCGCATTATTGGCAGACCAATCTCCAGTTCGCCATTCCCGTTTGTTCTGCACCCGTTGGAACGGACTTGATAAAAGCGGCGGTATGGTGGATGCCCTTGATAGTGCAGAATATTCCGGCAGCTTGATTATTCTGCTCAATGAGGGTGTCGGCTTTGTAAAAAGGAACATGAAAACCAGATGGAAGAAAACTGCCAATTCTCGCATTGAAATGCCCGATTACTGTGAACGAAGCGTTTTTGAAGCCCTTGTCAATGCGCTGATTCATCGTGATTATACGGTTCTTGGCAGCGAAGTTCACATTGATATTTACGATGATCGCCTTACAATCCATTCGCCCGGTGGTATGGCAGATGGAACGAGAATACAGGAAAGAGATATTTCCAATGTTTCCTCCACACGACGCAACCCCGTCCTTGCAGATATTTTTGGTCGTTTGGGATACATGGAGCGCAAAGGCAGCGGATTTAAGAAAATCACAGAAACCTATTACGCAGCCCATAATTACCGTGATGAATTGGAGCCGAAGTTTTATTCCGATGCCAGCTCATTCCAAGTTACACTGTATAACTTGAACTATGGAACATCCGTAAGCGCAGCTAAGGTTACGATTGAGGACGAAAACATTGCGATTACCTCCGATCATGTTGCGATTGAGGTTGCGATTGGCAAGCTAAACGCAACCCAGGCTACGATTGATAAAGCCAAAGCGGTCTTTGCGAATATGGGCATTGATGGAGTTTTTGGCCGTTCTGATGTTGCGGCTATTACAAATGATTCTGTTACTGCTGCCGGTAATCTCATCAACAAACTGAAAAATGCTGAGTTGATTGAGCCTGTCAGCGGCTTCGGAAAGGGCAAATATAAGTTTGTAGCACCAAAAGAGTAAAGATTATGCCCGTTATCAGCCATACAGCCGATAACGGGCATTCATCATACATATACAATTTCGGACAGCACAATTTCCTCTGCTCGGTTATGGATGCTGTTTTTGCGACGTACCCATTCCATTTGGTCGGTTGCTTTCAGCGCTTCGGTCACACCCTCCTGCTTCGCCATAGCAGTACAGAGATATTCCATACGCTCGTTGCAGCGCTTGTCCACATCAATCAAGTCCTCGAACAGCGTACCCTCTATCACGAGATTAGTATAGAGGACAGGACGATGCTCTTTCAGATAGTTGCGGCGCATACGGCCATATTTGCTGAGCTGATAGTCCGGCATAGGTGGAAGTTCAAGATTGGGGATATAATAATCGTCCTCTTTGCGGTAAGTGCCGCCCATTTCCTCAAATAACGATTTCATAGGCAAAAAGCTCCTTTCTGTGTGATTTCAAGCGGTTATACGGACTTTTTAACTCCTTTCCTACAACTGCTTTTCAATTCACCACAAATGAGCCGCAGTCATATGTATTAGGTGGCAGAAACCACCCTTTACATATTAACTCTTGGTTTGCGATACTGGCACTTTCGCCTTGCAGGTCATCGTCCTTTGACAGCCTGCAATAGACCGCCGCACGATAACCCCCGGCAAGTGCCGAACCGATTGTTCTGTATTCCATTTCGTTCATCATAGCCATTTACCCACACAATCCAGACGGTATCTGGCTCTTTTGAACCTCATCTTCATTATAGCCTATATCTTTCTTTTTAGCAAGATATTCTTTTGCATTTGTCTTTCCGTATTTCTGGGAAATCAGGCTGACGAACACATCAGTGGCGTCAAGCTCCCCGTCAAATACAGTGGTCACATGAATCTCTGTTTTGTTTTTTGCCATAGGCAGTTATCCTCCATACATGAAAATAGCCAGACAGAGGGTGTCGGCAACGAAGTCCGGCAACGGACTTCAAAAGACCTTGCAAACAATCTCAATCTGGCGATGGTTACTATTTATACTTTTCTTTTATTTTTTTGTTGTTTTGGTTGTTATAAGGGAGAAAAGCCCGGAAATAAGGGGTTTTTCCCGGCAACCGGCTCGGCAACGGGATAACAACAGGGGGTGCAACGGGCTGTCCTTTTCAGAATGGAAGCTCCATCTGTTCTGTGACCTCCACAAAACCGTCCATCGTTTTTTCAGACGGGTTGCCGGAGTCCGTTGCCGGGTTTTCACGCTCCCAGCCCTTTTGTCTGCCATATTCGGAAAACATTCTTGGGTTTGGGAAGTACCGCCAGCTGGAAATGCACTGGTTCATAATCTCGTTGATTTCCCGGATTTCCCATTGCTTCGGCTCGTCAAAAGCATGGTTCAAGGCTTCCTTATAGAGCTGCTTGGAGCAGACCATGCTCCCGGTGTATTTATCAAGATACGCCTGTATCATCCCGGCTTTGGTGTCCTCCGGCATAAAATCCCGCTGGTGTTCTTTGAGATACCGCTGCATGGCGGGGCTGAAAGCCAGCTTGAACCTGCCGCTTTTATAAATCTCCATCGCTTCCGCCCACATCTGCCCGATATAGGCTCTGGAAGCGGCTTCATCCTCCAAAATGTGAACTTCCGCCTGCTCCGGGTACACCATGACCGGGATAAAGCGGCGGTTGCCGGAACGGTCAAGGGGCAGGAAGTCAAGGGCATTGGAAGTGCCGCCAAACACGCACTGACGGGGGCGGTCTGCCGGGTGGGTTTCATAAGGTATCTTGTAGACCTCTTTCTGCCGGCTTAAAAATGACTTGATTTCCTCAATGCTCTTGGCGTTGGCGGTTGCCATCATTTCCGACATTTCAATAATCCAGTGACCTTGCAGCTTGCGGTACACATTGTCATCGTCCAGCTTCCGCAAATCATCGGAGAACCACTCGTCCCGGACTGCCAGCAGCCGGAAGAAGGTGGACTTTCCAGCCCCCTGACCGCCTACCAGACAGAGCATGATTTCAAACTTGCACCCCGGCTGAAAGGCTCGTGAGATTGCACCCAGCAGGAACAGCTTCAACGCTTCATAGGTGTAATCGTCTGCGTCAGCCCCCAGAAAGTGCCGCAGGCAGAAGCGGATTCGCTCTGTCCCGTCCCACACAAGGGTATTGAGATAGTCCCGGATGGGATGGTACTTGTTTTCATTCGCCACAATCCCGATGGCGTTATCAATCTTTTTCTCATTGGTAAGCCCGTAGGTTTCTTCCAGATAAAGAAGCAGATACTTCATGTCCGTATCGTTCAGGGCGGTGCTTTCTCTGTGAAAACCGATGGGCTTTATGATGTCCTTGCGGTCAGTCAGGATGTTGTATGCGATAGCCCCTGAAAGCAGAGGGTCACGTTGGAATACGGTCAGGCAGTTCCGTATGCTCTGACGGACACCGCCTTTCTCGGTGGTTTCCAGCCCCGCCTTGATTTCCTCAACGCTCTGGGGCGGCTGCATGGCGTTCATAGTGTTTTTTAGTTCTTGCTGCGTCTGCGGCTGCAAGTTCTGCCATTCGCTGTTCAAGCTGTATCACATCCTTTCCGTAGTCCGTAATCAAATCCGCTTTTTCCTCTGTTTCCCCGAACAGCAGCACATCCAGCAGATATTCCACTTGGGCTTGCTTCTGTAAGGCTTCCACAAACCGGGGATGAAAGGCTTCCTCCGGGGAGTGCGGGGCGTAGTCCGTTCTCCATGCCATCAGCAGATGGAGATAATCGGCAAGAATACGGAAGCAGCGATTCTTTGCTTCCTGAAACTGTTCCTCCGGGGATTTCTGCCGGGTCTTGGGCTTTTTTACCTTTCCCGGCGGTTTCCAGTCCTCATAGGAAAGCCCGAAGTCCTGTGCCAGCTGTACGGCGGCTTCTTTCTTTCCCAGCCCATACAGG
Source organism: Zongyangia hominis (assembly GCF_014385095.1). Taxonomy (GTDB): domain Bacteria; phylum Bacillota; class Clostridia; order Oscillospirales; family Ruminococcaceae; genus Zongyangia; species Zongyangia hominis. The sequence continues at coordinate 16,335 of NZ_JACRTC010000009.1, forward strand.
GCGGCGGCAAAATCAATCACATCCCCATCCGCACCGCAGCCGAAGCAATGGTAACGCCGATCCAGCTTCATGCTTGGGGTTTTATCGTTATGGAACGGGCAGCAAGCCATCCCGTTCCGACCTACATGGATTCCATAATACTCCGCAGCCTGTCTTGTTGTGACGGACTGCTTCACAGCTTCGAATACATTCAAATCTATCCCTCCTTGAAAATAAGAAAAGCACCTGACATTCTCTAATTGAAAATGGCAAGTGCCTGTTAAAGTTCCATATCCTGTTGTCTGTGTTTCTCCTGTGCCGGGGCGGTTCTTTGTGCTTTTTTCTCGTCAGTCTTATCCTGCAAGACTTCTTTGATGGGCTGCTTCTTGGGCGGCTCTTTGCTTTCCTCTGTGCCGGGTGTGGCTTTCCGTACCCAGTAGCGGATGTCCCGCAGCTTCTTCAAATCCTCCTGTACCTCGGTCAGTGGTACTTTCAGCTCTGCGATTTCGCTGAGAAGCGTTTCCTGCTCCTGTTGCAACTCATTTTTCGTTTTATCCTTATCGTCCGGGTGCTTGGCAAGGTAGTCAGCGGCTTTCTCATACCGGGCAACCTCCGGGTGTTCCTGTTTGAATTTCCCCTTTATTTTCTTAAAAAATATCTTCTGGTACTTCTCATAGACAGCCTTACATTCCTTGCAGTCTGTCCGGCTGGCAAGAATCCCGTCAATCACTTTGCTCCGGGCTTCCTTTGGCTTCATCTGATTGCGGTAATCTGCGGCTGATTTCCCGGAAGATTCCAGAAACGCTTCTAAGTCCTCCACAGTGGAAAGCCCCTTTTGCCGGAGATAGGACAGGGCTTCGCTGACTGCCTTTAAGTCCTGTGAAGTTCCCCGGTTCTGTCCAGCCCTTGTCCAGTCCTTCCGTTCTTCCTTTCGTATCTCCATATACTTCATCAGCAGATTGGGAAGAAGTGTCGCTTCCTCCGCCGCCTTTTGTGCAAGCAGCTCCTTCCGTTTTTCTCCCAGCTCGGTAATCCAGCCTTTGAGGTTTTGGATAAGCTGCCGGATGGACTTCATCAGGCGGTTGGCGGCTCTGATTTCCCGGTTCAGGTTGCCGATATTCGTCTGGATACCTCGCTTTTCCATCTGCCGGACAGCAGTCCCCTCATGGACAGTGGGGACTATATCAAGCCCCTGTCTGGCATAGGAACGCAAGTCCACACGCTCCGGGCGGTCATTGGCGTCCAGATAGCGGTTCTGGATAACCTCCCATTCATGCCGCCAGATTTCACAATACTTCTGGTCGTTCCAGTCCACCGTATCCTCCTTGTGGCTTTTCCACCTGCCGGACGGCAGCTTTATCCGTTCCCCATTCTCGTCAAGGTCATAAACCTTGCGGCTCTTGGGAAGCCATTTTCCATGTTCATCCATTGCCCGCATGGTCAGCAGGACATGGGCGTGGGGATTGTGTCCCGGCGGATGGGGGTCATGGATGGCAAAATCAGCAATCATGCCTTTGGAAACAAACTGCTGTTCACAAAACTCCCGTACAAGGACAGCGTACTGGTCGGGCGGTATCTCTCTGGGAATGGTAAGCACCCACCGCCTTGCAAGCTGGGAGTTCCATTGCTTTTCCACCGCTTCGGCGGCATTCCATAAAGTATTGCGGTCTGCATATTCCTGTGGAGCATTTGCCGGGAGCAGGATTTCATTGTGGACGATACCACGCTTTTCCGGGTAGTGCTTTACTTGCTGGTCGTATTCACAGAACAGCTTTTCGCCGCTTTGGTAAGCAGCGGCGGCAACCGCAGACTGCCGCTGGCTGCGCTGAACAATCGTGATTTCGTTGTGTGGACAAGGCATTTCGTGTCCCTCCTTTCGCTAATTGGTGGATGGGGTGGCGTTTTACCACCTCATTTTGGGCAGAAAAAAAGCAGGAGACCTTTTTCAGATTTCCTGCTCGGTGTGCCACTGTGTGAGCGGCGGGTATTTAGTTGTAAAAGTTCGGGACAAGTTGACCCGATGTAAAGCTAACAAACTGGAATTGCACCAAAACAATCTAAGACAACAACGCTGCCCTACTTGCGATTTTTTCTTGTACTGCGGAAACAGTTTCTTGAATGGAATAAGTGGTCGTATCTATAACATTCGATTCATATATTCCCAGATTGCAAAATTGCTCCCACATGGTTTCTACCAATTCGATATTTGTCTTTCGGTCTAACTTTGAGCGTTCAACAGCTCGCTTCAAGGTTTCTTCCTTACTTGCCCTTAAAATAATATAATGCACCTCATAATGTTCCCGAACAAGACTTTGCCACGGCTTTAAAAACCACGGTCCGATAATACCGTCAACAATTACATCATATCCACCACGAGCATATCGCTTCGCAGCTTCTAAAAACGCTTCAATGACAATCAAATTTTGCTCATTTGATTCCGGCAAATGCGGTGGTATTGCCCCTTTACTCAAATAATGATAAAAGTCATCTGTGTGCATATGCACAGACTTTTCCAAATCTGATTCTTTTGCAACAGCAGATGCCGTTGTAGTTTTTCCTGTCCCCGGCGCACCTGTGATTACAATAATTCTACCTTGATTCATCTATATTTTACCTCCACAAATTACGATTTTCTTAATTCTACAAACTGGAATTTGAGTCTCTGTAAAGCTGGAATTAACCCATACAATTATTTTAATTTAGAGGTTCTTACGCAATTATCCGTATTTTGTAATTTTTCAATACTGGAATGCCAGTGTAAATCAGCATTCTCCATTTTTATTAAAGCGAAAAACGTAAAATTGCGGAAGAACCAATTTAGATATTCACAATTTTACTTGCCACAGTATCTCGAAAAACACTGTCATGTTCTACCAGGAGCATGGTCGGGGCAAACTCCGTTATGAGTTGTTCAATCTGCATACGTGAGTACACATCAATAAAGTTGAGCGGTTCATCCCATACATACAAGTGTGCCTTTTCACAAAGGCTTTTCGCAATTAGGACTTTCTTCTTTTGCCCGCCAGAAAAGTCTTTAATATCCTTTTCAAACTGTACACGCTCAAAGTCCATTTTCCTAAGAATTGCCTTGAACAAACTTTCATCAAGGTTGTTTTCTTCTGCAAACTCGGAAAGGGTTCCACATAAATACGATGTATCCTGTGGCACATAAGAAATTACAAGCCCAGAGCCAAGTGTTACTGTACCCGTATAATCTATGGACTGCCCGACTACCAACTTTAACAGGCTACTTTTGCCACTGCCGTTCTTTCCATCAAGCACAATGCGTTCTCCCTGTCTTATTTCAAACGAAACGGGTTCACAAACTGAAATGCCATCATAATAAACTACTACATTCGATAATGATGCAAGCAAATCTGTATGGTAATTAAGCGGTTGTATCTTGAGGGCTTCTGCGGTTTCCATATTTTTCAGCAATGCTGATTTTTGTTCGATTGTCTGTTGTTGTCTCGCTTCTATAGATTTTGAACGCTTCATCATTTTGGCGGCTTTATGACCGACATAACCTTTATCTGCTGCCCCAATTTTGGAAGCTTCTACACGTTCAGACCATACTGCAGCGCGTTTTGCCGACTGCTGTAATCGTCTGATGTCCTTTTGCAAACGTTCGTTCTGAGCCAGTTCAAATTCTTGCTGTCGCTCAAAATTTGACATCCATGATGAAAAGTTTCCTCTTTGCACTTCGATATTCGCTCGGTTAATCGATAGAATATAGTCAACACAATCGTCAAGAAAGCGACGATCGTGAGAAACTAAGATGAATCCCTTTTTCTTTTTCAGATATGCCGCCACACTTTTTCTCGCTTTGGCATCCAAATGGTTGGTAGGTTCATCAATCAGTAGGAAATGCCCTTCATTAAGAAAAAGAGCGGCAATCAAAACCTTTGTCTGCTCTCCGTTGGAAAGTGTTTCAAAAGGTCGCCAAAGCACATCGACATCAACATCAAGATAAGAAAGTTCTCGCATAAGTTCCCATTCTTCCGCAAGTGGGCAAATCTCCTGCAATATATCCTCTGTAATACGATTCTTATCTGAAACGGGATAAGGAAAATAATCAAACTGTACGGATGATAGGATTTTTCCACTATACTCATATTTCCCAAGCAGAAGATTCAGAAAGGTTGTTTTACCTCGTCCGTTTCTGCCCACAAAACCAAGCTTCCAATCGGTATCAACCTGGAAACTGACATTTTCAAAAACATTATCATAACTTGTCGGATATGAAAACGTAAGGTTTTCAATTTTAATCATTGACATAAATATTATCCTCCTTTGCATGTCATACGATACAAAGTCGGTTCGGTGAATGTTTACTACGTATAGATTTCACCAAAAGGAACCGACACTATACGGAGTGAATCATGTGTAACTATCTGTTCTGCACTATTCATAAAGCACCTCCAAAACAAAATAAGAGCCACAAGAAAGTTTATCCTTGCAGCTCGTCATAGCATAAAATAACACCACTAAGCAAAAGTGGCAACAGCACTATATTGAGTAAGATAGACATATAACTTTCTTGCAATAGACACAATAATGCCAAAGTATAGCACTACCGCATATTTTGATTTTATTTGCAAGAAAAGTTAATCATCTTCCCACCTCTTTCTAAATTTCAAAATATTATACCATAAATCGCAGGCAAATACAAGTGGTTATAAAAATTTAACAAATCGCTTATAATACAATCATATAACTTTACGCATTCCTTACTGACCGTAAAATTCCGATTTATTGCTGACTTTATTATACTTTATTGCCTATCGAAAAGATAGCATATTTTATGAAACTTGTCGGCTGGGAACAGCTTGCAGCGCAAGGTCTCCCCAGATGGCAAGTCCACAAAAGGGTAGCTGGCGGCAGCCAGCGCAGGGGAAGCGTAGCGTCCCCTGTTTGATTTGGAGCAGACCATGACTGCGGAAAATCACAGCCCCCCGGCGAGGAGCCTTCGGAGAACGCAATGCACCAACCTCTGGGTGGTGTATAATTGCGCCCTTAGTAAACTAAGGGGTTTCCGGCTTCTCACGTTCCAGCAGTTTCTTCAATAGTTCCTGCGTGTCCTGCCTGTGAAAAATGAGTGTCAACAACAGCATGACATCATCATCTGTCAGGCGTTCCGGCTCTTGCAGAAAACTTTCCAGCATACCGCCACGAGTACAGAGCCGGTGTGTCCGTTCTTTTCGGGTAAGCTGCTTTAGCTGGTGCTGCAATGCCTTTTCATCATTGATGGCTTTCCGCAGTTTCTTTTCACTCTTTTCCAACTCTCGGTTGAGCTTTTCCAGCTTTGAGGTATCAGGCAAGGGCAGCGTCCTCCTTTCCCGGTATCAGCACATAAATCCTGTTTGGTTCTCCAACGCCCTGACGCACTCGCATGATCAGTCCGGCGGTTTCCAGTTCATTCAGAGAACGCTTGACCGTCATGGGGCTGCGGGACAGGACTGCGGCAATGGCTGTGACAGGGAAGCAGATAAACAGGATTCCGTTCTCGTCCTCCTGTCCGTTGGATAGCATAGCGTCCAACATCCGGCAGTACATGACCTTTGCGGTGCTGCTGACTGGAAATCCTGTCAACGCTCTGGGAAAGGGCATACAGGGCGGCAACGGTGTGCCTATCGTCATAAATTCAAAATTCATTCGGTGTGTTCCTCCTTTTTCTTTGCTCTTTTGGATAAATAACGGGGGCAGTCAACCACAACCGCCCGGAAGCTCTGCTTGCACCCATGCTTGCATTTCCGGCATAATTCGTTGTAAGTGACACGCCCCCGGTCATTGAGGTAAAAAGAAAGCTCATGCTTCCTCTTTTTGCTCATTCTCGGCATATTGCGTTTCCTCCCGTTTTAGTGTATAGTTTCGGGGCGATTTTCGGCAAAATTACGGTCATAGAGCCGTCTAAAATCTCCAGAAGTATCAGCAATAGGGTAGACTATCCCCCTATCAGATTGTCGTGTTTCGGTATCATTTCGGTATCAGTTCGCCAGTTCTCCCCGGTGTCGTTCCTCCCCTGAATCTCACAGCGGCGTATTGCTCCCTTTGGTACGCTCGTTTCGGTCAGGGTTCCTCCATATCCCTGCCAAAAGTCATGGCGCTACATCGCCGGGGAAGCATATCCCACACAGGCTGGTCATTCGATTGGAATAATCCATCGATGAACTACCTGTATCATAGAACATTTTTGTGCCCTGTGCCGTATGTCCACAAAGTAGGAATTAAGGGTAAAAATCAGAAATTTCCACGATTGCGGAAAGTATGATATAATCCAGTTAAGCGGCAGTAATGAAACCGCCGGAAAGGAGCGTGCGCCCATGAAAGGAGCGACAAGCATACAGGAACGCCTTTGGGAACTCCGCAAGGACAAAGGCTTAAATCTGGAAGAATTATCAGAGCTGACGGGCATTTCCAAATCAGCTCTTGGCAGTTATGAAAAAGAGGATTATAAGGAAATCAATCATGGCAACCTTATCACGCTGGCAGACTTCTATGGGGTTTCCGTTGATTATCTGCTGTGCCGGACAGAGAACCGGGAGCAGATCAACACGCCACTAACAGAGCTGCATTTGAATGATGAGATGGTGGCACTTCTGAAAGGCGGTCGGATTAACAACCGTCTGCTCTGTGAGCTTGCCACTCATAAGGACTTTATCAAGTTTCTTGCGGACATTGAGATTTATGTAGATGGGATTGCCACCATGCAGATTCAAAACCTCAACGCCCTTGTCGATACTGTCCGGCATGAAATCATTGAACGGTATCGCCCCGGCGAAGACGACCCGCATTTGAAAGTGCTGCAAGCCGCCCATATCAGCGATGATGAATATTTCAGCCACATGGTTCTTGATGACCTCAATCTCATTATCCGGGATATTCGGGAAGCCCACAAAAAGGACAGCGAGAGTGCGCCCCAGACCACCGTTGCCGATGAATTGAAAGAAAATTTGGAAGCGGTTGAAAATTTCAAGGGCAGTCGGGATGAAAAGCTGGTTGTCCTTTACTGCAAGCAGCTCGGCATCAACTATAAAAATCTGTCAGACGAAGAATTTCGCTGGCTCATTCGGATTCTACAAAAATCAAAGAAAACAGGAACTCCTATCAGTCAAAGGAAAAAACGGTAAAGAAAAACCGCTGTTGCATGGTTGTGTTTGCTTCCATGTAGCAGCGGTTGGTGCTATACTTATTCAGTTAAAATTTCAAAGCGATAAAGTGGAATTTATCTTAGAAATTACAGCAATGTTATTTTGATAAACTTTCAAGAATTGAAATATCATGCTTATCTTTATCTCTTAATTCATAACCTGAATGGAAAACTCTTTGGCCTTTTAAGGATATACAAGGAATTGTTTTTCCTTCAAAAAAAGCACTACCAAAGTAATCTTTTTCAAACTCATACCAGCCACCCTCTAAATCAGCTTGTTTTGAAGTTCCGTCCTCACTTAAAACGAACGGGTGAATGTCTAAGTAACCAAGTTCATCACTATATAACTCTATTCTAACCGGTTTCCAGTCTGTATCAATTTTATAGCCCAGATTCAAAAGCACATTTAACAATTTTTCCGTATGTTGAGCATCAAAATTTATATCTATATCTCTATGAATTCTTGTTTGTTTACCAGCTAAAATATCTACACCCCATCCGCCATCCAACCAGTATGTAATTCCAGTATTTTCGAATAATTCTATTACTTTCATTAAATCTTCTTTTGTTGTTATTTCTTTTCTACCCATACAAAGTCTCCTTTACAACTTCTAATTTGTAATAATCATTCTACCATACCGTTATGAATAAATCATCTCATGTAAAACAATTTCTTCTGCCCGGTTGTGAATGTTATTGCAACGCTGCACCCATTCCATTTGACGGGTACGCTTCAATTCCTCGGTCACGCCCTCGGCAGCTTTCATCTGCTCCATGATGGTGTCTAACCGTTTCTGTGCCTGTTCGTTCAGGTCTGCAAGATATGTCCACAATTCCCCGGTCAGGGTCAATGTGTGTAATCTGGCTGGGCAGACTTCTCTTAAATATTCCCGGTGCATCCGTCCGTACTTTCCGATGGGGCGGTGTTCCTCCGGCAACTTCAAGTCCGGGATGTAGTAATCTCCAACAAGGATATAATCAATTCCGTTTTCTTTTATTCTTGGTTTCAATTCGCTCATGTTCCTTACCTCCTGTGGAAGCAGGCTCGTCTGGTACTAACTCAATCACATCGGTAATCTCACAATTCAGCGTTTCGCAGATACGGGCTAATGTATCCATGCTGATGTGCTTTCCCTCTTTGCTCATGTTGGCAATCATATTTGTTGTCATACCAGCGGCAAGCCTTAAATCCTCTTTTCTCATATCACGCTCTAACAGTGTGTGCCAGAGTGGTTTATAGCTGATGTGCATATTGTTTTCCTGCCTTTCTATCCATACCACCGGAGCGGCTGCCCCGGCAGGAACTTTTCTCTTATTATAGCACCAATCTTGTGAAATCACAATTTATTCTTGTAGCCTGCCGCTGATACCGTCTGGATTGGCTTTTCCTTTCTTTTTGTTCCCTTTAATTAGCCATGAACTGCTTCATGCCCTGGGACTTTGCTTATGTGTGATAAAGAAGTAATAGAAGTGTAAAAAATTTTGCCGTTCCTATCCAATACTTGCCTTTGGTATCGGATAGGGCGGGCGGTCATTCGGGCAAGTCCACTTTGCCGACGAAAGAATAGTAAATCTCAATATCCTGTCTGCGTGTCCCGTTTTCATCGTAGCTGCACTCATGCACAACGATTTTCTCTACAAACTCACGCAAGAGGGTGTGGGTCAGTTCTTCAAAGTTCATGTGCTTGCGGACAATGTTCATAAACTTTTCTGCGTTTACGGTAGCGTCCTGTGCTTTGGAAAGCTCCGCCTGTATTCTGGCAACACGCTCTTTCAATTCCTGCTGTTCGGCTTCATAGTCTGCCGAAAGCTCCGTGAAACGCTCGTCAGAAATGCGACCGCTTACGCTGTCCTCATACAGCCGCTTGAAAATAGCGGAAAGTTCACCGATACGCTTTTCGGCAGCTTCCAGTTCCTTTTTCTTGGCGGCGTTCCGGCGTTTGCCGCCGTCCTCGTTCTGCTCGATCAGCAGCTTCATAAACCGGGCTTCATGCTTTGCCGCATAGTTCGTCACTTTCCGTAGATTGGAGAGAACGCCCGCAGTCAAAAGGTCGGTGCGGATAAAATGTGCGGTGCAGTCATGGGTGCGCTTCTTGTAGTTCCCGCAGATATAGCAGTCCTGTTTCCGCTTATCGGTCTGGTAACGCTGCTGATACATGACGCTGCCGCAGTCCGCGCAAAAGAGCATACCAGAGAACAAGCCCACTTCATCATAGCGGTTCGGTCGCTTGCGCTGTTTGCGTAATTCCTGCACACGCTCCCATGTCTGGGTGTCGATGATAGGCTCATGGTGGTTCTCGAAAATTGCCTGTTTCTCAATGGGATTTTCTATGCTGTGCTTGGTCTTGTAGGACGGTTTCTCCGTCTTGAAGTTCACCAAACAGCCCATGTACTCCCGGTTTTCAAGGATATGCACCACGGTATTTGTCGCCCATTTGCACTCATAGCCGGGGTGATAGCGGCGTGTGCTACCCGTCCTGCGGTATTCCAGCGTTCCCGGCGTTGGGATTTCCTGCTCGGTCAGCATACGGGCTATCTTGGTCGGACCGTTCCCGGCAAGGCACAGACGGTATATCTGCTTGACCACGGGTGCGGCTTCCTCGTCAATGATGAAGTTTTCGTCCTCGTCCATGAGGTAGCCGTACACGGGTTTGCTCGTAACAGGCTTGCCGCTCATGCCTTTTGACCGTTTTACAGCTTTGATTTTCTTACTCGTATCTCTCACCAGCCATTCGTTGAAAATGTTCCGCAGAGGGGCAAAATCATTGTCGCCCTGTGCGCTGTCTACTCCATCGTTGATGGCGATAAAGCGGACGCCTTTTTGTGGGAAAATCATCTCGGTATACATTCCCACCTGCAGGTAGTTTCGCCCTAACCGTGACATATCCTTTACGATAACGGTAGCCACTTTCCCGGCTTCAATGTCCGCAAGCATGGATTGAAAGCCCGGTCTTTGGAAGTTCGCACCAGAATAGCCATCGTCCGTGTACCAGCGCAGATTGGAAAAGCCGTTCTGCTTTGCGTAGGTTTCAAGGATACGCTTCTGGTTGGAAATGGAATTACTTTCGCCTTGCAGCTCGTCCTCATGGGATAGTCTTGGATAAAGGGCGGTGATTTTCTGGGTGGTCTGTCTTAACATAAAATCCTCCGTTTCCGACAGCCAGCCCCACTATTCCGTATTTCGATTATACCACATGGGGCGGCTGTCTGTATAGCGGCTTCTGCTTCTTTACCGCCCGGTAAAATGACGATTTTTCTGTGCGGCTTGTAGCGTTAGGGCGAAAGCTGGGCTTTGTGTCCTGCGGCGGCTTCCGCCTCCAGCACTTTCATCATCTTATCGGCTGCGGTGTCGGTGGTATCTTTTTTGAAAAAGCCGGAAACGACAAGGACGGTGTTGCCCATGCGGATCTCTGTCACGCAGTCCGGGCGGCGTTCCGGGGTGGTGTTCTGCTTGTTCTCTGCCATAGGCAACTCCTTTCATTTCATCAATTCTTTTAGTCTGTTCAGCTTGGCTTGCGCCGTTTCACGGCGGAAGTTCTCTCCCGTAAAGAGGATAGGGGCGCACATTTCCAAAAGGCGGTCATAAATCCGGGCATGGGCGGTGTCCAGCGGATTTTGCAGGCTGTCCAATGTCAGATTGGTGGTAACGATTAAGGGCTTGCGGCTGCGGTAGCGGCTGTCAATCACATTGTAGACCTGTTCTAAACCGTACTCTGTGCCGCGCTCCATTCCAAAATCATCAATGATAAGCAGAGGAAAGCGGCAAAGACGCTCGATATACTCGTTGCGCCCCTCAAAGCTGGCGGTCAGGTCATTCAAAATCGCAGAGAAGTTCGTCATGCGGACAGCGACTTCCTGCTCCATGAGGGCATTAGCGATACACCCGGCAAAATAGCTTTTTCCTGTGCCGACCTTGCCCCATAGCAGATAGCCGATATTTTCCTCGCGCATGATTTCCCAATGCTCCACATAGAAGTGTGCAATCTCCATTTGCGGGCATTTCCCGTTGTCATTGGCAAAAGTCCATTCCTGCATGGTGGGATTGGTAAATCCCCGGCGCTTCAAGTCCTCCACGGTATCAAGGTGCTTTCTGCGCTGCTCGGCGGCTTCACGCTCCAAACGCTGGGCTTTCTGGCAGTCACATTCTGCCGGGTGGCGGTCACGCCCAAACAGGGCGGCTTGCTTTTCCGGGAAGTAGGCTTCTTTCGGAGTGTGACACTTGCCGCAGTAAAGCAGTCCGTCCTCGCCCGTGTAGTCCTCCGGCTGTGGGGTAACAGCCGCCATATTCAAAACTCGTTCTGTAAACAGATTACTCATAAGCTCTCGCCCTCCTTGCAGGTGTATTCGGGTATGCCCTGTTTCGGGGCAGCCTTTGCGGTATCGTCTGCCGCCCATCTGCGGATAGTGGCGGCGTGGTTTTTATATTTCTTGCCCGTGGACGCGATATAGCCGGAAAGCCGCTCAATGTAGTACGCCCATTTTTCGGGCAGCTCCGCTTGCAGTTCGGAAAGCTCCGTATCAGTCAGAAATACATTCTCATATCTGCCATAGCTGCGGGCGGGGGCTTGTCCCTTTAACTCTCCCTCTTTTTCTAACTCTATATCTATCTCTTTCTTTATCTCTATCTCTGGTGGACGAATGTCGGACAAATGTCCGCCATTTGTCCGCGGCGGCAAAAGTGCCTTATTTTCAAGCCTTGCGGCGCGTTTCCGTTCCGCTTCGGTAGAGGATTGACCGATCATCAGCTCGATGTCGGTCATATAAAGCAGCCCGCAGTCAAGCTGCTCCACAAGCCCTAACTGCTGGAAGATGGCTAATGCCCGTTCCACCGTCCCGATTTGGTGACGGGTCAGCGTGGCTATCATCTGGGCGGTATAGGGGATATGCTCGTCAAGCTGCAATCTGCCGCCATTTTTCAACGATTTTAAGTACAGCTTCAAGAGGATATTGGAATACAAAATCCCGTCTTTCATGTCCTCCAACAGCACAATGGAATCGCTGTCGAAGAAGTTTTCTTTCAGTTTGAGGTAGTAATATTTGCGGTTATCTGCCATTGGCGGTGTCCTCCCTGTGTTTCCATCTCTTAGAGAAATACCGGGGGCAGAGGACGATAATCGCCCGGAAGCTCTGCTTGCAGCCGTGTGTGCAGCCCCGGCAAAGGTCATTGTAGGTAATACGGTTTCGGTGGTTGAGGAAAAAGCTCCATTCCAACCGCCGCTTTTTGCTCATGCGTGGCATTTCTCGCTCCTTTCTGCCGTTTCCGCTGGTATAAGCGGATAGGTCGGTAAAAATGTAGTTTCTCGGTGTCATTTTCGGGGATTTCCTGCGCTGTGCACCCCGTTTCAAAGGTGGGCAGTATTGCGGATAGGGTGCAGGGCATATCCCCGTTTTGGTATCGTTTCGGGGCGGTTTTTAACGCTCATGTTCGTGCTTTTTCTCTCTGTCTTTCTCTCCTTGCAGGATTTGAGAAAGATTGCTTTTCACGGTATGCAGCTCCTTGACACGGGCTTTTTTCTCCCGGTATTCGTTGTAATGGGCGTTCTTTTCGGCGGTAAGCCGCTCGATTTCCGCTTGCAGGGCTTTATGGCTTGGCAGCTTGGAAACGCCATGCGCCCGAAAATAACGGGTGGCTGCGTCCGCTATGATAAAATCGCTTTCGTGCCGTTCCCGGTAGGCGCTGCGGGCTTTTTCCGTTTTCTGCGCTTTCAGACCGTCACGGGCAGGCTTGGTCTTGGCATAGGCAAGCACCTGTGTCTGAAGCTCCTTTTTCTCCCGGATAGCAGCGTCCAGGGCTTTCAGCTTGGCGGTGCTGTCCTGTAAATCCGCATTGGCGGATACAAGGGCTGCGTCCAGCTCCTCCGGCGAATAGCCGTACTGCCCGTAGGCGGCAACGGTAGCCGCCATTTGTTTCAGATTGTGGACTGCCGCCCAGCAATCATAGCCCGCGCCCTTTCCCTCCGCTCGCTTCGCTGCCCGGTCAACCATGCGCTGAATACCGTCCTTTTCCGGGGTGGTTTGGACAGCTTTTTTGCCCTGCAAACGCTCCCTTATGTTGCGGGGGTATTCGGGTACGGTTGCGGTCTGCTCGGCGGCTCTGTGGGCGTTCTGTTCCAAAAGGGCAAGAACGGCAGCGCGGTCAAAATCATCTCCCAGCTTGCGGGCGGTAATGGGCTTTGTCCTGTCCGGCGTGAGGTAGGATAGCCGCCCTCGGCTCTCCTTGACAGTCACGCCCTGTTGCAAGAGAACGGCGGCGAACTCGCCATAGCTTGCGGCAGAGGACAGCGCGGTGCGTATGGTCTGCCGCAATTTTTCCTTGTCTGTTTCAAACTTCGTGGGCTTGGCTGTCTGCTCCTCGGCTGGCAAGGCGGCAGCTTCCTTGTCCAGCTTTGCCTGCCCTTTCCGCTGCGCCCAATACTCACGCTCGGTAATGCGGTTTTTGCTGCCATGCAAAAGGTCGATTTGATAGAGATTTTCCCGGTGGCACAGCTCCATGACTTCGGCTTTGAAGTATTCCATCGCCGCGTCTGTGCAGCGGTGTTTGCACCCGGTGCGGGTGTCTGCCGGTCTGTCCATGTAAGGCAGGAACGGAACTTCCTCTATCCGCAGAGAATTGATAACGATATGCACATGGATATTGCCGCTGTGGTTGTGTCCGTCCGGGTGGGTGCAGACAATGGCTTGGTGTCCGGGAAACTGCTTCCGGCAAAATTCCTCGCCCAACGCCTGCGCCCGGTCTACGGTCAAACCGTTGTCCACCGCGTCCCGTGGGTCAAAGCTGATAATGTAGTGGTGGCTTTTTACATCTTCCCGCTTCTGGTTCTTCCCATAGCGGAGATTGGAGCGCATACAGGCAACGGCAAAATCCTCGTCGCCGCAGTTCAGCGTGGCTATTCGATAGTCCTCCCTGAGCATGAGCCGCCCGTTTTCATCAAGGGTGGGCTTCATGGTAAACTCGTCATGTTCAAAGGTGAGGTACTGCTCGGCTGCGCCATAATCCGCATTTTTAGAGCTGATATGTTTGAATGTTGCCAACAGCGTCACCTACCTTTCGCAGGACTTCAAACTTCAAGGCAGCAAGGTCAGAAATGGCGGCGCGGACTTCAACGGACAGGGCGTTGTATGGTGTGCCGTACTCGTTGAGGGCGCGGGCGATCTGATTGAGGTTGCCGCCGATTTTTCCGTATTCGGCGGTCAGCCTGCCAACGGCGGACAACAGTTCATCATTGACCGGGGAAACGGTAACGATGGGGCGAATGGTCGCCCGTGTAATGGCTTGCCGGATAAATTCGGCTTGGCTCATGTCATAGTGTTTCAGCCGCTCGGTAAAGTCGGCGTATTCTTCCTCGGTCATGCGGGTTTTGACCACATGGCAGCGGTGGGGTGTGTTGTATTTTTTCTTCAAGCGTTGACCTCCTTTCTCGCCCGACAGGGCGCATGAGCAGGGTTTGGGGAAGGCACTCCCCAACAAGATTTACCAAAGGGGCAAAACCGCAGATATGCGGATTTTGGCACCGTGGTAGAATCTTGCTCTAAAAAACTACCGCTTTCCTCGGCGGCTCTGGTTTGCGGATATACTGGCTTGCTCCACCAATATAGCGATTGCGGCGGCGTGTTCTGCCCGCTGTTCACCACTACAACGGTGAAAAGGGTGCGTTTTGGCAAACACAGCGGAAAATTTTTTATTTTCCCTGTCTGCTCCCTACAACAATCCAGCGGTGTGGTTTGCCAAAGATTTTTGAAAATGGGCGCAAAAAAAGCAGCAAACCTTTTTCAAGATTTACTGCTTATATGCCGCTGTGATGGGCGGCGGTATTAAATTGTCAGCGGTCAAAGCGGAACTTCAACAGGCTTTCTATCAGTTTCCTGACGATATGCTCCTGCATATCTGTGTTAATATGTCCGTCTATTTTCGCACAAGAGCGGATATATCCGGCATAATGGGATAGGACGGCGGCAACAGCTTCCGGGTCACCCTCGCTTGCCTTAACGATTGTTTCATAGGGAAGTAGCTGGCTCATAGGACAAACCCTCCAACTCTGCCCGTAGCCGCCGTAAAATCGTCTGAATACGCCGCCCGGTTGTGTTGCCAGCCCGTCCATATCTCCGTCCAATCTCCCTATGCGTCAATCGTTGGAAGTAGTACAGGAAAATGATTTCCTGCTCCATCCGTGATAATGCGGACAGGGCTGCGGCAAGCTCTGGACTTTCCAAAAGCACCATCTGACCACAGACGAAAAGCGGATAGCTGGTCATGCCGGATTGCTCCGCAAAGTATTTATCTGTGGTGCTGAATGGATAGTGTTTTTCTTCTATCAGATATTCAAGCGAGATTTCCCGTTTGCGGCGGCTGCGTATGCTCCGGGCTGCGTCTATGGCAGCATAGCGAATGACGGTCTTGCAAAAAACATCGTGTGTATGCTGGATATGTTCTTGATACTTTTCGTGTTCGGTCATGGAAAATCCCCCTTTCTGAATAATGGCAGAGGGCGGCAGCATTTTGTGCTGTCGCCCTCTTGATTACCGAACAGCAAAGACGGGCGGGGCTGTCAACGGCGGCGCTTTTGCGCCGTTCATCTTGACCGTTGACAGGCTCGGCTGGGTTTGCTATCTGTTCTGTTGATTTTAGCACGCAAAATCGTCATCGAATGGCGGTTTCATGTGTTCGGATTTATACGCTGAACAGTTATCTTTCACTCGAATAGTCAATAATGATTTTTTTGCAATCTTCGCACTTGAACGCAAATACGGTGTTGGAATTATCCGCTGCGCCATTGGAAAGGCAAGTGCTTCCCTTGCCCAAAGAAGAAAGTGATGCAACAAGCTGCTTCTTCAATGTCCAATACACGCCATCCCGACATTGGATATAACCCAATGTCATTTCTTTTTCACAATAAGGACACTTCATAAACTCTTTCCCCTTCCATCTTTCAAAGGCGTAAATCGCACGCGTTCTGTTTCATTTATCTCCGTCGCGCTTATTCTCTTTCATTGCCCGCAACAGGCAAAGTCCCATAGCCAAAACGGGCAGCAGCACCCGCAAGCACAAAAAGCCTTGCGGATCACCGAAATGAATATTTGCATCCAGAAGCAGTCCGGCTCCCCACGCTATCAGCGTAAAAACAATAGATGTGATGTACATAATAATATCTCCTTTTTACTTTCATCAATGAGTAAACGACTCTTTATAGGTTGCCGTTGTATCACCCGTTGTTGCTGTGATTTTCACATTATTTGTTCCGTTCTGCCGTGCAACAGGATACGGGATACTAATATCGACGGAATAGGCTTCACCCGGCTCTAATGTAACGGCTTCGGTTTCAAAGGCGTAATCCTCTCCGTTGAGAACAATTTGGGCAATCATATTCTTATCAAAGCTCACCGAATAATCGCCGATATTTTCAACGCTCCATGTGAATTTTAAGCCTTCTTCATCATATACGCCTGCGGTTGCCTTGCGTATCCCAATTTGTAGAGTATCATTTTGAGAAGTGCTTTCTTCTCCTGGCAGTTCACTCTCATTGACGGGAGTTGCTTCAAGTTCGTTATTCAAATTGTTCCAATAAGAGCCAATATCCGCACTCGTGAAATACTCAAAATCGCCTGATTCTGATTTCAAATTGCCGTTTTTAGCTCCATAGCAGGCGTAAATCAAATCGTAACTTGTCCCGTCTGAAAGGTTAAATCTAAAGCTGGTCACATCCGCTCCAGCAGTTTCCTCAGCCGTTTTGTCTTTTAGGGATAAGCCCTTGAACATATCATACAGGGTCTTTATATCACTTTCAGCAACGACTACTTTCTTTTCTGCTGATGCGGGCACTCCGTCGTAGTGGTACATTTCAACGCTTTCGACATCTTCAACCTCAAACGGGAAGTCGATATTGACCGTTTTTCCGTTACAGCCAACAAGCCCCAGCGTTAGGATCAGCGCAAAGATTAAGGCGGTTATCTTCTTCATTTCATTCTCCTTTTTGTATTTGATTATAGTCACTTTCCTTTTCATAAATGAAATCCTCCTTGTTTGTCATTGGGGTTTCATCCAATATAACGCACAAGGAGGAAAAAGGGGACAATATTTTTTGAATTATTTTTTCGTAATGCTTGCGGCGATCTTTGCCAGCTCGTCCGTATCAATAGAGCCGTAAACCGAGAGAAGCAGCCGTCCCGCTCAAAGCAGATATAGCTCATACCATCTTTCTGGAAGAAGTAGCCCGTCACCCCGCCTTTATCAAACGGCTCTATCTTTGTATTTTCGGTATCGAAATAAACCAGATTGTCTGACTGGGTAATCATAATTTCAAAGCTCTCGGCTTCGTTGATGGCATATTTATAGAGAACAATCCCCGGTTCCGTATTCGGCTGCTTAGTCGTATCTTGCAGAATTGCTCCGTCCGGGAGATAGCCAGCCTGATACTCGGTCAAGTCCTGCGGCTCGTCCAGCTCGTCACCGTGCAATTCAAAAATACTGTATTTTTCAAAGGTTTCGATTACCCACGAAATGACTCTTTCCCGGAATTGGGCATTTGCCACCATGCAGGTCGAGAATAGCAAGGTCAAAGTGATGGCCGCAACCGCAACGGTTTTCCAAACCTTTCTGAACGCAATATGTGTCCGGTTGTTTCCTGCCGCCTCATCATCCGCATCTTCTTCAAGTTCGTTGTGCAAATAGCCCTTTAAGGCAATATGACAGGCTTTCACGAAAGTATCATCGGGAATCATACAGCCTGCCTCAACGCCCATACTTGAAGATAGCAGTTCTTTGTAGAAGCGAAAGCGCCCCTTGGCATTTTCCAGATGGAAAAACATTTCTGTCTCCTCCGGGGATAAGCGGAAACAATATCTGCTCAACAGCAGGACGCGCCCCTGATGGGGCAGCAACAAGATTTTCTTGCTCAACTCATGGATCTGTTGTTGGTGCAAATCAATACAAGCGCAGTTGTCATTCTCAGCAGCCGCGAGGGTGTCTGCGGTCTTTTCAAAGCTGGTCGCCGCCGCTTCTTGAAGCAAAGCCTGCCAACTCATATCCATAGTTTTACCCTCCCTCATACAGTTTTCTGAGCTTCTTGACGAGCCGCTGTCCGCGTTTTTTAGCGGCATCCTCTGAAATGTTCAGTAGCTCTCCGATCTCTTTGTGTCCCATTTCCTCGGCGTACCGAAGATAGACAAAGCGCCGATCATCAGGGTCGAGCCGGTCTATCAACTCGGTCAGCTTACGCACATCGGCATTGTGAATACACTCGTCTGCGAGGTCATCGGAGCTTTCATCCGAAACGCAGTCCCAGCGGTCAAGGTGAACGCTCTGCTGGGAATGACGCAGCACATCAATGGAAGCGTTTTTCACTATGGTAACGCAGAAAGCGGTCATTTGGGGACAGGTTAATTCAGAAATTTTTTCGATGTTGTCCATAATCTTTACAAATGCGGTGGACACAACATCTTCTGCGGCTTCTTCTGATTTTACGATTTTGAAAGAAATGCGCTGGAAGTGTACACGATGCTCATGGAATATCCGCTCTACCAGCGCCCGCTGTTCATCATTCAAAACGCCAAATAGGAGTATCATCATAATAGGTTCCTCGTGGGTAATTCGTTGTAGCCTATCTTTATCGGGCAGGAAAACGCACTTACACAAGTGTTTTTCTCACGGCACGATATTTCAAATTATACCACAGAATAATCCTACGGAAAAGAGGTGGAAATGCCTTGTGGTTGCCTTGCTTCGGAATAGTGGCAGGGCTAGCTATCCTTGTTTTGCTTTGTGCTTCTCTACCGTACATGAGCATTCGCACCGGGGTTGTCGTTGCCGTAACCTTCCAGCAGGTTGATGACACCCCAGATGCCGAGACCAGCGCCCAGAGCGATAACGAGGGTCTGAAGAACGGTGATAGCCTGATTGAAAAATGCCATAAATTATAGTTAGCCGGAATCATTTGAAAAGTTTGATTTAGTCATTCATAGGCATACAAAAGCCGGAACAATCGGCACCCGGTTTCCGGGGCCTGATTCCGGCTGTCCTCCTTTTTTCATTATTTTTTGGTGATTGTCCGCTTTGTACGCCGATGGCCCCATCCGGGGCGGTTGAGGCGGGTAGATAAGATCACTCCTTTCACAGCGGAACAGATTTACACGCCCTCTGCGTCTACTTCATACACATCGTAGACCTCGTTGGGCTTGAGCTTGAGCCGGGTGGACAGGAACGCCTCGATGTCAAAGGCGTTCTTGGGGTCCGCGTCGGCGGTGTACGGGTAATTGGGGTGCTTGGTGATGTCGTACTTGTCCGAGAGGAAAGGCCGCACACCGCGCAGCTGGAGGATACACTTGCCGCCGTCCATGACGGCCAGTTCATCCTGGCTCATAAGCTCTTTGCCGAGCTTTTGGTAGTTAAGAGAATGGGATGTCTCGCGGCCCCGGCTCTCGCCGGTGTTGTAGGTGTCGATGGTCTCCTTGCCCAGCACGGCGGCCAGCTCCTTGAGGGTTGTCGGCTCTTTGCCGCCCAGGAAGATGGAGGTATCCATGTTGCCGATGATGGTATCGGCGTTGTCCTTGTAGATAGCTTTGAGCTGGGACTGTGCTTGCAGCACCAGGCAGGCGGAAATCTCACGGCTTCGGATGGTGGCAACCAGCTTTTCCAGCCGAGGGATCTGTCCAATATTGGCGGCCTCGTCAATGAGGCACCGCACATGGACCGGCAGCCGCCCGCCGTACACATCGTCCGCTTTTTCGCAGAGCAGATTGAACAGCTGGGTGTAGCACATGGAGATCAGGAAGTTAAAGCTATCGTCCGTGTCGCTCATAATCAAGAACAAGGCGGTTTTCCGGTCTCCCAGGGTATCCAGCTCCAGCTCGTCGTAGGCCGTGACCTCCCGCAGCTCCGCGATGTCGAACACGGCAAGGCGCGCACCGCAGGAAATCAGGATGGATTTTGCGGTTTTGCCAGAGACAAATTGTCAAGGACTTTTTAATCAAATTCACAAAAAAGCCACAAAAAAGTGCCAGAAGCAGATTTTAGCTCCTGACACTTTTGCGGATGGGTTATTTGCTCCTGCTTAACAGTTCGTCGCAAAGGTACGCATATTCCGGCAGTTGGCCGATATAGGGTTTCCAGCGCCGCTTAATCTCGGCCAGTTCCAGCGGATCGGCGTCCTCGAAGTCATGGTCGTTTCCGGTCATTCCAAAAACATCCAGTGCTATATCATTCAAGCACTCATAACAAAGGCCAGCAGCGGACTCTATCCAGTTGCCGGTATCAATATAGACTGGGTCGATAGATATTGCCAGCCACACATAGCCGACCTTGTCCGACCAAACCAAATCATAAGCAGTCATTTGTTGGATGTGTTTCTCGAACACTTTACGGACGCGCTCAATCTCATTTTTCTCTTTTTCTGTGTACAGCATTTTCATGTCCTCCTTGGCTAAAAGTTTTGGCGTGTACCATCATCAGTTTAACACAAGGCGGCTTCGTTTATCAGTCTGTCACATCTGCTGAATTTCATTTTTGAGCATACGCTTGATTTTATCGCTCATGGTTTCTGTGCTGGTATTGCTGAAATGGACATGAACCTTGTAGGTTGTCTTGCCGATTTTCTTTACCATCGCTGGCGTGTTTTCCGGCGCTCTGGACGCAGTAGCGGCGTCTGCCACCTGCATAGTACGGGGTTCTTTGTTCATGGCGCTCCTTTCTCCGAACGGGTCTGTGCCGCCCGATAAAAAATCAGTCGTGCTTACTGTTTACAATGTCTTTTGCTGTCTGTCGGGTAGCACCGGCATTTTCTTCCCGGAAATTCTTCCCGTCAAAAAGAATCGGCGCACACCGTTCCAGAATACGGTCATAGATACGGGCGTGAGCCAGATCAGGCGGGTTTTTCAACTCGGACAGTTTCAAGTTTGTTGTGATAATCATGGGTCTGCGGCTGCGATAGCGGCTGTCGATGACGAAAAACATCTGCTCCATAGCATATTCGGTACTGCGCTCTACACCCAGATCGTCAATGATAAGCAGGTCGTACTCGTCAAAGCTGGCGATAAAGTCGGCCCTGTCCTCGAAAAACATTCCCGTCAGACGGTTCAGGATGGTGGGGAAGTTCGTCATCAGCACCGGCACATCCCGGTCAAGCAGGGCGTTGGCAATACAACCGGCGAAAAAGGACTTGCCGGTTCCTACATCCCCGAACAACAGCAGGCCGGTGTTGTTTTTATATGCTTCTTTCCAGTTCTCCACATAGGCATGAGCCTTGTCCATCAATGGGTTTTGCCCGTTATCATTGGAAAATGTGTAGTCATACAGATAACGGTCTTGCAAGCCCTGTGCCTTTCGGCGTTTGATACGCTCCATGCGGCGCTGCCGTTCTTCAGCAGTCTTGCGCTGTTCCTCGGCCTCCCGCTGGCACTGGCAGATACAGCGGGGCATGAAGTAGCCTGGTTTTCCAAAGCATGGCACAACGGTCTGCCTCTGTCCGCCGCATTTCTTACAGTGGATGAGACCGTCTGACGGATCTATATACTCGTCCTCAGCCAGTTCCACACCGGCAGCTGCCTTGTCGATGAACGCCCGGATTTCTGCGGTAATCTCAATCATACAGTTTCATCCTCCTTTACGCTGTAATCCCGGTTGCGTGAGGGTGTGATCGTTTTTTTAGCATCCTCACCGGCCCAGCGCCGGATGGTGGCGGCATGGCTCTGATACCGCTTGCCGGTAGAAGCCATGTACTCGGACAGCTTTTCGATGTACTGGCCCCATACAGTGGGAAAGCTGGCCTGTAAGTCTGCCAGTTCCCCGTCCGTCAGGAAAACATTCTGGTAACGGCCATAGGCGTGGGCGCTCTCACTCTCTCTATTCTCTATACTCTTATCTCTAATATCTAATCTCTTATCTCTAATCTCTGGTGGACAAATGTCCCCCTGGCTATATGGTGGACAAATGTCCGCCCCGCCGGATGGGAGCAGTTTTTGACGCTTCAATCGCATACGCTCTTTCTTTTTCCGTTCCCCCTCGGTAGAGGATTGGCCGATCAGCAGTTGGATGTCGGTCATGTAGTAGGCCCCATCGGTCAAAATCTCCACAAGGCCAAATTCAAGGAACACCTTCAAGGCCCGTTCCACCGTCCCCACCTGATGGCGGGTAAAGGTGGCGATGGTCTGGGGCGTGTGGGGCAGATGGTCATTGAGCATGAGGATACCGCCGCTTTTGAGTGACATGAGGTACATTTTCAGCAGCAGATTGGAGTACAGCAGGCCATCCTGCATACTCTCCAAAATAACCATCGTTTCGCTGTTGTAGAAGTTTTCTTTCAGTTTGAGGTAGTAATATTTTCGATTGTCTGACATAGGCTTCCTCCTTGGGGTTTATTTCAGGGGTCTGTATGCCTTTAGAGGGCCGTTTTGGGGGCCAGAGGATAAATCTATCAGGCCCCCAGCGACACCCTCGAAAAAAGCCTTGATTTACAAGGGGTTTTCAGCCCCTAAAGCGTGACATTTCGCCCTTTGTTTCCGCTTGCGCTTTGCGGCGTTGACCCGCTTCATGCGTGCGGCACATTCCGGGCAGTATTTGGCCCGGTTGGAGCCGGGGGTGAACAGCGCCCCGCAGACGGCGCACCGTTTGGCGTCCAGGCGGTGGAACAGGGCCGTTTCCAGTTCTCTGTCCAGCGGCAGCACCGCCGCCCGGAACCACCGGCACAACAGGGAGTAGGAAATGGACTGGACGCAGACACATTCCTCCCCATCATCCAGCGCGATACAGTGGCCGCCGTCATAGTTGCAGCACTCATGTACCAGCCGCCGCGCTCTGCGGTACTGGCGGTAGTCCATGACGGGGACGGGTTCAGGCTTGCTTTTTTTCATGCTGGCACTTCCCACACCCGCCGCAGTTGCCGCAGCCCTGGCAGGCATGGGCCTCCGGCTCCGGGCCGGTGGGCGCGTCTGCCGATTCCGGCTGCAAGAGGGCATGGGGCAGGCGGATATTCAGGTGGATAGTGACGGGCAAAATAATTTGCTTCATACAGTGACCTCCTTCAATGAATTTACTGTTAAATATTCGTGCAAAGTATTGTTTTCTTCGTGCAAATGGCATATACTAAAAGTACCAGCAGAAAGGGGTTGATGATATGGCTGGAAATACCACAAACATCAGCATCCGCATGGACGCGGATTTGAAGGCACAGGCCGACGCCCTGTTTGCGGAACTCGGCATGAATTTATCCACGGCGTTCAACATCTTCGTGCGCCAGTCGCTTCGTGAGGGCGGCATTCCCTTTGAGGTGAAGCTGGAACAGCCCAACAAGGAAACGATTGCTGCCATGCTGGAAGCGGAAAGGATTGCAAAAGACCCGTCTGTAAAGGGATACAATGACCTTGACGAGTTGTTTGCCGACCTGAAAAAATGAGGAAAACAAAGTACACCGTCAAGTACACGACCAGTTTCAAAAAAGACTACAAACGAGCCATCAAGCGTGGCTTGAAGATCGAGCTGCTGGAGCAGGTCGTAGCGTTGCTGGCAATGGGCGAGCCGCTGCCGGATAAGAACCGTGACCATGACCTGTCCGGCGATTGGGCAGGCCATCGGGAATGTCACATTCTCCCGGACTGGCTGCTTGTCTACCGCATAGAAGATGATGTTCTGGTGCTGACGCTGGCCCGCACCGGCACACACAGCGACTTGTTCGGCAAATAAACCGACTGCCGCCGTATGGGGAAACCTGTACGGCGGTTTTTCTGTGTGCAAAAGGGTGTCGTGAAACGCGACGCACCTAAAAGGGGTACGCCAAACCGCGGTAGCCCTTACCGCTCCGGCCCCCGGTCGCGGGGCTTGTCCCGTTCCTGCCGGGCCAGTTGGTCGGCGGCCTTGCGGAGCCGTTCCACAGCTTTTAGCTCCTCCCGCATAGCTTTCATGTCGATGCTGTCCACCTGTTTCTGGGCGGTCAACAGGTCGATCTCACGCCGCCATTCCTTCGGGGTGATTTCTTCGCCGCTGGCTTTCAGTTCTTTCAGATACCGGGCCGCCGCGTCATAGAGGATCAGTTCCCGGCTGTGGCGCTGTTCAAACTGTTCCCGTTTTTCCGGCTTTACTTTGGCAAGCTGCTTGTGGATGGACTTGTACTGGTTGTACTGTTCCCACATCTCCCCGCGCTCGGTAAGGGTAGTGATCCGGCGCTCGGCCTTGACGATCTTTCCCCGCAGGTCATAGTAACGGCTGTTCATATCAGCGATTTTTTCATGAAGCTGCTGCATAGACTGGATGCCGTTTGTCTGCAAAAAGCTGAACAGGGCGGCGCTCTCCTGCAAAGCTCGGATTTTGCCGGTGCGGGTGTCAGGCCGCTTGAGCTGCTGCTGGGCCTCCCACAAGTCAATCATGCTGGGCTGCTGACCCTCCGGCTTTTCGGCTTCGGCCTTAGACCAGTTGTAAAGACGGGTAATGCGGGCTTTGATTTCTTTCAGCAGCTTGTTGTCGGCGGCAATCTGCCGGTTTACTTCTCCCTTGTCGGTGCGGATACCGCGCTTTTCCATTTGGCTGGCGGCTGGCCCCAGATGGACAGAGGGAATTTTATCAATGCCCTGCCGCTTGTAGCTACGGTGGTCAATGCGCCCCGGTCTACCGGCAGATTCCAGCGCCCGGTTGGTGTAGGCTGCCCACGCTGCCCGCCAAATCTCCACATTTCCTTTATCGTTCCAATCGGTTGTATCCTCACGATGATTTTTCCAGCCGCCTTTCCCATCCGGGATACGCTGTCCATTCTCGTCCAGATCGTATGCCTTGCGGCACTTTGCGCCCCACTGTCCATTTTCTTTCAGAGGCCGGAGCGTCAGCATGATATGGACATGAGGGTTGCCGGTTCCCTTGTCATGGATAGCAAAGTCGGCACACATTCCTTTGTCTACAAAGTTGTCCTTCACATAGGCACGCACAAGGGCGAGCTGTTGTTCGCCGGACAGTTCACGGGGCAGGGCTGCTTCAATCTCGCGGGCAAGCTGGCTGTCCCTTGCTTTCTCGATTTGCTCCACGCTGTTCCAGAGGATAGATCGGTCTGCAAATTCCGGCGGCGCGTGGGCAGGCAGCATGATCTCCGCATGGACAATGCCGCCTTTCCGGGTGTAGTCGTGGGTCATTCCATCCCATTCATTTGTCAGCTTGGTTCCGCTGCGGTAAGCAGCTGCGGCAACAGCAGAACGGCCTGCGCTGCGCTTGATAATACTGACGGGGATATGACAGAAATCTATGGGGAACACCTCCTTTCAGTGAGTGGATAACAGGCTCTGTGGAGCCGGACAAGCGCAAAGCGGGTGTTTGGCTGCGCAGAGCGCACAAGGGGTTTGGGGAGCGTAGCTTCCCATCGCGGACGAAGTACGCAACGCCCCCGGCAGGGCGCACAGCCCCGGCAACGGTGTATAAGTGCGCCCTTAGTAAACAAGGGACTTATGGCGTGTCCCCGGATTTTGGCAGGTTTGCAGTCAATTCCACAGCCCCCGGAAGATGGGACAGGGCAATCAGAAATGCTTTGACCTCTGCGCCGGAAAGGTTGGGAGCCAGCGGAAAAATCCCCTCCAAAATGGCTCCGCGCTCAATCAGGCGGCGGGTGCGAACCCTGCGTTCTTCGTTCCGCTGCTTGTTCTCTAAAATCTTCTTGCGGTTTTCAAGTTGCCGGATCTCCTTCAGGACTTTCTCCCGTTCTTCTTTTGAGGGGTGGGCTGTAATTATTTCGTTCATGTCATGCACCTCTTTTCTTTGGAAACGCTCATAGATTGACCGGCCATTTCTGACGCGCAAAGTACCGGCGCAGTCTCCGCAATGCGGCATGGATGGATTTTCCCGCCTGTGATGGCGTGATACCCTCCATTGCGGCAATATCTTTCACTTTCATACCCAGCATATAGCGGGCATGGACACGGCGAGCCTGCATAGGCGGCAGGGAAGAAATGGCTTCATACAATCGCCGTATCAGTTCTTCGTATTCGGCTAATTCTTCTTTTTCTATCAGGTAGTCCTCCGGTGATGGCTGCGCCCAGCCGATGGCGGCATTTTCGATTCCATCGTTACAATCGAGGGAATAAAACGCCTTATACCGGAACATCTTGCGATCTCTGGCGGCCTCGGCTCTCTTGTCCAGAAGAAACGCTTCGACGATCTCATCGGACACCTCCACACAAATGTCCTCTTTGCAAAATGGATAATATTGTTTGAGATTGATGGTCTGCATAGGCACGCCCTCACTCTGTTTGAAAAAGGTCATCATAGCAGCGGCGCATATTCCGCAGACCTCGACGGATGGCAACGCTGACCTTGCTGCTGTGGACGCCCTCTCTCCGGGAGATTTCCGGCTGCTTGATACCAGTAATGTAGTAGGCGTGAACACGGCGGGCCTGTGTCGGAGTGGCATGAGCCAGAGCCATCGGCAGAGCTGCAATCAGGTGCAGGCGGGTGGTCATTTCTTCTCGTTCCAGCAAAATATCTTCCGGCGATCTGCTGTGTTCCAGCGCGTAATTTTCCAGCCAGCTGTATGCGTCCAGAGAGTAGTAGGCGCAGTGGTAGACTTTCCGGCGCTCATAGTTCTCCATCTCCCGCTTGGCCTGATATATCGCTGCCCATACCTCGTCCGTAACATCCACAAACTCGTCATGCCGGTAGTGGGGATACATCCACCGCAGATTGATTGTTTTCATAGGCTTACCTCCTGAAAATCGGAGAGGCGGACAGCTCGTCCGCTGTCCGCCCCTCGCTGAGATAAGGGAAATGATCCCTTTCACTTGGTAGCCAGAAAACAGGTCATTCGTTAAGCCTGTTCTCAAAGAAATTTATAAATTTTTTTCTGACCGCCTCCACACTTTGATAAACAGCCACTTTGGAGCAGCCGCACAGCACACCGATCTCTGCAAGGCTCAGCCCGTCAAGCGCATAGAGCAGGAACCGGCGGCGCTGGGCCTCGGTACAGGTGTCCAGAACAGCCATCAGATCATGCAGCGTTTCCATGCGGCAAAGGTATTCCTCCGGCGTTTCGCTGTAAACGCCCACGCCCTCGGTAAAAGCTATGTACTCGTCAAACTCCCGCCCGTCCCAATGCCGCCGCTGTTCATGGGCAAGGTTTTCCGTTTTGTGATCGGCCCGGTCAAGAAATTCATAGACTTCCAGCGTAACCTCCACGGCCACAGCTTGTCCGTTATAATTGATGGTAACTTCCATCTGCCTTTCCTCCATTCAGATTTTTTTGGTAAATCTGAATGAGGCGGCGGGGCGCGGCACCGGGGATAAAGTTCGGGCCATGCTGACCCGATGTTCCGGCTCCACAGGTATGAAAAAACGCCCGGACAGCAGAAAGCTATTCGAGCGCAAAAACTCCAATATTCACTTACAGAATGACAATTTTCGCACCGGCTGCCAGACGGGGCCTGTTCGTTGACTGGGCTTTTTTTGACGGTAGTGAAATATCGTCTGAATTTGTCGGCGGTCAATGTGCTTCATGGCGGTTCCCTCCTAAAGCCGCCGTGTCAGCGTGTAGTCGTCACTCCTTTGTCGAGGGCATAAGGAACGGCGGCCTTGATGTTACTCAAAACCGCCGCAGTACCCGGAAAATCCATTTTGGGCGCACAAAGCTGCCTGCCCTGCAACGGTTTTTTCCTTTCCCCGTCTTGCGGGGCAGGATCGCTTGGCTTATTCGGTTTTAGTCTTGCTCTTGTTCGACTGCCTCTTTCAGCCGGTCAAAACTCTCATCGCTGATGATGTGTTCAATACGGCAGGCATCGGCCTCCGCAGTTTTGGGGTCAACGCCTGCGGTGATAAGCTGCTCAGTAAAGAAGCAGTGACGCTCGTAGATTTTTTCGGCTACCTCGCGGCCCACATCGGTCAGATGGAGAAAGTGATCTTCGTCCATCATAAGAAAGCCGCCGTCCCGCAAGGTAGCCACTGCATGGCACACGCTGGGCTTTGACACCTCCATGTGCCGGGCCACATCTACGGAGCGCACCATACCGCGTTTCTTTTGGAGAACAAGGATGGTTTCCAGGTAGTCCTCCCCGGACGCATGAAGTTTCATCTGAACCTCCTTTACTGAGCCAGCTTCCAGCCGATGGCCTCTTGTCTGGCCGATACAAAGTCAGCATACAGGCCCTTCTGCTGGATCAGCTCCGCATGAGTGCCGCGCTGGACGATATGAGCGTTGTCCAGTACAAGGATCTGATCGGCGTTGCGGACGGTTTTCAGCCGGTGGGCAATCATGATGATAGTCTTGTCATGGGTCAATGCCTCGATAGCCCGCTGCAATTCATCCTCATTCTCCGGGTCAACACTGCTTGTCGCCTCGTCCAAAATGATGATGGGTGCGTCCTTCAGCATGGCGCGGGCGATGGAAATCCGCTGTTTCTCGCCGCCGGACAAAGTACCGCCTCCCTCGCCAATCACGGTGTCATAGCCATCCGGCAGGGCAGAAATAAAGTCATGGCAGCAAGCCTTCTTCGCCGCCTCAACCACCTGCTCATGGGTGGCGTCCGGGCAGCCAAACTTGATATTGTTCTCAATTGTATCTGCAAAGAGGTATACGCTCTGGAACACCATCGAGATATTTTTCATCAGGCTGTCCAGCTTAAAATCTCGTACATCCGTACCGCCTATGGTAATCTTCCCGGCATTCACATCCCAAAAACGGGCAATCAGGTTGCACATCGTTGTCTTTCCTGCCCCGGAAGGGCCGACAATGGCCGTAGTCGTTTTTTCGGGAATGGTAAAGCTGACCTGATCTAATATCTTGCGGTCTGCGTAGGAAAAATCCACCTTGTCAAACACGATCTCGCTGGACTTCGGCGTAATGTCAGCGCCTTTCTCGTCCATCACCGGCGTGTCATCAATGGAGTTTGCCGTATCCATCGAGGCCGCCAGCATTTGCAGCAAAGAGGCCATATTCCCGGCGTTCTCCAAATCGTTGAACACCATGAAAGAAGCAATCACCAAAATCAGACCGTAGGCCAGCGGCAGGGAGCCGTCCAGCCAGAACCAGACCGAGGCTAAAAGCAACAGGACGCTGAACACTCGGACAACAGCCTGTTTGATAGCGTCATAGGGAACGCTGGCCTTTGTCAGTTTCAGGTTGTCCCGGCAGCTCGCCTTAATTGCACTGCCAATAGACTGCGTGCTGTCCCGTTCAAGACCAAATGCTTTAACAATCCCCATGCCCTGAATGTACTCCAACACGGACTCTACAAGGGACTCCTGTGTGTGCTGACGCACCCCGCTGAGCGCGGCAGATTTGCGAAGAGCCAGTTCCGCCGCCGCAAGGTAAATCAGGACACCGGCAGCGGCCACAAGACCGATCCGCCAGTCAAATACCAACAGGACGATGACGAGGGCAACCGAGTTGAAAAAACCGCCCAGCACTGACACCAGAACACGAGCTGCTGAGTTCTCTACATCGCCCAAAGTTGTTGTGACAATGGCGGTAATATTCCCGATACTATTCTTGTTGAAGTAGCCCATCGGGATGTAGCGCAGCCGATCTCCGATGTGGATACGCTTTTCCGCCACCATGCAATAGCCGGTTTCCGTCTGCTCCATCGTGGAAAAATAGGTCGTGATGATACGCCCAATGAGGGAAACGGCCATAATTCCCAGCGAAATGCAGATAAACTTTCCGTCCCGGTTGTCAGATACCAGTGCACCAATTACCACAAAGAGGGCGGCAAACTGCATGGCTGAAAACAGCCCGGACAGGAATGAGAATAACAGGGATTTTTTTAGAAGCCCCTTTTTGCTGCCTGCAAAAGCAAAGATTTTTTTCAATGTTCCATACATCTGACAACACCCCCTTACATCTGGTCTTTCGCGCCGATGTGCGCCTGCCACATATCCCGGTAGAGGGGGCAGGTTTCCAGCAACTTCTCATGCGTACCCTGTGCGTGGATGGTTCCATCCTTCACCACAACGATGTTATCTGCGCCAACAATGGTAGACAGCCGGTGTGCAATCACAATCAGGGTCTTGCCGACAGTTAAAGTGGAAATGGCTTTCTGCACCAGCGCCTCATTCTCTGGGTCGATATAGGCAGTTGCCTCGTCCAAAATGACAACCGGCGCATTTTTCAGCATGGCGCGGGCGATGGCAATCCGCTGGCGTTCACCGCCGGAAAGATGGGAACCGGCGCTGCCGACAACCGTATCATAGCCATTATCCAGCTTGCGGATAAAGGCGTCGCAGCCGCTTTGTTTGGCCGCCTGCTCCACCTCTGCGTCCGTGGCACTGGGTCTTCCCATGCGGATATTCTCCCGGATACTGCGGTTAAACAGGTAGTTGTCCTGAGATACATAGGAAATCTGGTCTGCAATTTCAGACAGCGGCATATCCTTCAGCTCATGGCCGCCGAGGGTAATGCTGCCGGATGTAACATCCCAATACCCGGCAATCAGCTTTGCCACCGTAGACTTGCCGGAGCCGGACGGCCCTACAAGGGCGGTCATGGTTCCGGGGTGGATGGCGAGATTCACATCATGCAAAACCTCTGTTGTCCCGTCATAGGAAAACGACACAGACCTAAGAGAAATGCCGGTATCTTCCAGCTTGATCGGCGTTTCTTTATGGTTCAGTTCTTCGGCGTTCAGAAGCTGGCTGATTTCTTCCACATTTGTCCCCAGTACAGCCAAATCGTCCGTAAAGGTAAAGGCCGCAATAATCGGCCCAATCAGCCCCAGCGAGAAAATCACAATGGATAGGAAGGTGGAAAGCTCCAGACTGCCGGAGAGCCAGAATGCAAAACCGCAGGGCAGCACGCAAATCAGTACTGAGGGCAGGATGGCGTTGTAGGCGCTCATGGTTTTCTGGTTTTCCCGCATCCAGTCCACATAGTAGTTGGCGTTATAATTCACCGCGTCAGAATATTTTTTGTAGGAACCGGCGGATTGGCTGAACGCCTTTACCACCTCAATCCCGCCTATGTACTCTACAATGGCATTTGCCATCTGCTTGCCTGCCTTGACAGCACCCTCCCATTTGACGGGATAATTCTTCATACCGGCAGACATGACAGCAAGGCCCACCACCAGCGTAACAAGGGACAGGAGCGCCATGCGCCAGTCCAAAAGGAACAGGTACACGGCGATTACAAGCGGCACCAGCACATTTGCGGTCATTTCCGGGATCAGGTGTGCGAAGGTCGATTCCATGCCTTCCACCCGGTCAACAATCGTCATTTTATACTGGCCGGACGGAGTATCTAAAATCGTCCCCATCGGGACGCGAGCCAGCTTTGCGGTGATATTCTCCCGCAGATCACGTAGCGTGTAATAGGTCGCTGTGTGGGAAATCGTTGTAGAAAGACAGGAAAACAGCACCTTCCCAAAGTAGCCGCACAATGCAATAATACCAGCGGTCACATAGCGGGATAAATTCTGTTCCCCAGACAACATCATTGTGACAATATGCGCCACGCAGAAATAGGGCACCATCTGGCAGGCCACGCCTAATACCGCAAGGATAACACTGCCGATGAATTTTCCATGATAGGGCTTGCTCCATCCCCATAAGACGCCTATGGGCGACTCTTTCTTTTCCTCCTTCATTCTGTGGACACCTCCTTCTTCATATCACTCAGGAAAAACTTTAGCAGGCGTTTTCGGCCATCGCTGTCCTCTATGGAATAACTTTCCTGAATTTGCCCATTTTCTAAGTGAAGGACATAATTGCAACAGCGTAGAATAAATTCCGGGTCATGCGTTACCACAAGCGCGGTTCTTCCGGCATTTGCCACCTGATTGACAACATTAGCGACCTGCCTCATGTGAAACAGGTCAAGGCCGCTGGTCGGTTCATCGAATAAAATCAAAGGGCGCTCCGAAGCAATCGCAGAGGCAACCGCCACGCGCTGCTTTTGGCCGCCGGACAGTCCCATCGGGTGGCAGTCCTCATAAGGCAGCAGGTCCATCTCCTGCAAGATTTCTCTTGCCCTCTGCTTATCCTCAGTTCCCATACTGAGCAGAATTTCATCCAGAACACTTTCGGTAAAGAGTTGGTGGTTCACATCCTGCATGACCATATAGCAGAGTTTCAATCGTTCTTTTCTGGAATAAGTCTTGCTCTGATCCTGCACTGTTCCCTTGAAGTGCTTTTCCAATCCGCATAGACACCGGGCAAATGTGGATTTTCCAGCACCATTATGTCCGATGATGGCCGTGGCGCTGCCGGATGGGAAAGAGGTTTCCGTTATATGCAAGGTTTCCGGCTCATGCTTATAGGCGAAGGACACATTCTTTATCGTCCAAACCGCCTCATTCATTCTCTGCGGCGTGCCTTCAACTTCTGAAAGCCCCGCAAGATCAAGAGGGCGCAATCCCATATCATCGCGCTGTCTTGCCGACAGGCCGCAAAATTCCTCTGCTGTATAATCACCTTCGATTTCTCCATCTTTTAGGTACAGGACACGGTCAAAGAGGCCGGACAGATAATACAGCCGATGTTCAGAGATGATGATGGTCTTTCCCTGCGATTTCAAAGTAAAGAGTAGCTGTCGAAAATCAGCGATAGCGTATGCGTCAAGGTTGGATGATGGCTCATCAAGCACATAAATATCCGGGTCAATCGCCGCTGCCGATCCGCAGGCGATTTTTTGCTTTTCACCGCCGGACAAAGAAAAAATACTTCTATCAAGCAGCGGCTCCAACTTTAGCTGTGCAGCTACACGCTTTACACGGTCACGCACAAGATCTTCCGCTATGCCGTGATTCTCTGGGCCGAAAGCCAGTTCGCTGGTCGTGTCCACATTGAAAAACTGAGAACGCGGATTTTGAAATACAGAACCGACTTTCAGAGAAATATCAAACAGTGACAGGTCACGGGTATCCTTTCCATCCAGATAGACGGAGCCGGTATAAGTCCCCTCATGATAATGGGGGATCAAGCCGTTAAACAACCGGGTCATGGTTGTTTTCCCACAGCCGGAAGTCCCGCAGAGCAGGACAAAAGAACCGTCCTCAATAGTGCAGGAAATATGTTTCAAAGCGCCACCGGCCTGCCTCTCACTGTCGGGAAGGGTACTGGCAGGATAAGAAAAGGACACATCTTGACATTCAATCATTTCCTTCACCTCCTTGCGGCAAGCACATAGATTTGCGCTGCAAATGCTCCCAGACAGATCAGCAGGAAAATAACATCCTGCACATGAAAACCCAGCTTACAGATATTCGTCCGTTTTACCGGGCCTCCCAATCCCCGCGTAAGGGCTGCCTGGGACAGTTCCTCTCCGATTTTGACGGAGCAGATCATCATGGGGACAATCCGATACTCTAAAATCGCACCGACTTTTCCACCACCAAAGCGGATGCCACGCATCCGCATGGCGTCCCCAATAGCGCTCCATTCTTCCGCAACCGTGGGAAAGAAGCGAAACATCACAGACATAGGAATGGTGATCTGCTGCGGCAGGTGGAGCCGTTCCATCGCCGCAACAAATTCGCTGACCGTGGTTGTAGTTACCACGAAATATCCCATGACCACGCTGGGGGTGAACCGCAGAAGAATACCAACGACGGCTACCGCGATGTAGTTTGCTACGCCGGTCAGTCGGGACAGGCCGAACATTTCCAGACACAGACTGCCTCCAAAAATCAGGATATAGAGAACAGCGCCTTTCCATTTTCTGGCCGCTGACAAAAGTAACAGCGGGATCGCCGCCAAAACGATGATGTAATACTGCATGATACCTTCATACGAACCGCCTAAAATAAAGACAGCTATGGTAATCAGTACCGCCAGTTTTGTCCGGGGGTCTAATAAAATTCCGCTATTGTTTTTTTGACTTGCAAGAAGTTCGCGGCTCATTACACAATTCCCGCCCGCTCAAAGTGCTTTTTGAAAATCTTCCGTCCAATCAGACCGCCGACAAGACCGCTGACGAAAGCAGCAATAAGCAGTGCCGGCAAAATCCAGTCTGGCATATAAGCCATAAGCGTGTCGGCATATTCCTGACCATAGCCGGGGAGCAGGCTCTGGTAGTAAGCGTCACGCGTCACAACGATGGGAATAAACGCCCCGATTACCCACATGGAAAAAACGCCGTGGATCAGCACTTCACGCTTGGCGTTCTTGTAGTCACAGGCTTTCATCATAAAATCGGAAATCAGCCCGAAAATCAGCCCGGTAGGGATGCACCACCAGCCCATGCCGGTCAGCAGCATAATGATACCGAGCAGCACCCCGCAGATGGTAAGCATACCGAATTTTTTGATTTTGGAGAAGAACAACATCATCGGAATACCGCCCACAAGCGGCACGATCACGCTGATAAGCGGAATGAAAATCGGGATAAAACCGATGGACGCCGCAGCGAAAATGACGATAAAATAAATCGCCGTGAAAATACCGATATTGATGAGATCCTTTCCTTGCAATTTGTTGTTCATTGCGAAACCTCCTAACATGATTACTTTCGTCTTGATTAGTTCTTGCTAACCAACCCTAATGATAGCATAAACTCAGCTGTGCTTCTATGCACATATCGGTATTTTAAGCCCGTATAGCAAGGAGCTTTTTCGCTCTACCAGAATATCCATTGACCAGGAGTTTTCTCGCAGGTATAATAATATCAGCGATTTTGCGTGATGAAAGGGGCGAAGCAGTTGCGTAACATGATATACAACATTTTAGAAAACAGCGATGCTGTTTCTGGTGTGACCTTGAAAAACAGTCCAAATAGCAGCACATTGCTTTTGGATCGGGCAGATGGCAAGGGACGTATGACATTCCATACGCTCTTTCCGGGGCTGACTTTGGCTTTTATTTTTGTAAACGCTCCCGTATGGCCGGAGTCGGATGAAAATTCAAATCTAAAGCCTTTGCTGATTAACTATTGCGTTTCGGGCAGAAGTGAATTGCTTCTGGATGACGGCTCCTACATTTACCTGAAGGAAAATGATTTTTGTGTCAGTGAACAGACCGCACAGAAAGAATATATCTTTCCTACGAAGCAGTATCAGGGGATAAAAATATACTTTGACCTGTCACTTCTTCTTCAGTCCTGTGGTGAACTTTTGAAATCTTTTTCACTTGACCTCCCTACGCTGGAAGAAAATTATTGTGGCAATCATAAGACATATATCAACGAAGCGGATAGTGAACTGGAAAATATATTTCAAAACCTCTGGCGGCTTTCTGAAAGGCCTTCTATCTTCCATTTGCAAATCTATACGCTTGAACTTCTCCACCGGCTTCTCAACATGGAAATCCGGCCTCCGAAAACCTGCGGCTTCTACACGGAAACGCAGGTTGAAATTGCAAAAAGGGCAGCGCAAATCCTTTCCGATGATCTTCGCCAGCACATTCCTGTACGGCAGATTGCAGAACGCTTTTCGGTCAGTGAAACCAGCCTGAAAAACTATTTTCGAGGCGTATATGGACAGAATATATCCACTTGGCTGCGGGAAATCCGTATGAACGAAGCCGCAAGGCTTCTTTCGGACACAAAGCGTCCGATTGCCGAAATATCCGAACAGGTCGGCTACTCTAATCAAGGAAAATTTGCAGCCGTGTTCAAAAAGCAGTTTTGTCTTTCTCCGCTGGAATACCGGCGGTCAAAGAATTTGGGAAATATATAAGAGTAAAGCCGGGATTTTCCACTTGATAGAAAAGTCCCGGCCTTTCTTGTGCCTAAAAACTATTTGTAAATCAGTTCATCTTGAATAATTTCCTCTGCCTGCGCTTTCAGCGTGTTCATTAGCCCCACCCAGCGCATAGGGTCACAGGCTTTCAGTTCTTCCGTGACACCCGCAGTCTCCATCATGTGAGGCAACATGGTGTCCACACGCTCCTGCGCTGTCCGGTCAATCTCTATCAGGTGCGGATACAGCTTCTCGCTCATCAGCAGTTGGTTGTAGAGAATGGGGCGATGTTCCTTTAGGTAGGATTTTCGCATTCTGCCGTACTTGCCGATAGAAGTTTCCGGCTGTTCAGAAAGTTTTAGGTTGGGTATATCATAATCTCCACAACGAATGTAAGTCAACTTACTCATATTCATTCTCCTTTGCTTCGTGATGATTAGACTGCTGCGCTGGCTGCTATGCTGCCTTTGCGCGGTTCTTCTTTTGGTAGCTGACCGATAGTAGAAAAAACACCTTTTTTCATATCCTCAGCCCGGATCAAGGCTTTCTTAGCGTCCATTTCCGCTTTTTTCTTCGCCTTGATTTTGTTCTCATACCGTTTCTGTGCGCCGCTGGCTTTCCGCTTCAAATAATTCTGATGAAGCCTGTCCTTGCGTTCTTCTTTTTTCCGCAGTTCTTCCTGTTCCTCCGGGGTTAAAGGAACCGGCTGTAAGGATGGTGGGATATAGCGTCCTAAAAAATTGAAGTAGATTTCAATTTCCTGCGTGGTGTCCTGACTGCCTTTTCGGGCGCGTTCGTGGACAAGGATTTTCTCTACAAACTCATTGAGCATGGTGTTTGTCAGAGTGTCAAAATTCTCGTACTTATCAATCAGGGCTATAAATTTCTCCGCTGATTTCTGGCTCTGCTCATAGCCGGTAACAGCCTTTTCCAGCTCTGCAATTTCAATCTCAAGTGCATCCTGCTCTTTGGCATACTGTGCATCAAGCGCCTTATATCGTGCATCCGGCAGCTTGCCGAGGGCGTTGTCCTCATAGATTTTGCAAATCAGTTTTTCCAGTTCTCCGGCTCTCTTTTGGGCAGCAGCCAAACGCCTGCGCTTTTTCGATATATCGGCACTCTGTTGAGCAACCTGCGTCTCCTGAACAGTGTGAATAAATTCCGTCCGGTCATTTCTGGAATATTCAGCAATAGCCCGGAGCGTGTCGGAAACCAATGTCAGGACAGCACTCTCATTGATACGGTGTTGTGTAGGGCATAGTGTCCCACACGGAACTTTGGTATAATTGGAACAGGTATATTGAGAAATCCGCTTGCCATTGTTGGTGCGGTGGACATACATCTTGCCGCCGCAATCGGCACAATAGAGCAAGCCTGTGAGGGGAGCCGCTTCGCCCCAGCCGTTTGGATAACGCCGTACATTGCTGCGGATTTTCTGCGCCAAATCAAAGGTCTGCTGGTCGATAATGGCTTCATGGGTATTCTCAAAGATCGTCCATTCGTCCTCAGAAACATAGTGGCTTTTCTTGTCCTTAAAGTGCTTGCGGGTCTTGAAATTGATGGTATGCCCTAAATACTCTCGTTTTTTCAAAATGTTCACGATGGTAGATGATCCCCATCCATAGGGGTCTTTGACCGGCTTTGAACGGTTCACACCCTCGTTGAAGCGGGCAAGGTGTACGACAGGAATTTCAATCCGGTCTGTGGATAATTTGCAAGCAATCTGATAAGGCCCATATCCCTCCAGCGTGAGGGAAAAGATACGGCGTACCACTTCGGCGGCGGCTTCATCCACAAGCCAGTGTTCCCGCTTTTCGTCCCACAGATAGCCGTAGATAACGGTGCCGGTCAGGTGCTTGCCGCTCATGCCTTTTGACTTAAACACAGAGCGAATTTTCCGGCTGGTATCACGGGCGTAAAATTCATTCATGATGTTGCGGAACGGGGTAAAATCGTCATCGCCTTTCAGACTGTCCACACCGTCATTGATGGCAATCAGACGAACGCCTCGCTGCCGCAAAACCTCCATAACCTGACCGACCTTCAGATAGTCGCGCCCCAACCGGCTCATGTCCTTGATGACGATTGCCTCTACACGCCCTGCCTCCACTTCCTCCATCATCGCCAAAAATCCGGGGCGGTCAAACCGGGTGCCTGAGATACCATCATCGGTAAAGTGCGTAGGGTTGGGCAGCCCATTCCGGCGGGCAAAATCCTCTAACATCTGTTTTTGGTTGGATATGGAGTTGCTCTCGCCCTGTAACTCATCGTCCCGGCTCAGGCGCTCGTACAGTGGGGTAATTTTTTCATTTCTCATGGCTGTACCTCCTGAAACAAAAATGCTCTAAGTGACTGCTTCACTAACCATGACAAAAACCATGATTAAGAAGTCACTTAGAGCATATATCACCCGCAGCCAGCTTGTACTTTTTGTACTGACGGACGGCGAAGTGGTTGGGCTTCTCTGCCTCCAGCGCGTCAAACATCAGGTCCACGGGGTTCTTGAACTCCTCGTCATCCTCCCGGACCTCCATCGCGTTGATGAACTCGATGAGGGTGGAGAAATTCTGTTCCTCCACCGGGGCCTCGTAGTGGATATACCCAATGAGGGCGCAGTACAAAAGCGTCTCGGCCTTAACCCAAAAATCGTCCCCGGCCTTGCCCTCGCCCTTGGTGTTGGCGATCAGCGTCGTGACCAGTTTCAAGATGTCCTTTTCGGAGTGGATGTAGGCAAAGGGATTATAGTGCATGGACTTCTTGAAGTTGATGGTATTGAGGACTTTGATCCGATAAGGCTCATAGATGTCCTTGCCGTGCTTATCCTTCATGGGCTTGCCGTCCTTGCCCAGCTTGGGTGTGCCGCGCTGAAGCATTTTGCCGCACTCCACCAGGATGGTGCCTTTTGGGTCTGTCACCACATAGGAGCTGTGCATCTGCATCAGGTTCGGTTTCAGCCAGAAGCGGGTCTTGCCGGAACCGGAGCCACCGATCACCAGCACATTTTTGTTTCTGGCGGTCTTGGGGTCCTTGGGGCGGCTGTTCATGGTCAGGCTCTCGGTTTTAGTCAGAATCACATTGTTCTGGAACACCGGGTCGATGTAGGGTGCGATGTCCTCATGGGTGCCCCATCGCGCCGACCCGTATTCCATACCGTGCCGGTACTTCTTGGCGTTCTTGCTTTTGAGATACACGGCCAATCGCAGGCCAGCGCCGCAGCACAGCCCCACCAGCAGGTCCAAAGGGTGCAGGCTGGGCCACCAGCTGGCCAGCGCCACCGGCAGCGTGGAGAAGAACGAAAGCATTTTTGCCGAAGCGTCCGCACCCACGGCCATCCGCCATCCTTCACCGAAGTTGGTTGCGAACAGCCCCATCAGGATATAGGGCATATTCAGCAAAAGGAGCTTTTTGATGTCAAGTTGCTTTTTCATCTTCATCGTTCCAGCTCCTTCCGCTTGTTCCGGTCCACAACGGCGTGTTTCACCAGCTCTTTGAACTGGCTCAGCTTTGCCAGCACGGACGGACGCTCTGTTTTCTGCGCCTTTCTGACCTTCTTGCCGGTGTACTCGGTAAAGGCAGCGGTCAGGGCATCCGCATCGCGGCCTTTGAAAAAGATCAGGTACTTGGGCGGGGAGCTGCTGCGGTCCTTCTTCACCGCATAGTCAACGCCGTATTTCCGGGCGATCTTTTCAAACTCCTTGATGGAGGGGTCGGTGATCTCGATGTTGGAAACGCCCTGATTCTGGCCGATCAGCTGCTTCACCGTCTGTTTGCCGTGGGGAATCACGGGGGTATCCCGGCTTTTCTGCTTTTGCAGCTTCTTTTCCTTGCGGTGGGCAAGGTACTTGGTGATGGCGGCCTTAAACAGCCGCCCGGTAAACTTTGTTCCGCTGACTACCAGCGTCAAAGTCCTGTTTTCCACTTCCTCCTGCATAGGTCATCGCCTCCTTTCCACGGATTTTGCAGGGGTGGCGCTTGATACTAAGGCGGGACCACCAGCCGCCGCAGCAGGTATTTCATCATGGCAGGCTCCTTTCAACGCAGCTGATCGGAGCGGTCATAGTACAGATGTCCCTGGCGCACCTTGGCATGGCTGAGAATCTTGATGTGGCCCTTTTCCTGGTTCTCCAGGCTTTTCTGGTATCCGGCCTCCGTCAGAAACAGGCGGGTCCGTTCGCCTTTCCAGCCCACCGGCGAATCGTGGGTCAGCACATCGAAGATAATCATGTGCCGGGTGTCCTCGGCAAACCGCTCCAAATCCATGTACTCATGGCCGTGGTAGTTCTGCGCCCCGGCCTTGAGCCGCATTTCCTCCATCAGCTGGCCCACGGTCTTACGCTCAGGCATGGCGCGCACCTCCTTTCCCGCGTCCCTGGCCTTTCACAGTCAGGATACCGTCCAGGGTGGTAGCGGTGATCCGCAGGCGCTCAGCGGTGGCGATGTCATTCTTCACGGTCTCGTCGATGCCGTGGCCGCAGACCACCAGCACATGGGACCGGCGCAGATAGTCTCGCGCCATATCCAGCCCGTCCTTGTGTTCCTGGGGAATCTCGTCCTTGAGGAAGGTGGACAAGAACAGAACCGGGCAGATGGGCGAATACCCGGCGTCGTACACCTGGCGGCAGTAGGTGGCAGCGTTCTCGGCGTTCTCATACTGGTTGTTGCTCCAGGGAGCCGTAATGTAGGCAAGAGGTCGTTTCATGGCAAAATCCTTTCTCCCGGTATTGCCGGGCAACAGAAAAGCGGCTGTTTACCAGCCGCCTGTGTTCATATCGTGATTGACTTGTACGGTGTAGTGATTGCTGATCGTGGTGGGCGCGTTGAACAGCACTGCAAGCAAATACTGTTTCATATTGCGGACCTCCGTGGTGTTTTTCTGCATACCGTCCATGACAAATCGGATATGCTCGCTATCCAGCTTCAAGAACCGGGAGCGCACGACTTCATGGGGAAAGTCGCTGCCAGCGATCCGAGTGGTTTTACGTTTGGCACAAACGGTCTCCACCATCAGCTCCACAATCTCGTCCAGGTCCTCACGGTAGGTCGAAAACTCTCTGCACAGATAGTCATACTCGATGTTCTCCAGAATCAATTCCCGATAATTTTCTATCTCTGAGACAGACATCGCATCCCTTCCTTTCCGTTCCGGCAGCTGTGCTGCCGCTGTTTCCCGGAAGGGAATGGAATCGGTACTTGCTCCATGAGTATTTTGTTTTTGAGTATTTGGTTTCTCTATATTTAATTCTGCGGGCTTTTCCGTATCCGGTTTATCCAGATACGGGTTTTCCGTATCTGGTGAAGCCGTATCTGGTACAGCCGTATCCGGCCTTGGCGTTTCTGGCTGCCTGGGCTGGGGTTTCTCATAAATCACATACTCGGTGTCGCTGATCCGGCCTTGTTGGTCCCGCAGCTGGTTCCGCACGATGTAACCGGCGGTTTCCAACTCCCGCAGCGCACTGCCGATGGCATCAACGCCCTCCTTGCAGATTTTCGCAAGTCCACGGGTAGTATAGTTCCAGTCATCAGGCAGGGATAACATCATGGAAAGAAGCCCCTTTGCCTTGAGGGATAGTTCGTGGTTCCGCAGGTGATGATTGCTCATCACGGTATAATCTTTGGTCCGTTCAATGCGAAAAACGGCCATTGACTTCACTCCTATTACAATAAATTTGGACAGGGAAGCCGGGCAGCCAGTCCGGTTTCCCTTCCATCTCGTGCCTAAGCTACAATGAGAGGAGCAACTGGCTGACCATTCACTCCTTGGGCTTCTATG
>NZ_JACRTC010000010.1 GCF_014385095.1 Zongyangia hominis
CCGGTGCCTATTGCGATGAGGTCCCACCTGTTCCCATACCGAACACAGTAGTTAAGCTCATCTGTGCCGAAAATACTTGGTGGGTGACTGCCTGGGAAGATAGGTCGGTGCCGGCTTCTCATATTCCTCCTTAGCTCAGTCGGTAGAGCATGCGGCTGTTAACCGCAGGGTCGTCTGTTCGAGCCAGACAGGGGGAGCCATAGAACCATCTGACGCCAGGTGGTTCTTTCTTTCGAAAATCCTTCCCTTTTGATACATTTAAATATGGCCGGTGTTTATTGCGATGAGGTCCCACCTGTTCCCATACCGAACACAGTAGTTAAGCTCATTTGTGCCGAAAATACTTGGTGGGTGACTGCCTGGGAAAATAGGTCGATGCCGGCTCAAAAAGAACACAATGTCCAAAGACATTGTGTTCTTTTTTTCTGTAATTCCCGGCGCTTGGGAATTGTAATTGATGCAGTAACATGGTAAAGTTAGGGGAGAGAGAAGAAGGGGAGGAAACAGCATGAAAAAACTGCTCTGCAAGGAGAATGTGGCGTTTGCGGCGCTGCACTGGCTCTACTGCTCCGCACACTGTATGATCTACAGCTTTATTGTGGTTTATCTGACCCAGCACGGGTACAGCGACTTTCAGGTGGGTTTACTCAACGCCCTGATTGCCGGGGTCAGCATGATCAGCCAGCCCCTCTATGGCTATCTCAACGATACCTTCATCTCCTGCCGCTCCCTCATGATCGTGATCGCCGCCGTGGCCATCCCTGTCACCCTGTGCATCCCCCTGACGGTGAGCATTGTGCCCCTTTGCTTTGTCGCCATCCTCTCTTTGGGCTTTCTCACCTATACATATAACTGCATCCCGGAAGCCTGGCAGATTCGGGTCAACAAGAAAAAGCCCTATGTCAACTATCCCGTCACCCGGGTCATGGGGGCCGTGGGCTACTCCCTGACGGGCCTGGTGGCCGGTAAGCTCATCGACCTGTGGGGCTTTGACGTCATCTTCTGGGGCAGCGCCGCCCATTTGGTCCTGCTCATCGCCTGCTGTTTGTGCATTGAAAAGATTGAGCCGGAAAACAAGGGCATCAAACGGGGCGCCCAGATCGAGGAACGCATTGGTTTTGGCGGGGCACTGCGCATCCTATTAAAGAACCGGCCCTATATGGTCTTCATCATCAGCACCACCCTTTACCAGGCGGCCTACCGTTCCATGCTGGCCTTTATGCCCGTCATTGTCCAGGACGCGGGAGGCACCAACACCCACGTGGGCATGCTGGTCTTTGCCGGCGCCGCGGTGGAAGCGCCCATGATGTTCATTTTCTCTCGACTCCAGGATAAAGCAAAGCTCAAACATCTCTATACCTTTACCGCTATCGTCCTGGCGGTGCGGACCCTGGCCCTCCTGGTCGTCCACTCCGTCACCGGGCTCATCCTCCTCAAAAGCTTTGAGGCCATTTCCTGGGGCATGTATATCCCCCTCTTTGTGGTCTATATCAGCCGCATTGTGCCGTCGAAGATTTACGCCACCTCCCTCACCATCGGTTATTCCCTCACCGTGGGAGTGGGGAGCATCTGCGGCAACTTTTTCAGCGGCCTCATCATGGAAAATCTGGGTACCATGGCCTTTTCCGCCATCATGTCAGCGGTGGCCATCGCTGGGGTCGTTGTATTTGTGGTGGGCATGGCTGGCAAGAACGGCGGTACACCGGCGGCTGAGAAGGAAGCTACAGCCGTGAAAATTTCCTGAGGGCATGCGTCTCTTGGAATTTATTATGTTATCACAAAAAATACTTTTCAAAATCACAAAATATGATATACTAGAGGCTAGAGCAAAACAGGTTCTGCTAATAAAATGAAGGAGGAACTCCTCATGCCAGAAAAGAAGAGTATTCCGCTGATTATTATTCTTACCATTGTGACCTGCGGTATCTACTACTATGTTTGGATGTACCAGTTCTCTGACGAAATCGGCCGCTTCACCGGTGACCGCTCCACCTCCCCTGGTACGGAAGTGCTGCTGACCATCGTCACCTGCGGCATTTACGGCCTCTATTGGCTGTATAAATACAGCAAGAAGATGTGGGAAATTTCCATCAACGTGGGCGTGCCCTATCCCTCCGACAACGCCATCCTCAACCTGGTGCTGGGAATCTTCGGCTTCTCCATCGTCTCCATGGCCATCATGCAGACACAGCTGCACACCATCTGGGACCAGACCTTCTTCAATCCCAACCAGGGTGGACCGAACCCCAATCAGGGCGACCCGTATAATCCCTACAACGGCCAGTAAATTTTTTAAACGATCGCAAGCGCCCGCGCTTTTATTATGAGCGCAGGCGCTTTTTCGTATAAAAGTGCCGCCCGGACGCAAAAAGAACGGATGGGCCGCATCGCAGGTCATCGACGCGGAGAAAATATAAGCTGGATGGGGAGGACTCCATGGAAGAAAAGAAGGAAAATTGGGAGAAGCTCAGTGACACATTGGACATTTGTGTCACCGACGCCCATAAATTCGGCACCGACGCCTTTCTGCTGTCCCATTTTGCCGGGGCGAGACGGGTGGACCGGTGCGCCGACCTCGGCACCGGCTGCGGCATTGTGGCCCTCCTTTGGTACCGCCGGCGGGAGGAGGGGCCCCGTCACTGCACCTGTGTGGACATCCA
Organism: Zongyangia hominis; assembly: GCF_014385095.1. GTDB lineage: Bacteria > Bacillota > Clostridia > Oscillospirales > Ruminococcaceae > Zongyangia > Zongyangia hominis. The sequence continues at coordinate 2,661 of NZ_JACRTC010000010.1, forward strand.
GGAGCAGGCGGTCAAACAGCTTTGCCGCACGGTGGAGCGGGCGGGCCTTGGAGACAAAATCCGGCCCCTCTGCCGGGACCTGCGGGAGCTGGGGGATGAAATCGAGGCAGGTTCGCTGGACCTCATCACCTGCAACCCGCCCTATAAGACGCCGGGCACCGGCGTCATGAGCCGGGAGGTAAGCGACCAGATTGCCCGGCATGAGGTGATGTGCGGCTTGGACGAGCTGTGCGCGGCGGCGGAGCGCTATCTAAAATTTAGCGGCAGGCTTTGCCTCTGCCAGCGGCCGGAGCGGCTGTGCGACGTCATCTGCGCCATGCGGGACGCCGGCATCGAGCCCAAGCGTCTGCGCTTTGTCGTCCAGCGTCCCGGATGTCCGCCCTGGCTCTTCCTCATCGAGGGGAAGAAGGGGGCCAAGCCCTTTTTGCAGGTGGAGCGGGACCTCATCATCGAGGGGCCGGGCGGCTTTTCGAGGGAGGTGCTGGACATTTATCACAAGAAGGAAAATAAGCCCCAAGGGGCCAAAGAAGCGGGGAAGTGAATCAGTTGAACGAACAGGGAACGCTTTTCCTGGTGGGAACGCCCATCGGGAATTTATCGGATATGACACCCCGGGCCGTGCGGACGTTGGAAGAAGTGGACTTCATTGCGGCGGAGGACACCCGGGTCACCCTGAAGCTCCTCAACCATTACGGCATCAAAAAGCCCATGGTCAGCTATTTTGAGCACAATATCCGGGAGCGGGGGCAATATATCGCCGACCGCATCGCCGCTGGGGAGAACTGCGCCATTGTAACCGATGCGGGAATGCCCTGCATCAGCGACCCCGGGGAAGATTTGGTGCGCATCTGCGGGGAGCGGGGCATTCCGACCGTGGTGGTGCCCGGCCCCAGCGCCGTGGTGTCGGCGGTGGCTCTTTCGGGCCTCGCCACCTCCCGGTTTACCTTCGAGGGCTTTCTCAGTGTCAGCCGCAACCAGCGCTTGGCACATCTGCAGGAGCTCGAGGGAGAGCGCAGAACCATGGTGTTTTACGAAGCGCCTCATAAGCTCTTAAACACGCTGCGGGACATGGCGGAAGCCTTCGGCGGGGAGCGGAGAATCGCTCTGTGCCGGGAGCTGACCAAAATCCACGAGGAGGTCATCCGCACCACCTTGGATGAGGCATGGAGGCTTTTTACCGAGCGTCCTCCCAAGGGAGAGTTTGTGCTGGTCATTGAGGGCCGGGGCGAGGAAGAAGAGGAGCAGATCAGCCTGGAAGAGGCGGTGGAGCAGGTCAAGGAAAAGGCGGCGGCTGGGAAATCTCTGTCAGAGGCCGCTAAGGAGGTGGCAAAGGCCACCCATTATAAAAAAAGCGAGCTCTACAAAGCTGCCGCCACCTGCGGTGGAGCAAGTCGCGATTAGGCTCATTCGCAACGTAGTAACGCGGGCGACGCGGCAAAGATGCGAATAAGATATGGGGCGCGGTCCCCGCCACGGTAGGAGCCGCTGACCCACCGCGCTGTGGTATCGTACGAGAAAATAACGCGTGAGACGCGGCACCTGCCGGTGAGGACATCGCGCTGTGGTGTCATTTGAGAAGGTATGGCGGGCCACGCAGCAGAGGATCTCAAGAGGGAAGGGAGGAGCGGCATGGAGCGAGACTTGTTTTTAGTCATAGACGATGTCTTTCGCCAGGCGGGAATCCCCGCCTGGGGGAGCGCCCGTCTGGACGACTGCGGGCCGGTGCTCCCCTGTCGGGGCGCTGGGCTTCTGGGGGCGGAACACCAAAGCGTCCTTTGCTGTCTCTTTCCCTATGACATCGGTGAGCTCCCGGCGCGCAACCTCTCCCGATACGCCTGTGTGCCCGATTATCACCGGGTGGCGGGCGGTATGCTGCGGGAAGCCGCCCAAAAACTCAAAGAGATGCTACCGGACCACGATTTTCTACCCTTTGTGGACAGCTCCCCGGTGCGGGAAGTCCGGGCGGCGGCGCTGGCGGGCCTGGGCTGTGTGGGCAAAAATGGGCTACTCATCACACCCGACTATGGCAGCTTTGTCTTTTTGGGGGAAATCGTCACCGATCTGCCCCTAGGTAATGCCGTCGCCGCGCCGCCCGCCTGCATCGGCTGTAACCGGTGTGTCCGGGATTGTCCCACCGGCGCCATCCGGGAGGAAGGCGGGCTCCACAAAAGCCGGTGCCTCTCCGAAATTACCCAGAAAAGGGGGGAGCTGACGCCGGAGGAAGAAGCGCTCATCGCCGCGTCGGGCATCCTCTGGGGCTGCGATAGGTGCCAGGAGGTCTGTCCTATGAACAAGGGGAGAAAGCTCACCCCCATCGTGGCATTCTATAAAGATATTGTCACCCGCATCGACGCGTCCGTCACGGGAAGCAAGATTAGGGGACGAGCCTTCGGCTTCCGAGGAGTGGGCGTCCTCAAACGCAACGCGCGCATATTGGATGGAAAAAAGGCGGATACTAAAGTGGCAGAGGAATGAGCGTCAACGGCATCAAACAGGAGGTATGCGCCATGAAGGTATCGGAAGTGATGAAAGAATCGGTGGTGGCGGCGTCACCGTCGGAAAGTTTAGCGAGTGTGAGCCGAAAGATGCAGACATATGGCATCGGCGCTTTGCCGGTCATGGAGGCAGACCGGCTCCAGGGTATGGTCACCGACCGGGACATCGTGGTGCGGTGTATCGCCTGCCACCATGACCCAGTCAAGATGAAGGTGTCGGAAATTATGTCCACTGGGGCCACCTGTGTTTCCCCGGAACATACCATTTCGGAAGCCGCGGCCAAAATGGGAGCCGCCCAGGTTCGCCGTTTGCCGGTGGTAAAGAATAACCAGGTGCTGGGCATTATAACCCTGGGCGACATTGTCAAGGAGAAGACGGACAGCGAGGTGGCCCGGGCACTCTACAATATCTCCCAGCCCGCATCGCCGGGCCCCGTTGTCCAGGGATAGGGACACTGCATCAACAGGCGGCGGAAGGTTGCCATTGTTGGCTTGGTCGTGGTTCTCTTTGTGGGCCGGCGGTGGGAGCGCTTGTCTTGGCGAACGCGCCCTCAACGCGGGCAAAGCGCCTTCTCAAAAAAGGAACCAGGCGCGTGACTTCCCGCGCCGGTAGGGACCGCGACGTCCCCCACCGGTAGGTGGCGAAGCCGCTTGTTCCAGCGAACGCGCCCTCAACGCGGGGAAAGAGGCTTTCTCAAAAGAGGAACCGGGCGCGCGACACCCCCCACCGGTAGGTGGCCGCGACTTCCCCCGGCGGCAGCCGGTAGGTGGCGAAGCCGCTTGTCCCGGCAAACGCGCCCCCAACGCGGGCCAAGCGACCTGCTCAAAAGAGGAACCGGGCGCGCGACATCCCGCCCCGGTAGGGACCGCGACGTCCCCCGGCGACAGCCGGCAGGTGGCGGGAACGGGAAATTTGTGGTAGAATAAAGATCCAGGCTGAAACTGTCCTGGATTTCATAGAATTTGGAGTGACTGCTTGTGGAAATACTGGCACCATCGAAATATGAAGAATACGAAGCATTTGCGAAGAACCATCCCCAGGGATGTTTTACCCAGTCCATCCACTGGCCCCAGGTCAAGAATAACTGGGATCACGCGGTGGTTGTCTCCCGGGGCGGGGATGGACATATCCGGGGCGGCATGCTGGTCCTCATTCAAAAAATCCCCCTGATCGGAACGACGTTTCTCTATGCGCCCCGAGGCCCGGTCTGCGACCTCCACGACCGGGAGGTGCTTTCCGACCTCGTCGACGGCGTCAAGGCCCTGGCCAAAGAGCGCCGGGCCCACGCGTTTAAAATGGACCCGGACGTGCTCATCTCGGACACGGCGTTTATTGAGCTTGCCAAGAGCTTGGGCTTTACCCACTTTACCGGCGGCGAAAACTTTGAAACCATCCAGGCCCGCTACAATTACCGGCTCTACCTCCAGGGGCGCAGCGAAGAGGAGCTCTTCATGAACCTCCAGAGCAAGACCCGCTACAATGTGCGGGTGGCGATGAAGCACGGCGTGGAAATCAAGGTGGTGGGTAAGGAATATCTGGACGACTTCATCCGGCTCATGCGGGTCACGGGAGAGCGGGACGGCTTTAACGTCCGGCCCAAGGCCTACTTTGAACGGATGCTCGACGCGCTGGGCGAACACGCCCGGCTCTATATGGCTTTTTATAACGGCAAGGCCATCTCCGGCGCGCTGACCACCCAGTACGCGGGGAAAACCTGCTATGTCTACGGCGCTTCCGACAATGAGAACCGCAACGTCATGCCCAACTACCTTATCCAGTGGGAGATGATCAAATGGGCGGTGGAGGGCGGCTGCACGGTCTACGACTTCCAGGGCGTCTCCGGCAACCTGGACGAGTCCAGCCATCTCTACGGGCTCTACCGTTTTAAAAAGGGCTTTAACGGCCAGCTCGACGAGCTGGCGGGGGAGTTTGACATGATCTTTAAGCCCTTTGCCTACAAGTTCGTGGACCTGGCCATTGACACCAAGGAAAAAATGGGCAAACTCAAACGGAAGCTGCGGGGCTCCCATTAGACCGGCGGCGCCCGCGGGTGAGAGGCCGGGCGCCAACCGGGCCGCGGCCGTCCCTGCGCGGGATGCGGGAGAGCGGTCCAATTTACGGGTAGGAAAACGACAGGGCGGAGGAGGGAAACTCCTGCCGCCCTTTTTGCAAAAAGGAGGAGCGGCATGCAGTTACATACCAGCCGTTTGCGGATCCAACCGCTGACCATGGAGGAGTTTCGCCTCCTGCTGGAAGGGACGGCACAGGTGGAGGCGGCGCTGGGCCTCTCACCCGCGGGCAGGGAGCTGGACCCCCACACCAAGGAGGCCATGAAGGCCCTGTATGCCGAAGCTGTCCGCAATGAAGATAATTACCAATGGTATACTAATTGGATGATCATACGAAATGTAGATAATGTGGCCGTGGGAAGCGCCTGTTTCATGGGCCGGCCCGATCGGGACGGATCGGTGGAACTGGGCTATGGGCTCGAAGAAAGCTATTGGGGCCAGGGCTATATGACCGAGGCGGCCCGGGCCCTGTGCGACTGGGCGTTATCGCAGCCGGGGGTGCGCCGGGTGACGGCCGAGACCGAACGGGGCAATCTCGCCTCCCAGCGGGTGCTGCAAAACTGCGGCATGCAGCTTTATCGGGCCACGGAAGAGGGCCTTTTCTGGAAGCGGGAGAAGGAGGCGAGCGTATGACCACGCCCATCCGCCGGATGCTGGACGCCTATCTGGCCGAGGGAAAGGCCCGGATGCACATGCCCGGGCACAAGGGCATCCTGCCCCCGCCGCTGGGTGATGCGGCGGCCTATGACATCACCGAGGTGCAAGGCGCGGACAGCCTATTTGAATGCGACGGGGTCATCCGGGCCTGCGAGGAGGGCTTTGCCGCCCTCTATGGGGCCAAGGAGAGTCTTCTCTCCTGCGGCGGCTCGACGCTCTGCATCCAGGCCATGCTGGCGCTCGCCGCCCATCCGGGGGAGAAAATCCTCTTTTTCCGCAACATCCATCGGGCGGCCCTCAACGCCATGATTTTACTGGATATCCGTCCGGTCTGGATTTACCCGGAGGGGGATGCGGAAGGCTTTGGCAGGGCGGAGCCCTATCAGGTCAGAGAGATGCTGGAAGCCCACCCGGACATCCGGGGGGTATATCTCACCTCCCCCGACTACTACGGCGGCATGCACGATATCGCCGCCATCGCCAAAATCTGCCACGCGTTTGACGTGCCCCTTCTGGTGGACAACGCCCACGGCGCTCACCTTCGGTTTTTAGAGCGGGACCGGCACCCCATCTCCCTGGGCGCGGATCTGTGCTGTGATTCTCTCCACAAGACCCTCCCGGCCCTCACCGGAAGCGCCATCCTCCATATCGGCGCCGACCGCTTTTCCCGGGACGCGGCCAAGGAGGCCATGGGCCTCTTCGGCTCCACCAGTCCCAGCTATCTCATGATGCTTTCCATGGATATGCTCCTCTCCGACCCCGCAAGACTGACGGAGGAGATCCGCCGGACCGTGGGCCAGTGCGAGCGCGTCCGGGCGCTCCTGCGCTACCGGGGCTATGCGGTCCTGGACGGGGACCCCATGAAGCTCACCTTCCGCCGCCCCGGCCGCACGGGGCTTGAGACCGCGGCACTACTGCGGGAAGCGGGCATTGAGCCCGAATTTGCCGACGGGAAATGGGTGGTGCTCATGCCCTCCATGAACACCCCCGACGAGGATTTCATCCGCCTCACCCGCCACCTAGCGGTGGGGCAAGACGCGCCGGCTGCCGCCGGGGGATGCCGCGCTCTTGGTTCCGTTTGTAACGACGTCGCTGTGCCCGCGTCGGAGGTATCTTCGCGGGAGCAGGCGCCCTTCCAGACGGCTGCCGCCGGGGGATGTCGCGCCCCTGGCTCCGTTTGCAGTGAGGCCGCTGTTCCCGCGTCGGAGGTATCTTCGCAGGAGCAGGCGCCCTTCCAGACGGCTGCCGCCGGGGGATGCCGCGCCCCTGGCTCCGTTTGCAGTGAGGCCGCTGAGCCCACGTCGGAGGTATCTTTGCAGGAGCAGGCGCCCTTCCAGACGGCTGCCGCCGGGGGATGCCGCGCCTGTGGCTCTGTTTGCAGTGAGGCCGCCGTGCCCGCGTCGGAGGTATCTTTGCGGGAGCAGGCGCCCTTCCAGACGGCTGCCGCCGGGGGATGTCGCGCCCCTGGCTCCATTTGCGGAGAGGCCGCTGTGCCCACGTCAGGAATGCTGGAGCGTGGGGAAAGCGCTTCCTTGGCGACCGAGCCTCCGCACGGCATGGCGGCGGACACTGTCCGCCCGCCCAGGGAGGCATATTTCGCGCCGAGTGAACATATCCATACCGTAGACGCCGAGGGCCGGATTTACGCGGATATCCGCTGGCCCTGCCCACCGGCCATTCCCATCATCCTGCCGGGGGAAAGAATCGACAAAAAAGTGTGTGAAATTTTCTTAGCATCTGGAAAAACCGTCATAAAAGTGGTACAATAAAGGCGGAATCTAGGGCGTACAGCACGGCTCCCGAGACGCCCCATCCAAGGAGGCATGACTGATGAAACTGATATTTGCGATTGTTGGCAGTGAAGACAGCGGCAAGGTATCCTCCGCGCTGACCAAAGCGGGCTTCTCGGTGACCAAGCTGGCGACCACCGGCGGCTTTTTGATGTCGGGCAACACCACCTTCCTCATCGGCACCGACGACGACAAGGTGGATGATGTCATCGCCGTCATCGGCAAGCACTCAAAGAAGCGCACCCAGATGGTGCCGGCCTCCTCGTCCTATGGCGTGGGACTTTATTCCTCCTTCCCGGTGGAGGTCACCATTGGCGGAGCTACCATCTTTGTCACCAATATCGAGAGGTTTGAAAAACTGTAATGAACCCATCTTCTCAGGAACTCTTTTTTGCCAATCATAAACTTTTGCAGACGCTCGCTGGCCTGTGTGCCGACGGGCGTTTGTCTCATGCCATTCTTTTGGAGGGGGAAGGGGGCCTGGGCAAGCGCCGCCTGGCCCGGATCATCGCCGCCATGGCCCTGTGCAAAGAGCGCCCGGGGGGCTGTATGGCGTGCGACAGCTGCAAGAATGTCTTGGCGGACAACCATCCCGACGTGGAAATCTACGGCGGGGAGGGCGGGGCGTCCAGCTTTCACATCGAGGACATCCGCCGCCTGCGCCAACACGCGGGGGTATTGCCCAACCAAGCGGACAAAAAGGTCTTCATCCTGCAAAACTGCGAGAATATGACCACCGCGGCCCAAAACGCCCTGCTCAAAGTCTTGGAGGAACCGCCCTCCTACTGCATGTTCATCCTCACCGCCAAAAACCGGAACGCCCTACTCTCCACCATCCTCTCCCGTGTCATCTGCTTCCAGGTGAGCGAACTCTCCCGCCGGGAGTTTATGGACGCGCTGGCCAAGCTCTTGGGGCCCGAAGCGGCGGCGGACGGGGACAAGCTCTATGAAGTGAGCGGCGGCAATTTGGGACTGGCCTTGCGAATGGCCGGGGAGGAGAAGGTCCAGCGGCAGATGGAAGCGGCCGGACAGCTCTTGGACGCCATCAAAGGGGCGGATGAGTTTGCCATGCTCTCGATCTGCGCCAAATTTGAGCGGGACAAGGAGGGGCTTATGGCGGTACTGGGATATCTGCGGCGTAAGATCACCACCGCCATGGAGGGAAGACTCCGGGGGGAAGCGTCGGAGGCGACGCTGCGGGGGATTTCCACCGGGGATGTGTTGGGGATCACCGACCTCATCGACGCCACCCTTCAGTCTCTCGAGCGCAACCAGAACTTGGGTTTGACAAGCACACTGTTTTGTGCTAGTTTAAATAATATCTGCAACGGATAAAAGTCCCGCTGGAAAAGCGGATATTGATAGGAGTTTTTCATGACAGAAGTAATCGGAGTACGGTTTAAAAGCGTCGGCAAGGTCTATTATTTTGATCCGGACGGCGTGGCAATACAAAAGGGCCAGTTTGTCATTGTGGAGACGGCCCGGGGTATCGAGTGCGGCGAGGTGGCCATGGGCAACCGGGCCGTGGACGATCAGGAGATCGTCAAGCCCCTGAAAAAGGTCATCCGGGTGGCGACGCCGGAGGATCTCAAACATGTGGAGGACAACCACAAAAAGGAGAGCGCCGCTTTCGGCATCTGTTTGGAAAAGATCGCGGCCCACAAGCTCCAGATGAAGCTGGTGGACGTGGAATATACTTTTGACAACAATAAGATCCTGTTCTATTTTACCGCCGACGGGCGGGTGGACTTCCGGGAGCTAGTCAAGGACTTGGCGTCGGTGTTCCGCACCCGCATCGAGCTCAGACAGATCGGCGTGCGGGACGAAGCCAAGATGCTGGGTGGACTGGGCGTGTGCGGCAAGCCCTTTTGCTGCGCCACCTTCTTGGGAGAGTTTCAGCCCGTGTCCATCAAGATGGCCAAGGAGCAGGGCCTTTCCCTCAACCCCACCAAGATTTCCGGCACCTGCGGGCGGCTGATGTGCTGCTTAAAATATGAGCAGGAGGCCTACGAGGACCTGTTGCGCAACACCCCCAAGGTGGGCGCTTACGTCCAAACCGGCGAGGGGCGGGGCTCGGTCATCGAGGTCAACCTCCTGACGGGGCTGCTCAAGGTGCGCCTCGACAAAGCGCGGGACGCGGCGCCCCGCATCTTCCCCAAGGAAGAGGTCAAGGTCATCAAGGACGCCCAGATCCGTCTGGACCGCTCCGAAATTGCGGCTCTCAAGGACTTGGAAGGTTAAGAGAAGGAGACAGGCATCGCCTGTCTCCTCTTTTTGTGCCAGGGGTCCCGAAGAAAAATGGGGATAAGCGGGTCCCCGGGGGAAGCAGGGAAAACCTGTCTCCTTTTTTGCGGCTGAAGAGCGGAAAAACGGAGGAAGCGCGGTGTATGGTGGTATGGATGGGGAGAAAGCTGTGCAAAATAAATGGGGAAAACCATCGGAAAAATCTGCTGGGTGGTTGCATTTTTTTCGAGATATGGTACAATAACGTTGAAAACAAAGGAGGTGTATCATTCATGGCATATGTAATCAATGACGAATGCATCAGCTGCGGCGCTTGCGAGGCTGAGTGCCCCGTATCCGCCATCTCCGCTGGCGATGACAAGTACGTAATCGATCCGGAGACCTGCATCGAGTGCGGCGCTTGCAACGGTGTCTGCCCGGTCGGCGCACCCAATCCCCAGTAATCAAATTGCATAACAAAGAGCGCACACCCCATGGGGTGTGCGCTCTTTTTTTCGGGTCTGCTTCCTGTTTGACGGCGTTTCTGTGTAGGGGAAGGCGGGCCGTTCCTTTGGCAAGGCCCCGCCTCTATGGCGGGCGCTTTCAGGAAAACGGGCCGTTGTCCCCTCTGTCGGCGCCCTCTCTCAAAACCGTCGCACGCCGGCTAGGGCTGCGATGAAAAACGAACCGCAGTCCCCGGCTCGGGTCTTCCCTCAATACCGCGCGCCGGCTTGGGCTGCTGTGAAAAGCGGCCCCACAGTTTTCCCAAAAGCCCGGCCGTCACAAAAAGTCCAGCCATCACAAAAAGCCCGGCCATCTTAAAATGGCCGGGCTTTTTAATCTTTTTTAGAACGCGATTTTTTCCTCGATGTAGGAGACAAGGTTTGCGATGGGCATCCGGGTTTGTTCCATGGTATCCCGGTCGCGGACGGTGACACAGCCATCCTCCACGCTGTCAAAGTCGTAGGTGATGCAAAGCGGCGTGCCGATCTCATCCTGGCGGCGATACCGCTTGCCGATGGAACCGGCGTCGTCGTAATCGACCATGAAATGCCCCGCAAGGTCGGAGAAGACGGCGGTTGCCTGCTCGGAGAGCTTTTTAGAGAGGGGCAGGACGCAAGCTTTGTAGGGAGCCAGCGCCGGATGCAGCCGCATGACGACACGGGTATCCTTTTCGCCCACCTGCTCCTCGTCATAGGCCTCGCACAGGAAGGCCAGCGCCACCCGGTCGGCGCCCAGGGAGGGCTCGATGACATAGGGGATGTAGCGCTCGTTGGTTTCGGGATCAAAGTATTCTAAGCTCTTGCCCGAATGCTTCATATGCTGGCCCAGGTCGAAGTCGGTGCGGTCGGCCACGCCCCACAATTCGCCCCAGCCAAACGGGAACATGAACTCGATGTCGGTGGTGGCGTTGGAGTAGTGGGAGAGCTCCTCCTGCTCGTGATCGCGCAGGCGCAGGTTTTCGTCCTTGATGCCCAGGTCCAGCAGGAATTTATGGCAGTAATCCTTCCAGTAGGTGAACCACTCCAGATCGGTGCCCGGTTTGCAGAAGAACTCCAGCTCCATCTGCTCAAACTCCCGGATACGGAAGATGAAGTTGCCCGGGGTGATCTCATTGCGGAAGGATTTACCGATCTGGGAGACGCCGAAGGGCAGTTTCCGGCGGGTGGTCCGCTGGATATTGGCGAAGTTGACAAAGATGCCCTGGGCGGTTTCCGGACGCAGGTAGAGCTCGCTCTTCGCGTCCTCGGTGACGCCCTGGAAGGTCTTGAACATGAGGTTAAATTTGCGGATATCGGTAAAATTGGTGGAGCCGCAGTCGGGGCATTTGATGCCTTTTTCCTTGATAAAGTCCATCATCTGCTGATCGCTCCAGCCGTTGGGGGCCACGTCGGTCTGCTCCTCGATGAGCTTGTCGGCCCGATGGCGGGTTTTGCAGTCCTTGCAGTCCATCAGCGGGTCGGAGAAGCCGCCCACATGGCCGGACGCCACCCACACCTGGGGGTTCATGAGGATGGCGCTGTCGAGTCCCACGTTATAGGGGGATTCCTGGACGAATTTCTTCCACCAGGCCCGTTTGACGTTATTTTTAAACTCCACACCCAGCGGTCCGTAGTCCCAGCTGTTGGAGAGTCCGCCGTAAATTTCGCTGCCGGCGTAGACAAAGCCCCTGTTCTTGCACAGGGAAACCACCTTGTCCATGGTTTTCTCTGTATTGAGCATGAAAGGTCCCTCCCGTTATTCATTCATAATAGAAAAGCCCATACAGGCACAGACACCTGCTGCGCCTCATGGTCATAACTATTTAATTTTAAACGCCGGGGGACAATAAGTCAAGGCGATAGGGGATAAAACCGCCGTTTTCCCGCATTTTGTCCCCATGGGTCCGGTTGACACCGGCCGGATATTCCGTTATAATTACTTTTGCACTATAAATAAAGAGATCCTGCGCTGTTTAGCTAGCATGTTCCGATATCGTTCATATGGGCGCGGGTGCGTACAACTTCTATTTCCCTGGTGCAACAACGAGGCGTAGCTCAGTTTGGTAGAGTGCTTGGTTTGGGACCAAGATGCCGCAGGTTCGAGTCCTGTCGCCTCGACCACCGTGCAAGGCCCGGAGTCGAAACGTGCTCCGGGCCTTTTCTTTTGCATAAATCCAAGGTTTATCAATTTTCATTATTGGTGGTCTCCCAGTTTAAATATGAGGGCGAAATAGGCTCCCTTTTAAAAAAACAATTTAAAAATTCCAAGAATTTGGGAAAATCGCGCGATATTTTTGGCTATAACCGCGAAATTTTATGGAAAAAATTTCTCTTTTGTGATATAGTGAAAATAATAGCCACGGATATTCTTCGCCAGCGGGAGCAAAGTATGGAAACGGGAAACCAGCGCATCATGTTTGATCACGCGGCGATCAAAGCCGCCTTTGGCCGGCAGAAAAAGGAGGATTATGATGAAAAGGAAGAGATGGTTGGGCGCTGTGAGCTTGTTCTGCACCTGTCTCGTACTGCTTTCCAGTTCCGCTTTCGCGGCATCCCAAGAGTTGCCCCTGTCCGTCACCCCGGATGGCAGCAGCTTTTCCAGCAATGCCATGGAGCCATCGGAAGGCTCCTACGATGCCCTGGTGGACAACAAACCGGACACCTTTTTCCATAGTGCGTGGTCTGTGTCAATACCGGTCCCTCATTATCTCATCGTGGATACGGGAAAGGTCCGTCAGATCACCGGCATTCGTTTTCTGCACAGAAATTCGACGATGCGGACGGCCGACATTGCGGACTACCGGCTTGAGGGCAGTGTGGATGGAAACACCTGGTTTTTGATCAAAGAGGGCAACCTTCCCAGAGAAGATAATCCAGCCATATGGCGGGAGATCTCGGTAGAAAAGGCGGCGCAGAGCGCCCGCTATGTCAAGCTGACGGTCTTGAAAAACCAGTCGGGAGGACCATTTTTTGTTCTGGCCGAGCTGCGGGTACTGACAGAGGAAGTTAAACCGGCGGAGAATGTGGGAGCGGATTGCGTCGATGATCGCAGGGCGCGTCTCTACTGGCAGGATCCTGTGATGATAGGTGTTGCCGGTGAGGCGGTAAAATATCACGTGATGCAGGGCGATACGGTCATCGGAACACTGATGCGTGCCCCCGGTGGTCTTTACGAATATATACTCAAGGGCTTGGCGCCGGACAAGGAATATACCTATGCGATCGTGGCGGAGGATGAAGACGGCAGATTGTCCGCGCCTGTAGAGGTATCCTTTAAAACTCCCAGCCGCACCGTGACAAATCCGCCGGTGATTGGTGGAGGCTCCTCCGCCCACTCCTCTTCGGCGTTGTCCGCACTGACCGGCTCCGCCGGGAAGGAGAACCCCCGCACCGGAGGAGCGACCCCGGCGGCATCGCTGCCTTTGCTCTTGGCGGCCTCCCTTGCGCTTGTGGCACTGGTGAAAAAACACAGATAGAAAAGAAACGAGACGGTTTAAACAGAGACCGTCTCGTTTTTTATATGAGAAATAAAGCAGACACGCTCTTGGGCCTGTCCATTTGGTGTTCGATAGAGTGGACCTGCCGGGCGTCATTGAAGTGAGAACAAAAAAGCCCGAACTGGGTTTAAAGTTCGGGCTCGCGCCGGGAGGACATATTGCTGCAAAAAAGAAAAACCTGCGGAGCGCGAATTGCTCACCGCAGGTGTGGAAAGGGCGAACGGTTTAGATGCCAACAAATTAATTGAAAATTACTGTTGATAAAGAGCAATAATTTCTAGTTGATATACTGGTTTGTTTTGAATAGATGTAACCGCAATTGCCTCAAAATCAAAAATATTTCCCTTTGCAATTTGTTGTACAGAATCAATAAGCTTTTGTTTTGCTGTGTTATCCTTAATTTTTGTGAATATGGTATTCTTCATTAATTCTGTGCCGCCCGGAAAAACGCGTTTTACTTGTGCTAAACATGTGAGTTCTGTACCGATTAAATCTGCTCTTACAGATTGATATAAGTTAGAATCCAAAATATTACCTATGATGGCATAATCATCTGTTTGGTATAAAATTTCTTCTCCATCAAAAAGCACTTGAATGTTCTTTAGGATATTATTTATACTGTTAGTGTTTTTCCCTATTCCTTTTACATCTACTCCGACTTTTTGCATGTTTTCTGATAGTTTTAATAAGTCTGCCATTTCTGAAAGTAATGATTTAATTGAATTTATAGATAAGACGACTGGAAGGCATACAAACTGTCCTGGAGCCGCTTCTCTTATATCATGTAAATATCCTTTATTAGCTAGGCATGAATTTACAATGCTGAGAACAGAGGTAACCGTCTGAATTTTCTTCTCTTTATTTTCATTTGTGTTATTATCTGTCTTGTCAATTTTTCCAGACATGTTTGTTCCAAAATTAAATAATTTAAATCCGTTAAAACTCGCCTCTAGTTTACCGCTTTTTATTCTTTCATTGCTAATGGCGGTAGTTATTTCTGAATACTCTGAATACCCTTCATTGAGAATTGCGTAAATGTCCAATAATCTGCCTTGATTTATATAATAAGGAAAGAAAAGCGCAACTTCTCCAGTATCTCCTTTAGACATTTATTGACCCCCTTTCAAACTTAAAAGTATTACTGTCTCAATCTCATAGCCCAGTTTAACAGAAATACAAAATCATAGTATCAAAGTAACAAATCCGACATGTCGAAACATGTCGGATTTTTATTGGTGGGAGAGGATGGATTCGAACCATCGAAGTCAGTAGACGACAGATTTACAGTCTGTTCCCTTTGGCCACTCGGGAACTCTCCCATGTTATGAAATTGGAGCTGGTGGACGGATTCGAACCCCCGACCTGCTGATTACAAATCAGCTGCTCTACCAGCTGAGCTACACCAGCGACTCATGAGTGCGAGTATTAGTTTACCATAAAGCACAAGGCGTGTCAACAGTTTTTTGCATCTCTTCGTCAAATTTTGCATGCCTTTTGCGGGGAAGGAAGACGGAGGAATTTCTGGAACCCCCCTTGCTTTTTTTGAGGAAATGGAGTATGATAGCCCTTGCGCAAAATTCGTCGGTTTGACGTTTCGCGCGGTCAGTCGCAACCTCCTGACCTTAAAGAAAACTACGAAAGGACAAATGAATATGACGAGCAAAAAAACGCGCGCTGTGGTGGAAGGCGCGCTGATTGCCGCGCTCTATGCGGCTCTCAGTATCGCGCTTGCCCCCATCAGCTTCGGCCAGGTGCAGGTCCGGGTATCGGAGGCCCTGACCCTGCTTCCCCTCTTTACTCCCAACGCCATTTGGGGCGTTACCATCGGCTGTGTGTTATCCAACACCATCGGCATGTTTATGGGCGTCAATATCCTGGGCTTTCTGGACATTATCTTTGGCAGCCTTGCCACCCTGCTGGCGGCGCTCATTACGAGAAAGCTCAAAAAGCCCGCGATCAAGGGACTCCCGATTCTGGCGCCGCTGCCGCCGGTGCTGCTCAATGCTGTTGTGGTGGGAGCGGAGCTTACCTTCGTGACCGTCAACCACTTTGACGCCAGGGTATTCCTTCTCAACGCCGCTTATGTGGGCCTTGGACAGCTGCTTGCCTGCTATGTGCTGGGCCTCATGTTAGTCTGGCTGCTCCAAAGGGGGAACCTGAGCGATAAACTCTTTTTTGCCAAGTAAAATTGAAAGGCGGGCCCAAGGAAGGGCCCGCCTTTTTCGCACCTACCGGCGGTGCTTTCGGCCGGCAGGACGCGACTTGGGCACTATGCAAGCCACCGCCGCGTCGCACGCGCTTCGGCTGCGCCGTGCCACAGCGCGATATGGGCCGCGGCAGGAAGCGATCTGGAACTGTTCAAATCACCGCCGCGTCGCACGCGCTACGGTTGCGTCGGAGTCACAGCGCGATATGGGAGCGGACACTGTCCGCCCGCAGGTGGTGGATTTTGGGACGATTTGTGTTATAATAATACCGAGTGCTAAAACCAGGACCGCCGAGGGCGGCGTGATGATAAAGGATGTGAATGTGATGCGTTTTTCCATCTCCCGAGCGGACCACCTGCCTGATCTGGACTCTATGCCGGTGATGAAGGTGCTCCGGTATCCGCTGGAGCCGGCCGACTTTAAACCCTTCGCCCAGGCGAGAATGTGCTACCTCACAGACAAGGGGCTGTATCTGATGATGTGGTCTTTTGAAGTGAACCCCATCTGCAATGGCAATGACAACGACAGCTTTCTGATCTTTAAACTCCGCATTGAGGGCGGGAAGGAAATCTGTGTCAAGGTCAATCAAAACGGCTTGTACAGTTTTACCGTGGACGGCGGTGTCCGCCAGGTCAGCGACATCGGGTGCAAAATGTTCACTGGCGAGGATTTGCAGGGGATTTATTGGGGCTGCGAGCTCTTTTTCACCAATTCTTTAATAAAATCCATCGATGGCGTCACCAATCTTCTTCCCGAGCATAGGATAGAAGGGAATATCTTCAAGACCTGTGAAGACCCAACGTTTCGTCATCACGGATGCCTGTTTTGTAGCGAAGAGCAGGCAAAAAGCTTTGATCCCAAGGCCCTGTCCAACTTGGGCCGGTTTGAGATCGTGGATTATTAAGAGGAAAGCGTTTGTCTAACAAGCGCGGACAGAGGAAATCGGCAGGGCCGGAATGTGAAAAACTCACATTCCGGCTTTTTTGTTTTCCATCCGCCCCATTTCCCCAGAAAAGGGAAGGAAAATACCAAAGATCAGGCATGCGAAAGAAAACGGACGCATATCATAGAATGGTTGTAGAATGGACCAGGATGCCCAAAATTCCGTCTGGAGACGGAAATGTTCTTGGAAAGGGGTGAGTTTGATGGACAACAATCAATTTAACGCTAAAAAGGTAGAGCAGCTGCTGGGAATGGCGTCGAAAAAGCTGGGCGTGTCCCCGAATGAGCTGAAAAACAGGCTGCAACAGGGAGACGTGCAGCACGCCGTACCCCAGGGCAAAGTGGATATGAACCAGTTTCAGAGCATTATCAAAGACCCGGAAAAGGTCAAACAGATTTTGAACACGCCTGCGGCCAAAAAACTGTTGGGTCAAATGACGGAGGAAAAATAACCAATGGATGATCTGATTGCCAACATCACCTCGATGCTGGGCTCCGAGGAAGGAATGAAAAATCTCAAGGAGATGGCAAGCGCGCTGGGACTGGATATGGACGGCGGGGCACAGGATGCCTCCGGTGGCGGGAACACGGCTACCCAGAGTCAGCCCCAGCAGCAGGGGGGCCAGCCCCCTGTGGGAGGCATCGGCGACATCGACATGAATATGATCATGGGCCTGCAAAAGGTGCTCTCCTCCCAGGGCGGCGACGACAAAAACGCGGCGCTTCTGCGCGCGCTCAAACCCCACCTTTCCGAAAAGCGGTCGGCACGAGTGGATAACGCAATCAAGATCATGAAGATGATTGACTTGCTGCCGCTTCTCAGAGAGAGCGGCTTGTTAGGAGGGCTGTTGGGATGACCCCTGTCAAAGAGAGCTACACACCGGCGGAAATGGAGCGGATGCAGCGGGAAGCCATCCAACAGATGCGCCAAATGCACAGCCGTTCCCGCCAGCAGGAGCCGTCCGCCGCCTCTGGACCGGGGGAGGGCGCTCCCCAGCCCGGAGCCGCCACTCCCTCCCACCAACCCACATCCCCCTCCGGGGGCCAGCCCTCCATGCAAAGAAGGGCGGGCGGACAGCAGCGGGGAAGCGCCCAGCAAGCGCCGACTAACCCCTCCGGCCGCAACGGGAACCCGTCCGGAACGGCACCCCATTCACCGCAGCAGAACCCATCGGGAATTTCTAGACAAGGCGCCGACCATCTGAGTCACAGCGGATCGCAGGGAAGCGGCTCCGGCCGCAGGAGCGCGGTCGGCGGAGCGCCTCCCACCACCGTAAGCGGCGATTCCGTTTTGGACCGTCCCAACCCGTCGACAGAGCGCAGCGCGGGGAACACCGGTGGGAGCCAAGGGAATGGCCCCCATTCCCGGAGCACCCCAACCACGCAGAGCGCCGGGGGAAGCCGGGAGAACCCCTCTTCCACCGGCCGCGAACAGCGCTCCGCGCCGGGAACTGCACCCAACGGAAACCGGAATCCATCCACCGGATCCCATGGCAATAGGCCGGGTTCTAACGCCACACGAAACGCCAGCGGCCCGAGCCGAAGCGGTGTGACCGGCGGCCAGGTAAATCCGGCTACCGGCGCTCCGCACCATGAGTCCCCGTCCCAACGGGAAGGGGAGGAGATACCACCTAGAAATTCAACAAATGGGAATTTAAATGGAAATAATACATATAGGAATAATACTAATAGAAATAATATTAGAAATAACAACAATACGTATTCTTTCCGTCCTATAAATCCCAACGGTTTTATGGGGGGGAGCGTCATGGGGCCGGGTGGCACACCGCGGGGACAGAGCCGTCCGGGCCAAGCGCCCCGGTCTAACGGCGTTCCCCGCACCGCCCCATCCTCCCAGCACAGCCAAGGGGAAGGGACGCAACGCCCGCGCCAAGAGCAGCGGCAGGAGCAGAGCAGCGCCGGCTTTGGCAGCGCGCCGCATACCCAAGGACACAGGCCGCCCCAGGGTCCGGGCCAGCAAGGGCCAGGCAGCGGGCGCCGCCCCAACCAGGGTTTCCAAGGGTTTGACCTGGGCAGCATCCTATCCTCCCTTGGACTGGGAGGGCAAGGGGCAGGGGAAACCGGCGGTGGTTCATCGGGCGGCGGTCTGCTAGACGGCTTGCTGGGGCCCGACGGGATCAACCTGTTTGAGAAAGACAGCTTACTGCTTTTGGGACTCGTTTATTTCCTCTACCGGGAGGGCGCGGACCTCAAGCTGCTGCTGGCGCTGGGATATATCCTGTTATAGCGATGAAAAAAGGGAGGAAACCCCGTGGGGTTTCCTCCCTTTTGCTTTTGCGAACTACCGCTCATTCTCACCATATACGTCCGAGATGACCGGCTTCCCCTCTTTGTCCAGCAAAGGCGCCAGTCCGCCGCCGGTTCCCACGCTGTAAAATAGGTAATTGACACCGGTTTCCCGGTCCACCATAATGCGCAGTTCCTCGCCAAAGGTGCTCTGTCGGAATTTGAGAATAAAACGGTGATCTTTTTTTCCCATGGCCTGTCCATCTCCTTTCTTATCCGAGGGGGAATTCCCCCGTTTCATTTGGTTTTTGGCCGGCCCGCTTCCGTTATACCGCATCCCTTGGGGTGTGCCCCCACTGGATGCAATGGCCCCCGGCATGTCTAGCGTTTCGGAGCCCTTAAGACATCAGCGGGATAAGGCCGGATGCCGGACCTTCCAATATACGGTTTTACCGGACAGCTCTTGGCCGCTGCTCGATGGAAAGCCGCCGAAGGCCGCTCTTTAGCGGCCGAAGCGTCCCGAAAGGCCCCGGGATCGCTTTTCCGGACGGACGGATTTTCCCTTTTGGCGGAATTCTCTGCGCAGCACCATGGGGGAGAGGGGCTCCACCACGCAGACCCCGTCTTGGACTTCATTGCCCAGGAGGACCTGGGCCCCGGCAAAGCGGGGCGGCAGGGGAATGCGCATCTGGTTGTCGCTGGGGTTGACGATGACGAGCAGTTCTCCCCGCTCTCCATGCCGTAGGAAGGAATAGACGAAGTTGTCGGCGATATAGGGGACATAGTCTCCCAAAATCATGTCCCGGCTCTCCTCCCGGATGCGGGCCAGGGTGCGGACAAATGTGAGCATGGCCGCCGGTTCTTGGTTCTCGTCCAAGCAGTTCCAGGCAAAACAGGCCCGGTTGAAGGGGTCCTTGTACCCCTGCATGGCGATTTCGTCGCCATAGTAGATGCAGGGGATGCCGGGCAGGAACATGATAATGGTGAAGGCTAGACGCAATAGCGCGATGCCTCGCTGGTATTGTTCATGGCTCAGGCAGTGGGTGGCCTGCCAATTCCGATCGTTTTGACGGACCGGGTCCCCGGCCAGCACCGTGATGGCCCGGGCGGTATCGTGGGTGGAGAGAGGATTCATCAGCACGTCGATCACCGGCCGGGGGTAGTTTTGCAGCAGGGTCAGGATGGTGTGGGAGAAGGTGTAACCGTCTTTATAGCGTAAGTAGTTGAGGACGGATTCCATCAGCGGATAGTTCATCACGCTGTCGAGCTGCCCGCCTAACAGATACCTTCTTCTCACGCCGTAGCTGATCTTATTGGAGGCGTCTTCCCAGACTTCCCCCAGCAGGAATTTTTCGTGGTCATAGCCCTTGAGGGTCTGATTCAGGCTGTCGAGGAAGCTGTCGGGCAGCTCGTCGGCCACATCCAGCCGAAAGCCTTTGATCCCGCAGTCCAGCCAGTGGCGCACCACGCCGTGCTCCCCGCAGATAAACTCCTTGTAGGAGGGGTTCTCCTCATTCACCTCGGGCAGGGTGTCAAAGCCCCACCAGCTCTTGTAACTGGAGGGGAACTGGGTGAAGTGAAACCACGAGCTGTAAGGGCTTTCCATGCTCTGATAGGCGCCCAAGGTGGGATAGCGGCCCTCCTTGTTAAAATAGAGGCTGTCGCTGCCCACATGGGAGAATACGCCGTCCAGGATAATGGAGATGCCGTATTGTTCCTTAGCCTCTTTGCACAGGATCCGCAAATCCTCCTCCGTGCCCAGCAACGGGTCCACTTTGAGATAATCAGCGGTATTGTAACGGTGGTTGGAGTGGGATTCAAAGATGGGGTTGAGGTAGAGTAGGGTCACGCCCAGGCTCTTGAGATAGGGGAGCTTTTCGCGGATGCCGTTTAAGTCCCCGCCGAAGTAGTCGTTGTTGCGCACGACCCCCTGGGCATCCGGCTGATAGTAGGGCTGTCCGCCCCAATCGTGGCGGAGGACCCGGTCTTGGGGCACATGCTCCTTGGGAGTGCCGCTACTGTAAAAGCGATCGGGGAAAATTTGGTACATAATGGCGCCCCGCAAATCTTTGGGGGTGTCGAAATTCTTGTCATAGACCGTCAGCTGCCACAAATCCCCGTCGGATAAGTTAAACTGAGCGGTAAAATCCACCTTTCGCTTGATGGGGATGACTTGGGCATCGGTGACCGCTTCAAAGAAATAGAACAGAAGGGCGGGGGTATCCTGTACGAAGGTACAGGTGAACACATTGTAGTCCATCTGCACCGATTCCAGCGCCATGGGCACCTGGATGGGTTCGTCGTACCGGTCTGCGTAGTAGACCACCAGCCGGGGGGAGAGCAAGGTGGCGCACTTGGCCAGATGCAGGTGAAACTGGACCGGTTCCCCGGCCTTCACCGCGCCAAAGGGCGCCTTATATTCGAGCAAAGTGCTGTCAAATAAACAGGGTTCCATGGGGCAACAGCCTCCTCATTGATATCACCGCCTGCCGGCGGGGGATGACGCGGCACCTACCGGTGCGGGATGACGCGCATTTGGTTTGCTCCGCAACATCGCCGCGACACCCGCGTTGCAGCCGCGTACGCGTCACAGCGCGATATGGGGGCGGCACCTACCGGCGGGGGATGACGCGCATTTGGTTTGCTTCGCGCCACCGCCGCGTCACTCGCGTTGCAGCCGCGTACGCGTCACAGCGCGACAACCTCCACCGGCAGGTGGAAAAGGGATGCCTCCCCGGGCAGGTGAAGCATCCCTCAATCATTGGATAAAAGCGGGCCTTAGACCAGGCCCCAGATGTCCCGGGCGTAGTCGTCCACCGAGCGGTCGGCGGAGAACATGCCGGCGTTTGCCACGTTAATGAGACTCATCCGCTGCCAGCCCAACGTATCACTGTAAAGCTGTTCCGCTTTGATCTGCGCCTGTTTGTAGGCCTCGAAGTCAGCCAGGACCATATATGGGTCGCTGGTGGCCAGAGAGGTGGCAATCTCCTCAAAGGTGTTGCCGTCAAAGCCCTTGTAAAGGGTATCAATGAGGCCCTTGATCTCCGGGTTTTTGTTATAGAGCTCCCGGGGATTGTAGTGGGGCTTGAGCTCCCGCACCTGTTCAGTCGACATGCCGAACCGGATGAAGTTTTCATCCCCCACGCTGTCGTAAATTTCCACATTGGCCCCGTCGTAGGTGCCCAGCGTCACCGCGCCCGCCAGCATCAGCTTCATGTTGCCGGTGCCGGATGCCTCCGTGCCGGCCAAAGAGATCTGCTCGCTGATTTCAGAGGCGGGAGCTAGCATTTCCGACATGGTGACATTGTAGTCCTCCAAATAGACCACCTTGATGCGGCCGCGGACGTCGGGGTCGTTGTCGATGTGACGGCCTAAGTCGCAGATAAAGCGGATGATCTGTTTGGCCATATAGTAGCCGGGAGCTGCCTTGGCGCCGAAGATAAAGGTCCGGGGCGTGAAGGGGGTGCCGGGGTTTTGCTTGAGCTTTTGATAGAGGGAGAGGATGTGCAGGGCGTTGAGATGCTGGCGCTTATATTCGTGGAGACGCTTAACCTGCACGTCGAAGATGGAATCCGGATTTAGGACGACGCCGGTGTGCTCTTTGAGATAATGGGCGAAGTTTTCCTTGTTTTCGCGTTTAATCTGGGCAAAACGCTGGAGGACGCTCTCGTCGTCGGCGTATTTTTTAAGCTTCTCCAGTTTGGACATGTGCTTAATAAAGCTGTCGCCGATGAGTTCGGAGATGAGGTTCGTCAACCCCGGGTTCGACTGATAGAGCCACCGCCGGGCCGCGATGCCGTTGGTGACGTTTTTAAACTTCTTGGGCTCGATCTCATAAAACTCGTGGAAGAGATCGTCCTTGAGGATGTCGGAATGGAGCTTGGAGACGCCGTTGACGCTGTGGCAGGCCCAGACGGCCAGATTGGCCATGCGCACCTCGTGGTTATAGATGATGGAGAGGCGATTGATCTGGTCCACGCTCTTGTGCCAGCGCTCGAAGAGATCCCGGGTGAAGCGGTTGTTGATCTCCACCACGATCTGATAGATGCGGGGCAGCAGGAGCTTGAAGAGGTCCTCGTTCCAGCGCTCCAGCGCCTCGTTCATGACGGTGTGGTTGGTGTAGGCGAAGGTGCGGGTCACGATGGCCCAGGCCTTATCCCAGCTGTAGCCGCAGTCGTCTAAGAGAATCCGCATCAGTTCCGGAATGGCCAGCACAGGATGGGTGTCGTTGATGTGGATGGCCACCTTCTCGCTTAAGTTTTCCAGGGTGCCGTAGGTCATCAGGTGGGAGTGGACAATGTCGCCGATGGAAGCGGCCACCAGGAAATACTGCTGGCGCAGACGGAGGTTTTTGCCTTCTAAGTGGTTGTCGTTGGGATAGAGCACCTTGCTGATGGCTTCGGCATAGGAGTTTTGTCCCAGGGCGCGGACATAGTCGCCCTTATTAAACATCTCCATGTCGATGCCGGGGGAGACGGCCTTCCACAGGCGCAGCCGGCTGACCCCCTTGGTGCGGTAGCCGGAGACATACATGTCGTAGGGCACGGCCTTGACGGAAGAGTAGCCCACATGGTTGATGTGGTGGTAGTTGTGATCCCAGAATTCCTGAATCTCGCCGCCGAAATGGACGTCCACCGCCCGGTCCAGCCGCTCGGCCAGCCAGACGTCGCCGCCGGGGAGCCAGTTGTCGGGCAGCTCGGTTTGCCAGCCGTCGATGATGCGCTGCTTGAAGATGCCGTATTCGTAGAGGATGGAGTGGCCGGTGGCCAGATACTCCTGGGTGGCCATGCCGTCCAGATAGCAGGCCGCCAGACGGCCGAGACCGCCGTTGCCCAGCCCCGCGTCGGGCTCGCACTCGTAGAGGTTTTCCAGTTTTACCCCAAAGGAGGCGAGGGCGGTCTTAAACTCATCCACTAACTCCAAGTTATAGATGTTGTTTTTGAGCGACCGGCCCATGAGAAATTCCATACATAGGTAATAGACCCGCTTTTGTCCATGGCTGGTCTTTTCGCTGGCGAATTTCTTCCGCTTTTCGCTGAGCACCTCCTGCAAAATCATGGCGCAAGCCTTGTAGAAAATTTTGTCCGGCGCTGTGGCGGGCGTCTCGTTGAATTCGCGATCAAGGATGGTAATCAGCTTGTTTTTGATGTCATCGCTGGTAAAAAGCTTGTTCAAATTGTATTCCTCCAGTTCCGCCGCCGAAAGCGGAGCCGGGTGCATCGCACCCTTGGAAATTGGACGCCGCACCAAAGCGGGCCCAGGGGCAGGGAGACTCAACTGTTTTCCGCGGTCCCAGTGACTGCGGGCGAAAACCAATCCCCGTCCCATCCTGCCAGCGCATAGCCAGGGGCACGCGCTGAAACCGCCGGGGCCTTCGGCAAATTCAGGCCCGGCTTTTGTTTTTCTCACCAATCGTAAAATTCAGTTACAAGGGGACTTATCATAATTATAGTACGGATTTGCCCTTGAATCAACCACCATGAGTAAAATTGTATTAATTTTAAGGATTATTTTTCGATGTTTTGTGTAAAACTGTCAAGAAATCCGTCGATTCCAACTAAAAAAATGTCATGTGCTGGAAGGTGTTGGAGCGGTGCGGCGAAATTTTACAAAGATAGCTTTTATCGGGGGGTAAAATATATTATAATGATAACATACAAGGGCGGAAAATATCCGCCGTCAATGGCGGGATCGCATCCCAGCGGACAATGGAGGCTTTTCACAATGGAGAGTGCAAACAAAGTAAAAATTCACGTGTGCGGCAGTGATTATGTCATTGCCACCCCGGAAAATGAGGAATACGTCAAGGAACTGGCTTACCAGATCGATAATCAGGCCCAGAGCATGATGGAATCCAACCCCAACATGTCCATCATGACCGCGCTTTTATTGTGCGCGCTGTCCTATTTGGACGACTGCAACAAGGCAAACGCCAACGCTGACAACATGCGCCAGCAGCTCAAGGATTATTTGGAGGACGCGGCCAAGGCCCGCATCGAGGTGGACGAGTCCCGGCGTGAGATCGACCGGTTGAGCCGGGAACTGATGCTCTTAAAGCGCCAGCTCAAGGCCCAGGACAAGCAGGCGGCGGACACCACCCACTGAGCGGCAAGCCGCCGTTGGAGGAGATCGCACTGTAGCCCGGTTTTCGCCTGAACACGGGTGACGCGGCAATGGCTTATGCCGGACCCAGGTCGCGTCATGCTGACCGCAGGGCGGCAAGGTGCCGCTCCCAAATCGCGCCGTGGATACGTTCGCGGCTGAAGCGCGGGTGGCGCGGCGGTGGCTTCTACAAAACCCAGACCGTGTCATGCCGACCGCAGGGCGGCAAGGTGCCGCTCCCAAATCGCGCCGTGGATACGTTCGCGGCTGAAGCGCGGGTGGCGCGGCGGTGGCTTCTACAAAACCCAGACCGTGTCATGCCGACCGCAGGGCGGCAAGGTGCCGCTCCCAAATCGCGCCGTGGATACGTTCGTAACAATAACGCGGGTGACGCGGCAGTGGATTGGACGAAACTCAGACCGTGTCATGCCGACCGCAGGTCCGCGTGATCCCCCACCGGCAGGTGGGGAAAAAGGAGAGTATTTTGCAAAAACCTGAAATTCTCGCGCCCGCCGGGGGGATGGAGTCGCTGGAAGCGGCCATTTACACCGGCGCGGACGCGGTCTATCTGGGCGCCGGGGACTTTAATGCCCGGAGAAACGCCCAAAACTTCGACGAACAGGCCCTGTGTGCGGCTGTGCGGCTGGCACACCGATACGGGGCTAAAATTTACATGACCGTCAACACCGCCGTGTTCGACGACGAGATGGACGCCCTACTCGCCACCCTTGCGCTTGGCTGTGGGGCGGGCGTAGACGAAATCATCGCCGCCGACCTGGGGGTGTATGCCCTTTTGCGCCGGTGCGCGCCCGGCATGAAGGTCAGCGCCTCCACCCAGATGAGCGTCCACAACCTGCCCGGCGTGCGGCTTTTGGAGGAGTTGGGCTACGACCGGGTGGTTCTCTCCCGGGAGCTGAGCCGGGAGGAGATTGAGCGCATCACTAGCCGGGCGGGCATCGAAATTGAGGTGTTCGTCCATGGGGCGCTGTGCATGTGCGTCTCGGGCCAGTGTTACCTATCCTCCCTCATCGGGGGCCGCAGTGGCAACCGGGGCCTGTGCGCCCAGCCCTGCCGCTTGGACACCCGCGTTCCTGATGGGGAGCCCTATGCCCTCTCCCTCAAGGACCTGTCCCTGGTGGAGCGGGCGGGGGAGCTGGCCGAGCTGGGGGTCAAGAGTCTCAAAATCGAGGGCCGGATGAAGCGGCCCGAATACGTGGCCGCCTCGGTGGGGGCCCTGCGCCAGATCCTCGACGAGGGGACGGCTTCCCCTTCGTCCCTGGAGGCCCTTCAGTCGGTCTTTTCCCGCAGCGGCTTTACATCCGGCTATTTTGACGCTCGCTTGGGTCCGGAAATGTTCGGCACCCGGCAGAAGGAGGACGTCACCGCCGCCGCCGGGGTGCTGGGAGCATTGCAAAAGGAATACGCCCACCCCACCCAGCGGATACCGGTGGGGATGGAGGTCACCGTGCGCCAAGGGGAACCGGTTTCCCTGCGGGCCTGGGACCAGGACCGACATGAGGCGGCGGTCCACGGGGACAACCCGGAGCTTGCCCAGCGCCGCCCTACCGACGAGGCCCTCTGCCGTCGGGCCATGGAAAAGACGGGGGGCACCCCCTTTTTCTTGGAGGAACTGACGCTTTTAACCGACGGGGTCAGCATGGCGCCGGTGTCCGAACTCAACCGCCTGCGCCGGGAGGCGCTGGACGCCCTGGGGGAGGAGCGGGGCCGGGTCTCGCCGGTACCGTTTACCCCCTGCGAAGTTTTGTCCGGCGCGCCTTACCGGCCCCGGAAGCCGCTTCGCTGGCGCGCCCGGTTCGACCGGGTGGAGCAGGCGCCCATGGATCAGCTGGACCTTTTTGAAGCGGTCATCCTGCCGGCAGGGGAGCTTTGCCGCCATTGGGAGGCGTTTCCCAGCGGGAAGCGGGATAAGCTCTGGGCGGAAGTGCCCCGGGCCGTTTTCTCCCGGGAGGAGGAAGTGGCCGATATCCTGCGGACGCTCAGGGAAAAGGGCTGCGCCCGGGCGGTGTGCGGCAATTTGGGGGCGGTACAGATGGCCCGGGACGCGGGACTTGCCGTGTCAGGGGACTTTGGCCTCAACATCGTCAACACCCCGGCCCTGGATGTGCTCGAAAATTTGGGGCTTTCCGACGTGACGCTGTCCTTTGAGCTCACCTTACAGCGGGCAAAGAGGTTGGAGGGAAATGTGCCCCGGGGTATGCTCTGCTACGGCTATCTGCCGCTGATGCTCACCCGCAACTGCGTACTCAAAAACCGTCTCGGCTGCCAAAAGTGCGGCCGGGCGTTTCACCCCCTCACCGACCGGACAGGCCGGGCCTTCCACGCCGCGTGTGAGGAGGAAAAAGAGAGCATGGTGCTCTATAACGCCTATCCTCTTTGGATGGCCGAGCGGATGGAGGAAATGGAGGGCATCGACTTCGCCACCTTCTATTTTACCCGGGAAAGCCGGGAGGAAGCGGCCCAGGTATTGGAAGACTACAAGGCCGGACGGGGCCGGGACAACATCACCCGGGGCCTCTATTACCGGAAGATACAATAGGCGGACAGTGTCCGCTCCCTCGTCGCGCTGAGATGCGTTCGCGACTGTAGCGCGAGTCACGCGGCAGTGATCTGAACGGGACCGAGGTCCGCGTCATCCCCCGCCGGCAGGCGGTAGGCGGACAGTGTCCGCTCCCTCGTCGCGCTGAGATGCGTTCGCGGTCGTAGCGCGAGTCACGCGGCAGTGGTTTGTATGGAATCCAGGTCCGCGACATCCCCCGCCGGCAGGCGGTAGGCGGACAATGTCCGCTCCCTCGTCGCGCTGAGATGTGTTCGCGACCGTAGCGCGAGTCACGCGGCAGCGGTTTAAACGGGACCGAGGTCCGCGTCATCCCCCGCCGGCAGGCGGTGGGCGGACAGTGTCCGCTCCCATATCGCGCTGAGATGCGTTCGCGGCCGTAGCGCGGGTAACGCGGCAGCGGTCTGAACGGGACCCAGGTGCGCGTCATCCTCCGCCGGCAGGCGGTGGGCGGACGGTGTCCGCTCCCATATCGCGCTGAGATGTGTTCGCGGCCGCAGCGCGAGTCACGCGGCAGTGGTTTGTATGGAATCCAGGTGCGCGTCATCCCCCGCCGGCAGGCGGAATAACGATAAAGGAGTTGGGCGATTATGCAGACACTTCGCATCAAGAAACTGGACGAGCGGGCGCGGATTCCCTTTCGCGCCACCTTGCGCAGTGCAGGCGTGGACCTCTACGCACTGTTGGAGGAGCCGGTAACCATCGGTTCCCATGAGATTTGCCAGATTCATACCGGCATCGCCTGTGAGATTCCGCTGGGCTTTGCCGGGTTCGTCTTTGCCCGGAGCAGTCTGGGTATCAAGCACGGCGTCACCCCGGCCAACTGCGTGGGCGTCATCGACAGCGATTACCGGGGCGAGATTCTCGTGGGGCTTATCAATCAGTTGGACACGGCGTTTACGGTCCAACCCGGCGACCGGATCGCCCAGCTCATCATCATGCCGGTCATGACCCCCGACATCGAAGAGGTGGAGGAGCTCACTCCCACAGCCCGGGGCACAGGAGGCTTTGGCTCCACCGGGAAAAATTAGACGAAAATACATCAAAGGAAGAAAAAGCATGAAGTGGAAGAAGAACCTGCTGCTCATTTTGTTTTTGGTGGGCGGTATCGTCATCGGCTCCCTGCTCGCCGCAGCCTGCAAGGATGTCCCCTTTTTGTCCTGGCTGGGATTTTCCCAGTCCATCGGCATCTCGTCCCAGGCCCCGCTGGTGGTGGACCTGAGCGTCTTTTCCCTGGCTTTCGGACTGTCCGCCAATATCACGGTCGCCCACATCCTCTGCCTCATTCTGTCCGTGTTCGGCTACAAAGCGGCGGCCAAGCGCTTCTAGGTCCCTACCGGGACGGGATGGCGCACGTTGGGGCTTTGCCTAAACCACCGCCGCGTCACCCGCGCGCCTGCCGGCGAGGATACCGCGGGCTAGGTCCCGTTCAGGCCACTGCCGCGTCCCTCGCGTTGCCGCCGCGAACGTATCACAGCGCGACGTGGGTGCGGCACCTTGCCGCCCGCGCGCCTGCCGGCGAGGATACCGCGGCCTGGGCCTTGTTTAGGCCACTGTCGCGTCGCCCGCGTTGCCGCCGGGAACGTATCACAGCGCGGCGTGGGAGCGGACACTGTCCGCCCGCGCGCCTGCCGGCGAGGATACCGCGGCCTAGGTCCCGTTCAGGCCACCGCCGCGTCACCCGCGCAGCCGCAAGGAACGAGCTCAAGCGCGATATGGGGGCGGCACCTTGCCGCCGCGATATGGGAGCGGCACCTTGCCGCAGAAGGGAGAAGCGTTATGCAGATGATTCTAGCATCCCAGTCGCCCAGGAGAAAGGAGCTCCTGGCGTTTTTGGGCCACCCCTTTTTGACAATGCCTGCCGACGCGGATGAGAGTATCCCCCAGGGAATGGGGCCGGAGGAGGCGGTGCGACTGCTTGCCCGCCGCAAGGCGAATTTGGTAGCCCAAAGCCATCCCGATGATCTCGTCATTGGCGC
Organism: Zongyangia hominis; assembly: GCF_014385095.1. Classification (GTDB taxonomy): domain Bacteria; phylum Bacillota; class Clostridia; order Oscillospirales; family Ruminococcaceae; genus Zongyangia; species Zongyangia hominis. The sequence continues at coordinate 31,927 of NZ_JACRTC010000010.1, forward strand.
GGACACGGTGGTGGCCATCGACGGCCGCATCCTGGGAAAGCCGGAGTCCCCTCAGCAGGCGGCGGAAATGCTCGCTCTTCTTTCGGGGCGTATCCACAGCGTCTATACCGGCGTGTGCCTGCAAAAAAACGGGGAGCGCCGGGCCTTTTCCCAGCGCACCCGGGTGGCGTTTTATCCGCTGACCCAGGAGGAGATCGCATGGTATCTGGACACGGGGGAGCCTTTCGACAAAGCGGGCGCCTATGGCGTCCAGGGTTTTGGCTCGGTCTTCGTCAAGGGCATCGAGGGGGACTATTTTAATGTGATGGGCCTGCCCATCGCCCGGCTGTGCCGGGAAATCCAGGCGTTTTGTCCCGGCTGGAAGCTGGGGAATACAGCCGCACAAGCATAGGGCCCGCCAATGTAAAGAAAAGCCGTTTTGAAAACAATAGGAATAGCCATCCGGCTATTTCTATTTTTCTGTGACGAAAAAGGCGGAAATCCGGTCATCCTTGCTGGAATTTGGAGGCAAAGAAAAATATGAGTTGTAACAATCGACAAAATCGTATTTTTCGGCCAAAAAACGGGGATTATTAAGAAAATATTCATTGTGGTTTGGGGAATTTAAGGGTATAATATTTGGGATGTTATATGGTAAATGTACCACTACGCTCATTTTTCCTTGGAGAAGCGGGGGAAATGGTTTGCAGTGGCTTTTGTAAGGCAAGAATAAAAAGGAGAACGGCGCCGCCGACTCGGGCCGGTTCTTATCAAGTGAAAGGGGCAACTTGTACATGTTTTCTTTTTCCAAGGACATTGGTGTGGATTTGGGCACCGCCAATACCCTCATTTTTATGCGGGGTAAGGGAATTATTATGCGGGAGCCGTCCGTCGTAGCGGTGGATACCCGCAATGACACCGTCCGTTATGTGGGAAGCGAGGCCAAGGAAGTCATCGGCAGAACCCCCGGCTCCATCGTGGCGGTGCGTCCGCTCAAAGACGGCGTCATCGCCGACTTCGATATCACTTCTAGCATGCTGCAAATCTTCATCAAAAAGGTCTGCAACAATTCCGCCCTGGCCCGTCCCCGGGTCATCATCTGCATCCCCTCCGGCGTCACGGAGGTGGAGCGCCGGGCCGTCAAGGAGGCCACCCTTAAGGCGGGCGCCAAGCAGGTGGCTATCATTGAGGAGCCCATGGCGGCGGCCATCGGCGCAGGCCTGCCCGTGGCGGAGGCCACCGGCAACATGGTCGTGGACATCGGCGGCGGCACCAGCGAGGTGGCGGTCATCTCCCTGGGCGGCATCGTCGCGGCCCGGTCCGTCCGGGTGGGCGGCGACGAATTTGACCTGTCCATCATCAATTACGTGAAAAAGACATATAATCTTCTGATCGGTGAAAGAACCGCGGAGGACATTAAGATTAATATCGGTTCGGCCCACGAGTATGAGGGGGAGACCCCCATGGAGATCAAGGGCCGCAACCTGGTGGACGGCCTGCCCAAGAACATCATGATCACCCCGGCGGAGATCAGAGAAGCTTTGGCCGACCCGTTGGCATCCGTTCTCGACGCCATCCGCACCACCCTGGAAAAGACGCCCCCGGAGCTTTCCGCGGACATCATCGACCACGGCATCACCCTCACCGGCGGCGGCGCTTTGCTCAAAGGCCTGGACGTGCTGGTATCCAAAGAGACCGGCATGCCGGTGCATATCGCCGAGGACCCGCTGGACTGCGTGGCCAAGGGGACCGGCGTCGTGCTGGAGGGCCTGGATAAGTACAAAGAGGTGCTCTCCGACGACGGAAAATATTAATCGCCCATATGCCGGAGAAAACGGCAGCTGATAGGAATTTCGATCATGCAGGATTCATGGCCCCCGCGCTTTGGGGCGTGAAGACTGCATGAGTGCTTCCCGGGCCTTTGCGTCCGGACTCATGACGGGAAAGGAGGGCAACGCGTGCAAGACTTTATGAAGAGCTGGCGCTTTAAGGTGCTGGTGGGCGTGCTCATCGTCCTGATTGCCTTTATGATTCGCGGCGCCACCTCGCCCCAGGGACTGGCGGGCTTTACCTCCCAGCTCATGGGCGCCATTGCCGCTCCCTTCCAAAAGCTCTCCTCCGCCATCGCCGACGGAACCACCGGTTTTTTCTCCAAGTTTGTCCATGCTTCCTCCATTAAGAATGAAAACGAGGAACTCAAAGGACAGATCGACGAACTCAACCAAAAGCTGGTGGACTACGAGAAGATTAAGGCGGAAAATGAGCAGTACAAGCAGTTTTTGGAGATTAAAGAACTCAATCCCGACTATAAATTCGAGACGGCTTCGGTCATCGGGCGGGACCCCAACGACCGTTTCGGCTCCTTTACCATCGACAAGGGAAGTCTCCACGGCGTTTCCTTCGAAGACCCGGTCATCACCTCGTCGGGACTGGTGGGGCGGGTCTATGAGGTGGGGCTGACCTCCTCCAAAGTGATGACCATTCTCGACGTGTCCAGCAATGTCGGGGCCTATGATACCCAGACCCGGGACACCGGCATCGTCACGGGACACGCCTCCATCGCCGATAAGGGCCAGTGCCGGATGATCTACGTCGACCGGGAAAGCACCCTCAAGGTGGGAGATCTGATCACCACTTCCGGATCGGGCGGCACCTATCCCCAGGGGCTTGTCATCGGCACGGTCATCGACGTGCGCCCGGATGAGCATTCGGTATCCTTGGTAGCCACCATCCAGCCGGCGGCAGACATCCTCTCGGTCAAGGACGTGGTGGTAATCACCTCCTTCCTGGGACAAAAATCGGGCCAGCCGTCGGGGGATCAGGCGGCCACCCCGGACAATATCACCACCCCGGCGGACGGGGCGGGCACGTCGGGCGCGACGACGACGCCTGGGACCACGACGACGCCCGGTACGACCACCGCGCCCGGCACCACATCGCCGGCGGCCTGATGCTCTGACAAACGAACAGGGAAAGAAAGGCTTTTGGATGGAGCATCTAAAGGCCTTTTTTGAAAATATAGAAGCCAATGGGGAGGGAAAGGAAGTATGCAGCAAAAAAAGATTTACCACGTGCTGAAATGGGGCATCTATCTGCTGTTGGTCCTCTTTTGCTATGTGCTCCAAACGACCACCTCCCTCTTTGTGGTGTTCGGCGTCAAGCCCCTGCTGCTGGTGCCGCTGGTGGTGTGCATCGCCATGTTTGAGGGGGAGTTTTCCGGAGCCATCTTCGGGGCGCTGGCGGGGCTTTACTGCGACCTGGGCGCGGGCCAGCTTTTCGGTTCCAACGGACTGGTCCTCATGCTTTGTTGTTTTGCGGCGGGGCTTTTGGTCCACGTGCTGATGCGCCCCACCCTGACCACCTGCCTGATTTTGTCGGGCGGCACCCTGGTTGTACGGGGCTTCTTCGACTTTTTCTTTAACCTGGCCCTGTGGGACTACGACGGCATTTCCCGTATTCTGCTCACCAGCATCCTGCCGGTCATTTTGTATTCCCTCATCGTCACGCCGCTGTTCTATTACTTCATCCGAAAGCTGAGCAACCGCTTCGTCGAGCTGCTCGCCGTCGAATAGTCCGCCTACCGCCAGCTACCGCTGGGGGATATTGCGCCCGAAGTTTGATTCGCAACGTTGCCGAGTCATTCGCGGACCTGCGGTCGGCAAGCTGCGCCCGAAGTTTGATTCGCAACGTCGCCGCGTCGCCCACGCGCCCAGATTGCCGGCGCATTACAGCGCGATGTGTCAGCGCCAGCTACCGTTGGGGGATATCGAGCCCGAAGTTTGATTCGCAACATTGCCGCGTCGCCCACGCGCCCAGATTGCCGACACATTACAGCGCGATGTGTCAGCGCCAGCTACCGCTGGGGGATATTGCGCCCGAAGTTTGATTCGCAACGTTGCCGAGTCATTCGCGGACCTGCGGTCGGCAAGCCGCGCCCGAAGTTTGATTCGCAACATCGCCGCGTCACTCGCGCCCAGATTGCCGACGCATTACAGCGCGATGTGTCAGCGCCAGCTACCGCTGGGGGACACCGCGCCCGAAGTTTTGTTTGTAACATTGTCGCGTCACCCACGCGCCTGCGGCGGGCAGGACGTGCCCGAAGTTTTATTTGTAACACTGTCGCGTCGCCCACGCTTGGGTCTCGGACGATCCACAGCGCGATAACCCCCACCGGCAGGTGGGAAGGAGGATTTGCCATGAAAATATCGAAAGTGGGCGTCAGGACCGCCGTGTTGGCAGTCCTCGTCCTGATTGTCTTTGTCCTGTTCGGCGTGCGGCTGATGCAGCTGCAGATCGTGGAGGGAAAGGACTACCTGGCCCTGGCTGAAAAAGGGGACATCAAAACCCAGACCATTATGGCGGCACGGGGCGAAATTGTGGACCGCAATATGGAACCCCTGGCCAAAAACCGGGTGGGCTACGACATTGTACTGGATAAGGTCTTCATGACCAAAGACATGGAAAACCAGGTTATTCTGCGCCTGGTGGACATCCTCAAAGCCAACAACGAGCCGTGGATTGACAATCTCCCCATCACCATGGAGGAACCGTTCCAGTTTATGGAGGGGCGGGAGGATGACGTGGCCAAGCTCAAGGAGACTTTGGGACTCCAGAACTGGGCCACCCTGGAAAACGTCATGGACGCCATGGTGGAGGAATACAAAATTGAGGGGCTTGACCCGGTCCAGACCCGGATTATCGCGGGCGTGCGCTATGAGATGGTGGACAAGGGCTACTCCATCGAAAACCCCTATACCTTCGCAAGCGACGTCTCCATGGACACGGTGGCCAAGGTTAAGGAGAATAACCTGGACCTGCCCGGCGCCGACGTCTACGAGACCCCCATCCGGGAATATGTCAACGGTACGGTGGCGCCCCATATCGTGGGCCAGATCGGCCCCATTTATAAAGAAGAATATGCCGAGCTCAAGGATAAGGGGTATCTCCTCAACGACACCGTGGGCAAAAGCGGCATTGAACAATATTTTGAAAGCTATCTCCGGGGTGAAAACGGCACCCGGGACATCACGCTTAACAACAAGGGCATCGTCTCCAATGTGGAAACCACCAAAGCCCCCAAGGCGGGGAACACGGTGGTACTCACCATCGACAGCGAATTGCAGAAGGTGGCAGCCAAGGCGCTGGAGGATGAGATCAAGCTCCTCAACGCCACGGCCAAGGAGGGCGAGGGCAAGGAGGCCAACGCCGGCGTGGTGGTGGCCGTCGACACCCGCACCGGAGAAATCCTGGCGGCGGTCAATTACCCGTCCTTTGACCTGTCCACCTACCGGCAAAATTATAACACCCTGTCCCAGGACCCGCTGCGCCCCCTCTTTAACCGGGCCTTTGAGGGTACCTACACCCCCGGCTCCATCTTTAAACCCTGCGTGGCCACGGCGGCGCTGACCGAGGGGATCATTACCCCCGAGTCCACCGTCCAGTGTTCGGGCACCTATCTGTACTATGCGCCCAGCTACACTCCGGGCTGCCTGGGCGTCCACGGACAGACCACCGTCTTTAAAGCCCTGATGCGCTCCTGCAACATCTTCTTTTACGATGTGGGACGCCGCACCGGCATTGAAAACATTGCCAAATACGCCAAGGCCCTGGGGCTGGGCGTCCCCACCGGCGTGGAAATCGGTGAGGCCAAGGGCGTGGTGGCAAGCCGGGAGTATCGCGAAAACGTCATGGGCGAGCAGTGGCATCCCGGCGACGTCATCCAGGCCTCCATAGGCCAGTCGGACAACAAGTTCTCCCCTTTGCAGCTAGCCAATTACGTCTGCACCATCGCCAACAAGGGCAAACGGAAGAACCTGCACATTGTCAAGGAAATACGCTCCTATAACCAGGACCAGGTGGTGGAAACCTTCTCCAACGAGGTGGTGGAAACCGTCTCCACCCCCGCGGTCTTCGACACCGTCATCGAGGGTATGAGACTGGCGGCCAGCCCCCAGGGCACCTCTGTCCACGTCTTCGACAACTACCCCTACACCGTGGCGGCTAAGACCGGCACCCCGGAGACCAAAGAGTTCCCCAACTCCACCTACATCTGTTTCGCGCCGGTGGAGGACCCCCAGATCGCCATTGTGGTGGTCATTGAAAAGGGCTGGCACGGCTATACTGGCGCTCCGGTGGCCAAAAAGGTCTTTGACCAGTACTTCTTCGGCTCCACCCAGACCGGGGAAAGCGGGGACAGCTCGTCGGCGAGTTCCGCCGCCTCCCAGGCATCGGGCACGGCCACAACGCCGACCTCCTCCACGGACAGCTCCGCCAGCAGCCCAGAATAAAGGGTACCCGATATAATGAAAGAAAAATTATCCAATATTTGTTTCACGGGCTAGATATTTGAAAAAACAGACAGGTTGCCAAAGAATGTTCCACTTTTTTGGGCAATATTATATGAAGCAGCGGCACAACTTGTCCCAGATTTTATTTGATTTTTACAGCCGTTCTATGATATGATGGTGAAAGGAGGACCTGCGCCTTGGCTGAAATCCTATTGGTGACCTCTGGAAAAGGCGGCGTGGGAAAATCCACAGTCAGCCTCTTGACCGGGGCGGCGCTGGCACAGCGCGGTAAAAAGGTGCTCTTAATCGAGATGGACGCGGGTCTGGGAGGACTCGACATCATGCTGGGGGTCGAAGACCAAACGGTATTTGACCTGGCCGATGTCCTCAAAGGCCGATGCGAACCCATCAAAGCCATTATGGAGTGCCCTTATCAGCGGGGACTTTCCCTGCTGGGCGCGCCGCGGGATACCTCTTGTAACTTGGAGCGCAAAAGCCTGACGTTTTTGTGCAAAGGACTCACCCATTATTATGACTACATCTTTATTGACGCGCCCGCGGGTCTTAGCTGCGGCTTCACGGTGGGCGCGGAGATCTGCAACCGTGCGCTGGTGGTAGTGACGCCGGACCCGGTGGCGGTGCGGGACGGTCGGGTCATGTCCGATCTACTGGACCGCTCGGGAATCACCCGGCAGCGCCTGGTGATCAACAAAGTGGGGAAAAAATTTCTGGGACAGAAGTTGTTTGCGGATTTGGACGAGGTGATCGACGCTGCGGGGGTACAGCTCATCGGCGTGATACCCGAAGACCGGGAGCTGACAGCCTGCATTGGAAAGGGACAGCCCATCGATGAAGCGGGCCGGACAGGCAAGGTGTTTGCCGCCCTCGCAGGCAGACTCATGGGGGAGGAAATTCCACTGATCGTCCGCTGACCCTGCTCATTGTGGAAAGCAAAAAGAAAACCAAGATGAAGGAAAGAACACCATAAAAAGAAAATCATCACTCAGGGGAGGGAATCACTTGAATATAGCAATCATCGCTCACGACACGAAAAAGGAACTGATGGTGCAATTTTGTATTGCTTACTGCGGTATCCTGAGCCGCCACAATATCTGCGCAACAGGGACAACGGGCAAACTGGTGGCCGAGGCCACAGGTTTGCAGGTGTTCCGATTCCTCAGCGGTTCCCAGGGTGGAGACCAGCAAATTTCGGCGCGGATTGCCTGCAATGAAATCGACCTGCTCCTCTTTTTCCGGGACCCTCTGACACCCAAGGCTCACGAGCCCAAAGAGGCGGACATGCTCCGTCTGTGCGACGTCCATAACATCCCCGTAGCGACCAATATCGCCACGGCTGAGGCCCTTATCCACAGCTTGGAGCGGGGCGATCTGGACTGGAGAAACATTGTCAATCCCAGCAGCGTGAAATAAAGCTGTTGCGAAATAAAATGGTACAAATGCGCTTTAAGCGGGAAAAGTAACAAAGGCCGGACAGCAGCAGAGAGAACCAGCCACTGGCTGAGAGCTGGTTTGGGTCAAGACGGACGTTGTGAACAGACACCCGCCGAGCAGGCCGCCTGAAATTCCGGTGAACGGGAGGCGTAGGGCGGCACGTATCCCGCGTTAAGGGGCAATGAGTGGGGCAAAATCCGATGGTTTTGCTCAATCAGGGTGGCAACACGTGGAAAAAACTCCTCGTCCCTTACCAGTGTCATTGACATTTGGCGGGAGGAGGAGTATTTTTATGGGCAGTGCCCATCCCCAAGCCGCGCTGCGGCGCGACGGCAACCCAAACGCGTGCAACGCGGCGGTGTAGCAAAGTAAACTTTAGGGCGAGGCACGCTGACCGCAGGTCCGCGACAACCCCCGCCGTGCGGACAGTGTCCGCCGCCGTACCGCGTTGTAGTGCGTTCGTACCCTGAGCGCGGGCAACGCGACAATGTTGTGATGAAAACTTTAGGGCGCGACATGCTGACCGCAGGTCCGCGACAACCCCCGCCGGTAGGCGGTGAAAGAATAAGGAGAGATCACAGTGGCATTATTGACAAACGCCCCCCGGGGCACCCAGGACGTGCTTCCCAGCCAAAGCGGCCGGTGGAAGTATTTGGAGAAGACGGCCATGGAGACGGCGGCCCTCTTTGGCTTTAGAGAAATCAGGACCCCGGTCTTTGAGCACACGGAGCTGTTCACCCGCTCGGTGGGGGACACCACCGACGTGGTGCAAAAGGAGATGTACACCTTCCAGGACAAAGGCAACCGCTCCATCACCCTGCGCCCCGAAGGGACGGCGGGGGTGGTCCGCGCTGCCATGCAAAACGGCCTCTTGGGGGACGCTTTGCCGGTGATGGCCAGCTATGTGGTCTCCTGCTTCCGGTATGAGAAGCCCCAGGCCGGACGCCTGCGGGAATTTCATCAGTTCGGCATCGAGATGCTGGGCGCCGCGGCCCCCTCGGCCGACGCCCAGGTCATCGCCGTGGCAAACGAAATCTTCCGGGTGCTGGGCGTGGAGGGCATCCGGCTGGAACTCAACTCCATCGGCTGCCCCACCTGTAGGGCCGCCTACCACAAGAAACTGGTGGAATACTTTAGCGCCTACAAGGACAAGCTCTGCGAAACTTGTTTGGGGCGGCTCGAAAAGAATCCCATGCGGATTCTCGACTGCAAGAGCCCCGAGTGCCAGGAGATAGCCAAGGGCGCGCCCAAGATCATCGACTATATCTGCGACGACTGCCGGGAGCACTTCGAGGGGGTCAAGACCCGCCTAAACGCCATGGGCATCGACTTTGTGGTCAACCCCACCATTGTCCGGGGCCTCGACTATTACACCCGCACGGTGTTTGAGTTTGTCTCCGAAAATATCGGCGCCCAGGGCACGGTCTGCGGCGGCGGCCGGTACGACGGGCTCATCGGGATGCTGGGCGGCAAGGAAACCCCGGCGCTGGGTTTTGCCATGGGGCTGGAGCGGCTCCTCCTCCTCATGGAGAAGACCGGAGCCCAGTTCCCGGAGGAACCGGCCTGCGACATCTACATCGCCTCCATGGGGGAGGCCGCCTCGGTGAAAGCCTGCCAGCTTGCCATGCAGCTGCGGGAGGAGGGCTTCTTCGCCCAGTGCGACAGCATGAGCCGCAGCCTCAAGGCCCAGATGAAGTACGCCGACAAGATCGGCGCCCGGTACACTCTGGTGCTGGGGGACAACGAGCTGGAAACAGGGGTCGCCAAGCTCAAGAACATGGCCACCTCCCAGCAGATCGACGTCAAATTCGAAGAGGGCGGCGTGCTCACCGCCATCTATGAAAACGACCAGAACGATACCATCGAACAGATTGCCGAGAGCTTCGGCGACCTGCCGCTTAAAAATTTGTTGTAAAGACCAAAGGAGAGAGATTGTATGAACGAAACCATGCAGGGCCTCAAACGAACCCATTACTGCACCGAGGTTTCCGAAAGCGACATCGGCAGGGAAGTGGTCGTGTGCGGATTTACGCAGAAGACCCGGGATTTGGGCAACCTCATCTTCATCGACCTGCGGGACCGCACCGGCATTGTCCAGTTGGCCTTTGACGACGCCTCCGACCGCGCCATCATGGAGAAGGCGGCCAAGGTGCGGGCCGAGTTTGTGCTCATGGCCAAGGGGACGGTTCGGAAAAGGGAATCGGTGAACACCGAGATCAAGACCGGCACCATCGAAATCTTCGTCACCGATCTGCGTATTTTAAACGAGGCCAAAACCCCGCCCTTCGAGATCACCGACGAGACCAGCGTCAAGGAGGAATTGCGGCTGAGATACCGCTACCTGGACCTGCGGCGTTCCGAGATGCAGTACGCCATGCAGATGCGCCACCGTATCGTCAAGATCGCCCGGGACTACTACGACGAAAACGGCTTCTTGGAAATCGAGACCCCCATCCTCATCAAATCCACCCCCGAGGGGGCCCGGGACTACCTGGTGCCCTCCCGGGTCCATCCGGGCAAGTTTTACGCCCTGCCCCAGTCCCCCCAGCAGTATAAGCAGCTGCTCATGCTCTCCGGGTTTGACCGGTACATGCAGATCGCCCGCTGTTTCCGGGACGAGGACCTGAGGGCCGACCGGCAGCCGGAATTTACCCAGATCGACCTGGAAATGTCCTTTGTGGACCAGGACGACGTAATGACGGTCAACGAAGGCTTCATGAAGCGGGTCTTTAAGGAGGCGTTGGGCGTGGACATCGAGACGCCCTTCCGCCGCATCTCCTATGAGGAAGCCATGGAGCGCTTTGGCTCGGACAAGCCGGACACCCGGTTCGGCTTGGAGCTCATCGATCTTGGCGATGTGCTCGCGCACTGTGCGTTTAAAGTCTTCGCCGGGGCTCTGTCCGCCGGCGGCGCGGTCAAGGCGATTTTGGTGCCGGGGGGCGCGGAGAAGCTCTCCCGCAAGGAGATCGACAAGCTCACCGACTTTGTCAAGACCTATAAGGCCAAGGGCCTTGCCTACACAAGACTGACCCCCGACAAGGAGACCTCCAGCTTTGAGAAGTTTCTCAGCGAGGAGGAGAAAACCGCCCTGCGCCAGAAGGTGGGGGCCCAGACCGGCGACGTCATCCTGGTGGTGGCCGACGGTGACAAGCAGGTGGTCTACGACAGCCTGGGCGCGCTGCGGTGCGAGCTGGCAAAGCGCCTCTCCCTCATCGACGAGAGTAAATTCGATCTCCTCTGGGTCACCGATTTCCCCCAGTTCGAGTATTCCGAGGAAGAGGACCGGTATGTGGCCAAGCACCATCCCTTCACCTGCCCGAAACTGGAGGACGTGGACAAGCTCTTCACCGACCCGGCCGGCGTTCACGCTTTGGCCTACGACATGGTCTTAAACGGCTGCGAGGTGGGCGGCGGCTCCATCCGCATCAACGACCCGGAGCTGCAGGAGAAGATGTTCGAGGCCCTGGGCTTCACCCCCGAGGCATCCCATGAGCGGTTCGGTTATCTGATCGACGCCTTCCAGTACGGCGCGCCGCCCCACGGCGGCATGGCCTTCGGCCTGGACCGGCTGGTGATGCTCCTGCTCCACAAGGATTCCATCCGGGACGTCATCGCCTTCCCCAAGGTGCAAAACGCCAGCGAGCTGATGACCATGTGTCCGGCCGAGGTGGACGAAAAGGACATCCGGGAACTGCACATCGCGGTCATGGAGAAAGAAAACGAGGAATAATCAAAAGGAGGCCGATATTTCGGCCTCCTTTTTGGCGGGGAAACGACTCCGCCCAAAAGAAAAGGGCGCTCCCGCGGGAGCGCCCTTTTTTTACTTGTTCATGATGTTTTTCCGCGCGGCCAGGACGATGGGGAGGGGGCACATGGTCAGTTCGCTCACCTGATCGGGGCTCATGCCCGACACCAGATGACGGATGACCACCAGCGGCATGGGCTCGCCCACCTCGATGATGTGGCCGTCCGGGTCATAAAAGCGGATGCACCTTTGTCCCCAGGGCTGTTCCATCATGGGATGGACAAGCTTGATGTCCCCCCGGGAAGTGAGCTTCTCCACAAAGCCGAGAAAATCCTCTTCTTCGAAGTACATTTCCGCGTTGCGGGAACATTGGACGAGGGAGTCCGGGTCGAGGCCCAGCATTTCGGGAAAGTCCTGCTGGAGGGAGAGCCCTCCCGTGAGGACGATGTTCCGGCCGTGGTCCACGATCATCTGCAGGCCCAGGACCTCTTCGTAAAAGCGCCGGGAGACGGCGATATCTTTGACAGCCAAAAGCGGGGATTCAAATTTCATGGGAAACCTCCTTCCGCCACGGACAAGACGTAAGGTCCGCCGTGGCTGCCGCCGGTGAGAAAAGCGGGCGGCGCGCCGAATGTACATAGGCTCTCCGCCGTCCGATTCCCGCTCCAAAGGAGGACCCGGAGAGGAAACGGCACGGCGATGAGCGCCTACCTTTATCTTATCCTAAAATTTAAAGGTTTCATTGTAAAAATCGGACAGGTTTTGGAGATAGTCGGTGGGGGCCGCGCCGCAGATGCGGGAAAAATCGCGGATGAAGTGGGACTGGTCGTAGAACCCGGCCTCCTGGGCCGTGAGGGTGAGGGAGTCCGCGCCCTCCCGCATCCGGGAGAGGATTAGATTTACCCGCAGCACCCGAGCGAAGGTCTTGGCCGACATCCCCACATATTCCCCAAAGAGGCGGCTGAGGTGCCGGGCGCTGTACCCGGTCTCCTGGGCGAGGGCCGAAATGGAGAGCATCCCGTCCGTCTCCCGCAGCCTTTTGAGTCCATGGAGGACGGCGGCCGGCCGCTCCCGTCCCTCGATGATCTTTAAAAGCAGGGCGTCGAGCCCCGCGATGAAGGCCCCGGTGGAGGAAGATTCCTCCGCAATCCGGGCGACTTCGGGGGTGAGGGCCGCCGAGACGGCGGAGAGGGGAAGCCGCCGGTCGCTCAGTTCCTCCTGGGGCAAATGGGCAAAGAGGGAAAGGGTGCCGGGGAGAAACTCCACGAAGACCCGGGGCGGACAGGTGGCAAAGTCGTTATGGACCACCGCCGCCTGGGTGGTGGCGCCCCAGATGAGCCCCTCCACCCGGTCGGGGCGCAGGATGAAGATCAGGCAGCCGCTGGCGTCGGGGATGAGGGTCAGGCTCTCCCCCGCCTGTCCCGGGCTGCCGGGGAAGATGAGGGTGTAGTGGGCGATGAGCCCCCGCAGCGCCGGATGGGGCCGCAGATAGATGTGGGTGTCCGTCCGCCCCATGAGGAGGTGGGAGGGGATGTCGTTGGGTGAAATCATGGCGGCCCTCCTTTCAGAGCGTCGGTGCTTCCATTGTACCCCGGAAGGAGGGCCCTTGTAAAGGAGGGGAGGGGCGGAAAGATCTGGGAGAAGGGTGGTTGTCTTCCGGGGACAAGGCGGGTATAATAGAGGAAGTTTGAAGAAAAAAGGAGGCGTCGGCCATGCGCATCGTGGTGTTTTCCGATTCCCACCGGGACTTTTTCGGGCTCAAAAAGGTGGTGGAGGCCCAGCCCGCCGCCGCGCTTTTCCTCCATCTGGGGGACCATATCCGGGACATGGAGGACATCCGGAACTGCTATCCCGAAAAAGCGGTGCTGGGGGTGCCCGGCAACTGCGACTATGGCAGCGACGCGCCCCTTACCCGGGTCATCGAGGAGGGCGGCGTGCGCATCGCCATGGCCCACGGCCACACGCTGGGAGTGAAAGGGAGTCTCGAGCCCCTCAAAAAGTGGACCCGGGAGGAGGACGCTCAGATCGCCCTGTTCGGTCACACCCATGTACCGGTGTGTAGCTACGAGGACGGGCTCTACCTCCTCAATCCCGGCAGTCTCGGCCATCCCCGGGACGGAAGGCCCTCCTATGGCATTATCGATATCACTCCTAATGGTATAGTAACAAATATAATATACTTAAAGTAATAAAAGGGACGATCAAACATGGAATTACAGAATCTAACCACCCAGGTGCTGGGACAAAACTGTATCTATCTCGACGAGGTGGATTCCACCAATGACTATCTCAAGCGGGAGGGAGAGCGTCTGCCCCACGGCACGGTGGTCATCGCCGAACGCCAGGTGGCGGGCAAGGGACGGCTGGGGCGCCAGTGGGCCCCCACCGATCGGGAGGCCCTAGCCATGAGCCTGCTCCTGCGTCCCTTTTTGCTCAAACAGATGGCCGCCCTGCCGCTGGTATGCGGTATGGCGGTGGCCCGGGCGCTGGAGGGCCTCACGAAGGAGAGCTTTGGCATCAAGTGGACCAACGATGTGGTGACAGGGGGCAAAAAGGTCTGCGGCATCCTCTGCGAATCCCGGGTGATGGCCGGGGAGAGCTGGGCCGTTTGCGGCATGGGGGTCAATTTGGTGCAGACGGAGGAGGACTTCGCCGCCCGGGACCTGCCCTATGCCACCAGTGTGGCGGCGGCCACCGGTGTGAAAGTGGAGCCCTTTGCCGTGGCGGCCCGGATTCTCAATGAGCTGGAACCGCTTTGCGAGCGCTTTGCCGCCGCCGGTTTCGGCGCGCTGCGGGAGGAATACGGGCGCCAATGTGTGACGCTGGGCCGTCAGGTCCGGGTGACCGACGGCGGCAGGACGCTGGAGGGCACCGCGCTGGACGTGGGAGAAGACGGCAACCTGATTTTACATGTGGATGGGAAAGTGGTGCACATCGCCGCCGGGGAGGCATCCGTCCGGGGGATGTACGGCTACATCTAAAAAAGAAGCGCCGGAATCCACCGGCGCTTCTTTTACCATATATTATATTTTTGTGGAATAATACTATTTGTTAATCATCGTTTTCCCGGATGCTCACATAGCTGGCGATGAGGTCCACCGCATTTTCCAAACCGATGGCGTCGGTATTCAGGCACAGGTGGTAATTGTCCACATGGCCCCATTTGAGCCCGGTGTAGAAATTGTAGTAAGCGGCCCGCTTCTTATCGGTCTTGCGGATGATATCCTCGGCATCGGAGGGGTCCAGTTCATACTGGCGGGTGGCCCGGCGCACGCGGCTGGCCCAGTCGGAGGTGAGGAAGATGTTGATGCAGCTGGGGTCGTCGGCCAGGACATAGTCGGCGCAGCGCCCGACGATGACACAGGAGCCCTTGGCCGCAATGGAGCGGATGATGTCCGACTGGATGATAAAGAGTTTGTCTGCGAGGGGAAGTCCATCATAGGAAGCGGCATTGTAGGTGGTGGCGGTGGTTCCGAACATGGACAGGGCATAGAGCAGACTGTTGGTGGCTTTTTGATCGGCCTTTTCGAAGAGTTCCGCGTCGAGGCCGCTGGAACGGGCAGCCATGGCGATGATCTCCTTGTCATAGAAGGGGACGCCCAATTTCTTCGCCAAATTCTCGCCGACTTCTTTGCCGCCGCTGCCATACTGCCGGCTAATGGTGATGATGGTTTTTTTCATGTGATACACCCTCTCTCTTTTGTCATAAGGACGGGATTGTGAAGATTATCTAAAACTTTTAAACATTATAAAAGTTTACATGTTTATTATGCACTTTATCCCGGGCTCCGTCAATTGCTATTTTATCTAATAATTTAGTCTTTGTTTTGCTAAAGCGATTAAAAAAAGACCTTTCCTACAAAAAAAGGGGGCCGGAAGTCCGGCCCCCTTTATCATAGAGGTAATTATTCTAAACGAAGCATCTTGGTCAGGTCGTGGATGATGGTATCCTTGGCGATAACGAGAATCCGATCGCCGGAGAGGATGGTGGTATTACCGCGGGGGATGAGCAGGACGTCGTCCCGGGTGATGGTGCAGATGACGCAATCCTGGGGCAGGCGCAGCTCCGACAGAGTGATGCCGTCCAAGGCGTAGTTTTTGGGCACCAGCAGCTCGATGATGGAGGCTTCCCCCCGGTTGAGGGCCAGGAGCTGGCGGATGCGGGAAGTGTCCACTTCCCGCTCCAAAAGCCGGGCGATGTTGTCGGTGGAGCTGATGGGGATATCCACTCCCAGGGCCTTCATGACCTCCAAATTGCGGGGGTTGTTGACACGGGCCACCGTCTTGGGAACGCTGAAATGCCGCTTGGCCAGCTGACAGGCGATGAGGTTGTCCTCGTCCCGCCCGGTGACGCTCACCAGCGCATCGGCGGTTTCCGCCTCCGCCTCCGAGAGGCCTTCCAGGGTGGTGCCGTCCCCGTTGACCACCGGCAGTTCCAAATGCTCGGCCAAATTGGCGCAGATTTTCTTGTTGACTTCGATAATATGGGGCTGGTGGCCATGAGCCAAGAGGGTCTTGGACAGATAATAGCCGACCTTTCCGCCGCCGACAACGATGACTTTCATAAAAATCCTCCCCGCCGCGCTTTTGGCGGCCTGTGCTGGATATCGTAAAATTGATGATACGCAGGGCGCCGCGCGCTCGCGGCGCCCTGTCTGCGCTGGGTCCCCGCAGAAGCGGCGTCTGGGGACACAGGGCAAAAACAGGAACCAGAGACTATTTTTTGCAGCTGCGCTATAAAAACGGACAGGCGCGGGTTTTACGTTTCGCGCTGTTTGTCCGATGGGCGGCGCTAGTGAACCATGCTGGCGACCACCAGCCGGTCGTCTTCCCGCAAGATATAATCCCGCTCCATGGCCGGGTGGAAGAGGCCTTTGCTGTTGAGGACCCCGAAGAGCTGGTGCTCCGGCTCCATTTGAAGCTCCTTCATGGTGCCGCCCGCCATCTGGGCCGGCAGGTCATGGGTGGTGAAGCGGACGGTAGAAGTGCCGAAGGCCATATACTCACCGATGTCGGTGTCGGCCAACGCGGAACAGATGGAGGAGACCGTCAGGTTGGTGGGGCATACCGTATGGATACCGATGTGGGAGAAAATCTCCTCCCGGCTGGGGTCGTAAATCCGGCAGATAACCACCGGCACATGGAATATCTCCTTGGCCATCTGGGAGGCCATGATATTGACGTTGTCGTTGGGGGTGACGCAGATGACGGCGTCGCAGTTTTCGATGCCCGCGTTGCGCAGCACATCCAAGTCGATGGGCACGCCCGCCACGGTGATGCCGCAAAAATCGTCGTCCAGCCGGTCAAAGCTTTCCTCTTCCTTGTCCAGCACCGAGACGTCATGGTTCATCCGGCACAGGATGGAAGCGAGCCGCGAGCCCGCCTTCCGGCAGCCGATAATGAGAATGTTCATAAAGAATTCCCTTTCCTTATCACAAAATGGCGGGACCAGCCGCCCAATCAAAGAATAGTAACGGAAAAATAAAAGAAAATACCCCAAATGCGTCACCAAAAGGATGCGTTTTGCTAAGATAGCAATAGATGCAGGAAAACCGCGGGGGTGTTTCTGCGGCTATTATATCACAACTGGATAGAAAAGCAACCGAAACTCCGGTTGGGCAATGCGGGATTTTACCGCCGTTTGCAACCGGTGGAGTCAGAAGAGGAGGACCCTAATGAGCATAGTATTGACCGTGTCCGCCCTGTTATTATCCGTTTCTTTCTGGGGAGGGTTTCTTCTTTGCGCCATGCTCTCCTCCGGCGCCCGGGAAGAGCGGGGCGGGGAGGGAGATGATTTTGTAACCAAATGATGCGAATGCCGAAATGGTGCGGACATATTTTTGTGTTATCATAAAGCCACAAAACGCCGCGCCAAGAAATAGGAAGTGCGCGGGGCCCTTGCGACGCGGCCCCGCGCGGTGGTGCCTAAAGGAGGAGAAAAAGATGGCAAACGCCTTTGTTTATGTTAGCCCCGTGGGGGAACTGCTGCTGCGGGAAGAAGGACAAGCACTCACCGGCGTACACTTTGGCGGCCAAACGGCCCTGCGCGAGGGGGACCGCTTGGAAGAGTCCCTTCTCCTGCGCCAGGCGGCCCGGGAGCTGGACGAGTATTTCGCGGGGGAGCGCCGCCGGTTTTCCCTGCCCCTTGCCCCCAAAGGGACGCCCTTCCAGCAAAAGGTCTGGGCGGCGCTTTTAGAGATTCCCTACGGTGAAACGAGGACTTACGGACAGATCGCCGCCGCCATCGGCCAGCCCACGGCCTGCCGGGCGGTGGGGATGGCCAACAACAAAAACCCCATCGCCATCGTTGTTCCCTGCCACCGGGTGGTGGGGGCAAACGGCTCCCTGACCGGCTATGCAGGCGGGTTGTCCGTGAAAGAAAAGCTCTTACAATTGGAACAGGAGGAAACCCCATGACCGATCATAGAAGCAAAATGTTTTCCATCCTTCGGGGAGTGGCCGTCGTGGCGGCGCTCGCGTTGGTGGCGGCGGGACTGTGGCTGACCTTTGGCAGCACCTACTGTCCGCCGCTGACCTAAGGAGGGAGCGCCATGGAACTGATTTTTTCCACCGTCCTATTCTTTTGTGGGCTGGCGGTTGCAGCCGCGGTGCTGGGACTGGCCCTCTACCATATCGTCAAGAGGCGCCGGCGGCTCTTTTGCGCACTCTATGCCCTATGCGCCGCCGGCTACGGCGTGCTGGCCGCCGCCAATCTCATCCACCAAAGCAGCGGCATCGCCTGCGCCATGACCCCGGCGACCCAGCTGATCATTTTTGGGGGCCTGCTTTTGCTCCATCTCGTCTTCTTATGGGATTGCGTCCGGCTCCTGCCGGAAAGCGGGAAGTAAGCGGCGCCACCTTTGAGAAAAAAGTCCCGGCGGAATCTTCCGCCGGGACTTTTTTGTGGAGCGAAGGGGAGAATTTGTCCCATTGCGCGCCGCGCTGCGGGCTGCTGGGCCGAGCGCCTGCCGCTTTCGTAGGCGGTCCGGGATGGACGGTAGTCCTTCCATGGGTGGGAAAGGGGCGCAAAGGGACCGGTTTTAAGGCCGGTCCCTTCTCGCTGGGAGCGCCGGGGCGTCTTCCAGGGTGAGCTTTTGGACCCACCGCTTCACCGGCGCCCACTGGAGCAGGGCGAAGAGAAGGCAGGCCCCGCCGGCGTTGAGGATGATGTCGTCGATATCGCAGCTGCCGGTGAGGAGGAGAAACTGGGAGAGCTCGATCCCCGCCACGATCAGCACCATGGCAGGGATAAACCGCCGCCAGGAGCGCAGACGGGGGAAGAGCGCCGGCAGGAAGAAGGCAAAGGGCATCATGGCGCACAGGTTGCCGAGGAGATTGGTGAGGATGACCCGGGGTGGGAGGTCGCCGGTAAAGATGGCGAGGACAAACTCCCCAATGGTACGAAAGGGGAGCAAGTTGAGGGAGGTTTGCAGGTAGCGGGTGAAAGCCTCCCCGCTCCACCCGATGGGGCGCAACGCGCTGCGCCCGAAAAACACATCAAAGAGGGTAAAGGAGAGCAGCAGCCAGAGATAGAGGATAAAAAAGAGAGCCAAAGAAAAGACGGCGAGCCTCCGGGGCCAGGGAGGGAGCAGGGTCCTGCCAAGAGCCAGGGAGCCGAGATAAAAGCACAGGCATCCCACGCACAATACCCCCACCTTCCCGATGGGGGACAGGGAGAGGGCGAGGCTCCCGTAAACAAAACAGGCGAAGGCGGCTCCGGACAACAGATAGCAAACGAGGGCGCACACCCGGTAGACGGCAGTTTTCATGTCAAAACCTCCCGGCGATGTCGTTATTAGCAAAAGTATAACATATTTCTTACGGAAAATGGGGTAATTTAGCGAAAAAGAGGGAAAACCAAGGGCGCGTCGTCCCCCGGTCCAGTGAAACGGACGCCGCCCCCCGCCGGGGAGGCCGGCGCTTTCCCAGAGGGGTAAGGCGCTTGCTATGCCGGGGAGGGCGGGACGTTCATTGGAACGGGGCGGCCCAAAAGACGGCTGAAAGCTCCGGCGGCGGTGGGAAGGGGCGGGAGCAAGCCGGTGGAGAAGGTGAAAATCGGTAATTTTCTGCAAAAAACCTGTTCTTTCGTTGCCCCTTTCCAGACAAAATGATATAATTTTTACTGTATCTACTCTTTTTAAGGAGTATACGCAAGGAAGCGCTTATGCCCAGCTTCGGGGCGGAAGAAGAGCCCGAGACGGCCCTTTGTCCGGAGGGACCGACCTACCGGCAGAGGGCCGCGCGCTTCCCGGGAGCTTGAGAGCACAGTTTCGCCTGTGCGCCGGGCCGGGGAAAAGGAGGGATTTACGTGAAGAAAAGAGACACCATCCTCATTGTTGACGATATGGAAATCAACCGCGCCATTCTGGGGGGACTCTTCCAGGACGAATACAAACTGATGGAAGCGGAAAATGGGGAACAGGCCCTCCTTCTGCTCAAAGAATACCACAGCAGCATCGCCATTGTACTGCTGGATCTGGTTATGCCCGTCAAGAGTGGGTACCAGGTCATGGAGGAGCTGGGCGGCAGCCCCCTGCTCGATGAGGTGCCGGTGGCTGTCATTACGGCGGACAATTCCTTGGAAAGCGAGCTGCGGGTTTTTGACTTGGGGGCTTCCGACATCATCGTCAAGCCCTTTGAGCCCCATGTGGTCAAGCGTCGGGTCCACAATATCATCGAGCTTTCTTTACATAAACACAACCTGGAGGACATGGTGGCTGAACAGGCGGTCAAACTCCAGGAATCCAACGAGGTGCTCATAGACGCTTTGTCCTCGGTCATCGAGTATCGCAGCCTGGAATCGGGCCAGCATATCCGCCGCATCCGGCTGCTTATGAAGGCGCTGTTGGAGGAAGTGTGGCGCAACTGCCCGGAGTATAACCTGGACGAGGAAAAAATCCGCGTCATCGCGTCGGCCTCGGCCATGCATGACATCGGCAAAATCGCCATCCCCGACAGTATCCTCAATAAGCTCGGCCGCCTGACGCCCGAGGAATTTAAGGTGATGGAGACCCACACGATCAAGGGATGCGAGATTCTGGCCGGGCTTTCCCGTATGAGCGATCAGGATTATCTGCGCTATGCATACAGCATCTGCCGCTACCACCACGAGCGCTGGGACGGCGGCGGGTATCCCGACGGGCTGGTGGGGGACGCCATCCCCATCTGGGCCCAAGCGGCGGGCATCGCCGACGCTTACGACGCGTTGACCTCCGACCGGGTCTATAAAAAGGCCATCTCCCATGAGCGGGCGGCCGCCATGATTCTGGGAGGCGAGTGCGGCGCCTTTTCCACCAAGCTCTTGGAATGCTTTAAAAACGCACAGCCCACCTTGGCGGCCTTGGTGCAGGAGTATGCCGACGGCAACGTGCCGTCCAGCGATACGCCCGAGCTCCCGCCCATCCCGGTGTTGCCGGAGAGCGGGATCAACCCCCTGGAGATTGTGCAGATGAAATATTACGCCATGCTCCGGTATGAAAACGTGGCGGCGGTGGAGGTGGATTTGGCCGCGGGGCGCTACCAAATGGCCTATGCGCCCCGGACTGCCATCCGTTCCCTATTCCAGGGGGGCCGGCTGGAGGACGCGGTGCTGCGTTACATCAACGAGGTCATCCATCCCGACGACCGGGATTTCGCGCTGAGCATCTGGTGGAAGGAGCTGCCCCGGTTTTTTGAGGAGGGGCGGCTCAAACAGAGCTGGAAAAACCGGATTTATGACGCGGCGCTGGGAGGGTGGCGCTGGTTTGAGGTCACGGCGTTGCGCATCGATACCGAGCATCCCCGCCAGCGCAAGGCGCTCTTCCTGTGGCGGGACGCCGAGGCCGACGAGAGCGTCCAATACCGGCGGCCGCTGGGAGACGGCGCCGTCCTGCATCGGATATTGGGCGGCATCTTCCAGTGCCAGAATGACCCGGACTACACCTTGTTGCACTGTGACGACGGGTTCTTAGGATACAGCAAGGCGGAAATCCGGCAGAAATATCAAAACCGGTTTATCCGCATCATCCATCCGGACGACCGGGAACGGGTGGTCCGGCAGCTGCGGGAGCAGCTCAACCGGGGCGCTAGTTTTCAGTTGGAGCTTCGGGTCACCGATGGACGCGGCCAGGTCTTCTGGGTTATGAGCCGGGGCCAGATGATCACCGACAGCCAGGGCAACGAAATCCTTTACAGCGTCCTTATCGACATCGACGGGACCAAGCGGGCCCAGGAGGAGCTGCGCCTGAGCCTGGAGCGGTATAAAATCATTTTGGAGCAGACCAACGACATCATCTTTGAATGGGATATCGCCACCGACGTGGTCACCTATTCCTCCAACTGGAAGGAGAAATTCGGCTACGAGCCCATTGGCAGCACGGCCTCGGCCAGAATCCCCACCGTTTCCCACCTCCACCCCGAGGATATGGCCGCCTTTGGCAGATTTATCGAGGAAATGAGCGCGGGAAAACGATATGGGGAGCTGGAATTCCGGCTACTCAACAAAGACAGCCAGTATATCTGGTGCCGCATCCGGGGCACAGCCCAGATGGATGACGAGGGGATGCCGCTGCGGGTGGTGGGCATGTTGGTGGATATCAACGACGAAAAGGTGGCCACGCAAAAGCTGATGGCCAAAGCGGAGCAGGACACCTTGACCGGCCTGCACAACAAGGCCGCCAGCCGCCAGAGGATTGAAGCCTACCTCGCCCAGCGGGAAAAGGAAGAGGTCTGCGCCCTGTTCATCATCGACATGGATAACTTTAAATTTGTAAACGACCGCTTTGGCCATCTGTTCGGCGACGCGGTGCTCACCAAGGTAGCGGCCCTCCTGGGGAGGCTCTTCCGCAGCCAGGACATTGTTTCCCGCATCGGCGGCGACGAGTTCCTGGTACTCATCCGGGACGCGGGTTCCGCCGAGCGGGTCCAGTCGGTGGCGGAGCGAATCATCGAGAGCTTCCAGCGGGACTTTAACGACTTGCCCGAAGAATGCGAGATCCTGTGCAGTGTGGGCGTTTCCATCTGCCCCCAGGACGGCGGTGACTTCCAGACCCTGTTCCAGCGGGCGGATATGGCGCTGTACCAGGCCAAGGAGCGGGGCAAGAACCAATACCATTTCTACGACGCTGGTTCTGCTTTCCCGGCGGGGTCGGGCCAGACCGGGTACGGCAACGCCCGCACCGCTTTTGACCGCAGGGCGGGCGCCAGTTTGGACGAGGTGGCGTCGGCCGCACTTTCTATCCTCAATGAAACCACCGGTTTTGAAAAAGCTGTGGAAAGCGTGTTGGAAATGGTGGGACGCCGTTTCCAGGTCAGCCGGTGCTATATCTTTGAAAACCTGCCCGACGACGACCAAGGGTGCAGCAACACCTTTGAGTGGTGCGCCCAAGGGATTCCCTCCACCAAGGAAACCCTGCAAGACCTAAGATACAATGACTACAGCGTCACCTATAAAAGCTACTTTAATGAGAGAGGCATCTTTTATTGCACCGATGTGACCAAACTGCCGGAGGATTTGCGTGCGGTGGTGGAAAAGATGGGGATTAAGTCCATGCTGCAATGCATGATCCGGGACAATGGAAAATTCAAGGGCTGGGTCGGCTTCGACGACTGCACCGACCAGGTGCTTTGGACCCAAGACCAGATCGACGCCCTCAATTTTGTGTCCGGCCTGCTTTCCCTGTTCCTGCTCAAACGCCGCGCCCAGGAAAAGGCCATCGGCATGTCCCAGGATTTGCTGACGTTGCTTGATCAACAAAATTCTTGGATTTACGTCCTAGATCCCGATACCTACAGTATTTTGTATATCAACCAAAAGACGCGCAGCCTGCTTCCCGAGGCTCGGGAGGGGATGCACTGCTTTGAGGCGTTCATGGGGAGGAAGGTCCCTTGTGAAAGCTGCCCCATGCGGAGTATCCGCCAGACCCGCAGCTGTACGCTGGAAATTTACAATCAACAGCTGGGCATCTGGTCCTCCGCCGACGCAACCCTGATCCCTTGGCAAAAGAGGGAGGGCTGCCTGGTGGTCTGCCGGGATATCACCCACCTCAAAGAGCGGGAGGCCCGGACAGAGATGAAATAAATGAAAAAAGCCCCGGCTTTAAGCCGGGGCTTTTGGTTTGGCCGCAGAACGCAGTGAAAGAACGATGATTCTTCTTTATGATGATTGATGCGACGGGAATTGTGCTATCCCCAGAAAACAATGAATCCGCGTCCCTCATTATCGTGAGTGATGCGGATTCATTTGGTGCGCCCGACAGGAGTCGAACCTGCGGCCTTTAGAGTCGGAGTCTAACGCTCTATCCAGCTGAGCTACGAGCGCACATCAATTCCTTTGGAACGATAAAAATTATAGCATAAACTTCCGGAAAAGAAAAGACCGTTTTGCGAAATACTTGGAGCAAAGCGATAAATTATGCAAATAGTATAATCGTTTGGGGAGGAAAAAGTCGTATTCAAAACTCTTTGTATAAGAAAAGCATAAAAATCGAGAAATGTGGGGAAATGTCAAAAAAGGGATTGACAGGGGGGAGGGCGTATGGTAAAATAAATGAGCTGTCCGGGAAAAGGACGGGCGGGAGCCCGGAAACGAAAAGGCAGCAAAAAAAAGAATGGGAAATATATTGAC
>NZ_JACRTC010000011.1 GCF_014385095.1 Zongyangia hominis
CCGGTGCCTATTGCGATGAGGTCCCACCTGTTCCCATACCGAACACAGTAGTTAAGCTCATCTGTGCCGAAAATACTTGGTGGGTGACTGCCTGGGAAGATAGGTCGGTGCCGGCTTCTTCTTTGAAGAGCGGAATGATTTTCATTCCGCTCTTTTTTCGGAGATATTTGCCTTCTCCATATGGAAACGAAAGAGCCCGTGTAAATTTGGAGCGGGCCCGTTTTTCCGTTTGGGGGGTCTCCGACAATGGGTTCGGAAGTATTGGGCGTGATTTTTTGAGATATCACCATGAACAGGGAAAAAAGTAGAAAACTAGAAAAATAAGCGTTTACAAGGAACGTTTGTTTGTGTTATGATAGACATAGTAAGTGAGTGTAGAAAGGCTGATGCAACATGCATGCTACGATAGACTTTGAACAGGAGATTCTCCGCTATCTCAAAGAGCACAGCGGCGATGATATTCCCCCCACGGTCCGTGAGATCGCGGCGGGGGTGGGCATCCGCTCTACATCCACAGTCCATAAGTATTTGGGTATTTTGGAGGATAAAGGCTACATCACCAAAAAGGACGGACTTAACCGGACCATCAAGCTGACTGACCGCAGCGGTGATCAGCGCCGGATTCCCATTATCGGTACCGTAACGGCCGGCAGCCCCATTCTGGCCTATGAAGAGGTGCTGGGTTACCTCCCCTGCGTCCGAAAGGACCTCAGGGAGCTCTATGCGCTGCGCGTCAAGGGCGAAAGCATGATCAAGGTGGGAATTCTTGACGGCGACCTGGTCATTGTCAGGCGGGCCCAAACTGCGGAAAACGGGGAGATTGTCGTGGCACTCATTGACGACGAGGCTACGGTCAAACGCTTTTATAAGGAAAACGGCGGATACCGCCTCCAACCGGAGAACGATACCATGGCCCCCATCTATACTGATCATGTCCAAATTTTGGGCAAGGTGATCTCCTCGGTTCGTTTCTATGAGGAGTATTTAGAAGAGAATATGCTTTAACTTAGCGCAAAAGAAGCCAGATGGCAAGGCCATCTGGCTTCTTTTTATGTCCATGCTTACGGGAACTCCTTATATCGAAGGCCCTGGTTTTTTACAGTTTGATGGGATCTTGGAGCAATAGGCCGACTGGGCAGTGATCGCTTCCCATCACATCAGCGTAGATGAGGCTGTCCTCCATCTGCGCCTTTATCTTTTCGGAGACTAAAAAGTAGTCGATGCGCCACCCGGCGTTATTTTCTCGGGCGTGGAACATATAGGACCACCAAGAATAGGCCCCGGTTTTGTCGGGATAAAAATGGCGGAAGGAGTCCACAAATCCGCTGCTTAAGAGAGCGGTCATTTTCTGGCGCTCTTCTTTGGTAAAGCCTGCGTTGCCGCCGTTGGTCTTGTAGTTTTTTAGGTCGATCTCCTCGTGAGCCACATTCATGTCCCCGCAGATGATGACCGGCTTTTTCTTATCCAAGGCGGTGACATAGTCGCGGAAGGCGTCTTCCCACGCCATCCGGTAGTCGAGGCGGGTGAGACCCCGCTGGGCATTGGGAGTGTAGACGTTGACGAGGGTGAAGCCGCCGAACTCGGCGGTGATGACCCGCCCCTCGCTGTCGTGTTCGGGGAGGCCCAGGCCGTAGGTCACGTTTACAGACTCCTGGCGGCAGAAGACCGCCGTGCCGGAGTAGCCCTTTTTCTCGGCGCTGTTCCAGTACTGATGATAGCCGGCTAGGTCGATATCCGCCTGCCCCTGCTGCATTTTGGTCTCCTGGACGCAGAAAATGTCGGCGTCTATTTGTTGGAAAAATTCGAGAAAGCCCTTGCCCAAGCAGGCGCGCAGGCCGTTGACGTTCCAAGAAATGAGTTTCATAGAGGGATTCCTTTCTGTGGTTTTACAAATTGCTCCCATAGGCGGGAAAACATGGCGACACCCCCCGCAATTTCTGTGGCATATGGAGCGGCGGGGGAGAGGGAGCGGCGGATCGCCAAAAGCTCTAGTATAGGCCACCCCGCCGGATGTTTTGCGGGCCATGCGCGCAGGGGGATCGCCGCCCCCTCCACGCGCGGCATTTTCCGTAGCGCCGCCGCGCTATTGGCGGCGGGAAAGGCGCTCTTATGTTAAAACTTCGCGCCGGCGGCGGTCAGCTTTTTGAGCATGGTGTCGGGATTTGTTGCATACTGCAATGCGTGATGGGCGGAGATCGTCCCCTTTTTATAAAGCTCCAACAGGCTTCCATCCATGGTGCACATACCCTCCCCGGCGGAGGAATAGAGTACCGTGTCGATCTGATGGATTTTGGATTCTCTGATCATGTTGCGGATGGCGCTGTTGAGGAACATGACTTCAAAGGCGGGGACAATCTTCCCATCGGTGGTGGGGATGAGCTGCTGGGAGACGACCGCCTGGAGCACCATGGCCAGCTGGGTGCGGATTTGCTGCTGTTGGGAAGAGGGGAAGGCGTCAATGATGCGGTCGATGGTATTGGCCGCTCCCACGGTGTGCAGGGTGGAGATGACCAGATGGCCGGTCTCCGCCGCGGTCATGGCGGTGCGGATGGTCTCATAGTCCCGCATTTCGCCCAATAGGATCACGTCGGGCGCTTGGCGCAGCGCCGCCCGCAAAGCCGCGTCATAGCTGACGGTGTCGGAGGAAATTTCCCGCTGGCTCACTACGCTTTTTTTATGGCGGTGGAGATATTCAATGGGGTCCTCCAAGGTGATGATGTGGGCGTTGCGGTTTTGGTTGATGGCCTCGATGATACAGGCCAAAGTCGTCGTTTTGCCGCTGCCTGCGGGCCCGGTGACCAGTACGAAGCCCTTCGAGCGCTCCGCGATGCTCATCACCGCGTCGGGAATGCCCAGGGTGCGGGAGTCGGGCAAGGTGAAGGTGACCACCCGGATGACGGCGGAGAGAGAACCGCGCTGTTTAAAGGTACAGACGCGGAAGCGGGAGAGGCCCGGAATGGAAAAAGAAAAGTCGTCGTCGCCGCAATCCAGCAGATGGTCGGGACTGCGGTGATCGGCGGCCTCATAGAGCCCAAAGATGATCTCCTGGCTGCGCTCAGGGAGGATGCGTTCCTCGTTCTGAGGAAGGATGGCGCCGTTGATTTTATAGGAGACGGGCATGCCGCAGACAATGAAAATGTCGGAGGCGCCCTGTTCCACCGCCGAGCGGAGCATGGAGAGAAGGAGTTCGTTCATGGTGCGTCACCTTCCTTTCTTACTTAGACGGGCGCTGATCGCCCGGGTCCCAAAGTTGCATTTCATCGGAATCCCCCTCTTCGTCGGCGCGCTGCTGCCAGGAGAGGATGCGATAGCAGCGCCCCTCGGCATCAGGGGGGACAATTTCCAGAATTACGTCCAGGTGCTGGTTTTCTCCCAGCGGGACGCTGTAATAGATGCGGGAGCCATCCACCGTAAAGGGCATCCCGCTACAAAAGCACAGGGAATCAGCCGCCGCCTGATAGTAGGCGTCCATACCCCCGCCCGAGGTTTCCCAGGCGCTTTGCAGATTCTGGTTGGCTCCCGAAAGGACCCGCTCGGCCTGCCCATCGGCGGCGTAGTAGTCGGTGACGCTCTGGGCCGTGCGCCGGGTCAGGTTCCAATCGGCGCTCGACGAAACCAAGGAGAGAACCGCAAAGGTGGTCAGGCAGAGGATGACAAAGACCATGAGAATCGACGAGCCGCCCAGCGCCAGGCTGGGCGCGTTCCGGTTTTGTTCTCGCGCCAAAGCGAAGCCTCCTTTCTGCCGTTGTGTGACGCCCGGTTTTCACGGACGGACTGTATTTACAAGTACTTAGCCGCTTCCAGGGAATAAATGGGTTCTTCCTCCCCCACCCGGGATACGGCGATCTGGGCGGTGAAGAGATCCCCAGTCTGGACGGGGGTCACCCGCAGGCAGTAGACAGCCCCCTCTTGGGACGTGCTGCGCCACTCGCCGTCGTAGTAGAGGAGCGTGTCCTCCCCGTCGCTTTGGGCGTGATCGAGAAGCTCCGCGAATCCAGCGCCCTCGGCCTTGACGCACTCGGCGGCGCTTTGGGCCCGGAGAACGGCGGCGTTGAGATCGGAGCTTTTCACGCTCACCGCGTGGGCCTGGGCAAACAGGCTGACGCACACGGCGGCGGCCAGGGAGAAAAACAGGATGACGAAGATCATCTCCAGCAGAAAGAGGCTGGACTTGGAGGAAGTGCGCCGCTGCATAGAAAGCTCCTTTCTCTATTTTTTACAAATAGTATTAAACTATTGGGAAAATACAATTAGGTTTGAGAACGGGGGGAGAGAATGAGTTCCTCCCGGCTGCCGTCGGTTCCAGTGAGGGCAACGCGGAGGAGGCGGTCCTCCTGGGAGAAGGTGAGCGCGCCGATATCGGTGATCACCGCGCCGCTTTCGGGGGAGAGGGCGTGGCCCCGCTCCACCATCAGTTCCCGAAGGGTGCCCTCATAGCCGTAGATGTAGGTTTCATAGGTAACCCCCGCCTCCTCCTTGGAGAGGATGAGGGCGGGGACGCCGTCCAACTCGCCCAAAGAGAGGGAGCCGCTCGCATCGCTGTGGCGGGTCTTGCTGGCGATGTAAGCGAGCGTCGTCTGGGAGGTAAAATTGCGCTCCATCCGGTCGGTGGAGGAGCGGTAGACGTCCACCCCAAAGAGGAGCACCAAAAGGGAGGAGACCACAAAGACGGCAAAGAGGGCCACGGTGAAGAAAAAGTCGGTCATATGCTTTTGCTGGGTCATGCGCATCATGGGCTGTCCCCTCCTTTCTCCCTGTGATCGTACCTTGCTGCAAGCTGCTTTCTGTGAGCCGCCTTCTCTTGGGCGCCGCTTTTTCCCGGGTATGGTTCCTTCTAGGTGGGAATTTCCCGCTCCGTTCTTTCACAGGCGTCTCTACCTGGATTTTGCCCCCCGCTAGCCGGCGTCGGGGTGCTTGGGATAGACGGAAATATCGGGCATCAGGTTGGAGGCGAAACTCTCGTAATGGACGATGTAGTCGTCGCTGACCTGGACGCCGTAGTGCTCTTTGAGATAGGAAAGGCTCTGGGGATAGGCCCCCTCCACCGCATAGCAGTGGACCGCCGCGCGGCGGATGCTCTCTTCCGTGGAGCGCAGCGCCTCCTGTCCGGCGGACTGGGAAACGCCCTGCAACCCCCAGAAGAAAAGTCCCAATAGGGCGGCAAACAGGCACACCGGCAGCAGAATGGCCCGCGCCATCCCGCCGCCCCGCTTTCTGCTCAGCAGATGTTTCTTCATGGCCTTCGCCGCCCTTTCGTTATCGTTTGTTTAGCCGATGGAGGACATGATGCTCATCAGCGGCAGCATCACCGACAGGAGAATCATCCCCACGATGATGGAGAGAACGGCCACCAGAGTGGGTTCCAGCAGGGAGATGGCACGGCCCATCCGCTCGTCCACCTCGTCCTCATACCGGCGGGCGATGTCGGCCATCACCTTGTCCAAGGCCCCGGCCTGAAAGCCCACGCGGAGCATCCGGGCATTGACGCCGGAAAAAATCTCGGTGTCCTGTACCGCCTGGGAGAAGGTGACGCCCTCCTTCATCAGCGCCCCGCACCGCTCGATTTTGTCCCGCATGGCTTCGTCGTCCACCAGCTGATAGGCCATGTCCAGGGATTCCTGGGTGTCCAGGCCGCTTTGGAGCATGAGAGCCATGGCGTTGGCGAAGCGCCCCGCGGCCACGGTGGCGGCAAAACGTTTGGTAGCAAAGCCGCGGGTGTAGATTTTATGAAGGAAAGCCCCGCTCCAGCGGGTGTTCCTAAGAATGAGATAGGCCATGGCGATGACGGCGATGACGCCCAGGATCAGTGCGCCGTACCGGGCGAGGGCGGTGCCGAAGTTTAAAAGCCCCTGGGCCAGCGGGCTGAGGGTGGCGCCCAGGCGGGAGAGGACGTCGGAGAAGATGGGCAGCACCTTGGTGATGAGTACCACGATGACCACCGCCATCATGACGATCATCACAGCCGGGTAAGCCACCGCGTTTTTGATGGTGCGGGACAGATATTCGTCCCGCTCGTAGTAGCTGCTTAAGGACGCGGTGACGTCGTCGAGACGGCCGGTCTTTTCGCCGATTTCCACCATGTCCACCATATATTTGGGAAAGGCCCCCGAGGCGCGCAGCGCCGCAAAGAGGGGCTCGCCCATGTCCACCTGGGCGGCAATGCCGGAGATGAGCTTTTTTCCCTTGGCGTCCTGGATGTCGTCCCGCAGAATGCCAAGGCCCTCGGCGGCGGGAATCCCCGCCCGGAGCATCAGGGAAAGCTGGGAGCAAAAGGCTGCGATATCGCTGGAACTGAGCTGCTCCTTTTTGGATTGTTTGACTTGTTCTGCGTTTTCTGCCATAAGATCGTCCTCCTCGTCAAGGTGAGGCCCGCCCCGCGGGCAAAAGTGGGGGCTATGGTCATGCTTCCCCGCAGCGTCACGAAGGACGCGGGAAGCGCTAGTAGATATAATTGGGGGTGTAGTTGTCGCCGTCGCCGATATATTTGAGAATTTCCGGGTTATCTTTGCCGCCGCTGGCAAAGGTGGGGTCCATCAACTTCCAGGACTTGCCGTCGAAGTAGATGACGCCGTCGATCCAGCCCTCCTCCTTGGAGTAGACATTGAGCCAGGAGTGGTAAACCTCCCCCGAATAGCCCACCACCAGCTTGGTGGGGATGGACTGGCTGCGGAGCATGGCGCACATGACGGCGGCATAGTCAAAGCAAATGCCCTGCCCGCTTGCCAACACCTCGTCCACTTGAGGCAGGTAGCCGGAAAGCCGCCCGTCCTCCACCTGTTTGGCCTTTTCGGTGTCGTAGGAGATGCTGTCGATACAGTAGTGATAAATGTTTTCGATGACGCCGATTTCATCGCCGGCAGTGGCGGCGAGCTGGGCGCCCTTTTGTACCGTTTGGCTCCCGGCGGAGAAATTGACGTACTGGTTGGGGTATAAAAAGGGAATAAATTCATTTTCCAGAGTCACATTGACGGTGGTAGAGAAAGCGGTGGCGTATTCCTTTCCTGAGACGTTTTCATACACGGTGACGGTGTAGGCGCCGTCCCCCTCGCTCAAGGGAAAGGTTTCATACGCCCCGTCGGAGTTTAAAGCGTAGGTATAAATGGGGCTGCCGTCCTTCTGGGTGCGGAGCTTGACCTTCGGGTTTTCCCCCAGATACCGGATCATCAGGTAGCCCTGGGAGGCGTTGGAGGCGTCGATTTCCACCCTTTCGTTGCCCAAGACCTCCACGCCGGAAGCCGTGGGGGTCAGCACATTGGAGACGGCGGTTCCAGGCGGCTGACTCTGCTCCCCGGATGAGGAGGATGGCGGGGCCGATTTTTCCCCGCACCCGGCCAGAAATACCAGCAGAAGAGAGGCGAGCGCCAGGAGAAATGCCCGGGACGGGAATGGGACATTACACATTGCCGGGACTCCTCCTTTTTCGCGTTGGGGCGCCGCGGCCCGAAGCGGTTTGTCCGCAATTTCCCGGGCAAACCGTATGCATTCATTATAGCCTGCCTGCTATAAAAAAGAAAGCAGAAATTTTGTTGGGCTCAGAGGCTTGATCAGGTTAGAATTTATAGACAGAGTAAAAGAATGCTGATATAATAAAAATGAAAAGTATGACTATGGACCATCAGCCATGAAAACGACGGGATGAAACGACGCGCTTGCCATGAGGGGAGATGATTGCAATGGATGAAAACAGGACTCCATTGTCCGACGACGTGATGATTGAAGTGACGATGCTCGGCCAGTTTGAAATCCGGGTAGGGGAGCATATGATCAACGACAGCATCAACCGCACCAACAAGCTGTGGAGCCTGCTGGAATATCTGATCACCTTCAAGGACAAGGAAATTTCTCAACAGGAGCTCATCGACGCGCTCTGGCCGGGGGGGGAAAGCGACAATCCGGTCAACGCGCTGAAAAACTTGGTTTACCGTGTGCGGACGATTTTGATTAACTACGATATTCCCCACGGCAAGGAACTGATTGTCCATAAACGCAATTCCTACTGCTGGAACAGCGCCTTTCCCTGCAAGGTGGACATCGAGGAGTTTGAACGCCTTTGCAAGGAGGCCATGGATCCAGCCATCACAAAAGAGGAGCGGCTGGCCAAATATGAAGCGGCCGTCAAGCTTTATAAGGGGGACTTTCTCCCCAAATCCGCCTACGACGAATGGGTGGTGCCGCTGCATACCCATTACCATGCGCTGTATCTGCGGGCTGTCACCCACTATGTGGAGTTGCTGGAAGAGGAGAGCCGCTGGAACGAGATGGAGGCCATCTGTGAACAGGCGTTGATCATCGACCAGTTTGAAGAGGAGCTGCATGAAAAATATTTGCGCTGCCTCATCAAAACTGGGAAGCCCCAGAAAGCCCTCTCCCACTATAACTATGTCACCGAGCTTTTCTACCGGAAGCTGGGCGTCAAACCGGGGGAGGATATCCGGGAGCTCTACAAAGAAATTGTCAAAACCGAAAAGGCCATGGAAACGGATCTGGATATCATCAAGAACGATCTGTCCGAGAGCCAGGCGGCCAAGGGCGCATTTTATTGTGAATACGCCTTTTTCAAGGAGATCTACCGCTTGGAAGCCCGCAGCGCCGAGCGGCTGGGGCAGGCCGTGTTTATCGGACTGCTGACGGTGACCACCGTCGACAACAAAAAGCCCAAGGTGGAACTGCTCAACAACGCCATGGACTGCCTGCTCAAGGTCATCCGGGAAGATCTGCGCAAGGGGGACGTGGTGGCCCGCTTCAGTGCCGCCCAGTATGTGCTGATGCTGCCCACCTTGACTTACGAAAACGGGCTGATGGTCTTAAACCGTATCATCAAGCGGTTTAATCGGGAGCATCCCCGTCTGCCGGTGGTGATTCACACCAAATTGCAGCCGCTGGATCCGGTGGATTTGCAGAAGAACGCAGAGCAAAAGAAGGACATGACGAAGAGTAAATAGATAGGGGGGGGCTTCCATGGCAGCGGATGAGAAAAAACAAAAGGATAAAAAGGCCACGTTTATCGTCCAGGTGCAGTTTCGCCAAAACGCCACCTGGCAGGGCAGCATCCATTGGAATGAAAAGAATAAGACCCAGTATTTCCGCAGCACCCTGGAAATGATCAAACTGATGGACGAGGCTCTCGGCGAGGGCCGCAAAGAAGACGAAGACGACGCATAGAGAAGCAGCCGCTCATGGAGCGGCTGTTTTTGCGTTTGGGAGGATGCGGCGAGGCGGGGAACCTTCGCCAGGCGATCACGGCGAGCGGCCGGGGCATCATGCCTCCTCGCGGGCGGTCATGGCGGGGCCTGGGGCCTAAGAGCCATCGAGGGCAAAGAGGGACGCACTACCAGATGGGGAACCTGCATCCTGGCCCATCCCAGGCGAGCCCGCAAACGCTGGATACCACGTCCCCGCCTGACCACGACTGGGGATGGTGCCGTTTTCCTCGGGATCATGGCCCCGCCCTCCCCCGGCGCGCCCCAGTCCCGCCCGCTTTGGTCATAGAAGAAGGGGCCGCTCTTTCGAGCGGCCCCTCGGCGTTTGCTACTGATGGGCGGGCTGGGTTTTATGGAGTCCCACGTCGATGCCTTTGGCAAGGGGCACCGAAACAATCACCGCGATGACGGCGTTGAGGACGGAGAGTAAGAAGTCGCCGAGCGCGGCGAAGAGCACCGGTTGGGTCATGCCGTCGGAAGTGAGCATGAGGACGATCATACTGTTGAGGGGGGAAGCGAAGACATTGACCAAGATGCCGCAGGCCGCCGCCACAAAGCCCCGCTTGGCCGAGAAGGGTTTGTTCCCACGGTGCATGATAGCGCCGCAGAGAAGGCCGGTCAGGAATTTGCCCACAAAGGTGCCGGGGGCGTAGAGGGCGTAGGTGCCGCTAACGAGATCAAACAGCCCCATGCCGATGCCGCCGGCAAGGCCGCCCTTCACCCCGCCCAATACCAGGGCGCCGGTCAGGCAGAAGATGTTGCCGAAGTGGATCATGGCGCTGCCGGCGCCACCGGGAAAGGGTATCCGGATATTGATATAGGTCCCCACAAAGCTCAGCGCCGCAAAGAGCGCGGTGAGCACGAGATCTCTGGTGGTCAGTTTTTTCATGGTATCCCCATCCTTATGTTCCTATATTTGCGAAAGCGGGCAACATTAAAAGATGTGGTAGCGCTCGGGAACGTCCCGGCGCATGAGTTCCGGCAGGCAGCTTTCCAGCATGACCCCATACCGTGTGTCGCTACCGTAGCCGAAGGTGGTCTTGATGCAGATTTCGATGAACCGGGTGGCCCGGTCCATGGCCATGGGAAGGCTGTCCCCGGTGAGCATGCCGCCGGTGAGCACACTGGCGAAGATATCCCCCGTCCCCGGGTAGGAAACGGGCACATAGTCGCAGTCCACCGCCCAAAAGGCGTTTTTCTCCCGGTCGTAGCCGATGTTGGCCATTTCCCCGGTAGCCAATTTCACCCCGGTCATCACCACCTGACCCGGCCCCCGTTCGGAGAGGCGCACCAGCATGCTTTTGCCCTGGGCCCGGGTCAGGGGCGCGAAGGGATAGGCTTCCCCTAGGAGCACCGCCGCCTCGGTCAGGTTGGGGGTGATGATGTCCGCCGCGGCCACCAGCTCCCCCATCCGCCGTTGGATGGCGGGGGTACATGTGCGGTAGGGTTTGCCGTGGTCCCCCATCACCGGGTCCACCACCTTGAGGGCCTTCGGATAGCACTCAAAAAAACGGAGGCAGTGGCCGATCTGTTCCTTCGTGCTGAGAAATCCGCTGTAAATGGCCTCAAAACCGATTTGCAGCTTTTGGTAGTGCTCCAGCGCCGGTTCCATGTAGTCGGTCAGGTCCCGGTATTCCACCTCGCCCAGTCCGCCCAAATGGGTGGAGAAGACCGCCGTGGGCACGGGGCACACTTGCACCCCCATGGCTGAGAGCACCGGCAGAATGACGGTCAGCGAGCACCGTCCAAAGCCGGACAGGTCGTGAATGGCCGCCACCCGCATGGGTCGATCCATCATATTGTTTCACCCGCATTCGCAGTGTAATTTGATTATAAGCTCCCCGGACGCCAGACGCAAAAATCAAAATTTTTCCGCGGCGTTTCGGCAATTTTGCTAACCTTCACAGTTTTATCCTGTCCATTTTATCATAAAATCGGGCACAATCACAAGGAAGCGGCAAAGAATTTAGAGAGCAAAGTGGATGGGAATTCAAAGTGCATAAAAGAGAAAGGCGAGAAGGCGGTTTTGTTGGTAAAATGGTAAAAATATGCGGAAAAAGATAAAGAAAAGAATTGTAGTATTGCACGCAAATGCGGGCAGAATATAAAGGACAAACGAGATTCAAATGGAGGTAAACTGCTATGAACAAAACCGCTGTCAATGCCATGAAGGGCGCTGCTGTGGGCATCGCCGTCGGGACCGCCGCCTACATGATGTCCGGCAAGTCCATGAAGCCCCAGCGCAAAAAACTCAAAAAGGGCGTGGATAAGGCCATGGGAACCCTGTCCAATATCGTCGACAACATCACGTATATGGTAAAATAAATTTGCCCCCTTGCAAATAGGCCGCCCTTTATGGGCGGCCTATTTGTTTTTTTGTGTGCCATACAGGCCTAAAAGCAAGGGAATCTGGGAAAAACTGTACACTTACTAAAAAAGAAGTGGGAAAACGCGTCTTTTTTGTAAAAAACTCTGGTGATTCTTTTGTAAATGTTGTAGAATAGAACCATATTCTTTCTAGGGGAGGGGCAGTTATGGTTTATCGGCTCACAGTCTATGACGGCGATCAGGTCACCTATATCGACGCCACAAGGGGAGACAATCTGCTGTCCCTGCTCAGGGAAAACGGCATTCCTATCGAATGCCCCTGCAACGGCAACGTTATCTGCGGCAAATGCAAAGTCATTGCCACGGGCCTGGTGGGCACCCTCACCGATCAGGAGATGGCTATGCTCACCCCCGAAGAAGTGGAGAAGGGCGTGCGGCTGGCCTGCATGACCCGCATTGACGGCAACGCCAAGGTCTATCTGCTCCACGACGGCAAATAAATTGTGTCCACGCGCCTGTCCGTTTTATCGGATAGGCGCTTTTTTCATGGGCTTTTTCGGTAGCACCCTTTAAAAAGCGCCTCTGTCGCGCCCTCCGGGCCGCCGTCGGGTGTCGTGTGGGCGCAGCATCTGGATATGTGGCCCGGCGCGGGCGGTCTCGTCTTGGAAAAGCGGGTCCTGGCTCTAAAAGGCGGGATGCGGGAACAATGGGGATCAAACGGCCGGACGCCTAAAATCAGCCGCCCAGGATGTTTGAGAAGCAAAAAAACCGCCATCCAAAAAGAACGGCGGTTTTATTTCTAAGTCTCCGGGCGGGTTTCGCATCAGTGAATCAACATGGCGATGAGGCTCATGAGGCCGTAGAGCACCGGCTGATGGAGGACATAGATGAGCAGGGTATTGCGGCCGACGGTGCAGAGCAGGCGGCTGTGACGGCGGTAGAAAAAGGGCGGGAAGCGGCCCTCCTTGACGTAGACCCCCACGAAGGAGCCCATGAGGAAGAGGAAAAACCAGGGCAGGAGGGAAAAGTAATCCGCGGAATAGAACCCGCCGGGGAGAAGACCCAGGGGGAAGAGAAACTTGGTGGTATACCAGGCGGCGGGAAGAGAGAGTTCCCACAGGGCGGGGATGCCAACATAGCCCTCGACAATGCCGTAGGTAAAGATAAAAAGGAGTAGCGTCACCAAAGCGCCCAGGAGCGGCGGCACCTTGGAAAGAAGGGGGCGCAAAAGGGCGTAGAGCATCATGGAGACGCCCAGCATGTGGAGAATCCCGAAGACAATGAGCTCGGAGGGGAGAAAGAGGGCGGTAAACAGGGTGATGCACAGCCCGAGCCCCAGGCAGACGGCACCCCGTTTGAGATTGTTGTGGGAAAACTGGCAGGCGGTGCCGGAAATAAAGATGAACATGCCGGCGAAAAAGGTGCGCAGGCCGTTCATAAAGGGGGAGAAAAAGAAGGGAAACGAAATTTGAAAAATGGTCAGCAGGTCGTAAACCCCGTGGTAGATCACCATGCAAAGGATGGCAAAGCCCCGTATTTCGTCGATCAGGTGGACGCGCTGGCCCTGCCGCTGGATGGTTGTCATCGTTTTTTCCTCCCTTTTGTGGTTGTCTTTTGCCAGTATACCATAGTTTACCCGTTTTTCCAAAGATTCCGCCTCGTTGCGGCTCAATTGCGCGATTTACACAGCTGCGGCAAGTTTACAGATTGTTCAGAAACCGCCGCCCTATTTGGCGCGGCTCCTATTTCCATTCCAGGGGTTTTGTGATAGAATATTCTTTACAGCGCCGTCGCGTAGCCGGGAGCGGACTACGATCCGGAGTCTAGCCTGCCAAATGGAGCGCGGACAGTGTGCCGCGCAGGTCCCCTTCGGCGTATGGACAGTTCCGAAGCGGCCGCAGGCGCGACGAGGGCCGCTCTTCAGGCGGGCGTCAGCCCCCGCGGGGACGCGGCAAAAGAATGACAGAGAAGGAAAGTGGCTATGGATTTTCGTAATTTTACAACCTTCCAGTGGATATTGGCCGCCTGTGTGGCCGCCATGGTGCTGCTGGTGATCGGCGTGCTGTTTTTGACATTTCGCCGGATGTACTTATTAAAAAAGGGAAAATACAATCAGAAAAAAGCGTTCTCCATTCTGCGCCGGTACGCCTCGGTGCGCAACTTCAAGGTGTTGCAGAACGTCACCGTGGAAATTAATGGCCGCAGCGCCCACATCGACTTAATGCTGGTGGGCTTTTTCGGCATCCTCTTTTTTGAAGTGGAGGACTTCGAAGGGGAGTATTACGGCAACCTCAAGGACGAGACCTGGGCCTATGTGAGCAAGGATCTGCGCAAGACCCGGATTCCCAACGCTGTGGTGAAATTGGAGCGGGACATCGACGTCATCCGCACCATCTTCGCCGCCAACGACGTCTACAAGGTCCAGATGGAGCCCATGGTGCTGCTCTCCCCGTTTAAAAAGCGCACCGAAATCTATCTGAGCGAATCCATCCCCTATCTGCGTGTCAATGAGCTGAGAAAGCACCTGGACAAAGTCAAATACGACAAGGACAACAACGTGGATGTGCCGCGGGTGGTCTCCCTCATCGAACAGTACCGGAAAAACTAGCGGAAAGGGAAGGCGCGCGGTCAGCCGCCAGGTCGTCCCGCTACGGAAGCGGCGGGTAAGCGGCAGCCCCCCGGCTCGACACCGGCAGGACGCTGTGGAACGCGACCCCCCGTTGCCGGAGCGCGTATGCCGCCCCCATCCGGGTGGGGGAAGGTGAAGCACCGCCGAGGCGGCGCTTGAGGCGCGTGTGCCCGCTGTGTCATGGGGCGCAAAACGGCGGTGGCCCACCCTTTCCCGGACGGCTGGGTTTTGTCCGCCAAGCAGGAAAAGAGCCATCCGCCCGGAAGCGGATGGCTCTTGCGTTCTTCTTTAGCCGGACACGCCCAGGTCCTTGATGCCGTAGATGCGCTGAATGTCCCGGATGCCCTCAATGATTTCGTCGGCGCCGAACTGGGCGGCTTCCAGGGCGCCCTCGTCGAGTTCCATCAGCGCGGCGTAAAAGTCGCAGGCGATTTTGAGCATGCGGGGGGAGGGATCCTTCTCCACTTCCTCGAAGATCAGGTTTTCCGCCTCGTTGAGCCGGCGCTGAGAGAGGAGCCGCTTGACGGTAATGGCGGTCAAATCCCCTTCGGAGAGGGAATTGGCGTCCACCAGATAAAATTCCTCGGGTACCAAATCCTTTTGGAAAAAGACCTTGCCCAAAAACTGGGTCATCATTTCGATCTGTTCCAAAATCCAGTCCTTTTGCACGGGACAGCCCCCCTTTCTGTGTGGGTTCAGTATAGCATATCTATCCGTAAAATGTGTGAAGAAAACGAAAAAGCAGGTGATCGCTTTGGAAAATGAAAACATCCTGTTCCGCCTTGAAAACCTGAGCCGGGTCTTCGGCGCGGGCTTTGCCCTCAAGGACCTCAACCTGAGCATCGAGTCCCCCCAGATCGTGGGTCTCATCGGCCTCAACCGGTCGGGGAAATCGGCGCTTGCATCCCTCTTGGGCGGGGTGAGCGCGGGCTATACCGGCAAAGTCTATGTGCAGGGGTACAAGGTCAATCTGCGCAGCCCCGCCGACGCCCAACGGGCGGGTATCGTGGTGGTGACCAGAGAAAATTTCCTCTTCCCTGAAATGAGCGTGGCGGAGAACCTGTTCTTTGAGGAGTCGGAGAAGGACGGGCCCTTTCTCCATATGAAAAAATACCGGGAAAAGACCTGGGAGGTCTTTGAGACTTTGGGTATCGATATCGACGCGTCCACCCCGGTCAAGAATTTGAGCCGGGCGGAGAACGCCCTGCTGTCAGTGGCCAAAGCCTATCTGCGGGACCCGCGGGTCCTGGTTTTCGACGACATCGCCGCCGATATGACGCCTCGGGAAGCCTCGATTTTGCAAAAGGTAGTCCAAAGGCTCAGGGAAAACGGCCGGGCCGTCATCCTCATTTCCCACGACCTGCGGCAGATTGCCGCCCTTTGCGACAAGGTGGTGGTGATGAAGGAGGGCGCTTTCTCCCACGAGCTGACCGACACCGCTTATGAAAAACTGGTGGAGGCGCTGCTGGGGACGGAGTTCGGCTCCATTTATCCGCCCAAGCCCCTTCCCCGGGACGAGGAAGTCATGCGGGTTGAGAAGCTGACGGGGAAGGGCTTTGCCGACATCTCCTTCACCGTGCGCAAGGGGGAGATCGTGGGCTTGGCGGGGCTCGACGGAAGCGGCCGGGACCAGATTCTCCGCGGCCTAGCGGGCCTCACTCCCTGCAAGGGGGAAGTTTCCGTGGAGGGGGAAAGCTTCCAGATCTCATCCCCGGCCGACCCCATGGCCCGTGGCATCGTCACGGTGACCGATACCAAAGACGAGCTTTACTGTCTCAAGTTTGAGAAACTGGCCCGGCAGATCGCCGATACAGGCAAAGCGGGCGGGGCCAAGCGCCGGATGATCCAGTTCCAGGATAGTCTCGAGACCTTCGGCGGCGCGTTTGGCACGATCTTTTCCTTTAAAAAGCCAAAAGGGGAGAAGGACACCGCGTTGCAAAAGAAGCTGGACAGCCTCAACCGCGCCTTTGCCAAGGAGGCGAAGGTCTATTTGATGCATCTGCCCACCGCGCCCCTGGACGTGGTGGCCTCCACCCGGTTTTACAACGACATGGCCAGAGAGTGCGAGGACGGGGTCTCTTTTGTGATCACTTCCAATGATTTGGACGAGCTTTGCGCCGTGTGTAACACCGTGGTGGCTCTCAAAAACGGCCGTGTCGTCCAGGTGCTGACAGGTGACCATGTAACAAAGAACAATATTAACAATTTAGTTGAGTAAAATCTTGTAGAAACGCCAAAAATTTTGGCGTTTTTGCCTTTATGATTGACTATTCGTAAGCAAAAAAATATAATGATAGGTATAGCGCCGTTCCATTTGACATAATTTTGACAATAGGGAGCTTGCGCTGAGGAGACATGAAATCAATGATTTGCAGGAGGTATCTTTATGGGAAGAGTTTATAACTTTTCGGCAGGCCCATCTACCTTACCGGAGCCGGTATTAGCAAAAGCAGCCAGTGAAATGCTGGATTACAATGGAACCGGGCAGTCCGTAATGGAGATGAGCCATCGATCTAAAGAGTACGAAGAGATTATAAACGGATGTGAAGCCCTGCTCCGTCAGACCCTGAACATCCCGGATAATTACAAAGTACTGTTTTTACAGGGCGGCGCTTCCTCTCAATTTGCCATGATTCCTCTGAATCTGATGAATAAAAGCGGGAAAGCAGACTTTGTCCTGACCGGCCAGTGGGCGAAAAAAGCCTATGCGGAAGCGTCCCGTTACGGAGAGTGCAATGTCGTGGCCACCAGCGCCGATAAGACCTTCTCCTATATCCCCAAGCTGGACCCGTCTACCTTTGACAAGGACGCGGATTATTTCCACATCTGCTACAATAACACCATCTATGGCACTTGCTTCAAAGAAGCGCCGGACACTGGTGATGTGCCTTTGGTGGCGGATATGTCCTCCTTCATCCTGTCCCAGCCTATTGATGTGAGCAAGTTCGGCCTTATCTACGCCGGCGCACAGAAAAATATGGGACCGGCGGGCCTCACCGTGGTCATCATCCGCGAGGATTTGATCGGCAACGCCAGAGAAGTGACCCCCACCATGTTCAATTACCAGACCCATGCCGACAACGGCTCCATGTACAACACCCCGCCCACCTACGCCATCTACATCTGCAAGATGGTGCTTGAGTGGATTCGGGACGAAATGGGCGGCCTGGAGAAAATGTACGCTTATAACCAGAAGAAAGCAGCCATCCTCTACGACTTCCTCGATAGTTCCAAGCTCTTTAAAGGCACCGTCGTCAAAGAGGACCGGTCTCTCATGAACGTTCCCTTTGTCACCGGCGACGCGGAGCTTGACAAAAAGTTCATCGCCGAAGCCAAAGCAGCAGGATTCATTAACATCAAAGGCCACCGCTCCGTGGGCGGCATGCGCGCTTCCATCTATAACGCCATGCCCATCGAAGGCGTGGAGAAGCTGGTCGCCTTCATGAAAGCGTTTGAAGCGAACAACCAATAACCACCTACCGGTGGAGGATACCGCGCTGTAACGCGTCGGCAACATAAACGCGTGTGACGCGCCGCCTTCCGGCGGGGGATATCGCGCTGTAACGCATCGGCAGCACAAACGCGGGCGACGCGGCAGTGTCGCGGAGAAAACCCAGTTCGCGTCATCCCGACCGGAGGTCCGTCATGAAAAGGAGAGTAACCGATATGTACAATATATTGACACTCAATAAGATCAGCCCCATTGGGCTGGAAAAGTTCGACAAGAATAAGTACAGCTATGCCAGCGAGATCGAGAACCCCGACGCCGTACTGGTGCGCAGCGCCTCCATGCATGAGATGGAGTTTTCCCCCTCGCTGAAGGCCATTGCCCGGGCGGGCGCTGGCGTCAACAACATTCCGCTGGACAAATGCAGCGAGGCCGGCATCGTGGTCTTTAACACCCCCGGCGCCAACGCCAATGCGGTCAAGGAGCTGGTCATCTGTTCGCTGCTGCTTTCCTCCCGCAAAATTGTCCCGGCCATCGAGTGGGCAAAGGGCCTCAAGGGCGAGGGCGAGAATGTGGCGAAGCTGGCTGAGAAGGGAAAATCCCAGTTTGTCGGACCGGAGCTTAAGGGCAAGAAGCTGGGCGTCATCGGACTGGGCGCCATCGGTATCTTAGTGGCCAACGCCGCCATCCATCTGGGAATGGAAGTGTACGGCTATGACCCCTATATCTCGGTAGATGCGGCCTGGGGCCTGTCCCGTTCCGTCAAGCACGCGAAAACACTGGGCGAAGTCTATGAGAACAGTGATTACATCACCATCCATGTGCCCTCCACCCCCGAGACCAAGGGTATGATCAATTCCGAGTCCATCCAGACCATGAAGCACGGTGTGCGGATCATGAACTTTGCCCGCGGCGACCTGGTCGTCAAGGAAGATATTCTGGCCGCGCTGGACGAAAAGGCGGTCAAAGTCTATATCACTGACTTTTTGGAGGATGAGTTTTTGGATCATCCCGGCGTCATTGGACTGCCTCATCTGGGCGCCTCCACCCCCGAGAGCGAGGACAATTGTGCGGTCATGGCCGCTGATGAGCTCATCGACTTTTTGGAGAACGGCAATATCACCAACTCCGTCAACTTGCCGTCTGTCTCCATGCCCCGGACTACCGACACCCGTCTGGGCGTCATCCACCGCAATGTCCCCACCATGCTGACCCAGATTGCCGCCACTGTTTCCGCCCACGGCAACAACATCGAGAACATGACCAACAAGTCCAAAAAGGACTATGCCTACACGGTGCTCGATGTAGTCGGCGATGTGGATAAGGAGATTATTGCCGAGCTGGAAAAAATTGAAGGTATCATCCGCGTCTTTATTTACAAATAAATTCAATAGGAACAATAAAAATGGAGGCTTTGGGGTTTTCCCAAGAGCCTCCATTTTTTTATAACAGAGTACGGTGACCAAGGCGAAAGAGAGATAAGCCTTGGCTGGGGGGAAGGATTCAAAGAATAGAAACGACGCGCATCAATCCAGGCCGGAAGCGCCGCAGTGGGGGGATGCGGCCTTTTCCTGCTTGAGCCGGAAAAGCCGGACAGGTTTTCCGGTTTGCTGGGCATAGCGAATGGTGTAATCGGTGCCGCGGCTCTCACCGTCCCAGATGGCGATGACCATGTCACTGGCGTCCACCAGCGCCCGATTGCGAACAAAAGGCGCACCGCGCCCGTACCGGCGGTAATCAGGCCGGTACACTTGCACAGGGATACCATGCGTTTGGGCGTAAACAGCGGCTAGGTGATCCACACCGGCGGCGCCGCC
Organism: Zongyangia hominis; assembly: GCF_014385095.1. GTDB lineage: Bacteria > Bacillota > Clostridia > Oscillospirales > Ruminococcaceae > Zongyangia > Zongyangia hominis. The sequence continues at coordinate 19,423 of NZ_JACRTC010000011.1, forward strand.
CGAAAGAATTTGTGTCACCCCGGCGGGGAGGAAAGAGCCGATGCTCACCTGTTTAAGGGAGCGGGAGCCTATGACCGCGACTTTCATACAGATCATTCCCATCACTAGGTATTTCTTCTATTATACGAGGAAAACTAACGATATGCTAGTCTTTTGCGCATGGTTTGTTGTTATACTGAATCTGGTGATGCTATTGTATGAGGAAAATAAAGAAAATTACGCGCTGATCATCGCTAATATCAAGAAATATCGAAAGAAACGCGGCCTCACACAACAAGGTCTCGCTTTGCGAGCGCATATCAGCAAAGGCTATCTCAGCCAAATCGAGGCCAAGAATTACAAGCATTTTTGTTCGCTGGATGTCCTCATGAACATCGCCGATGCGTTGGAGATCCCTCTGTTTAAATTGTTTCTTCCACCCAACGTAGTTTTTATTGACGAGCAGGTCGCTGCCGAACTTGACTATGGCAAAATCCGTAGATTGTTGGATCAAGATATGGAACCTGACGAAGAACAATAAAAGGCGAGCCAACCCTCCCCTTTTTCCTATTTTTTGTATTGCCTGCAGAAAGCCGCCGGGAAGATTCCCGACGGCTTTCTGCTAGAAATGAAGAACCGCGCGGCCCTTTGCGCCGCGCGGTTTCTTTGTGCTATTCTTTATTTTTCATGACCGTCTTCATCCGCTGGGCGTTGTCCAAAATCCTCTTGCGCAGGCGGATGTTTTTGGGTGTGATTTCCACCAGCTCGTCGTCGGCGATAAATTCCAGCGCCTGCTCCAGGCTGAAGGTTCTCGGCGGCGTCAGACGAAGGGCCTCGTCGGAACCGGAGGCGCGCATGTTGGTCACGTGCTTCTTCTTGCAGACGTTGACCGCCATGTCCTCGGCCTTGGGGGACTGGCCCACGATCATGCCCTCATAGACCGGCACGCCCGCGCCGATAAAGAGCTCGCCCCGCTGCTGGGCGTTATAGAGCCCATAGGTGACCGCCTCGCCGGTCTCAAACGCGATGAGGGAACCGGTGGAACGGCGGGGGATGTCGCCTTTATATTCTTGATAGCACTCGAAGACCGAGCTCATGATGCCCTCGCCCTTGGTGTCGGTGAGAAACTCGTTGCGGTAGCCGAAGAGGCCGCGGGAGGGGATGAGGAATTCCATCTTCATCCGGCTGCCCTGGGGCATCATATGGAGCAGCTCGCCCTTGCGCACGCCCATCTTCTCCATGACCGAGCCCACGCACTCCTCGGGGACATCGGTGACTAAGCGCTCCATAGGCTCCTTGACCACGCCGTCTTTCTTTTTGAGCATGACCTTGGGGCAGCCCACCTGGAACTCAAAGCCCTCCCGGCGCATGGTCTCGATGAGGATGGACAGATGCATTTCGCCCCGGCCGCAGACCCGGAAGCTGTCGGTGGTATCGGTGGGGTAGACCCGCAGGGACACGTCCTTGAGCAGCTCCTTGAAGAGCCGGTCGTGGATCTGGCGGGAAGTGACGAACTTGCCCTCCCGCCCCGCGAAGGGGCTGTCGTTGACCGAGAAGGTCATCTCCAGGGTGGGCTCGGAAATTTTGACAAATTCAATGGCTTCGGGGGTGTCGGCCTGACAGATGGTGTCGCCGATGGTGATGCCCTCAATGCCGGAGACACAGACGATGTCGCCCACTTTGGCCTCGTCGCAGGGGACCCGGTTGAGGGCCTCGATCTCGTAGAGGTTGGCGATCTTGCCTTTATAGGAAGTTTCCTCGTCGTGGAAGTTGCATACCGAAATGTCCTGGTTCTGGCGGATGACGCCCCGCTCCACACGGCCCACGGCGATTCTGCCCACATAGTCGTTGTAGTCGATGGCGGACACCAGCATCTGCATGGGGCCCTCCGGGTCGCCCTCGGGGGCGGGGATATAGTGGATGATCTCCTCAAACAGGGGGATGAGGTCGGTGCCCTCCCCGTGGAGGTCCTTGGTGGCGGTGCCGTCCCGGCCGGAGCAGTAGATGATGGGGCTTTCCAGCTGTTCCTCGGCCGCGTCCAGGTCTAGGAGTAGTTCCAGTACCTCGTTTTCGATCTCGTCGGTACGGGCGTCGGGCCGGTCAATCTTGTTGACCACGATGATGACCTTGTGGCCGAGGGCCAGGGCCCGCTGGAGGACAAAACGGGTCTGGGGCATGGGACCCTCCGCCGCGTCGACGAGGAGCAGCACGCCGTTGACCATCTTGAGCACCCGCTCCACCTCGCCGCCGAAGTCGGCGTGTCCCGGGGTGTCGATCAGGTTGATTTTTATGTCCTTGTAGTAGACCGAGGTGTTTTTGGCCAGAATGGTGATGCCCCGCTCCCGCTCCAGGTCGCCGTTGTCCATGACTCGGTCGGCCACCACCTGGTTCTGACGGAAAGCGCCCGACTGCTTGAGCATCTCGTCCACCAGGGTGGTCTTGCCGTGGTCGACGTGGGCGATAATTGCAATATTTCTCAGATCTTCTCTAATCAAAATAAATTCCCTTCTTACATCCTTGCGCCGCTCCCATTTCCAGGCGGCTTTTTTCTGTTTCTTATAGAATTCTCACCGTATTATTATACATCAATCTCGTCAGCTTTACTATAAAAATCTTTGCATTTTTGGCCATTTAAACAAACAAAATCCCGTCTTTTCCCACTGTATTTTTCTGTCAATCTGACGAAAAGGCCGTCTGTGCGGGAAGAATATCCTCGAAGGGCCGGAAGTTTCAGCCTTGCGCGCATCGGTCCATTGTAAAAATTTAAATAACAAGATGAAATATCCTTGATTCTGGGCCCGCAATGGTGTTTAATAAAAATGGTATTGTCTGTCCGTCTGCATGGCGGGCGGCAAGAGCGCCCAGGAGAAAGGAAGGATTCAGCATGACACCGCTCAAACTGCGCCCCGCCTTTAAAGATTATCTGTGGGGAGGAACCCGGCTCAAAACCCAATTTGGCAAGCAGTCCGATCTTTCCATTGTGGCCGAAAGCTGGGAGGTGTCCTGCCACAAGGACGGCCCCAGCCGGGTGGAAAACGGCCCGTTGGCCGGGAAGACCCTGCCGGAAGCGCTTGAAACCCTGGGCCGGGAGTGCCTGGGCGCCCACGGCGCGGCGCTGGAAGAGTTCCCGGTCCTCATCAAGCTCATCGACGCCAAGCAGAGCCTCTCGGTGCAGGTCCACCCCGACGACGACTACGCCCGCCGGGTGGAGGGGGAGCAGGGAAAGAATGAGATGTGGCTGGTCCTTGACTGCGAGCCGGGAGCCTATCTCTACTACGGCTTCGCCAAAGACATCACCCGGGAGGAATTTGCCGCCCGCATCGGGGACAACACCCTCACTGACGTATTGCGCCGGGTGGAGGTCCATCCGGGGGACTGCCTCTTCATCGACGCCGGCACCCTCCACGCCATCGGCCCGGGCCTCCTCATCGCGGAAGTCCAGCAGAGCTCCAATTCCACCTACCGGGTCTATGACTTCGGGCGGGTGGGCGCCGACGGCAAGCCCAGGGAACTGCACATCGAGAAGGCGCTGGACGTCACGAAGCTCACGCGGGAGACCCGTTCGACCCGCCCCCAGGGGGAGCGGGAGGAAGGGGACGGCTACGCGAAGACCCTGCTGGTGCGCTGCCCCTATTTCACCACCGCGTTAATGGAAGTGAAAACCCAGGCGCCCCTTTGTGTGGACGAGGAGTCCTTCCGCGCCCTCACCGTACTCGACGGCAGCGGTACCCTCCGTTACCCCGGCGGCGGGATGGCGTTTCAAAAAGGGGACAGCTTCTTCCTGCCTGCCGGGCTGGGAGCGTGTGAAATCGCGGGAAAATGCCGGGTCATGACCTGTGAAATCTAATACAATAAGTATAACAGAAGGAAAATAATACAAAATGCAGGAGAAGAAACTCAACATTGTGCTGGTCGAACCCCAGATCCCCCAGAACACGGGCAACATCGCCCGGACCTGCGCCGCCACCGGGGCAAGGCTGCATCTGGTGGGGCCCATGGGCTTTCAGATCGACGACAAAAAGCTCAAGCGGGCGGGGCTTGACTACTGGCATCTGCTGGACATTTCCTATTATGATGGCCTCGACGACTTTTTTGAGAAGAACCAGGGGGAGTTTTATTACTTCACCACCAAGGGACAACACCGGTACAGCGACGTATCCTACCCGGAGGACGGGTATATCGTCTTCGGGCGGGAGGACGCGGGGCTGCCGGAGGCGCTCCTTTTCGCCCACCCCGACCGCTGTGTCCGCCTTCCGATGATCGAGGGCGCGCGAAGCCTGAACCTATCCAACACGGTGGCCATCGCGGTGTATGAGGCATTGCGGCAGCGGGACTTTCAGGGGCTCAAAACCAAAGGGCAGCTGACGAAATTTCAATGGGAGGAAGAATAAACCGATGCAAAAGATCAAACTGTTGACCGACTCCGCCTGTGACATCCCGGAAAAAGACCGGCAGGAGCTGGACATCGACATCATGCTCATCCCCGTGACGGTGGACGGGCAGGGATACTATGAGCGCAAGGACTTTACCCCCCGGCAGTTTTACGATATTATCTCCAAGGCGAAGACCATTCCCACCACCGCCCACATCACCCACCTGCAATTCGAGGAGAAGTATACGGCGTGCTGGGAGGAAGGGGTGACCGATCTCATCCATGTCACCATCAATTCCCAGGGCTCCAACATGTTCGAGGCGGCGGGACTGGCCAAGAATTCCTTTTATGACGAGCATCCCGAGGCCAAAGAACAGATGCGTATCACCATCATCGACTCGGGGACCTATTCCTTGGGCTACGGCTATCCTATCATGCAGGCGGCCAGAATGGTCAAAGAGGGCGCCCACGCCGACACCGTCATCGCCTATCTGAACGACTGGTTCAGCCGGGTCGAGGTCTACGCCTCCACCTTCACCCTGGACCAGCTCAAAAAGTCGGGCCGCATTAAGGGCGGCGCTGCCTTTGTGGGCGAGATGCTGGGCATCCGTCCGGTGGTTTCCTTCATCAACGGCGAGAGCAATATTGTGGACAAGGTCCGGGGCAACAAGAGCGTTGTGCCGCGTCTGGTCAAATTTCTCACCGACCGGGAGAACCCCAAAGACGACTATCTCGTCGCCATCGGTAGGATGGACAGTGAAAACGAGAACCTGATCGCCCAGTGTAAAAAGGCGACCAAGCGTGACCCGGCCGCCATTATCGAAATTGGCGCGGCCATCACCATCAACATCGGTCCCAACACGGTGGCGGTGGTCTATCTGGGCGATAAAAAAAGAGGATAGTAGAGGATAAAAAAGCAGCCAATCGGCTGCTTTTTTGGCGCATAGGCCGGGAGCGCGGGAGCGCGAAACGGCCGCGCATGGAAACTTTGAGAGCGAAGCGAGCAAAGCAGCCGGTAGGTTGCTTTTTTGGCGCATAAGCCGGGAGCGCGGGGAGGCGACGGCCGGAGCGAATGGGGAAAACGCACCCCGGGCAAAGGAGTGAGGGCCCTGGAAGGATCGGGGTCCGCCAGGGGCGGAAAGCGGGAAAATACAAGGGAAAGGGCGGGAAAATATAGCGGAAAATACTTGAAAAATGGACGGGTTTAAGATAGAATATGAGATGGATTGTGAGAAATGAAACAATCCGCGTTTTTTTCGGGTTTTCCCGGGAAAAGGATACGATAGGTCAGCGGAGACTCCTCCGCTTACAGGAATTATCATTAAAGGAAAGGGTGGCAACCATGACCTCTCTCAACAAAAAGTCCATCGAAGATATCGATGTAGCTGGCAAGAAAGTTCTGGCCCGCTGTGATTTCAACGTCCCCCTCAAGGACGGCGTCATCACCAACGACAAAAGAATTGTAGCGGCTCTGCCGACCATCAAGTACCTGCTTGATCATAACGCAAAGCTGATTCTCTGCTCCCACCTGGGCCGTCCCAAGGGCGAGTTCAAACCCGAGTTCTCCCTGGCTCCCGTAGCCAAAAGACTCAGCGAGCTGCTGGGCAAGGACGTCAAGATGGCCAAAGACGTCATCGGTCCGGATGCGAAGAAACTGGCTTCCGAGCTGGGTGACGGAGAGGTCATGCTCCTCGAGAACGTCCGCTATCATGCGGAAGAAACCAAGAACGATCCCGCTTTTGCCAAAGAGCTGGCATCCATGGCGGAAATTTATGTCAACGACGCCTTTGGCGCTTGCCATAGAGCCCATGCTTCCACCGCCGGCGTTGCCGCTTATCTGCCCGCTGTCTGCGGATACCTGATGCAGAAAGAAATCAACTTCATCGGCGGCGCTCTGGCCGATCCGAAGCGTCCCTTCGTCGCCATCTTGGGCGGCGCCAAGGTTTCCGATAAAATCGGCGTCATCACCAACCTCTTGGACAAAGTCGACACCCTTATCATCGGCGGCGGCATGGCCTACACCTTCATGAAGGCCCAGGGTCATCCCATCGGCGACTCCATCTGCGAGGACGACAAGCTGGATCTGGCCCGCCAGATCATGGAAGACGCCAAGAAGAAGGGCGTCAACCTGATTCTCCCCATCGACAACAACACCGGCGATAAATTCGACGAGAACTGCAACGAGAAGGTCGTTAATTCCGACGATATCCCCGACGGCTGGATGGGTATGGACATCGGTCCGAAGTCCATCGAGGCGTTCTGCAACGCCATCAAAGGCGCCGGTACCGTCATCTGGAACGGCCCCATGGGCGTCTTCGAGTTTGCTAAATTCGCGGAAGGCACCCTGAGCGTTGCCAAAGCGGTGGCCGACAGCGGCGCTGTTTCCATCATTGGCGGCGGCGACTCGGTGGCTGCTGTCACCAAGCTGGGATTTGCCGACAAGATGAGCCACATCTCCACCGGCGGCGGCGCTTCTCTGGAATTCATGGAAGGCAAAGTCCTGCCCGGTATCGATTGCCTCAACGACAAATAAGTTTGACTAAAAAGAAAAGGCACGGTCCCCCGTGCCTTTTTGGACGAAGTGTATAATCACAAAAAAGGAGCGTATCATTTATGAATAAGGCTACCCGTCAGGCGGTCATCGCCGGCAACTGGAAAATGAACAAGACCCGTCCCGAGGCAAAGGCCCTCATCGAAGAGATGATTCCGCTGGTCAAAGACGCTGACTGCGGCGTAATTATTTGTGTCCCGTACACCAACCTGGAGACCGCCATCGCGGCCACCAAGGGTACCAACATCAAAGTGGGCGCTGAGAACTGCCACTGGGCAAAATCCGGCGCATTCACCGCGGAAGTTTCTGCGGATATGTTAAAAGAAGTGGGCGTCGAGTATGTCATCATCGGCCATTCCGAGAGAAGACAGTACTTCGGCGAGACCGACGTCACCGTCAACCAGAGAGTCCGCGCGGCGCTGGATGCGGGGCTGAAAGTCATCCTGTGCGTCGGCGAGCTGCTCAATGAGCGCGAGCAGGGCATCACCGAGGAAATCTGCTCCATGCAGACCAAAATTGCGCTGGCCGGCGTTTCCAAAGAAGAAATGAAGGACATCATCATCGCTTATGAGCCTGTCTGGGCCATCGGCACCGGCAAAACCGCCACCGCCGACCAGGCGGACGAAGTCTGCGGCGCCATCCGCGGCGTCATCGCCAAGCTCTACGACGACGCGACCGCACAGGCAACCACCATCCAGTACGGCGGTTCCATGAACGCGAAGAACGCAGACGAGCTGCTGGGCAAAGTCAACGTGGACGGCGGCCTCATCGGCGGCGCTTCCCTGAAGGCCCCCGACTTCGCAGCCATCATCGCCGCCGCCTCCAAATAACCACGATTTAGCGGCCGGCTGCATGAACCGATGCGAGCTTTTATTGTGTAACATTTTGTGAAGCAATAAAAACGGCTGCCCGAATGGGCGGCCGTTTTGTTTTAAACCAATGGATATAGGAGGACATATGATGAAAAAACCTTTAGCGCTCCTGATTATGGATGGCTTCGGCAACAATACCAGCGACTATGGCAATGCCATCAAGGCTGCCAAGACGCCGAATCTGGATAAAATTTTCGCCACCTACCCCAACACCTTGATCGGCGCGTCCGGCATGGACGTGGGGCTTCCCGACGGCCAGATGGGCAACTCCGAGGTGGGACACACCAACATCGGCGCGGGCCGCATTGTCTACCAGGAGCTGACCCGCATCACCAAGGCCATCAAGGACGGGGACTTCTATGAGAATCCGGAATTTGTGGCGGCCATGGAAAACTGCAAAAAGAACGGCAGCGCCCTGCATCTGATGGGCCTGCTTTCCGACGGCGGCGTCCACAGCCACAACACCCATTTGTACGCCTTGGTGGAAATGGCGAAAAAGATGGGGCTTGAGAAAGTTTATGTCCACTGCTTCCTGGATGGACGCGACGTGCCCCCCACCTCCGGCAAGGACTTTGTGGCACAGCTTGCCGCCAAGCTCAAAGAGATCGGCGTAGGCGAGATTGCCACGGTCATGGGCCGCTACTACGCCATGGACCGCGACAACCGCTGGGAGCGGGTGGAGAAGGCCTACAAAGCCATGGTGGACGGCGAGGGTATTCAGAATTCCGACCCGGTGGACGCTGTGGCAAAATCCTATGAGGCGGACGTCACCGACGAGTTCGTGGTGCCCACCGTGGTCGCTCAAAACGCGGGCATCAAGGAAAACGACTCCATTATTTTCTATAACTTCCGTCCCGACCGGGCCCGAGAGATCACCCGCACCTTTGTGGACCCGGACTTTGACGGCTTTACCCGCTCCAAGGGCTTCTTTAAGGTATACTTTGTCTGTATGACCCAGTATGACGCACAGATGCCCAACGTCTATGTGGCCTTCAAGCCCCAGGAGCTAACCAACACCTTCGGCGAATACATTGCCAAGCAGGGCCTCAGCCAGCTTCGCATCGCGGAGACGGAGAAATACGCCCACGTCACCTTCTTCTTTAACGGCGGCGTGGAAGCCCCCTACGAGGGCGAGGACCGGGCATTGATTGCCTCCCCCAAGGTGGCAACCTATGACTTGAAGCCGGAGATGAGCGCCTATGAAGTTTGCGACGAGGTCCTCTCCCGCATCGCTTCCGATAAATACGACGTCATCATCCTCAACTTTGCCAACTGCGACATGGTCGGACACACCGGCGTCTTCGACGCGGCGGTCCAGGCCGTGGAGGCGGTGGACACCTGCATGGGCAAGGTCGTGGACGCCATTCTCGCAAAAGACGGCGTGGCCCTGATTACCGCGGACCACGGCAATGCGGACCAGATGTACGAGCCGGACGGCAGCGCCTTCACGGCCCACACCACCAACCCCGTCCCCTTTATTGTGGCCGGTTACGACTGCAAGCTGAGAGAGGGCGGATGCCTGGCGGATATTGCGCCCACCATGCTGGAGGTCCTCGGACTGCCCCAGCCTCAAGAGATGACGGGGAAATCCCTGTTTGCAAAATAAGCGCATCGCGCGTGAAAGCCCCGGCTCTCAGCCGGGGCTTTTTGTTTGCGTCCGCGTATCAGCCGTCGCCCGCAAAGCGGGTGGGAAAAACCCTTTGGAAAGCGGACGCCGTTTCCAGAAGTGCAGGCTCCAATATCCTGGGAGCACGTGCCCTTTTGCGTTCTACTATTGCGGCTCTCGCCCACTTCTCGATGGTTTCGCCTATAAAAGGCGCGGGAAACGAGAATTTATGCGATAAACTATGAACTTTTCTCTTTTCAGTTGTTATTTTTTTCAGCCCGTATTATAATAGGGACAACTGGAATACTAGATCCAAGTGCAGAATTTGCCGCGTGCAAAGGACACATGGATTTAAATGGAGGTATCTGGAATGAAAAAGGGTACATTTATATCGCTGATTGCGTTGATCATTGCACTGGCTGGCGTTCTGATTGCGGTGGCCGCTTACCTAAAGAAGAGAACCTGCGCTCTGTGCGACGACTACGAGCAGGATATTATGGATGACGATATGGACATGGAGTTCTATGCCCAGGACGATATAGGACTGATGGATGAAGATCCAGATTTGGGTGAAGAGCCGGAGACAGCAGCGGAAGAATAGCCATTTTAAAGGAATAAAAACCCTTTATCATGTATAAAATGATAAAGGGTTTTTTGTTTAAGAAAAAAGGGGTTGCTTTTTTCTTTAGGATGCGCTATAATAATAAAGCACTAAAAAATCATATCGCGGAGTGGAGCAGTCCGGTAGCTCGTCGGGCTCATAACCCGAAGGTCGTAGGTTCAAATCCTGCCTCCGCAACCAACTCGAAAGAGTCTGAACGTAATCGCGTTCAGACTCTTTTTTCCATTCAATGAAAGGACCGGTTTTCCCTTTTGTGGGGAAACCGGTCCTTTTGCAGGGCAAGAGATAGGAATGAGTTTTTCTATCAGGAAACGGGCTTGATCGTCCAGTTGCCGTCGGCGATGATTTCAAAGAGGCAGGGTTCACTGGCGGAAATCCTCGAAACGACCTGGCCGCTGTAAGCGCCAATTTCATTGACCAACAGCTCTGTGCCCACATCGGAGTGCTGCCGGACAATGAAGTTACTGCTGCCGTCATGGGTAAATTCAAAAATTTTAGTGCCGGGTTGGGTCACCGTGGTGACAAAATCGCCGCTTCCGGAAAACGAGGTAGCCGTATCGCCATGAATGGTCTCATCATGAACCGTCCAGTTGCCATCCGCTTTAATTTCCAGCATGAAGGCTGCCGCATCGTCGAGAAGAACAGTACCTTGATACGGACCGATGGTGTTGACGAGCAGCTCATAGCTGCCGTCTTCCCGGTGGCCTTTGACAATAAAGTTACTGGAACCGGAATGGGTAAAGGTGAGGACATTGTATGCAGACTTGATCGTGATGTTTTGTAGGACGGTATCGCCGCTGCCGGATTCATCATACACAATGGGCTCCGGTTTTGTGGTGATGGGTGCGGTGGTTGTCACCGGCGGCGTTGTAGTCACCGGGGCGGGTGTCGTTTGTACGACGGAATGAGACTCCGTTACCGGTGCCGAGGAGGAAGTTTCTGGGGGCGCTGCACAGGATGACAAGCTTAAAATGAGGACCAGAGAAACGACTAGGGTTATAAATTTTTTCATAAATTTCCCTCCTTTTTTCGAATTATAACATATTTTGGCTATTGATCATAGATATTGTCGAATTATGGGGAGAGAAAATAAAGCGTAATCTTTGGAAGAAACTGACGAAAAAACAGTTGACAACTTAGTCTAATGGTAGTAGACTTACAAATAAGGAGTCTAACGATATTAGACCAAAGGGGAGAATCAAATGGACAGATACAAACTGGGAGAAATGGAACAGAAATTTGCGGACCTTATTTGGGAGCATGCGCCGGTTTCCTCGGGGGAGCTGGTAAGGCTGTGTCAAAAAGAATTTGATTGGAAGAAATCCACCACCTACACCATGCTCAAACGGCTGTGTGAACGGCAGATTTTCGAGAATCAGGGCGGCACGGTGGTGGCCCTCATTCCCCGGCAGGACTTCCGGGCCATGCAGGGGGAGCGGTTCTTACAAGAGACTTTCGGCGGGTCCCTGCCCCAGTTTTTGGCGGCGTTTACCCGCCGCAACCGTCTGAGTGACCAGGAAGTCCTGGAGATTGAACGGCTGATTGAAAACCACAGGGAGGGATAACAATGCTCGAACAGGTATTTTTGCAAATTCTCAACATGGCTTTTACCGCGAGCTTCGTCATCTTACTGGTGATGGTCGCCCGTCTTTTCCTCAAACGGGCGCCGAAAATCTATTCCTATGCCCTGTGGAGCGTCGTACTCTTCCGCCTCACTTGTCCGTTCTCCTTCGAGAGCGTGCTGAGCCTGCTGCCCACCCGGGCAAAGCCCATTCCGGTGGATATCATGCAGGCCCAGGCGCCCCGGATTGACACGGGTATCCGCGTCCTCGACCGGGTGGTCAATCCGGTGCTGCCGGCGCCGGCGGCGACAGCTAGCGTCAATCCCATGCAGGTGTGGATTTGGACGGGGGCCGTCATCTGGCTTACCGGCATCGCCGTCCTGTTCGGGTACAGCCTGTGGAAGTTTTTCCGGATGCGCAGCGTACTCAAAGGCGCCACACTGGAAAGCGGCAACGTCTATCTGCTGCCGGGACTGGACACCCCCTTTGTGGTCGGCCTTTTCCGGCCAAAGATTTACCTGCCAACGGGGCTGACAGAAGTGGAAAGGCGCTACATCCTTCTCCATGAGCGCGCCCATATCCACAGAGGCGACCATGTAGTGAAATTTGTTAGCTTTTTGCTGGTGTGCGCCTACTGGTTTCACCCATTGGTGTGGGCCGCGTTCTTCCTCAGCGGCAAGGATATGGAGATGTCTTGTGACGAGAACGTCATCAAGCGCCTTGGCAGCGAGGCAAAGCGGGGGTATTCCTCCACGTTGCTGAGCATGGCCACCGGCCGAAGGGTGATCGGCGGCACCCCCCTGGCCTTCGGCGAGGGGGACACCAAAGGGCGGATCAAAAACGTGCTGCGCTACAAAAAGCCCGCCTTTTGGGTGGCGCTCATTGCCCTCCTTGTGGTTGCGGGCATCTGTGTGGGGCTACTCACCAACCCCAAGGAAAAGGGGGCCGAACAGGTCCCGGAAGAATCCTCCTCCCTCCAGAAGACGGCACTCTCCACTGACGAGATTTCTGCCAAGGCGGAGCAAACCTATCCTGGCTATGTGATTGAGGCGGATGGAGATGAGACGGTGGAAGGCCAAGTCCTGGCCCGCTTCCGGGTGAGCCTGCCGCCGGTGGAGGGGGACCAGGCGCCTTCCTCGCTCTTGGCGGGAGTCAACAAGGTCACGGGGGAAGTCTTGGCTTACGACGCCACCAAAAACGCCTGGAACCCGGCGGCCCTCCATTACAGCGAGGAAGCCTATATCCAGGCGGTGCTGCAAAGCGCCACCTTTGAGGACGGCACGGTATCGGTGACCATACCTCAGGGGATGCCGGAGCGGTACGCGCTGAGCATGGAGGTCCGAGGACTCATGCCGCTGCCCGACGGCTCCCACATGTCCCTGCACGCCTTTGAGCAGGAGAGCTTAGACAATAACTGGGTCCAGGGGAAGACCTATCGGGAAAAGATGTTTGACGAGACTGTCCCCGATTCGACGGAGCTGAGCGTCTATGTTTCCTTTTATAAGCCGGACGCCCCTGGGGAACACACCGGCATCGTCCGCTATTGGGACCAGAAGGAGTGGGTGTTTACCGACGGCAAACCCGTGGTTCCCGTCTCACTCTCCGACACCGTGGTGCAAGTGACATCCGAGCAGGTCGGCGGCAAGACCCAGAACGCGACGCTTACCTACACCGAGGCCGACGGCCATGTGTTTCGGCTCCAAGCGGCCCTCCCGTCCGACTGGTCGCTGCGGCTGATGAGCGCCGATGAAAGAGGGTTCTACGGACCCGTGGCCGTTTACAGAGGCGAAGAGCGCATCGGCGTCATCTCTTACAGCGACTTTGAAATTTACGAGGGGACCACGGAGGACAATTTCTATCGGATGGTCTATAACCGGCTCATGCTGGGCTCCATGGCCAACTGGGACAACGAATACACCCCCGTGAACCAGACGGACACCACCTGCACCGCCACCTGCCGGGTCTATCACCGGGAGGGCGACGCGTCGGGGGAGGTGTGGTACAGCCCCGGCATCCTAGCCTATAACACGGACTTGCTCCGCTACATCGTCATCGATTTGGCCGAGGGATCCGCCACCCAGGCCGAAGTGGACGCCATCGCCCGCAGCATTGTCCTGAGATGACCGGGCAAGCCCTATGACAAATGAGTCCACCCAAAACACCGCAGCCGCGAAAGCGCCTGCGGTGTTTTGCGCTGGGAGGCGACAGCCGGCGCATGGGGTTAACGACTCAGGAGCTAGAACCGTTTCACGGCTATGGTGTTCCAGATAGCTTTTGGGTCTACGGCCGGATGGTGGAGAAAGTCATACTCTTCACAAAGGCAAGCGAGGATTTTTTGTCAATTTGACGATTTTAGAAGGAACGGGAAGAAACGATTGACGAAGCGAGACGATGTGAGTATAATGACCATAGAGCCAATTCGCATGGTTTCGCAATGTTATTTCTTGCTTTTATCAAGGTTTGATAGAACGTTCTGTTGCTTTTATGAAACAAACGTCTCCTATTTTTCCATGAAATGTAGAATATTCCCGATCTATACTTTGACCGCTTTTCTCAGGACATGCCTGGAAAAGAACAGGGCGGGTTTTCCCAGGGCAGCTGGCGCCGCCTTCTTTTATTTTGCTATCTTCTTCCTTAACACAAAAAAACGCAGAACGCCCGGGCGGAATTTCCGTCTGGGCGTTCTGCGTTTTCTATGTGGTTGTGAGGCGTTTATCGTAGGTTTTCCGCTTCGATCTCCTGCAAACGCGCAAACTGGGCTTTGAGGCCGGCGGCGCGCTCGGGCGCGAAGCCTTCGGTAAAGCCGGTATTGATGAAGGCGTCCACCATTTCCCGGGCCATATATTCGCCTAAGATGTAGCCGCCGCAGCACATGACGTTGCAGTTATTGATCTGGCGGCAGCTCCGGGCGGCGAAGACGCTCTCCACTACGGCGGCATACACGCCTTTAAACTTATTGGCCGTCTGGCTGACGCCCATGCCGGTGCCGCAGAAGAGCAGGCCCCGGTCGGCCTCGCCGCTCTGGACCGCCTTGGCCACCGCCACACCGGCGTCGGTGTAGCCTTTGATCTCGTCGGGGGACTGGGTGCCAAGGTCGATGACCTGGTGCCCCTGTTCTTTGAGTAACGCGGCGGCTGCCTCCTTGAGACCGTAGCCGCCCCGGTCGTTGGATAATACGACTTTCATCATGTTTCCTCCTGGTAAATTGTTTTAGTAAAGGGACTGATAGATATGCAGTACCTGGGCTTCGTCTAAGGGGACGAAGTTGTTCCCCATGAGCCGCCCCTGGGTCTCCATGACGCTGCGGGCAAATTCCGGCAGGTCCGCCTCAGTGACCCCGTAGGCGTGGAGGGGCTTCTTGGGCAGGATGTGGTTTAATAGCGTTTCCAGGGCGTCGTAGACTTTCGCTTCCTCACAGCCCAGAAGTTTTGAAAGATAGGCGTTCAGTTCCTGGAGGGCCCCGTCCCGCCGGATGGACTGGTACGCCTTGAGGACGCCGGTGAACATGGCGTAATTTGATTCCCCGTGGGGGACGTGGTACTTGCCTCCCAGCGGGTAGCTCAGGGCGTGGACCGCCGCGCAGCCCGCGGTGCCGAAGGCAAGGCCCGCGTAGTTGCTGGCGATGAGAAAGTCCCGCAGCAGGGGAACCAGGGCGTCGGGGCCCTCCTTGGTGAGCCGCTGATAGCCGCGGAGGATCATTTCGATGGCCTTATAGCCAAAGAGCCTCGTGTACGGGGTGGCCTTGGGGGAGAGGCTCGATTCCACCGCGTGGACCAGCGCGTCGATGGAGCTGGTGGCAAAGACGGGGAAGGGGAGGCCCGTGAGCAGCGCCGGGATGAGGACCGCCTGGTCGGCGAACATGGCTTCCGACACCAGCCCCATCTTGGTGCCGATGCGGGTGCGGTTGATGATGGAAATGTTGGTCATCTCGCTGCCGGTGCCGCAGGTGGTGGGCACGATGACGAGCCCCCGCTTCTTTTGCAGGGCGGCGGCTTTCGCGTAGAGATCGTCCACCGTTTCGCCGCTTGACACCGCCATGACCTTGGCGATGTCGATGATGGTGCCGCCGCCCACGGCGATGATCCGCTTGCAGCCGGTTTTGGCAGCGTCCTCCAAAATGGCGTCCACCATCAGGTCGGTGGGTTCCCCGGCGCCGTAGCGCTCCTGGAAGAGGGTGGACACCGGCAGATCAAGCCCTTTAAAATAGTCTTCGAAGAGAAAGGCGTTTGTAAGGATGAGATCCCCCTCGCCCAGCTGAAACTCCCGGGCAAAATCGGCGCAGGATTCAAATTCATAGAGTTCGGGGCGGAAAATGATTTCTTTCATGATGCAGCTTCCTCCGTTTCCTTAGTTGGATGCCGTTAAAAACTTGCGCTGGTAGCTGAAGATGCCGGGGGCGCAGGTGAATTGTCCGAAATAGGTGGGGGTGGCGGTGATGACCACCCGGCCTGCCATGTCAGCAAATTCGGGCTCGGTGAGCATCTTGTCGATGTCCCAGTAGATCTGGGGGTAGTTGGTGTTGCAGATGATCAGACGGGTGTCGGGCAGGTTCGACTGGCGCAGCAGGCGCAGGCTGTGGCGGACGCTGTCCAGGCCGTCGCTGCCCTCATGGGTGTCCGCCTGCCGGTAGGAAACCAGGGCCCGGGCCTTTTCCACCGCGTCCTTGACCGGCGCGCCCAGGCTCGACCGGGGCAGGGTGTCGGTGTCGATCATGAACTGCCGCAGGGACTGGGCGTAGCCTTCGTCCCCGGTCAGATCCAGCTTTTGGAGGAGATCCCGCATTTTCAGGGTGTCCAAATGCCGGGTTTCCACAAAGGCGTTGATGAAGTAGGGCTTTGCCAAGAGCGCCAGCGCCGTCTGGTGGGGGTCGAACATCAAAGTAAAGTTGACCCGGTAGCCCTGCTCCGAGAGCTTGTAGGCGAAGTTGTGGCCGTAGAAGTTGTCCTCCACGCTGCCGCCGTCGTAGGGGACGTCCAGTGTGCCCGCGAGGAAATCGCCCACGTTCTCTTTGTTGAGGGCGCCGGTGTGGGGCACCTTGACCACCAGGCGGTAGGGGGTCAGGATCTCCTCGCACCGGGCGATTTCTTCCATCAGCTCGCTCTCGGGGGCGAAGGGGTCGTTGACCTCCACGCTGATGTCCACCCCCGGCCCCACGATGCGGGCCAGCTCCTCCAATACCTCGAAGCGGTCCCTAAATTGGCCGCCCACATTGGCCTTGGGGTTATGAAGAAAGTGGTCGTAGATGATCTGGGGATTGGTGGTCAGGCTGGCGATCATGTCCTTCATGGCCGAGACCTCGAAGGGGTTGGCCGAATTGGCCGAGTAGAGGACGCTGGTGGGGCGCTTCTTCCCGTTTTTCTCATAGGAGATGTCCCGTTTGAGGTCCACCCGCACGCTGCCGTCCCCGCCTAAGAGGAGCTCGGGACGAAAGCCCGCCGGAATCTCCCCCTGGGGCACCGGGAAGGTGCGCAGGACCTTTTGGAACTCTTCGGTGACGCCCACCGTGGAGGAGACCCCGGAGAGTCTCTCGTAATCGTCAAAGTCCAGTTCCAGGTTTTTGATTCTTTCAAAAAGGCCGGCGTCGGTGTCCAATGCCACCGACAGTTTGCCGGATTCTACCAGCGCGCCGAATGTACACTTCATGCTGCTTAAAATCATGTTGGCTGCCTCCTGCCGCTTCTATCAAAGGGATGGATTTTCTTACAGGTCCAGTATATGATCGTTTTATCGAATTGTCAATGTAAATTTGCGTTTTGAGGCCGATTTGCATAAAAACGAACACATATAAAAAGAAAATGTTTGAATTTGTATGTCTATTTTATCGAATTGACTGTACAGATACCGTGGGATCTGTTATAATAAAGCCAGGAAAGCGCGCACGGGGACGGCCGCGCAAAAGAAAGAAAATGGGGGAAAAGTGGAATGAAAAACGCGAGTGAACGCCGGGATCAGATCATCAAACTGCTGCAAAAGCACGGCACCGTGTCCAACCAGGAGCTGGCCGAGCTGTTTGGGGCCACGCCGGCCACCATTCGCCGGGACTTAGACTATTTGGAGGGCATCGGCGCCCTGACCCGCTCCTGGGGCAAGGCGACCATCGGCTCGGCCATCACCACGGTGGCGCCGCCCGCCGAGCGGGAGGGGCGCTCCCTGGGTGAAAAGGAGGCCATTGCCCGGGCGGCGGCCCGTTTTGTGGAGGACGGGGATTCCCTCATCCTCGACAGCTCTACCACGGTGCTTCAGATGGCTGAGAGCCTGCAAGAGCGATCCGCCCTGTCGGTGGTTACCAACTTTATCTCCGCCGCCTACGCCTTTGCGGGCAGCGGCATCTCCTTGCAGTTTAGCGGCGGCTTTTTCGATGACAAGATGATGTCCTTAGTGGGCCCCGACTGCGAGGCCTTCTTTCGTTCCATCTCGGTGTCCAAGGCATTTATCGGCACCACCAGTCTGCGGGCGGGCCAGGGTTTCGCCGTCTGCTCCCCCTTTCAGAGCGAGGCCAAGCGCAGCATGATCGCCGCCGCCGAACAGGTCTTCATCTTGATGGACCAGAGCAAGGTGGGGGCCTACGGCATCAATACCTTTGCCGATTTTGCCGACGTGGATGTGCTCATCACTACCGGGATACTGGAGAAGAGCTTGGAAGACCAGCTGCGAAAGTCCGGGGTAGAAATCATCTATGCGGACCGGTAGCGGCGCGGCCCGCTCCCACTGATCTTCGCTGACCGGTTGCAGAGTGCTTCGCGCCCGGCTGTGGGGCCCACGGAGCGGCAGTGCGGAGGAGGGCGGTCCTTGCCTTGCAGCCCGGTAGCGGCGCGGCGATGACGCCGCTTCGTTTTTGCGCGCCGGTCCAATAGCGGCCGTTTCCTTTGGCGGACCCACCCTGCGGGGCGGGTCCATTTTTTAAGGGCGTTTTTTGCCCTATTTGTACCGATTTCATTGAGTAGTACGTTGGAACAAGGGCATTATTTCCAAAGAACCATAGCGATTTATGTTGAAATAAACAAAATATTTATACAATCTCACCTTTTATTGCAAATTTATCCCCGTTTTACTATAATGTAAACATATATCTTTCAAGCCCAAATGGGATGTTTTGCGCCCAGATGGAACCCATTGGAACGATTTTCTTACCAAACGGCAGAAAACCAAGGAAACGATCAAACGGCACAACGCACCCAGGTCCCAAAGAGGGCAAGCGGGGCAGGAGATATCCCCCAGCCGGGGACAAAGAAGCTGCGCGAAAGAATATGAGTGTGTCGCCCCGACGGCGCGACACCAAGCAAAACGAGAGGAAGAGGGGTAACAACAACATGCGACTGTCAAAGAAGAGAGGCTTCGGCCGCAGGGTATTGGGATTGGTGCTTGCACTGTGCATGCTCATCCCGGCGTCGGTCACGGCGTTTGCTGCGGACGAGGGCTTCATCACCAATTTGGTAAACCTGACGGGCCAGCAGGGCAACTGGACCGAGACCGACAACGGTCTGCGGGCCAGGGCAGTGGCGACTGCTTCGCCATGAGCGACTCTACAGGCGGCGATTTTATCTATGAGGCAAAGGTGAAGCTCACCGGCAACAGCGGTGCGGCTTCCCTGGTCTTCCGGTCGGGCAACGACCCGAAGGGGGACGGCTCCTATGTGGCCAACGTGGATTTAGGGCGGGGCACCGCCCGCATCTTCTCCTTCGGAGAGGGTGGCCACGATATCGGCGAGTACACCCTGCCCGACAAATCCAAGCGGGAATTTGCATTGCGGGTGGAGGCCATTGGCTCCAGCTTAAAAATGTATGTGGACGGCGTTCTGGCCGTCAACGCCACCGACAGCGCGTACACCTCGGGAAAATTCGGTCTGCTGACCTTTTCCTGTGACGTGCTCTATCAGGGCGTCAACTTCACCCCCGTGGATGAGGCTTCGATTCCCAAGCTCACCGGTCTCACCCTGGTGGGGGCCGAGGACGCCCTCAGCTTTGACGCGGCGGCCGATACCTATACCTGCCGGGTGGACTTCTCCATGACCCGCGTCAAGATCAAAGCCGTGGCTGAGGACGGCGTCGCCATGAAGGTGAGCGCCGCCAACGAGACGGGGCAGGTCCTGGGAGAAATCGACCTCGCTTCCGGCGAGGAGTCCCCCGATATCGTCATCGGTCAGGGCTACACCACCATCACCCTCAAGCTCATCAATCCGGACAAGGGCATTGAGATGTACAAATTCATCAAGGTGCGCCGGGCCAGAGGGCTGGCGGGGGATGTGAACGGCGACAAACAGGTAAACGCCGACGATATCGCCTTGATGCGGGACTTTATCTTTGAGAGAGCGGTCCCGGAGTCCTGGCAGTTGGTCAACGGCGACCTGGACGGCGACGGCGCCATCACCGTGGCCGACATCCTCAAAGTGAAAATGCTGATGTCCGGCAGCGGCGAAGTCACCGAGAAGCTCAGCTACGCCGACGTGGTTTCCCGGATGACCGATCTGGAATCCCTGGCGGCTCCTGCCCGTGCGGGCGAGAAGTGCTGGGAAAGTTCCGCCTATAACAAGAAATCGAAATACAATGAAACAACCGGCCATTACGAAAACTGGGGCCAGAACGGCGACGAGGGCTACGACGCGCCCCGCTCGGAGGACGGCGGCTACATCATCGCTGAGATGGAGGGCCCCGGCTCCATCGTCCGCATCTGGTCGGCCAATCCCCAGCAGGGACATATCAAAATCTTCATCGACGGCGATCCCACCCCCGCGGTGGACATGCCCTTCAGCCAGCTCTTCGGCAGCGGGGAATTCCCCTTTAACCAGTCGGAGCTGTGCTATGACGCGGCCAGAGGCAAAAACTGCTACGTGCCCATCACCTACAACGAGTCCTGCAAGGTGGTCCTTTATGAGGGCTGGGGCATGTTCTATCAGGTCAACTACGTCTCCTATCCCGAGGACACCCAAGTGGAGCCCTTCGAGATGCCGCTGACTTCACAGCAGCAAAACGCCATCAAAGCGGTGAACAGCGTCTTTGCCGGGGATATGAGCACCTCCCCCAAGAGCTATGAAAATGGGAATTCCGTCACCACAACTGTTACGGTGCCCGCTGGCGGCAGCGTGAATATTTTCGACGCCATCGGTTCCGGCGCCATCACCGGGATGCAGGTCAAGATCAACGACCTGGATATGGAAATCGGTGAGGACGGCGTGGCCAAGGACTGGAAGTCCCTCTCCGACATGACCATTTCCGCCAAATGGGATGGGGAATCGAATCCCTCGGTCTGGACCACCCTGGGCGGCTTCTTCTCGAGCATCACCGGACTCAACGAATATGAGTCCTTCCCCATGGGCGTCCTGGACGACGGCACCATGTACTCGAACTGGTACATGCCCTTTGAAAGCGGGGCACAGCTTACCATCGGCAACGACGGGGACGAGGACTACTCCATCACCTATACGGTCAATGCCGCTCCGCTGGATGCGGCCAAGGCGAAGGATCTGATGCGCTTCCACGCCAAATGGGTCCGGGCCGAGGACCCGCCCAAGAACGGCAACGAGATGTGGCCGGATTCCCAATTCCTCTCCATCACCGGTACCGGCCGCTTTGTGGGGACCTCCCTGCACATCTATAAGGCCATCGGCACCGGCGATCCCACCTACGAGCCCAACTGGTGGTGGGGCGAGGGCGACGAGAAATTCTTCGTCGACGGCGAGAAGTTCCCCTCTTGGTTCGGTACCGGGTGTGAGGACTACTTCGGTTACGCCTGGGGCACCTGGAAGCCCTTCACCCAGGCCTACCATAGCCAGCCCTTTACCAACGGCGGCATGTTCGGCATCGGCAGCCGGCTCAATAACCGCTTCCATGTCATCGACAGCATCCCCTTCCAGGAGTCCTTTAACGCCTATCTGGAAAAATATCACCGGGATGAGTACGCCAACTGGGTCTTCACGAACTTCTTCTACTTAGATAAAAACGGCAACGATCCTTACGGACCCATCTCTCTGGCGGACCGCACCTCCTATTATGAAGATCCCTATCCTGCGGCCTCCGACTTCTACGAGGGCGAGGATCTCAAGATCATCGAATCCACCGGCATGCTCCAGGCCGAGACCCAGAACATGAGCGGTTACGGCAACCAGTGGAGCAACAATGCCCAGTTTGTCTTCAAATCCAACAATGTGGGCGACTACACCAAGTTCTATATCAATGTGGCGGAGGAGGGCGACTATAAGCTGAGCGCCGCCTTCACCAAAGCACCCGACTTCGGCATTGCACAGCATTACATCGACGGCACAGCCATCGGCGGTCAGATCGATTTGTATGGAAACGGCGTCAGCCGTACACCCGAGACAGAGCTTGGCACCACCCATCTGACCCGTGGCCTGCATGTCTTCGAAGTGCGCATCGCCGGCAAGAACGGCGCGTCCGCCAACCGCCTCTACGGCCTTGACTACCTCAAGGTGGAGAAGAGCGGCCCCGACACGCTGGTCAAAGTCA
This sequence comes from Zongyangia hominis, assembly GCF_014385095.1. Taxonomy (GTDB): domain Bacteria; phylum Bacillota; class Clostridia; order Oscillospirales; family Ruminococcaceae; genus Zongyangia; species Zongyangia hominis. Next base: position 41,447 of record NZ_JACRTC010000011.1, read on the forward strand.
CGTATGAGGGCGAGAGCCTGGAAGTCACCGCCCAGACCGAGGGCATCAAGATTGAGAACCAGAGCGGCGACAAGTTTAGCGCCGGCGCCCAGAAGCTGATGTTCGGAAGCAAAGCGGGCGATTCCATGACCCTCAAAGTGAACGTCCCCAAAGAGGGAGACTACATCATTTCGGGCACCATGACCAGAGCCAACGACTTCGGCTTTGCCCAGCATTCTATGGACGGCGTCAAACTCGGCAACCCCATTGATTACTACGAGGGTAACTTAATGGTCACGCCGGACACCATTCTCGGCAAGATCCACCTGACGGCAGGGGACCACGCGCTCAAAATCGAGATGGTAGACAAAACGCCGGCCTCCAATGGCTGGCTCTACGCCCTGGACACCCTGACCTTACAGCAGTATATCCCTGAAAAGAGCGAAACCGAATGGACCTATGAAGGCGAGGAGATGGAGGTTACCGCCCATCCCGACGGCATCACCCCCTTCGCCCAGTACATCTTCTGGACCGATTCCAGCGCCTGGAGCCAGCGCTCCCATCTGGTGACCAAATTTACCGAGGCGAATCAGTCCATCACCCTGAGTCTCGACGTGCCCAAGGACGGCGCTTATGATATCTCCGCAGCCATGTCCAAGGCGGCAGACTTCGGCATCTTCCAGTATGCCATCGACGGCAAGGACATTGGTTCCACTGTCGACCTGTATGATGCCAACCTAGTGAACACCGGCCTTGTCAAATTGGGCAGCATGGACCTCAAAGCCGGCAAGCATCAACTGACCATCACCTGTAAGGACAAAAACGAGGCCGCAGTCGGATACCTCTTCGGTCTTGATCTTGTCAAACTGATCCGCACCGGCGACGCCGCCACCCTGCCCACGGAGGTATTCTACGAGGGCGAGAATCTGGAAATCGTGGATTCCGATAAGACGGAAATGTTCCTCCTCCAAGATATGGATGACAGATGGAGCGGCAATAAGCACAATTTATTTAAGGCCAGCGAGTTTGGCGGATACATGACTCTCAAGCTCCCCGTACCGGTGGAGGGCGACTACATCGTCAGTGTTGGCATGACTCGGGCGGGTGATTTCGGCATCGTCCAACACGCCATCGACGGCGTGGACTTTGGAAACCTTGTGAACCTCAACGAAGGCAACTGCGTTCCCTCCGGCGAGACCTTCCTCGGCCGCATCCACCTGACGGCGGGCGATCATCAGTTCAAAGCCACCGTCGTGGATTCTCTCAATGCCGGCAAGGTGTATGCTCTGGACTATATCCGTCTGACCCCCTACACCCCCGAAGCGAACCCCACCTCCATCCGGGTGGAGGGCGAGGATCTGAAAGTGACTGGGAAATCCGATGGCATGATTCCTTGGAATCAGCGGTTCTTCTGGTTTGATGGTTCTGCTTGGAGCCAGAATTCCCACCTGGTGGTGATCCGCGGCCAGCAGGACAGCTTTATCGAGACCCAAATTACCCTGCCCGCGGGAAGCTATGACTTCTCCGCGGCACTGAGTAAGGCGGCGGATTTCGGCCAGATCGAAATCCTTGTGGACGGCAATTCCGTCGGCACCCAGGACCTCTATGATCCCGACCTGAAGCCCACGGGTGAAATCTCTCTGGGCACTGTCACCGGTGGAGAGCATACCATCAAATTTGTCATCAAGGGCAAAAACGCGTCCTCGAGGGACTATGTGTTTGGTATTGACTACCTCCAGTTTGTGAAAAAATAACCCGCACAGCGGAGAGAGGACGGCAGAAGATCCGTCCCAAATAGAGAGGGAGGAAACTTTAAGATGAAGAAAATCCTAAGCAGCCTACTCGTGTGCTGCATTCTGGCCGCTGTGCTGGCCTGCCAGGTGTTCGCCGCTTCCCCGGCGGTCAAGCTGACCCCCGGTGTGGCGGAGGCAAAGCCCGGCGATACCATTGTTGTTACCGTGTCCACCGAAACCGCGGATGACCTCTACGGCTTCCAGATGGATGTCACCTATGACCCAGCCGTGCTGGAATACAAAAGTGCGCAGCCCCAGACCCCCGCATCCTGGTATGCGGAGTCTGCTGATATGGGGGAAGGCAATATCCGATTGCTTGCCTATGACGACACGGCGGATCTGAGCGCCCCGGTGCAGAATGCAGCCGGTCTGTTTCTCATCACCTTCCAGGTGAAGAGCGACGCGGCCGAGGGCGACACCGGTATGGGGATCAAAGACCTGCTGGTGGCAGGCGTCAACGGCGACCTGGTGCCGGGAGCAGCCGGCGCGGGCACCACGGTAAACATCAAGGGTGAGGGCGGCGGCAGCTCCAGCAGTGAGCCGCCGGTCACTTCGGAAGAGCCCCCGGTGACCTCTTCCACCAAGCCGACCACCACCAAGAAGCCCCACATCCCCGGCGGCAATGGCGGCGGCAGCGTGACGATACCCACGGATACCGGCAAAAAGCCCAACCCTGGAACCAATGATACGGCGCTGTTGATCGGTTCCCTGGTGGTGCTGGCGGGCGCAGGCGGCACGGCCGTCTTCCTTGCAAGCAAGAAGCGGAAGAAATAAGCACAAGGCAATAGTAAAAGGGCCCGCCATCTGGCGGGCCCTTTTTTGATGCCCTCGAGAGTAATATTCGGGCGAGCCGTCGAGCGAGAAATTTCCCGCCATGTCTCAGGCTACAAAGTCCCGGGCGGCCCAGATTTCCTTTAGCAGAGGCGAGCGTAGGGGCCGGACGAGGGGACCACGGTGTAGAAAGGGGCGTGAGGAAGGTCGGGACGCAGGGACCCCCGCAAGGAAGGCGCATGGGAAGGACCGGGTGGGCCCGTCCCCTGGAGCTGGCCGCTTTCTTGGAGGATGGGCCCATCCTGTCCACTCATGTGCCAGTGGCCAGGCCGTCCTTCCCCATTGCGCGGCAAAAAGGCGGAGGCCGGACAAAAGTCCGACTCCGCCTTTTGCTTTTTTAGCTGGGTCTTATTGAGAAGAAGAAGGGTTTCGTTATTTCTTCCGCTTTCTGGTAAGGAAGACCGCTGTTCCAGCAGCGCCCGCCATGAGCAGCAGCGCT
>NZ_JACRTC010000012.1 GCF_014385095.1 Zongyangia hominis
GACTACGAAATCTTCTACCCATGGAAAGAACAAGAGTGCCCTGTTACTGCAAAGGGGTTTGTTCAGCCATACGCTGACAGTCCAATGGATGAAGAAAATGTGGGCGAACACGTTTACCTGCATATCTTAAACAATGCAAAGAAGTACGTGTATATCAACACCCCATATCTGATTGTCGATGATAGTATGCTTTCCGCTTTGCGTCTTGCGGCAAAAAGTGGTGTAGATATACGCATCATCACACCCCACCGCTGGGATAAATGGTGGGTACACATGACCACACGCTCGTATTACCGAGAGCTGATAAAATCAGGCGTTAAAATCTACGAATATACCAATGGTTTCATCCACTCCAAAACCTTTGTGTCCGATGACCGTACTGCAACAGTCGGGACAACAAATTTGGATTTTCGCAGCTTATATCTGCACTATGAATGTGGTGCTCTGCTCTATGAGGCCAAAGCTGTTATGGAAGTCAAGGAGGATTTTCTGCAAACGCTGGAGATATGCCAACAGGTGACAGAAAAGGATTGCAAAACAAATATCGTAGTGCATCTGCTCCAGGATATACTGCGGCTATTTGCACCACTAATGTAAGGAGGGTCTTGAATGTTTGAAGATATTGAAACACACAAAAAATTATCAAAGTGGATTATCGGAACGTTTACAGCCTGCATTTTGATTTATCTTGGCATCCGACATATTAGTCATGTAGCTGATGCCGTGATGTGGTTGAAAGACCTGCTGAACCCACTTTTAATTGGATTGATTTTGGCGTTGTTTCTGAATGTTCCGTTGGGGGTTATTGAAAGACATCTGTTCCCCAAACATCCGACATCTAGGAAAACGAAAATGCGCCGCCCGCTTGCGATCCTGCTTTCATTTATTTTGGTGATAGGGGTCTTTGTCGGTGTTGCTTTTCTTGTTATTCCCGAATTGATCGATGCAGTATCTATTGTCATATCATCCTTGACGAATGGTCTGGATCAACTGGTGGCATTTGAAAGCACGGCTGACTATTCTAAAATCCCATTCGGAGAACAGCTGTCCCAAATTGATATTGATTTTCTTGAACTGAAAGACAATTTGAATGAATGGTTGAATCAATTGGGAACCACCATTATGGACACTGCTGCTTCCGCATTTGGAAGCGTGGTTGCGACGGCAGTCGATTTTGCGATTGGTCTTGTGTTCTCAATTTATATTTTGGCCAATAAGGAGAAATTAAAAAGTCAGATCACCCGAATTGTCCGTGTATGGATTCCAGCATGTTTTGCCGAGCGGGGCATTCATGTGGCAGCTGTCTGTGAAAAAAACTTCAAGCTTTTTGTAGCAGGGCAAACGACTGAGGCAATAATTTTAGGCAGCCTGTGTGCAATCGGTATGTTAATTCTGAGAATACCATATGCGCCGATGATCGGTGCGCTTGTTGGGGTAACAGCACTGATTCCCTATGTCGGTGCCTGGATTGCTACACTTGTGGGTGCATTTTTGATTCTGACAGTCAATCCTTTTAAGGCACTGGTATTCATTATTTTCCTGCTTACTTTGCAACAGATCGAAGGAAATGCAATCTATCCGAAAGTTGTGGGCGCAAAAATCAACCTTCCTGCCATGTGGGTTTTAGCGGCAATCACAATAGGTGGCAATCTGGCTGGACCAATCGGTATGTTGCTTGGCGTACCTGCCGCAGCAGCCACTTACGCTCTTTTGAAAGAAGCAACCGATAAGCGGGAAACGCATCTGAAAACACAAGAAAAAGAGCAGATGGGTAATTCACATAAACAGAATATATCCTAAAAAAATTATCTCAAGATAAAAACTCATAGTAGGGTGTAAGGACTCATGATATAAAAATATCAAGGGTCTTTGCGCCCTATTCGTTTTTTATATTACAAAATCGGCATTATCATACCTTTTAGCGGGCATAATAAGGTTATTCCTCAAAACAAATCGGCACGATACAATGTTATTGAGGTGAATGATTATGCCGATTGACGATTTAACCGCTTTGGGTCAAATAATGCGGGAGGCCCGAAAGAAAAAAGACCTGACACAGCAGGAGCTTTCAGATCTGAGCCATGTTTCTGTAAAACAAATTGCCAACATTGAAAAAGGGCAGATGAACCCTTCCTATTTGATTTTAAGAGCATTGGCCAAGGTTTTGAACATCTCTCTGGACTCTCTAATAAATCCGGATGTTTCTCCAGAAGATGAGGGAGCCAACCAGATGAAAATGCTTTATTCCAGTTGCCCGTCAGAAATGCGTGAAACCCTGCTGCACCATACACAGGAGACCATGCAGGAATTAACAGAACTATCTAAGAAAATTGAAGCGAATTGAGCCAGTGAGTGAAATTTGACGGTTTCCTCTCTGGCTCTTTTCATTTCTGCAAAGAAAGCGGCAAGCAATGCCGGTGTTAATACACTCGGCCCACAGAGGGAAAAATCCTGACGTGATTTCCCCCTCTGCTTTGCTTGTTGAGGGCAGCGCCCCCAAGCCCCTTTGAACGCAGAATTTCATTCTGCGGCTACGCGTCCGATGGACGCTTATGACCATGACCGGCTTACCGCTGGCCGTGGTCTTTTTCTTGTTCTTTTTTCTGTTCCTCATCCATTTTCAGCAGCCGATCCACATTGGCCTTTGCCGTCAAAAGTTCCCGCATTTCCTCACGGGAACGCCGGTACTCGGCGTAGGTTTTCTTCTTTTCCTCCAGCAGTTTGGCATACTCAGATTGCAGGTCTTTGACCTTGGGCAGCTTCTTCACTCCCATCTCATCAAAGGCATTTTTTGCCGCCTGATGGAGCAGAATTTCTTGCTCATGTTCCTCCCGAAATTTTCGGGAATAACCGGCCTTGCGATAGGCAACATAGGTCTCGCGGGTCTTGGCATAATTAACGATATGGGTACGCAGGACGGCGATCTCTGCCATGCGTTTCTCCGTCGCCTTAATCTGCGCTGACAGCTCATTGTGATGGGCGGTAGCCGCCACCGCTTTTTCTTCCAGCTCTGTATAGTCCAGTAGGTGATGTTCGGTAAGAAAATTCACGGTCTGCGCCATCTGTTTTAAGTTAAAAACCTTGGCCCAGCGTGCATATCCAGCACCTTTCCCGGCCTGCAATTTTGCCTGAATATCCACCAGCAAATTGACCTTGGGTGGCTCCGGCTGCACGGTGGATTTCTTGCGGGGCGTGTGCTGCTTTTCTCCAGCCAGCACCGCACGGATTTCTGTTTCGCTGTACCCGGCTCCCAGCTTGTCATCCATACGGGCTACATTCTTCCAGCCGGGAGCTTTAAGGCGGATTGCTTTCCCGCGCCGAGATACCTCGCAGCCCATCTCGGAAAGCAGTTGCAGAAGTGTGTCAAAGTCTGCTGGCTTTTGCTCCAGCGCCCGGTCAATCATCACCCGTAGCTGTTCCCGATGGGAGGGCTTGGCTTGTTCGCCCAGCCACTTGTTGTAGCTTTTTCCGTGGGGCTTGGGGTTCTCCACAATGGATAGTCCGTTCTCGATACAAATGGTGTCACTTAAACGTCGAACAGCTCTGGTGCTTCCCCAAAAGTTACGGAACTTCCGGTCACAATCCATATTGACCGCCGACCAGATGATGTGATTATGAATATGCGATTTGTCGATGTGGGTGCAGACCACAAAGGAATGATTGCCTTTGGTGAACCGCCTGGCAAATTCTATGCCCAGCCGGTTGGCTTCCTCCGGTGTGATCTCTCCGGGCCTGAACGACTGGCGCACATGGTAGGCGATCACATCATCTGTACCGCGCACTCGTCCGGTGGCGGCAATATACTGCCGCTTTGCCAACAGAAACTCTGCATCAGCAGTGCGGCTGTCACATCCATAGCTGGTAATCAATTTTCCGTTGTCGGTCTTTTGGGGATTTGCCACATAGTCAATAATATCGCTGATGGCACGGCTCTCAGTCCGACCCTTGCCGATATGCAGCGGCATGATGCGTGTGGTTGCCATAAGGGAGACCTCCTTTCCAAAAAAGAAACGGCCTGCATGGTGCAGACCGCTTTTGTTATTCTATTAAATCGTCCTCATCGAGAAAATCAAAATTGTCCTCGATGTCCTCTAACCGCTTCGGAGGAAACCTCATCTCGTATTGTTCTTTTGCCAGCGCACGAACTTCCCGGCGCTTATCTTTCATTCGGTTCTTCAGCCAGGAAATCTGCTCCTTTGATAATCTCCATGGGAGATTCAGCAAGCGGTTTATTGTCATTTGCTCCGCTTGCTTCTCCGGCGGCAAAGAAGCACAGGATTTACAGACGTGCGCCGCATGACCTTTGCCGGAAAATTTTTCATTAGCCTTATATTCTCCGCAGACTTTACAATAATGGCCGTGCTTCTTCATAGGCTCGATTCCTTTTCACTGAGAGCGTATAAACTGCGCACCGCCCCCATGATGATGTTCCACTCCAGATCTGCCGCATAGGAAAATTTTTTGCGGTACGATTCCCAAAGTTTCTGCATAACCGAGCTGTTCTCCACTTCCTCAAAAACTTCGGCAGCTTCTGCAAGATGTCGTTCTGTCCCGCGTTTGTGAGCAGTGGCCCGCAGCGCATCATGGAGAATCTGAGGGTCCAATGTATTCCCATGCAGCTGTTCCAGAATATAAATGTCATAGAAATCTCTCATGCGGGTGTTGGTGGTAGTTCTGGTAATGATCGTTTCCAGCTTTTCGGCCAGAACCGTTTCCAGATTGTACGCCCAAATATCAATGGAGCGATCTTCCAGCATCAGCTTGAAAGAGTAGCGGATCTCCCTGGGGGTAATGGCATCCCCTGTGGAAATGTCAATCTTCAAAGGCGTCACCACACCGTCAAAGGTTGTAGTCATATTTACGCGAATCCCCGGATATTCCGCCTCATCCATAATCTCCGAAATACTTTTCAGCTGGAATTTGACGCCATCATCAAGCGGGACACTCACAATAGCGGAAATCAAATTCTCTATGTCCTCCACATTGACATTGGCTCCTTTTACAGTAGCGTCCAAATCCATCGTGGAACGGGCATCCAGACCAACCATAGCCGCTACCAGCATACCGCCTTTCAGAATAAATTTGTCACGATATTCAGAAAGGGAGATACGCTCCAGAAAACGCTCCATCATGTAGTTCCGCATCAAGAGCTGGGCGTCCGCAGATTTTTTTCTGGAAAGATTGCGGATCAGATCCTTCAACTGCCTTGCTGTTTTTATCATAAAAGCACCTCCAAATACTGCCGCAGAATTTTTTCTACCCGGAACATACCGGCATACCGCATCAATGTCCGCAGGTCTTTGTCTTTTCTTCTGGCATACATCTTTAATGCCCCTTGAAAAGTCTGCATCTCCATGTTGTTCCTGCTGCGGAGCAGGTCGCAGATGGTGCGCTCCAGGTCATAGACAGGAACTGTATGCCCAAATGGTGTCTGAGCCGTTGTCAGGCCCACCCCATGCAGTTCCGCCTTAATGGTGAATACCTGTACGCCCTCTGCTTTCAGCTTGGAGGGATTATATCCGGTCTTGACTGTGACCGTATATTCCAGCGGCTCGCGGTCTGTCAGATCGTGAAAAAATAAAGCTGTCTCATGGGAAAACACTGCCTGTTCGACCCGCAGATGAAGTAAGTACATGGCATCGACCCAGGCATCCTTGGAAAGATAAATTCCATGCGCGACCCGCTCCAATTCCCGTGAGTGCACATAATCATAAAAAACAGGCTTAGAAATACCAGCAGATACTACTTGAGCTGTTCGCAGCATCCCATCCTGTGTTTCCAGCAGCTGATCCAGCTGTTCAAATTGTCCCACCGTACCACTTCCTTTCACACTAATATTATAAGCAATATTAGTTCAAAAGTAAAGTGATGAAAATTCGGCATAATTTTACCGACAGCTTAACGTTCAACAGTTTTGGAAATATGAAGTGGCAGCAAAATAGACAACCTCAGCTGCCCATTTCATCACGATATGAAATAATCTGCTTCTTTTTCTGTTTGGCACACCGTAACGTTGTGGCTGCTCCGCCCCAATCATGGAGAACATAGGCCACCACTACATCGGCGGACTCTACCATCCAGCGATTTCTATGAGAAATCGAAAAACGGCGCGGTACGTTTTCCAGCGGTGGATACACGGTACTGTCATAGCCAGAAACATCCCGGCCAGTGTTCAAATATGCCAATACAAGAACCAGCTCGATTTGCGGATACTTTTTCTTTTGTTCCCGTAAAATAGACGCTGCTAAACTGTCGAACTCTCCATATCCTCCAAGATAAAAAGTTGTTGCTCCTTGCTCAATTAGGTCTTGTGTTACATTGCGAAGCCAATTCGCAATATTGTCTGCCTTTGTGATTTGCGAATGGCCACAAAAAGTTACGTTCATACGATGGCACCCCTATTACCATCATACTGCAAATAGCTCTATTAGTACAGGTACAGGGACTAATTTTAGCAAAACTGCCCATATACTAAATATAGTACAGTCACAGGGGCGGTGTATAGAATGAAGCTAAACGAGGCGGTAAGCAAACGTCTGTTAGAATTACTAGATGAAAGAAAAATGACACAATATCAACTGTATATGAAAAGCGGTGTTCCCAAGTCTACGATTGGAAATGTCATCAACTGCTCGTATGATTCGGTTAAGCTACGGATCATTCATGAGATGTGCCAAGGAATGGGGATTGGGATAGATACCTTTTTTGCATCGCCGCTTTTTCAAGAAGATAACCTAGAACCATAAAACCTCCGACGAAATTCGTCGGAGGTTTTCATATTATCCATAAACCAAATCTTGAATGATAAACTTCAAGTCCTGTACCTTGCCCAGTAGCCAGATTGCAGCCATTGGCAAACCATAGGGACTAATGAGAAATGCTATCACCAGCAGGATAATGCCGTTTTGCAAGGAGTAAGTAATCAGAACTGCCACACCCAGCAGGGCAACCACCATGCTGATAAGCCCCAGCACCAAACCGGAGACATAGACAATCCCCACACAAATCCAGACGAACAGGGTCAGCGACAGAATCACCGGAGCCATTAAAATCTTCAACGGCAGTTTCAGAATGAACCAGATCGCCCTCATTTTTCTTCCTCCTTCCATCGTTCCCGAAAGCTCTGACAGAGAATTTCTGCCTGTCTTTCATCTTCTTCCGTCACTTCTCGGCATCCTTTGGTTAGCCGCAGTTCCTCATAGCTGCGATAATCAGATAACAGCACCTCGAATAGTTCGTCCGGTGTCCGGCTGAGAAGTCCATCCACACAGTAGCGGGAATCTCCATTCCATGTGACGCGGAGATAACCTTCTCGACAAGGGAGGACTTCTTCCTCTAGATCACAGTCCAAATACTCACGAAAAATCTCCAACACCTTCTCAAAGGTTTTCATCTATTCTCAACTCCTTTGCGGCAATCTGTTTTCTACCCATATTATCCTTCCAACATTTCAAAAAGACAAGGATATGGGCAAAAGAAAAAACGGAGGAAGGCGCGGCGAAAAGAACGCCGTTCCTCCCTCCGCAGTTGGGGCATATATCCCTGTTACGAAAGCCTGGAAAGCTGGGTTAGGATTTCTTTCACGCCCTCCCATAACTGCTCCTGCCGTTGGGCTATATCCTCCAGGTCAGCATCATAAATCCGCCCCGTTTCATGTACCCGTCGGGTGAGCTGGTTCAGGTTATTGCTGCTTCGGCGCAACAGGGATACCAGTTCCTTCAGCTCCGGCAAGTCCAGCTGTACCACATAGCCGTCCACAGCCATCTTCCGCAGATAGGCGCTCAGGTTTTTTGTTCCGAACTGTGCCATTTTCTGCTGGATCGCTTCCATCTCCGCATCGGAAACCCAAAACAGGACCGGCACATCCCGTTTACGCTTTTTGGCGCTCATCGTTCCGGCTCCTGTTTCTTCGATAAAGCAGGCTTGTGGGTGGTAGGCTCCTGTTTGAGCTTTTGCAAGACAGAGCCTTTCTCCGGTTCCTGAAGCGTTTTTCGTGCCTGCCGTGTAAACAGATCGGTCAGACCAAGATTGACCTCATCCACAACCAGATAAGCACAGTGGCGCGAAGTGCCGCTGTCCTCCGGCATGGGAATGGTCTTTGCCCAGGCTTTGTTGTCACGGGAAACGCGACCGTCGCTGTCCTTATGCTGGATGGTGTTGGCAAGGATGAACTGTACTCGTTCCGACCCGAACTTTTCCAGCACCGCCTTAACCGCAGACTCCGTATCCAGTCGGTTATCCGCATAGTGGGCGCTGATGGCGTGTTCAATGGCCTCTTTACAGTCAAAGTTTGCCTGATAAGAGCGGTTATATTGTGCCATCTCCCCATGCTGGGACGCATAGGCGGCAGAATGGAGATAGAGAGGGATGGACCGCTGTTCTTCCAAAACCTTACACACATCATCCGCTCGGTTTTCAATGCTGTCCCGGATCACATCCATGTAGCCGGTCTCCAGCTTCTCAAAGTGACGGTACACATCGGCCAGCGGTGTAGGCGAATCCAAAAGCGCCTGGGCCTGGGCATCGGTCAGCTCCAAGTCCTCCATCGCCATCACAATGTCCTCCCGGACGGTGTACTCATAGGTATGGTGCAGGATTTCCTCCGGGGGCTGGCTTTTCAGCCAGTCCCGGTATTTGTCCTGTTCAGCGGCCATCTTCTCATAAAGGGCCGTATTCAGATCGTTGGTATTCATGTTATCGCACCTCCTCATGTTGTTTCGGTTTCTTTTCAGGGCTACGGGGTGGCACCGGGCGCTTCAAGCTGTCCAGCACCGAAGGCCGTGCGCTCTTGGCAACCACAGTTTCCGGCTGGGCATGGCCCTTGCCGTCAATGTTCAGCAGCGTGTCCAGTTCCACCAGACGGGCGGACTTGACTCGCAGATCATCCTCAAAGGGAAACGGCTTTCCGATTTCCTCTTTGGCTGCGGCCTGCTGTTGGTAAAGGTTGTCCAGCTGGTTTTTCACGGCTTCCAAACGCTGAGGCATTTGAGCCAGTGCATTGTCGATACGGGTGAGGTTTCCGCGCGGGTCTGTGCCGAGGCTTGCCCGGTGGGTCATCTGGCCTTTCAACAGGAGCGTATATTCCTGTTTCCAAGCGGAAAACTCCACGGACATAGTAAAGCCCCGATAGCTGCCGATCTGCACCGGTTCGGAGCCTTTGACCTCCTTACAGGCGTCCAGCAAGGCTGCACCGGCGTTTTCTTTGTCAGTCAGCACATCGCCCCGGATCTCCATTCCAGCAAAGCCATCCTCCGGGTGAGGATGGGCGGCCAGGGTCTCCAGATCCGCTTCAAAGCCTTTAATAAACCCCTTGTTAGTTTCGATTTCCTGGGGGAAGTATTTGAGCAACTGATCCTCCAGGCGGTACTGCTTGCTCTGATGGTCAGCTTTCATCAGCTTCAGACGCGCAACCTCCACATCCAAATCCATGCGCTCCTTGATACGGGGGTCTCCGGCGCACAGGGCCTTGATCTCGGCAAAGGACAGCGCCGTTTCGTCCACATCATCGCAGGAGCGGACCGGGCTTTTGCTGGTCATGATTTGCGAAATGAATTTCTGTTTGTTCTCCACCGTCTGCCACAGGTAGGCATCGAAAGTTCCCTCGGTAACATAGCGGTACACATGGACCAGCGGATTCTGGTTGCCCTGGCGCTCGATACGGCCCTTGCGCTGGGCAAGGTCTCCCGGACGCCACGGACAATCCAGGTCATGGAGCGCCACAAGCCGGTCCTGCACATTGGTGCCAGCGCCCATTTTGGAGGTGCTGCCCAGAAGGACGCGCACCTGCCCAGTGCGAACCTTGGAAAACAGTTCTTTCTTCTGCACCTCGGTCTTGGCTTCGTGGATAAAAGCAATCTGCTCGGCGGGCATTCCCTGGGCGATGAGCTTCTGGCGGATGTCCTCATAGATGGTAAAGGCAGGCTCAGGCTCATCCAACGGCACAGCCTGTTCCAGCGCATGAAGTGTGGGATTATCCAGCTGTTTGGCTGCCTTTTTGGAGGGGGCTGCCTGGGGCGTGGAAATGTCGCAGAATACCAGCTGGGTCAGCTTGTCAGCCTCGCCGTCCCGCCAGATCTGCATGATATTACCCACACACTGATTGACCTTGGTGCCGGGTTCATCCGGCAGCAGCTGGTTGATGATACGCTGGTCCAGACCCAGCTTGCGGCCATCGCCGGTAATCTTGAGCATATTGTCCTCTGAGGGGTCAACGCTGCCGCTGTGTACCCTGGAGGCGCGCTCGGAGAGAACCTGCACCATCTCTTTTTGGTGTTCAGTAGGCTGGGCCACGATGTTGTGGTATTCCACCTCCGGGGTGGGCAAGTTCAGCTGATCGGCGGTTTTGATGTCGGCAACTTCACGGAACAAGTTCATCAGCTCCGGGAGGTTGAAAAACTTGCTGAATCTCGTTCTTGCCCGGTAGCCGGTGCCTTCCGGTGCCAGCTCCAGCGCCGTGACGGTTTCTCCGAAGCGGCTGGCCCAGCAGTCGAAGTGGGTCATGTTCAGCTCTTGCAGGCGGTCATACTGGAGATACCGCTGCATGGTGTAAAGTTCGGTCATGCTGTTCGATACGGGGGTGCCAGTGGCGAAAATCACACCACGGTTTCCGGTCAGTTCATCCATATAGCGACACTTTGCAAACATATCGCTGGACTTTTGGGCATCGCTTGTGGAGAGACCTGCCACATTCCGCATCTTGGTGTATAAAAACAGGTTTTTATAGTTATGCGCCTCATCGACGAACAGGCGGTCCACACCCAACTGCTCGAATGTTACCACATCGTCCTTGCGGCTCTCGGCCTGCAATTTCTCCAGCCGGGCTTCCAGGGACTTCTTGGTGCGTTCCAACTGCTTGACCGTGAAACGCTCACCGCCGCTGTACTTCACCTCGGCAATGCCCTCGGTGATCTCGTCGATCTGCTCCTGAAGGAGCCGTTCCTGACGCTCTCGGCTGATGGGGATTTTCTCAAACTGGCTGTGTCCCATGATGATGGCGTCATAATCGCCGGTGGCAATGCGGGCGCAGAACTTCTTGCGGTTGTGGGTCTCAAAGTCCTTTTTGGTGGTGACAAGAATGTTGGCGGAAGGATAGAGCCGCAGAAACTCCGACGCCCATTGTTCGGTCAGATGGTTCGGCACCACAAAGAGGGATTTCTGACACAAGCCCAGGCGCTTACTCTCCATGGCGGCAGCCACCATTTCAAAGGTTTTGCCAGCGCCTACCTCGTGTGCCAGCAGCGTATTGCCGCCGTACAGCACATGAGCGATAGCGTTTTTCTGGTGTTCCCGCAAGGTGATGGCCGGGTTCATACCACCGAAAGTAATGTGTCCGCCGTCGTATTCACGGGGACGGGTGGAGTTCATTTCCTCATTGTACTGGCGGACCAGAGCTTGGCGGCGGTCCGGGTCTTTCCAAATCCAGTCTTTGAAAGCGTCCCGGATCGCTTGCTGCTTTTGGGCGGCCAGGGTGGTCTCTTTGGCATTCAACACCCGGCGCTCTTTGCCGTCTGCATCCTCTATGGTGTCGTAGATACGGACATCCCGCAGGTTCAGGCTGTCCTCCAGAATCTTGTAGGCATTGGCACGGCTGGTTCCGTAGGTGGTATAGGCTGCCACATTGTTCTGGCTTACAGAGCTTTTGCCGGTGATCTGCCACTCAGCGGTGAAAGAAGAATAGTTGACCTCGATATTGCGCTGGAGATAAAACGGCGTGTCGAAGGTCTCATACATAAACTGCTGGATGTACTCTTTGTCGATCCAGGTAGCGCCCAGGCGCACCTCAATCTCCGACGCATCCAGGTCTTTGGGCTGGGCAGCGGTAAGGGCCTCCACATTGACTGCAAAGGAAGGGTCCTGCTGTGCGGCCCGCTGTGCCTGACGCAGCTTGCGCCGCACATTGCCGGACAGGTATTCGTCGGCTGTTACATAATGGGGAGTGCCGTCTTTCTCCAACTGCCCAGGTACACGGAAGATCACGCCTTGCAGCTCGGCGGCCAGTTCGTCGCCGGTCTTGCCGGTCAACTCCGCCATATACGCCATATCGACAAAGGCTTTTTCGGAAATTGATACGGCCAGAGCTTCACTTGCGGTATCCACAGTGTCCACCGCCTTGTGGGGCTTGATGGTGCGCTTGGTGAACATATCCGCCTTGCGCTCCAGCTTGCCGTCCTCGTCAATGACTTCCAGCGCGCAGAGCAGATAGTAGCTGGAATCATCAGCAAAGGCCAGCCGGTTCGCCCGGTCATTGATAAGACCATATTTTGCAGAGAAGCTGTCATAGAGCCGGTTCAGTTCGGCCTGTTTGTCCTGGATGGCGCTGTCCGGTGTGGCGGCGTCCATTTGCAGATCAATGAGCTGCTGGACACATTCTCGCAGACCCACCAGTCCTTTCACACGGGCTTCGGCGGTGGCATTCAGGTCAGGCCGTACCATACAGCTGTTTTCACGGTAATACACATCGCCGTCCACAACGGTGTAGGAGTAATTTTTCACATTGGGGTCAGCAGGGATAGAAGTGTCGATGGCTTCGCCCTCGCCCAGCTCCGGCAGCTCGGCCTCCTGGTAGGTGCCGCGAATGTACTTCACGGCATCATGCAGCTGATCGGCAAGCTCCAGCCCCTCGATGGGGTTCACGGTGTAGTCCATGCCGTGGGCGGTGCTTTCCGGTTCCTGTCGGCCCAGCACCATTTCCGGGTGGTCCAGGAAATAGCGGTTGATGGCAAAGCCGTCCTCGGTCTGCCCGGTCTGCGTCCACTCCGGCACGATGTCCAACGGACGGTCACGCTTTTGCAGGAAGATGATGTCCGAAACGACCTCGGCACCTGCGTTCTTTTTGAAAGCGTCATTGGGCAGACGGATGGCCCCCAGCAGTTCGGCGCGCTGAGCAAGATACCGGCGCACGGTGGAATCCTTGGCGTCCATCGTGTAGCGGCTGGTGACAAAGGCCACCACGCCACCGGGACGAACCTGATCCAGAGCCTTGGCGAAAAAGTAGTTGTGAATGCTGAAATTCAGCTTGTCATAGGCTTTATCCCGAACCTGATACTGGCCAAACGGAACATTACCCACCGCCAGATCGTAGAAATCCCGCCTGTCGGTGGTCTCAAACCCTGCCACGGTGATGTCGGCCTTGGGGTAGAGCTGCTGGGCAATACGCCCGCTGATGGAATCCAGCTCCACGCCGTAAAGACGGCTGTTTCGCATTTCCTCCGGCAGCATACCGAAGAAATTGCCTACACCACAGGACGGCTCCAGGATGTTGCTGGTCTCAAATCCCATGCGGCCCACAGCCTCGTAAATCGCTTTGATGACCGTAGGGCTGGTGTAGTGCGCGTTGAGGGTGGAACCTCTGGCAGCAGCGTATTCCTCCGGGGTCAGCAGTTCCTTCAGCTGGGCATATTCCTTGCTCCAGCTTTCCTTGTCGGGGTCAAAGGCATCGGCAAGGCCGCCCCAGCCCACATACCGAGAAAGGATTTTCTGCTGTTCCGGCGTTGCCTGCTCGGTGGTTTCCTCCAGGTATTTCAGCAGCTTGATTGCCTCGACATTGGCCTGGAACTTAGCCTTGGGGCCGCCTTCGCCCAGGTGATCGTCAGTGATACGGAAATTCTCGGCGGTGCGACGCAGATTGGCCTTGTATTCCTCATAAGAGGCTTCCTCGGCAGCTTTGACATTGGGGAAGGTCTGCCACTCGCCGTTTACCTGAATGGAAACGGGGTGTTCGTCCAGTACCTCATCCAGAGTCTTTTCCGGCTCGACAGCAGGCGTGGGCGGCTCCGGCTCATTGGTTCGCAGGGTCTGAACAACCACATCATAGGGCAGATTGTTCTTATCGCCCGGATAGACAGCCACAGTCTCGGCTTGGAAGGCCGGGGTTTCGGCAGCCGGTTCGGGGCGTTCCTGCTCAAAACCGTCCAACTGACGGGCATACATCCCGCGCAGCAAAGGCGCAACCTCGCTCCACTGGAAGAACAGCATGGCCAGACGCTTTTCATCTGCATCCAGCACTTCCAGCTCGATACCTTCCGGCATCGTGCGGTAATCGGCGGTCTCGCCGGTCTCCAGCTCCATCGTTTCCACGATGTTGGGATAGGCCCGGCTCAGCCACAAGGCTACCTCCTGGTTACTCTTGCCGTTGCGAAGAAGCTCGGAAAGCTCCGCCTTGTCCGCCTCACCAATCAGGCCATGGGCCAGCACATCCCGAAGGTCCTGGTCCACCGTATCCAGATTTGCAGGCAGGAATTCGGTATAGAAGTCGTTGCGGTTATCCTCCCGCAAAAGCTGCTCAAACCGTTCCCGGCTCTCAGCCCGGTAGATGGGATAGCTCATGCCGGTGGGCAGCAGCTGCACCGTGTCATCCCGCAGCTCTGTGATCTGATGGGGCCGGTCATCCAGATAGACAATATCACCCACATTGTAAGGAGGAACCGCTGGATCGTAGGAGGTTCGCTCCCGGAGTGTGCCACGAGCCGCAGCGTATTCCTCATCTGAAACCAGAACACGCAAATTATGGGGAGAAGGCTGTTCCGGCTCATCTGCCGGGACGCTCTCTCTGGATATGGCCTCCACATCCGCCATAACACGCTGGATGAATGGGTCATTATCCAGTTTTTCCTCATCCACCAGTTCACCATTCACAATGCCGCGCTCGGCCAAAGCCTCCCGAATGGCGATGGGGTCGATGTTGTCGAACCGGTCCTGTTCCGCTTCGGTGTAGAACCGGTCCTCCTTGATAAGCTGAGCGATCCGGCGCTGTACCTTGGGCCAGGGCAGCACCGTTCCTTCGGGGCTTTCCGGGCGAACCGAAAACGGGGTTTTGCCATCGCCGCCGTCAAACTCATGGGCCAGCCATGCAGCGGTATCTTTTTCCCGCCCATGTTTCTCCATGTAACGGACAACGGCGTGTTTACTTTCGATTTTGCCGTTCCAGTCCTGGATAGCCTTGTCGATGTCATTGTCCGTGAGAGGGTGCAGCAGCTCATGGAGCTTGGGATAGGTCTCGTCGATGATTTCTCGATGAAGGCGCTGGCGGAACTCCGGTGTGTCGGAATAGAGGCGGAGCAGCTCCATGTTGCCAGATCCCAGGACAGCACGGCGAATAGCGGCATTGCCCTCGATCACGGCGTTCTCATGGTCACTGTGACCGCAGGCATTGCGATATGGCACATCTTCCATAACAGCGGCAAGTACAATGGGCTTGTATTGCTCATGCAGTTCTCGAATCGTAGGGGCTGCGGCTGCTTCGGTCTCCTGAAATACTCTGGTCCCGTCTGCGCCAAACTCCGCTTCCTGGGCATTGATGTGCTGTTCCGCCTCATGGTCGATAGAGGGCATGGAATACTCCTGCCGCTCCCTGCCGCCCTTCGGGACAGCGGAAATGGTCACATCATGCTTATCCCGCAGCTGTTCCACAACCTGCTCCAGCCGGTTTGCCGGAAAGCCGCACATTTCCACACGGCCACCGCCGGGGATAGCGCGGGTCGTGAGATTGAGGTCCAGTTCCGCAGCAGCAGTTTTGGCGTCCTCACCGTACAGCTCAAAAAAATCCCCCATTTGGTAGAGGATTATATCATCCGGGTGGCGCTCCTTGACGCCGTTGTATTCCCACACAGCCGGGTCCGGCTGCTGGGCTTGCAGGGCATCTTCTTCCGCCAGGGCCTTTTCTGCCTGGATTTTGTCATACTCCGCCTGTTCCTGTTCTGTGAGATAGCGTCCCTTCTGGATCAGGTCGGTAATCCGTTTGGCGACTTTCTCCCAGGTGAAATGCACATCCGGGCAGCCGTCTTTTTTGTAGTGCAGACCTTTTCCGTCGTGGCTTTCATCGCTTTTCATTGCACCGGACAGGGCATGGGAGTGACCGCCAATACCATACTTATGTTTGAGAAAATCCACCTTTTCCTTATCCGTATGGGGTTCCTGGAAAAAGGTGAAAACTCGGCCCTTACCGCCCTCAAATCCGCTGCCTCTGGTCATGGCGGCGTCGATCTCGTCCTCAGAGATAAACTGCTTGACCGAAGGTACTTCCGTCAACTGAGAGGTAAAGGTGGTGCGAGGCAAGGACAGATCTTGCAGGTTCTCCCAAATTTCTTTGGGTTTATGGTAGTGGAAGCGCAGCAAATCCCGATCCTGCTGGTAGGCCGTCCAGAAGGCAGCATATTCTTCCGCAAGGTTCTGGCGAAACTCCGGGCTTTTCAGCTGTTCGGTGAGCCATGCAGATTCCTCCGGGAAACCGCGCCCCGGATTGTTGGAAAGGATGGGCAGATACCCAGCTTCTCTGGCTTCCTCGCTGAAATCGTGGTACAGATTCCAGAACTTTTCCGCGAGGAGGGAGCGTTCATAGCCCGCAGCCTCAGCCAGCTCCACATTGGTGGCAAACTGGCCGTCCTGCAAAAGCTGGCCGATACGCTCAGCGGCACTCTCCCAGGAAATGACCTGGGCGGACTTATCGTAACGGGCAGTTTTGCCGTGGGAAAGATGGATTCCATCCTCGGCATACCATGCAGTGATGCTGCCAATCCCGTTGCCGCCATGGTACAGGGTTTTCAGGGTGTCTGCGATCTCGGTGGTGGACTTCTGCTCCTCAAAGGCCGCGACAATGCGCTCTCTCTGGCGATAGGTGTTGCCGCCCAGCCGCAGCACATGGTCGATGTCAGCCTGGGCAAAAGAAAAAGCAGAGGATGTTTTCACATTCTCTGCTTCATCTATGATTCTGATTTGTTCTGCTTCGGAGAGGAAGAAACTCAGCTGTGAATAAGCTCCGCCATCAGAATCTCCTCGGCCTGTGCTTTGCAGGTGTTCATCAGGCCCACCCAGCGCATCGGGTCGCTGGCTTTCAGCTGCTCCGTCGCGCCCGCGTCTTTCGCCAGCTGGGGCATCATCTGCTCCAGACGGCTCTGCGCTGTCTCGTCGATCTCGATGAGGTGCGGGTACAGCTTCTCGGTCAGCAGCAGCTGATTGTAAATCAGGGGCCGGTGTTCCTTCAGGTACGCTTTCCGCATCCTGCCGTACTTGCCCAGGGGCTTCTCCGGCTGTTCGGTCAGCTTCAGGTCGGGAATCTGATAATCTCCGTTCATCGTGTAAGTCAGGCTGTTCTCCATGTGTAACGCTCCTTTCCGCGAGTTGCTCGCGCTCATAGATCTGGATGGTGACGCCGATCTGCCGCAAAACCTGCTGGTTAATCTGGCTGACCGCCGCGCCCAACGCCCCAACCGTGGCCGGGGTATTGAAATCGAAAATCGGCATGAAGTCCTCATGCTGGAAATATTGTTCCGTATCCAGCCCACAGCGAGACATCAGGGCATAGGCGATACTGACGGTGGCGGCGGACTTAAATTGGACTTCGATGTTGTAATCATCGTACTCCGCCAGGAACGAACCGTCAACGATATAGCGGAAATCTCTCTGATGATCGTCCCAATACTCACTCGCCAGCTTTCCGGCTACATCCGTGAGCTGCTGGGCGAGATTGTCACCGGCAACGCCGTAGTTTTGCTCCAGCATGGCCGACACAGGCCCAATGTGCTGTTCTTCCAGCTGCCACAACCAGGGTGTACGGGAATGTTCACGGGTGCCGGTATCGGAAATATCGAACACATAGCGCAGGCGAAGCTTGTCGCCGGAATCGTCCACCAGGGCAATACCCTTGGAGCCACGGCGCACATACCGTCCCATTTTTTCATTCCACAGGTCATACTCGGCGCAGGCGGTGGCATCCGGGCGCTGGGCGTAAATCATCATTTGCTCGTGGAATGGGTATTTATAAAGGCGGGCGGCGGTGGTGAGAAAAGCCGTCCACTCCTTCCAGCTGCCTACAAGCTGGGTCGATACCTGTTCGGCCATCTGCCGGTAAAATTCAGCTTTGGATGGCATGGTTTTCTGTCCTCCCTTCATGTTGAATAGAAATGGGACGGCATATCAGGCCGTCCCATCAGGTCTTTATGTGTGTTTTTTACTCGTCGAAATCTGGGTACAGCTCCAGTTCGGCAAACTCGGTGTCGTTCATAGCTTGGAGTTTACCCAGGGCGCTGTCCGTCAGTTCCCGCAGCTCGGCTTCCTCCGGCGAAAGCTCACCGCGCATCTCCGTCAGAGCGTCGATCAGCCCGGTGCGGCTGCCGGTGTTGTAGATGCAAAGAAGGTTCGTTTCCTCAAAGGTGAAGTTGTTCATATCAAAGCTCCCTTTCCGCGCTCTTTTTTTGCGCTGTCTTTTTGTGTTCCGTCTTGGGCTGGCTTTTCAGCTGCTCCATTACGGACTTTTTCTTTTCCCGTTCCTCTCGATGGACGGCTGCTGCCAAGTCCATAAGAGAAATGGGCTGACCACTGCGGGCCTGTTGTTCCAGCTGGGCCACTGTCGGCTCCTTTGGGCCGTTATTGATGATACCGTCGATCATGCCGTAATCATCTTCCACCGTCATTTCCGCATTTCTCAGCGAATTTTCCGGCAAGAAACCTTGCACCTGGGTGAAACCAACACTGTCGCAGTAATGACAGGATACCTGACCATTCTGCTTGATGGCAACGATGTCACTGACGCTCATAGACGGGCTGTGAAAATCCACCGGCTTTTGCAGATTGAACTGCTCATACAGCCTTTCCAGCTGCTCCATAGTGCTGCCGGAACCGTCCAGAGGGGCGGTATAGATAAGGTCATAGTTACTCCGCTCTACGGACAGATTGTGCGATTGCAGCCAATCCAGATTCATAAAACGCACATTCTGCGGGTCATCCTTGCTCACCTGATAAATAGCAAAACAATTTCCCTCATGGGAAAGAAACGCCTGTTCCCGTTCCAACTGCCGATCCTGTCGTTCCAAAACTTTTTCGTGAAAGTCCGGGCTTTGCTCCCATTCCTCGCGGGACACAGCAAAGATACCGTCATGGGCGTCCAGGTCGGCAGTGTCAAAGGCCATTTCCGGGTTTTCACCCTCCTGGACGATATAAACGGTCAGGTCTCGCTCCATCAGCTCATAGGCTCGCTCTTTGGAGAGGGGCAGAAGGTCACCGTCCAGGTAGCCGCATTTCTCCAGATCATCCTGAGTCAGTGCCGGGTCCGGCATGGGATACTCGTCCAACGCCTGCTCCTGGGCATCCGGCAGCTGGGTGGCGGCAGCTTCTGTGGTCTGCTGGCTGACCTGTTCCTGCATCTGGTGGTAAGCCGCCTCCTGCAAAGTCTCGATCATGGACAGCGGCGCATACTTGATGGACTTGCCGCCCATCCCCAGGTCCTCGCAGATATGGCTAACCGCTGTGGAACGGCCCATATCCGGCCCGTCCAACTGGCCGCCGTCCATCTGCTTCATGGTTGCCACATCGTAGAGCGTGTAGTCCCAGCCGGTGTCGCAGGGCTGAACATGAAGGTAGCTGGTATCATCCAGCACCAACAGGGCCTCCCGGTACTCGGCGCTGGGCTGGACACTTTCGGTATTTTCCGGCTCGGTCAGCTGTTCCGGTTCAGTCATCGGCACCAGCTGATCCAAGCGTCCCATAAGCTCGGCAGCTTTTTGGGTGGTTTCATCCGGTTCATCCTCGTTCACGATATTCTGGAGCCATTCGCGTACACCGCTGGCATCTCCGCTTCGGAGTGTGGCAGTCAGTTCGTGCAGTGCGTCCTCACGGCTATCTGCATTGTTCCGATACTCATAAGGGTCATAATCGAAAGTGAACTGGTCGATGTCTGCTGCCAGCTGCTCGATAGAGTCCTGCTGCGGTTCCGTGGCGGCAGTCAGGTCAATGCCGCGCTCCTTGCAGATTTCCTTGTAGTTGCGCTCGATGTCGTTAATCAGCTCGCAGGAAGTCTTGTTGATGGTCTCCAGACTGGCCCGCAGCTCCTTCAGCTCCTTGTCCTTCGACCAGGAAGCGATGTAGCCAAAACTGTTCTCGCCGGTCTGGATGCCGAAATACTGGCAAACCGCATAAGAAATGCTCTCGGCCTCCACTTCCTCGGTGTTGCGGTTCTTGGCGGCCTGTTTCACCGCCGTCAGATCTTCCTCCACTTCCAACCGCCACTCAAACCGATTCTCGTCCACATAGCGCCAGCCTTCCTCGGCGGCGGCCTGTTCCGCCTCTGCTTCGGTGGCGAAGTCCAGACGGAAGTCATGCTTGGTGCCGCCCTCGCTCACCATCACGATCTTCCAGGTCGGCTCCGCTTCGTACTTTTTGGGGTCGTGGAGCTTACTGTGCGCGGTCTCATGGACAGCGGCGGAAACAGTCTGCACCTCGCTCATGCCTTCCCGGATGGCGATCCGCTGCTGGTCAGAGGAGAAATAGCCGTCCATGTTCTCGGCCATCGGCTCAAACTCGATGGGAACCGGAGCCGAGCGGCGCAGAGCTTCCATGAAAGCCTCATAGTGCGGCACCGTCCCGGACAGGCTGGAGGCCAGCTCTGGCAGGGGCTTTCCGTCCGTCTGGCTCACATCGAACACCTTCACCGGACGGAACATGGGGATTTCAATTTCTTTTTCCTCCATGACCGCCTTGCCATCCGCGTCCAGGATGGGTGCATGAGTATCCGGGTCGCGCTTCATTTCCTCGATCTTCTTTTTGTAGGGCGTGGGGGCAATGATGGTGATACCATGCTCACCCTTTTTCACATGGCGCTCAAACTGATTTTTCCACTTGTTGAACCCGGCCACCAGGGTGGCGTCCGGGCGCTGCATATAGATGAGCATGGTGTTGTTGACGGAGTAGCGGTGGAACTTGGACATGACGGACAGATAGCGCATATACTTCTCGCTCTCAAACAGTTCCTTGATACCCTGTTCAATGCCCGCTGTGATCTCTTGTAACCGTTCTCGATTGGTGGTCTTATCAGCCATGAATTTCACTCTCCTTTCCAATTTGGCTATTTCTGATTGATGTTCGGCAATCCACAGCTTTTGCTCCTCCGGGCTGTTCTCCAGAAAAAAATCCAGCAGATAGCCCACATAGTCCTTTTTCTGGATTGCCTCCATGAATCGGGGATGTGGATTTTCCTCCGGTGTTTTGGGTGTGTAGTCCGTTTCCCACTTGCGGAGCAAATGAAAGTAGTCGGCCAGGACACGAAAGGCATGGTCTCGGTCCTCCTTGAATTTCTGCGCCTCGGATTTCTGGCGGACATGGCGTCGCCGGGGAGGGGCCTGACTGTCATAAGCCAGGCCAAAATCCTGGGCCAGCTTCTCGGCGGCCTCTTTGGGGGACAGATTGTAGAGCCTCGCTGTGAAGTCAATCACATCGCCGGTGGCTCCGCAGCCAAAGCAATAAAAATATTCCTCGTTCAGCTTCATGCTGGGATTTTTGTCATCGTGGAAGGGACAACAGGCCATGCCGCTCCGGTTGACCTCGATTCCGTACATCTGCGCTGCTTCTCGGACGGTGATGGACTGCTTGACAGCCTCAAAGACACTTTCAGCCATGCTTACTCATTGCCTTTCTTGGGGGTGGGCGGCCTGTATCCGGCAGCCTTGGCCAGTTCACTGGCTGCCTTACGGCGCTCGGCGCTGTAAGGTTCCCGGACGGACACACAGCGTTTGGGAACGAGAAAGGTCTGGCGGTCCTTTTTCACAATCTGGTCCGGGTATTTCTCTGCCAGTCGCCGCAGCTTCTCCAGCAGCCGGGGGTCATGGGTATAGACCTCGGCGGTGGCTTCGGCCTGGTTGTAGAGGATGATGGTTTCCTGTTCATAGCGTGAGAGCTTCATCGTTTGCCACCTTTCTGCTGGTCAAACTCCAGCTTGAAGTTGGCGTACTGCCCATCATCCGCCAACACCACAGTGGCATCGTAGGTCTTGCCGGTTTTCTCGGAGTACAAGCCCCTCACATGAGCGCGGCCATCTTTGAGCAGTGCCGTTACGATGGCTTTGGTAGGTTGCTTGTGCTTCATCTCCCACCACTTGTTGTTTTTCCAAATTGCAAATTTGCAAGATTCTGTCTGACAGAAGAAGCCTTTTTGCATTTCTGCAACCTCTCCGCCACAGCGGGGGCATTTGCCCACCACTTCGTGGGAAGGGCTGAACAAATACTCCGTTCCCTTGATAGCTTGATAGGTTCCCACAAGTTCTTTGAGCATGGCACTAATCCCAGCCATGAAATCCTCCGGGGCCAGCTCGCCACGCTCGATCTCACCCAGCCGGTACTCCCACTCAGCAGTCAGAAGGGGCGATTGCAGCTGCTCCGGCAACACGGTGATAAGGGATACCGCGTCATGGGATGGCATGAGCTGCACGGTTTTCTTGCTCTTTTTGCGCTCCAAAAAGCCGGTGGAAACCAGCTTTTCCAGAATCCCGGCGCGGGTGGCCGGGGTCCCCAGGCCCTTGCGCTCGGCATCCTCCGGCATATCGTCCTTCCCGGCAGTCTCCATTGCGGAGAGTAGCGTATCTTCGGTGAAGTGCTTGGGCGGGGTGGTCTTGCCCTCCTTGACGGTAGCACCAGAAAGGGGCAGCGTCTGACCTTCAGACAGCTCAGGCAGAGCCTTGTCCTCGGGTTCTTTGTCCTGCTCCACATTCTTCAGCCCTGCGCGATAGGCAGCGTCCAGCGCCCGCCAGCCGTAATTTTTCACTGTGCGGCCTTTGGCAGTAAACTCCGCTCCGGCGCACTCGACAACAACGGCGGTTTCCGCAAAGGTATAGGGCTGGGCCACGGCGCACAGCAGGCGCAGAGCCACCAACTCCAGCACCGCCTTTTCGCCCACCGGCAGGCCGGACAGGTCCGCGCCCTGGAGGTTGCGGGTAGGGATCACTGCATGATGGTCGGTCACTTTCTTGTCGTTGACAATCTGGGCGGCATTGCAGGCAATCTCCATGCCATTGGAAAAGGGCATCGCCCCGGCAGTGAGCTGGACCAGCTCCGGTAGACTCGCCGCCATATCCGAAGTCAGATAGCGGCTGTCCGTCCGAGGGTAGGTACAGAGCTTCTTTTCATACAAATTTTGCAGGTAGTCCAGGGTTTGCTGGGCGGTGAACCCCAGCAGCCGGTTGGCGTCCCGTTGGAGGGTGGTCAGGTCATAGAGGGCGGGCGGCTTCTCGGATTTGTTTTTGCGCCCCACTTTTTTCACTGTGGCAGCCGCACCTTGGCAGGCCGTTTTCAGCTGTTGGGCGGCAGCCTTGTCTGCCATGCGCTCCCCGGAAACGGTGAAACCGGGCAGCTCCAGTGTGACCGTGTAGAATGGCACCGGCTTGAAGGTGTCGATCTCGGCTTCTCGCTGGACAATGAGGGCCAGCGTCGGGGACATGACACGTCCGATGTTGAGGGTCCGGTGGTACAGCACGGAAAACAGCCGGGTGGCATTGATACCCACCAGCCAGTCCGCTTTGGCGCGGCAGAGGGCCGCATCCCGCAGGCCGTCATAGTCTGCACCGGGGCGCAGGTTTGCAAAGCCCTCCCGGATGGCGGAATCCTCCATTGAGGAAATCCAGAGCCGCTTCATGGGCTTCTGGCAGCCCGCCAGCTCATAGACGCTGCGGAAGATCAGCTCCCCCTCGCGTCCGGCGTCGCAGGCGTTTACCACTTCGGTCACATCCGGGGCGTTCATCAGCTGCTTCAGCACATCAAACTGTTTCTTCTTGTCCTTGCTCACCACCATCTGCCAGGGTTCCGGCAGAATGGGCAGATCGTCATAGCGCCACTTGGCGTAGTCCGGGTTATAAGCGTCGGCGTCGGCCAGACCAGCCAGATGGCCCACACACCAGCTGACCCGCCAGCCGCCGCCCTCCAGATAGCCGTCCTTGCGGGCGGTGGCCCCAATCACGGCGGCCAGACTTTGGGCAACGGACGGTTTCTCAGCGATCACCAGCTTCATGGTTTTTCATCCTCCTTTCCCGCAGCCATGCGGTCAGCTGCCGGTGGCAGAATCCCACGCAGGGCTGACCGTCACGGTAATTTCCGCAGCCATAACAGGGGTGGCCGGGAGATAAAGTAGGAGGACGGGAAGTTTCCTTCCCGCCCTCCGGCCTGCGTGTCATCATGCGTTCATAGGGGCTGTCGGTGAAGCGGGTCAAACCGTCTTGTCCTCGCTTTCCTCGTCGCCGCCCCCGTCAGCGTCCGGCTCGTCAGATTCCTCGGTCTCCCAGGAGTCCTCGTCCTCCTGATCGGTATCATCCTCGCCGTAGTCATAATCGTCCAAATTGTCGTTGCCCTTGGTCTTGGGTCTGCTTTTTACCAGCTTAAAGTAGGCAAAAGCGCCGCCGCCACCCATCAGAGCCAGCACCGCCAAAAGAATGGCCGGATTCAGTCCTGCGGGTTTCTGCGCCGGTTCTTCCGGTTCCGGGGTTTCTTCCGGGGTCTCCGGTTCCGGCTCCTTACCCGTGCAGGCGCTCATATTGGTGGCACACACCGGGCAGGCCGTATTCACCGCACCGGCCACACATTTCTCCGTACAGGTACAGGTGGCGGGCTGCTCCTGGGTGGTCTGACCGTCCTCCATCAGCGCCATCAGGTCCGCCTCGTCCACCTGGTTTAAGAAGTGGACAGCGGTTTCCTTGTCCTCGTTGGCCCGGTCAATGAGGATGTAGAAGTAGTTGCCTGCCTTGGTGGTGACGGTGATGAGCTGCTTGTTGTCGCCGAAATCATCCACCAGGGCGGCGTTGCCATCCGGGGTCAGGGCCGGACTGTCCTCGGTTTCCTCCACGACCACATTGCTGTCGTTGGTGGCATCCTCCGCCGGAAGTTCTTCCGTTCCCTGGGCAAAGGCAGTCACGGAAAGGCCCATCATCAGCACCAGGGCGGCGCAGAGGGCCGAAAGGGTTTTGAAAATTTTCTTATTCTTCATGGTCGGTATCCTCCTGTTCGTTGTAGTTGGCGGAGGCAGCGGCCATGCCAGGGACCGTACCACCGGAGAGCATGGCGTTCAGCTGCTCCGGGGTCAGCCGCAGGGCGCGCACCATCTGAACGATTTCCAGGTTCTCCGCCTCGGTTTTCTGCGCCTCCAGGGTTTTCAGCTTGTCCTGGTACTCCGCGATCTTCTCGCGGACCTTGGCAATCTCCTGGTCAATGCGCTGGATTTTGTTCTTAGCCATTTCAATCACTCCTTTTCTCATAAATCGGCCTTACCAGTTCATCAGGCCGTAGCCCTTGATGCACTCGTAGGACAGGGAATAACTCTTGATCTTGCAGGCGTCGCCAGAATTGCCCTCCACGGTGTAGACCCGGCTGCCGTCTGTGCCGACCACAAGGCCCACATGGTCGGCGCTGCCATCCAGGTCCCAGTCAAAGAAGATGGCGTCGCCGGGGGCGATATTGGCGTAATCACGCCCGCCCCATTGTCCGTGAGACTGGAACCACGGAATACCCTGGGACTGGCAGGCGGCAAAGCGCGGCTCGGACAGCCCCATCTGGCCGTAGCACCAGGACACGAAGCAGGCGCACCATTCCACACGGGAATTGAAGCCGTACCAGCTCCAGTAGGGCTGACCGCCCACATTGCCCACCTGACTTTTGGCTATGTCCACCACGGCCTGATTGCCGGGGCGGGTGCCGTTGACGAATACCACGCCGGTCAGGTCCTCGGAGTTGCTCGTATCCGGGGAGCCGCCGCCGAAGATCAGCGGCTTGTTGCCCAGCGTCTGCCGGTACACCTGGTACATTTCCAGCTGTTCCGGGGTTAGCAGCTCCGAAGCCACGGAAGATATGGGCTTGCTGGTGAGCTTCACATTCAGAATGTAATACTCATACGGGACTTCCTCGGTGGTCGTCTCGCCGGTCACGGGGTCCGTGGAAGTTTCGGTGCGGTATCGTATCTCCACTTCCTCGGTAAGCGTCAGTTCATACTGTGCGTCGAACACGCGCTCCAGCTCGGCCTGGGCGCTCTGCCGGGTATAGCCTTGCAGCACGGCGGACAGGTAGGCTGCCAGCTCATGGGGGTCATGCCCGATCATATCCAGGTCATAGCGGTACTCGTCATACCCCGGATGGCTGCTTTCGATGTTGTCGATCTCGGCTTGCAGCGCCGTTTCTTTGGCAGCGTAGTCGGCCTCCACCGCCACCAGCTCAGGATCATCCGACGGGTAGGTGGTGCCGGACACCACGGAACCGATACTCTGCGCCATCATGGAGCAGGAGGACATGGTGTTGAGCAGCATACAGACCAGCAGGAAGATCGCACCCGCAATCAAAAAGCCCTTTTTGTGGCGCATGACAAACGCGCCCGCTTGCTGGGCTTTCTCCTTGACCGCCTTGGCCGCCATGCCGGTGGCCTCCGCAGTCTTGGCGGTGTTCCCGACAGCTTGACCGGCGCGCTTGGCGGCAGCGTATTCCTTTTTGATGGCCTGTTTCTGCTGCCAGCGGGAGATGGGGTTGCTGGCAAGCTGGGGATTTTCCCGCAGGGACTTCTGATACAAGGCGTTCACATTGGCCTTCTCCAGCTTCTGCTCGGCCTGGGCCGCCTTGCGGTAGGGCTTCAACTTGTGGCTGCGGTAGCCTTCCCGTGCAAGCCTAACGCCGGTCTCGGCAGCCTCCTCGGACTTGTGGGCGCTCTCCACGCCCACATTGTCCTGTTCGGTCTCCCGGATTTCCTTGTGGAGCTTCCCCAGAGCGGCATTGGCGGGGGTATCCCGCACCGCATGGGACAATTTGGAGGGCGGCTTCTTCTTGTCCTCCAGCACCAGCTTGGTGGTCACTTTGCCGGTCTCCGGGTCCACCGTCTTTTGCCGGACCTGCTTTTTGGGGATTTTGGCCTGCGCCTTGTCTGCTTTGGCGGCGGCCTTGTCCGCCTTACGGATGGGCTTCTCCAGAGCCGGGTCAGCCCGTTCCTCGTCCGTAAAGCGCAGGCGCGGTTCCTTATTCAAACCATTCCCCCAACATGAGGGAGGCCGTCATGTAGCGCAGCTCCACATAGACGGCCAGCCCCACAGGGTCACGGGAGGGGTGCTGAAGCAGATGGGCGTAGATCTGCGCCACCACATTGGCCAGCAGCTCGGACTGCCCGCCCTCGAAGATGACGATGGCCGGGACGCCGTTCATGGCGCACCAGATTTCCGTCAGGCGCAGCAGGCCCGCTTCGCCGTCCTCGTTCAGCTCCGCAGCCTGATCCGCCGCCGTGCGGGTCTCGCTGACGGCATCGGCCAGCTCGGTGAGCAGCTGGGTGCGCTCACCCTCCAGGGCATCGTCAAAAAACATCATGGTATTCAGTTCGGTGTTGGGTTTCATGGTCATTCATCCTCCTTTTTCAGTTCCTGGGGTTTGGTGGTCATAATGCGGTACAGCTCGGTGTTCTTGGGGAAATGGTCCACGAAAGGCAGGATCGTGGAGCCATAGAACAGCAGGCCCTCGCCCTCGCTGGAGTGGGTCACATAGGAAAGCTGGTGAGGGGAAATGCCCAGCTGCTTGGCGAGAATCTGCCGGTCCCCGCCCGCCTGGTTGAGCATATACACGAAGTCGGAGTTCTCAAAGATGTTCTCCACCTCGCGGGAAGAAAGCAAGTCTTTGACATTCTGCGTGATGCCGGTGGGGATGCCGCCCCATTTTCTGAACCGCTTCCAAATCTCCACCGTGTAGGCGGCGGTCTGTTCCTCTTTCAGCAGCAGGTGCATCTCGTCGATGTAGTAACGGGTGGATTTGTGGGCAGCACGGTTGATGGTAACGCGGTTCCACACTTGGTCCTGGACCACCAGCATACCGATCTTTTTCAGCTGCTTGCCCAGCTCCTTGATGTCGTAGCAGACGATACGGTTGTTGATGTCCACATTGCTCTGATGGTTAAACACATTGAGGGAGCCGGTCACATAGATTTCCAGCGCCGTGGCGATGTACTGCGCCTCTTTCTCGTCCTGCGCCCGCAGCAGGTTGTAGAGGTCCTCCAGGATGGGCATATTCTCCGGGCGGGGGTCATTGAGATAGTCCTGATACACCAGCCGCACACAGCGGTCAATGATGGTTTTCTGAACCGGCTGCAAGCCCTCTTTGCCGCCTACGATCAGCTCGCACAGAGACAGGATGAAGTCGGACTTGAGAGACAGCGGACTTTCATCGTCCGAGTAGTCCAGGTTCAAATCCATAGGGTTAATGTAATTGCTGCTGGTGGGCGAAATCTTGATGACCTGCCCATGCAGGCGCTCCACCAAGGGCGCGTACTCGGCCTCCGGGTCGCAGATAATGATGTCATCATTGGTGAGCAGGAAACAGTTGGCGATCTCGCGCTTGGCGCTGAAGGACTTGCCGGAACCAGGGGTGCCGAGAATCAGTCCATTGGGGTTTTTCAGCAGCTTGCGGTCCACCATGATGAGGTTGTTGGACAGGGCGTTGATACCGTAGTACAGCGCCTCTTTGCCGTTCTGGAAAAGCTCCTGGGTGGTGAACGGAACAAAGATAGCCGTGGAACTGGTGGTCAGCCCCCGCTGAATCTCGATCTGATTGAGGCCCAAGGGCAGCGCAGACATCAGCCCTTCTTCCTGCTGGAAGTCAAGCCTTGTCAGCTGGCAGTTGTACTTCTGTGCGATGGAACTGGCCTGGAACACATTGTTGCCCAGCTGCCGGGGATTGTCCGCCGTGTTCAGCACCAGGAAGGTCACAAGGAACATTCGCTCGTTTCGGCTCTGCAAATCCTGCAAGAGCTTCTTGGCCTCGGCACCGTAGGTGGCAAGGTCGGAGGGAATGATGTCCATGTCATATCCGGCGCGGACGGCTTTTTTCTGTTCCTCAATTTTGGATTTATCCAGGTCGGTGATTTTCCGCTTGACCGTCTTGATGGCCTTGATCTGATCTACGGACTGGATATGCAGGCTGACGATCAGAGAGCTTTCCATATCCAGAAAATCCGCCAGCATCCGGTCATTCAGCTCCGGGGCGAGGATCTGCAAAAAAGAAACAGCCCCGTATTTTTTACCCATACGGAACTGTTTGCCGGTGCGGAACTCGAAGCCGGACGGCGCGATGAAATCCTTGGTGGACAGACCGGACGGAGCCAGCCAGTCCCATTCAAAGCGGAACGGCACCTGTTCATCCATGTGGAAAATGCCGTGAAGCTGTGCCAGCCGCGCCTTGCCGTCCAGGGTCTCGGCGGCCACGCCCAGGCGTTTGAAGTTGTTGAGAATGTCGGTCTCAATGCGCTCCAGACGGGGCTTGGCGGCCTTGAGGCTGTCGGCGTCGATGCCGAAAGTCAGGTACTTGGTCTTGATAAGACCGTTGTTGCCTCTTGCCAGCTGGTTTTGCAGCATGGTGGTGTACTCCACCCGGATGCTGTCAAAATCATCCCCCTGGAGAGGAATGTTGATGGCGCGGGCAAAGGTCTCCTCAGAGGCTGCCAGGTTCAAAAAGGACAGCTGGAACTGAATGGAGCTGTCGAAGTAGTTGAGGAAATCGCACCAGCCCTCGAAGATCGCTGTCTTGTCCTCGTTCTGCGAGAGCTGATAGTTGATGTCCTGGAATTGGATGGTCTTTGTGTAGCGGCTGCCTGCCACACGGCAGATGCCGTCCGGCCACATCCGTTCATAGGGGATACTGTCCTGAGCCGATTTTTTCTTTTTGTCTGTGCGATTGGCACGGGCAATGGCAGCCTCGATCTGCTTTCTGTCGGCGCGGGACAGCTTTTTCATCTTTTTCTGATTAACCGGCTGCGCGGTCTTTTCGTCTTTTCCGAACAGCCGGTGCAGCCAGCTTTTGATTACCGTGAACAATGTCATACACCTCCTTGTCGAGTTTTTCCTGCCGTTCCAAAACGGCATAGAAGTTGTTGGTCTGATACGGGCGCTCCTTGGGCCGGATGACGGCCACCTTGATGATATTGCCCACGATCTTTTCCAGGGGCTGACCGTGTTTTTCATACATCGCCAGCATGAAGAAGGGCAGCATGACCAGCATCATACACATGGCAGCCACGCTGTTTCCCACAGGCCCCCGGAGCAGGAAGAAAAGCGGTACGCCGATCAGCGCACCGCCGCCGAAGCAGACAAGCTGCCTCTTGGTTAAGTTGAACGCGACCTTGGTTTTGACTTTCGTAAGATCCTTGGGTACGGGTACATAAGCCAAAGGGATTACCTCCTTCCTGGTTAATGTGCATTGAAAACGGATTTTGCGAGGCTGCCGGTCTTAAAGAGCGTAAAGCACAACAGGACCGTATAGCCCACGCAGCTCCAGATGGCCATAATGATGTCGGATTCGGTGGCAATACTCTGCACCAGCACGGCGTAGATCGCCACACAGACGATGATGAGAAATGCCTGGAAGCCCAGGGCGATCAACGAGCGCAGATAGTTCTGGCCCATACCGCCCCATTCCTTGCCCATCATGGTGGCCATAGGGATGGGAGCCACCGAGGTCACAAGGTAAATCTCAATCATACGGCCATAAATCACGATAAAGATACAAATGTAAAGCGCCCACATGGTAATGCCGATAAAGAGCGACTGGAACCACAGGCCGAACAGCGGCCCCAGGTCCATATCCATCAGCCGGGACTCCATATCGGTCATGACAGAGGAGATGTCGATGGAAGCGTCGGAACCGATGATGCCCGCCGCCTGCGCCACCACACTTTGAGCTGCGTCAAACACGCCCATCACGATGTTCCAGGTGTTTGAGACGATGAGGATGGCAGCGGCAGATTTGAACACCCATTTGAAGATCATCCAGGTGTCCACATCATGCAGGTTGTTCTTGTCGGTAATCATCTGAATCAGCTCCAGCGTCATCACGATAGCCAGGATCACGCCAGCAATCGGCACCATGATGGAGTTGGAGAGATTTTGGATCATGCTGAAAATACTCCCGTTCCAGCCCTGAGGGGTCTGGCCCACCTGTGTCGCAATGTCTGCGACCTGCTGGTTCACGCTATCGAACATCCCCGATAAGTTGCTCATAATGCCGCCTACCAACATTTCCTTGAGCCAGTCAGTAAGGGCATCGAGTAAGAAATCCATACGGTGTCAACCTCCTTTCAGCCGCCCCCGCTTGGGGGCAGGGGCGGCAAGGATTTCTTATGACAGCTTAACGACGGGAGCGATCAGACGGTGAACAGGCTGGAGAGCAGGGGTACGAGGACCATGCCGACCACGGCGACGCCAGCGCCAGCCATGAGCTGTTTCATCCCCAATTAGGTGTAAAAACTCTGCTCGATGGCGGGCGGCGGCGTACAAAAAATCTATATGGTGTTGTTAAGAGAACCGTCCCGGCGGGACAGGTCAGGCAGTGACCTGTTCCACCTCCGGGATGGGTTTGAGATTAAAATGAATTTCGATAGAAATGTGTCTTGTTTTATCTTCGTCAATGCGCTCATGCACAACGATTTCTTTGATTAAGCGGTTGAGGGTGGCTGCGTCCAGCTCTGTGATGTTGGCGTATTCCTGAATGGCTTCCACCCATTGTTTTGCATCATTGGCAAGCTGGACTTCATCGGACAGCCGCTTTCTGCCCTCGGACACTTTTGTTTTAAGCTCCGTCTGCTCGGTCTGTGTCTTTTCCAGCATGGTGTTGAAATTCTGCTCACTGATACGCCCTGCAATCATATCCTCATAAAGCCGCATGACCATTTTGTCCAGAACCTCAATCCGTTCCTCGTCCCTTGTAAGGGAGCGTTCCATTGCTTCCCGCTGTTCCCGCTGCTCGGCTTCACAGGTATTGGTCAGGCGGTCGGCAACCGCTTCCCCGTCCATCAGGGCAGCTCTGGCACATTCCCGGATTTTCCGCAGCACATGGCTGTAAAGGGTGTCATAATCAATCCGGTGCTGGGTGCAGTGGTTCTTTCCAAAGGCATTGTAGGTCTTGCAGGAGTAAATCCGCTGGGGATGTTTAGCGTTTGTGTAGCGTACCGTCAGCGACTTCCCACACTCGCCGCATTTTAACAGTCCGGCAAACAGGCTGATTTCATTGGTCTGCCCCGGACGCTGGCGGGATTTCAGCTTGTTCTGCACAATGTCAAAGCTCATGCTGTCAATCAGCGGTTCATGCTGTCCCTCCACCACAATCCAGTCCTCCGGCTTCTTTTCCCCAATCGTGCCGATTTTGAAGCGGTAGTCCTTTTTCTGGGAAGCAATCGCCCCGGTGTAGACGGGATTCATCAAAAGGTCTTTGATAACGGAGAAGTCCCACATATACCGCCCGTTTTCTGGGTCTTTCTTTTCCCATTTGGTGCGGGTATTGCGAAGCCCCCGTTCCCGGTTCCACCATGTAGGGCAGGGGATTTTTTCTTTCTCCAGCCGTCTGCGGATATAGTTCGGACCATGACCGTTCAGGGCATATCCGAAAATCAGCCGCACAATCGGGGCGGTTTCCTCGTCAATGAGCAGATGGTTTTTGTCCTCCGGGTCTTTCCGATACCCAAACGGGGCAAGACACCCGGTAAACTGTCCTTTCTGCGCTTTCAGAAGATAAGAGGAATGGACTTTCTTGGAAATATCCTTGCTGTACATCTCGTTCAGGATATTCTTGAACGGGGCAATGTCGTTGTTATCCCGCAGGGTGTCGATGCCGTCATTCATGGCGATATAGCGGACACCGTTTCTTGGGAAAAAGTCCTCAATCAAATGCCCGGTTTGCAGATAATTACGCCCCAGTCGGCTGAGGTCTTTCGTGATGACAAGGTTGATCTGCCTGCGCTCAATGGCTCTCAACATTCTCTGTAGGTCAGGACGCTCCATGTTAAGACCTGTGAAGCCATCGTCCTGATAGACTGCCACAACCTCCCATCCCTGCTTTTCGCAGTATTTTTCCAGCATATCACGCTGAGACGAAATTTGTCAAGGGGTCTTTCTGCAAAGAATTACAGCTACTGCACATAAAATATAGCGGGTCATACAAATAATTCAGGCTGCTAAGTCATAATGACCAGCAGCCTGAATTATTGTTTCATTTTCGTCCTAAGAAAAATGCGATTACATCCACAACAGCCTCAACGATCATAGACACGCCAATGAATGTCCAGAGAAATGCGGTTGAGGTGAACGGGTTGGTCAGGATCAGAATGGCGCAGATAATGGTCAATACTGCACTGATCACTTCAACGAACCAGTATTTCTGCTTGGCACGGAGCATATCTACGGCCCACTGCACCTTGCTGACACCGCTGACCAAGGTCAAGATTCCATACAGCACGGTGAGCAGAGGGAATGTAACCATAAACCACTCTGACTTGAATGCACAGAACAGGCCGAAAATTGCAAAGATAATTCCCTTTGCCGAAACCGCTTTCCTGCGAAGCGGTTTCGGCATCTTCCCGGAAGTATCTGAACAGACTGATGGCTCCAATGACAGCCAGAACGATGCCGAAGACTACGATGATGCCCGATGTAAAGCCAACAGGATCAATTAACAGTAGAATACCTACCATGATCTCGAAGATACAGGTCAAAAGATTGCCTGTACTGCGATTGATTTTACGCATAATGCACCTTCTTTCTGTCAACGATTATTTCCCCAGTAAATCAATGCCAGTGCGCCGGGACCGGTGTGTGCTCCGATGATAGGGCCAATATAAGCAATACAAATCTCAGAATCCGGGAATTGTTCCAACAACCTTTCTTT
>NZ_JACRTC010000013.1 GCF_014385095.1 Zongyangia hominis
AAAGAAAGGTTGTTGGAACAATTCCCGGATTCTGAGATTTGTATTGCTTATATTGGCCCTATCATCGGAGCACACACCGGTCCCGGCGCACTGGCATTGATTTACTGGGGAAATAATCGATGACGGAGGATTTGTAGATACGCAAAAAAGCATTCTCCATCATAGAAAAATATAGTTTTGTTTAGAGCTGCCGGGTAACTTATGCTCGGCAGCTTTGAACTGTCTGCTAGAAGTAGATAGTGTCAAATGATGTATGGAAAAACGAGTCAAATAAATAAGGCTCAATTGAACCTTGAAAACTGTAGATATTGATCACGATAAGCTCTCCGAGGGCTTAGGGCTCTGCCCTAAGTACCCGCAAGGGACTCGTCCCTTGACCCATTTTCAGGCTCTGCCCGAACCCGTCCTCGCCGGAAGGCAGGAAAAGGGCGCAGTTGCCCCTTTTCTGTTTGACAGGATAATCCGAGAACCTTATGTCAAGCAACTTTCGCGGCATATCCTCGCGCCTACGGCACTGCGGTATTCCACGGTTTACCTGACAACAGTTCCGCTCCATTATGCAGATGCCTGATTTTGAAGATTAAGGATGGTCTGCTGGCCGAGGAAGATGAGAAGCTGCCATTTTCCAGGCATGTTATCAGCGCCTTTGAGCATTTCTACTTCGTTCAGTACTTTGTAGCCGACATGCTTGTGTGGGCGGAGAAAGTTGTAGTAAGCAACCCATAGAGCCAGATCATAGTTGGCACCGTCGATGTTGTCAAAGCCGTTTGTGGGTCTGTAAGAGGCCTTGTATGTACGGTTGAGTCTTTCAATCATCTGTTTGTATGGACGGAACTCTTTTGACACCGCATCGTCGTTGGTAAGACCAATTACCTGGGTAATATCGAACTTGAATTTATCTCCAAATTCATGGAAGAACTGCTGTGCAGCCAATGGATAGGCGCTGTATCCATCCGCAATGAATTTAAAGTTTTTTGGAAGTTCTTTTAGGTTCCGGAAAGCCATTCTCATTGTAAGGATACAAGGACCGACACCACGATTATCCGAGACCTGGTAGCCAATGATGGAACGTTTTGCCGCATCCATAATGAACCAGATGTAGGCTTTAACGCCACGGATTTTAATGTAGGTTTCATCAGCAGTGAATACAGAGCCTGTGCCGTAATCGTAATGGTCTACAAAGGGTTTGATACACATGGCGGCAGATTTGCAGTAGTTGGCAATGCTCTGATGTGAGATGTCAATACCGTAAAGATCAAGGAGTGCCTGCTTGGTTTTTCTGAGAGAAAGACCGAGATTCACATGCAGAGTCAAACAAAGTGCCATGGTATGGGAATCGAACTTGGTGAATTTCAGGGAAGATGCATTCTTTGGAAGGGAGTTTAAATCCAACTTAAAGAAATCTATCGTGAATTCGCGGTAGATGTAGTGAAGCTTATATTTGTTTTTGCCGTAATCTTCTTCAAGATGCTTTTTGTCAACTTTCTTCAGATTGTGTAGATAGTATGGGCACTTGGGGTTAACACATTTGTGGACGATGAAGTGTTTCCGGTCCTTTTTACGATCAAGACTGTGATTACAGTGAGGGCATCTCAATACAGTGGATTTAGAAAAACGGTTATCTTCGGTTGGGGAAAAAGTGGTCTGGCAGACCTTGCACAACACTTGAGATTTGCGCTTTCCATTGTTCCACTTGAGATAGTCAGCAGGCGCGTCGCAAACGGGGCAGTGACAGGACTCTGGAATATCGCATTCTCCGTGCCTGAACACAGGCTTGATGATTTTGTGATAGCGTTCCTGATAGTAAGGAATAAGCTCTTTCCAGTCCCAATCCTGTTTGTATGAAATAATCTTAGGAAGTTCGTCAATCTTGAACTTCTGATACTTGGGAGAATGGGAATCATCGAAAGCCCATTGTTTGAGAGGGATATATCTACAGATAAAGTTAATAAGCCAGCAAATTTGTTTATGTTGGTATTGAATTAAGTGAAGTAAATACAGTATAATGTCCATGAGCATTGTCTCCTTGGTTTAAGGTTGGTTTGGCGATTGACATTATACCAGAAAAAGGGAGGTCAATGCTCTTTTTATTGCAAACTCCCATAAAATCAAGGTTTAACAATAAAAAAAGGTAGTGAAACTTGACACTACCTAGAAGTAGTAGGAGGTGAACATATGGTTCCGCATGTATTGGGCGTAGGATACGCCTATAATGAATATGAGGTTACTGCTGGCCGATGGAAAGAATTTGAAATTGAATTTGACTATGCTGATAATATTAAACAAGCGGCCGCAATGCTGTCTTTTAAAGAATATATATGCGTAGCTATTTGCTCTGATGTGATTCCACAAGACGATTTGGATATCTTGAGACAAAAACGTGCGGTACCAATTATTGTTGTGCCACCTTCATATTCGGAGGAACAGCGGTATGCATGTGTCCATTTTGGTGCTGCTCAATATTTACATACCTATAATCATCCTATGGTAGAAATGTTTTCAGAGAAAAATAGTATGAGAAATTGTTTGAAAATACCAAAAGATAAAAGAAGACCGCTAACAATCATCACTGTGAAAGACTTGTCTTTCTGCTTAGAGTACAGGTCTGTAGAGATAGCTGGGGTATGCATTGATTTGACCGAAAAAGAGTTTGATATTCTTGCGCTGCTAATTATGAATCAACGGCAAGTCTATACTTATGAAATGATAATGGATTCTGTTTGGCATGATGATTTTTCGTTTTATTCACGCAATGCGATTTCAAGCCATATAAGTAATTTACGGAAAAAGTTAAAAAGTTCGGAAACTGCATCAGAACATATTAAAAGCATTCGAGGAATAGGCTACAAATTCGAAGTATAGGTATTTCTTGTGCAAATCTTGTATAAATCTAAAGTAAATCTTGCTTTCTGTTCTATACCATAGCTCTCAATAATGGCGAGCAGCTGTTAATTGAGTAATGGTTCAATGAAAACGCGGCTTGCTGAATAGCTGCCGCTTTATACTGCGTAGACAGAAAGGTTATTTACAGCGGCATATAGGAGGATGCCGCTTTGTTTGTTTTAACCTTTTACAGTTCTCATAATCTTCACTTGCTAAAAAAAGTGTAGCTTCCCCTCCGGGGCAGTTCGGCAACCTGTCAGTATTATCGTTCTGCGCAAACCGGAATAATAATGATCTTTTTTGTTGCGCCAGTTTCCTGGAATGGGAGACTGGCGCTTTTGCTTGTCGTTTTTTGCCGAATGTCCCCAAACGGCCTCGATGCCGTTCCCCGCCTCCATTCGATTCACCCGCTAATCACCCGTGAATCGAAATGGAGGTACATAATGAAGAAAGTCAATCTTCGGGATCTGTATCCCGATGTTTATAAAACCGATGCCTTTTTGGAAGTAACCGATGAAGTACAAGCGGTGTTTCAGTCTGACGAGCGAGCTGAAGCAGCCTATGAGCGAAAAATGTATCGCTATAAGGCGCAGTACTCCCTGGACTGTGAGAATGGAATTGAAAATGCGGTCCTGCGAAAGCTGGAGACGCCGGAGATGCTTCTGGAGGAAAAGCAGCTGCGCGAGCAGATTTACTCCGCCGTGATGGCTTTGCCGAAGAAACAGGCAAGGAGAATTTACGCCCGGTACTATCTGGGGATGAGCGTAAATGAGATTGCCAGAGCCGAAGGCGTAGATCCGAGCCGTGTTCGTGACAGCATCCGGCGTGGGTTGAAACAGTTAGCAAAATATTTTTGATAAAGTTTCATTTGAAGCGCCTGTTTTTCACTCTTTTTGTCAGTGTTAATAAGAAGGACAAGTTTCTCCCCTTCGATGTACTTTGACAATCGAATAGACGGCATTTCTGGTACATAACCCATGTACGAGCGAATCAGGCGCGCCGCCAAGATGGACAGCCCAAGGAGGTGATAAACAAGGCTGTTCCCAGCGATCAACGCCAGCCTGAGACCCGGAGGTGGCACTTCGGGCGCGAGGACTCCATGGGGGCTTAAAGATACTTGTTCACACCCGCCCACGGACTTGAGGCGGAACCCTGCGGCGCACGAATAAAACGACGCTGCGGAGTTATGACAGCCGCGCCAGCGGAGATCAGGAATGTCCCCATCGTCAGGGATGCGTGGCAAATGTGGCGAAAGCAAAACTAAAATTCAAGAGAGCTGCGTCCATTTGTTGTAAACAACAGCTCAGTATTCAGATGCAGTTTTCTTTTCAAAGTTAGATACCATGCACTGGCAGTTTCGGCTGCCAGTGCATTCATGTGATTTTGAAAGCACGATGACAACCTTGACAGAATGGAGGGAATATGATTTATGGAAAAACTGATTACACGAAAAGAAGCTGCCAAAATCTTGGGGATCAGTATTACGACCTTAGATGCAGCCCGTAACAACGGCTTGATTTCTTATGTTCAGTATGTGCAGAACGGTTGTGTATATTTTACTGATATGGGCCTTCAGGAGTATATCGCAAAATGCACACACCGGGCAAAACCTATGGAAAAGAGCGCAACTTACCGCAAGCCCCGGAACGCCAAAGCATGAGCCAATCCGTATCCTTGCTGGAATTGAAGAAGTTTGATAAAACAAAGATACAGCGCTGGAGATTATTTTTTGGAGGTGACGGAATTGGCAAAAAGAAAAATGATGATTCCAGAATACGGTACAGTGATGCTCAATGGTATTGAGTATTACAGAACAAGGATTGAAGATGCAGATGGGAAGCTCGTAGCCCTTTATGCAAGAACGCCCGAAGAACTTTATAATAAGGAAACAAATGCGTTGGAGCAGATCAACAACGCCACATTCCATCGGAAATCGCCCACGGTTGCAGAATACTGTGAGAAATGGCTGCTGATGCAGTCTGTCCATGTACGGGCAACTACTTTGACGGATTACACCTCAAAGGTCAGGCGGCACATCATTGCGGAATTGGGAGATAAGCGGATGGGAGAGGTTAGCCTGGATGATATTCAGCTTGCGCTTGTCCCTGTCTCAAAAAAATCCGCATCGGTATATAAGTCAGTCGTGATTCTGTATAAATCTATTTTTCGTGCAGCAAAGGAAAGCCGAATCATTGATGATAACCCGACGATTTATCTTACGACAAAAGGTGGCGGCGTTCCGCAGAAAGATAAAGCGGCACTGACAGACGATCAGGCCGCGCGCTTATTGGATACCGTACAGGGACTTCCCCCTTATGTATTTGTTATGCTTGGCCTGTACGCAGGCTTGAGACGTGAAGAAATACTTGCCTTGAAATGGGATGCGGTTTATCTGGATGGAGACTTCCCTTACTTAGCAGTGCGGCGGGCATGGCATACTGAAAATAACAGGCCGGTGATTCTCGACGAATTAAAGACAAAGGCTGCGGAGAGAAATATCCCCCTTCCGACCTGCTTGGCAGAATGTCTGAAAGAAGCAAAAGCAAATTCGACTTCGGAGTATGTGGTCGCAAACCGGGATGGAGAACCTCTGTCTTATACGCAGTTTAAGCGGCTGTGGCAGTATATTGTGACGCGAACCGCGAAACCGAGAATGGCCCGCAAACTGGTGGACGGAAAATATGTGAAGTATATGCTTTACCCGGAGCTTGGAGAAAAGGCCCGAAACAACGGCCATGTGGTTTACAGCTTGGACTTCGAGGTTACACCGCATCAGCTGCGGCACACCTACATCACGAATCTTATTCATTCATCGGTAGACCCCAAAACGGTTCAATATCTGGCAGGCCATGAAAGCAGCAAAATTACCATGGACATCTACGCAAAGGTCAAATACAACAGACCGGATGAGCTGGTCAGAACGATGGGCAATGCATTTGCTCAATGGGATGCTGTACGAGCATAAGGCGAAACAATAAAATAGGAAATGGAGCAGGAGCGAGGCAAGGATGTCTCGCTCTTTGTTTTACATAGGCCGTATCTTTGATTAAATTTGGACTTTCTGATAAAAAGAGAGTGTAGATACGGAAACTGCACGTAATCAAGAAAGGAAGGTCAAAGATGGCTAAGAAAAAAACGGAGGTTCCGCAGTACGGAACTGTTATGAGAAAAGGAATCCCATATTACAGAACCCGGATTCTGGATGCGGATGGCAAGCAGGTGAGCTTGTATGCTGCCACCTGCGAGGAATTGTATGAAAAGCAATTAGAGGCGCGGCGCGAGGTAGAGGAGATTATCTTTCGCCGGCAGCATCCGACGGTGGCTGAGTATTGCGAGAAGTGGCTGCTGATGCAATCAGCAAAGGTATCTACGGCTACATTGAAGGGATATACCACCGACATGAAGAATTACATCATCAAACCTTTGGGAGAGATGTATATGGAGGAAGTGACGGCTGATGATATTCGACTGGCACTTGTGCCGCTGTCGAATAAATCGGAGGGGTTATACAGTACGGTGAATATGCTTCTCAAGTGTATTTTCTACTCGGCGGAGCGCAGCCAAATACTTGAGTATAACCCCTGTGTAGGAATATCGGGAAAGGGCGGAAAGCCAGCGAAAAAGAAGGATGCACTGACAGACCAGCAGGTAGAGGTGCTTCTGGATACGGTCCGGGGACTTCCACCTTATCTGTTTATTATGCTCGGCCTGTATTCGGG
Organism: Zongyangia hominis; assembly: GCF_014385095.1. Classification (GTDB taxonomy): domain Bacteria; phylum Bacillota; class Clostridia; order Oscillospirales; family Ruminococcaceae; genus Zongyangia; species Zongyangia hominis. The sequence goes on from NZ_JACRTC010000013.1 coordinate 6,603, forward strand.
CCTACGCCGGGAAGAAATCCTTGCACTGCAATGGGACTGTGTATTTCTGGACGAGTCTACGCCTTATATCTCGGTGAGGCGGGCATGGCGCACAGAGCATAACAGGCCCGTGGTTTCTACGGTGCTAAAGACTAAGGCGGCAAAAAGAGATATTCCAATCCCCAAGTGTTTGGTTGATTGCCTGCGGGAAGCCAAGGCAGTCTCCAGATCAGACTATGTGATTGCGGACAGCGAAGGACAGCCTTTAGCTGCATCGCAGTTTCAACGGGTGTGGCAGTATGTAGTCGTCCGGTCCACCAAACCCCGCAATTACTATAAGTATGTGAATGGGCAGAGCATCAAATACACAGTGGAGCCAACGCTGGGTATGACACAGAAGAACAATCCCAATATCCAATATACGCTGGATTTTGATGTTACCCCACACCTGTTACGGCACACTTACATCACGAACCTTCTTTATGCAGGCGTTGATCCCAAGACAGTTCAGTACCTTGCAGGACATGAAAACAGCAAAACAACTATGGACATTTACGCAAAGGTGAAATATAATAAGCCAGAGGAGTTGTTCGAGGTAGTGAACAGCGCGCTTTAACTGGCGGGATGCTGATTGAAAATGCACCATTTTCCTTGGTTAAGGAATAGGACAACTGAACATTGAAAAGCCGGAAAAGCCCGGAATACCAAGGAAAATCGGCGCTCAAAGGAGTTTAATACGGTCTCAAAGCGGCTCGCCGCGCCCCGCAGTTCTCCAAGAGATAGTTTGTTACAGAAAAAAGCCTCCTGCTTTATGCGGGGGGCTTTTGTTATAGCTTCGCTATAACGTTGATGCGCAAGGGCATCCGCGCAATGCGCTTCGCCTTGAATGCGCAAAAATAGCCCCTTTGGGGCTATTTTAGTTAGGCGAGCCGCTTTTTGCCATCCCCGAGGCGGAGCCGAGCGGGGGCATCGACAAGCCGCGCCCCGCAGTTCTCCAAGAGATAGTTTGTTACAGAAAAAGGCCTCCTGCTTTATGCAGGGGGCTTTTGTTATAGCTTCGTTATAACATTGAGGCGCAAGGGCATCCACGCAATGGGCTTCGCCCTGAATGCGCAAAAATAGCCCCTTTGGGGCTATTTTGGTTAGGCGAGCCACAGACCGCCGGCCGGGATTCGGGCGTAAGTCCCATTTCATTAGAATGGTACAGCGTTAAAAGTTCAGTTTGTGTTTACAAAATATAATGGGTTTTGTGACTGTCTTATGACTTTTTTATGGCATAATGTAAATAAGTAAGAATGCGATAGGAATTGTGCAGGAATCCCTTTTTCCTGAACAAAGGAGGAGCGTTATGGCACTGCAACCGATAACAGCGCTATCCAGCAATGTGTCGAAAACCCTGGTCTGTATCGACCGTTTTGAAAATACTGAAATCAGCGGCCGGCTGAATAACCCCTATATGGAGCATGCCATCCCTTTTGACGGGGTGATTGATATGATCACTAAAATGGAGAAAATTCTGGATGCCGTCACCTTTCCGCTGTCCAGTGTCCGGTACCGCAGCTTTGAAGACGCGGATAAAATTGTGACCACCTGGATGCCCAAGCGGGAGGTCCTCCGTTACTATGAGGACGACATCTTTTCCAACAAAAAGGGGATGTTGGCCACCTTCTTGGTACAGGTACAATACCGCCACAATGCCACCTGGCAGGGTTATGTCCGGTGGCTCGAAGAGACAAAGGCCCAAAATTTCCGCAGCACGTTGGAGCTAATCAAGCTCCTATCCGATGCCTTGGTCTCCATCGGGGAGACACCGGTACCCCTGGCAGGCTGGGAGAACGCGGAAGAATCCGCAAGGAAGAGAGCGTAATCTTTTCTGTAACAACTGGATGATTATGGTAAAAGCCACCGATTCTTGTAAAAAGAATCGGTGGCTTTTTGTGCGTTTTGGATAAGTTGCATGGCGGCATACAATTTTGATCATTTGACAAGGGAACATGAAAAGCCGTAAAAAGATTTGCATAAATCTGACAAACCTTTCCCCCGGCCTCGACCACAGCCGACAGTAGGTGGTCTTTTTCATCCATGCCACTAGATTTGACAGAAAATGGTAAACTGCATATAATGGCAGCAAATCTGGTAAGAATAGTAGTATGCTTCCAGTTTTATCAAGGGGGCATACCGTGGCCGCGGCCGATGGCAGGGCAAGCGGCGGTAAATTCCGGGGCCGGGAGCGATCAACTTTCGGACGTCGGACATTCCGGGACAAGGGTCCCGCAAACGATCTAGAAAAGGAGAATGGTATGAACCGTATACGCAAAAGGATACGGAAAATCGGGGCGTTGGCCCGGTGCCGCCTGTGTGCGGTAGCCATATTTTCCGTGGTTTTTTGCAGCGTGCTGTATACCTTGACACTTAGGACCAACGCTGTATTTATTAAGGATGGTGGAGAGGTGAAAAAAACAATCACCTTGCGCAGCCATCCCGCTGAGATTTTGGCCGATGAAGGCATCGCCACTCAGCCGTCCGACCTGGTGGAATTCACCGGTTTCGGTGTAGACGAGGTGGCGGAAATTGATATCAAACGGGCCTTTGAGGTAAAGGTCCAGGCGGACGGGGAGACCCGTGAGGTGCACTTGGCGGAAGGCTCGGTGGGGGACGCGCTGGAAGAAGCGGGTGTAGCCGTTAACGAAGACGACCAAATCACCCCCGATCCCGCGGCGCCCTTGGAGGAGGGGACGGAGATCTCCATCGCCCGGGTGGAACACCGGCGGGTGGAAGAAATCGAAGAGATCCCTTATCCCACTGTTGAAAAGCGCACGCCGCTGCTGCCAAAGGGGCAGGTCCGGGTGACCCGCTCCGGACAGGCGGGAGAAAAGGTGTGTGTCTATGAAGAAACCTGGGTGGATGGGGAACTGACCCAGCGGGAGGCAGTGGAGGAAAATATCCGCTGTCAGCCGGTGGCCAAGACCGCCATTGTGGGTGCGGATGTACCGGTATCCCCCCAGCCGGTGGAGGTGGACGAAAACGGGGAGCCGCTCCGCTACGAGCGGGTCATCACCGGCGCGGTGGCTACCGCCTATTCCGCCCGGCCCGGCGCCTGGACCGCCAGCGGCTTTTCCGCGGTGGCGGGCACGGTGGCCGTGGACCCCGATGTGATTCCCTACGGCACCAAGCTCTATATTGCCACGCCGGACTTTTCCTTCGTCTACGGATACGCCGTGGCTGCCGACACCGGCACTGCCATAGCGGACGGCATCATCGACGTGGACTTATTCTTTAACACTTACCTGGAAAGTTGCCTCTTTGGCAAGCGGACCGTCAACATCTATGTGCTGGAAACCCCCGAAGGGGAGATTTCCCCCACCGCGCCGGTGGAGATCGGCAAATATCCCCTGGACGCCGGACCTGCGGCGGAATAAGCGAAAAAAGGGAAGGACCTTCTGGTCCTTCCCTTTTTCCTTGCGCCTGCCGCGGCCCCTGCCGGGGCGGGGCATCGCGCAATTGGTTTCCTCTGCAACACCGCCGCGTTTCACGCATTTGTGGTTTCCACCAAAGCGCAATATGGGAGCGGCAGCATGCCGCGCCTACCGGCGAGGAAGACGCGCCCGGAGTCTTCTTTGAGACGACGCCGCGTTTCACGCGCTTGTGGTTTCCGTCGGACCAAAGCGCGACATCCTCCACCGGTAGGTGGCGCTAGAGGTCCATGAATTTGTTCATAACAAGGCCGGTGGTCAGCTTGGGATAGAAATAGGTGGACTTTTGGGGCATCTTTTCGCCGCCCTCGGCCACCCGGCCGATTTCCTCCACCTTGGTGGGGTTCATGATGAAGCTGAAGTTGTAGGTGCCGTCCTGAACTTTGTCGATGGCCTCTTCCAGCACCCGTGTGTAGTTGAGGTTCACTTGGTTCATCATGTTCTCCTTGTCGATGCCGAGGATGTGCTCGAGCACCAGGGTGTGGAGGACGGAAACGTCTAAGTTGCAGTAGTCGTCGCTCATTTTGGGCTCCAAGCGCTTAACCGCGCCTAAGTCCCGCAGGGTGAGCAGGGTATAGTCCTGACTGCCGGTATAGAGGGCGAAGGACTTTTTGCCCTGAGCGTAGTCCTCGTCCAGCTTTTCCTGGAGGGAGGAAAGGGGCAGGGCGGGGGTGATATCGAAAAACTCCTCGCACTTTTTGAGCAGGTCGGGGATGTCCACATCGGGCATGTCCCGGATGAGGCGGTGGGTCGGGAAGACCACCAGGCCCGGGTGCTCCATATCGCAGAGCATCATCATGACATAGTTGCCCGGATGGCTGTCGTCGGTGATGACCCCCTTTTCCCGCAGAGCGTTTCGGATATTGATGGAGGTCTCATACCGGTGATGGCCGTCGGCGATGTAGAGCTTGCGCCCGGCAAACTGCTGGCCGACCTGAGCGATCACATCCTCGTCATAGACGCACCAGAGCCGATGGGTAACATCGCCCTCGTCGGTGAAGACGGCGTCCGGTTCCCGGTCGGAGAGGGCGTCGATGAGGGAAAGGGTGGTGTGCTCGTGGTCGATATACAGGGAATAGATTTGGCTAAACTGGCAGCCGGTGGCCATCTGCAAATTAAAGCGGTCGGTTTTGGCCTTGGAGAGGGTCTCCTCATGGGGCAGCACTACCCCTTTGGAGAAATCCTCCACCTTGACCAGGCAGATGAAGCCTTTGATCTTGTTGGGAACGCCCCGGGCGGTAAATTCCTCCTCGTAGATATAGAGCCCCTCTTTTTCATCCTGGCTCAAAACGCCGTTGGAAAGCCAGGTTTGCAGGGTTTTTGCCGCCTCCTCATAGGGATGCTCGCCTCGGGGGAGCTCCAGCCGGATGACGTTGTGGGGATTTTGTGCCAGATAATTTTGACGCTGCTCCTCGCTGATGATATCATAAGGGGGGCAGCAAAGCTCGGCGATGGTTCCCGCCTTTTCGGTAAAGCGCACGCCGCGAAAGCCTTTGACTGTTGCCATAGATGTTTCCTCCCATTGTGGGCGCGGGGTGTCCGGCCCATTGATGACAATGCAGGCGCACAAAAAGCGCCGGTACAACACAGAAAACGCCGCCGGTATCAGGGATGGGACCTTTGCTCGTCCCGGCCGGACAGCTGTCTTCATTATAGCATCCGCCTCAGGGTGGGGCAATGATTTTTTGGGGGAAAACAGGGGAAATCAGGGAACCATCACAGAAAGAGCGGAAGTTATGGGAGGAAATTTCATCTTCTATTTACAAAACAGAGCCCATTTTCTGGTATGATATTGTAGCAAATAGTGCGCGGGCGCATGGAAATAGGCAATGACACGGCGCTTTGGCAGCGCTTAGGAAAGGAAGGGTTTGACAAATGGTAGAGGTGCAGCATCTAGTCAAACGATACGGCGTCAAAAACGCCGTGGATGACATCAGCTTCTCCATTGACTCGGGGGAGATTGTGGGTTTCCTCGGCCCCAATGGGGCGGGAAAATCCACCACCATGAACATTCTCACCGGGTACATCTCCGCGACACAGGGGACGGCCAAGATCGGCGGGTTCGACATCCTGGAGGAACCCATGGAGGCGAAAAAGTGCATCGGATATCTGCCCGAACAGCCGCCGCTGTATCTGGACATGACGGTGGACGCCTACCTCCAATTCATGTTTGAACTCAAAAAGGTGAAGCTCCCCCGCAAGGAACATCTCCATGAGGTGTGCGCTCTGTGCGGCATTGAAGGGGTCCGCCAGCGCATCATTAAGAATCTCTCCAAGGGCTACCGCCAGCGGGTGGGACTGGCCCAGGCGCTGCTCGGTAACCCCCAGGTTCTCATCCTGGACGAGCCCACCGTGGGACTCGACCCCAATCAGATCATCGAAATCCGGGGCCTCATCCAGTCTTTGGGCAAGCGTCACACCATTATTTTGTCCTCCCACATCCTCAGCGAGGTGCAGGCGGTGTGCGACCGGATTATCATTTTAAGCGATGGCCGGCTCATCGCCGACGGCACGCCCGAATCCATCGCGGCCACCCTCTCCACCGACCACAGCCTGACCGCCCGCATCGAGGGCGACTGTGAGCGGGTGCAGCGGGTCCTGCGGGGGCTGGGTTCCGACGTCCAGGTGACCGTGGAAGGCCGGCGGGAAAATGAAAGCGGCGCTGAGATCTACGACTACCGGGTGACGAGCACCGAGCGCCGGGATTTGCGGCGCGATCTGTTCGCGGCCCTTTGCCGGGAGCAAATGCCCTTGCTTTTGCTCAAGACCTCCGAACTCACCTTGGAGGAAGTGTTCCTCCAGCTCATTGAGGAGCAGCACGCCGCCCCGGCGGCCGGGGAAGCGCCGACGTCCGGAGTGAAGGACAGCGGTTCCCAGATGGGAGACGCCCCGGCGGAGGACGGCCTGAAAAAAGAGACTGCGGCAAACGGCGATCAAGCCGGAGAGGCCGCCGGGGGCGAGGGTACGGCCCGGCCCAGCGGCAGCGAGGCGGATACCGGCGCCGGGGAAGCACAGGGCGCACCCGATGAAAACGGCACGGAAACCGCCGTCAAAGCGCCGGATGGTCCGGATACAAGGAAGGCTGCCACCGGCAGCGGAGCGACACGGGAAAGGGAGGGGCAATCGCTATGACAGCCATCTTTAAACGGGAACTGAGCGCCTATTTCTCCTCGGCGGTCGGGTTTATCTTTCTGGCGGTGTTTTTCGCCTTTGGAGGCTTCTACTTTTTCCTGGGCAATGTCCTCTCCAACACCACCGACATGCGGGCGTTTTTCTCCTCCATCTTCTCGGTGATCATGTTCCTCATCCCCATTTTGACCATGCGGCTGATGAGCGAGGACAAAAAGCTCAAAACCGACCAAGCGCTGCTGACGGCGCCGGTGGGTCTGTACGGCATTGTACTGGGCAAGTATCTCTCGGCGGTGGTGGTCTATCTGGCGGCCATGGCCATGACGGTGGTCTACGCCGTGACGCTAGCGGCCTTTGCCCCCATCGATTTGTCCCTCTTCTTCGGGCATCTGCTGGGCGCTATTTTCTTAGGCCTCGCCCTCATCGCCATCGGCGAGTTTATCTCCTCCCTCACCGAAAGCCAGGTGATCGCCGCCGTGGCCAGCTTTGCCGTGATGATGGCGCTGATGCTTATCGACACCCTTTCCAGCGTCATGCCCACCCAGTTTTTGAAGGACGTGATTTATGGGATCTCTTTTTACACCCGGTATGCCAACTTCACCCTGGGTGTTCTGAGTATCGCCGACGTGATCTTTTTCCTGAGCGTGGCCGGGCTCTTCCTGTTCTTTACCGTCCGCGTGTTGGAAAAGAAAAGATGGAGCTAGGAGGTGGCGCAGATGAAAATCTTTAAAAAACAGGAGAACCCCGAAACCGCGCCCTCCGTGCTGGAGCAGGGAAAGACGGCGTCCAATGCGGGAAACTTCTTTCACAGCAAGAGACTGAAACATTCCGGCCTGGCGGTGGGCCTGACGGTCATCGTCATTGTAGCGGTGGTGCTATTAAACTTTGTCATGAGCGCTCTAGCCGCCCGGTATCCCATGAGCATCGATATGACCAAAGACAAGGCATTCCAGCTCTCCCAGCAAAGCAAGGACTACATCGCGGGCCTTGAAAAGGACGTTTCCATCAAGGTGCTCGCTTCCCAGCAGACCTTCACCGGTCTCAATGATTACTATGCCCAGGCGGCCCAAATCATTGAATTGTATGGCAAATTCTCCGATAAGATCAAGGTGGAGTATGTGGACTTGGTGCAAAATCCGCAGCTGGAAAATCAGTATGCCGATTTGTCGCCCTCCAATTATGATATACTCATCATCTGCGGCGATCAGATCGTGAAGCTGAGTCCCACCGATCTTTTCAATGTGGAGCAGAGCTATTACGGCGGGCAGATTGCGTCCTCCAAGGCCGAGCAGGCCATGACTTCCGCCATTGTGCAGGTCACCGATGAAAACAAGGTCAAGGTGGCGGTGCTCTCCGGACACGGGGAAGCGGACATCACCGACTTTACGGGCCTGCTCACCACCAACAACTACGAGATAATCGACCATTCCGTGGTCACCGAGGACATCCCCGACGAAGTGTCGGTGGTGATTCTGGCGGCCCCCGCAAAGGACTACACGGTGGAGGAGCTCTCCCGGCTGGACAAATTCCTGGAAGGGGACGGCAAGAGCGTGGTCTATCTGGCCGACGCCGGACAGCCCGACACCCCCAATCTGGACGCGTTCCTGGCCGAGTGGGGCATCAAGGTGGGCAGCGGCCTGACTTTTGAGACCAATGCCAGCATGGTCTTTAACCAAAACTCCTTCTTTACCATTGTCAACTACGCCTCCGACCGATTTGCGGGCAGCCTCATCAGCGACAAGATCGTCATGACACTGCCTTATAGCCGTCCCATGGAAAAGCTCTTTGACGAAAAGGGCACCGTGAAGGTGGAGGAGCTCCTTTCCTTCTCCGAGACAGCGGGCGTCATGCCCAAGGATGCTACCGAGGACTACGCCCCCTCCGATGAGGACATGGTGGGCCCTTTCCCGGGCCTCCTCTACGCCACTAACACTTCCGCCGATGGGAAGGAGTCCCATGTGGTGGCCTGCGGCACCTACAGCGCCCTGGTTTCCACCCTCTTAGAGAGCACTTCCGTTGGAAACGGCAACTATTTCCTCAACATGATGGATGAATTGTCCCATCGGGAAAACAACATCCAGATTGTGGCCAAGGATATCAGCGGCAGCGAGCTTGGCGTCAACACCGCCCAAGTAATTTTACTGGGGTCTGTGTTTGTGGTCATCGTACCCCTGGTGGTCCTGTGCGCCGGCCTGGTGATCTGGATTCGCCGCCGCCACCGCTAGCCACCTGCCGGTGGAGGATATCGCGCTGTAGTATCGTTTGAGACACAAGCGCGGGAAACGCGGCAGTGTTGCCAATGGAGCCATGGGCGCGACATGCCCGCCGCTAGCCACCTGCCGGTGGAGGATATCGCGCTGTAGTTATCGTTAGAGACACAAGCGGGGGTGGCGCGTCAACCCGCACCGGCAGGTGTGCTGAAAGGAGAGAGAAAGCTTTTGAGCAAAGGCAAATGGAATAAAAAGGCGGTGGGCCTGCTGGCGGGACTGGTCGTGGTGGCTGTGCTGACGGTGACCGCGGTGTTCTTCCTGCGCACACCGGCGCCGGGGGAGGAGGAGAGCGGTTCCTCCGAGAGCGGGCAGAGTATCGTTCTCTCCAATCAGGCCACCGAGAATGTGGTATCGGTGCAGATCCAGGTGGCCTATGGGGACTATACCGTACAGGTGGACGAAAACGGCGACGCCTATATCGAAGAGCTTTCCGGGTATCCCCGCAACGAAAACGGGCTCTATTCGGTGCTCGCAGACGCCTCCAATATCACAGCCAAGCAGCTGGTGGAGGAAAACCCCGGCGATGTGGAGAAGTACGGGCTTAAAGACCCCTTGTCCGTGGCCACCATCACCTACAAAGACGGCAGCGTCTTTGTCCTCAAGGTGGGGGATACGGCCCCCCAGAACAGAGGGGTGTATGTCCAAACCCAGGACGGCAACGTCTATCTGATGGATGAATATAACATTTACGGCCTCATTTCCCCCATGACCGAGTATGTGGAGCGGCGCCTCGTGCCGCCGCTGGAGAGCAGTACGGAAGTGGTGGAGAGCTGCAAGACGGCAGGCCTTAAAAAGATCACCATCGGCGGCGCCCTTCGGGAGCAGCCCATCGAGATCACCTTTGATAAAGAAAGCGGCACCTTTTATATGGTGTCCCCGGTCAAACGCCGCCTCAGTGAGGAGGGCATCGACAAGCTGGGCGGCATCTTTGGGGTTTACGCTTCCCATGTGGTCAATTTGGAGCCCACGGCCCAGGACATCACCGCCGCGGGACTGGACGACCCGGAGACACTGATCACCTTGGAATACGCCGATCAGACCTTGGCGCTCCGGCTTGACGGTAAGGATAAGGATCTGCTCAGCGCCATGCGCTCGGATGTCAATATCCTCTATGACCTGGATATGAGCACCATCTCCTTCATGGAGTACACCTACACGGACCTGCTGGCGGATGCGTACATCGTGGACAGCCAGGACGAAATTGCCTCCCTGGAAATCACCCTGGGCGGCAAGACCTACACTCTGGTGCCGGGGGATGCTCCCACCCTCAACGGCGCGGCTGTGGAAGCGGAGCCCTTCGCCCAGATGATGGAAATGGCGCTTTCCGCCCGGAGCGAGGGCGAAAGGACACAGAAAGTGTCCGGAGAGCCGGAGATGGTGATGACGGTGCGCCTGAAAGATCAGGCCCGGGAGCCGGAAGTGCTCAAGTTCTATTACGATGGCGTCCGGTCCTATGACGTGGACTGCAACGGCTCGATCACTTCCTATATTAAGGCCTCCTTTGTGGAGAAGCTGGGCGAGGCGCTGGAGGCGCTGAGCAAAGGCGAGAGCTTCTCCGTGAGCTGGTAGAAGAAAAAATAAAAATGGCCGCAAAAGCGGCCATTTTTAGCGCAAGGAGGGCGAGCAGTGTCCGCTGACACACCGCGCTTTCGCGGGTCAGTAACAAAAACGCGAGGGACGCGGCGGTGGCGCGAACGCAACCTAATACGCGTCGTCCCGCCCCGGCAGGGGCCGCCGTAGGCGGTCAGCTCTCCTCTTCCTCCTGGGGGGAGGGGAGGTCCGCTTGTGCGCTGTCGGAAGACCGGCTTTTCCGTGGGAAGATAAAACGGTTAACAAGAACCGCGAGAATAATGCCGATGCTGGTGTCGATGACACGGTCCATTACATATAGCAGGGAGTTATGGATTCCCCGGTCAAAGTTGGTGGCAATGTTGAGAAAGACGATGCAGCAGATGGCGGCGGAATCTTTTCTGCCGAGAATATTGCACAAATAGATGGCAAGAAGCAAAAAGAGCGGTATAATGGGGATATACGCCCAGTCGTGGTACTGGGGAATGAGCTTGGCGCTCTCCAAAAGCAGGAAGCCCACAAAGCCGCCGATGAGCGTCCCGATAAACCGATGAACCCCCACATGCACTGTCTTTCCGGTGGTGGGCTGCATGCAGACTACTGCCGCAATGCAGGAATAGAAGGCGTAATTGCGCCCGAACAGGCAGGACACCAGCAGGCATAAACAGACGGCAATCCCGGTCTTCACTGCCCGCAGTCCCGGCTTATATCGAAAATTCATGCGAATCCTCCTCGGTGGCAGCCGCTCCTCCTTTTGGGACAAGCGGCCCCTGCTTTCAATTCTATTAAGTATAACACAAAGGCCAGCCGCCCTTCAATATAGGAAGCGGCCTTCTCCGGCCGAAGAAAGGACCTCCGCCATGGTAAAGTTCAAACGTATTTTAAAGGAATGGATACTCCCCTTCGCCATCGAAATTATCATCGTCCTGCTCCTCATTAAATTCGTCTTTTTCTTCGCCACCGTTCCCACCGGCTCCATGATCCCCACCATCAACAAGGGGGATTGGCTTTTTACCACCCGGATGTATAGCCCGGAAAAGAACGTCAAGCGGGGAGACATCCTGGTCTTTCGCAGCGACGAGCTGGATATGACCCTCATCAAACGGGTGATCGGCCTGCCCGGCGAAACGGTAGAGGTCACTTCCGACGGCAGCGTCATCATCAATGGGGAAAAGCTCGACGAGCCCTATGTCAAGCACCCCTCCAATAAGGCCCGCTCCTTCCAGGTGCCGGAGGGTTGCTATCTTTTTATGGGCGACAACCGCGCCGGTTCTTTTGACGCCCGGGAGTGGGAGAACCCCTATATCCCGGCGGACAAGATTATCGGCCACGCTATTTTTAAACTGTGGCCCCTGACCCAGATGGGGGTCCTTAAATAAAGGAAAGGCCAGCCGGTCAAAACCGGCTGGCCTTTCCTTTATTTCATGTTTTCGATGAGCTTTAAGATGAGGGCCTTTTGCTCGGAGCTTAGTGTGCTCCACCGCTCAAACATGGCAAGCTGCTCCTCCGTTAGGGAGTTAGGCGTGCTGCCATCGGCAAAGAACTCGGAAATGCTCAGACCCAGCCCCTTACAGATGGCCTCCAAAGACTGAATATTCGGCTGATAGTTTTTCTTATACCAGGCGCTGATGGTGCTTTGGGTCAGCCCCGAGGCCTTTGCCAACTGATAAGTCGACCAGCCCTTTTGCGCCAAAAGCTCGTCCAGACGCTTTAAAAAATCCACGGGACACCCCTCTTTTGACAAATACTTTATTTTCTTTAATTTTATAACGATAAAACGTTGCAAAATAGAACGTGATGATGTAAAATACTACTTGTAAACGAAGCAATCGTTTGCAAAGAAGGCCCAAGTTTCTTTCCTCCTACAGACATCACCAGTTGTATCGAGCAGAAGCGATGGGCGCAGAAAAAAGGAGAAGCCATTGGCTTCTCCTTTTTTCGTTGCCCCGCCGGTAGGCGGCGGCGGCAAGTCACGCTCCAGGCTTCGATCAAAACACCGCCGCGTCTCCTGCGTTACAGTTTCGTAAGACACAACAGCGCGATTTGGCAGCGGGCCCTGCCCGCTAGGAGCAGAAGAGGTGGTTGCCGATGCGTTTGATAACGGGGCGGGAGCGAATCCACTTGTTGGAGGTCTTGTCGGGATTATAATAGTAGATAGCACCGCCGGAGGGGTCCCAGCCGTTGAGGGCGTCCTGGGCCGCCTGATAGCAGGAATCCGCGATGGGCTGATTGATCTGTCCGTCGTTGATGGCGGAAAAGGCGCCGGGCTGGTAGACCACTCCGGCCAGGGTGTCAGGAAAAGAGGGATGGGCCACTCGGTTGAGGACCACCGCACCCACCGCCACCTGTCCGGTGTAGGACTCGCCCCGGGCCTCCGCGGAAATAATCCGGGCCAGAAGCTGATAGTCGCTCTGGGAGGTGGCGGACTCATTGCCCCCGGAGGAGAGCCCCAACGCCTTGAGGGTGTTGGGCCCCGCAATGCCGTCCACACTGAGTCCCTTTTGTCTCTGGAAGGCGCGGACCGCTTCTTCAGTTTTAGCGCCGTAGATGCCGTCCACCGCGATGCGGTAAAGACCCAAGTCCTTGAGCTTCTGCTGGATTTTTCTAACCTCTTCCCCTCGGGAACCCCGCTTGGACAGGGTGGGCACAGCCAGGGTATCGCTGACCGTGTGGGAGGAGGCGGAGGTGGCGGGAGAATAACGCAGTACAAAATAGGCGAAGGCGATGACACACAGGTTGAGCATGACGACAACCATCACCTTTAATATTTTTGCGAAGGATTCTTCCATCTTTGCAAAACTCCAATCTGCCGCCGTGCGGCTTTGACTATAAAAAGTTTTCCCGGAAAGTGGAGGAATATCCAAAAAAGAAAATCATCGTTTTTCTACTATTTTTTAAAAAAAGGCACACCCCGGCCTCCTTTTGCATAGGATAGCGTACACAAATGGATGGCAAGGGGTGTGGATATGGAACTGATCATTGGCGTAAGTATCTGTATTTTGGCGATTGCGGTCAGCTACGTACTGGGCGAGTTTTTTGAGCGGCGGAGAAGAGAGAAAAACCTGGTGGGTTATACCTGCCCGCTGGATGGGGAAGAGATACCGGCCGACGCGGAGGAAGTCTCCCGCTACATTCATTTCGCGGCCGGCTTCATGCAGCGGCGGCATCAGGTCTACGGGCTGGACCGGGGCTATTATAAGCGGGCGGCTGAACAGCTGGTGATCTACATCATCGAGTGCAAGGGGCATCTGCCGACCCCGGCTTTGGTCGAAAAGATCTCAGAGGAAACCGAGCGGTATTTCGAGAGCTTTAGCGAGATGGAGGATGTTTTGGACGCATCGCCGGAATAAAAAGAAAAAAGGCCGGGGGATTTCCCCCGGCTTTTTCTAATCCCATCTGTCATGCTGGGACCGGCGGATAGGTGATAAAGGGAAAAAACGAAAGAAAAATTACGATATGGTATAATTAAAGATAAAGTAAACCAAATGTATAGAAAAAGAATAGGAAATAAGAAAAGAGAAGGGAAAAAAGGGATTGACAGGGGGGAGGGCGTATGGTAAAATAAATGAGCTGTCCGGGAAAAGGACGGGCGGGAGCCCGGAAACGAAAAGGCAGCAAAAAAAAGAATGGGAAATATATTGAC
>NZ_JACRTC010000014.1 GCF_014385095.1 Zongyangia hominis
TTCCAGACAACGTCTACGTCTCTCTGGATGCCGTCTTCCTGCTCCACCGTGACTTTTGCCGGGAGTTTGGCCAGCACTTCGTCCGCCGGTGCACCCACCATCACGTTGATGTCCTCGATTTGAGTAACCACCGTCTTGATGGGGGATTCACTCTTCACAAAAACATTCTGGAACCGGGCTGTGGACTGGTGGACAATCAGGCCCAAACGACCGGAATCATAGACCTGAGTATCATTGGTGTCCGCCACATCTTTAAAGAGCTCCTTGCCGTCAAAGCTGACGGAGAATTTATTGTCCTTGACGGTGAGCACCACGTGGTAGGTCTCGCCGATCTCTGGCGTGATGCCCGCGTCGGTGAAAGAAATTTTCGCCAAATCGCTGGTAGCGCCATTGATATAGGGGAACTCGAAGATGCGGAAATTATTCATGTTGCGGTCGAAATTGAAGACATAGGAGCCGGCCGTCTTGCCGTTGGCCCCCTGGGAGTGGAAGACAAGGCCCAGGCAGCGCCCGGCCTCCAGGGTCACGTCGGCCTCCAAGGTGAAGTTGCCGTCCATGGAAACGTCGGACATGGCGAAGTTGTCGCTGCCGCAGACCGCCTGCCAGCCGTTTTCGTCGATGGTCCAGACGCCTTCGGTGGTCGTCCAGCCGGTCAGATTGGTATTAAAGTTTCTCTTGATGACCGAAACGGTGGCTTCTTTTTCTAAGCCGCCTTTGTTGGTGACGGCTTTGACGACATAGTCGCCGGCCTGTGCCGCCTTGAGGGTGATGGAATTGTCGGTTTCATCCACTTTGACGAGCTTTTCAGTGTCATAGGTCCAGGTGACGCTCTTATCATTCACCGTGTAGGGCAAGACGCTAGCCGTCACGGTGAATTCCTCGCCCACATCCGCATTGGCGGGAGCGGTGAGGGAGAGCATGGTGGGATCGCTGTCCGGTGTAGGCAAATCGTCCCGATACATGGACTTCATGTCGTAAATCTTCATGGAATCGATGGTCACATCACCGCCGGTGGCGAAGAATTCCATGCCGATGCTGCTGCCGTCGGGGAAGAATAGGGTGCTGATGGAGGAATCCCCATCATTGCCGAAGACATCGAGCACCGACCAGTCCACCAGGATACGCAGGGTGACGGTGCCGTCGTCCTCGGGGACCATCTCCCAGCTCTTGAGGGCGTTGAGCGCCACGCCGGACTTTGTTTTGTCCACGATGAGTTCTTTTCTGTCCTGGTTATATTTAACGACCGTTTTCTGGCCGTCGCCGGTGCGCAGGTTAAATCCAAACTCCGAAGCGCTGCCCAGAGTGAATTTGGCCTCGATGTCATATTTCTGTCCCGCTAAGCCGGAGAGGATGTTGGCGTCGCCGTCGCTGACCACGGTGGGTTTGTCGATGGCGAACATGGGAGAAGCGGCGCGCAGGGAGTTTATCTCCTCCACCGGGTAGAAGCACAGCTTCACCTGGCCGTTTACCGTGCGCAGGCTGGTCTCCAGCGGCAGGGACTGGGCGCCGTTCCAGACCTTGTCCGGGATGGTGCCGGGGGCGGTGGAATCCCGCATCCAGCTCACGCTGATTCTGCGGCCCAACCCGGCGCCGTCGTTATAGTAGCTCTGGGTCGCGTACATCTCGGTGACATTGTTGGAGATATTGATGCGGTTGGTCTCAGCGTTAAATTTGAAGACCGCGTCTGCTCCAGTGCCCTCTTTGACAAGCTCCCCGAGGACGAAGAACTTGCCAGCGCCAAAGTAAACCCATTTGGTGTTGTTTTTGTCCCCGTCGATGGGAAGTTCAAACAGATCGGGGCACTCGGACTCCAAAGCGGTGCCGTCGGCATAGTTGAGATCGCTTTCGTGCTTCCATTCCCTCAGGTTTTCGGAGGAGAAGATGCGGGCCCGGCCGCCAGCCACGATCATCAGCCAGATGCCGTCGTTTTTGTAACTGGCGTCGGGGTACCACAGGACCTTGGGATCCCGGAAGCCGCCGCCGTATTTGTTGTCCTCATTGGGGATGACGGGGTTGCCTTCATATTTGGTCCAGGTCAGGCCGTGGTCCTTGGAGTAGGCGATGGACTGCTTTTGTCCGCCATACTTGCCGGCCACTGCGCCGCCGGAATGGGTGAAGACGGCCACCAGCTTGGACTCACCCTCCTTGTTATCGGTGAAGAAACCGGAGGTATTCTTTTCATCCACCACGGCCGAACCGGAGTAGATGCGCCCCAGCTCGTCCATCTCCATGGCGGTGGGAAGCTGGGTCCAGTTGACCAAGTCTTTGGACTGGGCGTGTCCCCAGGTCTGGTTGCCCATGTTGGGGAGCTGGGGGCTGTGCTGGAAGAACATGTGCCAGGTTTGATTGCTCGGGTCATAAACCAGACCGTTGGGGTCGTTCATGAAGTTGAACTCGGGGGTAAAGTGGAACTGGGGCCGGTAATCGTCGGTGAAGGCGTTTTCCGGGTCCTGCGCCCGCTTGACCTTCAGAGTGATGATATTGGACACCTGGGAGGCGTCGTCCATCACCTTGACATAGATGGTGTTGTAGCCCACTTTGAGCTCCACTGGGGAGGCTTTGCCGCTGACGGCCGCCTCGTCGTTGACCGAAAGGCTGAACTTCGCGTCGGCGGCGGGCGTCACCTGCAGGGTAGCGATCTCGAAGGGGACCTCCGCTGTGTACTCATAGACCGAATCGCTGAAGGAGGGGGTAATATCCGCGCCCTCCACCTTGAGGCCGGTCAGCTTGGGAGTGGATACCTTATAATACTTGACATTGTCAAAGGAACAGTTGGAAAAGTAGGACATGATGCCGAAATACCCACCGGCAAAGCTGGGATCGGAGTTGGAACCCACCAGTCCTCCGTCCAGATAATAATTCATCTTGCCGCCTTCCAAAAGCTCCACCCGGAAGTGGAAGTCCTCCTTGGTCTTCTCCTGCGCGGTTAGCTGGCGCTGGATGGTGAAGCCCTGGGAGCCGGATACATTCTTAAAGAGCTTGGTGACGTTCTGGTTCCTGTCCACATTCATGCAGTACCAGGCGTCGCCGGGCTTGTCGATGTTGGTGACGCCGAAGACGAGTCCGCCGCCCCGTGCGCCGGTTTCGTTGGGCAGATGCATGTCGCCCTCATAGACAAAAGCCTCTCCCGCCGCCAACTGGGTGGAAGACATGTAGAAGCTGTTGCCCACCGTCAGATTGCTGGCTTTCATGCCGCTGTCGGTCAGGGTCCATTTGCCGCTGACAGTGCGCCAGCCGGACAAATTATTGTTAAAGTTTCCTACGGGAGGGAGGCTGTTGACCGTCACATCCACATTACTGTAGAGTAGCTGGGAGCTATACGCCATTAGCCCGATATAGCCGCCCTCGTAGGCGCTTTTAAAGTCTTTGGCAAAGGTGTAGGATACCGCCGTGTCGTTGATGGCGATATTGAGGTCCTTGGATTCGGTCACCTCGATTTTCAGGTGGACCGTGTCCGTATCCTCCACCGTAGCGGCCTTCATCTTGGCGATGATGCCGTCGCCCAAGACGCCGTCGGGACCGTTTTCAAAGAGCTTGATGTAGATGGCCTTTTCCCCGACGTTCCTGGAAAATTCCAAGCCGAAGACACTGTTGGTCGTGCCCCTCCCCACGTTTGCCGGGTCGGTGGTCATGGAGCCGAACAGGATGGTGGCCGTGTTACCCTGCACATAGGTGACGTCGGTTTCCAGCGTAAAGGCAAACGCCTTGGTTTCGGAGAGGGAAAAGCTGTTTCCGCTTTTAAAAGCGAACTGGTAGTTATTGTCCGAAAGCTTTGTCAGCTGGGGACCATTTAAATTGGTCAGGTCCTGATACACGTCATTTTTCGTAAAGCTGATATTCTCATAACGGATGCTGGAATTGTAGGTCATCAGCCCGATATAGCCGCCTTTGTAGTATTTTGCAAAGTCCTTGGCAAAGGTGTAAGTCACCTCCTGCCCTGCCACATAGATTTCCAGCGTTTTCTCCGGGGTGACCACCAGCTTCAGATGGACAACGCCCTCCGTGTCCACATCCTTTGCCATGTAGGTCTTGCCCGGGATGATATTGTTGCCCAGCACCTGTCCGGAGGGACCGTCTTCAAAGAGCTTGATGACGACCGTCTTGGCGGACACGTCCCGGGTAAACTCCAAGCCGAAAAAGGCGTTATCGGTGCCGTTGCCCACATTGGTCGCATCGGAGGTACCGGCGCCGAACATCATTGTGGCCGTATTGCCCTGGAGGAAGGTGACGTCCGCTTCCAGGGTAAATGCCTTTGCCTGGGTCTTGGAAAGGGCAAAACTATTGCCCCCCTTATAGGCCATTTCGTAGACGCCCGCTGAGGTCTCGCTCAAAGTGGGGCCGGAAAGGCCCTCAAGTCCCATGGCCTCAGTGGCCGCACTTACGGAAAATACGCCTGCCGGCAGGATGCTGGTGAGCGCCACAACCAGCGCGAAAACCAGCGCCAAACATCGTTTTCCCTTTTTGAGTGCACGGTTGCTTCTCTTCATAAATTCTCCTCCTCATAAGTCGTTTTTCGCCCGGAAAAGGGGCATGTCCCAAAGGACATGACACCGTTTTCTATGGACGGAATCGTTTTTTTATTATAATATTTTTATATATAATAGTCAAATATTATGAACTGCTTTTAAAATGTATAGACAAATCATACATCTTTCTTCTTTTGTTTGTTGATCACTCCCATATTAGGACGAAAATTGTCCCATTCTTTGACTTTTCCAAAGAAAAGGTACGATAAGTTGTATGTACAAAAAAATTATTATCAAACAAGCGGCAACTTGTATGGTAATACTGTGGATAAAAACGTTTCAAATTCTCCATTTCCTCCAATCAGAGAGGGGCAAAAACAACGCATTTTGCCCGGTATTTGCAAAATGCCCAAAAGAGTGCCGGTCCATCCTTGTGAGCGTTCCACAAAATTTCACTTGGACAGGCCGATGGTCCTGGCACTTCGGTCGGAAATATGCTATAATGATAATAAACTCAACGTGTTGTTTGCTCGGCAGAACGTAAGACCAGTTGGAGCAGACAACACGTTTTTCTTTTATTCCATGGAGAAAGAACGATGTGGCATTGTTAAAGAGAGATTTTATCCCCGTCTCCAAACAGCAGAATATGAAGCCTCTGCATTATCCGGACTGCATTCATCTGTCTGAGCGGTGCGGATGTGATTTGTTGAGCATTTCGGAGTGCAAAGGGGAATCCTGCTCCTTCTGCCAGAGCGCGGCACAGCAGGAACTATCCCAGCGTGAGTGGCTTTCCATCCTCAACACATTGGGCCTGGAACAGCAAAAGAAAATCGCCGGGAAATACTATAGCGGCAAAATGCCTTGGAAAAGTCAACAGAAGAAAGGGTGAGCCTATGTATCACGTCAATGATACCATCCTCTACGGTTCCCATGGGGTTTGTAAAATCACGGGAATCACCAAAAAGGACTTCGGGCGGGTTTCGGACGAATACTACATTCTGGAGCCGGTCTATAACAATTTTACCATCTATGTCCCCATGCATAATGATGCCCTAGCGGAAAAGATGCACCGGGTCCTGACCGCAGAGGAAATTCAGGCCATGATTCGCTCTATGCCCGAGGAAGACACCTGCTGGGTTGAAAATGAAAATGAGCGCAAGGAAAGGTTTAAGGATATTCTGGCCAGAGGGAACCGCCGGGAAGTTTTACAGATGATCAAAGCCCTCTATCTCCATCAGCGGGAGCAGCAGGACAAAGGCAAACGGCTTCACATGGCGGATGAGCGGTTTTTCCATGAGGCCGAAAAAATGCTTTACGACGAATTTGCCCTCGTACTCAACATTACGCCCGAGCAAGTGCTCCCCTTCATTCTTGAACAGATCAAGGTGCAAAATAACGGCTAAAGCACCGGCCACCAAATCTGCGTTTCGCTCCCCCTATCTGTCATCCCTCTCGGTGAGAAATCTTTCATCCCCCTATCGGTAGGGTGCCTATGGAACGGGAGCGGGCTTTGGTTCGGACGCCTAGGAGGCTTTTAGATGAAAACAAAACGGCGGTCCATCTCTTAGATGGATCGCCGTTTGTTTTGTTACAAGCATTCCTATTTTGGTTGCCTAATCACCCAGTTTTTCAATTTCCCGCACGGTGAGAATCCCTTCGGAAACGGTAAAGCGCACGTCAAAGCCCGCAAATTCCACGCCGAACATTCGTCCTTCCTCATGCCGGTAGCCGGGACGTGGGTCCTGTTCCAGCACTCCCATGAGAGCGGCGCGCTTCTCCACAGGGATTAGGTCTAGCAATTCTATCGGAAATTCCACTTGGAGGCCGTAATCTTTCACTTGGTCGGCAAAGCCGCCAACGGCGTCAGCAACGCAGTCGGCATATGGCAGATAGGGTTTGATGTCATAAATCGGGGTGCCGTCCATCAGATCAGCCCCTGAGACATAAAGGATTGGTCCCTCCGGCGTGTAAAGCGCCACCTCTTCCAGCCGGACACAGGAGAGTCCAATGGGATTAGGGCGGAAGGGGGAACGGGTAGCGAAGACGCCCATCCGTTTATTGCCGCCCAAGCGGGGCGGCTTGACAGTCGGCGACCATCTATCGCAAATGGACTCGGAAAACTCCCACAGCAGCCAGAGATGGGAATAACCCTCCAGTCCCCGGAAGGCCTCTGGGATCCGGTAGGCGGGTTCGAAATAAATCTGTGCCCGAAGCTCCGCGATCAGGCCGCTTTGACGCGGAATGCCAAATTTGGTCGGAAAGTCGGTGTGGATATGGGCAATCGGCTGCATTTCTGCCATAGCGTTCTCCCCCCCTTGCAATTGTGGCCGGCCTTTTACCGGCGTTTGGCACTTACTCCATCTATTATAGTGAATTTTACGCCGCCGTCAAATATATAAAACTTACAAAATATTGCGATCTCTTTCTGCCCGAAATAAAAATGCGGTACAAATGGCCCTTACTGCACGACGCAATCCTTTGCCTTTTTGTCGGGTCGCAACCCCTTAAATACCGGCTGCCTAAGGCCTCCGCTAGCGGTCTTCTCCATGTATTTGACGGTACAAACCAGGTCCGGCTTGATCCAGATGGCATCCTCATTTCCTTTGGGCGCCTCAAACTTGGGGGCTGTTATGCGCGGATGGGTGGAGATGACCTCATAGGCTTCCCTCGAAAGGCCCAACGTCACATGCCCTTTGTAGAGCAACGTTTTTCCTTCATACTGGCCTAACACTATGCTAACCACATTCTGTTCCTTGTGAATATAGCCGCACACGACAAAATCATCATCCAGCAGATTCTTAACCTTAATCCAGTCCTTGGTCCTCTTCCCAGGGTAATATTTGCTTTCACGATATTTGACCACAATGCCCTCTAGCCCCAGCGCCTTAGCCTGCTCAAAGTAGTCGGCGGCCCCGCCTTCCATCACACGGGAGACGGCGAACCGCTCATTTTGCGCCCTGACCACCTTACACAACAGCTTCTTTCTTTCCATCAGCGGCAGGTCCATCACCGGATGGTCCTCATAATAAAGGATATCAAAAGCAACAAAGCTTGCCGGCGCTTTTTTCAACGCCAGCTCTATTTTAAAAGAATTGGACATCAGGGAGCGGCGCTGTACCTCTGAGAAGTCGGGGCGGTTATTCAAGATGACGATGAGTTCCCCGTCCAGAATACAGCGCTTCTTCACCTGCTTGTGGATGGTTTTAAGCTCGGGGAACTTGGGAAGCATCCGATCGTTTCGCTTGTTTTTCAGCTCTGTCCCCTCTTTGTCCAGGTAGGCCAGACATCGTTCTCCGTCCAATTTGAGTTCATAGATACAGGCGCCATCAACAAACGGCAGATCCTTCGATTCCCCGATCAGCATGGGCTGGATATCTTTGGCTTCAAACAGGTCCATCATGCGCCCTGGGGTTTCTTGCGGGTCCGCTTTGGCTTGGGCTTATTCTGCTCAATACTTGCTTTGAGCGCATCCATCAGGTTGATGACGTTGTTGGGCTCCTCGCTCCTGGTCTCCACTACTTCCTTGCCGTTGATCTTTTGCTCGATTATCTCCTTTAGGCGCTCCTGATACTCATCCTTGTAGAGCTCGGGTTCAAAGGGTTTGTCCATCGAGCCGATGAGCGTCTTCGCCATTGTCAACTCTGCCGGATTGACCTCGGGCTTCGTATAGGACTTGGGTAGTTCCTTGATTTCATCGGCAAAGAACATGGTTTCAATCAGAATCCCGTCGGTTGTTGGGATAATCGAGAGCAGTGTTTCTTTGGTGCCCATTACGGTCTTTGCAATGGCCACCTTGTTTTCTTCCTTCATTGCGGTACGAAGCAACTCGAAGGCCTTCTCTCCCCCGGTTTCGGGGATTACGTGATAGGTCTTATCATAGTAGATGGGGCGGATGGTTTCCAAATCGGCAAAGTGAAGAATCTGGATGGTCTTGTCCTTCTCTGTCTTAGCCTTCTCAAAGTCTTCATCAGACATAATGACAAACTTATCCTTGTCGTACTCAAAGCCTTTGACTATGTCCTTGGTCACTACTTCCTTGCCGCAGTGACCGCACACCTTTTTGTATCGAATCCTCTGGTGGTCGTCCTTGTGCAGTTGGTTAAAGTGAATATCGTTGTCCTGGGTTGCTGTGTAAAGCGCCACGGGAATATGGACCAAGCCAAAAGATATGGCGCCTTTATGAGAAACAGCCATGCTTGAACACCTCCATTTTTGTTAGTGTTTCACGCATGGCTTTTCCTATACTGGGTAATTTCCAAGCTCAGGAGGTGTTTCTTTATGGATGGACATCGCCGCTCCCGCGCCCTCTATCCAGGCAGGTATGAGCGCGGTATAAAGTGGGGTACAACGAAAAATACCCGCCCAAGAATGTGATTCTTGAGCAGGTTTCTTTGGTGGAGCGTCCGCAACCAACGGCGAACACCCCGCACAGCTTGAAATCACACCCTCAAAATGTTCCTCCACCTCGTCAAGCAGAATATCGTCAAGAGTGATTTGTCTGTCCCCGCCGTTGAGTATCAGCGTCATTCTATCGTCATAGAGGTAAATGGCCCGAAGAAAGATATTCACAAGGCCCCGGCGGTTGTTTTCGTCATTGATGTTCCCCCGTTTCAGCGAATAGAGAAATGCCTTGATTTGCGGGGCGGTGAATTTGATTTGCTTCCCCATCTCAGTGGCAAGCTGGCCCTGTGACTCCTTCTTTTCATGCTTGCGGTTCTCTATGCGTTCGGTAATCATATCAACGGCCTGTCCCCGCTTCAAAGCTTTCCAGAGGTTTTCTATGGCGCTGTCCGCCTCCTGTATCGCCGCGTTGATCCGCTTGATGGCGGAACTGTCATAATCGGCCTCACAAGCGGCAGCAACGGAGTGGGCGATTTTCTCAATATTGCTGTCGGTCAACAGCTTGCGGCACTCCGCAACCACTCTGTCCTCGATTTTCTGCTTGCTGACTACTTTCTTTTGACAGGCCCGTTTCTTGGCGTTCTTACAGGCGTAATAGCGGTAGGCTGTCCCGGATTTGCCCGTCCCGCCATAACCCGTCATCATCTCCCGGCAGTACCCGCAAAACAGCTTTGTTGTCAACAGGTATTCCTCCCGGCCTCTGGAACGGGCGGGGGCCTTCTTGTTGCGGTCAAGGATATGCTGCACCCGCTCAAAAATCTCGTCCTCAATAATACGGGGCATACCGCCCGGCGTTTCCGTGTCCTTGTAGATATAATAGCCGATATACCGCTTGTTCCGCAAAAGGCGGTGCAGGCTGTTCTTGTTGAACTCTTTTCCCAGCGAGGTCTTGACCTGCTTCATATTGAGATACTTGGTGATTTCCGCCACGGTCTTTCCGCTAGCATACATCTCAAAAATCTCCCGGACGATGGCCGCCCCCTCCGGGTCAACATGAAAGCGGCGCTCCTCGTCCACCCGGTAGCCGAGGCCGGGATTGCTCCCGTTGCTCAAACACTTCTCGGCGTTGATGTCCATGCCCCGTCGTATCTTTTGGGACAGCTCGGCGGAGTAATATTCGGCCATGCTCTCCAACACACCCTCCACCAAAATGCCGCTTGCGTCGTCGCTGATGTTCTCCCATGCGGAAATTACCCGCACACCGTTCTTTTTCAGCTTGGCTTTATTGATGGCGCTGTCATATCGGTTACGGGCGAAGCGGTCAAGCTGATAGACTAAAACGCCCTCAAAGATGTGTTTGTCGCTGTCGGCAATCATGCGCTGAAACTCGGCCCGGCTGTCCGTGGTGCCGCTCTGCGCCCGGTCAATGTATTCGCCTATCACGATATGGCCGTTGTTCTTGGCAAACTCGTAGCAGGTTTGAAGTTGGCCCTCAATGGATTGCTCGGTCTGGCTGTGGCTGGAATAACGGGCGTAAATCACAACATTTATTCTTTCGCCTCCCCCAACATTTGCAGCAGCGTTTCTTTCAATCGCTCATTCATGGGCGATTTCGGGTTAAAACACATCTCCACAAACCGCTTCATCTCCGGGTCTCTCTGCGTAATTTGGGGCTTGTATTCGTACAGCTTGCCCTGCGGGTTATCTGTGCGCCCGAAGATATAGTCCATAGACACATCGAAGTAATCCGCATAGCGGGTAAGGGTTTCAAAAGTGGGCGAGGCTTGATTTAATTCGTAGCGGTTTAGGCTCGATTGCTTTACGCCGACAATCTCTGCCATCTTCACCTGTGACAGCTTCACGCTCTCGCGCAAATGCCGTAATCTATCTGCAACTTCTTTCAAGAAAATCACCTCCCCATTCTCTGATTTAATTATATCAGAATACGACATAAATAGCAACCCTTAATAAGCATAATCAAATAACGGTTATGCTTATTTACATTTGGGATTTGTCCGCTGAAAATCACAAATGCACTCCGTCTGGGGCGCAGACGGAGCAGCAAAAAGCAAACGCATATCTGCCGAATAGGTGGCAGATATGCGTTTGCTTTCTTGCAGTTTTAGAGGACGGGGCGCATGAGCAGAATTGCGAAGTGTGGCTACACTCCGACAAAACGAGGGTTTCCAAAGGGTACCACTTTGGCACACAACCTTTGGAACAAAGGTGTAGTGTGTTATACCTGCTGCTACGGCTGACGGGTAAAATGAGGGTGTTGCATGATGGACACGCTCGTTTTATCCGGCAGGAAAGCAGACAGGTTTTTGTGAATGGAGATAAGCAAAAAGCCTGTTCGATTTCACAAGTGGCAGCGGGTATATGATGTTGTGCTGTACCTACACAAGCCCAAAATATTTCTCAAAAAACTTCATCAGCTTTTGGGTAACGCCTTGCTTTTTACTTGCCCTGCCGCCACCAAAGCGGGAAACAGGCGGCATAATTTTATCAATATCTGTACCTGTCGTTTTCAGTGTTCCGTCGCGGAAAGAACTGTCGATAAACTTTTGTGTTTCCTCCGGCTTCAACCGTTCCTCTATGATAATAGCGGATAGGTCGGCGTCCTTTTGTTCAAGGACAAATTTTCGCCAATCTGCGTCAACCTCGGTAGAAGCGTTGACGGTACGGATAAAGTTTTCAATCAGTTCTTTCTTGCTGCGGAGCTGAATACTCGAATTAATCGCCTTGTCAATGGCAACAAGAATTTCTTTATCCTCGCAGTTTCCGTCGTGGTATTTTTGCACAAGCATAAGGATATAGTCAATGTTGATTTCCACTTGCCGGATAAGCTCAATTTCAAAAACTATATCGTCATTGATATTTTCCTTTTCAGACTTTGTTGGCTTCATGCTGTGCCATAGGTCAATGTACATGCTTTGATAGTCCTGCATATCCCTGTCGGGCAAAATCTCATTTCCGGCGAAAGAGTCAAAGGCGGTCAGAATATTTTTCAGTCGTAAAATCGCGCCAAACAAGCTGATAAAATCCTTTTGGTTTTGCTCTCCGATAATTTCCTGCCCTATTGGAAAACGCTGTGCAAGCTCGTTAATCAATTCCGCATAGCCCGGATAGTGTTTTCCGTCCTCATCGTAACCGTTGTAATAAGCGTCATAGCCTTTCAATAGCACAACGCTTCCGGCTTCCTTATCACCAAAGAGCGCAACCGCTTCATCCGTTTCTTTCTGCAAGTCCCGGAAGCACACAATGTTGCCGTAGGTCTTGACAGAATTAAGAATACGGTTGGTGCGAGAAAACGCCTGTATCAAGCCATGCATTTTAAGGTTTTTATCCACCCATAGCGTGTTGAGCGTTGTCGCGTCAAAGCCTGTAAGGAACATATTGACGACAATCAGCAAATCAATTTCACGGTTTTTCATGCGTTGCGACAAGTCCTTATAGTAATTTTGGAACTTGTCAGAGGAAGTATCAAAGGCGGTGTTGAAAGCGGCGTTATAGTCAGCAATCGCGCCTTCCAAAAAGTCGCGGGAGGTCTTATCCAAAGCGTCGGTTTCAAAGCCCTCGTCTGGCAGAATGTCTTCCGGGTCGTCCTCGTTTGCGCTGTAACTGAAAATCGTAGCTACGGTCAGTTTGCGTCCATTCTCGGCAAGCTGCTTCCTGAACTCCGTATAGTATTTCATCGCCATTGGAATAGAACTTACAGCGAAAATGGAATTAAAGCCTGCCACGCGCTGCCCTTTGAGCGTATAGAAGCTGCTCCGCTTGGTCTTTTGGTCGAAGTGTTGTAAAATGTATTTGACAATCTCGCTGACACGCTCCGGCGCAGCTAACGCTCGCTCCGTATCAATCGCAGACACTTCTTTGTCGGAAGCGTTATTTTTCTGCTTGACGGTATTGATATAGTCAATGCGGAACGGAAGCACATTGCCGTCGTTGATAGCATCCACAATGGTATATGTATGCAGGGGCAGCACCTTTTTTCCGTCCTTGTCCGGCTCCCCGCCAAATGCTTGTGGAGTTGTTTTCAGCGTGGGCTTGCCGCCGCTTGACGCATTAGCCGCGAATATTGGTGTACCCGTAAAGCCAAAAAGATGATAGTTCTTGAAAGATTTGGTAATCGCCGTGTGCATATCTCCAAACTGGCTGCGGTGGCACTCGTCAAAGATGATAACGATATGCTTCTTAAACACGTCATGTCCTTTGTTTTTGCGGATGAATACGTCCAGCTTTTGAATGGTCGTTATGATGATATACGCGTCGGGGTTTTCAAGTTGCCGCTGTAAAATGCGGGTGGAGATGTTGCTGTTTGCCGCGCCCTTTTCAAAGCGGTCATACTCTTTCATGGTCTGATAGTCAAGGTCTTTGCGGTCAACAACGAAAAGCACCTTGTCAATATAGGGCAGAGTGGAAGCGAGTTGCGCGGTCTTGAAAGAGGTCAGCGTCTTGCCGCTGCCCGTCGTATGCCATATATAGCCGCCCGCGTCGATCGTGCCTGTCATTTTATAGTTGGTGGCAATCTCGATCCGCGACAAAATCTTTTCCGTCGCGGCGATCTGATAAGGGCGCATGACAAGCAAGAGATTTTCCGTTGTGAACACGCAATACCTCGTTAGGATATTTAGAATGGTGTGCTTGGCGAAAAATGTCTTGGTAAAGTCCACAAGGTCGGCAATTACCTTGTTGCTTCCGTCAGCCCAATAGGAAGTAAACTCAAAGCTTTTGCTCGTCTTTTTGCTGCGCCTGTGCTCTCCCTCGCCGTTTTCCTTGATATGGCTGTTTCGGGTGGTGTTGGAGTAGTATTTGGTGTGCGTCCCGTTGGAGATCACAAAAATCTGCACATATTCATACAGCCCGGAAGCCGCCCAAAAGCTGTCCCTCTGATAGCGTTTGATTTGGTTAAAGGCTTCGCGGATCGCAACGCCCCGGCGCTTGAGTTCCACATGAACAAGGGGCAAGCCGTTGACAAGGATTGTTACGTCATAGCGGGTATCGTGCGCGCCCTCGCTTTCCTCGTATTGGTTGATAACCTGCAAGCGGTTGTTATGGATATTCTTCTTGTCGATCAGATAGATGTTCTTTGTCGTGCCGTCGTCCCGGCGCAATATTTGAATATGGTCGGTCTGTATTTTTCGGGTCTTTTCCACAATGCCCTCGTTTACGCTTGCGATACATTCCGCAAAAAATCTGCCCCATTCATCATCAGAAAAGGCGTAATTGTTCAGAAGTTCAAGCTGTCGGCGCAAGTTGGAAACAAGGGCGTTTTCATCATGGATTTTCAGATATTCATAGCCTTGTGTCGTCAACAAGCGGATGAACTCGCGCTCCAATGCCGCTTCGCTCTGGTAAGCATCAGATCGTGAGGATTCGGGTGTATATTCCGCGACAACGGTGCTTTCGTTGGCGGATGCAACGATGTTGTGTTGGCTCATTCACTCATCTCCTTCCTAAAAAACCGAATATAGTTTGTAATCCCTGTAAGTAGCGCACAAAAGCTCATTTACGCTGTCCCTATAAACAAAAGCATCTTCAATCCATTCAAAAATCAAAAAGTTTTTGTTCACCTTTATACAGGCAAAAGTATCTTTATCAGGACATTTCTGCTTTCTATAAATAAGTGGTATTCTGAACACTTGTGTAAGCATATTGGAAAAAGCTTGTACGGGGTAAACGGTATTGCTGACATATTCGTAAGGATAATACAACAATAGGTTTTTGTTTTTCTCCAAGTTCTCAATAAAGTGCTTTATTGTATTGCTTGACAACCTGTTGCTTTGTATTTCGTCCATAAAAATACTCATAATGTCAGCCAAGATATTTTTGGGTGGTATCGGTGTCGGATTGGGATTATCGTTTACGATGATAATCCCCTGCTTTATATGTTTCTTGTCTACGGTAGGCTTGTTCTTGTTTAGCCCTTGCATTACTTCTTCATCGACAACTAATTTGAAGTCAATTTGATATTCCGTTGAATATGCATCAGCTTCGCCGCTGTCCTGTGATGTCGGCGCAACATATTCCGATTTATCTTGAGATTTGTTTCTGAAAAAGCGAGACCAATTCAAAACCTCAATTAGATCATCTTCATATAGCAACCCACGGTCAATAAATTTACAGTTCAGCATAAAATACTTCGGGTCAATTACTTGCAACACGACACCATCCCCTATGACTGTTAGGATATCTGCTTAAATGTCAACAACCTATCTCTGTAATACTCATACTGCTTTTGCCTTGCCTCAATTTCGGCGGACAGCCCGCTTGTGATGTCGTTGCAAAGCGCGTCGAAGCGGTCAAGAATTGATACAATGCGCTCCTGTTCTTCAAGTGGGGGTACAGGAATTTTTGCCTTACTGATGTTATCGTTGTAAAGTCGTGCGATAGTGCCGCCTGTTGACACCTGCCACGGCTGTAACTGATAGCAATAGAACAGATATTTGTTCAGCACAAGGCTTTCATCATTATCAATCCATACGATATTTGAATCTTGGAAATATGCAGGTTCCCCGTCAAAGATAACTGTTCGTCCTATTGTTCCGGCTGCGGATATTAAAATATCGCCTTTTTTCGGATAGGAGTATGTAGCCTTATATTTCTCGAATGTTTCTTGTGAGATATAAGCATTTGCAATCCCGCCAAAAGTTCCAATTTTATAAAATGGCACGTCTCCTGCGGTGCTTGTTTCAGCTTTCATAATTCGCTTGCACATTGAAACTTTTCCAATATCTCCCAATTCCATCCAGATAACATTATCTTCGGTCATCAACAATTCATCCCGATAATACTCATATTGTTTCTTTCTCGCTGTAAGCTCCGCTGTAAGCTCCGCTGTAAGCTCCGCTGTAAGCTCCGCGAAATTGTCCAATATACGGACAATTTCGCTCTGCACCGGCAGAGGGGGAAGTGGGATACGAAGGTCAAGTACATCTTTCATACTCGGATGTTTAATTCCAGACCCGCGATAAAAACCGTCTATCGTTTTCCCTTGCGTAAGAAGCCAATAATAAAGGTATTTATTCAAAAGAATATTTGTATCGGCTGATGTTGCAATTCTATTATCCGCAGTTACAAACTTTCCTTTGTAATATTTCATAACCTCGGCAACTGGTCTTGATTTCCCCCACGGAATAGCCACAATTTCTCCCTCACGCAAGTTATCTTCGGCCAGTTTCTCCGTAGTCCACCCCGTTTGTTCTCCTGTGGAAAGCAAGAATACATCACCGTTCTCTTGTTCTAATGCGAACAATTCAACCGCTAACAAATACGGATAGTTGATAACCTTTGGTTGCTTTTCTCTTCCTACTGCATTAAATCTTTTGTCCCAGATTGTAACTTTCCATAAAGGCGTAAAAGTTACCCCATCCGGGCAAAGCTCCTGTATCAATTGTACTAACTTTCTCATGCTTCTCCCCCGATTTCCGCGATGACCCTGTCGATCTCATCCCGCAAAACCTGTTCGCGTGCCACGATCTCCGCAATTTCCGCATTCAGCTTGACAATATCAACCTTTTCCCGCGTGTCCTCCTGCTCGATGTAGGTCGATACGGAAAGATTATAGTCCTGCCCAGCAATCTCGCTGTTGGGCACAAGCCTTGTAAAATACGGCTTGTCCTCCCGTCCGGCATAGGCAGCAACAATGGTATCAATGTTTTCCTGCGTCAGCTTGTTGCTGTTCGTCACCTTGACGCACTCTTTGGAAGCGTCAATAAACAGGGTGGCGTTGTCCGATTTCGATTTTTTCAAAACCATAATGCAGGTCGCAATGCTTGTGCCAAAGAAAAGGTTATCGGGAAGCTGTATCACACAATCAATAAAGTTGTTGTCAATCAGATACTTGCGGATCTTCTGCTCTGCGCCGCCGCGGTACATTACGCCGGGGAAGCAGACGATGGCTGCCGTTCCGCTTGTGGCAAGCCATGCCAAAGCGTGCATGATAAAAGCAAGGTCAGCCTTTGATTTCGGGGCAAGCACACCCGCCGGGGAAAAGCGCGGGTCGTTTATCATCAGCGGATTTCCGGCGCCGTCCCATTTGATCGAGTAAGGGGGATTGGATACGATGGCTTCAAACGGCTCGTCGTCCCAATGAGCAGGCTCGGTCAGCGTGTCGCCATGGGCTATATCAAACTTGTCGTAGTCAATATCATGCAGAAACATATTGATCCGGCAAAGGTTGTAGGTGGTGATGTTGATTTCCTGTCCGAAAAAGCCCTGCCGGACATTCTCTTTGCCTAAAATCTTT
The DNA here is from genome assembly GCF_014385095.1 of Zongyangia hominis. Taxonomy (GTDB): domain Bacteria; phylum Bacillota; class Clostridia; order Oscillospirales; family Ruminococcaceae; genus Zongyangia; species Zongyangia hominis. The sequence goes on from NZ_JACRTC010000014.1 coordinate 17,059, forward strand.
GCCGCTTTCAGGAGCAGAGAACCAGAGCCGCAAGCGGGGTCATAAACCTTGTTGATCTCCGTTTTGCCATAGACCGCAATTCGTGTCAGAAGTTCTGATACTTCCTGCGGGGTAAAGTATTCGCCGCCGCTTTTTCCGGCGTTGGAAGCATACATACCCATAAGGTATTCGTAAGCGTCACCAAAAGCGTCAATCGTGTTGTCTTGGTAGTTGCCCAACTTCATATCAGCGACGCCATTCATCAGCTTTACAAGCCGTTCATTCCGCTTTGCAACGCTACCGCCTAACTTGTTGCTGTTTACATCAATATCGTCAAACAAGCCCTTAAAATCGTCCTCGCTGACGCTTCCCTGTGCCGACGCTTCAATGTTGCGAAAAATTGCTTCAAGGGTTTCGTTCAGATTCTCGTCCTGTGGGGCCTTTTTCAGAACATTGCAGAATAATTCACTCGGCAATATGAAAAATCCCTTTTCCTCCACAAGCCCGGCGCGGGCTTCCTCTGCGTCTGCGTCAGAGAGCGCCGCATAATCAAACTCGGCGTTTCCAGCTTCATGCTCCCCGCGATTGATATATCCTGTAAGGTTTTCAGAGATATAGCGGTAGAACAGCATACCTAAAACATATTGTTTGAAGTCCCACCCGTCTACGCTGCCGCGCAAATCGTTTGCAATATTCCAAATTATGCGGTGCAGTTCCGCGCGTTCCTGTTCTTTTCTTGTATCCATTATTTTTTATCCTCCCGACGCGTTATGTTTTTCTCATACATTCGTTTTGGAAGCTGCCGCAGATAAGCGCTGATTGCGCCGATGGCGTTTTCCATTAGCACTGCCGAAACTACATCGTTCTCAACAGGGAAGTAACCGTATTTGTTCATGGTCTGCCGCGCTTTCTCAATTTTCTCTGCGTTCTTCTCACGAGAAAGCTCCGTTACGCTGCCCTTGCTCAAGTCGTACATATAGTAGGCAAACAGGCTTTGCTTGATTTTCTCCATTGCATACTCAAACTCCGTGCTGGTCAGAAAATCATCTAAAACAGCAGTGTCCTGCTCGGCATATATTTTCGGGGCATCTTCGCTGCCGGAGTTTTCCTTGCAACGGATCAGTTCGTCTATTGCTCCGTCACAAAGGCCAAGCTGTTCGGATATGTCGTGATACTCCCGCTTGCGGGAATCGGAAAAGCCGAGTAAATATTCAACCGACACATCATAGAAATCTGCAAACGCAACAAGGTATTCAATGCTCATGCTCCGCGTCCGCCCATACAGGGAGTGCATCGGGTCGTTAATTTCATAATTTTTTAGATTAGTGTGGCTGATGATTGTGCCGCGCTCTGCAAGCTGTTTGGAAAGCTGTTCAAAGGACAGCTTTTTTTCTTTGCGTAAATCCTCTAACCGTTCTTTGGTCTGTGCCATTCTCTGCTCATCATATAGCATGGGATTTATACCTCCTATAAACAACAAACTAAAGTTTATGATTCGCATATACCATAAACCAATCTAATTTATTGTTGATATACGGGAAACGCACTCCTTTTCTTTTATAATACAAATATAGTTTACAGTTTATTTTAATTGTAAACTGTAAATCAATAAAATGCAATAGAAAATAAAAAAGGAGGCATTACATGGACAAAAGAAAAGAGCGGACAACAGACTATAACGACCTGCCCTAGATTTTGGATGTGTCGCACATTCAGCAAATCATGGGCATTTCAAAAGTAAGCGCCTGTGGGCTTGTCCATTCGGAGGGATTTCCCGTCATCCGGCATGGGCGGCTCATAAGAGTATCGAAACGAGCATTTTTTGATTGGTTAGAAAGACCTGCTAATAAAAGTCAAGTAGAAATTTCAGATTTTTAGTGAAGCAAAAAAGGCAACACAAAATCAAGCCGCTGAGCGTTTCAAAATTAAAACGGCGGCCAGCCAGATGGTATAA
>NZ_JACRTC010000015.1 GCF_014385095.1 Zongyangia hominis
AAAAAAGGGATTGACAGGGGGGAGGGCGTATGGTAAAATAAATGAGCTGTCCGGGAAAAGGACGGGCGGGAGCCCGGAAACGAAAAGGCAGCAAAAAAAAGAATGGGAAATATATTGACACCACGTGGGAAATGTGGTACAATATAAGTCCTGACCGGGTGAGACCCGGCAGACGGACCTTGAAAATTGAACAACATTTGAACCAAGAATGACCCTTGGAAATGAATTTGAGTAGAGTAATTCTACGGACGAATCACAAAGCAAAAGCTATGTGTTCGTGAAAGCTTGGAAAAAGCTTTGTTTAATGATTTGAAGCGCAGGAATGCGTTTTAGATACCATTTAATAAAGAGTTTGATCCTGGCTCAGGACGAACGCTGGCGGCGCGCCTAACACATGCAAGTCGAACGGAGCTATTTTGGTGAAGTCCTTCGGGATGGAACTGGCTTAGCTTAGTGGCGGACGGGTGAGTAACACGTGAGCAACCTGCCTCTCAGAGGGGGATAACGTTTGGAAACGAACGCTAATACCGCATAACATAACAGAATCGCATGGTTTTGTTATCAAAGGAGCAATCCGCTGAGAGATGGGCTCGCGTCCGATTAGATAGTTGGTGAGGTAACGGCCCACCAAGTCGACGATCGGTAGCCGGACTGAGAGGTTGATCGGCCACATTGGGACTGAGACACGGCCCAGACTCCTACGGGAGGCAGCAGTGGGGGATATTGCACAATGGGCGAAAGCCTGATGCAGCGACGCCGCGTGAGGGAAGACGGTTTTCGGATTGTAAACCTCTGTCTTCAGGGACGAAACAAATGACGGTACCTGAGGAGGAAGCCACGGCTAACTACGTGCCAGCAGCCGCGGTAATACGTAGGTGGCAAGCGTTGTCCGGAATTACTGGGTGTAAAGGGAGCGTAGGCGGGGATGCAAGTTGAATGTTTAATCTATCGGCTCAACTGATAGTCGCGTTCAAAACTGCAACTCTTGAGTGAAGTAGAGGTAGGCGGAATTCCTAGTGTAGCGGTGAAATGCGTAGATATTAGGAGGAACACCAGTGGCGAAGGCGGCCTACTGGGCTTTTACTGACGCTGATGCTCGAAAGCATGGGGAGCAAACAGGATTAGATACCCTGGTAGTCCATGCCGTAAACGATGATTACTAGGTGTGGGGGGACTGACCCCTTCCGTGCCGGAGTTAACACAATAAGTAATCCACCTGGGGAGTACGACCGCAAGGTTGAAACTCAAAGGAATTGACGGGGGCCCGCACAAGCAGTGGAGTATGTGGTTTAATTCGAAGCAACGCGAAGAACCTTACCAGGTCTTGACATCCAGAGAATCCACCAGAGATGGAGGAGTGCCTTCGGGAACTCTGAGACAGGTGGTGCATGGTTGTCGTCAGCTCGTGTCGTGAGATGTTGGGTTAAGTCCCGCAACGAGCGCAACCCTTACGATTAGTTGCTACGCAAGAGCACTCTAATAGGACTGCCGTTGACAAAACGGAGGAAGGTGGGGATGACGTCAAATCATCATGCCCCTTATGACCTGGGCCACACACGTACTACAATGGTGATTAACAGAGGGAAGCAATACCGCGAGGAGGAGCCAACCCCTAAAAATCATCTCAGTTCGGATTGCAGGCTGCAACCCGCCTGCATGAAGCCGGAATTGCTAGTAATCGCGGATCAGCATGCCGCGGTGAATACGTTCCCGGGCCTTGTACACACCGCCCGTCACACCATGAGAGTCGGTAACACCCGAAGTCAGTAGCCTAACCTTTTAGGAGGGCGCTGCCGAAGGTGGGATTGATAATTGGGGTGAAGTCGTAACAAGGTAGCCGTATCGGAAGGTGCGGCTGGATCACCTCCTTTCTAAGGAGAACCGGTTTTCACTGACGTGAAGACCAAAAGCCTTAGATCCTTTTTAAAAGGGTCAGTACAAGGGAAAAACGAAGTTCAAATGTTGTTTGATTTTGAGGGTCCGAAAGGAACCTTGAAAAGGGAAGCGAAGAGAGAAGCGGCGGTAAGGCCCCGAAAGTCTCCTGCCATGGGGGTGTAGCTCAGCTGGGAGAGCACCTGCCTTGCACGCAGGGGGTCAGGAGTTCGAACCTCCTCATCTCCACCATAGGGAGGCCCGGGGAAGGCCGAACAAACCGCAGCTTTAAAGACATGGGCTCATAGCTCAGGTGGTTAGAGCGCGCGCCTGATAAGCGCGAGGTCGGTGGTTCGAGTCCACTTGAGCCCACCACCGCCTAGCGGCGGGGCAAGACGCGGAGAAGTGCGAAGGGAAACCGGAGCGCGATGACGCGGCAAAACCCAACGCAAAAGCGGAAAAAGCTTTCCAAATGCGAAGAGCAAGAAGAACTGTGAATTGGACGGAGCCTGAACGCGGGCAACCGAGCGAAGGAAACGGACGAGACACAGATCGTGTCATGCTCAGCGCAGGTGTACCTTGAAAACTGAATAACGAAATATTAACTGCGAATGAGGTAATATTTGTAAAGTATTCAAATATCTTTTTAAGATAAATGGGTAAAAAACTACAAGTAGCCGAGAGTTAGTAAAACAATTCTCATTAAGGGCAATCATTCAAGAGAACCAAAGGATTTAAACATAAGGTCAAGCTAAAAAGGGCGCAGGGCGAATGCCTTGGCACTGGGAGCCGACGAAGGACGCAGCAAGCTGCGATAAGCCACGGGGAGCCGCAAGCAGGCATTAATCCGTGGATTTCCGAATGGAGCAATCCACCCGGAGTCATGTCCGGGTATCATATGCTGAATTCATAGGTATATGAGGGGAACCGCCTGAACTGAAACATCTAAGTAGGGCGAGGAAAAGAAATCAACCGAGATTCCGCAAGTAGTGGCGAGCGAACGCGGAGGAGGCTAAACCATCGGTAGCAATACCGGTGGGGTTAAGGACTGCATTTAGCATTGGCAATTGCTAGGAGAAGCGCATGGGAAGGCGCACCGAAGAGCGTGAGAGTCGCGTATCCGAAAGCGAAAGCCAGCGAGCAGGATCCAAAGTACCGCGGGACACGTGAAACCCCGTGGGAAGTCGGGGGGACCACCCTCCAAGCCTAAATACTACCCAGTGACCGATAGTGAATAGTACTGTGAAGGAAAGGTGAAAAGCACCCCGGGAGGGGAGTGAAAGAGAACCTGAAACCCTGTGCCTACAAGCACCGAGAGCACGTCAAAGTGTGATCGGGTACTTTTTGTAGAACGGTCCGGCGAGTAAATGTATGTAGCAAGGTTAAGCACTTCAGGTGTGGAGCCGAAGGGAGACCGAGTCTGAATAGGGCGTCGAGTTGCATGCATTTGACCCGAAACCGGGTGACCTATCCATGGTCAGGTTGAAGTGGAGGTAAAACTCCATGGAGGACCGAACCGACCTCCGTTGAAAAGGCGGCGGATGAACTGTGGATAGCGGAGAAATTCCAATCGAACTCGGATATAGCTGGTTCTCCCCGAAATAGCTTTAGGGCTAGCCTCATGAAAGATTACCGGAGGTAAAGCACTGAATAGGCTAGGGGCCGAGAGGTTACCGAACCTTATCAAACTAAGAATGCCGGATAATCGATTCATGGGAGTCAGACTACGTGAGATAAGTCTCGTGGTCAAAAGGGAAACAGCCCAGACCCACAGCTAAGGTCCCCAAGTCATGTTAAGTGGAGAAGGATGTGGGGTTGCGAAAACAACCAGGATGTTGGCTTAGAAGCAGCCATACATTAAAAGAGTGCGTAATAGCTCACTGGTCGAGTGACCCTGCGCCGAAAATTTAACGGGGCTAAACATGACACCGAAGCTTGGGCTGCATACGTAAGTATGCGGGGTAGGGGAGCGTCGTATGAGGGGTGAAGTCGTAGCGGAAGCGGCGGTGGACTTCATACGAGTGAGAATGCCGGAATGAGTAGCGAGAATTATGTGAGAATCATAATGGCCGAAAGTCTAAGGTTTTTGGAGGAAGGTTCGTCCGCTCCAAGTAAGCCGGGAGCTAAGGTGAGGCCGAGAGGCGTAGCCGATGCACATACGGTTGAAATTCCGTAGCCGCCAAAAGATTTAAACTGAGGGACACTTAGGAAGTCCATGACCCAGGCGTTGGTAGCCCTGGGCGTAAGGGACCGAAATTAGAGTAGGGAAGCATGGATGGAATGAGGCGAGAAAAGCTCAGCGTATATCTGAGGCGCCCGTACCGCAAACCGACACAGGTAGATAGGAAGAGAATTCTAAGGCCAACGGGAGAAGGGTTGTTAAGGAACTCGGCAAGTTGACCCCGTAACTTCGGGAGAAGGGGTGCTCACGAGAGTGAGCCGCAGAGAATAGGTCCAGGCGACTGTTTAGCAAAAACACAGGTCTCTGCTAAATCGAAAGATGACGTATAGGGGCTGACACCTGCCCGGTGCTGGAAGGTTAAGAGGAGATGTGCAAGCATTGAATTGAAGCCCCAGTAAACGGCGGCCGTAACTATAACGGTCCTAAGGTAGCGAAATTCCTTGTCAGGTAAGTTCTGACCCGCACGAATGGTGTAACGATCTGGACACTGTCTCAACAACCCGCCCGGCGAAATTGTAGTACCGGTGAAGATGCCGGTTACCCGCGACAAGACGGAAAGACCCCATGGAGCTTTACTGTAGCCTAATATTGGATTTCGGTATTTCATGTATAGGATAGGTGGGAGACTGAGAAGGAAGCACGCCAGTGTTTCTGGAGTCGATGTTGGAATACCACTCTTGAAGTGCTGGAATTCTAACCTGCGGCCGTGAATCCGGCCGGGGGACATTGTTAGGTGGGCAGTTTGACTGGGGCGGTCGCCTCCAAAAGAGTAACGGAGGCGCTCAAAGGTTGGCTCAGCATGGACGGAAACCATGCTTTTGAGTGTAAACGCGTAAGCCAGCCTAACTGCGAGACTGACGGGTCGAGCAGTAACGAAAGTTGGAGTTAGTGATCCGGTGGTATGTGAGTGGAAATGCCATCGCTCAACGGATAAAAGCTACCCTGGGGATAACAGGCTGATCTCCCCCAAGAGTCCACATCGTCGGGGAGGTTTGGCACCTCGATGTCGGCTCATCGCATCCTGGGGCTGTATTCGGTCCCAAGGGTTTGGCTGTTCGCCAATTAAAGCGGTACGCGAGCTGGGTTCAGAACGTCGTGAGACAGTTCGGTCCCTATCTGTCGTGGGCGTAGGATATTTGAAAGGAGCTGTCCCTAGTACGAGAGGACCGGGATGGACGCACCTCTGGTGCACCAGTTGTCACGCCAGTGGCACAGCTGGGCAGCTAAGTGCGGATCGGATAAACGCTGAAGGCATCTAAGCGTGAAGCCGGCCTTAAGATAAGATATCCCACTGAGTAATCAGGTAAGACCCCTGGAAGACTACCAGGTTGATAGGCTCAAAGTGTAAGCATGGTGACATGTTCAGCTAGCGAGTACTAATCGGTCGAGGGCTTGACCTAAGTGTAAATCCTTTGTTTAACAGTTGATTCCTTCGTTATTCGGTTTTGAGGGTACTCCTACCGGAGTGGCTGACGCGCTTTTGGTGCAAAGAGAAAGAAAAGTCTCGATGCCCACGATGAAGGCGCATGGCAGCAATCCTCTTAGTTTTAACGCGACACTGTACGCGACATGTGCGCTGATGTTGCCGATACGCTGCAGCGCGGATTGGCAGCGGACACTGTCCGCATATGCGCCATTAGCTCAGTTGGTAGAGCAGCTGACTCTTAATCAGCGGGTCCCGGGTTCGAGTCCCTGATGGCGCACCAAAAACAGTGCGTTGTCATTTGTCCTGAGTCCGGAGCAGGAGAAGCAGGAAAACTGAAAACCAATCGCACAGCGCTTTCGCTTGTGCTCTTGGACAGGGACTCCTCGCGAGAAAACCTGCCCCCGGCAGCTTTTAAGCGCTCGGACTGATGGCGCACCAGATGGCCCGTTGGTCAAGCGGTTAAGACTCCGGCCTCTCACGCCGGCAACGCGGGTTCGATTCCCGCACGGGTCACCACCGATAGTGACAAAAAGCAAACGCTTTTGTTGAGATATATGCGTTGGAAGACGCCCTCCACCGGTAGGTGGTTTGACAGATTGATTCATCTTTTCTCAAGATGTTTCATATATATATATGGTTGGGATAACGTTCCCGTTGTCCTTTGCCGGTGCCTATTGCGATGAGGTCCCACCTGTTCCCATACCGAACACAGTAGTTAAGCTCATCTGTGCCGAAAATACTTGGTGGGTGACTGCCTGGGAAGATAGGTCGGTGCCGGCTTCT
>NZ_JACRTC010000016.1 GCF_014385095.1 Zongyangia hominis
CGATTATTTCCCCAGTAAATCAATGCCAGTGCGCCGGGACCGGTGTGTGCTCCGATGATAGGGCCAATATAAGCAATACAAATCTCAGAATCCGGGAATTGTTCCAACAACCTTTCTTTCAGCATATCTGCTGCTTCAGGGTCATCGGCATGACCTATCAGAATCGATTTACCAAGTTCAGGTTTCCAGCCCTGTTCCATTCGGGCAATCTGAGTGGTAACAGCCTTTTTTCTTCCACGAGGTTTTTCCACTGCTTGCAGCTTTCCTTCGCTGTCCACATGAAGCAACGGTTTGATCTGCAAAGCCGTTCCCATTGCGGCTGCGGCACCTGAAACCCGCCCGCCATGTTTCAAATGGGTAAAGGTATCAACCGTAAACCAATGACATACCTCTAATCGGTGTTCCATGACCCAAGAAGCCAATTCATCAATAGACAGTCCTTCCCTCTGCTTTTTCGCAGCTTCTCTGACTAAAAACCCTTCACCCACTGCGGCAGCAAGCGTATCAATGCAGATGATTCTTCTTTCCGGATATTCCTGCTGTAGTTCTTCAACCGCTAAAAACGCAGACTGATATGTACCTGACAGACCAGAGGAAAAACAGAGATACAGAATATCGGTTCCCTGTCGCAGACAGGGTTCAAAATGCTTAAAATAAATCGTTGGGTTGATTTGTGAGGTCGTTGCAAAATTCCCAGCTCTTTGCAAGCGGTAGAACTCCTTGGCTGTGATTCCTTCCGGGGAACCATATGAGTATTCTGTTCCGCCGATCTCAACATTCATAGGAATCATTTCAACAGATGGCAGACCTGCGGTTAACTCCGGTGCGAGATCTGAGGTGGCATCTGTGAAAATTTGATAGCCGTCCATCACTTCTTACACCCACTACAGCCCTGACAAGCAGCCCACAGCTCATCGGCCTTCGGCTTCCAGGTTTCTGCATAAAGTGTAGTCTTATCACACAGATGGTCAACACTTTCCGGGGACTGATACTCGGTAGAATGGGCACCGGATTTCTTTACCATGCTACGCAGACATTCAGGATTTTCCAGCATAGGACACGGCTGGAACATATTATCATTAAAGGGCTGACCGTCGTGATAGGCCATAAACAGCGGAGACTGATATGCTTCCAGCAGGGTCTTTTCACGGATGTTGGAGTCAGAGTAATGGATAAAAGCGCAAGGCTCAATGTCACCATTGGCATTGATATGCAGATAGTTGCGGCCACCAGCAATACAGCCGTTTACAAATTTCGCATCATTCTGAAAGTCAATTGTGAAAATAGGCTTTGTGCTACGGTATTCGCAGATGCGGTTATACATCTTTTCACGCTGGTCAGGAGACGGGAGCAGCTCCACAGCGGAATCGTTGCCCACAGGCATATAGTGGAAGAACCATGCGAACTTCGCACCGCACTCCACCAGATGATCGAAGAACTCATCCGAGCTGATGGAGTCGATGTTCTTGCTGGTATAGCACCCAGATACGCCGAAAGGCAGCTTCTTTTCTTTCAGAATCTTCATCGCCCGCATAGTAGCCTGATAAGTACCCTTGCCACGGCGGAAATCAGTAGCTTCCTCGAAGCCTTCAATGCTGATGGCCGGGTAGAAGTTCTTCACCCGCAGCATCTCATCGGCAAACTTCTCATCGATAAGGGTACCGTTGGTAAAGGCAGAGAATACGCAGTCAGGATGCGCTTCACACAGGCGGAGCAGATCGTTCTTGCGTACCATAGGTTCACCGCCGGTGTAGAGGAACATATAGGTTCCCAGTTCATTGGCCTGATTGATGATGTCATCCAGTTCCTCATAGCTCAGATTCAGCTTATTACCGTATTCTGCCGCCCAACAGCCGGTGCAATGAAGGTTGCAGGCGGAAGTGGGGTCCATCAGGATTGCCCAGGGGATATTGCAGCCGTACTTTTCACGATTAGCCACCTGCTTGCGGCTGCCTAAGAGAGATGCATTGACAATAAAATTGCGGAAGAACACTTTGCGGACTTCAGAATCAATGTCCGTCCAAAGGCTGTTGATCAGGCGCATCCAGTTGCTGTCAGGCTGCTCCATCACCTTACGGATTTGCTGGCGCTGTGTGAGATAGAGGTTATCCTTATCGAACTTATCCGCCCAATCTAACAACTTGGGGAATGCTTCCTGCGGATTGCTGTCAACATATTTCAGCACTTGATTGACGGCGAAAGCCTGTACGCTGTCTTTAATAGAATTACTCATGGTTTTGTCTCCTTTTCTATCTTAAAAGCAAAAAGAGCCGATAATCCGCAGCACAAGGCTAACGGGTTATCGGCTCTGCGTCTATGCGTCTGGCTCTGTGATAACTGTGGTATTGAATTGTTTTACGCTGATTATTATTTCCCGTTTGCACTTCGGACAGTATAGCGGAAAATTTTCAAGTACTGTATTATCACAGATTTTAATTCTCGTTTTGTTGTTGCAGTTGGGGCATAATAGCCATTCGTTTTTTTTCATTCTTTGTTTTTCATCAGATAATAGAATATCTATGGACAATTACATTTACAACTCACGCAGTTTCCACCGCCTTGTAGAAACCATTACACACGCGCCCACAATGAGTACTGTTAAGACGATGTAGGAAAGATAGACGCCATTTAGTGCTACTTCATACACATCATAGTACCGCAGAGGGGTCAGATAATCCAAGAAACGATTCCCTGTGTACTCGGCAGTAAAGGCCAACACATAGGCGGCCAATACGAAAACCGTACCGGCGCGTACCGCGGCCTTATAAGATTTGAAAAGGCTGGCAAACAGCAGACCCAAGGCAAAAAAGAGAAGCTGGGTAAAGAACATTCCCATCGTTGTGGAAAGCACCGCTCCCGGCTGATCCAGACCGCCCAAAGGAAGAACGATCGTGAAATAATTGCACACGCCGCTGAACAGGGCGAACACCAGCAGGTTCACTGCTGAAACGATCACCTTCGCCAGAACAATGGTTTTCCGCTCCACAGGCTTTGTGAACAGGTATTCGGATGTTCCAAATTTCTTTTCCCTCGCCACACAGGACAGGCCCAGAGAGATTGCATAGGCAAAGGCCAACAGCCCCTCCCAAAAATAGATACACGCGTACCAACCAAGGGCAGTCGTGAGATCCCCTTTCACACCGAACATGATCATGATCAAGCGAGGAAATTGGCCGACTGTCCGGGCCATCTCATCCAGACTGTCCTTCAAGGATAAAAGTTCAAAATAGCAGAATCCGCACAGCAGTAACATGATCCCCAGCCAGATCAGCAGGGTCTTTCTGGTTTGGCGGAATTCGTTTTTCACCAATGTTTTCATCTTTGCACCCCCTCATGAGCGGAACTGGATGTCTTTTTTCAAAAAGACACGATAAGACAGCACCAAAAACAGGGCAAACAGCAGTACACACCATCCCAAGTAATCCAACTCATAAAAGCCAGATTTGGAAATCTCAGCCGCACTAAAGAACGAGTACGGGGACAGAAAACTAATGGCACGGTTGCTGACAATGTTGGAGAAGCTGGTGACGCAGTACTCGACAAAGACAATTAACCCGGCAGTCAAAAGTGGGCTTCGATTGCGTGAAAATAGAATTCCAACCAAAAGCCCCATAGCTGCAAGGAACAGCGTGACCAGCATGAGGGAAAGAGCAATCAGAAAGAACTCTCCCCAGTCAATGCCGGAGCGGAACAGGGCCAGCGCCAAAAAAGAGGCGAGAAGATATACCATGCTCACGACCACTACGCCGAAAAAAACCGTGAACGCCTTTGCCCAGTAAATCGTTTTTCGGGTATGGGGTTTTGTAAACAGATATTCAGAGGTTCGCTCCGAGCACTCCTTGGTGTGAATGGCGATACCGAAGTGCATCCCGAAAATACCGGACGCAATCATAAAAAAGCTGGTAAGAAACGCATAAATGCCCAACGGTGAGGTCAGATATTCCATGGACACACCAACGCCTTTGTAAAAATCACTCGTACCCAGCGTTTCATAGAGGTCTCCGGTGGAAACATCCATAAAGCTGTAATAGGTAGGCGTCATCACAAAAACACACAGAGCCAAGGCGATGGCCCAACCCAAAATATATTTGCGGTGCCTTTTCAGTTCATATTTCAAAATGACCATGCCTGACACCTCCTTACGCATAGTAGTGCATGAAGATTTCCTCCAAAGAGGGCTCTTCCAAAAGCACATCGTCCAAATGCAGCAGGTGAAGCTTGTCAATAATCGCCGTGATATTTCCGTTATACATAAAGGAAACAGAGGTCTTATCCGCAGTCTCCGCATAGTTCGCAATGCCGGACAAATCAAAGAAATCGCGAGGGATAGCCTCCTTTGCGCTCAGAGAGACTTTCTTATAGCCGCTCTCACGCAGTTCTTTGATGGACTGTATGCCAATAAGCTGTCC
>NZ_JACRTC010000017.1 GCF_014385095.1 Zongyangia hominis
AGGTAAACGTGTTCGCCCACATTTTCTTCATCCATTGGACTGTCAGCGTATGGCTGAACAAACCCCTTTGCAGTAACAGGGCACTCTTGTTCTTTCCATGGGTAGAAGATTTCGTAGTCCTCGTCTGTATGGGTACAAATTTCCCACGTCTGTAAAAAAATTAGTGTGAAACTCCATGCGGCTTTGCCTTTCAGCATGATCGCTGCATCTTTCCAGTGTCCGTGTTTCTCAATGGCGTTGATGTATTCATCTGCCAGATTGATACCTCCGGTAAAAGCCACCTTTCCATCAATGACCGCTATTTTTCGGTGATCTCTGTTATTTTGCTTTACGGTCAGAACAGGTCGGAAGGGATTGAATACGGCGCACTGGATACCGTGTTTTTTTAGCTGCTTTGCGTAGTCTTTCGGAAGAGTGAGAAAGCAACCCATATCGTCATAAATCAGTCGCACAGTTACGCCTTGCGTGGTTTTTCGCTTCAAAACTTCCAAGATGCTGTTCCACATAACGCCTTCCTGCACGATGAAATATTCCAGAAATATGTACTTCTCGGCTTTTTCAAGTTCCGCCAAAAGTGTTTCCAGCTTTCGTTCACCCGGTGTAAGGTAATGTGTTTCTGTATCTGCATATATTGGAAACCCCGTGTATTCCTGCAAGTAATGAATTTGAGGGTAATATTCAGGCAGTTGTTTTGTTGCGCTTTCATAGCAAATGCCGGGGAGTGCATAGAGTGGTTTTGCCTTTTGTTGTGTATGGAGGACACTTTTTGCAAAGCGCCATTTCGAGGATTGTGCATTAGACAAAAGATACATCAGTCCACCAAACAACGGGAAGGTTAGGATCAGGATCGCCCATGCAGTTTTGTAGGCGCCTTTGTCTTTCTGGGAAACGATATAAAGCACCGCAATGATACTGACGATTGTCAGTAGGCGACTGAAATTTCGGGAAAGCTGACTTCCCCCAAGTACAAGGCATATAAGAAAATATACCTGTAAAAGTAGCAGGAGTATCGTCAACATCCTTCTACGGAATAAGACACGGAGCCAACGCTGGCGCATAATGATTCCCCCCCCTTCAAACTCAAATCTACGGATTCTTTTTCCGCTGTTCGCAAAATTCCCAAAACTCTTTTGCAATGCGCTCGTAGGTGCTTTTTCCTACGAGATAGCTCATACAGTGGTCAGCGCCCGGAACAATCAGCAGACGCTTTTCTGATGTACAGGCTTTATAGTTTTCGTATGTCATTTCAACTGGAACAAAGTGGTCATCTGTTCCGTGGACAAAAAGAACAGGAATTTGGCAGTGCTTCAACGCTTCTGTAGTTGAGGCAGCATCAGCATCCATTTGGATGCGCTTTTTGCACATCCTATCGGCACCTGTTTTATGCAGAGCATAAGGAATATGCAGATTGCTTTCGGAGACATGTTTCCAAATTGCATGGAGCGAAGTAAATGCACTGTCCGCTGCGATTCCAAATACATTATCCGGCAGTTCCAGTTCGGACGCCATTAGCACAGAGGTTGCACCCATGGATACCCCGGCAAGATAGATGGGAATGCTTTTTCCTGTTTTCTCGTTTATCCAATTTGTCCATGCCAGGCAATCGTAGCGTTCCAGCAAACCTAAACTCATATGGTCGCCGCCGCTATTATTTTGTCCCCGCTGCTCTGCGTAGAGTACAGAACAATGATTATTGCGCCAGAAATCTGCGATTAGACCAAAATCATGTGACCAGGAGGAACGCCACCCGTGCATGGCAACTATAGTTCTTTTCGGTTCTTCGCAGGGACACCAATGCCCAATCAATGAAATTCCGTCGTGAGCAGTGATTTCCACCACGTCACAGCCGCTTTTTTCGAGCTGACCAGCTGCCTTTTTTACAATTTCAGTGGTTTCTATCATTTCAGGTGAACCGGACACACGCATTTTTCCGTTGCTTCTGTCCTGCGGCGCAACCCGATCCATGGCGAGCTGCATCATCTTTTTGGTTAGAAGATGATGCCAAAGCACACAAATCGCACTACCGGCAGCACCTATTATCAATCCTTTTTTCAATGAATCCTTCATAGCACGTCCTTTCATAACGTGGGTATAACTTACTCTTTGTCATTGGCAGTTTTCTTACTTAATTTTCTGCGATATGCGTAATATAACAGAATCGACATTGAGGCTTTTTCATAACCAAACTTGCCGAAGCACTGGAACGCCGCATTGAGAATGGTCAATCTCTTTTCTTCGGTCAGGGCCAAAAATTTGTTCAATTCATTTCCTTCTTCTTACACAATAACCGTTTCGGTTATTCAGAGTATAGCACCAATAACCGAATCGGTCAAGTGTTAATGCAGCAAGTGTATTGATGCGCTTTTTGCAAGCGTCATCTGCGCTCATGTCTGGATAAAAGAACTGATCCACCGATATATCGAACATTGTCACCATCTGATAAAAAGTGTTCAAGCTCGGATGCTGACCGTCGTTTTCGTTATATATGATGGTGCGGGGATCACGGTCAATGATAAGGGCCAGTTGATCCTGTGTCATCCCGCTGGTTTCTCTTTTGCGCTTTATCTCGCACCCTATATCGTGGAAATCAAATTTGCGCTCATCGCGTTCAAATTTCATAGACATCACCCAATGTAATTTTATATTTCAGGTAGTAGTATTTGAACGAATTACATTTTCGTGCAACTGCTGACTTGAACACACCGGTACTTTCGAGACTAATCTTCGTTGGTCTAACAGTATAAAAAGAAAACTTTTGAATCATACTCCAAAATACTTGACCGTTTCGGTTATTGGTGCTATACTCTAAATAACCGAAACGGTTATTGTGTAAAAAGGAGGAAATGAATTGGACAAATTTTTGGCCCTGACCGAAGAAAAGAGATTGACCATTCTCAATGCGGCGCTCCAGTGCTTCGGCAAGTTTGGTTATGAAAAAGCCTCAATCAATGATATTGCGGTAGCCGCACACATTTCCAAAGCGTCTGTGTTTCAGTATTTCGGCAGTAAAAAGCAGCTCTACATTTACCTGCTGGAATACTGCAAGAAAATCATAGAGGGA
>NZ_JACRTC010000018.1 GCF_014385095.1 Zongyangia hominis
AAGACCTGCTAATAAAAGTCAAGTAGAAATTTCAGATTTTTAGTGAAGCAAAAAAGGCAACACAAAATCAAGCCGCTGAGCGTTTCAAAATTAAAACGGCGGCCAGCCAGATGGTATAACGCTGGGAAATCAGTTGTGTTCCAGAGAATCCAAGTAGGCTTTCACAGAAGCATAGTAAATGCGCAGGAACTTGTTGGCGGAGGCCATCATGTAGACACGGTAGGGCTTGCCCTCAGAACGTTTCTTGTTCATGAACTGGTAGATCGGCTCATCCATTGGAGCGCATTGCAGGAGAACGCCCATCACCAGAAAAAGCGTTCTGCGCAGCGAGGCAGATCCCCGCTTGGAAATGCTGCGGCTACGAATATCCATTTGGCCGGATTGGTAAGGAGGGGCGTCAATGCCTGCAAAGGCCACCAGCGATTTCTTGGAATGAAAACGGCGCACATCGCCAATTTCAGCCATGAGTTGGGGGCCGAGCGCGGGGCCAACACCAAACATCTCCATCACCACAGGATACTCCGGCAGAGAGGCCGCCAGAGACTGCATCTCCTGCTTAAGAGCAGCTAACGCGGCGGAAGTTGCCCGGAGTTGGGAAATGGCCTGTTCTACCAAAAGTTTTGCGGTATCCGTTTTGGGCATGACACCGAAGTGTCCACAGGCGGAAGCGTAAATGTCCAGCGCCTTATCTTCGCTGAAATTGTAGCCGTGCTTTTTGCACCATTTCTGGTACTTGGCGGTAAAGGCCTTCTCAGACAGGCCGCAGACGCACTCGCAGTGCCAAAAAGCAGCTACAAAGTCCACCCATTTCTCGCTGCCATCGGCGCGGGGCGGACTGGTAAACAGGCGGTTTGCGTCCGGGAAAGCGGTATCCAGGAGGGAAATCAGGTTGTTCTTCAGCATGGTCCGCACTTTGGAATACTGCTGGTACTGCCGGTAGCAAGACTTCAGCATGAGCCGGGTATCCTCCTCCGGGACATATCTCGGCAGCGTGAGCCAGTGGTCAAGGCCGTAGTTGGCCAGCTTCACGGCATCCTTCTTGTCAGTCTTGGCCCGTCTTAAACTGTTGTTCCCATAGTCATGCACCAGCATTGCATTGACTACGGAGACATAAAGCCCCGCGTCGTGGAGCAGCCAGGCCACCGGCGCGTGGTAATTGCCCGTGGACTCCATCACCACACGGGTCTCACCGTCCAGACTTTTGAGCAGCCTTGCCAGCTTACTCAGTTCGCTGTCGGTGTGAAGTACCTCAAAGGGTGAGACTACCACCTCTCCGAAGGGCCGCATGACGGCGATCATGCTTTTTCCTTTGGAAATATCGATGCCAACGCAGTTCATCCACATTCCTCCAATACAACGAATCTGCAACCGGAATCCATCTTTTCTCGCTGCCGATTCAATCTATTGGGTGACACGAACTCTCCGGCATCCGGTGGCTCAACCTGCTCAAATCGAACGCTGCAACAAGAGGATGGCTGACAGTCTTTCTAACGGACATAGAAGCCCAAGGAGTGAATGGTCAGCCAGTTGCTCCTCTCATTGTAGCTTAGGCACGAGATGGAAGGGAAACCGGACTGGCTGCCCGGCTTCCCTGTCCAAATTTATTGTAATAGG
>NZ_JACRTC010000019.1 GCF_014385095.1 Zongyangia hominis
TCTCTGCACTCCTGATATCACCATTAAATAGTGTCTGCTGATTAAGCAGATATCTGCAACTTCCAGCTCTTACATCTGTTCCAGTCATGCCAGAAGCGGAACAGGCGCAAAAGAGCGTAAAGTATTCGCCTCTGAATCCTGAACAGATTCGTCACGAATACAGATAATGCGATAGAAGTCAACTGCGTTCCTTCCAGTTTTGTGGTAATGCAGCTCATACCATAACAGCGTTTGCTCAGGCTGAAGGTGCGCTCCACTTCGATTCTATCGGTATTATCCTGATACTCCTGTTTTTTATCAACTTTTGCTGTAGCGCTTGGCCTGCCAAGCTTTGGACCTGATAACCGGATCCCATGTTCCTTGCAATAGCTCCTGTTTTCCCTGGTCCGGTATATCTGATCTGCCAGAACTCGTTCCGGATAATAACCGGTACGCTCTCTGAATCGTTCTATTGCTTCAATCAGGCAGGTGCTCTCGTTGTATGCCTCGAAAGATATTTTTTCGATACGCCCATAACCTTCGCTGTCAAGACTGAGATCAAATTTTGCACCAAATTCAACCGGTGCTTTGACCTTGCCTCTGACGATCGGCCGGAGCCATGGCTGTGAAATACTTACAATGCGGTGCTCCACAGAATGAACTCTGTTATCATACATATACTGTTGCTGTTCATACAACCGGATGATGGTAAGATATAGACCGATATCCTTACCTGTCATGGCATAACCTTCACTCATGAACTGTTCCAGATAGCCAAGATCTCTTTTTACGTAGCCAAGCTGTCTGCGGAGTGCGCTGCGGATTTTCTTTGCCGTGTGCTTCCTGCTCTTAGCAAATGCAAGATACTCTTTTCTGGCACGTTTGCGATATCTTCTTGGCAGCTTAAGACCATAACATTTGCAAAAACGGTAAATCATGTTTTCCAGCTTTTCTCTTGTTTCGTTCAAAAGTGAGATGTCCTGCGGATAACGTATGTTTGCAGGTGCACAGGTTGCATCAAGGGTCAGCGTTCCTTTGTGTGTATCTTCTTTTGCAGTACCATCATCATTGGTTTTTCCTCCGGATGGCGGAGTATGGTCATCTTTGTCATCATCCTTATGCGCAAGAAGATACTCGTTTACTTCCATCAGCATTTCTGCGGAAATGCGTTTACGAAAAAGAACCAGTGTACTTGCATCAAACGGAGCTTCTTCCCGAAAGCCGGGAAGTCCGATAAAGTATTGCAGATATGGGTTCTCAGTAATCTGTTCCACGAGCTCACGGTCAGAATACTGGAACTTGGTCTGGATGATCAGAGCTCCTAACGCCATGCGAAGAGGCTTGGCTACATTACCGGTATCACTTGGGAAAAGTTCAGCGTATTTGGCTTCAAACATATCCCATGGGATTTGGTCAGCCAGTTTGATCCAGCGGTTATCAGGCTTCATGTGGAGACCCAAA
>NZ_JACRTC010000020.1 GCF_014385095.1 Zongyangia hominis
CGCCAGCGCTCGCAGCCAGAACGGCCAGAGCGATGGGCAGCATGCTGCTGTCACCGGAGTTCGGGTTTTTCTTGCCGGAGTCGGAACCAGAACCGCTGCCTTCCGGCCACTTCCAGTCGGAATTGTTCCCACCAGGAATGTTGGGCTTCGTCACAGGTTTGGTGGTGCCTCCGCCCTCTTTCGTGATCGTCACTTTGATCGGGATCGTCTTCTCGATCTCAGTCCCGTCCAGGCTCAGTTTACCAGTGGCTTCATATGTCCCTGCTTTACTGAAGTCCACCTTGCTGTAATCCCAGCCGCTCAAAGTCAGTTCCTTAGTTGTCCCGTCGGTGTAGGTTGCCACTATGTCTTTCTTCAGCTTCGCATACACTTCCTCCGCCGTCGCTCCCTCTTTCGCGCTTGCTTTGAGCTCTGCCGGAGTCAAGGTATCGATGACTGCTTCCTCGCCGACGATGACTTTCACTTTCGCCTGCACGTCGGTGCCGGCGATGGTGCCCACTGCCTCGTAGGTTCCAGCCTTATCCAGCTTCACGCCGTCGATGTTCCAGACAACGTCTACGTCTCTCTGGATGCCGTCTTCCTGCTCCACCGTGACTTTTGCCGGGAGTTTGGCCAGCACTTCGTCCGCCGGTGCACCCACCATCACGTTGATGTCCTCGAT
>NZ_JACRTC010000021.1 GCF_014385095.1 Zongyangia hominis
CTCCGCCTTTTGCTTTTTTAGCTGGGTCTTATTGAGAAGAAGAAGGGTTTCGTTATTTCTTCCGCTTTCTGGTAAGGAAGACCGCTGTTCCAGCAGCGCCCGCCATGAGCAGCAGCGCTATCGGCAGCGCCGACGCGTCGCCCGACTGCGGGTTCTCTTTCCCAGTGCCAGGCTTTGCCGTACCTTCCGGCCACTTCCAGTCGGAGCTGTGTCCGCCCGGGATAGAGGGCTTCGTGGTGGTAGGCTTCGTCGTGTCCGCAGGTTTTGCACGGGTGACGACAATCGTATAGATGTTTTCTTTTTCTCCCATGACGAGCTTCACTTCGATGGTGTTCTCTCCTACATCGAGAGCGATGGCCTCGGAGAAGACGCCGCTTTCCACAGCCTTGCCGTTCACAGTGACTGCCATCTCGCCGGAGTAGAAGGGTTTGACCTGGATGGAGTCCACACTATTTGTGACAGAGGCGCTGTAGGCGTTGACATCCTTGTCGAAGCTGGGCTGTAGGACGCCCTG
>NZ_JACRTC010000022.1 GCF_014385095.1 Zongyangia hominis
TCCTCCTTATAAAAATTTTTCCGCAGAATTGCGATGTTCTTCTCAAAATCCTCCATGACAGCCTGAAAATCGAAAGCCGCCGCCCCCCGGTACCCGGCCGCATAGCCCTCGGCCATCAGCAGAAGCATTTGGAATACAGGGCCAGCATCTTCCGGGTTCTTGAATTTCAAAGCGTCATCTTCCCGCAAAATCATATCGTTTCTGAACTTGCAGGTTTCTTCCGTCAGGATGGCCAGCGAATCCAGTACATCGGGAGAAGTTTCCTCCCAGACGCTGGAAATAAATTGGAGAATGAAGGGCTGTGTTTTGAAACTCTCCATTTCTATTTTGCTGGAAGTCATGATCCTGTCGAACAAATCTGTTTGGGAATCGAGTGCTTCCTTATCAAATATTCCCTCTATGATTTTCTTGCAGTATTCCAGCAGGTAAATGTAGAGCTGCTTTTTACTGCCGAAATACTGAAACACAGACGCTTTGGAAATGTGTGCGGCTACCGCAATATCATTGATTG
>NZ_JACRTC010000023.1 GCF_014385095.1 Zongyangia hominis
TCCTCCTTATAAAAATTTTTCCGCAGAATTGCGATGTTCTTCTCAAAATCCTCCATGACAGCCTGAAAATCGAAAGCCGCCGCCCCCCGGTACCCGGCCGCATAGCCCTCGGCCATCAGAAGCAGCATCTGAAAGACCGGCTGGGCATCCTCTGGGTCTTTGAATTTCAAAGCATCCTCTTCCCGCAGAACAAGATCGTTTCGGAATCTGCCGGTCTCCTCCGTCAGGATCGCCAGCGTATCCGTCACCTCGGGAGAATTTTCCTCCCAGGCACTGGTAATAAACTGCAAGATAAAAGGCTGATTTTGGAGCCCCTCCATTTTCATGCGGCTGGATGCCAGAATCCTGTCGAACAAATCTGTTTCGGAATCGAGGGCTTCCTTATCAAATAGTCCCTCTATGATTTTCTTGCAGTATTCCAGCAGGTAAATGTAGAGCTGCTTTTTACTGCCGAAATACTGAAACACAGACGCTTTGGAAATGTGTGCGGCTACCGCAATATCATTGATTG